>NZ_CP029825.1:0-3274969 GCF_003233675.1 Burkholderia sp. JP2-270 | reverse complement strand
CGGCCGCGCGCCGCTCGTCCGCCTTCGCCGCGGTCAAGTCGTCCGGCAGGTTGCCCCTTTCGGTCGCGGGCAGCCCGTCTTCCGCGGGGTTGCGCACGTTGCCTTCGGGGTCCTCCATCGCGTACACGTAGTACTCGATGTCCTCGAGACGGTTGCCGCTCTCGAGGATCGAACCGATCACGCTGCTCAGGATCTCCGGATCGGCCGCGACGTGCGCGGGAATCTCCCACGACGTGGGGCGCACGGCCGTTGCCGGCGCACCGGCTTCGGCCGGCGTCGCCTCATCGCCGGCCAACGCGCGGGCAACGGCCGGCGTCGCTGCGCCGTCGTTCGCCTCGGAGTCGGGCGCCAGCCGCAACAGGATCGCGTCGCCGTCCTCCGGCGTGCCCTGCGTGCGGCGCGCCCGCAGCCACGCGGAGAATCTGGACCGCAAGCCGGTTTCGGCCGGCGCGACCGGCTCGCCGTTGTCGGCCGGTTCGCCGAAACTGCGTGCCTGCTGCTCGGCGTGCTGCCACGGGTTGCCGATCTCGCCCACTGCGAGACGCTGGTTCACCAGTCCGCTGTTGAGCATCGTGTGCACGACGTCGATCGTGGTCGGCCGCGGCGCCGACGGCGCGGGCGTCTTCGTGATCGCGCGGATCGGCCGCTCCATCAGCGTATGCGAGCCGAGGCCCATCTGCGCAACGCCGATCCCGAGGTTCAGCAATTGCTGCGCGCGATCGGAATCGGACATCGCGTCCCAGTTCTTCACCAGCGACACGCCCTGGTCGAGCATCTGGTAACCGCCGATCGCGCCGCCGGTCACGTTGAATACCGCCGACGTGCGGCCGGTCGTCTGCGCAAGCGACTGGAACGCGTTGGCCTCCTGCGTGAAACGGCCCAGACCGGCCGCCTCGGCCGTGACGCCCTCGCCGCGCGAAGCGAGCGTGATCATGTCGGATACCTGCCCGGTCGTGCGCAGCAGCGACGACGCTTCCGCGAGCGATTTCGCCGCCACGCCGAGCCCGCCGCCCGCGATACCGGCGCCGCTGCCGATCAGGCTGATCCAGTCGCCGCGCGCCTGCGCATTGCCGAAGCCGGTCGACTGGCCGTGATCGCTCAGGTTCTTCAGGTCGCCGATCGCGGCCGGCACGCCGACCGCCATCCCCACGCCGACCGTCGTCCACGCGGCGCCGAGCAGCGCGCCGCCGACCGGCGCGCCGATGCCGCTCGCGACCAGCACGACGCCGCCGGCCGCCGCGAGAATGCCCGCGCCCATCTCGAGGACGTGTTCCGCGTGCTGGTACCACTCCGTCTTGTGCGCGTCGATCGGTTCATATTGCGAGAAATCGCCGGATGCGGAATCGGACGTCAGGCTCTTCGGCACGTACAACTGGCCGTCGTCGGACAGCGCGTTGTTGTGCTGGTAGTCGTCGACGGTGTCGTACTTCCAGCCGCGATCGTCGATCAGCTTGTACTGGTCCGGATGCCCCTCGACCTGCACCTTGAACAGCGCGCTCGGCGCAGTGCCCGTGCTCTTCGACACGTAGTAGATCGGCACCAGCGACACGACCGCGTGATCGCCTCCGACCTTGCGGATCTGGTCGACGACGGCCTGGATCATCTTCGTCGCGGCCGAATTCTGCGCGTACAGCGACTTGCTGTTCACCGCCGTGCCGTTCAGCAACTGCCCGTTGCCGACGATCATCTGCTCGAGCAACGCCATCGACGGCACGTCGTTCGCGTCGGTCGGCACCGCGCCCGGGTCGTCTGGCTGTATCCCGAGCCCCGCGCCGACGAAGTTCGTGAGCTGGTCGGAACCGACCGTGAACGTTTGCGACTTGCCGTCGAAGTTCTTCTGGAAGTCGTTGAAATACGCCTTCAGTTGCTTGTCCGGATCGGCCTTGAACAGGTTGTAGCTGGCCGTCGCGACCTGCTTGTTCTGGCTGCTCTGCGCGTGCTCGGTGCCTTGCTGGTAACGCAGCTGGAAGTCGTTCGCGAAGCCCGAGCGGAACCGGTCGTCGTTCTGCATCTTCGACAGCAGCGCCTTCGACAGCGAAGGATCGACGCCGGACGAAAGCGCCTGGCGCACGCCGTCGAACCCGTATCCCGCGTCGCTGCCGCGCAGCGTGTAGATCAGCGTCTTCGCGCTGCCGTTGGCGTCGAGCAGCCAGCTCGCGACGTCGTCCTCGCGATGCACGGGCTCGCCGTTCGCGGTCGGCTGCTGGTCGGCCAGCCCGACCGCCTTGCTGAGCCCCTTGTAGAACTCGGTGCCGTCCCCGTAAGGCTGCGGTGTGCCCGTGTTCGACTGCGTCCACTTGTTGCCGAAATCCCTCTTGACGGTGTCGAGCACGACGCCCGCGAATTCGGGCGGCGCATTGGCGAGGATGTCCTGCATCCATTTGCCGGCCTTGTCGGCGTTCATCCTGCCGTCGTAACGCGCCTGCATGCTCGCCTGGTCCGTCGCCTTCGAATCGGGCTTCTGCATCAGCGGATCGATCTGCGAATGGATGAAGTTCGCGTCGAAATGCGGCTGGCCGGCCTGCGTCCACAGCGTCTGGCGCTCGTCCAGCGAGAACGATGCGTCCATGTTGGTCTTCAGCACCTGGAGCGCGGCGCCGGGGTTGCTGCCCGGGTTCTGCATCAGTTGCGAGACCTGCTGCTTCGTGTACTGCAGCCGCACGTCGGGCGCCGCCGCGAGCAGCAGCTGCATCTTCTGATACCCGGGCCCGGGCGACTTCGGGTCGACCTTCCCCATCGCGTACTGGAACACGCCCTGCCGGTCGATCTGATCCTTCAGCGTCTTGGCCGCGGCCGGGTCCGTCACGTTGGCCGGGTTCACCTCGACGCCCGTCAGCTTGACGAACGCCTCGGCGAGCGGGTTGGCCGCCGCGAGCGCCTTTTCCTGCGTCGACAGCTTCGGGTCGTTCGGATCGACGGTCTGGCCCGTGTCCTGCAGCAGCGCAAAGGTGACCGGATCGGACTGCGCAAGCTGCTTCATCTGCGGCGACAGCGACGGATCGTCGGGGTTGATCGTCGCGATCGTGCGTTTGAGCTGGCTTTGCTCGCCGAACGCGTCGACGAGGCCGGTGTACCACATGCCGTCGTGGTTCTGCTTCACGGACGCGACGGTCTGTTTCTGCTCGTCGGGCGTCACGTAGGTCAGCGCGGTGTCGTCGCCGCCCGTCACGACCTTGTCGTACTGGCTCTGTGCCTGCGACATCTCCCGCGTGATGTCGGCCTCGTCGGCACGGCGCAATCCGCCCGGTTCCTTCTGCCACGCCGCGTAGTCTGCCTTCGCGTCGTTCAGGCGCAGCGTCGCGGCCGACACGCTGTATTCGTGGCGCAGTGCGGTCGTCAGCGCCGTGTAGGCGGTGTCGCTGTTCGCGTCGGCCGTGCTGGCCGCCTGACGCAACTGCGCACCGGTTTCGGGGTCGGCGCGCCGGACGCCGCCCGGCAGCGCGTTGTACTGCTTCACGTCGGCATACGCGTCCTGGTCGTGCTGCACCGCCAGCGCGAACTGGAATGCCTTCTCGTTGGTCGCCCGCTGGGGCGCCGATTCCGCCGCGACCGCCTTCTGCGCGTCGTCGAGCACCTCGCCGAGCACGGGATCCTTCGGCGACGCGTTGCGCAGATCCGATGCGACGCCCGCGATCGCCTTGTTCGTGTCGCCGCCGCCGTCCGCGGCGACGCGCATCTGGTTCTCGACGGCCGCCTGCACCGCGCCCCAAGCGCTTTCGGCCTTCTTGACCTGGTTGTCGAGGTCGGCTTGCGACGCGCCCTGGTCGTTCAGGCGCTTGAGCGCCGCCATCTCCGCCTGCGCGAGCTGGAGCAGGCGCTGCGTCTCGGCCTGCGCCTCGGCGAGGGCCTTCTGTTCGGGTGTCTGGGCCGGAGGGGCGCCGGCGGCGCCGTTGTTGTTCGTCCCGTTGTTCGTCGGGTTATTGTCGTTCTGCGGCTGCGGCACGTCGACCGGTCCGCCCCCTCCCACTGCCATCAACACCATGTCCGTTCTCCCGCGGCATGCGTGACGTACCGGGCAAGCCGCAGGCCGCCACGCGCAATGATCCATTGTGCCGAACCGACAACGCGTAAAAAGTCGCGAATTACGTAGTCGCCGGCCCGGTTACGCCGGCCCCGGGAAACGTGCGCTACGAATGTGGTGCGGGCAACGGCCTTTGCTTGCCGATAACGGTTCGGCGCAGTGCGAACGGTAAATTTTTCCGTTGCCTCCGTCAGTGCCGTCCATCCGATATGCATTGGCCTGGCGAAAGCCGCGGCGGCGACCGCGCGGAAACCGAAACGCGTCGCCGACGCCGCGACGCGCTTCCTCCTGCACCACACGCACCCCGCTCCAGACTGAATCCCCGGCGCCGACACGCGGCGATTCAGCTCGATTCCGCAGAGGACCTTTCCTGTGCAACGCCTTAATCGACCGTCGCACGATCTCCAATAATGGCCGCTCGATCCGCCGGCCACCGTGCCGGGCAAACGATAAAAAATCCTATGCATTCCTACCAGATGAATAAGCATGCCGAGGCGCGCGTCGCGGGGACCGTGATCGCCGCATGCCTGACCGGCTTCGCACCGGGCGTCGCGCACGCACAGAGCAGCGTGACGCTGTACGGCCTGATCGACACGTCGATCACCTACTCGACCAACCAGCGCACGCAGGGCGCCGGCTCGCCCGGCAGCGGCAGCGTCGCGATGACGAGCGGCGCACTGAACGCGTCTCGCTGGGGGCTGCGCGGCCGCGAGGATCTCGGCGGCGGCATGGCCGCGGTCTTCACGCTCGAAAACGGTTTCTCGGGCACCACCGGCAAGCTGTCGCAGAAAGGCGTCGACATGTTCGGCCGCCAGGCATGGCTCGGCGTGAGCTCGAAGACGGCCGGCACGCTGACGTTCGGCCGCCAGTACGACCTGATCCTCGACTTCGTGACGCCGCTCGGTGCGTCCGGCCCCGGCTGGGGCGGCAACCTCGCGGTCCATCCGTACGACAACGACGATTCGAACCGCAACCTTCGCATCAACAACGCGGTGAAATACACGAGCCCCACGTATCGCGGGCTGAGGTTCGGCGCGATGTTCGGTTTCTCGAACACGGCCGGCCAGTTCGCCAACAACGCGGCCTGGAGCGCGGGGGTGTCGTATGCGAACGGGCCGCTGAAGCTCGGCGCCGGCTACCTGAAGATCAGCCGCGACCGCAATTCGGCGAACCCGGACGGTGCGCTGAGCACGGTCGACGGCTCGGCGACGATCACGGGCGGCAACCAGCAGATCTGGGCCGCGGCCGGCCGTTATGCGTTCGGGCCGCATTCGGTCGGCGCCGCGTGGTCGCACTCGACCACCGACGGCGTGACGGGCGTGCTCCAGGGCAGCAATATCGCGCCGCTGAAAGGCGAATCGCTCGTGTTCGACAACTTCACGGTCGACGGGCTCTTCTTCGTCACGCGCGCGTTGAGCCTCGCCGCCGCGTACACGTACACGATGGGCCGCTTCGACACGCGCACGGGCCAGACGCGCCCGAAATGGAACCAGGTCGTCGCGCAGGCCGACTATGCGCTGTCGAAACGCACGGATGCGTATCTCGAAGGCGTCTACCAGAGCGTGAGCGGCGGCAACCGCAATCCCGCGTTCAACGCGACCGTCTGGACGCTGACGCCTTCGGCGAACAGCAACCAGGTCGTCGTCGCACTGGGGCTGCGGCACAAGTTCTGACGGCGCGCCGCTTCGCCGCTGCATCAACTGTGCAAGGCACCCGTTTCGAGCCCCGCTCGATCGTGGTGACTCATGCAGAAAAGGCCGCGCCCGTGCACGGCCTTTTCGCTGTGGCAGCGTATACCGCGCGCCTCCGGCGGGAGCAAGAATGCGTCCCGGACCGTCGCGTCCGCGCAAAAAATGCGGAGAAACTGGTCGCGTTGTGACATTTTTCCTACTCTGTTCGCAGCGACGCCGTGATTCGGTGTTCCGGTCGCAACAATCTTTCATATGGCGCACCACCGGCTTACGGACACGCATCGCGTCGACAGAGCCGAACCTTTCGTGCCGTTGCAGCCGGATACGTACGCGCCGATGGCACGCACCACGCTTTCAACGCAGTCAACCGCTGGAGACGAACAATGAGCGAAACAAACCGATTTGCGGTCCTGGCCGCCGTCGTACTGCTGGCCGGTTGCCACCACGCGGCGAAAACACCCGAGAATGCCGGCATGGCGCCGACGCCCTCGAGCGAAGCCGTCGCAACGGTGACGGCGGACGATCTCGACAATCCGAACAGCCCGCTCGCTAAGCGCAGCATCTATTTCGATTTCGACGCGTACTCCGTGAAGCCCGAATTCCAGTCGCTGCTGCAGGCGCACGCCGACTACCTGCGCAACCATCCGGCCCGGCGCGTGCTGATCCAGGGCAACACCGACGAACGCGGGACGTCCGAATACAACCTCGCGCTCGGCCAACGTCGTTCGCAAGCCGTGTTGAGCGCACTCGAAACGCTCGGCGTGCCGGGCACGCAACTCGAGGCCGTCAGCCTCGGCAAGGAAAAGCCGGTCGCGCTCGGCCACGACGAGGATTCGTGGGCGCAGAACCGCCGCGCCGATCTCGTCTATCGTTGACCGGACGCCGCCGCGACGGCGGCATCCTCATAAAGGAAAGCATGGCGGGCCGCCGGCCGCTGCCGCGGCCGAGCGGTGCCGTTCGGCTCGCCGGGTTCATGCGCGTCACCGGTCACGCACCCGATACGCGGCGCTTCGCGCTCATCGCCTGCGTTCGAGCCGCCGATGCAGCCAGTGCGACAGCACGGCCGACGTGACGAACGAATCGAGTATGGCGATCATGTTGATGCCGCCGATTTCGTCGTCGTTCAGCAGGTGGCACTGCAGCAGCACATAACAGATCATCGAACAGGTACCCACGACGATCCCCAGCAATACGAACCAGCGCCGCCGGATCCGCGTGCCGATCGCGCCCATGATGCCGCCAGCGACCGTCGCGGGCAGGAAATAGCCGAACAGGAACGATGCAAAGAAGATCATCGGCACCATGCCGGCGCTGATTTTCAGTTCGTCCCATGACGGGCCGTCGATCAACGTCCACGCGATCAGCATCACGCCCGGCCAGACGAGCGCCGCGACCAGCGGGCCGCCGACGGCAAATGACAGGCCGCCGAACACGGCGCGGCCGGACGCACGCAACGGTTTGCGCGAAGGGCTCTCGAGGGTTGCACTCATGGTTTTTGTATTCGGATTCGGAATGGCGGCGTGCCGGAGTGTACCAAGACACCACACGGCGGATCCGCTCCGGCACCATCGCGCGCGACGATACGCAAAAAGCATGGAATAAACCGCTCGCCCGAGACGTTTCGTCATCGCGCAGACGCGCGGTTCACGCGAACCGGCCTGTCCTGCGGCCTGCGCGCTGCAAGGAGATTGCAATGAAATCGACAACGTTGGCCGCGGCGTTGATCGCGGCGCTGATGCTTGTGCTGTCGGCGGGATGTACGCAGCCGGGCAGCGGCACTTCGCAAGGACCAGGCATGAGCCGGTACGGCGGCGGCGGGTCAGGAGGCAGCGGAGGCGGAGGTGGTGGCGGCTACTGAAGAACCGCCGCAAAAAGTCGGGCGACGCATCGCGCGCGAGCACCGGAAACCGGCTGCATCGCGCGCGACGCCCCGCCCTGCGGCACGACTTGGACTTAGCGCATGGCCTTCACGTCGGCCGGCGTGACGCTCGCGGGCTGGCCGCCCCACGTCGCGCGCAGATAGTTCGCGAGCTGTGCGAGTTCGTCGTCGCTCAGCGTGTGCGCGAAACCCGGCATCGGCTGCAGGTTCTCGAAGCCGGCAAACTTCTGCTCCTCGATGCCGTCGAGCATCGCGACCAGCAGGTTGCGCGGATCGCCCTGGCGCACCGTCGAGTTGCCGTTCATCGGCACCGCAACGTGCGGCTTGCCTTCGCCGTCGAAGCCGTGACAGCCCGCGCACACCGCGAGATATACCGAGCGGCCGGCCGCGAGCTGCGCGGCGTCGGCCGACACCGGCTTCACCGGTTGCGGCGCGGGCGGCGTATCGCCGAGCAGGTACACGGACAGCGCGCGCAGATCGTCCTTCGTCAGGGTCTGCGTGCTCAGGTGCACGACCGGATACATCTCGCCGAACGCCGAGCCTTGCGGCGCGATGCCGACGCCGAAGAACGCCTGCAGGTCGGTGCCCGTCCAGCCGCGCGCGGCAAGGCCGGCCGGCGTAATGTCGGGTGCTGCCACGCGGCCGAGCGCGGCGCCAGCGAACGGCTTCGCGCCGTCGAGCTGGCCCGTGAACGTGCGCGGCGTGTGGCATTCCGCGCAGTGGCCGAGCGCGCCCGCGAGATAACGACCGCGCTGCCAGTCGGCGGATTGCCCGGCCGACGCGTCCGGCAGGCTGTCCTTCAGAAAGAACAGGTCCCACACGGCCATGCCGAAGCGCAGGTTGTATGGGAACTTCAGCTCGTGCGCGCGGTTTTCCTGCGCGACCGGCCTGACCGTCATCAGGTACGCGTACATCGCGTCGGCATCGGCACGCGTGAGCTGCCGGTACGACGTGTACGGCATCGACGGATACAGCCGCTTGCCCGGCGCCTTGCCGTCGTGCAGCGCGGCGTAGAAGTCGTCCGCGCTCCAGCTGCCGATCCCGTGATCCTTGTCGGGCGTGATGTTCGAGCCGTAGAACGTGCCGTACGGCGAATCGAGCTTCGCGCCGCCGGCGAACGGCGCGCCGTCCTTCGCGGTGTGGCACGCCGCGCAGTCGGCGGCCTTGACGAGATAACGGCCGCGCGCGACCGGGTCGGCACCGGGCGCGCCGGAAGCCGCGTCCGAGGCCGGCGCGTCATGGCCGCCGCAGGCGGCGAGCAGCAGCGTGCAGGCCGCCGCGAGCGCGGGCAGGCCCGCGGCCCGCGCAACACGATGGGCGAATGTGCGTTTCATGCGGCGTCCTTCACGAGTCCCGGCGTCGTCAGCACCACGTCCTTCACGGCTTCGTAGTAGCGGACATAGCCCGTGCAGCGGCAGATGTGCGCGTCGAGCGCGTCGGTGATCGTGCGTTCGACGTCGGCCTTCGCGACCGGCTCGCGCTTCAGGCGCTCGATCAGCACGGTCGCCGCGTTGACGAAGCCCGGCGTGCAGTAGCCGCACTGGAAGCTGAAGTGCTCGAGGAACTTCTGCTGGATCGGCGACAGCTCGACCACTTCGCCCGCGTCGTTGCGCTTCGCATGGCCCTCGATCGTGCGGATCGAGCGGCCGTGGAAGAAGTGCGCGCCGGTGATGCAGGTGCGCATTTCCTCGCTCGTGCCGTCCGGCTTGTCGACGATCACGACGCATGCATGGCAGATGCCCTGCCCGCAGCCGAGCCGCGAACCGGTCAGGCCCGCGTACTCGTGCAGGAACTCGATCATCATCAGCCCTTCGGGCACCTGCATCGGGCCGACGGACTTGCCGTTGATATTGACCGACAGCGGCTTCTGCTGGAACCGGACGAGCGGACGCTCGACGGCGGCCGGCACGGCAGCCGGAGCGGATGCCGGTGCGGCCGAAGCCGCTGCCGGCGCGGATGCACCGGCCGCAGCCGCGCTGGCGCTCGCGGCCGAAGCCGCGGTTTGGGCGGTCGTCATGCGAGCACCTCCTGAATCTTTTGCGGGGTCACCGGCAGGTCGGTGAAACGATGGCCGATCGCGTGCGCGATGCCGTTCACGATCGCGCCGACGACGGGGATCATCACCACTTCGGCGACGCCCTTCGGCGGATCGGTCTCGGACAGCGGCGGCAGGATGTCGCCCGTCTGCGACCATACGGCCACGTCGGATGCGCGCGGCAACTGGTAGCGGTTGAAATTCCACGTGCCGTTGCCGGGGCCGTCCTCGTAGAGCGGCAGGTATTCATGCAGCGCATGGCCGATGCCCATCGCGAGGCCGCCCTGCAACTGGCCCGACACAAGTTGCGGCGAAATCTGGTTGCCGCATTCCATGATCGAGTGGTGCATGAGCAGTTCGACCTTGCCGGTCGCTTCGTGCACGGCCAGCTCGACGAGCGTGCCGACGGCCGTGTAGTACGTGACGGCCGCGTTGTTGCGGCTCGTCGGCGGGATGAACACGCGCTTGCGGTCCAGCACGCGGTAGCCGTTCGCGGTCGGCGGCAGCGTGCCGCGCATCGCGGTCGCACCGGCCGGCGCGACGGTGCCCGGCACCGGGCCGCTGCCGTCGCCCGTCTTGTCGCCCGTCGTCGGCGCGCCGACGCGCAGCGACAGCCCGTCGATCGGCAGGCGCTCGACCGTGCCGCCCACTTCGAACTCGGCGTCGGTCCATTGCCAGCGGTTGAACACGTGCACGACGGCGCCGGTCGGCAAGCCGAGCGCATGCGCCTGCTTCGCGAGCTGTTCGAACGTCAGCGGCTCGAGGCCGTCGGCGGTCAGCTTGCCGTCGACCCAGCGCGCGTCCTCGATGCGGATCGTGTACGGCGCAGCCTGGCCGCCGCCGAGGCCGCGCGTCCAGATCGACATCGCGGCCGGCCACAGCCCGTAGCGGAACACCGCGCGCGCGGCTTCGCGCGTGCTGTGCGTGAAGTAGTACGCCGAATTCGTCGCGCTCGACGGCGACGCATAGTTCGGCGACCAGCGCGGGTTCGCGCTCAGCCGATCCTGGTCGGCCTGCGACATGATGTACGGATCGCCGCTCGTCTCGACCGGCAGGTCCGGCCACTCGGTCACGGCCACCCGGACGTCGGTCGCCGGACGGCCGAGCCATTTCGCGACCGCAACGGCCTGCGACGTCGACATCCCCGTGCCGATCTCGGCAGCCGTATGCTGCAGCGACACCTTGCCGTGCTCGTCGAACTCGACCTTCGCGAACGACGCTTCCGCGCCCGTGCCGAAATCCTTCTGCACGCACGCGAAGCCGACGCCGTAGCGCTTGCCCGGGTTCGCGGCCTCGAATTCCGCCTTGCGCGCGGCGCGGCGCGTCCACAGCGGATGCTGCTTCGCGCGCTCCAGCACTTCGTCGACGCGCAGCGCGCCGGCCGGAATCGCACCCTGCGTGTTCTTCATCCCCGAACGCAGCGCGTTGCGCAGCCGGAAATCGATCGGGTCGAGGTTCAGTTGCGCGGCGATCTCGTCGACCGCCATCTCGGTCGCGGCCATGCTCTGCAGCGTGCCGTAGCCGCGCGCGGAACCGGCGTCGATCGCGCGCGATGCGATCGCCACCGCCGCGAGGTCGCTCTTCGGGAAGTAGTAGATCGATTGCGCGGCCGTCGCGCCGACCATCGCCACCGACGGCGAGAAGTTCGAGCGCCCGCCGCCGTTCGCCTCGAAGTCGCCCTTGAACGACTGCAGCAGGCCCGTGTTGCGGTCGACCGCGATCCGGTAGTGCATCCTGAACGCGTGACGCTTCAGCGACGTCTGGAACTGCTCGTAGCGGTCGTTCGCGAAACGCACCGGGCGGCCGTCCGCGTACAGCGCGCAGACGAGCCCGTAGAACGGCACGTTGAAGTGATCCTTCGAACCGTAGCCGACCGTGTAGCACGGATGCACGAACAGCTTCTTCACCGGGAAGCGGGTTTTCGCGACCATCGCGGCCGCGTTCTCCGCCACTTCGAGCGGCGACTGCGTCGGCACGACGAGGTGCAGCGACTGCGTCGCGGCGTCGTACCAGCAGTTCGCGTTGTCGGGTTCGAGCGCCGCCGTATCGACCGACTGCGTGTTGTACTCGCGATCGAACACGAGCCAGTCGGCCGCCGGATAGTCGAGCTCGGCGGCGATCTGCCCCGCAAGGAACATGCCCTGCTCGTCGAGCTTGCCGTGCTCCTTGCCGTCCGGCCATACCGGCAGGTGCTTGCGCATCATGCTCGGGAAGATCGGCGCATCCTTCAGGCTCGAATAGATGTCGTCGTCGTAGGCCGTCTTGCCGCCCACGCGCACATAGCGGAAGGTGCCCCACGGATCACGCTCGAGCGGGCCCGTAACCGCGCCGTAGCGGATCACGTCGTCGCGGAACTTGAGCGCGTTCTTCGCGAAGCGGAAGCGCGCGAAGTCGTGATAGATGAGGATCGCGACCGCATGGCCGAGATACGCGGGCGTCTTGCCGGCCGGCAACAGCATGTCGTCGCCGTAGAACGCCGGGAACGCGACGCCATCGCGCGCCAGATCGTCGGCCGTGACCACGCGGTCCGGTTTCAGGTCGTCGCCGAGCAGCGACAGGTCGAAGCCTTCGTAGGTGCGGTCGGCCTGCGTGACGCGCAGGATCAGCGCGTGCGACTGCTGCTGCGGCCAGTGCGGCATGTCGGCCGCGCGGACGTCACGGGCGAACACTTTCGAGCCCGTGACCTTCGCGATGCCGTCGATGCGGAATTGGGGGATGCCGGTGACGCTATCCCATTTGACGGGGGTGAGGAGTTTTTCTTCGAAGAGCGCCGCGAATGCGCGGCTGCCAAGGGGCGCGACATACACTGCGACGCCCGCCAGCACGCTGGCTTTCAGAAAACCCCGCCGTGACAGGCCGTGGTTTTTCATTGGGGGAACCTCCTGATGCGGCTCGGTCGGCGATCGGGTGTCGCGGCGTTCGGAGCGGCGCGCATTCTGGCATTTTTTTAGATATATCGCCTATAGTATTTCCCGCATGAAATACTTATTGAATTTCTTATAACGAGACTCGGCCGGGCTGCGGCGCGTGGTCGCGGGCTGCGCAATCCGTCCGCGATTTGCGCGCGTTTGCCTCCCGTCGCACCGGTTTCGGCCGGCATCGACACCTGCCGGCGGGCAAGCCCGCCACGCATCGCGGCCGGTCTCCGGCCGACCGCCGGATATCGTTTCGTCGGCAACGATGCCGCCTCCGCGCCGTCGAATGCGCAAGGCTTTCGCACGCGTGGTTTGCGACTGGCCGCCGCCGCGGTGTCCGGCGCCGGCGATGTGGCCTGCCATGCGCCAGGACGCTCCGCGCCGCGCATGTTTCATGGTAATGTCGCGCGTATCGGGCTTGCCGGTGCCTCCGCCACGTGCCGTGCGGGCGCCGCCAGCCATCGCGACTCGTGTCGAGGTCAAAAACCATGGCAGTCAGGGCATCCATCCTGAACTCCGTTCTCGCCACACCCTCCTCCGGCAACCACCATGTCACGGCGGCGTTGCGCCCGTCGATGCTGGTCACGCTGTTCGAAGATATTCGCCCGATGGCGATGTCCGGGCTCGCAAGCGGCTTCGTCGCGGTCGTCGCGCTGATCCGGTTGCAGCAGCTCTGGTGCCTCGTATGGCTGATCGTCGACGTCGGCCTGCTCGCCGCCCGGCTCGCGATCGCGCGTGCCTATACGGTGCACCGCGACGCCGGCGACGATCGCGCCGAATACTGGGCGAGGCGCTATGCGCCCGTGTCGCTCACCGCTTGCTTCGTGCTCGGCCTCGGCGTGATGGGTTGCGTGGAAGCCGTCGACGTCGAGCTCGGCACGCTGTCGGTGATGGTCGCGGGCGGCGTGTTCGGCGGGATCGCATCGCGCAATTCGGCGCTGCCGCGGCTCGCGATGACGCAGGTCACGCTCGGCGTGCTGCCGATCGCCCTCGGCGCGTTGCTGGCGGACCGGCCGGGCGCGTGGCTGCTGCTGCCGCCGCTCGCGATCTATCTCGCTGCCATGCGCACGGTCGTCCAGCGCCATTACCGCGTGCTCGTCGCGCTGATCGCCGCGCGCCAGCGCAACGCCGAACTCGTCGCGCACTTCGACGCCGCACTCACCTACATGCCGCACGGCCTGTGCATGATCGACAGCGAGACCCGCGTGATCGTCGCGAACCGCCGCACCGCGCAGCTGTTCGGCTCGCCGCGCGAGATCATGCTCGATACGCGGCTGGCCGACGTCGTCGCGGCGCTCGGCGCGAACGCGACATGCGATCCCGGCGGCGCCGGTCTCGCCGCGCAGTGCGACGTCTGGCTGACCCGCGACGAACCCGAGCCGTTCGACATCGTGCTCGCCGACGGCCGCCAGCTCGAGCTGACGCGCCACCGCGTGCCGGACGGCAATGCAGTGGTCATCGTCGAGGACGTCACCGCGCGCCGCCAGACCGAGCAGCACATCCGGCATCTCGCGCGGCACGACGCGCTGACGGGTTTGCCGAACCGCCACGAACTGCATGCCCAGCTCAAGCGGATGCTCTCGCACCGGCAGCGCGTGCCGGGCCCCTCGCTCGCCGTCATGTATCTCGACCTCGACGGCTTCAAGGCGATCAACGACCGCTTCGGCCACCAGGCCGGCGACGAGGTGCTGACGCAGGTCGCCGAGCGGCTCGGCAAGACGCTGCCGCCCGGCGAGCTAGCGGCGCGCATCGGCGGCGACGAATTCGTCGTCGCGGTCGACGATACGACGATGCACGCGTGCTCGCTCCTCGCCGCGCGCATCATCCGGCAGATCTCGGCACCGTATACGCTGTCGATCGGCAAGATCGTCAGCCTCGGGATCAGCATCGGCATCGCGCTCGACGACGGGCACGGCGGCTCCCCCGACGAACTGATCCGCCAGGCCGACAGCGCGCTGTACGACGCGAAGTCGGCCGGCAAGGGCATCTACCGCTTCTATTCGAACGGCAGCCGCCGCGTGGCGCCGGCCACCGCCAGCTGATCCGACAGCGCGCGCGGCCCGTTCATCGTCGTTTCCGCTACTGTCCGCATCCTTCGACGATTCAATCCCGAAACGCGTTGCGTGGTTGCGCGTCGCTCGCTCGCGTGTCACGTGACGTGTTCCGTAACATCGGCGTTCGCTACCCGTTACGTTGGCCGCAGAAGCCCGCACGATCGATGCAGCGGGCGACATTTCATGGTTGGCATTCTTATTGCTCCTTGATGGGGAAAGAACATTTCAGGGAGCCCAACATGAACATCGTCGAAGTCCTCGCCCGAACCGAAACGATCGACGAACAAACTGTGATCGACGGCGCGTCCCTGATCCGGCGGCTCGTTTTCGAGCGCCGCACGCCCGCCCGTGAAGCCGCGTGCGTCGACAAACCGCCGCTGACGCTGTACGGCGCATTTCGCCAGGGCGTCACCGATTACGGCGCGCGGCGCGCGAATCCGTATCGCGCCGGCAGCCGGTTCTGGGCATTGTGGGAAGAAGGACGTCTCGAAGCTGAAACATCGGGTCGCTGAGCCGGCCGCGCGCGCCGGCCCTGTTGCGGCAAGGGGTCGGCGCGAAATTTGACGCACGAATGCGGCCGGGTCACGCGCTGCATTCGTTCACCGATGCAACATCGCGCGCGATTTCGCGTATCGGCAAGCCGGCTCGCCCATGCGCATCCACGCGCATGCCGGTTGACGGCGGTCGGCGTTGCGCGCGCCCCGCGCGCCGCGTGGCGGTCGTTTCCCGATAAGATGGCAGATTCCGTTCATCGAACGATGCCGCCATGACCGCACCTTCCTCACAGCGAAACCCCATCCACTGCGAAATCGATCTCGACGCGCAAGGCAAGCACGCGGGCTACCTGCGGCTGCCGCATTCCGTGCACCGCTCGGCGTACGGCTGGCTGCCGATCCCGATCGCGTCGATCCGCAACGGCGACGGCCCGGTCGCGCTCGTGATGGCCGGCAACCACGGCGACGAATACGAAGGCCAGATCATCGTGTCGCAGCTGATGCGCGAGATCGAACCCGAGATGGTCAGCGGGCAGCTGATCCTGCTGCCGATGGCGAACTTCCCCGCGGCGGACGCGGGCCTGCGCGTGTCGCCGCTCGACGAAGGCAACCTGAACCGCAGCTTTCCCGGCGACCCGACCGGCACGCCGACGCAGATGATCGCCCACTACATCGAGCATGTGCTGCTGTCGCGTGCGCAGTACCTGGTCGACCTGCATTCGGGCGGCAGCTCGCTGCTGTACCAGGGCGGCAACATGCTCGCGATCGATCCGCTCGACGCCGATGAAGCCGCGAAGCTCAACGGGCTGCTGGTCGCGTTCGGCTTGCCGAATGCGCTGCTGCACGCGCCGAACCCGGTGCATTCGGCATCGGCCGCGCGCAGGCAGGGGGCGATCTCGATCGTGACCGAACTGGGCGGCGCGGGCATGGCCGATCCTTCGCTGATCCGGCTCGGCCGCCACGGGCTGCTGCACTACCTCGGGTATATCGGCCTGCTGCGCGGCACGCTCGTGCCCGACGCGCCGCCGGCCGTCACGCGCTTTTTGCGCGTCGACGGCGACCGCCACTTCGTCTATGCATACGAGCGCGGGCTGTATGAGCCGCTCGTCGAACTCGGCGACCAGGTGAAGGCCGGACAGCCGGCCGCGTGGGTGCATTTCCCCGATACGCCGCTGCGCGAACCGATGCTGCACCGGTTCAACGGCGACGGCGAAGTGGTGTGCAAGCGCGTGCCCGCGCAGGTGCGGCGCGGCGATTGCCTGTTTCAGCTGGCGGAGTTGTCGGCTGCGCCGAGCGTTGGCCAATAGGCCAGTTCCCGATTCATCTCCTTTCCGTGCAGTCTGTCATTCATGGCGGACGGCACACGTGCGTCATTAACCAACTTGACAAATTAACCCTTTTGGTTATGATCGCAAATGGAAAAGAATTCAGCCCATTGCAGGCTGTCCCGGGTCGGAACGCTCATCGAGAACGGCAAAGTGCGTTTGACCGCGAGTGCGGTATTCGGCGCCCGGCAACTCGGTTTTACGGAACGGGAGGCAGTCGGTGTCGTCATGTCGCTGACAACCGCCGATTTCTATAAGGGCATGCCGACCATACGATCTGGCAAGACGTCTATCAACGTCGCACAGTCCATGGCAACGTGTACCTGAAACTGACAGTGATCGACGACGTGCTGATCGTGTCTTTCAAGGAGCGGTGAAAATGAAGTGCCCTGCCTGCGGTGCTGCCAAGCTGGTCCGCGATACACGAGACATTCCCTATACGTACAAGGGGCGATCGACGGTCGTCCGCGATATCACCGGCGATTTCTGCCCGGCCTGCGGAGAGTCGGTCCTCGACCTCGACGAGGCGACCCGTCTCGGCGACGCGATCACCGAGTTCAACAAACAGGTGAACTCGACCATCGTCGACCCGAAGTACATTGCGAAGGTACGCAAGAAGCTGATGCTGGATCAGCGCGAGGCGGCCGAGATATTCGGTGGCGGTGTCAACGCGTTCTCCCGCTACGAAACCGGCAAGACGAACCCGCCGCTCGCCCTTGTGAAACTGTTCAAGATACTGGATCGCCATCCGGATCTGCTCGCCGAAGTGCGGGCCGCATAGGCTCGCGCCATTCGGCATTGCGCATGTGGAGCACGACCTTCAACGCATGCGCTTTCCGCCCCCACCCCACTCCCGCTGCAAGCCTTCTGACGCCTGCCGCGAAATCCTTATCGAAATTGCTTCGTTCGCCTTTGCCGGCCGCGCCGCTAACGTGTTCAAAACGGCGGCGGTCCGCCGCATGCATCGCAGGATGCGCTCAGGCCGCCGTCATCACGACAACCGCGCCGCGATAACGGAACAGACGGGACGGGCCGCGTGCCCGCCCCCCGAAAGGAACGTCCGCATCGCGCGCCCTTCGCGATGCCCATGGCCACGACCGACCGCCTCATCGACACGACGCCGCTCGACGTCCGCGCGCAGCCTCTGATCGACGCGCTGATCGACGAGTATTCGACCCGTTACAACGCGTACCGCCCCGACAGCCGCGCGTCCGCACGCGACGAACTCGCGCGCTACCCGGCCGAACTGTTCGCGCCGCCCGAAGGCGCCTTCGTGCTGCTGCTGCGCGACGGCGAAACGATCGGCGGCGGCGCGTTCAAGCGCTATGACGCGCAGACCGCTGAGCTCAAACGCATCTGGACGCGCACGGACCTGCGCCGCCAGGGCCTCGCGCGGCTCATCGTCGAAGCGCTCGAGCTGCGCGCCGCGCAGCAGGGCTATCGCCGCCTCTACCTGACCACCGGTTTTCGCCAGCCCGAAGCGTGGGCGCTGTACGACCGCACCGGCTATACGCGGCTGTTCGATTCGTCGATCGACCCTGAAGCGTATTTTCACCTGCCGTTCGGCAAGGATCTCGCCGATCCGTCGCGCACGTCGACGCTCGCCGACCTGTGGGCGCCGTTACCCGAGCCGGTGCTGCCGCGCTGAGCCCACCGCTCCCCCCGACTCCGCTCCCTACGACACGACAACAGGACGTTTTCATGCAACGAGCCGTATCGCTTTCTTCCCGCGCCGTCCGCACGCTGGCCGCCGCGCTGATCGGCCTGACCGCATTCGCCGCGGCCGCCGCGACGTTCGACCTGAGCCCCGAGCAGCGCGGCCGTCCGCGCGGCGTGGCCGATGCGGCCGTCGAGCGCGCGGTGCCCGCGTCGTTCAAGTTCGCCGAGCCCGGCACGCTGACGATCGGCATCGCGCCGAGCCTGCCGCCGATCAGCTCGTATGCGACCGACGCGCGCACGGTGATCGGCTTCGACGCCGATGTCGGCCAGCTCGTGTCCGACAGCCTCGGCCGCAAGCTGAAGATCGTCGCGCTCGCATGGGCCGACTGGCCGCTCGCACTCGAATCCGGGAAAGTCGACGCGGTGATCTCGAACGTGACCGTCACCGAGGAACGCAAGCAGAAGTTCGATTTCTCGTCGTACCGCCACGATCTGGTCGGCTTCTACGTGCGCAACGACAGCAAGATCCAGGCGATCCGCGAGCCGAAGGACGTCGCGGGGCTGCGCGTCGTGACCGACGCCGGCACCAACCAGGAAAAGATCCTGCTCGCGTGGGACCGCGAGAACGTCGCGCACGGGCTGAAACCCGTGCAGATCCAGTACTACGACGACCAGGCAATGCGCATCGTCGCCGTGCAGTCGGGCCGCGCCGATGCCGTGTTCAGCGTGAACTCGGTGCTCGCGTACCAGAGCGCGCAGCAGGGCAAGACGCGGCTCGTCGGCGCGATCAGCGGCGGCTGGCCGCGCACCGCCGACATCGCGATCGCGACGCGCCGCGGCAGCGGGCTCGCCGATCCGCTGACCGTCGCGCTGAACGCGCTGATCAAGAACGGCCGCTACCAGCAGGTGCTCGACCGCTGGAACCTCACGTCCGAAGCGATCGACCAGTCGCGCACGAATCCGCCGGGGCTGCCGAAGAGCTGAGTGCCGCGCGCGCCCACCGTCCATTCACGCCATACGCAGGAACGCCGCTCATCATGTCTTATTCGCTTTCGTTGCTGGACAAGAGTCCTATCGCCGACGGCGCGAGCGCCATCGACGCGCTGCGCTTCACCACGACGCTCGCGCAGCGCGCCGAACAGCTCGGCTACGAACGCTTCTGGGTCGCCGAGCATCACGGCACGCCGGGCTTCGCGAGCTCGGCGCCGGAGATCGTCGTCGCGCACCTGCTCGCGCACACGTCGCGCATTCGCGTCGGCTCGGGCGGCGTGATGCTGCAGCACTACAGCCCGTTCAAGGTCGCCGAGTCGTTCAAGCTGCTGGCCGCGCTCGCGCCGGGCCGCGTCGATCTCGGCATCGGCAAGGCGCCCGGCGGATTGCCGCTGACCACGCGCGCGCTGCAGTGGTTCCACGACAAGGCGCGCAAGCCCGACTTCGCGGGCCAGCTCGCGGAGCTCGACGCATTTCTCGGCTGGGGCGTCGCCGAAGATCATCCGCTCGCCGGCGCGGTCGCGATGCCGGTGCCGCCGCAGCCGCCCGAACGCATCCTGCTCGGCGGCTCGCCGGACAGCGGCGCACTCGCCGCACGCCACGGCTGGCGCTTCTGCTACGCGGGGCATTTCAACGGCGACGACGCGAATCTCGAGCGCTCGCTGGACGCGTACCGCAGCGCAGGCGGCACGCGGCCGCTCGTCGCGCTGTACGCGGTGGCCGCGCCGACACGCGACGAGGCCGAGCAACTGATCGGGCCGCTGAAGATCTTCAAGCTGCAGTTCGCGGGCGGCCAGAGCTTCAACCTCGCGAGCGCGCAGGCGGCCGCCGAATTCGCGCGGCAAAGCGGCGCGTCCGACTACCGGATCGACGAGCTGCGCCCGACCGTGCTGGCCGATACGCCCGAGCGCGTGCACCGCGCGCTCGATGCGCTGAGCCGGCGGCTCGACGTCGATGCGTTCGTGATCGATTCGCCGGTGACCGACTACGCGGCGCGGCTCGCGTCGGTCGAATGGCTCGGCGGCGCGCTGTCGGCAACACCACGGCAAGCGGCCCTCGCGGCCGACCGCTCCCTTTCCCCTGACCAGAACGCGTGACGCTCCCATGACGACCCGACGATCGATTCCCTTCGGCCTGATGCTGCAAGGCGCAGGCAGCCACATGAACGCATGGCGGCACCCGAGCAACCCGCCGGACGCGAGCATCAACCTCGACTTCGCGATCGGCATCGCGCGCAAGGCGGAAGCCGCCGGCATCGCGTTCGCGTTCGTCGCCGACGGCCTCTACATCAACGAGAAGTCGATCCCGCATTTCCTGAACCGCTTCGAGCCGCTGACGGTACTGTCGGCGCTCGCGGTCGCGACGAAGAAGATCGGGCTCGCCGGCACGATCTCGACGTCGTACAGCGAGCCGTTCACGGTCGCGCGCCAGCTCGCGTCGCTCGACGCGATCAGCGGCGGCCGCGCGGGCTGGAACGTCGTGACGACGCCGCTCGAAGGCACCGCGAAGAATTTCGGCAAGGTGCATCCCGATCACGAACTGCGCTACGAGATCGCCGACGAATACCTCGACGTCGTGCAGGGCCTGTGGGATAGCTGGGACGACGACGCGTTCGTGCGCGACCGCGCGACCGGCCGCTTCTTCGATCGCGACAAGCTCCATACGCTCGATCATCACGGCCGCTTCTTCCAGGTCGCGGGCCCGCTGAACATCCAGCGCTCGCCGCAAGGGCAGCCGGTGATCTTCCAGGCCGGCTCGTCCGACACCGGCATCGGGCTCGCGGGCAAGTACGCGGACGCAGTGTTCACGCATTCGCCGTCGCTCGACGAAACGGCCGCGTTCACGCGACGCGTGAAGCAGAGCGCGGTCGAGCACGGGCGGCAAGCCGGCGACGTGAAAATCTTCCCCGGCGTCGGGCCGATCGTCGGCCGCACGGCCGCCGAAGCCGAAGACAAATACCAGGCGATCCGCGACCTGCTGACGATCGACGAGGCGCTTGCGTATCTCGGCCGCTATTTCGATCACCACGATTTCACGCAATACGCACTCGACGCGCCATTCCCGGAACTCGGCGAGCTAGGCCGCAACAGCTTCCGCTCGACCACCGACCGGATCAAGGCCGACGCGAAGCAGAAAGGCCTGTCGCTGCGCGAGACGGCGCTCGCGGTCGCGACGCCGCGGCCGAACTTCATCGGCACGGCCGAGCATGTCGCCGACGAGCTGATCCGCTGGCACGACGCGGGCGCCGGCGACGGCTTCATCCTCGGCTTTCCGGTGCAGGCGCAAGGCGTCGACGATTTCGTCGAACTCGTGATTCCGGTGCTCGAGGCACGCGGCCGCTACAGCCGCGACCTGCCCGGCGCGACGCTGCGCGACCACCTCGGCCTGCCGCGCAAGGCGAGCCGCCACGCGGCGCCCGACGCTGCGCCGGAAACGGCTGCCGAAGCGCACGCCTGAGCCACCGCGGCCCTGCCACGGGCCGACGCGCCGCGCTGACCGTGCACGGCGCGTCCGACCGACCGACTTGAGGACTTCCAACGACATGAGCGACACGACCCACCTCGGCGGCACGCTGCCGCCGTTCTCTTCCCCGGCGCGCGCGAGCCCGGCACGCGGTTCCGGATCGTGCCCGCGCGCCACCGGTCGCGCACGGCCGGCACCGTGCTCGCCGTCGTGCTGATCGCGATCGCGCTGCATTCGATCCTCGGCAACCCGCAATGGGGCTGGCCGGTGTTCGCCGAATGGTTCCTGTCGCCGCCGGTGCTGTCGGGGCTTGCGCGTACGCTCGTGCTGACGCTGCTCGGCGCGGTGTTCGGCTTCGTGCTCGGCGCATTCGTCGCGCTGGCCCGGCTGTCGCGTTCGCGCCTGCTGTCCGCGAGCGCATGGACCTTCGTGTGGCTGTTCCGCTCGATTCCGCTGATCGTGCTGCTGCTGATCCTGAACAACCTCGGCTACCTGTACGAGCATGTGCGGCTCGGCGTGCCGTTCACCGGCATCGTGTGGTTCGAAGCGCCGACGACCGACCTGATCAGCCCGTTCCTCGCGGCCGTGCTCGGCCTCACGCTGAACCACGCGGCGTTTTCCGCGGAGGTGATCCGCGGCGGCATTCTCGCGGTCGACCAGGGCCAGCTCGAAGCGGCCGCCGCGCTCGGGCTGCCGCGCGGCCGCCAGACCGCGCGGATTGTGCTGCCGCAGGCGATGCGCGCGATCCTGCCGACCGCGTTCAACGACCTGATCACGCTCGCGAAAGGCACGTCGATGGTGTACGTGCTCGCGATGCCGGAGCTGTTCTACACGGTGCAGGTGATCTATCGCCGCAATCTCGAAGTGATTCCGCTGCTGATGGTCGCGACCGTCTGGTACCTGATCATCCTGACGGTACTGTCGGCGATCCAGGTGCAGGTCGAGCGGCACTATGCACGCGGCGCGCTGCGCAATCCGCCGCCGTCGGTGCTCACGTTCGCGCTCGCGCGCATCGGCGTGCTGTGGCGGCGTGCCACGTCGCGCCATTCGGCGTCGATCGTGCAGGCCGAAGGCGATACCGATGCCGTGGCCGCCGCCGTGCCGCGCGCCGGCGGCGAAGTGGGCGTGCATGGCGTGTCGAAGCAGTTCGGCATGCAGCGCGTGCTCGACAACGTGTCGTTCGTCGCGCCGCGCGGCAGCGTGACCGCGATCGTCGGGCCTTCGGGCTCGGGCAAGTCGACGCTGCTGCGCACGATCAACCATCTCGAACGCGTCGACGACGGCTTCATCGACATCGACGGCGAACTGATCGGCTATCGCCGCGACGGCGACGTGCTCTACGAGCTGAAGGAGCGCGACGTGCTGAAGCGGCGCACGGCCGTCGGGATGGTGTTCCAGAATTTCAACCTGTTCCCGCACCTGACGGTGCTCGAGAACCTGATCGAGGCGCCGGTCGCCGTCGCCGGCGTCACGCGCGATGCGGCCGAGCGCACCGCACGGACGCTGCTCGCGCGCGTCGGTCTTGCGGATAAAGCCGATGCGTACCCGCGCCAATTGTCCGGCGGCCAGCAGCAGCGCGTCGCGATCGCACGGGCGCTTGCGTTGCGTCCGAAGGTGTTGCTGTTCGACGAGCCGACGTCCGCGCTCGACCCTGAGCTCGTCAACGAGGTGCTCGACGTGATCAAGGAGCTCGCGCGCTCGGGCACGACGCTCGTGATCGTCACGCACGAGATCGGCTTCGCGCGCGAAGTCGCGGACAACGTGCTGTTCATGGAGCGCGGGCGCATCGTCGAAGCCGGGCCGCCGGCCGCCGTGCTCGACGCGCCGTCGCATCCGCGCACGCGCGCATTCCTGTCGCGGGTGCTGTGATGCGCGCCGCTTTCGACCAGCGAGGCACCGCACGATGATCGACCGACGCCAGTTCATCACCGCGGCGCTGGCTGCGGCATCCGGCAGCCTGCCGTGGCGCATCGCACACGCGGCGGCTGCAACCGCCGACCTCGACCCACGCCAGGCCGGCAGGATTCGCGCGTCGCGTGACGACGCCGCCATCCGCGAGGCGGGCGGCTACCGCTGGGTGCACGACGGCGCATTCACGGTCGCGATTTCGCCGCACGCGCCGCCTGTGTCGACCTACGCAACCGATGCACGCACCGTGGTCGGCGCCGATCCCGATTACGCGCAGCTCGTCGCCGATGCGCTCGGCCGCACGCTCGTGCTGGTGCCGATCGCATGGGCCGACTGGCCGCTCGGGCTGACGTCCGGCAAGTACGACGCGGTGATCTCGAACGTCGGCGTGACCGAAAAGCGCAAGGAGAAATACGATTTCACGACCTACCGGCTAGGGCTGCACGGCTTCTATGTACGCACCGGCAGCCCGATCGCGAAGATCGCCGAGCCGAAGGACCTCGCGGGCCTGCGGATCATCACCGGCGCGGGCACGAGCCAGGAGCGCATCCTGCTCGAATGGAGCCGGCGCAACGTCGCGCAGGGGTTGAGGGCGACCGAGCTGCTCTATTTCGACGACGATGCGACCGCGCGCGTCGCGCTGCTGTCGGGCCGCGCCGATGCGGAGCTGAACCCGAACGCGTCGCTCGCGTACGAGGCCGCGCGCAGCGGCAAGATCCGCCGCGTCGGCGTCGTCAATGCGGGCTGGCCGAACAACGCCGATGTCGCGATCGCGACGCGTCGCGGCAGCGGCCTCGCGCCCGCGCTGACGCTCGCGACGAATGCGCTGATCGGCAGCGGCCGCTATGGGCAGGCGCTCGCGCGATGGGGTTTGCAGAGCGAGGCGATCGCGCGCGCGGAGACCAATCCGCCGGGGTTGCCGTCGTTCTGAAGGCGTCGATGCGGCGATGCGTCGATGCCTGAAATGACATCGCCCCGGCATTCCACGATGGAAATACCGGGGCGAGTCGAAACAGTACCGTTCGTCGCCGAGCCCGGCCTACGCCGTCACCGCAGCGTGATACCGGTCGAGTTCCGCGACATGCGCATGAATCGCCGGAATCAGGTCGCGCCCGTAGCCCAGCGCATCGTCGAGCGGATCGAACCCGCGAATCAGGAACGTCGACACGCCGAGCCGGTAGTACGCGCCGAGCGCCCGCGCAACCTGTTCGGGCGTGCCGACCAGTGCAGTCGAATTCCAGCGCGCGCCGGTCAGGTTCGCGACACCCATCCACAAGCGCTCGTCGAGCACGTCGCCCTGCGCGGCGGCCGCCATCAGCCGCTGCGAGCCCGCATTCTGCGGCGCGTGGCCGGCGATCGGCTGGCCGTTCGCGACCCGCGCCGCGCGCACGCGCTCGCGGATCGCCTCGGCCTTCTCCCACGCGGCGGCCTCGGTATCGGCGACGATCGGCCGGAACGACACGCTGATGCGCGGCGCGCGCCCGAACGGCGCGGCGGCGGCATGCACGCGCGCGATCTGCTCGCGCACCGATGCGAGCGGCTCGCCCCACGTCATGTAGACATCCGCGTGCTCGCCCGCGACCGCGAGCGCGGCCGGCGACGAGCCGCCGAAATAGATCGGCACGTGCGGCCGCTGCGCGCCCTTCACGAGCGGCGATGCGCCGCGCAGCCGGTAGAACTCGCCGTCGTGGTCGACCGGCGCGTCGGCCAGCCAGATCCGCTTCAGCACGCCGAGATATTCGCCGGTGCGGCGGTAGCGTGCATCGTGCGGCACGAAATCGCCGTCGCGTTGCAAGTCCGTATCGTCGCCGCCCGACACGACGTTCAGCGCAAGCCGGCCGCCGCTGAACACGTCGAGCGTCGCGATCTGCCGCGCAGCGGCCGACGGCACGATCACGCCCGGCCGGTGCGCGAGCAGGATGCGAATACGTTCGGTCGCGGCTGCCGCGAACGAGGCGACGATGAAACCGTCCGCCGCGTTGCTGAAATGGCCGACCAGAATCTGGTCGAAGCCCGCGGCCTCGTGCGCCTGCGCGAAGCGGCGCACGTAGTCGGGCTGGACGGCCGCGCCGCCCGGTACGTCGACCTCCGCGCCGGGCGTCGCGGTGATCATGCCGATGATGTCGACTGGCATGTCGGGATGTCCTTCTGGTTCTCGATCAGGAATCGGGGATGCGACGGCGCGGTCACTGCGCGGCGGCCGTCTTTTGCGCGGGCGCCGCGAATGCGCCCGCATACGAGCGGTCGAGCAGCTTCGATGTGTCGTACGCGGCCGGAATCACGCCAGCCTTGTGCAGGAAATCGGCCGTGTTCTGCGCGTCCTTTGCGGCCGTGTCGTCGACCGGGCCCACGCGCTGCTTCGCATTGTTGAGCCAGCGGTACGCGACGTCGGGCTCGAGCTTCGCGCGCTTCGACCATAGGTCCGCGTACTCGCGCGGATGGCTGTCGACCCACTGGCGCGCGGCCACGACGCGCTTCAGGAAATCGGTGATCTCCGCGCGCTTGCCCGACGCGGCCTGCTCGTTCGCGGCGACGAAGCTCAGCGCGGGCATCAGCCCCTGCGCGGTGGTGATGGGCCGCGCGCCCTGCCGCAGCGCCAGCGTGCTGACGAACGGCTCCCACAGCGACACCGCATCGACCGAGCCGTTCGCGAGCGCGTTGGTCGCGTCGATCGGCATCAGGTACGCGTACTTGACCGAATCCGCGCGCAGGCCCGCGTGTTCGAGCGCGCGCAGCACGAGCTGCTGGCTCCAAGCGCCGCGCCACACGGCGACGGTCTTGCCCTGCAGGTCGGCCACGGTACGCACCGGCGAATGCTTCGGCACGAGGATCGCGACGCCGTCGAGGCTCTGCCGCGACACCGCGACGACCTTCACCGGCGCGCCGCGCGCGGCCAGCGTGAGCAGCGCGGAATCGCCGAGGAAGCCGATGTCGATCGCGTTGCCGTTCAGGCTCTCGGCGACCGGCGCGGCGGCCTGGAAGTGCTTCCACTCGATCGTGTAAGGCAGGTCCTTCAGCGCGCCGGACGCCTCCATCGACGCCTGGATGTTGAAGTAGTTCTGTTCACCGACGCGCAGCGTGACGGTGTCTTTCGCGATGCCCGGCTGCGCGGCAAGCGCCAGCAAGAGCGCCGTGACGATTCGGCTCAGCAACGTGATCTCCCGGATGGTTGGCGGCGGCCGCGCGATGGCGGCGTCCGGTGTCCGCCGGGCGCGACGGCCGGCAGACAACATGGAACCGGTGAAGATACGGCGATCCTGGTTATGAGACAAACGCAATATTCTGCTATGCAAAGATGCAAATATTTTATGGAACGAGCAGCGCCACGCAACGCCGGACGCCGCCCTCCGGTACACAGTCTTCGAATGATTCCTCGACAGATATTTCGCGCACGAAATAAATCCAGGACTATATTTCGCATACGAAATAACCACCTGGAACGAGGACGGCCATGACCTCCCGACCGATCGAGTTTTCCGCCATCGACGGCTATCCGCTGCGCGGCACGCTGTGGACGCCCGACGCCGAACCGCGCGCGCTGGTGCTGATCCATCCGGCGACGGCCGTGCCGGAGCGGCTGTATGCGGGCTTCGCGCGCTTCCTGACCGAACGCGGTTTCGCGGCATTGACCTACAACTACCGCGGCATCGGCGCGTCGCGGCCCGCGCGCCTGGGCGCGCTGCAGGCCCGCATGCGCGACTGGATGGAGCTCGACGTCGGCGCCGCGACCGCATGGGCGCGGCAAGCATATGAAGGGTTGCCGCTGCTGGCGGTCGGGCATAGCGTCGGCGGGCATGCGATCGGGCTGTCCGCGAGCACGACGCACCTGCGCGCGGCGGTACTCGTCGCCGCGCATGCGGGCAGTACGCGACTGATCGCGCTGGCGGCCGAGCGCCTGAAGGTGCGGCTGATCCTGCGCGTGCTGGGCCCGCTGATGTCCGCGCTGCTCGGCTACGTGCCCGGCAAGCGGCTCGGGCTCGGCGAGGACCTGCCGGCCGGCGTGTTCCGCGAATGGAGCCGCTGGACGACGCTGCCGCACTATTTCTTCGACGATCCGACACTCGGCGCGGCCGATCGTTTCTCGAAACAGCGGCTGCCGATCCTCGCGCTCGGCTTCGACGACGATCCGTGGGCGAACCCGGCCGCGATCGACCTGCTGGTAAGCTATCTGACCGGCGCGGCGGTCGAGCGCCGCCAGATCGATCCGCACGCGGCGGGCAGCGGCCCGGTCGGGCACATGGGCTTCTTCCGCAGCCGGCCCGGCACCGTGCTGTGGCCCGACCTGGCCGACTGGCTCGCGCAGGCACTCGACACGCCGCGCGCCGCGGGCCGTCCATCCCTTTCCATTACAGCCGGGAACCCAGCTTGAGCGAAGACCGACGACTGTTTTTCCTGTTGAACATCGGCCAGCGGCGCGTGCAGCGCTGGGTCGACCGCAAGGCCGAGGCCGAGACCGATACGCGCGCGAGCGCCGCGCAGGCCGGCGTGCTGTTCTGTCTCGCGAAGCAGGACGGCGCGCTGATCGGCGAAGTCGGCGCCGCTCTGCAGCTCGCGCCGTCCGCGATGACCGGCCTCGCCGACAGGATGGCGAAAGCCGGCCTGCTCGCGCGCCACGCCGATTCGGACGACGGCCGCGCGACGCGGCTGTACCTGACCGACGAAGGCCACGCGGCGCTCAAGCGCGCGCGCGTGCTGCTGCGCGAGCTGAACGGCAAGCTGTGCGACGGGTTTTCCGACGCGGAACTCGATATCGTCGCGCGCTGGCTGCACGCGCTGCAGGACCGGTTTCCGGCGGAGCGCTGAGCGGCGGCAACGCGGACGCCGCATCGCCTGCCGGCAGCGAATCGATTCGACAAATCCGGCTCGCGCCAGCCGCAATCGATAGCGATTGCGATTCGCCTTCTCGATTCGATTTCCGCGCACTCGCGACGGCAAATTTTGCGTTCGCGCCGCGCCGCTCCGGCAACGCTTTCCGGCTACGCTCTGTTACAAAAAATTGCCTGCCGCGCCGCATCCGGATCATCTACATTGCAATCCACTTCTACGCATTCTTCGCCTGCCCGAACCGGCCTCCCAGCCGGGCAGCATCAACGACACATCCGTCACAAGCAATAAAAACGAATAGGAGTCTTGACCGAAGTGCTGGCGGTATCCAGCGCACGCGGATCGCGATGGCTGAAGCGGTATCCTGAACGACACGTCCCGGCGGCACGCATCGTGCGCGTCGCCGCGGCGCCCCGACCCGGCGGCCTGTGCCGCCGCGCATCGGCTCGCGCTGCCTCGTTCCGCCGCACCATCGCGGCCGCACGTCAACGAGGAGCAGTCAATGCGACGCACTATCGTGTCCCACCCGCTTTTCACCTGCCTGCCCGCCGCGATGGCGCTGGCCTGTGCCGCCGCGCACGCCGATCCCGTGCTCGTGTCCGGCCCCAGTCCATACGCCGCCTGCACCATAGGCGGGCCCGGCACCGTCTATGTGAATGCCGAGGTCGAACCCTGGCTTTCGGTCAATCCGGCAAACCCGACGAACATGATCGGCGTATGGCAGCAGGACCGCTGGTCGAACGGCGGCTCGCACGGGCTCGTCGCCGGTTATACGTTCGACGGCGGCGCGACCTGGGCGAGCACGCCGCAGCCGTTCAGCGCATGCGCGCCGGGAGGGCTCAAGTACGAGCGCGCGTCCGACCCGTGGGTGTCCTTCGGCCCGGACGGGACCGCGTATTCGGTATCGATCTCGTTCAACCAGTCGAACAACAGCAACGCGGTCGCGGCATCGGTATCGGCCGACGGCGGGCAGACCTGGAGCAGCCCCGCATTGCTGATCGCGGACAACGAACCGACCACGCAGTTCTTCAACGACAAGGAATCGGTGACCGCGAACCCGGTGAAGGCCGGCACCGCGTACGCAGTGTGGGACCGCCTCGAACTGCCGAACGGCAACCCGTACGCGAACCTGCATACGCAGGCGTTCCGCGGGCCGACGCTGTTCTCGAAGACGACCGACGGCGGCAGGACCTGGAGCAAAGCGAAGGTCATCGTCCACGTGCCGTCGCGCCAGCAGACGATCGGCAACCAGATCGTCGTCGATCCGAAGAGCGGCACGCTGTACGATTTCTTCAACCTGATCCAGCCGCCGTTCAGCAAGGCCGCGGGCAAGGTCGCGTTCATCAAGTCGACCGACGACGGCGCGACCTGGACGCAGCCGCAGGTGATCGCGGGGCTGCAGACGGTCGGCGTGACCGACCCGAACACCGGCGAACCCGTGCGCACCGGCGACATCATTCCCGAGCCCGCGATCGATCCCGAGTCGGGCCAGCTTTATGTCGTGTGGCAGGACAGCCGCTTCAACGGCGGCAAGTACGACGAGGTCGCGCTATCGACGTCGAAGGACGGCGGCGCATCATGGAGCGCGCCACTGCAGATCAACACGCCGACCGGCCGGCCTGCCTTCAATCCGTCGGTGCGCGTCGACAACGCGGGCGCCGTGATGGTCACCCACTATGACTTCCGCGACCTGCTGGCCGGGAACACGACGACGCTGCCGACGGGCTTCTGGCGCAAGATCTCGCACGACGGCGGCGCCACGTTCGGCGACGAGCGGCGCGTCGGCGGACCGTTCGACATGAAGCTCGCGCCGAACGCGGAAGGCTTCTTCATCGGCGACTACCAGGGCCTCGACGTCGGCCCGTCGTCGTCGTTCCATCCGTTCTTCGTCCAGACCAGCGCGGGCAACCTGACGAACCGCACGGACGTGTTCTTCGCCCAATGATGTGAACCAGGCTGCACGGCCGCCGTCGCGACGTGATCCGTCGCGCGGCGGCCGCCCGCGTCACTGCATCTCGGTCAGCACGATGCGCCCGTCGACCTTGCCTTCGCGCAGCTTTGCGAACACGTCGTTGATGTTGCCGAGCCGGTCGCGATGGATATGCGCGCGCACCAGGCCGTCGGCCGCGAAGTCGAGCGATTCCTGCAGGTCGCGCCGCGTGCCGACGATCGACCCGCGCACGGTGATGCCGTTCAGCACCGTCGAGAAGATCGGCAACGGGAAATCGCCGGGCGGCAGCCCGTTGAGCGCGACCGTGCCGCCGCGCCGCACCATCCCGAGCGCCTGCGCGAACGCGCTGCGCGACACTGCGGTGACGAGCACGCCGTGCGCGCCGCCGATCTCCTTCTGGATCACCTTCGCCGGATCGTCGACCGATGCGTCGATCGTCAGTTGCGCGCCGAGCTGCCGCGCGAGCGCGAGCTTGTCGGGCGAAATGTCGATCGCCGCGACGTGCAGGCCCATCGCGCGCGCATACTGCACCGCCACGTGCCCGAGCCCGCCGATGCCGGAGATCGCGAGCCACTGGCCGGGGCGCGTATCGGTGACGCGAATGCCCTTGTAGACGGTCACGCCCGCGCACAGGATCGGCGCGATCTCGTCGAACGCGACCTGTGCCGGCAGATGGCCGACGTAGTCGGGGTCGGCGAGCACGTATTCCGCGTAGCTGCCGTTCACCGAATAGCCGGTGTTCTGCTGATCGTGGCACAGCGTTTCCCAGCCGGTATGGCAATACTCGCAATGCCCGCAGGCCGTATAGAGCCACGGCACGCCGACGCGGTCGCCCTCGCGCACGTGCGTGACGCCCGCGCCGACCGCCGCGACGATGCCCACGCCTTCATGCCCCGGAATGAACGGCAGCGACGGCTTCACGGGCCAGTCGCCGTCGGCCGCGTGCAGGTCGGTGTGGCAGACGCCCGTCGCCTTGATGTTGACGAGAATCTGGCCGGGGCCCGGCGTCGGCACGGGCACTTCCTCGATGCGCAACGGTTCGCCGAATGCGTGCACCACGGCCGCTTTCATGGTTTGCATCATGCGTTGCTCCTGTCTGGTCGATGAGCGACCCAGTATCCGGTTTCGGAATCGGAGGACGTTGATACGTATCAACGCGATGCGCGCCATCCGGCGATCGCGGCTGCTTCATCGCGTCGCGCGGCGGCGCGGCGGCGCGGCGGCGCAGCACGGTCGGGCGCGCCACGCTTGGCTCCACGCCGCACCCGGTCGCACTCGCAGGCGCTCATCGGCCGGAACGCCTTCCGCTTAAGCCGATATTTCGACGACCCGACGGAAGCCGTACGCACCGCCGACATCCGGCTTGGAATTCGAAATGATATAACATATCATTTCGAGTGCTCGTCCGCCTGACGCCTTTCCTCCCGGGCGGCCGAGCGTCGCCGAGCCATGTTCCAACGGGTCACCGCGCGTCATTGACGCAACAATATATCGTATCCAGCCGTGATCCGCATCGCTCGTTATCCGATCCGATTCCAACCGATTCACCGACCATGCGCGACCTCCCTCGTCTACCGCTTCGCCCGCTTTCGCCCCTTTCGCTGATGCTGCTCGCCGCCGCCGCGCACGCGCAGACCGATGCACGCGCCGCGTCAGGCACGCCTTCGGGCACCGCACTCGCGCCGATCTTCGTCACCGCGAACCCGCTCGGCGATACCGAACTGATCTCGCCGACCGTCCAGCTTTCCGGCGACGCGCTGACGCGTCGCCAGGCCGATTCGCTCGGCGAAACGCTGAACGGGCTGCCCGGCGTGTCGACCACCACCTACGGGCCGATGGTCGGCCGCCCGATCATCCGCGGGATGGACGGCGACCGGATTCGGCTGCTGCAGAACGGCGTCGCATCCTACGACGCGTCGTCGCTGTCGTACGACCATGCGGTGCCGCAGGATCCGCTGTCGATCGAACGCGTCGAGATCGTGCGCGGCCCGGCCGCGCTGCTGTATGGCGGCAACGCAGTGGGCGGCGTCGTCAACACGATCGACAACCGGATTCCGCGCGAAGCGATCGAAGGCGTGACGGGTGCGCTCGACGCGCGCTACGGCGGCGCGAATTCAGTGCGCGCGGGCGCCGCGCAGGTCGAAGGCGGCAACGGCCGCTTCGCGTTCCACGTCGACGCGTTCGACCGCGAAACGAGCAAGCTGCGGATTCCCGGCTACGCACGCAGCAGCGCGCAACGCGCGATCGACGGCCCCGACACGCCGCAGCCGGAAGGCAGCGTGCCGAACAGCGACGGCCGCGTGCACGGCGGCGCGGTCGGCGCGTCGTATACGTGGGCTGACGGCTTCGCGGGCCTGTCGTACAGCGGCTACGAATCGAACTACGGCTCCGTCGCGGAGAGCGACGTGCGGCTGCGGATGCGCCAGGAACGCCTCGCGCTCGCGTCCGAGGTGCGCAACCTGAGCGGGCCGTTCACGAAGCTGAAATTCGATTTCGCGTACACCGACTACCGCCACAAGGAAGTCGACAACGGCGAGACGGCGACCACCTTCCGCAACCGCGGCTACGAAGCGCGCATCGAGGCGCGGCATCGCAGGATCGGCCCGTTCGAAGGCGCGATCGGCGTGCAGTTCGGCCAGAACACGTTCTCCGCGCTCGGCGACGAGACGCTCGTGCCGTCCACCCGCACGAACAGCGTCGCGCTGTTCGGCCTCGAGGAATGGCAGGTCGTCCCCGCGCTGAAGCTGAGCCTCGGCGGCCGCTTCGAGCATGTGAAGGTCGATCCCGATCCGGCCGGCGTCGAGAAATTCGCGGGTGCGCAGCCGCGCGATTTCAACGCGGGCAGCCTGTCGGCCGGCGCGTTGTTCTCGCTGACTCCCGTGTGGTCGGTTGCGGCGAACGTCGCGTACACCGAACGCGCGCCGACCTTCTACGAGTTGTATTCGAACGGCCCGCACGATGCGACCGGCCAGTTCCTGATCGGCAACCCGAACGCATCGAAGGAAAAGGCCGTGTCGACCGACCTGTCGCTGCGCTATGCGGGCGGCCCGAACCGCGGCAGCGTCGGCGTGTTCTACAACCGCTTCTCGAACTACCTGACCGAATACAACACCGGCCGCGTCGTGAACGACGACGGCGAGCCCGTCGCGCCCGGCGCCGACGGTTCGCTGAACGAGGCGATCTATCGCGGCGTGCGCGCCGAGTTCTACGGCATCGAGCTGGACGGCAAATGGCGCGCGTTCTCGCGGCGCGGCCATACGGTCGACCTGGAACTGACGGCCGACTACACGCACGCGCGCAACGTCGACACGGGCCAGCCGCTGCCGCGCATCGCGCCGCTGCGCGCGACGCTCGCGGCCGACTACGGCTACGGCCCGTTCGGTGCGCGTGCGCAGGTCACGCACGCGTGGTCGCAGCATCGCGTGCCCGACAACGACTTCTCGACGGACGGCTATACGTCGCTGGGCGTGATGCTGACCTACAGGTTCCGCGTCGGCGCGACGCACTGGCTCGCGTACCTGCGCGGCGACAACCTGACGAACCAGGAAATCCGCTATTCGACTTCGGTCGTGCGCGGCTTCGCGCCCGAAGGCGGCCGCAGCGTGATGGCCGGGTTGCGCACTACCTTCTGAGTACCGTGCGGCCCGCCGCCCGTTGCGCACACGGCGTTCGTCCGCGCAAGGTGCGGCCCCGCCCGTCGCGAGATGCGGCGCACATCGTGCCGCATCTCGCCGTTTCCGCTGCGCCGATGCAGACTTTTAAAACTGGCGAATGACGAGTATCCTAAAAAGAGCACTCCCCGTTCGGATGGCGAATCGCGTGCCCTGATTCCCGTCCGATCGCATTGCGGCCCCATCGCGCGCAGCGCGCCGATGGCGGCGTCCGCTTCGCGCCCCGGCCGCACGAACCTTCCCCCAACAATCGTCAGGAGAGCTGGTGAGCCGTCTCGTCGTCGTATCCAATCGCATCGCAGATCCCCGTAAAGCCGCGGCCGGCGGCCTCGCCGTCGCCGTGAAGGACAGCCTGCAGGAAACCGGCGGCGTCTGGTTCGGCTGGAGCGGCAGGCTGCGCGGCGCCGACGATCAGCCCTCGCAGGGCGAAGAGGTGCAGATCCAGAACGTCGGCGGGATCCAGCTCGCGACGATCGACCTCGACCCGCAGGATTACGACGCTTACTACCTCGGCTATTCGAACAACGTGCTGTGGCCGGTGTTCCACTACCGGCTCGATCTCGCGCAGTTCGACCGGCGCTTCGCCGACGGCTACCGGCGCGTGAACCAGCTGTTCGCGCGCAAGCTGCGCACGCTGCTGCGGCCCGACGACGTCGTCTGGGTGCACGACTACCAGCTGATTCCGCTCGCCGCCGAGCTGCGCGCGATGGGCTGCACGAACCCGATCGGCTTCTTCCTGCACATCCCGATGCCGCCGCCGCCGATCATGGCCGCGATCCCCGAACACGAATGGCTGATGCGCTCGCTGTTCGCGTACGACCTCGTTGGCTTCCAGACCGAATCGGATCTGCTCCACTTCGAGCATTACGTCGAAGCGGAAGCCGGTGCCGCGCGGCTGCCGGACGGCCGCCTGCGCGCGTTCGGCCGCACGCTGTCGGCCGGCGCGTTTCCGATCGGCATCAACGTCGACGAGTTCGAGTCGCTCGCCCGCGATCGCGACGGCATCGACATGTTCGACCGGATGCGCGATGAATATTCGCGCCGCCAGTTGCTGGTCGGCGTCGACCGGCTCGACTACACGAAGGGGCTGCCGCAGCGCGTGCATGCGTTCCGCCAGTTGCTCGAGCAGTATCCGGAGAACCGCAACCGCGCGACGCTGATCCAGATCGCCGCACCGAGCCGCGAGGATCTCGGCGCATACGACGACCTGCGGCGCGAGATGGACAGCCTGTGCGGCGCGATCAACGGCGACTACGGCGAACTCGAATGGATGCCGATGCGCTACATTCACCGCACCGTCGCACGCAAGCGCCTGCCGGGCCTGTATCGCGCGAGCCGCGTTGCGCTCGTCACGCCGCTGCGCGACGGGATGAACCTCGTCGCGAAGGAATTCCTCGCCGCGCAGGACGCGTCCGACCCGGGCGTGCTCGTGCTGTCGCGCTTCGCCGGCGCGGCCGAGCAGTTGAAGCCGGCGCTGCTCGTCAATCCGTACGACACGCAAGGCACCGCGCAGGCGATCCAGCGCGCGCTCGCGATGCCGCTCGAAGAACGCCGCCAGCGTCACTCCGCGCTGATGGCGATCGTGCGCAAGACCGACGTGCACTGGTGGCGCACGCGTTTTCTCGAAGCGCTCGCCGAAGCAGCCGAAGTCGCGGCGGCCACCGAGCACTGACCGCACTCACATATCCGTCGCCGCGTATTCGAGCGCCGCGCCGTTCACGTCGCACACATCGACCGAGATCGGGATACCCGCACGTATGCTCTCGGTCACCACGCAATACGCATCGAACTGATCGAGCACGCGCGTCGCCGCCGCGAGATCGGCCCACGTCTTGCCGATCGACAGCCGCACGGCCATCGCGCCCACGCGCACCCTGCCCGCTTCGTTCTGCGCCATGTCGACGTCGATCCGCGCGGTGACCGGCTGCGGATCGACATGCTGCCTGTTCAGCGCGAACAGCAGGCTCGCCGCGAGACAGCTCGCGACCGAAGCGGCAAGCAGCCGGATCGGGTTCGGCCCGCGCCCATCGCCGAGCGGCGGCGGTTCATCGATGAGCACCGGCGACAGCGTCGTGCCGGCAAACGTGACTTCGAAGCCGAATCGCGCCTGCTGCGCGACTTCGACCGATACGTGCGCCTCGCTCATGGCGACTCCGTAGCTGGAAAGAGGGAAAGGAATTCCGGCGCATCGCCGCATCGACACGCGCCGGCCGCAGGATTGCGGCGCGTTCAGCGCTCGGGCTCGCGCGGCGGCCCGTACGCGACGAAATCGCGCTCGACCGCCGACGCCTGCTCCGGCGCGAGCGCATCGCCGCGCGGGCCGGCATCTCTGTCGGCTGCCGCTGCCGCGGACGACGGTTCGATGCGCCCGTCGATCAGCGCCTGCAGCACATCGCGTTCGAGCACTTCGCATTGCAGCAGCCGTCGCGCGATGCGTTCGAGCGCATCGCGACGTTCGCCGAGCGTCGCCGCGACCCGCGCATGCGCGTCGGCCAGCAGCGCGTGCACCTCGTCGTCGATCATCCGTGCCGTATGCTCGCTGCAGCGCCCGGCGCCCGCATGCCACGCGCCGGGCATGCCCTGGCGCGCATCGCCGTCGTCGAACGTCGCGAGCCCGATCTTCTCGCTCATCCCGTACTGCATGACCATGTGGCGCGCCATCGCGGTCGCACGTTCGAGATCGTTCTGCGCGCCAGTCGACACGTCGCCGAACACGAGCTCTTCGGCGACGCGCCCGCCGAGCAGCGCGTCGATCCGGTCGAGCAGCTCGCTCCTGCGCAGCACGTAGCGATCCTCGGTCGGCACCTGCTGCGTATAGCCGAGCGCGGCGACGCCGCGCGGAATGATCGACACTTTCTTCACCGGATCGCAATGCGCGCGGCTTTCCGCGACGAGCGCATGACCGGCCTCGTGATACGCGATGGTCAGCTTCTCCTGTGCGTTCATCACGCGGCTCTTGCGCTCGAGGCCCGTCAATGCGCGGTCGATCGCCTCGTCGAAGTCGGCCATGCCGATCGCCTGCTTGCCGAGCTCGGCCGCATGCAGCGCGGCCTCGTTGACGACGTTTGCGAGATCGGCGCCGACGAAGCCCGGCGTGCGTGACGCGAGTTCGCCGAGATCCACCTCGGGCGCAAGCTTCACGCGCTTCACGTGCACGCCGAGGATCTGCCGGCGGCCGTTCACGTCGGGCCGGTCGATCGCGATGTGACGATCGAAGCGGCCCGGCCGCAGCAGCGCGGGATCGAGAATCTCCGGCCGGTTCGTCGCGGCCATGATGATCACGCCGGAGCCGGCCTGGAAGCCGTCCATCTCGACGAGCAGCTGGTTGAGCGTCTGCTCGCGTTCGTCGTTGCCCGACATCGGGCCCACGCCGCGCACCTTGCCGAGCGCATCGAGCTCGTCGACGAACACGATGCACGGCGCCTTCTGCTGCGCCTGCTCGAACAGGTCGCGCACACGCGCGGCGCCGACGCCGACGAACATCTCGACGAACGCCGAGCCGCTGATCGAGAAAAACGGCACGGCCGCCTCGCCGGCCACCGCACGCGCGAGCAGCGTCTTGCCGGTGCCCGGCGCGCCGACCACGAGCACGCCCTTCGGAATCTTGCCGCCGAGCCGCTGGTAGCGGTCGGGGTTACGCAGGAACGAGACGAGCTGCTGCAGTTCGGCCTTCGCCTCGTCGATGCCCGCGATGTCGTCGAACGTGATGCCGGTTTCCTGCTGCACGTACACGCGCGCGCGGCTCTTGCCCATCCCGGTGAAGTCCTGCAGCCCGCCGCGCCTGCGCAGCATCATGTTCCACACGAACACGAACAGCACGAGCGGCAGCAGCCACGAAGCAAGCGACGCGATCCAGCCCGTGTCGGGCGTGCCGTGATAGCGGATGCCGGCGGCGGTCAGCGTGTCGGTCAGGTGCTCGTCGGTCACGCGGTTGGTCGTGAAGCGCCACGGCGCGCCGGCCTGCTGCACGGCCGCGGCTTCGGACGCCGGCAGCATCGTGCCGGCCTGCGGCATCTTCAGCGTGCCCGTGATCGACACGGGGCCGACCTCGAGATCGTCGACGAGCCGCGCGGCGACGAGACGGTGGAAATCGCTGTACGCGATCGACGCCGACGCCGGGTGCAGCATCAGCAACTGCGCGGCGAACAGGACGAAGAAGCCCGCCGCGATCAGCAATCCCGGGTAGTCGAATTTCTTGTCCATGGCATCGGGCCTGCCGCACGCGCGGTGCGGCGCGCACTCACTCGGACAACCGCGCACGACCGGTACGCGGCATCGGCAGCCATGCGGAAGCGGCATCCATCCGCGTCATCGTCGTCTCGCTGTGTCGCCTCGTTTCGTCGCATCGATGACGCCGCGGCGGCGCCGTCGGCCGGCACCGTCGGGCGATCCTCGCCCGGGCGGCACGCCGCGACGCGCCGCCCCTGAATTCAGTCTAGCTCGCGCGCGGGCGTCGCGCATCGGCCGCCGCGCGAGTCGAATCGTCCGACAAACACCTTTCATCGGCGGCACTCGCCGCGTTATAGTCGCGTTCATGACATTTGTGTGACAGTTGCGCCGCACCTGCTTTTGCGCGACGCCGGCCGTTGCTGTCCGTTTCGCATCGCGGCAGCCCGAGCGACGCGGCCGCGTATCGAACGACACCGCCAACCTGCCCATTCGAGGAGCCCCCGACGTGACCGACACCCCCGATCGCCCCGACGACCTTCCCGCCGATCCCGACCGCCGCCGCGTACTCGGCGGCCTCGCCGCGCTCGGTGCCGGTGTCGCGCTCGGCGGCTGCGAAACCACGCCGGGCAGCACGCCGCGCACCGCCGCCGACCTGCGCATCGATGAAGCGTTGCGCCAGCGCGTGCGCCACATCGTCGTGATCTATGCGGAAAACCGCAGCTTCGCGAACCTGTACGGCGATTTCCCGGGCGTGCGCCATCCGCTGAGCGAGGTGCGGCCCGAGCACGCGCAGCAGCTCGACCGCGACGGCAAGACCCCGCTGCCCGTGCTGCCGAAGATCTGGGGCGGGCTCGTGCCGCAGGCGCAGGAAGTGGACGGCAAGCGCTACGCGATCGCCGAGCGCGACATCGACAAGCTGCCGAACGCACCGTTCCGGATCGCCGACGCGCAGGGCAAGCCGCTGCCGAACGGCGTGATCACGCGCGACCTGTGGCATCGCTTCTACCAGAACCAGATGCAGATCGCGGCCGGCCGCAACAACCAGTTCGCCGCGTGGGCCGATTCGGGCGGCCTCGTGATGGGCCATTACCGCAATTCGGCCGACACGCTGCGGCTGTGGAATCTCGCGCGCCAGTACACGCTGTGCGACAACTTCTTCATGGCGGCTTTCGGCGGTTCCTGGCTGAACCACATGTTCCTGATCTCCGCGCAGGCGCCGCTGTATCCGGACCCGCACAAGCATCCGCATGCGGCGAAGCTGCTGTCGAAGGTCGAAGGCGACGATCCGGCCGGCACGCGCCTCGCGCTCGCCGCCGATTCACCGGCATCCGCGCTCGACGGCCCGCCGAAGTTCGCGGGCGACGGCCCGCTGACGCCCGACGGCTACGGCGTGAACACGATGGCGCCGCCGTACCAGCCGAGCTACGTGCCGCCGCCCGACCCGGGCAACGCCGCGTATGCGGATCCGGACGACCATCGCGTGCTGCCGCCGCAGGGCTACGCGACGATCGGCGATCGCCTGTCGGAGAAGAACATCGACTGGGCGTGGTACAGCGGCGCGTGGCAATACGCGCTCGAGCATCGCGACACGGGCACCGTGCCCGATTTCCAGTACCACCACCAGCCGTTCAACTACTTCCGCAACTACGCGCCGGGCACCGCCGCGCGCCAGCGGCACCTTCGTGATGCAGGGCTCGGCGACGAACCGTCGACGAACCGCTTCATCGCCGACATCGACGCGGGCCGCCTGCCGGCTGTCACGTTCTACAAGCCGCAGGGCAACCTGAACATGCATGCGGGCTACGCGGACATCGAATCGGGCGACCGCCACATCGCGACCGTGATCGACCATATCCGGCGCGGGCCGCAATGGGACAACACCGTGATCGTGATGACGCACGACGAGAACGGCGGCTGGTGGGATCACGTCGCGCCGCCGGTCGGCGACCGCTGGGGGCCGGGCTCGCGGATTCCGGCGCTGGTGATCTCGCCGTTCGCGAAGAAGGGCTTCGTCGATCACACGCTGTACGACACGAACTCGATCCTGCGCTTCATCAGCCGCGTGCACGGGCTCGCGCCGCTCGACGGCGTGGCCGCGCGCGACAACGCGTTCGCCGCGCGCGGCGAGACGCCGCCGGGCGATCTCACGAACGCGCTCGATCTCGGCTGACGGCGGGTTGGACGCTTGGCCGTTTCACCGCTTGAAACGACGACGCTCCGGGCAAAGCGATCGATTGCCCGGGGCGTCGTGCATTTGCGGCTGCGCTACGCGACGCTGCGCAATGCGTCGCGCACCGCGTGCGCTGCATGACGGCCGGCCTGGCGGCCGAAGAACGTCGCATCGGCCAGCGACAGCCCCGAGCTGTAGCCTGCGCCCCAGCGCGGCAGCCCGCACGTAGTGCGCCCGGCCGCATAGAGGCCCGGCACCGGCGCGCGCGCCGCATCGAGCACCTGGCCGGTCGGCAGCGTGTCGAGCCCGCCGAGCGTGAAATGCGGATAAAACGCGTAGTCGATCCGGCAATCCAGCGCGACGAACGGCGGCTCGATCAGCGGCTGCAGCCACTTCCTCGCCTTGTGGAACAGCGGATCGGCGCCGTCGGCCGCATGGCGGTTGTACACGTCGACGGTCGCCGTCAGCGTGCCGGCCGGCATCAGCAGATCGCGTTCGACTTCCTCCCACGTTTCGCCGGCCGCCGCGATGCCGATCCGCGCGATCGCGGGCGGTTCCCTGTACATCGCGTGGTCGACGAGCAGGTAGATCCGGTCGTCGGCCTGGTGGAACGCATGATGGCCCGTGCGGCCGTGATAACCGTCCTCGTTGATGAAGCGCTGCCCGCGCGCGTTCACGAAAATGCCCTTGATCAGCGATTCGGGCGCGTAGAACGGCAGGCTGACGAAACCCTGGTCCATGTGGATCGCCGCACCGCCCGCGCTCTGGCCGAGCAGGATGCCCGAACCGTCGTCGCCGGGGCTGCCGATCGGCTCGTCCGAACGCAGGAACTGCGGCGCATGCCGGCGCACCATGTCGCGGTTCATCGCGAAGCCGCCCGCGCACAGGATCACCGCGCCACGCGCATGCACGAACACAGTCTCGCCATACGCGCGCAGCACGACGCCGCGCACCGTGCCGCCGTCGTCGACGATCAGCGCGAGCGCGCGCGTGTCGTAGCGCGTGGCGACGCCGAGCACCGCCACCCGTTCGGCCAGCACACGCATCAGCACCTGCCCGCCGCCCCAGCCCGGCCATTGCGGCGTGTGACCGCGCGGGCACGGTTTCGCGGCCTCGCTGAACGGCCAGGCTTCCTCGCTGCCCGACCAGATCAGGCAGTCGTCGGTTTCCGGTTCGACGATCCGCTCGGCGATGAACGTGTTCTTGTAACGGAGACCCTGCGCGACGAGCCAGTCGTGGTGTGCAAGACTCTCGTTCGCGTAGAGGCGCACCTTCGCGTCGTCGGCGTCGCGGCCGCCGGCGAGCATCAGGTAGCGGTACAGGTCCTCGGTATCGTCGGTAAAGCCGGCCTGCCGCTGCGCGGGCGTGCCGCCGCTGCCGCCGAGGTAGATCTCGCCGCCCGACAGCGCGCTCGTGCCGCCGTAGCTCGATGCGCGTTCGACGATCAGCGTGTCGGCGCCGGCGCTCGCGGCTTCGATCGCCGCGCAGGCGCCGGCCGCGCCGAAGCCGACGATCACGACGTCGTGTTCGGCGTCCCAGCGATGCACGTCGCGGACGTTCACGGGGCGGGTCAGGGAATAGTCTGATGACATGGGGAATGGGTCAGCGTGAAGGAAATCTGCGGAAAGCGACGGGCGTGGTGCCGGTCTGCCGGGTTGGCCCCACTGACGCCGAGGTTGGTACGTTGTCACCGAGTCGCGTTTTCGCGTCGCTGATGCAAGCACGCGGCGGCGCTGATACAAGCCGTGCGCCGTGTCGGGCGCGGTGGAAGTCGTACGGCACGAAGCGGGACCGGCCGCGCAGCCTGCCCAATACGCAACGACTGCGCGGCGGGTCCGGACTGCGCGGCGCATGGCCGCGGTGGCGTCACATACCGCGCAACGCGGCGAAACCGAAGTGCGACGGATCGATCGGCACGCAACCGGTCGGCAGGCCATTCGGGTCGACCGAACGGCATTGCAGGATGCCGGCCGCATACGGCGGCGACGGGACCTGGTCCGCTCCGTATCGCGCCATTGCCATGGCCGCGAACGTGCCCATCGCCAATACGCACAGCTTGCGAGTCGTCAGTCTCATGATCGTCGTCCCCTCCGGTTGGCCGCTCGTGCGGTTCGTGTCCGGCGCGCATCGCATGCCGCGCCGGATGACTGCACGGTAGCCAGCGCCCGGCCGCCGGCCATCGTCCATTCCGACTAGGGGCAAACGCCGAGCGGACGCCGCGCGGCATGCCGCATCGCACCATCGCAGGCGACGGATTCGCATGCGTCGCCCAAACGCGGCACGTCGCGCACCTTTCGCGACCGGCCGCGTCAATCGTCGGATGCATGCCGCACATCGTCCGCCGCATCGCACCATCGACATGCCATCGCATGGCGCGCGGCGGCCCACCCCGGTGTTTTCCCCGACCCTCGCCCTGCTCCGTATGGGTGATGAGTCTCGATCGGTCCGATGCGAACCTGCGCATCGACGTCGCAATGCCGCCGCGTCTGCACTCGCGGCGCGGCCGACTCTTTCCGTCCTTCAACGGGAGTACTGCATGACCGATTCGAATCCCCGCCATGCGCTGTACGAACTGGCGTGCCGCTACGCGCAAGGCGTCGACCGGCGCGACTGGCCGCGCCTCACGTCCCTCTTCACCGCCGATGCGACCCTCGCCGGCCCCGGCTTCCGCTTCGACAGCCGCGATGCGATCGTCGCGGGCATGCGCGTGATCGAGCGCTACGAGACGACCCAGCATCACGTACACAACCAGCTCGTCACGCTCGACGGCGGCGAGGCCGACGTCGAGACCTACGGCGTCGCGTGTCACGTCTACGTGCGCGACGGCGTGAAGCGCAAGCTCGACTGGGGGCTGCGCTATCGCGACCGCTGCGTGTTCGACGGCGCCACGTGGCGCTACGCCGCGCGCACGCTGCACGTCGACTGGTCGCAAGACCTGCCGCTGGAGGGCTGAACGATGCGCACCTCTGTTCCCCTCGAAGGCCGCACCGCGCTCGTGACGGGCGGCGCCGGCGGCATCGGCGCGGCCTGCGCGCACGCACTCGTCGCCGACGGCGCGGCCGTCGTGCTGATGGGCCGCCGCCGCGACGCACTCGAACGCGCGCAGCGGCAACTGACCGACGTGGTGCCCGGCAGCCGCGTCGCGATCCACGCGGGCGACGCATGAGACGAAGCCGACCTTCAGGCCGCGCTCGACTGCGCGTGGGCGCTCGACGACCGCCTCGACATCGTCGTGCCGACCGTCGGCGGCGCCGGGTTCCGGCCGCTGCTGCTGCACGACGCCGACACTTTCCACGCGGAAATCGACCTGAACCTGCACAGCGCGTTCGCCGCGATCCGTCATGCGGCACCACGGCTGGCCGACAGCGGCGGCGGCGCGATCGTCTGCATTTCGTCGACCGCCGCGCGGATCAATTTCCGCTGGCTGTCCGCGTACTGCGCCGCGAAAGCCGCCCTCGAAGCGCTCGTGCGCGGCGCGGCCGAGGAACTGGCCGGCGCGAAGATCCGCGTGAACGCGGTGCGTCCGGGCCTCACGCGCTCCGAAGCGACCGCACCGATGTTCGACGATCGCGCGCTCGTCGACAGCTTTCTCGAACAGATCCCGCTCGCCACGCTCGGCGAACCGGAAGCAATCGCGCATGCGGTGCGCTATCTCGCGGGCCCCGAGTCGGGCTGGGTGACCGGCCAGAGCTTCGCGGTCGACGGCGGCCACGAATTGCGCACGAACCCGCGCGTCGACGACACGATCGCGCAGATCTACGGCGCGGCCGCGCTCGATGCGGTCAAGGCCGGCCGCGCGCCGGGCGCCGCATGAGCGCCCGCCTTCTTTCAACGTCAAAGGAATTCGACCGACCATGAATCGAGTCGCAAACAAGGTCGCGCTGGTCACCGGCGCGGCAAGCGGCGTCGGCCGCGCGGATGCGCTGCTGCTCGCCGCCGAAGGTGCACGCGTCGTGCTGACCGACATCGACGAGGACGCGGGCCGTGCGCTCGCACGCGAGATCGGCGACGCGGCGCTGTTCGTGCGTCACGACATCGCCGACGAAGACGGCTGGCGGCACGCGATCGCGTCGACGCTCGAGCGCTTCGGCCGTCTCGACGTGCTCGTCAACAACGCTGCGATCTGCCCGGTCGGCTCGATCGAGGACACGAGCCTCGACACGTGGCGGCGCGTGATGCGCACCAACGCGGACGGCTATTTCCTCGGCTGCAAATACGCGATCGGCGCGATGAAGGGCAACGACACGCCGGGCTCGATCGTGATGATGTCGTCGGTCGCCGCGCTCGGCGGGCTGCCGATGATGTGCGCATATACCGGATCGAAAGGCGCGGTGACGGCGCTCGCGCGCAGCGTCGCCGTGCACTGCAAGCGCAGCGGCTACCGGATCCGCTGCAACTCGATCCATCCGGACGGGATCTGGACGCCGATGACGCAGGCGCTGCTGCCCGATCTCGATCCGGCCGCGCTCGGCATCGGCAGCGATCCGATGGCGCGCATGTGCGACCCGCTGGACGTCGCTAATCTCGTGCTGTTCCTTGCGTCCGACGAATCGCGTTTCGTGAACGGCGCGGAGCTGCGGATCGACAACGCACAACTGGTGTCGTCGCTGTGACGCGGCACGGCGCTTTCCCATTCAGAGGAATCCTTCGATGATTTCATTTACCGGCAAGACCGTGCTGGTCACCGGCGGTGGCGCGGGCATCGGCCGCGCCTGTGCGGAAGCGTTCGGCGCGGCCGGCGCACGCGTGGCCGTGGCCGAGATCGACGCGGTGCGCGCGCAGGACGTGAGGCAGGCGCTCGAAGCGGCGGGCGTCGACGCGCTCGTCGGCACCGTGGACGTCACGCGCCGCGACGAGCTCGACGCATTCGCGCGGACAATCGACGCGCGCTTCGGCGGCCTCGACGTGCTCGTCAACAACGTCGGCGATTTCCTGCAGATCGCGAAGCCGTTCGACGACTGCACCGACGACGACATCGCGCGGCTGTTCGACGTGAACCTGCGCCAGGTGTTCATCGTCACGCGTGCGATGCTGCCGTTGCTGCGCAAGCGCGGCGCGGGCAGCAGCATCGTCGGTGTGTCGTCGATCGAGGGCTTTCGCGCGATTCCGAACTGCACCGTGTACGCGTCGTTCAAGGCTGCGCTGACCGGCTTCACGAAAAGCCTCGCGCTCGAGCTCGGGCCGGCCGGCATCCGCGTGAACCAGATCGCGCCCGAAACCACCGAGACGCCGCAGGTGCCCGTCAGCGCGATGGTCGCGGCCGAACACCATGACCACATCCCGCGCTGGATTCCGCTCGGACGCTTCGGTGCGGCCGGCGACATCGCGGGCGCCGCGCTGTTCCTCGCGAGCCCGCTCGCCGCATGGGTCACCGGCACGACGCTGCACGTCGACGGCGGCGCGCTCGCGGCGGCCGGCTGGTATCGCGACCCGAACGGCTTCTGGACCAACATGCCCGTCGTCACGGGCAACGGCTTCAATTTCTGAGCGACGCAGCGCACGCGCTTGCGGCTTCCCCGTTTATTTCTCGCGGCGCACCTGCGCCGCCACCGGAGACACCATGAAAATCCTGATCGTCGGCGGTACCGGCCTCATCGGCGGCCACGCCGCGCTGCACCTGCGCGCGCAGGGCAACCATGTCACGCTCGCCGCGCGCAAGCCGCCCGCGGCCGGCAGCGCGCTCGCGCAGTTCGACGTGCTGCTGCGCGACTACGTGGCCGGCAACTTCACGCGCGACGATCTCGCGCCGTTCGACGCGGTCGTGTTCGCGGCCGGCAACGACATCCGCCACCTGCCGCCCGGCACCGACGAAGCCGCGCACTGGGAACGCGCGAACGTAGACGCGGTGCCGCGCTTCTTCGCGCTCGCGCGCGACGCGGGCGCGAAGCGCGCGGTGCTGGTCGGCAGTTTCTATCCGCAGGTCGCGCCCGCACTCGTCGATACCGCGCCGTACGTGCGCTCGCGCCATCTCGCCGACGAACGCGTGCGCGCGCTCGCGACGCCGTCGTTCGCGGTGTGCAGCGTCAATGCGCCGTTCGTGGTCGGATCGGTGCCGGGGCTGCGCAACGAGATGTTCGCCGCGTACACGGGTTATGCGCAGGGCCGGCTCGCGGGGCTGCCCGTATACGGACCGGCCGGCGGCAGCAACTTCATCTCGACGCAATCGCTGTCGGAAGCGATCTGGGGCGCACTGCAGCGCGGCGAAGCGGGCAAGGCGTACCTCGTCGGCGACGAGAATCTCAGCTTCGCCGACTACTTCGCGGCGTTCTTCCGCGCGGCCGGCAACCCGCGGGATGTGCCGTCGCTCGATCAGGAGCATCCGCTACTGCCCGACATCGCGATCTACACGGGGCGCGGCAATGTCGTGTCGTACGAGCCCGATCCGGCCGATATCGCACTGCTGCGCTACCGGCGCGGCGATGTGCAGCGCGCGGTCGACGAAGTCGTCGCGCATTGCAGCGCGCAGTAAGCGGCATCGATGCAAAAACGTCCCGCCGCAGGCGCTGGATGCCGGCAGCGGGACGTCAGGGTCGAGGCATCAATGTGTCGATGCGCCGATGCGGGTCGTCAGGCGCCGAGGCGCTGTTCGATCTTCTTCATCGTGTCGGTCATTTCAGCCGGCAACCGCAGCTTCAGCATGTCGAACAGCGCCGCGTGCAGTTTCAGTTCCTCGCGCCATTCGTCGGCGTTCATCGACGTCACCGCATCGAACTGCTCGCGCGTGAAGTCGAGCCCGTCCCAGTGCAGGTCTTCATAAGCGGGCGACACGCCGAACGCATGCTCGCCGCCGCCGCCGGTGCCTTCGAGACGGTCGAGCATCCACTTCAGCACGCGCATGTTCTCGCCGAAGCCAGGCCATACGAACTTGCCGTTCGCGTCCTTGCGGAACCAGTTCACGCAGTAGATCTTCGGCAACGTGGCGCCCGCGCCTTCGAGCTGCTTGCCGAGCTGCAGCCAGTGCGCGAAATAATCGCTCACGTTGTAGCCGCAAAACGGCAGCATCGCGAACGGGTCGCGGCGCACGATGCCCTGCTGGCCGACCGCCGCGGCGGTCGTCTCCGAGCCCATCGTCGCGGCCATGTACACGCCTTCGACCCAGTCGCGCGCCTCGGTCACGAGCGGTACCGTCGTCGAGCGGCGGCCGCCGAAGATGAACGCGTCGATCGGCACGCCGGCCGGGTTTTCCCAGTCCGCGTCGATCGACGGGCACTGCGCGGCCGGCGCCGTGAAGCGCGAATTCGGATGAGCGGCCTTGCGGCCGGTTTCCTTGCCGATTTCCGGCGTCCACGGGTTGCCCTGCCAGTCGGTCAGCTTCGCGGGCGGCGTGTCGGTCAGCCCTTCCCACCACACGTCGCCGTCTTCCGTCAGCGCGACGTTCGTGAAGATCACGTTTTCCTTCAGCGTCGAGATCGCGTTCGGATTGGTCTTCACGCCGGTGCCCGGTGCGACGCCGAAGAAGCCGGCTTCCGGGTTGATCGCATACAGGCGGCCGTCGCGGCCCGGTTTCAGCCACGCGATGTCGTCGCCGATCGTCGTGACCTTCCAGCCGTCGAAGCCCTGCGGCGGAATCAGCATCGCGAAGTTGGTCTTGCCGCACGCGGACGGGAACGCGGCCGCGACGTGATACTTCCTGCCGGCCGGCGACGTCACGCCGAGGATCAGCATGTGCTCGGCGAGCCAGCCCTGGTCGCGGCCCATCGTCGACGCGATGCGCAGCGCGAAGCACTTCTTGCCGAGCAGCGCGTTGCCGCCGTAGCCCGAACCGAAGCTCCAGATCTCGCGCGTCTCGGGGAAATGCACGATGTACTTGACCGGGTTGCACGGCCACCGCACGTCTTGCTCGCCCGCCTCGAGCGGATGGCCGACGCTGTGCACGCACGGCACGAATGCGCCGTCCTCGCCCAGCACGTCGTACACGTCGCGGCCCATGCGCGTCATGATCCGCATGTTCGCCACAACGTACGGGCTGTCGGACAGTTCGACGCCGACGTGCGCGATCGGCGAGCCGAGCGGGCCCATCGAAAACGGCACCACGTACAGCGTGCGGCCGCGCATCGAGCCGCGGAACAGGCCGTTGAGCGTCTCGCGCATTTCCGCGGGCTCGACCCAGTTGTTGGTCGGGCCGACGTCGTCGCGCGATGCCGCGCAGATGAACGTGCGATCTTCGACACGCGCAACGTCGGACGGATCGGATTGCGCGAGATACGAGTTCGGGCGCTTCGCCGGGTTCAGGCGCGTGAGCGTGCCCTGGTCGACCATTGCCTGGCACAGCGCGTCGTATTCTTCCTGCGAACCGTCACACCACACGACGCGATCGGGCTCCGTGAGCGCCGCGATGCGCGACACCCAGTCGATCAGCTTGCGATGCTTGACGAAAGCCGGCGGAACGATCAGCGGGCCGTGCGTTGCTTCGGCCAGATTGTTTTGTGACATGGGGATGTCTCCAGATTATTGGGCGGGGATGGGGGATGCGGGGTGAACCCGCCAGATGGGAAATGCGATCGGAATGCAGGACGCAGCAACGCGCAACGCGGGGCACGCGAGCTGTGCGCGTGTCGATGCCGCGATGCGGGCGAGAGGATGTGATGTCTCGTTAGAAGATGCGAACGCGAGTTTCGCCATGCCAGCAACCTGCCTTACAACTTCCATGCCGGCCAGCATACCATCGCCGTTATCGAGCGGGCATTGCGTTGCAACAAGAAACAACTGTCACGACGTACAGGCACATGCGTTGCCGGCAAGTCATTTCGACTGCGTCGATGCGATCGCTGTCGGGGACGAAACGCGGGGAACGTCCGTCGGACAAGCGTTTGGCGAAAGCGGCAAGTTCGACCTGCCGGCTGCGCGCATGAAAATTGCACACGCGCGCCCGGCGAATTCTCGTTTTCGCTACTCAGGCAAACCCTGAATTAGGTTGCGTACACAAACATCCGGCCCCAACGCGTGATGTACGCCACTGCTCAAAACGGCGCGCCCGGCAATCCGGGGTAATACGCGCCCGCCGCCATCCCGCCGTCGACCGCCAGTTCCGCACCGTTGCAGTACGACGCTTCGTCGCTCGCGAGGAACAGCGTCGCGCGTGCGATCTCGTCGGGCAGGCCGACGCGCTGCAGCGGCACGTTCACATAGTGCTTGTTGATCTCCTCGAGCGGTGCGCCGGTCGGGTTCGACATCGCGGTGTTCACGCCGCCCGGATGGATCGAGTTCACGCGCACGCCCTGGTGGCCGAGTTCGAGCGCAGCGACCTTCGTCAGCCCGCGCACGCCCCACTTGCTCGATACGTACGCGGCCAGCGCGTTCACGCCGCGCAGCCCGTCCACCGACGAGATATTGACGATCGACCCGCTCTTCTGCGCGATCATGCGCGGCGCGACCGTGCGGATACCGACGAACGTGCCGACGAGGTTGATCGATACCGCGCGCTCGAAATCGCGCTTCGACAACTCGGTGATACCGCCGAACGTCAGCACGGCCGCGTTGTTGACGAGCACGTCGATGCGGCCGAACTGCTCGACCGTCGCCTCGGCCACGCGCGCCCAGTGCCCTTCGTCGGCGACATCGAGGCGCATGAAGCGCGCCGCGTCGCCGAGTTCGCGCGCGAGCGCTTCGCCTTCCACGTCCAGCACGTCGCCGATCACGACGCGCGCGCCCTCTTCGACGAACAGCCTGCACGTCGCCGCGCCCATCCCGCGCGCGCCGCCCGTGACGATCGTTACCTTTCCTTCCAGTCGACCCATGTCGTCCTCTCTTCGATTCCGGTTTGCCGGCGGCCACGCGCGAGCGTGTGCGTGCGCGCCGGGCTCATGATTGGTGCGCGGCTTGTGCCGTTAGTCCTTTGCCGTCAGCCCCAGTAAGCCTGCCCGCCATCGAGCGGCAGCGTCGCGCCCGTCAGGTACGCGGCATCGCGGCTCGCGAGAAACACGATCGCGCGCCCGATGTCCTGCTCGCAGTCGCCCACGCGGCCGAGCGGAATCGTGCGGAAAAACGCGGCGGCCTCCTGCGGATTCGCATCGACCCAGCCTTTCAGGCCCGGCGACAACGCGTGCGGCGCGACCGCGTTCACACGGATGCCGTCCGCGCCCCATTCGCACGCTGCCGAGCGCGTCAGCGCACGAATCGCTTCCTTGGTCGCCGCGTACGCGCCGTAACCCGACGCGTCCCAGCGCACCGCGGCCGACGACGCGAAATTGACGATCACGCCGTCGCCTTTCAGATGCGGATGACACGCGCGCATCATCCGCAGCGTCGCGATCGGCCCCGATTCGAGCCCCGCAAGAAAATCCGCATCCGTCACGTCGAGCAGGCGGCCGAGCGGCACGACCTGCGCGTTGTTGACCAGGATCTGCACGCCGCCGAACCGCTCGACGACATCGTCGACGCAATGCACGATCTGCGCGGCGTCCATCACGTCGCACACGAACGGCTCCGCGACACCGCCGCGTGCGCGAATCGCATCGCAGGTGGCAATCAACTTGCCGTGCGTGCGGCCGACCACCGCGACGTGCGCGCCTTCGGCTGCGAGCGCATGCGCGACGCCCTGGCCGACGCCCTGCCCCGCGCCCGTCACGAGCGCGACCTTGCCCTTCAGGATGCCCATGTGCGCTCCTTAAGCGACGATCGCCGGATGGGCCTGCACGGGCCCGCCGAGCAAATCGCGATACGACGGCGGCTGCTTGCCGTCGAGATCGGCGATGCCGTACTGCAACGCGGCTTCCGCGCCGACGAGCACCTGCCCCGACAGCGCCATGCGCTGCGGATCGCCATGGATCGCGTGAATCACGCGGCCCGTGAATTCCGGGCTTTCCGCAACGAGCGAGAATTCCTTGTAGAGATCCGGATGCTCGTCCCACACGCGCGTCGTGCGCTCGGTACGCAGCGGGCCCATCCAGATCGATACGGCCGCCACGTCGAACGGTTTCAGGTCGACGGCCATGTCCTTCGCGAACTTGTCGACGCCGGATTTCTGCGCTCCGTAGGCCGCGCCGTGCATGTAGCAGCTCGCGCCGAACGACGACGTGAACGCGATCAGCCCGCTGCGGCGCTTCGCCATCAGCGGCGCCGCGTGCCAGCTCGCGACATAGGCCGAGCGCAGCCCGACGTCGAGGATGTTCACGAGGTCGAGCGACTTCTCCCAGAACGGGCCCGGCAGGATCAACTGGTCGTGCAGGTAGGTCGCGTTGTTGACGAGGATGTCGAGCCGCCCGCTTTCGCGTTCGACACGCTCGAACAGCGCCTTCACCTGCGCGTCGTCCGCGTGGTCGCAGGCCACCGCGATCCCGCGGCCGCCGAGCGCGTCGATCTCGCGCGCGGTCTCGTGGATCGTGCCGGGCAGCGGCGCATCGCCTTCGTGCTGCGAACGGCCCGTCACGTAGACGGTCATGCCGGCCGCGCCGAGCGCGCGCGCGATGCCCTTGCCCGCGCCGCGCGATGCGCCCGTCACGACGGCGATCGGCGCATCGTGGTTCTGTGTCATGTTCGATGTCTCCTGTGGAATGTCGGCCACGTGCGTGGCGATTACGTGCGTCATGCAGCCGGCGGCTGTGCGCCGGCGAACAGCACGCCCGGCGCATCGCCTTCGTAGCGCGCCGACAGCATCGACGTGACGACGCAGCGCGTGCCCGCGATCTTCCATTCGCCGTCGACCTTCCGGTATTCGTCGTCGTAGTACGCGCCGAGCTGCGTGAGCGTGCGCGCGTTCGTGTCGATCATCTGGTAGTGCAGCCCCCACGTGCCGCGCGCATGCGTGTCGTCGAGCACGGCGATATCGGGATTCACGCCGTGGTGCATCTCGACGATGTTCGGATGGCAGCCGAGCCGCTCGAACACGTCGACGAGTGCGTCGCGCGTGTCGAACGTGCCGATCCGGCCATAGTCGACGTGCACGCGGCCGGGCGCGAAGCAGTCGCGCATTCCTTGCGGGTCCTTGCGGTCGCAGCACGTGAAATAGCGCGCCTTCAGCCGGCGGATCGCATCGGCATCCTCCAGCCTGCGCACACGCGTTTCCAGCGATTCGATGAGGGTCATCCCGTCTCCTTGTTCGGTGCCGGCGCGGATCGAACGCCGCGTCGATGCCACGTTACTGCCCCGCGACGCACCGGCCATCACCCGTTCGGATTAATCCCGCGGTTCATCGCGGAATCGCAGGCGCATGCGTGCACGGCTTTCGTCCGAACAGACGATGTGATGCAGGCGGCTTCGTTCCTACCATCGAACGACACCACCACGAGATACGGCGATGGACGACACGACCCGCACGCTCCATGAATACGAGCAGATCCGGCAGCTGAAGTACCGGTATTTCCGCGCGGTCGATACGCACGACTGGTCATTGCTCGCCGATTGCCTGACCGAAGACTGCGAGGCGCGCCTGTATGGCGGCCGCTATGCGTACGACGGCCGCGACGCGTTCGTGTCGAGCCTGCGCGAGCTGATCGGCAAGCCGACCTTCCTGACGATGCATCACGGCCATCACCCCGAACTCACGCTGGTGTCCGCCGATCACGCGTGCGGCGTGTGGTTTCTCGAGGATCACGCGATCAATATCGAGGACAACTATCTGCTGCACGGCACCGCGTTCTACGACGACCAGTACGTGAGACGCGACGGCGTGTGGCGCATTCATGCGACGCGCCACGAGCGGCTGTTCGAAACCGTCACGTCGCCGATCCCGCCGTCGTTCACGCTGACCGCGAACCGGTTCGCGCCGGATGAACATGGTGTGGCCGTCACCGCTTCCTGAACCCCGGCGGCAGCGCCGCCGATCCCGTCATTTCCCTCTGGAGCCGAAGCAATGGAGAAAGTCATTTACGTGTTGTGGCGCGACGCACAGGCCGCGCCCGATCTGTGGAGCCGCACCGTGCGCGCGCAGCTCGCCGACAAGCTGCTGTCGCTCGGCGCGCACGGCGTGCAGGTGAACGTCGCCGATGCCGATGTCGCGCCGGCCGCCGGCCTGAAGCAGACCAACACGCACCCGGGCATCGACGGGATCGTCGCGGTGTGGGTCGACAGCGCGAACGCGATGTTCCGCCAGCCGTTCGACGATGCGGTGCGCGCGATCGTCCCGCACATGGCCGCGTATCTCGTCACCGAATCGCAGCCGATTCCGAACACGCGCTTTCCGGCGCGGCCGGGCGAGCGCACGGCCGGCTTCTCGCAGCTCGCGTTCCTGAAGCGGCCGCCGCGCCTCACGCACGAGGCGTGGCTCGATGTGTGGCACGGCCATCACACGCGCGTCGCGATCGATACGCAGGATAACTTCCTGTACGTGCAGAACGTCATCGTGCGTGCGCTCACGCATGCGGCGCCCGGTTACGACGCGATCGTCGAGGAATGTTTCCCGGCTGCGGCGATGACCGATCCGCATGCGTTCTTCGATGCGGTCGGCGACGACGAGAAGTTTCAGCGCAACGTGGCCGAGATGATGGATAGCTGCGGGCGCTTTATCGATTTCGACAAGATCGATGTGGTGCCGACGAGTCAGTATGTGGTGAAGGCGGTGCGGGGGTAAGGTGTAGCGGCTGCGGGCCGCACGGCTCGATTACCCTCATCGGGTTCCGTCTTGTGTTCCGTCGCGGGCCGGCGGTGCGCCGTCCATCGCGGGTCGTCGGCCCGATTTTTTGGGCTCTTCGACAATTCGGGCGGATGTCGCTGATCGACCCGTTCCGGTCCGCCGACACCAAGTTGTGTTGACGGCAGGTTCCGAGGTCGCACAGTCATTCCGTCTCATCCCAAAACGTTTGCCCCGCCAGCCGGACATCCGCCACCTGCGGATGTCCAGCATCGCGCGGAGGAGCCCCCGCAGACGCCGGCCGTCCATATCGAGCGATATTCGCCGCAGAATGCCGCCCGTTACAGGCCCACATCGGCTCGGCTACGAGTACTTGTCGCCGACCGTACTGCGAATCGGATGGGTGTCGTAGACGATGATCATCCGCTCGATGAGCCCCGCGACGTCGAACTCGAACACGTCAACGCACTCGAAGCGCACCGCGGAACCGTCTTTCAGGCCCCAGTCGTAGATGAAATAACCCGTCGCGCGTCGAGCCCCGGTCGCGCTAACGCAGATATCGATTGGTGTAATCTTGCTCTCTCCCGATGCGGCAGCGACCTTCGAAAAGAAGGGCTCAGCGTGCATCCAGCCGAGAAACGGCGAGAAAATCCGGGCCTCCGGCGCGAACAACGCACAGATGGCGCCAACATCGCCTCGCTCCAGTTCCCGGAGGTAGGCCCGAACCCGTTGCGGGTATGGTGATTCCGGCGTTGAGTTCAAAATTTTCCTCCGATCGTTCGTTGACAACCCGTCCATTCGCAAGAATGGGGCGTGCGGTTGACGCACGATAGCGACGCACCGATGACTGAACAATCGAAAAATTCGCAATCCGGGTATGCAGCGCAGGCATATCCGCTGGCTGACCTTACGCGCCCCCTGCCGCCGTTGGCAGCATTTCAGTCATTCGTGGCAGCGGCGCAGCTTGGCAGCGTCAGCAAGGCCGCAGACCATCTATGCCGGACGCAAGGCGCAGTGAGCCGCCAGATCCAGCAGCTGGAAGCGCATTATCGGTGCGCACTCTTTGTCCGTCACACGTCGGGTCTGACGTTGACGGCAGAAGGAAACGCGCTGCTGACGGTCACGGTGAACGTTCTCACTCAACTGGTTCGGCATGCCGACACCCATGCAGGGACGACCTCGGTACTCACGTTGAGGGTACCGTCGACGTTTGCAATTCGCTGGTTGCTCCCACGGCTGCCGGACATCCATGGCGCGCTGGACGATACGGAGCTCCGCATCTCGACATCGGCGCACGATACTCCGGATTTCACTGCGACCGACGTCGATGCCATCGTTGTGCGGGGCACCGGGCAGTGGGCCGGTATGGAAGCGATTCCGTTATTCGATGAGACACTCACACCGATGTGCGCGCCAGCATTGGCAACATCACTGCAATCCGTAGCCGACCTTGCGCACGCCAATTTGCTCCATCCCGGCCCCAGTCATGCAGAGTGGCGATGCTGGCTTGACCATGTCGGCTCACCCCAAATCGATACGGGACGTGGACTCGTATTTGATACCCTCGAATTGACGCTCGCTGCGTCGACGGAAGGACACGGAATTGCAATAGGCGATCCGCGGATGGCAAGAGACCGGCTTCGGGAGGGATCTCTGGTGACACCGTTTCGGGATGTGGTTCGAAACGGCCTTTCTTACTTCCTCGTATATCCGCCCCAACGTGCGACACAACCGAAAATTCGTGCCCTCGCCGCCATCCTGCTACGTCTGGCGCGAGAAGACTGACTGATTGACGAAAGCCTCGTAGCCGAGCCGACATTCACATGTCCCACCCGGATCAGTGCGAAGGACGGGTTTTGGCCGAACCGGGACAACGCCGCACCATGCTCGCGAGGCCCTGCCGCCCGCACTGCCGCGGTATTCGGTTGGCCGCATCGTGCGAATCTCGATGCGCAATGTAGCCTGTTCGCAGATGATTTTGGACGCAGCCAACCGGCCACCATATCGCATGGAGCGAGCAACATTGCTGGTTCCCCCCATCACCGAGCGCCCGGCAACGAACTCCGCGTCAGCGAACGGTGATGTCGACGGCCACGATTTCGTATCCGGGGTCGGCGTTCTCGTTCGCCGCTTTTTTTGCTTCCTCATACGACAGAAAGGACATGGCGTCTTCAATCACCGGTGCCATGCCGATATCGCCATCCTCACCGGCGCAGAGGAACTGCTCACCGGTCTTCACGACATAGATGGTCGTCATGGTCGTCATGTCTCCCTCCATGGTTTGCATGGGGAACTTCCAGTCTAGCTTCCACGATTCCGTATGCAACCCCGGCAGTCGAATTGATCCGCCGTCAGGATTCGTCATCCTCCGTGACCGCAGTTACATCCGGCGTGCGTCAAAGGGCCAGCTCAGCGATAGACATCTGCCCTTGTGACAAAACGTCTATAATTGGACAATCCATCGACCAGCCTGCCCGGAGCGACATGAACGACCACCCCGTTTTCGACACGCTTTGCGACCTGCTGACCACGTCCGGCGCCCGTTTCCGCGTGCTGGAGCACCCGGCGGAAGGTAAATCCGACGTAATCGCCGCGATCCGCGGCACGCGCCCCGAACAGGGCGCGAAAGCGATGCTGTGCGCGTTCAGGGACGGCGGCGACACAACCGCGCTCGCCGTGATCCCCGGCCACCTGAAGATCGATTTTCGCAAGGTCGCCGATGCCGTCGGCCGCCGCAAGGCGACGCTCGCTTCACCCGACGTCGCCGCCGCCGTTACCCGCTGCGTGATGGGCGCCGTGCCGCCGTTCGTGTTCGACGGCAACGTGACGCTCGTCGTCGATCCCGCGCTGGTCGAACGCAACGACGAGATCGCATTCAACGCGGGCCGCCTCGACCGCTCGGTCGTGCTCGATGCGGCCGACTACGTGCGGATCGCGCGCCCGTTGCTGGCCGACATCACACGGCCGGAAACGGCGGACGGCCAGGAACACGCCGGCTGACCGTTTCCCGAAGCCGCCGCATCGATCCGAAACCGCAAGCCTCACTGAGCGCGAACCCACCATGACCACCACCCGGAACAAAGCGCAATCGGAGCAGGCATCGCTGATCGAACAGGTACAGCGCATCGCCGAAGGGCTCGGCGAGATGTTCGCGCCGTTCACCGAGGTCGTGGTCCACGACCTGCGCACGCCGAAGCACGCGATCCTCGCGATCCACAACAACCTGTCCGGACGCGCGGTCGGCGATCCCGCGACCGAGCTCGGCCTCGCCCGCATCGAAGACGACGATTTCCCGCAAGTGCTCGCGAACTACCCGAATCGCTTCGCCGATGGCCGCACCGCGAAAAGCACGTCGATCGGCATCAAGGATTCGACCGGGCGCTATGTGGCCGCGCTGTGCCTGAATGCCGACGTCACGTTGTTCCGCGGCTTCCAGGGCATGCTGAACCAGTTCTGCAGTACGAATGGCGAAACCGTCGCCGAAACGCTCGACCCGGCCGGCGCGGACTCGATCCGGCAACGCATCGACGCGTTCGCCACGCGCCTCGCGACGACGCCGCGCGAACTGAAGACCGACCAGCGCCGCGAGTTGATGCAGACGCTGAAGGCCGACGGCTTCCTCGAGGTGCGCCGCGCGATGGAGATCGTGTCGCAGCATCTCGGCGTATCGCGCGCGACCGTGTACAACGATGCGAAATGAAACAAGCGCGCTGCTTTCATGTTGACTAAATTTTCCGACCCTCGATCGACCATGAACTCTCCGACTCTCCCCACGTACGACGACGTTGCCGCCGCCGCGGCCCGGCTCGAAGGCCATGCGCACCGCACACCGGTGATGACGTCGCGGACGATCGACGAAGCACTCGGCGCGCAGGTGTTCTTCAAGTGCGAGAACCTGCAGCGCATGGGCGCATTCAAGTTCCGCGGCGCGTTCAATGCGCTGTCGCGCTTCGACGCCGAGCAGCGCCGCAACGGCGTCGTCGCGTTCTCGTCCGGCAACCATGCGCAGGCGATCGCGCTGTCGGCGCGCATCCTCGGCATCCCGGCGACGATCGTGATGCCACAGGATGCGCCGGCCGCGAAGATGGCCGCGACGCGCGGCTACGGCGGCAACGTCGTGACCTACGACCGCTACACCGAGGATCGCGAGCAAATCGGGCGCGATCTCGCGGAGAAGCACGGGCTCACGCTGATCCCGCCCTACGATCATCCGGACGTGATCGCCGGTCAGGGCACGGCGGCGAAGGAACTGTTCGACGAAGTCGGGCCCCTCGACGCGGTATTCACGCCGCTCGGCGGCGGCGGGCTGCTGTCGGGCACCGCGCTGGCCACGCGTGCGCTGTCGCCGCACGCGAAGCTGTACGGCGTCGAGCCGGAAGCCGGCAACGACGGCCAGCAATCGTTCCGGTCTGGCGCGATCGTGCATATCGATACGCCGCGCACGATCGCCGACGGCGCGCAGACGCAGCACCTCGGCAACCTGACGTTCCCGATCATCCGCCGCGACGTCGACGACATCCTGACCGCGACGGATGCGGAACTCATCGACTGCATGCGCTTCTTCGCGACGCGTATGAAGATTGTCGTCGAGCCGACCGGCTGCCTGTCGTTCGCCGCCGTGCGACGGATGAAGGATCAGCTGCACGGCAAACGTGTCGGCGTGGTGATCAGCGGCGGCAACGTCGATCTGGAGAACTTCTGCGCGCTGGTGTCGGCATCGGCATGAACGTCGCGGCGCGCATGAACATCCTGTCATCCGCGCGCCGCCGCTCCTTCACGTCGCGTTAAGTTTCGCGCCCTAGACTGATTACGTTGTTCTGAAGTCAGTCGTGAAGGAGCCACCATGAACACGCACGCGATCGTCGCCACCGCCCTGGCGGCCGTTTCCCTTTCGGCGTTCGCTCAACCGGGCGTTACGTCAGCCGGTTTTCCCGCCGCATCGCCGCACGACGCAGTCGCGCAGGCGCCCCACCATTCGGCCGGCGCGTTGCCGGCCGCGGGCTTCGTGCTCGCGAAGATCGATCAGAACAATACGCCGCCCGACCGCGGCGGCGACCCGAGCGGCCGCACGCACGCCGGCACCCGTATGTAACGACGCGTGCCCGTCGTCATAGTCAGAACGACGGCAGCGACGGATCGCGTGCGGCGAGGATGTCGTCGGTGCGCCGCTGCAGCGCGCCGTCGATCGTCTCCGGTTGCGGAATCAGCCAGTAGCGCCCTTCGCAGATGCCGTCGAACGCCCGCTCGGCGAATGCGTCGGGCGTGAGCCCGTGCGCGTTCAGCATCGAGCGCATCGTATCGACGAAGCCGCGCACCGCGGGCCGGTCGTGCGCGGCGCCGAACGGATCGTTGAAGATGCCGGACTGCACGGGGCCCGGCGCGAGCAGCGACACGCCGACCGGCGCGCCGAGCATCTTCAGCTCTCCGTACAGCGATTCGGTCAGCGCGACCACCGCGAATTTCGTCGCCGAATAAGGCGACATCAGTGGGCTCGGCAGGAAGCCGCCGATCGACGCGGTATTCACGACCCGCGCCGGCACGTTGCGTTCGAGCATCCGCGGCACGAAGCTGCGGATCCCGTTCAGCACGCCGTGCACGTTGATCGCGAAGCTGCGCTCGAATCGCTCCGCCGTGATTTCCCAGCTGAAGCCGGTTGCCATCACGCCCGCGTTGTTGAACAGCAGGTCGACGCCGCCGAAGCGCCGCCATGCGGCTTCCGCGAGTGCGTCGACGGCTTCCGGCAGGCTGACGTCGGTTGGCACGCACAGCACGTCGGTGTCGAGCGTCGAGGCGAACGCGTCGAGCTTCGCCGGATCGAGATCGGCCAGCACGACGCGCATGCCGAGCGAGGCCGCGTGGTGCGCGAGCCCGCTGCCGATACCGCTGGCCGCGCCGGTGATCACGGCGGTGCCGCCGTCGAAGCGAATCGAATTCGTCATGTCAGAGTCCTGTCGGGTCGGTGTGGGGATGCGCGTACGCGGGAATCGCCGGCGGCGGCAGCGACATGCGGCCGATGCCGCGGCTCGCGCCGGTCACGAGTGCGCACTTGCCCGCGAGGATCGCGGTTCGGGTGTCGGTCATCACGTCTCCTGATTTGAGTACGGGCCGTTCAGCCCGCGATATCCGCAACATGCAGCACGGGCCGGGTTTTCGCGTCGCCCGTTTGAACGAGATCGAGCGCCCGTGCCGCCTGTTCGAGCGGGAAACCGTCGAAGCACGGCACGCGCAATGCGCCGACCGAGCCGGTTCAGGCGAACGGCCGGCGTCGACGAGTGACGCGATGCGGAGCGCCCACAACATGGCGGCACACTGATCTTCGGGGGCGGCGACGCGTGCCGCGCCGGTGCGCAGATGCAGGCAGACCGGCTCGGCATGCGATGCTACGGCGTCGACTACCGCCTGCCGCCTGAGCACCCGTATCCGGCCGCGCTCGACGATTGCATCGCGGCGTATGTGTATGTGCTCGAACGCTTTGCGCCGGAAAACATCGTCGTCGGCGGGCGCTCCGCCGGCGGCAATCTCGCCGCCGCGATGGTTCTACTGTCGCCCGAAGCCGACTTGACGGAATCCGGCGACAGCTTCGAGACCAACCGGCTCGTCGATGTCGTGCTGCCCGCGTCGCTGATGTCGAACAACCTGCTCTACGCGAACGGCGCCGATCTCGCGCTCCCGTATCTGTCGCCGCTGTTCGGCGATTTTTCCGCCGGCTTTCCACCGACGTTCTTCCAGAGCGGCACGCGCGACCTGTTCCTGTCGAACGCCGTGCGCATGCATCGCGCATTGCGGCGCGCGCAGGTGCCGACCGAGCTTCACGTGTTCGACGGGATGCCGCACGGCGGCTTCATGGGCGCGCCAAAGGATATGGAGCTGAGCCAGGAGATCGCACGCTTCGTGCATGCGCATTTGCGGGCGTCGAATTGAACCCGCTGAGGATCGAACGATGAACGGAAAGCCGCACAAGGACGACATCAGCATCGGCCAGGATCGCCGGATCGAATTTGGTAATCTGGCGGACGGCCAGGGGCAGGCAGTCGCGATCGATCCGTATCTCGCGACGGTCATGCCGTTGATCGACGCACTGGAGACGTATTGCGTCGCCGCATGCTGCGGCATCGACGCGTTCGGTTTCCGGCCGGACGAGATCGCGGTTGCGGTGGGCACGTGGCATCACGATGCGCTGGAGCGGCTCGCCGACGACCTGCTGTCGGTCCAACATGCGATCGAAGCACTGCCGGCCGATATCGTCGTCAGCACGCGAATGAACCAGTATTGTCGGAAAGCCGTGATGCTCGAACTGCTGGCGCATCTGCGGACGGCTGTCGACAACATCCGGTCGAACGGCACTGCCCCGCTCGCCTAGATGACCCCGCGCACGCCCGCGACCACCTGGATCGCGCCGAATGCCGCGACAACGACGGCCGACACGCGCGACAGCCCGTGCATGAACGCGAACGACATCTTCGTGCGCAGCGCGGCGGTCGCGCCGCTCAGGCACAGCCACCAGGTCGCGGAACCGATGAACACGCCGGCGACCATCAGCGACACGGCCGGCCACATCGTACCTTCCCGCGCGCCCGACAACGGGCCGAGCGCCGCGAAAATCCCGACGAACGACAGGATCGTCATCGGGTTCGACAGCGTGAGGCCGAACGTCGTCAGGAAATCGCGCAGGACGGTCGTGCGCGGCAGGTCGTGTTGCAGCGTCGACGCGGCCGGCGCCTGGCGCGCGATGGTCCACGCCAGCCACACGAGGAACGCGCCGCCGCCGATCTTCAGGCCGACGGTCAGCATCGGGAATGCGGTGACGATGCCCGCGATGCCCAGCGCGCCGAGCAGGCCGTAGATCGCATCGGCGCACGCGGCGCCGACACCCGTCGCGAACCCTGCCTGAAAGCCGCGGCTCAGGCTGCGTTGAATGCACAGCATGCCGATCGGGCCGACCGGCACCGCGATCGACAGCCCCATCACGACGGACTTGATGAACAGCATCGCCTGCTCCTTGCGACATGCAACGGGTTGAACAGGCATCGTAGGGAAAATCCGGTCACCGCTGAATGCTGTTTTTAAGGAAAAATGGCCGTTCCGCCTTAAAAAATCCCGCCGCGATGGACGATCTGGACTGGAAGATACTCGCACTGTTGCAGGCCAACGGCCGCATCAGCTATACGGAGCTGGCCCGCCAGGTTCACCTGTCGGTGCCGGCGGTGACGGAACGCGTGAAGCGCCTTGAAACGGCCGGCATCATCGAGGGCTACACGGCCCGGATCAACCCGGCCGCGGCCGGCTATCCGGTGAGTGCGCTGATCGGCATCACGGTGCCCCAGCCGGCGAAAGCGAAATTCCTCAAGTTGCTGGAGACGATTCCCGAAGTCGTCGAATGCCATCACGTGACGGGCGCCGACTCGTATGTCATGCGGTTCGTCGCCACCAGCATGAGCCACCTCGAGCAGCTGATCGAACGCATCAACCTGTACGGTGAAACGCGCACATCGATCGTGATGTCGACGCCGCTGCCGGCGCGCGGGCTGGCACGGCCGCCGTCGAAGTTCGACGACGGCCGCAAGTAGCTGGCCGGGTTTTCATGGCCGACCGACGGATCCCGGCCTGAACCTTTGGCGGCCGATGCCGGCCGTCATTCGGTCATTCGACCGTTTGCCTGTGCGACGTTCGGCGCCGATCGGTTATTTGCCGACCGCGCCGCCGAGCAGGCCGCCCACCAGCGACGTCACCGGCGCGAGCGGATTACCCGTACCGCCTAACGGCGTGGTGCCGCCCGTGCCGGTCGCGGAACCGTCGTGCACGGCCGCCGGCATGCCGCCGACCACGCTCGTCACCAGGCCGGCGATCGGCACAGCGCCGTTCGCGCCGCTCGGGTTCACGAGACCGCCCACGTTGGTCACCGTATTCCCGACTGCACGGACGAGGTCACCGACACCGCCGACGACCGGCTGCGGCGACGTAGACGTCACCTTCCATCCGGCGGACGTGATTGCGCTGCCGACCTGCCCGAGCAGGCCGGCGACCGGCTGGCCGAGGCCGGTTGCCGTGCCGACCTGTTGCGTGAGTTGGCCTGCTGTCGTCACAAGCGGGGTGATCGCCGTGCCGAGCGCCTGCGTCGCCTGCTGGACCGGGCCCGACGAAAAGGCCGAGCCGAGCATGGTGCCGCCCGACTTCAGACCGCCGGCCACCGTGTCGAGCAGGCCGCCGACCGGTGTCGTGATCGGCGCCAGCGGCGACAACGGGCCGGAACCGAGCGCCTTAACCGTTTCGCCGAGACCGCTAACCGGATTGCTGGTCGAGCCGACGATGGTGCCGAGGCCGGCGACGGTTCCGCCGACCGGGTTCGGCGTGAAGCCGATCTGGCCGATGCCGTTGCTCACGGCGTTCGACGCATCGCGGACGATCGTGCCGACGCCGGTGACCGTGTCGGCCGGCCCGGCGGTCACGCCCTTGCTGACGCCGCCCGGCAGGCTCACGCCCCCGAGCGTGGCGCCCGCGTCCAAGACGACCGCGCCGACGGAGCTGACGATGCCGTTCGTGCCGGGCGTGCCGCTCGTTCCGCTGGTGCCGCCGATTCCGCTGGTGCCGCTGGTGGTGCCGCTTGTTCCGCTTGTTCCGCTTGTTCCGCTTGTTCCGCTTGTTCCGCTTGTTCCGCTTGTTCCGCTTGTTCCGCTTGTTCCGCTTGTTCCGCTTGTTCCGCTTGTTCCGCTTGTTCCGCTTGTTCCGCTTGTTCCGCTTGTTCCGCTTGTTCCGCTTGTTCCGCTTGTTCCGCTTGTTCCGCTTGTGCCGCTTGTGCCGCTTGTGCCGCTTGTGCCGCTTGTGCCGCTTGTGCCGCTTGTGCCACTGGTTCCGCTTGTTCCGCTTGTGCCACTGGTTCCGCTCGCGCCGCTAGTACCACTGGTTCCACTCGTGCCACTCGTACTCGTCCCGATGTTGTTACCGGCAAGCTTCGGCGCCGTGACGTCACCGCCGCCGCACGCTGCCAGCGCACACGCCGCGGCAATGGCGGCGAGCGCAACGTTCGCCTTGATGAAATTATTTTGCATGGAAGTCCCCGTCAGCTATTCAGCGCGACCCTTCCAGCAAGCATCTACCGTGCCATCTTCATCGACTTCGTTAACAATTCCGCAACCGAGCCGCGGCGGCCTTGCCGGCGGCACTTTCCGGCACGACGCATCGCACGCGGGCCCGGCCCTGCCGTTCGATCCGCCGTCGCGTCCCCGCGACACCGACGTAACACCTGCCTTGCGTTACGTAGCATGAGCGATGAAAACCGGCCGCTACCGCGCCTCGCTTGCTCCGGCCCCGGCACCTCGCGCATGCCGCCGCGTCATCGAAAGTCTCCCGTTACCTCGAAGACGCTTCCGCTGCGTGTGGAAGTCGCGCATCGCGAACGACTTGCGAACCCGGATGCCCCGTTCAAACGATCAACGTCACACCGGCCCAGGCGATCAGCACGACGCCCAGCACGCGCCCGACAAGATCTCCACCTGGCAGGATTTTTTCCGCGAACACGAACAGCGACAGCGCGGCAATCCAGACGACATTCATCACGCCGCCGACGAACAGCAGCGCCATCAGCAACCAGCAGCAGCCCACGCAATACGTGCCGTGGCGCGCGCCGAGCAGGAAACTGCCGGCGACGCCCGGACGCCAGTGCGCGACCAGAAAACCGGCCGGCGCGCGGCATTGCCGAAGGCACGCGCGTTTCAGCGGCGAGAATTGATAGAGCCCGGCCAGCGCGAGAACGACAGCGGAAAGCACGGCGCTCTTCGACCACAGCATCATTGCGGAGATCAGCCCGGCCGGCTGCAGCAGCGCCTGAAGCAACGCCGCGCCGATCGAGAACGCGAGCCACGCGGCCAGATAACCGGCCAGCAGCGACACCGACGTGAACGCGGCACCCGAGCCGTCCACGCCGCGATGCCGCAGCACGCGCCGGTATAGCATCACGAGCGGCGCCGCGCTGGGCGTCATCATCGCGATCATCATCACCCACCACATCGCGATCACGGTCGGCAGCGACGGATCCATGCTGCCCACGCCGGCCGCCAGTCGATGCGGAAAGAGCGCGACCGTCGTCATCTCCAGCGCCGACATGCCGGTTCCCGCGCCCGTCCACAGATAGAACCAGCACGCGCCGACGAGCGCGGCCATGCCGAGCAGCGTGACGACGCGCTCGCGCCCAAGCCAGGTGCCGAACGGAGTCATGCCGCGGCGCGATGCCGGATCAGCCCGTGATTGTTCATGTGCAGCCGCGCGAACTGCGCGTAGGTTCCGTCGAGATTCAACGCGATGTTGCCTTGCGAGCGCCCCGTGCCCGAACCGATCTCGGCAAGCTCGTATTCGAAACCGTTCGGCAGGTCGATCCGCACGCGATGCTCGGCGCCCGTCACCGGGTTAAGAATCGGATCGCCCGCGACGTCGAACACGCCGTCGACATGAATCCGGCCGCGCCGCGCGTCGACATCGACGTCGAAATCGATCTTCGTGAAGATCGGCTCGAACGCCTGCTCGAGCGTCGACGCGAATACCGAGAACATCGTCGAAAACGGATCGGTATCCTGACCGGTCATGATCTTCAGCACCGCTTCGCGCTGTGCCGGGCTGGCGCGCTCGTCGACGATCGGCTGGCACTTGCCCTTGCCTTCGTGGATCGGCCCCGGCCACTGAAACACGACCGCGATCCTGACGCCGTCGAGCACCACGTCGCCGTAGTGGCCGCTGTCGATCGAAATCGCGCCCATCGCTTCGCAATTGCCGTTGGTCGGCAACGCACTGAACTGGCACGGACAACCGTATGAGCAATTGCAACTGATCAATTCGGTGCCCTGAATCTCCCACGGAGTCATGACTCCACCTCGCGCTCGGTGACATGTGAACGCTTCGAATCTAGTGCACGGCACAGGGGAAATCAAAGCCGGAATGGTCGCCCGCTTCAACGCGCGAAACCCGTGCGTTCCGGTCTCACGCGCGACGTTCCGAATTGCTCGACGAGGGCGGTTCCGGCCATCGTCGTCGCACCCGGATCTCACACGAACAACGACGCGACGATCGCACACCACACGGCACTCGCGCCGCACGGAAACACGCACCGAGAATCGCCACGATCTCTTCCGCCGACAGCAGCTCGCGAGTTCATTCCCGGCTCGCACGGATCGGGAACGGCTTCGCCGCCCGCCAGCGAATACGCGTAGTCACGGATTGACAGAGTCGATTCGATAGAGCGCCACGTTGCAGACACGGGTGTCGCTCGTTAACCCGGCTTTCTCGCCGCCTGTGCGACGGCCACCCAGCCCATCACGGCGCCGGCGACCCAGCAACACGTGACCAGCAGGTCGAGATCCATCCAGCCTTCGAAATTCGCGCTGTTTTCGAAACTGCAGCGGTGATGGCCCCTGACCCATACGCAGCCGCTGACGAACTGCTGAATGTGCATGTAGACGTTGAAAACCGCAAAGGCGGAGGCAATGACGGCGACCCGCAGGCGTATGCTCGTTTTCATTGGCGCTGAAGGCGTGGGATGAACTGCTGCCGATCTTAAGCCAACGGCGGCGTATCACGCAATCGATCCGGTATCGTCCCGATTGCCTGGCGGGCACAAACGATACGCAACATCGCAAGAACAACGGAGAACACCCGTGACGAAGCAGGACACCATCGCACTGATCGTCGATCCCGGAAGTGGCGAGCGGATTCGCGATATCGCCGCCATCGCATCGCACACGTGGGTCGTGACGAGTCCCGCGAACGATGCAGCGGTCACACAGATCCGGAATGCGTCACCGGCCCTGCCCGGACAAGTCGTCGAAGGTGGCGTGACCACGTTCCTGCGATATGGCAGCGATCGCGAAAGCTGGTGCGCCGGAATACTGCATGCCGTGGACGATCACCACAACAAGGAGATGCATCGAGATGGCTATGCGATTCTGGACGTCTACGGCACACCGCTTTCGGAGTGCCTCCAGCAAGCATTGTCCGCACTCGGATTTTCAGGCTTTACGTCGACGGCGGAAGGGTTCCGCGCGATCAAGCGCGAGTCGACATGAGCGACGGCCGGCCTGCGCGCGCGACGAAACCCCGTCGGCCGTCGCCCCGCTCACCCGTCAACCCGCCTGATCGTCCTCAAACAATCCGCCGCCAACTGCTGATAAATCCGCGTGCCGTTCGCCTTCGCGTCGATCTCCGCGTCGCTCAGCCGCCGCACGACACGCCCCGGCACGCCCGCGAGCAGCACGCCGCGCGGCACGTCGGCCCCGGCCTTCACGAACGCGCACGCGGCGACGATCGTCGTCGCGCCGATCGTTGCGCCGTCCATCACGACCGCGTTCATCCCGATCATCGTGTCCGGTTCGAGCGTCGCGCCATGCACGATCGCGCCATGGCCGACGTGACTGTTGACTCCGAGCCGGCACGTCTCGCCGATCCCGACATGCAGCACGCAGCCGTCCTGCACGTTGCTGCCGTCGTCGACGACGATCGTGCCGAAGTCGCCGCGCAGGCTAGCATGCGGGCCGATATAGCAGCGCGCGCCGATCGTCACGTCGCCGATCACGACCGCGCTCGGGTCGACATACGCGGACGGATCGACGCACGGCCGCATCCCGTTGAATTCGAACAGCGGCATCGTCAGAGCGCCGCGACCGCTTCCGGCACAAGCGTGAACAGGTCGCCGACGACACCGTAGTCGGCCACGCTGAAGATCGGCGCTTCCGGGTCCTTGTTGATTGCGACGATCACTTTCGAATCCTTCATGCCGGCCAGATGCTGGATCGCGCCGGAGATACCGACCGCGATATACAACTGCGGCGCAACGATCTTGCCGGTCTGGCCGACCTGGCAGTCGTTCGGCACGTAGCCCGCATCGACCGCCGCGCGTGATGCGCCGAGTGCGGCCTGCAGCTTGTCGGCCAGCGGCTCCAGCACCAACGCGAAGTTCTCGCCGCTGCCGAGGCCGCGGCCACCCGAAACGACAATGTTCGCGCCGGTGAGCTCCGGACGGTCCAGCTTAGTCATTTCACGGCTCAGGAACCGCGATACGCCTGCATCTGCCGCCGCTTCGATCTTCTCGACCGCTGCGCTGCCACCTTCCGCCGAAACCGGATCGAAACCTGTTGCGCGCACCGTGATGACCTTGATCGGGTCGCTCGACTGCACCGTTGCAATCGCGTTGCCCGCGTAGATCGGGCGTTCGAACGTATCAGCCGAGACAACCGCCGTGATCTCGGAGATCTGCGCGACATCCAGCTTCGCGGCGATGCGCGGTGCGATGTTCTTGCCGTAGGCCGTGGCCGGCGCAACGATGTGCGAGTGGGCCTTCGCGACGTTCATCACCGTCGCTTCGACGTTCTCGGCCAGACCTTCGGCCAAGTGCGGCGCGTCGGCCAGCAGCACCTTCGAAACACCTGCGATCTTCGCTGCGGCGTCTGCCGCTGCCTGTGCGTTGTGTCCCGCAACCAGCACGTGAATGTCGCCGCCGCCCGCTGCACCGAGCGCCTGAGCCGCCGCCACGGCATTCAACGTCGCGGCCTTGATCGACGCATTGTCGTGTTCCGCAATTACCAGAATCGTCATTTCGTCGCGTTCCCTGTTACAGCACCCTGGCTTCGGTCTTCAGCTTCCCGACCAGTGTCTGCACGTCCGGCACCTTCACGCCGGCCGCACGCTTCGGCGGCTCGTTCACCTCGAGCACCTTCACACGCGGCGTCACATCCACGCCAAGGTCATCGGGCTGCACGACTTCCAGCGGCTTCTTCTTCGCCTTCATGATGTTCGGCAACGTCACGTAGCGCGGCTCGTTCAAACGCAGGTCAGTCGTGACCACCGCCGGCAACGTCAGCAAAAGCGTTTCCGCGCCACCGTCGACTTCCCGCGCAACCGTCGCACGACCATCGGCGATCACCACCTTCGACGCGAACGTCGCCTGCGGCATACCCGCAAGCGCAGCCAGCATCTGCCCGGTCTGGTTCGAATCGTCGTCGATCGCCTGCTTGCCGAGGATCACGAGCGAAGGCTGCTCCCGGTCGACCAGCGCCTTCAGCACCTTCGCGACGCCGAGCGGCTCGGCACCTTCATTCGATTCGACCAGGATCGCGCGATCCGCGCCGATCGCCAGCGCCGTGCGCAACGTCTCCTGCACCTGCGAAACACCTATCGACACGGCCAGCACCTCGGTCACGACACCGGCCTCCTTCAAGCGCACGGCTTCTTCCACCGCGATCTCGTCGAACGGGTTCATCGACATCTTCACGTTCGCGATGTCGACGCCCGTCCGGTCGGATTTCACGCCGACCTTCACGTTCGCGTCGACCACGCGCTTCACTGCCACGAGCACTTTCAACTGCCTGTCTCCTGTTCCGTTGCGCTTACCGTGCTGCGTCAGCGTGCGGTAAACCCGCCGTCGATCACGAGCTCCGCGCCGGTCACGTAACGGCCGGCCGGCGACACGAGATACAGGATGCCGGCCGCGATGTCGCGCGGGCTGCCGATCTTCGCCAGCGGCACGTTCGTCTGCATGTACTCGAATGCGCGATCGGGGTCCTGCCCCATCTGGCGGAACGCGTCCTCGAGCATCGGCGTGCGGATATAGCCGGGGTGTACCGAGTTCGCGCGGATGTTCTTCGCCGCATACAGCATCGCGTCGACCTTCGCCATCATCCGCACCGCGGCCTTCGACGCGTGATACGCGGGCACGTCGGGGCCGCCGACGATCCCGTACATCGACGACAGGTTCACGATCGACCCGCCGCCGGCCGCGTCGATATGCGGAATCGCCGCGCGCGTGCACAGAAACACGCCGTTGACGTTCACGTCCTGCACGCGCTGCCATTGCGCGAGCGTGAGTTCGTGCGTCGGCACGTTGTGCCCCTCGATGCCCGCGTTGTTCACGAGCACGTCGAGGCGCCCGAAGCGCGCGACGATCTCGCCGAACACGCGCGACACGTCGGCCTCGTGCGTCACGTCGAGCGACCAGAACGCGGCCTGGCCGCCTTGCGCGCGAATCTCCCCGACCAGCGCTTGCGCCGGCTGCGACAGCACGTCGAGGATCGCGACGCTCGCGCCGGCCGCCGCCAGCGTGCGCGCCGTCTCCGCGCCGATGCCGCGCGCGCCGCCGGTGATCGCGGCCACCTTGCCGCGCAGGTCGAACAGTTCTTCGATGAGTTTCATCTTGTCTCCAGGTATTCAGGCGGGCCCGCCCGCTTGCGGGACGACCTTCAATCGCATCCGGCGTTATCGCGTGTTCCGCGCCGCAAGAAAATCAAGGCATTCCCGATTGAAGTAATCGGCGTGCTCCACCATCACCCAGTGGCCGCACCGGTTCATCAGCACGAAGCGCGCGTCGCGGCAGCGTTCGAGGAACTTCAGCGCGCCGCAGACCGGATTGAAGCGGTCATCCGTGCCCCAGAAGCCGAGCACCGGGCTGCGCAGGTCGCCGAGCGCGTCGGTCAGGTTCGGCACGCTCATCGTCGACAGCACTTCGGTCGGCTGTTCGACGCACACCTTCATCCGCTCGGCAACGAGCGCATCGGTGACGATCGCCGGGTCGTGCACGAGCAGCGTCAGCAGCTCGCGCATCGTGTCGTCATTCATCTGGCGATTGGTGAACAGCTTCACCATCCGCTGGATGCCTTCCATCCGGAAATAGGTGTCGCGATCCTCGACGCCGCCCGGCGCCATCATGATCAGCCCGTCGACCTCGTCCGGATAGTCGAGCGCGTATTTGAGCGCGATCGCGCCGCCGAGCGAGTTGCCGAGCAGCACGGCCGGCCCGATCCCTAGCGCGGCAAGCTGCGCATGCAGCGCGCCGACGAAGAAATCGAGCGTATAGGCGACGTCCGACGGCTTCGACGACTGCCCGTAGCCGGGCAGGTCGACGACGATCGCGCGGAAGCCCGCGGCCGCGAACGCGGGAACGTTGTGCTTGAAGTTGCTGAAACCGCTGGCGCCCGGCCCGCTACCGTGGATGAACACCACCGGCCGGCCCTCGCCCGCTTCGTAATGGTGCAGGCGCAAGCCGCCCGGTACGTCGGTGAAGATGCCGGCCGGCGGCGGCGTGAGGGTCGTCATCGCGGGTTGTCTCCTTCGTCGTTCGATGGATGCCTGCCACGATGATTGCGCCGCCGGCGCCGGCCGGCATCATCCTTTCAGACTACGAAGCCGCGCGCGCTTCTTCCTATCATCGGCCCACCGAAACGGAGGCTGACGATGAGCGGATTCGACTACAGCGGCAAGACGGTGCTCGTGACGGGCGGCACCAAGGGCATCGGGCGGCGCATCGCCGAACGATTTCTCGCGGCAGGGGCGCGCGTGTTCGTCTGCGGACGCAGCGCGCCCGACACGCCGCCTTCGGACGGTGGCCGCACGGCCGCGTTCGTCGCGGCCGACCTGCGCGACATCGAGCAGGTCGACGCGATGCTCGCGGCGATCCGCGATACGGCCGGCGGCGTCGACGTGCTCGTCAACAACGCGGGCGGCTCGCCGTTCGCGCTCGCGGCCGACGCGTCGCCGCGCTTCACCGAATCGATCGTGCGGCTGAACCTGATCGCGCCGCTGCAGCTTGCGCAGCGCGTCAACGCGATCATGCAGCCGCGGCCCGAAGGCGGCGTGATGCTGTTCATCGCGAGCGTCAGCGCGTCGCGGCCGTCGCCCGGCACGGCCGCGTACGGCGCCGCGAAAGCGGGCCTCGTCAACGCGGTCGCGTCGCTCGCGGTCGAGTGGGCGCCGCGCGTGCGCGTGTGCGCGATCAGCCCGAGCCTCGTGCAGACGGAATCGGCCACCGAAGGCCACTACGGCGACGACACAGCGCTCGACGCGATCCGCGCGACGATTCCCGCCGGGCGGCTCGCGACGCCCGACGACGTCGCATCCGCATGCCTGTTCCTCGCGTCGTCCGACGCGTCGTACGCATCGGGCGCGAACCTGCGGCTCGACGGCGGCGGCGAGCGGCCGGCGTTCCTGTCCGCCGCGCAGGCGGCCACGCGTTGATACATGCACTGCAAGCGTTGCGAAACCAATCGTTTCCAGTCCTAGGGAAGTCATCTAGTTCATTTCGACGATTCCGTGCTACCGCGATCTCCCTACTCTGCCTCTCAAGACAACACATAGTCGACCGTCGTCGATACCCCCAAGAGGAGACACCATGCATCAACGGATTTCGCGTCGTACCGGCAAGCGAGCAACCGCCACGCTGTCGACGCTGGCCGCCGCGCTGCTGACGTGCGCCGTTCCGGCCGCGCACGCCGGCAGCACGATCGAGCTTGGCGCCGACACGACGCTGGACTATACGTTCACGCTCAGTTACGGCCTCGGCATGCGCACGCGCGCGCCGAGCGGCAATCTGCTGACACCGGCGAACATCAACGGCGACGACGGCGACCGCAACTTCGCGAAGAACAAGCTGATCGAGAACCAGGTCAGCCTGCTCGGCGAAGTGAACCTGAAGCACGACGACTGGGGCGTGTTCGTCCGCGCGGACACGTTCTACGACCAGGCGTACCACCGCCCGAACTACAACGATGCACCGGGCACCGTGAACCAGTCGGGCCGGTACAACAACTTCACGAGCGACGCGCGCTACTGGTCGGGCGGCCACACGACGCTGCTCGCCGCGTATGCGTACAACACCTTCCACATCGGCTCGACGAGCCTGAACGTGAAGGTCGGCGACCAGGTTGTCGCGTGGGGCGAAAGCCTGTTCTTCCCGAACATCGCGGGCGCGCAGGGCCCCGCCGACGCGACCAAGTCGTATATGGCCGGCGCCGAGGTGAAGGACATCCTGCTGCCCGTGCCGCAGATCTCGACGCAGTGGCAGATCACGCCGAACTTCAGCCTGCTCGCGTACTACCAGTTCGCGTTCAAGGAGAACCGCCTCACCGCGCCGGGCACCTACTGGAGCTATTCGGACGTGGTGGGCCCGGGCGCACAGTTCATCATCGGCCCGGGCGGGATGATCATTCCGCGCGGCGCCGACGAGAAGCCGAGCGCGCGCAACCAGTGGGGGATCGGCGCGCGCTTCCGCGTGCTCGGCGACACCGAGATCGGCCTGTACCACCTGCACTACAACGACATGAACCCGAGCGTCGTCACGACGTACTTCCCGACGCTCCAGTACCAGCAGACCTACTTCAACAACATCAAGCTGACCGGCGCGAGCTTCTCGACGCAGGTCGGCCCCGTGAACGTCGCGGGCGAAGTGTCGTACCGCCAGGGCGCGGCCGTGCTCGTCAATACGGCGACGGGCCCGCAGTCGACGCGCGCGAACGTGCTGCAGACCAACCTGTCCGGTATCTACTCGATCGGGCCGAGCTTCCTCGCGAACTCGCAGTCGCTGATCGGCGAACTCACGTACGTGCACGCGGGCAGCATCTCGGAGCAAGGCGGGTCGACTACGCTCGCGAATTCGCGCAATGCGCTCGCGATGGAGATCGCGTGGACGCTCAGCTACAAGAACGTGTTCAACGGCTGGGATCTCGACGTGCCGCTGACCTACACGCACGACCTGACGGGCACGTCGCCGCTCGCCGGCGCGCTCGGCTCGCTGACGGGCCAGGGCGACCATCGCGTGACCGCCGGCGTGACCTTCACGCGCCTGAGCAACCTGCAGCTGTCGCTCGTCTACGCGAAGTTCCTCGGTTCACCGAACCCCGCCACGCGGCCGCTCGCCGATCGCGACTACGTGCTGGCGACGGCGACCTACCACTTCTGAGCGGCCCGGCCGCTCGTCACTCAGCAAGAAGAGGATTAGTCATGAAACGAATTCGTCTCCCCCTCCTGCGCGCGTCGGTGATGGCCGCTTGCGCACTCGTCGCGACGGCATCGTTCCCGAAGGTCACGCCGGACGACCTGAAGGCGCTCGACGGCCCGCTGACGCCGATGGGCGCGATGCGCGCCGCGAGCAAGGACAGCAGCGTGCCCGAGTGGTCGGGCAAGTGGCTCGGCACGCCGCCCGACGTGCAGTACAAGCGCGGCGGCCGCTACCCCGATCCGTTCGCGAACGAAAAGCCGGTCGCGACGATCACCGCGGAAAACATGGCGCAGTACGCCGAGCACCTGACCGACGGCCAGAAGGCGATGTTCAAGCGCTATCCGGCCACATTCAAGATCATCGTCTACCCGAGCCACCGCGACTTCCGCTACCCGGATGCCGTCTACAAGGACATCCGCGCATACGCGCCCGAATCGATGATGACGTCCGACGCGAACGGCCTCACGAACGCGCCGCCGACGGTGCCCTACCCGATCCCCAAGACCGCCGCCGAACTGCTGTGGAACCAGCGCTTCTCGTCGTCGATCGGCACCGAGCAGGCCACCTACGACCAGGCGGTCGTGTACTCCGACGGCAACATCGCGTGGGGCAAGGTGCGCTACGACATCTACTCGCCGCGCAACGTCGGCAAGTACGACGTAAAGAGCGACCTGAACAACCGCACGTACTACCGCAACGCGACGGAGCTGCCGCTGTCCGACCGCGGCTCGCTGATCGTCGGCTTCACGAACTGGGACAAGGCCGGCGCGGACAACTCGTCGCGCACGTGGATGTACAACCCCGGCACGCGGCGCGTGCGCCAGGCGCCCGAATACGGCTATGACCAGCCGCAGGGCCCGGGCGGCTTCCGCACGGTCGACGACGACCGCCTGTACAACGGCCCCGGCGACCGCTACGACTGGAAGATCGTCGGCAAGCGCGAGATCTACGTGCCCTACGACAACTACAAGGTGATGGACAGCTCGCTGAAGTACGGCGACCTGCTGACCAAGGGCCACGAGAACCCGGCATATATCCGCTACGAGCTGCATCGCGTGTGGGTGCTGCAGGCGACGCTGAAGAGCGGTTATCGCCACCAGTACGCGAAGCGCGTGCTGTACATCGACGAGGATTCGTGGCAATCGCTGCTCGCGGACAACTACGACGCGCGCGGCCAGCTCTGGCGCACCAACGTCGCGACGTCGCTGTACGCGTATGACGCGAAGGTCTTCTACCCGAGCGTCGTGTTCTTCCACGACCTGATCTCGGGCGCGTACATGGCCGACCGCCTGACAAACGAAGGCCCGATGCCGAAGCTCGACAACAGCCCGCAGTTCAACGAGGCGTACTTCTCGCCGGATGCGATCCGCAGTTCGGGCAACTAACTGACCGACGCGGCATGCCCGCGCTCCACGCGCCGGAGCCCCGCTCCGGCGCACGACGCCGCCCGCGACGGCGGCCTTTTCCATTCGAGGGCCCTTTCATGTCTTCCCGCCTGCATACGACGCTCGGCGACGAGCTGTACGCCGCATGGCACGCGCGTGCGCCGGTCGCGCCGCTGTCGAGCCGCCCGCGCCGGCTGTCGCTCGACGACGCGTACCGCATCCAGCAGCGCTTCGTCGAACGCCGCGTCGAACAGGGCGAAGCGGTCGTCGGCAAAAAGATCGGCGTGACGAGCCAGGCCGTGCAGGACATGCTGAACGTGCGCCAGCCCGATTTCGGCATCCTGCTGTCCGGCATGCACTACGCGGCCGGCGACGCGATTGCCGCCGACTCGCTGATCGCGCCGCGTGCCGAGGGCGAGATCGCGTTCATCCTCGCGCGCGACCTGCGCGGCCCCGGCATCGACCGCACCGACGTGATCGCCGCGACGGCCGCCGTCGCGCCCTGCTTCGAGATCGTCGATTCGCGCATCCGCGACTGGGCGATCCGCATCGAGGACACCGTCGCCGACAACGCGTCGTGCGGCGTGTACGTGCTCGGCGATGCACGCGTCGACACGCGCACGCTCGATCTCGCCGCGTGCGAGATGACGATCGAGAAAAACGGCAAGCCCGTCGCGCAAGGAAGCGGCGACGCGGCGCTCGGCCACCCCGCCGATGCGGTCGCGTGGCTCGCGAACACGCTCGCCGCGTACGACGTGCCGCTGCTTGCCGGCGAGATCGTGCTGTCCGGCTCGCTCGCGAAACTGATTCCGGTCACGGCCGGCGACGCGCTGTCGATGCATATCTCCGGCATCGGCGGTTGCGACGTCCGCTTTATCTAAAGGAACCCAGATGAAGAAAATCAAATGCGCACTGATCGGTCCCGGCAACATCGGCACCGACCTGTTGTACAAGCTGCGCCGCTCGCCGGTGCTCGAACCCGTGTGGATGGTCGGCGTCGATCCGGCGTCGGACGGCCTCGCGCGGGCGCGCGAGTTCGGCCTGAAGACCACCGACAACGGTGTCGACGGGCTGCTGCCGCACGTGGCCGCCGACGACATTCGCATCGCGTTCGACGCGACGTCCGCCTACGTGCACCGCGACAACTCCGACAAGCTCACCGCGCTCGGCGTGAAGATGATCGACCTGACACCCGCCGCGATCGGGCCGTACTGCGTGCCGCCGGTGAACCTCGACGCGCATCTCGACAGCGCGCAGACGAACGTGAACATGGTGACCTGCGGCGGCCAGGCAACGATCCCGATGGTGTATGCGGTGTCGCGCGTGCAGCCGGTCGCGTACGGCGAGATCATCGCGACCGTGTCGTCGCGTTCGGTCGGCCCCGGCACGCGCAAGAACATCGACGAATTCACGCGCACGACGTCCGGCGCGATCGAACAGGTCGGCGGCGCGCGCAAGGGCAAGGCGATCATCGTGATCAACCCGGCCGAGCCGCCGCTGATCATGCGCGACACGATCCACTGCCTGACCGACGGGCCGCCCGACGTCGACGCGATCACCGCGTCCGTACACGCGATGGTCAAGGAAGTGCAGCGCTACGTGCCCGGCTACACGCTGAAGAACGGCCCGGTGTTCGACGGCAATCGCGTGTCGGTGTTCATGGAAGTCGAGGGGCTCGGCGACTACCTGCCGAAATACGCGGGCAACCTCGACATCATGACCGCCGCCGCGGCCGCCACGGCCGAGCGTTTCGCCGAACAGATGCTGGCCGCGACGGCCGCCACCGCTTGAGACGAGGAGCCACGCGATGTTACTTGCAGGCAAGAAGATCACCGTCCACGACATGTCGCTGCGCGACGGGATGCACCCGAAGCGCCACCAGATCACGCTCGACCAGATGCGCAACATCGCGCGCGGGCTCGACGCAGCCGGTGTGCCGCTGATCGAGGTCACGCACGGCGACGGGCTCGGCGGCGCGTCGGTCAACTACGGTTTCCCCGCACATACCGACGAGGCGTACCTGAGTGCCGTGATTCCGGAGCTGAAGCAGGCCAAGGTGTCGGCGCTGCTGCTGCCCGGCATCGGCACCGTCGAGCACCTGCGCATGGCGCACGCGCTCGGCGTCGGCACGATCCGCGTCGCGACGCACTGCACCGAGGCCGACGTGTCGGAACAGCACATCGGCCTCGCGCGCACGCTCGGGCTCGATGCGGTCGGCTTCCTGATGATGGCGCACATGTCGTCGCCCGAGCAGCTGGTCGTGCAGGCGAAGCTGATGGAATCGTACGGCGCGAACTGCATCTACATCACCGATTCAGCCGGCCACATGCTGCCCGACGACGTGACCGCGCGGATCGGCCAGGTGCGCGACGCGCTGAAGCTGGAGACGGAACTCGGCTTCCACGGCCACCACAACCTCGCGATGGGCGTCGCGAACTCGGTCGCGGCGGTCGCTGCCGGCGCGAACCGGATCGACGCGGCAGCGGCCGGCCTCGGCGCCGGCGCGGGCAACACGCCGATGGAAGTGTTCGTCGCGGTATGCGACCGGATGGGGATCGAGACGGGCGTCGACGTGTTCGCGATCTCGGACGTCGCCGAGGATCTCGTCGTGCCGATCATGGACGCACCGATCCGCCTCGACCGCGATGCGCTGACGCTCGGCTATGCGGGCGTCTACTCGTCGTTCCTGCTGTTCGCGAAGCGCGCGGAGGCGAAGTACGGGATTCCCGCGCGCGACATCCTCGTCGAACTGGGCCGGCAGCGGCTCGTCGGCGGCCAGGAGGACATGATCGAGGATGCGGCGCTGACGATGGTGCGGGCGCGGGAGATTGCGGCGTAACCGAATGCCGCCGGCATCCGTCCGGAAGCGGTGTGAACGGGGCGCAAGCCCCGCATTCTTTTGACGGGTGGACGCGTGCAGCGCGGCAGCCCGTGTGACGCGTCGCGGCCTCGCTCACCCCGGCACCGGCTTCACCCGCCCCAACCGCTCGCCGCCCCCCCGTCAGCGATGCTTCCCGCCGTGCCTGCGCCGCCGATGCTCCGCGCGCGCCTGCTGCAGCACCGGCATCAGTTCCTCGATGTATTGCCGCGCCTGCCCGCGCGTCACGATCTCGCTGAAGCGCAGATGGGCGTTGTCGTGGCCGACCAGCGCCGCATGCGCTTTCTTCAGGATGTGCAGATAGGCAATCAGGCTCGTGCCGTCGTGCACGGGCAGCGCGTCGCGCGGGTCCGGGTCCGGGGTCGTGCTCATGATCCAATCCTTTGCGGGCAGTCGGTGCGGCAGGTGGTCGTCACGAGCGCCAGCAGGTCGTTGGCGAGGCGGTCGCGGTCGGTCAGCGGCGCGAGGCCGAACAGCCGCTCGAGCGTCGCGGCGACCGACGCATGATCGTACGGCGTGTGGTCGACCTGCCCGGCCGCGACCCACGGCGAAATCACGATCGCCGGCACGCGCACGCCATACACGTCGAAGCCGAAGCCGCTCGCATTCAGCGTCGCGGCCGCGCCGTCGTTCGGCGGCGGCGCGGCGCCCGGCCTGACCGAATCGTAGAAGCCGCCATGCTCGTCGTAGACGATCACGAACAGGCTGCTGTTCCATACCGGCGAATTGCGGATCGCGTTGTACACGCGCGCGGCGAGCTGGTCGCCGCCGGCCAGCCCGTCCATCGGGTGTTGCGAGCTGCCGTTCCGGTAGGTGCCGTGCACGATGTCGCCGTAGCCGGGCTCGATGAACGTGTAGCGTGCCGTGTAGCCGGCCGCGAGATCGGCCTCGAAGTGCGCGAGATCGTCGACGTCGACGAAGCTGATGCCCTTCAGCGACGCGACCTGCGGCACGTGGCCGAGCGGATCGCCCGACTGATCCTGGTAGATGCGCCAGTTGTCGTCGCCGAGCGCGCCGAAGATCGAACCCTTCGGATAGCGGAAGCCGTCGAACGCCTCCCACCCGCCCATTTCTTCCCTGGTCGGCGAATGGTCGAGCCCGGCCGACGACGCGCCGTGCAGGAAGAAGCGGTTCGGCCAGGTCGGCCCCGGCATCGACGCATGCCACGCGTCGCACAGCACGAACGCATTCGCGAGCGCGTACAGCGACGGCGCCTGCGTCCGCACGTCGGCGCCCTGCATGATCCTGCCCGCGTCGGCCGGCTGCGGCGGCGTGCCTTCGGAATGCGACGTCGCGTAGTTCGACACGAACCCCGAATTGACGACGGGCGGATAAGCCTGCCCTTTCACGAACGGCACGCCCGCGCCGCAGAGCTGTTCGAGCACGTCGGTGAATTCGTGGCACGGGTCGGTCGGCATCCGGTCGGGCGCACCGCCGCCGAACGGATAGACCGCGCCGCCGTACGCGTTGCTGTCGCCCGGCGACGCGGCGACGATGTCGGCGATGCCCGACAGCGCGAACAGGTGATCGAACGAGCGGTTCTCGAGCATCAGCACGAACACGTGCTGGATGCGATCCTGAACCGGTGGGGATGCGGGGGCTGCGTCTGCACTCATGGCGCCTCCTGGCGTCGCGCGACGAATGTCCGGCTGGCACGGTCGCGGGAGCGCTGAAAGCGATTGAAAGCAAACGAAAGGCGATACAGCGTGCGCGGGCCGCGAATCGCCGACGAGTGTACGACCGCGCCGGCATCCGCGTAAAGCGACGCACAGTGCGTGCGCAGCATGCGTGTTCAACCGGCGGCCGACGTGGCAGGCCGACGCAATGCGCACCGAATCGGTGAGGACGGGGGAAAACGACGATCCGAACCGGGCGGTTCGATCGGAGATGCAACTTGGGGTCGTCACGACGTGACGACACGACCGGCGACCGGCGAACGGCACGACCCGTGCCGTCCATCCGGTTCATCCGGCCGCATGGCCGGACGGGAGTCGATCGGCGCGGTGCTGCGCGCGATCCTGGCCGCTTAGCGGCGCGGCCCGCTGTTGCGCTGCGGACGCGGCGAATTCGCGTCCTTGTGACGGAAGTTGATGCGGCCCTTGGTAAGGTCGTACATCGACAGTTCCAGCGTCACGCGGTCACCCGCGAGAATGCGGATGTGGTTCTTGCGCATGCGGCCCGACGCGTACGCGCCCACCACGACGCCGTTTTCCAGCGTGACACGGTATTTGCTGTCCGGCAGCACTTCGTCGACGATTCCGTCCAGTTCCAGCAGTTCTTCTTTTGCCAAACCAATTCCTCCAGACAAGGTGATTGACCGCGGCCGCGGCGATCTGCCCGGCGCCGTTTCCCGCAACGGGACGGCGGCCGGCAGGCTGCCGGGTATCGGTTCGTTCAGACGGGCCACGGGCCTGTCTTGCGATCGGAGCCCGGCGCGTTGCGGCGTTCGGGCGGTCGGTGGCGGCGGCGCGATGAGCGCCGCGCAAGTAGTCGGGACCGCGCCGGCTGCTACGGCATGGCGGCGGTCTGCTCGGGTTGATGCGTTAAAGCGGTGATGCGCTGGCGATGCGGCGCTCGCTTCGCGAGGGCGTTGTGTCGCACGCGGGTCACGCATGCGATGGGGAGGCGTCACGACCGATGCATCGTGAATGTCGCGATGCATCGGTCGTGCGCATCGGAACGCGCAGGCCGCCGGAACAGCGGCGCCCCGCGCGAAACTCCATCCGGCACCCGCCGCCGATCGGCGGCCGATGCCGATGCGACTTACTGCGGCGTGATGTTCGACGCTTGCAGACCCTTCGGGCCGCGCTTCACTTCGAAGCTGACCTTCTGGCCTTCGGCCAGGGTCTTGAAGCCCGTGCCGCGAATTTCCGAGAAATGGGCGAACAGATCGTCGCCGCCGTTGTCCGGGGAGATGAAACCAAAGCCCTTGGTTTCGTTGAACCACTTGACGGTACCGGTATCCACAAATACTTCCTTAATACGAATAATTGAACATGCGCCCGCGACGGGCACAGAAAGAATCAAAGAGGGAGAGACCAACGACCGCCGCACGGAGTGCGGCCAATGATGAGCAATCGAACTTCTTGAAGACTTCGGTCACGGACACTACGCTGTAGCGGCCGTTCCGTCAAGCCATTTCGGTGCGACGCGCACGCACGGGCGCCGCGCGCGCCTTATGCGGCGGGTGTTGCCGGCCGAAGGGGCCTGTTTCGATGCGCCCCTGTTTTCGGCCGGTCCGCCGGCTTTTACCGCGGCTCGAACACGTGATGCAGCGCCGGCGGCGTGCCGCCTTCGCGAATCTGCATTTCGAACACCTTGCGCGCGACGCTCGTCGGCCGCACGTCGGCCACGTCCAGATAGAACTGCGAATACCAGTCGCGCATCTGGTACAGCGGGCCGTCGCCTTCGCACAGCAGCGGGTTGTCGATCCGCGTCTTGCTGTGCCAGATGTCGACGTCCTCGTAGAACGCGCGCTGCGCTTCCTTCACGTACGCGTTCGCGACCTCCAGGTTCTGTTCGTCGGTAAGCCCGGCCACCTTCTTCACGATCACGCCGTAACGCAGCTCGAAGCTGTTCATGTCGATCGGCACGTGGCAGTTCAGCAGCACCGAATGGATCGGCTGCCCGTTGCTCTGCCCCGTCATCTGCGTGATGTGCACGGCCGGCCCGAAATACGTCGACAGCGCGGTCAGGCTGTCGCCGCCGAGCTTCTCGCTGCGGCCGACCATCAGCTGCGTCGCCTTGTGATCCTCGAACAGGTTCGCGAAATAGTCGATCGGCGCGCGGTGCACGGTCGCGAAGTGCGCGACGTCCGAGATGTTGTCGACCAGTTCGCGGCAGTTGGCCTGGATCACCATCTTGTCGACGACCCAGTCCGACCATTCACCGGAGAAGCACACGTCCAGGCGCGGAATCGCGACATCGGCTGGCGGCGCATTGCCTTCCGGGTCGTTCCACACGAACAGCAGGTTGTTTTCCTCGCAGGTCGGCCATGCGCCGATGCGCGCCTTCGGCGGAATCCGCTTGCAGTACGGGATCGATGCGCACTGCCCTGCGCCGCTCCAGGCCCAGCCGTGAAACGGGCACACGAGGTTGTCGCCGTCGACCGTGCCGAGGCTCAGGTCGGCACCCATGTGCGGGCAATACGCGTCGACGACGTTGATCTTGCCGGTCGAATCGGCAAACGCGGCAAGCTTGCGGCCGAACACGTTCAGCGTGTGCGGCTTGCCGTCCTTGTAGTCGCGGGCGAGCCCGAGGCAGTGCCAGCCGCGTGCATAGCGCTGCGCGAGCGGCTGGGCTTCGATCTTGTAGGGGCGTGCGGACATGGGGGGTCTCCTTGTTGACGCGCGCGGCGGCCCGCCGCGCGTTCGGGGGTAATGAGGGGCGGCGATCAGCGCACCGGATTGCCGGGTTCGAGCGCCCGCGCCGGCTCCAGTTGCGGCGCAGCCGCCGGCGACGGCCGCGGCCGGGGTTGCTGCATGTGGCGCTCGGCACGCTCGACGCCGAGCCACGCGGCGAGCGCCGGCAGCAGGAACACCGCGCCGAACAGGTTCACGAGGAACATGAACGCGAGCAGCACGCCCATGTCGACCTGGAACTTCAGCGCGGAGAACGCCCACGTGCCGACGCCGATGAACATCGTGACGGCCGTGAACAGCGCCGCCGTGCCGCGCTGGCGCATCGCGTCGGCGAACGCGTCCGGCAGCATCGCGCCGTGGCGGAGGTCGTGCTGCAGGCGCTCGTACAGGTAGATGCCGTAGTCGACGCCCACGCCGACGCCAAGCGTGATCACCGGCAGTGTCGCGACCTTCAGCCCGATGCCGAGGCGCGCCATCACCGCATTGCACAGGATCGACACGAGCGTGAGCGGCACGACGATGCACAGCACCGCTCGCCACGAACGGAACGTGAGCGCGCACAGCAGCGCGATCGCGCCGAAGATCGACAGCAGCATCGCGACTTCCGCGTCGCCGACGGCCTCGTTGGTCGCGGCCATCACGCCGACGTTGCCGCCCGCGAGCCGGAACGCGACGTTCGGCTTCGGGTTCTCGGCCGCGAAGCGCTTGATCTCGTCGACGATGTGCGCGATGGTCGTGCCTTCGTGGTTCTTCGTGTAGATCAGCACCTGGATCGCCTTGCAGTTCGCGGTGTTCATCCCGCTGTCGGGGTCGAACGCGCTGGAGCCCTGCGTGAGCCCGTCGCTGGAGCGCGGCAGCGCGGCCCAGCGCGGGTTGCCTTCGTTGAACGCGGCGATGAACACCTTGCCCTGCGACGACACGCTCGTCACCGACTGCACGCCGGCCACGCCGCGCATGTTCATCTCGAACTTCTCGATCGCGCTCATCACCGGGTAATGCAGGCACGCGTCGTCGAAGCCGGTCGTCTCGACGATCACCGACAGCACGTCCACGCCGATGTTGTACTGGTGCGTGATCGCCGCGTTGTCGATGTTGTAGCGCGAGTTCGCGCGCAGCTCCGGCGCGCCGGTGCCGATATCGCCGATCTCCAGCTTGCGCGATTCGAGCGTGCCGTACACGAGCAGCGCGAGCGCCACCGCGAACACGCCGAGCGCGGGCGCCGGCCGCGCGAACACCGCGAAGCGCGACCACATCCGGCTGCCGCCGGCCGCCGCCGTGCGCTGCGCACGCGCCAGCGTGCCGCGTTCGAGCCGCGTGTACGACAGCAGGATCGGCAGGAACACCTTGTTCGTGACGATCATCAGCAGCACGCCGAGGCACGCGGTGATGCCGAGTTCGCGCACGATGTCGATCCTGATCCGCATGATCACCATGAAGCCGAGCGCGTTGGTCAGCAGCGCGACGGTGCCCGGCACGAACAGCTTGCGGAACGCGTCGCGCGCGGCGTCGACCGCCGACGCGCCGCGCACCAGCGCCTGCTTCCATGCGTTGGTCATCTGCACCGCGTGCGACACGCCGATCGAGAAGATCAGGAATGGCACGAGGATCGACATCGGGTCGATGCCGAGCCCGAGCAGCGGCAGTGCGCCGAGCAGCCACACGACCGGCAGCAGCGCGACGACCAGCGCCAGCGCGGTGGTCTTCAGCGAGCGCGTGTAGGCGAACAGCAGCGCGGCCGTGACGAGGAACGCGAGCGCGAAGAACGCCACCACGCCCGCGATGCCGCTCTCGACGTCGCCGACCAGCTTCGCGAAGCCGATGATGTTCACGTCGATGCCCTGCTTCGCGTACTTCGCGCGGATTTCCTCGAGCTGGCGCGCGACCGCGCTGTAGTCGAGCCGCTTGCCGGTCGCGGGATCGGCCTCGCGCAGCTCGGCGCGGATCAGCGCCGATTTCAGGTCGTTGCCGACGAGGCGGCCGATCTGCCCGGAGCGCGCGACGTTGCGGCGCACCTTCGCGAGATCGTCCGGGTTCGTGCTCGAGAACTGGCCGGGCACGACCACGTCGCCGCGAAAACCGGCCTCGGTCACCTCGGTGTAGTGGACGTTCGGCGTGAACAGCGAGAACACGCGCGAACGGTTCACGCCGGGGATGAAGAACACGTCGTCGGTCGCATGGCGCAGCGCGTTCATGAACGGCTGGTTGTAGATGTCGCCGTCGCCCTTCCAGCGCAGGCTCACGAGGATCGTGTTCGCGCCGGGGAACGCGCCCGCATAGCGCTCGAACACCTGCATGTACGGGTGCTGCATCGGGATCATCTTGTTGAAGCCCGGATCGAGCTTCAGGCGCGTCGCGGACAGCCCGAGCGCGAGCGTCACCGCGACGCAGAACAGCATCAGCAGCCGGCGCCGGCGAATGATCGTATCGGCGCAGCGCTCGACGAACGCGGCGAGGCGCGACGCGGGAACGGCTTCAGGGGGGCGTGACAGGTCGTTCATGGGATTCTCTTGTCGGTGCGGACGATGCGAAACGAACGGAAGCAGGCGGCAACGCCGCCGCGCATCAGGACGGCGACGCGGCGAGCGGCGCGACGCCGGCCTCGCCGCCGAGCAGCAGCGCGCCGTGGCCCATGTCGAGCACGGCCGCGAGGCTCTGCACGCCGCCGAGCTTGCGCACGTCGAAGGTCAGCCCGCCGTCGCGCGACGCGACGATCGCTCCGCCCTGGCCGACCAGCACGAGTTCGCCGTCGGCAAGCTGGGTCGCGCCGAAGTACGACACCGGCACATGGCTGTCGACATGCGTCCAGGTCGTGCCGCGATCGGCGCTGCGCACCACGTTGCCGCGCATCCCGTACGCGACCCAGTCGCCGTTCGCGAGCATCAGCGCGCCGAACAGCGAACCCGCGTATGGCGACGGCAGCTTGTCCCATGTGGCGCCGTTGTCGGTCGAACGCAGCAGCGTGCCGCTCTCGCCCGCGATCAGCAGATTGCCGTGGCCATCGCCGACGATCGCGTTCAGGTGACGGTCGCCGGCCGGCGTCTTCACGATCTGCCAGTTGAGGCCGGCATCGTCCGAGCGCAGCAGCTGGCCGAAGCTGCCCGCCGCGAACAGCGGGCCGTCCGCGGTGCCCCACACGGACAGCAGCGGATCGGAATGCTCGCGGTCTACGTGCACCTCGCGCCAGTGCACGCCCGCGTCGTCGCTGCGAACGATCCGGCCGTCGTGGCCGACCGCGATCCCGAGCGTCGGCGTGATGAAGCGCACCTGCGTGAGCGTCGACGCCTGGTCGGGCGCGACCGACGCCGGCCGCCAGCGGGCGCCCGCGTCGTCGCTCAGCAGGATCGCGCCGCGTTCGCCGACCGCGACGATGCGCGTGCCGGCCCTCGCGAGCCCGTTGACCTGCAGCCGGTCCGCATGGATCGCGGTGACCGGGAACGCCGGCAGCGGGCGCGGCGAAAACGCGAGCAGCGCGGCGCCGAGCACCAGCGCCGACATCGCGAGTCCGGGCAAAGTTCGTTTCATCGCTTGTCTCCTGAATCTGCGTTCGACGGCGCTTCGCGCCGAAGCGCCAGCATCCGTCGCTTGCAAGTCTCCGGGCCGCCGGTCGTTGCCGCGGCCTCGAATCGTCGTGAATGGATCGCTGCCGGCGCCCGCTACGCGCCGACTTCGAACAGCGCGGCGGCACCCATCCCGCCGCCGATGCACATCGTCACGACCGCGTGCCGCACGCCGCGCCGCGCGCCTTCGAGCAGCGCGTGCATCGTCATCCGCGTGCCCGACATCCCGAACGGATGGCCGAGCGCGATCGCGCCGCCGTCCACGTTCAGCCGGTCGTCGGGAATGCCGAGCGTGTCGCGGCAATACAGCGCCTGGCACGCGAACGCCTCGTTCAGCTCCCACAGCCCGATGTCGCCGACGGTCATCCCGAAGCGCTCCAGCAGCTTCGGAATCGCGAACACCGGGCCGATGCCCATTTCGTCCGGCTCGCAGCCGGCCACCGAAAGGCCGCGGAACGCGCCGAGCGGCGTCAGCCCGCGACGCTTCGCCTCGCTGCGCGACATAACGACCACGGCCGCCGCGCCATCCGACAACTGCGATGCATTGCCGGCCGTCACGAACTCGCCCTGCTCGACGACCTTGCCGCCGCTCCACGACGGCTTCAGACCCGCGAGCCGTTCGGCCGTCGTGTCGGCGCGCACGCCTTCGTCACGGGCTGCACGCAGGTCTTCGTGGCCGGCCGGGTTGCCCTCCTTGTCGAACAGTGCGCGGCGCACGTCGAGCGACGCGATTTCCGAGTCGAAGCGGCCGGTCGCCTGCGCTTGCGCGGTGCGCTGGTGGCTCTGCAGCGCGAATTCGTCCTGTGCGGCGCGCGAGATGCCGTAGCGGCGCGACACGATCTCGGCCGTTTCCATCATCGCGATGTACGCGGCCGGCTGGTGGTCGAGCACGGCCTGCGAACGCGCGCGATACGCGTTCTTGTGCTTGTTCTGCGTGAGCGAGATCGACTCGACGCCGCCCGCGACGACGATCCGCGCGTCGCCCGCGCCGATGCTGCGCGCGGCGCTCGCGATCGACATCAGGCCCGACGAGCACATGCGGTCGATCGCCATGCCGGGCACCGACGCCGGCAGCCCGGCCGCCGCGGCCGACAGGCGGCCGATGTTGTAGCCCTGCGTGCCCTGCTGCGCGGCGCAGCCGATCAGCACGTCGTCGACGTCGGCCGGCGCGACGCCCGCGCGTTCGAGCGCCGCGCGCACGACGTGGCCGCCCAGCGCGGGCGCCTCGGTGTCGTTGAACATGCCGCGAAACGCCTTGCCGATCGGCGTGCGTGCGACGGAAACGATGACTGCGTCTTCCATGGGCTGGCTCTCTGGAACTAGAAGGTGTAACGGCTGATGGTGTCGGCGACGCAGCCGGGCTTGCCTTCGCCTTCGATCTCGACGGTCACGCGTATCCACGCCTGTAAGCCGCCTTCGAGCGGCTCGACGCGCAACAGCTCGCCGACGCCGCGCACGCGCGCGCCGACCTTTACCGGCGCCGGGAAACGGATCCTGTCGCAGCCGTAGTTGACGCCGAGCCGCGCGCCGTCGATGCGTACGATCTGCGGCAGGAAATAATTGACGAGCGACAGCGTCAGGTAGCCGTGCGCGATGCACGCGCCGAACGGGCCGTCCTTCGCGCGTACCGGGTCGACGTGCACCCACTGGCGATCGCCCGTCGCGTCGGCGAAACCGTCGATGCGGAGCTGGTCGATCGCGAGCCACGCGCTCGCGCCGAGCGTGTCGCCGACGGCCGCCGCGAGTTCGCCGGGATGCGCGAACACGCGAGGCGTCGCGCGCACGGGGTCGAGGGCCGCGCTCATCATGCGTGCTGGCTGCTGACCGACAGCACTTCGCCCGTCATGTACGACGCGTAATCGCTTGCAAGAAACACCATCACGTTCGCGACCTCCCAGACTTCGGCGGCGCGCCCGAAGGCTTCGCGCGACGCCAGTTGATTCAGCAAGTCGGCCGGCGCCGACTTCTTCAGAAAATCGTGCATCGCGATGCTCGGCGCGACCGCGTTGATGCGTACGCCGTACGGCGACGCCTCGAGCGCCGCGCAGCGCGTAAACGCCATCACGCCCGCTTTCGCCGCCGCGTAGTGCGCCTGTTCCGCCTGCGCGCGCCAGCCGAGCACCGATGCGTTGTTGACGATCGCGCCACGACCGCGCGCCTGCATGTGCGGCAGCATCGCGCGTGTCATCCGGAACGTCCCGGTAAGGCTAATGTCGATCACGCGCGACCATTCGGCATCGTCCATATCGACGATGCGGGTCGACCCGCCGAGCCCGGCGTTGTTGATCAGCACGTCGACGCCGTCGAGCTGGTCCTGCGCTTCGGCGACGAGCGCCTGCACGTCGGCTTCGACCGCGACATTGCACAGGCGGCCGTAGACCTGTTGCAGCCCGGTTTCGGCGCGCAGCGTTTCGACCGCCTGTTCGAGGCGTTTTTCGTGGATGTCGGAAATGAACAGCGCGCGGCAGCCCTCCTCCGCGCAGCGGCGCGCGGCCGCGAAGCCGATGCCGGCGCCGGCGGCGGCCGTGATCAGCACCGATTTGCCCGCGAGCAGCTGGTGGCCCGGCACGTAGGGCGGCGCTTTTGCAATCTGGGGTTCGGTCATGCGTCACCTCGGGGTTCCCTGGGCATGCCGAGCCCGCGCTCGGCCATGATGTTGAGCTGGATCTCGTTGGTGCCGGCGTAGATCGTGTCCGCACGGGAGAACAGGAATACGCGCTGCAGATGGGTGAGCTTTTCGTCGGCCGGATCGATCACGTTCGCGCGCGGCCCGAGCGCGTCCATCGCGAGCTGGCCGAGATCGCGGTGCCAGTTCGACCAGTAGTACTTGTAGATCAGCGCCTCACGGCGCAGCGGTGCGCCGGCGCCGCCATCCGCGTCGTCCGAGCCGGACAGCATCCGCAGCGCGTTGTAGCGCATCACGCGCAGCCCGGCCCACGCGCGGCCGATCCGCTGGCGCAGCACCGGGTCGCGGTTCGCGCCCGATTCACGCGCGGCGTCGATCACCCATTCGAGCTCGCGGACGAACTGCATCTGCTGGCCGAGCGTCGACATCCCGCGCTCGAAGCCGAGCAGCGTCATCGCGATCCGCCAGCCGTCGCCCGGTGCGCCGACGAGGTCGCGTGCTTCTGCGCACGCACCGTCGAAGAACACTTCGTTGAATTCCGCGCCGCCGTTGAGCTGCCTGATCGGGCGGATCTCGATGCCCGGCTGGTCGAGCGGCATCAACAGGAACGACAGCCCCTTGCTGCCCTTCGACTCCGGATCGGTGCGCGCAAGCACGAAGATCCAGTCGGAATCGTGCGCGAGCGACGTCCAAACCTTCTGGCCGTAGACGCGCCACGTGCCGTCCGCATCCTGTTCGGCGCGCGTGCGGACATTCGCCAGATCCGAACCGGCGCCCGGCTCCGAATAGCCCTGGCACCAGAACTGCGTGCCGGCCAGGATGCCGGGCAGGAAGCGCGCGCGCTGGTCGTCGGTGCCGCACGCGACGAGCGTCGGCCCGAGCAGCCCTTCGCCGATATGGCCCATCCGCCCGGGGCCGCCAGCACGCGCGTATTCCTCGTGGAAGATCACCTGTTCCGCGACCGAGAAGCCGCGCCCGCCGGCGCCGGTCGGCCAGCCGAGCCCGGTCCAGCCGCCCTGCGCCAGTTGCCGCTCCCACGCACGGCGCAGCTCGGGCCACGCTTCCTCGTCGCCGGGGCCGCCGCGGTATTTCAGGCAGGCGAATTCGCCGGTCAGGTGCGACTGCACCCAGTCGGCCACTTCGTGCCGCAATTGCTGTTCGCGCGTTTCGCTGTTCATTGAAGTGCTCCTGCGCGAGCGGCCGACGGGCGGGCGGCCGCCGCGACCGGCGCAACCGCGGCTGTGGCCGCTTCGCTGCGGTGCGCCGCGCCGCCGTCGATCGCATGGCATGCGATCCATTCGAGCAGTTGCGGCGTGCTGCCGAACTGCGCGCCCGACGCCTGCGCGCGCCTGAAGTAGAGATGCGGGTCGTATTCCCACGTGAAACCGACGCCGCCGTGCAACTGGATCGCTTCCTGCGCGCAGAACGCATACGCGTCGTTCGCGGCGGCCTTCGCGGCCGCGATGTCGGCACGCAGCGCCGCGCCCGGCGTCGCGCCGGCTTCCGCGTCCCATGCGTGCGCGGCGCCGAGCACGCCCGAGCGCGCCGATTCGATCAGCACCATCATCTGCGCGCAACGATGCTTGACGGCCTGGAACGACGCGATCGCTCGGCCGAACTGCACGCGCTGGCTCGTGTAGTCGAGCGTCAGGTCGAGGCATTGCTGGGCGCCGCCGAGCTGTTCGGCGGCCAGCGCGAGCGCCGCGAACCATGCTGCGCGTTCGAGCACCTGGGCGGCGTCGCGGCGCGTGATCAGCGCGTCGCGGCTCACGCGCACGTCGTCGAGCGCAATCCGTGCGAGCGGCCTCGTCGCGTCGAGCGTGTCGAGCGGCGTCACCGCAACGCCGGCTGCGCCGACGGTCATGTCGATCGCGAACAGGCCGACCGACTGCCCTTCGTTCGCGATCCGCGCCGGAACCAGCAGCAGGTCGGCGCGCGCGCCGTCGAGCACTTGTGCTGCGACGCCGGACAACGCGAAGCCAGCCGCGGTTTCTTCCGCGATGAACGGAAGCGGCCGCGCACTGGCCGGTTCGTCGAGCGAGTCGCCGAAAGATGCGCCGAACGCATCGGCGCCCGGCCCGCCATATGGCGGGCCGACCCGCGCGCCACTCGGCTCGCCGAACGGCCAGTCGAACGGCAGCGCGAGCGTCGCGCTGCACGCGCCTTCGGCGATCTTCGCGAGCCAGCCGGCCGCCGGCGGCGTATCGCAGCCGGCCAGCGCGGTCGCCGCGAAGCACGCGGTCGAAAAATACGGCACGCAGGCAACACGCCGCCCGAGCTGTTCCATCAGCACCGCCTGCTCGACCGCGCCGAGCCCGAGCCCGCCCGCCGCCTCCGGCAGCGCGAGCGCGTTCCAGCCGAGTTCGCCCGCGAGCGCGGCCCACAGCGCGTCGTCGCGGCCGGCCGACTGCTCGATCGCGCGGCGCACGTCGGCGGACGCGCTGCGCTCGGCGAGCACGTCCGCCGCCGCGTCGCGGATCATCGCCTGTTCGTCGGTGAGCGCCAGATCCATCGTCAGCTCCCGTACACGCGCTGCGCGGGACGCGCATCGGCAAGCAGCTGCGCGACCGCCGGGCCGACCTCGGCCGCCGCCCAGCGCGCGCCGCGGTCGACGCGCGGGCCCGTACGCCAGCCTTCCGCGACCGCGATCATCCCGCCCGCGACCTCGAACACCCGGCCCGTCACGTCGGCCGACAGCGTGCTGCCGAGCCACGCGACCAGCGGCGCGACGTTGGCCGGATCGAAATAGTCGAAGCCGCCGTCCTCGGGCTTCTTCATCATGTCGGCGAACACGCCTTCGGTCATCGACGTGCGCGCGGCCGGCGCGAGCGCGTTCACGCGCACGCCGTAGCGCTGCAGCTCGGCCGCCTGCATCAGCGTGAGCGCGGCGATCCCGGCCTTCGCCGCGCCGTAGTTCGACTGGCCGATCGAGCCTTGCAGCCCGGCGCCCGAACTCGTGTTGACGATCCGCGCGTCGACCGCGCGGCCGGCCTTCGCGGCATCGCGCCACACGCGCGCCAGCACGCTCGACAGGCAGAAATGGCCGCGCAGATGCACGCGCATCACGTCGTCCCAGTCCTGCTCGGTCATGCTCGTGAACATCTTGTCGCGGCAGATGCCCGCGTTGTTGACGAGCACGTGCACGTCGCCGAACGCTTCGCGTGCCGCGTCGACGATCCGCTGCGCGGTGTCGACCTGCGTGATGTCGTCCGAATTCGCGAGCACGCGGCCGCCGCCGCTTCCGTCTCGTTTGGCGATCTCGTCGCACACGGCCTGCGCGGCGTCGTGCCGGATGTCGTTGACGACGACCGCCGCGCCTTCGGCCGCGAACGCGAGCGCATATTCGCGCCCGAGCCCGCCGCCCGCGCCGGTGATGATGACGGTGCGTCCGTTACAGATTCCCATGCTGGTGCCTCTTGGATCGAGAGATCGTGAAAGTGACGCGCTCACAGGCGCTCGATGATCGTGACGTTCGCGAGACCGCCGCCTTCGCACATCGTCTGCAGCCCATAGCGGCCGCCCGTGCGCTCCAGCTCGTGCAGCAGTGTCGTCATCAGCCGCGCGCCGGTCGCACCGAGCGGATGGCCGAGCGCGATGCCGCCGCCGTTCGGGTTGGCCTTTTCGTGCGGGAAGCGCGTGTCGGCGAGCCAGGCCTGCGCGACCGACGCGAACGCCTCGTTCATCTCGACGACGTCGATCCGCGACCAGTCGAGCCCGCTCTTCGCGAGCGCTGCCTTCGTCGCCGGGATCGGTGCGGTCAGCATCCACAGCGGATCGTCGCCGAGCACGCTCAGGTGGTGAATCCGCGCGCGCGGCGTGAGGCCGTAGCGTTTCAGCGCGTCCTCAGACACGATCAGCAGCGCGGCTGCCGCATCGCAGGTCTGGCTCGCGACGGCGGCCGTCAGCGAGCCGCCCGGCGTGAGCGGTTCGAGCGTCGCCATCTTTTCCAGCGACGTGTCGGCGCGCGGCGTTTCGTCGTGCATCACGCCATCGAACGGCACGATTTCCCGCTTGAAACGGCCGGCCTCGATCGCCGCGACCGCGCGGCGGTGGCTTTCGAGCGCGTAACGCTCCATCGCGTCGCGCGACAGGTTCCAGTGATCGGCGATCCGCTGCGCAGCGACGAACTGCGACACCGGCGCATCGCCGAAGCGCGCGCGCCAGCCGGCGCTGCCCGAGAACGGATCGGTGAAGCCGAGCGGCGCCGCGCTGGTCATCGCGGACGAGATCGGGATCTGCGTCATGGTCTGCACGCCGCCCGCGACCACGACGTCCTGCACGCCGCTCATCACGGCCTGCGCGGCGAAGTGCACGGCCTGCTGCGACGAGCCGCACTGGCGGTCGACCGTCACGCCCGGCACCTGCAGCGGCAGTCCGGCCGCGAGCCAGCAGGTGCGCGCGATGTTGCCCGCGAGCGGGCCGATCGTATCGACGCAGCCGAACACCACGTCGTCGTATTCGTCGGCCGGAATCGCGTTGCGCTCGACGAGCGTCTTCAGCACGAAGCCGCCGAGGTCCGCCGCATGCACGTGCGCGAGCCCGCCCTTGCGGCGGCCGGTCGGCGTGCGCAGCGCGTCGACGATATAGGCTTGTTTCATCGGTTCTATTCCTCGAGGTCGAAGGTCTGCGCGGGGCCGATCGGCAACGCGTCGCCGAGGATCGCGTCGGCCACGCGGGCCTTGTGGAACGCGCTGTCGCCCCAGTTGCCGGCGAGCGCCCAGATGCGCTTCATGAAGATCTGCAGGTCGAGCTCCCACGTGTAGCCGATCGCGCCGTGCACCTGCATCGAGTGGCGCGCGGCCAGTCGCGCGGCCGACGTCGCCGCGAGCTTCGCGTGCGACACGAACACCGCGCGCTGCGGGTGATCGTCGGCGATCGCCTGCGCGGCGCGCGCGACCACCGGCCGCGCGAACTCGTAGCGGATCGCGACGTCCGCGAGCAAATGCTTGAGCGCCTGGTACGAGCCGATCGCCTTGCCGAACTGCTTGCGCTGCGCGCTGTAGTCGATCGCGACGTCGAGCACGCGCTGCGTGAGGCCGAGCAACTGCGCGGCGACCGCGAACGCGCCGTGGTCGAGCGCGCGCGCCAGCAGCGGCGCGGCCTCGGCTGCGCCCGCGATGCGCGTGGCCGGCGACGGCTCCCAATCGAGCGTGAACAGGCGCCGCGACGGGTCGACGCTGTCGACCGTACGCCACGCGCACTGCGCGGGATCGACGCGATGCAGCTCGCCGCGGTGTTCGCACAGCAGCGCCTGCGCGACGTGCACGTCGGCCGCATACGGGTTCGCCGGATGCACGAGCGCGACGCGCGCGCGCCCTTCGGCGATATCGCGCAGCAGCGCGTCGCGCCAGTCGCTCGCGGGCAGCCGTGCGAGCACGCCGGCCGACACGAGCGCCGTGTCGAGCAGCGGCTCGGGGCTGCCGAAATAGCCGTAGGTCTGCGCGAGCAGCGCCCATTCCGCCTCGGTCAGGCCGAGCCCGCCGTGCGCCTCCGGCACCGATACGGCGGTCAGCCCCTGCGACGCGAACAGCGCCCAGAGTGCGTCCGAGCGCCCGGTCGGCGTGGCCCAGAGCTCGCGGATCAGCTCGGGCGTCATCTCGGTCATCAGCAGGCGCTTCACGCTGTCCGCGAGCGCTTCCTGGTCTTCATCGAATACGAAATCCATACGATGTCCGTTCAGTGAGAGGGTGCCGGCGCCATTACGCGCGCGGCATGCCGAGCATCCGTTCGGCGACGATGTTGCGCTGGATCTCGTTGGTGCCCGCGTAGATCGTGCCGGCCTGCGCGAACAGGAAGCCGTCGAGCCAGTGGCCGAGCGTCGCGTGCTGCCCGGCCGTCTGCGGGACGACCTCGCCGTGCGCGCCGAGGATGTCGAGCGCGGTCTGGTGCATGCGCAGGTCGAGCTCCGACCAGAACACCTTGTTGGTGCTCGACTCAGCGCCGATGTGGCCGCCCTTCAGCAGCCGGCTCGCGGTCGCGTAGGTCGACAGCGCATAGGCCTGCGCATCCATCCATGCCGACACCACGCGCTCGCGCAGCGTCGGGTCGCGATCCGCGCTGTCGCGATGCGCGAGATACAGGTCGCGCAATGCCTGCGCGGTGCGCTGGAAACGCGCGGGCGAACGCAGCATCAGCCCGCGCTCGAAACCGGCCGTCGCCATCGCGACCTGCCAGCCCGCGCCTTCGGCCGCGAGCCGGTTCTCGACCGGCACGCGCACGTCGTCGAAGAAGATTTCCGCGAACCCCGTCTGCCCATTGAGCTGCCGGATCGGCCGCACCGTGATGCCCGGCGCGGACAGCGGCACCATCAGGAACGTGAGCCCGTGGTGGCGCGACGATTCCGGATCGCTGCGGAACAGCCCGAACAGCCAGTCGGCCCACACCGCGCGGGTCGACCAGATCTTCTGGCCGTTCAGCACGTATTCGTCGCCGATGCGGGCCGCGGTCGTGCGGATCGCGGCCATGTCCGAGCCCGCGTTCGGCTCCGACCAGCCCTGCGCCCACACGTGCTCTCCGGCCGCCATCGCGGGCAGGAAGCGCGCCTTCTGCGCATCGGTGCCGAAATCCATCAGCGTCGGGCCGAGCAGGAAGATGCCGTTCTGGTTCACGCGCATCGGCGCGTCCGCGCGCCAGTACTCTTCCTCGAAGATCAGCCACTCGATCAGGTCGCAGCCGCGCCCGCCCAGCTCGCGCGGCCACGTGACCATGCTCCAGCGGCCCGAGTGCAGCGTGCGCTCCCATTCTCGGTGGGCGGCGAAACCTTCCTCGGTGTCGAAGCTCGGCAGCCGTTCGCGCGGCACGTGCGCGGCGAGCCATCCGCGGATTTCCGCGCGGAACGCCTGCTGTTGCGACGTATAGGTCAGCTTCATGCGCGTGCCTCCTCGGCGTGTGCGTCGAAACGCGCACCGCGCTTCTCGACGAATGCGGCGCGCGCTTCCGTCGAATCGTTCGTCATGTACGCCTGCAGCGTGAAGCCCTGCTCCCAGCGGTACTTGTCCTCGAGATCGCCGTCCTCGACGCCGTTCAGCGCCTCCTTCGCGAGCCGTACCATCGCCGTGCTCTTGCCCGCGATCCTGCGGGCGATCGCGAGCGCCGCGTCGCGCAGCGCGTCGCGCGCGACGATCTGCTCGACCGCGCCGAGCCGGTACGCTTCGGCCGCGTCGATCATCTCGCCGGTGAAGTACATCGTGCGCACCTTCTGCACGCCGAACAGCCGCTGCAGGTGCGCGCCGCCGCCCATCGCGCCGCGGTCGATCTCGGGCACGCCGAAGCGCGCGCAATCGGCCGCGACGACGATGTCCGCCGCGCCGCAGATGCCGATCCCGCCGCCGAGCACGAATCCGTGCACGGCCGCGATCACCGGTTTCGGGTTGCGGTGCACTGCGCGGAATGTCTCGTAGTTGCCTGCGTTGACCGACACGATCCGCTCCGGATGCGCGGCCAGTTCCTTGATGTCGACGCCCGCGCAGAAGCCGCGGCCTTCGCCGCGCACGACGATCACGCGCACGTCGTCGTCCTCGCCGAGCGCGTCGAGCGCGCGGGAGAGCGCGTGCCAGCCCTGCGCGTCGAGCGCGTTCACGGGCGGATGGGCGATCACCAGTTCGGCGATGCCGTCTGCGCGGTCGATCCGGAACGGCATCGCGCCGGCCGGTTGATTGGATGTTGTCATCTCCGTTGCCTCCCTGTGATGTTTTTCACGCGGCCTGCGCCGCTGCCGCGCCGCGCAGCGCGGCCAGTGCGTCGAGCCGCTCGCCGGCTTCCGCGACGATCCGCCCGATCAGCACGTCGCACGATTCGATCGCGCCGATCATCGCCGCCGCCTGGCCGCTCGGCAGCACGCCTTCGTCCGGGCGGCCGTCGACGATCGCCCGCTGGATCAGGAACGGCGCGTTCGCGGCCATCAGCGTCTGGCTGGCCGTGTAGTCGTTCGAGCGCAGTGCCTTGATCGCGAGGCCGAGCATGTCGCCCGTGCGCAGCCCGTTCTGGCGCCGCCACGCTTCGGCCGTCTTCAGCGCGAACAGCGTGCGGCGCAGCGGGCCGAAGCGTTCGAGCTTCAGCAGATACGGGTTGTCGATCATCCGTTGCGGCAGCCCGTCGAGCGCATCCGACACGCGGATGCGCGCCGGGTCGCCGACCGCGACATAACGTTCGAGCGTCTCGCGCGGCACCGGCGATTCGGCGCTCATCAGGAAGCGCGTGCCCATCGCGATGCCGGCCGCACCGTACGCGAGCGCGGCGGCCAGCCCGCGCCCGTCGAAGAACCCGCCGGCCGCGACGACCGGCACCCGCACCGCATCGAGCACCTTCGGCAGCAGCAGCGTGGTCGGCACCGAGCCCGTGTGGCCGCCGCCTTCCGCGCCCTGCACCGTCACGATGTCCGCGCCGAGCTCGACGGCCTTCGCCGCATGCTTCGGCGCGCCGACGGTCGGCATGCAGACGATGCCGGCATCCTTGAAGCGGCGGATCGTCTTCGCGTCGGGCCCGCGGCCATAGCTGACCGCGCGCAGCCGGTGCTCGATCGCGAGATCGACCACCTGCGCGGCGTTCTTCTGGAACATGTGGAAGTTGATGCCGAACGGCTGGTCCGTCAGCGACTTCACCTTCAGGATCTCGGCCTCGACCTGCTCGGGCTCGAGCGTCGCGCCGGCCAGGAAGCCGAAGCCGCCCGCATTGGAGGTGGCCGCGACGAGCCGCGCGTCGGCCACCCAGCCCATCGCGGTCTGCACGATCGGATAGCGGCAGCCGAGCAGATCGCAGAGCGGCGTATGCAGCGGGCCATGAAGCTGGCTGTGAAGCGTCGTGCTCATGCTGCGGCTCCGTCGACGGCGACCGGTGCCGGCGCGTCGCCGCGATCTGCGCCGTGCGGCTGGCGCTGCGAGCTGGCCATGCTGCGCGCGTCGTAGCCGCCGAGGCGATCGCCGCTGACGAGCTCGTTGTGCGCATGCGCGAAGTGATGCCATGCGAACGCCGCATCCATCGCCGCGCGCTTGCCCTGCAGCTCCTCGACGTGGTTCAGCGCCTGCTTGGTCAGCGTGAGCCCGAGGCGCGGCATCGTCGCGATCTTCGCGGCGATCGCGTAGGTCGCGTCGCGCAGCCGCTCGCGCGGCACCACGCGGTTGACCATCCCCATCTGGTAAGCGCGCTCGGCCGGCATCCGCTCGCCGAGGAACAGGAACTCCTTCGCGATGCGCGGGTTCAGCTCGTACGCATGCGCGAAATACTCGACGCCCGGAATCCCCATCCGCACGACCGGATCGGCGAAAAACGCATCCTCCGACGCGACGATCAGGTCGCACACCCACGCGAGCATCAGCCCGCCCGCGATGCATGCGCCGTGCACCATCGCGATCGTCGGCTTCGGCAGGTCGCGCCAGCGCCGGCACATCCCGAGGTACACCTCCTGCTCGCGCGCATAGAGGAATTCGCCGCCTTCCTTGTCGACGTGGTCGTACCACAGCGACGCGCGCTCGAACGACTCGTGGATGTCGCGGCCCGGCGTGCCGATGTCGTGGCCCGCCGAGAAATGCTTGCCGGCGCCCGCGAGCACGATCGCCTTCACCGCGTCGTCGTGCGCCGCGCGCCGGAACGCCGCGTCGAGCGCATACGTCATCTTCGAGTTCTGCGCGTTGTGATATTCGGGGCGGTTCATCGTGATCGTCGCGATGCCGCCGTCGACCGCGTAGCCGACGACACCGTCGCCGAACGTCGCGTGGGTCGCTTCCATATCGGACCTCATTCCCGGCGCGGCGCCGGATTGTTGCGCACGATCGCCGCGCGCAGGTTGTGCGGATCGAGCGCGCGCACGATGCGCAGGTCGTCCGCATTCGGCGCGGCCGTCGTGCCGAGTTCCGGATGCGCGATCAGCGGGAAGCCGGTTGCGTCCTGCACCTCGTCGAAGCTCACGCCCGGATGCAGCGAGCGCACGCGGATCGCGTGGTCGGGGCCGCCAAAATCCATCACGCACAGGTCGGTGACGATGCTGCGCAGGTCGACGAAGGTCTTCATCCCGGGCAGCCGGCGCGCCGGGTTGTAGCCGACCGTGCACACCATGTCGACTTCGCCCGCGACGAACGTGCGCTTGCCGTGGCCGCTGACGAAAAACGAGTTCGCGTGGTTCGTCGAATTGCCGGGGAAGCCGCGTGCGCCGAGCAGCTGGGTCTTCGGATGCGTGTAGTCGTCGCCGAGCCACGAGATGTTGGCCTGGCCGAAGCGGTCGATCTGCGTCGGCATCACGAGCGCATGGCGGCGGCCGTGCCACAGGCAGTCGAACACGCGTTCGTACGTCATCCAGCCGCTCGCCTTCACGCGATAGCCGTCGGGGCGCGGGCCGAGCGACACCGGCTCCTCGACGAGATACGCTTCGCCGTCGGTCAGCATCAGTCCGTTGTTGTATGCGAGCCGCGCGAGGCCGGCCGCGAGCCGCGGACCTGTGCCGATGCCGGTCGCCAGCACTTCGCCGTCGTCGCGCCAGAGTCGCGCGGACGCGACGATCATCAGTTCCGCGAGGGAATGGTCGAGAGATTCGCTCACAGGCGCTCCTTTACAGAATCGGCAACGGCAGCGTCGTCACATGCGGCAGGCCGCCGACGCCTTCGAGGTACTGGCGTTCGTCCCGGCCGACCACGTCGCGCAGGTACGCCGCCGTTTTCGCGTCGTCTTCCGCGCTCGCGCAGTACGCGCGCAGGTGCGGCAGGTCCCAGCCGTAGGCCGGCCCGCACGACGTCGGGTGCGCGCCGCCCGGCGCGTGCACGACGCCCGTAACGAGCGAGCGCTCGAACGGGTTGCGTTTCGCGGCGTCGAGGTCTTCTGTCGCGATCGACGCGCCGACCGCTTCGACTGTTTCCGCCGACACGTAGCAGCGCTGCGCGGCACGCGCCATCCATCCGTCGAAGAACGGATCGGGGCCGTCGATGCGCGTGTTGCCCATCCGGTCGGCCGCGTTCACGTGCAGCAGCGCGGCGTCGAGCGCGATCGCCGGCATCGCCAGCAGCGTCTCGCCGTCGTCGTACGGCGAGCTCACCGTGCGCAGTTCGGGTGCGTGATCGAGCAGCGCGGTGCCGAGGCCCGCACGCGTCGGCAGGAACGGCAGGCGCGCGGCGGCCGCGCGCAGGCCGAGCTGCAGCATTCCTTCGTCGAGCTCGAGCACGTCGATGCGGCCCTGTTCACGCGCACGGCGAAAATGCGGTTCGAGCGGAATCACGTCGAGCGACACGAAGCCGAACACCACCTTGCGCACCTTGCCCGCCGCACACAGCAGGCCGACATCGGCGCCGCCGTACGCGACGATCGTCAGGTCCTTCAGGTTCGAGCGCGCGAGTTCGCGCACCAGCGCCATCGGCTTGCGCCGCGGCCCCCATCCGCCGATGCCGATCGTCATGCCGTCGGCGAGTTGCGCGACCACGTCGCGCGCGGACATCGTCTTGTCGAGAGGTTTCATCGTCATCGTGCTGGCTTACCGGTATCCGATGCTGAAATCGTGGCCCCACTGGCTCACCTTGGTGGCCTCGAACACCGCGTGCTTCGACCAGTCGACCGTAAGGCCGCCGAAGCCGTATTCGAGATCGAAGCCGCCGGGGGTCTTCATGTAGAAAGAGATCATCTGGTCGTTGCAATGCCGGCCGAGCGTCGCGGACATCTTCACGTCGTGCGCGGCGACGCGATCGAGCGCGCGACCGACTTCGTCCATCGAGTCGACTTCGGCCATCACGTGCACGCAGCCCGACGGCACGGCCATCTCGAACAGCGCGACGCTGTGATGGCGCGCGTTGCGGCAGTGCATGAAATGGATGCGCTTTTCGGGTTCGGCAGGATCGGGCGTGAATTTCACGCGATAGATGTCGGACAGTTCGAAGCCGAGCACGCCGCGCACGAATGCGTCGGTCGCGTCGAACTGCGGCGCGGGCAGCACCGCGTGGCCGAGCCCCATGTCGCCGGTGACGAAACGCGCAACGCCCAGCGGCGACGCGAAGCGGCGGAAGTCGCAGCGCGCACCCCAGTACAGCTCGTGGCGGTTGCCGGACGGGTCCATGCACCACGCCATCGCCTGCACGCGGCGCAGCGCGGCTTCGTCGCGGGTAGCGCGCACCGGCTCGACGCCTGCACGCTGCAGCGCCGCAAGCGCGGCGTCGAACGCGGCGCCGTCGGGCAGTTCCCAGCCGGACGCGAAATAGCGGTCGGTCGAGCCGGGAACGATCACGTAGCGGAAATCGCGCTCGTCCATCTTCAGGTACAGCGCGCCGTCGGGTGCGTCGAGCGCCTGCATGCCCAGCACGTCTTCCGCGTAGCGGCGCCACGCATCGACGTGCGTCGCCTCGACGACGACATAGCCAAGCGCACGGACATCGATCATGTCGGCCTCCTCCTGGTTCAGAATCCGTTGTTCGTGAAAGGATTCTGGCCGGTCGGGGGTGGCGTTACATCGTCTGTTGGGACGAGAGGACGGGCGGGAAAAGGCGGGGGGTGCGGCGCGGGGTGCGTGCCGGAGGGAGATTCGGTGAGGAAATGCGGAATGTGCCGGATCGTTCAGACGCAGGCCGGAACAACGGCATGTTCGCGACACCCGCCGGTCCTGCGTAACGACGACCGTTCAGACGAGGCGACGCCGTATCGCTTCCGTTGCGCGTCGCGTGGCTCGGTGGGGTTCCACGTCCCGGTTCTCATCGTGCTGAACACGCCCACGGGAGCTGCCACGGGGCATGAGCCGGCCGCCGGCCGAATCATTTTCGCGCGACGGGTGACCGCCGCGGCGACGCTAGTCGAACGGGTTCAGCAGCCGGACGCCGGTGCGAGCGAAATCGTCGACATTACGCGTGACGACCGTGAGATCGTTGATCAGCGCGGTGGCCGCGATCAGTTTGTCGAGTTCGTGCGTCGGATCGGGCACGCGCAAATGCCCCCACATCTGGCTGATCTCGATATCGACCGGCAGGATGTTCGGCGCATAGCCGGACAGGACCGTCGCCATCCATGCTTCGAGCGCCGACGCCTGAGGGTGATCGCCGCGATGACGGATCAGGTCGACGCCGCGCCGAAGTTCCGCCACCGTCACGACGGACAGGTAAAGCGGGCTCGCGTCGGCCTCGGCCTGCCTGAAGAACGCCCGCACGCCGCGGTTGGTTCGCTTGCCCTTCCTGATTTCGCTGATGACGTTCGTATCAATCAAAAACACGCCTGACCTCGCCGGAATCCTGAACACGTTGGAAATCCGCGTCTTCGCCAACGTCGGGCATGCTCATCAGCACTTGCGCAAATGTCCTTCGCTTCGGCCGGCCGAGCGCATCGGCCAGAATGGCCCGATGTTCGGCCTCGGCACTCCTGCCATTTGCCGCAGCCTGCTCGCGCAGGCTCTGAACGATACTGTCATCCACGTTACGCACCAGAAGATTTGCCATAGGTCCCTCCATCCAGGTTGCTATCAATGATAGCGCCGTGACGGTGAATTGCAAGCATTGCTATCATCGTCATGACCGGACGGAAGACGGTGGTTGGCGTCGGCGAACAGCAACGGCCGGCATGAATCCAGCTGGCTCCCGCCGCTCGCCCGACACGTCGAACTGCTGTCCGCAAGGTAAGGCAGATCGGAACGACGGCAAAGACGGCCGAATGGCTATTCGCCGGTGGTCGGCCTGCGCAGGCACGCGCAGGCCCGCACGGAGCGGCTTCGTTCGCCGCCTTCGGATCGATCGCGCAACGCAGCAGCCCCCACTCGTCCGGCCGGGAGTTCCGGATCGCAGGCAATTGTTGCCACACTCTTGTCGGCAAATATCGGCAATACCTCGGTCCGCACGTACAACGACAACTCGACCGCTCAGAACCGATACGAAATCCCGATCTGCAAGACCGGATACCACCGATAGCGCGACATCACCCGCCGCAGTTCGTCCAGCCCGTTCGCGACAAGGATCTGGCTCTTCGCCGGCCCGGCCGCAGCAGCCAACTCCGGCGACAGCGTGTACGAACATCTCGGGATCCCGTAGGCGACGCCGACGTCGGCGACGAATCCCAGCCCTTTTGACGCCGGCCGGTGCCCGTAGCCGATCCCGACATACGGCATCACGGTCGGATAGCGCGCTTCCGCGACCGCATACATCCCCGGCAACGCCGGAAAGCGCTTGCCGCCGAACACGTAAGTACCGTTGGTCGGCACCGATACGCCGCGCAGCTCGTCGTCGTTGAAACGCAGCCCGATCGTCGCTCGGAAGCCGCTGCCCCGCCACGGAAAGATATCCGCGTACAAACCTCCCTGGCGCAGCTTCAGGTCGTCCTGATAGCGGTTGCCGCCGACCGTGAAGTCGTGCGAAAGATCGATCGCATTGAAATCCGCATGTGCGCCCAGCATCGAATTGAAGCTCACGGCCGCACCGATGCCGACGCCCTGCGTGCCGCCCTGCAGGTAGATCTCCTGCGCGTGCGCACTCGCGGCAAACATCACCGCGACCGCTGCCCATTGATTCACCGTCGTTTTCACGGGCGCCTCCCCCGACATGTGCCGGGCGCGCCGCCCCGACGCATGCGGCCTGAGTCGCAATGCGCGGTACGAACCCCGGCACGACACCTTGCAAGCAAGCTTGCTGTTCGACGGACCGGGAACGCGTTGCCCCGTGCGCATGACCGATACGACATGCGCGGCGCCCGCGACCCGATCCGATTCCCCGTTTGTTTCGATGTCGTTGCATGCCGCCGACGCGCTCATCGTTCTCGCGAAATTCGTTTGCGCCAGCGGCACCGGGTCAACCGCAAAGCGCATGCCATGCGGTGCAAACCGAAGCGCGAAAAGCGTCACCGCCAGGCCCGGGTGGTCACGCGGGTCGTAATCGTGGGGAAATGTTTCAGGAACGTATCCGTATTCGGCGGGCAAGGCCGGAACACGCGATTTGCCGTATCTCGCATCGAGATCGAAACGCATGCCGAACGAGGCTGAACGGCCGTCAGCGCATGCAAGACGCCGTTACGGTCAATCGAGTAACGCGAAATACATTGAAGAAACGTTGCAGAAGTGTGACCTCGCGCCGGGCGCGAGCGATGCCGATGCGCAATCGTGCGTGACGAGGCAGGGTGAATACCGATGCGTGCGCATGCATTTTGTTCGTGTCCGCACGGAAGCGATACGCGAGCCGACCGGCATATCGGCCCGCGTTGTCGATGCTCCGAAGAAGGGAGCAAGGTGGGGAATGTCAGCGTCCGGGGCAACCGCCAAACAAGCGCTAGCGCGATCGCCCGAACGGGAGGTATCCGGAATTTCGTGTGTGAGGCGAGTTAGGACTCAGATTCCGATGTTGAATCGATCTGGATAAAGCAGCGCAAACTGCGTCATCGCGCTTTTCCAATCGTGCCGGGAGCCGGTCCACTTGGCAGCGACGTTGCGCAGTGCCAGCCAGATCAGCTTGAGCGCGGCCTCGTCCGACGGGTAGCCCACCGCAACCGGCACGCCGGCGCGCGCAAACTCGAGCGCAACGCCCTGCCCGATTCCGCCGCTGCCGCCGAACACCAGCACCGCGCCCGGCGGAAATCCGTTGTCGTTCATGTGCTCATCCCGTTCATGTGTCGCGGCAGCGCTCATGCCGCCGCTTCGGTCCCCGCGCGCAGCCGGTACTTCAGCACCTTGCCCGCCGCGCTCGTCGGCAGTTGCTCGACGAACGTGAAATACCGCGGCACCTTGTAGTTCGCCATATTGCGGCGTGCCCAGTCGTTCAGCTCGTCGGCGTCGGCGTGCGCGCCCGGCCGCAGCACGACATACGCGTGCCCGACCTCGCCGAGCCGCGTATCGGGCACGCCGACCAGCGCGACCTGCGCGATCGCCGGATGCGCGGCGAGCAGCCGCTCGATCTCCGCCGGATAACAATTGAAGCCGCCGACGATGAACATGTCCTTGATGCGATCGGTAATCTTCAGGTTGCCGTTCGCATCGACGCAGCCGAGGTCGCCCGTATGCAGCCAACCGTCCGCATCGACGATCTCGCGCGTCGCGTCCGGCTGGTTGAAGTAGCCGCGCATCACGTTGTAGCCGCGCACCCAGATCTCGCCGGTTTCGTCCGGCCCGAGCGGCTCGCCGCCCGGCCCCGCGATGCGCAGCTCGACGTCCGGCATCGGCCGTCCCGACGTGCAGGCGACGGTCTCCGCATCGTCGCCGTGCCTGCACAGCGTCGCGAAGCCGCACGATTCGGTAAGCCCATAGCCGGTCAGTACCGTCTCGAAGCCGAGCTCGGCACGCATCCGCTCGATCAGGCTCGGCGCGATCGCCGCCGCGCCCGTCACCGCGATCCGCAGCGACGACAGGTCGCGCGTCGCGCGATCGGGCGCGTCGAGCAACGCGTAGTACAGCGTCGGCGGGCCGGGCAGCACCGACACGCGATCGTCGGCGACGCGCCGCAGCACGTCGGCCGGCTGGAACACGAGATGCGGCAGCACGGTCGCGCCGCTCGACAGCGCGGCGAGCCAGCCGGCCTTGTAGCCGAACGTGTGGAAGAACGGATTGACGATCAGGTAGCGGTCGTCGTGGCTTACACCCGCGATCGCCGCCCACGCCCGAGCGGCGCGCAGGTTCTGGCCGTGCGCAGTCATCACGCCTTTCGGGCGACCCGTCGTGCCGGACGTGAACATCAGGTCCATCACGGTGTCGGGCGTGACCTGTGCCTCGCGCTCGCGCACCGCTGCCAGCGGCACCGTTGCGCCGCGCGCGAGGAAGGCGTTCCAGGTCTCGTCGCGCGCACCGGACGCCGGCTCGCCGTCGAACACGACGACGCGCTCGAGCGTCGCGGGCCGGTGCGGCGCGAGCATCGCCGGATAGGATTCGCCGAGGAAGGTGTCGCAGCAGAACAGCAGCCGCGCGCCGCCGTCGTGCAGGATGCCGCCGACCTCCATCCCCTTCATCCGCGTATTGACCGGCACGAGGATCGCGCCGACAGTGTGGATCGCGAGCGCCGCGACGATCCATAGCGGCAGGTTCGGCGCCCAGACCGCGATGCGGTCGCCGGCGTCGATGCCGCTTGCCAGCAGCGCGCGGGCCGCGTCGACGCGGGCCGCGTCGAGTTCCGCGTAGGTCAGCCGGCCATGCTCCGACTCGATCGCCGGATGCGCGCCGTGGCGCGCGGCAGCCCGCGCGATCAGCGCGGGCGTGGTCAGGATTTCATTGTCCATCGTCATAGGCATCAGGGTTGCCGTGCGCGCCGCACGGCTCAGTCGGGAAACACCACGCGCAGCGCATCGCTCGCGGGTCGCGCGCAACAGGCGAGCGTCCAGCCGGCTGCGATCTCGTCGTCGTCGAGCACGTGGTTGCTGTCGAGCGCGACCTCGCCGCGCTCGATCCGGCACATGCACGCGCCGCATTGCCCCATCCGGCAGGAATTCGGCGCCGGCACGCCCGCGCGCAGCATCGCGTCGAGCAGCGTTTCGCCGGGCGCGCTGTCGAACGCGAACGCGTCGCCGTCGAGCACCGTCTCGATCGCCGCGCCGTCGCCGGGCACGGCCGCAGCCGCTGCCGACGCCGCGGTATCGGCCTGCGCCGGCGCATCGGGCAGCGACGCGAACCGCTCGACATGCACGCGTGCACGCGGCAGCCCGAGGCCGAGCATCGCGGCCAGCGCGTTCTCCATGAACATTGCCGGCCCGCAGATGAACGTCTCCTGCCGGCTGAACGGCCGCGCGAGCTCCTCGAGATGGCGCTGCTGCGGGATGCCCTGCACGCTGTCGAGCCAGTGGATCACGCGCACGCGGCCCGGATGCCGCTGCGCGAGCTGCTGCAGCTCGTCGCGGAAAATCACCGAGCGTTCATCGCGATTCGCATAGATCAGCGTCAGCATTCCGCGCCCGTGCACGAGCGCCGATTTCAGGATCGACAGCACGGGCGTAATGCCGCTGCCGCCCGCGAACAGCAGCAGGTCGCCGTCGAGCCTGCGCGGCGTGAACACGCCGGCCGGCGGCAGCACGTCGAGCGTGTCGCCCGCATGCACGTGGTCGCACAGCCAGTTCGACGCGCGGCCGTCGCGCACGCGCTTGACGGTGATCTTCGGCGCGGCGTCGATGCCGGACGCGCTCGACAGCGAATAGCAGCGCGCGACGGCCGCATCGGCGCACGGCACGTTCAGCGTCAGGAACTGCCCGGGCCGGTACGCGAATGCGTCGCGCAACGCGGCCGGTACATCGAATACGAACGAGCACGCGTCGTCGCTTTCGGAAATCACTTCGGCAACGGTCAGCCGGTGGAAGCGTGAATCGCTCATCGCCGGCTCCTCATGCTGTGCCGGCTTCATGCGGCGCGCGTTCGTCGCGCCCGGCGACGGCCTGCGCTCCGTTCTCCGCCAGCGCCCGCGCGACGCACGCGAACGTGTTCAGCACATGCGATGCCGCGCCGCCGAGCGCGCGCACGATCTCGTGTGCGACCGATGCGCCGGCATCGCGCCGGGCCTCGTCAACGTTCGCGGTCTTGCCGTTCAGTCTGCGTGTCATGGATCGTCTCTTGCGGATGCTGGAAAACCCGTGCGGCCGTCACGCGGCCACGCGGCTCACGGGCGCGCCGGGCATCGTATAGGCACCGTCGAGATAGACGAGCGGATCGACGTCGCCGCTCATCAGCACCTCGCGGATACGCCCGATGAACACCGTATGCGTGCCGTATTCGAAGCGGCCGTCCTGTTCGCACACGAGGCTCGCCTGCGAGTCGCGCAGATACGGCACGCCGTGCGGCGACGTGTGCCAGTCGCCGGTCGTGAAGCGCGCTTCGCCCTTCAGGCGGCCGCTGCAGTCGATCGCGATACCCTCGTGGCGCGCCGACAGCACGTTCACGCAGAACGGCGCGCCCGCATCGAGCGGCGGATACAGCGACGCGCTGCGGTTGATGCAGATCAGCAGCGAAGGCGGATCGGTCGACAGCGAATCGACCGCCGTCGCGGACATCGAGTAGCGCCGGCCGTCGTACGCGCTGCTGATGACCGTGACGGAGCGCGCGAGTCGGCGCATCGCGAGCAGCATGTCGGTGCGCAGCGGATGGGTGGTGAGATCGCTCATGGTCGTGCTCCGTCAAGTTCATTCGTGGATGGCCGGACCGGCCGGCCGCCGTCGTCGACCGCCTGCGCGGCCAGGTGGTCGGCGGCGATGAAACCGAAAGTCATCGCCGGGCCGAGCGTCGAGCCCGCGCCGGGGTAGCTCGCGCCCATCATCGATGCGCTGGTGTTGCCGATGGCATAGAGGCCGGCGATCGGCTCGCCGTCGGCGCGCAGCACGCGGGCCAGCACATCGGTGACGAGCCCGCCCTTCGTGCCGATGTCGCCCGCGTCGATCCGCACCGCGTAGAACGGCGCCTGGTCGACCGGCCCAACGCACGGGTTCGGCGTGTTTTGCGGATCGCCGTAGTAAGTGTCGAACGCGTTGTCGCCCTTGCCGAACGCTTCGTCGATGCCGGTGACCGCGTAGCGCGCCATGTCGCGCAGCGTGTCGCGCAGCCCGGCCGCGTCGACGCCGATCCGCGCGGCGAGCGCATCGATCGTGTCGGCCTTCGCGAGCACGTCGCGGAACGCTTTCGGAATCCGCGCATCGGGCATCATCGACGCCGGCATGATCGGCCCGCACGGATACTTGCGGCGAAAGCGCGCGTCGAACACCATCCACGCGGGCACGCTCGCGCCGGTGCGCGCATGGTCGCGATACATCGCCGGCACGAATTCGGAATACGGCGCGGCCTCGTTGACGAAGCGCTTGCCGAGACGGTTGACGATCACGCAGCCCGGCAGGTTGCGTTCGACGAACAGCGCGCGCTGCTTTTCCTCCCCCGCGACGCCGACCGTCGGCGCGCCCCACACGTGCTCCATCAGCGCCAGCGCGCCGCCGAGCCGGTGGCCTTCGGCGATCGCATCGCCGGTGTTGGACGGCGGCGTCGCGCTCCACAGCGCCTGCGTCGGCTGCGGCAGGTAGCGTTCGCGCATCGGCTGGTTGCGCTCGAAGCCGCCCGCGCCGAGGATCACGCCGCGCCGCGCGGCGATCGTCACGGGCTGCCCGAAACGCTGCGCGCGCACGCCCGTCACGCGGCCGTCCACATCGAGCAGGTCGAGCATCGGCGTATCGAGCCACACGGGCACGTTGCGCTCGAGCAGCGCGCGGCGCAGCCCGCCGATCAGCGCGTTGCCGAGCGTCAGGCGCCGGTCGCGCCGCGTGCGGCGGCGCATGCCGAGATCGAGCCAGTAGCGGCCGAACTGCGCGATCGCAAGCTTCATGAAGCCGGGCCCGCGCGAGAACAGTGTATGCGCCTCCTTCGACGTCACCGCCACGCGCCCGCCGATCAGCGTGCCGGGCGACGGCGGCCGCAGCCGGTCTAATTCATCGCCGAGCAGCCCGCCGTCGAACGGCAGCGGATCGAGCGCGCGATAGCCCGGCATCGCGCCCGGCAGCTTCTGGAAATAGTCCGCGTACTTGGGCAGCGACTGGTAACGCACGGGCGTCTTCGATTCCAGGTAGCGCAGCATCTCCGGCGCCTGGTCGAGATACGCGTCGAGCTTGTCGGGCGTCGACAAGCCGGCCGTGCACGTGTCCAGATAACGGCGCGCGGCCTCGCGCGAATCGGTCGCGCCGAGTTCGGCGATATGGTGGTTGCACGGCACCCAGATACCGCCGCCCGACACGGCCGACGTGCCGCCGTATAGCGCCGTCTTCTCGATCACGACGACGGACAGGCCGCGGTCGGCCGCGCGGCATGCGGCGAGCAGTGCGCCCGCGCCCGAACCGACGACCACCACGTCGAACACGTATCGCTGTGCTTGCGTGTCGTTCATCGCGGCCCCGTCAGATGAAGAAGTCGGTGTTCTCGCGGCCGAGCATCACGGCGCCGAGATTCTGGCCGAAGCGGTCCACGTTGTTCGCGTAGTGCGCGCGGGCCGCGTGCAGGTCGAGGAAGCGGCGCACCAGCGGATTGCGGTGATAGATGCCGTTGCCGCCCGCGTAGCGCAGCAGCGCGTTCGCGGCCTGCGCGCAGCGCTCGGCGACCTGCGCGGACTGGTAGCGGAAATGCACGCGGCGCTCGATCGACACGGCCGGGCCGCCGGTCACCGACGCCATCAGTTCCGCGAAATTGCGCCCGAGCAGCACCTTCATCTCGTCGATCGCGACGGCCGCATTCGCGCATGCGTTCTGCGCGCCCGGATCGTCGGCCGTCTTCGCGCCGCTGTTCGCGGACACCCGCGACGCCGCATAGCCGGTGAAATCGTCGAGCGCGCCCTGCAGCGCGCCGATGCACGACGTGCACACCGCGCGCACGAAGATCTGCGCGAACGGCAGCCTGAACAGCGACGCATCGTTCACGGCGAGGCCGGGGCTCGTGCCCATCATCCCGTCGATGGCCTTGTGCGTGCGGTACGCGGGCACGAACACGTCGTCGACGACGATGTCGTGGCTGCCCGTCGCGCGCAGGCCGAGCACGTCCCAGTCCTGCTCGATCCGGTAGTCGGATTTCGGCAGCAGGAAGGTCCGGTATTCGGGCGGCTGGCCGGCAACGGCTGCCGGCACCAGCGCGCCGAGGAATACCCATTCGCACAGCTCACTGCCGCTCGAGAACTTCCAGTGGCCCGACAGGCGGAAGCCGCCGTCGACCGGCGTCACGCGGCCGACCGGCATGTAGGTCGACGCGATCAGCGTCGCCGGGTCGTTGCCCCACACGTCCTGCTGCGCGCGCTCGTCGAACAGCGCGAGCTGCCAGTTGTGCACGCCGACGACGCCGTACACCCACGCGGTCGACATGCAACCGCGCGCGAGCGCCATCTGGATGTCGAAGAAGGTCTGCGGATCGAGCTCGTAGCCGCCGTAGCGCTTCGGCTGCAGCACCTTGAAGAAGCCGGCGGCCTGCATGTCGGCAATCGTGTCGGCCGGGATGCGGCCCTGCGCTTCCGCCTGCGCGGCGCGGCCGGCCAGCGTCGGCGCCAGTGCCTCGGCCCGGGCGATCAGCGAGGCGGCCAGTGCGTTCGAATCGTTGTCGCGATGCACGAATGTCTCCTGTGAAACGGGGCGTGCGCCGCGGCGCCTGCCCCGCTCTCGTTCATGGTTGTCCGGCGCGGCCTGGCCGCGGGCGATGCTCGCCGCCGTCGATGGTCGGCGTCGCGCGGCCGCGCCGCATCGTCCGAAGGGACGACGGGCGCGGCCCGCCTTACGCGCGGGCGCGTTCCTTCTCGTTGTTGAAGAACGGGATCACATGCTCGCCGATGTTGCGGATCGTCTCCATCTGCGCTTCGTGCGGCACCGTGCCCATCTGGCACAGGAACAGCACTTCGTCGACGCCGGCTTCCTGCAGGCGGCCGACATAGCCGATGCAGTCGTTCACCGTGCCGTACGCGTGGTTCGGGTTCATCATCGCGAGCGCCGGGTCGGCGAAGTTCACGACGACTTCCTCCGACGCGAAGCGCGAGCGGATCACCATCTCGCCGGTGTCGGCCTGCACGAGGTCGTCGCCCCACTTCGCCGGGTCCGGACGCTCGCCGCCCGTGTACCAGTACGCGAGCGATTCCATGAAGTAGCGCTGGCCGCGGATGCCGATCTTGCGGGCGGCCTGGCCGTCGGCCATCACGACCGTCGGGCACAGCGCGGCGAGGTGCTGGGTCGGGCGGAAGCCGACCTGGTCTTCCGGCTTGCGGTTCGCCCATGCTTCGCGGTAGATCGCGTTCTTCTTCGCGACTTCGTCCGGGCCGCCGAAACCGAGCACCAGCGCGCCCATCCCGCGCTGGCCGGCGCGCAGCAGCGCGTCGGTGTTCGTGCACGCGAGGTACATCGGCGGGTGCGGGTCCTGGAACGGCTTCGGGTGAATCGGGCGCTTCGGGATCTTGATGTACTTGCCGTCGTGCTCGATCTCGTCCTGCACGAACATCTTCGGCACGAGGTACATCGATTCGTCGATCATCGGCTGCAGTTCGTTGAGGTCGTAGCCGAACGCGCCGGCTTCCTGCTGGCTGCCGCCCTTGCCGACGCCGAAATGCACGCGGCCGCCCGACAGGATGTCGAGCAGCGCGACGCGCTCGGCGACCTTGATCGGGTGATTCATCGCCGGCGGCAGGCACACGACGCCGTGGCCCAGGCCGATTCGCGTGGTGCGGCCGGCCAGGTATGCAAGGAAGGTTTCCGGCGCGCTCATGTGCGCATAGTTGGTCAGCGACGTGTGCTCCACGCACCAGATCGTGTCGAAGCCGACCTGCTCGGCGAGCAACGCCTGTTCGACCGTCTCCTTGAACACCCGGTGGTCGCCCTCGCGCGACGCGTCGGTGGTCTGGGCTTCGTAGATGAGGGAAAACTTCATTGCGTGCGTCTCCATGTATGTTGGACGAGTCGGGGTCGTGCGGCCTGCCCGCACGATACGGACGAATAGCGACGGTCCACGAATGGGAGTGTCGGCGCGCGGACGGGCGCGGACATCGTCTGTTTGGAGTAACGGCATGCCTGCGGGGACAGAGGGGTTTTACGGTCATCCGATCGGACTGCGTGAGCACGCGACCGGCGCGCTAGCATCGACCGGCGGCGCGTTGCACGCCGCCCCCCCAAGACAAGGGAGAACCGGGATGAAGGTATCGATGCTGCTGTATCCGGTCGACGACATCGACACGGCATTGCCGCTGTTCGTCGACGGGCTGGGCCTGACCGTGAAGTTCCGCGACGGCGACCGCTATTGCGCGCTCGACGGCGGCCCGCTGACGATCGCGCTGGTCGCCGGCGACGAGCAGATCGTCGAGCGCGCGGCGCTCACGCTGCGCGTCGACGAGGACGACGACCTGTATGCGGCAATGGCGCGGGTCGTGAAGGCCGGCGCGTCAGTGCGCGTACCCGTGCAGGCCGGGCCGCACGAATACCGCGCGGTGCTGGAGGACAAGAACGGCGCGCTGCTCGTGATTTCGCAGAAACGGGCAGCATGACGATGCGCGGCGCGCGTGCAGGATGCGGGCGCATCACGCGTGGCAGGTGCGCCAAGGTGCGCTGCGCCGGACGGGATCGAGCATCGCGCACCGTCATCGGCTTCGTCGATGACGCTCAATGTCTTCAGGCAGCTTCCCGATGGCCACAGGAATCGGTACCATCGAGCGCTTGAAGACCGGCTGGCGCCGCGCGACCGTGCAACGGCGCCGCCCGCGCCCGGCCTTCGCACCGCCATTTCGCCATGTCCCGGGAACCCACACACTCCGCGCTGCTCTGGATCGTCGCCGCTGCGTTCTTCATGCAGTCGCTCGACACGACGATCGTCAACACCGCGCTGCCATCGATCGCGCAAAGCCTGCACGCGTCGCCGCTCGCGATGCAGCCCGTCGTGGTCGCCTACACGCTGATGATGGCGATGCTCACGCCGGCGTCCGGCTGGCTCGCCGACCGGTTCGGCACGCGCCGCGTGTTCTCGGTCGCCATTCTCGTGTTCGTGCTCGCGTCGATCGGCTGCGCGGCATCGCATACGCTCGGCCAGCTCGTCGTCGCGCGCGCCGTGCAGGGCATCGGCGGCTCGATGCTGCTGCCGATCGGGCGGCTCGCCGTGCTGCGCCGCGTGCCGGGCGAACAGTACGTCGCGGCGATCGCGTTCGTATCGATCGCCGGCCAGCTCGGCCCGATCGTCGGGCCGACGCTCGGCGGCTGGCTCACGCAGGCGATTTCATGGCACTGGGTGTTCATCGTCAACGTACCGGTCGGCGTGGTCGGCTTCATCGCGGTGCAGCGCTACCTGCCGCACGACCAGGCGAAACAGCCGCCGCCGTTCGACTTCATCGGCTGTGCGCTGCTGTCGGTCGCGATGATCGCGCTGTCGCTCGCAATCGACCCGCCGATGCCCGCGCATCGCGCCGCCTGGTCGGCCTGGCTCGCTGTGCTCGGCCTGGCGAGCGCGCTCGCATACGTGCCGCATGCGCGGCGGCGCGCGCAGCCGCTGTTCCGGCTCGGACTGTTCCGCGAGCCGAACTTCGGTTCGGGGCTGCTCGGCAACCTGCTGTGCCGGATCGGCACGAGCGCGGTGCCGTTCATGCTGCCGCTGCTGATGCAGGTGCGGCTCGGCTATACGCCGCTGCAGTCGGGGCTGATGATGCTGCCGGCCGCGATCGCGGGCGTCATCGCGAAACGCTGGATCGCGCCGCTCGTGAAGCGCTTCGGTTACGCGACGTTTCTGGTCGTGAATACGGGGATCGTCGGCTGTGCGATCGCGGGGTTCGCGCTGGTGTCGGTGCGGCCTGCGCCGGTGCTGGAGATCGTGCTGCTGATCGTGTTCGGCGCCGCGAACTCGATGCAGTTCGCGGCGATGAACGGCGTGACGCTGAAGGGGCTGTCGCATGCCGACGCCGGCAGCGGCAACAGCCTGTTCACGATGATGCAGATGCTGGCGATGGGGCTCGGCGTATCGATCGGCGGCGGGCTCGTGAACCTGTTCGCCGCCTGGTGGGGCTCGACGGGGCGCGGGTTCATGCTGTCGTTCGCGTGCATGGGCGCCGTTACGCTGCTGTCGTCCGTCGTGTTCCGGCGGATCGATACGGCAACGCCGCCAGCCGGTTCGGCAGCGCGATCGTCCGCGTGAGCGCGGCCGTCAGTTCGCCTGGCGGCGCTCGACGACGCGCTTGAGCACCCAGCGAATCGATGAACCGTCGGCCGGCGGCTGCGCGACGCGGTATTCGTCGACTTCGAGCGTGTACAGGTAACCGGGCTGGTACGCGAAGCCCTCGATGCCCGCGTACCACAGGCTCCACGGCTCACTCGGGCTGCTGCGCACCTGCAGGCATTCCATCGGTGCGACGCCCGTGCAGCGCGCGGATTGCGGCGCGACATGGACGGTCCTGGTCACCGGCCGGCCATCGGCCGGGCGGGCCGCGCTCGGGGCCGTGACGGCCGTGTCGGTCTGGCATCCGGCGAGGAGCGTGCTGCCGGCAATGACGGCCGCGCCGAGCAGCGCTCTGGAGTGGCGAAGCATCTGATGTTCCTCTGGAAGCGTTGGAGGGGCGGTTAGACGGACAGCGCGGCGGGAAAGTTTCCAGACAGCTTACAGACGGCGATTCGCCACCCTCGCTCGTGCGATATTGCGCGCGGCGACACGTTACCGTGTTCCGGTTCTCCGCATGACGATCGTGTACCATCGGCGCTTCCCGATACGCTTTGTCGCGCGGCCCACACAGCGCCCCCCGCTTCGCATGACCTCACCCGTTCCGTCCGGCGCCGCGCTGCGCCCGCTGCCGATCGATACGCTGACCGTGCCGGCCGCGCTCGACGGACGCGCGGGCACCAACCGCTCGGGCAGCGCGCATCCGCAGATCGCCGCGACCAACGATCTCGACGCCGTGCGCGCATGGCTCGCGCGCTTCGTCGATACGCCGACCACGTTCCAGAACTACCGCAAGGAAGCCGAGCGCCTGCTGCTGTGGGCCGTGATCGCGTGCGGCAAGCCGCTGTCGTCGCTCACGCACGAGGATCTCGTCATCTACCGGCAGTTCCTGCTCGCGCCCGCGCCGGCCGATGTGTGGTGCGCGAACGGCGGCCGCAAGCATCCGCGCGACGACCCGCGCTGGCGGCCGTTCTACGGGCCGCTGTCGGCGGCCAGCCAGCGGCAGGCGCTGGTGATCCTGAACGTGATGTTCTCGTGGCTCGTGCAGGCCGGCTACCTCGCCGGCAATCCGCTTGCGTTGTCGCGGCAGCGGCAGCGTCGTCCCGCGCCGCGCGTCACGCGCCATCTCGGGCAGCCGTTGTGGCAGTCGGTCAAGGACGCGATCGTCGCGATGCCGCGCGACGATGCGCGCGCGTGCTTCCATGCGGATCGCGCACGCTGGCTGTTCACGCTGCTGTATCTCGGCGGGCTGCGCATCACCGAAGCGGCCGATACGACGATGGGCCGGTTCTTCTGCCGGCGCGACGCGAACGGGCACGACCGCTGGTGGCTCGACGTCACGGGCAAAGGCGACCGGCAGCGGCTCGTGCCGGCCACCGACGAGATGATGGCCGAGCTGTCGCGCTACCGGCGAGCGCACGGGCTGCCCGCGCTGCCGTCTGACGGCGAGCCCACGCCGCTCGTGCTGCCGCTCGGCCAGGCGCGCAAGCCGCTCACGCGCGCGGCGCTGCACCGGATCGTGAAGCAGGTGTTCCGGCACGCGGCCGACCGGCTGCGCGCGAACGGCGCAGCCGGCGACGAACAGGCGCGCGTGCTCGAACAGGCGTCCGCGCACTGGCTGCGCCACAGCGCGGGCTCGCACATGGCCGACGGCCGCGTCGACCTGCGGCTCGTGCGCGACAACCTCGGCCACGTGTCGCTCACGACGACGAGCCAGTACCTGCATGCGGATGACGACTGGCGGCATCGCGAGACGGAGGAGAAGCACCGGATCGGGTGGTAGGCGATTCTCGCCAAACCATTGGCCGGGCGTCGTGCTTTCCAGCGGCGCTCAGTGCTGCAGTTCGAGGCCGCCCAGCCCGCCGTTGCTGCGGCACTTCGCGCGATCGCGTTCCGGCGCGTCGATCGTGCCGCACAGCACGTCGATACGTTTCCGGTAGCTGTCGATCAGACACTGTGTCGTCGTGCAGCGGTTGCGTGCTTTCAGCCATGTCTTCTGGCTCGCGATGAACTGGCGATACTCAGGTGGATCCTCGACCGGCCAGTTACTGAAGTCGTACACGACGTCCTGGTAATCCGCATTGAGTGCATCGTCGAGCCGCGACAATGCCGGATTACCGCAAATTTCGCGCTCCACGAACGTGGACGCCTTCGCGCAGTCGAACGACGCGGCCTGCGCGCCGGTCATGCCTGCCGCGACGGCCAGTGCAACGAGCCATGCCTTCATATGGATGCCGTACGGAAAAAACGGCGGCCGCGCATCGGCGCGCCGTGACGGACGAGCGGGAATGCCCGCCGTCGGGATCCGGAAGCTTAGGCCAATGCGCATCGCGGTTCAATACGCGGGGCCGCTTCCCCGGCACCCGTGCCGCAAACCGAGCGGCACGTCTCACCCGATCAGTACACGGCCACCCAATGCCCGGGCACCCATGCCCAGTGATTGCCGGCCCATCGGTAATGCCCCTTCGCCCAGCGATAGCCGGGTGCCGGTGGCGGCGGCGCCACTTCGACAAGCGGCGCCGGCTGCGGCGGGCGCACGGGTTCCACCACGCAGGCGGACATCAGCACGGCACTCGCGCACACCAGCACGGCAAGCGAAACGGATCGGATCTTCATCGTCGATTCTCCTTTTTGTGTAATCGGTTGGCGGGGTCGAGCGCGTAAACACGCCGCGTCACGCGGCCCCGCGAATCAGGCCGGTCATCGGCCGCGTCGCGCCGCTTTCCGCGAACAGCGCGGACGCCGTGCGACGGGGATCGAGCCGCAGGCTTTCGGCGGCCGCGCCCGAGATCAGCGCGTCGAGCGACGCGGTCGGCTTCAGGTCGCGGCCTTCGTACAGGTCGCCCGGCCGCAGCCCCGGCCAGTCGGCGATCACGCGGCCGCCCGCGACCGCGCCACCCGCCAGCATCGCGACCGACGCCTGCCCGTGATCGGTGCCGCCCGTGCCGTTCGCCGCGGCCGTGCGGCCGAACTCGGTCGCGACCAGCACCGTGGTCTGCCGCCATGCGGGCCCGAGGCCGTCGCGCAGCGCGGCGAGCATCGTGTCGAGCGCTTTCAGCTGATTCGCGAGTCGCGCGTTCTGCGCGCTGTGCGTGTCCCAGCCGCCCGTTTCGATCATCGCGATTCGTGGGCCGTCGTCGCGCGCGAGGAACGTCGCGGCAAGCTTGCCGACGCCCGCGGGATCCTGCCGCGCATGCGCGTCGCCGGCGAGGCCGCGCGCCTGCATCGCCGACTGCCACAACGGACCGAGCTGCGCGTCGGCCTCGTAAAGCGCCGACACGCGCGCGAGCAGGTCGTCCGGCGCGGCCGGCAAACCGGACGGTGCATACGACGCGGCCTGCACGGTGCCGCGCAACGCGAGCGGCACGGTCGGCGCGAATGCGATTGCGCTTTCGCGCGTCGCCGGCAGCAGCGCGGCGAGCCGGTTCAGCCAGCCATCCTTTATCTGATAGGGCGCGCGGCCGCCCGTTTCGAGCACGTTCTGCCCGTCGAAATGCGAGCGGTCGCGATACGGCGACGCGATCGCGTGGACGAACAGCGCCTGTCCGTCGCGGTACAACTGCGCGGTCTGCGCGAGCGACGGATGCAGCGCGAACGTGCCGTCGAGCCGCGTCGCGGCCGTCGTATCGATCGCGAGCGCGCCGCGCAGCGATGCATATGCGGGTTCGGCATACGGGACGACGATGTTCAGGCCGTCGGCCGCGCCGCGCTGGATCACGAACACGAAGCGCCGGTCGGTCTCGACGTTCGCGAACACGATCCGCGGTGCGACGAGGATCGCGCCTGCACCGGCGGCGGCAACGCTCAGGAATTGTCGGCGGGACAGGGCCATGTTCACCTCCGTTGGAAATCGGGCGATACGAGCAGCAGCGCGAGCGACGTGGTCGCGCTTTCCGCACGCGACAGCGCGGTCGCCGTCGGCGCGCTCATCGAACCGGCGAGCAGCGTATTGCCGAGCGTGCGCGGGTCGAGCCGGTCGCCGGCGCGCGCAGCCAGGCGCTGCGCGATCTCGACGCGGCGCACGAGCGCATCGGGCGCGGCCCAACTGGCGGCGACATCGTCGAAGCCTGCCGGCGAGCCCGGCCGCCACACCGGCTGGCCGAGCTGCGCGAGCAGCGGCGCGGCCTTCAGGTCGCCCGTGTCGCGCCAGCCGAGCCCGCGCAGCGACGACACGGCCCACTCCCACGGCGTCTTGAACTTCCGGTTGATCGGCGACCATGCATCGGGCGCGTCGACGAGCGCGCGATAGACGGTCGGCAGATCGCCGCCGCTCGCGTCGAACGCACGGGCCAGCCGGTCGGTCAGCGCGTGCGGCGGATTGTCGGCGACGAAATGACGGGCAAGCTGGAATGCGATGTGCCGGCCCGTCGCGTCCGATCGCGCGAGGTCGTGCAGGATCGCGCGCGCCTGCGCTTCGCCCGGCTGGTCGTAGGTGCGCCCCATCACCGTGCGCGTGCCCGGCTCGTGCAGATTCGGGCGAAACACGAACGCGCCGGGCGCGGCATCGCCCGGCTGCCGCCCGCGTCCGCCCGCGATGCTCCAGCCGGTCAGCGCACGCGCGAACTCCGTCACGTCGGCTTGCGTGTAGCCGGTTCGCACGCCGAGCGTGTGCAGTTCCATGATTTCGCGTGCGAGGTTCTCGTTGAGCCCGCGCTTCGCCGACGGATTGCGTGCTTCCGCGCGCAATGCGGCCGGGCTGTCCGGGCCGACCGAGCTCGCCTGGTCGAGAAAGACCTGCATTGCGGGATGCTGTTCGACGGCGACGAGCATGTCCTCGAAGCGGCCGAGCACGTGCGGCCGGATCGCGTCGCGTTCGAACGCGCCCGCGTACGCGGCCACCTGCCCCTTGTCGACCGACACCGCGAAATGGTTCGCCCAGAAATGCACGAGACGCTCGACGAACGGCGCAGGCGTGTTCAGCGCGCTGTTCAAGCGGGCAGCGACGGCGCTGCGATACGCGTCGTAGCCGTCGCGCCGGATCGATTGCGCGGTCGCGCGTTTCGCAGCCGCGTCGTCGCCCGTCATCGCGTTGCGCGCGGTCGCGAAGCGCGTCGCGAGCGCGACCGCGTCCGGTTCGCCGGCCCACGCGGCGGGCCGTGCGTCGTAACGGTCGAATTGCGCGACGAGCGCCGTCTTCGGGTCGGCAGGCGGCGCTTCGTCGGCCCGCGCGCCGAGACCGAAGCGGTTCAGCGCGATCGCGGCCGGCGTGATGTCGTTCGGGTGGTCCATGACGGGCTCTCTTGCGGTGCGTACCCACGTTTAACGCGGGCATGCAGGGAAATCCGTCGCGGAGATCGCAAATATTTTCTGGATCGGAGAAACGAGGAACGGGAGAATCGGCGGAGGTGACGCACGGCAACGGCGCAAGTCATCGACACGCAACAGAGATGCGATTCATCTCGTGCACGCATTGCGCATGACCGAACGCGACAAGCGACACGCGTATCGCCTGTCGCGCTGCCTGATGCTTACTGGCTCGCCGGCGCGTCCGGCTTCTTCTGCAGTCTCGGCGGCAGACGCCAGTTGCCGCTGCGCTGCAACCCGTCGACGAACTTCACGCGCTCTTCGGGTGTCAGCGTCGCCGCGAAATCGACGACACTGCGCTCGACCTGTGCACGCATCGCGGTATCGGCCGCGCGCGTGCGGTCGAGTGCGGCGTCGATCGCCGCGCGATCGAGTTGAGGCGCGGCGAGCAGATCCAGCACGGTGATCCGGCCATCGCGCCCTTCCCGCGCGAAATCTCGGCCGTTCTTGCGCGCAGCCTTCAGCGCGGCGGCAAACTCGCGCTGCCGCGCATCGGGCAATTCGTCCGCCGCGAATCGCAACGCGGTGCGCTGCGCGGGCTCGCCCGCCGCATGCAGATCGCGATGCGTCGAGAACCACTGATACACGCCGCCGCCGATCGCGCCGAGCATGAACACGTTCAGCACGACCGAGCCGACGAGGATGAATTTCCAGCCGCGTTCGCTCATTCACCACCCCAATCTACGCTCGGGCCGCCGAACGTGGTCGTCAGATAGTCCGGCTCGTGCAGCGACGTCGGCACGCTGCCGAGCATCAGCATCGACACGGCCACCGCGCCCGCCAGCGCGCCGGCCAGGCCGACGCCCGCGAACGCCGCCCCCGACCACCACACGGTGCCACGCCGCCGTGCGCGTTGCAGCGCGGGTGCCGTCGCGACGATGCGCTCGACCAGCGCCGGCGCGGGCGGCGCGACCGTGTCGTACGAGAGCCATGCATCGAGGTCGGCGGCATCGTCCAGTGCCAGCAACGCTTCGCGCGGGTTCGCGCGCGCCCATGCCTCGGCGGCCGCGCGTTCGCCGTCCGGCCAGCGCCGCGCGTCCGAGCCGTACGCGGCGACGATGGTACGAAATCGTTCGGGTGTCATCGCTTGTCCTCGCTAGGTGGGTCGCCGGCCAGTTGCGCGCGCAGGTTGCGCCTCGCGCGGGCGAGCAGGCTTTCCAGCGCATCGACGGTGATGCCCATCAGGTTGGCCGCTTCCACATTCGACATTTCCTGATAGTACTGGAGCACGAGCGCTTCCCGCTGCCGCGGCGGCAGCGCGGCAAGCGCCTGCCGCACGCGCGCATCGCGCGAGCGCAGTTCCGCATGCGCGGCCGGCTCCGGCTGCGGGTCCGGCACGTCGGGCAACGTATCGACGGGCTCCTCGCGCCGGCCGCGCAACCGGTCGTAGCACAGGTTCAACACGACGCGATGCAGCCACGTGTCGAAGCGCGCCTCGCCTTCGCGCCAGCGCGGCGCCTGGTTCCAGATTCGCAAGAACGTCTCCTGTGCGACGTCCTCGGCTTCGTTCCGGTCGCCGAGCATGCGCGTCGCCAATGCGAGCAGCCGCGGCAGCTTGCGCGCGACGAGCACGCGCACCGCCGACGCATCGCGCGCGCCGACGCGCGCGACGAGTTCCGCGTCCGGATCGCGGTCGCCGCGATCGTTCAACGCCGCCTGCTCCGTCGCGCAGCGCGCATGCGCCGCCCCGCCGCCCGGCTGAAGCTCATCATCGTGCTCTCCTTGCATGCGTCGGGCCATCGCCGCGCGGCGCCACGCCGACGGTTCGGCGGCGCCGTGCGCATCGCGCGCGGCGTCGCACACGGCGTCGGCCATGTCCGTTTCATCGACATCCGTGTCGCGCGGCATATCGATCCTGTCGGCCGGTCGCGCGACCGTCGGCCGGCGCACTCAATATACGACGACCGGCGCGGGCCGGTAATACACCGGACGCGCCGGCGCCACGACGCAGCCGACCAGCACAATGGCCACGGCCGCCAGTATCACGATGGTTCGAAAAGGCATGGCTTCGACTCATGACTGTGCGTGAAGGAACTGCCGCGCCGGCACGATTCCCTGCGCGGCGGCGCGCGCATCAGGCCCAGTGGCCCGGCACCCAGCGCCAGGCAGGGCCGCGCGCGGCCCAGTGCCCGGGCACCCAGTGGTAACCGACGCGCACCACTTGCCAGTGGCCCGGAATCCAGACGTAGCGGCCCTGCCGCCAGTGCCAGTGGCCCTGGTCCCACACGTAGCCCGCACGCGGCGCCGGCATCACTTCGACGCGCGGCGCCGGCGGTGCGTAAGGCGCGACGATCACGGCCTGCGCGAATGAAGCGGACGCCGCCAGCGCGGCCACGCATCCGGCGGCAAACCGCAATGATCCAGAAAGTTTCATGAAAGACTCCGACGTAACGGGCATCGACCGGAAGCGGCCGTTCATGCGTTAAACGGAGCGGGCGACAGAAATCCGTCGCGGTATCGGCGAATAAATTTCCGGCGAACCGAACGCGCTTTGGAGCGGGCCGGCTGTCGCGCGATGCGCGAGTCTGCGTATCGGCCGCCGCACACGCAGGGTTGCCGTGCTGTCACAACCCGGCAAAACTGCCCCTCGACAATGCATGTCACCGGGATCCCGCTCGTTTCCGGCCCACGCCCCGGCCGCGCTCGCGCATGGCCGCGCGGTTCCACCTTTCGCGTCCCCATCAACGAAAACTACGACCATGTCGAACCAGGACAATCTCCCTGATCAGCCGAACGAGCCGGCCGCGTCGGTGTCGCGTCGCGGCTTCCTGAAACTCGCCGGCGTATCCGGCCTTGCGACTGCTGCCGGCGGGCTCGCGGCCGCCCGGGCCGCCGCGTCGAATCCGGCCGGCACGCCCGAACAGGTCCACCTGACGTGGGGCAACGACCCGACGTCCGAAGTCGTGATCTCGTGGGCGTCGCTCGCACCGGCCGTCAATCCGCGCGCGCGCATCGTCGCCGACGGCGAGCCGCCGCGCACGGTGCACGGCGTCCAGCGCCTGTACACCGACGGCCTGAACGGCGAAACCGTGTTCGCGTACCACGCGCGCGTGCATGGGCTGAAGCCCGATACGCGCTACCGCTACGAGATCACGGCCGACAACGACAGCAACGCCGCGCAGCCGTTCGCCGCGAATTTTTCGACCGCGCCGCGCGGCCGCGCGCCGTTCCGCTTCACGAGCTACGGCGATCTCGCGACGCCGAACGGCGCGTGGGTGCTGTCGTCGCCGCAAAGCCGCTTCGCGGTGCAGGCCGTCGAGCAGTTCCAGCCGCTGTTCCACCTGCTGAACGGCGACCTCTGCTACGCGAACCTGAACCCCGCGCACCAGCCCGAGGTGTGGCGCGACTTCGGCAACAACAACCAGACGTCGGCCGCGAATCGCCCGTGGATGCCGTGCCCCGGCAATCACGAGATCGAGTTCAACAACGGTCCGCAAGGGCTCGACTCGTATCTCGCGCGCTATACGCTGCCGGAAAACGGCACGCGCTTCCCCGGCCGTTGGTACAGCTTCCGCGTGAGCTCGGTGCTGTTCGTGTCGCTCGACGCCGACGACGTCGTGTACCAGGACGCCGCCGCGTTCGTCGGCGGCCCCGCGCCGCTCGTGCCGGCCGCGAGCACGGGCCACCCGCCGATCGAGCCCGGTACGTCGTTCTACGTGCGCGGCTACAGCAACGGCGAGCAGACGCGCTGGCTCGAACACACGCTGCGCCATGCGGCGCACGACGACGACATCGACTGGATCGTCGTGCAGATGCACCAGGACGCGCTCAGTTCGTCGAAGACGGGCAACGGTTCCGATAAGGGCATTCGCGAGGCATGGCTGCCGCTGTTCGATCGTTACGGCGTCGACCTCGTGCTGTGCGGCCACGATCACGACTACGAGCGCAGCTACCCGGTGCGCGGCTGCAATCACCGCGCGGGCGTCGACGCGGCGACCGGCGAAGTGGTCGAGACGCTGCAGCCGCGCCCGGTCGGCTCGAACGACCCGGACCGCACGAAGTTCGACACGAGCCACGGCACGATCCACCTGATCCTCGGCGGCGGCGGCACCAGCGCGCCGCTCGACGTATACGGCGAGAACCCGTCGACCGGCTTTGCGCGCGCGAAGGTGTTCACGAAGCCGAACCGGCCGGTGCCGGGCACCGCACCGAACACGTTCGTGCGCCAGCCGGCCGATGCGCTCGAGGATGCGATCTGGTCCGCGCGCCGCGATACGGGCACCGGTTACGGGATCGCGGTGTTCGACCACGACCCGGGCAAGCCGGGCGGCCACACGACGATCACGATGCGCTACTACCATGCGCCGGGCGCCGATCAGCACCCGACCGCGCAGTACGAGCTGTTCGAGACGATCGAGCTGAGCAAGAAACGGCGCGGGCGGTGATCGGGCCGGCGCCCGCTGCGGCGGGCGCCGGTTGCATCGCCATCGACGACTGGGCGTGCCATGACACGGGTTAGACTGCCCGCTTCGCACCCCGGCCCATGAAGATGAGTTTCGAATACCGCATCCACACGCCCCCGTCGGCCGACGCGTTCGATGCGATCGCGGATGCACTGCGGAAAGCGCATGGCGACATCGACGTCGATCCAGACCGACGACGGCTTGAAATTCGCGATGACACCGGCAACTGGCCGCTGATCGGCCTGTCGACCGACGAGCGCGGGTTCTTCCTCGTCACGACACTCGGGCCAACGCGTGACGCCATGCTCGACTCGATCGGACGCACATTGTCGGCAATCGGTGCGGCATGGCACATCGACGACGCACGACCGGCTACCGCGTTCCGCACCCGCGCCTGAATCGGCCGCACGCACCCGGCCGCTCCCCCGCCAACGTCCGCCGCTCGGTCTCCCAGGCTCGGCCCATTTAAACTACGCGTGTTCGGCGCAATAGCCGTATTGCATCGTCGGTTGCGGCCGCAACCGGATTTTTCCGTTCGCGACGACGGTACACGCAAGCGCAACCGAATCATCCGAAATCGAATTTGAATGTTGAAACAGGCAGGTAGCATGAAGCGCAAGAACAAGAACAAGGCAACGCTCGTCGGGCTCGGCGCGGTGCTGTTGTGGGCCTCGGTGGTCGCCCTCGTCCGCGGAGTCAGCGAAAGCCTCGGTGCGACCGGGGGCGCCGCGATGATCTACACGGTGGCGTCCGTGCTTCTGCTGTTTTCGATCGGCTTCCCCGACCTGAGCAAGTTCCCGAAAAACTACCTGCTGTGGGGCGGGCTGCTGTTCGTCTCGTACGAGCTGTGCCTGGCGCTGTCGATCGGGTATGCGAGCAACGGCCGGCAGGCGATCGAAGTCGCGATGGTCAACTACCTGTGGCCGAGCCTGACGCTGATCGCGGCCATCGTGTTCAACAAGCAGCGCGCCAACCTGCTGGTCGTGCCCGGCGTCCTGCTGTCGATGCTCGGTATCTGCTGGGTGCTCGGCGGCGACCAGGGCCTCGATCCGGCGGGCATGCTGCGCAACGTCGCGGACAATCCGCTGAGCTATGGCCTCGCCTTCTTCGGCGCGCTGATCTGGGCCGGCTATTGCACGGTGACGGCACGCATTGCCGACGGCAAGAACGGCGTCACGCCGTTCTTCATGCTGGTCGCAGCGGCGCTCTGGATCAAATTCGCAATCGAAGGCGGCGGCGGCATGACGTTCAGCCTTCACGCGGTCATCTATCTCGTGCTGGCGGCGTCGGCGCTGGGGTTCGGCTATGCGGCATGGAACACCGGCATCATGCACGGCAACGTGACGATCATCGTCGGCGCGTCGTACCTGACGCCGGTGCTCGCCGCCGCGCTTGCCGCGACGCTGCTGCATGCGCCTCTGTCAGTCGAATTCTGGCAAGGCGCGGTGATGGTATGCGGCGGGTCGATCCTGTGCTGGCTCGCGACACGCAGCCGACGCAGCGAAAAGGCAGCGCCCGTGCAGATCGGGAAGGATGCCGAGGGCAATTGCCCCGGGTGACGATGCGGGATGCTTCCGACGGGCGGCGGGGTTGCTGCCTGCGGCTCCGCGAACCGCACGCCGCCCGCTCTAGCTTCGCGATTCCAGCGCGATACGCACCGCCAACCCGGCCAGCACGGAGCCCATCAACCAGCGCTGGACCGACGCCCATACCGGCCGTCCCGCCAGAAAACCCGCGATGGAGCCGGCCATGCAGGCAATCAACGCGTTGACGCTGACACTCACCGCGATCTGCACGCAGCCGAGCGCCAGCGATTGCGCGAGCACGCTGCCGTGCCCCGGTGAAATGAACTGCGGCAGCAGCGACAGATACATCACCGCTATCTTCGGATTCGCGAGGTTCGTGACGAAACCCATCGCGAAGAGCCTGACGCGGCTGTCGTGCGGCAACTGCCGGACCTGGAACGCGGAGCGGCCGCCCGGCTTCAGCGCCTGCCACGCCAGGTACGACAGATAGAGCGCGCCGGAAAAGCGCAGCGCGTCGTACGCATACGGCACGGTCATCACCAGCGCGGTGATGCCCAGCGCCGCGCAAACCATGTAGAAAACGAACCCCAGTGCGACGCCGCCGAGCGACACGAGCCCTGCACGGCGGCCCTGGCAGATCGAGCGCGAAACCAGGTAGATCATGTTCGGTCCGGGCGTCAGCACCATGCCGAGCGACACGAGTCCGAACGCAAACAGGGTGGGCAAAGCCGGCACGGCAGGCTCCTTCGCGGCAGGGCAGTCAGGGTGACGAGGTCCGGACACTGTATTGCATCTCGACCATCTTCAACATGAATAAACTGCAAGCCGCCCATGAGCGCTTTTCATCGCGCCGGCCGCGCGCTACCTGCCCTTTTTCGCACGTGCCTGGATCGCCTTTGCGGCCTTGGCGCGTTGTGCGTCGACGAGCCTCACGAACTCGTCGGTGACCGCGTTGCCGGCCACGTTCCACGACAACCGCACGGAACGATGCAGCCTCGGCGACAGTTCCAGCACGCGGCCGCCGAACGGCGTGTACGTGAGCGTGATGCGCGGCACGATCGACACGCCCATGCCGGCCTCCGCCATCGAAAGGATGGTGCGCATCTCGACCACGTTGAACGCGGCCCGAAGCGGCGCACCGCCACGCGCGAAGTAATCCGCGATCACCGGCCCGCACCCTGCCTTCGAGAAAATGAACGGCGCCGCGGACAACTGTTTTGCCGACACGCTCTTGCGGCCGCCGAACATGCCGTCCGCCGCCACCGCGACAAAATCCTCGTCGAGCAGCGGCAGATTGCGTACGAACGTCTTCGTGCCGGCCACCACGCCGATATCGGCGGTACCGTCGTCGATCCATCCTTCGACTTCGCTGTCCGTGCCTTCGAGCAGCACCGCCGACACGCCCTGGTGCATCTCCTTCAGCGCCTCGAGCGCGGGGACGACGAACGCCAGCGAGACGCTCGGCAGCGACGCAACCACCAGCTTCCCTTCGAGCTTGCCGCGCGACAGGCTGAACTGCTGGCGCAGCAGCTGCGCTTCCCGCACCACGCTCTGGACGTACGGCCACAGGCGTTCGCCCGCCGCCGTCAGCACGACCGGCTGCCGGTCACGCCAGAGCAGCTTGACCTGCGTGATGTCCTCCAGCTCGGTCAATGCATGACTGATCGCGGACTGGCTGCGACTGAGCCGGTCGGCCGCGGCCGTGAGCGAGCCGAGTTCGACTACGGCGGCCAGTGCCTGCAACTGGGCAAGCGTCATCGGGTCTCCTTGTTCCGGGGTATGTATGTTTCACATGAGGCAGCAAAGCATCATGAATTATATTGAACCAAAGCGACGGTACGGCAAACCGCGCCCCCCTTGTATCCGCTCTGCACCGCGGTCGAGTCGAACGTCCCCGGCAGCGCGCAGGCAAGATGCGCGCTCGATCCGCCGCGTCGATTGCACACGCACCGGCCGGCGGCCGAGAATCCATGTTGAACCACGCCACCGCGTTGCTCATGCTTGCCGGCAGGACCTGCCGGCCTGGATCGGGGCCGCACGCCCGCCGGCCGCATACGAATAGCCGGCTCGCGGGCACGAAATGACGGTCGGCCCACCGCCATCGATCGCGCATGCGTTCTGAAAGCTGCAAAGCGTAGTATTCGCGGACCCGGCGTATCGCTCCGCCCGACGGCGCGACGATACGTGACCGGCTTTGCTGCTCGCACGCTGACGCCGACGTCAGCGCTGCCCCGTTTTCAGAGGCACGAGATGGAAACCTATGTATTGCTGGGCTGCGGACTCGGCCTTGGCCTGTTGATCGCCATCTGGGGAATCTGGTCGCTCAGGTAAGCCGCTCAAGCTCCGTTCGTCCGCAAGGAATTCGTACGGAGACGGATGGGGAATTGTAGTTTCAGGTAATTCCTTTCAACCGATTGCTTCACAGTCCCGTTCCCCCCATCATCGAAACGTCAGCGACGAAAGCGCCGTGCGTGACCCGTTCGGCCCCGCGCCCTGCCCGGTTCCCCGAGACGCGTTAGACTGTTTCGATGGAACAATGCCGTTATTGCCAGAGAATCCGCGATGAATGGGATTGCCACGGGGACGAATGCCGCCGGGCAATCGCAAAGGCGCTGCGCCGACAGCGCGCGGGCCTGCCGATGGTGCCCGATCGCATCCGCAACGAACTGCCGTCCGGCGCGCCGACCCAGCAGGTGATCGCCGTCCTGTCGCGCCAGCGCCTGCGCGCGCGCCGCGGCAACGAGGAACGCCGGGAACGCAAGGAAATCGACGACGACGGCGTCTGATCCGGCCGCACCGCGGCCCGCCCGCGTCGTCTCCACCCTCCGCCATCTCCCCGGTCGCCACCGGGCGTCCGCCCGTGCGCGACACCCCGCGCCCTTGCAAATCCGGCAATACTGAATAGGGACAGAAGATATTTGTCCCGGGATTATTACTTCGGAAACAACGATCTTTCGCCAAAATCCACGTTTACCCTAAATCGACCGACGCCTACGATGTAATCAACCGCTTACGACATGGTGTCGAACGCGGAAAGCCAAGACAAACATCGGAGGTCATCATGAAATCGCTCGTTTCCGCAGTCGTTGCCGCTGTCGCCCTGTCCGCCTCGTTCGGCGTATTCGCCCAAAGCACCGTGACCCGCGCCCAGTTGCGCAACGAGCTGGTCCAGCTCGAAAAAGCCGGCTACAAGCCGGGCCTGTCGAGCCCGCACTACCCGGCCGACATCCAGGCCGCGCAAGCCCGCGTGCACGCCGTCGACAAAACCGGCTACGGTGCGCAACCGGCCGCGACCGTCCAGGGTGGCGCGCCGGCCGCCAAGGCGCAAAGCCCGCGCGACTCGGTCTACTTCGGCCACTAAGCCTGCCTCTGCGCGCCCCGCGTGCGGTCCGCACATGCAACGAGCCCGTCCATGACGGGCTCGTTGCGCTTGCATCGCGTGTTTTTACCGGCCGGCCGTCACCGGCTGGCGCCCGATGCGACGCGGCCGGCCCCGGCTTCGTCCGGCGCAGCGCCGCCGCCGACCAGGTCCTGATAGCGCACGTACGCGCACTGCGCGGACGCCTTCGCCGCATACATCGCCGCGTCGGCCTTGACGAGCAGTTCCTCGGCCGATGCGCCGTCGGCCGGAAACTCGCTGACGCCGATGCTCGCACCGACGGCCACGCGCCGGTCGCCGAACTCCAGTTCTTCCGCCATCACGATCTGGATCCGCGACGCGACATCGCCGATCACCGCCGGTGAGCGCACGTCCGCAATCAGCACGATGAATTCGTCGCCGCCGAGCCGCGCAACCATGTCGCCGCTGCGCAGCACGAGGCTCAACCGCTTCGCGACCGCGACGAGCGTGCGGTCGCCGGCCGAATGCCCGTGCTGGTCGTTGATCTGCTTGAAGCGGTCGAGATCGACGAACATCACGGCCAGCCCTTCGTGCACCGCGGCCGCATGCCGGATCGCGGCATCGAGATGCTCCATGAACAGCAGGCGGTTCGGCAGCTCGGTCAACGGATCGTGGCCGGCGAGGTGCGTGAGCTCCTGCTGCTTCGCGCGCAGCATCGCGACCTGCGTGCGGATCTCGACACGCATGCTGTCGAAACAGCGCGCGAGCACGCCGATCTCGTCGGCGCGCCGGACCGGAAGCTGCTCGGCGGCCGGATCGTCGAACACGTGCGTCGCGGCGCGCGCGAGCGCCTGCAGCGGCCGCGTGATCGCGCGCGCGAACAGGATCGCGAGAATCACCGCCATCAGGCTCGACACGAGCACCATCCGGACGATCCGCTCGCCGAGCATGCCGGCCGGAGCCAGCACGTCGGCAAGCGGACGCGCCATCCCGAGCACGACGAAGCGGTTGCCCTCGTCGTGCCCGAACGGCGTGCGCACGAACGCGAACATCTGCCCCGGCGCCGCGTCGGGCTGCTCGAGGCCATTGAGCGTCACGCTCGTGCGCGTGCTGTCGAACAGCGCACGCGTGACGGCAAAGCTGTCCTGCATCAGCACGCGCAGGCCCCGATCGAAGCCGAACGTCTGCGCCGGGTCGGGATGCACGAGGAAATCGCCCCACTCGTTCGCGAGATACACCGCATAGTCGTCCGGCAGATCGCGTTCGAGCCGGTCGACCACGCGCGACAGCTCGACGTCGACGACCAGCGCGCCGACCGTCTGGCCCGACGTGTCGACGACCGGCGTGCCCACGCGCAGGATCGGCAGCCCTTCGGCCGCGTGCGAACCCGTCTCGTGGTTGATCACGATCGGCGACAGGTAGATATGGCCGGGCTCCGTCGCGAGCGTATCGAATACGTAGGAAAACTGTCCTTTCTCCTGGAACGCGCTTTCCGGCAGCACGACGATGCCGCGCGCGTCGCGAATGACGCGGATGTGTTCGAGCCCGAAATGCCCGCTCGCGATCAGGCGAAGCTGCAGGTATTCCGGATGGTTTCTCATGAAGCTGCAATACACCTGCTCGAGCCGCGTGCGTCGCGCGCTGTCCGGATCGTCGCTGCCCGCGACGAGCGCGGACGACGGCAACTGCGCGAGCACGAGCGCATCGGCAGCAACGTCGGACAGCGCGGTCGTGAAGCGCTGCCCGAGCAGTTGGGTCGACATCAGCAGGCTGTGCTGCGCTTCCTGCACGAGCATCGTGCGGTTCGCGTGATACGCGTAATAGCCGGTCGTGCCGGACGCGATCACGCCGATGCACGCGAACAGCACCGACAGCTTCGACGTGAGCCCGAGCCGGATCATTTGTCGAACCGCTCCGGCCGGTCGCCCGACACGATGCGGCTCCACAGCGATTCGCGCCGCGCGATGTCTTCGACGGGCTGTAGCCACACGAGATGTTGGCGCCCGGTGTCGATGCCCGGCGGCGGCTCGAGCGTGTTCGCGAGCCCCTGGCGCTCGGTCAGCAGCGCGCCGATCGCCGGTTCGAGCATGTAGTTGATCCACGCGAACGCGAGCCCGGCATGGTGCGCGCCGCGCGTGACGGCCCAGCAGTCGAGCCATGCAAGCGCGCCTTCGTCCGGGATCACGTAGCCGACATCCGCGCCGGCGCGACGCAACAGCTCGACCTGTTGCGTGCCGTAGTTGCCGAACATCAGTGCCGCGCGATGCTGGACGAACAGCGCGGTCGCCTCTTCGGGGAGCGTGTAGTACGTCAGCAGGTTGCGGCGCAGGTCGATCAGCTTGCGCGCGACGGCGAGCGTCTGCGCGGGCGACAGTCGGAACGGATCGGGATAGCCGAGCGCCAGCGCCGCGAACGAGAAATTGTGCTGCGCGCTGTTGAAGTCGAGCACCTTGCCGCGGTAGCGCGGATTCCACAGCTCGCGCATCGAGCGCGGCGCGGCCGAAACTTGCTTGCGGTCGTAGATCAGCCCCATCGACGAATACGTGAACGGGATCGCATAGGTCGCGCCGTCCTGCACGAGCCCGCCGATCGTCGCGAGCTGCCGGAAGTTCGGCAACTGCCGGCGCCGGTTCGGGATGCGCGCCAGGTCGATCGGCGCGAGCAGACGTTCGTGCGCATAGCGCTGGATCTCGGCCGTGTTCGCGGCCAGCACGTCGTACGGCGGCGGTGCCGCGCCGTGCATCCGCGCCCACAGCGCTTCGTCGGAATCGACGAACGTTACTTCGACACGCACATGAAACTGCGCCTCGAATGCGCTGACGACGTCGCGGTCCGCATAGCCGGGCCATGCCAGCACGCGCAGCACGGTGTCGTTGACGGTTTCGGGAGAGTCGGCGAATGCCGACAGGCCAGGCGCAAGCAAGCCCAGTGTCAGGACGAGGAGCAGCCGGCGCACAGCGCCGCAAGCGCGCGTAAGCGCGCCGATTCCCCTGATCAAGCGGACCCCGTATGAATCGCCCGGCTGCATTCGACTATCCTTTTTCGAGTCGATGCGATATCCCGCAACAAGACCATAAAAAATTTGGGCGCGCAATTGGAAATAGCCGCACGCGGCAGGCGTTGCGCATGCAGACATCCGACATGCCTGGCGCAGCGTCGATCCGGTATCGTTGCGGGCGCACGAACACGGCAAGCCGCTCGACGAATGATCAGAAGAAACCGCGTTGCCCGATGCTAACTGGTTCGCATTTCGATGACGATGCGATGAAGACGCATTGCATGCGTCGCATCCGTGCCTGCGGCCGTCGACGCCGATTGCTCCAGCCCGCGCCCATCCCCGGAAACGACCGTCAGCGCGATGCCGGCCCGAACTCGCGATCTGCTTCTTCATCGCGTGGTTTCCGAGCTAGCTGCTGCAGTCGCACGGCTTCTCGCTCGCGTCGCTCGGCACGTGAGGCATGCCTCCCGCGCTTTTCTTTTCGGGCCGCGCATCGGACAATGGCCCGCGCCCGCCGGCGCGGCGCCAATCCGGCCCGCGTGCGGCGACGGCGGCCCCGTCCACATCGATGAAACGCTACGAAACCCTCGCCCATACGATCGCCGACGACATCCGCAACGGCAACCTCGCGGTCGGCACGCGCCTGCCGTCGCTGCGGCAGATCATCGCGCAGCACGGCGTGAGCCAGTCGACGGTGTTTCGCGCGTACTACCTGCTCGAACAGTGGGGGCTGATCCGCGCGCGCGAACGCTCGGGCTACTACGTCGCGCCGGGCGCAACGCCCGAAGCAGGCCCGGCCGCGAAGCGCCGCGCGAGCCGTGCCGGCGCATCGCGCAAGGTCGACATCAGCGACCTCGTGTTCTCCGTACTCGATGCCGCCACGCAGCCCGGCATCGTGCCGCTCGGTTCCGCGTTCCCGGCGCCGCAACTGTTTCCGCTGCCGCGCCTCGCGAAGTCGCTCGCGCAGGCCACGCGGCTCGTCAGTCCGTGGAGTACGGTCGTCGATCTGCCGCCCGGCAACGAGGCGCTGCGCCAGCAGATCGCGCGGCGCTATCTCGCGACCGGCGTGTCGCAGCCGATCGACGAGATCGTCGTCACGAACGGCGCGCTCGAAGCGCTGAACCTGTGCCTGATGGCCGTCACGCGGCCCGGCGACGTCGTCGCCGTCGAGGCGCCCGGCTTCTATGCGGCGCTGCAGGCGATCGAGCGGCTCGACCTGCGCGCGGTCGAGATTCCCGTCGATCCGCGCACCGGCCTCGATCTCGATGCGCTCGCGAACGCGCTCGAGCGGCACGACATCCGCGCGTGCTGGTTCATGACCAATTTCCAGAATCCGACCGGCGTCACGCTGTCCGCCGAAAAAAAGCGCGCGCTCGTCGACATGCTCGCGGCGCGCGAAGTGCCGCTGATCGAGGACGACGTCTACGGCGAGCTGCATTTCGGCCCCGACTATCCGCTGCCCGCGCGCGCGTTCGACCAACACGGCCTCGTGATGCACTGCAGTTCGTTCTCGAAGACGCTCGCGCCCGGCTACCGGATCGGCTGGGCCGCCGCCGGCCGGTTCGCGGAGAAGGTGCAGCGGCTCAAGCTGATGACGACGCTGTCGGCGAGCATTCCTGCGCAGGCCGGCATCGCGAACTATCTCGAGCACGGCGGCTACGACCGCCATCTGCGCAAGCTGCGCGGCGCGCTGCACACGCAGCTCGACCGGATGGACGACGCACTGCGGCGCTGGCTGCCGGCCGGCGTCGAGTGGGTGCGGCCCGAAGGCGGGTATTTCCTGTGGCTCGCGTTCCCCGACGCGATCGACGCGATGGAACTGCATCGGCAGGCGATCGCGCGCGGGATCAGCTTCGCGCCGGGGCCGCTGTTTTCGGCCGCGCACGGTTTCGAGCGCTGCGTGCGCGTGAACTTCGGCCATCCGTGGAGCCGCGACATCGAGCGCGCGATTCGCGTGCTCGGCGAGCTGGTCACGCAGCCGTCGGTTCGCAAGGGCGGTTAAAGCGCGCGATGCGCACCATGCGTGCCGCCGGCGCACGGGCCGCGGCCATGCAGCCAATCCGCGCGCGGGTTACATTGCTGATCTCACCGCCCCTTCACGATTTTTCATGAGCCAACTGCCCTACCTCGATCACGACGCGCTGTTGAAACTGGCGGCCGAAGCAGCACACGTCACGCAGCCGTGCACGTGCACGAAGACCTCGCTCGCCGGATGGACGAGCCTGCCGCTATCGCTGCCGGACGCGCAACTGACAGAAGTAGCCACGCTCGCGCCGCCCGGCGACGCGGAGCCGACCTATGCTGAATATCATCCGGCGGGTACGCGCTACGCGTCGGACGACGCGCCGATCGCGCTGCGCCATTTCCCGTACAACCGCTGCATCGTCAGCCGCTGCCGCTCGTGCGGCCGCCTGTTCCTGCGCTATCAGGAAGGCGGCGGCTACTTCATCGACCAGCGCATCCGCGCGCTCGATCCGGCGCTTGTCGTCGACGCCGACGCATAAACCGGCCACGGGCATCCACGCATGCCCGGCCCGCCGCGCTGGCCACGCGTCCGCCATCTGCTACGCCCTTTTCGTCCCGATCTGCTGCTTGTCCGGCCGCACCGCGTTCCCTACGCTGTCTTCCGTTGCCCGACATCCGTCGCAACGCTCCTCCGAGCCGTGTGCATGCCGCGCCGCGGCCCCTCTCGCGTATCACGTTATGTATCGATATACCGATTTCGACCGGGCGCTCGTGCTGAGCCGCGCCGCCCAGTTTCGCGACCAGCTCGAACGCTGGCAGCACGGCACGCTGAGCGAAGACGCGTTCCGGCCGCTGCGCCTGCAGAACGGCTGGTATGTGCAACGCCATGCGCCGATGCTGCGCGTCGCCGTGCCGTACGGCGAGCTGTCGAGCGCGCAGCTTCGCGTGCTGGCGCGAATCGCGCGCGACTACGATGTGCCCGACGACGCCACCTACCGCGCCGCATGCGACGCGCAGGCATTACTCGGCACGCTGCGCCTGCCGACCCGCTGCGCGCACTTCACGACACGCACCAACGTGCAGTTCAACTGGATTCCGCTTGCGAAGGCCGCCGACGTGATGGACCTGCTCGCGACCGTCGACATGCACGGCATCCAGACGAGCGGCAACTGCATCCGCAATATTTCGTGCGACGAGCGCGCGGGCGTCTCGCCTGACGAGATCGCCGACCCGCGCCCGTTCGCCGAAGTGATGCGCCAGTGGACAACGCTGCACCCCGAATTCGCGTTCCTGCCGCGCAAGTTCAAGATCGCGATCACCGGTGCCGCCGAAGACCGCGCGGCGACCGACTGGCACGACGTCGGGCTGAAGCTCGTGCGCGACGACGCGGGCGAACTCGGCTTTCGCGTGAGCGTCGGCGGCGGGATGGGCCGGACGCCGATGATCGCGACGCTGCTGCGCGCGTTCCTGCCGTGGCGGCACGTAATGAACTACATCGAGGCGATCGTCCGCGTGTACAACCGCTACGGGCGGCGCGACAACAAGTACAAGGCGCGGATCAAGATCCTCGTCAAGACCGAGGGGCAACGCTACATCGACGACGTCGAGGAGGAGTTCCGCCAGATCGTCGACCATGACGGCGGCCCGCACACGATTGCGCAGGCCGAATTCGATCGCGTCGCCGCATCGTTCGTGCCGCCGCGGCTCAAACCGCGCACGCTCGATCTGCCCGACGCGAATGCGCGCTTATCCGCGCAGGCCAGCCGTCATCCCGCATTCGCGCGCTGGCTCGCACGCAATGTCGCCGATCATCGCGATCCGGCGCTGCGCATCGTCACGCTGTCGTTCAAGCGCCGCCTGCAGGCACCCGGCGACGCGTCGCCGGACCAGCTCGACGCGCTCGCCGATCTCGCCGACCGCTTCTCGGCCGGCGAGGCGCGCGTCACGCACACGCAGAACGTCGTGCTGCCGTGGGTACAGGTCGACGACCTGTTCCTGCTGTGGGAGAACGCACGCGCGATCGGGCTCGCCAGCGCGAACGTCGGGCTGCTGACGGACATGATCGCGTGCCCGGGCGGCGACTTCTGCGCGCTCGCGAACGCGCGCTCGATCCCGATCGCCGACGCGATCGCCGAGCGCTTCCAGGATCTCGATCTGCTGCACGACGTCGGCGACATCGACCTGCACATCAGCGGCTGCATCAATTCGTGCGGCCATCATCACAGCGGCCACCTCGGCATTCTCGGCGTCGACAAGGACGGCGCGGAGTGGTACCAGGTGACGCTCGGCGGGTCGGACGGTTCGACCGCGAGCGGCCCCGCGCGGCCGGGCAAGGTGATCGGCCCGTCGTTCTCGGCGGACGAGATCGTCGATGTCGTCGACGCGATCGTCAACGCGTATCTCGACGCGCGGATCGATGCGAACGGCCGCAGCGAACGATTCATCGACACGGTGCGCCGCATCGGCGCGGAACCGTTCAAGGCCGCCGCGAACGACGCGCGCCACCAGGCGGAGCACGCATGAAGCCAGCCAGCGAAAACGAAAGCATGAACGCACGCATCCGGCTGCTGACGCCGGCCGAACACGCGGGCGATACTCAGGAACACGACGATTCGACACTGACGATCGGCAACGACGAGGAACTGCCGCCGCTTGCCGCGCGGATCGCACGGGCCTCGCGCATCGACCTGCAGTTCCCGTCGTTCACCGACGGCCGCGCATATAGCCAGGCGTACTTGCTGCGCAAGCGCTTCGGCTTCGCCGGCGACCTGCGCGCGACCGGCGACGTGCTGGTCGACCAGTTGCTGCTGATGGAGCGCACGGGGTTTTCGAGCGCGGTGCTCGGCGACGACACGGACATCGCGGCCGCGCGGCAGCAGCTCAACCGGTTTCCGGGCTTCTATCAGCGCGATGCGAGAACGGCACCGCCGCCGCACGGCACGGCGACGCAGGCCGGAAAATGAAACGGGCGGCACACTGGCCGCCCGTACGATGAACCGGAAGCAAACCGGCCGGCATCCGCCGTGACGCGTGGGCGCCGGCGTTCAGCGCGCCGCCACCGGCTTGCCGAACCCGCCGAGGATCTTCTTCTCGAGCGCGATGTAGTCGCGGCCGAAGTGGTGATCGCCCTGCGTCTTGATCACGTCGGCGCCCGTGTTCGCAAGCGCCGGGCACATCGTGTCCGTCTCTTCTGCGCCATAGAAGCACTGCACGAGCTGCGGCGGCATCTTCGCGATTTCCGGCGCGACCTTCAGCGCGTTGTCGCTCGCGGGCATGCCGAGCCAGCCCGTCACGCGGATCTGGAAATCGGCGGACGGCGCGAAGCCGAGCAGCGACATCACCGCGACCTTGTCGCGCAGGTCGGCCGGCAGCCGGTTGTACGCGAACGGCATCACGTCGGCGCCGAACGAATAGCCGACCAGCGCCACGCGGTTCGCATGCCAGCGCGCCATGTAGGTGCGCATCACGCGCGCGAGATCGTGGCTCACCTGCGCAGGCGGCTTCTCGCTCCAGAAATAGCGCAGGCTGTCGATGCCGACCACCGACACGCCGTCGCGCTGCAGCGCCTCGGCGATCGTCTTGTCGAGATCGCGCCAGCCGCCGTCGCCCGAGATCACGATCGCGAGCCGACCGCTGCCGCCCTTGGCCGGCAGCTCGACGAGCGGCAGGTCGGAGACGTCGAGTTCGTCGCCGCTGCTGCCGCTGTCATGCAGGTGCGACGTGACGAGCGACACGAGCTTCGTGGAGTCGCCCGCGGCAGCCGTTTCGACGAAACCCGGCATCGCGCGGCGCACGATCGTCGGATCGGGCGGGCACGGCTTGAAGCGCGGATCGAGCTTCGGTGCCGGGTTGACCGATACGACACCGGCGATCGTGTTCTCCGGCGCCATCGCCAGGATCTGCTTCGCGATCGCGCCGCCCCGGCCCACGCCCGCGACGATCGGCGTGAAATAGCGCGACGACTGCGCGAGGCGTTCGAGCTGGTGGCTGACCGCCTCGGCGTCGCCGTCGAGGTGATGGCAGGTCTCCCGCTTCGCGGCGAGGTTCGTCGCATAACGCTCGGAATCGACGCCGACCGTCATCGCACCGGCCTTCGCGAGCGCATCGGCGGCCTGCTGATCGGCGGCATTCCAGCCGGCCTCACGCGAGAACAGCACGACGAAACCGCGCAGCGGCCCGCTCGGCTTGGTCACCGTAACGGGCCCGTAGCGGCCGCCCGACACGGTTTCGGCCTTCACCGCGGCCGGCTGCGTAGCGCACGCGGCGCCGGCCAGCATCATTCCCGCGCAGGCGGCTGCCGCCCGCGCGATACCCTTCTTCAACATCATGAACGCCGACCTCCAGCCAGCAATGACAGATCCGCAAGCGTGACGAACACGCCGACCGAGCCCGAGGCCGCGAGGTAACGCGGCTCCCAGTGCGGTTCGAACTTGCTCTTGAATGCGCGCAAGCCGCGGAAGTTGTAGAAGCGGCCGCCGAAGCGCCAGACCATCAGTCCGAGCCGGTGCCACGGCGACGGCATCTTCGCCGCCCCCATCCCCGAGAACGGTGCGATGCCCAGGCTCAGCTTGCGGAAACCCGCTTCCTTCAGATGCAGCGCGAGCTGCGTGAACAGATACTCCATCGCGTACGGCGACGCTTCCGGCAGATGGCGCATCACGCCGACCGTCGCCTCGGTGTTGAGGTCGGTCGTCATGAACGTGACGAACGCGATCGGCTTGTCGGCCTGCCGCACGAGCATCACCGACTGCGTCGCGAGATAGCCGTCGTGGAATGCGGCAACCGAGAAGCTCTTCTCGCGTGCATCGCGGCTGTCAAGCCAGCCGTCGGAAATGTCGCGCAGCGCCGGCAGCGCGACCGGCACGTCGCCCGGCGCGATCACCTCGACCGTCAGCGCGTCCTTGTCGCCGCGGCGCAGCGCGTAGCGCAGGTGCGAGCGGTTCGAGCCCTTCAGGTCGAACTGGTCGAGCGCGATATGCGCTTCCTCGCCGAGCTTCATCAGCGTGAGCCCCGCGTCGAGATACAGCGGCAGCGCGTTCGCGCGCACCTGGTAGAACGCCGCGCGGCCGCTGTGCGCGTGCGCGAGCGCGATGAACTTGCCGATCAGCGCCGGCCATTCCTCGCGCGGCCCGACCGGGTCGTGCAGCGCGGCCCACGTACGGCCGTACTTCGCGTACATCAGGAACGCCTGGCGCGATTCCGAGAACAGGAACGACTTGTCGCCCATCAGCGCAAGGCCCGCATCGCTGCACTCCTGCGCGCGGATGATCCGTTCGGCGTCGAACAGGTCTTGCGGCACCGGCTTCACGAAACGGCCGGGCGCCGGGCGCAGCAGTTGCCACAGTGCGAACAGCGCGACGAACACGCCTGCTGCGAGCGTCGCGCGCAGCGCACGCGGCGCGCGCGCGTCGAACGAGAAATGCGACCACAGCTCGCGCGTGTAAGGCACGTCGCGGAACGCGAAGAACAGCACCCACACGGCCAGCATCAGCACCATCGTCACCGACACGAACCAGCTCACCGTGAAACGCTCGGCGAGCAGCGACGAATGGCGGTTGAAGCGGCGGCGGCTGACGAGCAGCAGCACCAGCAGCGTGCCGAGCACACCGGCCTCGACGAACGCGAGGCCCTTCGCCAGCGACAGCGCGAGGCTCGCGAGCGTCAACGCGAAGGTCATCCACCATGCGCCGTCGAGGCGGCGCAGCAGCCCGCGCGCGACGAACAGCAGCGCGACGCCGAGCACGCTGCAGATCACCTGCGAGCCTTCGAGCACCCACAGCGGCACGAGGTGGCGCAGGATCGCGATCCGGTGCCAGAAGGCCGGCGTCGCGCTCGAGATCACCAGCATGCTGCCGACTGCGAACGTCACGAGGCTCAGGAACAGCGGCGCGAGCTGCGACACGCGCGCGGCCTGCCGCGTCACGAGCCGGCGCCGCAGCGCGCGGCCCTCGAAACCGGCCAGCAGGCCGGCCGACAGCACGAGCGGCACGCCGAAGTAGATCGCGCGATACGCGATCAGCGCGGCGACCATCGCATGCGCGGGCACTTCGCGGCCGAGCGTGAAGACCATCGCGGCTTCGAATACGCCGATCCCGCCCGGCGTATGGCCGATCATCCCGAGCAGCAGCGCGGCCGCGTACACGGTGATGAAGGTCGGGAAGCCGACCGGCGCCGCCGGCAGCAATACCCACAGCGTCAAACCCGCTGCGACGACGTCGAGCACCGCGTAGACGACCTGCATGACGAGATCGCGCCGCGCCGGCACGTCGAACGACAGCCACTTGAAGCGCGTGACGACCGGGCGCGCGGTGTTGCCGCACATCGCGACCAGCGCGGCCAGCACCACGAGCAGCGCAGCGCCGCTCCACGTGAGCACGCCTGGCGCGACGTGCAGCATCGCGGCGAGCGCCTCCGGCACGCAGACCATGCCGACCGCCGTCATCAGCACCATCGCGAGCGCCAGCGTGCCGCTCGTGAACACCGTCATCCGGCCGATTTGCGCGGGCGTGACGCCCGACACGCCGTACACGCGTGCGCGGACCGCGCCGCCCGTCAGGGCGCCGAAGCCGGTCGCGTTACCGAGCGCGGACCCGGCGATCGCGCCGATCCACAACGCGACGCGCGGCACCTTCGCGGCGACATAGCGCAGGCCGACCGCGTCGCGGGCGACGAGCGCGAGATAGCTGAGCGCCGTCGCGGCCAGCGATGCGCCCCACTCGCCGACGGACATGTGACGCAACTCGCGGATCACCGACCGGTAGTCGACGGATTCCGACAGGTGCTGGAAAACCACGATCAGCAGCAGGCCGATGCCGAGCGCGAGCAGCGGCGACAGCACACGCTCGTTGCGGATCAGCGCCGAGACACGGGCGATCGCCGCCGCGGCACGGCCCGGCGACCCAGGGTGGCGGGAAGACATAGGTTGTTCAGTGGTGGTGCATAGCGAGTCGCGGCGCGGGATGGCCCGGCGGCGATATATCTGGTTGTTCTGCGTGGGCGGTCGGCCGAAGACGGAGGCAGGTCGCGCCTGGATCAGAACTTACGAGTATACGGAATTTATATTACAGAATCTTTCAGGTCCGCATTGTGGGGTTTTGTGGCGTGCGGGGCGTGTAAAAATCGCATCAAAATCGTGCGGCCGATAAACGCAAGGTGCGCATCATACCGGGATCCGGGGCGGTTTTTTCATCGGATGAATGACTTGTGATGCATTTGGGAGAAATCTGCCGGGTGGAGCGCCCCGACGAGCACGAATGCGCAAGGCCGGGCGGGCTTCTTCGAATGGGGTCAAATACTCTCGGCTAACTTGTCGCCCTTCGCAGCCCAAGCGCGCAAGGGTGCCTGGGCGACCCGACATCCAGGAAACAGTGCTCGCCATGATGGCCGCGGCTCAACGCGCCAAGTCGTCGGCCTGCCAACACGGGACGCTCGCCATGGCCGGCATGGCGCTTATCGTTTCAGGCGCACCACATACAAACCGGGAGCGTTCGGATAGACGCTCAGGCTGAAATTCGGCGGAGTCGAAATGAGGTTGCCCTGGATCGCCGGCTTGTACGTGACCGTTCCGCTCGATACGTCGGCCAGCTCAATAACCGGCGGGGACGGATCGGGAATGAGGTTCGACGTGAAGTTCAGGGTCAGTTTGCGGTCGGACATTTCGTAGAAACCGCCATATGTCTTGATCTCGTAGATCACATCGGCCTGCACGCCTGCGGGAACCGGATCGGGCTTGCCCAGACACACCGTCCCGTCACGGACCACGCCGTCCTGCGGCGTCTTGAACGTATACGTCGCCACGCCGTCGTCGGTCACGAGCGTCATCGTTGCATTCGGGATCGTGCTCTTCGTCAGCTGTATCGACTTGTAGTTGCTCGGACACTTGAATGTGGTGGTTTGATCGGTCGACGTGGTATCGGTCGCTGCACCGGTCGAGCCGTTGTTGTTGTTGCTGTTGCTGTTGCTGCCGTTACCGGTTGCCTTGGCGCCGCTACCGTCACCATCTCCACCGCCACATCCCGCCAGCAGTACCGCCGCTCCGATCACGGTGGCCAGACACAGTCGATTCATTTTCATTTTCTTCTCTCTCATTTGTTAAATATTTCCAATTACTGATGCCGCATGCCCTCTTGATCTATGCAGGCCATTGCCTCTTGGCGGGGCTACACCAACTTTCCGTCACATGACCGTGGCCGTCAAAACTGCGCCGTCAGCTGGAAGCCGAACGTCACGCGCGCGGTCGGGAAACCCGATGGCTTGCAGACCGGCGTACCCGCGAACAGGTCGTACGCATAAACGCCGAATCGCGTACCGACGCTTCCCTTTACGCCGATCACCGCACCAGCCAGTTGCGTGCCGACCAGCGCGACAGGCTGCGGCCCCCACACGCGACCGTAATCGAGCCCCGCGTAGACGGCCTGCCCCGTCTGCCCGATCGGCATCTGCAACTCGTTGCGCCAATAGAAGCCGCGTGAGGCTGCCAGCATCGTCTCGCCATCGAAACCGCGCACCGTATAGCGGCTGCCGATTGTCAGGTCGTCGATGTAGTACAGCGTGTTGCCCGTGTATTGGCCGTGGAAGGTACCAACATAGCGAAACGGCTGTTTCGCAATGGCGAACGGCATCTGCAGGTTCGCGTCGAGCACGGCCATCCGGTAGCGGTAGGTCGGGCCGCCTTCGGCCGCCAGGATGTCATCCTGTGCACCGAATGCGCCGACGCCCTGCCGGTACGCGAGCATCCCGTCAAACTGCGCGCCGCCAAAGTAGTGACGATCGGTCAGGCCGATCTCGACGAATGTGTTGTTGCGGCGCTGCTGCGGGATTTCCGTGTCTTCGATGAAGCTCTGGCCGAAGCGGCGCGACAGCCGGAATTGCGCGCCGAACACGTCGTTCTGGCTGCGCGACAGCACGCGGTTCAGCTTGAAGTCGATGGTCTTCGAGTTACCGCTCGCGACGAAGGTCTGGTTCACACCCGCAATCTGCTGGTAGTACGTGTTCGTGTAGGCCGACAGCGTCGCAGTCCAGTAGCCCCACGGAATCGAATAAAAGCCGTTCCAGCCGTGCGAGCCGAGACGCTTGTCGCCGAGTTCGAGATCCTGACTCACCCCGATGTTGAAGATATCGTTCAGGCCGAGCGGGTTGTCGATGCCGACCGACAGGTTGCCTTGCAGGCGGCCGGTGGCACGTGTGCCGGAGTTGTCGATCGAGGCGACGACGGTCCAGGGTTTGCCGCGCCTGATGTCGAGCACGACGTCACTTTCGCCCGGCGTGTCGGCAGGGATGATCTGCATCGAGACATCCTGGCTCGAGACGCGCTTCATCTGCTCGATGCCTTGCTCGAGGTCGCGCAGGTTCAGGAGGTCGCCGTCGCTGGTCGGGAAGGCGGTCTTCCAGGTGCCGCGGAGTTTCTCGTCGGAGAAGCGCACGCGGCGGATGACGCCGGGGATCAACGCCAGCTTGAGCGTGCCTGCGGACAAATCCTGCTCGGGCAGAAGCACGCGCGTCGTGATGTAGCCGCGCGCAAGGATCGCCTGGGACAGCCCTTTCACGAGCACGTCGAGGCCCTGCTTGCCAACGCACTGCCCTTCATAGTGACCGAGCCACTCGCGCGCGAAGGCGAAGCGATCCATCGGCAACGCGGACGCGCCCTGGGCTTTCACCGTGTCGGGCAGCGAATCGGGTACATCGAGTGCAAAACGGTCGATGCGGAAACATGGCGATTCGGTCGGCAATGACGGGAACGCGACACGCTCGGTCACCGATAAACGAACTGCAGGAGCAGAAACGGCTCTTTCGCGTTCACGCGCTTCTTCCTGCTCGCGAGCGCGCTGATCATTGCTTGCGGGTAGCGCGCCAGGCGCAGCGGATTGCGCCGCGACTCCGGCCGATGCGAGCAGTACCGAAGCCGCGACGAGGTTGGCTCCCCGGATTTTTTTCTTCATATGCTGGTTTCTCTGGATTACGCGTACCGCGTAATCATCCAAACGCCGATCAGGATGACGAACGCGCCGGCCGCCTGCATCGGCCGCAACAGATGCTCATGCATTGCTGTGAACGACAGCACGACGAGCATGGAGATCGCCACCATGGTGGGATAGGCAATACCGAGGGTTGTCTTGCGCAATGCGGCCGCGTAAAGCACGAACCCTGCGCCGTAAGCGGCAACGGCGGCACCGCGTGCAATCCATGGCAGTACGTCCGACTCGCCAAGTGAGATTTCCTTGAGCGCGGCAACCCTGAGCAATACGCTGGCGAGCCCGCCGAACACGCCACTCGCGGCAACGATCAGCCAGTTCATCGCGCCGCCTCCGTCGCCACCTCGATATCCGTCCGACGATTGGGCGAGACACGACTGTCACCCGATGTATCTGTACTGCTGCTGAAAATTGCGTTGAACCGGTTCGCGCCGTGCAGCGCAATCAACACGAGCGCGGGGAACACGACCGAGAAATTGCGCGCCTCGTCCCGATAGCCGAAAAAGATGAACAGCACCAGCACGGGCAGGAATGCCGCGAAGAAGTAGCTTCGGTAGCGCGTCGGCGTCGCTCGCCAGGCTGCCCGGAAGAACACGGCAAGTGGCACGACCATCAGCGGATTTTCCAGGCTCGGCGTGAAAATGCCTTTGCCGATGAGGTTGTAGAAGGACAAATAGGACTTGGGATTCACCCAGAACTTCAGGTTGTCCCACACGTGATATTCGACGAATCCGCCAGCGTTTTCACTGTATCCGCTCATGATGAACTGCCGGGTCGCGATGCAGATCCCGAGCTGCAGTACGAGCCACGCAACGCGCTTCGACATTGCGACGTCCCGCTCGTGCAGCAGGAACAACGCGAGCGGTACGAGAAAGAACGTTTCCTTGTTCAGTGAGAAGACGGCAATCATCAGCGTGCATGCCAGCATTCGCCTCTTGATCAGGAAGTAGCACGCACCCAGCACGCCGAGCAGTTCAAAGAAATCGTAGTAGTAGCCGCCCTGCTGAAACGTCAACGGATAGACGAAACTGAACGCCGCCAGAAACCCGACGGAATGCCCGAAGCTGAGTCCGTGCAGCCTCGCCAGCTTATAGATCAGCAGAAGCGCAAAGAGAGTCGACAGCACGATCGCGATGTACGTCAGGTGATAGACGAGCGCCGTGACAGGCGTCCAGTATTCTTCCGGAACGCTCGTGAAATAAGCGCCGCGCAGGGAGTCATGCCGTTTGATCGATTTGAACAGCTTGTCCTGCTTTGCCTGGTCAAGCTGCTCGACAATCCACTTGGCGGCAGTCGGAAACGACGACCGGTAGACATAAGGCTTCGGTGCGTCGCCGTTCATCATCCCGACGAGGCTGTAGCTCGTTGCGAAGTCGCCCTTCTGATCGTCGCGGAACCCCCATTTCAGCAGCATGCTGTTCGTGATGTTTCCGGCGCAGATGAACAGCAGCACGTAGACGATGGCGAAACGGCAGAAGGCTCGCACCCGGTTTTGGTTCTTTTCCGTCATAGGGTTGTCGCCGCTTACGGCGCCGGCAGGAAGTGAGCGGCCAGCACGATCGTCACCATGACGCAAAGCATGGTGAAGCTGCCGCGGTTTTCGAGGATATGAACGATCGGATCGTCGTGCATCGCGCCGCGAACCGTGGTGATCCAGAGTCGGCCGAACAAGTAGATCAGGCCGATCTGCACGAACCAGAGCAAGTGCGGAATCGCGTAGCGTGCGGCGGTCTCGGGGGCGTTGATGAAAAGGCCGAAGACGACTACTGCGGCAAGCGATGCACCGATACCGAACGGCCAGAGCACTTCGAGATCGCCCACGCGGTAATCGCGGCCTGCTGAAGCGCGTTTGTTGTGCTGACGCAAAAGCACCAGCTCGGAGCAGCGCTTTACGAGCGCGAGGCTCAGGAACGCAAATACGGAAAACGCGAGCAACCAGCGGCTGACCGTGATTTCCGCAGCGACGGCTCCGGCGATGATTCGATATGTGTACAGCAACGACAACACGACGACATCGAGCAGCACGATCGATTTCAGGCGCCAACTGTATGCTGTCGTAAGCAGCAGATAGAGCGCAAACATGCCGGCAAATTCGGGCGACACCACAAATGCCAGCGCAAACGCCAGGGTCAGCAGCAGTGCCGCGCAACCGAGCCCCTGCACAATCGACAGCGTGCCACTTGCGAATGCGCGGTTGCGCTTACGAGGGTGTCGGCGATCGTTGTCCAGATCCCAGAGATCGTTGCCGATGTAGGTGGCCGACGCGCCAAGCGACATCGACAGGAAGGCGAGCGCGAGTGTGGCAACCTTGCCGGTGTCGAGGAACGCAAACGCAGTCAACAGCGGAACGAACAGCAACAGGTTTTTCAGCCACTGGTGGACACGCAGCGCTTTGCACCATGTGGCAAAGCTTGCGCGCACGTTTGAAAACTCTCTTTCAACCGGAATGCGGCTGCGGACATTCGCCGCGACACCATTCGTAACGCCGACCAGGACCGCACCTTTCGCGCCTGCCCAGATCGGCAGATCGGCTTTGCTGTCACCCGCATAGACGAAGTCGTCGCCGACCTGCCGGCGAATGCCGGCCAGTTTGGTCTCGCCCTTGAGATTCGTGTTGCCGGTAGTGGCGATGACGAAATCGAACAGACCGAGATGCGCGTTCACCTGCTCGGCGATCGAACGATGCGCGGCAGTTGCGAGCACGATCTTGCGGCCGCTTTCGCGTTCGCTCTCGAGATAGTCGACAAGCGGTTCGCGATACGGGAGTGTCTCAGCTCGAAAATCGGCGTGTTCTGCAACTTTGGCCTTGAACGCGGCGCGCCCGCCGGCGAGCCAGAAAGGCAATCGCAGCAGGTTTGAAGGCTTGCGTCTTACCGCGTGGATCACTGATTCCATCAGGGTGTCCGATGGGGTCAGTGTGCCGTCGAGGTCGACGACAAGCGGCGGTTTTCCGGTCTCTCGCATTTATTCCGCTATGTCTTTCATTTATTAACTTAACCAGCCACACCAAACACACAACACCAACAAGCCCGACTCACAAATACGACCAAGAAATTAATCAATTCCCACCACGAACACCCACAAATTCAATATCAAATTGAAAACCTATAATCAGATATGGGAGCGGCGCGATGGCTCATCCTCTGCCAAAATATGCAACTCAAACCCTCGCGATTCGACATAAATACCTACCGACGATGCAAATCCATGAAGACTTCCTGCCAACTCGTACACCTGTTCGCCGCCACCCCGCTCCCCAACATAGTTAAAGGAGATTGGATTTTTCCATGACACAATGCCACCAACCCTGTCATATGGCGTCACAACAAAATCAAATTTACTCACCCCCCTAAATACCAAAACACAATGCCCAACGAATCCATCTTCATTCTTTTTGAAAAAATCGTCCTCCATCGCGCCAAACACGCCAAGCCAGTCGTTGACGTATATATGCGCATCCTCCCCATCAAAAAAATGAGCACCATATTGACAATCAAATGCAGCCAAGCAATCCCAGCAATTCTCGACAACCTTCATCTCAACCCCCTGCCTTTTTTACAAAAACTATTGTCCGCATCGTATCATTTGAAATAGGTGAGCCATCGGATCTAGAGAAATTCAACCCTTGATACTCTGGAAGAAGACCTCCTTGATATTTCACAGTCAAACCCAGGGAATCCAACTGCTCTGCAGATGGAATTTTAGAGAAATACGGATTGGCACTATTTCCATTTATGACAACCCTCCCTCCCGCTTCAGTAATTCGAGCTGCTTCGGGCAAAAAATCCATCATCGAATTCGTGCCGCCCGCAGACCTTGGAATATACGGATTGTTTGCGACCACCGTCGCCTGACTATTGCTTGGAATATTAGGCATACTCCTTGCATCCTTTGCGACCGCCATGCCGTCGGTTGGCCCCACCCCAACGGCTCCTGGCACTTTGGGCCCCGAAGAATCCGTGAACAGCTCGACCGTTCCGCCAATTTTAATGTTGGTTGCACCTACTCGATTTCCAGTTGTACGAGGTAGTTCCGGCCCCGCCGTGCTACCAGTTCCCTTGATTGTCGAATCGCCACCGCCACTGAACATCATCGACGCGATTGCGGCCTGCATCGCTTGCTTGCTGCCAACAACCTCCTTCGGCGCCATCAGATTTTCAGCGGACGCGCGTTCGACAAGCGCCATCCAGAGAGAACTAAGGTTCAACGCCTCTTGGTTAGTTAGATTTCCGCTCCCCTCCAGGGCGTTCAGCACCGCGATTTGTCCGTCGATGTCGGCACGTGTAAGCGCTCCCCTCGGCTTTCTCAAGACATCAGCGACACTTGTCGCAGCAGTCTGCATACGCGGCGTCGTGCCCTTCACGAAGTTCGCCGCATTATTTTCTGTTTCTATCAACGAAGCAATGGAGGCTGTCGCCGCCTCTCCACCAAGAGTTGCGGTAGTGCCGGCAACTATCAACTGCACGATTCGTTCGCGTGCCAGTTTTTCCTCATTGGTCAGAGTCGATGCCTGCGTGCTGTTTGCACCGTCCAATAGGTTGTTCAGAACCACGCTCGCTGCAGCACCAGCCGCACCCGCACCACATCCCTTACTCGACGCGGCTGCACCGGCGCAGCCTACAAGGCTTTGCAGCGCTACGCGTGCCGACTCGCTGTCTAGCGCATCGGCAACGGCCTTCACCTGTTCCGTGGCCAGGCTTTGTAAGTAATAGGCAGCCGCGCTCTGCATCAGAGTGCCAGTTGTTCCAGTCACGTTGCCGCCAACTGCTGCCGTAATTGCCGTTAGCACGCGTCGCCCGGTTCCCCCTTCCTGCCACATCGCATTGCCTTGAACGGACTCCGTCAATTGTGCGATCTTGACCACATCCTGTTGGTCCGCTGGTTTCGCCTTCTCCTTATCCAGCGCCTTTTGCGCGGCATCCGTCTCCTTCACGCGGTTATCTACAAACGTCCCGACCTGATTGATAAACTGACTCGTGATGTCGAACCCGGCCTGAATTTTCCCCTTGTCGAAGATCGGCGCAAGTGCGCCGCCGGTATCCGATGTATCCCGATTGATGCTCGCGACCGTCTCAGCGGCGGACTGACCGGTGAGTTGCTGTTGCGCTGAATCGTCACGAATCGTCAACGCGCCGCCGCTTATCCCGCTTCGCATGGTCGAATTCGCGTCGCCCGATGCGCTCAATGCAACCGGAGGCGCAACCGCGAGCCCACCATCCTCCTTCGGCAATTCGGTCCCCGCAACCGGGTTCACGTTATCGGCCTTGCCCTTCTGATCCTTGCCGATGCCGCTCTTGTTACCACCCGAACCACTATCTCCACCGAAGCTGTAGCCGCCGCTCAGCGCAACTTGCGACGCATCGTACGACGCATGGTTTTTGATATCGCTATGCGTCAGCGTCGCCGTAGTCAGACTGTTCACACCGTCCAGCACGGCCTTGTCGCTACTCGCGATTACACCGCCCTTGAGATCGGTATTGCCCTTCACATCGACCTGGAAACCGCCATCGCCCGCCTTGATCCCCGATTGCTCGGTCACGCTGGCGTAGTCGCTGCTCATCTTCGTCTGGCCGACATTGCCCGCCACACTCGATACGCACGGCGGGGGACACACGCTCACCGATACGCCTGCGTTCTGCTGCTTCGAATCGTAGCGATCCTTGTCCTGCTGGCTTTCAATATTCAGGTTGCCGCCAACGTCCGCAACCACCTGCTTGCCGGATGCAACCGCGCCCTTCAGATTCGTATCTCCACCTGACTGAATGGTGAGTTGGTTGCCTGCGGTTACGTGCGTATTCGTCCACGTCGACGAATCACCGTCAGCGTTACCACGATTCCCTGCCACTCCTGCCGTGAGCGCAACCCCAGTCTTTGCGCCAACGGTGAACGAAACACCCACCGAAGCGCTCGACCCACTATTCGTACTGTGCTGACTGCTCGTATTCCGAGCCGCTTGAAGATTCACATCGCCTTCGGCGGCAAGCATCGCGTTCCTGCCCGCCGAGATCGTGCTGCCGATCACGTCGATATTGCTGTCCTTGCCGGCACCAGCCGCCGCGATCGTCACATTCCGACCCGCCGACACCGTGCTCCCCACCGCCGTGCTCGACTGTGCCTGCGTCTGGCTGTCGCTCTTGCTCGCCCCGACCGATACGTTGATACCGACACTGGCCGCCGCCGTCACCGGATTGCCACCGACCGATTTCACCGCGTCATAGGTATTCTTCGCCGCAAGCCCCGTTGTAGCCGCCGCAAGCGCAAGCAGGCGCGGATCGCCGCCCACGCTCTGCGCCGCGTTCGCCATTTGCCGGCCCGTCTGTACCGCAGCGACAAGCGGATTCGTCACGCCCACCGTCAATCCGGATTGGCGGAACTGCTGTTGCTCCGCAAAATTCGTCGTATCGGTCGCAGCATCGATCTTGTCGGTCTTACCTGCGAGGTTCACGTCATTGCCCGCGTGCAGCGCGCTACCAGTTACGTACAGGTCGTTGCCCGCCGCGACCGTCAGATTCCCGTTCAGCGAACCGACCATGCTGCCCGTGTTACTAACGTCTGTCGAATGCTGCTGATCCGACATCGAACGCGTGCCGACCGACACGGACAACCCGCCGTTCGACATGAGCCCGGATTCTTTCTTCTCGTAGCTGTTCGCCGACTGGACGGTATCCTGAGAAGTCCTGATCGCGACATTGTTCGCTGAGCCAAGCTTTACATCATTCGTGCCGACGATGTTGCTGCCCTGAACCGTGAGATCCCTGCCAGCCTGGATCTGCACCGTGTCGCCGGACACCGTGCTCGCCACGCCGATATTCGCGCGCGTATCGTGCGATTCCTTTGTCGCCGTACCCGACACGAAACTGCCGCGCTTGAACTGCACGTTCTGATAGCTGTCGTGCTCTTCGCGGGCTTCGGTGATTGTCACGTCCCTGGACGCCGCGATCGTCACGCCGCCAGGCGTCTCTGCGTTCGTACCGGCTGTCACCGACGAACCGGTCAACGTCACATTGCCCTTGGTCGCGTCAGTCCGGTTGACTGCCCCGAGGGTGGCATTCCGGTCGGCACTGAAGGTCGTCCCGACAGCCTGCTGATCGTATGTGCGATCGACCTCCTTGCGCGCACGGCCGTCGACCGCAACGTTGTTCAGTTGATGCTCGTCGGTTATCGCCGTCGCCGTCAGATTCCCGCCCGCCACGACCGACAGATCCCTCCCGGCCGTCACGGTCGCTCCCCTGAACGACGCATCGTTGCCGCTTTGCATCGTCAGGTTGCCGCCCGCGCCGACACCGCTCGTCACATGCGTCGTCGTCGACTCTTCCCAATGATGCTGGTCGTTCAGATACAACGACTGATCCGTCTTCGACCGAACCGCATCGACGTTGATATCGCGCCCGGCCATCACGAGCGCATCACCGCCCGCCGAAAGATTCGCGCCATGAATCGACAGATCCCGCCCGGCTTGCACGGCGAGATCCCCCGTCGACGCGATCGTTCCTTGCTGGCCGATCAGGCTCTGGCTCACCTTGCTCGCGCCAGCTGCCCCGCTCACGCCGACCGTATCCACCAGCGTCGTATTGACCACATCCCGCCCGGCCAGCACCGCCACCCGGTTGCCGGTAATCTGCCCCGACGCGTTCACGACGTCGTTGCTCGCCGACACCACCGTCGTGCCGTTCGTCCCGCCGCTTGCAATCGTGCCGCCGCGATTCAGGATGTCCGTCGCAGTCACGACCGTCTTCGTGCCGCCCTTGATCACGCCGCTGTTCGTCGTGCTGCCGGCTGCGCGGATCTCGACGTCGTCGGCCACGATCAGCGCGCCGGTCGGTTGAAGATCGTTCGCATGCGTCTTCGCCAGATATACGACCGGCGCGAGCACCTGCGTCGTACTGCCGTCCGGTAGCGTCACGGTCTGGTTCACGAGCCACACGATGTCGCTCGTCAGCGCATCCATCTGCGCGGCGGACAGCGCCATCCCCGGCACCATGCCGAACTGCTTCGCGTAATTCGCGCCGCTCGTCATCAGCGCGCGATACTCGTCCTCGGCGCTCGCATAGCCCGGCAGGAACGTGCGCCCAGTCAATTGCGTGATCTGGTTGCGCACTATCTGCTGCTCATACATGCCGTCGCCGAGACGCTTCTCGATACTCGCCGGATTCAGGTTGAGCTGGCCGAGCATGTAATCGCTCGAGATGAAGTTCGTGTAGCTCGTGAGGCGCGGGTCGGTGACGATCAGATACGGCTGCCCGGGTGCCGGATTGATCGAGTACAGGCCGCTCGTCGGCAACTTCAGGTCGGGCAGCACACCGGTCGGGCTCACCACCGACTGCACTGCGTCGACCGGCTTCTGCCCGGTCGCGGGGCCGACCTTCGACTGCCCGGTGCCGGTCACGCCGCCATTGGCCTGGTTCGCGCCGAGCGTGCCGCCCGTAGCACCCGTCGCCGAGTTTTCCGCTGCGACGTTGCGGTTGTTCACGTCCTTCGCATCGATATTGATCGACTGGTTCGCGACGATCGTGCCGCCGGTATTGCCGATAGCGACCGGCGTGTACACCCGCGACGGCTGCACGATCGTGCCGACGTCCGAACTGGTGTTCTCGTTCCACGCATAAGTAGAGACGATGTCGTCCCGCTGGTGCTGATACAGCGTCTGCCCGACGTTATTGACCATCGTGCCGCCGTAGCCGCCCGAGCCTGCGCTTCCGGCAACGTCCGTATCGCCGATCTTGATCGACCGGCCTGCCGAGATCGCACTGTATTCGTTGTTGATCGTGCCGACATTCTTCATGACGATGTTGCCGCCGGCGACGAGTTGCGCCTGCTGCGCCTGGCTCGTTACCTTGTCCTGCCGGATCGTCGTCGTGGTGTCGCGCGCGATCTCGACGCGCTGGTAGCCATTGTGGCCGTCGCTGCGGGTCGCGTATTCGCTGGCGGGATCGTAGTTGACATGCGGGTCGTAGCCGTCCCAGTAGACGGCCGTGAGCGTGCCGTTGCCGTTGTCGGTCAGCGTGTTGTAGTAGATCGTCTGCTGCTGGCCGTTGGCGTTGACGACGAGCACGCGATCGACCGCATTTTCGCCGTTCGTGCTGGAGACGAGCTGGCTGCTCGAATACGTCGCGGTCTGCGGCGTCTTGTACGGCCCGCGCCACGTCGCATCGGAGCAAACACCGTGATTCGGCGCCGCGTTTCCGGTCGGGCAACCGATGTACTTGCTGCGCTTCGTCTCATGCTTCTTGTCGACGCTGGTCGTCTCGGTATCGACCACGGGAGCCGGGCGCGTATTCGTGAAGGTATCGGCCGCCAGCTCGACGCTGCCCAGCGCCTCGATCGACGACTGGTCGTTCAGCGCCGTCGGCGCGCGATTGGCGAGGAACCCATCGGCGTCTCGCTGGCCGTTCGCCGCGATGTTGATGTCGCCGACGCTGAAGATGCTCGCCCCGCCGGTGTTCGACAACCGGTTCGACGCGTACAGGTTCGCCCGATTGGCTGCAGCAATCACGGCCGCTGCCCCGGCATTCGAGATGACGCCAGCATTCAGCGTGACGTCGCGGCCGATGATCGTCGCCGTGTTGTTCAGCGTCGCGCTGTTCGTCGTGACCGTGTCGCCCTCGATTCGGCCCGCGTTGTCGATCGTTCCGCCGTTCGCATTGACGGTCGTGTTCGCCGAGTTCAGATCGGCGCCCGCCTGGTTGTCGACATTGGTTGCGTTGACGGTCAGCGCGCCGTTGGCGTCGAGCGTGCCCTGGTTCGTCAGCTTGCCCGACGTCGAGAACGTCAGATCGCCGTTCGCGTGCAGTTTGTTCGAGGCGGTATGGGTGTAATCGCTTGCGAGCGACACGCTGCCGTTGCGGCCCGCTACGACCGACCCGTCACCGCTCAGCGAGCCGGCTGTCAGCGTCAGGTCCCGGTCGCTGCCGATCGCGCCGCCCTGGTTGACCAGCGCACCGATATTCAACGCCACATTGCCGCCGCTACCTGCGTCGTTGCCGATCTTGCCGTTCGTGTTGTCTATCGAGGCGGTGGTCAGCCCTAGCCCGCCGTTCGCGCGAATGGCCCCTGCTTGGTTGACGAGCACCGTGTTCGGGCCGTTCAGCGTTGCATTGTTCGCAGCGGACAGCACGCCCCTCGAATTGTCGAGCCGGTTGGCAACGACGAGCATCAGATCGCGGCCCGCCAGCATCTGGGCGCCCAGGGTATTCGCCAGCGATTGTGCAGTGACCGTCACATCGCCGTTGCCGCCTATCACGCCCGCGCCGGGCTTGCCTGCCGCATTGCCGTTCGTGATCGATGCACCTCCGTCGATCGTCGTCGCACCTGTCCCGACGTTGACGATCCGGCCATCACTGTTGTCGATGCTGCTGCCGGAAAGCACCAGTGTCGATGTCCCATCGTTCGCCTCGATCTGCCCGCCGGTATTGCGGATCGCCCCCTGGGCGTGAACGTTCAGGGGGCCGTTGGCCTGAATCAGGCCGGCGGTGTTCGTCAACGCGCCGTTCGACTTCAGCGTAAGCGCCTGCGCCGACAACAGCGAGCCGTTCGAATTGTCGATGCCGCCCGCCAGGACAGACACGTCGCCATTGCCGCCGATCGTACCGCCGGCCGTGTTCGACAACGCGTTCGTCGACGTCACGCTCAGGCTGCTCGCACCGATGTTCTTGATCGAACCCGTGTCGTTCGCGAGACTGTCGGCCGCCACCGTCAGCCCATTGTTCGCCTCGATCGTGCCGCCGCCGTTATCGATCCGGCCTTGCGCATTCAGCGCGACGCTGTCGGCTCCGACGTAACCTCCCACACGATTGTCCAGCGACTGGACGGCAACGGACGCCTGACGCTGCGCACTCAAGGTGCCGGCCTGGTTCGACAGCGAGGCCGCTTGCAGCGCGAGTGCACCGTTCGTTGCGATCTGCCCGCCGTTGTTCGACAGCGTGCCGGTCGCGATCGACAACGTACCGCTGCCGGCGTGCGCGATCTTGCCCTGGTCGTTGACCAGTGCGGTCGGCGAAAGGCTCAGATCGGTGCTGTTGGTTTGCAGCGTGCCACGGGTGTTGTCGAACGTCCCGGAAACGGCCGCGAGCATGGCGCCCGTGCCGGTTTGCGTGATCGACCCGCCGTGGTTCGCAAGATCGCCCGCAGTCAGTACCAGTTGCGCCGCGTTGACGGATCCGCCGCCGTTGTCGAGCGACGTCGCCTTGATGGCCGCCACCTGACCCGCGGCGATACTGCCGGCGGCGTTCGTCAGTGCTGCGCCGGCATCGAGGTTCGCATTCCGCCCGGCCGACAGCGTGCCGCCGCCGTTATCGAGCGACCGGCTCGTCGCGCGAAGATCCTGCCGGGCGGTCACCGTACCGTGATTGACCAACTGACCGGCCTGGAGCGTGACGTCGCCGTTGCCACCTATCACGCCGCCCTGCGCGCCATCCGCCGTCGGTCCGCCCGCATTCGTCAGCAGTCCCGCCGTCGTCACCGATAACCCGTCGCCATTCAGCGACGTGACGCGCCCGCCGGAGTTGTCCAGCGTCCCACCGGCCACCGTCATACCGGCGGCGCTCTGGATCGTTCCCTGGTTGTTCAGGATCGATCCGCCGCGCACCTCCGCGGCAGCTTGCGACACGAGTGTGCCCGACTGGTTTGCGAGCTGCCCCGCCGCCTGCACGGACAGCGATCCTTGCGCCGAAACCTTGCCGCCCTGGTTCGATACGTTGCCGCCCCTGAGCGTGATGCCGCTGTCGCTCGACACGCTGCCGCGATCGTTGGCAAGCGTACCGGTCGCATTCGCCGTAATGGCACCCTGCGCACTCGTCTTCGCGTCCGACAGGTTGAGGTCGCCCGCCGCCGCGTTCAACGCGAGCGCGCCGTTCGCAGCCGTCTGGCTGCCGGCAAGATTCACCGCGCCGCCGGTGAGCGACGCGTTGCCGCCGGCCAGGTTCTGACTGGTCGCCGTCAGTTGCCCCGATGTCGTGACGTTCAGATCGCCGCTGTGCCCGACGGTGCCGTCGTTGCTCACGCCCGCGCCGAGCGTGCCGGTCGAGTTCACCGAGCCCGCCGCAATCGTCGCGTTCTGTTGCGCAGCGAACGTGCCGCTGTTCACGAGATCAGCCCCCGTGTTCGCCGATACCGATTGCTGCGCATAGATCGTGCCGCTGTTGTCGATACCCCCCGCTGCCGACATCGCGAGATTGCCGGTCGCCGTGGTCTTGCCGGTCAGCACGAGCCGGCCGTTCGACTGCAGCGTCATGTCACCGGCCTGGGCCGCGATCGTGCCGGCATTGCGCACGCCGACGCCACCTGCGGTGCCGACCAGATAAATCCGGTCGCTGTACATCCCGCCGAGCTGGCTGACATCGATAGCGACGCCCGGCGCGGCGCCATCGCCCTGGATCGGCGTCGCTGCCAGCGTGTCGTGATTGACCTGGTTAGCTCCAGCGACGACGTTCAGGTTCTTCGCGTAGATCGCCGCATTCGACTGCACGGCGCGGGCAATGATGTCGACCTGGTCGACGTTCGTCGCATTGAGCCCCGCGCCCTGCACGGTGACGAGGCCGCGATTGACGTTGTAGCCGGCAAGCGAACCGTCCGCGCCGTAGTAGGGCTGCCCGGTCGTCAGCGTTGCGCGCGATGTATTGATGAAGCCGCCGCCGTCGACGACGATACCGGCCGGGTTGGCCAACACCACTTCCGCTCGATTTCCGGCGACTTCGACATAACCGCGAAGCTGCGACGGGTTCGCGCTGTTCACCTGGTTGACGATGATCCGGGCCGACTGGCCGGGCCCGAAATTCGGATTCCCGTTGATATAACCGGCCTGATGCGTATTGACGACCGTCGGCGAATTATTCAGGATCGCGCCGTTCTTCTGAACGTCGAACTGGTTATAGGTATTGACCGATACACCAGCACCGGATGGCCTGGCGATATTCACCTGCGGCAAACCGTTCTGCGTCTGGATCACCTGGGTGGGCGTGCCCGGCGTCGGCACGATCTGCGCCGGCGCAAGCGAAGGCGCGCAGGCCAGCGATGCGGCCGCGATCAGCCAGCCCAAACCGCCAAGCGCACGGCGGCCGGCACGGCGCTCGCCGGACGCTGTTTTCCCCGAAGCAGTAGCCGTTTCTTCAACAGCCACCACCATTCCCCGGAGTCTGGAATACACCAGACGGTAGGTCTTCTGATTCATCGTTCTTTATTGGACTTCTTTCAGATCGATGAACGTTAGCAAAGTAGTCGTCAGCAAACAATAGGGTGACTGCCAACAATTGCCAAGCATTGTAAGGATGTGAAGCAATGTATTTTTTGGATAATTCTGACTCGCCTTCTATCTCAAATTATTTCATCCTATTTTGACTGCAATTAATCAGAATTCGCAGCATTGATTCTCGATTTACTTCGCTACAGATAAGAATCCACCCGATATCACACCGCGTGGCGATAATCGAGAAACAGTTAAAATGTGTTGCAGACAATTCGCCGCATCGGAAGATTCAGCCTCGGTTTGCATGCTTGCGGGACAACGCAGCACGCACGCGCAAACTCACTTCGCCCGCTCATGCTCCCCCAATCCGATCGCCTTGTAGTCGTAAGTCGGATAGAACTCCGTCCGATAAGCGCCCCACGCCGTATCCTCGAGCACCCGATTGACTTCACGCAGCCGCGACGCCGGCAACCGCAGCACGACGATCTGTCCGATCCCCATCGTCACGGTCCAGCTCACCACCTCGACGCTCGGCGGCGGAAACGCCTTGTAGAACCCCTGCTTCGCGAGCTGCGCGTTCAACTCTGCGAGCGGGCGCGACTGATCGTGCTTCAGAAAGACGGTCAGCAACACCGCGTTGTCGGGTGTCGCGGCGGCCGTGCCGGCCGGTACGGTCGACGTCTGGCCGACGGCCGGTACGCTACAGATCGCGGCAGCCGCCAGCGCTGCGGCAATCACAAGGGTTCGAATCGGGAAATGCGGGAAGGCCGGCATGACGCGACTCCGTGGCTTCGTGGATCGAGCCGCCATCATGCGCCGCCGCGCGAATCGCTGCTGGCAGCCGCACGGCCGGATTACGCCACGTCTGCGCCGGCCCGCTCACGCAGCACGTCGATGAACACGCGCAGCTTGGCCGGCACGTGCTTGCGATTCACGTAATACAGCCACATCGGCGGCAACGTCCGGCACGCGCCCGGCAGCACCTCGACGAGCGTGCCGTCGCGCAAGTCCTGCTCGATCCGTTCGCGCATGAACGCAAAAGCGATCCCGACACCCGCGCGCGCCGCATCGATCACCGCGTCTGCATCGTTCGTCACGAACACGCCGTCCGGATCGAGATCGACATCTCGGCGCCCGTCATTCAGCAGCCATTTATGCAGCCGCCCGCTCTCCGAGAACCGGAAGCGGATGCACGCATGACGCTCGAGCGCCGCGATCGACGCCGGTGTGCCGTACCGCGCCAGATAACCGGGCGACGCAACGAGCGCACACGAAAGCGCCGGCGCGATCCGCACGCCGATCGTCCCCGGCTGCAGCCGGTCGGCGAGCCGGATCCCCGCGTCGAAGCCGTCCTTCGCGATGTCGACCAGTTCATTGTCGTAGCGGATCTCGAGCCGGACTTTCGGATAGCGCTCGCGGAATTCGGCAAGAACCGGCGCGATCACGAGCGTGCGCGCCAGCGGCAGCGCGGTGACGCGCAGCAGCCCGCTCGGCTCGCTGCGCGCATCCTTCAGCTCGCCGCGCGCCTGCATGACCTGCCGGTATGCGGGCTCCGTCTGCTGCCAGTAGCGCTGCCCGGCTTCCGTCAGGCTCACGCCGCGCGTGCTGCGATTGAACAGCTTCACGTTCAGCTCGCCCTCGAGCTGCCCGATCGCGAGGCTGACGGCCGCCGGCGTCAGGCCGAGCGCGGCGGCGGACCGCGTGAAGTTGCCGGCCGTCGCGACGGTCATGAACACGTGCAGCCCGGCCATCGGATCGCGTCGGCTCATCATTAGAAAAACTTGAAACTCTTTCGAGCGGAATGCGGATTCTCCCATATACCGCAACTGCCTACACTGGGGCCTGTCGTCCCGCCGGAGCCTCGCATGGACCCGCTCACCGCCGCACTGCCGCTCGCAGCTGTCCGTTGCACGATCGATGCCGCCCTCGCGCATGCCGCGTCGCTGCAGGTCGCCGGCGTCGCCATCGCAATCGTCGATGCCGGCGCGAACCTGCTCGCGTTCGCGCGCACCGCCGACTGTTTTCTCGGCGCGATCGATCTCTCGCAGCGCAAGGCGCTGACGGCGGTCCGCTTCCGCATATCGACCGGCGCGCTCGGTGCGATGTCGGGCGACGGGCCGCTGCGCGGGATCGAGCACAGCCACGGCGGGCTCGTCACGTTCGGCGGCGGCGAACCGCTCGTCGACGACAGCGGACGCTGCGTCGGCGCAATCGGCGTATCGGGCGGCAGCGTCGACGAAGACACCGCGATCGCCCGGCACGGCCGCGACCGTTTTCAGGCAACCCTTCTCACCACAAGGTAAGCACATGGCACAGAAACGCATCCTCATCACCGGCGCAGGCACCGGCTTCGGCCGCGAAGTGGCGCTGCGGCTCGCCGAACGCGGTCACGACGTGACTGCCGGCGTGCGCGTCACGGCCGAGATCGACGATCTGACGGCCGCTGCCGCGCAACGCGGCACCGCGCTGCGCGCCGTCAAGCTCGACGTCACGTCGGCCCACGACCGCGCCCGCGCGGCCGATCTCGACTTCGACGTACTCGTGAACAACGCGGGCGTCGGCGAAGCCGGCGCGCTCGTCGACCTGCCGGTCGAAATCGTGCGCGAGCTGTTCGACGTCAACGTGTTCGGGCCGCTCGAACTCACGCAGCACATCGCGCGTGGCATGCTCGCGCGCCGGCACGGCAAGATCGTGTTCGTGTCGTCGATCGCGGGCCTGATCACGGGACCGTTCACGGGCGCCTATTGCGCGTCGAAGCACGCGGTCGAATCGATCGCCGAGGCGATGCACGCGGAACTGGCGCCGCACGGCATCCGCGTCGCGGTCGTGAACCCCGGCCCGTACAGCACGGGCTTCAACGACCGGATGATGGAAACGCCGCGACGCTGGCGCGATCCTGCCGTCCACACGGTGACGCCCGAACGCCTGACGTTCCCGCTCGAACAGCACGATCCGGAAGAAATGATCGCGAAGATGGTCGACGTGATCGAAAGCGACGGTGGCGCATTCCGCAACCTGCTGCCGCAGTCGTCGGAAGCGTTCGTGCGTGCCGAACAGGCGCGCGCGTGGGATCGGCAGCAGTGACGTAAGCCGGCGGCGGCAAGCGGGTCACACCGCTTCCGCCGTCGACAGCCATACCGGCACGGTAGCCTGGACCGCCGGCTGGTTTGCCGGTTTGCCGGCCACTGTACCAGCCACCAATCCGGCGGAGCTGCGTCAAGCCGCTCCGCCTGCAGCGTTCAATACACGTCCCGCATATAGCGCCGCGCCTTCGCAAGCCGCGTGACATAGTCGTTCGCATCGTCGTCCGACATGCCGCCATGCTCGGCGACGACCGCCTTCAGCGCCGTATCGACGTCCTTCGCCATCCGCGACGCGTCACCGCACACGTAGAAGTGCGCGCCTTCCTCCAGCCACGCGAACAGCTCGGCACCCTGCTCGCGCATCCGGTCCTGCACGTAGATCTTGTCGGCCTGGTCGCGCGAGAACGCGAGATCGAGCCGCGTCAGGAAGCCGCTGTCATGCATCGCGCCCAGTTCGTCGCCGTAGTAGAAGTCGGTCTGCGCGTGCTGCTCGCCGAAGAACAGCCAGTTGCGCCCGCGCGCGCCGCGCGCCTGCCGCTCGTGCAGGAAGCCGCGGAACGGCGCGACGCCGGTGCCGGGGCCGACCATCACGATCGGCACGTCGCCGTTCACCGGCGGCCGGAAATGCGCGGACTTCTGCACGAACACGGGCACTCGGCCGTCGTCCGCGCGATCGGCGAGGAACGTCGACGCGACGCCTTTGCGCGCGCGCCGGCCGTTGTGATAACGCACGGCCGATACGGTCAGGTGGATCTCGCCCTGGTGCGCGCTCGGGCTCGACGCGATCGAATAAAGGCGCGGCTGCAGCCGCTTCAGCATCCCGACCAGCTCCGTGCCCGACAGCTCGACCGGAAACTCGTGCAGCACGTCCGCAAGCTGTTGCCCCCACAACCATTGCTTCAGGTCGCCCTTGCGGTCGTCGCCGAGCAGCGATTTCAGCGCGCCGTTCGCGCTGCGCGACGCGATGAACGCGAGCGTGTCCGGATGCGGGCGCGTGATGTCGAAGTGGCGCGCGAGCGCATCGCCGAGACGCACGTCGCCGACGCCTGCGATCGACACGGGCGCGTCGGCCTTCAGCGCAGTGACGGACAGCAGCTCGTCGACTAGCTCCGGGCAGTTGGTCGGCCACACGCCGAGCGCATCGCCGGTTTCGTATTCGAGGTTCGCGCCTTCGGTCGACAGCGACACGTAGCGCGTGTCCTTCGCGGCGCCCGGGCGATTGAGCCGCAGGTTGGCAACGAGCTTCGATGGTGCCGGATGCGCCTTCGACGGCAGCAGCCCCGACGGGCTCATGCCGCCGGACGGCACCGCGTGCAGCGCGGCATCGGCCTCCTTGATCCGCGCGACGACGCGTTCGAGCCACTGGTCGGCATCGCTCTGGAATTCGACGTCGCAATCGACCCGCGCGCACAGGCGTGCCGCGCCGAGCTCCGCGAGCCGCGCGTCGAGCCGGCGGCCATGGCCGCAGAACTGGTCGTAGTTGCGATCGCCGAACGCGAGCACCGCGAAGTGCACGCGGTCGAGGCGCGCGGCGCTGCCGGCCTGCAGCGCGTCCCAGAACTCGCTGCCGTTGTCGGGTGCATCGCCGTCGCCGAACGTGCTCGTCATCAGCAGCACGTATTGCGCGCCCGCGAGCGACGCGACCGGATAGTCGGACATGCACGCGGTGCGGATCTCGAAGCCGGCGTTCATCAGCTTCGTCGCGTAATCCTCGGTCAGCGATTCGATGTTGCCGGTCTGAGACGCCCACAGCAGCACGACCTTCGGGCGCGTGCGCACGATCCGCACGCCGCCGGTTGCCGAGGCATCGGCCGGCAGCGCCGGCGCCGCGGCAACCGGCGAACTCGCGGGCAGCGAGCGGCTGAAAAGGCCCGCGAGCATCCCGTCGAGCCAGAACCGCACCGGCGGCGTGAGCGGCGCGCCGGCCGGCAGCACCGGCACGCCGCCCTCGCGCCGGCCGGCGCTCGCCTTCAGCCCGCTGACGAGGCCGGCCACGTACAGTCGTTCGGTGTCGGTCAGCGGCGGCGGTGCGAAGTCGGTCACGCCGAGCGCGGCTGCGAAAGTGTCGATGTCTGCCATGTCGGTTTCCTGTGAGACAGCGGCCTGCACCATCGTCGAAGCGGGCCGCGCGTCGTCGGCGCATGCGTCGGGTTGCGCCGTCTCGTCGTCGGCGGACGCGAACGCGTCGGTCTCGACGCGCCGCAGCGCGACCGCGCAATATTTCAGTTCGGGTTGCTGCGATTCGGGATCGATCGCGTCGTTCGTCACCGCGTTGATGCACAGGTCGTCGCCGTACACGTCGTTCCAGTGCATCGGTGCGAAGCAGTTGCCGCGCCGCACGCGCTCGGTCACGACAGCCGGCAGCACCGCGCGGCCGCGCGCCGAGCGGATCTCGACGCTGTCCTTCGCGGCGATGCCGAGCGCGCTCGCATCGTCCGGGTGAAGCTCGACGAACGGGCGCGGGTTCAGCTTGTTCAGCATCGCGACCTTGCCCGTCTTCGTCATCGTGTGCCATTGATGCTGCAGCCGCCCGGTGTTCAGCACGATCGGGAACGTGTCGTCGGGCAGCTCGGCCGGATCGACGTGCGGCCGCGCGAAAAAGCGCGCCTTGCCCGACGGCGTCGGGAACGCGAGATGCGGCGCATCGCTCCCGTCGGCCGCCGTGCGCAGCGTCTGGCTCACGCCGTCGTTCAGATAGCGGATCGGGTGCCGCTCGCGCGCGGCGCCCGGCGCGACCGGCCACTGCACCGGGCCCTCGCGCAGCGCCGCGTGGCTCGCGCCGCGCAGGTCGTAGCCCATCTCCGGATTCGAGAAACGGACGATCTCGTCGAACACGTCGGCCGCCGACGCATAGTCGAACGCGTCGCCGAAGCCCATCGCGCGCGCGACTCCCGCGACGATGCGCCAGTCGGGCAGCGCGTCGCCGGGCGGCGCGACCGCGGCGCGCATCAGCGTCATGTTGCGTTCGGAGTTGATCATCACGCCGTCGCCCTCGGCCCACAGCGCGCCGGGCAGCAGGATGTCCGCGTAGCGGTTGGTCTCGGTATCGAGGAACGCGTCCTGCGCGATCACGAGCTCCGCGGCCTGCAGCCCGGCGATCACGTTCTGCCGGTTCGGCACGGTCGCGACCGGGTTCGTGCAGACGATCCAGCACGCCTTGATGTCGCCGGCCGCCATCCGCGCGAACAGGTCGACGGTGCCCTGGCCGGTTTCCTTGCGCAGCGTGCCGGCCGGTACGCGCCACAGGTTCTCGACGAAGCGCCGGTCGTCGTCGGACAGCACCGAGCGCTGGCCCGGCAGCCCGGCGCCCATGTAGCCCATCTCGCGGCCGCCCATCGCGTTCGGCTGGCCGGTCAGCGAGAACGGCCCGCTGCCGGGGCGGCAGATGCGGCCGGTCGCAAGGTGCAGGTTGCAGATCGCGTTGGTGTTCCACACGCCGTGCGTGCTCTGGTTGAGCCCCATCGTCCAGCAGCTCATCCACTCCTGCGCGTCGCCGATCCATTGCGCGGCCGTGCGCAGGTCGGCTTCCGCGAGCCCGGTGATCTCCGCGACGCGCTCGGGCGTGTAGTCGGCGAGGAACGCGGGCATCGCGTCCCAGCCTTCGGTGTACGCGTCGATGAACGCGGCGTCGGTGCGGCCGTTCGCGTGCAGCAGGTGCAGCAGCCCGTTCGTCAGCGCGAGATCGGTGCCGGGGCGGATCTGCAGGAACAGGTCAGCCTTGTCGGCCGTGCCGGTGCGGCGCGGATCGACGACGATCAGCTTCGCGCCGGCCTTCACGCGATCCATCATGCGCAGGAACAGGATCGGATGGCAGTCGGCCATGTTCGCGCCGATCACGAAGAACAGGTTCGCGCGGTCGAAGTCCTGGTACGACCCGGGCGGGCCGTCCGCGCCGAGCGACTGCTTGTAGCCGGTGCTCGCGCTCGCCATGCAGAGGCGCGAGTTCGACTCGATGTTGTTGGTGCCGACGTAGCCCTTCGCGAGCTTGTTGACGAGGTATTGCGCCTCGATCGACATCTGCCCCGACACGTAGAACGACAGCGCGTCGGGGCCGTGCGCATCGAGCACCGCGCGCAGGCGGCGCGCGGTCTCGGCGATCGCGTCGCGCGCCGGCAGCGGCACGAGGTCGTCCTCGCGCGCGCGACGCACGAACGCGCGGTCGAGCCGTCCGGAGCGGCGCAGCGCGACGTGCGCCGACGAACCCTTCGTACACAGCCGCCCGAAGTTGGTCGGATGGTCGGAGTCGCCGGACACCTTGACGACTTCGCCATCCTCGACGTGCAGCACCATCCCGCAGCCGACGCCGCAGTACGGGCACACGCTCTTGACGGGGGTGGCGGTCATGCGCGCTCCGGGGTGGTCAGGCCGCGATCCACACGTATCCGTCCTCGACCCGCGACGGATACGCGCTCACCGACTGCTCGGGCGCTTCGAGGCATTCGCCGGTGCGCAGGTCGAAATGCTGCTTGTACAGCGGCGACGCGACGACGACGCGCTCGCCGAGGCTGCCGATCAGCCCGCGCGACATCACGGCCGCCTGCGACACGGGATCGACGTTGTCGATCGCGAACACGCCGCCGTCGGCGTGCGCGACGTGAAACACCGCGACCTGCTCGCCGTTGACGAGTGCGCACACGCCGGTGTTCGGCACGATGTCGTCGAGCGGGCACACGCGGGTCCAGGACAGCGGAAGACGATCGTTCATGATGGGCTCCTTGGAGAAGACGCTGGTGTCGGTCAGGGTCAGACGGTTGCGGATTCGGTCACGGCCTGCGTCGCGCTTTCGGCGACGACGGGAATCGTCACGGGCTTGCCGCGCACGCGCTCGTCGGGCGTCGCGGGGCGAATCTGGCCGCGCGTCTCGACGAACGCGATGTTCGCGTCCGGCGCATCGCTGTTCACGAAGTGGCGGAAGCGCTTGCGCGTGTCGGGATCGGTGACGGCCTTCTTCCATTCGCACTCGTAGGTGTCGACCACATGCTGCATGTCGGCTTCGAGTTCGGCCGCGATCCCGAGCTTGTCGTGCACGACCACGTCGGTCAGGTAGTCGAGCCCGCCTTCGAGGTTGTCGCGCCATACGCTCGTGCGCTGCAGGCGGTCGGCCGTGCGCACGTAGAACATCAGGAAGCGGTCGATGTAGCGCATCAGCGTGTCGCGATCGAGATCGGACGCGAGCAGCTCCGCGTGGCGCGGCTTCATCCCGCCGTTGCCGCACACGTACAGGTTCCAGCCCTTCTCGGTCGCGATTATGCCGACGTCCTTGCCCTGCGCTTCCGCGCACTCGCGCGTGCAGCCCGACACGCCGAACTTGATCTTGTGCGGCGCGCGCAAGCCTTTGTAGCGGTTCTCGAGGTCGATCGCGAGGCCGACCGAATCGTCGACGCCGTAGCGGCACCACGTCGAGCCGACGCACGACTTCACGGTGCGCAGCGCCTTGCCGTACGCATGCCCCGATTCGAAGCCGGCCGCGATCAGCTCTTCCCAGATCGACGGCAGCTGCTCGACGCGCGCACCGAACAGGTCGACGCGCTGGCCGCCGGTGATCTTCGTATAGAGCCCGTACTTCTGCGCGACCTGGCCGACCGCGATCAGCCCTTGCGGCGTGACCTCGCCGCCCGGCATGCGCGGCACGACCGAATACGTGCCGTCGCGCTGGATGTTCGCGAGATAGTAGTCGTTCGAATCCTGCAGCCCCGCATGCTCCTTCTTCAGCACGAACTCGTTGAAGCACGACGCGAGGATGCCCGCGACCGCCGGCTTGCACACGTCGCAGCCGAGCCCGCGGCCGTGCTTCGAGAGCAGTTCGTCGAACGTCGTGATGCCTTCGACGCGGACCAGATGAAACAGCTCCTGGCGCGAATGCGGGAAGTGCTCGCAGATATGGTTGTTGACCGCGAGGCCTTGCTTCTTCATCTCGGCCTTCATGATCTGCGTGACGAGCGGCACGCAGCCGCCGCACGACGTGCCGGCGCCCGTGCACGACTTCAGCGCGCCGAGGCTGGTCGCGCCGTCGGCGACCGCCGTGCAGATCTGCGACTTCGACACGTTGTTGCACGAGCAGATCTGGGCGCCGTCCGGCAGCGCGTCGACGCCGATCGCCGGCTTCGCCGCGCCGTCCGACGACGGCAGGATCAGGAATTCGGGCGACTCGGGCAGCTCGATGCGGTTCAGCATCATCTGCAGCAGCGTGCCGTATTCCGCCGCGTCGCCGACCATCACCGCGCCGTGCAGGAACTTGCCGCAGTCGGACACCACGAGCTTCTTGTAGACCTGCCGGCGCTCGTCCGCGTACTGGTACGTGCGGCTGCCGGCCGTCGTGCCGTGCGCGTCGCCGATGCTCGCGACGTCGACGCCCATCAGCTTCAGCTTCGTGCTCATGTCGGCGCCCGCGAACGCGGGTGCCTCGTTCGTGTCGCTGCCCAGCTGCTTCGCGACCACGCGCGCCATGTCGTAGCCGGGCGCGACGAGGCCGTACACCATGCCGTTCCACGCCGCGCATTCGCCGATCGCGTAGATGTCGGCGTCGCTGGTGCGGCATGCGTCGTCGATCGCGACGCCGCCGCGCGGGCCGATGTCGAGCCCACATGCCCGCGCCAGCTCGTCGCGCGCGCGGATGCCGGCCGAGAACACGATCATGTCGGCATCGAGGTGCGTGCCGTCGGCGAACGCCATCCGGTGCGTGCCATCTTCGCCGTCGACGATCTCGAGCGTGTTCTTGCCCGTATGCACGGTCACGCCGAGCGCCTCGATCTTCGCGCGCAGCATCCGGCCGCCGCCGTCGTCGACCTGCACGGCCATCAGGCGCGGCGCGAATTCGACGACGTGCGTGTCGAGCCCCATGTCGCGCAGCGCCTTCGCGCATTCGAGGCCGAGCAGCCCGCCGCCGACCACGACGCCGCGCTTCGCGTGCGTGCCGCACGCCTGCATCGCTTCGAGATCCTCGATCGTCCGATACACGAAGCAGCCGGCGCGTTCGTGCCCCGGCATCGGCGGCACGAACGGGCGCGAGCCCGTCGCGAGCACCAGCTTGTCGTACGCGAGCGTTTCGCCCGACGCGAGCGTGACCGTATGCGCGGCGCGGTCGATCGATGCGACGCGCGCATTCAGGCGCAGGTCGAACTGCGGATGGCGCTCGAAGAAACCGGGTTCGACGAGCGACAGGTCGTCCGCCGACTTGCCCGCGAAGAATTCGGACAGGTGCACGCGATCGTAGGCCGGGCGCGGCTCCTCGCCGAGCACGGTGACCTGCAGCGCGCCCGTCGTGCCCGCTTCCGCCGCGACGCATTCGAGGAGCTTGTGGCCGACCATGCCGTGGCCGATGACGATGAGTTTCATGATGACGTTTCCTTCGGTCGATCAGTTCGCGGCGCTGCCTGCGGCCAGCGCGCGGTCGCGCAGCTCGGCCTCGCGTGCCTTGTGTTCTTCGCTGAAGCGCACGGCCATCGCGCACAGCGCGGTCGCGGTGACGGCCAGGCCCAGCAGGCTCAGCGTGTGCTGCACGTCGCCGACGCCCTTCAGCAGGAAGCTCGCGGCGACCGCGCCGACGTTGCCGCCGGCGCCGACGATCCCCGCCACGCCGCCGAGCGCCTTGCGGTCGATGAACGGCACCAGCGCGTAGGTCGCGCCGCAGGCCATGTGCGTGAAGAGGCCGAAGGTCAGCATCGCGAAGAGCGCGATGCCGACGCTTTGCGCATGCGAGAACCAGATCAGCCCGAGCCCTTCGCCGATGATCAGCGCGCACAGCAGCGTCGCGCGCACGTCGAGGCTGCGCCGCGCGGCGATCTTGTCGGACAGCCAGCCGCCGAGCGCGCGGGCGAACAGCGCGAGCAGCCCGAACATGCCGACCGCGAAACCCGCGTCCTTCAGCGACAGGCTGAAGTGATCGACGTAGTACAGCGCGGCGATGTTGTGGATGAACACCTCGACGCCGAAGCACGCGCCGTACGTGACGAACAGCATCCACACGCGATAGTTGCCGCACGCGGCGAAGAAGCTCGCCCAGCCGCCCTTCTTGCCGCTGTCGATCGTCACGCCTTCCTTGCGCAGCGCGACGAAGTCGCCTTGCGGGCAATCCTGCGTGAAGCGCCAGTACGCCCACGCCATCACGAGCATCGCGACGCCCGGCACGACCAGCGCGATGCGCCACGACGAGCCTTCGCCGAAACCTAGCATCAGGCCTGCGGCGACCAGCAGCGGCATCAGCGCCTGCGTCGCGCCCGCGCCCGCATTGCCCCAGCCGGCCGTCGTCGCGTTCGCGGTGCCGACCACGTTCGGCGCGAACATCACCGACGTGTGGTACTGCGTGATCACGAAGCCCGCGCCGATCGCGCCGATGCCGAGCCGGCAGATCAGGAACGACCAGTAGTCATGCGAAAACGATACGGCGAACACGGGAATCGCGCCGAGCAGCAGCAGGCCGGCATAGATGCGGCGCGGGCCGAAGCGGTCGCACAGCGGGCCGACGAGCAGCCGCACGGCGATCGTCGCGGCCACCGCGGCGATGTTGATGTTGGCGACCTGTGCCGCCGTCAGATGAAATTCGCGCGCGATGAGCGGCATCAGCGGCGCGCATGCGAACCACGCGAAGAAGCACACGAAAAACGCCATCCACGTCAGGTGGAACGCGCGCATCGGCGCGGTGCGGAGGCTGAAGAGATCGATACGGGTAGCTTTGTCGGTCATGTCATCCGCCAAACGAAAAACGGCGTCCTGCGCACCCGGTCTCGTCGAGACCCGATGCGTAGGACGCCGTTGCCCATGAAGCCCGTTGCCGGGCGCGTATGTATTCGGTACTGCGGACGAATCGCCATTGACGCGTCCGAACCAGCTTACGCAAACGCCGTGCCATGTTGGTCCGAATCGTGCCGGCAGCCCCGCCGCGCAAGGCTCGCCGGCCAGCATGCGCCGCGCTCCGGCACACGGCGCGCGATGCGCCGCGATGCAGCGAGGCACAGATGTGGTGCGCTGCAGCACTGTCGCCGTGCGACATTGCGGTGCGCGCTGACGGGGCACGATGCACGCCGATGCGGCATCGCGTCTCTTCGCGCGCTGCGCCCGCATTCATGCACGCGGCCGTCGCGCCGCGCTCCCGCCGCGCATCGCGCCGGTTGGCCCGGATATTGCTGAACCTCGTGCATCACACCGGCAACGGCGCCGGTGGGCAGTCCCCGCAAAACCATGCCCGTCGATCACGGCGGGCCCGTCAGGACAACGGCGTCCCTCCCGTGCGCGGCACGGCCGGATACCGGTATGTTTCGACCGCCCGCCGCCGTCGCGCAGACAACGCGCTATCGACGGCCGCACGCACGCGGCACTGGAACACGACATGACGACAGGCAAAGTCACCTTGCTGGGCGCCGGCCCCGGCGACCTCGATCTCCTCACGCTGAAGGCCGTGAAAGCACTGGCTGCCGCCGACGTGCTGCTGCTCGACGACCTCGTCGCACCCGGCATCGCCGAACTCGCACCGCAGGCGCGCGTGATCCGCGTCGGCAAGCGCGGCGGCTGCCGCTCCACGCCGCAGGCGTTCATCGAGCGGCTGATGCGCCGCTACGCGCTGCGCGGCGCGCACGTGGTGCGCGTGAAGGGCGGCGACGCGCTGCTGTTCGGGCGCGCCGGCGAAGAGCTCGCGACGCTGCGCGCCGCCGCGATTCCGGTCGAGATCGTCAATGGCATCTCGTCGGGATTCGCGGCTGCCGCGAGCCTCGGCATCTCGCTCACGCACCGCGAGCACTGCCAGGGCGTCACGTTCGTCACCGCGCACCGCCAGGACCACGGCGAACCCGACTGGTCGCGACTCGCGGCAACCGGCACCACGCTCGCGATCTACATGGGGATGAGCCGTGTCGACAGCATTGCGGCGGGCCTGCTCGCCGCGCTGCCGGCGTCGACGCCGGCAGCGGCCGTGCAATGGGCCGGCACGCCCGACGAACGCCGCTGGACCGGCACGCTCGGCAATCTCGCGAGCGGTATCAACGAAGCGCGGCTCGGCAGCCCGGCCGTGATTCTCGTCGGCGGCGCGATCGGCGAGGCGGCCGTGCAGCACGAGGATGCCGCGCGCGACGCGGCGCTGGTCCGGGCTGCGTAGCATGCGCTGCATCACGCGGCGCCTGCCGCCAGCCTCTTCCGAATCCATTGGCCGCGTTCGCGCCGGCCGCCGGTCGCGCACGCGCGGTATCGGAACCGCGTCCCGACTCGGCCGTCACATGCCGTCCGCACGTCGCGCCGACCTTCTGCCGCTCCCGCTCGCCTCATGAGTTCGTCCGCCCTGTCCACCCGCCTGCGCGTGCTGCTCGTCACCGACACCGACAAGCCGATCGGCGAACTCGGCGACGCACTCGCGCGCCTCGGCTACGAGATGCTGAACGACGTCGCGACGCCCGCGCGCCTGCCGGCGGCCGTCGAGGAACAGCGCCCCGACGTCGTGATCATCGATACCGATTCGCCGTCGCGCGACACGCTCGAGCAGCTCGCGGTAATGAACGCGACCGCGCCGCGCCCCGTGCTGATGTTCAGCCACGACGGCGACCAGGCGCTGATCCGCGCGGCGGTCGGCGCGGGCGTCAGCGCGTATCTCGTCGAAGGATTGTCGGCCGAGCGCCTCGCACCGATTCTCGAAGTCGCGCTCGCGCGCTTCTCGCACGACGATGCGCTGCGCCGCCGGCTCGCCGATGTCGAGCGCGAACTCGCGGAGCGCAAGCTGATCGACCGCGCGAAACGCGTGCTGATGGACCAGCGCAGGCTGTCCGAGCACGATGCGTATGCGGCGCTGCGCAAGCGCGCGATGGATCAGGGCCTGCGCATCGTCGACGTCGCGCGGCAGTTGCTCGACGCGTCACCTCAATGAATACCATGAACACTTCCCCTCCCGCTGCGCCGGAACGCGCGCATCTTCGCCTCGGGTTCGTCGCACTCAGCGACGCGGCTCCGCTGATCGTCGCGCAGCGCCTGAACCTCGGCGCGCCGCACGGCCTGACGCTCGAACTGAACCGCCAGCCGTCGTGGGCCGCCGTGCGCGACAAGTTGCTGAGCGGCGAGCTCGATGCCGCGCACGCGCTGTACGGGCTCGTCTGCGGGCTGCAGCTCGGCATCGGCGGTCCGCAGGCGGACATGGCCGCGTTGATGGTGCTGAACCGCAACGGCCAGGCCATCTCGTTCTCGCGCGGCCTCGCGGACGCGTACCGCGAGAGCGGCAGCGTGCGCGACGCGCTCGCGACGCTCGGCCGCAAGCCGCTGCTCGCGCAGACGTTCCCGACCGGCACGCACGCGATGTGGCTGAACCACTGGCTCGCGTCGCACGGCGTCGATCCGCTGCGCGACGTGCGCAGCGTCGTGATCCCGCCGCCCGAGATGGTCGCCGCGCTCGCGAGCGGCGAGCTCGACGGCTTCTGCGCGGGCGAACCGTGGCACGCGGTAGCCGAGGCCTGCGGGGCGGGCCGCACCGTCGCCGTCACGAGCGAGATCTGGCCCGATCATCCGGAGAAGGTGCTCGCGGCCAGGCGCGACTTCGTCTCGCTGTATCCGGCCACCGCACGCGCGCTGATTCGCACGCTGATCGACGCGTGCGCGTGGCTCGACAACGCCGCGCATCGCCGCGAGGCGGCCGACTGGCTCGCGTCGCCCGACGCGATCGGCGTGCCGGCGCGGCTGATCGCGCCGCGCCTGCTCGGCGACTACGGCGCGGGGCCATTCGCGGAGCCGCCGCTGCCGATCCGCTTCCACGACGGCGGCGCCGTGAACCGGCCCGATCCGCTCGACGGCCGGTGGTTCCTCGCCCAATACCGGCGCTGGGGCATGCTCGACGGTTCGCACGACGACGCGGCGATCGCCGCGGCGATCGCGCAGACCGCGTTGTATGATGCTGCGGTCGCCGAAGGCGGCGCAGCGGGCTCGTCGCAAGCGTGATGCGCGCCATGTGATGCAGTTGGCGCGCGCTCAGGAGCCGCGCCACGCCGATCCTGGCCACCCGGCGGCTGCCGGCATGCGCCGCCCGGACGCACCGCATTGCCACTCCGCCCCCGATCCGAATCGATGCCCAAACGAACGCGCGCGCCGCTCGACGTGCTGCTCACCGAAATCCGCGCGTGCCGTGCATGCGAAGCCGAGCTGCCGCTCGGCCCGCGGCCGGTCGTGCGCGCGCATCGCGACGCGCAGATCCTGATCGTCGGGCAGGCGCCGGGCGCGCGCGTCCATGCAAGCGGCATCCCGTGGGACGACGCGAGCGGCAAGCGGCTGCGCGGCTGGCTCGATGTCGATGCCGATACCTTCTACGACGAGACCCGCTTCGCGATCGTGCCGATGGGTTTCTGCTACCCGGGCCGCGGCGCGAGCGGCGACAACCCGCCGCGCCCCGAATGCGCGCAACTGTGGATCGACCGGCTGGTCGCCGAGTTGCCGTCGGTCCGGCTGACGCTGCTGATCGGCCAGTATGCGCAGCGCCATTTCCTGCGCGACACGCGCAAGGCGACGCTGACCGACACCGTGCACGCATGGCGCGACTACGGCCCCGGCGTGCTGCCGCTGCCGCATCCGTCGCCGCGCAACCAGGCGTGGTTCAAGCACCATCCGTGGTTCGACGCCGAAGTCGTGCCCGAGCTGCGCCGCCGGGTCGCGCCGCTGGTTGCCGGTTGATCGCCCGGCCCGGCCCATCCCCGCCGCGCCCGGTTCGCTGTACCATCGCGGCTCAACCGCGTCACGAACCGCAGAATCCTTCATGCCATCCACCGCCCCGCCGCGCCTGTACGGGATGCCCGAACGCAGCGACCGGCTCGACTTCTACATCCGCGACCAGGCGTCGCGCCAGGCGATCACCGAACCGCACCGGCACGCGTATTTCCAGATCCAGTTCAACCTCGGCGGCGACACCGAGCAGCGGATCGGCGGCGTCACGCGGCCGTTTCCGCGCGGCGCGCTCGCGTTCGTGCTGCCGCACCGCGAGCACCTGATCCCGCATCCGGAAGGCGCGCACTTCATCGTGATCAACTTCAGCCAGGCGTTCCTGCGCGCCGATCTCGACGTCGATCCGCTCGACCTCGAGGACGTGCCCGCGCACCGCTTTCCCGAGCTGACGCCGTTCCGCTTCCAGGAACATCTGGACTTCATCCTGACCGGCGACACGTACGACGAAGCGCGCCGCCTCGCGCTGTGCATGCTCGACACCGATCGCGTGCGCACCTTCGGCTCGACCACGCTGCTGCGCGGCTACCTGCTGCAGCTGATCGGGCTCGTCTGCACGCAGTACGCGGGTGCGCTCGACAAGCTCGCGCAGCGCGGCGCCCAGCGCGCGGGCCGGCGCGATGCGCTCGCGCGCGTGCTGCGGCACGTGCGTGCGAACCTGACCCGCGAGGACCTGACGCTCGCCGCGACCGCCGAGGCCGCGTTCCTGTCGCCGAACTACCTCGCGCACCTGGTCCGCAAGGAAACCGGCAGCACGTTCACCGATCTCGTGACCGAGCGCCGGATCGCGCTCGCGCAATCGCTGCTGGCCCATACGAGCCGGCGCATCGCGGACATCGCGCGCTCGGTCGGCTTTCGCGACGAAGGGTATTTCGCGCGGCGCTTCCGCGCGCGGGTCGGCGTGTCGCCGAAGGCGTACCGCGACGCGAACGCCGCGTTGCCGGACGGCGACGACGCACCCGCAACCGCCGACGCGTAGTTTTGTCCCGGTAAAACGCAGTTGCGTCGCATCCGGCCGCACGCGCGTCGGGTATCGTTGCACGCATGCCGGCCCGTGCGCCGCACGGGCGCCGGCATCCGTCTACCCACCGAACGAGGCCATCCGATGTCCGCCTATGTCATCGACGCTGCCGAGCGTCCTTCCGTCGAAGTCGAACAGTCGTCCGCGCGCTTTCCGGTGCGCCGCGTGTTCTGCGTCGGCCGCAACTACGCCGACCACGCCCGCGAAATGGGCGCCGATCCCGACCGCGAGCCGCCGTTCTTCTTCACGAAGCCGGCCGACGCGATCGTCCCGGCACGCGGCACCGTCCCGTATCCGCCGCTGACGAGCGACCTCCATCACGAAATCGAGCTGGTCGTCGCCATCGGCAAGGACGGCCGGTCGATCGCCCCGGCCGACGCACTGTCGCACGTATGGGGCTACGGCGTCGGCGTCGACCTCACGCGCCGCGACCTGCAGGCCGAAGCGAAGAAGCTGAGCCGTCCGTGGGACTGGGCGAAGGGTTTCGACGCGTCGGGCCCCGTGACCGCGCTGCGCGCGGCGACGGCCACCGGCCATCCGGCCGCCGGCCGCATCTGGCTCGCGGTCAACGGCGAAACGCGCCAGCAAGGCGATCTCGCCGACATGATCTGGGCCGTGCCCGACGTCATAGCGTACGTGTCGCGCTCGGTCGAGCTGAAAGCCGGCGACCTGATCTTCACCGGCACGCCGGCCGGCGTCGGCGCGCTGCAGCCGGGCGACCGCGTGACGGGCGGCGTCGACGGCGTCGCGTCGTTCGAGTTCGTCGTGGGCGCGAAGCCGTAACGAAGCAGGCACGGCGGCCGTCCGTCCGGCGGCCACCGAGCGATCACGAATCCGCTCGGTCGTACCGGCGCAGGAATTTGTCGGCGACGGCCGGCGGATTCAGCGTTTTCGCCGATTCGTTTTCCAGTGCCTCGGCTGCGTCGTCGTCGCTGATCGACACGAACAGCGTGATGGTTTCCCTGGCTTCGCCCGTACCGAACAGGCCGTCGCGATCGAGCAGCCGCAACGCCTCGATCATGTCGGCATGGAGTTGCCGGGAGAACTCCGGGAACCTCGACCGGACAAACGTCGGGCTCAGCACTTCGTCGGCCAGCTTGCCGCAGATCGCGTTGAACGGCGACGCTTCCGCCGCCGCGTACGCCCATTCGGGACAGCCCCACACGTACCACGGGCCCGGATCGTCGTCCGCAACCGCCTGTTGCGCGCGGACCCGGCTCAGCCCTTCGACCGAATTGGCCGCCGGCACCACCGTCATCGCGCCGCTGTCCGTATAAAGCGCGAACGCGTAGAAATGCTCGTCCGGGTGCAACGCCCGCAGCGCCTTGAACGTCGCCCTCGCGGCGTCGGCGATTTCCCGCTGGAAATCAGAAAAGTCGATCATCGCATCCTCGCCCAGTCGCCCTTCGCGCTCGCCGGGGAATTCGGCTCGCGGATGGTTCGTCGTCTCCCTGGATTCGAAGAATTGTCCGCCAATCGCGCGCGATACGGTAGCGGGCCGCACCCGCGTTCACCGCCCGGCGTCCCGCGCATCGAACACGCGCACGCAGACGGCGGCCGCCAGCGCAATCGCCGCCGACAGCAGCATCATCGCGAGCGGCACATAGCCCGCGTTGCCGGCGGTCAGCACCGCGCCCGTCAACGAAGACAGCGCGGCGCCGCCGGCGATCGTCATCGCACCGGCCAGCCCCGACGCGCTGCCCGCCAGCTCCGGCCGCACCGACACCGCACCGGCATGCGCACCGGGATTGGTCAGCCCGTTGCCGATGCCGACCAGCACGCACGGCCCGAACCACGCGATCGCATGCGTCGCGCCGCCGAACACCAGCGCGAGGCCGATCAGCGGCCCCGCGCACGCGACGACACGCCCGCACAGGATCGTCGTCGCCAGCGCGTAGCGGCGTGCGAAACGCGCGGCCAGAAAGCTGCCGCACACGAAACCGGCGGTGATCGTCCCCATGTAGAAACCGATCTCCGCCGGCACGATGCCGAACAGCGTTTTCGCGGCGAGCGGCGCGCCGGCCAGGAACGCGTAGAACGAGCCCGTCGAAAACGCCATGCAAAGCGCATAGGCCCAGAAACGGCGTGCGCGGAGCAGCGCCGGATACGCGCGAAGCTGCCGCCCGAGACTCGACGACCGGTTCGTGTGCGTCTCGACGAGATCGAGCGCGCACCAGCCGAACAACGCGATGCCGGCCGCGCCGAGCAACCAGAAGCTCGCGCGCCAGCCCACCGTCTGATCGAGCACGCCGCCGAGCGTCGGGCCGAGCATCGGCGCGAACGCGGCCGCCATCGCCGCATAGCCGATCCGGCTCGCCGCGCGGCTGCCGCCGCCGGTGTCGCGGATCGTCGCCATCGACACCGGATAGACCGACGTGATCGCCGCCTGCATCAGCCGGCACGCGAGAAACACGCGGATATCGGTCGCCATCGCGCAGCCGAGCGAGCCAAGCGCGAACACGCCGACGCTCGTCAGCACGATCGGCCTTCGTCCGAACCGGTCCGACAGCGGCCCCATCACGAACTCGAGCGACGCGGCCACCGCCGCGTACCCGCCGAGCGAAAGCGCGACGAGCGCATAGTCGGCGCGCAGGTCGCGCGCGATCGCCGGCAGCGACGGCAGGAACAGGCTCAGCGGCAGCACCGAGAACGCGCACAGCAGGATCAGCGTCGCGTGTCGCGGCGATGCCGCAGCGGAATCGATCGGCAGGTTCGGTTGCAAGCGAATGCCCTCTGCGCACGCGCCGCAAGGCCGTGCGCAATGCAAAAAAGTTCTTAGCAGATTTCCGGGGAGCTCGAGAAAGACCGTCTGCGTTGGCCAAAAGCAGTCAGTCGACATATGGGCCTCATTCGTCGACAATACCAGAACGTTTTGCTCACGTCAGCGAGCAACCTTGACTTTGGAAGCAGCTAAATAGATGCCACAAACGATCTACTGTTGGCGCTGCAAGATTGATGTGCCGATGCTCACGGAAGACGAATGGCTATTGGTCAATCCCGAAACGGTGTTCGAGCAAATCAAACAGTATCGGAAAGAAACAGGGGTAATTTTAGCGGAGGCCTATCAGATCAATAAGGGTCTTCCAGATCCAGCGGCCTATGAACGGATTACGGGATTCCGTGAAACCAATGCGTATGCGTTGATGTATCACCAACTCAAGCTATATGGTCCTGCGCACTGCTCGCAGCAAAACCGCTTCGGACGCCAATTGTGAGCCTTTGTACCGTGTGTGGTGCATGGCTAGAAAACTGAGTCAGATCTATCACGAAGGGAGGCACATTGAGCAACATAAGTGCAACGTTCCATATCTCAACCGACGTCGCCGAGCCGAAGTTTCGTGGTGTGCGTAGCGGGTACGCACCTCATCACAAGTTATCGTTTGTTGACTATCTGTTCAGTGGACACCATTCCTACGTAGACAATGACCTGCACTACCCGGGAGAAACCCTGAAAGCTGACATTGCATTCGCGAGTTGGGCACAACTTTCCGCACACGTAAAAATCGGACAGAGGATTGAGGTTCTCGAACTTGAGCGGGCGGTGGGCTATCTGATTGTCAACGATATTTATGATCACCAAGGCTGAGTGCGCCACAAGTGCGAATGATCGCTATCCTGCAACTCGAGGGTCAGCTCCGGGTTGAATCCGCAAGAAAGATCGTTGTCTCCTATGGGTCGATCTGCGCCGGTCGTGCGTTGCTGGGCGGCAGCCGGCGGCGATCGGCCAGAAGCTGACACTCGACGCACATGGATGGATCGTTGACAATGTAGCTTCCCGACCGTCGGCGTATCAGGATGACCTCATACCGTATTCGACTCCGTGAGCATGTGCTGTCTGACGCCGATCGGTTCTGCGAATTGCAAATGAGTTCTCCGGTTGCACGTTATGTGTCATGGCTCCCGCGAACGCGAGAGCAATGCGAGAAGGCTCTGGCTGACGCGATAGCGCAGCAGCGTTCCGTGGAGCGGGTGCGGTTCTTCTATGCCGTTGAATTTCAGCACGTGAAAGGGATGATCGGTAGCGTCGGATATACAGTTCGGGATCCCGGTTCGGCTGATTGCGGGTGGTTCTTGTTACCCGCCTTTTGGGGCGAAGGGCATGCGGCTCCGGCGGTTCGCGAACTGCTGCAACGGGCGTTTGGCTCTGGCGGGATCGTAAGCATGGCAGCCTCATGCTCGGTCGGGAATCGGGCCTCTGTTCGGGTAGCGGAAAAATGCGGATTCCGCCTGATCGCAGAGATTCGCGGGCGCGCACACTTTGAAATCCGGCTGGAAGACTTTCAGAAACTTGCTCTGCATGGACCTGACTAGAACGCTCGTTATCGGAAACTCGGGTTCCGGGAAAAGCTGGCTGGCGGAGCGCATCGCCGTCCATTCCGGTGCCGCCTATGTAGACCTCGACCTGATTCATTGGCTTCCAGGCGGGTACGACGTTGCTCGGGAGCGCTCGGAGGCGATTCGACTAGTTCAACTTGCTGCCGAGGCCGATCGCTGGGTCATCGAAGGCATCTACGGATGGCTCGTCAACGAGGTTCTGGCAGACGCGAGTGCGCTGTTCTGGTTGTGCCTCGACGAGTCCGAATGCGTGGCGAATATTCGTCGGCGAGGCGTTCGCCGCAACGGATCCCTGGAGGCTTTTGACGCGTTGCAGGAATGGACCACGACTTACCGATCCCGGACCGGATCAAGCTCGTATGTTGCCCACCGGACTATTTTCGATCGCTTCAGTGGCGACAAGAAAATTCTTCTGTCGCGTGATGCAGTAACGGAGTTCGTCGGTCAGTTACCGCTCTGACGAATGTCGATATCGTGATGTTCCGTTCTCCCGACTCTGGCCGCCTCTTCTGGGGTGATAGTCATCCATCTGGCGGATAGCGGCGGCGGATTCAACCGGTCACTCAATCGATCCAGCCGGATCGTCTACAATTTGAACCGTACTTCGCTCGGGTACACTTAAGCTCCAGCCACACGCACCGTAATAGCATGGATAGTCAGCTTTGGGTCATATGCGCGCTTACGTTCGTAATCCACGTGATCGCGACATTGGCCTACGCGGTGCGGATTGCAGGCGTTCGCACGCGCCGCATCGCCTTGTCGTTTTCCCTCTTCGGGATCATCGCGCTGGTTTCTCGGACGGCCAATTCCTTTCAAGGGCCGTTCATCGCGAAACGGGTCGAACTGGATATCGCGCGTCATATCGGTAGTGGATTGCTCAGCGACTTTCGGTGGTTCTTGCTGACCGCCACCGTGGCGAGCATTGTCGGGTCATTCCTGATTCCGACATTTCAGCGTTATTTCAGCCGCGCCGTCGATCACTTTCAGGCAAACCGGTCGATTCCTCGTTTGCTGCTGCACGCCTTCAGTCGTACCGGTGTCAACTACCTTCGCATCGGTGCGCGCCTTCCATCCCGGCACAACGTCACGCAACTGGCCGCAAGCACCGGCGTGTCCTGGACAGTTATCGTGCTGAATGTTGTCGCAATGGCGATCTGGACAGTCGGCGTGTTCGCATCGCTGTATGCGGGCTACCTGAAGCCTGATCTGAGAGTGACATGTGCGAATCTGTCGTCAGTCATCAACGGGTTCGCGACCGTGGTATTGGCGATCGTCATCGACCCGCAGGTTTCCGTAATGACCGACGATGTCATTGAAGGCCGGATATCGGAAAATAGCTTCCGTCGGGCCATTACCACGCTTGCAGGTGCACGAGTTCTCGGAACATTGTGCGCTCAAGCGGCGCTTGTCCCCGCGGCTTTCATCATTGTTCGTGTCGCCGAACTCATTTAGGCTTGGTGGTCAGTCGGCAGATCGACTGTGGTACCAATATCGTCGACGATCTTGCGACTGCACCGACGAACGCTCTGTTGCTGACAAGATCAGGGGAACATGGTAGACGTATGAAACCGACCGCTATCGTATTGCATGGACCAACCAGCGCGGGAAAGAGCAGCTTGGCTAGGGCCCTTCAGGATAGTTCGGAGATTCCCGTCTTCCATATATCGCTCGACGCGTTTGTGGAAATGTCCCGTAGACGTGACATGCGATCGGATGACGAGCTGCGGCAGGCGCTCCGGCTTCATCACCTCAATTTGCAATCCACTCTGAAGCGCGTAGCGGCGAGTCATTTTGAGATCGTTCTAGACCTTGTGCTTCGGGATACAACCGCCCTAGACGAATGTATTTCCGCCCTTGCGCCACGCCGAACCTATGTTATTGGCGTTACTTGCCCACTGCATGTTTTGGAAGAGCGTGAACGCGGAAGGCCAGACCGCGGTGTGGGAATGGCGCGGTCCCAGTTCGGGCATCCCGTTTACGCAAGACCCTATTCGATGAGCGTGGATACATCGACTTGTGCTCCCGAAGAAGGCGCTCGCCGTATCCGCTCGTTTATCAACGAGCAGGGTGAATGACGGCTTTCGGTACGGGCGAATGTCGCTACAGGGTTGCGGATTCAACCCGTCGATGCAACACACTTGAGGCTGCATAGCAGCGAGGAGTGTTGCAATGAAACAGAGACGGCGGATCTACTATACAGACAGCGAGAAAGCGCTAATGTGGGAGCGCTGGCGCAAGGGCGAGTCGCTGCAGCAGATCGCCCAGTTGTTTGATCGAAACCATTCCTCGGTACAAGGGATTCTGGCCGAAACGGGGGGCATGCAGCCAAAGCAACGGCACCGTTCGAGCTTGGCACTAACCCTTGCCGAGCGGGGGAAGATCTCGCGCTCAGTGGTTGCTGGCGATTCGATTCGCGCGATTGCGATTCGGCTCGCACGTGCTCCGTCCACCATTAGCCGCGAGCTCAAGCGGAACGGCGGTATGCAGGGTTATCGGGCGAACGATGCTGACGAACTTGCGTGGGAGCGAGCCCGTCGCCCCCAAGTCTGCAAGCTCGTCAGGAACCGGGAGCTCGCCCAGGTCGTGGCAAGCAAGCTCAGGCTGCAGTGGTCACCTGAGCAGATCGCCGGTTGGCTTAAGCACGTGTATGCGGTCAACAGGGACTATCAGGTGTCGCACGAAACCATAAACTGCAGCCTCTATATACAAGCTCGCGGTACACTCAAAAAGGAATTGCTCAAGCATTTACGGCGCTCGCGAGCTATGCGTCGTTCGCGTCATCACACGATGAAGACCGACGACCACGGCAGAATCTGCGACACCGTCCCGATTAGTGAACGTCCCGCGACCGTTGATGATCGTGCGATACCGGGCCACTGGGAAGGCGATCTGCTGTTCGGCAGCGCGAACAGCCAGATTGCCACTCTTGTCGAGCGTCAGAGCCGCTTCGTGATGCTGGTGAAGGTTGCCAATAAGGATACGGAAACGGTCATCAACGCATTGATCCGACACGCCGGCAAGCTTCCTCACGAACTATACAAATCACTGACCTGGGATCGCGGCAAGGAGATGGCCGATCACACGCGTTTCACCGTGGCCACCGACGTCAAGGTCTATTTTTGTGATCCGCAGAGCCCTTGGCAACGGGGCTCGAACGAGAACACAAATGGGCTCCTCAGACAGTATTTCCCAAAGGGGATCGACCTCTCGGCCTATTCACAGGCCACGCTCAACGCTGTTGCCAAGCGGCTCAATGAGCGTCCTCGAAAGACGCTAGACTTCGATACACCGGCTGAGCGCTTTCATCAATTCGTTGCATCGACGGGTTGAATCCGCAGTCGAGATGCGCCGCTCGGACGTCGCCGGCTCGCCCGAGCGGCGCGACAGCATCGTATGGCGCAGTTCGGCCATTTTCAGCCGCTCGCCCATCGCATAGAACTGCCGCTCGAACGGCTGGTCCACTCCAAGACCTGCCCGATGCTCTACGTGTGCATCTCAGCGTTTCAGGACTCTGGCCATCCGTAGAATTGGTGGCGGATGTAGGACTGCCGAGCTGACGAAGAATTGGCAGATTTCGGAACTGCAGCTCCGTTGCGACCCAGGTTGATCACCGCGTCAATCGCCCGGGCGGCCACGATGCATCACAACCTGGCAACCGAGCTGTCGCTTTAACCAACACGTGTCGCATAAACTCTACGCCCCGAAGTTTGGGGCGTTTTCTCATTGGTGGCGCAAGCACATTCAAAACGCGGCTGGCTGCTGTTAGCGAATTACATACAGTCCGCTCCGCAGCAGCAAAGACACGAGTTCTGCTTGACGGTGCGTTTGTGTCTTTCCCTGAATGATTTTCAGATAAGCGCGAGCTGTTTCCAGTCCAATGTTCATTTGGAGGGCCGCCTGTGCAATATTCTCGCCCCGCGCGAGCAGCGTGGCTAGCTCAGCCTCCCGAGGTGTTAGCGAAAACGTCTCAGCGACAAGTGAGCAATCGACCTGTGCAGTCCGCTCGGGGTCAATCACAAACAAGATGACTCGCGCGAGCGCGCTGATGCCGCCGGCAGGCTCGCGACAGGTTACTGGCACGACACGTACGACGAGAGGCAAGTGTTGGCGGCTTCGATGTACAAAGCAGCGCGGCGCACGAAGGCGGCGGACGTCAGTCGCCTTTTGCGTAGCGCTAAATTCCAGCGCTGAAGAGACAACTAATTGCAGTTTCTTTGCGTCGTCATGCACAAGGCACGAAACTCCGCGATGGTTGATAAGTAGACCATCGTGAGCGCGCGATAGCTCCTCCGCATACGGGTTGATGAAGAGTGGGCGAGCGTTCTCATCGAGCAGAATGACACCGACGTCAAGGCGTATTAGCACCTCCAGTGCACCGTTATCGCGAATGTCGGCGGCGGCTAACCGCGATCTGATATCCAGTGCTGCGGTCAGGTGTGGGACGAGGAGAACCGTTGCGGATTCATCCTCGTCATTGTAGTCGGCGGCGCCCAGCCGTTTCCCCACCGTCAAATAAGCTTCCCTGTCGGGTGTACGGAGTATCGGGAGAATCAGCCCGTAAAACATGCGCTCGGGCCTGACAACCTCATTGTAGATGTAGGTGCGCCTGAAAGCGGCATCGGTGATTTCGGAGGACTGTCGCCTAGCTACACCGGCAGGAATCTTTCCCATCCATGCCGGAGGTCTTGTCTGCAGCTCACGCTGCAGGGCACACGCATGCTTCTCGTCGAGCGCACTAGAAACCGACAGCGCTGGGGTTCCTGACTCTGTTGCCAAGAGAAAGCCCCGGTCGGACTTGGTGACCGCGAGGATATGCGCTAGCGCCTCCTCCCAACGCTGAGGCGACAGCACCGCATCGTAGATATGCTGGATCGCAGCGTGGACAGTCTCGATATGCGCCATCTACCCCTCCCAAATAGGAGTATTACGGTCGAATAACGGCTGTAATTATAGGAAATGCGGTAGGCCGCCGCATCCGGTGGGCGGGATTAAACGCCCTCTTTTTCTAAGTAAAAACGGAGGTAAGAAATGACAATCAATCCCAACTCGCCGATTTCCGACGGACCGATTCAAAAACGCCCAATGCCACCGATCGTGTTGAGCGATGACGTGCGATGGCGCCAGGCCATCGTCAAGAGATGGTCGCAGCTCGGCGGCGCCCCGGGCAAAGAGGTAGGCCAAATCGAAGCCGTCGGAAATGGGTACCGCCAGCGATATGAAAATGGGGGAGCACTGTACGCCGACGCGAACAAGAACGTCACTTTCGTCTACGGCAAAATTGGCGAGAGATATGACCAGATGGGCGGGCCGACTTCGTGGCTCGGATTCCCGACGTCCGACGAGCAAGACATGTCAGAAGGAGGGCGCGCAAACACCTTTGAACACGGCACCATTTACTGGTGGCCTGACACCGGGGCCATCGAGCTAGCCGGAGTAATCGTCCACTACACCGGCCTCATCTGCTTTGGCGAAACGGACTCGATACCAGACGGCTTCCGATCTCACGACTACCCCTATGGCGTTATCGGGGTGATAGACCCAGCGAAACAGCATAGCGCCCTGCGAACCCAGATATATCAAAAGGTCGACGCAGGCAACCGCGTCCCGGATCTCCTTGAGATATATCGAGGGCAGCCGACCGGGCTGGTGATTGCGGTGCAGCTCGTGAACCACGGCATCGCGGGCGACAACGCAGACACTATCAAGGGCGATATGGAAAATGCGATGACGGAAGGTGCGAAATGGATCGAGACAGAACTCAATTCCGTCGCAGTGGTCGGGCCGCCTCTGGCAAAGCTCTTCGGGCCGTGGCTTGAAAAGCTGGCGCCGAAGATCGCTGACTTCCTAGCCGACGCTCTCAATATTGGCGAAGTGAGCTTAGGCGACGACCGAATCACGCTCACCGCCAAACAGCTAGTCGTCCTTGCGGCGCGAGTGAACAACAGCACCGATGGAGGGATCGGCTATAAGGTCCAGACGAACCTCCTGTCCGAGCGCGGTGCGTCCTACAAGCTTTGCTTTGGAATGGTTCCGATGGCACCGGTATAACTGCCGACACATCAAGCACCCTACCTTGTGGTTTGGCGAACAAAGCCTGAATGATGGCTAATGCCGTTCAGTTAAGAACTGAACGGCATTTTTGTTTTTAGGGTTGGAGTTGTAAACAAAGCGGCAAGCTGTTAACTTGGTCAGCGATGCTGAACGACGTAAGGGTCCGGTGAAGTCAGGTTGAGGTTCGTGGCCTGCGCATAGGAGCATCGTATCCATCATAAAGCGTGATGGAGACGTGTCACGATGGCTGACGACGATCGGATTGATGATGGAGTGGTGCCGGCAATAGAGCGTCGCAAACACAGCCGGGAATTCAAGGAGATGGTGGTGCGCGCGGCGATGCAACCGCACGTGTCGATTGCGGCGGTGGCGCTGCATTACCGCCTGAACGCAAACCTGCTGCGCCGATGGGTGGTGGCAGCGCGACAGCGTGCGGGCGACCATCCGGCGCCGGATGAAGCTCAGCCGCCATCGACGGCGGCATTCGTGCCACTACAACTGCAAGCACCAGTTGCTGCAACTGATCGGGGCGAGATCCGCATCGAAATTCGTCGCGGTGCTGCCACGATTACGCTCTACTGGCCGGTGTCGGCGGCCGATGATTGCGCGGCCTGGCTACAGGGGTGGTTGCGATGATCCGCATCGACGCGATCTGGCTGGCAACTGAGCCGGTAGACATGCGTGCGGGCGTCGATACGCTGCTCGCACGCGTGGTCAAGGTATTCGGCGCGGCGCGCCCGCACCATGCCTATCTGTTTGCCAACCGACATGCGACGCGAATGAAGGTGCTGGTCTACGACGGCCTGGGGATCTGACTGGCCACGCGGCGCCTGAATCGCGGGCGGTTTATATGGAGCAACGGCGAGCAGTCCGTTGCATTGCCGCTGAATCAGGAACAGTTACGGGCACTGGTCACGGGGCTGCCGTGGCGGACACTGGCAAGCGATCACGCCATTACCGTGGTTTGAGGCCAACGCGCACGTAAACAGTTTCGCTTCCTGATGCGTGGCGTGTCTGGCAGACTCGGTGTCATGGATCTGCCCGTCGATCTCGCCACGCTTAGCCCCGACCAACCGCGACAGAGGCTCGGCGATGCGCCCATGGCCTGGCTATTTGAACGCACCGCTCAAGCCTGGTGCCAGCAAGATGGTGCGCGCCACGCCTTCAAAGGGTTGAGCTTGTGGGCCATGGATGGCACCACGCTGCGCACCCCGGACAGCCCCGCCAATCGTGAGCACTTCGGCGCTCAGGGCTATGCCAGCGGTAAGGTGGCTAGCTACCCGCAGGTGCGGGCCGTGACGCTGACCTCGATTCCGACCCATCTCGTCGCCAACATCGCGTTCGGCCGTTACGACACGAATAAGATGCTCTATGCCAAGCAACTGCTGGAGCAGATCCCGGATCACTCGTTGACGGTAGCCGAACGCCCGACGCAGGTCGAAAACTCGCCAACGATGTCGTGCCGCCAATGGCCGTAGTGCTCCGAGACGCGACACCTAGGCCGCAAGAAGGCGATCGGCTGCAACGGGTCGGCAAGCGACATCCACTGAATTCCACGAAGCCCCCCCAAAAAGCCCCCGAACAAGTCGGAGCCGCATGGATGCCGGCGCGATGCCGCTACCGGCCCCTGCGCCTGCGTACTACTACGATGAAGAATGCCGCTTTCATGCGGGACGGCTCCTGAATGCCTGGCCGACTGCCGGCGATACCGGACGATGGCAGACGGACGGCGCCGGCTGCGTCAACGCCCTAACGCACACGCACCGACACGAACTTCCGCGCGTTGTTGCGCTGGATCAGCAGCGCGATCACGCTGCCGTTCGCTTCGAGCGACTGCACGTCGTCCGGCGTCTCGAGCAGCGCGTCGTTGATCTCGAGCACGACATCGCCCGGCTGGATGCCCGCCCTCGCTGCCGGGCCGTGCACCGCGTCCACCATCATCCCGACCGCGAGCCCCGTCGAGCGGCGCTCTTCGTCGCTCAGCGCGTGCATCGTCAGCCCCAGGCGATCGCCGCCTTCTCCCGCCGCCGGCCCCGGTCGCGCAGCGGCCTTCGGCGCAACCATGCCGACTGTCGTGCCCGCGCTGCCGGTCGCGTCGTCGGCGCCCGTGATCGTCAGCATCAGCGGCGCGCGCTTGCGGATCACCCGCAGCGACACCTTCTCGCCGGGTGACAGCGCGGCGGCCAGGTCGTTCAGTTCGGCCGAGCGGCCGATCGCCTTGTCGCCCAGTTTCACGATCACGTCGCCGGGCTTCACGCCGGCCGCGGCGGCCGGCGAACCGGGGGCGACGCCGTTGACGAGCGCACCCGCCGGACGCGGCAGTCCGAAAGCGGCGGCCAGCCCGATGCCGACATCCTGCACGTCGACGCCGAACGCGTTGACTGACGGCGCGCCCTGCGCCGGCGCCTGAGCCTGTTGCGCCTGCATCTGCGTCTGTAGCTGCGCACGCACCTTTGCCGCGAACGCGATCGGGATCGCGAACGTCATGCTCGCGTAGCGGTCGGTGCCCGTATAGACCTGCACCGCGATGCCGATCACGTCGCCCGCACGATTGAACACGGGGCCGCCCGAGTTGTCGGGATTCGGCGCGATATCGGTTTCGAAGAACGGAAACGTGCCGCCGTCCGGCAGCCGGTGCGACGTCGCACTGACGATGCCGGCCGTGACCGTGTTGCCCGATCCGTCCGGTGCGCCGATCGTCATCACCGGTTCGCCCGCACGTACCTTCGCCGAATCGCCGAGGCGCACGAACGGCAGCTTCGTTGCGTTGACACGCAACACGGCGACGTCGCTTTGCGGATCGACGGTCAGCACCGTCGCCTTGAATTCGCGGCGATCGGTGAGCCGCACCGTCACGTCGGTCGCATCGTCGACCACATGCGCGGACGTGAGGATCAGGCCGTCGGCACTGACGATGAATCCCGAGCCGGTGCCCGACACCGCGCGCAGTGCCGTATCGCCCACCGGCGCCTGCGCGCCCTGCGCGGGCGGCGGCGCGCCGCGTCGGAAGAACGCGGCGAGCGGATCGTCGGGATCGAGGATCGCGAAGGACGGGCCGCCGGCCTGCTGGTCGGGCGCGGCAGTCATGATGGTCACGACCGCCGGGCCGTAGCGGTCGACGATCGCCGGAAAATCGACCGGCATCGCGTAAGGCGCGGCGGCCGGCCTTTCCTTCATGGCAGGCCGTGTAGCGGGCGGTGCGACGGTCCCCGCAATGGCGGCTGGCGGCGGTAGCAAAAAACCGGCAAACACGCCGCCGATCAACGCGGTGCGAAGCACGGCGCGAGCAAGCGTCTGGCGAACCACGGTGCACCTCCCCCGGCAGTGGCGGCGCCAATCTGCGCGAGACGCGCAGGCACCCGACAAGCACCGGTACACGCATCCATTTATAGTCCAAGCGGCCTGTCGGAACATACGAATCGAAACCCGCATGCCGGGTGACGCGGCGGCCGCGAAGCCGCGACGGCGTTCGTTTCGAACAAAGTACGCGGTTCGTCAATCCGCACAAGTCCGGCGACCGTTCAATCCCCGCCGACCCGCTCCGCGATCGCCGACAACGTCCGCAACATCGGGCCGAATGCATCGGCCGACGTATTGCCGAAGCCGAGCACGAGCCCGTTGGCCGCCGACTCCGCATGAATCGAAAAACCCGATAGCGGAAATGGCCCGATGCCATGCGCGCGCGCCGCGTCGACGATCGCGCGGTCGCGGTAGCGCGCCGGCAGCCGCAGCGCGAGATGCAATCCGCACGGCCCACCCTCGACCTGGTGCGGCACGCTCAGGCTGCCGTCGAGCGCGGCGAGCAGCAACCGCCGCCGGTCGCGATACAGCCGGCGCATCCGCCCCAGATGCCGGCCGTATTCGCCTGTCTCGATGAAATCGGCCAGCGCGAGCTGCACATGACGCGTCCCGCCGCGCAGCATCTCCGGCAGCACCGTCCGCACGGCGGCCAGCAGCGCCTCGGGCAGCACCAGAAAGCCGATCCGCAGCGCCGGAAACATCGTCTTGCTGAACGATCCGAGATAGACCACGGGCGAATCGGGAGCGAGCCCGTGCATCGCACCGATCGGCTCGCCGGTGTGACGGAATTCGCTGTCGTAATCGTCCTCGATGATCCACGCGCGATGCCGGCGCGCGGCATCGATCAGCGCGAGCCGGCGCGAGATCGACAGCACGGCGCCGGTCGGAAACTGGTTCGACGGCGTCGTATAGACGAGGCGCGGCGTCCGCTCGCGCCAGTCGTCTTCTTCCGCGCGCAGCCCTTCGGCGTCGACCGGCATCGGCACGACATCGAGGTCGGCCGCCTGCATCGCGGTGCGCGCGCCGCGATAGCCGGGCTCCTCGACCCACACCGTCTCGCCCGGGTTCGTCAGCAACTGCGCGCACAGCGCAATCGCGCCCTGTGCGCCTTCCGTGATCACGATCTGCTCGGGATCGCAGCGCACGCCGCGCGTCACGGCCAGGTGCCGCGCGATCGATTCGCGCAGCGCGCGTTCGCCGAGCGGATCGCCATAGGCGAGCAAGTCGCGGGCGGCACGGCGCAGCGCGCGGTCGATCGCGTGCCGCCACGCATCCACCGGGAAATGCGACAGCGCGGGCACGCCCGGCCGGAAGCCCTCCGATTCGCCGCTGCCGACGAGGCTCGGGCGAATCCGGCCGAGCCGCTGCGCGACGGCCGGCGGCGCGGCACGCCGGCGCTGCGGCGCCGGCCGCGACAACCCGACAACCCGCGTGCCGCGGCGATCCGACTGCAGGAAGCCTTCGGCGACGAGCTGCTCGTAGACGGCGGCCGTCGTGTTGCGCGACACGCCGAGCGTCTCGGCCAGCGCGCGCGTGCCGGGCAGCCGCGTGCCGGCGGGCATCGCGCCGCCGAGAATCGCGTCGCGCACGCGGCGCAACAACTGGCGCTGCAGCGAAGGTGCGCCCGGCGTGCGCGCCAGCGGCGCGTCGAGCGGCAGCAACGGAGAGTCGCCGGAAGGAAAGGCAGTCGTCATCGGAACGTCGCAGCGTGAAAGTGTCGGAACACGGCGCACGGCTAGTGGCAACCGGATCGTGGCACCATAAATTTGCCGATCTGTGGCGCTTTCCATGGTACCTCGTCACGACTACGATCGTCTGCATGCCGGCATGTCGCCGGCCGCCAACCGAAGCGAGATCGATCTTGTCCACGCTCACCAACGCCTTCCAGCAACCCATCGGCCACCCCGTTCCCGACTGGTCCGCGCGCCCGCGCCCCGAGCGCATCGTGCTCGAGGGCCGCTACTGCCGGCTCGAGCCGCTCGACGCCGAGCGCCACGCCGCCGACCTGTACGCCGCCTATGCACAGGCGCCCGACGGCAGCGACTGGACCTATCTCGCGCACGGGCCGTACGCCGACGAATCGGGCTACCGCGACTACGCGCGCGGCGCGCAGGCGAGCGCCGATCCGCTGCACTACACGGTGATCGACGTTGCCACCGGCCGCGCGGTCGGCACGCTCGCGCTGATGCGCATCGATCCGGCCAACGGCGTGATCGAGGTCGGCTCCGTCACGTTCTCGCCGCTGCTCAAGCGCACGCCCGTGTCGACCGAAGCGCAGTACCTGCTGATGAAGTACGCGTTCGACACGCTCGGCTACCGGCGCTACGAATGGAAGTGCGACGACCTGAACGCCCCGTCGCGCAAGGCGGCCGCGCGGCTCGGCTTCCGCTACGAAGGCACGTTCCGGCAGGCGATCGTCTACAAGGGCCGCAGTCGCGACACCGCGTGGTATTCGATCGTCGACGGCGAATGGCCGGCCGTGCGCGCCGCGTTCGACGCGTGGCTCGCGCCGGAGAACTTCGACGCACACGGCGAGCAGCGCCAGTCGCTCACCGCGATCCGCCACGCGCAGGCGAACGCGCGCGACGCGGCCGCCCGCGCGAACGACACGACGCGCGTCACGGTGCGCCCGCTCGTCGCCGCCGACGAAGCTGCATGGCGCCCGCTGTGGCAGGGTTATCAGAAGTTCTACGACACCGCGCTGAGCGATGCCGTGTTCGCGACGACGTGGGCGCGCCTGATGGATCCCGCCGAGCCGATGTTCGTGCTCGGTGCATTCGACGCATCGGGTGTGCTGGTCGGGATCGTGCATTCGATCTACCACCGCTCGTGCTGGACCGAAGGGCCGTACTGCTACCTGCAGGACCTGTACACGGCGCCGGACGCACGCGGGCAAGGCGCGGGCGGCGCGCTGATCGAAGCCGTGTACGAACGCGCCCGCGAAGCCGGCGCGAGCCGCGTGTACTGGCTCACGCACGAAACCAATACGACCGCACGCGCGCTGTACGACAGGCTCGCGATCAATGCCGGGTTCATCCAGTACCGGCACGATCTGAAGAAATAACGCGGCGCAGCGGCCGGCCGGCGTTCAGTCGAGAACATCGGCCGGATCCCGCGCCATGTCGTCCTCGGGCGCACCGTCCGCCCGCGCCGCGCCGGCCGCGCCCGGCACCGATGCCGGGCAGATCATCTCGTCGCCATTCGCGGGCACGGGCCGCCGCGCCGGCCGGAACACCGGCTCGCCGGGCTCGATCGGCCGCCCCGAGATTGCACAGCGGCCCGGCTGCAACGCGACACGCAGGCGCCAGCGCTGCTCGCCGTAATGGCAACGGCCGCTCTCGACCCAGCGTATCAGCAACCCGTCCTCTCCGGCCTCCAGCACCGTGACGAACAGTTGCGGGCGCAACGGCGACACCGCGGCCGCGGCATGCTCCCGAACCGGCGCGCGGCCAATCGTCACGAGCGAATGCGCGACGCCGCCGCCGTGCGATGGCATCGCATCGCGTTCGCCGGAAGACGACACATCTTCTTCGCAGATCAGGCTTTCCATGGTGTTCGGCATGCTTGACGACTCGCCGGCACGACGTTCGCGACGGCCGCACGCTAGCTGCGCGCCGGCGGCATCGGCCGCGACAGGCGATTCGGTCATCTCACCTCCGTTGGGACCGCCGCGTGCAACGGGATGTCTCACACGGCCGCGATCGGACTGGCGCACATGATACAAATTGAAGTTCACTTCAAGTAAAGGGGTAATGTGCGCAACGATGCATTTCGCCGATCGCTGTAATGGGGCGGCACGACGGCGCGTCGTCCGGATCAATCGCGACAACGGGAATGCCGAAATGGCGACGGACGGAAACACCCGGCCATATCCGCCCGAGCACGCATCGAATCGCGCCGGCCGTCGCCGTTCGTCTCGCGATTCGTCTCATTTCGCTGAGACGAACGTCCCGGCGTCTCACCCGGCCCGCGACTGCGCAACCGCAGCAAATTTCACGCATGACTCTCGGCATATCGCTTCCTGAGAAGCGTATAGCGCAATAGTGCGTCGCACACTTCCGCCCCTGTCCGACCACCCCGCACCGCCCCGATTCACGCTGGCCCCGTTCCTGCATACCGTTCGATCGCGCAATCGCGCGACGGGCGCACCGGCAGCGACGCCTCACGCCCGACGACAACCTGACGGAGACAGCAACGTGAGTACACCGGCACCGACTACCGCCCGCAGCATGAAAGCCGCCGTCTGGCGCGGCCGCCACGACATCCGCGTCGAAGAGGTTCCCGTTCCGGAGCGCCCGCCTGCAGGCTGGGTCACGATTCGCGTGCACTGGTGCGGCATCTGCGGCTCCGACCTGCACGAATACGTCGCGGGCCCCGTGTTCATCCCGGTCGATGCGCCGCATCCGCTGACGGGACTGAAGGGCCAGTGCATCCTCGGCCACGAGTTCAGCGGCGAGATCGCCGAACTCGGCGCGGGCGTGACGGGCTTCGTGGTCGGCGACCGCGTGACGGCCGACGCGTGCCAGCATTGCGGCACATGCTGGTATTGCAGGCACGGGCTGTACAACATTTGCGAAAACCTCGCGTTCACCGGGCTGATGAACAACGGTGCGTTCGCCGAATACGTGAACGTGCCGGCCGAGCTGCTGTACAAGCTGCCCGACAACTTCCCGACCGAAGCCGGCGCGCTGATCGAACCGCTCGCGGTCGGACTGCACGCGGTGAAGAAGGCCGGCAGCATCGTCGGGCAGACCGTCGTCGTGGTCGGTGCGGGCACTATCGGCCTGTGCACGATCATGTGCGCGAAGGCCGCGGGCGCCGGGCGCGTGATCGCGCTGGAAATGTCGGCCGCGCGCAAGCAGAAGGCGCTGGAGGTCGGTGCGAGCGTCGTCATCGATCCGAAGACGTCCGACGCGATCGCGGAAGTCAAGGCGCTGACGGGCGGCTACGGCGCCGACGTGTCGTTCGAGTGCATCGGGCACACGGCCACCGCGAAGCTCGCGATCGACGTGATCCGCAAGGCCGGCAAGTCGGTGATGGTCGGCATCTTCGAGGAGCCGACGTCGTTCAACTTCTTCGACATCGTGTCGACCGAGAAGGAAGTGATCGGCTCGCTCGCGTACAACGGCGAATTCGCGGACGTGATCCGCTTCATCGCGGACGGCCGCATCGACGTGCAGCCGCTCATCACCGGACGCATCGCGCTCGGCGACATCGTCGCGCAAGGCTTCGAGGAACTGGTCAACCACAAGGACCGGAACGTGAAGATCATCGTCCAACCCGCCGTCGCCTGACGGCGCACGCGGCCGCGGCAACGATTCGTGCCGCGGCACGCGTGCCGTTCGCCCCATACACGGGCGACGCAAACGATTGCCAAGCGATTCCCCCCGGCGCCCCTTCCCTGCTGTCGCCATCCGAAGCGGATTTCATGCCGCTCTCCAGTCGCACGACGATTCAGTACATTCGCAATCCAAACCATTAGCCGCAACACCCCACCCGTCGAACCAGCGATCAGGGTTTCCCCCGGGTCAAGCACGATTCATCCGGTGTCGACAGGAAGGTGGCACAAGGCGATCCTGTGCAACGCGCGATCCGGCTTCCCGGCCGGGATCGTTGCCGCCGCGTGACGGCGAAATACCTGTTGAACCTCACGGCGCAACGGCGCCGACAGGCCGAGAACACGGGCCTACCCGGGATAGCTTGCAAACATGATGTGTCATGAATCTGTCATTTAATCGGGAATACGCAAACAACGTTCGATCGCTGACGATCCAGCAGAAGATGCATATCGGCTTCGCGCTCGTCACCACGCTGCTGGCCTTGCTGTGCGGCACGATCGTCTGGGGAAGTTTCCGGCAATACCGGCAGGAAAACGCAGACCTGCAAGGCTTCGAATTCATCCACAGCGCGATGGCCGCCGCCAACGTGATTTCGGCCGAGCGCGGCCCGACGAACGACCTGCTGGTAAGCCTGCAGCACGACGGAGCGACCGAAGTGCGCAACCTGCTCGCCGCACGCACGCGTTCCGACCAGGCGCTCGAACACTTTCGCGCAGGCATCGGGCAGGCGAACTCACTCGACGATCGCAAGCGCGGCGACCTGCTGCACGCGCTCGACGCGATCTGGGTCACGCTCGCCGACGCACGCGCGGAAGTCGACGCGCTCGACGCACGGCCGCTCGCGTCACGCACCGTTCACGATATCCAGCACGCGCAGGCGCACCTGTTCCGGGCCGTCGACACGGTTTCGTTACTGATCGACGGCGCGATGACCGATACGGTAATGCGCGACCCGCACACGTCGGGCGCGATCCTGCTGGCGCGGCTGCTGAGCGACCTCCGGGAATACGCGGGGCGCACGGGCTCGCTGCTCATTGCCCCGATGTTCGCGCGGCAGCCGCTCGACCGCGCGCAGTTCGCGGACATCATGCGGATGCGCGGACGCATCGAGCAATTGCGCGCACTGATCGACGGCGCGATCGGCGCGCAGCTCGACGATGTCGACGTGGCGCGCGAGTATGCACAGCTCAACGCGGCGTTCGACACTCATCTTCTCCCGCTCGTCGACACGAGCGTCGCGAACGGCCGGACCGGCGCCTACACGATGAGCGCCGCCGATTTTTCCAGGACGATCGTCCCGTACTTCCGGCCGTGCGAACTGCTGCGCGACCGTGTCATCGACGTTGCCCGGCGTCGTGTCATTTCGGACCGGAACACGGCCCGGATCAAGGTTGCGATGTCGGCGTTCGCGACGGCGCTCAGCATCGCGATCCTGTTCTCGCTCGCGCGCGGCACGCAGCGGCTGCTGTCGAAGCCGCTCGATACGCTCGGCCGCCGGATCATCGCGCTCAGCAACGGCGATACGGCGCACGTCGCGATGCCGCGCGGAATCGCGCCCGAGATCACCCGCATTCATCAAGCGCTGGAAACCTTGCGCAACGCTTACGTACGCCGCGACATGCTCGAGCGCCAGCGCAACGACATGCTGACGCTGTTCTCGCATGACATGCGTGCGCCGCTGACGTCGCTGATCATCCTGATCGCCACGCAGGAACAGCATGCGGACGACGCGCAGAAGAAGCGGCAGTTCGCGAGAATCGGCAAACTCGTGCGGCACACGCTGGCGATGGCCGACGGTTTCGCTCAGCTGTCGCGTGCGGAGGCCAGCGAATACGAGCGCGTGCCGGTCAACCTCGCCGACCTGATGAACGAGGCGCGCGACGCGGTGTGGCCGCACGCGCACCAGAAGCTCATTTCGATGGACGACGTGCCGCGCCGCGACGACGCGATCGTGCTCGGCGACCCGGCCCTGCTGTCGCGCGCGCTGATCAACCTGCTGGACAACGCGATCAAGTACAGCGCATCGCTGACGAGCGTCGAATGCCGGGTCGAGCCGAGCGCCGACGGCAAGACCGTGCGCTGCACGATTCGCGACAGCGGATGCGGGATCAGCAGCACGGACCAGACGCGGCTGTTCGAGCGCTACCGGCGCTTTCGCACCGCAGGACAACCGGAAACCGGTGGCGTCGGGCTCGGCATGGCGTTCGTCAAGGCGGTCGTCGAACGGCACGAAGGCGAGATCCACGTGCATAGCGTCGTGCGGCACGGCACCACGGTCACGATCACGCTGCCGGCCGCCGCCAATGCGTGACGCGCCGGCGGCAAACGGCCGTTGCGACACCGCAGCCCGGCGCGATTCTTCGATATACTGGACCGAACCCTTTTCAGGGCAACCGCGGGCAACCACGCCCATCGCGCGTTCGCCCCAACCTGCGTGGAATTGCGTACCGTGAAACCGCGAGCCGGACTGATCCTCGAACTCTTCGTCAACCTGCTGCTGCCCTGGGTCGCGTACCGGGTCGCGCATCCGTACTTCGGCGAAACCGGCGCGCTGTACGCGTCGGCGGTTCCGCCGATCATCTGGTCGATCGTCGAATTCGTCCGCTCGCGCCGTGTCGACGCGGTGGCGGCCGTCGTGCTGCTCGGCATCGCGCTGTCGATCGCCGGAATGGCGTTCGGCGGCAGCCCGCGCACGCTGCTGATGCGCGAATCGCTCGCGTCGGGCACGATCGGCATCGTGTTCCTGCTGTCGCTGTTCCGCGAACGTCCGCTGATCTTCTATCTGGCCCGCGCCACCGTGGCGCGGGAGATGGCCGGCGGCGCCGCGCACTTCGAATCGGTCTGGGCCGCACAGCCGGGGCTGCGGCAGATGCTCCGCCGGATGACCTTCGTGTGGGGCGCCTTCATGACGCTGGAGATGCTGCTGCGCTGCTGGATGGTCGTGACCTGGCCCGTCGAGCGCGTACTGGTCGTGTCGCCGATCATGGGCTACACCGTGTTCGGCTGTCTGCTGATGTGGACGTTCTGGTACCGGCGGCGGATGCGCGTGCGCAACAGCGTCGACATCCCGACCCGCGACGGCGTCACCGAGGTCGCCGGCCGCTGACGGCCGCCGGGCCGGCGCCGGCCCGGCGGCGTGTCGCCGCGCCTGCTGTATGATGCGCGGCGTCTTGTCCGACCAACGCCTTTCCTGTCATGTCCCTTTCGCTCCTTCCGTGCGCCACGATCTGGCTCGCCCTGTTCGCGGCCGCCGCACTCGCGTGGCATCGCCCGCAGCACGGCCTGAGCCTCATCCTGGCCGTGCTCGGCTATGCCGGCGCGCTGGCATTCGGCAAGCTCGAGCCGGTCACGCTGGCGCCGCTAGCGCTGCTGGCCGCGGCCGCGTGGGGCGTGTCGCCCGCGCGCCCGCTCGCGGTGCGGATCGCCGCGCATGCCGTGTTTGCCGCGCTCGCGATCGCGCTGAGCCTGCACCTGATCCCCGGTTTCCACAATCCGCTCGTGATCGCCCCGACGCGCTTCACGCCGGACGCGGTACCTTTCACGATGTACCTGAATCTCGACAAGCCGCTGGTCGGCCTGTGGCTGCTGTGGGTGCTGCCGTGGGTCGCACCCGACGTCGCGCTGTCGCGCGCGCTGCGCACGGGCGCGGTGGCGGCTGTCGCAACGGCCGCCGCGTGCCTGGCCGGCGCGCTCGCGTTCGGGATGGTCGGCTGGGCGCCCAAATGGCCGGCGTCGGGCTGGCTGTGGCTCGTGAACAACCTGCTGCTCGTGACGCTCGCCGAAGAAGCGTTGTTCCGCGGCTACGTGCAAGGCGGGCTGACGCGCGTGCTCCGCGCGTTCGCATGGGGCCCATGGGCCGCGCTCGCGATCGGCGCGGCGCTGTTCGGCGCCGCGCACGCGGCCGGCGGCTGGCAGTGGATCGTGCTCGGCACGGTGGCCGGCGTCGGCTACGGCCTCGCGTGGCGGCGCGGCGGACTGCTCGCCTCCGCGCTCGCGCATGCGGGGCTGAACGTCGTCCACTTCGGCCTGTTCACCTACCCGATGCTCGAAGCCGCGCGCTGACCCCGGCGCACGGCGCCGCCCGGCGAGATACCGCGCTCAATTGAACCCGGCGACCGCGTGCGGCACGTACGGGCCTTCGAGCGTGGCGATTTCGTCGTCGGTCAGTTTCAACTCGAGCGCGCCGAGCGCATCGTCCAGTTGCTGCGGCTTCGAGATGCCGACGATCGGCGCGGTGACGCCGCGCTTTTGCGCGACCCACGCGAGCGCGACCTGCGCGCGCGGCACGTTGCGCGCGGCGGCGATCGCCGCGACGGCGTCGACGACCGCCTTGTCCGCATCGGCCGTCGCGTCGTACAGCCGCTGGCCGACGTCGTCCTTCTGCTGCCGTTCCGACGATTCGTCCCAGTTGCGCGTCAGCCGGCCGCGCGCGAGCGGGCTCCACGGAATCACCGCGATGCCCTCGGCTTCGCACAGCGGCAGCATTTCCCGCTCTTCCTCGCGATACAGCAGGTTCAGGTGGTTCTGCATGCTGACGAAGCGGGTCCAGCCGTTCTGCTTCGACGTGTACAGCGCCTTTGCGAACTGCCACGCGAACATCGACGATGCGCCGATATAGCGCACCTTGCCGGCCTTCACGACGTCGTGCAGCGCCTCGAGCGTCTCCTCGATCGGCGTGCCGTAATCCCAGCGATGAATCTGGTAGAGGTCGACGTAATCGGTGCCGAGCCGCTTCAGGCTCTGGTCGATGTCGGTCATGATCGCCTTGCGCGACAGGCCCGCGCCGTTCGGCCCCGGCCGCATCCGGTAGAACACCTTGGTCGCGATCACGATGTCGTCGCGCTTCGTGAAATCGCGCAGCGCGCGGCCGACGATCTCCTCCGACGTGCCGTCCGAATACATGTTCGCGGTATCGAAGAAGTTGATGCCGGCTTCGACCGCCCGCTGGATGATCGGGCGGCTCTCCGCTTCCGGCAGCGTCCACGGATGCGTGCCGCGCGACGGCTCGCCGAACGTCATGCAGCCCAGCACCAGTTTCGATACTTCCAGCCCGGTCGACCCGAATTTCACGTATTCCATCGCACGCCTCGTCATTGAAGTTGAGCTTGCGGCCGGATGCGCGCCGCCGTTCGGCGCGCAGGGCGCGAACGGTGCGCCGTGCATCAGCCAGACGTCGCATGTTATCCCGCGCCGCGCAAACGCGTATGACGCGCACGCCGGCACGCCGTGCGCATCGGGCGCACGGTCGCAACGCGGAAAAGGACGGCCCGGTTACTTGACCTGGTCGGCGATCGGCTGCAGGAACGCGGAGAAGCCGGTCAGCATGATCTGCACGCCGATGCACAGCAGCAGGAACGCCGACACGCGCATCGCGACCTTGGTACCTTCGGTGCCGAGATAGCGCGACAGCAGCGCGGCGCGGCTGTAGGTCTGCCAGATCACCACCGCGACGAGCACGGACACGGCGATCGATACGATGCTCGACAGCATGAACTCCGACAGCTTGTGCGTACGGTTCGCGTTCAGCGCGATCGCGGTCGAGATCGAGCCGGGGCCGACCGTCAGCGGCACGGTCAGCGGGAAGAACGCGCGCGTCATGATCGCGTTCGCGTCGATCGGCTTGACCGGCGTGTCGCCGCCGCCCGGCACGTCGGGCTCGTTCAGCATCTGCCAGCCCGCCACCGCGACCGCCAGGCCGCCGCCGATCCGCAGCGCCTCCATCGAGATCCCGAAGAAATGCAGCACGGGCGTGCCGGCGAAGAACGCAACCATCAGCACGATGAACGCATTGAACGCCACCTTCCTCGCGAGCAGGTCGCGCTCGTGCTCGGTGAGCGCCTCGGTCCGCTCGAGAAACAGGAACGCGATGCCGATCGGATTGATGATGCCGATCAGGCCGGTGAAGCCGAACAGGATCTCGGAGATAAGGCGGTTGACGATCATCGGGCGAAGAATCGGTCGGGGCTGGGCCGGCAGCGTGCCGGGGGTCACGCATTGTAGAGCAAGCGCCCGCGCCCGAGACGCAAAATGCGGCCGGGCGCGCTTCGCCATCGATCGTCGCGATTTGCCCTTACTCGGCGCCCGCTTCCCACACCGGCGGCCGCTTCGCGAAGAATGCGGCGAAGCCCTCCTTCGCTTCCTCCGTCGCCCGCACGCGGGAGATCGTCTGCGCGGTGAACGCCGCGCGCTCGTCCGACGGCGGATACTCGCCGATCGCGTCGAAGAAGCGCTTGATTTCCATCAGCGCGTTCGGGCCGTTGCGGCCCAGTTCCGCGAGCGTCCTGTCGAGCGCTTCGTCGAGCGCGTCGAGCGGCACGGCCTGGTGGATCAGGCCGATCGCGACGGCTTCGCCGGCGGCGAGCTGCGTCGCGGTCAGCGCGAGCCGGCGCGCCTGGCGCTGGCCGACCGCCTCGACCAGATACGGGCCGATCACGGCCGGCAGGATTCCGAAACGCGCCTCGCTGACCGAAAAGCGCGCATGGTCGCTCGCGATCACGATGTCGCAGGCCGCGCACAGGCCCACGCCGCCGCCGAACGCGTGCCCCTGCACGCGTGCCACCGTCGGCTTCGGGCACTGCCGGATCGCGCGCATCATCGCGGCGAACCGCTGCGCGTCGCGCAGGTTCGCTGCCGCATCGTTCGCGCTTGCGCGCTGCATCCACTGCAGGTCGGCGCCCGCGCAGAATGCGCGGCCGTCCGAGCGCAGCACGATCGCGCGCACATCGTCGCGCCGGCCAAGCGCCGTGAACGCGTCGGTCAGCTCGGCGATCATCGTCTCGTCGAATGCGTTGAGCACGTCGCCGCGCTGCAGCGCAACGGTCGCGATGCCGCGCGCATCGACCGCGACGGCCAGGGTCTTCAATCCATCCATCGAACAGGTTTCCTCGGGTAGAACGGCAAACATCGGAATCACGCAGCCTGGCGGCGGTCGATCACGCGCCGGGCCTTGCCGGTCACGGTCGCGGGAATGCCGCCCGCCGCGAGCACCGTCACGCCGGACGACACGCCGACCATCGTCTTGATGCGGTGCTGCAACTCGCGCGCGAGCGCCGCGCGATCGCTTTCGGTAACGGACGCTGCAGCCTCGGAGCGCAGTTCGACCGCGAGGTCGAGCCGGTCCATGTGACCGTCGCGCGACAGCGTGATCTGAAACTGGCCCGACAGCGCCGGCAGCGCGACGACGATCTCCTCGATCTGGCTCGGAAACACGTTCACGCCGCGCACGATCAGCATGTCGTCGGAACGGCCCGTGATTTTCGCGAGGCGGCGCATCGCGCGCGCGCTCGGCGGCAGCAGCGCGGTGAGGTCGCGCGTGCGGTAGCGGATCACCGGCATCGCTTCCTTCGTCAGCGACGTGAACACGAGCTCGCCCTGGCTGCCGTCGGGCAGCACTTCGCCCGTGACGGGATCGATGATCTCCGGGTAGAAATGGTCTTCCCAGATCACCGGGCCGTCCTTCGACTCGACGCACTCGCACGCGACGCCCGGGCCCATCACCTCCGACAGCCCGTAGATGTCGAGCGCGTCGATGCCCACGCGCGTCTCCACTTCCTCGCGCAACGCCTGCGTCCACGGCTCGGCGCCGAAGATGCCGATCTTCAGCGACGACTCGGCCGGGTCCATCCCCTGCCGCACCATCTCGTCGATCAGGTTCAGCATGTACGACGGCGTGACGAGGATGATCTTCGGCTCGAAATCGCGGATCAGCTGCACCTGCTTCTCGGTCTGCCCGCCCGACATCGGCACGACCATGCAGCCGAGCCGCTCCGCGCCGTAGTGAATCCCGAGGCCGCCCGTGAAGAGGCCATAGCCGAACGCGTTGTGCAGCGTGTCGCCCGGGCGGCCGCCGGCCGCGCGGATCGAACGCGCGGTCACGTTCGCCCACGTGTCGATGTCGCGGGCCGTGTAGCCGACCACGGTCGGCTTGCCCGTCGTGCCGCTCGACGCGTGCACGCGCACGACCTGCTCGCGCGGCACCGCGAAGAGCCCGAACGGATAGTTGTCGCGCAGATCGTTCTTCGTCGAGAACGGGAATTTCGCGAGATCGGCGAGCGTCTTCAGGTCGTCCGGATGCACGCCCGCCGCATCGAACGTGCGCCGATAGTGCGGGACGTTGTCGTATGCGTGGCGCAGCGACCACTTGAGGCGCTCGAGCTGCAGCGCCTGCAGTTCGTCGCGGCTGGCGGTCTCGATCGGCTCGAGGGCGGCGGCGGGATGCGTCGGGTGAGTCATCGGGGTGCTCCTCCAATGGAGTGATGTCGTTATCGTGCTCGGGGTAATCGGGGTGACCGGGGCCGGCGGCTATGACCGGAACGTGCGGCCGGCTGCACGCAGCGCGGCAATGCGCGGCGACACGCGATAGCGGTCCTCGCCGTAGCTCGCCGCGAGGTTCGACAGCACGCGAAACACGCGGCCGATGCCGATCGCATCGGCCCACGCGAGCGGGCCGCACGGGTAGTTCACGCCCTTCTCCATCGCGAGATCGAGATCGGCGGGCGAACACACGCCCTGGTTCACCGTGTCGGCCGCCTCGTTCGCGAGCATCGCGACGGTGCGCATCGCGACCATCCCCGGCACGTCGGCCACGCCGACGACGCGAAAACCCGCCTGCTGGAACAGGCCGACCGCGTCCGCATAGGCGGCGTCGCCGCACTGAAGCGCGCGCGTCAGCGCGACGAGCCCGGCCTGCGTGTAATCGCGCGCGAGGTCGACGAGCACGAGATCGGCCACGCCCGTTTGCGCGGCGCGCGCGGTCGCCGTGCGGCCGTCGGTCAGCGCGATCGATGCACGGCCGGCCGTCGCGAGCAGGTCGTCCGGATGCGCACCGGCCTGTCGGGCAAGCGCGATGCGTGCCGCGAAGCGCGCGTGCAGCGCGGCGGCCGGGCCGTCCTGCGCGTACAGCGCGACATCCGACGGCACGGCGCGCGGCGGTTCGAGATCGGGCGCGGGCGGCGTCGCGCCGTCCGCATACGAATAGAAGCCGCGCCCCGACTTGCGCCCGAGGAAGCCCGCATTCACGAGTTCCTGCTGGATTAGAGACGGCGTGTAGCGCGGGTCGTTGAAATACGCGCGGAACACCGATTCGGTCACCGCGAAGTTCACGTCGTGGCCGATCAGGTCCATCAGCTCGAACGGCCCCATCCGGAAGCCGCCGGCTTCGCGCATCACCGCGTCGATCGATGCCGGCGCGCCGCCCTGCTCGTTCAGCACGCGCAGCGCCTCCGCGTAATACGGCCGCGCGACGCGGTTCACGATGAAGCCCGGCGTCGATTTCGCCATCACGGGTTTTTTGCCCCACGCGGCCGCGGTCGCATAAAGGACCTGCGCAACGTCGGGCGCGGTGGCAAGCCCGCTGACCACCTCGACGAGCGCCATCAGCGGCGCCGGGTTGAAGAAATGCAGGCCGGCGACGCGCTGCGGCACGCGCAGCCCGGCCGCGATCGACGTGATCGAGATCGACGACGTGTTGGTCGCCAGCAGGCACGCGTCGTCGACATGGCGTTCGAGCGTCGCGAAAATGTCGCGCTTCACGTCAAGCCGTTCGGCCGCCGCCTCGACGATCAGCGCGGCGCCCGCCAGATCGGCCAGCGCACGCACCGCGCAGATCCGGTTGCCGGCTGCGTCGGCCTGTGCCGGTTCGAGCCGGCCTTTCTCCGCGAGCCGTGCGAACTGCGCGCGGATACCGGCCAGCGCGTTGTCGCAGGCGGCTTCGTTCAGGTCATACAGCAGCACCGTATGGCCGGCTGCCGCCGCGACCTGCGCAATACCCGCGCCCATCGCGCCGGCGCCGATCACGCCGACGATGGCCGACGGCGCCAGCGCGCCCGAGTTCACCGAATGTGCAGAAGAAACAGCCATCGCTTGCGATCCGTCATGAAGTGGAAGTGCGAGCGATTATAAACCGACCGGTCGGTAGATTTATGTCAGGGCGAGCCCGAATTTGTCGTGCAAGAGACCTTTACGGAAACTGCAAAGACATAAAATCGAAGAATTGGGGCACTTTTTTCAAACCGAAAGGTCAATGAAAGCGTTCGAATATGAGATAGCGGCCCCCAAACGCCTGATAAAATTCGACAACTCGACGGATTTCAGGGGGAAACCGCGTGTCACGCCGCCACCGACGTCGGTCGTTCGCCACCCTTCCGGGGTCGGAACCGAGCCTCCGTCCGGCGTGTCTTCACGATTGTTCTCCCCGCCATCGGCGGCCAGCCTCATCGAACCGTATCACCCAGCGACGGGCTCCAGCCCGCGCGCGCCCCTCGCCGCCTCAGGGCGGCGAACTCGAGGCAGCGCCGTTGCGCGCAGCCACCCTTCGGTTTCATCGTCCTCGTTCGGCGGATAGTACGGCCGGGCTTCGTCACCCCGTGACGGCGCGTCGCGCGCCGCCACTCGCATAAGGAAACCCTCCATGCCGCTCTCGTCCAACCAGCTCCCGCGCTGGACCCTCTGGGCCCCGCTTGCGGCCTGGCTGGTACTCGCGCTGTCGCGCGTCGTGCCGGCCGAAGGCCTCGTCATCGCGCTGTTCGCCGCCGCACTGGCAGGCGCCGTGTTCGCCGCCGTCCATCATGCGGAAGTCGTCGCGCACCGCGTCGGCGAACCGTTCGGCACGCTCGTGCTCGCGGTTGCCGTGACCGTCATCGAAGTCGCGCTGATCGTGTCGGTGATGCTCGGCGCGGGCCCCGAGAAATCGGGCCTCGCGCGCGACACCGTGTTCGCCGCCGTGATGATCATCTGCAACGGCATCGTCGGCATCTGCCTGCTGGTCGGCGCGTGGAAGCACGGCGAACAGGACTTCCAGGGGCGCGGCGCGAGCAAGGCGCTCGCGGTGCTGGCTTCGCTGTCGGTGCTGTCGCTCGTGATGCCGAATTACCTGAACGCGGTGCCGGGCCCGCAGTTCTCGAAATCGCAGCTCGCGTTCGCCGGCGTGTCGTCGCTCGTGCTGTACGGCGTGTTCGTGTTCGTGCAGACCGTGCGTCACCGCGACTACTTCCTCGCCGATCACGACAGCGCGAACGAAACGGTGCACGCGGCGCCGCCGAGCAACCGCACCGCGGCAATCAGCATGGTGCTGCTGTTCGCGAGCCTCGTCGCGGTCGTGCTGCTTGCGAAGCTGCTGTCGCCGGCCGTCGAGCACGCCGTGCTGAAGCTCGGTGCGCCCGAAGCCGCGGTCGGTATCGTGATCGCCGCGCTCGTGCTGCTGCCGGAAGGGCTCGCGGCCGTCACCGCCGCGCGCGCGAACCGCCTGCAGACCAGCATGAACCTCGCGCTCGGCTCGGCGCTCGCGAGCATCGGGTTGACGATCCCGACCGTCGCGGCCGTGTTCATCTGGGTCGGCCAGCCGCTCACGCTCGGCATCGGCGCGATGGAAACCGTGCTGCTGGCGCTCACCTTGCTGGTCAGCACGCTGACGCTCAGCCAGGGGCGCACGACGGTGCTGCACGGCGTCGTGCACCTGTCGCTGTTCGCCGCGTACCTGTTCCTGTCGATCACTCACTGACGCCGATCTGCGCGCGGCCCGGCGGATCGACCCCGCCGGCCCGTGCGCAGTCTTCCCTCCATTCGCTTCACGCCGCCGCTACCGGACCGGAATCACCAGATGCTGGCCCGCCAGGATCAGGTTCGGATTGGCCAGATTGTTGCGGCGCTGGATCTCGCGATAACGCTGGCCGCTGCCGAGCTTGCTCGCCGCGATCAGGTTCAGCGTGTCGCCCGCCTTCACCACGTACGTGTGCTCGCCCGACGCGGCCGCGGTCGTCACCGCCTGGTCGCTGACGAAGTACTTGCGCAGCAGGTCGAGATACTGCGGCGACTGCCTGAGCTTCGCGATCGCGGCGTTCAGGTAGATCAGCAGATCCTGGTCGTCGGCTCGCACGCCGATCTTGTATGCGATGTTCGAGCCCTCAAGCTTGGTCACCGCGAACTTCAGGTCGGTGTTCTTGATCGAGCTGACCGCGAACGGATAGTCGTAGATGAACGCGTCGACCGCATGACCGTCGATGCTCTTCGCGATGAACGCCGGATCGGAATCGTCGACCTCGACGAACCGGACGGTCGGATACTGGCGCGTGACGAATGCGCGCACGTCGGGGTCGCCCTTCAGGATGCCGACCGTCTTGCCCGCGAGATCGTCGGTCGAGCGGATCGCCGACCCTTGCCGCACGATCAGCGAATAGCCGAAATCGTCGACGTACGGCACCGAATAGACGATGCCGGCCGGCGTGTTGTCCGGGAACGTCAGCCCGTCCATCGCCACGTCGACGACGTGATTCCCCTTCGCGTCCGTGTCGAGCAACTGCTTCGGCACGCCCGGGTACGTGTCGACCTCGTGACGCGTATCGACGACGACCGGCTTGCCGCCGTGCGAGAACGACGGATCCGCGAACAGCAGCCGCGCGAATTCGACGTTGAAGCCGTGCGGTGCGCCCTTGTCCTCGCCAAAGAACGGCTCGCTCGGGTTCTGCACCGAGATCCGCACGATGCCGTTTTCGGCGATCGATTTCAGCGTGCTGGCCTGCGGCGTGAAGCCGGCCGGCAACACGTTGGCCGAAGGCGACGGCTGCGCGGGCTGGCCAGTGTCGCCCGCCTGTGCAGACGTCGAGGCCGGGGCCGCGTCATGCGCGGGAATCAGCGTCGACAGGCCGCCCTGATGCACGATCCATACACCGACGAGCACCACCAGAAACGCGATTGCGCCGAGAAGTTTTTTCATGGTTGCGTGCCTGCAGGAAGTTATTGTTGTTTCGACGGCAGCGCAGCGGGATTCGCCGCATCGGGTCCGGGAACGGGCACGTGACCGCCGGTCATCGCCTGCTGCTGCGCCTGCTTGACCTCGGGGTTATCCATCAGCGACGTCTCCATTTCGGAGAACGCCTTGTTGACCGAGCGCATCACCGAATCGACGGCCACGTCGGTCTTGATCTGCTCGAACGTGTCGGCCGTCTGCCGGCCCGCGAGCTTGTTCATCTGCTGCGCCGCCTGCGACATGTCCCACATCGCCTTCGCTCGGTCGATCGCCGACGCGAAATTCTTCAGTTCGGCCTGCACCTGCTTGTAGCGGCCTTCGCGAAACGCGAGCAACTGCTTCATCGTGTCGAGCTGCGACCGGAAGCGCGGCGCATCGTCCGGATACTGCTTCTCGAACAATTCCGTCTTGTTCTCGAAGTTCTTCACCTCGGTGCGGAACGCGGTGATGCTGTCCGCGAATTTCTGGGCCGCCTGGCGCTTTTCCGCGAGCTGGTTGATCAGCGTCTCGATCGGATTCGACTGCGCCTCCTCGACGATCATCTTCACCTTCTGGTTCGCGAACTTCATCGCGACGACCGGCGCGAAATAGATCGCGCCGAGGCCGATGACGGCCGCCGTGATCAGCGCGACCATCCCCTTCAGGACGAACAGCGCGGCCGGTGCCGCAATCGCGACGCCGGCGATGATGATCGCCCATTTGATCAGCTTTGCCTTGCCACTCCCCGAACTGCCGTTTGCTTCATTCGAAAGCTGCGACATGAGTTTTTCTCCTCGAATCTCGAACCGAACTGCGTGCGTTTGCTTCTTCAAGCTCACTCGAAATGCTTCGGACTCCGGTGCCGCCGGACGGTCGGAAAAACCGGCGGCGCAATGCAAGGACAGGCGCCGGCGGGCGTCACGAGACGCCGGTGTAGACGCCGTTCAGGATGCGGAGATCGGGGGCGGCAGGCTGCGGCCCGATGCGGCGGGCCGGGCCGGCATCGCTCATCGACGCGGCCGGCGCGCGGACGGGGAAGCGTACCGGCGCACGGTACGAAACGGGATGACGGATACGTGACGCGACGGGCGTCGGGAGAATCGTTGTTCCGGCGGGCCGACCGATGCGGCGCAGGAATTCCGGTACGAGTACGTGAAGGCTCATCGTTGTTCTTTTGCGTATCGCGGGTGCAGGAACCGCGCGGCCGGCGCGTCCCGCTCCAAATGCACTGGCGTATCGTGCGCCGACCGGCATGCAGCGTCAAGCGGTTGTCGCAGTGCAGCGAGCCGCCTCGTTCCGCCGTTGAAACGCAGGTGTCGAGGCGGCTTTCATGATGGTAAGGATTCGCCCGCCGGCCGCGTTCGATCAGGATTGCTTGCCGTCGCATGCGGCAAGCTTCCGGATTGAAAGCTTGTTACGCGGCACGCACGCGCTACGCCACCGCGCCGCCCTGCTCCTGCGCAAGAAACCGCTCGACCATCGCGTTGAACACCGGCAGCGCCGGGTTGTCGTTGTCCGCGCGCCACGCGAGATACAGCTCGGCCGCCACGTCGACGCCCGCAAGCGGCCGGAACACCACGCCGTCCACATGCAGCTCGCGCGCCGACGCCGGCACGAGTGCCGCGCCGAGCCCCGCGCGCACGAGGCCGAGGATCGTATGCGTCTGCCCGACGTAATGCAGGTAGTTCGGCAGCCTGCCTGCGTTCGCGAACAGGCCGGAGATCATGTCGTGGAAATACTTCCCCTCGTTCGGCGAATACGCGATGAACGGCTGCCGGTCGAGATCGTCGGGGCCGATGCGCTCGCACGCGGCGAGCGGCGCGCCTTGCGCGACCGCGACCAGCATCGGTTCGCGCTGCACGAGCCGGTATTCGAGCGGCTGGCGCGCGGCCCGCTGGCGCACGAAGCCCGCGTCGAGCATCCGCGAAGCGAGCGCGTCGATCTGCACGGTCGACACCATCTCGCGCAATTCGACGTCGACGTCCGGCAGCGCGTGCGCGGCGTGCGCCAGCAGCATCGGAATCATCCGGTACGCGCTGACGGCCGTGAAGCCGAGCGTGATGCGGCCGGCCCCGCCGTGCGCAACGCGCTGCGCGGCCTGCTCGGCCCGCGCGGAGAATTCGAGGATGTGGCGCGCGTCGCGCAGGAAGCGCTCGCCGGCCGCGGTCAGGCTCACCTGCCGGCTGCTGCGTTCGAGCAGCGCGATGCCAAGCGCGTGCTCGAGCAACTGGATCTGCCGGCTGAGCGGCGGTTGCGTCATGAATAGCCGCCTGGCCGCGCGGCCGAAATGAAGCTCCTCGGCCACCGCGACGAAGCAGCGAAGCTGGTGCAGTTCAATCATCCAAATCTTGAATCAATCGATAGTCTTTTGATGTTAGACCGATATCGATACGATTTCTATACTCGGTTGCACCTGATGCGCGGCCCGCGCCGCACACGACGACCGAAACCCTCATGACCATCGACATCCTGCTGACCCAGCCGCTCCCCGACGCGATCGACGCCGAACTGTCCGCCCGTTACGCGGTGCACCGGCTGTATGCGGCCGAGCAACCGGACGCGCTGATCGACCGCGTGGCCGCTCGCATTCGCGGTGTCGTAACCGGCGGCGCGAACGGCGTGCCCGCCGCGCTGATGGACCGGCTGACCGCGCTCGAAATCATTGCGATCAGCGGCATCGGCACCGACGCCGTCGATCTCGACCGTGCGCGTGCACGCGGCATCCACGTGACGACGACGCCCGACGTGCTGACCGACGACGTCGCCGACATGGCGATGGGGCTGATCCTGATGACGCTGCGCGATCTCGGCGCCGGCGAGCGGATCGTGCGCGCCGGCCGCTGGGGCAACGCGGTGCAGCCGCTCGCCACGCAGGTAACGGGCAAGCGGCTCGGCATCGTCGGGCTCGGCCGTGTCGGGCGCGCGATCGCGCAGCGCGCGCAGCCGTTCCGGATGACCGTCAGCTACTTCGGCCCGCGCGAGCATCGCGACAGCGGCTATCGCTTCGTGCCCGACCTCACCGCGCTCGCACGCGACAGCGACGTGCTCGTGATTGCGGCATCGGCCGATCACGGCAACGTGCTCGTGACGGCCGACGTGCTGGCCGCGCTCGGTCCAAAAGGATTCCTGATCAATGTCGCGCGCGGCAAGCTGGTCGACGAAGCTGCGCTCGTGCGCGCGCTCGCCGACGGCACGATCGCCGGCGCCGGCCTCGACGTGTTCGCGAACGAGCCGCACGTGCCGGCCGCGCTGCTCGAGCTCGATCGCGTCGTCGTGCAGCCGCACCGCGCGAGCGCGACGCACGAAACGCGCAACGAGATGGGCCGGATCGTGCTAGCCAACCTCGCCGCGTGCTTTGCAGGCCAGCGTCCGCCGACCAGCGTCACGGGCTGACTGCCGCACGACCAGCCCGCCGTTACAACACCGGATGCCTCCGCACGACGGGGGCCAGGAGACACGCATGCCCAATCGATCCAGCGGCGCCGCCCTCGCCGCGTCGCCCGCCGCGTCGCGCACGATCGGCCGCGTCCGCTATGCGGTCCTCGCGCTGATTTTCGCGGTCACCGTCATCAACTATGCGGACCGCGCGACGATGTCGATCGCCGGCACCGGCGTCGCGCACGACCTCTCGCTGTCGCCCGTGCAACTCGGCATCGTCTTTTCGGCGTTCGCATGGGCCTACGCGATCGGCCAGGTCCCGGGCGGCTGGCTGCTCGACCGCTTCGGCGCGCGGCGCATATACGGCCTGAGCCTGCTGCTGTGGTCGGCATTCACGATGCTGCAGGGCACGGTCGGCTGGCTTGCCGTGCAGGGTGCGTCCGCGACGCTCGTGCTGTTCGCGATGCGCTTCATGCTCGGCCTCGTCGAATCGCCGGCGTTCCCGGCCAATTCGCGAATCGTCGCGTGCTGGTTCCCGACCGCCGAGCGCGGCACGGCGTCGGCGCTGTTCAATTCCGCGCAATACATGGCCGTCGTGCTGTTCACGCCGGCGATGGCATGGCTCACGCATGCGCTCGGCTGGGAGCACGTGTTCCTGTGGATGGGGATGCTCGGCATCGCGCTCGCCGCGCTGTGGTTCGCGTGGTATCGCGAGCCGCATGGCCATCCGCGCGTAACCGACGCGGAGCGCGATTACCTGCGCGCACACGGCGCGCTCGTCGATCTCGAGGCGAACCGCATCCGGCAACGGCCGCGTGTGTCGTGGCACGACGCGTCCCAACTGTTCCGCCACCGGAACCTGTGGGCGATCTACATCGGCCAGTACTGCATCACGGCGCTCTCCTACTTCTTCATCACGTGGTTCCCGATCTACCTGATCAAGGGGCGCGGGATGACGATCATGGAGGCCGGCTGGGTTGCCGCGCTGCCGGCGCTCTGCGGGTTCACGGGCGGCGTGCTCGGCGGCGTGCTGTCGGACTGGCTGATCCGGCGCGGCGTGCATCCGTCGCGGGCACGCAAGACGCCATTCGTCGCGGGGATGGCGATGGCGACGCTGCTCGTGCTCGCGAACGGCGCGTCGTCGAACACGGCCGTGATCGCGCTGATGACGATCGCGTTCTTCGGCAAGGGGCTCGCTGCGGTCGGCTGGGCCGTGCTCGCCGACACCGCGCCGGAAGGGATGGTCGGCCTGAGCGGCGGCGTGTTCAATGGCCTCGGCAACATCGCCGGGATCGTCACGCCGCTCGCGATCGGCTATTTCGTCGCCAGCACTGGCTCCTTCTCCGGAGCATTGTGGTTCGTCGCCGCGCACGGGCTGATCGGCATAGCCGCATACGCATGGATCGCGGGCCGCTTCGAACGGATTCGCATCACGCCGTCGGGCGCATGAACATCGCGATGACGCATGCGGTCCGGGCGGCGCGCGCCCGCATGGGCCCTCAAGCGCGCTTGCGGCCGCCCGGCATCTGCTCGACCGTCAGACGGTCGAGTTCGCGCAGGTCGTTCTCCAGCGCGGGCGTGAGCGTCGTGCGCAGGTGGTCGAGGAACGTGCGGATCTTCGCGTCGAGATAGCGGCGCGTCGCGTAGACGGCATACACGCTCACCGTCTGCAGCCGGTACTCGGGCAGCACGCGGATCAGCCGTCCTGCACGGATATCGTCGAGCACCGTATACAGTGCGACGCACGCGATCCCGCGCCCGGCGCGCACCGCGACGCACAGCGCGTCCGGCACGTTGACCTGGAACGGCGCCGGCTGCAGCGCGTAGACAGTCTCCTCGCCGTCGTTACGCTCGAGCCGCCATTCGCCGGCCGGCGACGCGGGCGTATCGAGGCGCAGGCACACATGGTTCGGCAATTCGTCGGGCGACTGCGGCGTGCCGTGCCGCGCCAGATATTCGCGCGACGCGACGAGCACGCTGCAGCTCGTGCCGCAGGTCTGCGCGACGTAACCCGAATCGGGCAACTGCGAAGCCGTCACGATCGACACGTCGTAGCCTTCCTCGACGAGATTCGGCATCCGCTGCGCGAGCGTCAGCTCGACCGACACGTCGGGATTGTCCTCCTGGTAGCGGACGATCGACGACACGACATGACTCTGCCCGAGCCCCGTCATCGCATGAATGCGCATCTTGCCGCTCGGCCGCAGCAGTGCGTTGCGCGCCTCCGCGTTCGCGTAGTCGATTTCCGCGAGGATCGATTTCGCGCGCTCGAAATAGCGTTCGCCGCTTTCGGTAAGGCCGAGATGGCGCGTCGTGCGATGCAGCAGGCGCGTCTGTACGTGCGCTTCGAGGTTCGATACCGCGCGCGACACCTGCGCGGTGGTCGCGTCGATTTCCTTCGCGACCGCCGTAAAACTGCCGGCTTCGACGACGCGCACGAACAGGCGCATGTTTTCGAGCATGTCCATTGAATTGGCTTGGAGAGAGTCAGTGGGGAGACGTCGGCGGCGCTCGCGTCAGGTGGGGAACGGAATGCGGCCTCGAACCACGTCGAATCGATCACCGTGCCGGGGGAAAGGCGGGAGAGCGGGCATCGCGTACGTGGTTCTGGGAGATCGGGGATTCGGTGGCCGGAATTGTACGCCGCCGCAGACAAATTTGCGCTATTGCCAGCAGCCCAAACTTTCGTCAGATGAAAGGCTTATGCAAGGCTCGTTCATCGTGCGCGTGCAACGTCTTGATGCAGCGCGACAATTTGTATCACAACGCGATATAATTCCACCCTTGTCGCCGCGCATACCCGCGCTGTCATTTTTACCGCTTACCGTCCATGTCGTCAGGCTCATCTTCGTCGCGCCGCACGTTGCGCCAATGGCTGCACAGCTTCATTCCTCATCCGATGACGCTCGGCTGGCGCGAGCGCCTGCGTTCGTGCACGGGCGCGCTCGTCGGCATCGCGACGGTCGGCGTCACGATGCGGCTGCTGCCCGGCGTGCCGGGCCTCATGCCGCTGCTCGTCGCACCGATGGGGGCATCGGCCGTGCTGCTGTTCGCGGTGCCGGCGAGCCCGCTCGCGCAGCCGTGGTCGATCATCGGCGGCAATCTCGTCGCGGCGACGGTCGGTGTCGCATGCGCGCAATGGATCGCCGATCCGATTACAGCCGCCGCGGTCGCGATCGCGTGCGCGATCGGCGGCATGTTCGCGCTGCGCTGCGTGCATCCGCCGTCGGGCGCCGTCGCGCTCACGGCCGTGGTCGGCGGCCCGGCAATCCATTCGCTCGGATTCAGCTTCGTGCTGGAACCGATCGCACTGCAATCGGCGATCCTGCTGTCGGCCGCGCTCGCATATCACGCACTGACCGGGCACCGCTACCCGCATGGCGGCGCGCGCGCCGAAGCGAAACCGCTCGCAGGCGGCGCCGCACCGGCACGCGGCGGCTTCACGCGCGGCGACCTCGACGCGGTGCTGAAGCGTCGCGGCGAATGGCTCGACGTCGATCCGGACGACCTTGAAACGCTGCTGCGCGAAACCGAGATGCAGGCCTATGCGCGCACGTTCGGACAGCTCAAGTGCGCCGACCTGATGACGAAGCATGCAATCGAGGTCGCGCCGTCGACGTCGGTGACGGCCGCGCTCACGCTGCTCGACCGCCACCGCGTGAAGGCGCTGCCGGTCGTCGACGGCGAAGGCCGCCTGGCCGGCATCGTCACGCGCGCCGACCTCACGCGCCAGCTGCGCCGCCCGCCCCCGCTGTGGCAACGCCTGTCCGCCCGGCTGCCGCAATCGCTCGGAGGCCAGCCCGCGAGCGTCGCCTCGGTGATGACGCGCGACGTCGCGTTCGTGCCGGAAACGATGCCGATCACGGCGCTCGTGCCGCTGTTCACGCATTCGGGCCACCACCATATTCCGGTTGTCGATGCGTCGCGCCGGCTCGTCGGGATCATTACGCAGACGGATCTCGTCACGGGCCTCTACCAGCAGACGCAGATGCTCGAGGCTGCCTGACACAAGCGCAATGCACCGATGCAACGCGGAATGAATTCATTCCGCCTTAATTCGGCCATTTATATCATGTTGTGATATATTTATCGCTTCCGAAACCGACTGCCTGCCCTCGATGAACGATACCCGACGCGCGCTGAACAAAAGCGATTTCCAGCAACTGTCCGAGTTCCGCTACCAGATGCGCCGCTTCGAGCGCTTCTCCGAACGCGCCGCGCAAAGCGAAGGCGTGACGCCGCTGCAATACCTGCTGCTGCTGCACATCAAGGGTTATCCGCATCGCGAATGGGCAACCATCGGCGAGCTCGCGGAACGCCTGCAGGCGCAGCATCACGGCGTCGTCGCGCTGGTGACGCGCTGCGAAGCGCTCGGGCTCGTGAAGCGCAAGACGAGCGAAGCCGACCGCCGGCAGGTCGAGGTTCATCTCGAACAAGCCGGCGAGACGCTGCTCGCCCGCCTCGCGGCGATGCATCGCGCCGAGCTGAAGTCGCTCAAGGGCACGTTCCAGGTTCCCCAGATCGATTACTGACCCTCGCTTTTTCCACTCCAATGAACGCACCGCACAAACGCGATTTCTCGACCAACGAACGCCTGCCCAGGATCGCGTTGCTTGCTGCCGGGATCGGCCTGCTCAGCACGCTCGCCGCGTTCATGCTGTTGAGTCTGATCCATCTGTTCACGAACCTGTTCTTCTTCCAGCAGCTCTCGTTCGCCGACCGCTCTCCGGCGAATCATACGCTCCGCGCATGGGTAATCGTCGTGCCGGTGATCGGCGGGTTGATCGTCGGGATGATGGCGCGCTTCGGTTCGGAAAAGATTCGCGGCCACGGCATTCCGGAAGCGATCGAGGCGATCCTGTTCGGCAAAAGCCGCATGTCGCCGAAGGTCGCGATCCTCAAGCCGCTGTCGTCCGGCGTCGTGATCGGCAGCGGCGGCCCATTCGGCGCCGAAGGCCCGATCATCATGACGGGCGGCGCGCTCGGCTCGCTGATCGCGCAATGCGTGCACGTGACCGCCGCCGAGCGCAAGACGCTGCTCGTCGCCGGCGCGGCCGCCGGCATGACGGCCGTGTTCGGCACGCCGGTCGCCGCCGTGCTGCTCGCGGTCGAGCTGCTGCTGTTCGAATGGCGTCCGCGCAGTTTCCTGCCGGTCGCGCTCGCATGCGCGGTGGCCGGTTTCGCACGGGCGCTGTTCTTCGGCGTCGATCCGCTGTTTCCGCTCGCCACGGCCGCGCCGACGCCCGTCGCGCTGCTGTCGTGCATCGTCGCGGGCCTGCTGTCGGGCATGCTCGCCTGCGGCCTGTCGGCCGCGCTGTACCGCGTCGAGGACACCTTCGCGAAGCTGCCCGTGCACTGGATGTGGTGGCCCGCGCTCGGCGCGATCGTGATCGGCATCGGCGGCTGGCTCGAACCGCGCGCGCTCGGCGTCGGTTACGACGTGATCGGCGACCTGCTGCACCAGCACATCGCGCTGAAGATCGCGCTCGCGCTGCTGATCGTGAAGGCCGTGATGTGGGTGATCGCGCTCGGCTCGGGTACGTCGGGCGGTGTGCTCGCCCCACTGCTGATGCTCGGCGCCGGCCTCGGCACCGTGCTGTCGCCGGTGCTGCCGGGCGGCGATCCGGCGCTGTGGCCGCTCGTGTGCATGGCTGCGACACTCGGGGCAACGCTGGGTGCCCCGCTGACCGCGATCGTGTTCGCGTTCGGCCTCACGCACGACGCCAACGCGCTGCTGCCGCTGCTCGCGGCGACGCTCGTCGCGCACGGTTTCGCGACCGTCGTGATGAAGCGCTCGATCATGACGGAAAAGATCGCGCGCCGCGGCTATCACATCTATCGCGAATACGGCGTCGATCCGCTCGAGCGGCATGACGTCGGCGAAGTGATGACGTCCGCCGACCGGCTCGTCGCGATCGACGGCGCGTCGACGCTCGATGCCGTCGAAACGCAGTACTTCGGCGCGAAGCAGACGCATCGCGCGTACCCGGTCGTGCAGAACGGCCGCCTGCTCGGCCTCGTCGATCGCGCGACGCTCGACGCGCAGCGCGCACACGCCGCGGCCGATACACCGATCTCGGCCGCGTTCGCCGACCGCGTGCCGGCCGTCGCGCTTGCGCACGAAACGTGCCGCGTCGTCGCATCGCGACTCGCGATGCTCGGCCTCGAACGCCTGCCGGTCGTAGACGACGAGCAATCGCTGCGCATCACGGGCATCGTGTCGCGCAGCGACCTGATCAAGCCCGCGCTCCAGCACTTCGACGACGAACAGAAGCGCGAGCGCTTCCGTCCGATCGTCCCGGCCAACCTGCGCAACATCGGCGCGCGCAAGGCCGGCTGACGCATCCAGCGTGCGCGGCACCGTGGCCGCGCACTGCTTCATCATCATCCCGCCTCACCCAGCTGCACGATGCGGCGCGCGCCTCGCGCACCGCATCGCTTTCCACTGCTCCCCGCGTTTAAAGTTGGTTAACAATCCAACCGACGAAAGTTTGTCATCATGGTACCCATGCGACGGGGCCACCATAATCAGCCATTCCACTTCGCGATCAGATAAAGAGTCGTGGCACGGCATGCAGACACATGCCGCTCGCCGCGACCGTCACGTCACCACACGATCGGGCAGCGCGCCGACCGGGCAACGCATGACGTCGTTGCCGCACCGCCCGTCCACCGACGGGCCGCACACGATGCATGCCGCGCCGCAGCAGAGTGCGCAGCACCGTAGCCGCCGTTTGGCAAGCGCGTTAACAACTTGTTTCGGAATAGCCGGAACCGTGCTTGCCTGATGCGATCTCACTAGCACGCAGTACTGCTGCGCATCCCACTCAATCAATCACGACTCGAGGGAGATAACGTGAACGTGAAATACTTACCGCTCATCGCATTGACCGTGGCATTTTCTGCTCATGCAGCCGATTCTGCCCTGCAGAACGTGGGACAAAGCCAGAAACCCGCCGACCAGGTGGCGCAGTGCATCGCGAAGACCTGGGCCGACAAGTCGCAGCAACAGGTGACGTCGCAGTATGAACTGGCGAACGGCCTCGCGATGGCAGTCTATGCACCGGGCCAGCAGCCGCCGAATGGCGCCGCTGCCGTGGTGCGCCCGGCCAACGCCGCAAACGCGAAGACCTGGGTCGGTTTCCGCGGCGGCGATGCGTCGTCGGCCGGCGACATCAACGCCTGCCTGTAACGAGACGAGAACAGGCGCTCCGGATGGCCTTGCGCCATCCGCTTGCGACAAGCCCCGCTTCGGCGGGGCTTTTCTTTTTGTGCCGCCCGCGCTTACAGGTAGCTGCAGACGTAGTCGAGCGTCTCGAGCACTTCGATGTCGAAGCGGCTCTTGCCCGGCACCGAGAACGATTCGCCGGCGCCGTAGGTCTGCCATTCGCTGCTGCCGTCGAGCTTCACGCGGCACTTGCCGGCCTGCACTTCCATCAATTCGGGCGCGTCCGTACCGAAGTTGAGCGCGCACGGCAGGATCACGCCGAGCGTCTTGCGCGTGCCGTCCGGGAAGAGCACGGTATGCGACACGCACTTGCCGTCGAAATAGACGTTCGCGCGCTTGACGACCGATACGTTGTCGAATTGGGTTGCACTGGTCATGTGATGCCTCTGATTGCTGGATGCCGGATGGCGATGTTGTTGGAGGCCGGCCGGAGCGGCGGGCCGGCCGCTATGATACCGGCTTGCGCGGCGTGCGCCGGAACTGCGTGCCCGCCGGGCAAGCGTCGTGTGCGTCGAATGACGGCAGCGCTGTGCACCCGATCTTCAGGATCACTATGCGATGACGGTCGCCGCCCGAGATACCGGCTCATCGCAGCCCCTTGCGTCGCGCCGAATCGCGCAGGCAATCGAGCAGCATCGCCGCAGCCGGTGTCAGCGGGCTGTCGCGGCGCGTGACGACCTGCACCGACACCGCCGGCAAACGCTCGCGAATCGGCAGCACCGTCAACTGATCGCGTGCCCACTCGCCCTGAAGCAGTTGTTCGGGCATCGACGCGATCAGGTCGCAACCCGTCATCAGGCTGTGCGCGAGCCCGAAGCTCGGACATTCGACGATGCGCGCCGGCACCGGCAACCCGTGCGCGACGAACGAATTGAACAGCGCCTGCGTCGAGCTTTCCGGCGACGGATTCATCAGCCAGTCGGCCTCGACGAGATCGGCGAGCGACGTGGCCGACGCGAGCGGATGCTCGTTGCGCGCGACGATCAGCGAGCGGCTCGCATAGAGCTCCGCATGATCGAACTCGGCCGCCAGTAGTTCGGGCACGACGACAGCCACCGCAAAATCGAGCGAGCCGTCGTGCAGGCGCGGCAGCGCCACGCCCGGAAACCCTTCGATCAGGTTGACGCGCGCCACCGGAAAGCGGCGCCGGAACGCGCGAAACGCATCGGGCAGGATCGTCACCGCGGCGGCCGGCGTGATCGCCGCCGCGACGGAGCCCGTCGTCGCCCCCTGCACCTGCTCGATGTCGTCGCGGGCGCGCTGCATTTCGGCGACGATCAGCCGCGCGCGCACCTGCAATTGCTGGCCGAATGCGGTGAGCTGCACGCCGCGCGCGGTGCGCACGACGAGCGATACGCGGAGCGCGATCTCCAGTTCCTTGACCGCCTTCGTCAGCGCCGCCGGGGACACGTTCAAGCGCCGCGCGGCCGCGCGGATGCTCCCCTCTTCTGCGACGGTGACGAACGCTTTCAACTGATGGTATTTCATGGCGGCGATGCGTGATCCGTGGAAACCCGGTGCCTGGCCGTGCGTGCCGGCCCAGGGTATTCCCGAGCGGCAACCGGTGGTGAGCACCAAAGCAATTTAGCAGCTTCTGGTGCGCAAAAGAAATTTATATGCTTGCACGTCATATGCGCGTCAAACGCCCCACCGGCCCCACAGGAGACACCATGTTGCAAGCCGTGAACCCCGTCATCCCCGGCATCGCCGCGATCGCCCCCGAGCTGGTCGAGGTGCGCCGACGCATCCATGCTCATCCCGAACTCGCGTTCGAAGAGACGCTCACGAGCGATCTCGTCGCCGAGCTGCTCACCGGCTGGGGTTATGAAGTGCATCGCGGCATCGGCAAGACGGGCGTGGTCGGCGTGCTGCGCGAAGGACAAGGCACACGCACGGTCGGCCTGCGCGCCGACATGGACGCGCTGCCGCTCGCGGAAGCGACGGGCCTGCCGTACGCGAGCCGCCACGCAAACAAGATGCACGCATGCGGCCACGACGGCCACACCGCGATGCTGCTGTGCGCGGCGCGCCACCTCGCGGCGACGCGCCAGTTCTCCGGCACGCTGAACCTGATCTTCCAGCCGGCCGAGGAAAACTTCGGCGGCGCGAAGGCGATGATGGACGACGGCCTGTTCGACCGCTTCCCGTGCGACGCGATCTTCGCGATCCACAACATGCCGGGCCGCGCGGCCGGTGACATGGCCTTCCGCACCGGTGCCGCGATGGCGTCGGCCGACCGCGTGACGATCACGCTGCGCGGCGTCGGCGGCCACGGCGCGATGCCGCATTTCGCGCGCGATCCGATGTCGGCCGCGGGCAGCATCATGGTCGCGCTGCAGACGATCGTCGCGCGCGAGGTCGACGCGCAGCATGCGGCCGTGATCACGGTCGGCAGCGTGCAGGCCGGCGAGACGTTCAACATCATTCCCGAAACCGTCGTGATGAAGCTGTCGGTGCGCGCGCTGAACGCCGACGTGCGCGCGCTGCTCGCACGCCGCATCGAAGCGCTCGCGAACGGCCAGGCGGAAAGCTTCGGCATCACCGCGGAAGTCGACTACGACTACGGCTACCCGGTGCTCGTCAACCACGCGGAACCGACCGCGTTCGCGGCCGACATCGCGCGCCGGATGCTCGGCGCCGAGCGGGTCGAGACCGAGGCCGCGCCGCTGATGGGCAGCGAGGATTTCGCGTTCATGCTGGAAGCGCGCCCCGGCTGCTATGCATTCATCGGCAACGGGATCGGCAGCAAGGGCGGCTGCATGGTGCACAACCCCGGCTACGACTTCAACGACGACATCCTCGCGATCGGCGCGAGCTACTGGGTTCGCGTCGCCGAAGCCTGGCTCGCGGCCTGACGGCCCTTCACCACTCAGTTTCGCGCTTACCGGGGGAATCCCATGGAAACGTCTGCCCTTCCGTTCGCCGGCACGCCGGCCGATGCCCGCGCCGCCGCGAAGAAACGCCGGCTGATTGCGGCCGCCGCCGTCGGCAACGCGCTCGAGTTCTACGACTTCACGGTCTACAGCTTCTTCGCAATCCTGATCGGCAAGCTGTTCTTCCCGGTGCATTCGTCGTTCGGGCAGTTGATGCTCGCGGTCGCGAGCTTCGGCGTCGGCTTCGTCACGCGTCCGCTCGGCGGGCTCGTGATCGGCATGTATGCCGACCGCGCGGGCCGCAAGAAGGCGATGATCCTGACGCTGCTGCTGATGGCGCTCGGCACTGCGGCGATCGCGGTCGCGCCGACCTTCGCGCAGATCGGCTTCGCCGCACCGCTGCTGCTCGTGCTCGCGCGCCTGCTGCAGGGGTTCGCATCGGGCGGCGAAGTCGGCGCGTCGACGACGCTGCTGCTCGAACAGGCGCCGCAGCACCGTCGCGGCTTCTACGCATCGTTCCAGTTCTCGAGCCAGGGGCTCGCCGCGCTTGCGGGTGCGCTCACCGGCGTCGCGCTGACGTCGACGCTGAATGCCGCACAGCTCGAAAGCTGGGGTTGGCGCGTGCCGTTCATCATCGGCACGCTGTTCGTGCCGATCGGCTACTGGCTGCGCCGCACCGTCGAGGAAGTGCCGGCCGCTACGCCTGCCGCCGCACACGACGAGCCGGTCGCGTCGCTGCCGCTCGCCGACGTGCTGCGCCATCACGGCAAGGCCGTGTTCGCAGGCCTCGGCGTGACGATCGGCGGCACGTCGATCCACTACATCATCGTGTTCTACATGGCGATCTACGGCGTGCAGGTGCTGCACCTGCCGACCTGGCTGTCGATGACGGCCGGCTGCGTCGCCGGCGCGATCCTGATGCTCGTGACGCCGATCGGCGGCCACCTGTCCGACGTGTACGGGCGCAACCGGATCGTCTGGTGGACGCGCATCGTGCTGATGGCCGCGATCTACCCGGCGTTCATCGCGCTGAACCGCTGGCCGGGCGCCGCGTCGCTGCTGTCGATCATCGCGGCGCTGTCGATCGTGCATGCGATCAACATCGGCGCAACGGGCGCGATGCTCGGCGAACTGTTCCCGCGTGCGGTGCGTGCGACCGGCGGCGCGCTCGTATACAGCGTCGGCGTCGCGATCTTCGGCGGCTTCGCGCAGTTCTTCGTCACGTGGCTGATCGCGGCGACCGGCAATCCGAATGCGCCCGCTTGGTATGCGATCGGCTGCGGCGTGCTGACACTGCTCGCGATACGCTGCATGGACGAAAAGGCCGGGAAGTCGCTCGACTGAGCGGGGTTCGTTGCGCGGCACGCGATTGACGCGGCGCACGCGCATCGGGCATGATCGCTCCATGCGCCACGCCACGACCACTTCTTTGACCACGACGCGCACGACCGCCTTCGGCGGGCTCGTGCGGCGAGTGCGCGCAAGGTCGTAGCGCCACCGATTCCTCACAGGCCCCGCCGGTTCCGGACGGGGTCTTGTCGTTTCTCCGTCCGTGCCGGCCACTCAGGAGAAACGCGATGTCCGAAGCCCCCTCCCCCAAACGCGCGCTGCTCGTCGTCGACATGCAGGCCGGGCTGTTTCATGGCCCCGATCGTCCGCACGACGGCGAACGTGTGCTCGCTAACATCAACCGGTTGATCGGCCGCGCACACGACGCCGGCGCGCCCGTGTTCGCGGTGCGCCATACCGGGCCCGCCGGCTCGCCGCTTGCGCCCGATTCGCCGCTTGCCGCATTGCTGCCGGAACTCGCGATCGATGCCGCGCGCGATACCGTGTTCGACAAGGCGCGGCCGAGTTGCTTCGCAGGCACGCGACTCGCCGAGTGGCTGCGCGCGGCCGATATCGGCGAACTCGTCGTCACCGGGATGAAGACGCAGTACTGCGTCGATACGACCTGCCGCGCGGCCGCCGATCTCGGCTTTCGCGTGCTGCTCGTTGCCGATGCGCATACCTGCATGGACACGCCCGCGCTGCCGGCCGAGCGGATCGTCGCGCATCACAACGCGACGCTCGACGGCCCGTTCACGACGCTGACGACGACCGACGCGTGCGGGTTCTGACCGATACCGATCACACGCCGTAAACGCAACAACGCACGGGCGGTCGCCGCCCGTGCGTCGGGTGCAAGTCGCGTAGTCGCGTTACTCAGAACGTATGCATCATCCCCACATACGCCCCCGTCTGCGACTCGCCCGTCAGCGGGCTCGTGCCCGACGTCGCATCGCGCGGCGTCGCGAGCAGCGAGAAGTTCGAGTTGCCGCCGTTGCGCACATACGCGACCGTACCGTACAGGAACGTGCGCTTCGACAGGTTGTACGTGGTGCCGAGCACATACATCATCGCGTGGCCCGACGGATCGTGCGACGCATCGCCGCCGCCGTCGCCGACCTTCACGTAGTACCCGCCGCCCGTCACGGCCCACTGCGGCGTCGCGGTGTAGGTCGCGCCGAGCCAGTAGTGATCGGCGCGATCTGCGACACCGGCCGGGCTGTCCGGCGCCTGGTAGTGCGTATACGCGCCCTGGATCTTGAACTTCGACACCTTCACGTTCGCGCCGACGAAATATTCGCGCGACGCGGTGAAGATGTTGCTGAATTTGCCGTTGTTGTCGCGCAGTTCGTCGTAGATGCCGCGCACGTCGAGCACCGGCGAGTGGTACGAGATCATGATCCCGTCCGAGCGGCCGAAATCGTCGGCCGCGCCGTAGTTGAAGCCGCGCGACTGGTTGCCGAACGCGTATTGCGCCTGCACGTCGAAGCCGCCGATCACCGGGCTGTGATATTCGATGTTGTTGCTGCTTTGCTGCCAGTTGCGGCCGCGCACGAGCGATGCCGACGAAAACGCCTGCTGCACGAACGGATCGAATTCCCACACGCCGTCGCTGTCGATGAACAGGTTGCGGCCGGCCTGCAGCTGGCCCCACGTGTCGCTCTTCAGGCCGACATACGCGCGCCGCGACCACATGCGGCCGCCGCCGGTCTGGCCGTTCATCACCTGGAACGCGGTTTCGAGGTTGAAGACCGTCGACAGCCCGCCGCCGAGATCCTCGATACCCTTCAGGCCGAACATGCTGGTGCCCCAGTCGCCGCTTTCCGCGCTCCAGCGCGACTTGCTGCCGGTCGGCGTCGCGATGTGGTTCAGGTACTCGACGCCGCCATCGACGCGGCCGTACAGCGTCACGCTCGTTTGTGCGAAAGCGGCCGCCGGCGTGGCGGCCGCGATCAGCCATGCGAAATGTTTGAGTCGCAAAATGATGCCCCCTCGGAGTCTCGACCTTCCAGCGCGCGCCCCATGCGTGCGCCACGGGCCCGTTTATCCGCGATCGATCGAAAAACGTCCGGGGCCCGCCGCGCAGAGCGCGAGCAGGCCGCCCGAGATCGCGATGTTCTTGTAGAAATGAATCATGTTGTTGATCTGCTCGCCGCCCGTCATCGTCCAGTAGTGGTGGCCGATGATGCCGGTTCCGATCGTATACAGCGCAAGCAGCAGCGCGAGCGGCCGCGTCTGGAAGCCGACCAGGATCGCGATCCCGGCGAACAGTTCCATCGCGACGGAGATCGCCGCGGACACGATCGGCGCGGGCGCGCCTTCCGAACCCATGAACGCGATGGTACCGGGAAAGTCGACGATCTTCTTCCAGCCGAACATCACGAACAGGATCACGAGCAGGATCCGGGCAAGCAGCAGCAGCACATCGCGCTGGGACGCGAGAAACGGTTGATTCGGTGTCATGGTGTCGATCAACGAAAAACGATGCGCGGCTGGCGCACCGGATTGCCAATGAACCGGAACGGGCGGCCGCCTGCGCCGCCCGTCCCGCTCTGCAACAACCGGCATCGGGCTCGGCCCGATGTGCTGTGCTCCTCCTCTTGTTAGATGCTGCTCTTCTTCGAAGTTGCGCTGTCGCGCCGTCGCGCGCCGCGTCAGCGCAGCTTCGCGACGTCCTGCTCGGTCACCTTCGCGGCCGGATTGCCGAACTGCCCGGTCAGGTAGTTCGTCAGCGCGGCGATCTGCGCATCCGACAGCTCGTGGCGGAACGCCGGCATCCCGACGTCCTCGCTGCCGGCCTTGCGCTGCACGCCGTTCAGGATCACCTGCACGAGGTTGGTCGGATTCGGTGCGCCGACCGTCGAGTTGTGGAACAGCGGCGGGTAATACCCGTCCGGCGTGCCCTTGCCCTGCATCTGGTGGCAGGTCGCGCAGTTGCCGAGATAGAGCCGCGCCGGATCGATGCCCGACGACGCGAGCGCGACGCCGCGCAGCTTCAGGCCGTCCTCGGCCGGCTTGCCCCACGACGAGCGCGACTGCTTTGCGTCGCCGCTGGCGACGGCCGGCACCGTGCGAATGTACGTCGAGATCGCGCCGATGTCGGATTCCGTCATCTTCGAGAAGCTGTGCTCGATCGCCTCGGCCATCGGGCCGGCCGCCTGCGCGACGCCCGGCACGCTGCCGGTGCGCAGGTACTGCACGAGCTGCTGCTGCGTCCAGCCGCCGATCCCCGCGTTCGGGTCGGACGTGATGTTGTAGCCGTCCCAGCCCGCGAGCACCGAGCCCGACAGGAAGCTGCCGCCCGTCTCGTCGAGCGACTTCTCCTGCATCGCGATGCCGCGCGGCGTGTGGCACGTGCTGCAGTGCGCGAGGCCCTGCACGAGGTACGCGCCGCGGTTCCACTCGGCGCTCTGCGCCGGCTTCGGCTGGTACACGCCGTCCTTCAGGAACAGCCAGTTCCAGATCTTCAGCGGCCAGCGCATGCTCAGAAGCGCGGGGATCTCGTTCTTCGGCGGCGTCTGCTTGACCGGTTCGACGCCGTGCATGAAGTACGCATACAGCGCCTGCACGTCGTCGTCGTTGATCTTCGCGTACGACACGTACGGCATCGCCGGGTACAGGTTGTCGCCGTTCTTCGAGACGCCGTGACGCACCGCCCGCTCGAAGTCGTCGAACGTCCAGTTGCCGATGCCCGTATCGGGATCGGGCGTGATGTTGCTCGTGTAGATCTTGCCGAGCATCGGCACGGGCATCCCGAGGCCGCCCGCGAACGGCTTGCCGCCCTTCGCGGTGTGGCACGCCATGCAGTCGCCCGCGATCGCGAGGTATTCGCCGCGCTTGACCTGCGCCGGATCGGCCGCGTCGGCCGCGCGCGCGAGCCCCGGCAGCGCGAGGCAGCCGGCGAGGAGGAAGGTGAGAGTAGATTTCCGCACGGTCAGACTTCCTTCTTCAGCGTGTCCGACATCCGCAGCGCGAGCGCCGCGATCGTCAGCGTCACGTTCACCGTACCGACGGTCGGCATCGTCGAGCTGCTCGAAATGAACAGGTTCGGATGGTCGAACGTGCGGCAGTCCTTGTCGACGACCGAGTCGCGTGCATCCGCGCCCATGATCGTCGCGCCCGTGATGTGGTTGTTCGGCGCGAACTCGTCGTTGAAGACGACTTCGGTGCCGCCCAGCACCTTCGCGGCCGTCGCATAGACCTCGCGCGTGTGCACGGCGCCGCGCTTCACGTAGTCGTCGATCGCGTACGTGATCTCGGGGCGCGGGATGCCGATCGCGTCGGTGGCCGTCTTGCTCGGCACGATGCGGTTCTCGGGTTGCGGCAGGATTTCATGGAAGCAGTCGAACTGCACGTAGCGCGCGGAACGGTCGCGGATCTGCGCGTCGAGCTCCTCGGGCTTCATCAGCTTGCCGCCCTTGAAGATCTTCTGCGTCTCCTGGTTGATGCGCGACATGTTCGACAGGTGGATCTTCTTCGCGGCTTCGGTCGCGCGGAACGGGCCGTCGCGGAAACCGATCAGCGACGTCATTTCCTGCGGGCCGCGGCCCGGCCACAGCTTCTCGTTCGCGTAGAACGACACGCCGGTGCCCGGATGGTCCATCAGGTTGCGGCCGACCATGTCGGAACTGTTCGCGACGCCGTTCGGGAAATCGCGGTTCGCCGACATCAGCAGGATCTTCGGCGTCTCGATGCCGTTCGCCGCCACCACGAAGTACTTGCCTTCGACGCGATGGTCGGCGCCGGACTTGTCCTTGTAGATCGCCGCGACGATGCGCTTGTTCGGGCCGGTTTCCAGCTTGTAGACGACCGCGTTCTCGATCAGCTTCGCGCCGGCCTGCTCGGCCTTCTCGACGTGCACGATCCCGTTGTACATCGCACCGATCGGGCAGATCGGCATGCAGTTGTTGTTCCCGCAACAGGTTGGCCGGCCGTCGTACGGGCGGCTATTGCGCGCGACCGGCTCGGTCACCACGTGGAACTTCGGGTCATAGCCGTTGAGCGCGCTCTTGATCGTCTGCTCGTTGAACGACAACGGCAGCGGCGGCATCGGGTACGGCTGCTTGCGCGGCGAGTACAGATCTTCCTCGGGACCCGGGCCCCACACGCCGAGCTCTTCCTCGGCGCGCTGGTAATAGTGCTCGAGGTCGTCGTACTGGATCGGCCAGTCGCGGCCGACGCCGTACACGGTCTTCATCTTGAAGTCGTTCGGGATGAAGCGCCACGCGGACGCGGCCCAGTGCCACGTCGTGCCGCCCACCGCGCGGATGTACTGCGAGTTGAACTTGTGCTCGCCCTTCAGGACCAGGTAGTCGTTCGGCGGGCCGTATTCCGGATGCGGTGCCCACGGGCTCGACGGGTACGGCGCCATGAAATCGGTCTTGTCGGTCTGATTCCGAAAGCGCTCGACGATCTCCCAGCGCGGCATGCGCGGGCCGGCTTCCAGCAGGATCACCGACTTGCCCGCCATCGCGAGCTGGTGCGCCACGATCGCGCCTGCGACACCCGATCCGACGACGACGACGTCGGCCTTTTGCGTATCGGTATCGGCCATCAGGCTTGCCTCTCGATCGGTTTTTCGGCCCAGAAGCCGGGTTTGTTGGGGCAATACGAAGGGATCACGAGCGTATCGGATACGACGCCGAACATTAATGCTTCCTCGTAGGTAATCACGACGTTGTCGACGACGCCGAGATACCACGCTTCAAGAATCTTCAGCGCGAGCGCTTCCTGATCGGGATTCAGCGAGCCGGACGCGAGTGCGCCGGCGAGTTGCGGCAGGCTGTCGGCCGTCTGGAACGAGCCCTTCTGCAATGCCTGCAGGAAGCGCTGGCCGAGCACGCGGCTCAGCCCCTTCTTGCCGGTCAATGCTTCGGAGAGCGTCATGAACGTATCGAGCGGCGCGGTGCCGGGAGCGTCGGCCAGGGCCCGCAACGCCAGCGAGCCCGTGAGGCCCGCCGCCGTCAGCGCCAGTGCGCCCTGCAGCCATTGACGCCGCGTGATGCCGGTTGCAGCTGCGTCGCCAACGCGACGCGAGTGGGGGGTGTTGTCGTTGTGCATGTTTCCTTCTCTCGAACACCGGATTCGGGAAAACCACGCTTGATATTTCTCAAACATTGGCGCGGACCTGAAATGTACGCGCACAAATCGAATCGAACAATCTTTTTATAGCCCATTAAATGTTCCGCAATCCGGGACAAACGACTTTTCGCTGCATTTTTGTGTCGTCGACGCGACAAATCTGCGGCGGACGCGCCGGTGTCGCATGCCGGCGACACACGGCGACTGCGCGCGACGATGCGTGCGCATGGCCGTCGGTTAGAATCGCGTGCAATCAAACAGAAAGCTTCCCTCCGAGGGCAATCGAGCGATGAAGCAGCACGACAAACAGAACAACACGATTCGAACCAACCACGTCACACGGCTGCTCTGGCGCATCGGCGCCGTCGCGGCGCTCGGCGGTGCCGCGGCCCTGTCGCTGCATGCGCTCGCGGCGCGTACGGTGAGCGTGTCGCCGCAAGGCACCGTCACCGAAGTCCGGCAGACCGTCGTCAAGTTCGACGAACCGATGGTCGCGTTCGGCTCGGCATCCGCGCCGAATCCCGCGCGCGTGACCTGCAACGATTCGACCGCCGCACGCGGCCAGGGTCACTGGCTCGACGACAAGACCTGGGCTTACGATTTCGAAAACGATCTGCCGCCCGGCGTGCGCTGCTCGGTCGCGCTCAACGACACGCTGCGCTCGGTCGCCGGCAATGCGGCCAGCGGCCCGCGCCGCTTCACGTTCCAGACGGGCGGCCCGTTCCCGGTGAACGTGCGCCCCGGCTCGCGCGAGATCGAGGAACGGCAGGTCTTCGTGATGAAGCTGAACGGCCCGGCCGAACCGCGCTCGGCGCTCGCGAACATCTGGTGCGAAGCGGCCGGCATCGGCAACCGCATTCCCGTCACGGCCGCCGCCGACGATACGCGCAACGCGCTGCTCGACCATTTCGGGCTGAAGAAGGACGCCGCTCGCGTACTGACGCTGTCGTGCGCGCAGGCGCTGCCGGCGAGCGCGAAGATGCAGCTCGTATACGGCAAGGGCGTCGCGAGCCCGAGCGGCATCGCGAACGACACCGAACGGCGCTTCGATTTCACCGTGCGCGCGCCGTTCGCCGCGAGCTTCTCGTGCGAACGCGAGAACGCGAAAGCACCCTGCACGCCGCTGCGCCCGCTCACGCTGTCGTTCAATGCGCCGATCTCGCGCAAGAACGCCGACGCGATCAAGCTGCGCAGCCCCGACGGTTCGCTGTCGCCGACCTTCGCGGCCGACGACCACAGCGAGGAAGTGACGACCGTCACGTTCAACCCGCCTTTGCCCGCGCAGGCCGCGCTGACGATCGAACTGCCGTCGGGCCTGCGCGACGTGACCGACCGCTCGCTGTCCAACGCCGACCTGTTCCCGCTGGCGACGCGCACCGCGCCGATGCCGCCGCTCGCGAAATTCTCGTCGGGCACCTTCGGGATCGTCGAGCGCTTCGCCGAACCCGATACGCCGGCGCTCGTGCCCGTCACGCTGCGCAACGTCGAGGCCGACCTGCATATCGCCGGCCTCAACGCGGGTGGCGCGCAGTTCGCGAACCTGAAGGTCGAGAACGACACCGCGATCCGCCAGTGGATGCGCACCGTCGACCGCTTCGACAACTGGTCGATGACGGCCGGCTCGATCGACAGCCAGATTCCGGGCCTGCTCCAACGCAAGGGCCAGCACCCCGTCTACGTGCCGCTCCAGGCCGGCGAAAAGCAGCCCGCGCCGAAGGACCGCCGCATCGACGTGCGCTCGCTGTCGCTGCTCAAGGGCGAGCCCGGCGCGCAGGCGCTGACGCTGCCGCAGGCCGACCCGAAGACGCTGCGCCCGTTCGAGATCGTCGGCGTGCCGATCGACAAGCCCGGCTTCTACGTGCTCGAACTCGCGTCGCCCGCGCTCGGCCGCTCGCTGCTCGCGAAGCCGTCGAGCATGTACGTGCGCACCACCGTGCTCGTCACGAACCTCGGCGTGCACCTGAAACAGGGCCGCGAGAACAACCTCGTGTGGGTCACGACGCTCGACAAGGGCAAGCCCGTGCCGAACGCGCAGATCCGCGTGTCGGACTGCAACGGCGATGAAATCGCCGCCGGCAAGACCGATGCACAGGGCCTGCTGAAGATCGACGGGCCGTTCGAGCCGAAGCACGAATGCCGCTCGTCCGAGCGCTTCGACGACTACTTCGTGTCGGCGCGCGTCGACGATCCGAAGACGGGCCCCGACATGGCATTCGTCAGCTCGGGCTGGAACCGCGGGATCGAATCCTGGCGCTTCAACGTGCCGACCGACACCGACAGCGCGCCGACCGTGCGCGCGCATACGGTGTTCGACCGCACGCTGCTGCGCGCGGGCGAAACCGTGTCGATGAAGCATTTCATCCGTACCGAGACGCTGCAGAGCCTCGCGTTCCCGTCGCAATACCCGACGCGCGTGACGATCCGCCATCTCGGCACGGGCCAGACGTACAAGCTGCCGCTCACGTGGGCGGCCGATCACAGCGCGGACACGCAGTTCACGCTGCCGCCCGCCGCGAAGCTCGGCGAATACAGCGTCGAACTCGCAGGCGGCCCGGAAGACGCGCCGACCGCCACCTATTACAGCGGCAGCTTCCGCGTCGAGGCATTCCGCCTGCCGGTGCTGAAGGGATCGATCGGCGCGCGCGACGCGCAGAAGAGCCCGCTCGTCGCCGCGAAGGAAGCGCCGCTCGCGGTGCAGATCGACTACGTGTCGGGCGGCGGCGCATCGAACCTGCCGGTGCAGGTGTCGGCGCTGATGAAGTGGGCGTCGCCGCCGTTCGCGGATCGCTTCGAGGACTTCAGCTTCACGCCGTATCGCCCCGACACGAGCGACGGCAACGCCGACGACGATTCGCAGGACGGCGACAACGCGTCGTCATCGAACCACGATCCCGACGCGACGAAGCTGATCGCCGACAAGCTGCCGCTGACGCTGGACCGCAACGGCGCGGGCTCGGTCACGCTCAAGGGCCTGCCGGACGTCGACGCGCCGAAGCGCATTGCGCTCGAAGCGACGTTCTCCGACCCGAACGGCGAAGTGCAGACGATCCGCGGCGACACGATCCTGTGGCCGGCCGCGGTGGTGGCCGGCATCAAGGCCGGCCGCTGGGTGTCGGTCGGCCAGCGCGTGCCCGTGCAGGCGCTCGCGGTCGACCTGCAGGGCAAGCCGCGCGCATCGGTGCCGATCGAGATCAAGGGCGTCGCGCACATCACGACGTCGTCGCGCAAGCGGATGGTCGGCGGCTTCTATGCATACGACAACAAGAGCGACACGCGCGACCTCGGCGTGCTGTGCTCGGGCAAGACCGACGACAAGGGCCGCATGGCGTGCGACGCGACGCTCGAACAGGCCGGCAACGTGCAGCTGATCGCTGTCGCGAAGGACGGCGACGGCCGCACGTCGAACGCATCGACGTCGGTCTGGGTCACGCGCGAGGACGAACTCTGGTTCGGCGGCGACAATACCGACCGGATCGACGTAATCCCGGAGAAGACCTCGTACGAACCGGGCGAAACGGCCCGCTTCCAGGTGCGCATGCCGTTCCGCTACGCGACCGCGCTCGTCGCGGTCGAGCGCGGCGGCGTGATGGAAACGCACGTCGTCGAGCTGAACGGCAAGAACCCGACCGTCGACCTGAAGGTCGGCGAATCGTGGGGGCCGAACGTCTACGTGTCGGTGCTCGCGCTGCGCGGCCGGATTCGCGAAGTACCGTGGTACTCGTTCTTCACGTGGGGCTGGAAAGCGCCGGTCGAATGGGCGCGCGCGTTCTGGCGCGAAGGCCGCCACTATGAAGCGCCGACCGCGTTCGTCGACCTGTCGAAGCCTGCGTTCCGCTACGGCCTCGGCGAGATCAAGGTCGGCACGGGCGTCCACCGTCTCGGCGTGACCGTGACGACCGACGCGACGCGCTATACGGTGCGCAGCCACGCGCAGGCGCACGTGAAGGTCACGCTGCCGAACGGCCAGCCCGCGCCGGCCGGCACGCAGATCGCGGTCGCGGCCGTCGACGAGGCGCTGCTCGAACTGATGCCGAACAACAGCTGGGACCTGCTCGACGCGATGCTGCGGCGACGCGCGTACGGCGTCGAGACGGCCACCGCGCAGATGGAAATCGTCGGCCGCCGCCACTTCGGCCGCAAGGCCGTGCCGGCCGGCGGCGGCGGCGGCGGCGCGCCGACGCGCGAGCTGTTCGACACGCTGCTGCTGTGGAATCCGCGCGTGACGCTCGACGCGAACGGCAGCGCGACCGTCGACGTGCCGCTGAACGACGCGCTCACGCGCTTCAGGATCGTCGCGATCGCGGCGGTCGGCCCCGACCGTTTCGGCACGGGCAGCACGTCGATCCGCAGCACGCAGGATCTGCAACTGATCTCCGGCCTGCCGCCGCTGGTGCGCGAAGGCGACGCGTTCCGCGCGCAGGTCACGCTGCGCAACACGACCGACCGCGCGATGCAGGTCGTCGTGACGCCGCGCGTGACGGGCCTCGACGTCGCGCCGCAAACCGTGTCGCTCGCAGCCAATACGGCGACCGAGGTCGCGTGGACGATCACCGTGCCCGAGCAGGCGCTCGACGCGGCCGGCGCGCTGAACTGGCGCATCGAAGCGGCCGAGCAAGGCGGCAAGCGTGCGTCCGATGCGCTGGCGGTCGCGCAAAAGGTCGTGCCCGCTCTCCCGGTGACCGTGCAGCAGGCGACGCTCGCGCAGGTCGACGGCACGCTGACGGTGCCCGTGTCGGCACCGGCCGGCGCCGTCAGCAACGCACAGGGCGCGCCGCGCGGCGGCATCGCCGTGTCGCTGCAGTCGAAGCTTGCCGACGGCCTGCCCGGCGTGCGCCGCTGGTTCGAGCGCTATCCGTACCGCTGCCTCGAACAGCAGGCGTCGCGCGCGATCGGCCTGCGCGACCCCGCGCAATGGCAGGCGCTGGTCGCGCGCATGCCCGTCTATCTCGACAGCGACGGGCTCGCGAGCTACTTCCCGCCATCGTCCGACGATTCGCACCACGGCAGCCCGACGCTGTCGTCGTACCTGCTCGTGCTGTCCGACGAGGCAAGCCGTGCCGACCCGCGCTTCGCGCTGCCGGAAGACCTGCGCACGCAGCTCGAAGCCGGGCTCGCGCGCTTCGTCGACGGCCGCATCGAGCGCAACGCGTGGGCGCCGCGCCAGGATCGCGACCTGCGCAAGCTCGCCGCGATCGAAGCGCTGTCGCGCTACGGCGCTGCTCAGGGCCGCATGCTCGGCTCGATCGAAATCGCGCCGAACCAGTGGCCGACGTCGGCGGTGATCGACTATCACGCGATCCTGACGCGCGTGAAGGACATCCCGCAACGCGACGAAAAACGCGCGCAGGTCGAACAGATCCTGCGCGCGCGCCTCACGTACCAGGGCACGCAGCTCGTGTTCTCGACCGCGCGCGACGACGACCTGTGGTGGCTGATGACCAGCAACGAGACCAATGCCGCGCGTCTCTCGATGGAATTCGCGGGCGACCCCGCGTGGAAGGACGAGATGCCGCGCATCACGGCCGGCCTGCTCGCGCTACAGCGCCAGGGCGCGTGGCAGACGACGACGTCGAACGCGCTCGGGCTGCTCGCGGTCGAGCGCTTCTCGCGCACCTACGAGAGCACGCCCGTCTCCGGCGCGACGAAGGTCACGCTCGGCGGCAACGAGCGCGCGATCTCGTGGTCGCAGGCGCCGGCCCCCGCCGACACGCCTGCATCGGCCACCGCCGCGACCCGCGCCGCCGCCGCGCGCAGCGTACTGATGCCGTGGCCGCGCGCGTCGCAGGCGCCGGCCACGCTGTCCGTCACGCAGGAAGGCACCGGGCGCCCGTGGGCGACGGTCGAGAGCCTCGCGGCCGTGCCGCTGCGCTCGCCGTTCGCGGCAGGCTACCGGATCACGAAGACCATCACGCCGGTGTCGCCCGCCGTCAAGGGCGTGCTGACGCGCGGCGACGTCGTGCGCGTGCATCTCGACATCGAAGCGCAAAGCGACATGACGTGGGTCGTCGTCAACGATCCGATCCCGTCCGGCGCGACGATCCTCGGTTCGGGCCTCGGCCGCGATTCCGAAGCGGCGACGCAGGGCGAGAAGACGCCCGACGGCGCGTGGCCGGCGTTCATCGAGCGCGACTTCGACGGCTACCGCGCGTACTACGACTATCTGCCGAAGGGCAAATTCTCGGTCGAGTACACGGTGCGGCTGAACAACGTTGGCACGTTCGGATTGCCGCCGACGCGCGTCGAGGCGCTGTACGCGCCGTCCGTGTACGGCCTGTGGCCGAACCCGCCGATGACCGTGAAGCCGGCCGACGCGGGCAAGCAGTGAGCGCGTGATGATCGATCGGGTCTTGCCGCGGCCGGCGCGTTTCGCCGGCCGCGTATTCGTCGCCGTCGTGCTGGCCGCGCCGCTCGTCGCGCATGCGCTGCCGGGTTACGACGACGTGCGCCGCGACTGGCGCAGCTCCGACTGGGTGCTGCTCGCGCGCGACGGCACGCCGCTGCAGCGCACGCGCGTCGACCTCACCGAACGGCGCGGCGACTGGGTGTCGCTCGCGGACGTATCGCCCGCGTTCCGCGAGGCGATCGTCGTCTCCGAGGACAAGCGCTTCTACGAACACAGCGGCGTCGACTGGCGCGGGATCGCCGGCGCCGCGTGGGGCAACCTGTGGAACGAGCGCACGCGCGGCGCGTCGACCGTGACGATGCAGCTCGCCGGGCTGCTCAGCGATTCGCCGCGCCGCTCTGGCCAGCGCTCGCTGCCCCAGAAGGCCACGCAGGCGATGAACGCGCTGCTGCTCGAACGCGGCTGGCGCAAGGACCAGATCCTCGAGGCATACCTGAATCTCGTGCCGTTCCGCGGCGAGACGGTCGGGCTCGGCGCGCTGTCGCAGGTGCTGTTCGGCAAGGCGCCGTCGGGCCTCGACGCGCGCGAAGCCGCGATCGCGGCCGCACTCGTACGTGCGCCCAACGCGACGCCCGCGAAGGTCGCCGAGCGCGCGTGCCGGATCCTGCGCGACATGCATGCCGAGCAGGTGTGCGCGTCGCTCGACGGCTACGTGCAGTTCGTCACCGCGCGGCCGGCCAACGCCATACGCGACGACGGTGCCGCCCTCGCCCCGCACTTCGCGCGGCGCATCGCGGCCGAGGTCAGGCCGGCGCCCGGCGCGCAGGTCCGCACGACGCTCGATGCGCCGTTGCAACGCTTTGCGCGCGACACGCTGATGCGCGCGCTGACCGAACTCAACGCGCCCGCGCACCGGCGCAACGTGCAGGACGGCGCGGTCGTCGTGATCGACAACGCGACCGGCGAAATTCGCGCATGGGTCGGATCGTCGGGCGCGTTGTCGAGCGCGCGCGACGTCGATGCCGTGCTCGCGCCGCGCCAGGCCGGCTCGACGCTCAAGCCGTTCCTCTATGCGCAGGCGCTCGACGAAAAGCGGCTGACCGCCGCGTCGCTGCTCGACGACGCGCCGATCAACCTCGCCGCCGGCGGCGGCCTGTACATTCCGCAAAACTACGACAAGGATTTCAAGGGCTGGGTAAGCGTGCGCAGCGCGCTCGGCGGCTCGCTGAACGTGCCGGCCGTGCGCACGCTCGTGCTTGTCACGCCGCACCGCTTCGCGCGCACGCTGACCGCGCTCGGCCTGCCGCTCGCGCAGGAAGGCGACTACTACGGCTTCAGCCTCGCGCTCGGGAGTGCCGACGTCACGCTGCTGTCGCTGACCAACGCGTATCGCGCGCTCGCGAACGGCGGCGTCGCGCGCAAGGTCGTCGACCTGCCCTCGCCGGCGTCCGACGCGGCCGGCGCGTCGGCGCCCGCGCATGCGGACGGCGGCACGCGCGTGTTCAGCGAGGCGGCCAGCTTCGTCGTTACCGACATCCTCTCCGACAACAATGCGCGCGTACGCACGTTCGGCTTCGACAACCCGCTCGCGACGCGCTTCTTCTCGGCGGTCAAGACCGGTACGAGCAAGGACATGCGCGACAACTGGACGGTCGGCTTCACATCGCGCTATACGGTCGGCGTGTGGGTCGGCAACGCGGACGGCTCGCCGATGTGGGACGTGTCGGGCGTCACGGGCGCGTCGCCCGTGTGGTCGGCCGTCGTCGGCTACCTGCACCGCGACCTGCCGAGCCGCGCGCCGCGCGCGCCGGCCGGCGTCGAGACGCGCCGCATCACGTTCGAGCGCGACATCGAGCCAGCGCGCAGCGAGTGGTTCATCGCGGGAACGGCGGTCGACACGATCCGGCTCGCCGCGCCCGTCACGCCGGGCAAGGACGGTGCGCGCGCGCCGCTGACGATCGGCGCGCCGACCGACGGCACGATCTTCGCGATCGACCCGGACATTCCGCCGAAGAACCAGCGGATCTGGTTCGAACGCTCGGCCGGGCGCGCCGTGCGGTTCGCGTGGCGGCTCGACGACAAGGTGATCGGGCATGCCGACCGCGTCGCGTGGATGCCGTGGCCGGGCCGGCACCGGCTCGAACTCGTCGACGCGCGCGGCAACGTCGCGGATGCGATCAGCTTCGAAGTGCGCGGCGCGTTCGCGAAGACGGCTGCGCGCAAGCCCTGAGCGCGTGAGCCGGCTGCTTACTGGCCGGCCGCGTTCGCCTTCTGCGGCTGCGCGGAGAAGTCGAGTGCCGGCGCTGTCGAGATCGCCGCTTCGTTCGCGACGCTGAAGTTCGGGCGCGGCTGGTAGCCGAAGATCTTCGCGATCACGACGCCCGGGAACTGGCGGATCTGCACGTTGTAGTGCTGCACCGTCTTGATGTAGCGGCCGCGCGCGACCGCGATGCGGTTTTCCGTGCCTTCGAGCTGCGTCTGCAGGTCGCGGAACGCTTCGTTGGCCTTCAGCTCCGGGTAGCGCTCGGACACCACCATCAGCCGGCTCAGCGCGCCCGACAGTTCGCCCTGCCGTTGATCGAACGCCGCGAGCGCGGCCGGATCCTTCGCCATCTCCGGCGTCATCTGCACGCTGCCGACGCGCGCACGGGCCGAGGCCACCTCGGTCAGTACGCGCTCCTCGTGCGACGCATAGCCCTTCACCGACGCGGCGAGATTCGGCACGAGATCGGCGCGGCGCTGGTACTGGTTCAGCACTTCGGACCACGCCGCATTGATGTCCTCGTCGGACGACTGGATCGCGTTATAGCCGCACCCCGCGAGCGGAGCCAGTACGCAGCACACGAGCAGGATTCGAAACCATTTCATTGTTGGAGACTTCCGGTTGAGCGCTCCGGGCGGAGCGGTAGTGAAAAGAAACGTTGTTTGCGCAGGTGCGCTGCGTATGGCGCCTGGTGGTTACCAGCGACCCGATGCGCCCCCGCCGCCGCTCGACCCACCGCCGCCGCTGAACGAATCGGAACTCGACGAATCGGAGTCCGCGCGCGAGCCTGACGACGGCCACTTGAAACCGGATGACGACGAGGACGAAGACGACGAGCTTCCGCCCGTGAGCTTGTCGATGATTCCGAGGATCAGCGTCAGCACGCAAAATACCGTCACCAGGACTTCGCCGGGCGAATAGCCCATCCAGTGCCCGATCGCGATCAACGCCAGCAGCGTGCCGCCGATGATCGCCGCGTACTTGCGGATGGGTGCGGATCGGACGACACCGATGCCGAGCAGCCATGCCCCGACGCCCACGCTCGTCGGAACCAATGCCAGGGCCGCCAGGATCGCCTCGAGATTGCCGTCGAAGATCTCGCCGACCGGCAGCATCACGATCGGCACGATCGTCGCGACGAGATAGCTTGCCGGGAGCATCACCTGCCAGCGCAGCTTGCGCCACGCGGTCACGGCACCCAATGCGACGTTGGCCAGCCCGAGCAGGAGCCAGAACGTGAAACTGCCGTACTCGACCGGCGGCTTCTCGAGCAAGCCGTTCGACATCCGCCGCTCATTGCCCGCCCGGCTGTCGCGGGACGCGATGTCGACCGCCTCGTCATCCCGCCGGGCGTCGGTCGACGTAGCCATCTCCGGCGGCGTCATCTCGAGCGTGAGCGCAGCGACTGCATCGCTCACGCCGGCCTCGATTCGATTCTCACGAAACGCCGGCACGATCCGTTCGCGGATGATCCGGCCCGCGACGATGTCCGGAATCGCGCCTTCGAGCCCATAGCCGACTTCGATCCGCACGGTATGGTCGCTGAGCGCCGCGACGAGCAGCAGGCCGTTGTCGATCTTGCTCTCGCCGAGACGCCATTTGTCGAACACCGCAGTCGCGAACTGCTCGATCGTCGCGTGGCCCGTCGAGCCGACCAGCAGCACCGCCATCTGTACGCCGAGCCGGCGCTCGAGATCGGCGAGGCGCTCGGTCAGTTCGGTCGCGCATGCGGCGCTCAGCGCGCCGGTCATGTCCGTCACGCGGCCTTTCAGCGGCGGTGCCGCTTCGGGATCGGTGGCGACGGGATAAGTAGCCGCCGCTACAGCCGCGTGCGTGCAGGCCGATGGCGCCGACGCGGACGGTGCGCCGGCTGCCGACGCAATGGCGCCATCTGCGCCGCCGGCCGGCGCGGCGAACGCCGAACTGTACAGGAGTGTTGCGCCCGTCAGCACGGCAGTCACCGCTTTCCCTATCCCGGCAAAGGCGATCGTGCTGCGCATGCGCGTGGGGCGTCCGTCGTGTCGGGTCGTGCCTGCCCGCGATGCCGGATCGCCCTCGCAACCCGCCGGGCACGGCCGGCCCGTCTGTCGTTTCAAGTTCATGTCGGAAACGGCACGCCTGCCCCTCGGGAACGGCGCGTTCTCTCGTCGTTTTTGGTCGTTCCGCAGCATAACCAATTGCGAAGGGAACTGAAAGGTTTCCGGCTGGACGTGCAAACGGGCGAGCAGTTCGCGGATCGGGAATCTAGAATATGAACAGCGCCGCCTCCCCGGGCGCACCGGTTGCTCCCTTCTCCCGGACACCCGCGACCATGAACATTCGCCATACGCGCTTCACCCGCCCCGCGCTGCGCACACTCTGCGTCGCAACGCTCGCGACGCTCCAGGCCTGCAACGGCGACGCCTGCTTCGGCGTGGATGCCTGCTTCAACAACAACAACACGCAAACCGTCTCGCTGTCCGGCACGGCCGCCACGGGCAACGCGCTCGCGAGCGCGTCGGTGGTGGTCAGTTGCGCGGCAGGCTCCGCGACGACGCTGACGGACGGCGGCGGCAACTACCGTCTGACGGTTAACGCCGCGCTGCCGTGCGTCATCACCGTGACGTCGGGCGGCACGAGCCTGCATTCGCTCGCATACGCGGGCGGCACCTTCAACACGACGCCCGAAACCGAGCTGATGCTGGTCTATCTCGCGGCACAGCTCGGCACGAACACGGCAGGGCTGATCGGTAATTTCCAGGGCAATCTGCATCTCCAGCAGGTGATGGGCAGCCCGAACGCCGTGCAGGCCGCGCAATCGGCCGTCGTGACGAACCTCCAGCAGCGCTATGCGGTCACGCTCATGACGCCGGCGTTCCTGACCACGTCGTTCGTGGTCGGGCAACCGGGCGTCGACAGCGATCTCGGTGCGCTGGCGAAAGCGGGAGCGATCGATTCGAACGGATTGCCGGATCCGGTTGCCGTTTCGCTATTGGCGCAGGCCGGCGCCGCGCATCCGCTGTAGGCGGCCTGCGGCGCGAAAGGAATCGAACGTCAGGCGCCCGCTTCGTTCCCGTCGTCGGCCAGCAGCGCCCACCGTTCGTGGTCGCGCCATTCGCCGCCAATGCGCAGATAGCGCGGCGAAAATCCCTCTTTCCGGAAACCGAGCCGCCGAACCAGCGCGATCGACGCGTGGTTGCCGGGCTGGATGTTCGCTTCGAGCCGATGCAGCCCGAGTTCGCCGAACGCGACGCCGATCGCCGCGCGCAATGCGTCCGTCATCAACCCCTTGCGGCTGAAATCCGCCATCCCGTAGTACCCGAGATACGCGCTCTGAAACACGCCGCCGACGATCTCGTTGACGTTCACCACACCGACCACCGCTCCAGACGCCCGCTCCCGCGCGACGAGCCCGACATTCGGCCCCGTCAGGCAGCGTGCGAACCATTGGTCGAATCCCGTCTGGTCGGTGAACGAGTCGACCCACGGCAGATGGTGGTTCCGGCTCGCGCGGTTGGCAGCGATCAGGTCGGCGGCGTCGGATCGGGCGACGCGGTTCAGCAGGATCAGGCTCATGATTCGGTCGGATGCGGTGTGTTGCGCGAGCGGTCCGGCAAGCGAAGCCGTTCACCCGCTTCGCCACCGCTCGCGATCGATCAACGGGACGCTTACGCGGCTTCCCCACTCCCGCACACGACGGTCGCGGCCTGCTGCTGCGTCAGATACCGCAGCAGCTTCGTCACCATCCATACGACGATGAACGACAGCGCGACGAAGAAGACCGCGAGCGGCGTCAGCACATGGATCGACACGAACCCGGCCAGCCCCATCATCGCGGACGACACGAGCAGCAGCGCACACCCGAGGATCGCGCTCGTCAGGCCCGCGATATGCGGAAACAGCGAATTGCCCTTGGCCATCAGCGTCGGATACATCGCGCCCGCGCAGAAACCCATCACGAGGACCGGCGTCGCGAGCGTCCACACGCGCAGACCGACGGTCAACGCCAGCACCAGCATCGCGACCGACGCGCCCGCCATCACGCGCGCACCGATGCGCAGCCGTTGCTCGGCGCTCGGCAGCCCGCGCCCGTGAATCCGGTTCGACAGCCCGCCGAGGAAATACATCAGGCCGATCCCGAGCGCGAGATAGCCGAAGAACGTCGGCGGCTTGTGCAGCGTGGTCTGCACCATGAACGGCCCGACGATGTTGAACACGAGCAGGATGCTGTAGCACAGCCCCTGCGCCAGGAAGCAGCTCTGGAACACCGGGCTCGCGAGCACCTTGCCCGCGTTCGCCATCAGCGTGCGCGGCTCGAGATGCACCGGTTTCGGCAAGGTTTCCCGATAGCGCCACAGCAGCGCCCACATCACCAGCGAGTAGACGAGCAGGAACACGAGGCAGGCGCGCCAGCCGAACCATTCCTGAAGGTGCGCGCCGATCACCGGCGCGACGATCGGCGCGAGTCCCCACGCGATCGACATGTACGTGAACGCATGCATCAGCGCCTGGCCGGAGAACGAATCGGTGATGATCGCCTTCGCCAGCAGGTTGGTGGTCGCGATCCCGAAACCCTGCAGGCAGCGCGCCAGCACGAACGTCTCCAGGTTCTGCGCGCCGAGCGACAGCAGGCAGCCGATCGTGTAGATCACGAGCCCGAACGCGAGCACGCGCTTGCGCCCGTACGCGTCGGCGACCGGGCCGAAGATGAGCTGGCCGAGCGCGTAGGCCGCCATGTAGCCGGACACGCTCGACTGGATCGCCTGCGGCGTCGTCGCGAACGAACGCGCCATGTCGGGCAGCGCAGGCACGTAGATGTCGATCGCGAGTTGGCCCGCGGACGCGAACAGGCAGATCAGGAACAGCAGGAAGCGCGGCGAATTCGACTCGCGCGCGGAAGTGAGCGTGGCGTTCATGAAGACTGGGAAGGATTCGGGCGGCGGCGACGCTGCGCACGCGTGTTCGCATTGAGAACACGCGTGCGCAGCGAGCCGGGTTGCATATTGTGCCTGTTGTTGCGGCAACCGATGCGATTCCCATGGCGCGGGCGAGGTTGAACGTCCATCGGGGCATGCCCGGACCCGGACACACTCGCCGAGCCGTCCGCGCATTCGTCCGCCGCCCCCGTATTTTCCACCCATTGACATGCCTCCCCGCCTTCACCCTATACTCCCCGCAGCGCGACAAATTGTTGAACAATCCAACATGCTCGTTGACGCCTGACCGGCCACCGACAAGGATTTCGGCCGGATATCCCCGTCTGCAAATTTCCCCGAGAGCACCGTGCCATGTCGAACTATCCCGCCGCCTATCAGGTCACCAAAGGCTCCGTCCTGAACGTCGACCGGCCCTTTTACTCCGCGATCGCGCAACGCAAGGACGCGCGGCAATGCATCGAATCGCACGTCGTGCCGATTCGCAGCGGCTTCGCGTGGACGGTGCCGGCCGGCCACGTATTCCGTATCGTCACGCTGGAAGGCCCGCAGGTCGCCGACTTCAACATGTGGAACCTGCACAATCCGCGCGAGCGCATGTGGGCGTCGCGCACGCGCCAGCTGCAGGCCGCGCACGTGACGACGTTCGACCGCATCTGGTCGACGCTGCCCTACCTGCGCCCGATGGTCACGATCACCGACGACACGCTCGCCGGTTATGGCGTCGACGGCGACGGCGGCCGCGTGCACGACCTGCTCGGCACGCGCTGCGACCCCTACGTCAACAAGCTGCTGACCGGCGAGGATTTCCATTTCCACTGCCACTCGAATCTCGTTCGTGCGGTCGCACCGTACGGGCTGACGGAATTCGACGTGCACGACGTGCTGAACGTGTTCCAGTGCACGGGCCTGAACGACGACGACAAATACTTCATGAAGGCCTGCCCCGCGCAGGCGGGCGACTATCTCGAGTTCTTCGCCGAGATCGACCTGCTGTGCGCGATGTCCACATGTCCGGGCGGCGACCTGTCGGTACCGATGTGGGGCCCCGATGCACGCGACCCGATCGACGTGTGCCGGCCGCTCGGCGTCGAGGTATATCGGCTCGATCCGGGCCTGCTGGAAGGCTGGTCGTCGCCGCCCGTCGCGCCGTACAAGGGCCAGCACGGAGTGCAGCCGCCGCAGGCTGACTGGCGGCACGGCAAGACCGCATGACAAAGCCCGTAGAATGACGCAACGCCGCCGGCCGGCCATGCCGGCGGCATACGATCAGGAGAGGAGCAAACGAACAGCATGGCAAGCGAAAAAGCGCGGGGACAATCGGTCGCCGACCGGATCAGCCATCAACTGCGCGAACACATCATCAGCGGCAAGCTGCCGCCCGGCACGGCGCTGATCGAGATGGACCTCGCGGCCGAATACGATACGTCGCGCAACTCGCTTCGCGAAGTCCTGCACCAGCTCGGCCGCGAAGGGCTCGTCACGTTCGTGCGGCACAAGGGTGTCGTCGTACGCACGCTCAATCGCCAGGACGTGCGCGATCTCTATGTCGCGCGCCGCACGCTCGAACTGCATGCGCTGAACACGGCCGAACTCGCGCAGCCAGCGCTGCTCGAGAAAATGCAGACGGCCATCGGCGCCGCCGAGCGCGAACTCGGCAAAGAGAACTGGCAGGCCGTCGGCACGCACAGCCTGAGGTTTCACCAACATATCGTCGCACTGCAGAAGTCGGCGCTGCTCGACGAGTTCTTCCGGACCATCTCGGCGCAGCTGCGCCTCGTATTCGCGGCCGATCCCGACGAGAAGCGCGTGCAGACGGCCGACTGGATCCAGCGCGAATACCGGATCTACGAACTGCTCACGCAGAACCGTCGCAGCGAAGCCGTCACCACCCTCGCACGCTATCTCGACGATTCCGAGCGAATGCTGCTCGACGCGATCAGGCGTAGCCAGCGCGACGCGGCCTGAGCCGGCGTCCGGCCTCCCGCATGCGTGCCGCGCAACGCGGCACGCACGAATCCGGCATCGAACGCCGTCACGCTTCCTCGCCCGCCGGCAGCGCGTAGCTGCCGTCGTCGCGATGCGTCTCGCGCCCCGTCAGCGGCGGATTGAACACGCACACGAGATGCAGATCGCCGCGCGTCGCCCGCAGGATGTGCGCGTCGTTCAGGTTCAGCGCATAGATCGTGCCGGGCGTGATCCGGTGCATCTTGCCGGTCGCCGTTTCGACGACTTCCCCTTCGCCCGCCACGCAGTAGTTGGTTTCGAAGTGATGCTTGTAGTGCAGATGCAGTTCCGCGCCTTCATGCACCCGCGTCTCGTGAACGGAATAGCCGACGCCGTCCTGCTTGACGATCATGCGCTTGCTGTCCCAGCCCGGGCCGTGCGCGTGGCGCTCGGTATGGGCGATATCGGCCGATCTTACGACAATCATGAGCACCTCTGGATAATCACAACAAGAAATGGCAAGGCGATGCTTGCCGCCTGAAATCGCTTCATTCGGACCCGGCCAGCGCACGTTCGACCAGCACCGCCGCTTCGAGCAGCCGCGCGTCGTCGCCGCGGCGGCCCGTCAGCAACAGGCCGATCGGCTGCTTCTGTCGACAGTCGCCCGGCACACTGATGCTCGGCAGGTCCAGCCGGTTCGCAAATTCGGTCAGACGGAATGCGCGTGCGTTCGCCGCGAGATACGTTGTCTCGTCGGCCAGATCGGCAATGCGCGGCGGCAGCATCGGCACCGTCGGCGTCAGTACCGCATGCGCATCGCCGAGTTCCGCGTGGTACGCATCGGCCAGCGCCGCCAGGCGCAACAGCGCGGCCGCGTAGTCGTGCGCGCGCACGTGCTCGCCGGCCGCGATGCGCGGGCCGACGAGCGGATCGTAGCGATCCGCTGCCGTTTCCAGCAGTGCGCGATGCAGCATGAACGCTTCAGCCGCGATGACGCCTCCCGCCCGCGCGGCGCCGCCGGCCTCGACCGCACAATCGAGCCGCTTGCGCTCGATGCGCGCGCCCTGTGCGGACAGCCGCGACAGCCACGTGTCGAATGCCTGTCCGACGGCCGGGTCGACGTCGTCCGTCGCGAAGCGCTCGGGGACGATGAAATGCAGGTCCTTCGTGCTCGCCGGCACGGGCCGGCCGGCGGCGCGGTCATGCAGCACAGCATCGACCCGCCGGCACATGCGAGCCGTTGCCGCGAGGATCCCCGGCACGTCGAACGTCGTCGACAGGAAACGCATGCCCGCATCGGGATAACGACCGCGCGACGGCTTGAAGCCGGCCACGCCGCAGAACGCCGCCGGAATGCGCGCCGAGCCGCTCGTGTCCGAGCCGATCGACAGATCGGCCGCGCCGAGCGCCACCGACACCGCCGCGCCCGAACTCGATCCGCCCGCCACGCGCTCGCGTCGCGCATCGAGCGGCGTCGCGGGCGTGCCGTATGCGCGGTTCACGCCGAGCGCGCCGTACGCGAACTCGGTCATCGCGGTTTGCGCAATTCGCACCGCGCCGGCGCGACGCAGTGCCGCCACGAGCGCGGCATCGGTTCGCGCAGGCGGGTCGCCGGCCAGGACGCGTGAGCCGGCGTGCGTGACCCAGCCCTCGCAATCGAAACACGCCTTGACCGTCAGCACCGCGCCGGCCAGCGGCACGGCAGACGCATCGCGGCGTGCCGATGCATCCGCTGCACGCGCGTCGCCCAGCGCTGCTTCGTCGCGCCGCGCGAGCCATGCCGTCCCGATGTCGTCGGGATGCGCATCGGCACGCGCGAGGCTTGCGCGCAGCCGCTCGACGCACGCAGGCCCGTTCGCATCGGGATGCCGGAAATCAGAGGCGTCCATTGTCGTTCCGCACCGACCGTTCATTGCGGTTCATGCGAAATGGACGTGCTGCAGAAAGTCCTTCACGCGCGTATCGGTGCTGGCGCGAATCCGCTCGGGCGGCACGTCGTACAGGATCCGGCCGTTCTCCATGAAGACGATCCGGTCGGACACCTTGAACGCAAAGTTCATCTCGTGCGTCACGATGATCATCGTCATCCCTTCCTTCGCGAGCGTCTCGACCACTTTCAGCACTTCGCCGACAAGCTCCGGATCGAGCGCCGACGTCGGCTCGTCGAACAGCATGATCGACGGCCGCGTGGCGAGCGCCCGCGCGATCGCCACACGCTGCTGCTGGCCGCCCGACAGCTGATGCGGGTACTTGTTCGCGTGGTCGAGCATCCCGACTTTCGACAGCAGCGACAGTGCCTGCAGCCGGATCGCCTCCGCATCTGCCTGCCGGTGATAGCACGGCGCCATCATCACGTTCTGCAACGCCGTGCGATGCGGGAACAGGTTGAAGCTCTGGAACACCATGCCGATGTCGAGGACCCGGTCGTGCGGCACGCGCGGCGGATGCGCGCCCGACGCACGAATGAACGGCTCGCCGTACAGATCGATCTCGCCCGCGTTCACCGGCGCGAGTCCGTTGACGGTACGGATCAGCGACGTCTTGCCCGAACCCGACGGGCCGATGATCGATACGACCTGCCCCGGCGCGACATCGAGATGGATATCCTTCAGCACTTCGTGGCGACCGTAGCGCTGCTGAACGCCTTTCAGCCGCAACGCGAATTCGGCGCTCGCGCGCGGCCGCGGCGCGACGGCCGGCGTCGCCAGCGGCAGCGCGATGGTCGCGGGGCCGGCCTGGGCCGGCGTGCGGAGGCTGACGTCGAGGTGCCGTTCGAGATAACCGAGCAGCCGGCTGAACACCGTGACGATGAGCACGTAATAGAACGCGACTGCCAGCATCGTTTCGAACACGAGGAAGTTCTGCGTGTACAGCCGCTGCCCGACGAGCAGTATCTCGGCGAGCGAGATCACCGACACGAGCGACGTCAGCTTCACGATCGTGATGAATTCGTTCGCGAGCGCGGGCAGCGCGACGCGAATCGCCTGCGGCATCACGATCATCCGCTGGATACCCGTGAAGCGGATGCCGAGCGCGCGGCCGGCTTCGAGCTGCCCGCGCGGCACGGACAGGATCCCGCCGCGATGGATCTCCGCGAAATAGGCGGTCTCGCTCAACACCATCGCGATCAGGCCGGCCGTGAATGGATCGGACAGCACCGCGCTGGTGGCGGGAAACACCTGCGGCAGGTTGTAGATGAACACCAGCAGCACGAGCAGCGGCAGGCTCCGGAAGAACCAGATGTACATGCTTGCCGCGCGCTTCAGCAGCGCATGATGCGACTGTCTCGCGAGCGCCACCGGGAAGCCGAGCAAGACGCCGAGCAACCAGGCGGATACGCTGAGCTTCACGACGACGACGCAGGCGCGCCAGAAATCCCTGTCCCACAAGAGTTGCAACGCGTAGTGCCAATCGAACTGCATCGAAGACTCCTCAACCGCGGATAGGTGATGCAAGCGCCCGGTGCGGGTCGCGCGTCCGGGCGGGCAAGCGCGCCGGCATGGCGCGCGATTGCCGCTTCGCGACTACTTCGCCGTGCCGAGCGCGTTCGCGACGTCGGCAGTGGTCGGCACCTGCAACCCGTACTTCTTCACGAGGCCGTCGTACTCGCCGCTGTGCTTCGCCTCGTCCAGCGCCCCCTCCAGCGCGCGCAGCAGACCCGCGTCACCCTTCGCCACGCCGAGGCCGATGACGATCGGATACAGCAGCGTCGTCGAGCTGAGCTCGACACGCCCGTTCGTCTGCTTCGGAATGCCCTGCGCGACGGCTGCATCCTCGATCTGCACGTCGACGGCCCTCGACATCAGCGCGGAAGTCGCTTCCGGCGAGGTCGGAAACTCGAGCATCGCAATCTCGCCGCGACCGGCCGCCTTGCAGGTGTCCTGCGAGACCTCGCGCAGCTTCGGCGTCCACGACGCGCCCTTGATCGTGCCGACGCGCTTGCCGCACAGGTCCTTCGGCGTTTTCGGCAGGTATGCGCCGCCCTTCGCGACGAGCAGCGACGCGCCTGTCTTCAGGTACGGCACGAAATCGACCTGCTTCAGGCGATCGGGCGTCACGTAGAGCGCCGACGCGACGACGTCGAAGCGGCGCGCCTTCATCCCGAGGATCAGGTCGGGAAAGCGCGTGTCGAGGAAGACAGGCTCGAGCTTCAGGTGGCGCGCGAGCAGCCGCGAAAACTCGGCGTCGAAGCCGGCCGGCTTGCCGCCGTCCAGGTACGCGTAAGGCGGATACGTCAAGTCGGAGCCGACCAGGAGCGTGCCGGGCCGCACCGTCTGCAGCGATGCCGCCGACGCGAGCGAGCACGCGAAAGCCAGCGGCACAAGCGCGCCGCCGAGAAAACGTCGAAACGAGAACTGACCGGGCATTGCGTGGCTCCTGAGGTTTTTCGGCTCCTGCGTATAGACGTCGCAACGCCTCCCGTGCACCGCCACATGCGGCTTTTCGAGATTTTTCACCGAAAATTGTTGAACAATTTCGGCCGATTCTGACCAGTAAAAATTGATAACTGAATCCGGGTTTACGCGAGAAACGGCGTCGCCGTGCGCGAATCGTCAGCGCACGCGTGCGCCGTCGTCCGGTGCCGGACGCGAGTTTCAGGACGGGGAGAAATGAACGGGAGAAGGCGGCGATCCGCTGGGATCACCACCGAGGTGCGTGCGCCCATTGCGGGCGCAACGATTTCTGCAACGCAGCCGAGATGAAAGCCGACTCATCAGCCGGCGTACGCGGCGCGCATCGACTGCATGGACCGGCAGAACGACGCACCGGCGCCTGCCACACTGCTAGATCACGATCAATACTGCGCCTGGTCAGTCGGATTCCTGAACAACTGTTTCATCTCCGCCGACAGCGGATAGTTGAGGCTCACGCCCTTCGGCGGAATCGGCTGCGTAAACCACTGGTTGTAGAGCTTCTCGGCCGCGCCCGACGTCTGCATCTTCGCGATCACGCCGTCGACCACATGCTTGAAAGGCGGATCGTCCCTGCGCAACATGCATGCGTAGTTTTCGTGGACGAGCGGCGTGCCCGTCACCGCGTACGCGCCCGGGTTGCGGTCCTTCGCGATCTCGCCGTACAGCAGCGGCTCGTCCATCACGAACGCCACCGCGCGCCCGGTCGTGACGTTCATGAACGCTTCGGCGTGATCCTTCGCGCTGATGATCGTCATGTTCATCGCCTTCTCTTCGTTGAGCTTGCGCAGCAGGCGCTCGTCCGACGTGCCGGCCGTCGTCGCGACCGTCTTGCCGGCCAGGTCCGGGAAATCCTTCACGCCCGAATCCTTGCGCGTGCTGAAGCGGATGCCGTACAGAAAGATGCTGTTCGAGAACGCGGCCTGCTTCTGCCGCTCGAGCGTGTTCGTCGTCGACCCGCATTCGAAATCGATCGTCCCGTTCTGCAGCAGCGGAATCCGGTTCTGCGACGTGATCGGAATCTCCTTCACCGTGAGGTTCGGCAGGTTCAGGTCCGTCTTCAACTGGTCGATGATGCGCGACGCGATGTCCCGCGAGTAGCCGATGTTCTTCTGCTGGTTGTCCGAATACGAGAACGGCACCGACGATTCGCGAATACCCAGCGACACGACGCCCGTGTCCTTGATCTTCTTCAGCGTACCGGTGAGAGCCTGCGCATGCGCGGCGCCCGCCAGCGCACAGGACAGCGCGACAGCCAGCAAACGGAAGCGGCGATCCATGCTTTTCTCCTGACGAATCGTTGATCGAATCGCGATCGTACGCCCGACAAAATTCGCACCGTATCAGGGAAAGCGTCAGGCGCACTCCGCTGCGGCTACGCCGCGGGCAGCCGTTTTCCGTGGCGCGCAAAAACGGCCGCACCGCGCGTTTTGCCCGACCGGCCGCTTGCAGGCTCGACCCCACCTTCTGTGCCGCCCGTTCCAAACGCTCGTTCATGCTGCAATGCCGCAACGTAATCGTTTGCGTCTTGCTCTTTTTTCACACAAAACATATTCAAGAAGCCGCCACAGCGGCCGTTACCCAGTGCATGGCGCGTCGCAGCAAGCCCGCCGCGACCACCAGACAAAAACGACAAGGTCCGGTTTTGCCGGACCGAGCACACCGCCGGCACGACGGTTCTATACGAGGATCGACTTTCATCATGAAAGCCAAACGTTTCAATTTCGCGCTGGCCCGTTCCGCCCATGCGCGCATGCTCGCCGGCATGCTGTCTGCCGCCGCCCTCCTGCCCCTCGCCGGCTGCGGCGGCGGAGGCGGTGACGGCAGCAACCCGTCGCCGACCAACGCGGCACCGACGCCGGCCCCCGCGCCCACCCCGACGCCCGCCCCGACGACCCCGCCCACCACGTCCGGCAGCAACGCCTGCACGTCCCAGCAGGCCGCCGTGCAGATGGCCGCCCAGACCACGCCCGACGAGCCGCCGGTCGACCACCTGATCGTCAAGCTGAAGACGCTGACGGCCACGCGTGCGATGGCGGCCATCGACGACGGCACGCGGCTCGACGCGGTGATCCAGCGTTCGATGACGCGCTGGACGGCGCCGACGGCGACCGGCGCCGCACGCGCGTATGCGGCCTCGACGACGCAGACGCAGCTGAACGTGCAGGTCGAGCGGACGATCTCGAACGGCGCGGCCGTGCTGTCGCTCGGCCAGCGTGTCGCGGCCGCCGACGCAACGGCGCTCGCGCAGACATTCGCCGCCGACGCCGACGTCGACTACGCGGAACCGGATCACCCGATGAAGGTCCGCGACACGCCGAGCGACCCCAGCTACAGCCAGCAGTGGTATCTGTCCGACCCGACCGCCGGCGTCGACCTGCCGCCCGCATGGAACACGACCAAGGGTTCGCCGACCGTCGTCACGGCCGTGCTCGACACCGGCTATCGGCCGCACCCCGACCTCGTCGGCAACCTGCTGCCCGGCTACAGCTTCATCACCAACGTCAACACCAGCAACAACGGCCTGTCGCGCGGCCCCGACGCGACCGACCCGGGCGACTGGGTCACGCAGCAGGAACTCGACAACACGAGCGGCCCGTACTATCACTGCACGAGCGAACCGAGCGCCAGCAGCTGGCACGGCACGCGCGTGATGGGCGTGATCGGCGCGACCGCCAACAACGGCATCGGCATCGCCGGCGTGTCGTGGCTCGGCCGGATCCTGCCGGTGCGCGTGCTCGGCAAGTGCGGCGGCGTGACGAGCGACATCGCCGACGCGATGCGCTGGGCGGCTGGCATTCCCGTCACCGGCGTACCGACGAACCCGACGCCCGCGAAAATCATCAACCTGAGCCTCGGCGGCGTCGGCGCATGCAGCACGACGTTCCAGCAGGCGATCGACGACGTGAACGCGAAGGGCGTGACCGTCGTCGTCGCCGCCGGCAACGACGGCCTGTCGACCGGGCTCGACCAGCCCGCGAACTGCCGCGGCGTGATCAGCGTCGGCGCCACCGACGCGACCGGCCGCCGCGCATCGTTCAGCAACTTCGGCGCCAACATCACGCTGAGCGCACCGGGCGTCAACATCCTGTCGACGGCCAACAGCGGCACGACGACGCCGGGCGGCGACACCTACGGCCCGGCGAGCGGCACCAGCCTCGCGACGCCGCAGGTGACGGGTGTCGCCGCGCTGATGCTCGCGGTGAACGGCAACCTCACGCCCGCGCAGATCCAGCAGAAGCTGCAAGGCGGCACGCGCGCGGCGAAGCTGGCGGCCGGCACGTCGTGCACCGCGATGCCGGCGGGCTCGGGCATTCTCGATGCAGGGACCGCCGTCGCGGCAGCCGGCCTGTAACCGGCACCCTGCCTCGACGCAGCCGCGCGCATGCCGACATGGCGTGCGCGCGGTTTGTTTTTTCCGGCGGACGGCGATCCGGCGATCGCTTATAGACCCGATTCGGTTTCTCGAAATAACACCTGACAAAAGGGTTGACGCTTCGCACGACGAGCCTTTACCATCGCCCCCGTCTAATTACATGGAGTGTTCTGTGAACACCGATGCGAGTTGTAGTTGGTGCTCGACCAACTTGACTGCTGCCTGAGGAAAACGCGCAGAGCCTCGTCTTCTGCCGCATCCCGGGAAGCAGGATGCGGCGTCCTTCCGGCCTGACCGGCCAGATTCCCCGCCGAATTTTTCGATGTTGTCGAATGCACGCGACGCGCCGTCGCGCGTGTGCGTTCGTGTTGCGCGCGGTGCCAGCCGCGTGCGTTTTCCGTTCGCGTGCCGCCCGGCCGCGCGCCTTCGTGCGTGCGCGGCTGCCGATCGCCCGTGCCGATGACTCGCAACCGACAGGAGTGCAGATGAACTCAGACGACAGTAGTCGATTACCGCTCGCCGGTGCGACGCTGCGCATCGATCGTCCGACCGCACTCCGCGCGCCGGCGAGCGTTCCCGCTTTCACCGATCCACAGCCGATCGCGTTTGACGCGACGCGGCGGGGAGCGCTCGTGCGTCGATAACGTCACGGCCGCTCCCCGCCCGCCGCCTCGCGCGCCAGGAGCGACTCATGACACAACGCAACACATCGCAAAAGAAACAGCGCGGCTTCATCAAGACCGGCCCCGGTCAGCAGAACGAACCGCGCATCATGCGCGCCGCGCAGGAAGCGGCCCGCCCGCTCGAAGACACGCTGAAGTCGCTGCGCACCAGCACGCGCGGCCTCACCTACGGCCAGGCCGCCGACCGCCTGCAGCACCACGGCCCGAACGAAATCGCGCACGACAAGCCGCCGCACTGGTCCCGCCAGTTGCTGATGTCATTCCACAATCCGTTCGTCTACGTGCTGCTGGTGCTGGCGGCCATCAGCTTCTTCACCGACGTCTACTTCGCGGCGCCCGGCGATCGCGACTACGTCGGCATGACGATCCTGCTGACGATGGTCACGATCAGCGCGCTGCTGCGCTTCGTGCAGGAATTCCGTTCGCTGCGCGCGGCCGAGAAGCTCAAGGCGATGGTCCGCACGACGGCCACCGTGCAGCGCGCGATCACCGATACCGTCGAGCCGGCGCGCCGCGAGGTGCCGATGCGCGAGGTCGTGCCGGGCGACATCGTGCACCTGTCGGCCGGCGACATGATCCCCGCCGACGTGCGCCTGCTCGCGTCGCGCGACCTGTTCATCAGCCAGGCCGTGCTCACCGGCGAAGCGCTGCCCGTCGAGAAATACGACACGCTCGGCGCGGTCGCCGGCAAATCGGCGAGCACCGGCACGGCCGGCGCGGCGAACGATGCGTCGACGCCGCTGCTCGATCTCGAGAACGTCTGCTTCATGGGCACCAACGTCGTCAGCGGCACGGCGACGGCCGTCGTCGTCGCGACCGGCGAGGACACGTACTTCGGTTCGCTCGCGCGCAACGTCGTGAGCCACAAGCGCATCGAGACGAGCTTCGACCGCGGCGTCGCGAGCGTGAGCTGGCTGCTGATCAAGTTCATGTTCGTGATGGTGCCGATCGTGTTCATGATCAACGGCCTGACCAAGGGCGACTGGCTGAGCGCACTCACGTTCGCGCTCGCGGTGGCCGTGGGTCTCACGCCCGAGATGCTGCCGATGATCGTCAGCGCGAACCTCGCGCGCGGCGCGATCGCGATGGCGCGCCGCAAGGTCGTCGTCAAGCGGCTGAACTCGGTGCAGAACTTCGGCGCGATGGACGTGCTGTGCACCGACAAGACCGGCACGCTCACGCAGGACAAGATCATCCTCGAACACCACCTCGACCTGTCCGGTCATAAAAACGAGGAAATCCTGCGGCTCGGCTGGCTGAACAGCTTCCACCAGAGCGGCCAGAAGAACCTGATCGATATCGCGGTCGTCGCGCGCGCCGACGAGATCGGCGAACGCGCGAAGCCGCAGGGCTACAAGAAGATCGACGAGCTGCCGTTCGACTTCGTGCGCCGCCGCCTGTCGGTCGTCGTCGAGGATACGTGCGGCACACACCTGCTGGTCTGCAAGGGCGCGGTCGAGGAAATGCTGGCCGTCTCCACGCATGTACAGGATGAAGACGGCGTGCGCCCGCTCGATTTCGTCGCGCGCAAGCGGCTGCTCGAACAGGCCAACGCGTACAACGAGGACGGCTTCCGCGTGCTCGTGCTCGCAACGCGCACGATCCCGCGCGGCGACGAACGCGAGCAGTACCGCACCGCCGACGAACGTGACCTCGTCGTGCGCGGCTTCCTGACCTTCCTCGATCCGCCGAAGGAGTCGGCCGCGCCGGCACTCGCCGCGCTGCGCGAGAACGGTGTCGCGGTGAAGGTGCTGACGGGCGACAACCCGATCGTCACGATGAAGGTGTGCCGCCAGGTCGGCCTCGAACCCGGCAAGCCGATCCTCGGCGCTGAAATCGAGGCGCTCGACGACGCAACGCTCGCGCAGGTCGTCGAACGCACGACCGTGTTCGCGAAGCTGACGCCGCTGCAGAAGGCGCGCATCGTCAAGGCGCTGCAGGCGAACGGGCACACGGTCGGCTTCCTCGGCGACGGCATCAACGATGCGCCCGCGCTGCGCGACGCCGACGTCGGCATCTCGGTCGACAGCGGCGCCGACATCGCGAAGGAAACCGCGGACATCATCCTGCTCGAAAAGAGCCTGATGGTGCTCGAGGAAGGCGTGATCAAGGGCCGCGAGACGTTCGGCAACATCCTGAAGTACCTGAACATGACTGCGAGCTCGAACTTCGGCAACGTGTTCTCGGTGCTCGTCGCCAGCGCGTTCCTGCCGTGGGAGCCGATGCTCGCGACGCAGCTGCTCGTGCTGAACCTGGTCTACGACACGTCGCAGATGCTGCTGCCGTGGGACAAGATGGATCCCGAGTTCCTGAAGAAGCCGCGCAAGTGGGAAGCCGGCAACATCAGCCGCTTCATGCTGTGGGTCGGGCCGACGTCGTCGGTGTTCGACATCACGACCTACGTGCTGATGTGGACCGTGTTCGGCGCGGGCGCGATGTATCACCTGCACGGCGGCACGGGCGGCCAGATCGTGATGAACTCGGGCTGGTTCATCGAGAGCCTCGTGTCGCAGACGCTCGTGGTGCACCTGCTGCGCACGCAGAAGATTCCGTTCCTGCAAAGCACGGCCGCGCTGCCGGTGCTGCTGTCGACGTTCACCGCGATCGCGATCGGCTGCTGGCTGCCGTTCTCGCCGTTCGCGGAGGCACTCGGCTTCATGCACCTGCCGGGCACCTTCTGGCTGTGGCTCGCCGCGACGATGGTCGGCTACATCCTGCTCGCGCAGATCGTCAAGACGATCTACGTGCGCCGCTACAAGCAGTGGTTCTGATTCCGTTCGGATAACGACGTGCCGGCCCGCGCAACGCACTCGGGCCGGCCTTTCACGACGCTTCAAGGGTAATGCGATGAAAAGAATCCTTCCGCTCGCAGCCGCGAGCGCACTCCTCGCACCGCTCGACGCCTTTCCGGCCCATCCGCTCGTCAGCGACGATACGGGCACGCAGGGCAATGCGAACTGGCAGTTCGAGTTCAACGCCGAGGAAACCTCGAAACAGGAAGACAGCGGGCGCCACCAGCTATGGAATGCGACGCTCACGCGCGGGTTCGGCGAACACGTCGACCTCTACGTCAACGCGCCTTATACGCATCTGCAAACGCGCACCGACGAAAACGGCGCGGGCATCGGCGATGTCGAGATCGGCATGAAATGGCGCTTCGTCGAACGCGGGCCGCTGTCGCTCGCCCTAAAACCGAAGGTGACGATGCCGACCGGCAACGACGGCCGCGGGCTCGGCACGGGCCGCGTCGGCACCGGCGCGACGCTGCTCGCGCAGGCCGACATCGCGCGCTTCTCGCTGCTCGCGAATGCGGGCCTCGCGTACCAGCCGAATCATCAGGGCGACCTGACGTCCGTCTGGGCCGTGTCGGGCGCGGCGCTCTACAAGGCGACCGACCGGCTGCAGCTCGTGGTCGACGTCGGCATGTCGCGCAACACCGAAAGCACCGCCGGCGTGAATCCGGCATTCGTGCTCGCGGGCGCGATCTATTCGCCGACGCGCTGGCTCGATCTCGACGTCGGCTACCGGCGCGGGTTGAACGACCAGACCTACCGTCACTCGGTGATGGGCGGTGTGACGGCGCGGTGGTGATACACAGGCTGGCGCGACGTATGCGTCGAGCCGCAACACGACGGGCCGCAGTGCACAGCAGCGGCCCGTTCCTTTATCCCGCGTCGTTCGTGCCGAACAGTTGCGCACACACGGTGCGCCCCTCGTCGGTCAGCGCGGCGCGGCCGGTGCCGTCCTCGTTCAGCGTCGTCGCGCTCAGGCCCGCGGCATCGAGCTGCGTCAGCACGCGGCGCAGCGTGCTCATCGGCAGTTGCGCGCGCTTCGCGATCTTCGGCAGCGACCATGTCTTGCCCGCCGGATCGTTCGCGGCCTCGTTAAGCGTCGCGAGCGTCGCAACGAGTGCGGGATCGAGCGGGGATTCGTCGGATTCTGAAGTCATCGGTTCGGGTTCATGAGCCGGTGCCGGACCGGCATTCATTCAGGATGAGGATGCAATCGCGAGCACTATACGCCCCGTCACCCAGCCTTGATCGCGGCGCGCATGAACGACACGAAATGCGCCGTGACGGGATCGTCGCGCCCCGACAGCCACGCGAGCCCCACGCGCCACTTCGCGTCCCTGCCGTCGAGCGGCAGCACCGTCGCGTCGCGCAGCAGGTACTGCGCGCGCGACGGGATGAACGCGACGCCGACGCCGGCCGCGACCGAGGTCAGCACCGACTGCACATCTTCCGCCTGCTGCGTCACGTGCGGCACGAAACGGCGCTCGACGCACCATCGGTCGATCTGCGCAGCGAGCCCCGGGCCGCGCGCACGCTGCAGTGCGATGAAGCCGATCTCGTTGAGCACGTCGAGGTCGGCCGGCACGCGCTTGAAGCCCAGGTGCGGCGGCACCGCAAGCGCGAGCCCTTCGTCGATCACCTTGAACGACGACAGCCCGTCGTCGGACGGCAGGCGCAGGAACCCGGCGTCGAGCTTGCCGGCACGCAGCCGGCGCGTCTGCTCGGACGACGATAGATCGCTCAGCGTGACGGCAATGCCCGGATTGCGGCGACGAAATTCAGCGACCAGCTTCGGCACGAGCGTCAGCACGGACAGGCAGATGCCGAGCCGCAAATGCCCGCGCTGCCCGCTGCTCGCCTCCCGCGCACGCGCGAGGATCTCGTCGGCATCGCGCACGAGCGCCTGCGCGTCGGGCAGGAAGCGTTCGCCGAACGGCGTCAGCTCCGCGCCGTGCCGCCCGCGCTCGAACAGCTTGCCGCCGAGGCTCGCCTCGAGCGCGCCGATCTGCTTGCTCAGTGCCGGCTGGCTCATGTGCAGCGCATCGGCCGCGCGGCTGAAATGGCACAGCTCGGTGACCGTCAGGAACGTTCGCAGCAGTTTCAGTTCCATTCTTTAAGGGAATCTTATCGATCGAAATATTCATTTTACTGATCGAATGCGATGACGTTCAATACGGGCATGCCCTTCCCGGAATTTACTGTCATGTCACTAGATCACGTGTCCGAATGCGTGGCGGCCCCATCTTGCGATGGCGCGGTTGCAAACGAACGCACCGTCGCCGTCGATACGTGCGCACCGAAGCGTCGTGCCGAACGCAGCGACGGACGCAGCCGCCGTTTTCGCTTCGGCGATGCGATCGAAGACGCGTCGCCACGCGCCGTGACAGGTTCGATCGCGATCAGTTTTGCGGTCGTGTCGCGGCGGAGCTGGCCGCGCTAAGCGGCGCCGGGCGCGAGGATCCCCGCCATATCGATCCGATACACGTTGCCGTCCATACCAACGACGTACAGCACACGGCCGCGGCCGACCATCCGCGCAGCTCCGACAGGCTCCGAACCGGCACTCTGCAAACGATATGCGCGCACCAGCCGGACCTCGCCATCGGCACCCAGATGCACGAGTTGCAGCGCGTCGCGATCGTCGTAGGCACCACAGAACAGCGCCGTGTACGCGCCGTGCCGCACCGGATCTTCCGTCACAGCGAACGCGCGGCTACCCTTCACCGGAATGCGCCATGACGCGACCGTTTGCCGGTCGCGCATGTGGACGAGCGCAAATTCATTGTAGTAATACAACCAGACGTCGTGGTCGCCTGGAACGTTGAGCGCATAACAGTCGTCGATCGGACCCAGTCCCGCGGGCGGCGAGAACGCATGGAGCTGTTCGCCTTGCCTGTTCCACGCGACCAATCCCGATGCTCCGACCGGGAGCTCCCAGCCGAAATTGCCGTAGACACCTTCGTCGAAATAGGACGTCCAGATTTCTCCGGTGCCCGTGACCTGCACCGACTCGATACCGTCGCCGAGCAATATTTCGCCGCAAGGCATGCCGTCACGGCGATAGAACCGGCCGTTCAGATCGAAGTCGTCCGGCCCGCGATAACAGGATCGAACGCAAACGAGCAGAAGATCGTCTCCCACCGGCTGGATCTCGTGAATGTTGAACGGTTCGTTGTCGACGACGAGATCAAGCAGCGCTTCCCCGCCCTTCCACGCAATCATGCGGTACCGCTGCGAAGCAGACGGTGTCGTTTTCGCAACCGACACACCATCGGATCGAGTCCGGTAATCGAGCGGCTCCAGTGCAAACGCCATGTATAACGCATCGTCCGGCCCCACGTTGAAGGCCACGAGTTCGCCCGTCGCGGACAGGCTGTCGATCGATGCGAGCGGTTGCACGGGCAACGCGTGCGGGCGGCGGGACATGGGTTCTCCTGAAAATGACCTCGACATCTTGCCGACCGTGCCGTCGTTTGTCACGCAGGCGCGACATATGGACGCGAATCGCAATGCAAGGAGGCGGCAGCCTGCAAAACAGCGCCGCTGAAACGGGATGCCATCGTCGTCGCCACGCGATCGACCGTATAATTTCCCGCACCCGCTGACCGCCCATGCATTCCGCGCAGCCGCATCGCGCGTGAAAAGGAGACTTTCGCTTGACCGGCCTCATCGCGCGCCTGCCTCGCGCCCGGACCACCCTGATCCTCGCCCTCTCGTTCCTGCTGCTCGCGTTCGCCGCGAACGCGTCCGCGCAGCGCGCGCAGCCGCATCGCACCGCGCACGCCCACGCGCATGCGAAAACCGTCAAGAAGAAGCCTGCTCACCGCAAGATCAAGGCCGTCAAGCATCGCCGCCCGCATGCGAAGCATCGTGCAGTCAAGCGTCATGCGACGCCGGCCCCGCAGCATCGCCGCGCGAAGCGCACGACCGCCGCACGCCCGCGCCCGGCGGCCGCCAAACCGCGCCTGATGGCAAGCTGCGGCTATAGCCCGCGCGCAGTCAGGTCGTTGCATTCACGCGCGGCCTACGTGCTCGACGTCGACTCCGGCACGCCGCTGCTGGCCCGCAACGCGCGCACCGTGCGGCCGATCGCATCGATCTCGAAGCTGATGACGGCCGTCGTCGCACGCGACGCGGATCGTCCGCTGAACGGCGTGCTGCGCGTCACCGCGCACGATCGCGACACGATCAAGTTCACCGGTTCGCGATTGCAGGTCGGCTCGGAGCTGTCGCGCCGCGACATGTTCCATATCGCGCTGATGTCGTCGGAAAACCGCGCGGCGGCCGCGCTGAGCCGCGACTATCCGGGCGGGCGCGCTGCGTTCGTCAAGGCGATGAACCGCGAAGCGCGCCGGCTCGGCATGCGCCACACGCACTTCAGGGAGCCGACCGGCCTGTCGCCGCACAACGTGTCGACGGCAGAGGATCTCGCGAAGCTCGTCGGCGCGGCGGCGCAGGATCCGCTGATCCGCTATTTCTCGACGGATACGTCGACCACCGTGCGCCCCGGCGACGGCGAGCTGCTGTACGTGAATTCCGACCCGCTCGTCCGCTACCGCCGTCTGCCGATCCGGCTGCAGAAGACGGGCTTCATCAACGAATCGGGGCACGGCGTCGTGATGCGCATGCGCGTGAAGGGCCGCCGCGAAACGGTCGTGCTGCTCGGCGCGCCGACGCGCGCCGGCGTATCGAGCGACGCACTCAAAATCCATCGCTGGTTGACCTGCTCGATCCAGTAAGCGCGCGCAGGCGGCCGGCGCGTTCACCCTACGGGAGCGATGCCATGCAGGACGAATACCGCTTCAGTGCATTCGGACGGCTGCTCGCCGTCGTGCGTACGAACGGCCGCTGGGCCGTGTTCGATCTCGGCGCCGAAGGCAAGCGGCGCCCGGCCGACCTGCAGATTCCGTCCGCGCTCGCCGCGGACGAACTCGCTCAATACCTCGGCGACCTGCTGCACGAAAACGCCACGCCGAAATACAGCGAAGTCGTGCCGGTCGCCCTGCCGCACCGCACGTAACCGCGTGCCGGGCGGCGCCGCGGCCTGCCGGCCAATTTGACAGTTAAACTTGCAAGTTTAACTGTCGTGCTCTATGATCCGCCGCATGAACCCGCCACGCAAACCCGGCGTTTCCGCCGACCTCGTCGCCGCCGACCTGACCCTCGCGGTCGGCCAGTTGATCCGCCGGCTCCGCTCCGAAATCGAATCCGAAGGGCTCGGCATGTCCCAGACGAGTGCGCTCGCGCGGCTCGAACGGCACGGGCCGATGACGACCGCCGATCTCGCGCGCGCCGAGGCGATGAAACCGCAGTCGATGAAGGCGATCCTCGCGAGCCTCGAGGAAGACGGTCTCGTCGAACGCGAACCGCATCCGACCGACGGCCGCCAGATCCTGTTCATGCTGACCGCCGCCGGCCTCCACGCACGCCGCAAGCGCAATGCCGCGAAGCACAAGTGGCTTGGCGCGGCGATCGAAAGGCTCGATCCAGAAGACATCGACACGCTCGCCGCCGCGATCCCGCTGATCCGCCGCATCGGCGAGCAATGACCCCGGCCTGCGCGCCACGCGGCATCCGCGCGCCCGCCTTCCTTCGTCCATTCCACGGAGCCCCATCATGAGCGCAACCCGTCTCGACACGAACACGGCACTCGTCGTCATCGACCTGCAGAAAGGCATCGTCGCCCTCCCGACCGCACACCCGGTCGCACCGGTGATCGCGCACACCCGCGAACTGCTCGACGCATTCCGCAGCCGCGGCCTGCCGGTCGTGCTCGTCAACGTCGCCGGGGGCGCACCGGGCCGCACGCAGCAGCAGGTACGCCTGGACGCCCTGCCCGCCGACTGGACCGAACTCGTGCCCGAACTGAACCGGCAGCCGGCCGACCATGCCGTGACGAAAAAAACCTGGGGCGCATTTACCGGTACGGATCTCGACGCGCACCTGAAGGCGGCCGGCGTCACGCAGATCGTGCTGACCGGCGTCGCGACGAGCATCGGCGTCGAATCGACCGCGCGACAGGCCCACGAACTCGGCTACAACGTGACGCTCGCCGTCGACGCGATGACCGACCTCAACGCGGACGCGCACGCAAACAGCACCGAGCGCGTGTTCCCGCGCCTCGGCGAAACGGGCACGACGCAGGACATCGTCGCGCTGCTCGACCGGCGCGGCGCGTGAACGACCGACGCGCGCAGCCGGCGCCGGGCCACGCGGCCGGCCGGCTCGATCCGTCGATCTGGAAGGTCAGCGCGGTCGCGACGCTCGGCTCGCTGCTGTCGCAGCTCGACGCGACGATCGTCAACGTATCGCTGTCGAGCCTCGCGACCGACCTGCATGCGAGCCTGTCGACGATCCAGTGGGTGACGAGCGGCTACCTGCTCGCGCTGACGCTGGTGCTGCCGCTGAACGGCTGGCTCGTCGACCGCATCGGCGCGAAGGCGCTGTACCTGTGGTGCTTCTCCGCGTTCACGCTCACGTCGGCGCTGTGCGGGCTCGCGTGGTCCGCGCCGTCATTGATCGCGTTCCGCGTGCTGCAAGGCGTCAGCGGCGGGCTGCTCGCACCGATGGCGCAGATGATGATCGCGCGCGTCGCCGGCCAGCAGATGGCGCGCGTGATCGGCTACGCGGCGGTGCCCGTGCTGCTCGCGCCGATCCTCGGCCCCGTGGTCGCTGGTGCGATCCTGCAGTACGCATCGTGGCGCTGGCTGTTTCTCGTGAACCTGCCCGTCGGCGTGCTGGCGCTCGCGCTGGCCGTGCGGTTCCTGCCCGGTGATCGTGACGAAGCGCAACGACGCGAACTCGACTGGGTCGGCCTCGCGTTGCTGTCGCCGGGCCTCGTGCTGTTCCTCTACGGCGCCGAGCGGATCGGCACGGCGTTCGGCATCGCCGCGATCGCTTGCTCGGCGCTGCTGCTCGCCGCGTTCCTGCGCTTCGAGCAACGCAAGGGCGAGCACGCACTGATCGATCTCGCACTGTTTCGCTCCCGCGTGTTCGGTGCGGCGGCCGGCACGCAGTTCCTGTCGAACGGCGCGATGTACGCGGGCCAGATGCTGATTCCCGTGTTCCTGATCCAGGCGTGCGGGCGCTCGCCGGGCGAGATGGGCTGGCTGCTCGCGCCGCTCGGGCTCGGCATGCTCGTCACCTATCCGTCGATGGGCGCGTTGACGAGCCGGTTCGGCGTGCGCCGGCTGGCCGCCGCCGGTGCGTTGCTCGCCGTCGTCGCGACGCTGCCGTTCGTGTTCCTCGCGCTGACCGGCTACGATCCGTACGTGCTCGTGCCGGCGCTGTTTCTGCGCGGCATGGGTCAGAGCGCGATCGGCGCGCCGTCGATCTCCGCCGCGTATGCGTCGGTCGAGCGCCGCAACCTGCCGATGGCGACGACGTCGCTCAATATCGTGCAGCGCCTCGGCGGCCCGACGTTCACGACGATATGCACGCTGTTCCTCGCATGGCGGCTGCAGGCCGAAGCGATATCGGGCGGCGGCACGCAAGCGGCCGCGTACGCGTGGGCGTTCGGCCTGCTTTGCGTGCTGCATGCGGCGAGCTTCGTCACGACGCTGCGGCTGCCGTTGTGGTCGGCCGGTACGGGCGGGCGAACTGCCGGCGCCGCGCGCGCCGGTTCGCGCTGAACGCGGACGCTGCGCCGCGATGTGCGCGCAGCGTCGCTACGGCAGCCACATCGGCATGATCGACACCACGAGCAGCACGCCCAGCCCCGCATTCAGGCAGCGCCACTGCCGCTCCGTGCGCAACACGCGCGCGAACAACAGCCCGGCGAAACACCACAGCGACAACGACGCCATCGCGGCCAGGCCGAACGCCAGCCCGAGCAATACGCCCAGCCGCGCCGGCCCGGACGCGAGCGCGGCGAACGACGCGGCCGCGCCGAGCGTCATCGCCCAGCCTTTCGGGTTGTGCCAGAGCATCCAGACACCGCTGACGAACCCTTGCGGCCGGTGCACCGCGGCATCGAGCCGCGGCTTGCCGCCGCGCCCGATGCGCACGGCCAGCCACACGAGATACAACGAGCCGGCCACCTTCATCGCGAGCTGCAACGCGGGTAGCGCAAGCAACACGCTGCCAAGCCCGGCCGCGGCAACCGCCGCCATCGACGCCAGGCCGGCCGCGATGCCGGCCATCAGCGGCAGCGACCGCCGATAGCCGAAATGGGCGCCCGATGCGGTTGCGAGCGTCGTCGCGCCGCCCGGCGTCACGGTGGACACGATCACGAACAGCATCAGCGGCAGGTAGTCGCGAAGCAGCACGGAGGCTCCCGGTTGTCGTCGTCGAAGCCCCCGTTTTACCCGCGATCCTCCCATTACGACAGCGAAAGATTTTTATGCCTGCCATTAGCGTTCATAATGCGACGCATGACACGCAATCTCGACATCGCGCTGCTGCGCGCCTTCGTCACGGTCGCCGATCATCGCAGCATGACGGCGGCCAGCCGCGCGCTGCACCTGACGCAAGGCGCGATCAGTCAGCAGGTCGCGCGGCTCGAAACGCTGTCCGGCCCGCTGTTCGTCCGCGAGCATCGCAACCTGCTGCTCACTGCGGCCGGCGAGCGGCTGCTCGAACAGACGCGCCGGCTGCTCGCCGTGCACGATACGCTGCTGACCGACCTGACGGCCGGCGCGGTCGAAGGCGCCGTTCGCCTCGGCGCACCGCAGGATCTCGTCGGCGCCTGTCTCGCGCCGATCCTGAAAGGCTATGCGCAGGCGCATCCGCAGGTCGCGCTCTCGCTCGTGTGCGCGGCATCGCCGGAACTGCGCCGGGGGCTCACGCAGGGCGATCTCGACGTCGCGCTGATCGAGGCGCCGGTCGGGTCGTCTCGCGGCGAATGCATCGCGGTCGATCGGCTGGTCTGGGTCGGCGCGAAAGGCGGCACCGCGCACCGGAACACGCCGCTGCCGGTGTCGATGGTCGCGCAGACCTGCGCGTTCCGCCCGATCGTGCTCGACGCGCTGCGCGGCAGCGATCGTGCATGGCGCACCGTGTTCGAGAACGGCAGCTTCGACGCGACGGCCGCGACCGTGCGCTCCGATCTCGCGGTGACCGTCTGGCTCGCGTCCACCGTGCCGGCCGACCTCGACATCCTGCCGGCCGGCAGCGGCCTGCCCGCGCTGCCGAACTTCGCGATCAACCTTCATCTGCCGCGCGGCCAGCGCACGCCGGCCGCGACGGAACTGGCCCGCCACCTGCGCAACGGCTTCGCGCGCTTGCGCACGGCCGCCTAGGGCGGTTCACACTACACGGTGCCAGGCTCCTGCGGCGCCGGCGTCGTGCCCGCCGCCTCCAGCGCCTGATGCAGCGTCTCGAAGATGCGCGACTCGCCGACGACCCCGGTGATCCGGTGACGATCCATGTCCGCGCGCAGATAGCGGTTGACGCGCCCGAACAGCACGCCGATCCCGCGCGCGTGCAGCGTCTTGACGAGATCGGTCACGGTCCGCGCGGCCGAATAGTCGAGATCGGTGATCGCGCCCGCATCGACGATGAACCAGCGCGGCGGCACCGGCGCCGCATCGACGAGCTCGGTCACCTCGGCGGCGAACAGATGGTCGTTCGCAAAGAACAGGTCGGAGCCGAACCGGTAGACGATCAGCCCCGGCGCCGTCATGGCGCCGCGCCGCGCAGGCACCGGCTGCCAGCGCCCGTCGCCCGCGACGGGCTCGAGCACCATCGTGTGCGGCTGGTAGCTGTGGTGCACGTGCCGCATCAGCGACAACACGACGGCCAGCAGGATGCCCTGCTCGACGCCGACCGTCACGACGGCCACGGCCGTCACCAGCGCGAGCGTGAATTCGCCGGGGCTTTCGTTGCGGATCGCCGCGAGGCTGCGCATGTTGATCAGCCCGAGCGCGATCGTAAACACGATGCCGGCCAGCACCGCATGCGGCAGATACTGCAGGGTCGTGCTGAAGAACAGCAGCACGACGGCCACGACGGCGGCGAACGCGAGATGCCCGATCTGGCTGCGCACGCCCGCGCCATCGGCCATCGCCGTCTGCGTCGGGCTGCCGTTGACGACGAACGCGCCGCCGACCGCCGCAGCCGCATTCGCGGCCGCGAGCCCGAGGATGTCGGCGTTGGTGTCGACGTCCTCGCCGTACTGCTGCGCGAACACGCGCGCGGCGGCCGCGCTCTGCGCGATGATCATCACGAAGCACGACGCGGCAACCGGCACGAGATCGAGGAACTGCTGCCACGTAACGGACGGCCAGCGCAGCGGCGGCAACCCGCCCGCGACGGGCCCGAGCACCGCGATGCCGTGCGCGGCGAAACCGAACGCATGGCTCGCGGCAATGCTGCCCGCGACCGCGATCATCGGCATCGGCACACGCGGCAGGAACCGCTTGCACGCGAGAATCGCGACGACGACGAGTGCCGCGAGCGCGAATGTCGGCCGGTTCGCGTGGACGAGATGCGTGACGACATAGGCGAGTTGCGCGAGGCTGCGCGATGCCGGGTATGGCACGGCTAAGCCAAGCATGTCGCCGAGCATCGCGATCGATACCTGCACGCCGACGCCGGCGAGAAAGCCGACCAGCACCGTGCGCGACAGAAAATCGGCGAGGAAGCCGAGCTTGAAGATGCGCGCGAGCAGCAGCATCGCGGCGGTCAGCAGCGCGACCATGCCGGCCAGCGCCGCATAGTCGGCGCTGCCGGCCGGCGCCATCGACGCAAGCCGGCTCGCGAAGATCGTCGCGGTCGCGGAATCGGCGGCGACCACGAGATGGCGCGATGCGCCGAAACATGCGAACGCGATAAGCGGCAGGAACACCGTGTAAAGGCCCGTGACGGCCGGCATGCCGGCGATGCGCGCGTAACCGAGCACCTGCGGGATGTCCATCGACGCGAGCGATATGCCCGCGAATACGTCGCGAATGGCCGCCGCGCGGCGGATCGGGAGGATGCCTTTCAGCGGCCGCACGCCTGGCGGACGGCTTTCGTTCGAATCTTGCATGCGTGAAATACGTGAGGCCGAAGTGACGGGATGACGCGGTTCGCGAAGTCGTTCGCGCATCGTGCCCCGGGCAGGCATCGCATGGCAAGTGCGCGAAGCTGCCGCGTGTCGCTCACCGTCGGCGGGCGACGCACCGGCAACGCATGCTGCGCCCGCATGACTGCATGGATCGCCGGTCCCGCGCTGTCACCCGCGAGGGCCCGCCGCAAAGGCTTCGAGCCGATCGCGCGCATGCATGCGACGCATCCGGTAACCGGTGCGCGCATCGGCTTGCGGTGATGCGGATTCGCCATTCGCCGTCACCTGATTGCAGAGGATACCTGCGCAATGGTGAGAAGGTTCAGGAGCCGCGCGACGCCCGACGTCCGTCAGACGCATGCCGCCGGAACACGATGGCACAATCACGGTCCCTTTCATGTGCCCTTCACCGGGCACGCGCCGCCTCGCGGCGCCGATTCAACGCACAAGAAGGCCCCTGTCTGCCCCTATGACCCTGAACGAATCCTGGTTTGCGCCGCTCGTCGGCCTCCTCGTCCTGCTCGCCGCCGCCGGCGCAATCACCGCGGCCGTCCATTTCCTGCTGTTTCGCGTGGTTGTGCGGCTCGCGCGGCTGTCGGCCACGCGCGTGGACGACGCGCTGTTTGAGTTCGGCGCGTTCAGGTGGCTGAACCGCATCGTCCCGTTCGTCGTGATCAAGCTCGGCCTCGGCGCGGTGCCCGGCATTCCCGACACGGCCGTGCAGGTCGCCGACAAGGTGCTGTTCGCGCTGATCGTGTTCCTCGTGACGATGACCATCAGCGCGACGCTGTCCGCGCTCGAACACACGCACCGCACGCACCATCGCGACCAGCCGCGCCTGTCGCTGAAAGGCGCGATGCAGCTCGTCAAGCTCGTGATGTTCATCACGGCCGCGCTGGTCGTGATCGGCGATGCGACCGGCAAGCAGATCGGCCTGCTGCTGTCCGGCATCGGCGCGATGTCCGCGGTGCTGATGCTGATCTTCAAGGACACGCTGCTCGGCCTCGTCGCGGGCGTGCAGCTGTCGTCGAACGACATGCTGCGGATCGGCGACTGGATCACGATGCCGTCGGCCGGCGCGGACGGCACGGTCATCGACATCACGCTGAATACCGTCAAGGTCGCGAACTTCGATCACACGATCATCACGGTGCCCACGTGGAAACTGATCACCGAGAGCTACCAGAACTGGCGCGGGATGACCGAAGCGGGCGGGCGCCGCATCAAGCGCGCGCTGTTCGTCGACGCGACGAGCGTGCGCTTTCTCTCCAGCGACGAGATCGAACGGCTCGAACGCCTGACGCTGCTGAAGGACTATCTCGAGGACAAGGTCGACGCGATCGAGCAATGGAACGGCACGCTCGGCGCGGCCGGCGACTTCCCGGCGAACCGCCGTCAGTTGACGAATCTCGGCACATTCCGCGCATATGTCGCGAACTACCTGAAGGGCCATCCGCGGATCCGCCGCGACATGACGTGCATGGCGCGGCAGTTGCCGCTCACGGCCGAAGGCATTCCGCTCGAACTGTACTGCTTCACCGATACGACGACGTGGGTCGACTACGAGACCATCCAGGCCGACCTGTTCGACCACCTGATCGCGGTGCTGCCGGAGTTCGGGCTGCGCGTGTACCAGCACCCGTCGGGCTTCGACATGCGGCAGATGACCGGCGCCGTGCAAGCCGGGCTGCAAGCGCCGCACGCGGGTTGAACCATGCCAAGGCGGCCGGCCACCGGCCGCCGCCTGCCACCGGGCACAGCGGCACTCACCGCGCCGCGCACTCCGACGCGAGCCGCCCCAGCACCTTCAGCGCCTCCTCGATCTGCCGCGACCACGGATAGCTGTAGTTGAGCCGGATGAAATGCCGGTAATCGGTGCCCGCCGAGAACATGTGCCCGGGCCCGATCGTGATCCGCTGCGCGAGCGCGAGCGTGTAGAGCCTCATCGCGTCGACCTGCGGCGGCAGCTCGACCCACAGCACATACCCGCCCTGCGGCTGCGACAGCCGTGTGCCTTCCGGAAAGAACCGCCGCACCATCGCGCTCATCAGGCTCGCCTGCTGCGCGTACTGCTTGCGCATGCGCCGCAGGTGGAAATCGTAGCCGTCATGTTTCAGGTACTCGGCGATCGCCAGTTGCTCGATCGCGGGCGTCGCAAGCGTGTTCAGGAATTTCAGCTTCTCGACCTGGTCGCGGTAGCGGCCCGGCATCGCCCAGCCGATCCGATAGCGCGGCGACAGGCTCTTCGTGAACGACGCGCAATGCAGCACGAGCCCGTCGCGGTCGAACGACTTCAGCGCGCTCGGCGTCGTGTCGCCGAAATGCAGCTCGTGATAGACGTCGCTCTCGATCGCCGGCACGCCGTGCTTCGCCAGCAGCTCGACGAGCGCGCGCTTGCGCGCGTCGGGCATCTGGAAGCCGAGCGGATTCTGGAAATTCGGCATCACCATGCACGCGGCGATGCGTTCGCGCTCGAGAATCCGTTCGAGCGCGTCGAGATCGATGCCGTCGACCGGATGCGTCGCGACTTCGAGCGCGCGCATGCCCATCCGCTCGATCGCGTGCAGCATCGCGTAGAACGTCGGCGACTCGACGGCGATCGTGTCGCCCGGCTTCGCGACGGCCTGCAGGCACAGGTTGATCGCCTCGGTCGCGCCGATCGTCATCACGATCTCGCCCGGCTCGACCGCGATTCCGCGCTCCGCATAACGCCGCGCGATCTGGCGGATCAGTTCCTGGTTGCCGGGCGGCAGATCGTCGATCACGCCCCAGCGCGTGCGGCGGCGTCCGATTGCCTGCGCATAGCGCGCGAGGCGCTGCACCGGGAACTGCGATGCATCGGGATACGGCGAACCGAGCGGCACCGCGTCGTCGCGCGCGATCGAGCGCAGCGTCGACAGCACGAGCCGGCTCACGTCCACCGCCGATGGCTCGGCCGCCGGCGCCGACATGTGCAGTTCGGCTTCGGCCGGCGCCGCCGCGCGCGCCCGCACGAAATAGCCCGACTGCGGCCGGCTCTCGATCAGGCCGCGGCTTTCCAGCACGAGGTACGCGCGCAGCACGGTCGTGACGCTGAGCTGCTGCTGCCGGCTCGCCTGCCGCACCGAAGGAATCCGCTCGCCGGGCCGGTATACGCCGCGCTCGATCTGAGCCTGGAGATCGTCGGCCAGTTGTTCGTAACGCTTCACGCGCCTCCCTTTCAACTTCCCTTCAACAACACAGTTGCGATCCGCACCATATGAATGGCCGCAACTGTACTCTTTTTTGAAGTGAACAGGTGTACACACAGCCAGCCGGGTGCCGCGCGTACTCTGCATCCATCGACCCCGACACCTGCTGCACCATGAAAAAGAAATCCGCCACCGCGCGCATCGAACCGTACACCCACCCGGCCGCCGGCTGGGGTGCGCTGAAAGCCGTCACGATCAACCTGATCAAGGAAAAGGTCGCCGGCGGCAACTACCGCACGCTGCTGCGCCAGAATCAGCCGGACGGCTTCGATTGCCCCGGCTGCGCGTGGCCCGACCGCCAGCACGCATCGACGTTCGAATTCTGCGAGAACGGCGTGAAGGCGGTGGCTGCCGAAGCGACGAGCAAGCGCGTGACGCCCGAATTCTTCGCCGCGCACACGGTCACCGAACTGCTCGGACAGTCGGATTTCGAACTCGAACAGCACGGCCGGCTCACCGACCCGATGGTGTACGACGCGCAGACCGACCGCTACGTGCCGATCGCGTGGGACGACGCGTTCGAACTGATCGCGCGGCACCTGCGCGCACTGCCCGACCCGAACCAGGCCGCGTTCTACACGTCCGGCCGCGCAAGCAACGAAGCGGCATTCCTGTACCAGCTGCTCGTGAGGCGGTACGGCACGAACAACTTCCCCGATTGCTCGAACATGTGCCACGAGGCGACGAGCCGCGGGCTGCCCGCGTCGGTCGGCGTCGGCAAGGGCACCGTCACGCTCGACGATTTCGAGCACGCGGACACGCTGCTGATCTTCGGTCAGAACCCCGCGACCAACCATCCGCGGATGATGGGCGAACTGCGCGAGTGCGCGAAGCGCGGCGCGACGATCGTGTCGATCAATCCGTTGAAGGAACGCGGCCTCGAACGTTTCGCCGATCCGCAAAGCCCGCTCGAGATGCTGACGATGTCGGGCACAAAGATCGCATCGACGTTCATCCAGCCGACGATCGGCGGCGATTTCGCGCTGATCAAGGGGATGGCGAAACGCGTGCTCGAACTCGACGACGCCGCGCGCGCCACCGGTGCGCCGCGCGTGCTCGACACCGCGTTCATCGGCGAGCACACGGCCGGCTTCGACGCGTTCGCCGACGACCTGCGCAACGAAAGCTGGTCCGCGCTGACGGCCGAAAGCGGCGTGCCGTACGAGCAGATCGACGGCCTCGCGCGGCTCTATGCGCGCAGCGAGCGCGTGATCGCGACGTGGGGCATGGGCATCACGCAGCACAAGCATTCGGTCGCCACCGTGCAGATGCTGACGAACCTGATGCTGATGCGCGGCAACATCGGCCGCCCCGGCGCGGGCCTGTGCCCGGTGCGCGGCCACTCGAACGTGCAGGGCAACCGCACGGTCGGCATCGAGGAAAAGCCGTCACAGGCGTTCCTTGATCGGCTCGGCCACGTGTTCGATTTCGAACCGCCGCGCCACCACGGCTACGACGTCGTCGAGACGATCGAGGGGATGCTCGAAGGCCGCGTGAAGGTGCTGATCGGCCTCGGCGGCAACTTCGCGATGGCGACGCCCGACACGCCGCGCACATGGGAAGGCATGCGCCGCTGCGACCTGTCGGTGCACATCACGACGAAACTGAACCGCAGCCACCTGATCCACGGCCGCGACGCGCTGATCCTGCCGACGCTCGGCCGCACCGAGATCGACCTGCAGGACAACGTCGCGCAAGGCGTGACGGTCGAGGATTCGATGAGCATGGTTCACGTGTCGTACGGGATGAACAAGCCGGCGTCGCCGAACCTGATGTCGGAACCCGCGATCGTCGCGCATATGGGCCACGCGCTGTTCGGCAGCGGCAAGATCGACTGGCTCGCGTACAAGGACGATTACGCGAAGATCCGCGACGCGATCGAGGCGACGCTCGACGACTTCTACGACTACAACACGCGCATCGCGCGGCCGGGCGGTTTCCACCTGCGCGTCGCATCGCGCGACCGCGAATGGCTCACGCCGACGGCCAAGGCGAACTTCATCGCGCACGCGCTGCCGACCGACACGCCGATCCAGCGCGCCCGCGCGCTGCACGGCGAACGCCTGATGACGCTGATGACGACGCGCTCGCACGACCAGTACAACACGACCGTCTACGGGCTCGACGACCGCTATCGCGGCGTGTTCGGCCAGCGCCGCGTGGTATTCGTCAACCGCGACGATCTCGTGATGCTCGGCATGAAGGCCGGCGAATGGGTCGACATGGAAACCGTGTGGCACGACGGCATCGAGCGGCGAGCGAACGGCTTCCTGCTCGTCGAGTACGACATCCCGCGCGGCTGCATCGGCGCGTACTACCCGGAAACCAACCCGCTCGTGCCGCTCGACAGCGTCGGCGACGTGTGCAACACGCCGACGTCGAAGTCGGTGCCCGTGCTGCTGCATCGCGCGGCCGCGCCGGCATCGATCGCCGCCTGACGGAGCCCGACGATGATCGTTCGTCCGCGCGAGCACTGGCTGCGGATGCTGCTCGTCTGGAACGGCTCGGTGCTGCCGACCATCCTGCCGCAGCTCGTGCTGACGCTCGCGATCAGCCTCGTCGCGGTGTGGGGCGGCGGCCGCGTGCTCGGCGAAAAGGTGCCGCTGAACCCGACGCCGTTCACGCTGATCGGCCTTACGCTCGCGATCTTCGCGGGGTTTCGCAACAACGCGAGCTACGACCGCTACCGCGAGGCGCGGCAACTGTGGGGCGGCGTGCTGACCGCCGCGCGCACGCTGGTGTCGCAGGCGCTCTGCTACGGCGCGGTCGATCGCGACGACGACGCGCGGCGCGCGTTGGTGCGGACGGTCGTCGCGTTCGTCTATGCGCTCAAGCATCAACTGCGGGGCACCGATCCGGCCGCGGACCTGCGCGCGCTGCTCGACAGCGGCACCTATGCGCACGTCGCCGCCGCGCGGTTCCGCCCGGTCGCGATCGTGCACGGGCTGCGCGAAGCGTTCGCCGCGCGCGCCGATGCGGGCCGCCTCGCCGACACGCGCCTGTGGATGCTCGATGCGCGCCTCGACGATCTCGTCGCGATGGTGAGCGGCTGCGAGCGCATCGCGTCGACGCCGATCCCGTTCTCGTATGACGTGCTGCTGCACCGGACCATCTATGCGTACTGCGTGCTGCTGCCGTTCGGCCTGGTCGACTCGATCGGCGCGGCGACGCCATTCGTCACCGTGTTCGTCGCGTATACGCTGATCGCGCTCGATGCGATCGCGCATGCGATCGCCGAGCCATTCGGCGACGGGCCGAACCATCTCGCACTCGATGCGATCACGCGGCAGATCGAACGCACGCTGCTCGAGCTGAACCGCGAGCCGCTGCCGGCGGAAGTGACGCCCGGCAAGGCCTATCGCCTCAGTTGACACACTGCAAACGGTAGACGTAACGAACGCTTGCAATCGATACAGGTTGGAACGTCAACAGCCGGCGCCGGCCGCGCGTTTTTTCGTTAAGCGCCCACGATTCGGACGCGCAACGACAGGAGAAAACACCATGCGAGCACTTGCCCGCCATCTCGCGATCGCCGCCACGCTGATGTCGGTGCTGACCGGCACCGCGTTCGCCGACACGCCGTGGCAGCACGCGCATCCGCGCCGCGAAGAGGTCAACCGGCGTCTCGCAAACCAGAATCGCCGCATCCATCACGAGGTGAAGGAAGGCGAGATGTCGCACGCACAGGCCGCGCGCCTGCACCGCGACGACCGCAAGATCCGCCGGGAAGAGCGGGACATGGCCGCGCAGGATCGCGGCCACATCACGAAGAGCGAACAGCGCGTGCTGAACCGGCAGGAAAATGCGGTCAGCAACAAGATCGGCCAGTAAGCGACCACAACAAGCGCCCAATCGCCATCGCCTGAACGCCCGCTGCCGCCGTGCGACAGCGGGTGCTTGTTGTATCGAATCGTTTCAACGTGTCATCCGCGTCAAATGCCGCGGGTATACTCCGTCGTCAGCCGCTTGCCGTATCGACCGTCAAAAACGGCCCGATTCCGGGCGGTTTCGTCGCGAAGCTTCGCGTTTCGCCTCCCCCGCGCTCCAGCCTCGACACGAGACACACGACGACTCGACCATGAAACGATTCCTGCTGCTCCTTCCCGCCGCCCTGCTCGCCGCCTGCGGCTCCGCCCCCTCGTCCAACTCGGCCGCATCCGGCGCAGCGCCGATGATCTACGTGTCGTCGCAACGTCCGGCCTACGCGATCGCCAACTGCCTCGACAGCCGCCTGTCGGGTACCGAGCAGTCGCAACACAACGGCGTGACCGACATTGCCGTCGGATCGAACGCGTACTTCGTCACGCTCACGCCGTCGGGCCACGGTTCGGTCGTCAAGGTCGTACGCGGCTCGGGCAGCGAGCCGCCCGAGGAAGCGATGCGCTTCGCGATCGCGCGCTGCGTGATCTGATCCACCACCGGCCGGCGCCGGGCGCCCGCCCGGCCCGCTCCCGCGCGCCACCGCGCGCACGCCTAATATTTTCATCCAGGTGGCCGTCGATGAGAGAATCGCACCACGATTCCCTTTCAACGGAGCCCGCATGAAGCACCTGCTGTCCCGGCTGTTCGTCAGCGCCGCGCTCGTCGCGCTTGTTCCGGCGCTGCCGGCGCAGGCCGCCACGCCGCCTGGCATCTTCGTCGTCGCCACGCAGCTCGGCGAATTCACGACCCTCGACCCGAGCGGGATCTACGAGCTGGTGCCGTCCGAGTACGTCGCGAACACCTACGAGCGCCTGGTGCGCGTCGACCTGAAGGACCCGACGCGCTTCGACGGGCAGATCGCGCAATCGTGGACGGTCGGCGCCGACGGCGTGACCTACACGTTCAAGCTGCGCCCCGGCCTCACGTTCCATTCCGGCAACCCGGTGACCGCCGACGACGTCGCGTGGTCGCTGCAGCGCACCATCCTGCTCGACAAGGGGCCGGCCGGCGTGCTCGCCGATCTCGGCCTCACGAAGGCGAACGTGATGCAGAAGGTGCGTGCGATCGACCCGCAAACCGTCGTGCTCGAAACCGACCGCAAGTATGCGCCGAGCTTCGTGCTCAACGTGCTGAGCGCGTGCCCGGCATCGGTATTCGACAAGAAGCTGCTGCTGTCGCACCAGCAGGGCAACGATTTCGGCAGCGGCTGGCTCAGGACCAACGACGCGGGCTCGGGCCCGTACCAGCTCGTCAAGTGGACGCCTAACGAAAGCATCGTGCTGCAGCGTTTCGACAAATACCGCACGCCGTACCCGATGAAGCGCGTCGTGCTGCGCCACGTGCCCGAAGCGTCCGCGCAGCGGCTGCTGCTGGAGAACGGCGACGCCGACGCCGCGCGCAACCTGAGCCCCGACAGCCTCGCCGCACTGACGAAGGCCGGCAAGATCAAGGTCGCGTCGTGGCCGGTGTCCGCGCTGCTGTACCTGAGCCTGAACACGAAGAACCCGAACCTCGCGAAACCGGACGTGCAGCAGGCGATGAAATGGCTCGTCGATTACGACGGCATCCAGCGCAACATCGTCAGCACGACCTACAAGGTGCATGAAACCTTCCTGCCCGAGGGCTTCCTCGGCACACTGAACGCGCGGCCGTACAAGCAGGACGTCGCGAAGGCGAAGGCGCTGCTCGCGAAGGCCGGCTTGCCGAACGGCTTCGACGTGACGATGGACATGCCGAACGACTATCCGTACCTCGAGATCGCGCAGGCGCTGCAGGCGAACTTCGCGCAGGGCGGCATCCGCGTGAAGCTGATCCCCGGCGATGCGAAGCAGGCGATCGGAAAGTACCGCGCGCGCCAGCACGACATCTTCATCGGCGAATGGTCGCCCGACTACATGGACCCGAACAGCAACGCGCGCGGCTTCGCGTGGAACCCGGACAACTCGGACCAGTCGCCGACCAAAATGCTCGCGTGGCGCAATAGCTGGGACATTCCGCAACTGACGAAGGACACCGAGGCCGCGCTCGTCGAGCCGTCGCCCGCGAAGCGCGCGCAGCGTTACGAAGCGTTGCAGAAGGCCGTGCTCGCGAACTCACCGTTCATCATCATGTTCGAGAAGGTCGTGCAGGTCGCGACGCGCCCCGGCGCGACCGGGCCGGAAATCGGGCCGATCAACGACCTCGTGTCATACCGGACGCTCGCGAAATAGTCGCGGCTGCGGCGCGACGTGCTGGTCGACGGGCAGGCGCAGCGCAAGGGCACCGAACTGATGGTGCATTTCCGGTATCGGGTCGCGGCCGGCGCTGTCATCACGCCGCGCTCGACGAGCCTCGGCGGCCAGCAGCGCAACGCGATCCGGCGGCTGCGCGAAGCGTCGGACCTGCAGCAGCAGGCGGCGACCCGGCGGTCGCCGCGCACCGCTGCCGGTCAATTGAATGCCGCCAACACCAGATACGCATTCAGCCCGACGATCACGATCGTCGCCGCGCCGGCGACGATCCGCAGCGGCATCCGCATCGCGTAGGCACCCATCACGTCCTCCCGCGCCGACAGCATCAGCAGCGCGATCATCGGCATCGGCAGCACGAAACTCAGCACGACCTGGCTCGCCACCATCGCGCGCGTGACGTCACAGCCGAGCGCGACCACCGCGAACGCGGGCGCGATCGTCACCGCGCGCCGCATCCAGACCGACATGCGGCGGCGGATGAAACCCTGCATCACGACCTGCCCGGCCATCGTGCCGACCACCGAACTCGACACGCCCGACGTCAGCAGCGCAACGAGAAACAGCGCACCGGCCGCCGGCCCGAGCACCGGGATCAGCGTGTGATACGCGTCGCCGATATCGGTCATGCCCGGCGCGCTCAGGTGGAACGCCGACGACGCCATCATCACCATCGCGAGATTCACGAACCCGGCCAGCCCGAGCGCGACGACGACCTCGCGGTTCGAGAAACGCACGAGCCGCCGCCGTTCCGTGTCGTCGCGCGGCGCGGTGCGATCCTGCGTCAGGCCCGAATGCAGATACAGCGTGTGCGGCATGATCGTCGCGCCGATGATCCCGACCGCGATCGTCAGCGCCGCATGATCCGGAATCTGCGGGACGACCAGGTGGAACGCGGCCGCGTGCCAGTCCTGCGGCGCGATCAGCAATTCGCCGAGATAGCACGCGCCGATCACGCCGACCAGCGCCGCGATCGCGGCTTCCAGCGGCCGGAAGCCGCGCTTTTCGAGCGCGAGGATCGCGCAGGTCGCGCATGCCGTCGCGATCATTCCCGCGAACAGCGACAGGTGGCACAACAGCCCGAATGCGAGCGCGCCGCCGAGGAATTCGGCGAGATCGGTCGCCATCGCGGCGATCTCGGACGCGGCCCACATGCCCCACACGACCGGCGCGGGGAAACGGTCGCGGCACAGCTCCGCGAGATTCCGGCCGGTCACGATGCCGAGCTTCGCCGACATCGCCTGGAACAACATCGCGATCGCGTTCGCGGCCAGCACGACCCACAGCAGCCGGTAGCCGTACGCGGCGCCGGCCTGGATGTTGGTCGCGAAGTTGCCGGGATCCATATAGCCGATCGACGCGATCACGGCCGGGCCGACGAACGGCAGCAGCGCGGCGACGCCGGTGCGGCGCCCTTCCAGCGCGGCGCGCGCCGCGCCGTCGGCGCGCTCGGGAGACAGGGCCGGCAGCGCGAAGCCGCCGGCGGGTTTGCTCGTGACGGGAATCATGGTGTGTGGTGTTCCTTTCGGATAAGGAAGGCTGGCCCGGAAGCGGGCGCCGCGGCCGGCCTGCCGCCTGCCGGCCATGGCGGCACGACGACAGCGTTACAGCGGCACGACGTCCGGACGGTTGCGCGGAAACCGCGCGATCACGTCCGGCGCGACGTTCAGGTGTGCCTCGACGAGCTTCGGCGGCGTATGCGCAAGCCAGTCGGACAGCGACACCTCGGCGTAGCGGTCGGTCTTGAAGATCTCGAGGAACACCAGGTCGGTGTTGCCGGTGTTCTGCACGTAGTGTCCGAGGCTCTTCTTCACGTAGCCGACGTCGCCCGCGCGGAAGTCGGCCGTCTGCGCCTTCGGCCCCGTGTCGAACACGGTCATCCGGGCCTCGCCCTGCAGGTAGTACTGCCATTCGTCCGCGTTCGGATGCCAGTGCAGCTCGCGCATGCCGCCCGGATGCACGGTGACGAGCGCCGCCGCGACGGTCGTCGACACGTTGAAGTTGGTGCTGTCCGCGATCCGCACTTCGCCGCCGCGCGTCTTCCTGACCGGCTTCATGTCGCCGAGCGAGAAGATGAACGGATGCGGCGGCGCCCCGGCCGGCGAAGCCGACGCGCGCTGCGCTTCCGCGAGCGGACCGGGCTCGTCGCCCTGGAAGATCCACAGGTTGTCGAGCGGAACGTTCCTGAACGCATCGGCCGGCACGCCGAAGTTCAGCGCGAGCACGTCGGGCGGCGTATGCGCGACCCAGTCGGTCAGCAGCAGCGTATTGAATTCCGACGCACGGCCGTTATCGAACGCGAGCAGGAATTCGGCGCCGTCGGTGCCGAGGCCCTGCAGCGAATGCGGCAGGCCGGGCGGGAAATACCAGAGATCGCCGGTTTTCACGTCCTGCACCGACGGCCGCCCCAGTTCGTCGAGCACCGTGATCCGGCAACGGCCGTCGAGCATGATCGCCCACTCGGCCTGCTGGTGCCAGTGCATCTCGCGAATGCCGCCGCGCGTCAGGCGCATGTTGACGCCGGAAATGGTTTCCGAAATCGCAAAATCGTCCTGCGTGACTTCGCGCGCCCACCCGCCATTTTGAATTCGTTTATGGGCATTATTGAAAGACGCCCAGAATAATGGCATCCCGTTGATATCGGTGGCCGGCGGATCCTGAAAAGACGGAAACTGGTTGGCGATTGCCGGATTTTTCGGGCCCGGGTCGGTCAGGCTCTGGCGGTTGCGTGCATTCACCGCACCTTCCGGCGGGCTGTCCGGATTGCCGAACGAGGCGGCCTTGGCCGATACCGCAATGCCAGCGGCGGCAATGGCGCCCGCCGTACCCGCCAACATCTTGCGTCGAGAAAGATTCGTCATGGTTTCCTCTTCATTCTTGCGATTAAGCGAATTCCCGTTACGGAATACTTGCCGTTTTTCGGATTATCGAAAATCAAACATCCCGTGACGCAAGTTAAATACAAATCGCCGCAAAACTTAAATGAATTATTAACCTGAATTAATGATTTAATCTGATCGACTTTAATTTTGTAATTATTGCGGTGCGGAGGGCCGCCGGGCGGCGCCGGATGTCGGCGAATCGGTCAGGTCCGGTGAATGCGGAAATACGACCGCGGCAGGTCGCGATGTCACGCATGGCGACGAGAGACGATTGATGCGCGCAACGCGCGATCACCGATGCGATGCGATGCAGTCGATCCGGATAACTGATCGTGAAAAACGGAAAACAGGCGAACGCCGATGCGTCGAACACCGGCTAACCGGGCCGCGTCGGGCCGCGGCTTACTCCCGCGGCATGTCGGCGAGCCGTTGCGCGGCGAACCGCAGTCCGCCCAGAATGCGCTCCGCGACCCTCGCCGGAAACCCGGGAGGCAGTGCAGCGCCGACCGACTCGATCACGTGCGGCGTCATCGCAATGAGCCGTTCGACGATCGGCGTCGCGATATCGCCGAGCAGGCAATATTCGGCCATCGCGGTGAAGTGCCGTCGCGTGATGTCGCGCATCGCATAGTGCTTGCGCTTGCCGTGCACGGCCATCGCGAGCTTCGCCTTGTGCCACGACCACTGGTTCGCGCCATCGCCTTCGACCGGCCAGATCGACATCACGTCGTAGAGCGGCGTGAGGCGGAAACGGCCGCCCGGCAGCAGGCGCAGGCTGAAGTTCTTCGCATGCCCGTCCGGTGCCGCGAGCATCCAGAACACGATCAGGGCCGCGAACAGTGTGTCGAGATCCTCCCGCGCCGTCTCCGAACGGCGCAGGAGGCCTGCCAGGTCGGGCACGCCGGGGCCGCCCAGCGACTCGTACTTCAGGTGAGGCGGCACGCCGAGCGCCTGGCAGAAATCTTCCTGCGGCAAGCGCAGCAGCCACCCGCCGTCACGATGCAGCACACGATCGAACCGCTCGACCGACAGTACCTTGTGCGCGCCGAAACGCACGATTTCCGCACCCGCCGCCGGCAGGCCGAACGCTCGCAGGATCGCGAGACACAGCCACTCGTTCTCGACGGAGGCCGTGAGATCGGCCCGCTTGTTGCCGACCAGCCCGAGCGGCAACTTGAGAATATGCGTCGTCGGCGTGGCGCCATGCGGGCGCATCCAGCGCCCGTCGTGAAACAGCAGCGCGGTCTTTTCCTGTGCACCGGCCAGCGACAGCCGGAAATCGTCGTCGTCGTCGGCCCCCGTCGCCACACCGCTCGCCTGATCGAGCACGCGTGCGACGTCCTCGTCCGACAGCGGCGTACCGTCGATGCGATCCAGGCCGGTTGGCGCATCGTCTTCGCCGAGCAATTGCACCGCCCCGACGCAGTCACGACCGAGCGCGGCAAGCAGATCGAACGGCTCGGTCGTCGCCGTGCCGAACCGGGCGGCCAATCGGCGCCGAATGGCGTCGCTGTCCGGAAGCAGGTTGTCGAAGTAATGATTGACGCGTTCACCGCGCAACGGGGCATCGCCGACACCAAACGGCAGCGACAACGACAACGGGCGGCCGACGGCCGACTGCTTCCAGCCGGCGTCGTACAGCAGCTCCATGTCGCCGCGAGCGGGAATCCGCCATGTGCCGACCCGCTGGCCATTCGTCCAGATCGACAGCGCGCGAGTGTGCGATTTGCGTCCCATCGCTTACCACTCGGCGGCGGCTGAGTCGCGCCCGTCCTTCGTGCGGATGCTGAGTTCGAGACCGTACAGGGCGGTCAGTTCGAGCAGCTGGCTGAGCGACAGGCTTTCGGTACGCGTGGTTTCGAGCAGCGACAGTCGCGATTGGCCCACGCCGATTCGCACTGCCGCTTCGGCTTGCGTCAGGCCCTTGGCCTGACGCGCGGAAGACAGGATTTCGCCCAGTTGCGCGGGCGTATTGACGATGAAATTCACGGCTCGGATTCCTGTAGGCAATAAACGCAGTATATTCCTGACATGCATAAACGTAAATTATTCCTAACAGGCATAAACGTCAAATATGCCTATTAGACATAAAAAGCACCTTTGCACACCACCACACGGCCGCCGAACGCTCTTTCGACCCTATCACCGATCCTCACACCATAGTTTTTATCCGCTGGCGCGAATGATTTTGGCTTTGTTAGATGGATGACATTCGATCAACAGACGACAACGATCTAACATCCGATGACCTGCGCGTTCGCCCGTACCGTCGAATCCCGCTTTGCCGAGCTGACGCCGACCGCCAAGCGCATCGCGAGCTACATGCTCGCGAACCTCGACCGGCTCGGGCTCGAGACGGCCGACCAGATCGCGCAGCAGGCCGGCACGAGCGGCATCTCGGTCGGGCGCTTCCTGCGCAGCGTCGGCTACCGCAATCTCGACGACCTGAAGCGCGAGTTGCGCGGCGGCGGCGATCGCCCGTGGATGATCACCGACCGGCTCGACGAATACCGCCGCGTCGCCGGCACGCAACCGGCCGAAGGCAACGGCAACGGCAACGGCAGCGACGGCACGCTCGCGTCGTCGCTCGAACGCGAGCTCGATGCGATCCGCCACGTGTACCGGCTCGCCGAAGGCCCCGTGTTCGCGCAGGTCGCCGATCGCATCGCACATGCGGACGCCGTATTCATCCTCGGCATCCAGTCGACACGCGGGATCAGCAATGCGTTCAGCAGCTACCTCGAATACCTGCGCCCGCGCGTGTTCTATTCCGACGGCCAGTCGGGCTCGTATGTCGATTCGCTGAACTCCGAATTCGAGCGGCCGTACTGCATCGTCACCGACACGCGCGCGTATTCGCGCAGCGCGCGCCGCTATTGCCAGGCAGCCGCCGAGCGCGGGCAGCCGTTCGCGCTGGTCACCGATCTCTCTTGCCCGTGGGCGCGCGAATGGCCGGCCGACCTGCTGCAGGTGAAGACCGACGTCGGCCAGTTCTGGGATTCGCTCGCGCCGCTCACCTGCCTGTTCAACCTGCTGATCACGGCCGTCGTCGACCGCCTCGGCCCCGCGATCGACCGGCGCGTCGCGCGCAACCGCGAACTGCAGCACACGTTCGACCAATTCGAATCCTGAGCGAGCCTGAACCAACCCGAACCGCCGATGAACGACCACCGCCTCGTCGAAATCACGCCCGCCACGCATCGCGTCGACATCGATCTCGTCTACGCGACCGACCGCAACCTGACCGGCAAGCCGATCTACCGTCGCGCGCACTGCCTGCTGCTCGAGCCGGCCGAAGCCGCATTGCGCCGCGCGGTGGACGTCGCCGCGCAGGCCGGCTTCACGCTGCGCATCTACGACGCGTACCGGCCGCCGCAAGCGCAGCAGGTGCTGTGGGATTTCCTGCCCGATCCGGACTTCATCGCCGATCTCGGCCGCGGCTCGAATCACAGCCGCGGCACCGCGCTCGACCTGACGCTGGTCGGCGCGAACGGCGAGCCGCTCGACATGGGCACGGGCTTCGACGAGATGGTCGCCGCGTCCGGCCACTTCCACGCGGGGCTGCCCGAAGCCGTGCAACGCAACCGCCTGCTGCTGCTCGGCGTGATGCACGCGGCCGGCTTCGCGCACATCGACAGCGAATGGTGGCACTACGAACTGCCCGGCTCGCACGCGTTGCCGCAGATCGACAACGCGGCGAGCGGCCCGTGGCGCCTGATGTGATGCACGTCCCGTTGCCATTTTACGTTCACCCATTGCAAGTTCACCTCACGATGGAGCGCACATGAAACCCCTGACATCCCGGCTCGTCGCGGCGCTGGCCGCCGCATCCGTTCTCGCCGCCGTTCCGCTGTCCGCCGCGCACGCGGAAACGCCGAAGGACCTGTTCGTGATGGCCACGCTGCTCGACGAATTCACGACGCTCGACCCGGGCGAGATCTACGAGCTGGTGCCGGAGGAATACGTCGCGAACACGTACGACCGGCTCGTGCGCGTCGACCTGCGCGATCCGTCGAAATTCAACGGCGATGTCGCGCAATCGTGGACGGTGGGCACCGACGGGCTGACCTATACGTTCAAGCTGCGCGCCGGCCTCAAGTTCCATTCTGGCAACCCGCTGACGGCCGACGATGTCGCATGGTCGATCCAGCGCGCGGTGCTGCTCGACAAGGGCCCCGCCGCCGTGCTGACCGGCATCGGCCTCACGAAGGAGAACGTCGCGGCGAACGTGAAGAAGCTCGACGACCAGACGATATCGATCACGACCGACCGCAAATACGCGCCGACCTTCGTGCTGAACGTGCTCGGCTCGTGGCCCGCGTCGGTGCTGGACAAGAAGCTGCTGCTGTCGCACCAGCAGGGCAGCGACTTCGGCAATGCGTGGCTGAAGACCAACGAGGCCGGCTCCGGCGCATACAGGCTGGTCAAGTGGACGGCCGGCGACAGCATCGTGCTGCAGCGCTTCGACGGGTACCGGCTGCCGCTCGCGATGAAGCGCATCGTGCTGCGCCATGTGCCCGAAGCCGCGAGCCAGCGCCTGCTGCTGGAAAACGGCGACGTCGATGCGGCACGCGACCTGAGCCCCGACGATCTCGCTTCCGTCGTGAAATCCGGCAAGGCGAAGGTTTCGGCGTCGCCGCAGGCGACGCTGCTGTATCTCGGCCTGAACACGAAGAACCCGACGCTCGCGAAACCCGACGTGCAGGAAGCGCTGAAGTGGCTCGTCGACTATGCCGGCATCCAGGGCAATGTCGTGAAGACGACCTACAAGGTGCACCAGACCTTCCTGCCCGAAGGCTTCCTCGGCACGCTGAACACGAACCCGTACAAGCTCGACGTCGCGAAGGCGAAGGCGCTGCTCGCGAAGGCCGGCGTGCCAGGAGGCTTCACGGTGACGATGGACGTGCGCAACGACTATCCGTACACCGAGATCGCACAGGCCGTGCAGGCGAACTTCGCGCAGGCCGGCATCAAGGTGCAGCTGATCCCCGGCGACAACAAGCAGACGCTCGCGAAATACCGCGCACGCCAGCACGACATCTACATCGGCGAATGGTCGGCCGACTACATCGATCCGCACAGCAACGCGCAGGGCTTCGCGTGGAATCCGGACAATTCCGACAAGTCGAGCTATAAAATGCTGGCCTGGCGCAACAGCTGGGACATCCCGCAGCTAACGAAGCAGACCGACACCGCGCTCGCCGAACCGACCGCCGCGAAACGCGCGCAGCTCTATCAGGCGATGCAGAAGGACGTGCTCGCGCGCTCGCCTTTCGTGATCATGTTCGAGAAAGTCGCGCAGGTCGCGACGCGGCCCGGCGTGAGCGGGCTCGAAGTCGGGCCGATCAACGATCTCGTGTCGTACCGCAACCTGAAGAAGCAATAAGATTCGCCGCATGTCGACTCCCGCCTCCTCCCTCGAAGCACTGCGCACGCTGCCCGCGCGGCGCCCGGCCGTGCGCTGGGCACTGCGCGCGCTGCGCTGGGCGCTCACGCTCGCCGTCACGTTCGCGGGGCTGCTCGCGCTGACGTTCGTGATCGGCCGCAAGGTGCCGATCGACCCCGTGCTTGCGATCCTCGGCGACCGCGCGTCAGCCGACGCGTATGCGGCCGAACGCATCGCGCTCGGGCTCGACAAGCCGCTCGTCACGCAATTCCTGATCTACGCGCGCGACGTGCTGCACGGCAATCTCGGCATGTCGCTGCTGACGGCGAACCCCGTGCTCGACGACATCAGGCGCGTGTTCCCGGCCACGCTCGAACTGGCGACGATCGCGACGCTGATCGGCATCGCGATCGGCGTACCGCTCGGCGTCGCGGCTGCCGTGAAGCACAACCGGCCGATCGATCACATCGCGCGCTTCGTCGGGCTGATCGGCAATTCCGTGCCGGTGTTCTGGCTCGGGCTGATGGGGCTGCTGCTGTTCTATGCGCGGCTGCACTGGGTCGGCGGGCCCGGCCGGCTCGATCCCGTGTACGACGGGATGGTCGATCCACGCACGGGCAGCCTGCTGCTCGACGCGGCGCTCGCGGGCGAGTGGGACGTGTTCCGCAACGCGGTGTCGCACATCGCGCTGCCGGCCGCGATCCTCGGCTGCTACTCGGTCGCGTACCTGAGCCGCATGACGCGCTCGTTCATGCTCGACCAGTTGAGCCAGGAATACATCGTCACCGCACGCGCGAAGGGCTTGTCCGAGCGCCGCGTGATCTGGCGGCATGCGTTCGGCAACATCGCTGTGCCGCTGCTCACCGTGATCGCGCTCACGTACAGCAACCTGCTCGAAGGCTCGGTGCTGACCGAGATTGTGTTCGCGTGGCCGGGGCTCGGCTCGTACCTGACCGGCGCGCTGCTGAACGCCGACATGAACGCGGTGCTCGGCGCGACGCTCGTGATCGGCGCGATGTTCATCACCGTCAACCTGCTGACCGACGCGCTGTACCGCGTGTTCGATCCGCGTGCGCGCTGAGGGCCGTTTCGACATGACCGCTTCCACCCTGCTTCTTTCATCGCCCATGCCGAAGGCCATCCAATCATGAACGCCGAGCGCCTCACACTGCGCGCGTGGCTGCTTTCCGATGCACCCGCGTCGCGCTCGCAGGCCGCGCTCGGCCTCGCGTACCGACGCTGGCGCCGTTTCGCCACGAATCCGCTCAACCTGTTCGGGCTCGCGATCCTCGTCACGCTGATCGTCGTCGCGATCGTCGGCCCGCTGATCATGCCGCACGATCCGCTGCGCCAGGTGCTGTCCGACCGCCTGCTGCCGCCCGGCTCGCCGTCGCACTGGTTCGGCACCGACCAGCTCGGCCGCGACATCCTCTCGCGGCTGATCGCCGGCTCGCGCCTCACGCTCGGCATCGCGCTGCTCGTCGTCGTGATCGTCGTGCCGATCGGCCTGCTGATCGGCACGACGGCCGGCTATTGCGGCGGCTTCGTCGACAGCGTGCTGATGCGCATCACCGACGTCGCACTCGCGTTCCCGAAGATCGTGCTCGCGCTCGCGTTCGCGGCCGCGCTCGGGCCCGGCGTGATCAACGCGGTCGTGGCGATCTCGATCACCGCATGGCCCGCGTATGCGCGGCTCGCGCGCGCGGAGACCATCCGCATCGCGCACGCCGACTATATTCACGCCGCGCGGCTGCAGGGCGCGTCGGGCCCGCGGATCCTGCTGCGCTACATCGTGCCGCTGTGCATGTCGTCGGTGATCGTGCGCGCGACGCTCGACATGGCCGGCATCATCCTGACCGTCGCCGGCCTAGGCTTCCTCGGCCTCGGTGCGCAACCGCCGAGCCCCGAATGGGGCTTCATGGTCGCATCGGGCCGCAACGTACTGCTCGACGCATGGTGGGTCGCGACGCTGCCCGGCATCGCGATCCTGCTCGTGAGCCTCGCGTTCAACCTGCTCGGCGACGGGCTGCGCGACGTCTTCGATCCCCGTCATGGAGCGTGACATGCCGATGAATTCCGCCACCGCGCCCGCGCCGCTCTGCGAGATCGACGGGCTGAAGATCGGGTTTCGCGGGCACGACGGCGTCGTGTCCGATGCCGTGCGCGACCTGTCGCTGACGCTCGCACCCGGCGAGCGGCTCGGCATCGTCGGCGAATCGGGTTCCGGCAAGTCGCTGACGGGCCGCGCGCTGCTCGGCCTGCTGCCCGACGCCGCGCGCTGGTCGGCGCGTACGATGCGCTTCGCGGGCCACGACCTGCTCGCGATGTCGCCGCGCGAACGCCGGCGGCTGTGCGGCAGCCAGATGGGCATGATCCTGCAGGACCCGAAGTATTCGCTGAACCCGGTGATGACGGTCGCCAAGCAGATGGGCGAAGCGTTCCGCCTGCACGAGCCCGCGTTGCGCGGCCGCGCGCTGCGCGAACGGATCGTCGACGCGCTCGCGGCCGTGCAGATCCGCGACCCGGCGCGCGTCGCCGATGCGTATCCGCACGAGTTGTCGGGCGGCATGGGCCAGCGCGTGATGATCGCGATGATGGTGTCGACCGGCCCGCGCCTGCTGATCGCCGACGAACCGACGTCCGCGCTCGACGTCGCGGTCTCGATGCAGGTGCTCGCGGTGCTCGACGCGATGATCGCGCAGCACGGTACGGGCCTGATGTTCATCAGCCACGACCTGCCGCTCGTGATGTCGTTCTGCGATCGCGTCGCGGTGATGTACGCGGGCCGTGTGGTCGAAACCTGCGCCGCGCGCGACCTGCTCGACGCGTCTCATCCCTATACGCGCGGGCTGCTCGCGGCGAACCCGCCGCTCGCGAACCCGCCGGACGAACTGCCCGTGCTGCGGCGCGATCCGGCCTGGCTCGATCCCGCGCCGCCTTCAATCCCGCCCGCCGACCGACAGGAGGCTGCACGATGATCGACGTCGATCACGCATCGATCCGTTTCCCGACCCGCACGGGTCACGTCGACGCCGTACGCGACGCAAGCTTTGCGGTGCGCGACGGCGAAGTGTTCGGGCTCGTCGGCGAATCGGGCTCCGGCAAGTCGACGCTGCTGCGCGCGCTGACGGGCCTCGTGCCGCTCGCGGCCGGCAGCCTGTCGATCGACGGCCGGCCGGTCGGCGGCACGCCCGACCGTGCGTTCCGCCGCCACGTGCAGATGGTGTTCCAGGATCCGTACGCATCGCTGCATCCGCGCTTCACGGTCGACCAGACGCTGCGCGAGCCGCTGTCGATCCAAGCAATCGGCGACGCCGATGCACGCATTGCCCGTGCGCTGGCCGAGGTCGGCCTCGGTCCCGCGTTCCGCTTCCGCTATCCGCACCAGTTGTCGGGCGGCCAGCGGCAGCGCGTCGCGATCGCACGCGCGCTGATCGTCGAGCCGCGCGTGCTGCTGCTCGACGAACCGACGTCCGCGCTCGACGTGTCGGTGCAGGCCGAGATCCTGAACCTGCTGCGCCGCCTGCACCGCGAACGCAACCTGACGATGATCCTCGTCAGCCACAACCTCGCGGTGATCGGCTTCCTGTGCCAGCGCGTCGCCGTGATGCAGCATGGCGAGATCGTCGAGCAGCTTCGGGTCGAGGACGTGCGCGCCGGGCAGGTCGCGCGCGACTACACGCGCACGCTGCTGCAAGCGACCGAAGGCTACCGCCGTCTCGCCCCGGTCACCGGCGCGCCGGCTGCCTGACATCTGCGCGACGCGACGGCATGCGATACTCCGCACACCACGCGCCGGCTTGCCGCCGCATGGAACGCTTGTGCGACGCACGGGTCAATTTCCTTTCGTCAACAGCTCAACAGCAATAGGGAGGCGTTCATGCTGCAATTCATCGAAACCCTGGTCGTCGGGCTCATCGTCGGCCTCCTCGCCCGCGCGCTCAAGCCCGGCGACGACAAGATGGGCATCCTGATGACGGCCGTACTCGGCGTCGTCGGCGCGCTGGTCGCCGGCTACGTCGGCCGCGCCGCTGGCTGGTATGCGCCGGGCCAGGGTGCGGGCTGGATCGCATCGATCATCGGCGCGATCGTGCTGCTGGTGATCGTCGGCGCGGTGCGCAAGCGCATGGCCTGATCGCGCCGCCACACCGCACCACGCAAAACGGCCGCTCGGGATCACGAGCGGCCGTTTTCTTTTGGCGAACAACGATTCGCGCTACTACCGATTCGTTGATTCCGCAACGATTCACCCGCGAAAAACGGCGTCCACCGGCGACCGTCCCTCTGGTTTACTACACCGGCATTACCCGAGCTTGCGGCCGCTCAATTTTGAGATAAATTGATTGAAGGAATACGCCGCCGTTTGCTTATTCCCGTTATTTCCGTTTTTTTCACTCAAGAGGTCCGATGGATTTGCCGTTTACGCAGTCAGCATCGCGGCGTTAACGGACTGCCACCCGAGCGGCCCCGCTGCGACGCGCTTCCTCTCTGGAGCCTGTCATGAAGCATCACCTGTTCGCCGCCTCGTTCGCCCTGGCTGCCTCGCTTCTGGCCACGTCCTCGTCCTTTGCCGCCGGCGCGTCCGGCATCATCCACTTCTCCGGCATGCTCGTCGAGCCGCCCTGCTCGTTCGCGCTCGATACGCCCAACGCCGCGCCCGCTCGCGTACGCGCCGACTGCCCGCGCCCGGCGACCGGCCAGATCGCGTTCGTCGACGCGGCGAGCATGCAGGCCGTCAAGACCACGACCTTTACTCAGGCCTCGCGCGCAATCGTTTTACCGAACCGTCCGGGCAACAATCTCGCGCCGATGATCGCCGTCGTGACCTACCAGTAACACCGGCCGCCCGTGCGGCGCGCGGCGGGTCCGACGCGCCGCGCGTCAGTCGCGATGGCGCGCGATCCAGTCGCTGAACGCGCGGATCTTCTGCTGGTTGCCGATGTTCTCGGGATAAACGAAGAAGTAGCGTGCGCCGGTCTCGAGCACGATGTCGAACGGCCGTTCGAGCCGGCGCGCGCTGACGTCGTCGTCGACGAGCGTCACGTCGCCGATCGCGACGCCGAAGCCCTGCATCGCCGCGTTCGTCGCGAGATCGAGCGTGTCGAAGGTCGGCCCGCGCGCGGGATCGACGCCGCGCTCGCCCGCATGATCGAGCCATGCACGCCAGTCGCGATGGTCGCGGGTCGGATGCAGCAGCGTATGGCGCGCGAGATCGCCCACCGCTTCGAGCGGCGACGCCTGCCGCAACTCCGGTGCGCACACCGGCGTCAGCCGTTCGTCGAACAGCGGCAGCGCGAATACACCCGCGCCCGGCGACGTACCGTAGACGATTGCCGCATCGAACGGCTCGATCGAGAAATCGACGACGTGCTGCCACGCGGTCGTGATCTGAACATGGAGATCGGGATGCTCGCCCTGGAAGCGCATGATGCGCGGCAGCATCCATCGAATCACGCAGGTCGGCACCTTCAGCGCGAGATCGGTGCGCTGACGCGTGAGCTTCATCGAGATGTCCTCGATCCGCGCGAAGCTCTCGTTGACCACCGGCAGCAGCTGCTCGCCCTCCGCCGTCAGCGTGAGGCCCTTCGCATGGCGCTTGAACAGCGGAAAGCCGTAATGCGCCTCGAGCGTCTGGATCTGCCGGCTCACCGCGCCCTGCGTGATGCATAGCTGCTCGGCCGCGCGCGTGAAGCTGCGGTGGCGAGCCACCGTCGAGAAGATCTGCAGCGCGTGCAGGGGCGGAAGTCGGCGCATGGAGAGGCACAGGAAACGGAAGGACCGCGCGCCGACGCCGGCGCGCGCTGACCGACACGATAAGCCAAACGCCGGCTTTGCGCGAGGCGCGCGACGCTCAGGCCGTCGCGGCGAGTGCGCCCGCCGCGATGCGCGCCGCCGATGCGACGACGTCCGCGCGGGCCGCGGCGTCGGCCTGCGGCTGCGTGAACGACACGGCCATCACGAGCGGCGCGCGTGACGGCGGCCACAGCACCGCAACGTCGGTGGTCGTGCCGTAACCGCCCGTACCGGCCTTGTCCGCGACGCGCCAGCCGGGTGGCACGCCCGCCGCGATGCCGGTCGCGCCGCGCGCGCCGCCGGCCATCCATTCCGTCAGCTGCGCGCGCTGCGGTTCGTGCAGCGTGTCGCCGAGCAGCAGCCGCTGCAGCGTGTCGACCATCGCGACCGGTGTCGACGTGTCGCGTTCGTCATTCGGCGCGACCTTGTTCAGTTCGGGTTCCCAGTGATCGAGGCGGAACGTCGTGTCGCCGCTCTCGCGTGCGAACGACGTGACGGCCTGCGGGCCGCCGAGCACGCCCATCAGCAGGTTGCCCGCCCCCTTGTCGCCCGAGCGCAGCATCGCCTCGCAAAGCTGCGCGATCGTCATGCCCGTGTCGACATGGCTTTCCGTGATCGGCGAACCCGACACGACTTCGTAGCGGCGGTACAGGATGCGGCGCGGCAGCAGCGACGCGTCGAGCGCGCCGCGCGCGAGTATCGCGCCGGCGGCGACGACCGCATACGTGCCGCACAGAGGAAAGCGCTCGCGCGCGTGGTGGGCGATGCGCACGCCGTTCGACGTATCGAGCGCGGCGACGCCGAGCCGGCCGTTCGACGCTTTCTCGAGTGCGGCGAGTTCGGCTTGCGCGGCGTGGGCGCGCCCCTGGTCGGCAACCGGCGCGGACGTGCACGCGGCGACGAACGGCGCGGCAACGGCGGCAAGCAACAGCGACCGGCGTGTCGGAGAGTGTTCCATGGATGAGTAGTGTTCTGTCGGAAACGATGGCACGAAGCAACGCGAGCGCGCATCGGCGATGCACGCCCGTTCACGCCGACGGCCGCCCGCGACGGGCATTTGTCGCCGCATCCCCGAACCATGCCCGTCGGCCCCGCGCGAAGCGCGGGATTCGCAAACAGCCCCTAGCCTAGCAGCGACAGTCGTCGCGTTCCAGCGGAACCGCCCGGCTTCATCCTTGCGAAGAAGGCAGGTACGGCATCGGATTCACCGGCTTGCCGTCGCGCCGCACCTCGAACAGCAGCGCGACGCGCGAGTTGTCGAGGTCGCCCATCTCGGCGATCTCGTCGCCCTGGCGCACGATGTCGCCCGTCTTCACGAGCAGCTTGCGGTTATGCGCGTAGGCGGTCAGGAAATCCGCGTTGTGCTGGACGATGATCAGGCTACCGTAATCGTTCAGGCCGGTGCCCGCGTACATCACGCGGCCGTCGGCCGCCGCGCGAACCGGGTCGCCCGGCCGGCCGGCGATCTGGATGCCGCGGGTCTGCCCCGGCCGGAACCCGTCGACGATCTTGCCGTTTGCGGGCCACTTGAGCGCGACACCGCCCGCATGCCGCTTCGTTTCCTTGACGACCTGACGGTCGCTCGCCGTCGATGCCGTGGCCTGTGCCGTTGCCCGATTACCGGCCACCGCATCGCTCGCGGCGGCCTGCGCGCCGGCCACGCCCGACGGCGGCAGCGGCTGCTGCCTGACGATGCGCAGCACCTGCCCCTTGCGCAGCTTGCCGTTCGCGCCCAGCTTGTTCCAGGTGCGCAGGTCGGCAACGCTGCAGTTGTTCGCGGACGCGATGCCCGTCAGCGTGTCACCTCGTTTCACGACGTACTTTTGCGCGACGAGAATCGGCGCCGGCGGCAGCGTGGTGGACGTGGCGGCCGACGGCCCGGCGGCGGGCTGGCTCGACGGCGACGGCTGTCCCGCCAGCGTGTCGCTCGGCGGAACGGACTGCGTATTTGCACAACCGGCCATGACGAGCACGGCGGCCAGGCCCGACAGCCACGCCGCGTTGCGGCAAATCTCGCGCGTTTTCATGGACGATTCAACTCCGATTTGACAATCTTTCAAGCATCTCAAAAACGGAACGGCCGACGTGTAACCGGATGCAAACAATGATGACAAACGATCACGACCCGGGCGCCGGCCGGCATTCGCTACCGGTAATACGGTCCGATCCCGAAAAACTTGATGGCCTTTTCGCTTGAAAACGGAAGAATTTTCGTCTCAGGAGACTATGGCAGATTGATTTCGATAGGGGCGTGCCGCCGCGCTCAACGTAACCAAGCGACGAGTTCGGAACAGGCCCACGCGATGCCGATGCACAGGAACAACACATGCAACGCGATCTTGAACGACACGCCCCACGACGAATCGATCCGCATGACTGGCTCCCCGGTATTGAGATGGGGCCATGATCGGGCATCGATCGTGCCCCGAAAATGCGGAACCGGCGAATCGGGTCTCAGGCTGCGCCTGAGACCGGCGCTGCGGTTCCTGCTAACTTATCGGCCATTCCAACGATATCGCTCCCCGCCCATCATGCGCTTCGACCTGACCGACCTGCGGCTCTTCCTGAACATCTGCGAGGCCGGCACGATCACGAGCGGCGCCGAACGCACGCACATCACGCTGCAGGCCGCAAGCGAGCGGATCCGCGGCATGGAGGACGAGCTCGGCGTGCCGCTGCTGCACCGGACCAAGTCGGGCGCGCAGGCGACCGACGCCGGCCGCGCGCTCGAACACCACGCGCGCACGGTGCTGCAGCAGATCGACCACATGCGCGGCGAACTGCAGCAATACGGACAGGGGCTGCGCGGCCATATCCGGCTGCTGTGCAACACGGCGTCGCTGAGCGAGTACCTGCCCGACGCGCTGGCCGATTACCTGCCGCATCATCCGAAGCTGTCGATCAGCGTCGAGGAGCGATCGAGCCAGGAGATCGTGCATGCGATCCGCAACAAGACGGCCGAGGTCGGCATCGTTGCCGATTCGGTCGGGCTCGGCGGGCTCGAACAGAAACCGTTCCGCGAAGACTGGCTGATCGTCGTCGCGCCGGCCGCGCATCCGCTCGCGTCGCTCGACAAGGTTGCGTTCGACACGATCGCCGACGCCGACTTCATCGGCCTCACCGACGGCAGCGCGCTGCAGGTGCACCTGGCCGACCAGGCGCGCGCGCTCGGCAAGCGGATCCGCTATCGCGTTCAACTGAAGAGCTTCGATGCGATCTGCCGCGTGATCGCGAGCGGCGTGGGCATCGGCATCGTGTCGCGGCACGCGGCCGAGCGTGCGATGCAGACGCTGGACGTACGGCTCGTCGAGCTGGCCGATCCGTGGAGCCACCGGAAGCTGACGCTCTGCGCGCGATCGTTCGATGCGCTGCCGAAGTACACGCGGGAGTTCGTTGCATTCTTGTCCGGCGAATCAGCGCCGCGGTGACGCGCGCCGCATTCGCCCCCCATCGACACACGGAGGCACGGCCATGACCGACACCGATCTCGCCACCCGCTACCGCGCGTATATCGACTGCCTGAACCGGCAGGACTGGCCGTCACTCGGCCGGTATGTCGACGACAACGTGATCCACAACGACCGGCCGCTCGGCCTCGCCGGTTACCGCGCGATGCTGGAGCAGGACTTTCGCGACATTCCCGATCTCCGTTTCGACATCCGGCTGCTCGCGTGCGAGCCGCCTCGCGTCGCGAGCCGACTTCGCTTCGCGTGTTCGCCGAAAGGGACGTTCATGGGGCTCGCCGTCGACGGCAGGAGGGTCACGTTCGCCGAGAACGTGTTCTACGAATTCCACGACGGCAAGATCCGCCAGGTCTGGTCGGTGATCGACAAGGCGGCGATCGAGGCTCAGCTTTAGCAGCGCCGGCGCATCCGGGCACCCGACGTGATCGATGAGCCGATGCCAGGCTTGATTCGTTTCGATCCTTATGGATAACGTTTTCTCTCAAATGTGATCAAACGCGGATCGCAGGAACGCGCGCCCTCCTGCCGCTTCCACGTCGGTCTCCTGCGCTGCATCCAATCAACTTCGGAAAATTCCCCGCAATTTCCGTGTAATTTCGATCTCACCCGACACCCCTCTCCCTTCCCACTATTCGGGTTTCTACCGGCGCCTCCGGCATCAAAGTTCATTGACATCATGCCGTTCGATGCCTAAATTTGGAAAACGTTTTCCAACGCATCAGCGCGACGCCGCCCTCGGCCCGCGCAGGGGGAACGCTTGCCCGCTCGAGTTGTGATTGAGGCCATCCGTCGTCAGGGATCAGGGTTGCAAGGCGGAGGTCAGGTACGGGCGTCGAGCGCGGCAACGGACATACCTGCCCGTCCTTCATCACTATTCAAACTGGAGACACAATGCATCCGCGCAGCAGATTCGCGCTCGGCACCGCGCTCAGCGCCCTTTCCGTCCTGTTCGTCAGCGCATGCGGCGGCAGCGACGTGACCGACACGCCGCCGCAGTCGCCCCCGTCTTCGACACCCGCGCTCGCGGCGAACTCGCTGCAGGCGCTCGTCTACGGCGCGCCCGACACCAGCGTACCGGCCGGCACGACCATTCCCGTCACGATGATGGGCCAGATGCGCGCGCTGTTCGACCTGATCCGGAAATCGCCCGACTTCACGCAGGTCGTGATGGATCTCGGCGACGGCACGCCGGTGCACGTGCTCGATACGAACACCGGCGACAAATTCCTGCCCGGCAAGCTCGCGCTCGGCCTGTCGTACATCCTGATCGACATGAAGTCGAAGGGCGACCCGCAATACGCGAGCTACCTCGCGACGTATCAGACGATCACGACCGCGATGATGGCGCAGTCGGGCGGCAACTACGCGTATGCGAATACGTCGTGGGGCGAGTACTACTACCTCGTCGCGCTGAACAACCTGAAGGCGCACGGGATGCTCAACGAAGTCTTCAGCGACGCGATGCTCGCGACGCTGCAGCAGCGGCTCACCTTCTGCGACATGTTCGGACCCGACGCGAGCGGCAAGACCAGTACGTGCCCGGCGGCCGGTACGCCGATCGACATCGCGTCGCTCAACACCGCGCAGAACTACTATGCGGTGTCCTACGGAATCGCCGGGCTGCGGCAGAAGCTCGGCTGGAGCAGCCCGTCGTTCGCGTCGGCGACCGATCCGTCCGTCGCGACGATGGGCGCGCGTGATGCGCTGCTGTATACGCTCGCGAACCACATCCGCAAGGATTCGTCGGGCGGATTCTCGGACGAAGCGTCGAACACGCACACGACCTATTACGACCAGGCGCGCTTCGACCGCTACAGCACGCTGCTGATCGGCGAAGTGGTCGAGCGCACGTTCGAGATGGGTAACGAAGCGAACCTCACGCCGGAACTGAAGGGCTATCTGCGCAAGTCGGTCGACCTGATCCTGCCGCAGCTGAACACCGACGGCCAGGGCTTCAACTACGGCCGCTCGATCGGCCCGTACGGCGATTCCGCGTTCATGGAAGTGCTGACGGCCGCGGCCAATGCCGGCGTGCTGTCCGACCAGGAGAAGCAGGTCGCGTATGCATTCATCTACCGGGCCGCGCATCGCTTCGACACCTACTGGTACGACCCGTCGCTGCCGACGCCTTCGGTGAACATGTGGGTCAAGGGCCGCGGCACCGACACGTATCGCGGCAAGCCGCGCGTGATGGGCGAAAACTTCAGCCTGCTGCACCAGTACCTGTACGTGAACGCGTGGTGGAACAAGCTCGGCTTCGGCGGCAAGGCGCCGATGGCGGATGCGGACTACGACGCGTGGCTCGACGCGCTGCCGCGCTACACGCTCACCTGGTACAACCAGCCCGGCGACACCGCGCATCCGTACAGCGCTGCGCTGGTGACCGTGCGCGACGGCCGGCGCGTGATCAACCTGAACCTCAGCCAGGCGCCCGACTACAACTCGTTCACGCCGTACTACCCGGTGCCGTTCTCCGACAAGCTGATCTACGGCACGACCGATCTCGGCTATGCGCTGCTGGTGCCGCAGGTGTCGTACAACGGGAAGACCTACATTCCCGTCACGTATTACAAGCACCTCAACGTGCAGCAGGCCAACGGCCAGGTGATCGTGTCGTTCGATACGACGAAATTCCGTCTCGCGTCGAAGAACGCCGCATACACGACGGATCTCGACCTGCAGGTGCATACGGTGCTGACGTTCGCGCACGGCACGGTCGCGCGCAGCGACACGCTGAGTTCCGGCACGCTCGCCGGCAACCTGTCGGTCGAGACGGACTTCACGTCGTTCGCGGATTTCGCGTCCACGCACGCCAACGGCGACGGCGTATCGGTGGCATACGCGAACAGCGCTGCGACCGGCTACGCGGCATCCGGGTTCGACAACTGCGCGCTGTCCGCCTTCGACACGGCGAACGGCGCGACGAATCCGCTGTCGACGACGCCGATCGGCCAGTTGCATTCGAACTTCGCGTGCACGACGAAGCCGTTTGCGCTCGGCGCGGGCGCGACCCGCACGCTCGGTTGGACGCTGAAATACGCCGATCCGGCCTGAGCGGTGCGACCGCCGTCCTGCGACAGTTCCCGAAGCCGGCAGCAGAAGCCGGTCTCGGGATGTTTCGGGACGGCGGGCATCACGCTCCGCTGCGATACCCGCTTATAGCCACCCCGTGGCGGCCATGTATGCACCGAGCGCAATCAGCCCGACGAAGAAGCAGCGCCTGAACGCCTGCTCGCTCATCACGCGCCGCGCGTATTGCCCGCCTGCCATTCCGGCCAGCGCCGGCACGAGTGCGAGCGCCGACACGCCGAGCTCGACCGTCTGCAGCGCACCCGTCACCCGCAACTGCAGGCCGAGCGCGATCGTCGATGCGGTAAACGACATCCCGAGCGCCTGGATCAGGTCGTCCTTCGACAGCCGCAGCGCCTGCAGGTACGGCACGGCCGGCACGACGAACACGCCGGTCGCGGCCGTCACGACGCCCGTCAGGTAGCCGACCACGGCTGACAGCCAGGTTTCGTGACGCCCCGGCGCGGGCAGCCGCGCGGCGGCCAGCCCCCACAGCCCATAGGCGATCAGCACCACGCCCAACGCCGCATGCGTCCACGTGCTGCCGGCCGTGAGCGCGGGCAGTCCGCCCGTCAGCGTGCCGATCGCGAGACCGGCGAGCAGCGGCCACAGGCGACGCAGCAGCGGCCCGATCGACGGGCCGAGCCACAACTGCCACACATTGGTGATGAACGACGGCACGAGCAGCAGGCTCGCCGCGGCCGACGGCGGCATCGCGAGCGTCAGCAGCCCCATTGCGATCGTCGGCAGCCCGAGCCCGATCATTCCCTTCACCGCGCCGGCCAGCAGGAAAACCAGCACGATGATCGTCAGCGTATGAATTTGCATGGGGGTCGTTCCGTCCGGTCGGGTTGAATACGGCGTCGATGGTGAACCGCCGTCAGCCCGCCCGCCATCTGGTTTTGCCTGAGGCTGGCTAGGGTCCGTCGGGCGGGCCTGTCAGGCCCTCCGTTCAGGCCCCATGGATTACCCCCGCGCCTGCTCGCTGTCGAGGTGAGCCGTCGGTAAAGCCGGATAGCGGTCACCGGCAGCCGCCCCGGCGGGAACCGCCGTTTCGATGCGAGAGAGATTATTGACCGTTAGTTGCAATTGCACGCACCGATCAGCGGCACGACGCCGATGCCGCGCGACAGCCCCCACGCGATCGCGACCTGGGCCGGATTGCTGCCCTTCTCGTCGGCAACCGCGCGCAGCGCATCGACCTTCATGTGGTGCGTGGGTGGACCGGATTGTCGGCGCATCGCAGTGCGCGATAAACGCGAAACGCTCCACCAAACCATTCCGCGCTGATTAACAATGGAGCCTGCTCCAACCCGCCAACGCTCCCCGCCCCGCATGGACCACCTGCAAGCAATGCGCATCTTCGCGCGCGTCGCCCATCTCGGTAGCTTCACGAAAGCGGCCGAGCAGTTGCAACTGCCGCGACCGACGGTGAGCAACGCCGTCCAGTACCTGGAAAAGCACCTGAATATCCGCCTGCTGCAGCGCACGACGCGGCGCGTCGCGCTGACCGCCGAAGGCGCGACCTATTACGAGCGCTGCGTGCAATTGCTGGCCGATCTCGACGATGCGGAATCGCTGTTCGAGGACGCCCGCGCATCGCCGCGCGGCGTGATCCGCGTCGACCTGCCCGAGCGCTTCGCGTTGAACCAGGTGATTCCGGCGCTGCCGGATTTTCATGCGCGCTACCCCGACCTGCGCGTCATGATCAGCACGACCGACCGCTTCGTCGATCTCGTCTCCGACGGCATCGACTGCGCGGTGCGGGTCGGCGTGCTGTCCGACACGTCGCTCGTCGCGCGGCGGATCGGCGAGATGGCGCAGGTCAACTGCGCGTCGCCCGCGTATCTCGCGCGCCACGGCACGCCGCGATCACCGGACGAACTGCCCGACCACGTCGCGGTCGGCTATTTCTCGAGCCGCACGGGCCGCGAGCTGGACTGGGAATATGCGGACATGGATACGGGCGAGCTGCACACTGTGAAGATGCGCAGCATCGTGTCGGTGAACAGCTCGCAGGCGTATCTCGCGTGCTGTCTCGCGGGCCTCGGGCTGATCCAGGCGCCGCGCGACGGGCTCGCGCCGCTGTTCGCCGACGGCTCTCTGGTCGAAGTGCTGCCGGAATGGCACGCCGAGCCGCTGCCCGTGTCGGTGGTGTTCCCGCACGGGCGCCATCTCGCGCCGCGCGTGCGGATCTTCGTCGACTGGCTCGCGGAAACGCTCGGCGGCACGCGCCGGGCGGGCTGACAAGGGCCGGCGCCCGGGCATTCGCCCCCGGCCGCCGCCCCGGTCAGAACTTGTGGCGGATCGCGGCGCGCACCGCGAACTGGTTCGACGACGCGGACGGGCCGTCCGTCCCGACGACGTAGCCACCGTCGGCCGCCGTGCCGGTCTTGTCGCCGCCGACCTTCTGCCACGCGCCCTGCAGATAGACGTCAGTGCGCTTCGACAGGCTGTAGTCGGCCATCAGGCCGACCGTATGGTACTTCGGCTTGAACGAGCCGGCCGCGGCATCGAACTTGCCGTCCGTGTACACGTACTGCGCGCCGAGATAGAAATCGGGTGTGAGCTGGTACTTGCCGTTGATTTCGAAGTTCTGGAACTTCGTCGCGGTCAGCCCGAGGCCGGCGAACGTCGAGGCCGGCAGGTAGACGGTCGACACCGGGTTCTTCACGTCCGTCTTCGTGTAGACGAAGCCGACCGTTGCCGGGCCGAACGTGTAGTTGACGCCGCCGCCGAAGATGCGCAGGCGATCGGCGACGAAGTTCGCGTCGTCGGCCGCGATCGCGCCCGCGCTGCCGACGCCCGGGTTGTTCGCCTGCAGGTACGCGGCCGCGACCTGCAGCCCGGCCAGCGAATACTGCGCGCCGATGCTGTACTGGCGGTTGTTCGAGAAGCCGGTGCTGTTGCTGAAGCTGTACGTGCCGCCGAACGTCAACCCGTTCCAGTCGGAGCTCGCGTACTTGACCGTGTTGTTGACGCGGAACGAGTTGTCCGTGTTGTCATTGTCGAACGGGTGCGAGAACAGCGTGCCGCCCCAGTTGCCGTTCGCGGTCAGCGGCGCGAGATAGTCGACGACGGAATCGTACTGGCGGCCGAAGGTCAGCGTGCCGAAACGCGACTCGCTCAGCCCGACGAACGCCTGGCGGCCGAACATGCGGCCGCCCTGGTTGAGCCGGCCGTTGTTCACGTCAAAACCGTTTTCCAGCGTGAAGATCGCCTTGAGCCCGCCGCCGAGATCCTCGCTGCCCTTCAGGCCCCAGCGGCTGCCCTGCGCAAAACCGCTCGCGAGCTGGTAATTCGTCTTTCCGACCCCATTGACGTTCACGTTGTTCGTGTAATTGATGCCCTCGTCGATCAGGCCGTACAGCGTCACGCTGTTCTGGGCAAAGGCCGGCGCGGCGAAGGCAGCGAGCGCGGCTGCAAAAATGACGTGCTTCTTCATGACGGATCTCCGGAGCCGAGGGCCGGGCGGGCCGAGCGCCCGGCGAATTGTTTGATCTGTTTTGTGTGTGGCCCGCAGGGCGGACGACGCGGTGTGCGGCCGCGTGAGGACAAAATGGTGTCACGTCGCAAACCGGCCGTCCATCGGGGCAAGGAAACCGCGCGCAAAGCGTTGCGCTCTCCCAACTGCCCCGTTGCGCCGACAGCCTCACCGGGCTTGTCGGCAGCGGCGTTCCGGCCCACCATCCGCGTAAACCCGACAAGCGTCGCATCGGTGGCACAATGCGCATCCGTTCGCCATTTCTTCACGAAGTCATGCTTCACCCCGATTCTTGCGCGGCGCGTGCCGGCCGTGCACGCGGCCCGCGCCGGGCGGCGGTCCGATGACCGCGCCTGCCCGGGCCGGCCGCTACGCCGAGCTCGATTTCTTCCGCGGCCTCGTGCTGCTCGTCATCGTCGTCGACCATATCGGCGGCAGCATCCTGTCGCGCGTGACGCTGCACGCGTACGCGCTGTGCGACGCGGCCGAAGTATTCGTGTTCCTCGGCGGCTTCGCGACCGCGATCGCGTACAACTCGCTCGCCGAGCGGCACGACGAGGCCGCCGCGCGCCAGCGTTTCATCCTGCGCGCGTTCGAGATCTACCGCGCATTCCTCGTGACGGCCGGCCTGATGCTGCTGATCACGGCCGCGCTGAACGCGCTCGCGATCGACGGCCCGAACATGCCGACCAACGATCTCGACGGCCTGCTCCACAAGCCGCTCGCCGCGCTGCGCGACATCCTGCTGTTCCGCCGCCAGCCGTACCTCGCGTCGGTGCTGCCGATGTACGCGTTCTTCGCGCTGCTCGTCCCGCTCGCGCTGCCGCTCGCGCGCACGCAGCCGTGGCTGATGCTCGCGTTCAGCGGATCGCTGTGGTACGCGGCGCCGCACGTCGCGCGCTTTTTGCCGACCGTCGAAGGCGCGCCGTGGGACTTCAACCCGTTCGCGTGGCAGTTCCTGTTCGTGCTCGGCGTGATCGCACGCTGCCAGCCCGTCTACCAGACGCTCGCGCCCAGGCCGCAGGGCTGGCTGCTCACGGCCGCCTCGCTCGCGATCATCGCCGCCGGCGCGTACTACCGGCTGCGCATCGAGCCGTTCCCGACCGATCCGTCGATCAAGCAGAACCTCGGCGCGCTGCGGCTCGCGAACTTCCTCGCGATCGCGTGGCTCGCGGCCAAGCTCGTGCACCTCGGCTGGATGAAGAAGGTCGCGCACGCGATGCCTTGGATCGGCACGATCGGCCGGCAGGGGCTGCTGTGCTTCGTCGCGGGCACCGGCATCTCGCTCGCGGTCGATTCGCTGCTTTACCAGGCGACCGAAGGCTATCTCGACGTGCCGCTCGGCCTGACCGCCGATGCCGTCGCGATGGGCCTGCTGTATCTCGTCGCCAAACTCTACGGGCCGCTCGTCGCGCGGCTGCCGTTCCGTTCGCGGCAATGACGCGCCGCGCCGTCATGCGCCGCTGCTACGATAGCCGGCGCCTCTCCTGAAACGATTCGCCATGCGCCGACTCGCCCTTCCGTTCGCCGTCACCCTGATCGCCGGCTCCATCGCCACCGCCCGCGCCACGCCGGCGGCGCCGGCGGTATCGCCCGCGCCGCCGTCGGCCGCGCAAGCCACCCAGGCCGCGCCGGTCACGCCGGCCGCCCAGGAGCCGCCGGTCAATCCGGGCAGCAGCGTCGCGCTGCGCACGTTCCGGTCGGCGTCGCTGAAGCGCGACTGGTCGTACACGGTTTATCTGCCGCCCGGTTATAACCCTGAAGGCGCGCGCTATCCGGTGATGTACCTGCTGCACGGCAATGCCGGCAACGCGAACGACTGGATCACGCAGGGCCGGCTGCAGGCCACCGCCGACACGCTGATCGAGCGCCACGAGATTCCGCCCGTCGTGATCGTGATGCCGCAAGGCGGCACCGACTGGTACGTCGACCGCAAGGAGAAGATGCAGAGCGCGTTCCTCAACGACCTGCTGCCCGAAGTCGAAGCGCACTTCGCGGTGTCGAACCAGCGCGCGGGCCGCGCGATCGGCGGCGTGTCGATGGGCGGCTTCGGCGCGCTGCGCTTCTCGCTGCTCGAACCCGGCCTGTTCTGCGGCGCAATGCTGCTGAGCCCCGCGATCTATGCGAACGAGCCGCCGCTCAATTCCGCCGCGCGCTATGTCGGCGTGTTCGGCGACCGGCAGTTCGACTCGCGCGTGTGGCACGAGCTCAACTACCCGGCGCTGATGCGCGGCTATTTCGCGCGCAGCTGGCGCGTGCCGATGTTCATCGCGGTCGGCGACGACGACCTGACGATCCAGGCGGAATCGAGCGTGCTGTACACGCAGCTGCGCCGTGCGCAGAACCCGGCCGAGCTGCGCATCGTAGACGGCGGGCATACGTGGGACGTGTGGCGCGGGTTGCTCGGGCAGGGCTTGAAGTACGCGCTCGAGTGCGTGAAGTGACGGCGGGCGGGCGTTACCCCGCCCGTTTCCGTCAAGCCGGCCGATGCCCGGCCCATCCTCCGTCGACAGGAGCGATGCGCATCGCGCACAACCCGGGCGCGCACGCCGCGCTCAAAGCCACGTGCCGCCCTGCCGCTCGCTCGGCTCCTCGGCGAGCGCATCGAAATCGTGAATCCAGCCCAGGTGATGCAGCACGCTGTCGCGCTCGGCCAGACGCGCGTTGCGCGCCTGCGCGGCCGGCCCGTCGGGCAGGTGCAGCACGTCGGCCGCGGAAATCGACGCGTACTGCACCTTGCGCGTACGGCCGCGACGCAGGCGCTCGTATGCTTCCTGCGCTTCGCGCCAGTTGCCCGGGCCGGCCTTCGCCAGTTGCGCCGCCAATACCACCGCATCCTCGATCGATTGATTCGCGCCCTGCCCGTGATGCGGCACCAGCGCGTGCGCGGCGTCGCCGATCAGCGTCACGCGCCCGCGGCTCCAGCGGCCGAGCGGCGGCCGATGGAACAGCCCCCAGCGCTGGCTGATCGGCACGGCGGTGATCATCTGCACCACCGCCGGATGCCAGTCCCTGAACACGCGCAATTGCTCGCCCTCTTCCGCCGGCATGACCCAGTCGCGCGACGGCCACGGTGACGGATGACGCTCGACCAGCAGGAAATTCTGGTCGCCGTCGTCGCCGATCGGATAGTGCAGCAGATGCCCGTGCGGCCCGACCCAGAACTGGATCGTGCCGGGATCGGGCAGCAGGTCCATGCGCGCGGCCGGTACCACGCCGCGAAAGCCCGAGCAGCCCGAATACAGCACATCGTCATAACCGAGCATCCAGCGCCGCGTGATCGAGCGAGCGCCGTCCGCGCCGATCACGAGATCGGCTTCGACGCGCTCGCCGTTGTCGAATGCGAGCGTGACACGATCGGCGTGCTGCGCGAGATCGACCAGCCGGTGGCCGAGATGGATGCATTCGAGACCGACCGCGTTCGACAGCACGGCCTGCAGATCGGCGCGATGCACGCCCCAGTACGCGCCGCCGAATTGCCGGCGATAGTCGGGTTCGCCGCGATGATGGCCGATCACCGCGCCGCTGCGCCCGTCGCGATAGACGAGTCCCGGGATGTCCGCGCACACCGCGTCGAAGGCCGCGCGCAAGCCCATGCGCTCGTAGAAGCGCGTCGCATTGGCCGACAGCGCGACGGCCGCGCCGACTTCGCGCAATGCGTCGGTCTGCTCGTAGAGCTGCGCGTCGATGCCGTGCTCGCGCAAGGCGAGTGCGAGCGTCAGGCCGCCGATGCCGGCGCCGACGATCGCAATCTTCGGGTTCGTCTGCATGATGAAGGTGTCTCCGATATTCATATGTGGGGTCTGCGGGCTGCGCAGCGGTCATGTCGAATGCATGCGCCGTATCGGTAGTTTCAGGAGTGGACATTCATCCCGCAATAAAATGAAATGAATCTGCTTTATCACCGAATGCAATGATCCTGGCAAGGCGAAACCCATGGAACTGAGCGAGATCGACCTGAACCTGCTGCTGCTTTTCCAGCGGCTGATGCAGGAGCGGCGCGTGTCGAGCGTCGCCGAACAGATGAACATGAGCCAGCCGGGCGTCAGCAACGCGCTCGCGAAGCTGCGCCGCCGGCTCGGCGATCCGCTGTTCGTGCGCGGGCCGGGCGGCGTGGTGCCGACGCCGTTCGCGCTGCGACTGTCGGAGCCCGTGTCGCACGCACTCGCGACGCTGCATGCCGCGCTCAATCCCGAGACCGGTTTCGATCCGCTGCGCGCCGCGCGCACGCTGACGATCGGCATGACCGATATCGGCGAAGTCGTGTTTCTCCCCGCGCTGCTCGAACACCTGTCGCAAGCGGCGCCTGACATCGTGCTCAATACCGTGCGCAACACGAGCGTCAACCTCAGCGACGAGATGGCCGACGGCCGCGTCGATCTCGCGATCGGCCTCCTGCCGCAACTCAAGGGCGGGTTCTATCAGCGCCGGCTGTTCGATCAGCGTTATGTGTGCCTGTTCCGGCACGGGCATCCGCTCGAAGATGCGCCGTTGACGGTCGATGCATGGCGCGACGCCGAGCACCTGGTCGTGGTGTCGGCCGACACCGGCCACGGGCAGGTGGACGAATGGCTGAAGCGGCGCCGCGTGAAGCGCCACGTGCGGCTGACGGTGCCGCATTTCATGAGCGTGGGCTACATCCTGCAGCGCACCGACCTGATCGCGACCGTGCCGGAGCATCTCGCGCTGCAGCTCGCCGCGCCGTTTTCGCTGGGCTGGCGCGCGTTGCCCGTCACGCCGCCCGGTGCGCCGATTCATATGCTCTGGCATACGCGGGTCAATCAGGACGAAGGGAACCGGTGGCTGCGCGGCGTGGTGGTCGATCTGTTCGCGGAGACGGGTGTGCGGGCGCGGGGGGCTGGGCCCGGGCAGAAGAAATAGTCGCGGTTATCGCGCAATCACGGGTACCCAAATCCATGAATCCCAGACGCGTACATTCGCTCTATCTCAAGCATCGCCCCGAAGTCGATCTCGTCAAATGCGAGTGGATACATCTGCTATCGACCGGCAGCATCGATCGCGACCTGCTTCGGAAGATGCTCTCGACGATTGGCGCCGCGGACGTCCTGATCCACGTCCGCCGCAAGATCGGCGATTTTCTGCCGATCGAACCGGCGATCACCTTTATCGGCGAGAACATCGGCAAAGGCCAGATGCTCGTTTCCGATCGCGCCTTCACGAACTTTGTCGTCGTCGGGCATAACGGGGTGGCGGCGACCTGGCCACAGTGCCTGACGCGAAGTCGGATCGATCGGCTGCCGGGCGACCCGAAGGACGCAGCGGTTTAATCGATCAAGTGCCGGCCAGCATCGCAGTATCGAGCGCGCTCGACGATGTCGTTCGACACCGTGCACCGGGCATTTCGACTACATTGCCGAAATGGCGATGACATCGGTCACCCGCCGCCTCTTTCCTCATTCAACCCGCAGGAAATCAAGCCATGTCTGTCACGAAGAAATTCGCAGCCGTCACGGGCGCCGGATCCGGCATCGGTCGTGCGGCGGCCATCGCGCTCGCTCACGCGGGATTCACCGTCGCGCTGCTCGGACGCAACGAAGCATCGTTGAGCGAAACGCAGGACGCGATCCGCGCCGCCGACAGCGATGCGCACGTGTTTCCCGCCGACGTCACCGACGAAGCATCGGTCGACCGCGCGTTTTCGCAAATCGCGCAGCAGTTCGGCCGGCTGGACGTGCTGTTCAACAATGCCGGACGCAACGCCCCGCCCGTTGCCCTCGACGAATACGAATTCGACGTGTGGAACAGCGTCGTCGCGACGAACCTGACCGGCGTCTTTCTGTGCGCGCGGGCCGCGTGGCGCCTGATGAAAGCGCAAACGCCGCAGGGAGGCAGGATCATCAACAACGGCTCGATCTCGGCGCACGCGCCGCGCCCCGATACGATCGCGTACACGGCCACCAAGCATGCGGTGACCGGGATCACGAAATCGCTGGCGCTGGACGGCCGCCGGTACAACATCGCATGCGGCCAGATCGACATCGGCAATGCGGCGACCTCGCTCACGGACCGGATGACGCAAGGCGTCCCGCAAGCGGACGGCAGCCTCGCGCCCGAGGCGCGGATGGACGTCGCGCATGTCGCGAACGCAGTCGTCCAGATGGCGAACCTACCGCTCGACACGAACATCCTGAACATGACGATCATGGCGACCGCGATGCCTTTCGTTGGGCGAGGATAAGTGCGAGCGGTGCGGGAGACGGGCACGGCACTACCGTCGTATCCGTCGATGCAGGTAGCGCATCGGCCATGCCTCGTCAACTTGACTTGGCTTTCTTGCCTGCGGCCGGCGGCTTGCGTATCACGAACCGACGGCGGTCCTTGCCCCTGATCCAGAGCGGCGCGTTGCCGCGCCCGCTCCACTCCTTCCCGCTCGCCGGGTCGCGATACCGCGCCGGCAGCACTTTCACGATGTACGCACCTCGGCGGCCATTTCGGCCGACCAGGTCGCGATGCTTGATCGCATAGGTGTCCATCAGCGCGTGAACCTCCGCGATCGCGTCGATGCGTTCTCGTGCGCGTGCGCGCTCGATTTCCTCGTCCAGTTCGTCCAGCTCGGCAACGAGCTGCGCATAGGTCTTGCTCACGCTCATCTTCTGCTTCCTGCTCTGCATCCGCATACGAATCGACATGATTTGCATGACTAACAGACTGTTTTAAAACGCCCCGAGACGAAGGCATTCGCTTGACCGGCATGCGACGCATCTCTGCGCGCCGGATAACTCGACGCGAAGAGACTGACAATCCGCGGAACGCCGAAGCCCCGGCAATCACCCCGATGCCGCAAACAGGCAGGCATACCCGGCCGAAACGATCGTCCGCGCGGAACAAGACCCGCTGCGGACATCCGGACGCACAATCGCACGCCGCATTTCACATATCAAGCGATATGCGAAATGCAATCGTAAAGGTATCTATCTCAAATATCAACTGATATCCTTCCCGCCATGAATACGGTGCCCCTTCCCCCGCGGCTGAGTCGCGAAGAAAGTCGATTGCAGACCCGTGCACATTTGCTCGCCGCGGCGAAGCGGCTGTTTGTCGACCGCGGTTTCGGCGCCACGTCGCTCAGGGATATCGCGGCCGAGGCCGGCTACACGCAGGGCGCGTTCTATTCGAATTTCGCGAGCAAGGAAGAGCTGTTCGTGGAGTTGATGCGGGAGCGATCGAAGTCGCAAGTGGCCGACATCGCCCGGGCGTTGAGCGACCCGTCCGCGACCGGGGACGACATATTGAATGCGCTGGAAGTCTGGTCGCGGACCGTCGATGCCGAGCCCGAGTGGTCGGTGCTGGGCGTCGAGTTCAAGCTTCAGGGGCGTCGCAACCCCGCGTTTTCAGCGGCGTCGCAGGCGTTACTGGACGGCCACCGCGATGGCCTCGCCTATTGCATCGAACAGATTTTCGCGCGGATGAAGAAGGTGCCGCCCGAATCGCCGGCCGTCCTGGCCGTGTCGTTCATGGGGCTCTCGCAAGGCCTGTCGCTGCAGCAGTCGATCCTGTCCGACGTGCCCATCGGGCACATGATCATGGTGTTCCTGCGCAGTTTGCTGGCGACGGCGGAGCCGGTGCGTTGACCGGCAAGGTTACAAGCGATTGCGGGGATGGCCGGCGCCGCGATGGCGCCGGATTGCGAGCAGTGCAGTTCGCACTCGTCGACGTGAATTTATCGCGTTCCGCTTACAAAACAACCGTCGAACATCCGCATCCGGAATCCGAGTGTTTTTAGATTCATCGACGTGGATCAATACGGCTTCGCCATCGCGAAACACCGCCGGCCCCCTCACCTGCGCGAGCGGTGTATAGCTGCCCGGTTCGTACACGTAGTGCGACGTCTCGCGCATCTCCCATACCCGACGAGACGACCGCAATGCGTACGCGGCCCCGTCGCCAGCAGCGGAAACGGTCCTCCGCATGTCGGGCACATCACCAAATACCCATACAGCGCGACACCAATCCCAAGTGCTTCAGTTCATTGGTCGCTTCGACGACCCTGCCGCCATGGTCAGTCGCGTCGCCCAGACGCACCACATTTCTGCCTTGCGCATCCTGCATATCTGGCCTCCTTTCGGAAATATGTCATTCGGCTTCCTGCATCAATTCGATACCGTCACTTCGACGCGGCGGTTTCTCGCACGTCCTTCCTTCGAGGCGTTATCGGCCAGCGGATTGGCATCGCTCTGGCCTGCCACGCTGACACGCTCCTTCGGCACGCCAGCCGCCACGAGAATCTGCGCGACCTGCTGAGCACGGGCTTCGGAAAGCGCCTGATTGGTACCCTTAAGCGTCGTACTCGCCGGTACGGCATCGGTGTAGCCGGCGACACGAACGTGGGCGGCTGGTGCCGACGCGGCAATGATCCGACCGATCGAAGCCATCAGGGACGCCCACCACGGCGCCACTGTCACGTCGCCAGACCCATACATGCCGTTGAATCTGAGCGTCAGCGCGTTCGTCACTACATCACGGCTCAAATCGACATTCCCGGCAGCAAGTTCATCGCGCAGGCTCGATCCGAGCTGCTCGGTCAGCGTATCGAGGGAGGACGTCGCCGAAGCGGGCTGCAAGCTGCGTGCCCAATGGCTGACAGCCGCATATCCGATCACCGCCAGCAACAGCGCGACGACCAGACCGGCGACAATCCATCCGCGCGATCGCCGCGCCGTCGCGGGGCGCACCCACGGATCAACCACCGCTTGTCGAGGCAGCCGAACCGGTTCAATGTCACTAACGAAACCGAGTCCGCCCGCCATCACAACGTCATGCACACGCTCGCGGATGTTCAACAAGCGCATCGCGCCTTCGTTCGCAAAGCGGTAGCGCCCCTGGAATCCGAGATCGAGGAGGTTCTGAAACAGCTCGATCAGGTCGAGGTGCTCGCGTGGGCGCTCCATCGCGTCATCGATCAATCGAAACAACCGATCACCACCCTGCCGATCGTGGCCCAACGCCACCGCCAAGCTGTTTGACTGCCAGTCGATTCCCGTCACCTCGCCCTTTCCCCAACGCATCTGCATCGCTGCTTCATCGAGCGCGGCGCACAGGCAGTAACTCGCGCGGACCACGTGCTCGGTTCGAAGCTTCAATTCGTTACAGACACGCGTAAACAGCCTGAGCTCGTGTTCCAGCCATTGCCGCCGATGCACAACAGCTTCAGGATCCAGTGAAGCGGGTGTGCTGGCCAGGGCGCGCAACAAGACGTGTGCGGACTCAAGCAACGGATTGACCGCTTGCTCCGCGGCTTTCAGTCGCGCCGCAAACGACGGAGACGCCGGCAACCCGGCCTGGTTCCTCGAATCGGCGGTCGAAATCGTCACCTTGCAGGTTCCTCGCAGTTCATTGGGAGACGCCTGCCGGGCTCATCGGCATCGCGCCGCGCGGCAATCCAGGGGGCGGTCCGCTATCGGACAGGTTGAACACCGGCATCGAGGTCGGGCAGCGGAATGTCTTCAGCACATCGCTCGTCAATGGATTCGCCACGCTTCCCGTATTCGCAACGTCAAGCACCGCTTTGCGACCATCGAAGTCAAACGCAACTCGGGTACGGCCGGGCGTGGCCGTCTCGACAACCTGCCCCTTCCGAAGCAACCGCATCAGCGCCCACGGTCCGTCGGCCACGATCGTCGACGTATCCGGGCGAATGCGAGGGCTGGCGGTAATCTCCGTGTGGACGCCACCGCGCGGCCCCGGCCACGACACCGTGAACGGTGCCACTGGGCCATGCTGATAGAGCGAGCTCTGGCCGTCGATGTCGAGCGACAGGCTTGTGATCGTGGGATCCAGTTCGGGAATACGGATATCGGCCTTCCACGTAAGCTGCTTGTGACCTGGATCATTGAAGAAGACGTCACGAATCGCCTTCGCATGCTCGAACGGCTCCAGATCGGGCCCCTGGACAGATTCTGTCGCGCCGGGCAGCGTACGGTAGCGCCACGGCTTCGCGGCCGTGTCGACGAAGGGCGCAAGCGTCTTCGTGAAGAAATCGTCGATCACGCCGCCTTGCGCGAACACGCGAGTGAAGTCGTCGATGCTGACGTCGCGCTTGCTGTCGGGCGAGAACGGATAGTTGCCCTCGATGGAGAGCCGACACGCGTCGCCAACGACCGCCTGCATCTGTCGGGACAGCAGTTGGCCGATACCGTGGTTGACCTCCTGAGAACCGTCCGCGGCAAGCTGCAGCAGCACGGCCCGGAAAGGCGCCGGCATCGTGTTGGCCGTCATCTTGAGCTTCGCCCCGGTGTCGGTCGCCGGCGGCATGCTGTTGTTCGACAATGCGTTGTCGGAAACCGTAAGCGCCGTGTAGTAATCGTTCACCAGGTTGGCCACACTGTCGAGGCCCGTCCTTCCGGCCTGCGCGGCCGCCGCCTGGGGACCGGCCTGCGAGTCGGCGTTGCCCGTCACGACCTCGCGCAGCGCTGCGAAATGGTCGTCGACGAGTTCGCGTTCGACGCGTTCCGATGCGCGGATGCCGAGCACCTTGTCGGCCTTCTGGTTGAGCTGGTCGGCCGCCTTCTGAAGGAAGGAACCATCCGATCCGGTCGCCACCGCCGTGAGCGTCGTCTCATGCACGGCCGCGCGGGCGAGTCGCGCAAGCGGCGAGTCGGGGGCGGCGAAGCTGCGCAGCACCTGGAGATTGAATGCCAGGCTCGTGCCGCTCACCGTCCGGATGTCGTTGAGAAACGTATCCCACTGTTGCGCGTATTCCATCAGGTACTCGCGACGGACAGCATCCGTCAGCGCATCGTCCACCCCGGTCGCGTTGCTCACGATCTCAGCCGTTTTTTTTTGAGCCTCCCCCAGATACGAGCGACCCATCACCCACGCATCGTCGTCGCGCGCGATCTGGACGAATTCCGCTAGCCGCTTGTCGAACAGGTTCCGGTAGCCATCGAACGTAAAGAGACCCGGCACGCCGCGCGAGAGCGGCTGGTCGCTCGCCCGCGTGAACACGGTGCCGGCTTGCGGCCCGACGGCGCGCAGCAGCGTGAACTCGTCCGGCGCCTCCTTCAGCATCGCCGCCTTCGCACGCTGGTACAGACGGTCCGTCGCGTTGCTGCCGTCGAGGAACGCCCGGGCCTGCTGGATCAGTGCGTCGTTACGAATCAACGGCGACTTCACGACGCGATCGCCGGAAAGCAGCTGCTGCACGTGATCGATCATCGACGCGCGGCCGCCAAAAATCGCCGCGCTGTCGTTTTTCGCCCAGTCGTCGAGCACCCACGCCTTGACGTCGGCGGCATTGAATTTCGCGGTGTCGTAAAGCATCAAGTAGACGCGCAGCGCATCGTAGGCGGCCTTCGGATCCTTGTTGGTAATCGCCCCGGACATCACGTCTTCCATCCGGCGCACGATCTGCGGCACCAGCAGGTTGTCCTCCAGTGCATCGTAGGTGCGACCGCTCTCCGTCACGATGTTCGGTGGGGTATAGAGGCCGTAGCGCCATGTGCTACCGGGATCGGACAGGTCCAGATTCGGAAACGCCGGCAAATAGTGCGCTTCGGTCAGCGTGTCGGGTACGGTCTCCGGCTTGGGCACCTTGTACTGCTGCGTCACGCGGGCCGCCAATGCCTGAACCTTGCGGCCGATGGCGTCGAGATAGTCGCTGTTGTTGCCAAAACTCACGCGCAGACCGAGCGCGAGCCAGACGAACAGCAGCAAGGCGAGCGCATGTCCGATCAGGCGCAGCAACCGGTACCGGTACTCCCAGCGCAGGTTGGGACTGACGAGATGCGCTTCCGGGAACACGACGCGAGTCAGGACGTCGTGCAGGAAAAGACTCCGGTTGCCTTCATGCCCATCGGCGGCGCCCTCCTGCCCATGCTTCGGTGCAAGACGTTGCACGACCGTGTCGCGTTCCGCGACGACCGGGCTCCCGCCTTGCTGCGCGCTCGTGAAATAGACGCCGCGCAGCGTCGAATGAAGCTGGGTGTCGTCGTATCGGGAATCGAGAAATACGCGGTCGATCAGGTCGACGAGCGGAGCGATCAGTGCGGAGAACTCTTCCGGAAGCGCAGCAAGCCGACGACGTTTGATAGTTTCGTCTTCATCCTGAAGGCGCGAATGGATCATATCGGACAGTCGTCCTGACAACTGCATCAGTTCATCTCGGTAGCGCACATGCAAACCCGACTTCTCAATGGCATCCTTGCCATACGGCAACGTTACCCCCCAGGTCTGCGCACGACTCTCCGTCGTCAGATCGCTGAAATACTCTACAAATCCCGTCAGACGATCCATCTTCGTGACGAGTACGTAGACAGGAAAGCGAATTCCCAGCTCACTGCGCAGTTCATCGAGACGCGCGCGCAGCGCGGCCGCTTCGGCGATGCGTTTCTGTTCATCTGCCCTCGCCAGCGTGGCAACGTCGACCACGAGCAATACCCCATTGATCGGGGCACGAGGCCGATGTCGGCGCAACATTCCGAGAAAACCCAGCCATTCCCCGCGGTCGAGTGCTTCGTGCCACCCTCTCGTATCTCCGCGAATCGAAGCGGCATTCGCGCTCGACTTCGATGTGGCGGCCGGGGAAATGGAGGATGTCTCAGCCCCACCGTCCTCATGCGATTCTGCTGGCTCGTCGTCACCACGCACCTCGGCAGTCGACTTTCCCGCTGGTTCAGCCGGGACGTCAGCATCCGCAACCTTCGAAGTTCCATGACGCGTGTAGTAACCAACCGTGTCGATCAGCACGGCATCATTCGTGAGCCACCAGTCGACGGCAGCCGCTTCGTCCGTCGGTTTTCCGGCTGCACGCTGCATCTGCTCGGCGATCGGAAACGCCAGCCCGCCATTGAGCAGCATGCTCGTCTTACCCGCACTGCTCGAGCCTAGCGTGACGTACCAGGGCAGTTCATAGAGATAGCGCTTGCCCTGAAACAACTTGCCCAGCCCGCGCGAGCCAGTGCGCATCGACTTCAACCGTACCAGCGCGGCCGCGACGATTGCTTCGACCTTTTTCAACCGCGGTGCAGCCGGCGAATCCACCTTCTTCCCGCCGAAATGAAGCACCTTCTTCAGGAAAGCCTCGTCCTCTTGCATCTTGCGCCAGATCCGGACCGCCCAGAAAAGGACAAAGACGCCGACCACCAGCGCGATCGCGACGAGTCGCGTCGACACAGGCTCGAACGGTGACGCATGGCCGAACGACAACAGCGGCGCCGCATACCAGATCAGCAGGCACGACAACGTAACGAACACGATGCTCGTCGGCTTGCCTGCAAGCCAAAGCAATACGCCGACGAGCAACAGAACGATCAGCAGCACGCGCACGCCGGCTGCGGCAAGCGGCTTGAGGCCGCCGAATGCGAAGAACGGACCGACGAACCAGATCACCAGCGCAACGACGATCATCGCGAGGAACGCGAGAAACGCGCGCGATACAAAAAACGGCAGATACTTTTTCATGTCTTGTCTGGGAAGCGAATCCTGTCTATTGCGCAACGACGATCTCGACGCGCCGGTTCTGTGCGCGGCCCTGGGCAGTATGGTTGTCCCCAATCGGATCAGCGTCGCCTTTGCCCACCACCTCAAGGCGGTTGGCCGGCACACCAGCGGCTTGCAGCATCTGCATGACCTGGGTCGCCCGCTCCTCCGACAGCGCCTCGTTCGACGGGAACTGACGGCTACGGATTGGCTGGTTGTCCGTGTAACCCAGGACGGTGACCTTGCCTGGCACTTTCACGATTTCTCCCGCGATCTTCGCGATGAGCGGCGCCGTTGCACTTTTGATCGTGACGCCGCCGGGCAGGAACATCGCATCGCCCCGGAACGTCACCGCGCTATGACGCGCATCTTCGTTGACGCTGACCGTGCCCGCCGCGATCTCGTCCTTGAGTAGTTGCTTCAAATGCAATTGCGGCGGTGCGGGTGGCGGCGTCATCCGGCCGATATCAGCGATCTGCGTCTGCACAACCGCGCTGCGGCTCATCAGGTCGTACTTGAACCAGCCGAAGATTCCGAGAAGAACGATCGACAGCACCATGGCCGTCACCCATACCGGAAACTCGAACAACGACATGTGGCGCTTTCGATCGTGAGGCTTCCAGTTCGGCGACAATGCCTGGGGCACGGGCTCACGGCCGCGCATGATCTCGTTGTAGAGGCGCTGGCGCACGGCGGCGTGTTGCCGGGGCACGCCACGGTACTGGCCTTCAAAACCGAGGCTCAATATCCGATAGATAACTTCCAGCAGGTCGCGATGCTCTTCGGCATCCTGCAGCAAACGCCCGATCAGCAGATAAACTTTCGTCCCCCCCTCGACATCCCGATGAAATGTCGACGCCAGACTCGTCCGCACCCACACGGCCTCGAGCGAGTTGCCGCGTGCCCAGTCCGTCTGCATGGCGACCTCGTCCAATGCCGTGCAGAGACAATAGCTTGCGCCAAGCGCATGATCTCGGCGGATATTCGCTTGCGTACAGAGTTTCTCGAACGCGTGGATTTCGCTCGCCAGCAGGTCACGCAAACGCGTCACCTCACTGGCCGAAAGCATGTAAGGCATATCGGCTTGGGCCCGCAACAAAACGCGAGACGCTTCCAGCAGCGGATTTCCTGCAGCCTTGATCTTGTCCAGACGCTGGGCAAAGCTTTCTCGTGGCTCAGCAGGTCGGTCCAAGGGCGTTTCGTCCTTCCTGTTCAGTGCCTCTGTCAACGCCTCCTGATCTTCGGGGGATGCATGCATGCCATCTACAGGCCCGTTGGACTTTCTCACGGTAGACATGGTCAGCGCCCCACCTTGACCGTCGACGCCGCGATCAGCCTGCAACCGCATTCGGTACGGTGGCCATGCAACGCGACATGACGCCCGCCCATGCTGAGCGTCGGATGCGCCTCGACAATCTTGTTGATGCCATGCGGACGTCCGTCAGGGTAAATCGCCGGACAATCGACCAGGTCGTACAGGCGCGCGACTTTCTTGCCGCGAATCTTATGCGTTTCGGAACCGGTGATGATCCGGCCGCCATGGTCGGTCGCGTCACCGACGACTGCAATGCTAGTGGACATGGTGTCTCTTCGAAAATGCACGCTTACATGTGCGGAAAACTGCTGAAGTCGATCTTGACCGGCGGCGGCAAGGCATTGCTCTGCACTGCGATGTAATTACCGAGATCGGCCGCCGCTGTCCTGGCCCGCTCGGCGGCAATGCCCGCGGCATTGTCTTTCAGGTCGAGCGCCCGAACACGTCTGTCGTTGCCGACGAAGAACGTCCGCGCCCAACCGTACCCGCCCGGCGCGTATTCATGAAAATAGGGTACGCGGAACCACGCACGGCTGTCGTGAACGTAGTCGTCCAGCAACCGGATCGCGGCCTGAGGCAACTTTCGCACCGCCTCGTCGGACGTGTGTTCAAGCAGGAACGGCAGCATCTCCGGCTGCGGCGCGAGGACAAAATCCAGTATCGGCTGATACGGGGCGACCGCGCCGAACAGTTGTATCACCCGGTCGCGCCTCCCCATCCAGACGATCTTCGACCCTTGCCTGCGTTTGGAGGGGACATCCTTCCGGTCGACCGTCAGGTAATAGGCCATGACGTTCTGCTCAAGGGAAACCGCCGTCCCGATCGGTCCCAACTTCACCTTCACTGCCTCTCCCGGTGTCCGTGACCAGTACACCTGCCAGCGCGATCGCCGATCGGGATACAGGTACGCCAGCAAAAGCCGGAATTCTTCCGCGGCTTCCAGAAGGTCGGTCTTGTCGTTGGTCATGACGTCGGTCGTGCCCTCGCCGGGCCGAGGAGGTTTTCCCGCCGCGGCTGTCAGGATCTCGGCTTCCTTTTTCTTGATCTGTTCGCCGAGTTCGGCCGCTCTTTTCTTGAACGGATTCGCAAGTGCCGGAATCGCAGGCATGCTCAGCGCCGCTGCGTCGAGGCCGGCCTTTTGCTCCTCGAGCCGGCTCTTTTCGCGCTTGAGGTTGTCAAGCCGCGAGGACGACGCTGCCTTGCTCGCGATTCGCCTTTCCAGTCCGTACGGCGTGACGTCGTCTTCGGGCGCACTGCGGAAGAATTGCTGCGACGTGACGTATGCCTGCGGATTGCCATAGTCTGCGCGCAAGGTACGCCATGCGAGCGACTGCCCCATACCTGCGCGTATTGCCGTTTCAACGCTGTCGAGGGGTTTTTGATTGACGGTTGAGAGCCAGTCGTTGAAGGTGCGGACAAGCGATGGCGACAATGAGAAATCTCTTATCAGATCATCGCGCCTACTAATGTCGTCTTTGACCATCAACGGCACGCCAGCCTTCAACGCTTCGATATACATGTTGTGCAAGGCAATCTGACTGAGCTTGCTTCCTTCGCCATCTCGGGACTTGCCCTCTTCGCCCACCCGATAGCCGCCGCCAACGTCCGAATGCACACCCGGATATGCAACCTCAACTCTGCGTGATTCGCCGCCCGGATAAATCTGCTTCTCCCGAATGGAATCAAGCGGGAAACTCATCCGCTGTTCATGAATGGAGAAGAAGTGCACGCATTTCCTGACCGACTCGGGTACGTTGAGTGCTCCGTCCGCCGTCCACGCCCAGTGCCCATCAAGCTCGTCAAGGTTGAGCGCGGCCGTTGCGGTGTCGGGTATGCCAACCGATGCGACGGTATCAAACAACCCCAGGAAGCTGACCTCGTAGGGAATCGCGCCTGCAATCATTCCGCCCTTCGCCCACGTGTTGATAAGCCGGTTAACGAATACCCGTGCCCCGGCCGCACCACGCGAAAAACCGATAACGTTCACCCAGACTTTCTTGATCGAGCGATTGAGCTGACCACCGGGTCCACGGTGCTTCTTCTGAATCGCCGACAGTTCGCCATGCAGACGTTCCAGTTTGGCCTGTGACTGGTAGCGGTAGTACAACCGCGCAGCCTTTGTCAGCGTGCCGACCGGACGAAGCACCGGAGACACCGTGCGGGCAGCGAGCGCCAGATTGCTATTGGAGGCCATGACTTCGTCGTCAATTTGCGAGCACAAGGCACGAGCGTCGACGTCGTTCAACATAGGAGGACCAGCCATTGCTTGATGCAATGCATTCAGTACACGGGTGTAACCCCACGCCACACGCATGCCGAAACCGTAGGCCATTGCCTTGCCGATCGAGGTGAATTCATTCTCACCAATCTCTGGAAATGGAGTGCCTACGCCAGGTATGTAGAACGAATACTCACCCGCCTTGTGTTCGTCGCTACATGCGTAGTACAACCTTGCGACGTTCGTATGCGTTGGCTTCTCTTTGTTCTTGGTGTCCCAATACTCGTTGTTGTTCGTACCGTCAAAAAACAGATTGACGTGCAGCGTCTGCGGACAGCCGGACGGTTCACCTGCCAGTACGCTTTTACCCATCAGTCGGGCGGCCTCACCTTCGGCTAAACGCCCTTTCTCATTGAATGCCTCAGGCCAGCGAATGACGCTCATTGCGCGTTCTCCTTATCTTCGTTCAGCTCAGTATCCAGTACGCCCTGCGCGATGTACTGATCATGGTCACCGATTCTTTCGAGAACTCCGGACTTGTCCAACACCTGCACACGAATTCGATCATCTGGCAGAAAATGTGCCACAAAGCCGAATGTGCCCGGATCGTACGGGGGGACTTCTGCCGTTGCCGTGTACCATTTACCCGGCGTCCTGCCATCTTGAATCTTGTCAACTTTCCACTTGACCACAAGCTTCATGCCGGGACGCCAGTGGCTGGGAATACCCATACAACACATAAACTTCCCCCCACCTGACCGCTGATCCCCTTGCTTCTTTGGAAAAATATTCGGACCGCCTGCCCAGAGATCCTGGCCTTCATTAGCAACGCGAAACCGTGCAATGTAGTAATCGGTGTAGTTGTAGCCGCTTACGTCTCCTGGATTGCTCTCGTTTGCATCCGAGCATCCGACCATCGTTAGCAATAGCCCTGTCGCGAACAAAGCAACGATTCGATTCATAATTAGAGTTTTCATCGCAGAGATTCCACTTTCTATACCGTTAAGAACGGTAACCAAGCAATGCCTGCCGACAGCTGGACGGCTCACCTGCCGGCGTACTCTTGCCCATTAGTTGGGCGGCTTCACCTTCGGCTAAACGCCCTTTCTGAATGAATGGCTCCGGCCAGCGAATGACGCTCATTGCACATTCTCCTTACTCTCGTTCAGTTCAGGATCTAGCACACCCTGCGCAACGTACGGATCATGGTCATCGATTTTTTCGAGAACTCCGGACTTGTCCAACACCTGAACACGAATCCGGTCACCAGGCAGAAAATGCACCACAAAGCCGTATGTCCCTGGATCGTATGGGGGAACTTCTGTCGTTGCCGTAAGCCATCGATCGCCGCTTCGATCATCATCATAGGGATGTGTATCTCGCCTCCACTTGACAACGAGCTTCATACCGAGGCGCCACTGACTGGGAATGCCGATACAACACATGAACCCCCCTCCTCCCGAACGCTCTGCCCCTTGCTTCTTCGGAAAAATGTTCGGCCCGCCTGCCCAGAGATCCTGACCTTCATTCGCAACGCGAAACTGTGCAATGTAGTAATCGGTGTAGTTGTAGCCGCTTACGTCTCCTGGATTACTCTCGTTTGCATCCGAACAGCCGACCATTGTTAGTAATAGCCCTATCACGAACAGGGCAACGAGACGATTCAGAACGGGGATTTTCATCGCAAATATTCCGTTTTTTCCTTCACGAAAATATGGCGAGGCAGTGTCCTCGGACAGTCACACAGCTCACCTGCCAGCGTACTCTCGCCCATCAGTCGGACGGCTTCACCTTCGAACAAACGCGCCTTCTCATTGAATAGCTCGGGCCAGCGAATGACGCTCATTGCGCATTCTCCTTATTCTCGTTCAGTTCAGGATCCAGCATGCCCTGCGCAACGTACGGGTCACGGTCATCGATTCTTTCGAGAATTCCGGATTTGTCCAACACTTGAACACGAATCCGATCACCTGGTAGAAAATGCACCACAAAGCCGTATGTCCCCGGATCGTACGGGGGAACTTCTGTTGTTGCCGTGTACCATTTACTCGGTGTCTTTCCATCTAGGGCCTTGTTAGCTTTCCATTTGACAACGAGCTTCATGCCAGGACGCCAGTGGCTGGGAATGCCGATACAACACATGAACCCCCCTCCTCCCGAACGCTCTGCCCCTTGCTTCTTCGGAAAAATGTTCGGCCCGCCTGCCCAGAGATCTTGACCTTCATTCGCAACGCGAAACTGTGCAATGTAGTAATCGGTGTAGTTGTAGCCGCTTACGTCTCCTGGATTGCTCTCGTTTGCATCCGAGCATCCGACCATCGTTAGCAATAGCCCAGTCACGAACAGGGCAACGAGACGATTCAGAACAGGTATTTTCATCGCGATATTCCATCCCTTCGCATCATCGGCGAGCAATAAACGCGACGTGGCGACAATTGGCCAGACGATTTTCCATTTCCATTATCGAAAATCGAAACGCGAGTCGAATTGCCGACATTTGGCACTCTCATTCCCCAGCCATCCCCACGGCGAGCCCGCTCACGCGCTTCTCGGAATCGTCGTTCAGCTTCCGCCAGATGTATCCAGGAACTCGTTCAAACTGCTGCACCAACGGTGTCTTTCCCGTTACGCTCGACCGAATCGCAAATCGAATCTCGTCTTGCTGATCGAATGACTCTCCGTACCGGTACGAAGCCACGCAAAACGCGTGGCGATCGGCCCGCGATGCAAGGCCCCAGTCAACTGCCCGGTTATATCTGCGCAAGAAATCCTGATAGCTCACTGCATACGGCTGCGTCTCATCGATCAGGCCAAGATCGACCATCTCGCCCACTAGCGCATAGGGTTCGTCACGTTGTTCCAGTTCATCGAGTTGTTGCTGCTCAAGCGAAACATCAACCTGCTCGACATCGACACCATGTCTACGCTCGTCGATTTCGACGCGCTGCCATTCCATATGGCCGCCGCGGTACATCCACATGGACATCGGATACGTAATCCCGGCGCGCACTTCCTTGCCGCAAACATCCAGGATCGATGGAAGCGACCGCGGATCGAACAGGCGCAGCAGAACTTGCATGCCATCGCCGATGTCCGCAAAGAGAGAACGCTGCAGATGCGCGTTGAGTTCATCGATGCGCAGCGCGCTACGTATCACCGTGAGGCATGGCCGATACCGATCCATGTGATCGATCTGGCGCGCCCATTCGCTATCGGCATCATCGATCTCGAACAGGATCGGGGCCGCATTGCCGGCTTCTTCCTCCGGCAATCCTTCAAACAATGAACGCACTTCCGGCGAATATTCGAGCACCCATGGAGCGAGTGCCTCCGGGTACTGGGCGCCGTCGACCAGGCCGTAAAGTTTTTCAGGGTGCTGCACTGTAGACATGATCTAACCTCAGAGTCTCGGCACGACAGAAGCGCCCGTCTTCGCGGCTTTCATCAGGCACTCGATACATACCTTGGGAACGTGCAACTCGACGGGTACCTCGTCCGGCTGCGGGAAGAAATGGTTGGTCGCATGCGCAAGCCAGACACCACTGGTTCCGCTCTTGATGGTGCCTTGTTCGAGTTCGATATAGCTACCGCCCCCGTTCAGCACCAGTTTCTTTTTCGCCTTGATATGGATCGTGTCGCTGGTCACGTTGACTTCGAGCAAGGCCAGCAGATTGATCGCCTTCTGAAGTGCATGAATATCGATGTCGCCGTCTGCCGCGACGGCTTTCATGCCGTCGCGAGCCGAGAACAAGCGCATTGCATCCCGTGCACTGACAAGAACACTGCCGTTCGCGGATGCCGCGATATGCTCCCCACTGGTGAATGCAATATGCTGACCGCTCGCGATATGAGTGGTCGCGGGAGTCGTCGTCTGAATGCCGGCTGCACCGGCAACGACGATCTGCGGCGTCTCCAGTTCCGTAAAACCGTCCTTGTCGGCCTCGCCGTGCGTGCCGCCTATTGCCGCGTTCTGTCGGGCCAGCGCTTTCGCGACGGATTCCTGATGGTTGTCTGCCTCTTGCGCAGTTGCCTGCTGCGCCAGTTGGGCGAGCACGGACTGCCAGCGTTCGGCCTCCTCCAGCCGAGCGGTCGTTTCGCCCATGTCCGTCATATGGGCTTGCGCGTTCGGTCGAGCCTCGGTCGTGAGCAACATGCCCTGCCCAGCACGAAACACGCCACGTCCGTCCGTGCGCAGTTCGGCCCCCCGGCCGCGCTCATCCTGCCTGCCGGCATTACCCGCGATACGCGTGATGTAACCCAGATTCAACTGAGAGCTGCCTTCGTCACTCGACAGATGTGCCTGGATTTTCCCGTTCGTATCGTCGAAAGCCAGGGTGTTCGCCCGCCGACCACCGATCTCGCGGCTGCGGTAACCGGCCAGCGCCTGGTTGCCCGGTAGCTCGAACGGCGGCATGTTGAATGCGTTCGTGGCACTTCCGACAATGATCGGCAAGTCCGGGTCGCCGTTGACGAACGCAACTTCGACCTCATGCCCACGACGCGGCAGGAATATCCCGCCGAACTGATCGCCGTGCCACGCCCCGGCAACACGTACCCAGCAGCTCGAACGCTCATCGTTCTTGCCGAGGCGATCCCACAGGAACTGGAGTTTTACGCGACCATATGCATCGGTCCAGATTTCCTGATTTTCCGGGCACGTAACCACCGCATATTCGACGCCGGCAACGCGCGGCTTCGCGATCGTGCGAAGCAACCGGAAGGGTTCATTGGACGGCTGCAACGTAAAGCGTGCTTCGCAACGATAGCGCTGACCAGTACCAGACGCCTCCCCGATCTCCTCGATCGTCAGCGTGCAGGCAATAACCGCGTACTCGCGATTGGCCGCAGTCTGCGGGTAGTGCGACAGCACGAATGTTTGCCCGGTCACGACGCCACGCAAATTTCCGTTGCCGAATGCCCGCAGCCCCTGGCAGCGATATGCCTCCATCTGCACGATCGTCTGGTATTCCGCCTCGGTACGCGGATCGTTGTGGTCGCCGGAAAGACCCGCGGCACCCGCCTGGGGCTGCACATGATCGCCCCACGTGTAATGCTCCTGATGGGCGAGCCCTGTGTCGCGAGGGTCGTCATGCGTGACCTTCAGATCCGCACGCGGCCACGTGTAGTCGTAATCGACGCTGGTCACCGCACCCGTCGTGAGCGCGTGCGAAACCGACAGATCGTGAATATGCTCTTCGTCGATGCGCCGACCGGTCGGCGCCTGATAGCGAATCGTCGCATAGGCTTCGTCAAGCGGCTTGAGCGCAGCCAGAGAATCCGTGAGCACCAGCCGGTGCTTGCCTTCGCTGTGCTCGAAGAAATAGAAGATGCCCCATTCTTCCCAGATCCGCTGCAGAAACACCCAGTCGCTTTCGAAGTGCTGACGCTGGATGTCGCGCTTCGGCCACGTCTTGTTGGGACGTGGCGTGGTCAAACGCATTTCGACGGGAAATGGGTAGGCCGAGAGCACGGCATCGGTGATCTCGATCACCGACATGTCCTGGAAAATGCGACAGTCGCAATTCTTGGTTGCGGACCAGAGCCAGGGGCGCAACGTGAGCACGTAGACGATCGAACGACCGTCTTCGCGCAGCATCCGAGCGTTGCTCACGACACCGGTAATCTCGCGCGTGCCGGCGCCGATGTTGGCCATGCCGGCATCGCCTGGCAGACCTGGGATGAATCGGCCTTTCCCCTCGAGCTGGATCGAAACGGTCACTTCAGTGCCGATCAGCGCGTCGAGATTGACGTTCGCCGCAATGCTCGGCGAAAAACCGAGCGCATCCGGCGTTTTCAGTTCGAGCATGTACTCGAACAACTCACCGATCGTTTCGCCGCCGCTGAGCCTGACCGGCGTAAGGATCGGCTGATTGCCATATGTCGGCAGTGCCGCACCGGCAACGGACAGGGTACGAGGTGCATCAAACAAAGCCATCTGCTTCTCCGTTCACGATCGGCGTTCGCGGGACTTACACGCGCACGCCCCACAGTTCAAGCTTGAGCGACGGGAACTCGCCCGCGACGTGCAACGCGAGGCCGCCATGGCGCACGACTTCCTCCCAGAGCGGGCCGCCCTGGGTAAGCTCGTAGTAGATGTATCCCGCATTGAACGGAATCTGCCGCGGTGGCACCGGAAGTGCCTGCAGGCTGATACCCGGCAAGTGACTGCGCACGAGGCCCGGCAGCTTCTCCGAAGGCCCCGCCTTCGCCTGCGCGAGAAACTGCTGCTTCAACACATCGGGCGGCATCGCCGCATGTACGGCCAGGACCAGTGCGGTAAATCCCTGCATGTCGACCGGATCGACCACCGCGTTTCGCATGCCGTGCCCCCGGTCCTCGAGTGCAATGCTCTGCGCGCTGCGCACCAGCACGGCGTTAAGCAGTCGATGCGTGTCGTCGACAACCGGCTTCAGGCACAGGTGCGGTGTCATGTGCTGATAGTGAGGATGCGTGTCGAGCGGCCGGCGCGTATCCGTGCGCAGATGGGTCGACAGCTCACCCGCCATGCCGATCAGCAACGCATAGACGTCCGCAGGAGACGTGGTCGGCACGCGCAGCATGTGCTGCAGTAACGGCTCGTACCGGTTCAGGATCTGCAGCAACAGGTAATCCGTGACGGTTGCGGCACTCGCGGTGGTGTCGTCGGTGCCCGCCAACCGTCGTGCCAGCGCATTCGCACGCAACCGCGCGAGATCGTGAATCTTTGTGACCCAGCTGGTCAGCAGGTCGCTCGCCCCATAACCCGAGACAGGAGGTACAAGCGTATTGTCGAGCTCGATGCTGCCATCCGCGCGAATCGTTTTCACGCAAGTAAGCGCAAGGCCGATCCATGCATCACCGAGCTCCTTCTCGGGCATCAGGCGCATGCGCAGGTTCGAAAGCTGCACGGACTCGGGCGCGAGGCCGATCGAATTCGTGTCGCGCAACTCGGTATCGAACACGAGGTAGCGCGCCAGCGAATCCGTGGTGTTCTCGAACGTCGTCTCTTCGCAATTAGGCAATCGAACCGGCACCGCCAGATAAATCACCTGATCGAGATGTTCCGGCCGGATCGTCAACGGCGGCGGCAGCGGCGTGTTGCCCGGTGCGTCGAACGGCGAGCCATCTGCGAACACGCCGGCGGCGGACTTGACGACCACCTTGCCCAGTGCGAGCGATTCCAGATCGAGTGCATAGTGTGCAAAACCGAAAAAGAACGGCGACAGCGGCGCCGCGCGCATGTGCGCGTACTTCTCCAGATAGCGATCCTGTTGCTGGAACAGTTGCGGACGGAAAAACAGCCCTTCCTGCCAGGCGACCTTGGCATACCAACTCATACGCGTTGTCCGATTGTCTGTGCGAAAGATGTGCTGTACCCATTGCGCCTGACAGCTAGGTCCGCGTTGGACCGCACCGCAAAAAGCGCCTGCATTTTGATTTCATTCACTTGAATACGATCCATGCCATCAATCAATTACCGGCCAGTCGCGTATGGTTCATGCAATGCGAAAGAATCTTGTACAGAAAGATAAAATAGCCGATGCCAAGCGTGACGATCGAGATCAGCGTCCAGACCACAATCTTTCCAATAATCGTCGCCAGGTCGATCGTGCACTGCAACCTGCCAATGACCTTGCCCTCCGAATTTGTGGCGACGGTTCTGCTGATTACAAATCGGTACATGTAGTAGGGATAGACAAACAATGCGAGGCCAAGCGTGACAATCGAAAGCAGGATCCAGATGACAGCGTGTCCGATGATGTCAGAGACGGTCAGTTCCGATTTCAATGTGAGATTGTTCATGGTCCTATTTTTTCTCCACTTCTCGCACGCTGACTACCTTGGCGTCGAGAACAATGTTTAACTTCAGTTTCGGCGCGGAAAATCGGTACCACGCCTTGTCGGGTCCGGCCGGCATCACATAGACCGTGCGCCAGACGGAATTCGGTAAATCGCGATAGGCTGCAATCACGCCAATGGCAGTCGTATCCGCGCCGGGGCGCCGCACGATCGTCTGGTGCTCGCCGGGACGCAACTGCAACTCGTCGCGTTTGACAACATCGTCGCCCAGTACCGTCTTGTCCTGAGTCTGCAGCGTGAAGAAGTCCGCCGCCTTGAAGGCGTTGTCGTTCTTCAGCTCATAGAGGCGCACGACGATCGGCGCCGCCCGTCCACGGTCGTCGGGATTGACGTCGGCCTTCGCGTCGACCATCATTTCAAGCCGGATCGGCTCCTTGGGTTTCGGCTCGCCGCTCGCACAGGCGGAAAGCAACACGACACTGGCGAGGGTGGCAGCAGTCAGGATCGAACGCATGCAGATTTCACCTTGATGAACAGCGAACTGCGCCGCGCGCGGAACAGGTAGTCTCCGCCCAACGCGCGGCATCTCCCGGGCTTACGCTTCCTTGTTGCCCTTGATGTCGAAGCTTGCCGTCACGGCACCACCGCTGCCACCCTGCGCGTTCTGCACGACGTACTCCTGCTTCACCTTCGCGAACGACAGCGACACGGTTTCGCGGCTCTTCTCGGCGTCCAGCTTGCTGCCCGACGGCTTCACACGCGTGACGATCACGTCGCTCATCGTGAGCTTCAGATACTCGAGCGGGTTGCCACCGGCCTTGCGCATCACAAGCGTCGCCTGGTCGATGTGCTTGCCGGTCAGCGCGTACTTCATCAGGTTCGGACTCGCGCGATCGATGTTGTGTTCGAACGTCAGATCCTTGACCGTTGCCTTGCCTGCGCCGCCGCCGCTGCCCGCATGCATCGTCGACTCCTGCAGGATTTCCCAGTCCCAGTTCAGGATTTCGATCTCGTCCTTGTGCTTGTCGTCGAGCGATTCGCCGTTGATGCCGTCGATCTTCAGGAAAATGTCTTGTGCCATGCCAATGCTCCTTGAGTGAATGAAAACAGGTCGGGCGTTACGAGAGAAAATGGTCTGACGCCCGACCTAAGAGAGCGAAGCTTCTGAATCAAGCCGCTTCCTTGATCGACGGCAGCTTGGTGACGAGCCGCAGCGAAACCGTCAGCCCCTCGAGCTGGAAGTGCGGACGCAGGAAGAATTTCGCCTGGTAGTAGCCGGGATTGCCTTCGACGTCTTCGACGAGTACTTCGGCTGCTGCGAGCGGCCGGCGCGCCTTGGTGTCTTGTGACGAGTTGGCCGGATCCGCGTCGACGTAGTGCATGACCCATTCGTTGAGCCAGCGCTGCATGTCCTCACGCTCCTTGAACGCGCCGATCTTGTCGCGCACGATGCACTTCAGGTAATGCGCGAAGCGCGAGCAGGCGAACAGATACGGCAGGCGTGCGGACAGGTTCGCGTTGGCAGTCGCATCCGCGTCGTGATACTCGGCCGGCTTTTGCAGCGACTGCGCGCCGATGAAGGTCGCGTGATCGGTATTTTTGCGATGCACGAGCGGAATGAAGCCGTTCTTCGACAGTTCGGCCTCGCGCCGATCCGAGATCGCGATCTCGGTCGGACACTTCATGTCGACCCCGCCGTCGTCGGTCGGGAACGTGTGGCATGGCAAGTTCTCGACCGTGCCGCCCGACTCGACGCCGCGGATCAGCGAACACCAGCCGTACTGCTTGAACGAGCGGTTGACGTTGACGCCCATCGCATACGCCGCGTTCGCCCAGCCATAGCGGCTGTGGTCCGACCCGTTCGTGTCTTCCTCGAAATCGAACTCGTCGACCGGATTGCTCTTCGCACCATACGGCAGGCGCGCAAGGAAGCGCGGCATCGCGAGCCCCACATAGCGCGCGTCCTCGGTGTTGCGCAGCGTATTCCATGCCGCGTATTCGAGGTTCTGCGTGAAGATCTTCGTCAGGTCACGCGGGTTCGCGAGCTCCTGCCACGACTCCATCTGCAGCACCGACGGCGCCGCGCCCGTGATGAACGGCGTATGCGCGGCCGCGGCGACTTTCGCGATCGAGCCCAACAGGTCGACGTCAGGCGGCGTATGGTCGAAATAGTAGTCGGCGACCAGGCAGCCGTACGGTTCGCCGCCGAGCTGGCCGTATTCCTGTTCGTAGATCTGCTTGAAGAGCGGGCTCTGGTCCCATGCGATGCCCTTGTACCGGCGCATCGTGCGGTGCAGGTCAGTCTTCGAAACGTCGAGGGCACGGATTTTGAGGTGTTCGTCCGTCTCGGTGTTCGACACGAGGTGATGCAGGCCACGCCACGCCGACTCAAGCGCCTGATAGTCGTCGTGGTGGAGAATCAGATTGATCTGCTCGGAGAGCTTGTGGTCGATCTGCGCGATGATCGCGGCGATGCTCTTGTACGCATCGTCGCTGATCGTGGTCGACTGCGCCAGCGCCTGCTCGGCGAGTGTCTGGACCGCATATTCGACCGCTTCACGTGCTTGCTCGGTCTTCGGGCGGAACTCCCTTTCGAGCAGCTGCGTAAAGTCGGATTGGGTGGCCGTCTGAGCGTGGTCGGCCTGTGCTTGCTGTTTCGCCATGGTGGTCATCCTCGATCGTTTCGTCGGTCAGTTCGCTTCGTTCTGGTCGGCTTCATCGTCCTCGTGACGCACGGGCTTCGGCGCGGAGGCCAGCGACTTGAGCAGCGCCGGGTCCTGCAGCAATTGGGTGACGAGCGCCTCGGCGCCCGACTTGCCGTCCATGTAGGTCTGCAGGTTCGCAAGCTGCGTACGCGCTTCGAGCAGCCGGCGCAGCGGCTCGACCTTGCGAGCGACGGCGGCCGGCGAAAAGTCCTCGATGCTCTCGAAGGTCATGTCGACCATCATCTGGCCTTCACCCGTTAACGTGTTCGGCACGGCAAACGCGACGCGCGGACGGATCGCCTTCATGCGCTCGTCGAAATTGTCGATATCGATGTCGAGGAACCGCCGATCCGATACAGCCGGTAGCGGCTCGACCGGATGCTTGCCGGACAGGTCGGCCAGCACGCCCATCACGAACGGCAGCTCGACCTTTTTCTCCGAGCCGTAGACCTCGACGTCGTACTCGATCTGCACGCGCGGAGCACGATTGCGCGCGATGAATTTCTGCGAACTGCTGGAAGCGGACATGGACAGGTTCTCCTGGACGGTGGTAAGTGGACTGCGCTCAGCAAAGCGATTCGTCCAAACGGGATGGCAATGCATCGAACGTCAACGCCTGGACAGGCGCTGCCGCTGAATCGGCGACACCGATTGCGATACGTGCAAGCGTGGCTTTCGACGTGAACGCATCGAGCCAAAGGGCCGACAGGCGCGGTAGCACGTGTTGTTCGATAAAGCCGATGAGGACGCGCGCACCGGTCTCCTGTACGAGGCAGCGGCCGACGATGTAGTCGACCACCGCGTCGTCATAGGTGAGCGCGATTTCATGACTGTCGGCCATGCGCTTCACCACCCGTCCCAGATGCAGGCGAACGATGCGGGCGAGCGCAGTGTCGGCCAGCGGCCGGTACGGCACGACCGTCACTCGTCCGAGAAAGGCCGCCGGGAAGGCTTTCAGCAATTCGGGGGTAAGCGCATCCAGCAACCCGTCCATATCGGGCGACAGTGCGGGATCGGCGCACAGGCTCGCGGTCAGATCGGAGCCGACATTGCTGGTCAGCAGAATGGTGGTGTTGCGGAAATCGATGTGGCGGCCGTCGCCGTCCTCCATGTAGCCCTTGTCGAACACCTGGAAGAACATTTCGTGGACGTCGCGATGAGCCTTTTCGACCTCGTCGAGCAAAACGACGGAGTACGGACGGCGCCGTACCGCTTCGGTCAGCACCCCGCCCTCGCCATAACCGACATACCCTGGCGGCGCCCCTTTCAGGCCCGACACGGTGTGGGCTTCCTGATACTCGCTCATGTTGATCGTGATCAGGTTTTGTTCGCCGCCGTACAGCGCTTCGGCCAGTGCCAGTGCTGTTTCTGTCTTGCCCACACCCGACGGCCCCGCGAGCAGGAACACGCCAAGCGGTTTCTTCGGGTCGGTCAGGCCGGCCCGCGCGGTCTGCACGCGCTCGCCGATCAGGCGCAGCGCATCAGTCTGGCCGATCACGCGCGCCTCCAGCGTTTCGGGCAGCCGGCGCACTGCGGCCACCTCGTCCGTGACCATGCGACCTACTGGGATACCGGTCCAGTCCGAAACGATCTCCGCCACGATCGCCTCATCGACTTCCGGAAGCACGAGCGGCACCTCGCCCTGAAGGTTGGCCAGCGCTCGCTCGAGCTCGCGCAGCCGTTCAAGGGGCACCGGCGAATCGTCGGGTGATCCTGCCGCGCCCTCGCGCGCGACAAGCAGCGCCTGCGCGGCAGCGGCCTGTTCACGCCAACGCGTGTCGACCGCGGCCTCCTCCGTTGCCAGCGTGTCGATACGCACGCGCACATTGGTTAGTGCCTTGTCCGCGTCCAGACCGACGCGGGCCTCCTGCACGAGAAGCGCCTCTTCCGTGCGCGCGGCCGCGAGACGCTGGCGCACGTCGTCGAGTTCGCGCGGCGTCGCATGTTGCGACAATGCGACCCGCGCGCAAGCGGTATCGAGCAGGCTGATTGCCTTGTCCGGCAACTGGCGTGCCGGAATGTAGCGGTGCGACAACGTCACCGCGCCACGGATCGCCTCGTCACGCACCACGACACCGTGATGCGCCGAAAACGTTTGCGCGAGCCCTCGCACCATATCGACGGAAGCGGCCTCGGACGGCTCCGCGACCTGCAGCACCTGAAAACGCCGGGTCAATGCGGGATCCTTTTCGATATGCCGCTTGTACTCGGCCCAGGTCGTCGCGCCGATCGTCCGGATCGTGCCGCGCGCGAGGGCCGGCTTCAGGAGGTTGGCGGCGTCGCCCGTGCCCGCCTGGCCGCCCGCGCCGATCAGCGTATGGATCTCGTCGATGAACAGGATCACGGGGACAGTCGACTTCGCAGCCGCTTCGAGGAGGCCCTTCAAGCGAGCCTCGAATTCCCCCTTCATGCTGGCACCCGCCAGCAGCGCTCCGACATCGAGGCCAAGCAGCCGCACGTCGGCCAGCTTCGGCGGCACGTTGCCCGACGCGATCGCGCGTGCGAGACCTTCGACCACGGCCGTCTTGCCGACGCCGGCTTCGCCGGTCACCAGCGGGTTGTTCTGCCTCCGGCGCAGCAACACGTCGATCATCGTGCGGATCTCGAGCTCGCGGCCGATGACCGGATCGATTTCGCCCGCGCGGGCCAGCGCCGTCAGATCCGTGCAGTACTGCTCAAGCGAGCCGCCCTTCGGCGCGCCCGGCATCGCGCCGGACGCCTCGCCCGGCGTGGCAGGCAGCAATTCGCTGCGGTCGTACGGATCATCGGCCGCTTCCGGCGAGCCCCCGATCCAGGCCGGAAGCACGACGTCGAGGCCGTCGCACGGAATTTTGCCGAACGCGGGAGAGATGGCAAGCAGCACACGCCGCAGGTCGGGCGTGGACATTAGTGCCGCGATCAGCCACGCACCGCGCACGCGGCGGTCACCGTGTTCGAGCGTCGCAAGCACCCAGGCGCGCTCGATTGCCGATTCGATGTGCCATGAAAAGTCGCTGATCGAACTTGCGCCGGCCGGCAACGCAGCCAGCGCCCGCGCGAAGTCACGCTCGAGCGTGTCGCGATCGATGCCGGCATGGCGAACGATCCGCTGAAGGTCGCCGTCCGGCTGCTGCAGCAACTGATGCAGCCAATGGATGAGCTCGACGAACGGATTCCCGCGCAACTTGCAGAAATTCGTCGCCGACTCGATACCTCGGTAAAGCTGGATCCCGAGCTTACCGAATAATGCTTGGCGCGAAATGGTCATGATGATCTTTGTTGTTGGTCGCGATGCTCCGAGCACCCTGCCAGACCTATCAGTACTACTACATAGACGTCTCGCCTGATGACCCCGGGAGTACTCGACGCATCGCCCTCTCTTCAATTCGATTCAATCGGCCAAATTGGATCGAAGCCGCATTATCCGCATGAAATCCAACTCCCGTCAATCCATTCTCGACGCTAAAATCACCGAGATCGAATCACGTTCTTTCAGACATCTTTTCAGATCAACCGTGCCGCAACCCTGCAAGAATCCGCATAAAATTCCACATCATACGACCCAAATCAAAGTCACCCAAGTCCTTGTTATTTTGAGATATTTTCACATAATCCACTCCTCACCTTATCTCACAAATTTTCAACACCATGATTTACAACAAATTCCACCATGAATTGTGACTATATTTAACACTCACTCATTAATCTCAAAAACATTCTCAATTCCACTCGACCCCACGATTATCTCTGCAATGATGGACGAGTCACCTGAACTCGTGGTTAAAATGCGAGCTTCTTGTCATCGGACACCCAGATGCGCTCCCTTCGTCTACCTTGGCATCGCCAACCGGACATCTCGCATGCCGAGCCCGTGCTTGACGAAAACCATGCGCAGCACACGCCCAACGTGGAAGGTCTCGATCTTCCGGAGGACGAAGTGACCGACCATCCGCGCAGCGACGATGGCGTACTGGGCGAGCTAGGTATCGGGAGCATGGACAGTGCCGCGGCACATGTGCACGCCCCGGCCCGTGCATCCTTTGCCAACGCGGACAGTACCGACTCGCTGGTCGAGACGTTGCACGCGCAGTACTGGCGCGCGCTGACCGATCCTCATGCACCGGTCACCGCGGAGTGGGTGTCACGGGCGGACGAACCGGCGCCGCACACGCGCGTACCGGATTCGCAGGTCGATCTGGATGTGCACGGCGAATACGATTCGATCGAAGCGCTACTGTTTGGCAATCACACGCTCGAAGACGTGTTCGAGCGACTCGACCGGCACGCCGAGCACGTCCTGGACGATGAATCCGTTCCGGAAATCTTGCGACTGTTTGCCCCTCCCGAATTTCACGCGGCGACCGCGCGGCGGGGGCCGGCCCTGCCACCCGCACTCACTCGGCGCGAACACCACGCGCTGTCCGTAGACAGCCCGCTGTCCGCCCCCACACGCAAGGACGAAGGATGACCCGGCTCACCGCCTCCGATCCGCCCCAAACCCAACGCTCGAGTGAGGCCCCCTTCAGCGAGCAGATCGAGTGCATCTCGACGCGTCTGCGCGCGCAGCCGACCACAGCGTCCCATCGATGGGCGCTGTTTCAGCTGATGTGCATCACGGGCGAATGGACACGGGCGATCCAGCAATTGCAGACATGGGCCAAGCTCGACCCTGGCCAGGCGGAAACCGCACAGGTCTATCGCGACCTGATCCGGGCCGAAAGCTGGCGCAAGCAGGTCGTCGAGGGACGCAAACGCCCGGGCTTCGTGCTCGAACCACCGGCGGGAGTGGAGGGTCTGCTGAACGCCCTCCGCTTGGCTGGTGGCGCGCAGAGCGAACTGGCCGACGACGCTCGTGAAGCAGCACTCGACGCCGTGCCGACCGTTGCTGTGCGCATGCCGCAAGGAACGGCTGACTGGATCGTCGATAGCGATTCCCGTTTCGGCCCGGTCTGCGAGGTCATCACGGCCGGGCACTACCGCTGGGTGCCGTTCTCGGATCTGATGGCATGGCGCATGTCACCGCCGACAAGGCTGATCGATCTGGTCTGGGCGCCGTGTACGCTCACGCTCGTCGACGAAAGCATCGTCCATGGTTTCATGCCGGCCCGATATCCGGGTTCGGAGACTGGCGACGACGCGGTGCGCCTCGGGCGCGAGACCGTTTGGCAGGAGCATGGGCGAACCGGCGTGACCGGATTCGGGCAAAAAACCTGGGCCACGGATCAAGGCGACTTCAGTCTGTTCGAATTGGCGAATGCGGAATTCGGCGCGCGCATCACTGACGACGCAGCCGTCGGGGAGCGCGTCGATGACTGATCGCAAGACACCATCGCCTGCTCTGAATGCGCTGACGGTTCGCACGCCCCGCCGGGCCAACGCGCACCTGATGCCAACCCTGCTCGACCGGCTGCGCGATGACGCCCCGCATCGGCACGTCGAAGCCCCGGAGGAATATACGGTCACGCGCAAACAGATGCGTGACATCGTGCAGCGCGACCTCGCCTATTTGCTGAACACGACCAGCATCGAGGATCAGATCGATCGCGCACGCCATCCGCATGCAGCCGCCTCGACCGTCAACTTTGGCGTGCCGCCGCTCGCGGGAGCCTTTATCGCGTCGCGTCAATGGAACGACGTCGAGCACATGATCCGGCAGGCCATTACCGATTTCGAGCCGCGGTTGATTCCGGATTCGCTGGTGGTATCGCCCCGCCATGCCATCGAGGCCGGCGAACATCACAATGTCCTCGCGTTCGAAGTCCGCGGACTGATTCACATGGACCCGTACCCGCTCGAGTTCATGGTGCAGAGCTCGCTGGATCTCGAAACGAGCGAGATTCGCATCACCGGCATGCGCACCAGTTGAGCCCGGTGCAGTACAACGACAACAACGAGACCACTCCGATGCACCCGCGACTGCTCGATTACTACAATCAAGAACTCATCTACATGCGCGAGTTGGCCGCCGAATTCGCGCATGCGCACCCGAAGATTGCGCGCCGGCTCGGCATGCAGGCGGGCGAAGTGGCCGATCCCTACGTCGAGCGCCTGATCGAATCGTTCAGCTTCATGGCCGCACGCATGCAGATCAAGCTCGACGCTGAGTTCCCACGCTTCACGCAGCGGTTGCTCGAAGTTATCTACCCGAACTATGTCGCACCCACTCCCTCGATTGCTGTCGCACGCATGTATCCGGGCCGGACTGAAGGCAAACTCACCGAAGGGTACCGCATCGCGCGTGGCACATCGTTCACTGCGCGGGTTCCTGATGGAGAAAGAACCGCGTGCCAGTTTACGAGTGGACAGGACGTGACGCTGTGGCCGCTCACGATCACCGACGCACGCCTGACGGGTATTCCGCCGGACATTCCTGCGCTCGAACGTTATACGCCACCGGATACGCAGGTACGAGGCGCGTTACGGATCAAGCTCGCCACGACCGGAGACGTGCATATCGCCGATCTGAAGGGACTCGATCGGCTTCCCGTCTACCTGGCAGGTGATGAGCAGGTCGCCTCGCACCTCTTCGAACTGCTGCACGCTGGCGGAATCGCGTCCGTTATTGGCGTACCCGGTGAATTCGGCGTACCCGGTCGTCCGCTTGCCGCGGTCACTCAGAGCGCGGTAGAGCACGAGGGGTTGCGCCTCGACCAAAACCTGCTTCCGCTCAGCTGGGCAAAATTTCACGGCCACAACCTGCTGCACGAGTACTTTGCATGCCCGGAACGGTTCTGGTTCTTTGCGTTGAACGGCCTCGCCGAAGGGCTCTCGCGTATTCCTGGCCGGGAGGTCGAAATCGTCGTCCTGCTCGACCGGGTGCCGGGGCAGCTCGCAAACCTCGTTGACGCCTCTCGCTTTGCGCTGTTCTGCACGCCCATCATCAATCTCTTCAGCAAACACACCGACCGAATAGAAATCTCGCCGCGCGAGACCGAGTTTCACCTCGTGCCAGCACGACTGGCGCCGCTCGACTACGAGGTGTTTTCGGTGGAGACCGTGTACGGTCAGGTGGCCCTGACATCCGACGAGCTTGAGTTCCGCCCGCTCTACCAGACGCTGAACAACGATGAAGGTAACCACGGGCGCTATTTTTCGACGCGGCGTGAACAGCGCCTCGTGTCCCATTCCGCGCGTCGTTACGGCACACGTACGCCCTACGTCGGTACCGAGGTATTTCTCTCGCTCGTCGACCAGAACGAGGCGCCTTATGCCGAAAATCTCCGCTTCCTGTCGGTCGACGCGCTCCTGACCAACCGCGATCTGGCCACGCTCGTGCCGCGCAACGGCGTGCGCGATCTGGAGACCGCGGAGTCCGCGCCGGTGGAAAGCATTGGCCTCATCCGGCCGCCGAGTCCGCCGCTGCCGCCGTATGCCGAGCGGGAAATGGCGTGGCGCCTGATCCGCCAACTCAACTTCAACTATCTACCGCTCGACGATCTCGATCACCGCGAAGGCGGTCAGGGGCTGCGCGGTCTGCTGCGTCTGTACCTCGCGGAAGGCGACTCCGCGCAAAACCGGCAAGTCGAAAGCCTTGTCGGCGTCAAGACGCGCCCGGTGACGCGCAAGCTGCCGGGGACCGGCCCGATGACGTTCGGACGCGGCATCGAGTGCGCGCTGACGGTGGATGAGACCGGCTTCTCTGGCGTGAGCCCCTATCTCTTCGGCACGATCCTCGAGCACTGGCTTGCACGGCACGTCTCGATCAACAGCTTTACGCACACCGAGCTGCATTCGATGCAACGCGGCCGCATTGCCCGCTGGCCTGTGCGCACAGGCACGCGCGGAGTATTGTGATGAAGCGCGCGACGCTGCCGGCGCTGCTACGCGACAGCACGCTGTCGCCAGAGCTGCTCGAACACTTGCAGGCCGAGCCGTGGCGTTTCGGATTCCTGTCACTGTTACGGCGCATCGGCGCGAATCCGGCGATCGATCCGATCGGCACCGCACCCCGGCCGCGTTCGGAACCGTTCCGGCTCGGCCAGCAACCGAGCCTTGCGTTCGCGCCGCGCGAAATCGCCAACGCTCAGGAAGCCGATGGGCGACTGAAGGTGCGACTGTTCGGTCTCGGGACGCTTGGCCCCAATGGCCCGTTGCCGATCCACGTGACCGAGATCGCGAAGGATCGCGAGGACAGCCGGCGAGATACGACGACGGCTGATTTTTTCGACCTCTTCCATCACCGCTTCTTCACACTGTTCTATCGCGCGTGGGCCTCGTCCCAGTCGACGGCCGGGCTTGACCGAAAGGACAACGAGCGGTTTTCGTTTTACATCGCGAGCCTCATGGGGCAGGACGTCGGCGAAATCAGCCGCCGCCCCCTGCCCTCGCACGCGCGTCTCGCCGCCTCGGCGCACCTCGTGCGCGAAGCGCGCAATCCGGACGGACTACGCGCCACGCTCGAACGTTACTTCGGCGTGCCGGTCGCGATCGAGGAAAACGTGTTTCACTGGATCGAGATCGATCCCGCCGACCAAGGCCGCATGGGTCGTCCGGGAGCGGCGGCGACGATGGGACAAGGTGCAATGCTCGGCCGCGTCGCCCCGGATCGACAGCATCGCTTTCGCATTGTGATCGGCCCGGTCGATCTCGACGCCTACCTGCGCTTCACGCCGCAGGGCGAAGATCTGCCTCGGCTCGTCGAGTGGGTGCGGGCGTTCGTCGGCTACGAACTGGAATGGGAGCTCGAGCTCCGCATCAAGCCCGAGAGTGCCCCGCCGGCAGTAATGGGCGGCCGGCAGCGCATGGGCTGGTCCGGATGGCTCGGTCGCCCGTCCCCGCGTAAGCCCATTACCGGCATGCGATTCGAGCCCGAACGTTACGTGCGGCATTTCGATCGCCGTGCCACTGATCTCAAGAACCGACCATGAGCAAGAAGCTATCCGCCGCGCCCGGCAAACCGGGCCAGACGTCCGCCACGAATGCACCGTATTTCGACTGGCTCACGCCCGTGAGCGATGACGCGCCCTGTGGTCCGGATCTCGAATACGATCACGATTTCGTGGTGCTGTTCTCCAGTGTCGCACCCAAACGAGATGTGCAGTACGGCACGTTCGTGGGCGCGCCCGATCCGCTCAACTGGAGCGAGATCGAACGGGATTGCCGGCGGCTCATGATGCGCACGAAGGACCTGCGTGTCGCCGTGCTGTATACGCGTTGCCGCGTACATCTCGGTGGTGTTATGGGCCTGTCTGAGGGAGCCGCGGTACTGGCTGCCTGGCTGCAAGCCTTTCCGGATGATGTCCATCCACAGACGAGCGCCGACAGCGATCGCGATGCGGCGCTGGAAATGCGAATGAACGCATTGCAGGCGCTCTCTGATCCCGAAGGATTACTCGCCGATTTGCGAGAAATCGTACTGGTGAAGTCGACCGTTACCCGCTTGCAGGTGCGCGACGTCGAACGCGCCTTCGCGCATCCGCGTCCGGCCGATGCGCTCGCGCCCGATTCGGTCGTCCGGCAGTTGCAGGATTTGCGTACGCAGCATCCGGCAGTGATCGCAGGCTTCGACGATGCGATCGCCCATCTCGCCACGATCAACGCGTGGTGCAACAGTCATCTCGAGACCTTCCAGCCAGACCTTTCGACGCTGACGCGACTGCTCGACAGGTTAATCACGCCCACGCAGGCCACATCGGCCGAATCACCCGAGCCGATTGCAATACCTGACACATCATCGGGACACGACGCGTTCACGCTGACCCCGCCGGCGATTTCCGTATCGGCGAGCGGTTCTGAATGTGCCCCGACGCCAAATAAGCCCATGCCATCTGACCGCGACACGGCGCTTGCGGCGATTCGAGTCGCGCGAACATGGTTCGAAAATCACGAACCGAGCAGCCCGATTCCGGTGTTGCTCAAACGCGCCGAACAGTTTGTCGGCAAACGCTACAGCGAGGTCGTCAAGGCAATTCCGGCCGAGCTCCTGGCGCAATGGGAAGAGGAAGACGGCGCGCAATAGCGCGGAAAACGGACGAATACGACGGGAAAGAAGGCACAACTATCTGCATTCGATGTGTGTCGACGACCTGTAGCGAATCATCCTGCAATGCGCGGGCAAACCAGCAAGAAACGGTTGGTCTCTGGACGGAACTGATGAAGAAAACAGTGGCAGAATTGCGGGGCGAACTCGCCTGTCTCGATGCGAAAATCAAGAACGCTCGCCAACGAGAAATTGACCCCGCTCTCAATCAGATCGTCGATCTCATGGCGCAGTGGTCAATCAGCATCGGCGAAATTGATCGATTTCAGCGTGGACGATTTCATGCGGGGACCGATGGCGCATCGCGTCACGATGATCACGATCCTGAGCTGACCAGGTTTCTCGTCTCCGCCATTGAGCATGTCCTTTCGACAGACATCACGCCTCCTTCCTGCCCTCGCTGTACGAGCCTCGCGACGCATCTCGTTCATCGCGCAAGTCCCTGCCGCGCACTTCCCTACTTTGTGTGCGACACATGTCACCGGGGTTTCACTCGTACGCAGGGCACTCCGCTCCACAGCACTCACAAAAGGGACAGACTCATCGATTTTGTGCGGTGCCTGTCCCAATGCCGCACGCTCGACGCGGTCGCCGCTGAACTTGGCATGAAGCGTCATACGGTCGACTTGTGGGTACGACGTTTTCGCGCGTGGCTACTTGCACTCGATCCGTCTGGGGACTATGCAGCGCGTGTGCGTCTCGGCCGTCAACGGGACCTACCACCCGCGTTCTAAGCACCGGAACTTGGCCGTCAACTCCAACGAGAATCGACGTGGATCAATGTTGCCCCAAACACCTACATGCCGCCTACACGGCAAAAAGCGGACGGTTCGCCATCGGAAATCGAACTCAATAGTCCGTTGAATTATTTATATTTTCCCCAAAAAACGACACCGTCAAACATCCGGATCCGGAATCCGCGCCGACTGAATCACGACCAGCGTGTCCCCCTTCTCGATCCGGCATGGCGGATCTTCATAAAACGACTGGATCTTCCCGCAGCGATCGAGCCCGACCACGATCGCGCCCGGCACGACATTGGTCATGCAGCCGATCTCGTGCGGCAGCGCCTCGCGCTCGATCAGCGTCGCACGCCCGCGCGTCGACAGCATGTCGTTCACGAACGGCACGATGTAGCGGCTATGCACCGCATCCGCGAGCAGCAGCGCGCCGATCTTCGTCGACGACACGATCACGTCCGCGCCGGCCTGCCGCAGTTGCCGCTGGTACAGGTTCTCCTGGATCCGCACGACGATCTTCGTCTCGGGCGCGATGCTGCGCACCGACAGCGTCAGCAGGATCGCGGTCGGATCGTCGGTCACCGAGATGATCACGGCCTTCGCCGCGCGCACCTGTGCCTGCTGAAGCAGATCCTCGTGCGCGGGATCGCCGAGCAGCCCCGTCACGCCGAGCGACGTCGCGGCCTCGAGCGCCTGCTGCTGCGAATCGATCACGATGATCGTCGCGGCATCGACGCCGCTCTCGAGAAGCTCGCGCACGGCGATCGACCCCGACAGGCCGTAACCGCACACGACGATGTGATCGGACAATTGCTTTTGCAGACGTTTCATGCGGAATTCCTCGACGACGCGCTGGATCACGAACTGATACGCCGTGCCCAGGAAAATGAACCAGATGACGATGCGGATCGGCACGATGAAGAACGCGTCGATCAGGCGGGCGCGCGCGGTGACGGGCACGATGTCGCCGTAGCCGACCGTCGCGACGGTGACCATCGTGAAGTACACGAGGTCGGCGACGGTCATCGGCGTGCTCTTGGTCGAATCGCGCAGGCCGTCGCGATCGAGATACAGCACGAGGAACGCGAGCACGCACAACAGCGCGACTGCACCGACGCGTAACAGCAGCGTGCGCCGTGGCGACGTCGCGGGACGCGTGAACAGCATGCGCGCACGCGGCGCCTGCCACGGATTGCGGGCGCGACGCAGGCGTGAGCGCAACGAACGGCGCTGGGCGGAAGGCGAGGCCAACGGGGAATCTCCTGAAGAATGCGGGCTCGATTCTACGACGGGAACGCAGCGATCCGGCCCGACATCATTGCATCGATTCGTCCGCTACAGCATGCTGCGCGGCCGCACCATCGTCCCGTCGACGAAACGCTGCGCGCGAAACGCCGACAGGTCGAGCGACGGCACGCCCGTGTCGATCCATTCGGCAAGCAGCCGGCCGACGATCGGCCCCATCGCGAAACCGTGACCGCAGAACCCCGTCGCGATCGCGAGGCCCGACGGCGTGCCCGGCGCATCGATCACCGGAATGCCGTCGGGCAGCACGTCGATCAGGCCGGCCCATGCCTCGACGATCTGCGCATCCTTCAGCGCGGGAAAGATCGCCTTGAGCTTCGCGAGCGCGCGCGGCGCGTGCGCGCGATTCGGCTGCGGCTGCGGATCGCGCGGCTCGATCGGGCCGGCCGCGCCGTTGATGCGCGAGAGCACATCGCGCCATGCAGCCGAATTCAGGTGTAGCCGGAACTTGTCGCGCTGCGACCAGAACTCCGGCCAGAACAGGCTCAACCCGCGCAGGTGGCCGAGCGTCAGATCGACGTCGACCTGCATGTCGTCGGCGAGATTGATCGCGCCGTTCTTGCGCTGCCGGATGCCGAGGCCGTGCCCCCACACCGTCGACGCCGATACCGGCGGCACCACGTTGGTGCGCATGCAGGTGCCGCGCACGGCTTGCTGCGGCAGCCGGATGCCGACGCCGTCGAGCAGCCGGAAGCTGGTCGCGCCGGCCGCGCAGATTACGCGCCGCGTGCGGATCGTGCCGCGCTCGGTCGCGACGCCGACGACCGCGCCGCCGGCTGTCTCGATCGCCGTCACGCCGCAGCCTTCGAAGAAGCGCGCGCCGGCCTCGGTGGCACGCGCGGCGAACGCCGCGGCCACGCGGCGCGGCTCGGCCTGCCCGTCGGTCGCGGTGTACAGCCCGCCGAGCGTGCGCGCCTGCGGCGAAAGGCCGCTGACGCGCTCGTCGATCTGCGCGCGCGTCAGCGTACGCGTATCGAGCCCGTGCTCGCGCGCGACGGAGAGCCACGCGTTGAACGACGCCCAGTCCGTTTCGTTGTCCGCAATATAGAGACAGCCGCCCTGCCGCCATTCGAGATCGAAACCGAGGGTTTCCTCTAACCCCTCCCAGATCCGCATGCCGGCCATCATCAGCGGCACCTCGGCGGCTTCGCGGCCCTGCTGCCGCACGAAGCCCCACGCGCGCGTCGACTGCTGTCCGGCGATGCGCGACTTGTCGAGCACGACTGCCTTCAGGCCGCGCAGGCCCAGGTAATACGCGGCCGCGCAGCCCATGATGCCGGCGCCGGCGATCACGACGTCGGCTTCGGCCGGAAGCGCCGTTTCGGCGCGGGTCAAGGCATCGTGCAGCGGATAGATCGTCGTCATTGTTTCCTGTCGGGCGTTAATACATTCGAAGATATGGGCTGCTACGGTAACGTCGTGACACACCTTTCACACAAACGCACCTTTCATGACACTGAATGACGACCATTTTGCGGTAAAGTTATCTTTTCCGCGCGTGGCCGGTCGGCTCGCCACTGGACGTCATGAAGACTGTCCGTCGAGACTGCCGCAAGGCGTCGTTCTGAACGTCACGATCCGTTCCCGTAGCATGACCACTGAAGCAATCACCACGGATTCCCTCGCGGTTGCCGAGCGCGTGCGCGAGTTGATGACCCGCAACGGCATCGGCAAGCGCCAGCAGACCACCGAGCTGTGCCGCATCCTCGACCTGAGTTTCTCGCAAGGCCATCGTAAGCTGCGTGGCAGCAGCCCCTGGACGCTCGCGCAGATCAAGAAAGTCGCCGAAGCGTACGGCGAACCCGCCGCGCAACTGTTCGGCGCACAAACGCTCGACCCCGGCATGGTCGGCGCCTGTTCGCAGGAGGCCGTACTTTACGCGGGCGTCGCCGAGATTCCGTGCACCGCATGGATCGGCGCGCCGCTCGAAGCCGGCGCGCGCCCCGAGTTCGTCGCGTACGAACAGAACGGCCGCTGGCGCGTGCTGCGCCACACGGGCGTGCTGTACCAGAACGCGTACGACGTGCACAAGATCGAAATCTATCCGCGCCGCGCGGAGAGCGACAAGCTCGTCGTCGCCGTGATCGATCCCGATCGCGTCAGCGCGACCGAGCTGTGCCGCTATCTCGAACGGCAGGGTTTCGCGACGGCCGCGTTCGACGGCCTCGCGCCGTTCGTCGACGCGCTGCAGGGCCAGGCTTTCGATGCGGTGCTGACCGAATGGCTGTTCGACGACGGCACGGCCGCGACCGCGATCAAGGCGGTGCGTACGTCCGACAACCCGGGCGCGCCGATTTTCGTGCTGACGGGCGACCTGCTCACCGGCCGCGCGAGCGAAGCCGACATCAGCGAAGTGATTCGCACGTTCGACGTCGTCTGCTACGAAAAACCTGCACGTATGGCGATCCTCAGCGCCGATCTCGCGAAACGGCTCGCGCGCGGGTAACTTCCGCCCCTCCCCCGGACGGCCAGCGTCCGTGCGGCCGTGAACAGGTTCCTCAGTACAATAGCCGCACCTGTTCACGCCTACGCCGCCCGACTCCATGGCCCGCCTCATTCCCGACGACTGGAAAAGCCTCGCCGCGACCGGCGCGGCCGAACGCGAGCGCGAAACGCTCGCCGCGCTCGAACACGCGCTGCCCGACACCTACACCGTGTATCACGGCGTGCACTGGACGCGCGCCGACCAGGCCTTCTCGGTGTTCGGCGAGGCCGCGTTCGTCGTCGTGAGCCCGGCCGGCCGCGTGCTGCTGATCGAGCAGAAGGCCGGCTTCCTGCGCGAAACGCCGAAGGGGCTCGTGAAGGTCTACCTGCAGACCGAGCGCAACGTCGCGATCCAACTCGCGCGCACGCAGGAAACGCTGCACCGGCGCCTGACGGCCGCGCTCGGCGCGGGCGTCTACGGCGTCGAGGCGCTGCTGTACTGCCCCGACTATTCGATCCGGCAGGCATCGATCGCCGGCGTCGCGGCCGACCGCATCGTCGACGCGTCGCGCAAGGCGCAGCTCGCGCAGGTGATCCTGCAGATCCTGCCCGAGGACGACGAACGTCTCCCGAACGCGCCGAAGCTCCACCATTTCCTCGCGGACGAGCTCGCGCTCACGCCCGACACGAGCGCGCTCGTCGGGCAGGCCGGCACGCTCGTCACGCGGCTGTCGGGCGGCCTCGCCGCGTGGGCGCGCCAGCTCGAATTCGCGCCGTTCCGGCTGCGCGTCACCGGCACGGCCGGCTCGGGCAAGACGCAGCTCGCGGTGCAGGCGATGCGCGATGCCGTCGCGGCCGGCAAGCGCGTGCTCTATGTATGCTTCAACCGGCCGCTCGCCGACTACATCGCGCGCATCGCGCCGCCCGGCGCAAAGATAGCGAATTACCACCAGTTGTGCGACTGGGTCGCGCGCGACGGCGGCTATACGCCCGACTTCCAGGTGCCCGGCGAATTCGAGCGGCTCGAGACGCGCTTCGCACAGGCGCCGATCCCCGAACGCTGGCGCTTCGACGTGCTGGTCGTCGACGAAGGGCAGGATTTCCATGCGCCGTGGGCGGCCGCACTGGAGCGTTTGCTGGCGCCGGACGGCGCGTGGTGGTGGCTCGAAGATCCGCTGCAGAACCTGTACATGCGCGAGCCCGTCGCGCTGCCCGGCTGGGTCACGCTGAAGGCGCTGACGAACTACCGCAGCCCGCGCGACCTGCTCGACTTCGTGCGCGACGTCGTCGGGCGCGTCGAGCCGCTCGCGGCCGAGCTGCGCTCGGGCAGCCCGTTCGACGGGTCCGATCCGTCGGTGTCGGCCTACGGGGAAGAAGGCATGTCGGGCGACGCGTTGGCGGAAGCCTGCATCGACGCGACCAAGCGCGCGATCACGCACGCGCTGTCGCTCGGCTTCCGCAAGCAGGACATCGCGGTGCTGTCGTATCGCGGCCGCGAAGGCTCGGTGCTCGCGCCGCTCGACCAGCTCGGCCCGCACCGGATCAAGAGCTTCACCGGCAAGTACGACCTGTTCGGCAACCCCGAATATCGCGAGGGCGATGTGCTGCTCGATTCGATCTACCGCTTCAAGGGCCAGTCGGCGCCGTGCGTGATCCTCACCGAAGTCGATTTCGACACGCTCGACGCGCGTGCCGCGCGCAAGCTGTTCGTCGGCGCGACGCGCGCGACGATGAAGCTGCTGATCGTCGCGTCGTCACGCGCGGCCGCGCAACTCGCGACGGGTTGACGCAACGGGCGGGCAGCCGGCAGGCGAGTGCCCGCCGCGTCACCGCCCGTTATTCATCAAGCCACCCGGAACGCCCCCACCGCGCGACGCAACCCGTCCGCCTGCTCCTCCAGCGACGACGCCGCAGCCGCGGCCTGCTCGACGAGCGCCGCATTCTGCTGCGACACCTGATCCATCTGCGACACCGCGCGGTTCACCTGCTCGATCCCGTCGCGTTGCTCGTTCGACGCGGCCGCGATCTCGGTCATGATCCCCGTCACGCGCCCGATCGCCTGCTGGATGTCCTGCATCGTCGCGCCGGCCACGCCGACGAGCCGCGAGCCGTTCGCGACGCGCTCGACCGATTCGCCGATCAGCGTGCGGATCTCCTTCGCGGCGGACGCCGAGCGTTGCGCGAGCGTGCGCACCTCGCCCGCGACCACCGCGAAGCCGCGGCCCTGCTCGCCCGCGCGCGCGGCTTCGACCGCCGCATTCAGCGCGAGGATGTTGGTCTGGAACGCGATCCCCTCGATCGTGCCGATGATGTCGGCGACCTTCTGCGAGCTCTGGTCGATCTCGTTCATCGTGCCGATCACCTCGCCGACCACCGTCGCGCCGCGCGTCGCGATCTCGCTCGCGCTGTCCGCGCATGCCTGCGCCTCGAGCGCATGATCGGCGTTCTGCTTCACGGTCGCGGTCAGTTGCTCCATGCTCGCGGCCGTCTCCTGCAGCGCCGACGCCTGTTCCTCGGTGCGTTGCGAGAGATCGGTGTTGCCGGCCGCGATCTGGTGCGTCGCCGTCGAGATCGCTTCCGAACCCTGGCTGACCTGGCGCACCGTGTCCGCGAGGCTGCGCTGCATGCCCGTCACGCCCTCGACCAGTTCGGCCATCTCGTCGCGCGACGACCAGCGCACTTCCGATGTCAGGTCGCCGTCCGACAGGCGGCGGAAATGCGACAGCAGCCGATTCACCGGCTGCGTGATCGCGTAATGCAGGCCGATCGCGCAGCCGAGGCACGCGGCCAGACCGAACGCGATGCCCGCGATCGCGCCTGCGCGCATCCAGCCGTAATAGGTCTGCGCGGTGTCGTAGACATCCTTGCCGCGCGCCGCCTGGTACGCATCGAGCGCATCGGTCGCCTGCGTGAGCGCGACCGACAGCGGCGGCGCGACCGACATCAGCAAGCGGTCGGCCTCGTCGCGCCTGCCATCGCGAATCGCGTCGATCAGCGGCTTCAGCGCCTGCCCGATCAGCGCCTGGCGCGCGGCGTCGAGACGGCTCGCGAGCGGGCCTTCGTCGCCGTCGTGCGGCATCGCCGCGTAGCCGCGCCAGGCGGTGTCGGCCTTCGCGAGATAGCTCTCGGCCTTCTTGACGAGATCGGGCGCTTCCTGCGCTTCCGGATGCAGCAGCGCGCGGTCGAGCGTCGTGCGCACGACCGTCAGGTTCAGGCTCGCCGTGGACAGCGCGGTCTTCGCAGCCAGTTGCTTCGTATAGGCCTCGTCGAGCGCGCGGTTCGAGCTCTGCATGCCGGCGAGGCCGATCAGCCCCGACACGACGAGCAGCGCGGCGACGAGACCGAGCGTGGAGAAAATCCGCGTACGGATCGAGAAACGGGAAAACAGGGCGTTCAGGTTCATGACGGGACGTGAGCGATGAAAAGTGCCGCGGCAATCGGTCCGCGGCACTCTGGATTACGGTTTGCCTGCAGAAAACTTGAGTCCGGCCCCGCTTTTCGTCTGATCCCGGTCAATTTTTCGCACCGGCAATCTTCTGTTACGGCTGCAACATACCGAGGCTGGGCAGAAATTGACTAGTCAATCATTGGTCGCTATATTTCGACCAACTCCCTGCCATGGCAGATATCTCGATGACAACCGACACCCTCCTTACCCCGCCAGCCGCCGAGACGGCCCGCCGCGACGCGCCGACCGGGCTGATCGTCGCCGCGCTGCTGCTCGTCATGCTGCTGTCCGCGCTCGACCAGACGATCGTGTCGACCGCGCTGCCGACGATCGTCGGCGAGCTCGGCGGCCTCGACCAGTTGTCGTGGGTCGTCACCGCGTACCTGCTGTCGTCCACCGTCGTGCTGCCGCTGTACGGCAAGCTCGGCGACCTGTACGGCCGCAAGATCGTGCTGCAGGCCGCGGTCGTGCTGTTCCTCGCGGGCTCCGCGCTGTGCGGGATCGCGCAGGACATGACGCAGCTGATCGTGCTGCGCGCGCTGCAGGGGCTCGGCGGCGGCGGCCTGATGGTCGTCACGATGGCGGCGATAGGCGATCTGGTCCCGCCGGATCGCCGGGCGCGCTATCAGGGGATGTTCGGCGGCGTTTACGGCCTCGCGACGATCGTCGGCCCGCTGCTCGGCGGCTTTCTGGTCGAGCACCTGTCGTGGCGCTGGATCTTCACGATCAACCTGCCGCTCGGCTTTCTCGCGCTCGCGGTGATCGGCATCGCGTTCCGGCCGCACACCGCGCACGTGAAGCACCGGATCGACTACATGGGCGCCGCGTTCCTCGCGACGGCCCTCACCTGCGTGATCCTGTTCACGAGCGAAGGCGGCTCGCTGCTGCCGTGGACGTCGCCGCAACTGTGGATGACGCTCGTGCTCGGCCTTGTCGCGATCGGCGGCTTCATCTACGAAGAGCGGCTCGCGGCCGAGCCGATCATTCCGCTCGAACTGTTCCGCCATCGCACCTTCGTGCTGGTCGGCCTGATCGGCTTCGTGGTCGGCACCGCGCTGTTCGGCTCGGTCACGTTCATTCCGCTCTACCTGCAGGTCGTGAAAGGCTCGACGCCGTCGCAGGCCGGAATGCAGCTGCTGCCGATGATGGGCGGGATGCTCGCGATGTCGGTGATCAGCGGCCGGCTGATCTCGCGGCTCGGCTCGTACCGGATCTTTCCGATCGTCGGCACGCTGATCGGCGGGATCGCGCTGGCGCTGCTGTCGACGCTGTCGCTCGATACGCCGCTGCAGACGATGTACGCGTACATGGCGCTGCTCGGGATCGGCCTCGGGATGGTAATGCCCGTGCTCACGCTCGCGGTGCAGAACACGGTCGAGTTCCGGCACATGGGCGTCGCGACATCGGGCGCGACGCTGTTCCGCTCGATCGGCAGCTCGATCGGCGTCGCGGCATTCGGCGCGCTGTTCTCGCACGGGCTGCAGGCGCGGATGCTGCGGGCGCTGCCGGCCGGCACGGAGCTGCCGCCGGCGCTCGGCCCCGGTGTCGTGCACCAGTTGCCGGACGCGGTGCGCGACGCGTACCTGCATGCGTTCGCGGGCTCGCTGCACGTCGTGTATCTGGCGGCGGCGACCGTGGTCGCGATCGCGTTCGTGCTCGCGTGGTTCGTCGAGGATGCGCCGCTGCGCACGCACAACTGATCGGCATGCGAGCCGCGCCGCGGCCGGCACCGGAAGCGCGCCACGCCGCGACTTTTGGCCCGTTGCCCCGCATCGCGACCGATCCGCCGCGGCCCGTCGTTACGGCACCAGCACCACCGCGCCCGTCGTCGCACGCGACTCCAGCAGCCGGTGCGCATCGGCCGCCTGTTCGAGCGGCAGCCGCGCGCCGATCTCCACGTGCATCCCGCCTGCCAGCCGTTCGAGCGTCGCGCGCGCGGCTTCGCGATACCCCGTGACGTCGCGCGCGATGAAACCGAGCACGCTCGGCCGCGCGAGCGCGATCGAGCGGGCCGGCCCCAGCTCGTCGAGATCGACCGTCTGGCGCGTACCGATCGCGGCAACCTGCCCGATGCTCGCGACCATTCCGAACGGACGGATCGCGCCGAGCGTGCGCGTCAGCACGTCGCCGCCGATCCCGTCGATCGCGTAATCGACACCCGTGCCGCCGCCGAACGCGCGCGCGGCCGCGACGAAATCCTCCTCGCGATAATCGACGACCGCGTCGGCGCCATGCGTGCGCACGAGCGCGGCTTTCGCGGCCGACCCGACCGTGCCGATCACCCGCGCGCCGAGCGCGCGCGCCCACTGCGTCGCGAGCAGGCCGACGCCGCCGGCCGCCGCATGCACGAGCACCGTGTCACCGGCGCCGACCTGCCGGACGCGATGCAACAACATGTAGACGGTGATTCCTTTCAGCAATCCGGCGGCGACCGCGTCGTCGCTCAGGCCGTCGGGTATCGGCAGCACGCGCCCGGCCGGCATCGTGCGCAGGCTCGCATAACTGCCGGTCGGCATGCCCGCATACGCGACGCGCTGGCCCGGCACGAGATCCGTCACGCCGGGCCCGACCGCGTCGATCACGCCGGCCGCCTCGACGCCGAGCGCGTCCGGCAGCGCGGGCAATGCGTGCGCCCCCGTCCTGAAATAGATGTCGACGAAATTCACGCCGACGGCGGTCTGGCGAATCCGCACCTCGCCGGCGGCGGGCGGCGCGACGGGCGTGTCGACGCGGCGCAGCACGCCGGCGTCGCCGTAGCGGTCGATCCCGATCCGGATGGCGGTAGCAGTTTGGGTCATGACGTTCCTCGCAATCGAATGAAGTGACACGATCATCCCATCGTGCATAATCGACCGGAATTCCCGTTAAACGCCCAACTACTGTGCAAAATTCGACCGATCAGGATCCCGTTCCCGCGTCCGCGCTGCCGATGAGCTGGGACGACATCCGCACCTTCCTCGCGGTGATGCGCGGCGGCAGCCTGTCGGCCGCCGCACGCGCGCTGCAGGTCCAGCATTCGACCGTCGCGCGGCGCATCGACGCGCTGGAATCCGCGCTCGGCATCCGGCTGTTCGACCGGCTGCCGCGCGGCTGGCCGCCGACCGACGAAGGGCTGCACCTCGCCGAGCACGCCGCGCGCGTCGAAACCGATGCACATGCGTTCGCGCGCGCCGCGCAGGGTGCGGCGGCGCTCGACGGCGTCGTGCGCGTGTCGGCCTCGCCGGTGTTCGCCAGCCATTTCCTCGCGCCGCGGCTCGCCCGCGCGCAGCGCGCATGGCCGGCGCTGCGGATCGACCTGATGGGCGAGATGCATGCGGCGAACCTGTATGCGCGCGAAGCCGATCTCGCCGTGCGGCTGTCGCGGCCGAGCGAGCCGGGGCTCGCCGCGCGCCGGCTCGGCACGATGCGCTTCGCGCTGTGCGCGTCTCCGGAATGGGCGGACGCGCCGCCCGACACCTGGCCGTTCGTCGGCTACGACGACGCGCTCGCGCAGACACCGCAGCAGCAATGGCTCGAACGCTTCGCGGCCGGGCGCCGTTTCGCGTTCGTCGCGAACGACCTCGCGGCGCTGCATCGCGCGTGCGTCGCCGGCGCGGGGGTCGCGCTGTTGCCGCGGTTTCTCGTCGACGATTCGCTCGCCGAAGCCGGTGCGGCACCGTCGTCCGCACCCGCGCCGCTCGTCGAGCTGACTTCCGCGCCGCGCTGCGACATCGAGCGCGAGATCTGGCTCGTCGTCCATCCGGACGTGCGCCGCTCGCCGCGCGTGCAACGCGTCGCAGACGCGATCGCGGACGCGGTGCGCGCGGCGGACGGGCGACTCTGACGCCTCAACCCCTTCGGAACCGCCGTTGCGGTCCGGCCGTGATCCCCCGCTGGCTGCGCCCCGCCGATGCGCCGCTCAGGACGGACAGGCAACGCCTGACGCTCGCCGGCGCTGGCCGGGCGATCGCGATGCGACGCCGAGCGCCGATGATCGATCAGGCCGACCGCGACGGCCGATGCCAGCGCGGGCAGCCCGATCGCCATGAAGTTCTGTTCCAGCGGCAGATCGATGCCGACCAGCAAACCGATGACGATCGGCGCCAGGATCGCGCCGCTGCGGCGCACGCCCAGCGTTCAGCCGATGCCGGTCGAGCGGATCGCCATCGGATGGAACTGCCCGGCATACGCGCAATTGACGATCTGCGTGCCGATCGTCGACGCACCCGCGAGGCCGACCAGCACGAACAGCAGCGCGGCCGGCGTCAGCCTGCGGACGCTGAACGCGCTGTGCCGGCGCTACCACGGCGCGACCCCGATGGAACTGCTGCGCAACATCCGGCTGGACGCCGCACGCGTGCAGTTGCTGACCGACCCGGTGGCCAGCATCACCGATACGGCGCTGACGTTCGGTTTCGGGCACCTCGGCCGCTTTTCCGCGTACGACTTCGCCCGCTTCGACGAGTTGCCGCGCGACCCGCAGAAGAAGCGGCCGCCGAACTGAACGCCGCGGCGCCGGGAATGCGGCCGCCGCTTTACGCGCCAGGCGATCGCCCGCATAGTCATGGTTTGCCCGCATCCCCACCCTGCCGCCCCGTCGCCATGTCTGATACGTCAGCCGCCTGCATCGTCCGCGATTCGACCGAAGCCGATCTCGCCGCCATCCACGCGATCTATGCGCACCACGTCCGCCACGGCGTCTCGTCGTTCGAGGAAACGCCGCCCGACGCCGCCGAGCTGCGCGCGCGCCGCGACGCGGTACTGCACCACGGGCTGCCGTATCTCGTCGCCGAATGCGGCGGCCGCGTGGCCGGCTACGCGTACGCGACGCCGTACCGCACGCGCAGTGCATACCGCTTCACGATCGAGGATTCGATCTACGTCGACGATGCGCAGCGCGGGCGCGGGATCGGCCGCGCACTGCTCGCGGCGCTGATCGCGCGCTGCGAGGCCGGCCCGTGGCGGCAGATGATCGCGGTGATCGCCGACGGCGGCACGGGTGGCTCGACGTCGCTGCATCGCGCGCTCGGCTTCGAGCCGGCCGGCACGCTGAAGGCGGTCGGCTTCAAGCACGGCCGCTGGATCGACACGGCGCTGCTGCAGCGCCCGCTCGGCGACGGCGCACGCACGCTCCCCGCGTCGCCCGAGCCCGCCGCGTCGCGCTAGAATGGCCGCATGTCAAAACAGACTCATTCCATCCCTGACGAGGCCGCGGCGGATTCCCGCAACGAGTACACTGTCGACGAACTGGCGCGCGTGTCCGACACGACCGTGCGCAACGTCCGCGCGTACCAGGATCGCGGTTTGCTCGCGCCGCCCGAGAAGCGCGGGCGCGTCGGCATCTACGACGACACGCACGTCGCGCGCCTGAAGCTGATCAACCACCTGCTCGCGCGCGGCTATACGCTGTCGAACATCCAGGACCTGATCAAGGCGATCGACGAAGGCCACGACCTGCGCTCGATCCTCGGCCTCGAAAACGCGATCGGCGGCCGCTGGTCGCATGAACTGCCGAAAACCTATTCGCTCGCCGCGCTCGCGCAGATGTTCGGCACGCAGGCGACCACGCAGCTTTCGCGCGTGACCGAGCTCGGCCTGCTCGAACGGCACGGCCTGTCGTTCGTCGCGAAGAGCCCCGCGCTGCTCGAGGCGGCCGCCGCGATGACGAAGGAAGGGATCCCGCCGCGCGAGCTGCTCGACGTGATCAGCCTCGCGCGGCCGCATTTCGACGCGATCGCGCGGCTGCTCGTCGATCTCGTCGTGAAGCGGCTCGACCGCTACGACGCCGACACGCTGCCGCCCGCCACCGACGTACCCGAACTGGTCGACGCGATCTGGCGCCTGCGCCCGCTCGCAGCCGTGTTCGTCGAGGGCGAAACGAACCGCGCGCTCGAAACCGCGGCGAGCGCGTATCTCGGCGGCCGCGTTGCGACGATTCTCGACAAGAAGCTCAGCGACGACGAGGCCGCGCGCCAGTCCGGCACGCCCGATACGCAAGGCGACGACGACAAAGCATAGGGCCGCCGCCGTCATATTCTTATCGGCAATGCTTCGTTTGCGGGCGCAACCGCCCATGCGACGATTCTTCCAACCGAGCGGCACCGGCCGCTCTCCCGAAGACGTTTCGCATGGAGTCCGTTCGATGATTCGTTTCACCCGCTGGATCACCCGCACCGCCGCCGTCACGCTCGTCGCGCTGTCCGCCGCGTCGGCCTTCGCGCAGGGCGGCGCCGACAAGGTCGTGCGCATCGGCTATCAAAAGGCCGGCCTGCTGTCGATCATCAAGGCGCAGGGCTCGCTCGAAGCGCGGCTCAAGCCGCTCGGCTACAACGTGCAGTGGTTCGAATTCCCCGCCGGCCCGCAACTGCTCGAAGCGCTGAACGCGAACAGCATCGACTTCGGCTACACGGGCGCGCCGCCGCCCGTGTTTGCGCAGGCAGCAGGCGTGCGCTTCGTGTACGTCGGCGCGGAACCGCCGTCGCCGCACAACGAAGCCGTGTTCGTGAAGGCCGATTCGCCGATCCGCTCGCTCGCCGAGCTGCGCGGCAAGAAGGTCGCGCTGCAGAAAGGCTCGAGCGCGAACTACCTGCTGCTGGAAGCGCTGAAGAAGGCCGGCGTGCGCTACGACGAGATCCGCCCCGTGTACCTGCCGCCCGCCGACGCGCGCGCCGCGTTCGAAAGCGGCAACGTCGACGCGTGGGCCGTCTGGGATCCGTATTACGCGGCCGCGCAGAATTCGCTGAAGATCCGCACGCTGTCCGACTACATGGGCCTCACGCCCGCAAACAACTTCTACGAGGCGACACGCGATTTCGCGGAGCAGCATGCCGACGTGGTCGGCGCGATCCTGAAGCAGGCACACGAGACGGGCCTGTGGGTCAACGGGCATCCGGCCGAGACCGCCGCGCTGATCGCGCCGAAGGTCGGACTACCGCTGCCGCTCGTCGAGACGTGGATCAAGCGCGTGCCGTTCGGTGCGGTGCCGGTCGACGAAAAGATCATCGCGGTTCAGCAGGGTGTCGCCGATGCGTTTTATGCAGCGAAGCTGATTCCACAGAAGCTGAGTGTTGCGGACAATGCTTGGAGCGATAAACGCGTGGCGAGCGCGCTCGCCGCGAAGTAACGCTCGACACGGCACAACGCGCACTCATTCGAGAAACGCCGACGGGCACCCTGCCCGTCGGCGTTTTTGGGTTCTTCTCGAATTTTCGGGGAACGTGGGGCGAACTGTCAGCGTTCGGCCAGTTGCAGCTGCTCGCTATCCGCCGAAGACGATCTGCGGATAGCGACGTCGAGAGACCTCCATCTGGAAACGGCGCAGCCCTAAGCCTTGAGATCTGTTGCCGCGAGACTCTGATCTTCTCTTGGCCGAAGGATTTTTTCGACGAGCCGAGCCGACATATGACGGCTCAGTAGTCTCTGCAAGTTCGCCAGCAGCCGATTTCGCGCCCCCACAACCCGATAGCTCAGATTGCGATCGAGCGCCCACAACGCATCCCGCACCACGTTCGCGACCGGCATCGGCACGCCGACAGCAGCCTCCTTCGCGCCAACAACGTCGAAAAAGGCCGTTTGCGTCGCGCCAGGACATAGCGCGACGACCCGGATGCCCCGATGCCGGTTCTCAGCCCAAACAGCTTCCGAAAATGACAGGAGAAAGGCCTTCGTCGCGCCGTAGACGGCCATATACGGATCGGGCTGGAATGCCGCGGTTGACGCGACGTTGATGACTGCGCCATCGGATCGCGCTTGCATCCCCGGCAGCAGAAGATGAGTCAGCTCGATCGCGGCGATGCAGTTCACCAGAACTTCATCGCGCTGGCGCGTCAACGGAATCGTTTCAAAGCGCCCGTAAGCTGCGAAGCCCGCATTGTTGATCAGCACATCGACGAACGTGCCGGTCTCCTTCAGATGACGATCGATCGTGTCGACGGCGTCGGCCGCGCTCAGGTCGACCGTCAGAAAATCGGCGTCGCACGCATAGTCGCGTCGCAGTTCCGCGGCCAGATCGCGCAGCTTGTCGTGAGAGCGTGCGACCAGCAGGAGTCTCGCACCGCGTTCGGCCAACGCATAGGCAAACGCGCGTCCGATACCCGACGATGCACCGGTGACGAGTGCTGTTTTTCCGCCAAAATCGAATGATTTACTCATAGCTTGCTGATGGAGTGGAACGGGAGTTTGCACTCTAAACCGTTGACTATAGGCAACGGTCAAGCGTAAATGACGCTCCACGACATTGATTGGAGGCAGCATGCGCATCGGCGAGCTATGCAAGCGGGCGGGTGTATCGCGCGACACCGTCCGTTACTACGAGCGCATGGGTCTGCTGGACAAAGCAACGCAACCTAACGCGACGAACACTTACAAGCGCTATTCAGAACTTTCGTTACAGCGGATAAGGCTGATCGTCCACGCGAAGGCGTTGGGCTTCACGCTGGCGGAAATTCGCGACGTTGTCCATGTATGGGAAAGTCCGACGTTCGGCGTTGACCAAAAGGTCGCGTGCCTGCAAGCAAAACTCGCCGAACTCGACGCCAAGAGTCTTGCGTTGATCACGCTGCGAACAGGGCTGCTGAATGCGTTGGCCAAAGTTGGCAGCGATTGTGTCGAAGAAGAAATAGCGTGATGAATCGCGGCCGTGCAAGTGTCATGCTGCGCCGAACAGGAACGTCAATGGCCGCTTTGGGTTGCGGATTCCACCCGTCGATGCAACACACTTGAGGCTGCATGGCAGCAAGGCGTGTTGCAATGACGGGTTGAATGCGCAGTTGGAAAGCACCATCAAGGAATTCCGCGTTGAACTTTTTTGCTTGACCCACGGCGGGCAATCAGCATACGGCCATCGATCCGGCGAAGTCACGCGCAGCGCATGAAGAAAAGCCGGCGGGGCCCCTACCCGCCGGCCTTTCGCATCGCGTGACCGTGCGCGCAGCCCTACTTCAATGCACCCGCCACCTTCTTCTGCCGCCACAGACACAGCAAATCGCACGCGACATGCGCGGCCGCGATCGCAGTAATGTCCGCATGATCATAAGCAGGCGCGACCTCGACGACATCCGCCCCAACCAGATTCACCGCCCCGAGCGCACGCACGATCGCCAGCGCCTGCGCGGACGACAGCCCGCCCGCGACCGGCGTGCCCGTGCCGGGCGCGAACGCCGGATCGAGGCAGTCGATGTCGAACGTCAGGTACGCGGGCCGCGCGCCGACGATGTCGACGATCCGCTCGACCGCCGCGCGCGAACCATGATCGTGCACCCACGCAGCATCGAGCCGCTCGATCCCGAGAAAATCATCGTTCCACGTGCGGATGCCGACCTGCACCGACGTCGCGGGATCGATCAGCCCTTCCTTCACCGCCTTGTAGAACATCGTGCCGTGATTGAGGCTGTCCGGATCGTCGTCGGCCCACGTATCGCAGTGCGCGTCGAAATGGATCAGCGACAGCGGCTTGCCGTAGCGCTCCGCGTGCGCGACCAGCAGCGGATACGTGATGTAGTGGTCGCCGCCGAGCGTCAGCATCTTCGCGCCCGAGCGCAGGATCGTGCGCGCATGCTCGACGATCGCGGGCTTGATCGACAGCGGGTTGTGCGCATCGAACCAGCAGTCGCCGTAGTCGACGGCCGCGAGATCGTCGAACGGATCGAAGCCCCACGGATACGGATTGAGCTCCGCGAGCTGCACGCTCGCCGCGCGGATCGCGGCCGGGCCGAGCCGCGCGCCCGAGCGATAGGTGGTCGCGAGGTCGAGCGGCACGCCGGAAATCGCGACGTCGACGCCGTCGAGCTCGCGCGAATAGTTGCGGCGCATGAACGACAGCACGCCCGCATAGGTGTTTTCGATGGAGGAGCCGTACGGCGTCGTGCGACGGATCGCGCCGTCGCCATGGAGAAGTTCGGTCATGGTCGGACCTGTTTTAGTCGGAGCCGGCTCCGCCCCGCATTGCATGGGCGCGCGGGCCGGGCACGGCGTGGATTCATCGGGCACGCATCGGCTTGCGCATCCAGTCGCGCGGCCGGGCGGGACAACGACAACGGCAATACCGCGGCGATCATAGCAAGCCGAATTGGAGCCGTTGCCCCGGTTCAGCAGGGGCAACGCGTTGAAAAAATCCAGCGGCAACGCCCGCGCATCGCCACCCGGCAGCACCGGATCGCGGCGGCGGGCACACACCTGCACGTGCCATCCCGACCGCGTCCTAGAAGGATTCGCCGGTTTTCGCCCGCCCTTTCTTCCGGATAATGGCCGCAGCCGCGCCCTCGACGGCGCGCCGTCCACCGCAGACAACAACAAACCGGAGACACCCGCCTTGATCGCCACGCTTCCCGCCACCTACCGCCGGCTCTGGCCGCTCGCCGTCGCCGCGGCGCTGCTGTACGGGCTGTCGCTCGCCGCCGCACCCTATCCGGGCCAGGCCGCCGCGAAAGCCGCGATGGGCCTCCTGCTGCTCGCGGCGGGCAGCACCTGCGGCGCGGCGCGCGAACGTGCGTGGCTGTGCGCGGCGCTCGCGACGGCCGTGCTCGGCGACGTACTGCTCGCGCTGCCCGACTGGCCGCTGTCGTTCGTCCTCGGCCTCGGCGCGTTCCTGCTCACGCATCTGTTCTATTGCGCGATTTTCTTCCGCTGGCGCGCGCGGCCGCACGGCTGGCGCATCGTCGCGCTGGTCGTGCTGTGGATCGCCGCGCCGGCGTTCTACCTCGCCTTCCTGCCGCACCTCGGCGAGCTGCTGGCGCCGGTCGCCGTCTACATGCTCGTGCTGTGCGCGATGGCGAGCGTCGCGCTCGCCGCCCGCACGCATGGCGCGCTGGTAGCCGTCGGCAGCCTGATCTTCGTCGGCTCCGATACGCTGATCGGCGTCGGCCGGTTCCTCGGCGGTTTTCCAGGCATCGACTACCTGATCTGGGGCCTCTACGCGCTCGCGCAGGTCACGATCGTGGCCGGGGTTTTCCATGAGACGGCCGCCCGATCGATCCGCCCCTGATTCCGTTTCAAACAGACCGCCGCACGCCGGCGGTCTCGTCTCCGCCCCGCTCCGCTCGTGTCGACGAGCCTTTCCGCGTATCCCGTATTGCGGAAAGTGCGCTGTTCCAAACCCCGCTTAGCCTTTTCCCGCCTGGTTTCCGGCCCTTAGAGGGCCGCTTCTAGCCTCTTGCGGTTTCCGGGCTCACCCACTATCGTTACATCAACCAATGTAACATTAAAAAATGAGCCAAATCGGAGACACCCGGATGAATGCTCGCACGTTGCCTTTCGGTCCGCCCGGCCACGACGGCCTGGACGAATCCATCGACATCGCCATCATCGGCACCGGCTTCGCCGGTCTCGGCATGGCGATCCGCCTGCGGCAGACAGGCGTGACCGACTTCGTCGTCCTCGAGAAGGCCGCGTCGGTCGGCGGCACGTGGCGCGACAATCATTACCCCGGGTGTGCATGCGACGTGCAATCGCACGTCTATTCGTTCTCGTTCGCGCCGAACCCGCGCTGGACGCGCATGTTCGCGCCGCAGCCGGAAATCCGCGCGTATCTGGAAGACTGCGTGCAGCGCTTCGGGATCGGCCCGCACCTGCGCCTGAACCACGAGCTGCAGCGCGCCGAATACGACGAGGCCGCGCAGCGCTGGCGCCTCACGTTTGCGAACGGCAAGCGACTGTGCGCGCGCGTGCTGGTGTCGGGGATGGGCGGCCTGTCACGCGCCGCGCTGCCGGCGATTCCCGGCGTCGAGAATTTCCGGGGCCGCGCGTTTCATTCGCAGCAGTGGGATCACGACTACGCGCTCGAAGGCAAGCGCGTCGCGGTGATCGGCACCGGCGCGAGCGCGATCCAGTTCGTGCCGCAGATCGCGCCGCGCGTGAAGGAGCTCGCGCTGTTCCAGCGCACGCCGCCGTGGATCATGCCGAAGCCCGACCGCAACCTGACCCGGTTCGAGAAATGGCTGTTCCGCACGCTGCCGTTCACGCAGAAGGTCGTGCGCAGCGGCATCTACTGGATGCTCGAATCGCGCGTGCTCGGCTTCGCGATCCATCCGTCGCTGATGAAGAACGTGCAGAAGCTCGCGCTGCGCCATATCCACAAGCAGATCCCTGATCCGGAGCTGCGCAAGACCGTCACGCCGAACTACACGCTCGGCTGCAAGCGCGTGCTGATCTCGAACGACTACTACCCGGCGCTGTCGCGCAAGAACGTCGACGTGATCACGACCGGCATCGACCATATCGAGGCCGACGCGATCGTGACGACCGACGGCCGCCGCCATGAAGTCGACTGCCTGATCTACGGCACCGGCTTCCAGGTCGCCGATCCGTATCCGCGCGGCGCCATCGTCGGCCGCGGCGGCCTCGACATCGTCGACGCATGGCGCGACGGCGCGCACGCGTATCTCGGCTCGACGCTGCCCGGCTACCCGAACTTCTTCATGATCGTCGGCCCGAACACGGGCCTCGGCCACAACTCGATGGTGTTCATGATCGAGTCGCAGATCGAATACATCCTCGGCGCGCTGCAGGCGATGCACCGCGAGCGCGCGGATGCGATCGAGGTGCGCCCGCTCGTCGAGGCGCAGTTCAACAGCGACCTGCAGGACAAGCTGAAGAAGGCGATCTGGTCGACGGGCGGCTGCAAGAGCTGGTATCTCGATCCGCGCACGGGCAAGAACACGACGCTGTGGCCGGGCTTCACGTGGCGCTTCCGCCAGGCAACCGCGCGCTTCTCGATCGCCGATTACCACGCGTATCGCGCGCCGCAGCACGACACGATCGCGCGGCCGGTCGCCGCGCCCGCCGCTTCCGCATCCACTTCCGCCGAAGCGGCCTGAGCCAGACAAGGAGCCAACGACATGAGAGATTTCGCCAACAAGGTCGCCGCGATCACGGGCGCCGGCTCGGGCATGGGTCGCTCGCTCGCGATCCAGCTCGCGCAGGCGGGCTGCCATGTGTCGCTCGCCGACAAGAACGGCGTCGGCCTTGCGGAAACCGAACGGATCGTGCGCGCGATCGCGCCGAACGTGCGCGTGTCGACGCGCGTGCTCGACGTCGGCGAGCGCGACGCGATGTTCGCGTGGGCCGACGACACCGCGAAGGAACACGGCGAGGTCAACCTGATCTTCAACAACGCGGGCGTCGCGCTGTCGAGCACGATCGAAGGGATGGACTACAGCGATCTCGAGTGGATCGTGAACATCAACTTCTGGGGCGTCGTGCACGGCACGAAGGCGTTCCTGCCGCACCTGAAGGCATCGGGCGACGGCCACGTGATCAACACGTCGAGCCTGTTCGGGATCTTCGCGCAACCGGGCATGAGCGGCTACAACGCGACCAAGTTCGCAGTGCGCGGCTTCACCGAATCGCTGCGCCAGGAACTCGACATGATGAAGTGCGGCGTATCGGCGACCTGCGTGCATCCGGGCGGCATCCGCACGAACATCGCGCAGGCCAGCCGCGTGTCGAAGAACATGGTCGGTTTCATGGTCGCGAGCGAGCAGCAAGGCAGGGACACGTTCGAGAAGTTCTTCATCACGACCGCCGACGACGCCGCGCGCACGATCCTCGCCGGCGTGCGCCGCAACAAGCGCCGCGTGCTGATCGGCCGCGATGCGAAGGCCGGCGACTGGATGGCGCGCATCCTGCCGTCCGCGTACCAGGCGCTCGTCGTGCTGGCGACGCGCCGCGAGGCCGCCAGGGCCCGCCGCGACGCCGCCCGCGGCACGCCGGCGCCCGCACCGCTGCACGCCACCTACAACAACGCAGGTAATCAGGGAGGAGAACAATCATGACGACCCCGAACATGATGCCGGTGCGGCGCGACATCCGTTTCGCGCTGCCGCCCGAACGCGCGAAGGACTGGCACGTGCAGGGCGTGCCGGTCACGCACTTCATGAACGCGCTGTCGCTGCTGTTCCCGGCCGGCGAACGCTTCTTCATGGATTCGGTGCGCAACTACCGCGACCGGATCGAGGATCCGGAACTGAAGAAGCAGGTGCTCGGCTTCATCGGCCAGGAAGCGATGCACACGCGCGAGCACATCGAATACAACGACCTGCTGCAGGCGTCGGGCCTGCCCGCGCACAAGCTCGACAAGCGCCTGTGGACGATCCTCGGCTGGTTCAAGAAGGTGCTGCCGCATTCGATGCAGCTCGCGATCACGATCGCGCTCGAGCACTACACGGCGATCCTCGCGAACCAGCTGCTGTCGGGCCACGAGCACCGCATCGACGGCTCGGTCGAAGGCTACCAGCAGATGTGGATGTGGCATGCGATGGAGGAAACCGAGCACAAGGCGGTGTCGTACGACGTATGGACCACCGTGATGAAGCCGGGCCTCGGCAGCTACCTGCTGCGCACGGGCACGATGCTGACGACGACCGTGTTCTTCTGGGCGATCGTGTTCGACTTCCACGTGCGCCTGATGCGCGCGCACCGTCGCGAACACGGCAAGTTCGGCGGCATGTGGCGCCTCGTGAAGTACCTGTACGGCCCGACGCACGGCGTGTTCCCGAGCATCGCGCGCGAATGGCTCGACTACTTCCGCCCGGGCTTCCACCCATGGGACCACGACAACCACCAGTATCTGCAGGGGCTCGACATGCTGCTCGCGAACATCGACGCGACCAACGCGCGCTACGCGGCGCAGGCCGCCCCGCGCCGCGTGCCGCTGCACCCGGTTGCGCAGGCATGACGCGATGGCGCGCGCTCACGAGATGCTGACCGTCCAGTCCGGCGACGTGAAACTCGCCGTCTACGTAAGCGGATCGCGTCGCGCGCCGCCGCTGATCCTCGTGCACGGCTACCCCGATTCGGCGGCCGTGTGGGCGCCGATCCGCGCACGGCTCGCGAAGCGCTACCGCGTGATCGCGTACGACGTGCGCGGCGCCGGCGCGTCCGATGCGCCGCGCCGCCGTGGCGACTACACGCTCGCACGGCTCGCCGACGACCTGAAGGCGGTGGCCGACGCGACCTGCGGCGGCCGGCCGTTCCACCTCGTCGGCCACGACTGGGGCTCGATCCAGTGCTGGGAGGCCGTGACCGACCCCGCGTTCCGCGGCCGGATCGCGTCGTACACGTCGATCTCGGGCCCGTGCCTCGATCACGTGTTCCGCGCGAAGCTGCGGCTCAAGCAGAGCCTGAAATCGTGGTACATCGCGTTCTTCCACCTGCCGCTCGTGCCGTCGCTGGTGTGGCGGCTCGGCGGCGCGGCGCTGTGGCCGCGCTGGCTTCAGCTCACCGAACGCGTGCGCGCCGAGCGCGATCCCGTGCAACTGAAGAATGCGCTGAACGGCCTGCAGTTGTACCGAGCGAACTTTCTCGCGCGGGCGCGCAAGCCGCGCGAACGGTACGCGCAGGCGCCCGTGCAGATCCTGGTGCCCGTGCGCGACCGCTACGTGACGCCCGAGATGTCGGTCGACCTCGACCGCTGGCTAGGCAGGCACGTGCGCGAGGAGATCGACGGCACGCACTGGATCGTGCTGCGCCACCCGGACATGATCGCGTCGCGGATCGACGGCTTCGCGTCCGCGCAGGAGCGGCCGGCGGTCACGACCGCTGCGGTTCAGCGCCCCGTCGGCGTCGGCAGGCGCCTGAACAGCGTCTCGTAGTCGACGACGAGCCCGTCGTCGTCGATGTCCATCTCGGCCGTGAAATTCCGGAAGATGCCTTCGTAGCGGTAGCGCCGGCCCGGCTCGATGCACGCGTAGGCCTGCTTGACCGGCGTAACCTTCAGGTCCGGCGTCGAGATATACGCGACGTCGATCGGCCGCCGCTCGCCGCGCGCAAGCCCGAGGCGGCCGATCGGCAGCGAATTCGTGAACGGCGTCGCCGCGATGTCGATGTCGACGCACCCGTCGAGCTCCGGCAGCACGCGGCCAGCACCGTCGCGCCAATGGCCTGCGCCGTCGCCGAGCAGTTCGAGCGTGCCGCCGCCCATCACCTTGAGCACCGCATACGTCACGCGCCAGTGCGAATCGCACTCGACGCGATACGCGAGCCCATATGCGCGGCCGTACCGTTGGCCGACCACCGCGCTTTCGACAACGATTCCGCCGCCGCTCCGATCGAACGTCAGATGTTCGACCCCGTCGCCTTCGAGCGACGCCCAACGCACTTCGCGCATCTTTCCGCCTCCCGGTTTCTCCGATGCAGGGCATCGTCACACAAATCCCGCAACGAAAATGCCAGCAGATGCCCAAATTCGCTACCAAAACAGAGAACGCACCCGAAAACGCTAACGTTACCCCGGTCAAACATGGCCCATTCCCCGATCTGGCGCATCACCGACAAATCCTGACTATCCAGGATTCCCTATTCCGGTGCATGGAATTGTGTCCTATGCTCGCGGCTCGTCCTGTCCCGCCGCCATCATGCCTACCGCCCGTTCCGCCTCGCCGTCGATCGACCTGCGCATCCTGCTGCGCGGTATCGGGCAGATCGTACTGCAGGCGAATGCATTCACCGGCGCGCTGCTGCTCGCCGCACTGGCGCTGACCGACGTGCGGCTCGCGTGTGCGGCGCTGGTCGGCTCGGCCGCCGCGAGCATGACCGCCGTGCTGACGGGCGCCGAGCTGCGCGACGTCGCACAGGGGCTGCACGGCTTCAACGGCGCGCTCGCCGCGCTGATCGCCGCGCTGCTCGCGCCCCATCCGCTCGTTGCGCTCGCGCTGGTGCCGCTGGTCGCAATCGGCGCGGCGCTCGTGCAACGCGCGATGCGCGCGCCGCTCGCCCGCTGGCGCCAGTGTCCGTATTCGAGCCCGTGCCTCGCGGTTACCGCGCTGTGGCTGTCGTTTGTTGCACTGCCACATGCGAGCGGCGCAACGGCTGGCGCGACACTGACGCTGTCTTCCGTCGCCGACGCGCTGCTCTCGGGCATCGCGCAGACCACCTTCGCGCAAGGCGCGTGGGCCGGCGTGCTGATCGTCGCCGGCATCGCCGCCGCGTCGCGCCGCGCGGCCGCGTTCGCGCTCGGCGGCGCCATCGTGTCGACCGTGCTGCTGCTCGCGCTCGGCGCGAATGCCACATCGTTCGCCGACGGCCTGCTCGGCTTCAACGGCGCGCTCGCCGCGCTCGCGGTGGCGCCGCGAGGCCCGCGCGCGGCATTCGCGGCCGCCGCCCTCGCCGCTCTGATCCAGTGGCTCGCGACATGCGCGGGCATCCCCGCGTTCACGGCCCCGTTCGTGCTCGCGTCGTGGGTCACGGTGGCTGTCGCGCGCCGCTTCATCCTCGGAGAACCCGATGTCGTCATTCGCACACCGTCCTGATGCCGTGAAACCCGGCGGTCCGATCTCGGACGCCGAACGCCGGCTGCGCGTCGATCTCGCCGCCGCGTATCGGCTCGTCGCGCTCAACGGCTGGGATGACCTGATCTACACGCATCTTTCCGCGACCGTGCCCGGCGAGCCCGGCCATTTCCTGATCAATCCGTTCGGCCTGACATTCGACGAGGTCCGAGCATCGAACCTCGTGAAGATCGACCCGGCCGGCAACCGGATCGGCGACAGCGAACACGCGGTCAACGTGACGGGCTTCGCGCTGCACGCGGCCGTGCATGCCGCGCGCGCGGACGCCGTGTGCGTGATGCATCTGCACAATACGGCCGGCATCGCCGTGTCGATCCAGCGCGACGGGCTGTTGCCCGCATCGCAGCACGCGCTGCGCTTTCACGGCGACCTCGCGTATCACGACTACGAGGCGCTCGCGTTCTCGCCGGCCGAAGGCGCGCGGCTTACTTCAAGCCTCGGCGCGAAATCCGCGATGCTGCTGCGCAATCACGGCACGCTGACGGTCGGCCGCACCGTTGCCGAAGCCTATGTGCTGATGGATACGCTGATCAAGGCGTGCGATATCCAGGTGCGCGCACAGGCAGGCGGCGGGCCGCTCGTGCTGCCCGACCCGGCCGTCGCCGACCGCACCGCCGAACAACTGCGCGACGGCGGCGCGATCGAAGGCGAACTGGAATGGCCGGCGCTGCTGCGCCGGCTCGACCGGATCGACCCTTCGTATCGCGACTGACGTTGCAACCATGGCCGCCACCCGCGGCCGAATCGTTCAAACCCAACCGGAGCACCTGTCATGCCGACTTTCAACATCCAGCTGTTCGAAGGCCGCACCGTCGAACAGAAGCGCGAATTCGTCGAAGCAATCACGCGCGTCACGTGCGAGACGCTCGGCTGCGCGCCGGGCTCGGTCGACATCATCCTGACCGACGTGAAGAAGGAGAACTGGGCGACGGCCGGGAAGCTGTGGAGCGACGAGGGCTAACAAACGCCGCCTCCGCGCCGGCGGAACCTGGGCGATGTGAGCTCGAACCTCGGCGACACCCGAACGAGCGCACCGCACCAAACGGCACTCGACGGAGACCGCATGATCGAAGACAAACACATCGCCACGACGCTCAACGAAATGATCCTGGCCATGGGCGCGAAACTGGATCAGTCGCTCCATCAGGTCAAAGAGACGTGCCCCGAGCACGAATTCGTCGCCTACCGCGAATTCGTGTCGCAAGTGCTGACCAGGATGCTGGTCGACTTCATGAATCCGCTCTACGCAAGGCATCCCGACCTGAAGCCGCCGGAACTGACCTGACCCGCCTCTGCAGCACCCTGCCACGGGCGCTGCCCGCGGGCCTCCTCCGGCCTCTCCCGTTGTGCGTCCGCACATCGCTTTGTCACGCAATCGGCGCATAATGCCGGACAGACGCAGCAGCCAATGGCCACCCGGGAGACCGCCATGGAAGCGAAGAACGAGGAAGTCGTCGCACATCTGCTCTCCGACGTCGTCGAATTCGCGCGCGAGCGCCTGCCCGAAGCCACGTTCCGGATCGTCGAACCTTTCCTGCGTCATTACTACGATTTCGTCGACGCCGACGATCTGCAGAACCGCAGCATCGCCGACCTGTACGGCGCCGCGATGACGCACTGGCAGACCGCCCAGAAATACGTGCCCGGCAGCGAACGGCTGCGCGTATACAACCCGATCCTCGAACAGCACGGCTGGCATTCCGACCACACGGTCATCGAGATCGTCAACGACGACATGCCGTTCCTCGTCGACTCGGTGACGATGGCCGTCAACCGCCTCGGGCTCGCGCTGCATTCGGTGCTGCATCCCGTGTTCCGCATCTGGCGCGGCGCCAACGGCGGCATCGAGCGCGTCGAAGCGGGCGGCGCGACGCCCGGCGACGGCCAGTCGCAACTCGCGTCGTTCATCCACTTCGAAGTCGATCGCTGCGGCGACGCGGCACTGCTCGACACGCTGCGCGAGGACATCGCGCGCGTGCTCGGCGACGTGCGCGCATCGGTCGAGGATTGGCCCAAGATCGTCGACATCGCGCGCGCGACGATCAAGGACATGAAGGCGCGCGAATCGACCGAGGAAGACATCGAGGCGCGCGCATTCGTCGAATGGATGGTCGCCGATCACTTCACGTTCCTCGGCCACCGCGACTACGCGCTGGTGTCGGACGGCACCGGCTTCGGCCTGCGCGGCATCGAGGGCACGGGCCTCGGCATTCTGCGCGAATCGCTGCGCACGTCGGGTGCGTCAGACGTGACGCCGCTGCCGAAGGCCGCCGCCGACATCATCACCGGCTCCTGGCCGATCTTCCTGACCAAGGCGAATTCGCGCGCGACCGTGCACCGGCCCGGCTATCTCGACTACGTGGGCGTGAAGCTCGTCGGCGCCGACGGCAAGATCACCGGCGAGCGCCGCTTCATCGGGCTCTACACGTCGACCGCATACATGGTGTCGAGCGCCGAGATCCCGATCGTGCGCCGCAAGTGCGCGAACATCGTGCGGCGCGCGGGCTTCCTGCCGAAGGGGCATCTCGGCAAGACGCTCATGACGGTGCTCGAAACCTATCCGCGCGACGAGCTGTTCCAGGCCGACGAAGACCAGCTCTACGACATCGCGCTCGGCATCCTGCGGCTGCAGGAACACCAGCGCACGCGCCTGTTCGTGCGCCGCGACCGGTTCGACCGCTTCGTGTCGTGCCTCGTGTTCGTGCCGCGCGACAAGTACAACACCGACCTGCGCCGGCGCATCGCGAAGCTGCTCGTCGACGCGTACAACGGCGTGAACGTCGAATTCACGCCGCTGCTGTCGGAATCGGCGATCGCACGCATTCATTTCGTCGTGCATGCGGAGCCGGGCACGATGCCCGACGTCGACACGCGCGAGCTCGAGACCCGGCTCGTGCAGGCGGCGCGCCGCTGGCAGGACGATCTCGCCGACGCACTGCTCGACGCGTTCGGCGAAGAGCAAGGCAACCGCCTGCTGCAACGCTATGCAGACTCGTTCCCGGCCGGCTATCGCGACGACTATCCGGCGCGCACGGCCGTGCGCGACATCGAGCTGATCGAGCGCGTGAAGGATTCGGGCCAGCTCGCGATGAACCTGTACCGGCCGATCGAGGCCGGGGCGCGCACGTTCCGCTTCAAGGTCTATCGCACCGGCGACCCGATCGCGCTGTCGCGCAGCCTGCCGATGCTCGAGCATCTCGGCGTGCGCGTCGACGAGGAGCGGCCGTACCGGATCCAGACGCCGGACGCCGCGCACGCATGGGTGCACGACTTCGGGCTCGAACTCGCCGACGATACCGAGTTCGACATCGAGCGCGTAAAAGGCCTGTTCGAGGATGCGTTCGACCGGATCTGGAGCGGCCGGATCGAGAACGACGACTTCAACCGCCTCGTGCTACGCGCGCACCTGGGCGCGCGCGAAGTGACGATCCTGCGCGCGTATGCGAAATACCTGCGGCAGGTCGGATCGACGTTCAGCGACGCGTATATCGAACGCGCGCTGACCGGCAATCCGGCGATCGCGCGCCAGTTCGTCGAGCTGTTCCTGCTGCGCTTCGACCCGCGCACCGGCGACACGCGCGACGTGCAGGCCGAACGGCTGCTGAAGGCGATCGAAGGTGCGCTCGACCAGGTGCCTAACCTCGACGAGGACCGCATCCTGCGCCAGTTCCTCGGCGTGATCAACGCGACCGAGCGCACCAACTACTTCCTGCTCGACGCGAACGGCGAACCGAAACCCTACCTGTCGTTCAAGTTCAATCCGGCGAAAGTGCCGGGCCTGCCCGAACCGAAGCCGATGTTCGAGATCTGGGTGTATTCGCCGCGCGTCGAGGGCGTGCACCTGCGCGGCGGCCGCGTCGCACGCGGCGGGCTGCGCTGGTCGGATCGCCGCGAGGATTTCCGTACCGAGGTGCTCGGGCTGATGAAGGCGCAGATGGTGAAGAACGTCGTGATCGTGCCGGTCGGATCGAAAGGCGGCTTCGTCGTGAAGAACCCGCCGCCGCCGAGCGATCGCGAAGCGTGGATGCGCGAAGGCATCGCGTGCTACCAGACGTTCCTGCGCGGCCTGCTCGACCTGACCGACAACCTGGTCGGCAACGTGATCGTGCCGCCGCCCGACGTCGTGCGCCACGATCCCGACGATCCGTATCTGGTCGTCGCCGCCGACAAGGGCACGGCCACCTTCTCCGACTACGCGAACGCGATCTCGCACGAATACGGCTTCTGGCTCGACGACGCGTTCGCGTCCGGCGGCTCGGTCGGCTACGACCACAAGAAGATGGCGATCACCGCGCGGGGCGCGTGGGAATCGGTGAAGCGGCACTTCCGCGAGATGGGCATCGATACGCAGACGACCGACTTCACGGTAGTCGGCGTCGGCGACATGTCGGGCGACGTGTTCGGCAACGGGATGCTGCTGTCGCCGCATATCCGGCTCGTCGCCGCGTTCGATCACCGGCATGTGTTCCTCGACCCGAACCCCGATCCGGCGGTCAGCTTCGCGGAGCGCCAGCGCATGTTCGCGCTCGAACGGTCGAGCTGGGCCGACTACGACCCGGCCGCGATTTCGGCGGGCGGCGGCGTCTATCCGCGCACCGCGAAGACGATCCCGCTGTCGCCGGCCGTACAGGCCGCTCTCGGCATCGACGCGCACGCGCTGCCGCCGACCGAGCTGATCCGCGCGATCCTGCAGGCGCCGGTCGACCTGCTGTACAACGGCGGCATCGGCACCTACGTGAAGGCCGCGCGCGAAACCCACCTGCAGGTCGGCGACCGCGCGAACGACGCGGTGCGCGTGAACGGCGCGGACCTGCGCTGCAAGGTCGTCGGCGAAGGCGGCAACCTCGGCTGCACGCAGTTCGGCCGCATCGAGTTCGCGCAGCGCGGCGGCCGCATCAACACCGATGCGATCGACAACTCGGCCGGCGTCGATTGTTCGGATCACGAAGTCAACATCAAGATCCTTCTCGGGCTCGTCGTCTCCGACGGCGAAATGACCGGGAAGCAGCGCAACGCGCTGCTCGCGGAGATGACCGACGAAGTCGGGCTGCTCGTGCTGCGCGACAACTACTACCAGACGCAGGCGCTGTCGATCGCGGGCCGCTACGGCGTCGAGCAGCTCGACGCCGAGGCGCGCCTGATGCGCTGGCTCGAACGCGCGGGCCGCCTGAACCGCGTGATCGAATTCCTGCCGACCGACGACGAAGTCGCCGAACGGCAGGCCGCGAAGCTCGGCCTCACGTCGCCCGAGCGCGCGGTACTGCTCGCGTACAGCAAGATGTGGCTCTACGACGCGCTGCTCGAATCCGACGTGCCCGAGGATCCGCTGGTCGCCGCGATGCTCGTCGACTACTTCCCGACGCCGCTGCAGCAACGCTTCAGCGAGCCGATGCGCCGCCATCCGCTGCGCCGCGAGATTCTCGCGACACACCTGACCAATGCGCTCGTCAATCGCGTCGGCTGCGCGTTCGTGCATCGGCTGATGGAGGAAACCGACGCGAAGCCCGGCGACATCGTGCGCGCGTGCATCATGGCGCGCGACGTGTTCGACCTCGATGCGGTGTGGCGCGACATCGACGCGCTCGACAACCGCGTCGCCGACGACGTGCAGGCGCGCATGTTCGTCGACGTCGCCCGGCTGCTGGAGCGCGCGGCGCTGTGGTTCCTGCGTCATCTGCAGTCCGGCGCGGTGGCCGACGGCGGCGTTGCCGAGCTGATCACGCGCTGCCGCGACGCGGCGCAGCGGCTCGCGCCGCAACTGCCGTCGCTGCTGCCGGCCGACGCGCTCGAAGCGCTGTCCGAGCGGCAGCGCGTGCTGGTTGAAGCGGGCGTCGACAGCGCGCTCGCGGTGCGTGTCGCGAGCGGCGACATCTCGGCCGCGCTGCTCGACATTGCCGAAGTGGCCGCGACCTGCAACCGCAGCCTCGAACTCGTCGCGGGCGTCTATTTCTCGCTCGGCACGCTGCTCAATTACGGATGGATCGGCGAACGCGCGGCGACGCTGCCGACGCCAACGCACTGGGACATGCTCGCGCGCGCGGCCGCGCTCGCGGAAGTCGCGCGGCTGAAGCGCACGCTCGCAACGAGCGCGCTCGCGGAATCGCCGGATTCGACCACGCCGGAGACGATCGTCGGCGCGTGGCGCGAGCGCCGCGACGCCGCGCTCGCGCGCTACGAGCACCTGCTCGCGGACCTGCGCGCGTCGGGCGGCGCCAGCCTCGCGGTGCTGCTCGTGATCGTGCGGGAGATGGCCGTGCTCGAACGCGCGTAACGGTTCGGGCAGGGTCAGACCGTCGCGACCAGCAGCTCTTCCGCGTTGTTTGGCGGCCGCAGGCCGTCCGCGCGATCAGCGAAATAACGGCGCGTCAGTTCCGCGGCCGATACGTGTGCGGCAGTCGCGAAGCCGGCCTCCAGCGCGAGCGCCTGGATCTGCGCCGGCATGAAGAAGCTGATGAACGGCGTGCCGCTCGCGCGCGCGCCCTTCGCGGCCATTTCGAGCCCCGGGCGCACGTCCGGATCCGCGTTCTCCAGCGGCAGCAGGAACGTCATCGCGAGCGTCGAGCCCGGCGCGAGCGACGCGACTTCGCGCAGCGCGGCCGCGTTCGCTTCGCGCGTCAGGTACATGCTGACGCCGGTGGACACCACGACCGCCGGCTGGCCGGCATCGAAGCCCGCTCCGACGAGCGCATCGCGCCACGACTGCTTCGCCTCGAAATCGACCGGCACGAAGCGCAGCCAGTCGGGCACGCCGAAGCCGAGTTCGACCAGACGGCGTTGCTTCCATGCCTGCGGCGCCGGCGGATCGACTTCGAAGACGGTCACGCGCGACGCCATGTCGGGCCGGCGCTGCACGAAACTGTCGAGACCCGCGCCGAGGATCACGTACTGGCTCACGCCGCGCGCGGCCTGCCCGGCCACGAGATCCTCGATGAAGCGCGCCCGCGCGACGATCGACGCGCGAAACGGCCGTGTGAACTGCGGGTCCATGTCGCCGCGCTGCTGCCAGCCCGGCGCCGGTGCGAGCAATCGAAGCCCCACTTCGTCGGCGAGCACGTGCGGCGGCGCGTCGAGTTCGACGTGCAGTGCGCGCCACAGCGCGACGCGCGCGGCGGTGCTGTCGGGCGCGTCTTCGCGGGTATCGGTCATAGCGGCCTCACGCGCCCTGCTTGCCCGGCGCCTGCAGCCGCCATACGCGGCCGTCCGGGTCGCGCACGGTCATGTCGCGCGTGCCCCAGTGCGTGTCCTCGAACGGCGTGACGACATCGACGATCGGCTGCGGCCGCACCGCCTGCTCGTCCGGCACCTTGAGCACGACCTGCATGTCCGGCTCCTCGCCCGGCGGCACTTCGGCGATGAACAGAAAAGGGCCGTCGCCGCTGCGAAGCCGGCCCGAGTTGTGATCGGTTTCGAATTCCAGCGTGAAGCCCAGCGCCTGGAAGAATTTCGCCGACTTGCCCCAGTTGTGCGTCGTCAGGTACACGGCTTCGATTCGCTCGGACGACATGTCACTCCTCCTTGGTGGACGGCCCCGCGCCCGGCGGCGGCACCGCCAGGTATGCGCGCAATGCGTCGGCCACCAGCGCGGACAGCGATTGCTCCGTTTCGATGGCGCGATGCTTGACCTGCCGGATCAGGCCGAGCGGCAGGTACACGTTGAATTGCTTCACTTCTTCGTCGGTCATGGTTGCTAGTATGCTAGCAAAATAGCAATTGTCAAATGCGAGTGGTGAAGCGCGGGATGTCTTGATCGGGCGCGGCCCGCCGCTCGGGCCGCCGGCTCGAACCCCGCAGGTTCGCGTCGTTACTTCGCGGCGCGCGCCGCCAGCCGCGCAAACAGCGCGTCGAGATCGAACCCTGCCGTATCGATGCCGATCGTGTCGCGCAGGCACGCGCCCCACGCGGCCGCATCGTCGAACGTGACGGTGCGCCCGGCCCCCGCCGCGTCACGCAGCGTCAGCGCTGTGTTGAGCAGCGCCGCACGGCCGTCCGGCAGCACGCGGCACGCGATCAGGTCGTTCACGAAGATCGATTCCGGATACGTCGACGTGAACCAGTTCGCGGCGTCGTAATCGATCCACTCGGCCGGCTTCAGCGAGAAACGGTAAGTGGTCTGCCAGCCGTCGGGGATCTCGAACTGCATGTCGAATTCGCCGTCGACCGGCGCGTCGATCACGCGAAACGCGCCATGCGGCGTCAGTTGCCGCTCGCCCGGCACGAAGCGCAGCGGCGCGGTCAGCGTCGCGCTGCCGAAGCCGATGTCCGCGAGCCAGACCGCGTCGTCGAGATCGATGCGCAGCAGCATGTGCGTCTGCGCGGTGACGATCTCGGGCGGCCGCATCCAGCGCACGCGCGCGATCAGCGGCGTCACGCGAAAACCGATCGTCGTGAGCGCGGTGTAGAACAGCTTGTTGAGTTCGAAGCAGTAGCCGCCGCGGCGGCGCCCGATCACCTTGTCGACGATCGCGGGCAAGTCGAGCGCGACGCGCGCGCCGGTCAGCGGATTGAGGTTTTCGAACGGAATCGCCTGCGGGTGCAGCAGATGCAGCCGGCGCAGCACGTCGAGCGTCGGCTCGGGCGGGCCGTCGTAGCCGATGCGGGAGAAATAGCGCGAGAGGTCGAACGAGTCAGTCATGAACCTGCACCGATAAAAGGGACACGCCACGATAGCATCGCGCGAAATCCCCATGTTGTGCGGGGCGATTGTCAGCCGTCGCGCGCGATGCCGGCACCGCACCGCGCGCGGCCCCGCGCAACGTTACGGCAGCAGCTTCAGCGCCGACGACGCGACCGACGGCACCGAAATGCCCTGGCTCGTCGCGAACTGCACGGCCTGGCTGAGCGTCGCCGCGAGCGACTGCAACTGGCCCGGTGCGCTTTGCGCGATATACGACGCGGCCTGCATGTTCTGCGGATTCAGGCCCGACTGCAGCAGCGACGCGGCGCTCGTCGAACCGAGATTGCCGAGCCCCGACTGCAGTTGCGAATACTGCGTGAGCCCCTGGCCGAGCGACGCGAGGCCGTTGCTGAACGCCTGCTTGTCGATCGGGCCGTGCGACGCGCCGCCGCTCGCGAAAGCCTGGCCGAGCGCCTGCGACACCGACTGCTGCGCGCCGCCCATCTGCGACAGCGCGGCCGGCGTCAGCGCATCGCCGCCGGCCAGCTGGCTCGCCGCCTGCTGCGCCTGCCCCGCCGCGCCGGTGAGCCCCATCGCCGATGCGAGCGACGACTGGCCGGACAGCACCTGCTGGTTCGCACCGACGTAGGCCTGCAGCAACTGCGCGAGGCCGCCCTGCGCGGGCGCCGCCTGCTGCTGGCCGGCGCCGAGCAGCGACGCGCCGAGCGACTGCAGGTCGAGCTGCGCGTGCGCGGCGCCGCTCATCAGGATGCCGAATGCGATGCCTGCCGAGGCCAGATGCCTGCCCGTCGCGCGAATGTGCTTCATGTGTTTCCCTCGTGCCGGAATGATTGAGGCCGATATTGTCGAAGCGCGTCGCGCGCCGCCGCAACGACTGAAACACATCGAAACGAAATCACGCCGCGCGGCCGCTTGCAATTCGGCGGCCGACGGACACGCTCGAGCGGATTCGTCCGTGGTTGATGCGCGATATCACGCGTGTGCCGGAATTCGTTCTCCGGTTGCATGAATGACGGCGGGTTTCGGGTTCCGCGAGCGGTACCGCAAACGCATCGCAGCGACGAGGCGAGTTCGTCACCGGCGTGCTGAGAGCCGGGTGCCAAGTGCCGACAAACATCGCGTTCGGAAATCCAAGCAAAACGTGCGGCTCGCCGCCACCCGTTTCGTCACCCCGCTACCGGCTGCCGGCCGGCCGCGACGTTACGCAGCCATCCATGCCGGCAGCCGCCGGCCGACCCAGTCGGCCGCCTGCTCGTAGCCGCGCGCGAGCTGCAGCACCGCGAGATCGGCGCGCGGGCGCCCGATCAGCTGCATCCCCATCGGCAGCCCCGCATCGTTGAAGCCGACCGGCACGTTGATCACCGGGCAGCCGGCCAGCGTCCACGGTACGACCGTTTCCATCCAGCGGTGGTAGGTGTCCATCGCACGGCCCGCGATCTCCTTCGGCCAGCGCTGGTCGACGTCGAACGGGAACACCTGCGCGGTCGGCGCCGCGATGAAGTCGTAGCGGTCGAAGAAGCTCAGCACGGCCTGATGCCACGCGGTGCGCTCGACGCTCGCGTCGAACACGGCCGCGCCCTGCATCGCGAGCAGCCCTTCGACCTCATAGATCGCCTCGGGCTTCAGCAGCGCGCGGCGCGCCGGGTCGCGATAGTGCGCGAGCAGCCCGCCGCCGGACAGCAGGTGACGGTGCGCGAGCCACAGGCGCCAGATCCGGTCGGGCGCGAACGCCGGCAGCGCGGCATCGACGTCGCAGCCGATCTCGCGCAGCGTTGCCACCCCCTGTTCGCACTGCGCGAGCACGCCGGCCTCGGTCGCGAGATAGCCGTTCCAGTCGCCGACCCACGCGATGCGCTTGCCGCGCAGGTCCGCGTCGAGCGGCTGCGCGAACACGGCCGGATCTTCCGCGAGCGACAGCGGATCGTTGCGGTCGTAGCCGGCCTGGATCGCGAGCAGCTGCGCGACGTCGCCGACCGTGCGGCCCATCGGCCCTTCGATGCCGAGCTGCTGCACGAACACGTCGACGGCCGGCCAGCGCGGTACGCGCCCCTGCGACGGGCGGAAGCCGTAGATGTTGCAGAACGCGGCCGGATTGCGCAGCGAGCCGCCGAAATCGCTGCCGTCCGCCACCGGCAGCATCCGCGACGCGAGCGCCGCCGCCGTGCCGCCGCTGCTGCCGCCGGCACTCTTCGTCAGGTCGTACGGATTGCGCGTCGCACCATAAACCTCGTTGAACGTGTGCGAACCGAGCCCGAACTCCGGCGTATTGGTCTTGCCGATGAAGATCGCGCCGGCCGCGCGCATCCGCGCGACGCCGACGGAATCGGCCTGCGGCACGTTCTCGCGGAAGATCGGCGAGCCGTAGGTGGTCCGCAGCCCCTTCGTCATCGCCAGATCCTTCGGCGCCTGCGGCATCCCGTGCATCCAGCCCTGGTACTCGCCGCGCGCCAGCGCGGCATCCTTTTCCGCGGCTTCGGCGAGCAGCGCATCGCGCTCACGCAGCGCGACGATCGCGTTGACCGCGCCGTTCACGCGCTCGACGTGGTCGAGATACGCACGCATCGTCTCGACGCACGAAACCGCCTTGCCGCGGATCGCCGACGCGAGCTCGCCGGCCGACAGGCGCACGATCGGGTCGACAGGGATGGAAGCGGGAGCGAGAAGCTGCGGGGCGCCGTGCGGCATGCGGGTCTCCTGAAATCGGAATGGAATGACAGGCCGCGTGGCGGCGGCGGTCGCTCCCGATCCGGCCGGGAGGGGCCGCGCCGCGGCCGATGCGCTCTACTCTACGCGACGCCGATTCGGCGACTGCCGATATTTTCCGTCGCGATTCATTGCGGATTCGACTGAATCGGGGCAACGCGTACCGGGCCGCCCACGCCGGGCCGATCGATGAAATCGTTTATGCGCATAAACTAAAATTTCTTATATTTCTAATAGGCGCGACACGAGACGGCGCGCGTTAACGACATTTTTACGCAACCGCCCGATCTCTTTAGATTGCTCATTCCGGCTGCGCGCTACGCTGGAAGCATCTCGTTTCCTGGACATCGTTCATGCTCAAGCTGCTGGTTCCGGTCGGTCACTCGCCCCGCTCGCTGCAGGCGGTTCGCCACGCGACATTCCTGTATCGCGAGCGGTGCGCATCGGAGATCGTGCTGATCAACGTTCAGGCGCCGCTCGAATCGACGCGGCTCGAGGCCTATCACCCGCTGTCGCGGCTGCGCTCGATCGAGGAAAAGTTCGCGTCCGACGATCTGGCCATGGCGGAGCGGATTTTGCAGGACGCCGGCGTCAAGTACAGCGTCGTGAAGAAGGTCGGGCCGGTGGCCGATACGATCGCGGCCGTGGCGGCCGAAACCGGATGCGACGAGATCGTGGTCGTCGCGCCGAGGCACGATCCGCTCCATGCGCTGATGTCGGTGTTTCGCCGCAGCGTGATGGGCCGGCTGGTGCGGATTTCGAATGTGCCGGTGACGGCCGTGCAATGACGGGAATGATGTGCGTCGATAGTCTCACGACAGGCCGCAGGCTTGCGCCGGCGACGGACGAACGAGCGATGCGTACGTGTGCGCGTTGCGCGTCGCACGCGTACCGCCCGTCACGAAGCGCTTATTTGATGACCTTGCGCCAGAACACGAAATAGGCGGCCGCCGAAGACGCAACCAGCAGGATTGCCCACATCGGAGCGAGACTGATCAGCACGGAAGAGACGTTAAGCATTTGGATTCCTCACTATTTCGACAGCGATGTTCAACACGCACCTGCTTGCCGGAACCGATGCATTCATCCGTCATCACGTTCCGTCAAATCATGCATTCATGCTATCGCTTTGAGCGGCAGCGCGACCGTCCCCTCCCGCCCGTACCCTGACATTCGTCAAACTCGCGCGCGAATCGCGCGTCTGTCGTGCCGAAATCCGTCGCACGATCGCCGCGCTGCGTGCCCATCCTCGTCTGCCGGCCGCCCGCCTGAAAGCCCCTTCCTTGTGCACGCGAAATCACGAAAAACGTGACGGGATCACGCCGCCCCGCCACCGATTCAGCAGACGTTTACCGGGGGAAGCCCCAAGTGCTTCGCCGAACGTGTCCGCGTTACGCTTGAGCGACGAGGAGACGAACCATGAGACGAGCCGTACATATCGCTGTTTTCGCGCTGCTGGCCTATCTCATTGCCGATCGCGCGATCCTGCATGCGCAGGGCCGCGACGCCAGCCCGCTTGCATGCGAACAGGGCGCCGCGCAGGTGAAGGCCGACGCGCTCGGCCGCGGCTTCGGCGAGGCGGCCGCCGGCAGCCAGGGCGAGGCGTTCATGTCGAGCTGCCTGGTAACGGGGCGAGGCAACCGGGACGTCGCGATGGCGAACCGTTGACGCGAATCCGGTGACGTTCCGGTCGCATTCGAGTCGATTCCCGCTGTTTGCCGTCATTTTCTCGATCGATGTCGCGACGGATGTCACGCTCCGGACGCCGTTCACGCTGAACGTCTGCTCGTGGCCCGTATCGTCGCGGGGAAGACGCATCGACATCTGCGCCATCAGGCCATCCTTGCCGTAATCGCCAAACCGGTCGACCAGCCTGCCGATGTAGCACGTGCCGCCGACATGAACCGGCATGTCGCCGACAATCTCGTACGCGTAGTGGCCGGGCCCATAGCTCATGTACTCGCTGCGATCGTCGTCTTGCACCGAAGGCGGAACCGGACACAGCGGCGTGTCGGAGCCGGCATCGCGCGCGGTGCTGTCGCTCACGTTGCGCAGCGCCTGTTCGATTTCCGATACAGTGGCTAGCCCGCTATCGGGCCATCGCGTCGAGACGCCGCTTCATCTACAACAACAGTCAATCAAAAGATGAGTCATCCCAACACCGATTTGATCCAGCGCTTTTACACGGCCTTTCAGCAGCGCGACATCGACGCGATGCTCGCCTGCTATGCCGACGACATCGTCTTCGGCGATCCCGCGTTCGGCGAGTTGCACGGCGAACTCGCGCGCGACATGTGGCGCATGCTGGTGGCGCGCGCGCAGGAATTTTCGTTGACGTTCGGCGAGGTCGACGCGGACGAACAGACCGGGCGCGCGCAGTGGGTCGCGCACTACAGGTTCACCCCGACCGGCCGCATGGTGGTCAACCGGATCGACGCGCGTTTCCGGTTCCGCGACGGGCTCATCGCCGAGCATCGCGACAGTTTCGACCTGTGGCGCTGGGCGCGTCAGGCGCTTGGGCTGAAGGGCGCCCTGCTCGGCTGGACGCCGTTCGTGCAACGCGCGATCCGCGCGCAGGCGCGGAAGAATCTCGACGCGTATCGGGCAAAGCAGGGCTAGGGCACGCGCCGCTACTGCTTCATCGTGGCGTTGACGTGTACAGCTTCTTGCGTGCTTGTGCAGATATGTGCTGCACCTGAAACCCGAATCGAGCGCAAGGGCTTCTCTGGCTGGGGCATGTAGTCGTCCGGCGCGGCTTCGCAAGGCCCGCCTCTGTTCCACATCACGAAAGCCAGCCCCGACAGGACCAATCTACCGCCAGCGGACGCCCCCAACCGCAGCCGAGCAGCCCGCCGCAAATCGCCTCCCCTCCTGCCGACTACCGCAGGAACCACACGGAATACCTTGCCTGCAAAGGCTCCCAGCCCACCCTCCGGAGCACGCACGGAAACGCCGACTCCCCCGCGCCGCCACGTTCCCACCCATCTCGTCCGCCAACTCTTATATAAGACATAAGACATTTGACGTTACAGTGCATTGAGATTAGAATCCCGCTCAAAGCAGTGCCTGGAACAGCCCCGGAGTGCCGGAAAGGCCTTCCCCTCAAACGCCATATCAGCAGGTTTCCCCATGCTTGAAAACTTTCGTGCTCACGTGGCCGCCCGCGCCGCGCTCGGTATTCCCCCCCTGCCGCTGACGGCTCAGCAAACCGCCGAACTGGTGGAACTGCTGACGAACCCGCCCGCAGGCGAAGAGCAAACGCTGCTCGAACTGATCACCTACCGCGTGCCGGCCGGCGTCGACGAAGCCGCCCGCGTGAAGGCCGGCTTCCTGGCCGCCGTGGCCAAGGGCGAGACCGCCTGCCCGCTGATCTCGCGCGAACGCGCTACCGAACTGCTCGGCACGATGCTGGGCGGCTACAACATCCAGCCGCTGATCGAACTGCTGTCCGACGACGCAGTCGCGGCCGTCGCCGCCGACGCGCTGAAGAAAACCCTGCTGATGTTCGACCAGTTCCATGACGTGAAGGAACTCGCCGACAAGGGCAACGCGCACGCGAAGGCCGTGCTGCAAAGCTGGGCCGACGCCGAATGGTTCACCAGCCGTCCGGAAGTGCCGCAAAGCCTGACCGTCACCGTCTTCAAGGTGACGGGCGAAACCAACACCGACGACCTGTCGCCGGCACCGGACGCCACCACCCGCCCGGACATCCCGATGCACGCGCTGGCGATGCTGAAGAACGCGCGCCCGGGCATCACGCCGGAAGAAGACGGCAAGCGCGGCCCGGTCAAGTTCATCGAGTCGCTGAAGGAAAAGGGTCACCTGGTCGCGTACGTGGGCGACGTGGTCGGCACCGGCTCCTCGCGCAAGTCGGCCACCAACTCGGTGCTGTGGTTCACCGGCGAAGACATCCCGTTCGTGCCGAACAAGCGCTTCGGCGGCGTGTGCCTCGGCGGCAAGATCGCCCCGATCTTCTACAACACGATGGAAGACGCAGGCGCACTGCCGATCGAACTCGACGTGTCGCAGATGGAAATGGGCGACGTGGTCGAACTGCGCCCGTATGAAGGCAAGGCGCTGAAGAACGGCGAAGTGATCGCCGAATTCCAGGTCAAGTCCGACGTGCTGTTCGACGAAGTGCGCGCCAGCGGCCGCATTCCGCTGATCATCGGCCGGGGGCTGACCGCGAAGGCACGCGAAGCGCTGGGCCTCGCGCCGTCGACGCTGTTCCGCCTGCCGCACCAGCCGGCCGACAGCGGCAAGGGCTTCTCGCTCGCGCAGAAGATGGTCGGCCGCGCATGCGGTCTGCCGGAAGGCCAGGGCGTTCGTCCGGGCACGTACTGCGAACCGAAGATGACCTCGGTCGGCTCGCAGGACACCACGGGCCCGATGACCCGCGACGAGCTGAAGGATCTCGCCTGCCTCGGCTTCTCGGCCGACCTCGTGATGCAGTCGTTCTGCCACACCGCCGCTTATCCGAAGCCGGTCGACGTGAAGACGCACCAGACGCTGCCGAACTTCATCAGCACGCGCGGCGGCATCGCGCTGCGTCCGGGCGACGGCGTGATCCACTCGTGGCTGAACCGCATGCTGCTGCCCGACACCGTCGGCACCGGCGGCGATTCGCACACGCGCTTCCCGATCGGCATCAGCTTCCCGGCAGGCTCGGGCCTGGTGGCCTTCGCGGCCGCCACCGGCACGATGCCGCTGGACATGCCGGAATCGGTGCTGGTCCGCTTCAAGGGCAAGATGCAGCCGGGCGTCACGCTGCGCGACCTCGTCAACGCGATTCCGCTGTACGCGATCAAGCAAGGCATGCTGACGGTCGCCAAGCAAGGCAAGAAGAACATCTTCTCGGGCCGCATTCTCGAAATCGAAGGCCTGCCCGACCTGAAGGTCGAGCAAGCGTTCGAACTGTCGGATGCATCCGCCGAACGTTCGGCCGCCGGTTGCACGGTCCACCTGAACAAGGAACCGATCATCGAATACCTGAACAGCAACGTCACGCTGCTGAAGTGGATGATCGCGCAGGGCTACCAGGATCCGCGCAGCCTGCAGCGCCGCATCGCGGCGATGGAGCAGTGGCTGGCCGACCCGCAACTGCTGTCGCCGGACGCCGACGCCGACTACGCGGCCGTCATCGAGATCGATCTCGCCGACATCCACGAGCCGATCGTCGCCTGCCCGAACGACCCGGACGACGTGAAGACGCTGTCCGACGTCGCCGGCGCGAAGATCGACGAAGTGTTCATCGGCTCGTGCATGACCAACATCGGCCACTTCCGTGCGGCGTCGAAGCTGCTGGAAGGCAAGCGCGACATCCCGGTCAAGCTGTGGGTTGCCCCGCCGACCAAGATGGACCAGAAGCAGCTGACCGAAGAAGGTCACTACGGCGTGTTCGGCACGGCCGGTGCGCGTACCGAAATGCCGGGCTGCTCGCTGTGCATGGGTAACCAGGCACAGGTGCGCGAAGGCGCGACGGTCATGTCGACGTCGACCCGCAACTTCCCGAACCGCCTGGGCAAGAACACGAACGTGTACCTCGGCTCGGCGGAACTGGCGGCAATCTGCTCGCGCCTGGGCAAGATCCCGACCAAGGACGAGTACATGGCCGACATGGGCGTGCTCAGCGCCAACGGCGACAAGATCTACAAGTACATGAACTTCGACCAGATCGAAGACTTCAAGGAAGTGGCCGACACCGTGCAGATGTAAGCACGCTGCCGGGCTGCGGCGGGTCTTTCCCGTCGCAGCGACACGCAATGGCGCCGCAGGCTGCATGCCCGCGGCGCCATTTTTTTATTCGGCCCCGGTGTGTGAAGTGACGGGCCGGTCAGTCGCAAAGCGCGTAAAGCCGCTCGGCCGGGTCGAACGGCAAGCCTTCGCCATACCGTTGCGCTTCGTTCGTCGAGGTCGACCTACGCGTGGCCGTCGGTCGAGCCCGCGGCATCGAAGTCATGCGGATCGAGGATCGCGCCGCTGCGGAATGAGGGATGGCGGGAACGCCCCGAATGACCGGCGATTCCGTCGCCGCTTCGCGACACTCACGCGGCATCGCCGCCCGGCTCGCGACGGATCACCAGCTCGTTGAAGCCGGTACCCGCATCGGGTTCGCGAGAGAAGCGATGCGCGGGAAGCAGCGCGAGCAGGATCTCGGCGGTCGTGCGCACCACGCAGCCGCTCGCCACATGGCCGCCCGACACGCGGCCGCCCGCATCGGAAACGGACATGTGCAGGTGTGCGCCGTCAGGCGATACCGAGCCGGCCAGCGTCAGGATTTCGAGGTCGCCGCGCAGTTCGGTCGGCAGGTCGGCGCCGGCAAAGCGCAACTGCGCGACGCTCAGGCTGCCGATGCCCTGGATCACGAATGCCGCGTGCGCACCGTGCGAACGCAACGCGTCCTCGATGGACGCGCGCAGATCGTCGCCGGGGGACAGACGCAGAGGATGGGCTTGCATGGTCGAGAACCCGCTGGTGGATCATGGTGTCGACAAAGAGTACGTTCGGCCCGTGAATCCGGCAAGTCACCCACGCCTCGCGGCAACGCTCAGGCATCACCCGGTAAAACGCTCGCTCGCGAACTGCGCATCCGGCACGCCTGCCGCAACGGCCACGTCCCGCACACCCTGCACGAGCGGCGGCGGCCCGCACACGTAGATGTCCGGCAGCGCGCCGGCCTGTGCAAGCGCCGCACGCAACGCGTCGACCGGCGTGCCTCGCAACCCGGCCCACTCCCCGCCGGGCCGCCATACGCAGAGATCGACCTGCAACTGCGGCAGGTCGGCCTGCAATCGCGTCAGCTCGTCGAGCATGAACAATTCGCTTTCCTGATTGACGCCGAAGAACAGCCGCGCATCGGCCATCTCCTGATACTCTGCCATGCGCCGCAGCATCGACAGGATTGGCGCGAGCCCCGTGCCGCCCGCGACGAACCAGCGCGGCCGCAGGCTGTCCGCGAACAGCCCGAAGCCGCCCATCGGGGCGCGCACGGTCAGCGGATCGCCCGGCCGTGCTCGCTCGCGCAGGTACGTCGAGAACCAGCCGTCCGGCCGCAGCCGGATCAGGAACTCGAGGCGGCCGTCCCAGTTGCTCGTGTTCGCGAGCGAATACGGCCGGCGCAAGCCGCTGCCCGGCACCTCCAGCTCGGCGAACTGGCCGGGCTCGAACTCGACGGCCGAGCCGAACGCGTCGTCGGGCTCGACTTGCAACTCGACGCGCATCGTGTCGGCCGCGATCGCATCGAGCACCGCGATCCTCGCGGTGCGCACGGGCACCGGATGCAGCAGCACCTTGGTCCTGTCGTATGGCGCGGCGACCCGCAGATCGCCGCGCGGCGCGGTCCGGCACAGCAGGACCGCGCCGCGCTGGCCGGCCGGCAGCACGCCTGCGCTGTCGGCCTGCATCTCGTATGCGCCGTCGACGACGGTCGCCTGGCACGCGCCGCAGCTTCCGCGCCGGCATTGCGACGGCAGCGTGATGCCGGCGTCCGCCGCTGCGGTGAGCACGTCCTGTTCGGCGTCGCATCCGAAGCCGAACTGCTCACCGTCGCGCGTCGTGATCTCGATTCGATAGGTCATCGAACGATCCCGCTCAAGCGGCCTTGCGCGCCAGCGAAGCAGCAAGGTCCGCGCCGGCGTCGCCGATCGGCTGTATGCCGAATTGCTCGACCAGCACCGCGAGCACGCCCGGCGTGACGAACGCCGGCAGCGTCGGTCCGAGGCGGATGTTGCGCAGGCCGAGCGCGAGCAGCGTCAGCAGCACGGCCGCCGCCTTCTGTTCGAACCACGAGATCACGAGCGACAGTGGCAAATCGTTCACGCCGCACTCGAACGCGTCGGCGAGCGCCGTCGCGATCCGGATCGCCGAATAGCTGTCGTTGCACTGCCCGACGTCGAGCAGGCGCGGAATGCCGCCGATATCGCCGAACGCATGCCGGTTGAACCGGTACTTGTTGCAGCCGAGCGTCATCACGACCGTATCGTCGGGCGCCTGCTCCGCGAACTCCGTGTAGTAGTTGCGGCCCGGCGCCGCGCCGTCGCAGCCGCCGATCAGGAAGAAGTGGCGGATCTGTCCGGCCTTGACCGCGTCGATGACCTTGTCCGCGACGCCGAGCACCGCATGACGGCCGAACCCGACCGTGATCGTCTGCTCCGGCGCCGTGGCCGGGAAACCGGGCAGCGCCTGCGCGGCGCGGATCAGCACCGAAAAATCCTGATGTTCGAGATGGCGCACGCCCGGCCAGCCGACCGGCCCCGTCGTGAAGATCCGCTGCCGATATTGCGGCATCGGCTCGATGATGCAGTTGGACGTCATCAGGATCGGCCCGGGGAAATGCGCGAAGTCGCTCTGCTGGTCCTGCCACGCGCCGCCATAGTTGCCGACGAGATGCGGAAATGCCTTGAGCGCCGGGTACGCGTGGGCCGGCAGCATTTCGCCGTGCGTGTACACATGGATACCCGTGCCGGCCGTCTGTTCGAGCAGCGCGTGCAGATCGCCGAGATCGTGGCCCGACACGAGGATCGCCTTGCCCGCCACCGGCGACACGCGCACGGCGGTCGGCTGCTGCGCGCCGAAACGGCCGGTGTTCGCGCTGTCGAGCAGTTCCATCACCGTCAGGTTCAGCCTGCCGAGTTCGAGCGCCTGCGCGAGCAGCGCATCGACATCGTCGGGGTCGCGCGCGAGAAACGCGAGCGCCGCTTCGACGCCCTCGTAGATGTCGTCGCGCTCGTAGCCGAGCACTCGCGCATGATGCGCGTAGGCGCACACGCCCTTCAGTCCGTACAGCACCAGCGCACGCAGGCCGACGATGTCCGCGCCCACCTTGTCGAGCCCCGCGTCGATGCCGACGGCAGCGGCCTGTTCCAGCAGGCCGGCGAGATCGTCCGCCGGCTGCCACATCGCGGGCCCGTGCAGCACGGGGATGACCGCTCCCATGGCCCGCGCCTTCGCTTCGGATGCGGCCTTCACGCGGTCGCGCGTCTGCGCCGCATCGCGCAGCAACGCGACGAAGCGCGCCGCATGGAAGTTCACGTTGGTCAGCGTCGTGAACATCGCGTACAGCACGAACCGGTCGGCGTCGCGATCGGGGGCGCCCAGTGCGCGCGCGACCGCGCCGTATTGCGCAATGCCCTTCACCGCATGGACCAGCAGGTCCTGCAGGTCGGCCGTCGTTGCATCCTTGCCGCAGTTGCCTTTCGCCGATGCGCAGCCGGGCCGCGCGCCGGTCCGGTCGGTCTGTTCGCATTGATAGCAAAACACGGTGCTCTCCTTTCTCGATCATGGGGACGCGGGTCGGCGTGAACGGCGGCGGAACGCGGGTTCCTTGCCGCCGGACATCCCGCCCGCTTCAAGATGCGTGTTGTATGCATCTTTTTCATGATGTTTCGGCAAGCATTTCGCCACCGTGATGCAGATCAAGAAACGGGACGCTCGCCGGTGAGGCAACTTGTCGCTATCGCTGCCCGCCGGCTTCGGTCGTGTGTTCGTTTTCGGCATCCGTGCATTCGATGCCCCAGTCGCCGTATCGATACCAGTCGTCGCCGAGCAGCTCGCTCGGGTGCTGCGTGCGGCTGGAGCCGTTGCCGCAACGCATCGCGCGCGTCGGGCAGTAGTTGTCGCATCCCCAGCAGATCCTCTCCGGATGCACGGGATGCAGCGGAAATTTCCTGGCCATCGTGCGTTGTCCTCCCGGTGTCGTTTCGTTCGCTACCGTTCGACTCTAGTGCACCGATGCACACCGGCAATGCGGCATTCTTTCGCAGTGGCGACCGTGCGCCGGCCAGGCGCGCGGAGGCGATTCTCGTAGAAGGCCGTCAGCCGCTCTGTTTGTCCGGGCATGTTCCGTTCGACGCCGCAAGCGCCCTCTTCGGCATCGCTTCGCTGTTCCGCCCGGATGTGCCGGTTGAAATGGACACGATCGCTCCTGCCGAGAAGCGATCCGCCCCGGCCGCATCACGCGCGACGATCGCTCGCCAGCAATCCGTACAGCGCGCTGTCCGACACTTCCTCGCCGACGATCCAGCGTTCGCGCAGCAGCCCTTCCCGCACGAAGCCCAACCGTTCGAGCAGCCGCGCCGACGCCACGTTGCGCGGATCGATATCGGCCTCGAGCCGGTTCAGTCTCAGCGTGCCGAACGCATGATCGATCACGGCAGACGCCGCTTCGCGCATGTATCCGCCGCGCCAGTACTTGCGCTGCAGGCTGAAGCCGATCTCGGCACGGCGGCATTGCTCGTTCGCATGGAACAGCGCGCATTCACCCAGCGTTTCGCCGGTTTCCCGCGATTCGAGTACGCACGCGAAATCCTGCCCGCCGGCGGACGTCCTCAGGTTGCGCGCGACGCGCTCCGCTGCCTGCTCGATGTCCGTCATCGGCGCAAACGAGAAATAGCGCATCGCTTCCGCATCCGACCAGATCTCGAAGAAGGCCTGCGTGTCTGCTTCGCGAAGCGGCCGCAGCACGAGGCGGGATGTATTCAGCGTGACGGGTTCGAACAGCGGCATGGCGGCGGTCGGACGAAAAGCGGGACCGTGAATTAGACCATGCAAGCCATACGCCGACAATTGCACGCGTTCGCATTGCCCCGCGACGCAACCGGGTCGCCCCAGACAAAAAGGCCCGGACATCGCCCGGGCCTGTGCACATCGTCCGTTATCGCCGGCTGCGCTTACGCTTCGAGCGCCTCCAGCACCTTCCCCTTCGTCTCGATCCCGACGAAGTGCACGGTCACCGCCGCGATCAGCGGCACGATGCCGATCAGGTAGAACGCGGGCGCGAGGTTCCCGCCGATGATCGCGTGCGGCACGACCATCGGCGCGACGAACGACGCGATCTTCAGCCATGCGCTGCCGAGCCCGCAACCCGACGCGCGGATGCTCGTCGGATACTGTTCCGGCGTATAGACGTACGCGGTAATGAACCCCGACGCCATCAACCCGAGCGACAGCGAGCAGAAGACCGCGACGACATACACCGACGATGCGTGATAGATGCCCGCGAACGCCAGCGACAGCGCGCACAGCACGAACGACCACACGATCACCGGCTTGCGGCCGAGCTTGTCGACGAGCAGGGCCGACGCCAGCGACCCGAGCACGCCCATCACCGAACCGATCACCGCGAGATTCAGCGCGAGCTGCAGCGGCGCGTGATAGAAGTTCTTGTAGATCGTCGGCAGCCACGTCGACAGTCCGTACTGGATGAACCCGCAGGTCGCCCACAGCGTCGCCACCGCGAGCGTGCGCTTGCGATACGCGGCGCTGAACAGGTCGCTCATCTTGCGCTTCGGATGCTGGCGCACCATCTCGTCGAACGCGGCCGCCTGCGTGACCGGCGGCAGCTCGCCGCGCACCGATGCTTCGAACACGCCGACCGCGCGCCCGGCTTCCGCGAGCCGCCCGCGCGATGCGAGCCAGCGCGGCGATTCCGGCACGAGACGCGTGAGCACGAACGACAGGATCAGCGGCAGCCCGCCGACGAAGTACATGATTTCCCAGCCGAACCGCGGCACGAGCCACGCACCGAGCGCCATCGACACGAGCAGGCCGATCGGGAACACGATCTCGTACAGCAGCACGAACCGGCCGCGGCCGTGCGCGCGCGTGATCTCGTTGATGTACGTCGCGGCGACCGGCAGCTCGCCGCCGAGCCCGAGCCCCTGCAGGATCCGCAGCAGCACGAACACCTCGAAGGTCGGCGCAAACCCGCACGCGATACTCGTGATGCCGATCACGGCCGAGCTCCATGCGATCGCCTTCACGCGGCCGTGTTTCTCGGCCAGCGCGGGAAACAGGAAGGCGCCGATCAGCTGGCCGATCGCGCCGGATGCGATCAGCATGCCGATTTGCGTCGGCGACAGCCCCCATTTGTGAATCAGCAGCGGCAGCGTCGCCGCGATCGTGATCACGTCGAAGCCGTCGAAGAACGTCGCGGTGCCGATCAGCACGCGTGCGCGGATCTGCATCGCGTTGCCGGGAAGCCGCTCGAGCCGCGCGATGATCGCGCCGGGCGTGGAGGCGGCAGCTTCCATCGTGGCGCGTCCGGCCACGACGTTGTCGAAAGTGCTCATGCGGGGTGTCTCCTGGTCTGCCGGTCAGGCAAGCGCTTTGGTCGTGTCCGCCAGGGCTTCCGTATCCACTGCCCGGCCCTGGTTCATCCACTTGCGCGCAAGCTTCAGCTCGCGTGCGTTGTTCACGGCGATGACACCTCTCACATGCCCGTCGCCAAGGAAAAACAGCGTCGCGCGGCGCGCGGCGAGATCGCCGCGCACGACGAGCTGCGCATCGGCCGGCAGATCGCCGAGGATCTGCAGGTTCACGTCGTACTGATCTGACCAGAACCACGGGATCTCCTCGTACGGCGCGCGCACGCCGAGCACGGCTTTCGCGGCCGCGATCGCCTGGTTCTGCGCGTTGGCCCACGATTCGAGCCGCACGCGCCGCTTCAGCCAGCCGTTGTGATGGTTCGCGACGTCGCCGCACGCGAAGATCGCCGGGTCGCTCGTCGCGCCGAATTCGTCGACGACGATGCCGTCGTCGACGGCCAGCCCCGCATCGCTCGCGAGCGACGCGTTCAGCGCGAGGCCGATGCCGGCCACCGCGAAATCGGCGTCGATCGTCGTGCCGTCGGCGAGCGTCGCGCGCACCTTCGATGCGTCGTCCGGCTGCGCATCGAGCGACGCGAGCGCCGCGCCAAGACGCACATCGACGCCGTTCGAGCGATGCAGGTCGAGCAGGAAATCCGACACGATCTGCGGCACCGAGCGGCCGCACAGACGCGGCGCGCCTTCGACCACGACCGCCTCGACGCCGAGCTTGCGCGCGGTGGCCGCGACTTCGAGGCCGATCCAGCCGCCGCCGATCACCAGCACGCGTTGGCTCGCGCGCAGCTTCTCGCCGAGCGCGGCCGCTTCGTCGAGCGTGCGCAGATAGTGCAGATTCGGCGTCCTCACGATCGCGTCCGGCAGGCGGCGCGACGTGCCGCCGGTCGCGATCACGAGGCTGTCGTATTCGATCTCGCGGCCGCTGGCGGTCGTCACCACGCGGCGCGCGCGGTCGATCGATGCCGCGCATTCCGGCTGCCATGCTTCGATATCGAGCGCATCGAATTCGTCCGGGCGCACGACGCGTACGGTTTCGACATCGGCGTCGCCGGCCAGCACGGCCTTCGACAGAGGCGGACGCTCGTACGGCAGGTGCGGCTCGTCGGCGATCATCACGAGGCGGCCCGTGTAACCTTCCGCGCGCAACGTCTTCAGCACCCAGCCGGCGGCCTGGCCGCCGCCGATCACGACGACCGTGCCGGGCGCGGGCTGCGCGGGCGTGTACGTTTCGGTCATGATTTTCGCTCCGTCATGAACTTGCCTTCCGGCGCCTTCGCGTTTTTCTGCCGGCGCGTGTTGCCGTCGAGGCCGCCGTCGACGGCCCATTCGGCGAACACGGTCGGGCCCGGCTCGAATTCGCGCGGCTGCCATTCGGGCGTCAGCATGTCCTCATCGGCGTAGTACTCGATCAGCGCGCCGGCCGGATTCTGGAAGTACCAGAAGTACGCGGACGACACCGGGTGTCGACCCGGGCCGAGTTGCGTTTCCCAGCCGCAGCGGTCGATATGCATGCCGCCGCCGAACACTTCGTGGATATCGCGCACGGTGAACGCGACGTGGTTCAGGCCGCGCTTTCCGTTCGGCAGCGCTAGCAGGAACAGGTCGTGGTGGCCGCCGTGCGGCGCGCAGCGCATGAACGCGCCGCGGCCCGGGTAGCGATCGGACGTCTCGAAGCCGAGCAGTTCGTGATAGAACCTTTCCTGTTCGTCGAGGCAGTTCGTGAAGAACACGACATGCCCGACCTCGACCGGCTCCGCGCGTGCATAGATCGGGCTCGGCTGGTCGACGCGCAGCGTCTGGCCCCACACGTTCGACGGCGAGCCCGTGATGTCGAGTTCGCGCTTGCGCGTGACTTCGACGCGGATCGCCATGCCGTTCGGGTCGATACAGCCGACCGCATCGTCGTGCGAGTAATAGCCGGGCTGGCCGGCAAGCTTCGTGCGCAGCGCATCGAGTTCCTGCTGCGTCGCGACGCCCCACGTGACCTCGCGCAGCGTCGGGCCCGCTTCGAACGCGGGTGGCAGCGCCGGATCGTCGGCGTTGACGGCCAGCACGGTGCAGCCGTTCATCGTCTCGAAGCGCGCGCGCGTATCGTCGTGCTCGACTTCCTTCAGCCCCCAGTCGGCGAAAAAGCGCCGGCAGGTCGCGAGATCGTCGACGCCGTACGTGATCTGCTCGATTCCCAAAATGCTCATTGCGTCATTCCCCTTCGCTCAGTTCGCCCACGGCAGCGGCGCGTCGTTCAAACCCCAGTAGAGGCTCTTCTGCTGCATGTATTCGCGGATGCCGAGACGCCCCTTCTCGCGCCCCATCCCGCTCTCCTTCCAGCCGGAGAACGGCGTGGAAATCGAAAACAGCTTGTACGTGTTGATCCAGACGGTGCCCGTTTCGAGCGCGCGCGCGATGCGCCAGGCACGCTTGTAGTCGCGCGTCCAGATGCCGGCGGCAAGGCCGAACACGCTGTCGTTCGCCTGCGCGATCAGCGACGCTTCGTCGTCGAACGGCATCGCGACGAGCACGGGCCCGAAGATTTCTTCCTGGCAGATGCGCGCGCTGTTCGGCAAGCCTTCGAGTATCGTCGGCTGGTAGAAGAAGCCGTTCTCGCGCCCGTCGCCCGACGGCCGCTCGCCGCCGCACAGCAGGCGGCCGCCTTCTTCCAGGCCGAGCGCGACGTAGCGCTCCACCGATTCGCGATGCTTCGCGGTGATCAGCGGCCCCATCTGCGTATCGGGCCGCGTCGGATCGCCCACGCGCAGCTTGCGTGCCCCCGCGACCAGGCGCTTCGTGAATTCGTCGTATACCGCGCGCTGCACGAACAGCCGCGAACCCGCGATGCACGCTTCGCCCGACGAGCTGAAAATGCCGTACAACACGCCGTTGACCGCGTGATCGAGATCGGCGTCGTCGCACACGATCGTCGGCGACTTGCCGCCAAGTTCGAGCGACACGGGCATCAGCTTCTCGGCCGCAATGCGCGCGATGCCGCGGCCCACTTCGGTGCCGCCCGTGAACGACACCTTCTTCACCAGCGGATGGCGCACGAGCACGTCGCCGATCACCGAGCCCTTGCCCGGCAGCACGCTCAGCACGCCCTTCGGCACGCCGGCTTCCTCGCAGATGCGCGCGAGCGCGAGCGACGCGAGCGGCGTGACTTCGGCCGGCTTGAGCACTACCGCGTTGCCGCCGGCAAGTGCCGGCGCGAGCTTCTGCGCGTCGGATGCGATCGGCGAATTCCACGGCGTGATCGCGGCGATCACGCCGATCGGCTCGTACACGCTCATCGTCAGGTAATCGCCGCGCGACGGCGTCAGTTCTTCGTCGAGCGTTTCGAGGCAGGCCGCGAAATAGCGGAACGTGTTCGCGGCGCTGGCCACCAGCACGCGCGTCTCGCCGATCGGCTTGCCGTTGTCGCGGCGCTGCAGGTTCGCGAGCGCCTCGTGGCGCTGCATGATCAGATCCGCGATGCGGTACAGCACCTGCGCGCGCTGGTGCGGCTTCAGCCCGGCCCAGTCGGCGCGGCGCCATGCGGCATCGGCGGCTTCGACGGCTTCGGCCGCGTCTTCCGCATTCGCCGTCGACACTTCCATGTTCACCGACTGGTCGGCCGGATAGATGCTGGCGTAAGGCGCGCCACGGCCGCGCCGCCACTTGCCGCCGATCAGGATGTTGCCGTCGGGTACCAGGCTCGTATCGAAAGGTGTCATGTCACAAGTCCCACAAATCTGTCTCTGCGCACCTGCCCTCGCCGTGGCGCTGGCAGACGTTCAATAATCCGAATCTCTCGAAGCGCCACTCAGATCACGCAGCGGGCCGCGCGGTTGCGCAGCGCGCGAATCGCGCTGAACGCCGTCAGCGCGGACGTCTTCGGGTTGTCGGGCAACGGCTTGCCGCTCATTTCCAGCGACATCTCGCCGAAGGCGCCGCGCGCGGTGATGCGATGCACGTTGCGCGCGACGGCCGGATCGGCGATCAGGCGCACGCGCGTCGCATCGAGGCCGAGGCCCGCGAGCGCGACGGTCGCCGCGACGTTCGCGTTCTTCGGATACAGCCGCGCGGCGTCGCGCGCAGTGCCTTCGAAGATCACCTTCTCTTCGGCCATCGTGCGCAGGTCGCACAACTCCTCGGCCGGCGTACCGAGCCAGCCGAGCGGCGGCTTGCGGCCGACGTACAGCACTTCGTCGAGGCCGCCCTGCTTCGCGGATGCCAGCGCGTCGATGCCGCCGATCGCGCCCGACAGCAGCGTCAGCGTCGCGTCGCCTTCGTCGGCGGCCTGCGACAGCACGTCGAGCAGCGCGAGATCGGACAGCGCGCCGATCGATGCGACCGCGCAGTCGGTGCCGGCCTTCAGCAGCGGCACGACGTGATCGACGAGCGCACTGTGGCCAGCGCATTCGAGCGCGAACTCGGGGCGGCGGGCCAGTGCGTCGACCGACGACACGACCTCCACCGCACCGCCCAGCACGCCCTGCACCGCGGCGCGCTGGTGGTCGGGCACGATCACGTGCGCGATGCGCAGCGCCGCGTCGTGCTCGACCGCGTGGTACACGGCCGCGCCGATCGCGCCAAAGCCGATCATCGCGACGTCGACGGGTGCGTGCGCGTTACGCATACTGGCGCTCCGACGGCGCTTCCTTCTTCACCGGCGGGCCCGCGAACGACGACGCGAACGAGCCGACCGACAGCATGTCGACTTCGACCATCACCGGCCCTTCCTTCGCGAGTCCGTCGCGCACGATCGCTTCGGCCTGGTCGAGCGACGTGATCCGGTAGTGCGTGAGGCCGAAGCTCGCGCAGAACTGCGCGAAATCGGGCTGGTGCAACTGTACGAAGCAGCGGCGGCCACCGTAGTGGGCGTCCTGGATGTTGCGGATCACGCCGTAGCACTGGTCGTTCATCAGCACGATCATCACGTTCGCGTTTTCCTGCACGGCCGTCACCAGCTCGCCGACGTTGACCATCAGGCCGCCGTCGCCGACGAGGCAGACCGTCTTCGCCGCCGCGCCCGCCAGCGCCGCGCCGATGCCCATCTGAATCCCCTGGCCGATGCCGCCGCCGAGCGCATGCACGCCCGCGCGCGGTTCGAAGATCTTCAGCAGGCGGTTGCCCCACGTGCTGTTCGAGATCGTCACGTCACGCACCCAGTTGTAGTCACGACCGACGGCGCCCTGCAGCGTATCGACGAGCTGCTTGTACGGCCCGAGGCCCTTCGCCACATCGGCGACCGCCTGCTCGCGGGCTGCCGCGAGATCGGATGCGAACTGCGGATCGACCGACAGGCGGCCTTCGAGCAGGTCGGCCAGCTCGGCCAGCACGCGCTTCGAGTCGCCGTGCACGAACAGCTCGTTGCGATAGCCGCGGTTGTCGGCGAGCGCGTCGGCATCGACGCGGAACAGCGGCTGCGGCAGCGCGAGCTTGTACTTCAGCGTCTCGTTGCCGCGCAGGCGCGAGCCGACCACGACGAGTGCGTCGCAGGTCTTGTAGAACGCTTCGGCGGACGCATGCACGTTGAACGCGCCGAGCGTCGCCGGATGATCCTCGGGCAGCACACCACGGCCCTGCACGCTCGTCACGACGCCGAAGCCGAGCTTCACGAGACGTTCGACTTCATCGCGGGCGTGGCGCGCGCCGCCGCCGAGCCACAGCAGCGGGCGACGCTTGGCCGCGAGTGCGTCGGCGAGCTTCGCGACGCGTGCGGCGTCATGCTCGCTCACCGCGACGTGCGCCGGCGCGAGGTCTTCCGGCCATTCGATTTCGGCGGCCTGAATGTCGATCGGGATCTCGACCGACACGGGGCCCGTCGGCGCGGTCTGCGCGATGCGCACGGCTTCGCGGATCGTCGGCAGCACGGTCTCGACCGTGCGCACGCGGAACGCGGCCTTCGAGATCGCGTCCAGCATCGTCAGCTGGTCGGGCGCTTCGTGGATATAGGCGAGATCCTGGTCGAGGTACGGCGTCTCGATCTGCCCGGTGATGTGCAGCATCGCGGTGCCGGCCGTCAGCGCCTCGACCATCGCGCCGGCCGCGTTGCCCGCCGCCGTGCCCGTGCTGGTGAACGCGACGCCGAGGCCGCCCGACACGCGGGCCAGGCCGTCGGCCATGTTCACCGCGCCCGCTTCGCCGCGCGCGCCGACATACCGGATGTTGCCGCGCGAGTTGATCGCGTCGAGGATCGGCATGTTGTGGATCGAGATGACACCGAATGCGGTTTTCACGCCGCACTGCTCGAGAAAGGCGGCAATCAGCTCGCCAACCGTGGTTTTTTTAGACATGCCGTGCAAAGCCTCCAGAAACGTCGATATGGCTGCCCGTCGTGTAGGACGACAGATGCGTTGCGAGATAAAAAAGTGCCCAGGCGGCCTCGTCGGGCTTGCCGAAGCGATTCAGCGGAATGTTCTTCTTGCGCGCGAGCGCCCCCGTCCAGTCCTCCCAGCTTTCGCCGGCTTGCGCCTGCGCTTCAAAGCGGCGGCGCCACTGGCCCGACTCGACGATGCCGATCAGGATCGAGTTCACGCGGATGCGCTGCGGCGCCAGTTCTGTCGCGAGCGACTTCACGAGGCTCAGCACGCCCGCACGCGCCGACGACGTCGCGACCATGTGCGGCTCGGGCTGCAGCGCAAGCAGCGAGTTCACGCAGGTGATCGTCGGCGCCGGCGCGTCGCGCAGCAGCGGCAGGAACGCGCGCGTCGGGCGGATGATGCTGAAGTACTTCAGTTCGAGCTCTTCGCGCCACGCATCGTCGGTCGTGTCGGCGAAGGTCGACACGCGGCCCTGGCCTGCGTTGTTCACCAGCATGTCGGCACGGCCGAAGCGCGCGGACACCGCCTGCGCGAACGCGGCCACGTCGGCTTCGTCGAGCACGTTGCAGCGCTCGGCGAGCAGTTGCGCGCCCGGATATTTTTCGCCGAGCATCGCCGCGGCGCGTGCGAGGCGGTCACTGTCGCGGCCGCAAATCGCGACCGATGCGCCGGCCTGCAGGAACCGTTCGGCCGTCGCGAGGCCGATGCCGGACGAACCGCCCGTCACCACCGCAACCTGCCCGGTCAGTTCGATCTCAATCATCGGAGTCCTAAAGCATTCATAAACGTGTGCTCGTCATCCGAGCGGTAATTGAGCCGCCGCGACAGTTCCGCCGCCGCGCGCTGCACCTTGTCGATCAGACCGTCCGCGATCAGCGCCGCGTCGATCTCCGGCCGCGGCACCGTCACCGTGATGCACGCGACGATCTTCTGCGTCTCGTTGCGCACGGGTGCCGTGACCACCGAGATGCCGCGCTCGAACGACGAATTGCTGACGCCGTAGCCGCGCAGCGCATCCTCGCGGATCGCTTCGTACAACGCATCGACCGTCTCCGGCGTCGCGCTCGTCATCCGGTTCAGCGTGCCTTCCGGGTACAGCGAGCGCAGCTCCTTCAGCGACAGGTCGCCCATCAGCACGTGGCCGTGCGTCGTCGCATACGCGGGCAAGCGGGTTCCGACGTTCACGCGAATCGAGCTGAACACCGGCGACTGGCTCTGCGCCTTCGCGACGAACACGACGTCGCGGCCGTCGCGGATCACGATGTGCGTCGTGAAGCCGGTCGCGTCGCGCAGGCTCTCGATCACCGGCAGGCCGAGATCGGTCAGCTCCAGCGAGCTCAGGTATTCGAAGCCGAGCCGCAGCACGGCGATGCCGAGCTTGTAGTTGCGATCCTTGTCCGCACGCTCGAGGAAGCCGAGCGATTCGAGCGTCTGCAGCAGACGGAACACCGTCGTGCGCGGAATGCCGAGCCGCTTCGACAATTCGGGCGCGCCGAGCACTGGCTCGCGCGGCGAGAATTCGGCGAGAATCCGCAGCCCGCGTTCGAGGCCCGGCACCACGTAGCTGGCCTCGGCCTTCCCGTTTTCGGGTTCTTGTTGCAGCGGGTCGCTCATGATGCCTCCCGCCGGGCCGCCCCGAGCTTAGATGGACATGCTCTCTGGGGATGGGGGGGCTGCGCCCCCCCAAGCGAACGATAGCGAGCGTGGGGGGCGTTCATACCAGCCCCCACTGCGTATCGCACTGACGGCAGAACGTGTCGATCAGTGCGGAATAAACGGCCGGCGCTTCCACGTACCCGGCATGACCGGCTTGCGGAATCACCTGCAGCCCGACGTGCGCGGCCGCGGCGATCCGCTCGCATGCGGCGGGCGGCGTGATCGCGTCGTTCGCGCCGACGGCCACGGCCGTGCGGCCGCGAAAACCGGCGAGATCGGTCGCAAGATCGGCGTTCGCAAGCAGATGCGTGGCCTGCGCGTAGCCTGCCGGCATGATGCGTGCCATGTTCCAGCGCACCCACGCACGCGCATCCTCGCTCGCGAAACCGGACAGCATGTTGCCGCTGCGCTGCTCGGCGAGCCCGGCCGGGCCGAGTTCCGCGAGCATCGCGAGCCGCGCGTCGCGGCGCGATTCGCGCGTTTCGGCGGGCGCGCTGCCATAGCCGCCGGCAGGCGACACCAGCAGCAGGCCGGCGATCCGCGCGGGCATCACGCGGGCAAGACCGCCCGCGACGATCGCGCCGAGCGAATGCCCGACCAGCACGCAGCGTTCGATGCCGAGTGCCTCGAGCCACGCGTTCAGCGACGCCGCGTAATCGGCGGCGGCCGGCGACGCGCCGTGCACGGGCGTCGACGCGCCATAACCGGGCGCATCCCACGCGAGCACGCGCCGCGATGCGCCGAGCGCGTCGAGCTGGCGCACCCACGATGCGGCGCCCGAGCCGATCCCGTGCAGCAGCACGACGGGCAGCGCGCGGCCCGCATGCTGCGCGCCGGCCTCGCGATAACCGATCGTACCCGCCGCGCCGGCCGCACAACGCTGCTCGGGAAACCGCCCGAGCAGCGCGGCGAACGCCGCGGTGCGGTCGCGTTCACGTTTGTCGATGACACTCATTGCTTCACCGGCTCCGTCTCAACGCTTGATCTTCGCGAGCGGCGAATCGGGCGGATACGTCGGCGTGATCGGCTTCGGCGAACCGAGCATCACGCACATCAGCGCGTCTTCCTCGCCGATGTTGATTTCCGTGCGATACACGCCGGGCGGCACCGAGATCAGGTCGCGCTCGCCGAGGATCGCTTCCCACGTCTCGCCGTCGCGCTCGCAGATCACCTTCATCTTGCCGCGCAGCACGAAGAAGATTTCTTCCACGTCGATATGGATATGGCTCGGGCCGATGTTGCCGGCCGGGATCACCATCGTCGAGAACGTGAAGTTGCCGGCCGGCACCGTATTGACGTCCTTCGCGACGCCCGTGCCGCCGGTGCCGACATAGCGCATCTGCGCACGGCGGTACTTCGGGTCGTAGTCGGCCTGGAACTTCAGTGCGTCCCAGTCGTAGCGCCGCGTCGCGTAGCGCGCGACGCGCCCTTCCATCCAGTCGTTGAAGCTTGCGCCTTCCGGCTGGTCCCACGACTTGCGTTCGAGATCGGCGTCCGCCATCGTCCTCTCCTTCATTCAGAGTGAAAACATCAATTCATTACGAAGCCGCCGTTCACCGGCAGCAGCTGGCCCGTCACGAAGCGCGCGCCGTCCGACAGCAGGAACAGCACGGGGCCCGTCACGTCGTCGGGCACCTGCGCGCGCGTCAGCGCACGGCCCTGCATGTAGAACGCGTGGCGCTCGGCCGGCACGTAGGCGGTCGCCTCGACTTCGGTCAGCCCCGGCGCGATCGCGTTGACCGTCACGCCGTGCGCGCCGAACTCGCGCGCCTGCGCATGCGTCATCGCGATCACCGCGCCCTTGCTCGCGACATACGCGAGCAGCTTCGGCGCGCCCCACAGCGCGGTGTCCGATGCGAGGTTCACGATCGCGCCACGGCCCGACTTCGCGAGGTGCGGCAGCGCCGCATTGCTGACGAGCCACACGCCGCGCACGTTCACGTTCATCACGGCGTCCCACGTCGCGACGTCGAGCTCCGTCGACAGCTTGCCGCCCGAGTTCGTGATCGCCGCGTTGTTGATCAGCGCATCGATGCCGCCGAGCGCCGTCGCACCCTGCGCGACGAATGCGTCGACGCTCGCAGGATCGGCCAGGTCGAGCCCGAAGAAATGCGCAACGTGGCCGGCTTCCGACAGTTGCGCGGCGAGCGCACGACCTTCGTCGGCCAGCACGTCGCCGAACGCGACCTGCGCGCCCGCGGCGACGAGCGCCTTCACGAACGCCGCGCCGAGGCCGCGCGCGCCGCCCGTGACGAGCACGCGGCGCCCCGCGAGCGACACGACCGGTGCGAACTCAGCCATTCGCGGGCTCCGAAGCGGCTTGCGCCGCGCGATGCGCGTCGAGCGCGGACAGGTGTTCCTGCGCACGCTGGCGCAGCATCCGGCGCACACGCGTGATGCCGACGTCGTGCTGGTACAGGTATTCGTGATCGCGCGCTCGCGGCGCGAGGCTTTCTAGGACGTAGCGGTCCTGCTCGAGCACGTCCCAGTGCAGCCCTTCGAGGCGGTTGCGGTACATGAAGCGCCACACGTCGCGCTGCCAGCCGCTGACCTTGCGCGTGCGCCAGAAGTAGACCTGGCAGTTGTCGCCGTCGACCGGCGTCGCGAAGCCGATGATCCCGAAGTTGCCGCCCGGGCCGAACTTCTGCTTGTACGGAATCGCGAGGCGCATCCACAGGCAGCCGGTTTCGCCGAGTTCGACCCAGTCGAAGTTCACGTCGCGCTGGCCGATCTTCTCGAACATCAGGCCGGTTTCCGTCTTGCGCACGCGCATGTCGGCCTGCTTGTCGCCTTCGGCCATCGAGTGCGACGTCGCATGCAGGTACGCGCCGTGCATCGGGTCCATCACGTTGTCGATCGCGTACTGGTAATTGCACTTCCAGTTCGACACGCACAGGAAGTGGCCGTATTCGTCGGTGACCAGTTCCTCGGGCAGATTCAGCGGCGCCGGCTCGCCGTGCGCTTCGTCGCCGAACCACAGGAAGATCGCGCCGGCCTTTTCCTCGACCGGATAGGACTTCACGCACTTCATGCCTTCGAGCGGACAGTTCGACACGGCCGGCACACGGTTGACCGTGCCGCCGCCGTCGACTTCGATGCCGTGATACCAGCACGCGATGCTGCCGCCGAGGTTCCAGCCGAGCGACAGGCGCGCGCCGCGGTGCGGGCAGCGATCCTCGAGTGCGTGGACCTTGCCGTCGTGATCGCGCCACAGCACGATCTGCTCGGACAGGCGCGTCAGGCCGACAGGTGCGTTCGACACCTGCCAGCTCGGCGCGACGGGATACCAGTAGTTCTTGATGCCGCGGTCGAGATAGTCACGGACCGGGTCGTGTTGGGAAGCGTGTTGTGCGGGGGACGTCATCAGTGTGCTCCGGATGCGGTTGTCGTCGGATCAGCGGATCGCGCGCTCGGCGCGGTCATTCCGCGAGCGCGGCCATTTCGGCGCGGAAGCGCTCGGGTGTCCACGGCGTGCCGTCCGGTGCGCGGAAGCCGATGCGGTTCAGGCCCGCGACGACGTCGTCCAGCTCGGTCGCGCCGGCTTCGAACACGCGTTCGAGCGCATCGCCGAGGTCGTTCTCGTACTGGGTCGGCTCGGCCTTGCGGTTCTGCCAGATCCGGTTCTCGACCTGACCGGGGATCTCGATCTGCCCCTTGCCGGCGACGTTGTTCGGCTGCGGCGCCACCCACGGCTTCAGGAAGGGATTGAAGTTGACGGTCGCTTCTTTCATGTCATTCCACCTTGATCTGGATTTCCTCGCCGGCGAGGCGCACCGCGTACTGCTTCAGCGCGCGTCCGCCCGGACCCTTCAGGCATTCGCCCGTCCTGATGTCGAACACGGCCTCGTGCAGCGGGCATTCGACCGTACCTTCGTCGACGAACCCCTGCGTCAGCAGCGCGTACGCATGCGGGCACACGTTCTCGAGCGCATACACGTCGTCGCCGACGCGGTAGATCCCGATTTCGACGCCGTCGGTCCGCTTGAACTCGATCGGCGTGTCTTCCGACAGCGCGCCGGCATGTCCGGCGCAAATCCATTGTTCAGACATCTCACACCCTTCCTTCTGATCGACTCTCGGTTTGTTCCTTTCTTGTTCCATATTAGGAACGTCAGTTTATGGATGGTGATTATAGGAGCGACTTTCCACGAGTAAAACAAAAAGCTGCATGCCCTAGGGAAAACACCGACCGACGGGTCAACCATTGCGCGCGCCCATCCCATCAAATGTGATTTTTTGTTTTGTAGCGGGGAGTTATGCCCTTTTTACGGGCTTCGCGCAGCAGTGCCGAGCATCGTCCGGGAACCCATCCGTCCCGAAAAATTTATTTTTGATCACGCGCTTGACGCCTCTATACTCCATTCCATCAGAGGCACACTGTTCCTTATATGGAACATATGGAATGCCCACCCGGCGGTGGAACACGCGTGACGGCCGGCCGTCCCCGCGCATGCCGCCACGGCACGTTTTCATCAGGTTGGAGAGTCAGGAGATCAAATGGTCAAGCATGCGGTAGCAGCAGCAGTCATCGGATTGGGCGCCGCGTCGGGCGCGTGGGCGCAGAGCAGCGTGGTGCTGTACGGCAGCCTGGATGCGGGCGTCGCGTACGTGAACAACGTCGGCGGTCATGCGAAGTGGGCGATGATCCAGGGCAATACGCAGCCCGATCGGTGGGGCCTGAAGGGCAAGGAAGACCTCGGCGACGGCCTGTCGGCGATCTTCCAGCTCGAAAACGGCTTCTATACGAACAACGGCCAGTTCGCGACCGCGAACACGATCTGGAACCGTGCGGCGTTTGTCGGCCTGAGCTCGGATCGCTACGGCACGCTGACGCTCGGCCGCCAGACGCCGCTGTCGTTCGACTATCTCGATCCGCTCAGCACGGCCTACCTTGCGCTGAGCTGGTACGCGTTCCACCCCGGCAACATCGACGGGCTCGCCGCGACCGGCAACGTGCCGTACAACAATTCGGTGAAGTACCGCTCGCCGACCTATGCGGGCTTCTCGGCCGCGGCGACGCTGGCGCTCGGCAACACGACGAACTTCTCGACCGGCAAGTCGGTCGGCGTCGCGCTGAACTATGCGAACGGGCCGTTCAAGGCGTCGGCCGTCTACTCGAACGAACACGACCGCTCGATCCTGATCGGCCAGACGGGTATCGCTTCGTTCCAGGGGCAGAACACCGCGAACGGCTATCTCGCGAACAAGGTCGAGAACATCGGCGCGGGCGCGTCGTACCAGTTCGGCGACTTCCTCGTGCACGGCCTGTACACGCGCACGAAGATGCAGTCGAACGGCTATTCGGATACGTTCCGGAGCTATGACGCGGGCGTGAACTACCGCAGCAGCGCGTTCAACACGATCGCGGGCGGCGCGGCGACCACGACGCTCGCCGGCCGCCGCTGGACGCAGGTCGAGCTCGGCGACATCTACGCGTTGTCGAAGCGCACGCAGCTCTATGCGAACGTGTTGTACGAGCACGGGTCGGGCGGCGCGAAAGCCGCGTTCTTCACAGCCGGCGTATCGAGCACCGCGAACCAGGTGATCGTGCTCACCGGGATCCACCACTCGTTCTGAGCGGTTTCACGCGTTCGGCGTCCGAAACGACAAGAGCGGCCCGCGGGCCGCTCTTGCTTTTTGCGATGCCGGGCGCGTCGCGCCGCCTGTACGTCAGAACATCGCGACCTTGTGGCGCGCGTGCGCGAATGTCGGGTCGCTTTCGAGCGGACGATAGTTCAGGCGCTGCGACAGGTCGACCGCCGCACCGCACACGGCTTCGACGAGCCGCTCCTTCTCGCCGGCCTCGCCGATCTCCGAGCGCGGCACCGTCGCGGTGATCGCCGCGACGATCGAACCCGAATGATCGCGCACGGGCGCGGTCACGGCCGAGATGCCGCTTTCGAACGCCGCCTCGCTGACCGCATAACCGAGCCGCGCGTAATGGCGCACGCGTTCGTACAGTTCGTCGACGGTGCCCGGCGTGCGCTCGGTGAACTGTTCGAGCCGCTTTTCCGGATAGAGCTGGCGCAGCGCGTCGCGCGTCAGGTCGCCCATCAGCACGTGGCCGTGCACGGTCGCATGCGCGGGCAGGCGCGTGCCGACATGCACCTTCACCGAACCGAACATCGACGTATTGCTCTGCGCCTTCGCGACGAACACCACGTCGCGCTGGTCGCGGATCAGCAGGTGCGTCGAGAAGCCGGTGGAATCGCGCAGCCTTTCGAGCACCGGCGCGCCGAGATCGGTCAGTTCGAGCGAGTTCAGGTATTCGAAGCCGAGCCGCAGCACGCCGACGCCGAGCCGGAAATAGCGGTCGCCGTTCACGCGCTCGAGAAAACCGAGCGCCTCGAGCGTCTGCAGCAGGCGGAACGTGGTCGTGCGCGGAATGCCGATGCGCTTCGACAGCTCGGGCGCGCCGAGCACGGGCTCGCGCGCCGAGAATTCGGCGAGGATCCGCAGCCCGCGTTCGAGCCCCGGCACCAGATAGGACGAGGCGCCGCCGGACGGTTCGTCGTCGCCGGCGGCGGCAGGATCGGGTGCGTCGCTCATCGTTGTCTTGACCATGTGGACATGGACGGAAGGAAATCAGTCACGAAACAGGTCATGGATCGTCGTGGATATTCAGTCATGCTACTCCAGCGCGCGCGCAGGCTCGCACCCGCGCGCTTCGCCGCGACGCAGCATGCGCATCCGCGACCCCATGCAGAGTCATTCACGGTCGAGAGGATAGCAGCGATGGACAGCGCGGCGCCATGCGGAAATCGCCGAACGGCGGGAACCCGGCCGCCCGGCCCTTGCCCGCTTCGGGCGGCTGAAAGACGGCGAGCGGCGCGGCGTCCGGCGCCGCGTCGCCTACAGGCGCGACAGGTGGACCCGGATGTTCGCGCGGTCGTACGTAAAGCCGCCGGCCGCATCCCGCTCGAGCACTCGGGAGAGGTCAACCGCATACATCCATCCGCTACCCAGACGGCCGCCGTTGACGGCCCGGATCCGGCTGCCGCCGACCGCGATCGCGGCATGAAAGACATTGCCGCCGCGGGAGAAACCGACCGCGGTTCCCGCCGGAATGCTGGCGCGCCCGTCCCACTGATCGCCGGTCTCGAAGTTGAACCGCGTCCTCCAGTGCTGACCGATCGTGTCGAGCAGCGTACCGGGCGCGATCATCGCGTCGCCACGCAGCAGGTACCTGACATAGGCCGCGGCGTCATAGCAGACGCCGCCGGACACGTACTCGTTGATGTCGGCCATGCCGTACATCAGCGCTTGCGCATGTTTCTGCTTTTCGGCGAAGCCGGATTGGGCGACATGGCCGCCCAACTGGGTCAGTTGCATGGGTAGGTCCTTTTGAGGAAGAAGGGCATCGTCGTCCCGCCAACGCAATAACCTCATATCTTATTACGATATCCGCCGACGGCAGCCGGCCCGGGCGTCACGGCGCGCGCGCCGCCGACGCCGGTGCGGCGGCCGCCGCGTCGGGATTCGGCGCGAGCCGCAGGCGCACGCGCAACGGCTGCAGCATGTCGGGCGGCGGCGGCTCGGCCAGCGGGCCGCCGGCCGTGAGCAGTTGCCGCAGCGTCGCGTCCGCGTCGGGATCGCCCAGCGACGCGAATTCGACGTGCGTGACGGCGCCGTTCGCGCCGATCCACGCGCGCACGACGATCGCGGGCGGGGGCGCATCGGCGCTCGCGTTCAGCACGCGCGCTTCGAGATAGCGGTGCAACCGGTCGGCCGCGTCGCCGTCCGCCTCGAGCCACGCCTGGAACTGCTGCCCGGCAAGCTGCCCGTAACGGATCCAAGTCTGCGGCACGTCGGCCATTTGCGCGGCGGCCGGCGCGGCACACACGGCCAGCGCAAATGCGACGACGATTGCCCGCATCCATCCGGATGCGCCCCACTCCTGCATTCGCTTCATCCCGCCTCCCGTTTCGATGAATCGCCCGCGCGCCGTTTCGTGCGCGGCCATTCGCGCAGTCATTCGCGCTACTCTCGCACTGCTCTCGCACTGCTCTCGCGTTGCCTTCGTGCGTCCCGGCTGTGCCCGCTCACCCGATCTCGATCGGCACATACAGCCGCGTGCCGCCGCGCTGGACCAGCAGCGCGACGTTGCCGTGCGCGGCGTCGATCTCGGTCATCAGCGCGCCGATGCTCGCGACCGGCTTGCCGTTCACCGACAGCACGATGTCGCCCGGCTGCAAACCCGCGCGGGCAGCCTGGCCGTTCGCCTGCTCGACGACGAGCGCCTGGCCGACGCCGAGCCGCCGGCGTTCCGGCTCCGTCGCCGCGCGCAGCGCGAGCCCGAACCGCGCGGGCCCTTGCTCGCCACCGGCCGACGCCGTGCCGCTGTCGAATGCGCCGACCGTCGCGACCACGTGCATCGCCCGGCCCGCGCGCCACACGAGCAGGTCGGCCTGCCGCCCGGCACGCATGCCGGCGACCGTGCCGAGCAGGTCCGCCGATTCGGCGACCAGCTTGCCGTCGACCGCGAGCACGACGTCGCCCGCCCGCAGGCCCGCGTGCGCGGCCGGGCCGTCCGGCTCGACCATCGTGATCAGCGCACCGTCCGGGCTCGCGAGGCCGAACGAACGCGCGAGCGCCTGGCTCACTTCCTGCACGGCCACGCCGAGCCGGCCGCGCGTGACCTTGCCGGTCCGCAGCAGCTGGTCCTTCACGTCGAGCGCGATGTCGATCGGAATCGCGAACGCGAGCCCCTGATAACCGCCCGTCTTCGAAAAGATCATCGAGTTGATCGCGATCACGCGGCCGCCGAGGTCGAACAATGGGCCGCCCGAATTACCGGGATTGATCGGCACGTCGGTCTGGATGAACGGAATCGCGCGCTCGCCGGGCAGCGAGCGCGATTTCGCGCCGACGATGCCCTGCGTGACCGTGTTCGCGAACCCGTACGGCGAACCGATCGCCATCACCCAGTCGCCGACCTCCGTGCGTGCGGGGTCGCCGGTCTCGACGACCGGCAGGTCGTGCGCGTCGATGCGGATCACCGCGACGTCGGACACGGGATCGCTGCCGATCACGCGCCCCTTGAACTGGCGCTTGTCGGTCAGCTTCACGTCGATGTCGGTCGCGTCGCCGACTACGTGCCGATTGGTCAGGATCACGCCGTCCGCACTGACGATGAAGCCGGAGCCGAGGCTCGCTTCCTCGCGGTTGCCGATTACACGCCGCGCGAGAAACGGCGCGAGCGGATGATCGGGCGCGATGCCCGGTGGCAACTGGATGCCCATCTGCGTGACTTCGCGCGTGACGCTGATGTTGACGACGGCCGGGCCGACACGCCGGACCAGCGCGGCGAAGTTCGGCAGCGCGACGGTCGGCGGTGCGGCCCCCGCCTGCGCGGATCGCTCCGCAGCCTGCGCCGTCGAGCACGCGCAGGCGAGCGCGAGCACACCCGCGATCGCCTGCAACACCGCCGCCCGACCCGTGTGCTTGCCCGCCTTCATATCGTTGATCCTCGTCGGTCTGCGCCGGAGCGCCGCCGGCACGTCGATGCCCACGCCGCACGGCCGGCCGCCTGCATCACTTCGGCGGCACCGCGACCGGCGCATCGGGCCGCTGCGGCGTCACCGACCGGCCCCAGTTCGAGCCGAAGCGATTCCGCTCGGTCGACAGGTTGAACGTGCCAAGACGGTTCGACGGCTGCTTCGACAGCCGCTCCGAATCCGCCTGCGATGCGCCCGCCTGCGGTTCGGCCTTCGGCTTCAGTTGCTGGCTCAGGCAGTCGTACGACAGCGCGCGCTTGCCGTCGACTTCCGCATCGACGCACACCGGTTTCGCGGCCGAACCCGGACCGGCCGGCGCAGGCATGGCCGCACTCGCCGCCGCGTGGCCGCCCTGTGCGTGTGCGCCGGCCGCCAGCAGCAGGCAGACGATCGTCGCGATTCCATTTCGTCGCATCTTCATCCGCAGCTCCTTCGGTGATGGCTTCATCGCACTCGCGGCGCCGCACTCACACGCTCGCACCCGACGCCTGCGCACGCGCCAGAAAGCGCTCGAACGCCGCGCGATCGGACACGTCGACGGCCCGTTCATGCGCATCGGCGTGCTGCGCCCATGCATCGCGCATGCCGTCGACCGGCCGCCATGCATGCACCTGCGCGCCGGTCGGATACGGCGTGACGAGCGGCTCGCGATAGTCGACGCGAAAAAGCGGCGGCGCGTCGCTGCCGGCCGTCCACAGATCGCCGACGTCGCGCACGCTCGCGTCGAACCAGAACCGCACCCAGCGCACCGTGGGCGCGCGCGCATCGCCGGCCGGCGCGTCGGCGCCCGGCGCATCGACACCCGATGTATCGACGCCCGACGTATCGACGCCCGACGCATCCGGCACGCGCAGGAAGCCGGCCAGCACGAGCAGCACGGCCGCGAGATCGTCGTCGCGCAGCATCCGATACGACCAGAGATCCGCGACGTCCACGCAGGCAATCACCGCGATGAAGCGGCCGATCGTAAGCGCGGGCCACACGCGCCGCATCAACGCGTAATGACGCGGCCACTGCGCGACGAAGCGCTCGCGATGGAGCGCGGCGACCTGCGCGTCGCGCGCGCCGCGTATCGTCGGCTCGTCCGGCTGATACTGGCGCGTCGTGAGCACGCACTGCGCGGAGCACCGCGCGCTGCGGTGCCGCGCATAGCCGCCCGCGCCGGGCAACGGCTCCAGCGCGCCGAAGCAAAGCGGACAATGCGTCGGCCATTCGCCGGGCCGGCCCGGCCACGGGTTCGCCTTCGGCATGCGCGGACGGTCGGACGCGGCGGCCGGGCCACGCCGCGCCGGCGTGCGCGCGTCGGGGGCCGCGACGCGCGGCGTCGAACGGACAGGTGCCATGAGCGTGCCTACCGGGCCGACGCGAGCGCTTTCTTCAGCGCGTCTTCGTTGATCGGCGCGTTCGCGGCCAGCTTCGCGAGATACGCCTGCGCATTCTGCTGCGTGCGCTGCGCGCGCAGCATCGCGCGCAACTGCTCCTTCACGTCGGCCAGCGGACGCGGCGCGGCCGCACGCACGTCGATCAGCTTCACGACGTGAAAGCCGGCCGGCGTCCGGATCGGCGCGGAGACCTGGCCTGGCTTCAGCGCGTCGGCCGCCTGCCGGACGGCCGGCAGCATCGACTGGTCTGGCACGAAACCGAGATCGCCGCCGTTCGCGGCGCTCGCCTTGTCCTGCGAATTCGCCTTCGCGAGCGCCGCGAAATCGCCGCTGCGCGCGCGGTTCGCGAGATCGGCCGCCTGCTTGCGCGCCTTGTCGAGCGTCGCGGCATCCGCGTTCGGCGGCACCGCGATGTAGATCTGCGCGACGTGCAGCGCGCGCGGCGCGGTGAACGCGGCACGGTTCCCGTCATACGCGGACTGGATCTCCGCGTCCGACGGATAGTCGGCCGGCGGTGCGTTCACCGACGTCAGATAGCTGCGCACGACGATGTCGCGCTGCGCCTGCTCGACGGCCGCCTGCACCTGCGCCTGCTTGTCCCAGCCCTTCGATTTCGCCTCGGCCAGCACCGCCTTCTGCGCCAGCGTCGAACGCACGATCTGGTCCAGCGTCGCGGGGTCGGCCGCGAGGCGTTCGCGCACTTCGGCGCCTACCGTCCTCAACAGCCCCGCGATGTCGGCCTGCGTGACCGACGCCTGTGCGGCGTTCGCGATCACGTCGTCCTGTGCGTGCGCGACGAGCGGCGCGCTCAGCACGAGACTGCCTGCCAGCATTGCCAGCGTCTTCACTTTCGTCATCATGATTCGACAGCCCTCTCGATTGCTTTTTTGAATCGCGGACACCGTCCGTCGCACGGTGTCCGCGTCGTTCCGTTCCTCGCCGTCCCGCGCTAGCGCATACCGGTCAGCGTCACGCGCATCACGATCGGCTGCGTCATCCCGTTCGGCGGCGCCGTGCCGACCACGCGGCCCACCAGCGCGTCGCGCAGCGCCGCGTCGACCGCAGGATCGCTGGCCGGCGCGCTGTCGACCCGCGTCACGCGCCCGCGCCGGTCGAGCCATGCGCGCACCGGCAGCACGGGCTCATCGTCGCCGGTATCGGCGAGCCGGTCGGCCCAGCGCCCGAGGTCGGCGCGCAGCCGGCACACGGCTGCCTCGTCGCCGTCGAGCACCGCCCGCAGCCCTTGCGCGACGCCCTCCGCATACATCACCCACGCGGCGGGCGCGTCGGCGGCGGATGTCGGCACCGGCCGGCGCTCGGAGGACCGGCCATGCGGCAGCAGCAGCGCGCGCAGCGCGGCGGCGATCCGGTGGCCGGCGCTACGGCGGCCGGTGCTCCCGCTCGCGGTGTTCATGACTGCGCGGCGGCCTCGCGTGCAGCCGTAGCCGTAGCCTCGGACGGAGCCGTCACCGGTTCGCCGGCCGCCGCACGCGCCGCCGCTTCCTGCTCGGCCATCGCGGGCCGGTTGCGCAGGTGCAGCAGGAATTCCTGGATCAACCGGTCCCACAGCTCGATCGTCGAGCGCAGGTAGCGCTCGGAAACGCCGCCCGCGACGACGACGTCCATCTCCAGCGCGAGAAACGCTCCGTGGCTCGCGAGACGCGCAAAGCGCTTGGTGCGGTTCCAGTCCGCGACGAGTTCGGCCGGCAATTCGCCCTGCACCTGCAGCACGCACGACAGCGTGTAGTCGATATACGGAAGCGTCGCGGCCGGTGCATCGACGCCTTGCCGCACGAGCGCCGTGGCCGGGTTGCCGAAGCGCACCGCGAAACCGATGCCCTGGCTCGCGCTCATCAGTTGCACCGTGCCGTTCTGCTCGGCGGCCGTCACGCGGTAGCCCGCGCGGCGCAGCACGTCGGCGAGACGCTCGGCGCTGATCGCCTCGATCGGCTCATCGTGTGCCGCGCGTTCGTCGCCGGCGTTCGGTTGCTTGTCTTGCATGTATGTCTTCTCCGTATTCAGTGAATCGGTCGGTTCAAGCGCGGCTTCGGGCCGTGCGCTCACTGCGCGCTCGCCGGTGCGGCCGACGCAGCTGCCGCAGCGGCCGGACGTGCGGACGGGTCGTACTTGCCCGCATACAGCGCATCGCCGTAGCGTTGCGCGAGATCGTCATACTTCACGCGCGCCGACTGCGCGAACGGCTGCCGCGACGAGAAGAACGTGCCGATCCCGACATGCTCGTACGCGTCGAGAATCTCGTGCCCCACGCGATACAGCTCGGCATTGTGTGCCTGGCAGGTTTTCAGTTGCGTGTCACGCGCGGCAATGTCCTTCTGCAGCTGCGTGTGCTGCGCATCGCGGGCGCGCGACACGGCGAGCAGGTCCTCGTAGGACGACTTGTATTTCGCCAGCGACTTCGCGTCCTGCTCACGGCCCGCGCGCTCCTGCGCAAGCGCGCGCTTCGCGGCCGCCTCGGCGCCCGAATCGCCGCGCGCCGCCGCTAGCTGCCCCTGCAACGCCTTCAGTTGCGCGAGCGCGTCGTCGCGCTGCTTCTCGGCCGCCGCCTTGTCGCTTTGCAATTGCGCTTGACTGTCCTGCAACTGGCGCAGCTCCTGCACGGTCGAGCGCAACTGGCTGCGCAGCTTGTCCTCGATGCTCTGCGCGTGCGCGCCGCCGGCCGCCAGCAGCAGCCCGGCGGCCGCACCGGCCGCGAGCATCGTGCGATAGGTGGTGTTCATTCGCGGCTCCGGTCAGAAGCGAGCATTGAGCTCGATCTGCAGCACGTCGATCGATACCGGCGGCCCGTACACTTCCTTCGAGCTCAGGTAGCGGGCCGACACCCACGTGTCGCGTGCGACCGCGTATGCAGCGCCTATCACGTAGCCGCGCGCGTTGGTGCCGCCGAGATGGAAGTCGGGGTCGTTGAACGCGTCGAGCACGGCGTCCGGCTGCAGGTACTTGTACGCGATCGAGAAATTCCACTGGCCCTTCTCGCGCGGCTCCGGCTCGCCGATCGTCGCCTTCGCGAGGAAGCCGTTCGGGCCGCTGCGATAGTCGGCACGCGTCGCGTTCACCGACGTCGATTCGTAGTTGTTGACCGGCAGCGACGCCGCCGCGAACGCCTTGTTGTCGTTGTACGCGAGGTTGCGCACGTATTCGCCGTCCAGGCGCAGCTTGAAGCGGTCGGCCACCACCGTATCCCACTGCGCCTTCAGGTCGAGCAGCCGGTAGTTGTATGCGAGCCCGAAGAGCTGCGGCTGAGGTGTCATCCCCGGTGCGAGGTTCGGGTTCTGCACGATGTTGCGCAGCGCGATCAGCGTGTTGCCGCCCTGCATGAACGCGGGCGCCTCGTTGTCGGTGTTGCAGCTCGTCGCGCCGAGATACAGCGCGCACGGCGACGACAGCGTGCCGCGCATGTTCTGGAAATCGTAGTACGCGACCGCGCCGCGCAGCCGGTTCTTCGCATCGATCTTCCAGTCCGCGCCGAACTGCGCGCCGAACATCCACTTCGTGTCGCTGCCGGCCTTGTCGGTGCTGTTCGACGGGAAGTTCTCGCTCGTGTACTGGATCGGGAACACGCCGAGCGTGCCGAACAGCGTGACGTCGGGATTCCACGGCAGCGCATGGAGCAGGTTTGCGGCGAGCCCGTCCATCATCAGGTCGTCGGAAAACACCAGGTCCGACCTGAAGAACGGATTGTCGAAGCGGCCGGCCGTCAGGTTCAGCCACGGCGTCGGCCGGTACGCGAAGAACGCCTTGTTCAGCCAGATATTCTTCTTCGCGAAGCCGCCGCCGGCCGTGGCCGTCGTCGACACGGGCCCGTTGTCGTTGCCGCTCGCGAGCTGGATCCCGGCGATCATTTCGTCGGACAGCGTCGCCGTCACGCCGAGCCGCGCGCGGTAGCGCAGCAGGTTGTTGCGGTTCTGCGTGGTGTTTTGCGTCGGCAGCTGCGTGGTGTTGGTGTTCGGGTTGATGTCGAATCCGCCGCCCTGGTTGATCGCCGCGAAGTTCGTCACGTTGTTCGCGTTGCGGCTGCCGTAGAAGTGGTATTCGTCACGCACGCGCAGGTCGCCGTCGAGCTTGATGCGCGACACCCAGTCGGGGAACGTGTTCGGCTGCGCCCAGTTCTCGGCCTTCGCCTGCGCGATCACTTCCTGCTTCACCTGGTCGCGGATCTGGTCGCGCACGAGCTGCGGCACATACGGCACCGCGACGTCGCCCGGCTGCGTCGGCGGGTTGACCACGGCGGCGCCGGCCGCCACCGGCGCACCGGACCCACGCGCGGCCCTCGCCTGCACGGCTTCCGTGCGCGCCTCGCTGATCAGCTCGTTCGCATTCTGCTGCGTCAGCACGCCGCGCTTGACGAGCAGGTTGATCAGGTTGATCACCACGCTCTCCGTCGGCGCGGCCTTGCCCGATGCCGCCTGCGCCTCGAGCGATTGCCCGTGCGCGGCGGACGCGCACGTCAGCCCGAGCGTCAGCACCGCCGCGCCGACGCGCGACAGGCGCGCGGGCAGCACGCCGTTGCGGGGCACCACACCCCATCCGTCCATCTTCCGAATCATCGAAGCACTCCGAACAATTTTCGTTTCTTTTCCGGCAGCGTCCGTGCAACGGCGCCGCCCCATGATTGATTCGCCGTGTCGCGCACGCGTCGTCATGCCGGCTTGCGCCCCTGGAGCCTGACGAGCACCGGATACGCGGTCGCGGGCGGCGGCACCTCGTCGACCCTGCCGAGCGCCTCGACCGCCGCGACCACGGCCGCATCGATCTTCGCGTCGCCGGTCGACTGCACGACCGTCACCTTCGTGATTCGCCCGGATGCATCCATCCACAGGTTCAGGCTGCCCGCGAAGCGCGCACCGCCGGCCTCCTGCACGCCCTTGTCCTGTTCGATCGCGCGCTGCAGCACGTACACCATGTATTGCGCGTAGCTCGCATTGCCGAACTTGCCGCCCCCGCCGCTGCCGATCATCCCCGAGCCGTCGCCCGCACCGATGTTGAAGCTGTCGGTGCCGGCCTGCGCGGGCGCATTCATCGTCATCTGCTTCGGCTGGTTGTCCGACGGCTTCGGCGCCTCGGACGGCTTCGGCGCGATCGTCGGCCGGTCGACCGGCGTCTTGACCTCTTCCTTCACCTTTTCGGGCGGCGGCTTCTGTTTCGGCGGGGGCGGGGGCGGCGGCAGCGGAATCACCGTCGTTACCTGCGGCGCGCTCACGCGCTTCACGCCCGCGGTATCGCCGGCGAAACGCCAGATCAGCGCGGCCAGCCCCGCGAGCACGAGCGCGATCGCAACCGGCTTCACGAAGCGGCCGGGGCCTTTCTGCGGCGGGCCGCCGTTATAGGTCATTTCCATCGCGCTAGCCGCCCTGCTTCGCCTTGCCGGTCACGAGCCCGACCTGCGACAGGTCGAGACGGCGCAGCAGGTCGAGCACGTCCATGACCTTCTGGTACTGCACGGCCGCATCGCCCTTCAGCACGATCGGGAATTCCGGGTTGGTCGCCTTCTCGGTGCGCAGCCGGCTCTCGAGCTCGTCCATCGTCACCGGGTATGCGTCGAGGAAGACCTGTCCCGAATCGGCGACCGTGATCGCCTTCGTCTTCGGCTTCGCGAGACTCGCGGACGAGCTCGCCTTCGGCAGGTCGACCTTGATGCCCTGCACCGACGCGGTCGTCATGATGATGAAGATGATCAGCAGCACGTACGCGAGGTCGAGCATCGGCGTGATGTTGATGTCGTCGTACGGCTTGTCGTCGTCCTGAACCTGCATGGTGGTCTCCTGCGTGCGTTCAGTCGGCCAGCACCGCGTGATCGGGCGTGCGGTGCGCTTCGGCGAGTCGCGTGACGAATTCGTCGACGAACACCTGCATGTTCGCGGTCACGTTCTTGTTGCGGATCAGCAGGTAGTTGTAGCCGAACAGCGCGGGAATCGCGACGAACAGGCCGGTGACGGTGGCGAGCAGTGCAGCCGCGATACCCGGTGCGATCGCGTTCACGTTGACGTCGCCGGCCGCGGCGATCGCCGCGAACGTGATCATCACGCCGACCACCGTGCCGAGCAGGCCGAGGAACGGGCCGCCCGAGATCGCGATCGTCAGCAGCACCATCGATTTCGACAGCCGCTGGTTCTCGCGCACCAGCGTCGCGTCCATCGACGCGCGGATCGCCTCGATCGATTCGGACGTGATCACCGTGCGGCCGTTGCCGTCCACGCGGCTGTGGATTTCATGCACGCCGGCCTTGTACAGCCGGTACAGCGACGACTGGTACAGCCGGCGGCCATCGTCGCTCGCTTCGTCGACATGCGCGAGACCGACCAGGTGTCGCCCGGCCACTTCGCGAAAGCGCTGCACGAAATACTGGTTCGCCTTGTCGACGGTGCCGACGTAGCGCGCCTTCGTCCACATCACGATCCACGATACGAACGCCATGCCGAGCAGGATCGCAATCACGACCCATGCGTCGACGGTCACCGACTGCACGATCACGCCGAAGTAACCGAAGCCGAAGCCCGACTGCTTCTCGTCGGCGCCATACGCGACGAGCTTCGATTCCGAGCCCTGCGCGAGCGCGTCGACGGCGAGCGCGGCCGGCGAGCGCGCGATCTTCGACAAGCGCAGTTCGTCGAGCGCGCCCGTATAAGCAGCCAGGCCGGCCGGCGCACCGGCCGCATCCGCGCCGATGGTCGCCGCGCCGTTCAGCGCGGGCAGCGTCGCCGCGACCTGCGCGGCCTGCTTGCCGTTCACGTAGACGGTCAGGTTCCTGCCGTCGGCCGTGACCGCGAGATACGTCCACTGGTTCGCGGCGACCGGCGCGGCGGCCGGCGTGCGCACCGGCGCCGGGCTGCTGGACGCGCCGTCGACTTCCGCGAACGGCACGCCGTTGTCGAGACCGATCAGCAGCGCGTTCGCGCCGTCGCGGCGGCTGTACAGCACCGTGTTCGGCGCCAGCGCCGACGGCTTCACCCACGCGCTGAACGTGAAGCTGCCGCCTGCGGCCAGGTTCAGCGACGGGCTCGCCGGCAGCGTCAGCGCCCCGCTGCCGTCGAACCGCGCGCCCTTGCCGACGATGCCGTCCTCGACCGTGCGGAACGACGCGTTCTGCGCGTTGTTGCCGTATGCGGTCACATCCTTCGGCGGCGCGCCCGCCGCACCGTTGAAGTGATAGACGAGCGTGTAGTCGGCATCGAACGTCTCGGCCGGCTTGCCGCCGTCCGGCGCCTTCTTGTTGCCGTAGTACATCCAGATCGACTCGGCGGCACCGGCCGGCATCTTCGGCACGTCGACCCAGATCAGCGCGACGCCGAGCACCGGATCGTATTGTTCGATGTGGTAATTCAGCGGCGTCTTGTCGTCGGCGGCGACGAAGCGGATATCCGCGCCGTTGTCGGCCAGCCCGTCGAACTGGAAGTTGCCCGAATGCAGACGGATCAGCAGCGGCACGCGGCCGGCCGATTCCGCGAGATTGGCGCCCTTCGCGCTCGCGTCGACCGTGATCGCCTTCCGGTACGACCAGTCGTTCTGCCACCATGCGTTCGCGATGCCGGGCAGCACGCCGAACATCACCGCCAACAGGAAAAACAAGACTCGCTTCACGATCCACTCCCCGAATGTGCGGGCGCCGCGCTCGTCGCATCGCCCCGGCACGATCAAAAAAAATCCGTCAGAACCCCAGCCGTACGTAGAAATCGAATCGCGGGCTGTACTGCCGCGTATAGACGCCCGCCTTCAACGGCCACCCGGCCTCGAAATCCGCGCTCGCGTACTTCATGATCTGCAGCCGTGTGCCGAAGCCGACACTCATCAGGTTGAAGCGCGACGTCTGCTCGGGCAGCGGACTCAGCAGCCACAGGTGCGCCGCGTCGAAAAACGCGTGGAAACGCCATTCGTTCACACGACTGCCGACCGCGCCGCCCAACCACTTCGACAGTGACGGGCTGCGCAGCTCCAGCGACGCGATCACGCCGCTGTCGGCCGTGTCCTCCGCCTGCATGTAGCCGCGCACGCTGTTCATCCCGCCCGCGGCGAACTGCTCGCTCGACACCAGCGGCGAGTTCGAGATCTGCGCGCTGACGTGGGCATTGGCCTGCATGTCGTTCGCGAAGCGCTGCGTGTGGTTGACGTCGAACTTGCCGTACACGAAATCGGGCGTCGCGTTGTAGCGCTTGTTGTCCCACGCGCCCCAGTCGCTGCCGAGGCCGCGGATGTTCGTCGTCAACGACGCGGAGAACGACGTCTGCGAATTCTTCAGGCTGAGCTGGCCGTTGTACGAGAACGTCACCGGCACATAGGTCAGCGGCGCCGTGGACGTCTGGCCCACCAGGCTCACGTTCTCGTCGTAATGCTTGCGGTCGATCTCGATGCTGACCGAATGCGCATACGTCTCCGTCGCCGGCAGTGCATAGATCGCGGTGAAGCCGTAGGTCGTGCCCTTGCCGAGCACGTTCGTGCCGCCGACCGACGCGACGTTGCTGTCCGAGTGCACGACCGTCGCGAGGAAACTCCAGCGCGTGTCCCTGATCGGCGCGAGATACGAGAACGCGTAGACGCGCGCATCATTCGGATGCTGCGGCGCGATCACATAGGTGCCGGAAATCACGTGGCCGAGCTGCCACAGATTCGAGTAACTGAGGCTCGCGCTCGTGCGCAACGTCGACGTGCCGGGGCTGTTGTCGTTGTTCAGTTCGAGCGTGCCGTGCAGCGGGCTGTGATCATCGACCTTCAGGTCGACGTCGACCGTCTGCGGCTGCGCGCCCGGCTTGAGCACCGGGATCACCTGCCGGTCCGCCGAGCGGTTCAGGTCGGTGAGCTGCTGCTGCGCCTGGTTGAAATCGGGCACCTGGCCTTCGGCCAGCGCAGGCACCGCATCGCGGATGTTCTGCGGCGAGTTGTATTTCGCGCCGTCGACGCGCAGGCGCCCGACCTTCGCCTCGGTCACCTGCAGCAGGATCACGCCGTTCTTCACCTGCTGCTGCGGCAGCTCGACGACGACCGACTGGTAGCCGCGCTCCTGGTACGCCTTCTGCAACGCGTCGCGAGCCGCGTTCACGTCGGCGAGCGTCCGGCCCGGCCCTTCGAACGGATACACGGCCTTCTCGATCTCGATCGTCGGCAGCGTCGTGTTGCCGCGCACCACGAAGGCATTCACGTCGAACGTCTGCGGCGCCGACGGCGCCGCCTTCGCGGCCGGCGCGGCGGCTTCCTGCGCATGAATGCCCGGCGCGAGGCCCAGCCCTCCGACCAGCACGGCGCCGGCCAGGCATCGGCAGTTCAGCCGCCATCGTTCGCGTGACTTGCGGTCTACTCTCGGCGGCATGCGCCATTCCCCTTTGTTGTTCCGGATCGCAGCGAAGTGCTCGGCACCCGTCGCCCGCTTCGCTATCAAATGCCTGTTTCATTTTGATGACGCTTTATTCGTCATCCTTATCATGATCAGCGCAATGCTTTTCACACGCTTCGATTCGAACTCAGCCGCAACGCATCTGCACCGCCCGCGCATCCGCAGGGAAACCGAACTGCGCGTGCGCGAATCGCATCAGCGTATCGACGCACACCGCGAGCGATGTGCGGCCGGTGTCGATCGTGAGGTCGGCGTCCACCGGCGGCTCGTACGGCGACGAAACGCCCGTGAATTCCGGCAGCACGCCGCCCCGCGCCTTCGCATACAGCCCTTTCGGATCACGCGCCTCGCAGCAGGCCAGCGGCGTGCTCACATACACTTCGCGAAATGCCTGCCCCACGATCGATCGCGCTTCGTCGCGCATCGCCACGAGCGGAGAAATGACCGAGACGATCGCAAGCGCGCCGGATTCGCTCGTCAGTGCCGCGACTTCGGCGATGCGCCGCACGTTTTCGAAACGATCCTGCACCGTAAAACCGAGATCCCGATTCAGCCCCGTCCGCAGCCGGTCGCCGTCGAGCACCACGGGATGCACGCCTCGGTCGCGCAATCGCGCCGCCAGCGCGTCGGCCAGCGTCGTCTTGCCCGCGCCCGACAGCCCAGTGAGCCACAGCACCCCGCCAGCCCGTTGCGACGACGCGCCGCACACCGCATACGCCGCGTCTACCGATAAGGACGAAACGACGCCGGAAAACCCGCAACGATCGCTCTTCATCACGCTCGCCCGCCGGTGTTCGCTGGCTCGTCGTCCTCGCGCGGACGCGTCTGCCAGAAGCCGCCCTGCATCGTCACGATCGACGGCGTCTCGGCCCATTGATGCGGGCTCAGGATTTCGGCACGCCGCACGTTCGGCAGCACCTGCACGTCGAAGATCTCGTCGACGCCATTGAAGAACTGAAGGATGCCGAGCACGTCGCCGCTGTTCGCGTCGAGCGCGGCGACTCCCGCGACCAGCCCATCCGATTCGCTTTCGATCGGCAACCCCTGCGGGCCGCGCTTGTCGCGCAGCTTCGACAGTCCGACGAACAGCACGCCGCCGTATTCCGCGAGGCCGTGCGTAAAGCCCGGCAGCTTCGCGAGCACGCGTCGTGCGCCCGATTGCGGATCGATCTGCAGCACGTGGCCGCGACCGCCTTCGAGCACGTGCAGACGCCCGCCGATCACGCGCGGCGAATGCGGCATCGACAGCCCCGATGCGACGACCCGGCCGGACGGCACCTCCATCACGATGCCGCCGCCGGCCATCCCGCTTCGCCAGCCGAACGGCTCGTCGCTCATCCCGAGCGCGGTCACGAACCGCACCTTGCCGTCGGCGAACGCCATGCCGTTCAGGTGGCAGCGATCGTCGGGCACCGTCGCCGTCACGAACGGCGGCTGCCAGATCGGCGTGAAGTTGAAATAGCCGTCGATCACGCTGATGCACGAATAGCGCGTGTTGACCGCGAGCAGGACGTGCTTGTCGAACGCCATGTCGTGCAGGTCGAGATCGCCGGTGTAGTAGGACATGCGCGGCACGAACATCGCGTCGTAATGATCCGGGCGGCCCGGATAAAGCGGCGCGAGCGTCGACACGTTGGCAAACACCATCAGCTCGTGCATCGTCGCGACCGCGAGCCGGTTGCCCGACACGGCCATTCCCATCGAGCGCGGCAACAGGCACGCGGACAGCGTGGGCATGCCGCCGTCGACGCCGATCACCGCGACGCCGGACGGGCGCCGGCTCACGGCCAGCGAGCACTTGAGCGCGTCGAGCACCTGCAGGAAGCGCCCCGTGTCGCGCAGGTTGATGACCGGCGCGAGCGCTTCCGCTTCCCGCGCCGATACGTCGTCCGGTGCCGCGCCGCTATCGCCGGCCGGCCGGGTTTCCTCGAACTGTTCCACTGTCATGCACCTGTCGGCTTCACGCCGCGTGATGAGAAAAATGCGCGCGTCCGCGTCGTCCCGCCCGCCGACACGACGCACGTGCATCGGTCTCGAACGGGGCCGCGTACGGCGCACCAAGTCGCAGCTCCCACCTACCTAGACGGAACGAAGCGCGCATTGCCGCAATTTTTTTGCGTGACGTCGACCGTTCTGCCGCCACGGGCAAACGGTCGACACAAGCGGCCCGCGTGTGCCATGCCGTGCAACCGACAAGGCGCGGACTGCAATGCGCGCGCAGCCAGCCCCTCGCGCGATGCTCGCGAGACGCGGCGCATGACCTTGCGTGGCCCCCGTTTCGTGTGCGTGCCGTTGCCCGGCCGATCTCCGGCTCTTCAGCGGCCCGCACTTGCGCACGGACCGCCGGCAAACGTGTCGCCGTCTTGCTGGCCGACGTGCGAAAACGCAACGCGCCAGCGTGCAGCCGGCACCATCCTCCGGTTTCAACCGGGAAGTTTTTGTGACATTCCGCTGAAGATATTCACGAAACGCACGCGAAACCCGGCCGGGGACCGCCGGGACTGCGCCGAGACCGTTTACGCGCGGCGGACTCCCGATCCGCCCCACGGCAAACCGCCGGCACGCATGAAATCCTGCGGCTTGCGCCCACCCGCTTCGTCCTAGCTATTGAGAACGGACAACATCAACGACAGGACGATCCATGTCATTCGCGACGATGCTCGTACGGTGGCTCGCCGGGCGATGGTCCGGCGCCGTCGGAACGCCGGGCCGGCTGCTTCCGCCTGCCGCTCATGCAGCGCCGAATCCGCCGCTGCGCTGGCGCACGCCCTGGCTCGCGTGGCAACTGCTGTCTTGGACCGCGCTCACGCTGCTTGCTCCGCCGATCTGGACGATCGGCACGCTGCTGCTGATCAATTCGTCGAGCGACCAGCCGCTGTTCTGGGCGCTTGCGATGGCGATCGTCCCCGTCGCGAACGGAGTCGCGATCGTCGCGACGAACCAGCGGCATCACCGCGCGCCGTTCACGCGACGCCCGGCGGTCGCGCTGCACATGTTCGGCATCGCGATGACCGTCGGCTGCGCGCTGTTCGTGCTGCTGCTGTGGCGTTCGCACGCGATCGCCAGCCTCGTCGGCCCGCTGGCGGCCGACGGCATGCGTCCCGCTACGCTCGCGTGCTGGGTGGCGGGGCTCGCCGCACTGTTCGGCGTCACGTCATCTGCGCATGCGTGGCTGGCGTTCGAGGTCTGAGCGCGCCGCGCCGACACTGCGGGGGCACGCGGATGCATCGATACGGGACAGGAAGGACCGCGCACGTGCGGCGCGAACGCGGCATCGCGATCGTGACGGTGCTGCTCGTCGTCGCGCTGGCAGCCGCGCTCGCGGCCAGCGTGCTGTGGCGCCAGCAGGTCGCGACGCGCGACGTCGAGAACCAGCGGCTCGCGACGCAGACGATGTGGGTGGAGCGCGCCGCGGTCGAATGGGCGCGCGCGACGCTGCGCGCGCAAAGCGCGACGTCGAACGTCACGTTCGTCGGCCAGCCGTGGTCCGCGCCGGTCGCCGACGTGCAGCTTTCGGACCTGCTGCCGTCCGACGCGCTGGCGGTCAACGCCGAGTTGTCGCGCGCGTGGATCTCGGGCAGCGTCGAGGATGCGCAGGCGCGCTTCAACCTGATGAACCTCGTATCGCGCGCCGCGCCCGGCAAGCCGTGGCAGTCCAACGGCGAAGGTGTTCTGGCGTACCGGCGGCTGCTCGGCCAGCTATCGCTCGAACCCGCGCTCGCGCAGCAGACGGCCGACTACATGCTGCGCTCGCTGCGCGACGCGAACGGCCCCGGCGGCTGGCCGCTGCAACTGGTGTCCGTCGACGATCTCGCCCGCATCCCCGGCTACGACGCACATGCGATCGAAACGCTCGCGCCGTTCGTGACGATCCTGCCCGACCTGACCGTCGTCAACGCGAACACCGCGGCCGAGCCCGTGCTCGTCGCCGCGATTCCGACGCTGTCGCCCAGCCAGGCAAAACGGCTCGTCGACCGGCGCGCCACCGCATATTTCGTCAGCACCGGCGACATCGCCGAATACCTGCTGCCCGCGCAGGGCGGCAACCCGACGCTGCCGGACGGCTCGTCCGTCGGCGTGACCAGCGGTTATTTCATCGTGCACTGCCGCGTGCATTCGGCACGCATCAACGCGCGCGTCGACACGCTGATCGCGCGCTACGGCAGCGGCAATTTCGCGTGGACGTCGGTCATCTGGGTGCGACGGCTCGCGAGCTGAAGCCGGGAGCGGTGTGCACTTGCGTGGCGCGTCGCGTGACGGGCCGGCAACGCGCGGTCATCGGCCCGCATTGCGCATCAACGCCCGCTAGTTCAACGACGATTCGCTCAATGCGACCGGGCGCACGCCCTGCGACGCCGCCGCAGCGAACGACAGCCGCGTGAGGCTCGTCTCGCGCACTTCGCCGAGCAGCCGGTTCCAGTCGTCGATCGACACCAGCAGCGCGATCGGCCGGTTGTATTTGGTGACCATCACGAGCGCCTCGCCCGCGTGCCGCAGCGCCTTCGACGGATTGCTGCTGAAGTCGCGCGTCGCCATCGCGATCGTGCGCAGGCTGAACACGTTCGCGGCCGGATCGTCGCCGTCGTCGTGCATCAGGCGCTCGAGCGTCGCCGCACGCAGCAGCGCCTGCGACTTCGCGGACAGCCGGTTGTCGCGACGCCGGCGCCGTTCGCTGCGCGGATCGACGTGCACGGCGAGCATGCGCACGATCTGGCCGAGCGCCGTCGCGGGCAGCTGGTCGTAACGCTCCCACCACGCGGGCGGCAGCGCGATCATCATCCCCGCATAGGTGGCCGTCACGCCGTCGGCGATCAGCGACGGCAGGCGCTCGACGTCGCGCGCGTCGAGCGCGAGCGCACCGCCGACGACGCGCGTCATCACGCCGAGCGCGTTGTACGCGAACGCCGCGATCCCGCTCGCCAGCAGCGCCGCGCGCGCGGGCACGCCGCCAAACAGCGCGCCGCCCGTCACGGGCTGGAGCGACAGCGGCAACGCGTCGCGCCAGCGCCGGCACGACAGTTGCACGACCTGCGGCGCGTCGAACCGCTCGGCCGGCAGATCGGTCAGCAGCGTGACGATTTCGCCGGTTTCGCCGTGCGCCGCGGCGCGGCGCCATTCGATCCGCCGAAACGCGCCCGATACTCCGCCATCGCCGGCCATCCCGACGGACTGTTCGTACACGTGCCCGTCGCCGAGCCCGCCGGCTTCCTGCCAGTCGCCCAGCGGCCGGCACGCGGCCGCGCGGCCGTATTCGCGCACGACGAACGCGCCGCCGCGGCGCGGCCAGCCGGACAGGATCGCGTCCGTATCGAAGCGCCCGTCGACGATCCACAGCTCGCCCGGCCTGACCGTTTCGAGCAGCGCGCCGACGAAGGCGCGCTCATGCGAGCGGCCGCGCTCGTAAGGCAGCAGGTCGACGATCATCCCGAGATCCGGATCGTAGACCGGCAGCACGCGCGGCCCGCCCGCGGCGGCATCGCCCGCAGGGCCGTCGCACGCGCGTCCGCAACCGCAACCGTCAGCCCGCGGTGCGCATGCATCGCCCGCACCGTCGAGCACGCGCAGCCGCATCCCGTCGACCACGCGCGCGCCGTCGACGGTGCGCACCGACGCGACGGGCAGCAGCAGTTCGACGCTGTCCTTCGCCAGCGCACGCCCCCAGCCGGACCGCCACCGGCTCATGCGGTCGTGCAGCGCCGCTATGGCTGCGCCGAACCCCGGCGCAGCCGCGCCGACTGCATCCGGCATCCGCTGCCACGCGGCAATCGCCGCGATCGCGTCGACGGCGAGCGCGAACAGCGCCTCGCGGGTCGACTCGTCGTCGGGTTCGTCGCCGGCGTCCGCCGCGGCGCCGATCCAGTCGTCGTGCAGCGCGCACTGCAGCACGAGCCGCGTCATGATCGTCATCGGGCTCTGCTCGACAAAGCGTTCCACGATCGTGCGCATCATCGGGTTACCCCACACTGTCTGGTTGATTGCGCGGGCCGCCGCAGCGGCATGCGCGCGCGTGCGCCGCGATGCGATCGCACTTGACGGAGCGCGTTCGGCGCCGCAGCATCGTGGACGACCGGATCCGCGCGACGACGCGCCGTCGCGGCGGTCCGCCCGCAATCGATGCACGAGGCACCGGCATGTACGTAGATCCACGCGTGGCGCACGGCCGCGCCCGGTTCGACCTGAGCGGCTCGCCGCGGCTCGTCGCCGACGAGCGCCGCTGGGAAATCAGCGACGTCGTCACGCGCGGCATCGACGATTTCGCGGGCGTGCGCAACCGCCGCAACCTGATGCGGCTGCTCGAACGCCAGATCGCGCCGAAGCTCGCGCGCCTCGGGCTCGAGCCGTACGTCGGCGTGCTCGGCCACGTTGAAGGACTGTTCGTCAATTTCTCGACGATGAGCGCCGAGCACGGCCTGCGCGAATTCCAGCTTCAATTGACGGTGCCCGACCTCGTGCTGCGCAGCTTCGCGTCGAACGCGATCCGGCCGCATGCGGTCGCGCGCTGCATGCAGCGCAACGGCGTGTTGTCGCTCGCGGAAATCGAGCATGAAACGCGCATCGCGTTCGTCGCGGCGCGCGTGATGCGCTCGCTCGCACTCGCGGAAGGCTGGCAGCAGATCGGCGTGCCGACGCCGCACGGGCTGTTCGTCGGCACGCTGACCGACGCGCACGATGTCGCGATGAACACTTATTTCCGACCCGGCGACAACGACCGTCCGTCGCGCTGGAGCGGCTTCTCTGCCCTCTTCTCGACGATGCCGGACTGGCGCCCGGAACAGGTCCGGCACGGCGGCGAGCTGCTGCAATGGATGGTCAACCATATCGTGGCCCTGCAAGAATCCGCACCGTTCGTCGAACGCTTTCCCTTTCTGCGCGAGCCGCTGCGCGACGCCGGCGATCCGCTCGACGCCGCGTGGAGCGGCGCACGTGCCGGCAGGCAGCGCGGGTCGCCATCCTGAATCCCGATTCGTGAATCGGGGCTTGCGAGGTCCGGCCGGCAAGACCTCGCCGCATGCCGCCCCGCTGCACGAACGGTGATCCGGGGGCCGATCCGGCCCCCGGTCCCGCTCTACGGCCCCCTCTACAGCCCCTCTTCACGGCCCCCTCGCTCTCTCATATACAAGGTCGAAGCGAGCCCGCGTAACCCGCAGACTTTCTTCCTGCGCCCGCTCGCCGAATCAATGCGTGCGCGTCGAGCCGCCCGGCTCACCCGGCTCCTGGCGCCCGACCGTCTCCAGCACGGCCCACATCCAGATCAGCTCGCGGACCGTGCGCGCATGCTCGTCGCTCTGCGTGCGCCAGCGCCGGAAAGCGTCGAGTTCGTGTTCCGTCGTGTCGCCGGCGCGCAGCCACAGCAGCCAGCGCACCGCGCCCTCGCGGATCGCGTCGGCGCGCGTGTTTGCGTCGCCGGAATCCTCATCCCGTTGCGATTCGTTCATGATCACGCCACCGCCCGAAGCTCCCTCGACACACATCCCCCGCACCGCGCATCGCTGCGCGACCGGGGCGCTTGCCACCCACGCCTCGGGTCCGACGACGCCCCGCCGGGCTGCCACGAAAGACAGCCCGGCGTTTGCCGGCCCTCATTGATCAGGTCGTATCGGACGGCCGTAACCCGCAGCGTGCGGACAGCCGGAAAGGAGGCGCATGAATCGCCCGCGGAAGGAAGACGGGGAATTGAAACGCGGGAAGCCGCGTCAGCTCAGCAGCACGATGTTGCCGGGCAGGTGCGTGATGTGCGCGCCGTACAGGCGGCCGACCATGTCGATCACGTCGTCGAGCCGCGTGATCGGAAACTGCGCCTGCATCCGGTTCGCACCGAGCGACGCGCTGCGCAGGATCACCTTGCCGCGCCGGTAGCGGTTGATCTCGTCGACGACATCCGCGAGCGGCACGCCGTTGAACACCAGCATGCCGCGCCGCCACGCGCTGACTGCGCCCGGATCGATCCGCGACACGGGCTGCACGCCGCGATCGTCGTAGACCACCTGATCGTCGGCATTCAGCGTGCGTGCGCCGCGCGGATGCTCGAGCGCGACCGTGCCCGACAGGCAGGTCACGCAGACCTGCGAGCCCGTGCGCCGCACATTGAAGCGCGCGACGCTCGCCTGCATGCGGCCGCCGCCCGCGACCACGATGACGGGCTGGATCGGCGTCGCACGGCTGGCCGGCGGCACGGCCGCGTCGATCTCCGCCTCGCCCGCGACGACTTCGACACCGTGCGCGGCATCGCTCGCCGGCAGCACGTCGACGCGCGTCTGCGTATTCAGTTCGACCGTCACGCGCGACGACAGCGTGATGCTGCGCTGCTCGCCGGTGCCCGTGTGGTAATCGGCCGCGAGATCGCCGAGCGAAGGCCACAATTCCATCGGCGGGCGCAACGCGAGCCACGACGCACCGGCCGCGACCGCAAAGCCGATGAACGCACGCCGCCCGGTGCGCATCGTGCGCTCGCGCTTTGCAATGTTCGCCCACGCAGCGGCCGCGCGTTCCTCGTGCGCGAGCTCGGTCGCAGCCGTGCGCAGCGAACTCCAGGTGTCGCGCAGCAGATCGGCGGCCTGCGGACGATCGGCGCACCAGCGCTCGAACGCGTCGGCTTCGGCCTGGGTCGCGCTCCCCGAGCGCAGACGCAGCAGCCACGCACTCGCTTCGTCGAGTTCGTCGTGGGCAGGTTCGGCCTGGGCTTTCGTCATCGTCCGGATGCTCAAAATTTGCGCGGGCCGCCTCGCGAACCCGTGTACGAATCACCGTCATCTTCCTGCATGCGCTGCAGGCAGTACTTCATCGCCGCGCTCAGCTCGCTTTCGACGAGCCGCAGCGAAATACCGAAATGCTCGGCGATCTCGCGGTTCAGCAGGCCGTCCACGCGCGCGGCCAGCAGGATCGCGCGGCGCCGCGGCGGCAGGCCGCGCAGCACGTCCTTCAATGTATCGACCTTGCGGCGCGCCGCGACGATGCGCTCGGGGTCGGCCAGTTCGTCGGGCATCTCGAGCAGCGTCTCGACATCGTCGTCGTGCAGATGGCGCCGTTCGCGGCGATGCTGGTCGATCGCGACATTGTTCGCCATCCCGAGGATATAGGCGTCCGCATTCGTCACCTGCGTGGAGACGTTCGCATTTTCGAGGCGCAGCCAGGTTTCGTGCAGTGCATCGGCGGCGCCGTCCTTCGACCCCGTCACGCGCTCGAGGCGCCTGACCAGGTACGCGTAGCGCGTCGCCAGCAGATTCCGGAGCCCGGAGCGGTTGCTGTCGGACATGGCGGCCTAGCCCCGAACGGCCGGCTGCGGCACCGGACAGCGGAAATGCACGCCATTGCCGGCCGGCCGCAGCAGGATCGTGACCGGCTGCGGCAAGTCCGCCGGCGGCGCGTCGTCCAGCTTCAGCGCGCGCAGCGCGCGCATCACCGCCGCGTCGCGGGCGGCCGAACCGCTCGATGCCACCATGTTGACCGCCACCACCGTCCCCCTGTTGTCGATGCGCACCTGCGCGACGAGTCGATAGCTGCCCGGCACGGCCGCCGGCTGCGCGCACAGCGCATCGATCAGATGCGCCTGCAGCGAGCCCGCGAACGCGCGCCGCTCGCCGGAATCGCCGATCCCGTCGATCGGCAAGGCCGCATCCGCCGGCGTGTCGGCCGTCGCGGGCGCCGTCTCGGCGGCCGGCTGCGCGACGATGATCGCTTCGTCCGGACGCGAGAATTCCGCACGCAACCCCGTTCCGGCCAGCATCCGCTCGAGCGCGTCGCGCGGTGCGAATTCGCCCCGGACCGGCGCACTCGTGCGCCCGTCGAGCAGCGGCGCCGGCGCCAGCACGATCAGTTCGGTCATCCGCGCGAAATCCTGCAAGGTCTTCGCGAGCGGCTGCGCGGGCAGATCGAAATGCACCGCGCTGCCCGGCTGGAGGCCGATGGAACCGGTCTCCTGCGCCTGTACGCCGCGCATGCAAAGCACGACGAACGCGAGCCACGCGACGAGCGCCAGGACACCGGTCGGCGCCCGTGAACGAGTCATGAATCCCTGGACGGAAGTGGAGTTGCACGTTGCATGCCGGAACGCGCTCCCCCGTGAGCGGTTCCGTCGCAAGCGAACGACAGATTGTGAGCGGGTACTATGACAGTCCGGTGAACCGTGTAGCTGCGCGCACCACTTTCGCGCGTCACGCGCGTGGCGGGCGCCGCATGCGGTTCATGGCCGGCGCACCACGAAGTTGCCGATGCCCGTGCCGACCACTGCCATCCGCACATCGCCGGACCACAGCGTGATCGTCACCGGCACGTCGATGCTTTCGCTGCCGAGCACGATCCGCGACGGCGCTTCGCCGCCCCCCGTGTAACGCACCGACACGCCCGTGACTTCGGTGCCCCAGCGGCGCGCGCGATACAGTTCATCCGTCATCGGCGCCCACGCGCCGCTTTCCATGCGCTGCACGAAACGGTAGCCGCCGCCGACCGGCTGCCATGCGATCGGCATCGACCGCACCTGCGCTTCGTCGCCGGCCGATTCGAGCAGGTTCGCGAGGCGCTGCGCTTCCTCCGCCAGATCGGTACGGCGATTGCGCGACGGCGCGAGCGTCACGACCGCGACCAGCAGCCCGACGATCAGGAGCACGACGAGCATCTCCAGCAGCGTGAAGCCGCGTTGCGTGCGGCGGAGTGCGTTCTCATGCGGCCCGCCTGCGCGCGACGTTCGGGTTTCGTCGTGGCCCGTCATCATGCATTCACCCTTTCATCAAAGAATGGAAATCGTCCATCGCACCGACCTGTCGCCATGAAACCGTTCGCCCTGCTCCGCTTCGTTCCGTCCCGCGCCGATCTCCTGCCGCTCGTCACGACGCTCGTTTCCGGCGCGGCGCTCGTCGCCGTATCGCTGTGGGCCGTGCGTTTGCTGAGCGTGTCCGATGCACCGGCACCTTCGCCTGTCGCACCGCCCGCGCCGTTCGACGTCACCGCGAGCGCGCAGCTCTTCGGCGCGAAGCCCGACAACGGCCGCGATGCGATCCAGTTGCTCGGCGTACTCGCATTCGACGCGCGCCGCGCGGCCGCGATCGTCAGCATCGGCGGCGAAGCGTCGCGCGTCGTGTCGCTCGGCGCCGCGATCGGCGAAGCCGCGAAGCTCGCCGAGGTTCGAGCGCGCTCGATCGTCGTCGACCGCAACGGCCTTCAACGCGAGATCGCGCTGCCTGCCGCGGAGAAGGTGAACGTGTTCGTGCGCTGAGCCGCGTCTCACTGCACCATGTTGTTCAACTCGATGATCGGCATCATCACTGCGAGCACGATCACGAGCACGACGCCGCCCATCGCGAGGATCAGCAGCGGTTCGAGCAGGCTCGTCAGGAACATCGTGCGACGCTCCAGCTCGCGCGATTCGCCTTCGGATGCGCGATCGAGCATCGTCGTCACGTCGCCGGTCGCCTCGCCCGAGCGGATCAGGTGCACGAGCACCGGCGGGAACGTCTTCGTGTGGGCCAGCGCCCGCGACAGCGCCGAGCCCTCCCGAACGCGCACGATCGCATCGTCGACGTTCGCGCTCATCGCGCGGTTCGACAGCGTCTCGCCGGCCGCCTGCAATGCGCGCAGGATCGGCACGCCGGCGGCCGTCAGGATGCCGAGCGTGCTCGCGAAGCGCACCGTGTTGTAGCCGCGCACGAGCTTGCCCGCGAGCGGCGCGGTCAGCAGCCAGTGATCGAACCTGAGCCGCGGCCCTTCCTGCGACAGCACCTTGCGGATCGCGAAGACGATCGCGACCGTCGCCAGCAGCGACGCCCACCACCAGTGCCGCACGAAATCGGACAACGCCATCATCACGACCGTCAGCGTCGGCAACTGCTGCTTCGTGCTGGTGAACACGTTTGCGACCTGCGGCACCACGTAGCTCAGCAGGAACGTGACGATGCCGAACGCGATCAGCGTGACGATGCCCGGATATGTAAACGCGAGCAGGATCTTCTGCTTCAGCGCGTTGCTCTGCTCGATGTAGTCTGCGAGACGCGACAGCACGACACCGAGCTTGCCCGTATGCTCGCCCGCCGCCACGAGCGCGCGATAGATGTCGGGAAAATCGCGCGGATGCTGGCCGAGCGCATTCGCGAACGAGTGACCGCCAACGACTTCCGCGCGAATCGACGCCATCAGCTCGCGCAGGTATTCGCGTTCGGCCTGCTCGCTCAGCACCGACAGCGATTCGTCGAGCGGCAGCCCCGCGACCAGCAGGCTCGCGAGCTGGCGCGTGATGATCGCCTGCTCGCGCTGCGACAGCTTGCGGCCGAGCGACAGGCGTTGCTGACGCTCGCCGTGCTGGCGTTGCGCGGCGAGTTCGACGACGAGCGGCGTGAGCCCCTGCGTTCGCAGATGGCTGCGCCCGGCGCGTGCGCTGTCGGCTTCGAGCACGCCTTTCAGCGTGCGGCCGGTGGGATCGATCGCTTCGTAGCGGAATGCCGACATGTCTGTGCCCTCGTGTCACGCGTACGTTTTTTCCGACGACGTCGCGCAACACGCCGAACGGAGTCGCCGGGGAAGACTAAGGAGCGAACCGGCGCAAATTTGTGACGGATGTTGGGCTACATTTTTGAGCGGGCCTTATTACTTTCGATCGGTATTCTTATATCGGAAAAAACGATTTCATTCCGGATTGCATAAGCAGTCATTCAAACATTAACGATCAGGAACGCTCGAATCAGCTTTACTTTATAAAACTCATTCAATCAATTTCAGAAATATCTCAACATGCAGCTCATTTGCCTCTGGAAGAAATGTTCCGTAGCATCCGCCACGAAACTGACTTGGAGTTGCTATAGCGCGGCACCGCATGCGCGGACCAGCCAGAGTGACGCACGAAAACGCGCCCCTGCACCCCACCACAAGGCGGCTCGAAAGCACGCAGCAACGCTCCACGGTGCAATCTCAACATCAGGGAATCACGACACACATCGAATACCAGTGAAATCGACGCTTTATCAATCCGAATAACGCAATGGTTTATTCGACGAAAATGTTACACACCATTCGTTATGAAAAATTCACACGCGTCATACGGATTTCCCCCTACAGTTATCCGGCGGTCCATAAGCATTCCAACCGCAGTAGCAGGGGTTCCCGTTTATCTTCGTCCAAGGAAATTTCTCATGAAATCCAGCAAGCGCAAGATCTGTCAAGTCCTCGCTCTCGTCGTTTCCGGTCTGGGCGCCACGGCCGCGATGGCCTCGCCGAACGTGCAAGGCGGCGGTTCGTCGCTCGTCGCCCCGACCATCGGTGCGATCGGCAACAGCGCGACCGAAATCGGCCTGTTCGGCACCGCCGAAGGCTCGTTCACGTATTTCTCGGTGGGTTCGGGCGCAGGCCAGAACGCATTCCTGAACAACCAGCCGACGTTCTTCGGCGCAGGCGTCACGGGCACGGTCCACTTCGCGAACAGCGATGCGGCACTGTCGACCGCCCAGCTCACGTCGTACAAGGCCGGCCTCGGCGCGACCAACGGCCCGCTGATCCAGATCCCGTACATCGTCACGCCGATCACGGTGCCGGTCGTCAACGGCCCGGCCGTGACGAGCACGACGACGCCGCAAACGACGCCGGGTCAGGCGCATAGCATCGCGCTGAACGACGACGATCTGTGCGGGATCTTCTCGGGTCGTATCACCGACTGGGCCGGCGTGAGCGGCGCCAACCCCGTCATCAACCCGCAAACGGGTTCGGCGTACACGACGACCAGCACGCCGATCAAGGTGGTCTATCGTGCAGACGGCAGCGGCACGACCGAACTGCTGACGCGCCACCTGGCCGCTGTTTGTACGACGACCAACACGCAAGCCGGTGTCACGTTTGTCGACTCGCTGACGTTCACGGCGTCGTTCCCGGGCGGCGTCGTGCCGGCGAACTTCGTTGCAGCATCGGGCAGCGGTGGCGTGCGTAATGCGGTGGCGAGCTTCTCGTCGGCCGGTACGGCAGCCTTCGCGTACCTGAGCCCGGATTACACGAATACGTTCCTCGCCCCGTCGAGCACGGTCGTGACGTCGGCCGGCGCGCTGCAACTGCCGGTGGCCAGCCTCGTGAACAAGACGAATGGCGTGTACTACGCACCGAACTACACGAACGCGTCTACGGCATTGGGTTCTGTAACCCCGCCGACACTCAAGGCGCAGGCCGCCAACCAAGCAAACTGGGTGCCGAATGCAGGCAACCCGGCTTCCGGCTATCCGGTTTCCGGCACGAGCCAGATCATCCTGAGCCAGTGCTATAAGGATGCAACTGTCAAAACGGCGGTGCACGACTTCCTGAACAGCCACTACACGAACGCCAGCTTCGCGTCGATCGTTCATGGCAATGGCTTCGACACGGTCCCGTCGAACTATCAGACCGCGATTTCGGCCGACTTCCTGAGCAACACGAGCGGCTTCAACCTCGACATCGGCAACACGGGCGTCTGCGCAGGCACGGTTACCGGTCGTTAAGCGTTCTTCAGGCTGATTTTTTGCCCGACGCGACTGCGCCCTTGGGAAACCAAGGGCGCAGTGTTTGTTTGCGTATGCAATTGCGCGTTTCTCTTCGCTGCCAAGTCGAGCATCGCTTTCGAACATACGATGCACTTTGAATATCCGGTCAACACGACGGGAGAAAATCTTATGAAACACCAACAACGCAAACTCTGCCAGATCATCGCTCTTTTCTTGTCCGGCGCAGGTGCCACGGCAACGGTGGCTTCGCCGAACGTGCAAGGCGGTGGTTCGTCGCTCTTCGCTCCGGCTATCGGCACAATCGACAACAGCACAACCGAAATCGGTCTGTTTGGCACCGCCGAAGGCTCGTTCACGTACTTCTCTGTCGGCTCGGGTGCCGGCCAGAACGCGTTCCTGAACAACCAGCCGACGTTCTTCGGTTCGACGGTCACGGGCACGGTCCACTTCGCGAACAGCGACGCGGCACTCACACCCTCACAACTCATGTCGTACAAGGTAGGCCTCGGCGCGACCAACGGCCCGCTGATCCAGATCCCGTACATCGTCACGCCGATCACGGTTCCAGTCGTCAACGGCCCGGCCGTGACGAGCACGACGACGCCGCAAACGACGCCGAGTCAAGCGCATAGCATCGCGCTGAACGACGACGATCTGTGCGGCATCTTCTCGGGTCGTATCACCGATTGGGCTGGCGTGAGCGGTGCCAATCCCGTCATCAACCCGCAAACGGGCTCGGCGTACACGACGACCAGCATGCCGATCAAGGTGGTTTATCGCTCGGACGGCAGCGGCACGACCGAACTGCTGACCCGCCATCTAGCCGCTGTCTGTACGACTGTCAATACGGCCACGGGCGTGACGTTCATCGACTCGCTGACGTTCACGGCGTCGTTCCCGGGTGGCATCGCACCGCCGAACTTCATTCCGGGCTCGACAGATGGCCACGTGCGAAACACATTGACCTCGCTCGCCAGCACCGGCATCGCTGCGGTTGCGTACCTGGGACCGGGTCATACCAATACGTATCTCGCGCCATCAAGCTCCGTCGTGACCTCGGCCAATGCGATCCAACTGCCGGTGGCGAGCCTCGTGAACTTGAAGAACGGCCAGTATTACGCGCCAACGTATGCGAACGCTACGGCAGCGCTTGGTACGATTGCGCCACCAGCAAACAGGTTCTTCGCCGCCAACCAGACAAACTGGGCCCCAAATACCAACAACCCGAACTCTGGCTATCCGGTCTCCGGCATGAGCTACATTATCCTGAGCCAGTGCTACGCCAATCCGGACGTCAAGGCGGCCACGCATGACTTCCTGAACGCGCATTACACGAACGCCAGCTTCGCGTCGATCGTTCATGGCAATGGCTTCGACACGGTCCCGTCGAACTATCAGACCGCGATTTCGGCCGACTTCCTGAGCAACACGAGCGGCTTCAACCTCGACATCGGCAACACGAGCGTCTGCACGGGCACGGTGGTCGGCCGCTAAGTCCTAAGTCGCCAGCAAGCTGACTTCCGAGTTCTAAACGACTGAGCCCCTGGGTTATCAGGGGCTCAGTTTTATTCGGTCGTCTTCAACGTATCCGTCAGGCAAGCCGCAACAACTCCGAACATCCCGTATTGCAGTCGGAATGTCCACGCGGTCTTACGACATACAAGAACTCCGGGTGGACTGGTAGGCAGCACAACTTACGTTCGCGTCGGAATCGTTCCGTTCCGCTCCGCTCGTCGAACGACCCGCACGACGCATGTATGCATGCACGAAAAATAAAATGCGGGTCACCGATCCAACCGGCGCCCCGCGTCACACCTTACGTTCGTCCGAATCAGATCTTGCCTAACCTGGCGCGCTCCTCCGACGTCAACGTGGCCCGTTGCGTTGCGCCTGCTTGACCGAAGCCAAGAATCGACACCGCGTTCGACGAATCGTAGCCAACTTGCTGCTTGTGTTTCTTCATGCCATCGCCGCCTGCGTCGCCAAAACCTTCGACCTGCACCGAAATCGTCCAGCGACGGACTGACCCGCCGGATGCGTTGTTCTTCGCGATATCCTGCGCGACTTGTGTCGCGGCCGATGCAGCTGCGCTCGCGGCCGTCAACGCACCGGTATTCACCGCCTGCACGAGCGGGATACCGGACGCCTTTCCCGTCACCTGAATGTTGTCGGCATTCACCACGCGCAGCGCCGCGACGTTCAGGTTCCCCGCGCGAATACCGGCGTCTCCCGCATCAACCGTGCCGCGCGGCGCGATCAGGTTGATTGTCCCAATCGGCACGCCAGGTACGCTCTGCAGCGTCGCGATGCCCGCTCCGGTGACCTGCCCACGCGCGTCGACCGTACAGTAGTGGTTCGCATCGCACACATACTGCGGCGCAGGCGTATCGGCCGACGATTTCGCACCCTTGCCCGCGTTGATGTCGCCGTTTGAACTCCAGATCGTCATGTCGCCGCCCTGCTCGGTGAAGATCCGGCTCTGCGCCAGCAGGACACTGCGATCCGTAAAGATGTCGATATCCCCTTTCTCGAGCGTGAGAATCCCCATCGTCCCCGGCCCCGCAATCACCTTGCCGGTGGTGGGATCGACGATCTGCGGCGGTGCGGATGTACTGCCGATCAGCGCCTGACCTCCCGGGCCGAGAATCGATACGTTGCCGCCCTGCTGGGTCTGGATGGTCGTGCTGCGAATGTCCAGGTCACCCGTATCGATCAACCTGTTCGCACCGTTGCTGCCCCCGCCGAGATTGTTGGCCGTGTAGCCCAGCGCGGCTGGGAACATCGTATTGAGCGCCTCATATCCGCGTGCATATTTCTGATAGTACGGACTGCCGGGGTTGTTGTAATCCTCGCCGACGCTGGTCAGCACCTTGAACAGTACCTGTTCGGCAAAGAGCTGCTGGACATACTGCGGCAGCGCCTTGAATTTCGACCATGCTTCGTCCGAGGTCAACGGCTTGATCGTCGGCTGATCGTTGACGAGGCCCGTATCGACCGAAAGACCCGCCTCGTATTGCTCCATGAACGCGACGAGCGTGCCTGCACTGCTTGCGACACCGGGCACCGAACCCGCGGGGTCGATATAAGTCGAGACGAACGATGACGTGTCGATGCCCGGCCCAATGCCGAAAAGAACATTGACGTCTGCGCTTTCGTGCGGCAGGTACGGATTGTTCGCGTTGCCGATCGCGTCGATACCCGTTAGCGTTTTCGAATTCTTCACGGTCAGCTGATTCGTCAGCGGTCCGATATTCCTGCCCGCCTCGATATCGAACGTGCCCGGACCGCCAAGCGCAAGTACCGGCGCAACCGTTCCCTGCCCCACTATCAATCCCTGCGTATCGTAAATGTCGCGTCCAGCCACGATACGAGTCACATCCGACTTGCGCAGGTTTTGCCCCAGGAACGACAGATTGACGATGTCGCGCCCGGCCTGGATCAATGCAGGCTTGTCAATCACGACAGGGACAAGATAATCGAACAAGCCTGCGCGAGCACCGGTTGTCTGCAGAACGCCATCGACAATATCGCCATTCAAACTGTAGATTCGCGCCGGTACGGCATCATCGCCATGCAACGCAGCGGAATCGTGTGCCGCCGCAGATGCAACCGTGGGATCCGCGACGAATACATTCGGCCTCGCCGGTGACGGCATCGCGGACGGGTCGACATCGAGCATGCCGAATGACGGCGTCCCGACGGGCGGCCCCATGCCGTTGATGGTCGACAGACCGATGGTCTGGTCGGCAATCAGATTCAGATTGCCCGATGCCGACGGGTAAAGCTCGCCGCTCGCCGCAACCGTAATGCCGCCAGTGAACGCGGTCAGGTCTACCGACGACGGCAGAATGGACGACAGGTCGAGTTGACCCGGCGTCATCGGGCTGAAATTGCCGCCACCGATCAACCCGACGTTGGAAAGCGTGCCGATTGCAACATCGCCCGTCGTGGACGTGATATTGACGGCGGATGTCGACGAATAGCCCTTCATGTCGGCTTGTTGCTTGTACGCGGACAACAGCGCATTGCCCTGCACATACGACGGATCGAACACGCGTCCGATGCTGGCGCCTTGTCGCGCGTTGACGTCGAGTACGCCATCCTGCATAGCCAGCAACGTATCCATCGTCACGGTCCGCGCACCGTCGAAATTCGGGGGCACCACAATATCCGACCCGATCTTCCCGCCCGCCGTGATCGTGCCCGATCCTTTCGCGACGAAATAGCCGCCGCTCAGAATGTCTCCGCTTGCCCGTACTGTCAGATTGCCGCCTCCAACGGTATTGACCGTCGGGCTATCGGTATTGGCGCCGGTCAGATACCACGTCGTCGGCAACGACACCGACAGGTCGGAAATATTCCCGCCCGCCGACACGGAGACGTTTCCGCCCGCGCTCAACACGCCTTGATCGAACGCACCGAAGTTGATCGACGTCTGCACGGTCTGCGTCGCGGGATTGGTCGCCCCGACCATCCCGGTCGGATTGCCGATCTGCATCCACTGCCACCAGAATTGACTGATGTTGGCGCCCTTCTTTCCGGTCACCGTGCCGTTCACATCGGTCAAATACTCCGCGCCGGTGATATCTCCCTGTGCGTGAATCGTGATATCGCCGGCCGAATCCGGATTGACGGGGGACGTAACCAGAATATCCGGATTGCCGCTCCCGCCATGAATGATCGAAAGGCCGGTGCCCGGGGCTGGCGCCCCCGCGGCAGGCGCGCCGCCCGTGTAAATCACGCCGGGAACCAGCACGTCCGGGTTGCCCGGCTGGATCGAATCGACATCGAACAACGCAATGTCGTTGCCGGCCGCTATATCGATCGCACCCGTACCCGTGCGAATCATCGTCGGGGCCAGCAACGCCAGGCCATTGCCGTCCACGAACGTCGTATGCCCGTCGAAAATCACGCTCTTGCCGTTCGATCCGCCTCCTGCGGTCGGCGCCTGAAGCGCCAGCGGGTTCGTGCTGTTCAGATCCGCCCCAGCCACGACGCGGAAGGAACTGCTCGATCCGCCCGTCAGTGAAGCAGACACAAGCGGAATCGGGACGGTCGCAACGGAGGTAGGGGCCGGCGAATTGTCCGTCACGGCAGGCAAGCTGATCGTCGTGGTCGCGATGACCGAAACCGGTTGAACGCTTGGCGCCGTGACAGTAGTCACGAGCGGCCATTGCTGCTGATGCTGGACCACAAACTGGACTGAATCGGACAGATACTTCTGATATTGATTCAGATAGATCAGATAGGAGCCGGGATTCGAAGCCTGCTCGGCTGTGCTCGGCGCAATCGGAGCCACTGGCTGACCGGGCAGCATCGTCGTAGAGTTTTGCGCGTGTAGTCTGTAGACGATCTCCATATTGCTACTGGTCAACGGCACACCTGTCAACGCTGACGAAAGGCTTGTCGCGGTCTGATCCAGAAAATTCGCATACGCCGAATATAGTGCGTAGTACTCTGCAATCTCGTCCGGCGTGCCGCCGGTCGGTTGCCCCGGACCGGACGCCAGGCCGCTCCCCGCGAAATACGAGAGTCCATAGCCATACGCAATCCCGAAAAAGCCCGCGGGCGCGTTGAAAATTGTCTGTACTGCATTCAGCGTCGACAACGGCGGCACCGGAATCGTCCCGCCTCCACCCAGCGGGTTCGCAATCTGAAAGAACCCGTCCGACAGGCTCGCCTTCACCTTCACATTGTTCTCGGCGCGAAGCGTTACAACCGGCGCCTCCCCGTCGAACCGGAACGCGAGATTCGTCGGCGACGCGCCCGCGCCGAGGTTCCAGTTCGTCAGCACCTGGATATCGCCGCCGTTGATCGCCGCACTCGGGTTGTCGAGCTCGATCCCCGGCACGATGTGCGCATTCGCGATGTTCTTTCCCGCAAACGGATCGACCAGCGTATCGAGCCCGTGCTGCACGAATCCCATCAGCGTGCCCGGCGCCGCCGTCGACGCATCGCCGTTCTGATATCCGTAGAAGGTCTGGTGATCCGAATTTGCCCCGCCGCTCGCGGGCGCGAAATACATGTTGTTCAGCCCGCCGAACCCGATCGTGGAATTCCCGTTCTGAAGCTGTGCCTGCGTGACGCTCGCCGATGCACCGGTCGCCTGATTCGTCAGCGTGCCGCCGCCCGAGCCGTCCGGCGTGAACGAGAACGTCGCCGGCGTGCCGGATGTGCCTTGCGCCGTGAACGTGCCGCCCAGCAGATGCCCGCTCTTGTCATACCATCCTGCCGGATCGATGACGCCATCGAAGTGCTTCGCGCCCGTCGTCGCATCCGTCGTGCTCCACACCGCATATGGCTCGAGCGTCGCCGCGCGCGAACCGACGATCCCCTTGCCGTTGTTGAACGTATCCGGCAGATTGAGATTCACGCCGTTGTCGATCAGCAGCGGTGCGCGGAAATTCACGGTGCCGCCCGACAGGCCGCCCGCCGTGCCACCCGACACGTCGATCAGCGCATTCGCACCGAGCGTGATCGCGCCAGAATTCCCGCGCAGGATGTTCTCGTAACCATAGGTCGCGTTGTACGCGATCGAGTTGCCGTTCGTATCGACGATCGTCGGATCGAACAGCGCGGTCGTACCGATGTTGACCTTGCCGCCACGCTGTTTCGGATCGGAGCCACGCGCCAGCAGCGAACCCTCGATGTCCACGCCGTTGCGACCGTACAGGTCGATCTCGCCGCCCGCCTTGCCGGACGCATCGATCGTTCCGAGCACGTTCACGTTGCCGTTCGCCGTATCCGCCGCACTGCCCGAACCGCCGTCGGCCGTGAGCAGCACCGAATGCGCGGTCAGCGTGTTGCCTTGCGACAGCGTCAGGTTGCCCGTCTTCGTGCGGATCGCAATCGCCTGGTTCACGCCGCTCGATGCAAGCGTCTTCGACAACGCATCGAGATCGGCCGCGCCGCCCGTATTCAACGAGAACGAGCCGCCCGCATAACCGCTCGCCGCACCGCCCTTGAGCGTGCCGTTCAGGTTCACGACCTGTTGCGGCGCCGACAGCGCAAGGCTGCCCGCCGCACCGCCGCCGCTCGCCCCGGAAAAATCGAGCGTCGATCCTGCCTGTACGTCGACGGTGCCCGCATCGGCCGTCAGCGTGATCGGCCCGGCCGGCGCGTAACGCGTCACGTCGAAGAATTGCTTCGACACGCCCGCCGAGCTGACCGTCGAGCCGACGCCGATCGTCAGGTTGCCGCTCGTCGCTTCGAGCGTGACGTTGCCCGCCGGCGCGCTGATCGTCGCGCCGTTGTCGGCCACGGTGCCGCCGATGAAGGTCCATGCACCGCCAACCGCATCGCGCTTCAACGCGGTACCCGACGCACCGTTCAGCGTCAGTGCGCCCGTGGTCTTCACGGTAGCGGCCGAGCTCGTATCGGCCAGATAAACCGGTGCATTGAGCGTCACCGGCAACGCGCCGAAGTCGAACGTCCCGGTGCCCTGCCCCACGATGCCGCCCGTCGCATTCATCACAGCCGAGCCGAAGCCGCTCGCGCTCTTCGTACCAGTGCCGAAGTCGATTTCCTTCGCGTTGACCGTCAGCGTGCCGCCGCCGGCCGTCGCCGTGCCGGGCGTTGCGCCCATCTCGTTCGTGAACGCGATCTGCTGTGCGTTCAGCGTCACGTGGCCGCCGTCGCTCGTGAAGGTGCCCGCGCTCAGATCGACGTTGTTGCCGAACGTCGCGTTCACGTCGCCGACGAAGCCGATCGCGCCGTAGCTACGCAGCGCCACCTGCTGCGCGTTCGCGAACTGCGCAAGGCCGGCCGGATCGATCACGAAACCCGGCAGGCTCGCGGCCGCGCCGCCGCTCGCGTTCGTGAACGTGATCGCGGCACCGTCCGCCGTGATCGCCTTGGCCGACAGCGCCGCAGACGGATCGACCTTCAGGTTGCCGGACGAATCGAGCAGCAGCGCCTGGCCACCCGCGAGCGTTGCACCCGCGCCGACCGTCAGCAAACCGGTGCCCGTGCCGCCCGTGCGCGTGAGCGGTGCCATTGCGCCGTTCGACACGCGCAGCAGCGCGCCGTCGCCGGCGATCGAGATCGGCTGGTCCTTCGCGGCCGGATAATCGCCCTGCGCGGTAATCGATGCGCCCGCATCGACACGCAAACCGTTCGCCGCGTTCGGATCGGTGCCGCTGCCATCGGTCTTCGTGACGAGCAGGATCTCGGGGCCCTTCAGTGTCGTGTTCCCGTCGTTCGACAGGACGACGCTGTTCGCAATCGGCGTGATCGTAACGCCGCTCGTCGTCGCCGCTCGCGTGCCGCCGATCAGCAGGCTGCCCGCGTTCAGCGAATCGAGCGCATCGCTGCCGATCTGCAGATAGCCGGGCAGCACCGCGCTGCCGTTGCCGGTGATCTGGATGTCCTGCGATGCGATGTCGACCTCGGCCGGCGCGCCGCCCGCGCCGGCGGCCGCGTTCAGCGTCGCGCCGAGCGTCAGCGCCTTCGTCGCGGCCAGCACCAGCTGGCCGCCGTCCACCGGCAACGGCGGCGTCACGTTGCCCTTGCTTGCGGCAAGTTTCGTGAAGTACGCGTTCGCCCCCGTCAGCGTGTATTGCGAGTATTGCTGCCACACGCTGTTCGACTGCACGTTGAACAACGTCGGCGTCGCGCTGCGGCTGCCCGTCAGCGAGTCGGCAAAATAGCCGGCCGTCACGACCGTGCCGTCCTGCAGCACCTGGCTCGCGCCCGGTACGACGTTGCCGGCCGTGCTCGACACCGTCACGCGATACGCGCCCGGCACCGTCGCGTACTTGCCCGGCAACAGCGTGTAGTAGCCGGCCGCCAGCCCCGGCACGCCCGACAGATACACGGCCTTGCCGACCGGGTCGGTCAGGCTCGCCTGTCCCACTCCCATCGTCGCCGTCGCGGTCGTTGCCGTACCGTTTTCATTGGTGGAAGGCTGTACCGTCTGCGCGAGGGTCGGGTCATAAGCCGCGACCGGTGATTGCTTGCCCGGCAGGATCGCATAGACGTTGCCGGCCCCGGCATTGACCGGCACTGCCGTCGCGCCCTTGCCGCTTGCATAGCTCACGTTGTATTGCGACAGCACGTCGCGCGTGCCGCCGGTGCCCGGCACCCATTCGACCGCCTGCAGGTCGCCGCCGCCGGACAGGTCGATCGTCGCGCCCTTGTCGAGCGCGACGTTGCCGCCGTTCACGCCGACATATTTCGCGGGCGGTGCGGTCAGGTCTGCCGTCGTCGTGCCGGCGACCGGATTGAACTGCCACTCGACCCCGTCGACCGTCGTGCCATACGGAATGACTGCGCCTTCGTTCGACACCGACGTCACGCTGCCGCTTGCCAGCCTGACCGAATCCGTCGCGACCAACGGCAGACCGGCAAACTGCGCCTGCGTCGCCGCATTCGACGGATCGCCGATACCGAACACGAGCGTGCCGGACGGTGCGCGCACCGTGCCGCCCTGCACGATGTTCGTCGCATCGACGAGCAACGTGCCACCTGCGGACAGCGGTGTGAGCGACGCGCCGTTCGACGCGAACGTGACCGTCGTCGGCGCCGGCTTGCCGGTTGCCGGATCGGTCGGGCCGACCGCGTCGACGATGAACGTGCTGCCGGTCGCCGGATACAGGCCAGCCGCCCTGAACGTCAGGTCGCCAGGCGTATAAAGGATGCCCGGCGTCAAGGTCTGGCCGGCATTCGTCGAACTCAGCCGGATGTCGCCGCCGCTCGTGAAGTTCGCATGGCTGAAATTGTTGAGCTGAAGCTGGTTCTTCAGGTCGATGAACGACGCATTCACGTTCAGCGTCGCATCCGACAGCGTCGCGACCGGTTTGAACTTGGGTGCCTGCGTCTGGATGAACGGCCCCGACAACGCGACGTAGGGCGCATCGATTTCCACCGTCGTGCCGAGCGGCGTTTGCGGCGCCTGTGCCAGCACGGCGTCGACCGCCGACGCAATCGTCCCGTCCGGCTTGCGTACCGGCGTCGACAGCAGCGTCGACAACTGTCCCATGCCGATGGCTGCAATGCGTCCCGCATTCAGGGTCACCGATTCGGGCAAGGACAGCGTAACGTCACCCGCAAACAGCATCTGTGTCGGTGACACGCCGAACAGATTCGGCGGCGTGGCACTGCCGAGCACCAGGTTTGCGATGCCGGACCCGGTCAACCGGTCGGCCGCGAACTGGATGACCCCGGTCGGCTGGCCGATCGGCTGTCCGGTCGTCGGATCGATCGCCGACGTGAAATCCTGTCCCGGTGCCAGTCCCGCGGGCACGAGCGTTCCGTCTTGCCGCACGACCAATGCCGTGCCGCTCGCGCCATCGTTTTGATGCGGCAGGATCGTCAACGTACCGCCGCGTGCCTGCGCGGCACCCGGATGCCCCGCCAGCGTCGCATCCGCAAACAGGCCGTTCGCCGCCAACAGCGTGATCGAGCCCGCATCGCTCCAGACCGGCTGCGACGCGTAAGTACCATTGGCCTGCAACCGGTCGAAATTCGCAGACGTACCGGACACGTCGATCTTCGAGCCCGCCTGCGCCACCACGTAGCCCTTGTCGCTCGACATCGTCACCGAGCCGCCGGGCAACACCTTGCCCGAATTCGGCACGACCGTCGTCGCGCCGATCTTGACCGGCGCCGCGAGTGGATTGGCCAATGCCGTGCCCGATACGTCGAGCAAGGCATCCGCGCCCAGCCACACCGACTGGCTCGCGCTCAGGAAACCGGTGTTGAACTGCCCGGCCTGCGCATACGTGCCGCCGCCGTCCGCGCTCAGCGTGATCGATCCACCGGGCGCGACGATCGAGCCGAGCACCGTGACCTGTGTCGGCGAACCGAGGCCGACGCTCGCGCCGGCATCCGCATGGATCGACGCGCCTTCCGACACAGTGACCGCGCCGGTCCCGCCCGGGTACGTTGGCACCACGCCGGCTGAAGTCAGCCACGACGTGTAATTGCCGCCCGTCAACACGAGGTTCGTCGCCTGCCGGTGATACGCATCGAGCTGGCCGATCGACGTCAGGCTGCCCGCCGACAGGTTCGCGCCCGTACCGGCCTGTTGAAGCGCGACCGCATCCGGGATGCGGTTCAGTTGCGTCACGCCGACCATGGCGCCCGGCGCGACGGTCGCGTCGTAATACGCGTTCAGCACGTACTTGCCGAACCCTTGCCGCGCGAAGAAGGTCTCCGGGAGATACACGTCGAACGGCGACGCTGCCGCCGCATCGCCACCGATCCGGAATCCGAGCGCCTGAAGCGTCAGCGTGCCGCCGCCCGAAAAACCGTCGCTCAGGATCGTGCCGCCCAGCGCAAGCGTGCCGGCCGTCGGCTGCGTGGCGGGCAGGTACGCACCGCCGCCGCCATCGGTCGTGTGACCAAACTGTTTCGATTGCGGTCCCGCATAAGTCTGCAACGACACGTTGCCGCCACGCCCGGCCGGCACGCCGTTCTGCATCAGCATCTGGCCGTTCGCCAGCATCTCGCCGCCGCTCGACACGTCCAGCACGCTGCCGGGCTGTAACAGGACCGAGCCGGTCGCGTCCGCATAACCGGCGCCGGGCACAATCAGCGAATTCTGGATTGCCGACAGCGAGATCGTACCGCCGTTGATGAACTGGCTGTTGCCCGGCGTCGATCCGGGCGCCGCCTGCAAGTCGTTGTTCACCCATTGACCGGCAGCACTGATTACCCCCTGCGGCCCTACGATGACGTTGCCGCCGCTGGCAATCGAAATCGATCCCGACGGCACGATCAGCTTGCCTGCCACATTGACGTCGGCGCCGGGACGCGCGCTGCCGAGCGAAATGGAGCCTCCCGGCTGCAATTCCAATTGCGTGCCTTGCGGCACCACGATTCCCTTGCCGCCGACCTTGTCCTCGGTCACGTTCAGGTTCGCGAAACCGCCGTTGTTCAATGTCGCGACCGGTACGACGGTGGTCGACAACACGTTGCGCGGGTCCGTCTCGGGCAGCGCCTGCAAGGCGTTGGCATCGAGTGGCGTATCGATGGAGAAACCCCGCGCGATCTCGCCGAGCGACGGCGCGTGGTCCTGCAGCACGACGAGGCCGGTGGCGCCGGTTCCCGCGTCGTGGTTGTTCGACGTCAGATTGACCAGCGCAGTGCTGCCGAGCTTCGGATCGGCCCCGAGGTTGAACGTCCCGCCGCTCGGCAGGCTGTTGCCCTGCATCTGTTTCGCGCCGCCGAACGCCTGCGCGCTGATGTCGCCGTCGAGCACCGTCGCCTGGGACGCATACACGTCGAGCGTGCCCGCATTGCCGCCGACGATGGTGTCGCCCTGATACGTGCCCGCCGTCTGCAGCGGGTTGTACCAGGACTTCGTCACGCCCCAGCGCGGATGCGATTCGACGAACTGGCCCGCGATACCGACGTAGGTGTCGTACGGGCTCGCCCGCCCGATCGGGACGATCGCGCCGTTCGCGTCGACCAGGCGCGTCGTGTTGACCATCCCGCCGTCGTAATGGACGTAACCGCCGTTCAGGTTCATCGACGAACCCGCGGCGGTCATCACCTCGTTGCCCGACAGCGTGATCGACCCGCCATTGGTCAGCAACTGGTCGACCGTGCGCGGAATCAGGTTCACGTACCCCGACAGGTTCAGGATCGGGCTGCCGACCCACTGCACGCCGTCGCTGCGCGTGCCCGTCAGCGTGCTGTCGAACACGAGGTTCTTGTACCCGAGCAGGAACCCGTTGCGCAGCAGCGGCGAATCCGCGAGTTCGTTCTGTCCGATCCGGTCGACCGTCACCAGTGTCTGCGAGATCGGCACTTCGACGTTCGCAAGGCCCGACACGTCGATCGTCGCGCCGTTGTCGACATAGATGCGGCCCGGTACGGCAGTCTGGCCGGCAGGCGCCTGCGCGCCCGACGTGGACGGCGTCAGCGCCGCGACGGTGACCTTCGACCCGGGCGCCTCGATCAGCGAGCCGCCCTGGAACCAGATCGAGCCGGCCGTCATGCCGATGCTGCCCGGCGTGAAGGTCGCGCCCGGCGTCGACGGCGTCGTCTGGCCGTTGCCGTCCGGCATCACCGTCGTCACCGAGTCCGGGCCGAAGCTCAGCAGGCCGGCGCGATGCGTGTCGTCCGCGCCGCCGATTCCACCAGTCGCCTGCCCCAGCCCGAGGTATTTGGCACCCGAAGGGTTGTTCGAACTGTATTCGTCGACCGTGGAAATCGTGATCGTGCCGGGCGCGTTGACACTCGTCGTCACGCCGACCACCCCGTTCTGCGCGACGCGGCTGCCGAGCAGGTTCACGTTGCCGCGTGCGGCCTCGACGATACCGGTATTGGTCAGCGTGCCGGCCGGCGTGACGTCGGTTGTCGCGCCATTCGGCCCAAGCAGCATGATCTGCCCGCTCAGTTCCGGCAGCAGCACTTGAGGATTCGCCGTGACGCCACTATTGGGCCGCAGGCTCACGCCGACACCGGCCGCCAGCACGACCTGCCCGTCCGTCGCCTTGATGTGCCCCGCGTTCGTCACGTTCGGTGCCGCGATCATCACGAAGCCGCCGTCGCTCGCATTGCCGTTCGCGTGCGTGGTGATCGACGCACCCTGTTCGATGGTGACGTCGCCCCACGGTTGATACTGGCTTGCGGACGTAAGGTTGACCTGATTGCCAAGGCCAAGCACTTCGTTCGGAACCTGGCTGCTGCCATTCACCCCCGTCGAACTACCCGACTCCGGATACGCGAGCCCGCCCGTCGTCCCGGCAGGCAGGCTCAGGAACTGCTTGTTGCTCGCGACAATCCCGGCAGCATCCTGCGCAAGCGTACTGTCCGCCACAACCGGCACCTTGTTCTGCAGGGTCTGGTTGTAGTTGTTCATGTTCAGCACGTCGAGCGACGACGCCACCAGCGAATGCACGTTCACCTGCGACCCGGCCCCGAACAGCACACCGTTCCGGTTGATCACATACACCGCCCCCTGCGCGGTAATGTTCCCGAGAATCTGGCTCGGCCTGCCGCTCGGATCGTTGATCCGGTTCAACACCGCCCAGTTGTTTGCGCCGTTCGTCTGCGTGCCGCCCGACTGGTCGAAGTTCAGTGTCGTCTGCCGGCCGACGTTCATCGTCTCCCACGTCAGCACCGCGTTCTGCCCGGTCTGCTTGACGTCGACGTTCACGTGTCCGGTCGCGTCGACGCTCTGCTGCGGCGCGTTCGCGTTGAACCACAGCACCGGATTGTTCGTATCGCCGGTCGCGCCTGCCGCCACTTGCAGCCCGCCCGGCGCAAGCCCGTTCGGTACGGTCGACGGCAGCTTCGCCGCCGCCGCGGCCGCGTTCTGCTGCACGGCGATCTGCGCAGCGATCGCGTGCGCGGCATAACCGAGGTTGCGGATCGACGGCTGGCTCGCCTGCAGCGCCTGCTGCGGCGACACGCCGAGATTCGGCATGCCCGGCACGCCGCCGGCACCGCCCGCGGCGCCGCCCGCCGCACGCGCGGTGGCCTGCCCGAGGTTCATGATGCCCGCCGCATGCGCATGCGCGGACACGCCCGCCGCGAGCATCAGCACGACCGCCCGGTAAAGCGGGCTCAGCTCCGATTTCAAGACCGACCGAGAGGCCGTTGCGCGAACTTGCCGATCCGTACGTGCGCGTGCTGCCATTCTTTCCACCCCGATGCTAGGAAATTGCGCGCGGCGCCGGTCCGGCACCGCACATGTCGTTGCGCCTGAAACAGGCCGCTGGAATCCGAAGACCATACGAAGCGCGAATGGCAGCGACATGGCGACTGTTACGGACCATTCCGGCCGCCGCGAAAAGGTCCGTAGCTTTTGTCATGGAAGGCCGGTCACGCCGGTTCGGGGCGCGCGCGGCACACCGCGTCGAGCGCCCCGGCCACCCGCTCGACTACCGCCGGCCAGTCGCCGGGCCGCATCTGCCGGAACAGCGTCGCGGCCGGATACCACGGGCAGTCGTCGCGTTCGAGCAGCCAGCGCCAGTCCGGCACGCGCGGCAGCAGCACCCACACGGGCCGCCCGAGCGCGCCGGCCAGATGCGCGACCGACGTGTCGACACTGATCACGAGATCCAGCGTGTCGATCAGCGCGGCCGTTTCGGCAAAATCCGTCAGCGCATCCGCGAACGACAGCACGCCGCTGGCCGCGAATGGGTCCGCGTCGCGCGCCCGCATTTGCGGCTGCAGGCTCACGAAGGTCGCGTCGAGCGCCATCAGCGGCGCAAGCGCGACGAACGGTATCGAGCGGTTCTCGTCGTTCGCGTGACGCGGATTGCCGGACCATGCGAGCCCGACCCGCAGCCGGCCCGGCCGAGCAACCCGATCGACGCGCTGCGCCCATGCGTCGCGCCGCCGCGCATCCGCACGCAGGTACGGCCCATCGGCCGGCACCGTGTCGAGCGTCGTGCGGAACGCGTACGGCAGGCTCATCAGCGGGCAATGCAGATCGAACGCGGGTGTCGGCTGATCCTCGGTGACGATCCGGCTCACGCCGCGCAGCGTGCCGAGCAGTTCGCCGAGCGCGGCCGGCGCTTCGACGATCACGGTCGCGCCGAGGTCGTGCGCGAGGCTCGCATAGCGGCAGAATTGCAGCGTGTCGCCGTATCCCTGTTCCGCGTGCAGCAGCAGCGTGCGGCCCGCGAGCGGTTCGGCACCGGTCCACAGCGGCCGGTCGGCATGACGCCGGTGCAGCATCACGTCGGCCGCGTCCCAACGCGCCTCGTGCTGCCGCCATCCCGCATCGAAATCGCCCATCAGCAGCCGGCAGAACGCCTCGGAGCGGTGTGCGGCGCCATGATGCGGATCGCGCCGGCACGCGTCGGCATAATCTGCGAGCGCCGCGTCGTAGTCGCCGAGATGCTGGCGCGCGAGCGCACGCGTAAACAACGCCTGCGCCACTTCCGCCGGCGCGGCGGCCGCGGCCGCGTGGCTCGCGAGCGCTTCGTCGTAGCGGCCGAGCTGCTGCAATGCGAGCGCGCGGTTGTAATGCAGCTCGACATGCGGGCCCGTCAGCGCGAGCGCCGTGTCGTAATCGGCGAGCGCATCGTCGTACCGGCCGAGCGCGCGCAGCGCGGCCGCGCTGTTGCGTCGCGCGTCGATATCGTCGGGCTTGCGCGCCAGCGCTTCGCGATACGCGTACGCGGCTTCGTCGTAGCGTTCGAGCCCGAGCAGCGCATTGCCGCGTCCGACCCATGCGGCGACGTTGCCGCGATTCAGCGCGAGCAGCCGGTCGCAGCGCTTCAGCAATTCGTCGCGGGCATGCAGCAGATCCAGCGCGACGCAGCTCGCGTACAGCAACTGTTCGTCGTTCGGTAGCCGTGCAAGCCCTTCGTCGAGACACGCGAGCGCGTCGGCCGGCCGACCGAGTTCAGTCATCACCACGCCGCACGCATAGACGAGATCAGGGGTCTTGCCGCGCACGACCATCGCGAGCTGATAGCTATGCAGCGCCTGCTCGCGATGACCCAGCCCGCGCAGCGCATGCCCGCGCTCGGTATGCGCGGCCGGGTCGTTCGCATCGATCCGCAGCGCGCGCTCGATGCTGATCAGCGCATCGGCGGGCCGCTCGAGCCGCCTCAGCGTCTCGCCTCGCTTGCACCACGCCGCGGCGTGGGCCGGCTCGCACACCAGCGCGCGATCGTAGGCCGCGAGCGCTGCGTCGTATTGTCCGAGCGCGAGCAGCGCATCGCCGCGCGCCGCATTCGACGGTGCATGGTCCGGATCGGTCGCGAGCGCGCGGTCGGCAACCGCGAGTGCGTCGCGATGACGACCGACGCCGGTCAGCGCTGCCGCGTGGTTCGCGAGATTCCACGGCTGGTTCAGCCCGACCCGCATCGACCGCGCAATCAGCGGCTCCGCCCGCGCGGGATCGCCGAGCTTCAGGTGCACGAGGCCGAGCAGGTGCAATGCCTCGACGTTGTCGGGCGCCATCGTCAATACACCTTCGTAGAGCCGTCCGGCCCCCGCGAAGTCGCGCTGTTCGAGACGCGTGCGCGCATTACGTAGCGCATCGGCTAGCACCGAGCTCAACGGCACGGCGCCGACACCGAATCCGGCGAGCGGCGCAGCTTCACGGCGCGCACTCACCGCGCGCCCCCACCAACGAGCGTGGGCAATTCGGCCGCGATCCGCTCGACGACGGGCGCCCACTGTCCGCCCTCAGGCTGGCGGAACAACCGTGCGGACGGATACCACGGGCTGTCGTCCCGCTCGAGCAGCCAGCGGAAATCGGGCGTATGCGGAATCATCAGCGCCAGCGGCCGGCCGAGCGCGCCGGCGAGGTGCGCGACGGACGTATCGACGCTGACGACGCCGTCCATCAGCGTGGTCAGCGCCGCCGTGTCGGCGAAGTCCGCCAGATCGTCGCCGACGAAGCGGACCACGCTCGCGTCGAGCACCGGCCGATCCTCGTCGCGGACCACCTTCTGCAGGCTGATCCACTCGTAGCGGTCGTCGAACAGCGGCAGCAGATCCGCGAGCGTCATCGAGCGATTGCGGTCGTTCAGGTGCAGCGGGTTGCCGGACCACACGAGGCCGATGCGCGGCCGGGTCGATGCGCCGAGCCGTTCGCGCCAGCGCGCCACGCGCGCGGGATCGGCGGCGAGATACGGCACGCCCGCCGGAATCGACGCCAGGTCCGTGCGGAACTCGAGCGGCAGGCTCAGCAGCGGGCAATGCAGGTCGAACGGCGGCAGCGGTTCGCCGCGCGCGACCAGCGCGTCGACGCCGTCGAGCGTCGCGAACAGCGCCTTCAGTTCGACCGGCGCTTCGAGCACGACGCGTGCGCCGAGCGCTTTCACGAGCGCCACGTAGCGGCAGAACTGCAACGTATCGCCGAGCCCCTGTTCCGGGTACAGCAGGATCGTCTTCCCGTCGAGCGGCATCCCGTAGGTCCAGCGCGGCTGCGCGAACGCGCGCCGGCTCGCGTCGAGCTGCGTGTCGCGCCAGCGCCATTCATACTCGGCCCAGCCCGCTTCGAAATCGCCGATCGACAGGCACAGGAACGCGCGCATGCAGTGCGCGAGCACATAGTCGGGATCGATGTCGATCGCGTCCGCATACGCCTGCCGCGCGGCGTCGTGACGTCGCAGCGCGCGCAGTGCGTTGCCCTTGTGGAAGTGCGCGAGCTTGTCTTGTGGCGTCGCGTCGATCACGCGCGCGAAATCGTCGAGCGCGGCCTCGTAGCGGTGCGTTTCGAGTTGCACGCGGCCGCGCGTGAACCATGCGGGTACGAAACTCGCATCGAGCGCGAGCGCGCGGTCGCACATGTCGCGCGCGTCGTCGTGACGTTCGACGCGCATCAGCGCGCTCGCATAGTTGCACAGCACGCCGGTACTGCGCGGTTCCGCTTCGAGCGCGCGCGCATAGCTGTCGACCGCGTCGCGGTAGCGCTCCAGGTGGCTGGCCGCGTTGCCGCGGTTCGCGAGCGCCCGCGCATGGCTCGGATCGATCGCGAGCACGCGGTCGCAGCGTCCGAGCGCCTCGTCGTGCCGGCCTAGCTGCTCGAGCGCGATCGAACTGTTGAAGATCGCATCGACGAAGGTCGGGCTCGTCGCGATCGCCGCATTGAAATCCGCGAGCGCACATTCCGGATCGTGCAGGTCCAGATACGCGACGCCGCGCAGGAACAGCACCTCGGCACTGCCCGGCGTCTGCGCGAGCGCGTGGCCATAGCTGTCGACCGCATCGCGGAAACGGCCGAGTTCGCGCAGCGCGAGACCGCGCGCGCGCATCGCGTCGAACGAACGTCCGCCGAGTGTGATCGACCGGTCGCAGTCGGCGAGCGCTTCGTCATGGCGGCCGAGTGCGCGCAGCATGTCGCTGCGCTTCACATAGCCGTCGGCGAAGCCGGGCGTCAGTTCGAGCAGGCGATCGTAGACCGTGCGTGCGTCGTCGTGCCGCGCGAGTTGCGCGAGCAGCCCGGCGCGCTGAAACAATACGCGTTGATGGGCGGGATTGATCGCGAGCGCCTCGTCGAGACGCGCGAGCGCATCGTGCTCTCGTCCGAGTCCGGCCAGCACCGCCGCATAGTTCGCGAGCGCGAGCGGCACCGGCCGGCGCTCGACCGAACGCCGCATCAACGGCTCGGCATCGTCGAGCCGCCCCTGCTGGAAGCGCACCGCGCCGAGCAGGTGCAGCGCCTCGGGATGCTCGGGATCGAGCGTCAGCAATTCGGCATACGCGTTCTCCGCATGCTGTAGCGCGCCCTCGTGGTGCGCCTTGCGCGCACGCAGGAGCAGCCGTTCGAGCTGCGCGGCGTCGGGCGGACGGCGATCCGGCGCGACCGGCACGCTCGCGAATGTCGTCCCTTCCCCGTTCGGTGTCATCGTGTGGCTCCCACTGGTCGCTGTTCGCATCGCGTATCGTGTCTAACGTGTCATCGGCTCGAGCGCGGCACGCACCGCGTCGATCGCGCCCGCCCAGTCTCCCGGCGCCGGCTGCCGGAACAGCCGCGCGGACGGATACCACGGGCTGTCGCCGCGCGTACGCATCCAGCGCCACTCCGGCGGATCGGGCAGCAGCACCCAGACCGGGCGGCCCAGCGCGCCCGCCAGATGCGCGACCGCGGAATCGACCGCGATCACGAGATCCAGGGCGCCTATCAGCGCGGCCGTATCCGCGAAGTCGCCGAGTTCGTCTTCGACGCGGCGAACCGGTGCATCCGCGAGCAGCGCCTCGTCGCGCTCGCGCACGGGCTTCTGCAGGCTGATCCAGTCGACGTCGAGATCGAACAGCGGCGCGAGCCGCGAGAAATCGATCGACCGGTTGTGATCGTTGCGATGCTCCGGATTGCCGGCCCATGCGAGCCCGATCCGCGGCCGGCGCCGTTCGCCGAGCAACGCATCCCACTGGCGCGTGCGCTGCGGGTCCGCATGCAGGTAGGCCCCGGCGCGCGGAATGGTGGCTTCTTCGGTGCGAAACGCAAGCGGCAGGCTCAACAGCGGCGCCTGGCAGTCGAATGCCGGCAGCAGCTCGCCGCGCGCGATCACGTCGGTTGTACCGGACAACGACGCCATCAGCGCGCGCAGCGTCGGCTGCACCTCGAATACGACCCGTGCGCCGCGCGCGGCCACCAGCGGCACATAACGACAGAATTGCAGCGTGTCGCCGAAACCCTGTTCCGCATGAATCAGCACGGTCCTGCCGTCGAGCGGCGTGTCGCCCTGCCACGCCGGCTGCATGAACGGCCGGTAGTGCCGCGCAAGCTGCGCATCGCGCAGCCGCCATTCGTATTCGGGCCAGCCGCGCGCGAAATCGCCTTCGATCAGATACAGCGACGCGCGCGCGAAATGCGCTTCGGCGTAGTCGGGACGCAGCGCGATCGCGTGGTCGTACGCGGCGAGCGCGTCGTCCGTGCGTGCCGTTTCGAAATGCAGGTTGCCGCGATTGAGCCAGTTCGTCGCGTGATCGGGACGCAGCGCGAGCGCGCGGTCGAGCGACGCCATCGCTTCGTCGTAGCGATGCAGGTCCTGCAGCACGCTGCTGCGATTGGCCCACGCCTCGGCGAACCGCGCGTCGCGCGCGAGCGCCGCATCGTAGCTGGCCAGCGCGTCGTCGTAACGTTTCAGATAACGCAACGCCGTACCGCGGTTGCACAACGTCTCCGCCGCGTGCGGATCGAGCGCCAGCGCGCGCGCATAACCTGCCAGCGCGTCGTCGTAGCGCTTGAGCTGCAGCAACGCATTGCCGCGGGTCGCATGAGCGCGGACATGCTCCGGATCGAGCATCAGCACGCGCTCGCAGCGGGCGAGCGATTCGTCGGCGCGACCGAGCCGTTCGAGCGCCACCGCGCTGTTGTAAAGCACGTCGATGCGCGCGGGATCGGAAGCGATCGCTTCGTTGAAGGCGGCGAGCGCCTCACCCGGCCGATCGAGCTCGATCAGCGTGCGGCCGCGCTCGGCCATGATCGCGGCGACGCCGGGCCGGATCGCGTTGGCGCGATCGAAGCACTGCAGCGCGTCGGCCGGCCGCTGCAGTTCGCGCAACACGAGGCCGCGGTTGAACCACGACTCGAACGAACGCGGGTCGACCATCAGCGCGCGATCGTAGGTATCGAGCGCTTCGTCGAAGCGGCCCAGCGCACGCAACGCGCTACCGCGATTGCAGAGCGCATCGAGCACGAGCGGCGATACGGCGAGCGCGCGGTCGAACGACGCGAGTGCGTCGTCGTAGCGGCGCAGCCCGATCAGCGTATTGCCGCGACGCACGAGCGTCTGCACGTCGTCGGGCGTCGCGCGCAGCGCGGCCGCGAAATGCTCGAGCGCCTCGTCGATGCGGCCGCGCTCGCCGGCGATCGCGCCGAGGTCCGACAGCGCGCGCGTGCCGGGTGCGATCACGATCGACTGGCGCAGCAACGCTTCGGCGTCGTCCGCCGCGCCGCGCTGGAACTGCAGTACGCCGTACAGGTGCAGCGCCTGGGGATTGTCCGGCTCCTTCGCGAGCACCGCCAGATATTCGCGCGCAGCGTCGTCGAATCGTCCGGTGCTGTGCCAGTTTTGTGCGCGGCTCAGGATCGCCGCCGATTGCTGTTGCCCGCGCGCGTCGTTCCCCGACGCGCCCGCGTGTGCATCATGCCGGTGCTCGACCGTCACGTTCGCCCCCTTCCCGTTTGCCAATGCCGCCGCTGAACCGGCCGATGGAACCGGTCGCGGCGGTCATGCTCGCCACGAGACTAACGGACGGGCAATAACAGACGTATGACGAAAGTTACGGACCTTTTTGCCCGGGCGACGGAACGCGTTTCGGGTCGGGGCGGCACGCGCCGCCGTCACTGTCCGATCGGAATCGTCCGCACGTATTCGACCGCCGGCGAGCCCGTCGTGACCGCGAAGCGCACCCCGCGCGGCAGCGGCATCCCGAGCGACGTGATGTTGCTGACGCCGTGCTGCGCGAGGAACTGTGCGTAGGTCTGCTCGATGCTCACCTGGCTCGTCGTCCAGCCACCCGGCGGAATCCACACGGCCAGCTGCATCGACCGCGCATCGTTGCTGGCCACCACACGCGCGAACGCATCCATATGATGCAGCGCGTCTTCGACCTCGGCCAGCGACGCGAGCGGCTGCGACGCGCTGCGCGCGAGCTCGCGGCCCTTGAGCTGGTAGCGCACGACCTGCATCTGCGTCGGCCCGCCGCCGACACCGAGATGGCGCACCATCACCAGTTCGTTCGGGCGGATGCGCAGCGGCGGCCCGAACACTTCGTCGGCCGTCACCAGGTTCATCAGGTCGAACTGCAACTGGGAGAAATAGCGGCCGAGCAGACGCGTTTGCGCCAGATTCGACGCGATATCGTCGCGGCCGCGGATCGTCGCGTCGAGGCCGCGCCACGACAGCAGCGCGATCACGGCGAGCAGCGCGATCGCGACCAGCATCTCGATCAACGTGAAGCCGCGGGCGCGCGCCGCCGCGCGCGGTTCAGCGGCGCGCTTCATTCTGGATCACCGTTACGACTTCGGCGAGCACGTTGCGGCTCGACGCGGACGGATAGACGCTCACCGTCACGCGACGCACGAGCGGGCTCGGCAGTGCGGCCACCGACTGGCGGCACACGAACCGGTACCGGCCCTGCGGACATGCAAACGTGTTCGTGCCGACGGGCGGCCAGGTCGACGCGATGCGGATCTCGCCGAGCGCGTTATCGGCGCTCCACAACGCGAGCAGGCGCATGCGTGCCGTATCGGTATCCGACGCGAGCGCACCGATCGCACGCATCACGGCGCCGAGCGCCACCGCCACGATCGCCAGCGCGATCAGCACCTCGATCAGCGTGAATCCCCGTTCCGGCGCCCGCGCCGTGCGCGATTCGCCGCGCGCATGGCGGTTGTAGTCGGTGTAGTCGTCGCACATGACCTGCGTTCTTGTCGATGGGTCGCGTCGCCCGGCGTCCGGCGCCCAAACCGCGGCGCAGGCCGCATCGCCGGCGCGACGGGCGCCGTGCAAGAACGTTAAGCGCCGCGTATGGCACACACGTGTCGAATGGTACGGACCATTTGGCGCGGCAAGCGCGGACGGACCGGTGCGCCGGCGCACCGCGTGGCGGTATCGCGCGATGCAAGCAGCGCGGCAGGCGGAACACGGGAAAACGGGAAACGGCCGGGAAAAACCGTCCGGCAGGGGTGAAGGCGATCCTCGGGCGGGATCGACGCGACGGCGTCAGGCCGTCACGGCAGCGTCATACTCGGCGCGGGCAAGCTGGCCGGCGGCGTAAGCCTCGGCTTCGCCGCGAAAGCCTTCCCGGCTGAATGCGACGACTTTCACCCCGACGCCGGTCGCCCGCTTCACCGTCAGCGCCCATTGCCATCCGCCGTCTTGTTCGAAGACGTGCAGCGAGGGTTCGAAGGAAGGGTCGAGTACGGTCACGCGTTAAGCTCCTGCCCCCTTGCACGTTGCATCGGCAACGCACGGGGCATGTCGAAAAGGTCGCGCCGGTATGCGACGCGTTTCTGCTATTCGACAGTCTAGTTAATGATTGTTGCGACGCACCATCAGAGGTTTCACTCATCTATCGGAACCGGACGGTCGATCGAATATGCCTGAAATCCATATGGGACGGGCCTCAGAGCCATTTCAGGCCACATGGCAAAACGCTCATGCGGCAACGTGCCGCACATGCCGCCAATTGCTTGTCTCGCCCGTTCATGGGTCGAAAAAACGGGGCGGGAATCGCCCGGCCACCCGGGCACCGCTTAACGGTCAGTTTCACCGGCCCATACCGGCCGGCATCACGCGCCGGAATGTCAGGTTGACGCGCTCGCCCTGCACGCTCGGCGCCTTCGGCACGCGATGCTGCCATTCGGCCTGCGTACGCCCGCGCATCACCAGCAGGCTGCCATGCACGAGGCGATACGCATGCGTGACGCCGGTCGCGCGATGGCGAAGATCGAACACGCGCATCGCGCCGAGGCTCACCGACGCGATCACCGGCGCATCGCCGAGTTCGGGCTCGTTGTCCGCGTGCCAGCCGAGGCTGTCCTGCCCGTTGCGGTAGCGATTGAGCAGCACGCTGTTGAAGTGCGCACCGCACGTCGCCTCGACCGCGCGCTTCAGGTCGAGCACGGCCGGCGTCCACGGCGCCGGCACGTTGCGGATCCCCGAATACACGTAAACGGCATCGGGCTCGCCCTGCCACGCGGTGAGCCTCGGCAACGGAATGCGTCCGCGCGGCGTGCGGATCGTGTCCTGCCGCCACGCTACCTCGCCGATCAGCGCGGCCAGCGCGCGATCGGCATCGGGTTGCGCGAGCCAGTCCGGGTACCAGTCCACGTCTGGCGCGGGCGTATCGGTGAAGAAATCGGACGTCGACATGTCGGGAGGAAACGGGCGATGAACGGGATGAACAGCGCATGTCTGCATACTAGCCAACGGCGACGCCCGCCGCCATGCGCTGTCATTCGCCGATGAAAGAAACCGCCGCGCACCGCGATGCGCGTTCGCGCATCACGCTATCATCGCCGCGCGCCCTGCCGAGGGGGCCGCTTTCTTCCGCCATGCCTGCCGGCGCGACCCGGCCGATTGCTTTCCGGATCCCATCATGACGACGCTCTCCGATTCCGCCCTCGATCAACTGTTCCTCACCGCGCGCACGCACAACGCGTGGCAGGACAAACCCGTCGACGACGCGCTGCTGCACCGGCTGATCGACCTGATGAAATTCGGCCCGACGTCGGCGAACTCGAGCCCCGCGCGCTTCGTGTTCGTCAAGTCGCCCGAAGCGAAGGCGCGCCTGAAGCCCGCGTTGTCCCAAGGCAATCTCGCGAAGACGATGGCCGCGCCCGTCACCGTTATCGTCGCGATGGATTTCGCGTTCCTCGATCACCTGCCGCGCCTGTTCCCGCACGCCGACGCACGCAGCTGGTTCGCCGGCAACGATGCGCTGATCGAGGCCACCGCGTTCCGCAACTCGTCGCTGCAAGGCGCGTACCTGATCCTCGCAGCACGCGCGCTTGGCCTCGATGCGGGCCCGATGTCGGGCTTCGACTGCGCGAAGGTCGATGCCGAATTCTTCGCGGGCACCGCGATCAAGAGCAATTTCCTCGTGAATCTCGGCTACGGCGATCCGGCCGGCCTGCTCCCGCGCAGCCCGCGCTTCGACTTCGACGATATCGCCCGCATCGAATGACGGGGCTCGCTAGCCGCCGCGCGTCAGCCGGATCAGCGTGATCTCGGACGGTACGCCGAAGCGGTTCGGCGGCCCCCAGTATCCGGTGCCGCGGCTCGTATAGAGCCACAGATCGCCGAAGCGGCTCAGCCCGCCGATCACGGGCTGCTGCATCCGCACGAACGGCGGCCACGGCAGGAACTGGCCGCCGTGCGTGTGCCCCGACAACTGCACGGTAAAACCCGCGCGGTTCGCCGCTTCCGCGCTGCGCGGCTGGTGGGCGAGCAGGATCTTCGTGCCGACGTCGCGCGGCGCGCCCGCCAGCGCCTGCTCGGGGTCGCTCCGGTGCGCGGGATCGAACCCGCCCGCCGTGAAGTCGGTCACGCCGGCGAGCACCGCGCGCGCGCCGTCGTGCTCGATCAGTACGTGCTCGTTCAGCAGCACCGTCAGCCCGATGCGCCGGAATTCGTCGATCCACGCATGCGCGCCCGCGTAATACTCGTGGTTGCCCGTCACGAGAAAGCTGCCGTGTCGCGACTGCATGCGGCCGAGCGGCGCGGTATGTTCGCGCAGGCGCTTGACCGAGCCGTCGACCACGTCGCCCGTCACGACGACGAGGTCGGCATCGAGCGCATTGACCACACGCACGATCCGTTCGATATAGGGCCGCTTGATCGTCGGCCCGACGTGGATGTCGGACAGTTGCACGATCGTCAGCCCGTCGAGCGCGGCCGGCAGCCCGGCGACCGGAATCGACACGCGCTTGACCGCCGCCGTGCGGCGCGCGCCGACGAACCCGATTGCGGTGACGAGCCCCGCGGCCGCCAGCACGCCGAGCGCCGTGTCGGCCGCGGCGCCGCTCCACGCGCCGTCGTGCCCGAGCTGCCGCCACGCGAACACGCCGAGCAGCACGAACTCGCGCAGGAACGTCAGCACCAGCAGCGACGAAAAAAAAACCCATCAGGAGCGAGCCGGTCCAGCCTGCCAGCGTCGCGGCCCAGCCTTCGTCGAAGCGGCGCGAGAACATGCCGACCGGGATCAGCACGACGAAGCTCGCCAGCACGAGCGCCGCGATGGTGCGTGCGACCGGCGAAGCAAACGCGTCGGGAATGATCCGCATCCCGACATACAGATGGAACAGCACGCCGATTGCAATGAACCGGACAAAGAAACTTCGCATGGAGCGCTCACCTTCGTTGCGATACGGCTTCCGCGACGCGCGTCGCACGGGGCCGTGACGTCCCGTGCCGCGCTTCGCGCCATACGCACGATGGTACACAGATCCCGGCCGCGACGACCGATCGCGGCCGCCGGTGGTCGCTTGCGCGGCTTCGCGCAGTAATCGGCCGTTTCCACGCCGATTCCACCGCATCAGCGCGGCAAATTTCGCCAGCCCTCGTTCGTCTTACGATCCTTTACAGTCCGTTAGCAACCCTACACGAGCTTGCTCTACGGAACGCGGCGATCCGGCCACCGCTACGGAAACGCGATGCCGGACGAGCCGGCACCACCGCCAGCGCGACCGCGACCGGCCATGGCCCGTGCCGCCCCCCGCGGGACGGACGGCTGGCGGTCCGCATCGCGCTGCTTTATTATCGGCCCCGTATCTCGGAATCGTCGTCGCGGCGACGAACCGCATTGCGCCGCGCCCGGCATCCCCCCATCGTCGAGCTCGTCACACCATGAGAAAAATAACGCCGCGCGCACCCCTGCGCGTCGCCGCCGTCCTGGCGCCAGCCCTGCCGCTCGCGAGCTGCGCATCGCGCGGCGCACCGTCATACGTGCTGTTCGGCGCGTATTTCCCGCTCTGGCTCGTCAGCGCGATCGTCGGCATCGTCGGCGCGATCGTTGCGCACCGCGTGTTCGTCGCGACCGGCTGGGCCGCCACGGTCCCTTACCAGCTTGCCGTCTGCACCGCGATCGGGCTCGTGATCGCCGTGATCGTCTGGCTTACCGGCACGGGGCCGTTCGCATGAAGGCCGCCGGAACCGCCCGCCCGTCCATGAAAGGCCGCGTGATCGCGCTCGCGATCGTCGCGCTCGGCATCGCGGCGCTCGCGTACGCGTACCACCGCACGACGGCCTACCCGTCCACCGACGACGCGTCGATCGACGCGGACGTCGTGCATGTCGCGTCGCCTGTCGGCGGGCGCATCGTGCGGCTCGCGGTGCATGAAAACCAGCGCGTCGCGAAAGGCGACCTGCTGTACGAAATCGATCCCGTGCCATACCGGCTGACGGTTGCACAGGCGCAGGCCGACCTCGAGCTCGCGCGCGCATCGCTCGACACGCGCCGCCGTTCGCTGATCGGCGAACGCTCGAACGCGGCGGTCGCCGGCGAGCAGGTCAAGCGCGCGACGCAGAACGCCGACCTCGCGACGCGCGACGTGAACCGGCTCGCGCCGCTCGCCGCGCAGGGCTACGTCAGCGTGCAGCAGTTCGATCAGGCGAAGGTCCGCCAGCGCGACGCGGCCGTGTCGCTCGCGCAGGCACAGGAACAGCAGCGCGCGTCCGCGCAGACGATCGGCGACGACGCCGACGCGATCGCGACGCTGCATGCGCGCGAGGCCGCGCTGGCCCGCGCGCAGCACGCGCTCGACGATACGGTCGTGCGCGCGCCGCACAACGGGCTCGTGACGGGCCTGACCGTGCTCGCCGGCGAGACCCTCGCGCCGAACCAGTCGATCTTCACGCTGATCGACGCGAGCGAATGGTTCGCCGTCGGCAATTTCCGCGAGACGTCGCTGAACCGCATCGAGGTCGGCGACTGCGCGACCGTCTATTCGATGATCGACCGCAGCCGTCCGATGACGGGCAAGGTCGTCGGCATCGGCGCGGGCATCGCGGACAGCGCTCGCATCAACCTGCCGCGCTCGCTGCCGATCGTGCAGAACTCGGTGAACTGGGTGCACGTCGCGCAGCGCTTCCCCGTGCGCGTGAAGCTCGACGAACCCGACGGCAAGCTCGTGCGCGTCGGCGCCAGCGCGATCGTCGAGGTCCGGCATGGCACTGCCTGCCGCTGACGTCCGCTCGCCGGGCCCGCGCGAAGTCCTGCGGCTGCTGGCACCGTTTCCGGGGCGCACGGCGATGGCCGTGCGCGTCGCGCTGATCTGCGCGCTGGTCGTGCTCGTGACGAGCGGCTACGGCACGCCGGAAGCCGCGATCTCCGCGTATGTCGTGTTCTTCCTGAACCGTGCCGACCGCGTGACGAGCGTCGTGCTCGCGGTCGCGATGCTGCTGCTCGTCACGGTCGTGATCGCGCTCGTGATGGGCGTCGCGATCTTCAGCATCGACTATTCGATCCTGCGGGTCGCCTGCATGACCGTGATGTCGATCGGCCTGCTCTACCTGACATCCGCCAGCAAGCTGCGCCCGGTCGGCGCAATCCTCGCGATGATCGTCGGCTTCGGGCTCGACCAGCTCGGACAGGCGCCGTTCGGCGAAGCCGCGACACGCGCGCTGCTCTATGCATGGCTGATGGTCGCGATCCCGGTCGGTGTCGCGATCGTCGTCAACCTGCTGATCGCGCCGTCGCCGCGCAAGCTCGTGCACGCGCAGCTCGCGAAACGGCTGCGGCTCGCCGCACGGCGGCTGCGCGGCGACGACAGCGGCGACTCTCGCGCCGCGTTCGACGCGAGCCTGCGCGAAGGCGACAAGCAGTTGCTCACGTGGCTCAAGCTGTCGAAGCTCGAAGGCTCGTCGGCGGCCGCCGACGTCGTCGCACTGCGGCAGGCCATCGCATCGAGCACCGCGCTGCTCGTCGCGGTCGCGCTCGCCGACCGCGAACCCGACGCGCGGCTGCCCGACGCGTTTGTCGAGCCGATCGCGACGACGCTCGACGACATGGCCGCCATCCTCGAACGCGGCGGTTATCCGGTCGACGTGACGCTCGCGCTGCCGGCAGCCGGTGCGCTACCGCCGCTCGCGCGCGTCGTCGCGACGGATCTGCACACGGCGATCACGCACTTCGCGGAACCGGCCGAGGCCGACGCATCGGACGATACGGCCCACGTGCACGGCGCCGACACGCCTGCCGAACCCGCCGCACCGCCTGCGCCGCCCGCCCCCGGCGGCAGCTTCTTCCTTCCCGACGCGCGCACCAATCCCGACCACATCCGCTATGCGCTGAAAACGACGGCAGCAGCAATGTTCTGCTACCTGCTGTACTCGCAGCTCGACTGGTCGGGCATCCATACCTGCTTCATCACCTGCTATATGGTGTCGCTCGGCTCGACGGCCGAAACGGTCGAGAAGCTCACGCTGCGCATCGCCGGCTGCATCGTCGGCGCGCTGCTCGGCACCGCCGCGCTCGTGTTCGTCGTGCCGTCGCTGTCGTCGATCGGCGAGCTGATGGCGCTCGTGTTCGCCGGCGCGTGGCTCGCCGCGTGGGTCGCGTTCGGGTCGCCGCGCATCGCCTACGCGGGCTTCCAGGTCGCATTCGCGTTCTTCCTGTGCGTGATCCAGGGCGCGGGCCCCGGCTTCGACCTGACGCTCGCGCGCGATCGCACGATCGGCATCCTGCTCGGCAACGTGGTCGTGTATCTCGTGTTCACGCGCATCTGGCCCGTCAGCATCGGCAAGCAGATCGACACGGCGCTCGCGGCGCTGCTCGACCAGTGGCGGCGCGTCGCGCAGATCGCACAGCCGGCCGAGCGGCGCGCGCTGGCTGCCGAGGCGTTCGCACGCCACGGCGCGATCTCGCAGGAGCTCGGCCTGATCCATTACGAACCGTCGTGGGTGCGGCCGGCCGCCACGTGGCTCGCCGCGCGGCGGCGCGCACTCGCGGAACTCGGCGCGCTCGAAGGCCCGCTGTTCCTGCTCGCCGAGCGCACACCGGGCGACGCGGCGATCGGCGCGCGGCTTGCACGCGTAGTCGACCTGCACGACGACGAAGCCGCGCCTCACGCGGATTCCCCCGCACCGCCGGCCCCACCACCGAATGCCGCCCCCACCGACCCCGCGCGCGACGCGCTGCTGAACCTGATCGACACGCGGCTCGCGCATATCGCCGACGCCGCCTGTCAAGCCACACCGAAGGAGCCTGTCCCCCATGCGCCTAACTGAACCGCCGGCCGCCTCGATCGCCGCCGCCGCCCTCGCGACCGCCGTCGCGCTGGCCGGCTGTGCGACGTCGTCGATCGATCTGGCGCCGGAGGCGTCCGACCGCCCGTGGCAGCCGCAGACCTCGGCCGCGGGCGACATCGTGCCCGCACCGCCGCGCGCGACCGCGCAAGGCGCGCACGACTACACGCTGCCGGTCACGCCCGCGCTCGCGTCGGTAGCGCCGCCTGCCGCGCTCGATGCCGCGCACGCGTACACGCTCCCCGAGCTGATCGACCTCGCCGAATCGGCGAACCCGCTGACGCGCATCGCATGGAACGACGCGCGCAATGCGGCGCTCGCGGTCGGCATCGCGAAAGCCGCCTACCTGCCGAAGCTGTCCGCAACGGCCATGGGCGCGTACCAGGCGAGCCACGGCTCGACGTCGACGATACTCGGCGACTCGTCGAGCGACACGACCGTGCACGGCACGATCTCGGCGCTGTCGCTGCAATGGCTGCTGTTCGATTTCGGCGGGCGCGCGGCGCGCGTCGAAGCAGCCGAACAGGCGTCGATCGCGTCGAACGTCGCATTCACGGCCGTGCACCAGCAAGTGATCCACGACGTGACCGTCGCGTACTACCGGTACGAAGCCGCGCGCTCGCGCGCACTCAGCGCGCAGCAGGGCGTCGCGAACGCGGACGCAATCCTCGCGGCGTCCCGTGCACGGCTCAAGCATGGCGTCGGTACGGTCGTCGAGCTCGCCCAGGCAACGCAGAACCGCGCGCAAGCGAACCTCGCGCTCGTGCAGGCGGACGGCACGGAAAGCGACAGCTACCTCGCCCTCGTCTCCGCGCTCGGCATCTCGCCGCTGTCGAAGCCGACGATCGCCGCGCTGCCGAAGCGGCCGCTGCCGCCCGCGCTCGGCTCGTCGGTCGACGCGATCGTGTCGGACGCGATCGCGCGCCGCCCCGACCTGCAGGGCGCGTTTGCGCTCGAAAAGGCCAATCGCGCGAAGATCAAGGCCGCCGAAGCCGCGTTCATGCCGAAGATATTCCTGTCCGCTTCGACGTCGTACGCAAGCGGCGGCACCGCCATCACCGCACTGCCCGCGATCGGCGACCAGGCGCCGACCGTCAACCTGAACGGCAGCCGCTACGGCGGCGGCGTGTTCCTCGGCGTGACGATCCCGCTGTACGACGGCGGCCTGCGCTCGGCCGTGCTGATGCAGGCGCGCAACGACGCGCAAAGCGCATCCGCGCGCCTCACACGGACCAAGGAGGAAGCCGTCCGCCAGGTCGTTGCCGCGCAGAACGCGGTACAGACGAGCCTCGCGTCGCACGACGCCGCGACGGCGCTCGTCGATGCCGCGCAGACAAGCTACGATGCGGCGCTGACCGCGTACCGGAACGGCGTCGGCTCGGTCACCGATGCGACGATCGCGCAAAGCCAGTTGCTCGCGGCGCGGAATGCTGAGGTCGACAGCTACGCCGGTGCGCTGTCTGCGGCGGCCGCGCTCGCGCTCGCAACGGGGACGATCGGCTCGGCGCAGTAGCGCAACCGCCGCCCGGCGGTTGACGCATGCGCACGCCGCCCACTAGAATGCCGCCCATTCTTCCTTCAGGAACCATCGTGGACAGTTGCAGCACTCCGTTGCGTGCGCCGCTTGCCGCCTGAACGCCTGTCCGACGCAGTTCTCCTGCCCCGGCTCGCGTTCCGCGAGCCCGCACGCCTACCGTTTCACACTGAATGACGCATACGCGCGGTACAGTACCGCGCGATGACGGCTATCGTCGCGTCGCTTTCGGCATTGCGCCGCGGCAACGTGAGCCGGTATGCGCGCCTTGCACGGCAGGACAACCATGACTTTCGATTTCGCACTCCGTCTTTTCACCGCGTTCGCCTGCGGCGTCGCGATCGGCCTCGAGCGCCAGATGCGCCAGCGCACGGCCGGCCTGCGCACGATCACGCTCGTCGCGAGCGGTGCGTGCCTGTTCGTCACGCTCGGCGTGCTGACCGGCAACGGCGTCGCGGGCGTCACGCAGATCGCCGCGTACGTCGTGTCGGGCGTCGGCTTTCTCGGCGGCGGCGTGATCATGCGCGACAAGGGCTCGATCCAGGGCATCAACACGGCCGCGACGCTGTGGTGCTCGGCCGCCGTCGGCGTGCTGTCCGGCTCCGGCCATTACGTGCCCGCGCTCGCCGGCACGGGCGTCGTGCTGCTCACCAACACCGTGCTGCGCGGCGTCAGCCAGGCGATCAACGCGACGCCCGTGTCGAACGCCGATCTCGTGCGCGAATACCAGATCACCGTGATCTGTCTCGCCGCCGACGAAGTACACATCCGCACGCTGCTGTCGAACTCGATGTACGCGAAGCCGCTGTCGTTCCAGAGCCTGACGAGCGAGGACGTGCCCGACCAGCCGGACCGTCTGAAAGTGACCGCGACGCTGAAGCTGCATCCGAAGGATCAGCAGAAGCTCGAGCAGATCGCGAGCCGGATGAGCATGGAGAAGAGCATTTCCAGCGTGAGCTGGACCGCGAAGGAAGCGGAGCCGTTGATGGAGTGAGCGGCATGGCGGCCGCCGGATTCGGCATTACCGCCCTAGCTCGTGTCAGGGTGCCTCGATGAGCCCGGCCGAGATCGCCTTGACGACCGCCTGGACCTTGTTCGTCGCGCCGAGCTTCTCGAGGATGTTGTTGACGTGGAAGTTGACCGTCCGCTCCGAGATGCTGAGGATCTGGCCGATTTCGCATGCGGTCTTGCCTTCGGCGGTCCAGCACAGCACCTCGCGCTCGCGCGCGGTCAGCGCGACGCCCGCCGCGGGCGACAGCTTCGGCACCATGAAGCGGCTCATCAGCGAATGCGACATATTCGCGAGCCAGTTCGTCTGCAGCGTCAGCATGTTGATCTCGGCCGGCGTGAGCCGGTCGGCGTGGCGCGCGATGCTCAGCAGCCCGAACGCACCGCGGGCCGCCCAGCTCGACTGCGCGACACCCACCGACAGCCCGAATTCACGCGCGTCCTGCCACAGCGGGTTCGAATCGATCCGGTCGACATCCGGCCAGACGATCATGTTGGTGCTGTGCGCGCCGTCGCGTACCGTCGAATCGATCTCGATGTAGTTCCGCGCCTGGTAGTGCGCCATCCAGCCGTCCGGATAGGTATCGAAGATCGCGACCGACGGTTTCGACACCGGCAGCGGCACGCGAATGCCGTAACAGCAGTATTCGAATCCCAGCCGTCTGGAATAGGCAGCGATCCGCTGGAAGAGTTGCTGCTCGTCTTCCGCGGCGCTGAATTGTTGATAGGCATCCTGCCAGCGCAGTTCCATTCGTTCTCCGACAACGTCACGCTGTCATACTTGTCAGGTGCCAGCTCCGGTTCGAGGCTGATACATTCCGCGCATGACTTTACCTTTGCTGCACCCGGTCCCCGGCCCGTCCCCGGACGGCTACGTGCGCCTGTCAAAAGGCGCACTGGCCGCGCTTGCACTCGATCATGTCACAAGCGGCCTCGACGCATCGCTACTCGCGGAACTGCGCGACAACGCGATCGACGCACGCCTCGCCGGCTATACCGAATGGCAGCGCACGGCCCGTGCCGGCGTCCCTTACGTGACGGTCGGCTGGGACTGGTACCTCGAACGCGCAACGGGCACGTTCGTCATCGCCGGCGGCGACGTCCGCAGCAACGTGATGGCCGTCGACGCCACCGGTGCCGACATCGGCATGTTCCGCACGGCCGCCACGCTTGTCGCGCGGCTCGCCTGCATCGACTGGCCCGCCGCGGTCGCGTCGGCCCTGCTCGGGCGCAACGACGCCTATCATGCCGGTCCGACGCTCCAGTGACAACTGGCCGCGCATTCATCTGACAATTTCCACGATGCTGGCGCTCTTTATAAGCAAAAGCGCCCGGTTTTTCAATCCCATCGATCAAGAAACCGTTACCACGTCCTAAATGGCGTCTTTGCGCCGCCCAACCTGTAAGAGTTACCAGTTACCGCCTCCTCGTGCCGCGCGATGTAATGCATACATACAAAAGCACAAATCCGAGGACACGATGCGGACCTTCGTTCACGAAGAAGGGCGGTTGCCACACGAACTTGCAGCGGATCTCGGGCGCTACCGGCGCCGCGTGTTCGTCGAACAACTCGGTTGGGAGCTCCCGTCGGCGAACGAAAGCTTCGAGCACGACCAGTTCGATCGCGACGATACCGTGTACGTGTTCGCGCGAAATGCCGGCGGCGACGTGTGCGGATGTGCGCGCCTGCTGCCCACGACGCGCCCGTATCTGCTGCAGTCGCTGTTCGCCGACCTGATCGCCGCAGACATGCCGCTGCCGCAATCGGCGGCCGTCTGGGAGCTGTCCAGGTTCGCGGCGACCGACGACGAAGGCGGGCCGGGCAATGCCGAATGGGCCGTGCGGCCGATGCTCGCGGCCGTGGTCGAATGCGCGGCGCAGCTTGGCGCGCAGCAGTTGATCGGCGTGACGTTCGCGAGCATGGAGCGGCTGTTCCGCCGGATCGGCATACACGCGCACCGCGCAGGCCCGCCGAAGCAGGTGGACGGACGTCTGGTGGTCGCGTGCTGGATCGATATCGATCCGCAAACGTTTGCGGCACTAGGAATCGAGCCGGGGCAGACCGCCCGGCAAGCCATCGCCGCCTGAGCCGGAACGCGCGTTTCCGTCCGGGCGGCATCGTAACGAAGGAGAACCAACGTGGACCAGTCTCAGGTCTTTCGCGCGATGATGCCCGGGTTGACGAGCGCCAACGGCGCCCGCATCGCGGTCGCCTATCCGTCGTTTCCCAGGCCGCTGCCGCTCGTGCGGCTCGACCGCAGCGGGCTCGTGTTTCGTGCCACCGGCGCCGCGCCGCTCGTCTGCGGGCTGCCGCGCGCGGCGACGCTGCTGGTCGCGGACGAGCCGCTGTGCTCGCTGCGCCTCGTGATCCGCGACATCGCCCCTGCCGGCGACGGCCGCCACGACCTGACGATGCAGCCGTCCGGCGCCGCCGGCGACGAATTGCTGTGGCATGCGCTGCGCGACCACGCACCGTACCGGCGGATTCAGCATCCGCTCGCGCCCGTCGACGCGTCCCTCGCCGCGAACAGCGACCCGCGCGCGGCGGCCGGCGAAGCCGGGCTGCGCCCGTCGCGCAGCGCGGCTTTCCGCCTGCCGTGCCGCAGCGACGCGCTGTTCTTCGCGGACTGGCTCGAATATCACTTCGACGAGCTGCGCGCGCTGTCGCAACAGCACGGGCCGCAACTACAGCTCAACCAGCTCGAACGGAAAGTTGCCGACGACGAGGTTGGCGTGCGCTTCGTCTACGACATCGACGGGCACGCGACGCGGCACGCGCTGACCGACTGCGCGCGCGAGGCCTGTGCGTGGATCGAGACGGAGATGCGCGACAAGTACGCGCTGCCCGTCGCGCAGGAGCGGTTTGGCGCGTTTGGGGCGCACGCGCGGGCCGGCGGTATGTAACTGCGGTATCGGTTGCGTCGACGCGAGGCAGCCGGTACGGCAGCAAGTTGCATCGATACAACGGGGGCTTGCCAACCTTCGGGTTTTCCCTTAAATTAACGTCTGTCTCCTCCATGTCTCCAAACATGGATTCAGCCCGCTCAAGCAGCGGGCTTTTTCTTGCCTGCGCGGATTGCGGGGCCGCATCGCCTTCCGTTCCGGCTAACCTGCCGGACGCGCACTGCCCGGCGGCAACCAGTAGTGGCGCACCGCAAATATCAGCGCGACCGCTACGACAAGTATCAGCAGCAGGTACAGCCAGTCCTTTCTGGTCGTCGGCAGCAGATCTGTTAGACCACCCAGGTCGCCCGTCAGGGCCATCACCGCGACCATCGCCAGCCCGGCCAGCACCATCGTCCCCTTTGCCACCCATCCAAAGGCAGCCTCCAGCACGGCCGCCCATCGGGACTGGCGATAAGGTCCGGCAACCGGCCGACGAAGGTCGGGCTTACCCATTCCTCACCTCCCGTACGGCATGCGCATACGTCGGCGGACCGGCTCCGTCGAAGGCAGGGATTCGACAGTTTTCCGGAAGAGCCACTGCAGCGATGGGGTTCGCACACGCGATCTGAAGCGCCATGCTTTTTTCTTTCGTGAGATGAGGTTCAGCGGTTCGTTTGGCCGGAACGAATCCACATTCACAGGATCGTGCTGCAGAACGCCGCATGGCGCTGACGGCCCGATGTATGTGAGCCTTTATCTGACGCCCGCGCAGTTCACCCGGGCGCACGATGCAAAGCAGCGGTTTTTAACCTCGGACTCCAACTGCACCCGGAATAAAACCGGGAGCAGGTCACTATTGCTGTGTTGCGCGCATGATAGCCGTTTTGACCTAAGAGAAGGAGCGTATCGAGATCAACTGAATTTGGAATCCTACAGAAAACTCGGCTACCGCCCCGCCCACTTCCGGACTCGGATTTCGGTGATCGCGACCAGCCGGTTCGGCAACAAGATCACCGAGTCGAACATCGTGAACCCCAATCCGGTGACACAACGAGCGACTGTGGCCAAACCATTGCGACCCGCACAATATGATGCGTAAGTATCGTGCGGCATTTGCTCAAGGGCGGGGTGTCGCATGGGACAAGAGCGGGACGTTCAATCAACGCCACGCCATTCCGGTCACCGACGTGGCATCGTGGATCAATGCAAAGCTTGCTTCGGGTCGCAGCGAGTAATCGCGAGTCCGACCGACCATCCAGGCAAACGGTGTCGACGACAGCTTCCCCGAACAGCTTTAGTACCCGCGGCGGAAAGGCGCTCTTCGGAACGCGGGCTAGTCTTCGGCGCGAAAAAGGCTTCCCTTCTTGCTCATATCGCGACTCTCTCAGGAATTCAAATCAACGCTTGCGGACGGCTGAATCGAGCACGAAGCGGGTCGTCATATTCTGCACGCCCGCTTTGCTCGGCCTCGGCGACTCCAGCCCCATGCTCGTTGCCGACAGAATTTCGACGCTGATCTGATAACGCGTGCGACTCGCCCCAACCCGTTGCCAAACGCCTCCTCGAAAACCGGCCACGGCACTGGCCACAGGCTTCGAGCCCGGCGTGCCGCCCAACACGGATAGATCCAAGCAACGCGGAATAAGCGCACATCCCTACGCTGTGGACGGATGCGATGCACCGAACAGTTGAATCACGACGCCGCGCAGCCACCGGTTGCCCGCCTCATGGTGATAGCGCGCATGCCAATGCTGCCGTACCGCAAACCCGTCGACCGGGATCGGACACGCATGAACCGCCAGATCGCTCGCCTGAGCCAGTGTCTGGCCGATATGACGGGGTAGCGTCGTGATCAGGTCGGTCGTCTGGACGATCGCACCCAAACCCAGAAAACCCGGCAACTCCAGCACGACGTCTCGCTCGATGCGCGCCTGCCGCAGCGCCTGTTCGAGAAGTTGCGCCCCGGTTCCCGCGGTAATGGCGACATGTCCTTCGGAACGATACTGCTTCGCCCCGAGGCGACCGCGAATCCTCGGATGATGCCGGTTGGCCAGACATACCCAGTCCTGGTCGTACAGCTTCTGCTGATAAATGCCGCCGCCTAGCCACGGCACATAGCCGATCGCGAGATCGGCTTCGCCGGATTCGAGCGCGCGTTCCGTATTGCCGTCGATCCGTGCGGCTTCCAGCCGGACGCCGGGCGCCTGCGCCCGGACATGGGCCAGTAGCCTTGGAAGCAGCGTGATGTGGCTCGCGTCGGTCATGCAGATACGAAAGCGTCGCTGGGCCGTCGCTGGATCGAACGCGATCTCCCATGCGGTGAAGCGCCGCAGGGATTCGAGAATTTCCCGGCATGGCCCGATCAGCGCGTCGGCTTGCGGCGTCGGCGCCATGCCGCCGGGTGTCCGGATGAAGAGCGGATCGTGCAGATGTTCCCTCAAGTGCCCGAGCCAGATGCTGACCGTCGGCTGGCTCTGGCCCAGTTGCTCGGCGACGCGCGTGACGCTGCGCACGTCGTACAGGAGATCGAAAAGCTGAAGCAGCTTCAGGTCGGGCAGGTCGGCGGGCATCGCGGCGTTATTGTCCATGGCAATGACGCCATTGTATCCATTGCATTGTCGGCATGAGCGGCGACTCCTATCGTGGTGCCATACGTCAAGGAGAAGCCATTGAAAATCGCGATTCTGGGGGCTGGCGCGCTGGGCTGCGCGATCGGCGCCACCCTTACCCAAGGCGGCCACGAGACCTGGCTGATCGACCGCTCGCCCGCGCACGTCGATGCGATGCGCCGTGACGGCCTGCGAGTCGACGACGCGGGCGGCACCCGCCACGTACGCGTCCACGCGACGACTCAGGCTGCCGATGTCGGCGTGGCCGACGTGGTGGTGGTGCTGGTCAAGTCGTTCCATACCGACGCGGCCATCCGCGGCGCCCAATCGCTGGTGGGGCCGGATACCGCCGTGCTGTCGCTGCAGAACGGCCTCGGGCACGAGGACATCCTGATCGACGTCGTCGGCCGCGAGCGCGTCCTCGCGGGCAAGACCTACGTCGGTGGTGTGCTGCGCGGTGCGGGTCATATCGAATCCGGCGTGATCGGCAAGTACACCTATATCGGCGAACTCGACGGCCGCATCACACCGCGCGTGCAGGCGATCGCCGCCGCGTTCGATGCCGCCGGCCTCGCCACGACGATCAGCGACAACATCGTCGGCACGATGTGGGACAAGCTGCTGGTGAATGTCGCGACGGGTGCGCTGACTGGGCTGACCGGCCTCACCTACGGGCAGCTTTACGATGAGCCGCTGCTGAAGGCAACGTCGCTTGCGGCCGTGGCCGAGGCGATCGCGGCGGCGCAGGCAGCCGGCGTCAAGCTGTCGATGACCGATCCCGAACAGGCCTGGACGCTCGCCGCCGAGGGGCTGCCCGCGACCTTCAAGACGTCGATGCTGCAAAGCCTGGAGAAGGGTTCGATCACCGAAATCGACTTCATCAACGGTTCGGTCGTGCGCTGCGGGCAGCGCTACTGCGTGCCGACCCCGGTCAATGCAACGCTCGTCGCCTGCATCAAGGGGCTGGAACGCGCGATGGCCGATCGCCAACGGCAGGAGGCCGTCGCATGAATGCCACGAAAGCCTATCTCGAACACGTTGCGATCTGGGTCAAGGACATCCGCTGGCACATCTGCTTCTTCGAGGACGTGCTCGGCATGACCCTGCGCGAAGTGGACGGCACGCTCGACGCGCCGCGGCAGTACTGGACGCTCGGCGGCCTGCAGTTCATCCACGCGCCGGAACACGACGGTCCGGAAGGCCGGCTCGCCCATCTCGGCGTGATGTGCGAAGACCTGGAGGCCGCGCTGGCCGCGGCGCAACGATTCGGTGTGACGGAGATGCCGCAGGGGCGGAACTGGCTTCGCCTGCCCGACGGGCTTGCCGTCGAACTGATCCAGGCCAGGCCGGCTTCTTGCGTCGCGCAGGCGCTGGCCATCGACCCGCGCGCGGAGGCGTGACCATGACGATCGTCGAGAAATACTGGGACGACGCCCGCGAGGGTGACACGTGCACGAGCCCGAGCTACACCGTGACCAAGGAGCGCATTCTCGCGTACGCCAACCTCACCGGCGACCATACGCCCGTCCACGTGGACGAGGAATACGCAAACGCGAGCCATTTCGGCTGCCTCGTCGCGCACGGGCTGTTTGGCTTGTCCATCGCCGACGGCCTGAAGACGCAGAGCGACTATCGCTTTCTGCCGGGCATGTCGCTCGGCTGGAGCTGGGATTTCCTGCTGCCGATCAAGGTCGGCGACGTGCTGCACGTGAAGTTCCGCGTCGGCTCGATGCGGGCCAGCAAGAGTCGTCCGGATTGGGGCATCGTCGTGCTGCCGTCGGAGCTGATCAATCAGGACGGTCAGGTCGTTCAACGCGGCGAGCATCGCCTGATGGTGCCGCGCCGCCTGGAGGCACTGTAATGCAGGCTCGCCCACTCGAAGGCATTCGCGTCGTCGACTACAGCCACTTCCTTGCCGGGCCGTATGTCGGGCGCTGTCTCGCGGCGCTCGGCGCCGAAGTCATCAAGGTCGAGCGCCCCGGGTCAGGCGACGCCGGACGCCAGCACGCGACCGTGCTCGACGACCAGCAAAGCGGCTACTTCCTGCAGCTCAACATGGGCAAGCGCGGCGTGAGCGTCAACATGAAGGACGCGCGCGGCAAGGCGTTCATGCAGCGGCTGTGCGACTCCGCCGACGTGTTCATCGAGAACTATCGGCCGGGCGCACTGGACAAGCTCGGGCTCGGCTATGCCGAATTGTCGGCGCGCAATCCGGGCCTCGTCTACTGTTCGATTTCGGCGTACGGGCATACCGGTCCCGATGCGCATCGCGCAGGCTTCGGGCTGATCGCGGAAGCCAAGAGCGGAATCATGCAGATGGTGGGCACGCCGGGCGAGCGGCCGCCGCTGCTGCGCATCTCGCTCGGCGACATGTACACCGGCATTCATGCGGTCGCGGCCATCAACGCCGCGCTGCTGGGGCGCGTGAAGAGCGGCCGCGGGCAACACATCGACATGGCGCTGTACGACACGCTGGTATCGATGCACGAATATGCGGTGCAGTGCTACACCCTGCAGGGCGTGCTGCCCGAGCAGACTGGGCACGACATGCCGACCTCGACGCTCTACGGCGTATTCCGTGCCGCGGACGGCGATCTCGTGATCGCCGCGCAAGTCGACGACGCGTGGAAACGCTTCGCCGATCTGATCGCGACGCGCGGCGGCCCGGCGGACTTCGGCGCCGACACACGGTTTCACGACAGCACCGGCCGCAACGCGCACCGCGCGGAGATTCTGTCGGTGGTCGAGCCGTGGGTGGCCGCGCGTTCCGTCGCGTCGGTGCTCGAACTGCTGGACGGCATCGACGTTCCGTGCGCGAAGGTGCAGCGCATCGACGAGGTATTGAACGATCCGCAGATCCAGGCAAGAGGCATGGTCGTCGAGCAACAGCATCCGCGCTACGGAACGCTGCGCCTGCCCAACCTGCCGTTCCGGTTTTCCGGTTGCGATACGACGATTCGCGACGTCGCGCCCGATCTCGGGCAGCACAACGCGGAAGTCGCGCGCTCCCTCGGGTTCGATTCGGCCGAAATCGACGCGATGCAGGCCGACGGCGTCCTCTATTCAAAAGCGAGCCAATGATGACCGACCAATACGCGGTGATCGGCAATCCGATCGGGCACACGAAATCCCCACTGATTCACGGCCTCTTCGCGCAGGAGACGCGGCAGGACATCAGCTATACGGCCATCGAGGGGCCCGTCGAGCCGGCAGGCGCTTTCGCTGCCGCGGTTCGTGCGTTTTTCGAGGGCGGCGGCAAGGGCATCAACGTCACAGCGCCGTTCAAGCTCGACGCGTTCGCGATGTCGGACGAACGCAGCGAGCGGGCGCAACTCGCGGGCGCGGCCAACGCGCTCAAGTTCGACGGCGGCCGCATCCTGGCCGACAACTTCGACGGCATCGGCCTGGTTCGCGATATCGAGGCGAACCTCAATCTGCCGATGGCCGGCAAGCGTGTCCTGGTGCTCGGTGCAGGCGGCGCGGCACGCGGCGCGCTTTTGCCGTTCCTCGAAGCCGGACCGGCTGAACTGGTCATCGCGAATCGCGACGTCGACAAGGCGCGCGCATTGGTCGCGCAGGTTGCCGGACGCGGTCCGCTCGTTGCCGGCGGCTACGCAGACCTCGCACGGATGGGGCGTTTCGACCTGGTCGTCAATGCGACGTCGGCCAGCCTGACCGGCGACCTGCCGCCGGTCCCGCCGAGCGTGTTCAGTCCGGCCGGCACGGCCTACGAACTTGCATACGGCAAGCGTCTGACGCCGTTTCTCCGGCTCGCGAAAAACGCAGGCGTACACGGAATTGCGGACGGCGTCGGCATGCTGGTCGAGCAGGCGGCCGAAGCGTTCGCGTGGTGGCGCGGCGTGCGCCCCGAGACCAGTTCGGTAATCGATCGGCTGGCCGTGCCCTTTGATTGAACACGCAATGGAGATTCGCATGAAGAAGATCCTGATGCTGCACGGCATCAACCACAACATGTTCGGCAAGCGCGACCCGGCGCAGTACGGGACGATCACGCTCGCGCAGATCGATGCACGGCTGCAAGGGCTGGCGGAGGAACTGGGTGTACAGGTGGACTCGTTCCAGACAAACAGCGAAGGAGCGATGTGCGAGCGCATTCATCGCGCCTTCGAGGAACGCCAGGACGCGGTGCTGATCAACGCGGGCGCATGGACGCATTACAGCTACGGCATTCGCGATGCCCTTGCCATCCTCACGTGCCCGATCGTCGAACTGCACATGTCCAACATTCATGCGCGCGAGCCGTTCCGGCATCACTCCGTCCTGGCCGAGATCGTCAGCGGGCAGATTTGCGGTTTCGGTGTTCAAAGCTATCTGCTGGCGCTGAGGGCCGCGGTCTCGGCGCTCGGCGAGGAATAGGCCGATTCCCGCATCGGCTGCCGATGCGGGGCCGACGCACATACGCAACCGTTCCCGGGTGCACGGCGTTGCGCACGGAGGTTGTTCGCCGTGCGTCGTATCGATGGGCCTCGGTCAGGTCACACAACGGAGTCGATACATCGGGCAGTGACGACTCCCCGCATCACCCGCGTTGCCCGGCACACATATCAATATCTGGAGACGACGATGACCGCGACCTTGCGAGACGAGCCCCGGGGCAGGCACCAATCGAGAAAAGCCGCCGTCAGCGGCTGGATCGGCTCGGTGCTCGAATACTACGATTTCTTCATCTACGCCACGGCATCGGCGCTGATCTTCCCGCAGATATTCTTTCCGCACGGCAGCCCCACGACAGCCATCATCGCGTCGCTGGCCACTTACGGTGTCGGCTATGTGTCCCGCCCGATCGGCGCGTTCGTGCTGGGCCATCTCGGCGACACGCGCGGACGGAAAACCGTCCTGCTTTTCTGCATGTTCCTGATGGGAATCTCGACCGTCGGAGTCGGCCTGCTGCCGACCTATCAGCAAGCCGGGCTGATCGCGCCGGCATTGCTGGTGACGCTTCGCCTGCTGCAGGGTTTCGCCGTGGCCGGCGAGATTACCGGCGCGAGCTCGATGATCCTGGAGCACGCGCCGTTCGGTCGGCGCGGATACTTCGTCAGCTTCACGCTACAGGGCGTGCAGGCCGGGCAAGTGCTGGCCGCCGCCGTGTTCCTGCCGCTCGCCTACTACATGCCGTCCGCGCAATTCGACAGCTGGGGCTGGCGCATTCCGTTCCTGCTGAGTGCGCTGGTCATCGTTGCGGGTTTGATCATTCGCCGCGAGGTCGACGAGTCGCCGGCCTTCGATGAAGCGGTACGCAACCGGTCGCAAGCCGGCTCGCCCGTTGCCGACGCTTTCAGGCACCACTTTCCCGACATGGTGCGCGTTGCCTGCATGTCGATGATGAACGTGATTCCGGTCGTCGCCACGATCTTCGGCGCAGCCTATGCGGTCCAGCCGGCGTATGGAATCGGATTCCAGAAAGATATCTATCTCTGGATCACGGTGGTGGGCAATATCGTTGCGATGATCGTGATTCCGTTCGTCGGCAACCTGTCCGACAAGGTCGGACGCCGGCCGCCGATCATCGTCGGCTCGCTGGCGGCCGGCCTGCTCGCGTTTGCCTACCTGTATGCGATCAGCATCCGCAACGTGCCGCTCGCATTCGCGATGTCGATGCTCATGTGGGGTGTGGTGTACCAGGGCTACAACGCCGTATTTCCCGCCTTTTACCCGGAACTCTTCCCGACCCGCACGCGCGTCTCGGCGATGGCAATCGCGCAGAACCTCGGTACCGCGGCCACGGCGATGCTGCCCGCGCTGTTCACGGCGGTCGCGCCGCCCGGAGGACACCACGTCTGGCTGATCGTCGGTGCGATCGCGTTCGGCATCACCGTGATTGCGTCGCTCGCAGCCGCAAGCGCACGCGAGACCCATCGTGTCCATATGAACGACCTGGGACGAGCGAACGCTCAACCGGTCGGCAAGGCAGAATACGACCGGCTGCGCGTCGCGGCGATGTCGCGCAATCGCATCGTGCGCGAACACGTGCCAGGGTCCGTCGGCAGCTAGCCAGCGCTCGACGGGGCGTCGTGTTCGGCGCCCCTTCCGCCAATCATTTCCAGCTTGCTGGTGCGCCCTCACTGACAGAGCCAACTTGCGTTACCGATGCCTGATACCGTGCCGAAAACCGTCATGCCCGACACCACGCGCCCTGCTCGCCTGAACTTCGCGCTCATGTTGCCGCTTCTGCTGGCGGCCCAGCCGGTGGCGACCGACAGTTACCTGCCGGCGCTGCCTGAAATCGCCGCAACGCTGGGCTCTGCCAGCGTCAGCCTCACGGTTTTCGCATTGATATTCGGAATAGGACAATTGCCGATGGGCAGTCTTTCCGACCGATTCGGCCGCCGTCCCGTGTTGCTGAGCGGCCTTGCGCTCTATGCGCTTGCAGCGCTCGCGGCTGCACTCGCTTCGACCGCAGCGATGCTGGTGGCCGCTCGCGCGATGCAGGGCTTTGCAATGGCCGCGATACTGGTATGCGCGCGCGCGACGGTGCGCGACCGGCATTCGGCGGCCGACGGCCCGTACGTGATGGCGCGCGGCTTCATGGGAATGGGGATGATGGCGTTCCTCGCGCCGATTCTCGGTGCGTATGTCACGCAGCAGGCCGGATGGCGATGGGTGCTCGCGGGGATGAGCCTGTATGCGTTCGGGCTGCTCGTCATGTGCTGGTACGGCTTCGACGAAAGTTTCTCCAGAATCGCTTCGAGCCGGGGCTCGATCCGGGACGTGCGCGAGATACTCGGCAATGCCACGTTCAGGGTATGGGCGTTGCTGGCCGCCTCGACGTACACCGGCATGTTCTGCTTTCTATTGCTCTCTCCCGCAATCTACATCCGGCATCTCGGCCTGTCGCCCCAGCGATATGGCTGGATACCGGCGAGCGGTACGTTCGTCTATGTCCTGAGTACGTATGGCTGCCGCCTGTTGTTGCGACGTCAGAGCATGCTGCGAACGGTGCGACAAGGCGCAACGTTGAGCCTCTCCGGCGCAGTGATTCAGGCGGTGGGCTGCGCGTTGCTTCCCGGGAGCATCTGGCCGCTGCTCGCGGGGCATGGCGTGTATTGCCTCGGCCACGGGATCCATCAGCCATGCGGGCAGGCGGGGGCGGTCAGCAGCCTGCCTCATCTTGCGGGTCGCGCGGTATCCTGGTCTGGCTTCCTCATGATGTTCTTCGCTTTCAGCGTGGGACAGACGGCAGCGGCTTTCACCGATCCGCGCTATCAATTGGGCGCGTGGCCAATGGTGGTGCCGATGCTCGTCGTCGGCGTCACGCTGGTGACAATCGCGTTTGCCTGGCTGCCAAAAATCAACGACGCGACTATGTGACATGCGGCGGAATTTTGTAGCCCGTCAGACGCTGAGTCTCGCGTCGATATTATCGGAACCCAGCCAGGCCGGACGGACGGTGGCGGGAAGTTGATAGCGATGTGTGGCATGAGGCCGGCGCCTGTCGTAAAACTGCCGCCAGCGTTCGATGAGCACCTTGGCTGCGGCACGACTGCGGGACCCTCCCCGGCTCAGCAATTCCTCGTGCGGCTTGCGGCCAACGCTCTCAACGACCCCGATTTGCCACGGACTGCCCGGTGCGACGAAGGCCGGACCGATGGCAGCATCTCACGGCCAGCTGCATGCCCCAGGCAGAGGCAAATTCAAGCGCGACGACCACGACAGCGGAATTTAAGACTGCCGCGGACAGACTTAATGCATTGCGTCAAGTGACAGGAACTTTGCGCAAGGAAAGACAAAGCCTGTCTTGACGGCCGTGAATCAGACGTGTCCGCGACCCGATCCGCGTGACCAGGGAGAAAGTCCGAAACGAAAGGTATGAGACCAGCGAGACTCGCGAAAGCGGCCGAGCCCCATTTCCCGCACGCGCCCGTTGAGTTTCAAACGAAAGCCCCCGAGCGGGCGCCACTGTTCGCGATCTGCATTTAAAGGCCGCCGCCGTCAGCGTAGGGACCAGGGGGTACTTCCTTTGCGATCCGCAAGGTACTGAGCCGGTGAAACTGTCGGCCTGCCATGTTGCGCTCCTTCTTACCCGCAAAGCCCACGCCGCTACCCATACTTCGCGCGGAAATTGTGAGGGACGCGAGGGGAAGCCGCAAGCATGCCGTTACCCACGAATCGATTTGAAATCAGCGACCTATGGCGCATTTACGGAAGTCGCCGGAATGCCCGCGAACCCTTGAATGGCGGAAGGCAGCAGGAGTCGAACCTACCCAGGAGTGTCTGACACCCCCAACCGGGTTTGAAGCCCGGCCGTACCACCGGATACGAATGCCTTCCTCGGGGAAAACAACCAAAAGAACAACGGGCGCCTACGCCTGAATACCCACCCAACCGCTGTCAGGCCGCAGGAAGTGGAGATCGCGGTGGAAGCGAGTATACCCAACCCGATCGAAGAACTCGAGAATCTGGATCGCGCGCTTGCGGCCCAGCCCCGTCGCGTCGCGAAACGTCGCGGCATCGAGCCCGCCGCCGCGCGAAGGCGCGAGATGCGCGACCAGTTCCGCCAGCTCGCGTACGACATCCGCGTGATAGAACAAGTCGCGCACGACCTGGTGCACGTCGCCGCGCCGCGCGAGCTTGCGCAGCAGCGTGCGCACCGCGTCCTCGGCCGCGCCCGTGTCGCGGGCCAGGTCGCGCACCCACGGCGGATCGAAGCGCCCCGCATGAATCAGCGGCAGCAGTTGCCGCGCCAGCGCTTCCTCGCGCGAATCGAGGCTCACCGAATGCGACGGCAGATGCAGCCACGGCCCGCTTCGCGCGACTTCACCGCCGTCCACCAGCGCATCGACGAGCGCGCGCCACAACGCATCGCCGGCAAGCGGTGCCGCCATCCGCCGCAGGCGCGCGGCGTCGAGCCCCTGTTCGTCGGGCATGCGCTCGTGATACGCGCGCAGCGTCTCGATCGCCCGCGTCTGCAGCGCGCGCCAGTGCGCATGCGAAATCACCGCGCCGTCGTTCGACGCGGCATCGCGTTGCCCGATCGCCAGCGCGTCGTCCGGCAACGCGAGCGCGTCCGGTGCGAAACCGGTGAGATGCGTAAGCATCGCGCGCGGGATGCCGAGCGGCGCATGCGCCAGCAGCGCATCGAGGCGCCCCGCGTCGAGCCACTCGGCAAGCGCATCGAGCCACGCGCGGCGCGCGGGCGTGCGGCGCTTGCGCGCCGGCCCGAACGGATCGAGCACGCGACCGCCGCCGACGGTGCGCGTCGCCTGCGGATTGCGGACGATGAACCGGTCGCCCGGCAGCCCGAACACCGGTTCGTCGAATACCAGTTGCACGCGCATCCGCTGGCCGGCCGCGAGCGTATCGCCGTCGAGCAGCGCGACATGCGCGACGCGATGCAGCGTGCCGAGATGCACGTGCAGCGGCGCCCAGTGCGTGAGCATCAGCCCCGCGTCCGCGAGCAGCGTCAGCTCGACGTCCACGCGCGGCGACGTCGCAGCGAGCCGCGCATCGGCGACGGTATCGCCACGCTCGACGTCGGCCTTGTCGACGCCGGCCAGGTTCAGTGCGCAACGCTCGCCCGCGCGGCCGGCCTCGACCGGCCGGTTCTGCGCATGGATGCTGCGCACGCGCGCCGCGCCGCCCGTGCGCACGATCGCGAGCGTGTCGCCCGTCGCGACGCGGCCCGCAAACGCGGTGCCCGTCACGACGGTCCCCTGCCCCGCGAGCGTAAACACGCGATCGACCGCGAGCCGGAACAAGCCGTCGTCACGGCGCGCGCGCCACGCGATCGCCGCGTCGGCCAGGTGACGCTTCAACGCGGCGACGCCCGGATCGTCCACGGCCGTCGCACGGGTTTCGAAGATCGGCGCGCCGGCCAGCGTCGAGTCTTGCAGCCATGCGGCGATCTCGTCGCGTACCTGGACGACGCGCGCGGCGTCGACACGATCGCACTTCGTCAGCGCGACCGCGCCATGCGTGACGCCGAGCAGCTGCAGGATCGCGAGATGCTCGCGCGTCTGCGGCATCACGCCATCGTCGGCGGCGATCACGAGCAGCGCGAAGTCGATCCCGCACGCGCCGGCCGCCATCGTATGGATCAGCTTCTCGTGGCCCGGCACGTCGATCAGGCCGAGCACGTCGCCGTTCTCGAGCGGCGTATACGCGTAGCCGAGCTCGATCGAGATGCCGCGCGCCTTCTCTTCCTTCAGCCGGTCGGTATCGACGCCCGTCAGCGCCCGCGCAAGCGTCGTCTTGCCGTGGTCGATGTGCCCCGCGGTACCGACGATCATGCAGCGGGCCCCGAGGGCGGCACGCATTGCGCGACGAATTCCGCTTCGTCGGCGGCTTCGAGGCAGCGCAGGTCGAGCCGCAGCGCGTTGTCGGCGATACGGCCGATCACCGGGCGTGGCCATTCGCGCAGCCGCTTCTCCAGCTGCGCAAGCGCGCGGCCGCCGCGCTTGCCGTCCGGCGTGCGCACGACGAGCCCGGCGCTCGGCAGTTGGTCGACCGGCAGCGCGCCGCTGCCGATCTGGCTGAACATCGGTTCGACCGTCACGTCGAAACCGTTGCCGAGCGCGGCCTGCAGCGCCGGGCGCACGCGTTCGGCGGCCTCGGCGATCTCGCGCTGCGGACGCGTCAGCAGGCGCAAAGTCGTGAGCCGGTCGCGCAGGAATTCGGGTGCCTGGTAGAGACGCAGCACGGGCTCGAGCGCCGCAAGCGTCAGCTTGCCGACGCGCAGCGCGCGCTTGAGCGGATGTTTCTTGATCTTAGCGACCAGTGCGCGATCGCCGACGATCAGGCCGGCCTGCGGCCCGCCGAGCAGCTTGTCACCGCTGAAGGTGACAACGTTTGCGCCGGCGGCAACGGTTTCCTGCACGGTCGTCTCGTGCGGCAGCCCCCATGACGACAGGTCGGCGAGCGTGCCGCTGCCGAGATCGACGGCGACCGGCAGCCCGTGCTCGCGCGCGAGCGGCGCAAGTTCGGCGAGCGTCGCCTCCTTCGTGAAGCCGCTGATCGCATAGTTGCTGCAGTGCACCTTCATCAGCAGCGCGGTGCGCGGGCCGATCGCGTCCGCGTAGTCGCGCAGATGGGTGCGGTTGGTCGTGCCGACCTCGCGCAACCTCGCGCCGGCGCGACTCATGATGTCGGGAATGCGGAAGGCGCCGCCGATCTCGACCAGCTCGCCGCGAGATACGACGACTTCGCGCTTCGTCGCGAGCGCCGAAAGCGTCAGCAGCACGGCCGCTGCATTGTTGTTGACGACGGTCGCCGCTTCCGCGCCCGTCAGTTCGCACAACAGATCGTCGATCAGGTCGTCGCGATCGCCGCGACGGCCCGTGGCGAGATCGAATTCGAGGTTGACGGGCCGCGTAAGCACGTCGATCACCGCGCGCACCGCTTCGTCGGGCAACAGCGCACGCCCGAGGTTCGTATGCAGCACGGTGCCGGTCAGGTTGAACACCGCTCGCACGGCGCCGGCGCTCTGCGCGGCCAGCGTGCGCGCGACGGCCGCGGCGATGCGCGGCTCGTCGAGCGGCTCGGCCGCCATCGGATCGTGCTGCGCGGCGGTACGCCAGCGTTCGAGTTCGGCGCGCACGGCGTTCAGCACGCGCGTGCGGCCATAGTGGGCAAGCAGCGGTTGCAGCGGTGCCGACGACAGCACGCGCTCGACCGACGGCACGCGCGCCAGCACCGCATTCAGTTCATTCACACCCGGTTCGGTCACGTAGTAGTGGCTCCAGTCTCATGCTTCGCAGTCGGCCGAAGCCGGCGCTCGCGCACCGCCCCCGGCCCCGTGCCGTCAATCCGCTTCCCGCGAGACATCCGGCCACAGCAGCGGGTTCGGCGAACTGCGCTGGTATCCGGCCTCGTTCATCAGCAGGTCGAGCGTGAGACTCGCGAGATCGTCCGCCAGCGGCTCGAACTCGTAGTCCTTCTCCTGATAGCCGATCTTGCGGTAGGTCTTGCACTCGTCGCACGATTCGGCCTTGACAGCTTCGCTGCCACCCTCGATCCCGTGGTACGCGATGCCCTTCGTCGAATCGCAGTGCGAGCACTTGGTGCGCACCATGTGCCACTCGGTCGTGCATAGCCCGCATTGCAGGAAACGGTAGCCCTGGAACTGGCCGCCGACCCGCACGACGCTCGCGACCGGATGCGAGCCGCACACCGGGCACAGCCCCGGCTGGTCGAGATACGGAACGTCGGCCGGCGTCACGCGGCTGGCGAGATCGGTCCACACGACCTGCAGCGCGGCCATCAGGAACGGCGCGGTGGCCGGGTCGACCTCGGCGAAACGCAGCGCGAGGATCGCGTCGGCCTGCGCGTCGAGTTCGGCGGGCGCCGTCAGGCGCAGCCGGTCGAGCAGCTTCGCGAGCGACGGATTGACGAGCCCGGCGCCTTCGACGCGATCGAGCAGTTCGTACAGCACCGCGCGCCAGCGCGGATCGCGCTCGCCGTCGAGCGCCGGCACGAGCGGCATCGAATGCTGCTGCGCGCGCGCGATCGCTTCCTTCGAGGGCAGCGGCAGCTCCAGCGTCTGCAATGTCGCGTGCTGCGCATCGGCGACGGTGGCCATCAGCCGCAGATAGCCGCTGATCGGGTTCAGGTCGGCAAGCTTGCGCAGCCGCGCGGCGCGCGCCGAAAACGCGGTGGCGCGCTCCGGCAGGCGAAAGCGTGGAATGGCCGAATGATCGAGTGCCGAGATCTCGGTCGGTTCGAGAATGCGTTGTGTCACAGAAATGTATTCCAAATAAACAAGCGCCGACGGATCGGCGCTTCAGGCAGTTCCGACGGCTGACGGAGCGGCCCGCCGCGATCGGCGAGCCGCCCGCTCCGGTGCGTTATTTCACGCTTTCACGGAACCACTTCGGATGATGCTTGCGAGCCCAGCCCGGCGTGACGGTGCCACGCACCATCGCGCCGATCGAGCCCTTCACCCACAACGCCGCGTAAATGTGCACGATGATGCTCGCGATCAGCACGAAGGCCGCCACGGCATGCACGACAGCGGCCGCGCGGATCACCCCGATCGGGAAGTAGAACGAGAAGTAGCGCCGCCAGATCACGATCCCCGACAGCAGGAGCAACAGCAGGCACACCACCAACGTAAAGAATAGCAGCTTCTGCCCGGCGTTATAGCGCCCGACGGGCGGCAGCTTGTCTTCCTGGTTGGTCAGCACGTCGCCGATCTGCTTCAGCCATTGCCGGTCGTCCGCGTCGAGCGCGTTATGGTGCCAGAAGCGCACCACCAGGATCGCGAACGACACGAACATCACGAGGCCGACGAACGGATGCAGGATCCGCGTCCATTGGCCGCCGCCGAACAGCGCGGTCAGCCAGAACATCGACGGATGGAACAGCGCGAGCCCGGACAACGCGAGCAGCACGAACGTGATCGCGGTGATCCAGTGATTCGTACGCTCGTTCGCCGAATAGCGGACGATCAGGTTGGGGTCGTCGTGCTTCATTTCGCGTCCTCCTTGATGCGTCGCGCCTCGTCGCGCGCGGCCGATTCCTCGTCGTCGCTCACCTCGTTCGGACCGACCCGGACATAGTGGAAGAATCCGGCGAGCGCCGTCAGCGCGATGCCGGCGACCGCGAGCGGCTTCGCGATGCCCTTCCACAGCTTCACCATCGGGCTGATCGACGGGTTGTCGGGCAGCCCGTGGTACAGCGACGGTTTGTCGGCGTGGTGCAGCACGTACATCACGTGCGTGCCGCCGACGCCCTGCGGGTCGTACAGCCCCGCATGCTCGAAGCCGCGCTCCTTCAGGTCCTCGATCCGTTCGGCCGCATGCTGCTTCATGTCCTCCTTGGTGCCGAACACGATCGCGCCCGTCGGGCAGGTCTTCACGCAGGCCGGTTCCTGGCCGACCGCGACGCGGTCGGAACAGAGCGTGCACTTGTACGCGCGATGATCCTTCTTCGAGATCCGCGGAACGTTGAACGGGCAGCCGGTCACGCAATAGCCGCAACCGATGCAGTTCTCCTCGTGGAAATCGACGATCCCGTTGTTGTACTGCACGATCGCGCCCGGCGACGGACACGCCTTCAGGCAGCCCGGATCCTCGCAGTGCATGCAGCCGTCCTTGCGGATCAGCCATTCGAGATCGCCGGCCGGGTTCTCGTATTCGGAGAACCGCATCACGGTCCACGAGTGCTCCGACAGGTCGGCCGGGTTGTCGTACACGCCGACGTTGGTGCCGACCTCGTCGCGCAGGTCGTTCCACTCCATGCACGCCGTCTGGCATGCCTTGCAGCCGATGCACTTCGATACGTCGATCAGCTTCGCGACGCTCCCGGTCACCGGTTCGCGCACCGTGGGCGGTGGCGTCGTGGTGGCCGAGACGCGCTTGATATCCAGCGATTGCAATGCCATCTCTTTCCCCTTACGCCTTTTCGACCTTCACCAGGAACGACTTGAATTCCGGTGTGTACGAGTTGCCGTCACCCACGGACGGAGTCAGGGTATTGGCGAGATAGCCGGGCTTCGTCAGACCCTTGAAGCCCCAGTGCAACGGGATGCCGACCGTCTGGACCTTCTTGCCGTCGACCGTCAGCGGCTTGATCCGCTTCGTGACGAGTGCGACCGCGACGATGTAGCCGCGCTTGGACGACACCTTCACGCGTTCGCCGTGCGCGACGCCGACTTCCTTCGCGAGGTCTTCGCCGATCTCGACGAATTGCTCGGGCTGGATGATCGAGTTCAGCCGCGCATGCTTGGTCCAGTAGTGGAAGTGCTCGGTCAGCCGGTAAGTCGTCGCGGCGTGAGGGAACTCCGGTGCCTTGCCGAACGACGCGCGGTCGTCCGGGAACACGCGGGCGGCCGGGTTGTTCAGCGCCTGCGGGTTGTTCGGGTGCAGCGGGTTCGTGCCGATCGGCGTCTCGAACGGCTCGTAGTGCTCGGGGAACGGACCTTCGTTCATCCCCGCGCGCGCGAAGAAGCGCGCGACGCCTTCCGGGTTCATGATGAACGGCCCCATCCCGTTCTCGGGCGGTTCGTCCGCCTTGAAGTCCGGGATATCCGGGCCCGCCCACGCCTTGCCGTTCCAGCCGATCAGCTTGCGGGTCGGGTCGAACGGCTTGCCGTTCACGTCGCACGATGCGCGGTTGTACAGGATCCGCCGGTTCGCCGGCCACGCCCACGCCCAGTTCAGCGTCTGGCCGATGCCGGTCGGATCCGAGTTGTCGCGCCGCCCCATCTGGTTGCCGGCCTGCGTCCATGCGCCGCAGAAGATCCAGCAGCCGCTCGCGGTCGTGCCGTCGTCCTTCAGTTGCGCGAACGCGGCGAGCTGCTCGCCCTTCTTCACGAGCGTCTTGGCCGGATCCTTCGGGTCGGGCAAGTCGGCAAGCGCCTTGCCATTGAACTCCATCGCGAGCTCTTCGGGCGTCGGGCTTTCCGGGTTCGCGTACGGCCAGGTCAGGTTCACGATCGGGTCCGGATACTTGCCGCCGTCTGCCTGATACATCTTGCGCATGCGCAGGAACAGCCCCGACATGATCTCGAGATCGCTCTTCGCTTCGCCCGGCGGCTCCGCGCCCTTCCAGTGCCATTGCAGCACGCGGCTCGAACTCACGAGCGAGCCGTTTTCCTCCGCAAAGCACGTGGTCGGCAGACGGAACACCTCGGTCTGGATCTTCGACGCATCGACGTCGTTGTAGTCGCCGTGATGCTTCCAGAACTCGGACGTCTCGGTCGCGAGCGGATCCATGATCACGAGCCACTTCAGCTTCGCGAGCCCCGCGGCCGTCTTCACCTTCGACGGCGCCGCCGCGAGCGGGTTGAAGCCCTGGCAGATGTAGCCGTTCATCTTGCCGGCATTCATCAGCTCGATCGCCTGCAGCAGGTCGTACTGCTTGTCCAGCTTCGGCAGGTAGTCGTAGCCCCAGTTGTTCTCGGCGGTCGCCGCATCGCCCCACCACGACTTCATGAAGCTGACGTGGAACGCCTTGTAGTTCTTCCAGTAGCTCAACTGGTTCGGCCGCAGCGGCAGCTGAGTGCGCTTCTTGATGTAGCCGTCGAAGTCCTGCTCGGACTGCATCGGCAGCGTCATGTAGCCCGGCAGCAGGTTCGACATCAGCCCGAGGTCGGTCAGCCCCTGGATGTTCGAGTGGCCGCGCAGCGCGTTCATCCCGCCGCCGGCGATGCCGATGTTGCCGAGCAGCAGCTGCACCATCGCGCCGGTGCGGATCATCTGCGCGCCGATCGAGTGGTGCGTCCAGCCGAGCGCGTACAGGATCGTGCCGGCGCGGCCTGGCACGGCCGTCGTCGCGAGCATCTCGCACACCTTCAGGAACTTCTCCTTCGGCGTGCCGCAGATCTGCGCGACCATGTCCGGCGTATAGCGCGCGTAGTGCTGCTTCAGCAGGTTGTACACGCAGCGCGGATGCTGCAGCGTCGGGTCGACCTTCGCGAATCCGTCGTCGCCGCGCTCGTAGTCCCAGCTCGATTTGTCCGGGTACGCGTGCTTTTCCGCGTCGTAGCCGGAATAGATGCCGTCGTTGAACGCGAAATCCTCGCGCACGATGAACGTGAAGTCCGTGTAGTTCTTCACATACTCATGCTGGATCTTGTCGTTCGTCAGCAGATAGTTGATGACACCGCCCAGGAAGACGATGTCGGTGCCGGTGCGGATCGGCGCGTAGTAGTCAGCCACCGAGGCCGTACGCGTAAAGCGCGGGTCGACGACGATCAGCCGCGCCTTGCGGTGCGCCTTCGCCTCCGTTACCCACTTGAAACCGCACGGATGGGCCTCGGCTGCATTGCCGCCCATCACGAGAATCACGTCCGCGTTCTTGATGTCGACCCAATGGTTCGTCATCGCTCCACGGCCAAACGTCGGGGCAAGACCTGCCACCGTCGGGCCATGTCAGACACGCGCCTGATTGTCGAATGCGAGCATTCCCAGACTACGGATAGTCTTGTGCGTCAGGTAGCCGACCTCGTTGCTGCCTGCCGATGCGGCCAGCATGCCGGTCGTGAGCCAGCGGTTGACCCTCGCGCCGTCTTCCGCCGTCTCGACGAAGTTCGCGTCGCGGTCGGCCTTCATCAGCTTCGCGATCCGGTCGAGCGCGTCGTTCCACGAGATGGGTTCCCACTTGTCCGAGCCCGGTGCCCGGTATTCGGGGTGCGTCAGGCGATTCGGGCTGTGGATGAAGTCGATCAGGCTCGCGCCCTTCGGGCACAGCGTGCCGCGATTGACGGGATGGTCGGGATCGCCCTCGATGTGAATGATGCTCGGCTGCGCATTCTTCGCGCCGTCTCCGAGGCTGTACATGAGGATGCCGCAACCCACTGAGCAGTAAGGACAGGTGTTGCGCGTTTCGACGGTGCGCGCCAGCTTGTACTGTCGGACTTCGGCAAGCGCTTCGGATGGAGAAAAGCCCATCAGGGCAAGACTCGATCCGGCAAGCGACGTGGCCGTCACCTTCAGGAACTGGCGCCGGGACATTTGTAGCATGGCGGTCTCGGCGTTATTGTGGGGTGGAGGAAACTGAAAGGAATTATAGACAGTCCGCGCAACTATGTTCGAATCCTCGGATCAATACTGAATTGTCCGATTACCAACGGTGACCGCCGCACGGCATCTCGACCGAACCCTCATGAAACGACAGATCACCACCGACGCGACCCGACTTGCCCAACGACAGGCCAACTGGGCCCTCACCGCGTTCAAGCGCTTCTCGTCCGACCGCTGCTCCGCGATGGCCGCGGGCATCGCGTTCTTCTCCGCGTTCTCGCTCGCGCCGACGCTCGTGATGGTGATCGCGGTGGCCGGCTGGTTCTACGGCGACGACGCCGCACGCGGCCAGGTGTTCGAACAGGCGCACCAGTTGATCGGCGACGACGCGGCGGCCAGCATCCAGACGATCGTGCAGAACGCGCACCGCGCGGGAGAGCGCGGCGGCCTGGCGACGCTGATCTCGTTCGCCGCGCTCGCGATCGGCGCGTCGGCCACGTTCGCGTCGCTCAGCGCCGCGCTCAGCGTGATCTGGCCTGCCACCGAAAACCGCTGGTCGAGCATGCTCGGGCTCGTGCGCGTGCGGCTGATCTCGTTCGGGCTCGTGCTCGGCGTCGCGTTCCTGCTGATCGTGTCGCTCGTGCTCGACACCGCGATCACGTTCGTCGGCACCTGGCTGCTGGGCAATTCGCCGTATGTCGTCGTCACGAACATCGTGCAGTTCTTCGTCGGCATCGCAGTGCTCGCGGCCGCGTTCGCCGCGTTGATGAAGTTCCTGCCCGATGCCCGCGTCGCGTGGCGCGACGCCGCGGTCGGCGGCGTGGTGTCCGCGATCCTGTTCTCCGGCGGCAAGAAGCTGTTCGCGCTGTACCTCACGCACGCGGGCACCGCGAGTGCGTTCGGCGCGGCCGGATCCTTCGCGGTCCTGCTGATGTGGCTGTACTTCTCCGCGATCGTGCTGCTGCTCGGTGCGGAATTCGCGGCGGCCCGCGGCAACGCGCATCGGCCCGCCGGCATCGCACCGACCGTACCCGCTCAAACCGATCGCGTGCGCAACGACTGATTCACGCGCCTCCTCCGCAAAGCGGCTGCGCGCCGGCATCGCGCGCGCAGCCAAGTGCCCCCCCCGCACACCAGCCCGACTTCTGGCAAGCATGCTGTCCGCCGCGCATTCGCGCAGCGTTGACGCGTTTCTCGTACGTCGGCGCGTTCGCAGCTGCAACGGCAAACGTTTGCAAGTGCTCATTTCGCTGCTCCAACCGGCCGAAATGGCGCGTCTGCCGCAATGTGCACCAAGCATTGAAACAATCGCGCCGCAGCAACCGTCAACTATTTCAAAAACAGGAACAGTCGCTGATGTGCTTGATATATATGGACTTTTCCACGCTGTTACCTTTTCGAGACACTTTATTTTTTAAGCTTTCTTGCGTGGATGGCACTGAGCTATTCTCCAATCCGCAACAAATAACGATGAATCACTTGCGTGGAGAATCTCAACGATGAAGAAACTTGCTCTCTCGACCCTCTCGCTCGCCCTGCTGGGCGCCGCTGGCGCTGCGCACGCTCAGTCGAGCGTGACGCTGTACGGCGTGATCGATACGTCGATCGCATGGGTGCACGGCAATGACGGTCAAGCCAACAACTCGTGGCAAATGCTGTCGGGCAACCTGCAAGGCAGCCGCTTCGGCCTGAAGGGCGCAGAAGACCTCGGCGGTGGCCTGAAGGCGATCTTCCAGTTGGAAAACGGCTTTGATCCGGGCACCGGCAAGCTGAACCAGGGCGGCCGCATGTTCGGTCGTCAGGCATTCGTCGGTCTCGACAGCAAGCAATACGGTACGCTGACGCTCGGCCGCCAGTACGACCCGCTGGTCGACCTGGTCCAGGCAGTCACGGCCGACAACTATTTCGGCAGCGTGATGGCCACGCCGGGCGACGTCGACAACAACGACAACAGCCTGCGCGTCAGCAACGCGATCAAGTACACGTCGCCGGTCTTCGCAGGCTTCCAGGTCGAAGGCATGTACGGCATCGGCGGTGTGGCGGGCAAGACGGGCGCGGGCCAGACCTGGTCGGTCGCAGCTGCCTACAACAACGGCCCGGTCGGCGTTGCCGCGGGCTACTTCTACGCGAACAACCCGTCGCCGACGGCCACGGCCCTGCGCAGCGGCTGGGGCTCGACGACGTCCGACGCGATCTTCGACGGCCCGATCAACTCGGGTTATGCCACGGCGAAGTCGATCGCCATCGCGCAAGTCGCAGGTCAGTACGCGATCGGCCCGGTGACGTTCGGCCTCGGCTACAGCAATGCACAGTACAAGCCGGACGCGTTCTCGGGCTTCGGCTCGACCGAAAAGTACAACACGGGCCGCGCGTTCGTGACGTACCAGGTCACGCCGCCGCTGCTGCTGGGCCTCGGCTACTCGTACACGAAGGCAAGCGGCGACACGTCCGCGAAGTACCACCAGGTCGGCGTCGGCGCGGACTACTCACTGTCGAAGCGCACGGACATCTACCTGGTTGGCGCATACCAGCACGCGAGCGGCACGCAGCTCGTCGACGGCGTGCAGCAAAGCGCGCAAGCGTCGATCGCTTCGTACGGCTTCGCCGGCAAGAGCTCGGCCGAAATGGTCGCACTCGGCATTCGCCACAAGTTCTAAAAACGATGTATCCGGCGTGCATGGCGTCTCCGACGCCTTGCCGCCGAACTGGAAAGCCAGCCCCGGTTTCGGCCGCGGCTGGCTTTTTTTTTGTCCGTCTTCCGTGTGCCCGCCGCACCTGCACGGGCCGGCGAACGAAACCGATGCCGACGCACGTCGGCGGGCCGGCAACGGCACCTGGCGGCTGTAAAGCGCACGCAAACACCGCTTCCGGATGTCCGGGCGGGTCGCCGTCCTCCCTCCCAGCGACTACCATCCGCACTGTCGGCGCCGCTCATCCGGCGCGACGGCCATTCGCCCCACGTGTGTCGAATTCGGCGGCCGTCGTCCGTCGTATCGACGGCGGCACGCGGTTTGCGGCCCGGCCACTACAGACAGGAGATTCGCCATGACGATTCAGAAGATCACGCCTTTTCTCTGGTACTCGACGGAAGCCGAGGAAGCAGCGGCCTTCTATGCGGGCATCTTTCCGGATTCGCGCGTCGTGCGCGTCACGTCGGTGTCCGGCACCGACGGTACGCGGATGGTCGAGTTCGAGCTGTTCGGGCAGCCGTTCATCGCGATGAGCCACCCGCGCACGGAGACGTTCAATCACGCGATTTCGCTGCTGGTCAGTTGTGCCGACCAGGCGGAACTCGACCGCTACTGGAGCGCCCTGCTCGACAACGGCGGCACGGCCGACGGCTGCGGCTGGCTCAGGGACCGCTACGGCGTGTCGTGGCAGATCGTTCCGGAAGCGCTCATCCCGATGATGGCCGATCGCGACGCGGTCAAGGCGGCGCGTGTGGCCGCGGCGATGATGCAGATGACCAAGTTCGACGACGCCGCGCTGAAGGCCGCCTATGCGGGCACGGCTGGTTGACGAAGCGCGTCGTGCCGCGATGAGTGACGGCGTGCCGGTCAAGCACGTCGCGAGCCGCCGGCGAGCGCCCGGATCGGGGGCTTGCGCGTGCGGCGGCGGCGAAAGTGCTGACGATCCGCAAGGTGCCGGCCTGCAAGCCGATCGCGCGCACCGCGGCATCCGCCGCTACGCCGGCAGCATCGATTCGACGGTCCGCCGCGCGTAGCCGATAAATGCGGCAAGCGGCTCACCCGACAGGATCGCCGCGCCCGCCTCGCCACCGAGATAGGCGGCACGCGCAGCCGCCACAACCGGCCGATAAGCGGCCGGCAGGCGCTCCAGCACCCATGCCGCGGCGACGTCCTTGGGCGCGATCCTGCCGGTCGCGGCGCTGTACCAGATGCGCGCGAGCGCGAGCACCACGTTGCACTCGTCGCCGCGCCAGTCCGGTTCGGCATTCCACTGCGCAACGGTAGCGAGAAGCGCGGCGACAAAGTCGCGCGCGGGCACCGGCTCGAACAGCGCGGCCGCCGGCGGACCGACCAGCGCGACACTGTGCTGCCGCGCCTTCGTCAACAGGATCGCCAGATCGTGATCGGCGAGCGCCGGGTCGACGATGCCGGCTTCGAGGTCGCGGCGCAGCCACTCGCCGAACTGCAGTTCGCGTCGCGCCGGATGACGCCACGGCACCACGTCGCCGCGCGCGACGACGGTGACCTCGAGCGGACGCATGCCGCCTGCGTGACCGGGCGGCGCCGACGCAGCGAGCAGGTCGAACATCAGCGTACGCCGCGCCGTATCGTCGGGCCGCACGGCCACCGTCACCAGCAGGTCGATGTCGCTGCGCGGTTTCAAGCCGCCGTCGAGCGCCGAGCCGAACAGGTGGATCGCATCCAGCGTCGCACCGAGATGCCGCTCGATCGCGGCGCGTGCGGGAGCGACCTGCCCGGCGATTTCAGATGGGACGAATTCAGTCACGATGCGCAGGCAACAGGCGCAGCGGGAGCGACGAGGTAACGAGGTAACGAGGCGACGAGAGCGGCGGGCTGCGGCGGTACAACGGCGCGCGCGGATGACGATTGCCGTCCGGCATTGCGCAAGCGCTGCACACCATTCGCCATTCGCCACGCGGCTCGCGGCTCGCGCCGCGCGGCACGCGGCACGCATCGAACCGCACATTGCTGCCGCTTCGCGTTTTCGCTGCCGCGCGATTTGCGCGGCGCAATAAAAATCCCCGCACGCTTTCGCGTACGGGGATCGCAGGACATCGCAACGGCTGCCGACATGCATTCGGCAGCCGTTGCGCGGCATTACGCCGCCGCGTCCTTCAGCTTCTTCAGCGCACGAGCCTTCACGCGCACGCTGGCCGGCTTCGCCGGGAACCAACGCTCTTCGCCCGTGAACGGATCCTTGCCGAAGCGCTTCTTCTTCGCCGGCACGACTTGTGCCGTGATCTTCAGCAGACCCGGCAGCGTGAACTCGCCTGCGCCCTTCTTGTGGACCGAGCCCAGCACGACGTTCTCGAGTGCGACGAGCACTGCCTTGACCGCCTTCACTTCCACGGCTGCGCGCTCGGCGATGTGCGTTGCGAGCGATGCCTTCGTGAACTTGTCCTTCAGCGGCGTCGGAGCAGCGGGCGCCTTCGCGACGGCGGCCTTCTTGGCCACTACTTTCTTCGCGGGCGCTACTTTCTTAGCAGCCACTTTCTTGGCCGGTGCGGCGGCAGCCTTCTTGGCCACCTTTTTTGCGGAAGTCGCCATGTTTCTCCTACCAGGTGTGGTCGTTGGATACATGAAGCGCGCACTGCGCACGCTTCAACGCCGGATTCTACAAGCGCCTTGACGCTTCGTGCAGTACTTTTATACGTTTTCGCGGGGTTTCCCGCAGGTTTTGTTGCGCGCGACCGACTTCTCCGACGCTCGAGCATCAAAAAACGCCTTCACGTATGCGCCCGATCGCGAATTACGTTCGATATTTGCGCACCTATACTGGCCTCGCTCAATGCCCGGATGCCTCCATGCGCGAAGTCAGATACGTCAAAGGACTCGACGGCCTGCGAGCCATCGCCGTCATTCTCGTTTTCCTGTCCCACAAGGGCCACGTCCTTGCCGTCGACGTCGGCAAGCTTGGCGTGTGGACGTTTTTCTTCATCAGCGGATTCCTGATCGTCGGCGAGTTGCATCGCAACCGCCAGGCAGTCGAATGCGGCACCATGACGCGCCGCCACGCGCTTGCGCTGTTCCTCGCGAAGCGCGCGCTGCGGATCTTCCCCGTGTATTACCTGCTGCTCGCGGCGCTCGCGATCGCGCACGCGCTGTTCTACCAGCGCGGCGTCAACCTCGGGCTCGCGTGGCATGCGGCGTTCCTGTCGAATTACTGGATCGGCGTCGTCAAGGACGGCTGGCCGGGCTCCACGTCGCACTTCTGGAGCCTCGCGGTTGAACAGCAGTTCTATCTGATCGCACCGCTCGCGCTGCTCGCAGTGCCAGCCGCGCGACACGTCGCACTCGGCGTCGCGGCCGTCGCGCTGTGCGCGGCCGCGCATCTCGCGCTCTACCTGTCCGATGCGTCGCCGGTGCTGATCTACGCGTTTTCCCCGTGGAATTTCGCGCTGATCGCGCTCGGCGGCGTCGGCGCGATCGCGCTCGCCGATCACGGCCCGGCCGCCGTGCGCCGCGTCCCGCCCGGCTGGCTCGGCTCGGCAGGCGTCGTGTTTTTCCTCGCACTGCCCGCGTGCACGGCGCTGCCCGACGCGGTCGCGGGGCTCGCGGATCTCGGCCTGTCCGCGTCGCTCGGTGCGCTGATGCTGTGGATCGTCAGCGAACCCGAGCATCCCGTCGTGGCGCTGCTCGACTGGGCGCCGCTCGTCTATCTCGGCACGATCAGCTACGGCTTCTACCTGTTCCACAACCTGATTCCGACGCGCTTCGGCGCGATGCCCGCGCTCTTCGCGCGCGTGCCGATGCCGGAAATCGCCCGCGAAGCGCTGCCCGAGATGCTGCAATTCGCGCTCGCCGTGCTGCTCGCGCACCTGTCCTGGCGCTATCTCGAAAAAAGGCTGCTCGACTTCAAGAAGCCGATCGCCGCGATGCTCGCCCGGCATTTCGTCGCGCGGCCGAGCACGTCGGCGCGTTGAGCGCCACGCGCAAGCGGAAAACACCGGACTGGAAATGCGCTGGAAGACCGCGAGACAGGTAGCGTCGGGAAGCTGACGCGCTGCGCCGCTGCGCCACGAACCGGCACGGACGGAACCAACGCCGGCGCGAACGTCGACGCACATCGCGCAATGACAACGCCGCGCCGCTCGCCCCGGCAAGCGCTTCGGCACCGGTTTCAGGCGTGACGCCGGACCGCGCCGCCCCACACACGGCACCTCGCTCCACGCGAACCCGACCACACGACAAGCCGGCCGCACGCACCACGATCGCGCACCGGCAAATGCAAAAAAGCCCCGGCGCCTGAGCGGCCGGGGCCAACGGAACAACCACCACCTGAAACAACGGAGCGCGCGGCCGCCTATGCGACGGCAGCCAGCGCGGGCAAGCAGGTACGCAGGTACGCCTCGAATTCGCGGCTCACCTCCGGATGCTGGAGCGCGAGCTCGACGGTTGCCTTGAGATAGCCGATCTTGCTGCCGCAGTCGAAACGCGTACCGTAGTAGCGGTACGCGAGCACCTGCTCGTTCGCAAGCAGCGTCTGGACCGCGTCGGTCAGCTGCAGTTCGCCGCCCGCGCCCGGCTTGAGCTTGCGCAGGTGATCGAAGATCGTCGGCATGAACACGTAACGACCGACCACGCCGAGGTTCGACGGCGCATCCTCGGGCGCGGGCTTCTCGATGATGCCCGACAGCTTGATGATGTCCTCTTCCCATTCACGGCCTTCGACGACGCCGTACGAGCGGCTGTCCTCGCGCGGGATCGTCTCGACCCCGATCACCGAGCTGTGATAATGGTCGAACACATCGACGAGCTGCTTGAGCACCGGCTGCTCGCCGTGCAGCAGGTCGTCGGCGAGGATCACCGCGAACGGCTCGCCGTGCACGAGCTTCTCCGCGCACAACACCGCATGGCCGAGGCCGAGTGCTTCCGGCTGGCGCACGTAGAAGCAGTTGACGTTGCTCGGCTTGATGCCGCGCACGAGTTCGAGCAGCTTTTCCTTGCCGCGCGCCTCGAGTTCGGCCTCGATCTCGTACGACTTGTCGAAATGATCCTCGATCGCGCGCTTGCTGCGCCCGGTGACGAAGATCATCTCGGTGATACCGGCGTTGATCGCTTCCTCGACCGCGTACTGGATCAGCGGCTTGTCGACGACGGGCAACATTTCCTTCGGGCTCGCCTTCGTTGCCGGGAGGAACCGCGTGCCGAGACCGGCAACGGGGAACACGGCCTTGGTGACTTTCAACATGTTCGCATCCTGATTGCGTTGACTGCGCCGCGTCGACCTGCTGCGACCCGGCGCCATTGTGTTCCGAACGGCATATCGAGAATCGACGGCACTGCCAATTCCACTCCGCTCATTTTCGATATGGACTGATTGCCCAATGTTTCCGAAAAAATATAATCCCTTCAATTCGGTCGATATTGCCGGGCCGAGTGCCGAAGCAGAAACAAATTACCGATTTTCCAGATACAAATTCTTACGATTCGAATTCCTCGATATAGGGCACGCCGCCCCGTTCGAGGCCCGGGCGAATCGGTTCGTTCTTCAGCGCTTCGCGGTACGCCGACAGCACGGCCATGACCAGCAGTACTGCAGCGCTCGCGATCCAATGCATGTCCATCTTGCCGCTCCTTGCATCAATCAACTGGAGCTTCAAACTATCAGAAAAAAATCGGCAAATAATTGACACGCCTTCGGAACCGCTTTCAGAGCACGATATAGCCATCATGTGGAATTGCGTTATTTCCGGGCGAGATTTTTTTATTCATTGATCGAATTCTTGCGCATTACGATGGGAACAGACTTCCCGTTCGTCCGTCTTCCACTCCACCCGTCGCAAGGAATCGAATCGCATGCAAGCTTTCAGCGGATCGTCTCTGACCGCGCCGCCCGTCGCCGATCACAAGGAACACGTCATCGACGCGATGCGCGGCTTCGCGGCGCTGCTCGTCGCCTATTTCCACTGCCGCCAGGTCGTCTGGGTCGGGATGCAGACCTTCCATCATGCTTACGGTCGCGCGCTCGATCCGAGCGTGATCGTCGGCTACCTGACCTTCCCGTTCGCGTGGGGCTCCGCCGGCGTGCCGATCTTCTTCGTGATCAGCGGCTACTGCATCCACCGCAACGCGGCGCTCAAGCTCGCGGCCGATCCCGCGTACCGGCTCGACGCGCCCAACTTCTGGGCCCGCCGGTTCGCGCGCATCTACCCGGTGCTGCTCGCCGCGCTGCTGTTCACGCTCGCGCTCGATCTGGTCAGCCTGCAGATCGAGCCCGTCAGCCACAAGATCCGCGACATCGGCATCACGGCATTCCTCGTGAACCTGTTCTCGCTGCAGGGCGTCGCCGGCTACACGTACGGGTCGAACGGCGCACTGTGGACGCTGTCGCTCGAAGTGCAGTTCTACGCAATCTACCCGCTGCTGTTCGCGCTGCGCCGGCGCATCGGCATGCCGGCCGTCGTGGCCGCGGTCGCGCTCGTCAACGTCGCGTCCGCGTGGCTGCTCGAACGGCACGACCTGCAGTTCTTCACGTCGTACTGGCTGTCCTGGACGATCGGCGCATGGATCGCCGATGTGCGGGTCCAGCAGGCGCGCGGCCCGGCCGCCGTGCCGTCGCGCGCATGGTACGTCGCGGCCGCCGTGCTGCTGGCCGCCGGCTGCGGCGCATTCCGTTTCGGCCAGTACGGCGCGTTCCAGCTGTGGTCGGCCGGCTTCGCGTGCTTCCTGTACCGCGCGCTCGCGCGCCCGCCGCGCCCGACGCCGCCGCTGCGCGTGCTCGGCTGGTTCGGCGACTTCAGCTACTCGCTGTACCTGATCCACCTGCCGCTGTTCGTGTGCCTCGGCTCGGTGCTGTTCCACTCCGAACTGCAACTGTCGATCTGGCCGTCGATCGCGTTCATGGTCGCCGCGATTCCGGTCGCGTATCTGTTCTACCGGATGTTCGAACGGCCGGCGATGACGTGGTCGGCCAGCTTCAAGCCGACACGCGCTGCCGGCGTCGTCGCGCAGGCGCCCGAGCGGGCCGTCTGATCCGGCCGGACCGGTTCCGGAGCCCCCGTGTGGCATCTCGCTGCGCGGGGGTTTTTTCATGGCCGAAGCGCAGCTGCATGGCGGGTTGGGCGGGTACGCAACCAACCCTGTATGCCGCCGCCTGACGGCCGCCTGTCCGGCTGCAATGCCGCCCGCCCTGGGCCGCCCCCCATCGGATCACATCGCGACTGTCTCGGCGCCGCCTTGCCGCCCCGTCTCCCGCACGCTCCCGATCGAACCGGCAGCCGGCCGATCCCGCGCCCGGCACGGCACGCAACAACCCACCCGTCACTCGCCGTACCCAACGCGCCCGCTGAAAAACGAAGCCCCCACGCAGCGCAACGCCGCATGAGGGCCCGTTTCCCGCCGGCTGGCGCCGTCGGCTACGACTGCTTCTTCGCCTTCGCAGCCTTCGCCGTATCCGCGAGGATCTTCTCGACCCGCTCCACGTAGGTCTCGGTGCCGAACCGGCGCACCGCCGTCGCACGCCCGCTCGCGACGAGCCGTTCGCGCAGTGCGCCGTCGCGCTTCAGCGTGACCAGCGCGTTGGCCAGCGCGGTCGCATCGCCCGGCTCGCAGAGCAGCCCGTTGTCGCCGTCCTCGATGATCTCGACGACGCCGCCCGCGCGGGCCGCGACGACCGGCCGGCGCGCGAGCATCCCTTCGACGATCACGCGCCCGAACGGCTCCGGCGTGATCGACGTGTGCGCGACGACGTCGACCGCCGTCATGCACGCGGCCACGTCGCGCTGGAACCCGAGGAAATGCACGCGTGCGTCCATCCCGTGCTGCGCGACGTATTCGTGCAGTTGCGCAGCGTATTCGTCCTCGCCGAACAGCGGCGCGCCGACCAGCACCACGTGCATGTCGGGATGCCGCGCGGCGGCCTCCAGCAGCACGTGCTGCCCCTTCCAGCGCGCGAGACGGCTGAACGAGCCGACGAGCCACGCATCCTGCGGCAACCCGAGGCGCGCGCGCAGCGCGGCCTGGCTGACGCCTTCCAGCGCATCGAACGGCTCGGCCGAAATGCCGTTGAACACGACGTCGACGTGCTGCGGCGTGAAACCCGTCAGCGTGCGAAACGCCTGCGCGGATGCGTCGGAGTTCGCGATCACGCGCGTGACGCCGAGCCGCGCGCAGTACTTGATCGCCAGCAGCTGCTTGCTGCCGAAATGGTCGGTGCTGACGATGTCGCGCAGATGCCAGACCACCGGCTTGCGCGCGAGCCGCCCGGCGAGCGCAGCGACCACCATCGCGCGCTGCGTGTTCGCGTAGATCACCTCGGCGCGGCGCGCACGCCGTGCGACGTCGCGCACGAGCCGCACGAGCTGCTTCAATGCGCCGACCGACACGCCGCCCTGCTTGCGCACGGCCGCCAGCGCGCCCTGGTCGACCACGTCGACGCGCGCGCCGATCTCGTCGAGCGCCGCACGGAACGGGCCATCGTCGAACAGCAGCACGTCGGCGTTCGCGCGCATGTGCTTCATGATCTCGAGCAGCGACAGCTCGGCGCCGCCGAGCACGCCGCTCTGGTCGAGCACGAGCGTCGCCGGGCCGCGCGCGGCCGGCATCGGCGCGACGGCCGCGCCGCGCTGCGCGGTCGAGCCGGGCAGCGCGGTTTCCACATAGTCGAGAAAGCGCCGCCGGAACGTATCGGCGGAAAAACGCTCCGCGTTCGCGCGGCATGCGTTCGGCGTGAAGCGCTGCGGCGCGCGCTCGAAATCGTCGACGGCCGCGACGATCGCGTGCGGCGTCTGCTCGTCGAAGAACAGCCCGGTCGGGTTCGCGCCAGATTGCGGGTCGAGCACGGTTTCGAGCGCACCGCCCTTGCCGTATGCGATCACCGGCGTGCCGCAGGCCTGCGCCTCGACGACCGAGATCCCGAAATCCTCCTCGGCCGCGAACACGAACGCCTTCGCGCGCCGCATCCGGTCGTGCAGCACCGCGAACGGCTGGTAGCCCATGATCTCGACGTTCGGGCCGGCCTTCGCGCGGATCTTCTGCATCTCGGGGCCGTCACCGATCACGACGAGCTTGCGCTCGGGCGTCTTCGAGAACGCCTCGACGATCAGGTCGATCTTCTTGTACGGCACCATCCGCGACGCGGTCAGGTAGAAATCGTCCTTGACCGCGTTCAGCGAGAAACCATCGACGTCGACCGGCGGGAAGATCACCGCCGCGTCGCGGTGGTAGACCTTCTTGATGCGCCGTGCGATGAACGCGGAGTTCGCGACGAAGCCGTCCACCGCATTGGCAGTGCGCGTGTCCCAGTTGCGAATGTAGTGAAGAATCATCCGCGCGAGCAGCGATTTCGGCCCATGCGTGAGGTTCGACTGCTCCAGGTACTGGTGCTGCAGATCCCACGCATAGCGGATCGGCGAATGCACGTAGCTGATGTGCACCTGGTCCGGTCCCGTCAGCACGCCCTTCGCAACCGCGTGGCTGCTTGAGATCACGAGATCGTACTCGGACACGTCGAGCTGCTCGATCGCGAGCGGCATCAGCGGCAGGTAGCTGCGGTACTTGGTGCGCGCGAACGGCAGTTTCTGGATGAACGACGTCGTCACCGGCTTGCCGCGCACGAACGCGCGGTCGTCGAGAAAATCGACGAGGCTGAACAGGTCCGCGTCGGGAAAGCACGCGACGATCTGTTCGAGCACGCGCTCGGCGCCCGCATAGGTGACGAGCCAGTCGTGGACGATCGCCACGCGCAGCGCGCGCGCCGGCTGGCGCGCGCTGGCCCGCTCGGCCGGCACGGACCGGCGCAGCGCGGCGGCATCGCCCGCTTCGGCCACGGCCGCATCGGCAGTGGCGAGATTCAAAACGGCGTGTTCCGCCAGATCGCGATTCATACGGTTTTCCTCGCATTGAGACGGACAAAGAGGTCGCGCACGAGCGCGCGCAGCCCCGGCGTCATCGTGAGCGACCACGCGACGTTCAGCACCAGCACGATCGCGCACATGCCGATCGATTCACCGAGCCCCGGCCACGCCTGCGCGAGAAACAGGCTCGCGAGCAGGAAGGCCAGGTGCGCCAGCATGTCGAGCACGATCGCGCGCATCCGGATCGCCGACAGGTACAGCAGCACGCCGTAATCGACGAACGCGCGCGCCGCGACGACCACCGCCGCGCCGATCAGCCCGAAGTGATGAATGCCGAACCACAGGCCGCCGACGAAGAACGGCATTTCGACGAGTCCGGCGAACGCCGCGCGGGCCGGGTTGACCTGCGACTGGATCAGGATCCGCGTCACGCTCGCCTGACCGACGAGCCACACGCTGATCACCAGCACGCGGCCGACCGGCGCCGAGTGCGCGGCGAGATCGGCGCCGACCCACAGCGTGAGGAACGGCGCGAGCGCGAAGATCGCGACGATGCCGACCGGCGTGAACACGCCGTTCAGGAATTCGAGCGACTGGCGTGCGAGCGTGTCCGCGTGATCGCGGCCGACTGCCGACAGGCGCGGGAACAGCGTGCGCACGAGCGCGTTCGGCAGCATGTTCAGGCGCGTGACGAGGTTCTGCGGCACCGTGTAGTAGGTGACGAACTTCGCGCCCATGCCGGCGCCGAGCATCACGCGATCGAGCGTGTCCGCGATCATGCTCGTCGTGCTCGCGATCAGCATCCAGCCGCCGAAGTTGAACAGCCCCTTCGCGGTACCCCACTGCGGCGGATCGATGCGGCGGATGCCGAGCACCTTGATGCTGGCGTGGCCGAGCATCACCGCCGCGATCAGGCGCGCGACGACTGCCGCGGCGAGCACCGTCTGCAGGTTCGGCGCGATCCACCATGCGGCGCCGAGCGGCAGCAGCTGGAACAGGAACGTGCCGATCGTCTGGTTCGTGTTGAACACGCCGAAGCGCTCGGCGCCGTTGATCGCGCCGGCGAACACCCACGACACGTTCGCGAGCGGAATCGCGAGCGCGAGCCACGGCAGCGCGAGATACACCTCGTGCTGCATCGCGGCCGACACCTTCGTGAAATACGCGGTGTAGACGAACGCGCCGAAATAGATCAGCAGCCCGCCCACGATGCCGGTGCCGAGATTGAGCCAGAACGCGCTCCAGAACACGCGCGCGCTTTCGTCGTCGTTGCCGCTCGCGAGCGCCTTCGAGATGTGGTTCTGCGCGGCCATGCTCATCCCGAGATCGAGGATCCCGAAATAGCCGATCAGCGTCCACACGAGGCTGACGACGCCATAGCGTTCGACGCCGAGCGCGTGGATATACGCGGGCACCGTCACCAGCGACACGAAGGTCGGCAGGATCAGCCCGATGAAATTGATCGAAACGTTCTTGAGTATGCCTTTGTCCATGCTTGTGCCTTGTGTGACGTCGACGACGGCGCGCCGCCCGTCACGGTTTCCAGCGATACATCAGCACCTTGCCGCGCGCGTCTTCCTCGACGAACACGAGGTATTCGCCGTTCTCGCGCCGGAACGCGCTGATGCCGAACGGCACGTCGACCCAGCCGGATGCCTTGCCGACCTCGGTACCAGGGCTCATCACGCCCACTTCCTTGCCGGTGTCCTTGTCGTACACGTGGATCTTGCCGACCGGCTCCACGGTGAAGATGTAGCGGCCCTCGACCGTGATCCCGATCAGGTCCAGGATCGGCTTCGCGTCGAGCTGCCAGGGCAGCGCGACCGTATAGCGCACGACGGGCGAGCCGGTCGACCACTTGTCGAAACGCACCAGCACGCGGCCGACTTCCTTGTTGATGCCCGGCTGCGGCGGTGCGTCAGCCGTGTAGCCGGTCACGTACAGCGTGTCGGCTTGCGCGTCGTAGATCGAGCGGCGCAGCTGCGTGAACGGCTGCGGCATCGGGTAGGTCGTGACCTTGTCGTACGAGTAGACCGGGTTGCCGGCCTTGTCGACGCCGCCATAGCGAAACCGGTGGATGCCGCGCACGTCGCTCGTGCGCCAGATGTCGCCCTTCGTGTCGACCCACCAGCCCCAGCCGCCCGCCTTCGCCTTGCCGGTCGTGTTGATCTCGAACTCGTCGGCGTCGAGCCGGCCGTTGCCGTTCGCATCGCGCCACTGCCAGTCGCCGCCGGGCGGCTTGTTCGGCACCTTGTCGACCGGCCGCGCGCGGCCCGCGATCAGGCCCGACGGAATCGCGACCTCGCCGTCGCGCTTCGCGTCGAAGCGGTAGATCTTCAGGTGATCGGCATACATGTCGGTCAGGTACAGGAACGTGCGGCCGTCGACGCGGCGCGCGATCGGCATGCCCGGCCACTGGTCCGTGTGGAACACAGGGTCGTCCGGATACTTGAAGCGGTTCGACAGGAAGCCGACGTATTTCCAGTCCTGGCCCGGCGGCTTCGACAGGTCGAGCTCGAAGCGCTTGTTGCCCGTGTACACGCTGTTCGGCCGGGCGGGGTCGAGCCACGCGCCGTCGACGAACAGCAGCCCCTGCACCTGCCAGCGCGGCTTGCCGTCCGGCGTGTAGCTTTCGAGCACCGCGCCGAGCCCCGCGCCGATCGTGTCGTGGCGCGGTCCGATGCCGTTCATCGACACATACACGTTGCCCGCGCGATCGACGCCGACGCCCGTCAGCCCGTTGAAGCGCTGCGGCCCCGGCCGCCCCGGCACCGGGCCGGCGAAGATGCCGCCGCGCTCGCCGAGCGTGCCGGACTGCGCATAGCCCTTGCCGCCTTTGGAGAAGATCAGGATCTGCTGGCGCGGCCCGTTGTCCGCGACGAGCACGCGCCCTTTCGCGTCGACGGCCACGTCCACCGCGTCGGTGCCTTCCGGCAGCGCGGGCGCGTCGTCAAGCTTGCGGCCGTCCGCGCGCACGTGCACCAGGTGCGCGGGCCCGCTGAGCGTGTCCGTGAGCAGCCACAGCGTGCCGTCGCCCGCGAGCGCGATGCGGCCCGGTTCGTGCGCGCTCCACGTGCCCTTCTGCTGCATCGTCTCCGCGTCGTACACGTCCACCACGTCGTGCGACGGATTCGTCGCGAACAGCGTCTTGTCGTCGGCCGCGAGGCCGCCCACTTCCGCCTTCACCTCGCCCACTTCCGAGCGCGCGGGAGCCGGCACCTCGTTCATCATCATGAAGCTCGCGGCCATGCGCGCGCGACCGGCATCGGCGCGGCCGCCCGGCGCGACCTGCGGCGCCGCGCGAAACGGCGCGGGCTGCTTCATGTCGCCGATCGTGCGCCGCGAGATGCCGAACCACTGCTTGCCCTTGTCCGGCCAGATGCCGGGCGACTGCAGGTGGCCGCGTTCGTTGCCGACGCCGATCGCGACATACGCGTACTTGCTGTTCACGGCGATCGCATTGCCGCCGAGATTGCCCCAGCCGTGCGTGCCGCCGGCGAAGCCGAGCATCTTCCCGTCCTGGTAGACGCTCGCCTCGGCGCCGCTTTCGTCCCACGGCGCATTCGTATACACCTTGCCTTCAGGCGTCACCGCAATCGCGCGGATGTCGATCTGCGTCCAGCTGCCGTCGCCATAGCCGAACGTGTTGCCGATCCACGACGTCGTCGCGGGCAACACCGTCTCGGCCGGTGCGGCGCTCGTCAGCAGCGTCGCGCATACCGTCATGCCTACCAGAATCAGACGTCGCAATGCGCTTCTCCAGACTCGATGCAACAGCGACCGGCGCCGCCTCGGACTGCCGCCGGCGCACCCTGTCGCTAAATGGGTTTCAAACGTCGCGATGCAGGTTACAAGCAAAAATAATCACAAGAAATTTGGAAATATTTGGGGATGTTTCCGCCTGAAATATCGAACCGGAACAGGCGGAAAATGGCGCCAGGAAACGGCAATAACGACCGCCTTTCACGCGCCGCCCTGTAGAAAATGCCGCCTCGCACCGCCTGCCGAGGCTGCCCGGGCATCAACCTTTCATCTCACGATCGGAATAATCGGCATTTGAATGTTTGTCGCCAGATAAATGGCATGCGTTTTTTTGCCGATTTCTTTTCCCTAGAATCGTTTTCGATTCGATATTTCATTTAAAGGCATGCATTACGTTCACGCATCGGATGTGCGACACGCCGCGGCCCCCGCCGCGCGTCGCGAAGGAGCGGCGCGATGACGGGCATTTCGCGATCCGCCGACCCGGCCCCGCCGCAACACGGCCGCATCGTGCAGCTCGACGGGCTGCGCGCGATCGCGGTCGGCGCCGTGTTCCTGCAGCATGCGCTGAAGGCGCCGCTCTGGATGGGTGTCGACCTGTTCTTCGTGCTGAGCGGCCTGCTGATCACCGGCATCCTGCTCGATCGCAAGGCGCGCGGGCAGTCGTACTTCAGCCACTTCTACGCGCGTCGCGTGCGACGCATCCTGCCGCCGTACGTGCTGCTGCTGGTGGTGTCGACGATCCTGTTCGGCGCGAGCTGGCTGCCGCACTGGCCGTGGTTCGCGTTCTTCTCGACCAATATCGGGCTGTCGCTCGGCAGCATCGGCCACGACAGCCTGAACGTGCTGTGGTCGCTCGCGGTCGAGGAGCAGTTCTACATCTTCTGGCCGTTCGTCGTGCTGTGGTGTTCGGAGCGCGCGCTGCTATGGGTCGCCGCCGCGCTGATCGTCGCGGCTCCGGTGCTGCGCGCGATCGCGACGCCGTGGTTCGACTCGTTCTGGCCGATCTACTACCTGACCCCGTTCCGGATGGACCTGCTCGCCGCGGGCGCGCTGCTCGCGATCGTGCTGCGCCGCGACCGGCGCGCGCTGGAGCCGTTCTATCCGCTCGCGATCGTCGGCGCGCTCGTGTCGCTCGCGATCCTCGGCTGGCTGCACCTGTCATTCCCGCGCTTTCGCGCCGCGAACACGCCGCTGTCGAACGCGGCGCTCTACAGCATCTCGCTGCTGCTGTGCACGTCGATCGTCGTGATCGCGCTGCGCGGCCGCGGCATCGTGCAACGCGTGCTGACGAACCCGATGCTCGTCTACGTGGGCACCGTCAGCTACACCGTGTACCTGATCCACCTCAGCGTGCTGTACGCGCTGTGGCCGCTGCACCTGAACCGCTTCGTCACGGCCGCGCTCGCGCTCGCGATCACGCTCGCCTACGCGACCCTGAGCTGGTACGGCTTCGAACGGCGCCTGACGCGCGGCCCCGCACGCCGCGCGCTGCCGGCTGCCGCCAGCACGACCGCCTGATTTTCCCTTTCGCTTCTACCAGGACAACGCCATGAGCCAAACTCGCAAAAAGGCCATCATTACCGGGATCTCGGGGCAAGACGGCGCCTACCTGACCAAACTGCTGCTCGACAAGGGCTACGAGGTCACGGGCACCTATCGCCGCACCAGTTCGGTGAATTTCTGGCGCATCGCCGAGCTCGGCGTCGACACGCACCCGAACCTCACGCTAGTCGAACACGACCTGACCGATGCCGGCTCGAGCCTGCGCCTGCTCGAACGCACGCAGCCCGACGAGCTGTACAACCTGGCCGCGCAGAGCTTCGTCGGCGTGTCGTTCGACCAGCCGGCGACGACTGCCGAAGTGACGGGCCTCGGCCCGCTGAACCTGCTCGAGGCGATCCGCGTCGTGAGCCCGAAGACGCGCTTCTACCAGGCGTCGACGTCCGAGATGTTCGGCAAGGTGCAGGCGATTCCGCAGACCGAAACGACCGCGTTCTATCCGCGCAGCCCGTATGGCGTCGCGAAGCTGTACGCGCACTGGATGACCGTGAACTACCGCGAGTCGTACGGCCTGTTCGGCAGCAGCGGCATCCTGTTCAACCACGAGTCGCCGCTGCGCGGCCGCGAGTTCGTCACGCGCAAGATCACCGACACCGTCGCGAAGATCAAGCTCGGCAAGGCGACCCGCCTCGAGCTCGGCAACCTCGACGCGAAGCGCGACTGGGGCTTCGCGCTCGAATACGTCGAAGGGATGTGGCGCATGCTGCAGGCCGACGAGCCCGACACCTACGTGCTCGCGACCAATCGCACCGAGACCGTGCGCGACTTCGTGCAGATGGCATTCGCGGCTGCCGGCTACCAGCTCGAATGGACCGGCAAGGGCGAGCAGGAACGCGGCCTCGACGCGTCGAACGGCAACGTGCTCGTCGAAGTGAACCCGAAGTTCTACCGCCCCGCCGAGGTCGACCTGCTGATCGGCTGCGCGGACAAGGCTAAGGCCAAGCTCGGCTGGGTACCGAAGACGACGCTCGAACAACTTTGCCAGATGATGGTCGAAGCGGATTTGACGCGGAATCAACACCATGACACGTTCTGAAGCCGGACGCCCGTCGCGCCGTGCATTCGTCACGGGCCTGACGGGCTTCACGGGCCGCTACATGGCCGAACGCCTGCAGGCGGCCGGCTATGACGTCTGGGGCACGATCGCGCCCGGCGCGCCGCAACCCGACGATCCGGCCTTCGCGCACTGCACGCTGCTGCCCGTCGACCTGCTCGACGCGGACGCGGTGCGTGCGGCGGCCGCCGATGCACGGCCCGATGCGGTCGTGCATCTCGCCGCTCGCGCACATGTCGCGCAGGACGAACCGTCGCAGACCTACGCGGTCAACATCGTCGGCACGCGCAACCTGCTGGCCGCGCTCGCGGGTCTCGACCAACGCCCGTCGGCCGTGCTGCTCGCGAGCAGCGCGAACATCTATGGCAATTCGACCGCCGGCGTGCTCGACGAGACCGTCTCGCCCGCCCCCGCGAACGACTACGCGGTCAGCAAGCTCGCGATGGAATACGCGGCGAAGCTGTGGGCCGACCGGCTGCCGATCGTGATCGCGCGGCCGTTCAACTACACCGGGGTCGGCCAGGGCGAAGCGTATCTGCTGCCGAAGCTCGCCGCGCACTACGCGCGCAACGAACCGCGCATCTCGCTCGGCAATCTCGACGTGAGCCGCGATTTCTCCGACGTGCGCGACGTGACGGCCGCCTATCTGAAGCTGCTCGAAGCGGCGCCGGCCGGCGAGACGTTCAACGTCTGCTCGGAGCGCGCGTATTCGCTGAAGGAAGTGCTGGCGATGCTGTCGCGCATCGCCGGTTACGTGATCGACGTGACGGTCGATCCGCGTTTCGTGCGGCACAACGAGGTGAAGAGCCTGAGCGGGTCGCGCGACAAGCTGCGGCGCGCGGTGGGCGAGCTGCCCGTCACGCCGCTCGACGAAACGCTGCGGTGGATGGTGGATGCGATGCGCGCCGCGCCGCACGGGCACGCCGGCTGAATCACGCGGCGCATGCGCGAACGCGACGCGCCGGATGTAAATGCCTTCATGCGGGAAAAACAACGGGCCGCCTGTTTTGCAGGCGGCCCGTCGTCGTTGATGCGTCGATGCGGCGAAAGCAGCACCGCGTCGCTCAGCCCTCCAGGCCGCGCGCGAGATCGTTACGCAGGTCGCCCGCATGCTCGAGGCCGACCGACAAGCGGATCAAACCTTCGGTGATCCCCGCCGCCGCGCGCGCTTCCGGCGTGATGCGGCCGTGCGTCGTGGTCGCCGGATGCGTGATCGTCGTGCGCGTATCGCCGAGGTTGCCGGTGATCGAGATCAGCTTCGTGTTGTCGATCACGCGCCATGCGTTCGCGCGCTGCTGCTCGGGCGTGTCGCCCTTCAGCTCGAACGACAGGATCGCGCCGCCCGCCTTCTGCTGACGCTTCGCGAGTTCGTACTGCGGGTGCGACTCGAGGCCCGGATGAAACACGCGTGCCACCGCCGGATGCGAATCGAGCCAGCGCGCGATTTCCAGCGCGTTCGCCGACTGCTTCTCGACGCGCAGCGACAGCGTCTCCATCCCCTTCAGCAGCACCCACGCGTTGAAGGCCGACAGCGTCGGGCCCGCGCTGCGCACGAACGGGAATACCTTGCCCATGATGAATTCCTTCGAGCCGACCAGCGCGCCGCCGAGCACGCGGCCCTGCCCGTCGAGGAATTTCGTCGCCGAGTGCATCACGACGTCCGCGCCGAGCTTCAGCGGCTGCTGCAGCACCGGGCTGCAGAAACAGTTGTCGACGACGAACAGCGCGTTGGCCTGCTTCGCGATCTTGCCGATCGCCTCGATGTCGGCGAGTTCGGTCAGCGGGTTCGACGGCGTCTCGAGGAAGAACATCTTCGTTTCGGGCCGCACGGCTTCCTGCCATGCGTTCAAGTCGGTCGGATCGACGAAGGTCGTCGTGATCCCGAACTTGCTGAAGATCTGCGAGAACATCCCGAGCGTCGAGCCGAACAGGCTGCGCGAGCTGACGAGGTGGTCGCCCGCCTGCAGCGCGGACATCACGACCGACATGATCGCGGCCATCCCCGACGCAGTCGCGATGCACGCCTCGCCGCCCTCGAGCGCCGCGAGACGCTCCTGGAACATGGTGACGGTCGGGTTCGTGAAGCGCGAATAGGTGAAGTAGTCCTCCGAATTCGCAAAGCGCTCGGCCGCGTCGGCCGCGCTCTGGAAGCAGAAGCTCGACGTGAGGAACAGCGCTTCCGAGTGCTCGTTGAAGTCGCTGCGCAGCGTGCCCGCGCGCACGGCAAGCGTGTCGAAGTTGAGGGAGTCGTCCATGTTCCGTTTTCCGTATTCGATGGCCGCGCGTGTCGCGCAGGCCAAGTCAAAACCAGGCCAAAACAAAAAGCCCGCTATGCGTCGGCATCAGCGGGCTTCGGGGGTACGACAGCGATCGACTCGGGCCGACTGCCGCCGGCCTTCGCTTTAGCTGTTTTGGGAAGTCGCCCCGCGTCCGCAAGCTGATATCAAATCGACGCAAGGCCACATCCTATCACGCTTCGGCAAAAGCGTACGCCGGTGTCACTCGACCGACAGCTGCAGGTTCATCTGCGAGCGCCCGGTATCGCCGGCCGTGTCGCGATCGGCCTGCGACGCCGGCGCGAGTCGCGCGCGCTCGATCGCGTCGAGATACTCGGGCGTCACGTCGCCGGTGATGTAGTTGCCGTCGAAGCACGACGCCTCGAAGCGCTCGAGCTTCGGGTTGATGTCGCGCACCGCGCGGCGCAGGTCGTCGACGTCCTGGTAGATCAGGTGATCGGCGCCGATGATCTTCGCGACTTCGTCGTCGGTACGGCCGTGCGCGACGAGCTCGCCGCGCGTCGGCATGTCGATGCCGTACACGTTCGGGAACTTCACGGGCGGCGCCGCCGACGCGAAGATCACCGATTTCGCGCCCGCATCGCGCGCCATCTGCACGATCTCATGCGAGGTCGTGCCGCGCACGATCGAATCGTCGACGATCAGCACGTGCTTGTCCTTGAACTCGATGCTCATCGCGTTGAGCTTCTGGCGCACCGACTTCTTGCGCACGGCCTGCCCCGGCATGATGAACGTACGGCCGACGTAGCGGTTCTTGAAGAAGCCTTCGCGATACTCGACGCCGAGCTTCGCGGCGACCTGCATCGCAGCCGGGCGCGACGAATCGGGAATCGGCATCACGACGTCGATCGGCACGTTCGGCAGCTCGCGCTTGATCTTCTCGGCGAGATAGTCGCCCATGCGCAGGCGTACGTTGTAGACGGGCACACCGTCGAGGCACGAATCCGGACGCGCGAGGTACACGTATTCGAACATGCACGGATTCAGCGTCGGGTGCTCCGCGCATTGCTGGCTGTGGAAGTTGCCGGCCGGGTCGATGAAGATCGCCTCGCCCGGCTGCACGTCGCGCACGAATTCGAAACCGATGCCTTCCACCGCGACCGACTCCGACGCGACCATCCACTCGGTGCCGTGCTCGGTTTCGAGCTTGCCGATGCAGAGCGGGCGGATGCCGAACGGATCGCGGAACGCGAGCAGGCCGTAGCCGGCGATCAGCGACACGATCGCATACGAGCCCTGCAGGCGGCGATGGACGCCCGAGACCGCCTTGAACACCGAGGCCGGATCGAGCTCGAGGCCCGTGGTCGACAGCTGCAGCTCGTGCGCGAACACGTTGAGCAGCACTTCGCTGTCGGAATTGGTGTTGATGTGCCGGCGGTCGATCCGGAACATCTCGTCCTTCAGTTGCTGCCAGTTCGTCAGGTTGCCGTTGTGCGCGAGGATGATGCCGAACGGCGCGTTCACGTAGAACGGCTGCGCCTCGGCTTCGCTCGACGCCGAACCGGCCGTCGGGTAGCGCACCTGGCCGATGCCGTAGGTGCCGGGCAGGCTGCGCATGTTGCGCGTGCGGAACACGTCGCGCACCATGCCGTTCGCCTTGTACATGTGGAAATTGCTGCCGTCCGCCGTCGCGATGCCCGCTGCGTCCTGACCGCGATGCTGCAGCAGCAGCAGGCTGTCATAGATCAGCTGGTTGACCGGAGATTGGGAGATAACGCCTACGATGCCGCACATGGCATGTCCTTCAAGATGACAAAATCGGTTACGTCCTGCCCGGCCGCGTCGTCACACGCGTACGTACTGGGCCATGCCGTCGGGCAGGAGCTGCTTCAGCTCATGCACGCCCTGTTCGGCGAAAGGACGCAATAGCGCATTGCGCCAGAAATCCTGTTTGGGCAATTCGGTCAGCCCGGCCGCCGCGACCAGCAGCACCACCAGCACGCCGCCGCGGACCAGCCCGAACATCATGCCCAGCGAGCGATCGACACCGCCGAGGCCGCTCGCCTGCGCGATCCGCGACAGCAGCGCGTTCGCGACGCCGGCGATCAGCACGACGCCGATCACGAGCAATGCGAAGGCGATCACCCACTGCGTCAGCGCGCCGCCCGGCCAGTTCGCCGGAATGTACGGTACGACCAGCCCGACGTAGCGGCCCGCGATCACGATCGCCGCAATCCAGCCGATCAATCCGAAAATCTCGGACACGAAGCCGCGCCACGCACCGCGCAGCGCCGACAACACAATCACTGCCAATACAGCGTAGTCGAAAGCCGTCAGCATCGTGCGTTATTGCGTCAGACCGGCTTCGCGCACCTTCGCGATCGCGGCGGAAGCCGCCGCGCGATCCGCGAACGGGCCGGCACGCAACAGTGTAGCCGTGCCACCGTCTGCCTGCTTGCGATGCTCGACATATGCGGGCACGCCCGCCGATTTCAACTTGGTGGCCCACGAACGGGCCGTCGCGTCATCCTTGAACGAACCGAGCTGCACCGCGAAGCGCGCACCAGCCGGCGATGACGGCGACGATGCATCGCCGCTATCGGGGCTCGCGGCGTCGGCATTCGCGACGGTCGCGGGCGCCGGCTTCGGCGCGGCCGGTTTCGCCGCGGGAGCAGCCGGCTTCGGCGGCGTCACGCTCGCCGTGGTCGTCGTATCGGGCTTCGCGGCCGGCTTGGCGGCATCCTTCGGCGCAGGCGCCGGGACCGCCGCGACGGCGGTATCGGATGCCGGCGGCTCATCGTGCGCGACACCTGCCTGCACGTCGGACGCGTCGTCGTCACGCGGCGCGACTGCCTGGTGCGCGGGCCGGTTCGGGATGTCGATCGCGATGTCGTCCGTCACCGGCTTCGGGTGCGAATCGAGCACCATCGGCAACACGATCACGGCGGCTACGACGAGCGCGATCGCGCCGACGAGGCGACGGCGCGCGCGCTGCTTTTCTGGAAGGGTCGGATCGAGGAGCAGCGCGTCCGATTCCGGACGCTCGGTACGACGCGGGCGCCGCTCGACGCGTTCAGTGCGCTCCGTGCGCACGTTCCGGGAGGTCCCGGTGCGACCGCCGCGCCGCGTGGGCGCGTCGTCGTCTTTTTTGCCGAACGAGAAAATTCCCATGAATGGCTGAGTCCGAAACTGCCCGTCAGTCAGTGTTGCTGCGATTTACGGTAGGCCAGCACGCCGGCAACCGTATGGAAACTGCCGAAAACCACGATTCTATCATTCTCGGATGCTCTTTTTAGTGCATCGCGAAACGCTTCCGCCGGCGACGCGTAACGCGTCACGCTCGAATCGGCCCCGTCCTCCACGCCGGCCTTGCGCAGCGCGGCTTCGAGCTGCTCCGCGGAGGCCGCGCGCGGCAGCGGCAGGTCGGTCACGCACCAGTGGTCGATCTCGCCTTTCAGGTGCCGCAGCACACCGTCGATGTCCTTGTCGTGCATCGCGCCGAACACCGCGTACGTGTACGGGAAAAAGCCCATGTTGCCGAGATTCTGCTCGAGCACGGCCGCCGCATGCGGGTTGTGCGCGACGTCGAGCACGATCGCCGGCTTGCCGGGCAGCACCTGGAAGCGCCCCGGCAGCTCGACGTTCGCGAGCCCGAGCCGGATGTCCTGCGCGGACACCGGCAGCACCGGGCGCAGCGCCTCGAGCGCCGCGAGCGCGGCCGATGCATTGATCAGCTGATTCGCGCCGCGCAGCGCCGGATACGCGAGCGCCGGATAGCGCTTCTCGCGGCCGAGGTAACTCCACTGCTGGCGCTCCGCGCCCGCCTGCGCCTCGTAGCGGAAATCGCGGCCGACGAGCCACAGGTCGGCGCCGATCGCTTCGGCGTGGTCGACGAGCGTCTGCGGCGCGGCCGGATCGCCGCAGATCGCCGGCTTGCCGGTACGGAAGATTCCGGCCTTCTCGAACGCGATCTTCTCGCGCGTGTCGCCGAGGTATTCGGTGTGGTCGATGTCGATGCTCGTGACGATCGCGCAATCGGTATCGACGATGTTGACCGCATCGAGCCGGCCGCCGAGGCCGACTTCGAGGATCACCGCATCGAGCCCGCGCGACGCGAACAGATGCAGGATCGCGAGCGTCGTGAATTCGAAGTACGTGAGCGACACCGGTTCCGGCAGCGATGTGCGCGCGGCTTCGACGGCCTCGAAGTGCGGCAGCAGTTCGTCGTCGGTGACGTTCTGCCCGTTCACGCGCGCGCGCTCGTTGAATTCGAGCAGGTGCGGCGACGTGTGGCAGCCGACCTTGTAGCCCGCGCGCACGAGGATCGTCTCGAGGAATGCGCAGGTCGAGCCCTTGCCGTTCGTGCCGCCGACGGTGATGACGGGGCACGTGAATTCGAGCTGCAGCGCCGCCTTGACCTGCCCGATGCGGGTCAGGCCCATGTCGATGCCGACCGGGTGCGCGCGTTCAAGGTGCGAGAGCCACGCGTCGAGAGTGGGAAAAGTGCTCATCGGATCAAATCTGGATCGGTACCGCCACTACGCCAAAAAACGAAGCGCGCCGCCTGACGCTGAAGCCAGGCGACGCGCAGAGTTCACAACCTCGCGCCGGTCAGGCCAGCGCGTCGGCCGGCTGTCGCTGCAGCAGCGCGAGCAGCTGCGCGATCTCGTCGCGCATCTTGCGGCGATCGACGATCATGTCGATCGCGCCCGTCTTCAGCAGGAATTCGGCGCGCTGGAAGCCTTCCGGCAGCTTCTCGCGGACCGTCTGCTCGATCACGCGCGGGCCGGCGAAGCCGATCAGCGCCTTCGGCTCGGCGATCACGACGTCGCCGAGGAACGCGAAGCTCGCCGACACGCCGCCCATCGTCGGGTCGGTCAGCACCGAAATGAACGGCAGTTTCGCTTCGGCCAGCTTGGTCAGCATCGCGGTGGTTTTCGCCATCTGCATCAGCGACAGCAGGCTCTCCTGCATCCGCGCACCGCCCGACGCCGTGAAGCAGATGAACGGCACGTGCTGTTCCAGCGCGTTCTGCGCGCCGCGCGCGAAGCGCTCGCCGACGACCGAACCCATCGAGCCGCCCATGAACGAGAACTCGAAGCAGGCCGCGACGACGGGCAGCGTGTGGATCGCACCGCCCATCACGACCATCGCGTCGGTCTCGCCCGTCTCGTCCATCGCTTCCTTCAGACGATCGGGATACTTGCGGCTGTCCTTGAACTTCAGCGAGTCGACCGGCACGATTTCCTGGCCGATCTCGTAGCGGCCTTCCGGATCGAGCAGCCCGTCGAGGCGCTCGCGCGCGCCGATGCGCATGTGGTGATCGCACTTCGGGCACACGTGCAGGTTCGCGTCCACGTCGTTGCGGTACAGCACGGCCTCGCAGGACGGGCACTTGACCCACAGCCCTTCCGGAATGCCCTTGCGGCTTTTCGGGTCGGTCTGCTTGATCTTCGGCGGCAACAGTTTGTCGAGCCAGCTCATCGTATGGTTTCCTGTTCCGTGGCGGGCCGGGCCGCATGGCCCAGCCGCTCCCTGTGTTGTGTTTATCGCGCCGCCTTGCCCGCGCCGTCCAGCGCGGCACGCAGCTCGGCGATGAACGCCTTCAGCGCGGCGGCGGCGCCTTCCGGCGCGGCGCTTTCGAGCAGCTGCACGAGGCGGCTGCCGATCACGACGGCGTCCGACACCTCGGCCACCGCGCGCGCCGTTTCGGCGTCGCGGATGCCGAAGCCGACGCCCACCGGAACCGGCACGCGCGACTTGATGGCCGGGATTTTACCCGCAATGCTCGAAACATCCAGATTTCCCGCGCCGGTCACGCCCTTGAGCGACACGTAATACACGTAGCCGCTCGCGATCTTGCCGACGTCGGCGATGCGTTCGTCGGTCGACGTGGGCGCGAGCAGGAAGATCGGATCGATCTGCGCGGCGCGCATCTTTTCAGCGAATACGCCCGCCTCTTCAGGCGGATAGTCGACGACGAGCACGCCGTCGACGCCGGCCGCCTGCGCTTCGGCCGCGAACGCGTCGACACCCATCCGCTCGATCGGGTTCGCATAACCCATCAGCACGACGGGGGTTTTGGGGTCGGTTTCGCGGAAGCGCTTCACGTCGGCAAGCACGCTCCTCAGACTGACGCCGCGCGCGAGCGCGCGTTCCGACGAGCGCTGGATCACGGGGCCGTCGGCCATCGGGTCCGAGAACGGCACGCCGAGTTCGATCACGTCCGCGCCGCCTTCGGCGAGCGCGTGCATGAATTCGACGGTCTTTGCGGGATCGGGGTCGCCAGCCGTGATGAACGGGATCAGGCCCTTTCGGCCTTGTTCGGCGAGCGCGGCAAAGGTCTGCTGGATACGGGACATGGCAATTTTCCTAGGATTCGTTCAGCGATACGGCGGCGCGATTCACGCGCATGCCGGCGCGGCGAGCGCGCTCACGCGCTCGTGCGCGATCGCACAATAACTTTCGTTGATCTCGTAGCCGACGAAGTCGCGCCCCTGCCGTGCGCAGGCCACCGCGGTCGTGCCGCTGCCCATGAACGGATCGAGCACGCGGCCGCCCGGCGGGCAGCTTGCGAGCACCATCCGCTCGACGATTTCCAGCGGCTTCTGGGTCGGATGATCGACGCGCTCCGCGTGCTGCCGGTGCAGGCGCGAGACCGACCAGACGTCCTTCGGGTTGTAGCCCATCTCCAGCCACTTGCTGCCTTCGAACAGCTTGCGCGAGCGGGCCTTCTTCGTGTCGGCGTCGTACGGGATGCGGACCGGATCGAGATCGAAGTAATACGCCTTGGAAACCGCGAAAAAGCCGATGTTGTCGTGCACCGACGTAAAGCGGCGCGTCGTGCCGCCCATGCTCGGCACGCGCCGGTCCCAGATGATCTCGTTGACCATCGTGAGCTTCGTCTTCAGGAAACTGAAGATTTCCGGCGCGTACTGCCATGTGCAGAAGATGTACATCGACCCGCTCGGCTTGAGCTTCGGAATCGCGAGCTCGAGCCACTCGCGCGTCCACGCGAGAAACACGTCGCCCGAACGCTTGTCCGAGTCGTTGCCGTAGTCCTTGCCGAGCCCATACGGCGGATCGGCGACGATCAGGTCGATCGACGCATCCGGCAGGTGCGCGGCGTCGGTCAGGAAATCGCGGTTATGCAGTTCGATACCGGACGGCAGCGCGCGCGGCACGACGGCGGCAGGCTGAACCGCCTCCGCCTCGCTCGCGGCACCGCCGCCCGGCTCTTCGATCAGGTCACGCATCGGTCGGGGTCAGAGCTCGATGCCCGATCGCTCGGCGACCGTGTGCATGTCCTTGTCGCCGCGGCCCGACAGGTTGACGAGCAGGATCTTGTCCTTCGGCAACGTCGGCGCGAGCTTCACGCCATAGGCGATCGCGTGGCTCGACTCGAGCGCGGGAATGATCCCCTCGATCCGGCAGCAGTCGTGGAACGCCTTCAGCGCTTCCTCGTCGGTGATCCCGACGTACTGCGCGCGGCCGCTGTCCTTCAGCCATGCATGCTCGGGGCCGACGCCCGGATAGTCGAGGCCCGCCGACACCGAATGCGTCTCGATGATCTGGCCGTTGTCGTCCTGCAGCAGGTACGTGCGGTTGCCGTGCAGCACACCCGGGCTGCCCGCGATCAGCGACGCCGCGTGATGGCCGGTGTCGAGCCCGTCGCCGGCCGCTTCGACGCCGATCAGCTGCACCGACGCATCGTCGATGTACGGATAGAAGATGCCCATCGCGTTGGAGCCGCCGCCGACGCAGGCGATCACCGCGTCGGGCTGCCGGCCCGCGAGCTCGGGCATCTGCACCTTGCACTCGTCGCCGATCACGCGCTGGAAATCGCGCACCATCATCGGGTACGGGTGCGGGCCCGCTACCGTGCCGATGATGTAGAACGTGCTCTCGATGTTCGTGACCCAGTCGCGCATCGCTTCGTTCAGCGCGTCCTTCAGCGTGCGCGAACCCGACTCGACCGGCACGACCGTCGCACCGAGCAGTTTCATCCGGTAGACGTTGGCGGCCTGCCGGCGCACGTCCTCGGAACCCATGTAGACGACGCACTCCATCCCGAAGCGCGCGCAGATCGTCGCGGTCGCGACGCCGTGCTGGCCGGCGCCCGTCTCGGCGATCACGCGCTTCTTGCCCATGCGCTTCGCGAGCAGCGCCTGGCCGATCACGTTGTTGATCTTGTGCGCGCCCGTGTGGTTCAGGTCCTCGCGCTTCAGGTAGATCTGCGCGCCGCCGAGCGTCTCGCTCCAGCGCTGCGCGTGGTAGATCGGCGACGGACGGCCGACGAAATGCTTCAGCTCGCGCTCGAATTCGGCGACGAAGTCGGGATCGTTCTGGAATTTCTCATACGCCGCGCGCAGCTCGTCCAGCGCGTGAATCAGCGTCTCGGCGACGAACGTGCCGCCATACGGGCCGAAGTGGCCGCGAGCATCAGGAAGGTTGTACATGGTGTCTCTCTCGATCGGTCGATGCGCCCGCTTTCGGGGCCGCACCGGCTTGCATCACCCGGCGTCCGCTTCGCGCACCGCGCGTACGAACGCCGCCATCCGGGCGTGATCCTTCACGCCCTTCGCGCCCTCCACTTCGATGCCACTCGAGACATCGACAGCAAACGGGCGCAACTGGCGGATCGCATCACCGACGTTTTGCGCGCTCAAGCCACCACTCAAAACGGCCCGATGCACGAGCTCTGCGGGAATAAGAGACCAATCGAAGACCTTGCCGCTACCGCCGTAGTCCGGCACCAGGGTGTCGAACAGGAGGCCGCGCGCTTTCGAATAATGAAGAGCCGATTCTACCAAATCGGACGACTGCGTCGAGGGGCCGACGCGCACTGCGCGCAACCACGGCAGGCGTGCCGCGCGGCCGAGCGCGTCGCATTGCTCCGGCGTCTCGTCGCCATGGAACTGCAGCAGCGTAAGCGGCACGTCGCGCACGACGGCTTCGATCTCGGCTTCGGTCGCATTCACGAACAGCCCGACCACCGACACGAACGGCGGCGCGAGGCGCGCGAGCTCGGCCGCCTGAGCGATCGTCACCGCGCGCGGGCTCTTCGGGTAGAACACGAGGCCGATCGCATCGGCGCCGAGCGCCGCCGCGTGCAGCACGTCCTCGGGACGCGACAGCCCGCACAGCTTGATACGCGTGCGCGGCGGCAGGCCGGAGGCGGAAGTCGAAGGAGACACGGCGTGATCCGTCATGATTGCGGGTCCAGATCGGCCCAGACGCTGCTCCACGGCACGCTGCCGAGCTGCGCGGGCGGGACGGCGAATTCCGCCGGGTAGCCGACGTGGGCGAGGTACAGCCCGTCGGCCATGAACGTGGGCGCCGCGAGGTTGCGGTCGCGCCCTGCCAGCACGTCGGCGACCCAGTCGGCCGGATAGCGGCCGCGGCCGACCGCGACGAGGCAGCCCATCAGGTTGCGCACCATGTGGTGCAGGAACGCGTTGGCGCGGAAGCGGAAATGGATGAAATGGCCGGAGCGCCGCACGTCGATCTGGTACAGGTGTTTGACCGGCGTCTTCGACTGGCATTCCGACGACCGGAACGACGAGAAATCGTGCTCGCCGATCAGATGCGCGGCGGCGGCGCGCATCGCGTGGTCGTCGAGCGGCGTATGGATCCAGCCTGCGCGTCCGGCCAGCATCGGCGAGCGCACGGGGTGCACGTACAGCACGTAGTAATAGGTGCGCTCGAACGCCGAGAAACGCGCGTGGAACGTCTCCGGCATCGGCTTCGCCCATTGCACCGACACAGTCGACGGCAGGAACGCGTTGGTGCCGCGCACCCACGAGAATGCCTCGCGATCGAGGTCCGTGTCGAAGTGCACGACCTGCCCGAGCCCGTGCACGCCGGTGTCGGTCCGCCCGGCCACCGTCGTATGCAGCGGCACCCGCGCGAACTCGGCCAGCGCATGCTCGAGTGCGTTCTGCACGGTCTTGCCGTGCGGCTGCGCCTGCCAGCCGCAGAACGCCGCGCCGTCGTACTGAATGCCCAGCGCGATCCGCATCACGCCTCGTCCGCGAGTTTCGCGAGCAGCGCACGCGCATCGTCGCGCGTCGCGGCGTCGTTCGCGTCGACCACTTCCTGCAGCAGCGTCCTCGCGCCGGACAGGTCGCCCAGCTCGACGTACTCGGCCGCGAGGTCGAGCTTGTTGCGTGCGATACGAGCGAGTTCGTCCGGTGTCAGCGCAGGCAGCGCCGCACCCGGCGCGGACGGCAGGTCGAGGTCGAAATCGAGCTTCAGCGCGCCGAACTGCGCGCCGCCGAGCGGCGGCAGCGACGACGTCGCGGACGGGCGGCCCGCGTCGTCGGCCGGTGTCGCCGCGTCGGGATCCCATTCGAACTCGTCGTCCTGGTCGGCCGGATGTTCCGGGGCCGGATCGTTCGAGCCAATTGGCGGGCGCGACGCGGATTGACCGTTAGTTGCGATTTTATCGGTGCCGGACTGCCCTGCTCGTGCCGCAGGCTCGTCCGCCGCCAGCGACGGATCGTCCTGCGTGCGCGGCGGCAGCGGCATGTCGAGGCTGCTGAGCGCGCTGATCGCGTTCTGCATCAGCGCCGCGTGCTGCGTTTCGGTCGCCGAAGGCTCGGCGGGCGTCTCGGCAGGCTTGTCGGCGGCCGCCGGTTCTACCGGTTCTGCGTCGTGCGGGGCCGTGGCCGGAGCCGAAGCCACGTCGTTCCCCGGCGGTACTGCGGCGTGGGCAGGCGCAGGCGGCAATTCAGGCTGGTCGTCATGCGGCTTCGTGACTTCGGGCGCCGGCGATGCATCCGCTTCAGGCGGCTCGACCGTCTCCGCCGCTGCGGCAGTCGCCGCGGCGAGATTCATGTCGGCAGCCGCGTCGCGGGCGACCGGCATCTCGGGCCGGATCGGCAGTTCGCGTTCGACGGACGGCTCCGCGTCTGCTTCGACAGCGGCACCACCCGCTGCAGCGGCGGCAGCCGTCGTGCCCGCATCGTCCGTGTGCCGACCCTTCCGGCGCTTGCGCCACGCGAACCCGGCCGCGAGGACGATCACGGCCGCGCCGGCCGCTGCGACCGGACGCCAGTCCGTCTGATCCGCAGCGCGCGCAGGCGCCGTCACGGGTGCCACCGGCTGCGCGGGCGCCGATGCCGGCTGCGCAGCGCTGCCGGCCACGCCGGACGCCGCTTCGGCTGCCTGCGATGCGGCAGACGGTGCGCCCGCATCGTTCGCGGCCGGACGCGGCGCGGCAGGCGCAGGTGCGACGTTGTTCGTCGCGGCCGGCTTGCCGATGCCGTGCTTCTGCAACTCCATCAGCACGCGGTTCTTCAATGCCAACAGTTGCTGCAGGCTCGACGGCCGCTGCTGCGATGCCCCCGTGGCGGGTGCCGCACCGGCCGGTTCGTTCGTGCCCGAAACCTGACTGCCCGGCGCAGGCTGGGCAGCGGCCTCGCTCGCGGACGACGGCGCCGACTGGATCGCGCCGCTCCACACATGCGGGCCGCTGGCGCCGGCAGCAGGCCCCGCCGGCTGCATGTTTTCGACAGCCGAAGCGCCGTGCGCGGCCGAAGCGCCGACCGAAGCCGACGCCCCCGCTGCCGTCGCGGCGCTCGCACCGCTCACCGGCGCCGCGTGCACGGCCGGCGCCACCGTCGCGGATTGCACGGCCGACCCCGGATGCGGCGCGGACGCACCGGGCTGCGAGAGCGCCGCACCGCCCGACGCGGCAGCGGGCGCGGAGGCGGCCGTCGCACCGGATGCGCCAGACGCACCGGCCGGCGCAAGCGCCGCGCCCGTTGCGTCGAGCGCGGGCACGGTCAGCGTCGCGCCGACTTTCAGGCGGCTCGCGTCGCGCTTCATGAACGCCTGCGGATTGGCGTCGAACAGCGCGCGGCCGGCGCGCGCGAGCACGCCGGGATCGTGCGATTGCGTCGCCGCTTTCGCGATGTCGTTCAGCGACTGGCCCGGCTGGACCGTCACGGTAAGCGGCACGGCGGTGCCGGCAGCCGACGCCGGCAGTTCGCCGGTGCCGGCCGCCCAGGCCGACGCGGCGGCGCCGAGCGCCAGGATCGCCAGCGCGCCACGCACGGCGCGCGACAAACGGGACTGACGCGGAAACAAGGAAATTCGGGACATCGTAGGCTCTATCGCCGCGCGCGGGCGCGGCTCGGATTCGCGGTTGGAAGCATCAATAAAGTTGCCGCAGAAATGCAAAAGCGTCGCGCGGAACGCGACGCTTTTGGCTGGTCTGTGCGTCGTAACCGCGTAGTTTACTTCACGTGCTCGCGTTCGGGCCGAATTCATCGGCTGCGGCGCAACCGGCCGCGCTCGCGCGTCGTGGCACACGCAGCGATCGCGTCGGGCTGCCGCACCGGTTCGCACACTGCAGCCGGCACGCCGGATCGATCGAAAGGATAGGCGTCAATGAATCAAAATCCTTGCGACAACATCTCATCCGGAACGAATGGCAAGGCTTTACGCCGCGCCGCTTCCTCTCCTCGCGCCAAACGACGCGATGCACGCAAGAACTGCGTGAACAACCTCGCGCAGGACGGCTTCGCGAGCGGCACGCTGACGACGTTCTCGATCGGCACCGACGGCAAGCTGACCGGCAACTACTCGAACGGCCAGAGCGCGGTGCTCGGCCTGATCGCGCTCGCGAACTTCAACAACCCGAACGGGCTCGTGAACCTGATCACCGCGCAGCGCAATTACCAGGCCAATGCGCAGACGATCAAGACCCAGCAGACGGTCGACCAGACGCTGCTGAACCTGCGCTGATCCACGCATGAAAAAACGCGCCGCGGCAGCCTTGACATCATCAAGGCCGACGCGGCGCGTCATCTTGTGCAGCCCGGCCCGCGGACCGGACCGGCAAGCGGCTTCTTACTTGTCGAGCAGGATGCGCAGCATGCGGCGCAGCGGCTCGGCCGCGCCCCACAGCAGCTGATCGCCGACCGTGAATGCCGACAGGTATTCGCCGCCCATCGCGAGCTTGCGCAGGCGGCCGACCGGCACCGTCAGCGTGCCGGTGATCTTCGCCGGCGACAGGTCGCGCATCGACGCTTCACGCTCGTTCGGCACGACCTTCACCCAGTCGTTCGCCGAGGCGAGGATGCCGTTGATCTCGTCGAGCGGCACATCCTTGTTCAGCTTGATCGTCAGCGCCTGCGAGTGGCAGCGCATCGCGCCGATCCGCACGCACAGGCCGTCGACCGGGATCGAGCCAGGCTCGCCCATCGCCGGCTTGCCGAGGATCTTGTTGGTTTCCGCGCCGCCCTTCCACTCTTCCTTCGACATCCCGTTGCCGAGATCCTTGTCGATCCACGGGATCAGCGAGCCGGCGAGCGGCACGCCGAAGTTGCTGGTCGGCATCGCATCGCTGTTCATCGCGGCCAGCACGCGGCGGTCGATGTCGAGAATCGCGGAAGCCGGATCGGCGAGCTGTTCCTGCACCGCGCCGTTCAGCGTGCCCATCTGCGACAGCAGTTCGCGCATGTTCTGCGCGCCCGCGCCCGATGCGGCCTGGTAGGTCATCGCCGTCATCCAGTCGACGAGGTTCTCGCGGAACAGGCCGCCGAGCGCCATCAGCATCAGGCTGACCGTGCAGTTGCCGCCGACGAAGTTCTTCGTGCCCTTGACGAGCGCGTCCTTGATCACGTCGAGGTTGACCGGATCGAGGATGATGACTGCGTCATCGTTCATCCGCAGCGACGATGCCGCATCGATCCAGTAGCCGTTCCAGCCGGCCGCGCGCAGCTTCGGGAACACGTCGTTCGTGTAGTCGCCGCCCTGGCACGTGATGATCACGTCGCACTTCTTCAACTCGTCGACGTTGGTCGCGTCCTTGAGCGTAGTCTCGTTTTTCGCGAACGACGGCGCCTTGCCACCCGTGTTGCTGGTGCTGAAAAACACCGGTTCGATCAGGTCGAAATCGCCCTCTTCCTGCATGCGCTGCATCAGGACGCTGCCGACCATGCCGCGCCAACCTACGAGACCTACGTTCATGACTAACCCTTTGAATGGAGCTTCCCCGCCATTTCCGTCCCCGGCGTGACCGCGCGGGGAAACAGGCGGGCACGACGGACGATCAGCGTTTAATGATCGTTTTCGTGGTAATGGTTTTCGTGATGACGATGGCGCGCGCACCCGCACGGGCAGTGTTGCCGTGGAGTTTCAGGACCGGGGAGATCAGGGAAATCAGCGCCATCGTTCGAGTCTACACAAACCTATTCGGCCGCACAACGGCCAACCCGGTGCGAACGCACCGTTTTTACCGGTCGCGTTCGCACCCTTTACTGCCTGCTTACAGCGCCGCGACCACCGCGTCGCCCATTGCCGCCGTACCGACCTGCTTGCAGCCCGGCGTCGCGATGTCGCCCGTGCGGTAGCCCTGTTCGAGCACCGTTTTCACCGCGCGCTCGATGCGATCGGCCTGCTCAGCGCGATTCAACGAATAGCGCAGCAGCATCGCGGCCGACAGGATCGTCGCGAGCGGGTTCGCGATGCCCTTGCCTGCGATGTCCGGCGCCGAACCGTGCGACGGTTCGTACAGGCCCTTGTTGTTCTTGTCGAGCGACGCCGACGGCAGCATGCCGATCGAGCCCGTCAGCATCGACGCTTCATCCGACAGGATGTCGCCGAACATGTTGCCGGTGACGATCACGTCGAACTGCTTCGGCGCCTTCGCGAGCTGCATCGCCGCGTTGTCGACGTACATGTGCGACAGCTCGACGTCCGCGTATTCCTTCGACACGTCGATCATGATGTCGCGCCAGAACTGCGACGTTTCGAGCACGTTCGACTTGTCTACGGACAGCAGCTTCTTCGCGCGCTTGCGTGCCGCCTGGAACGCGACGTGCGCGATGCGGCGCACTTCCGGTTCCGAGTAGCGCATCGTGTCGAAGCCTTCGCGCTCGCCGGCGAACGGGCCGTCCGGTGCGGCACGCACGCCGCGCGGCTGGCCGAAGTAGATGTCGCCGTTCAGTTCGCGCACGATCAGGATGTCGAGGCCTGCGACGAGCTCGGGCTTGAGCGGCGAAGCATCGACGAGCTGCGGATAGCAGATCGCCGGACGGAAGTTCGCGAACAGCTCGAGATGCTTGCGCAGCCCGAGGATCGCCTGCTCGGGGCGCAGCGCGCGCTCGAGCGAGTCGTACTTCCAGTCGCCGACCGCGCCGAACAGGATCGCGTCGGCTTCCTTCGCGAGCTTCAGCGTCGCGTCGGGCAGCGGATGGCCGCTCGCCTCGTAGCCCGCGCCGCCGACCGGCGCGTGCTCGAGTTCGAACTTCTCGTCGAGTGCGTTCAGCACCTTGACCGCTTCGTTGACGATTTCCGGACCGATGCCGTCGCCGGGCAGCACTGCAATCTTCATGCGTTATTCCTGACTGGGTAGGTTATGGAGCAGGCCGGCGAACGCGCGGACAGCGCGCCCGCCTCGAAGGCGATATATCAGCCGACCAGCTTGGTGTTGAGCCACGGCTGCTTCACGAGCCGCTCGGCTTCGAACTGGCGGATCTTGTCCGCATGGCGCAGCGTGAGGCCGATGTCGTCGAAGCCGTTCAGCAGGCAGTACTTGCGGAACGCGGCGATCTCGAACGGATACTCGCGGCCGTCGCCCGTGCGCACGACCTGCGCGTCGAGGTCGATCGTCAGCTGGTAGCCGTTGAACGCGTACGTGTCGTTGAACACGTGATCGACCTGCTGCTCGGTCAGCACGATCGGCAGCAGACCGTTCTTGTAGCAGTTGTTGAAGAAGATGTCCGCGAAGCTCGGCGCGATGATCGCGCGGAAGCCGTACTGCTGCAGCGCCCACGGCGCGTGCTCGCGCGAGCTGCCGCAGCCGAAATTCTTGCGCGCGACCAGCACCGATGCGCCCTGGTAGCGCGGCTGGTTCAGCACGAAATCGGGATTCAGCGGACGCTTCGAGTTGTCCTGGCCCGGCTCGCCGTGATCGAGGTAACGCCACTCGTCGAACGCGTTCGGACCGAAGCCCGTGCGCTTGATCGACTTCAGGAACTGCTTCGGGATGATCGCGTCGGTGTCGACGTTCTCGCGATCGAGCGGCGCCACGACGCCGGTATGTACTGTGAATTTTTCCATGATCCGTCTATCCGGTTGGAGGGCCGGCGTTCAGCCGGCGCACATCGACAAATTCTCGGCGGGAAACGTCACTCCGCGGCGCGCTTCAGCGCATTGCCGGCGGCGTTGACGTCCTGCCCGAAGCCCTGGACGGTATTGCAGCCCGCGAGGCCGAAGCCCAGCCCCGCCAGCGCCAGCGCGGCAACCAGCCGCGTTATGATCTTCGATGCCGTCACGCGTTACCCCAGCTTGCGAATGTCGACGAAATGGCCTTCGATCGCCGCGGCCGCCGCCATCGCGGGGCTCACGAGGTGCGTGCGACCGCCCGCGCCCTGCCGGCCTTCGAAGTTGCGGTTCGACGTCGACGCGCAGCGCTCGCCCGGATCGAGCCGGTCGGCGTTCATCGCGAGGCACATCGAGCAGCCCGGCTCGCGCCATTCGAAGCCGGCGTCGGTGAACACCTTGTCGAGCCCTTCGCGTTCGGCCTGCGCCTTCACGAGGCCCGAGCCCGGCACGACCATCGCGAGCCGCACGTTCGACGCAACGCGCCGGTTCAGCTTCTTCACGACATACGCGGCCGCGCGGATGTCCTCGATCCGCGCGTTCGTGCACGAGCCGATGAAGATCTTGTCGACCTTGATCGATTCGATCGGCGTGTTCGGCTCGAGCGCCATGTAGGCCAGCGCGCGCTCCATCGCGTCGCGCTTGACCGGATCCTTCTCGCGCTCGGGATCGGGCACGCGGCCGTCGATCGACGTGACCATTTCCGGCGACGTGCCCCACGTGACCTGCGGGACGATCTCGGCCGCGTTCAGCTCGACGACGCGGTCGAACTGCGCGCCTTCGTCCGATTTGAACTGGCGCCAGTATTCGACGGCCTGGTCCCATTCCGCGCCGGTCGGCACGAACGGACGGCCCTTCAAGTAATCGATCGTCGTATCGTCGACGGCGACCATGCCCGCGCGTGCGCCTGCCTCGATCGCCATGTTGCAGACCGTCATGCGGCCTTCCATCGTCAGCGCGCGAATCGTCGAGCCGCCGAATTCGATCGCGTAGCCCGTGCCGCCTGCGGTGCCGATCTTGCCGATGATCGCGAGCACGATGTCCTTCGCGGTGCAGCCGCGCGGCAGTGCGCCCTCGACCTTCACGAGCATGTTCTTGCTCTTCTTCTGCAGCAGCGTTTGCGTCGCGAGCACGTGCTCGACTTCCGACGTGCCGATGCCGTGCGCGAGCGCGCCGAACGCGCCGTGCGTCGACGTATGCGAATCGCCGCACACGATCGTCATGCCCGGCAGCGTCGCGCCCTGCTCCGGCCCGATGATGTGGACGATGCCCTGGCGCACGTCGTTCATCTTGAACTGCGTGATGCCGAACGCATCGCAGTTCGCGTCGAGCGTGTCGACCTGCAGCTTCGAGACGGGATCGGCGATGCCGTGACTGCGGTCCGTCGTCGGCACGTTGTGATCCGACACGGCCAGGTTCGCGCTGATGCGCCACACCGGACGCTGCGCGATCTTCAGCCCTTCGAACGCCTGCGGGCTCGTGACTTCATGCAGCAGCTGACGGTCGATGTACAGCAATGCCGTGCCGTCATCCTCGGTGTGGACGACGTGGGTATTCCACAGTTTGTCGTAGAGAGTCTGTGCCATGGGTATGCGGGGTCGTTGTGACTACAAGCCTTGCGGATGTGGTCGATTATGCCACGCAGAACGCGTCGCGGCGCAGGCCGGACGCGAAAAAACCCATTAAAAACAGTGGTTTGGCTGGTAGTGCCAATACCTGTATCGGCATTACCCGGCAAATGGGGCGCGCGGAGTCCGGATGACTGCGAGCGCGGATCGCGTCGCCCGGACCGGGCGCGACGGTCCGGAACCCGGCGGCGTCAGCCGTTCGGATATTCGCGGTTGATCAGGTCGAGCCGCAGCATCGCAAGCTGCATGCCGGCGTTGCTCATCAGGTAGAGATCGCGGCGGCGCATCGCCGGCTGCTGCGCGAACGCATCGTAGAGCGACGGAAGCACCAGCCCGGCCGGCACCGTCGCCTGCATCCCTGCCGCATTCGACACGCGCACGGCGATCGACGCCTGATCCGCGTGCGTGACGATCGCGACCTTGCCAAGCGCCGCGGCCGAGCCGGCCTGCCTGACGATCGCGGCGGCGACGCCGTCGGGCGTCGGTATCGGGCTGCCGGCGCTCAGGGCCGGCGTCGCGATCGTCGTCACGCCGGCCGTCAGCCCGTATTTCGACGCGAGCACGCTCGCGACTTCCTGCTGCGCGCAGACCGGCACGGCGACCTTCTGCCGGAGCGCGAACACCGCGTCCGCAATCGCCTCGTTCACCGGGCCCGGCACCGGCGCGGCACCGGATGCCGCGGCGCGACTGCCGAAGCTGAACGCGACAATCGTATTGATGCCGGCCGCCGCGACGGTGGGCGGCGCCCACGAGAAAAACGTATCGAACAGGTAACCCGTCTCGTCGGCCGCGGTCGCGCGATCGTTGAGTTCGTTCGTCAGCTTGCCGAGCATCTGGCGCTGCAGCTCGGCATCGGAGGCCGGCGCGTCGCTCGCGAACACGGGCGTGGCGGCCGCGCACGATGCGGCGAGTGCGGAAGTGGAAGCCAGGAAATGGCGGCGGGTCGTCATGGTCATGAGAATCGAGTGGAGAACGAAAGGCGTCAGCCCTTCGGGAACGCCTGCATCGTCGCGGCCATCGCGCGGCCAAGCATCTGCGCATACATGTCGTGCACGAGGTACAGGCTTCGGTTGCGCGTCCACGGCTGGCCCGATTGCGAGTCGTAGAGCGTCGGGAGCGGCACCTCGGCAACGGCAGCCGCATTCATGCCCGCCTGCCGCGAAGTCTGGATGCAGCGCTTCGCATGGTCGCGATGGCCGACCACCGCGACGGCGCCCATCGCGGCCGCGCCGCCGGCGCGCGACACGGCCACCGCCGCGACGCCGGCCGTGCTCAGGTACACGATCGTGCCGTCGCTCGCGATCGTCGGTTCGATCGACGACAGCACGTCGGCGCCCATCCCGTATTTCGACACGAGAAAGCGCGCGATTTCCCACTGCGCGTAGACCTTGACGGGTTTCAACTGGCGGATGCGGTATACGGCGTCCGCGAGCGCTTCGTTGACCGGCCCCGGATCGGGCAGCGCGGACTGGTTGCCGCCCGTGCTCGACGTGTTGCCGCTCGCCGCGTTCGGACGGTTGCCGAAGCTGTATGCGACGATCGCGCCGATCTGCGCGGCCGGCGCCGTCGGCAGGCCCCAGGTGAAGCCGACATCGGTCAGCGCCGGCATGATCGCATTGACCGTCGCCGCATCGCCGAGCTGCACGTTCAGCTTCGCGGACATCTGCGCGGCAAGTGCGCTATCGGTAATGGGTGCCGATGTGACGTCGTCGCCACCGCATGCGTTCAGCAGCGGTGCTGCCGCAACGGCGGGTGCCGCGGCAAGAAATTTTCTGCGTGAAGAAGCCGGCGGGTTCAGATTCATAAGAGATACGAAACGATGCGAACAACGCCGGCAGCAGGTCGCGGCGTTGCAAATCGCGGGTTCACGGGAAAGGACAATCGGGCACGTCGCGCGGTTGGGAGACAGGCGACAGGATCGACGCGCGGATCGGATCGCTGCGCTCTGTCGATCGACGATGCTGGATCGTAGTGGGCGTTTATTAAACTGCGGTGAATCTGTCGATCGAATGCTGGCGATCGTCATGCCGTTTCATCGATGGACAAATTCGTTTCATCCGTGGCGAGCGAGCGCAGCGGCCGTTTCATCGGCGGCGAGCATGCGATTCGCGTGCATTTTCGCGTACTGCACGGCCATCTCCGGATTTCGCGCTACGATGACGCAACGCACGTTCCCACGATCGGATCCGAAGCACACCACGATGAAGCTCGGCCTGAACGAATCGCTTGCTCGCCTCGACGAAGAAGGCACGCTGTTCACGACGCTGTTTCAGCACGGCACGCTCGACGTCGAGCTGTACCGGCCGCACATCGAGGACAAGCAGAAGCCGCATGCGCGCGACGAGGTTTACGTGATCGCCTCCGGCACGTCGCGCTTCATCGTCGACGGACGCGAATGCGACGTCGCGGCCGGCGACGTGCTGTTCGTCCCCGCTCACGCGGAGCATCGCTTCGTCGGTTTCTCCGGCGACTTCTCGACGTGGGTGTTCTTCTACGGCCCCGAAGGCGGTGAACGCGGCGCGTGACGCAATGCGCGCAGCACTTTTCTTGCGATTGCCTAGACTGTCTATTCGCGGCGGACCGCGCACGGCCGCCCGGTTATCACGATAGCTCAAGCATCCGGTTCAACTGGACAGGAGAACAGCATGCGATATGAACTCTATTACTGGCCCGAGATCCAGGGTCGCGGCGAATACGTGCGGCTCGCGCTCGAGGCGGCCGAAGCCGACTATGTCGACGTCGCCCGCGAATCGGGGCGCGGCATGGGCGTGTCGGCGATGATGCGCATGATGGACAGCGCGAACGCGGAATGCGTGCCGTTCGCGCCGCCGTTCCTGAAGGCCGGCGACGTGGTCGTCGGGCAGACCGCAAATATCCTGTTGTTCCTCGGGGCGCGGCTCGGGCTCGCGCCCGACGACGAAGCCGGCCGGTTGTGGGTGCACCAGCTCCAGCTGACCGTCGCCGATTTCGTCACCGAGATCCACGACACGCATCATCCGATCGCAAGCGGCCTGTACTACGAGGACCAGAAAGCGGAAGCGGCCGAGCGCGCGGCCGATTTCCTCGAGAATCGGCTGCCGAAATTCCTCGGCTATTTCGATCGCGTGCTCGAACAGAATCCGCACAAGAGCGGCTATATCGCCGGCAGCGCGCTCAGTTATGCGGACCTTTCGATGTTCCAGCTCATCGAGGGCCTGCGCTACGCGTTTCCGAAAGCGATGAAGCGCGCCGAGCGGAAGGTCGCGGCGCTCGTCGCGCTGCACGACCGCGTCGCACGTCATCCGCCCGTCGCGCGTTATCTCGACTCGGACCGCCGCATCCCGTTCAACGACATGGGGATCTTCCGGCACTATCCGGAGCTGGACCAATAGCGGCGTGCCGCATCAGTCGCCGTACCGATAGCGGCTGCGCATCGCATCGAGCGGATTGCCGTCGGCGAGCGCGAGCGCAAACGTGCCGTCGGGCTGCTTCGTCACGCCGCGCACGGCCGCGTAAACGATGCAGTCGCGCACGATTCGAACCCGGTGTTCTCGTAGCCGCGCCGCAGCGGGATCGCATAGAGGCTGCCGTCGGTCCGGTACGACCATGCATGGTACGGATAACGGAAGAACGTGCCCGTGTTGCCGCATGCATCGGTCACGAGCTGCGTGCCCTTGTGCGAACAACGGTTGTGCAGCACAAGCACCGATCCGTCGACGTGGCGCACCATCACGACCGGCTCGGCGCCGATCGTCGTCACGTAGTCGCCGGTATCCGGAATCTGGCCGACGTGGCCGCCATAGACCCACGTGTTCGCGAACAGGTGGCGCATTTCCAGCTCGAAGATCCGCGGCGACAGGTAGGGATCCTCGTGCACCTCGGTCTCGCGCACGAGCGCCGCCACCGCATCGTTGAACGGTTGCGCCGTCATGCACACCTCCGGCCGCGGACGCGCTGCCGCCGCGCGCCGTCGCGGCGCGCGGATTCGATTGCTTTTATGGTCATCTCTCAGGTTTCTGGTCTTGGGTACCGCTCGGGCAGCGTGCGCCTGCCGCCGGGCACCCGGCGGCAGGCGTGGCGGGGACGGTCAGCCCGTCACCGGTGTTTCGTGCAGGCGCAGCCAGTCGATGCGGCCGCTCGCGTCACGCTCGAACACGACGGTCGACCGGCGGACGCTGCGCCGCCCCTCTCCGTCGACTTGCGTCTCGCGATAGGCGATCGCCGCGCCGCCCTGCCAGGCGCTCACTTCGTGCAGTTCGTCGATCGCGATCCGCAGGCCGGGACGCGCGCCGAAGCCGCGCGAGAACAGGGCGTCGATGTCCGCGAAGTCCAGCGCATGCCCCTGCAGCGAAATCATCGAGAAACGCCGCGAAAAACGCGCGAGCAGCGGCGCGAGGCCCTCGCGTGCGGCGCTGCCGGACAGCCATTGCTCGATGTCGACATGCGCACCGACGACTTCCTGGAAAAACGGGTTTGACGAATTCATCTCGATACTCACGAACGTTGGGAAACCGGCTGCCCGGCAGGCGCGCGGCGCCCCGCGACGCGCGCGACGAACGGCAGCGGGAGCAGCGTCAGCAACGCGGCCAGGACGAAGCACTGCTGGTACGGCAGCCGCGCGTCGACGCCGCGCATCGACAGCAGGAAATTCAGTGCGCTGCCCAGCACCGCGACGCCGAGGCAGAAGCTCAACTGCCGGTTGATGTTCCAGAGCGCGCTCGCACCTCCCATCCGCGCGGCAGGCACGTCGAGGAACGCCGCGCTTTGCGACGTGCTCGTGCACATGCTGGCGCCGAGCCCCATCGCGACGAAAGCGAGCACGCGTCCGGCCTCGAAACCGGCAAGCGGGGTCGCGAGCAGCGCGATGCCGGTCCCGTCGATCACGATCCCGCACATGAACAGCGGCCTCGCACCCCACTTCGGGAAACAGCGGCGCGTCGTCGCGATCGCGACGAACGACGCGATCGCCCACGGCACCATCAGCGCGCCCGTATGCGTCGCACTGAGCCCCAGCGTGTTCTGCAGATACAGCGCCGCGACCAGGTTCACACCGGTGAACACGCCCGGCACGCACAGATAGACGATCAGGCCGATCCGCAGCAGCGGCTGCGCGACCAGGCTCAGGTCGAGCAGCGGCGCGGCCGCGCGTCGCGCATGCGCGACGTATGCGCCGCCGGCGACGAGCGCGATCGCGAGCGGCGCGATCGCTTGGCGGGCCGCCCCCGGTTGCCCCGCGAACGTCAGGCCGAGCAGCAGCGCGACGAGCGCCACGGCGCTCAACGCGAGGCCGCGCACATCGAGCGCCGCCGGGCGTTCGCTTGCGTCGTCGGGCGGCAGCCACGCGAACGCGAGCACGCTGGTGGCCGCGGCCAGCGGCAGCATGCCGAAGAAGATCGCGCGCCACGATGCGCGATCGACGATCACGCCGCCGAGCGCCGGCGACAGCGCCGGCACGAGCAGCGCAACCATCATCACGATCGACGTCAGGTGCGCGCGCGCATCGGGCGGATACGCACGATAAGCCATCGTCTGCCCGACCGGAATCAGCAGCCCGCCGCCGAGCCCCTGGATCAGCCGCCACGCCAGCAGCGCGCCGATCGACGCCGACAGCCCGACCCCGAGGCTGCCGAGCGCGAACAGCAGCAGCGACGCGATCAGCAGCCGGCGCTCGCCGAAACGCCGCGCGAGCCACGTGCCGAGCGGGATCACGACGGTCAGCCCGAGCACGTACATGTTGCCGATCCACGCCAGTTGGGCGACCGATGCGTGCAGCTCGCGCTGGATCGTCGGGTACGCGGCATTGATCACGAACATGTTGGCGAGGTCGATCGCGAACCCGAGCAGGTAGACAGCGGCAATTTTCGAGCGATCGGTCATGACGGCGGAAGACGAACGAAACGTCGCAGTGTAAGGTTCACCTCACGCGTCGATAAGACCGCCCGGCCGGCAAGACTGGTCGAAAAATTTTGACAATCGGGGCAACATGTCGATTTTCCGCAGAGCAGCCGACATGCCATGGTGAGTCTCGATCGTTTCGCCGTCTTCCGCGCCGTCGTGGAATCGGGGTCGTTTACAGCCGCCGCCGCCCAGTTGAATCAGGCCCGGGCCGCGGTCAGCTTCAACATCAAGCAGTTGGAAACCGAACTCGGCGTCACGCTGCTCACGCGCACGACACGGCGCGTCGAGCTGACCGACGCGGGCGAGCGCTTTTATGCGCGCTGCCTGCGCGTGCTGGAGGAAGCCGAGAGCGCGATCGACGACGCCCGCAGCGAGCACGGCGGGATGCACGGCGTGCTGCGCGTGACGTCGACCGTCGAGTACGGGACGATGGTCGTCGCGCCGGCGCTGCACGAGTTCATGCAGCGCCATCCCGCGCTGCGCGTACGGCTCGAGACGCATGCGTCGCAGGTCGATCTGGTGCGCGAGCGCGTCGACGTCGCGATCCGGCTCGGGCGCCTCGAACAGTTCCAGGACCTGCCGTACCGTGGCGCGTGCCTTGCGACCTATGAAGTGCGGCCCGTGATCGCCCCGTCGCTGCTCGCCGCTGCCGGCCTGTCGCGCATCGATTCGCCCGACGTGCTGGCGCGCCTGCCGCAGCTCGGCCACACGCGGCTCGAGCGGATCGCCACCTGGACGCTCGCGGATCGCGACGGCAACCCGCACGCATTTCAACCGGGCGCCAAGCCGCGTGTGGTCGTCGACAACGCTTCGGTGCTGCGCGTGCTCGCGCGCCGGGGCAGCGGCGTCGCGCTGCTGCCCGAATGGCTCGTACGCGACGACCTCGCGAGCGGTGCGCTGGTCGACGCGCTCCCCGACTACCGGTTTCCGCCGCAGGCCGTCTACGCGCTGTACCCGTCGACCCCGCACGTACCGCAGAAGGTGCGCGCGTGGGTCGACTTCATGAAGGCCTACCTGGCCTGAACGCGGCGGCTCAGGCGGCCGTCGCGCCGTCCCGCAGCCGCGCGTCGATCCGGCGCGCGATCGCCAGCAGGCGGCGATCGCTGCCCCACGGCCCTTCCAGCATCAGTCCGACCGGCAGCCCCGTTTGCGCGGAGCACCCGACCGGGATCGACACGGACGGCACGCCGGCAAGCGGCAGCGCGCCGCCTTGCGCAACGCGCGCATCGACACGCTTGGCCGTGCGGCGCGCGAGATCGGTATCGACGTGCACCATCGCATTGAGCGGCGCGATCGCCGCGAGACGCGCGAGCGCGTCGCCGGCGACATCGACGGCACGCCGTCCGGCCGTGCGCACCGCATCGGCTATCTCGCGCACGCTGGCGCCGGCGGCAAGTGACTGGGAAGAAACGCGGTTCGGCCGTGTTGTCATGTTGTGTGCCGGACGCGGAATCGATCGGGAAATGCGCGGCGTGCCGCAGGCCCTGAGCGACACGCCGCGCGAACCGCGATGGTATCCCGGCGTGCGGCCGGCCGCACGCTGCGCGCTACGCGTCGCGCGCTCGCTTGCGCGGGTCCGCCGCCGCGTCGACGGCCTCGACCGAGCGGGTCAGCCACGGCCCGATGTCCATCTCCTCGTAGCGCACGAGCCGGCTCTTGCGTGCACGGCGATACGCGAACCAGATCGCGACGAACAGCGGAATCCACACATAGATCGACAGCACTTCCATCCAGTCGATGCGGGCCGCGAAAAACGCCTGGTAATCCTGCCCGAGCGAGATCACGATGCAGATCGCGATCGCGAACAGCGGCCCGAACGGAAACCACCTGGCGCGATACGGCAACTGATCGAGACGGTAGCCCTGCTTCAGGAAGCCCTTGCGGAACCGGTAATGGCAGACCGCGATGCCGAGCCACGCGATGAAACCCGTGATGCCCACCGTATTCAGCAGCCACAGATAGATGCTCTGGTTGTTGGTCAGCGACGTGAGGAAACACAGCCCGCCGACGGCCATCGTCGCGTACAGCGCGTTGCGCGGCACGCCGCCCGGCGACAGCGTCGCGAACATCGCCGGCGCACGCCCTTCCGATGCGAGGTTGTACAGCATCCGCGTCGCCGCGTAGGTACCGGAATTGCCGGCCGACAGCACGGCCGTCAGGATCACGAGATTCATTGCGCCGGCCGCGAGCGGAAAGCCCGCATGGCTGAACACCAGCGTGAACGGGCTGACGCCGATGTCGGTCACGTCGCTCTTCAGCAGGTTCGGATCCGTGTACGGCACGAGCAGGCCGATCACGAAGATCGCGAGCACGTAGAACAGCATGATCCGCCAGAAGATCTGCTTCACCGCGCGCGGGATCGTCTTGCGCGGGTTTTCCGATTCGCCGGCCGTGATCCCGACCAGTTCGGTGCCGAGAAACGAGAAGCCTGCGATCAGCGCAACGCTCATCATCGCGTGCACGCCGCCGACGAACGGCGCATCGCCCGTCGTGAAGTTGCGCCAGCCGACCGGATGTCCGGTGCCGAGCACGCCGGCCGCGATCAGCAGCCCGGCCGCGATGAACGCGATCACGGTGACGACCTTGATCAGCGAGAACCAGTATTCCGACTCTCCGAAGCCGCGCACCGACATCGTATTCAGCAGGAAGATCAGCACGAGGAAGGCCGCGCCCCACCACACGCCCGGCACGGCCGGAAACCAGTAGCGCATCACGATCTGCGCGGCGACCAGCTCGATCGCGATCGTCACGGCCCAGCTATACCAGTAGGTCCAGCCGAGCGCGACGCCGAAGCCTTCGTCGACGTACTTCTCGCCGTAGATCGCGAACGAACCCGACACAGGCATCAGCGCCGCCATCTCGCCGAGCCCCGTGACGACAAAGTAGACCATGATCCCGATCGCGAGATACGCGGCGATCGCACCGCCCGGCCCCGCCTGCGCGACCGACGCGCCCGACGCGACGAACAGCCCCGTGCCGATCGAGCCGCCGATCGCGATCATCGCGATGTGGCGGCCCTGCAGACGGCGCTTCAGCGTCGTCCCGGACGGCACGGCCGTCTGCGCTGCCGCTTGCAAAGCATCCATAGTATTCACCCTGATTTTATTCGGAATGCAAATCGATCGGCCTGGTCATTCGCATCGAAACCGGACTTTCCCGGCGCGTCAAACGACGCTGCGCTTGATCGCCTGCAGTTCGGCCGTCGTCACGATCTTTTCGATCCGGAACCGCGGGCTTTCCAGCCACGCGTTTGCGATCCGCCGGTACTCGTCGAGATCCTCGCATGCGAGCCGCACGAGAAAATCGAATGTGCCGCTGACGAGCCAGCAATCGAGCACGGCCGGAGTAGCCCGCATTTCATCCTCGAACGGCGCCTGCGAACGCCCGTGATCGGCCAGCACGATCTGCGCGATCACGACGATCGGCTTGGTCGCGCGCGGCGCGTTGATCACCGCGCGGTAGCCTTCGATCACGCCGAGCGCCTCGAGCCGCTCCACGCGCGCCTGGCAGGGCCGCGGCGTGAGGTTCACGAGCTCCGACAGCTTTCGGTAGGAAATCCGCCCGTCGGTGCGCAGGATGTCGAGGATCCGGAGATCGATCTTGTCGAGCTGCATCTTCTTGTCGGTCATCCGCGTTCGCTCCGGTCGGGTCGTGGCTGGTGCGCGGAACGTCTCCTGTTCCGCGCGGGGGCCACATTATCCGGCCGAAGCGGCCGCGCGCCAATCGGCTAGAACCGCAGCGACAGGCAGGTCAGGCCGCCGTCCATCTTGCGGAATTCGCTCGTGTCGATCACGTGCAGCGGCAGCCCGAGCGACGCGATCGCGTCGTGCACGCGCGGATAACCGGCCGGCGTGATCAGCGTGCCGTTCACGCGCAGCGTGTTGCCAGCGTATTCGTCGGCGGCCGAGATCGCGATCCGGCGGTAGTCGGCGAACGCCGGGTGCGCGGCCAGCGCTTCGGTCACGAGCAGCGTGTCGTCGCCGAGCGCATTGACGACCGATTTCAGGTGCAGGCCGGCGCCGACCGGCACCGCGACGACCGAATAACCGTAGCGCGATACGAGCGCCTCGAACGCGGCAATGCCTTCGGCGTCGGTGCGGCCGGTCAGGCCGATGTAGAAGCGCTTGCCGACCAGCATCACGTCGCCGCCGTCGAGACGGCCGTCCTGCATCGGCAGCAGGTCGCGATGCGCGGCGAGCGCCGCTTCGATATGCGCCGTCTCGCCGCGCCGCGCGGGCGCGCCGGGACGCGTGATCACCGCGAATTCGGGCGTCACGACGGCCACGTCCTCGACGAAATGCGAATCGGGGAATGCGTCCAGCGGCGGCAGCTCGGTCAGCTCGACGCCGAGCGTGCGCAGCGCGTCACAATACGCGTGGAACTGCGTAAGCGTCTTGTCGTAGTCGGGTGCGCCGAGTTCGGCGGTGGTCAGGCCCGCGCCACAGGACGGCGCGGGACGGCGAACGATCGCTTGCGTGAATTGCATCGACTCCTCCTTGGTCATCGCCACGCCCGTGCGGCGCACGGGGCAGCGGCGTTGTGTCCGGACCATTATCGGAAGCCAAATTGCGCAATTCGCGTCGATTTCGGCTGCGCCGACAGCCGATTGCGTCGAATTGCGCGCGGCACGCAGCGGATTCGGCAGACGGCCGTTCGCGGTGTCGCGAACGACCGCTTCCGTCTGCGGCGCGCCCGTTACGCGCCTGGCCCGAACCCCATCTGCGAGCGGCCGAGCGTCGTGAGATCGCCCTCCTCGCCGCGCCGGTCGAATTCGACCTCGAAATGATCGGCCGGGAAATCGGGCGGACTCTCGCCGCGCAAGAACGCGGGCAACTGGCGCCGCAGGTACGCGTCGTTCTTCGCGCAGCCGGGCGCGGCCGCGATGTACATCACGTTGCTGTCGCCGCTGCCGCGATGCGCGTCCTCGACCGCATGCACGACGTCGCCGTGCCAGAACACCGCGTCGCCCGGCTCCATGTGCGGGATCGGCACCAGCCCGTCGAGCAGCAGTACGTGCCATTCGGGCCGGATCGACAGCGCGCGGCCGGGACGCGCGCCGCACAGGTCGTCGTCGGCGACGTCGTCCTGCAGCGCGCGCAGCACGACATAGGCCATCGCATTCGCGACCGGGATCAGTTGCAGCGTGCCGTCGCCGGGCCCCTGCGGCGTCAGCGCGGTCCAACCCTGGAACGTGCGGAACATCGAACACACGGCCGGCGACGGAATCTCCTCGACGCCGGGACGGAATGCCGCATCGAACGGGTCGTAATCGCGCCAGCGGCCGGCCAGCACGTGGCGATAGACCTGGCGGAAGTTCGCGCCGAGCCAACGTTCGACGGAGCCGCCGTCGACATGCGGCGACAGCCCGAGCGACGTCGATCCCGGCGGCCGGCGGCGAATCCGGTCCGCGTAGGCGGGCACCTGGTCGGGATCGAAATGCGTGCGCGCGCCGTCCGCGTGCCGCCACAGGCGGTTCAGGAACACGCGCGCCTGCGTGAGCGCCGGCGACTGGCGCGCGGCCACCTGCGGCTTCGACCAGTAAACGCCGTAGATCTGCGGCTTGCCCGACGCGAGGTTGCCGAAATAGCGGTCCTCGGCACGCGCATTCAGCCGGTCGGCGAAACGGTTCGAATCCAGATACGCGCCGATCTCGTCGTTCCAGTCGCGCGCCTGCCGCGCGTCGAACACGCCGCGAATCACGACCGCGCCATGTGTGCGGATCGCGGCAATCGCGTGCGGATCGACGGCGCCGCCCGCAATATCCGCGAACGGCACCACCGGAATCACGTCGCGGCCATGCGCATGCGCGCGGCGGATCGCGTCGACCTGCCGCGCGATGTCGCCTTCCAGCTCGCGGAACGTGGCCGCGTAACCGGGCAAGTCGGCGCGCAACGCCTGTTTCGCCGCTCGGATCGCGGCGGGCAGATCGTCAATCGTCAGTTGCATCGTGTCTCCTCGCTGAAGCGTGTCGTGATGTGCTGCCAGCGTACGGCCGGCACACGACCACCATCACCGCTATCCGGTCAACTATCGATACAATCCTGACAACCGTACGTTACTCGGGACGATGGCAGACCACGCAGAGCTTGTTGCCGTCCGGGTCGCGGAAATATGCGCCGTAGTAGTCGCGGTGGTAATGCGGCCGCAGGCCCGGCGGCCCTTCGCAGGTGGCGCCGTGCCGCAGCGCGAGCGCGTGGCAGCGATCGACGTGTGCGCGCGTCGGCACGTCGAACGCGATCGTGTGACCATTGCCCGGCTCGGGCGCGCGGCCGTCCAGCGGCTGGCCGAAGAAGAACAGCGGCCGGTCCGCGTCGGCCGGCATCCAGCCCGACCAGCCGTCCGGCTCGCGAAACTTCAGGCGCAACCCGAGTTCCGCGAACAGCGGCGCATAGAAATCGTAGGCGCGCGTCGTATCGCTGACGCCCACACAAACATGTGAAAACATGGCAGCGCTCCGTGGTGACGATCGCTCACGATCATGCCACGACGCGCAGCCGGCGCCACCTGGAGGCCGCGATGAAACCGCAGTACGAGCACGTGACGTTCGCTCCCGGCTGTTCGGTCCGCGTGTACCACCGCCAGCTCGCACGCATCCCGTTCGAATGGCACCGCCATCCCGAATACGAGCTGACACTGACGCTCAACAGCCGCGGCCAGCGCGTCATCGGCGATCACGTCGCGCGCTACGCGGACGACGATCTGGTACTCGTGCCGCCCAACCTGCCGCACACCTGGTCGTCGAACGCGCGCATCGATCGCGATGCGCCCGAAGTCGCGCTCGTCGTCTGGTTCGACGGCGACTGGGTGCGGCGGCTTGCCGACTGCTGCCCCGAATACGCACCGCTGCGCTCGCTGCTGCGGCGCGCGGCGCCGGGCCTGCGCTTCGACACCGACACGGCCCGCGCGATGCGCGCACGGCTGCCGCAGTTGCTCGATCCTGCTCCGCGCGTACGACTCGCGGCCACGCTCGACACGCTTACCGATCTCGCCGAAGCCGGCGGCGAGCCGCTCGCCACCGCGCATGCGTACGGCGGGCCCGACGGAACGACACCGCGCGCCGATCCGGCCGCACCCGAAGCCGAGCGCCTCGATCGCGTGCTCGACGCGATCGACCGGCACTTCCACGAACCGCTGCGCATCGATGCACTCGCGGCTGCCGCGCACATGTCCGAGCGCACGCTGCAGCGCCTGTTCGTCCGGCATCTCGGCGAAAGCGTCGGCCGCTACGTACAGCGGCTGCGGCTCGCGCACGCGTGCCGCCATCTCGTCGGCACCGACTGGCCGATCGCGACGGTCGCCGCGCGCTGCGGCATTCCGAATGCCGCGAACTTCAACCGCCAGTTCCTCGCCGCGCGCGGGATGACGCCGGGCGCGTACCGGCAGTTCTTCCTGCAGCACGGCCACGCGCCCGACGAAAACACACCGGCGCTCGATACGCGGCCGCCGTCGCTGGAGCGCCGCGCCGATCCGGCGCGCAAATGAAAACACCCCGACGGGATGATCCGTCGGGGTGTCGTGGCGTTGCGACTGCCCGACGCGAGCGGCCTGCCGGCCGTCGCGCCGCACACGACTTAACGTGCGTTGATCGGCTTCGCTTCGCGCGGCGTATCGCCGATGAACAGCTGGCGCGGACGGCCGATCTTCTGTTCGGGATCGGCAATCATTTCGTTCCACTGTGCGATCCAGCCGACCGTACGTGCCATCGCGAAGATACACGTGAACATCGACGTCGGAATGCCCAGCGCGCGCTGGACGATGCCCGAGTAGAAGTCGACGTTCGGGTACAGCTTGCGCGATACGAAGTATTCGTCTTCCAGCGCGATCTTCTCGAGCTGCATCGCGAGCTTGAACAGCGGGTCGTCGTGCAGGCCCAGTTCGTTCAGCACTTCGTAGCACGTCTCGCGCATCAGCTTCGCACGCGGGTCGTAGTTCTTGTACACGCGGTGGCCGAAGCCCATCAGCTTCACGCCCGAATTCTTGTCCTTCACCTGCTTGATGAATTCGGGGATGTTGTCCGGCGAACCGATCTGCTCGAGCATGTTCAGCGCGGCTTCGTTCGCACCGCCGTGCGCCGGGCCCCACAGACAAGCGATACCGGCCGCGATACACGCGAACGGGTTCGCGCCCGACGAACCGGCCAGGCGGACCGTCGACGTCGATGCGTTCTGCTCGTGGTCGGCGTGCAGGATCAGGATGCGGTCGAGTGCACGGACGAGCACGTCGTTGACCTTGTACTCTTCGCACGGGTTCGAGAACATCATGTGCATGAAGTTCGCGCTGTACGACAGCGAGTTCTTCGGATACACGAACGGCTGGCCGATGCTGTACTTGTACGCCATCGCGACGAGCGTCGGCAGCTTCGCGATCATGCGGATCGCCGACACTTCACGGTGACGCGGGTCGTTGATGTCGAGCGAGTCGTGGTAGAACGCGGACAGCGCGCCGACCGCAGCGACCAGGATCGCCATCGGGTGCGCGTCGCGGCGGAAGCCACGGAAGAAGAAGTGCATCTGCTCGTGCACCATCGTGTGCTTCGTGACGGTGTCGACGAATTCCTTCTTCTGCGCTGCGTTCGGCAGCTCGCCCTTCAGCAGCAGGTAGCAGCTTTCGAGGAAGTCCGCGTTTTGCGCGAGGTTGTCGATCGGGTAGCCGCGGTACAGCAGTTCGCCCTTGTCGCCGTCGATGTACGTGATCGCCGAATTACAAGCTGCCGTCGACATGAAGCCCGGGTCGTACGTGAACTTGCCGGTCTGGCCGTACAGCTTGCGGATGTCGATTACGTCCGGGCCCATCGTGCCCTTGTAGATCGGCAGTTCGACGCTCGGCGAGTTGTCGCTGAACGATAGCGTGGCTTTAACATCAGACGGAGTCATGGCACATCCTCAATCGAAATAAAGAAACGGGATTCGATAACGGGCGTAACGCGTTACACGTTGCGCAGCATCTCCAACAGCCGGTGAATATCCGGGCTGTCTAGGTCGCCCTCTGGTTCCTTGCGCGCGAGGAGCAAGTCCATCAGGTCGTTGTCGCTCAGATCGAGCAGGCGCGACAACGCGCCTACGTCTGCATCGGTGAGGTCATGCTCGTATCTGCCGAAGAAACGCTCGAACACAATGTCGTTTTCCAGCAGACCCCGCCGCGCGCGCCAGCGAAGGCGCGCGCGACGGTGTGGGTCGGATTGATGCGAATCGTCGCTCATTGCACCGGCCTTAAACCGCGCGGCGAACCATCAGTTCCTTGATCTTGCCGATCGCCTTTGTCGGGTTCAGGCCCTTCGGGCAAACGTCGACGCAGTTCATGATCGTGTGGCAACGGAACAGACGGTACGGGTCTTCCAGGTTGTCGAGACGCTCGCCGGTGGCCGTATCGCGGCTGTCCGCGATGAAGCGGTAAGCCTGCAGCAGGCCGGCCGGGCCGACGAACTTGTCCGGGTTCCACCAGAAGCTCGGGCACGACGTCGAGCAGCTCGCGCACAGAATGCACTCGTACACGCCGTCGAGCTCGTCGCGCTCTTCCGGCGACTGGAGGCGTTCCTTCTCCGGCGGCGGCGCGTCGTTGATCAGGTACGGCTTGATCGAGTGATACTGGTTGAAGAAGTGCGTCATGTCGACGATCAGGTCGCGCACGACGGGCAGGCCCGGCAGCGGACGCAGCACGATCTTCTGCGGCAGGTCGTTCAGGTTCGTCAGGCACGCGAGACCGTTCTTGCCGTTGATGTTCATCGCGTCCGAACCGCACACGCCTTCGCGGCACGAACGGCGGAACGACAGCGTCTCGTCCACTGCCTTCAGCTTGACCAGTGCGTCGAGCAGCATGCGCTCGTGCTGGATCTCGAGCTCGTACGTCTGCATGCGCGGCGCTGCGTCCTTGTCCGGATCGTAGCGGTAGACTTCAAAAATGCGTTTTGCCATTTCGGATTCCTTTGACTCGGCTTAGAACGTGCGCGGCTTCGGCGGCACGGATTCGACCGTCAGCGGCTTCATTTGAACCGGCTTGTAGTCGAGGCGATCGCCTTCGCTGTACCACAGCGTGTGGCGCAGCCAGTTCTCGTCGTCGCGGTGTTCGTAGTCGCTGTGGGCGTGCGCGCCACGGCTTTCCTTGCGCGCTTCCGCCGACACCATCGTCGCGCGGGCGACTTCGATCAGGTTCTCCAGCTCGAGCGCTTCGACGCGCGCGGTGTTGAACACCTTCGACTTGTCCTTCAGGTGGATGTTTTCCACGCGCGCCGCCAGGCCGCCCATCTGCTCGACGCCTTCCTTCAGCAGCGCCGACGTGCGGAACACGCCTGCGTGCTTCTGCATCGTCGCGCGGATGTCGTTCGCGACGTCCTGCGTGTATTCGCCCGACGTCGACTTGTCGAGCTTGTTCAGGCGCGCCAGCGAGAATTCGCCCGCATCGGCCGGCAGCGGCTTGTGTTCCTTCTGGCTCTTCACGTGCTCGACGATGTGGTTGCCGGCCGCACGGCCGAACACCACGAGGTCCAGCAGCGAGTTCGTGCCGAGGCGGTTCGCGCCGTGCACGGACACGCACGAGCACTCGCCCACTGCGTAGAAGCCGTTGACCGGTTCCTTGTGATCGCGCGACGTGCCGACGACCTGACCGTGGATGTTGGTCGGGATGCCGCCCATCTGGTAGTGGATCGTCGGGACGACCGGGATCGGTTCCTTGATCGCATCGACGTTCGCGAACTTCAGCGCGATTTCGCGGATCGACGGCAGACGCTTCATGATCGTCTCGGCGCCGATGTGCGACAGGTCGAGCAGCACGTGATCCTTGTTCGGACCGACGCCGCGGCCTTCCTTGATTTCCTGGTCCATCGAGCGCGACACGAAGTCACGCGGCGCCAGATCCTTCAGCGTCGGCGCATAGCGCTCCATGAAGCGCTCGCCGTTCGCGTTGCGCAGGATGCCGCCTTCGCCGCGCACGCCTTCGGTGATCAGCACGCCCGCGCCGGCCACGCCGGTCGGGTGGAACTGCCAGAACTCCATGTCCTGCAGCGCAATGCCCGAACGCGCAGCCATGCCGAGGCCGTCGCCGGTGTTGATGAACGCGTTGGTCGATGCCGCGAAGATCCGGCCTGCGCCGCCCGTCGCGAACAGCGTCGTCTTGCCTTCCATGATGTAGACGTCGCCCGTCTCCATCTCGAGGGCCGTCACGCCGAGCACGTCGCCGTCCGCGTCGCGGATCAGGTCGAGCGCCATCCATTCGACGAAGAACTGCGTCTTCGCCTCGACGTTCTGCTGGTACAGCGTGTGCAGCAGCGCGTGACCGGTACGGTCGGCGGCCGCACATGCGCGCTGGACCGGCTTCTCGCCGTAGTTCGCGGTGTGGCCGCCGAACGGGCGCTGGTAGATCGTGCCGTCCGCGTTGCGGTCGAACGGCATGCCGAAGTGCTCGAGTTCGTACACGACGTTCGGCGCTTCACGGCACATGAATTCGATCGCGTCCTGGTCGCCGAGCCAGTCGGAGCCCTTGATCGTGTCGTAGAAGTGGAAGTGCCAGTTGTCTTCGCTCATGTTGCCGAGCGACGCACCGATGCCGCCCTGCGCGGCCACCGTGTGCGAACGCGTCGGGAACACCTTCGACAGCACGCCGACCGACAGGCCCGCGCGCGACAGTTGCAGCGCCGCGCGCAAGCCGGAGCCGCCCGCGCCGACGATCACTACGTCGAACTTGCGACGCGGGAGGGAAGTTTTGATTGCAGCCATTCTTTACACTCTCCAGAGAATCTGCGCGGCGTAGCCCGCACATGCGAGCAGCCAGACGATGGTCAGCGATTGCAGCAGCAGGCGCACACCAACGGGCTTCACGTAGTCCATCCAGATGTCGCGCACGCCGACCCATGCGTGGTAGAAGAGGGAAAGCAGCATCACGAAGGTCGCGAGCTTCATCCATTGCGCGGAGAAGATCGACGCCCAGCCTTCGTACGAGAAGTCGTGCGCGCCGAAGAACAGGACGAGCAGGATGACCGTGTAGACCGCCATGATCGTGGCGGTGATACGCTGCGCAAGCCAGTCGCGCAGGCCGTAGTGCGCGCCGACGACGAGGCGCTTCGAGCCGATTCGGTTATTGGCTGCCATTTTCTTAGAATGCTCCGAACAGTTTGAGTGCCATGGCGATCGTCAGCGCGATCGAGACGACAAAGACGACGACTGCCGTCCGCTTGCCGCCTTCCTTCGTGACGGCGTCGTGGTTGACGTCCATCAGCAGGTGGCGAATGCCGGCGCAGAAATGGTGGAAGAAAGCCCAGGACAACGCGAGGACGATCAGCTTGACGACGATGTTGGAGAGGAAGGCCTTGAAGACTTCGAAGCTGAGCTCGGACGTCAGGCTCTGGTCGAAGAGGAACAACAGGAACGGCAGGAACAAGAACAGCAGCGCGCCGCTGACTCGATGGAGGATCGACAAAGTCGCTGCCAGCGGCATGCGATATTTCATCGTGATATCGCCGAAGCCGATGTTCCGGTATTCCGGTCTCGGTTTTCTTACTGCGTCAGTCATGCTAGACCCCTACTATGTTGTCACACTAATCCGCGATTTTAGCGCCTTTTTATATCGCGCTGCAGCGAAAGTCTGCTCTGGATAGTTGCGCGAACGAGAACAAAGGCGGCCCGAAACGTGCTTCGCGAGCGTGGGAAACGCGAATGCACTCGGCCTGAGCCGAACCGTCGTCAACTCAAGTCATTCTGATAGTAGTACCCGGTTGTGACATACCAGCCGCGCCGCACTTCCACCGGCCGATCCCCGTATGTATAGGACACGCGCTCGACCGACAGCAACGGAAAACCCGCGGGCACGTGCAGCAGGTCGGCCACCGCCGGATCCGCCGCGACCGCGCGAATCTTCTCCGTCGCGCGGATCATCCGCGTGCCGAACTCCGTCTCGAACATCGCGTAGAGCGGCCCCTTGTACTCGCTCAGCCGCTCGAACGTGAGCCCGCGAAACATCGCGCCCGGCAGCCAGATCTCGTCGAGCACCGTCACCTCGCTGTCGAACTCCAGCAGGCGGCGCACCTGCACGACGGGATCGGCCGGCTTCAGGTCGAGCTGCCGCGCGATCTCGGCCGGCGCACGCAGGCGCCGGCATTCGAGCAGGCGGCTCACGTGCGGGTGCTCGGCACCGTCGTCGGCAAGCAGACGCAGGAAGCGGAATTGCGCGCGATCCTCGTTGTGCGTTGCAACAAAAGTACCCTTGCCCTGCCGTCGGACCACGAGGTTTTCGGCGGCCAGTTCGTCGATCGCCTTGCGAACGGTGCCCTGGCTAACCTTGTAACGGGCCGCAAGCTCCACTTCGCTCGGAATGATCTCGCCCGGCTTCCATTCGCCGGTTTCGAGACTTTGCGTGATCAATGACTTGATCTGCTGGTATAACGGGCTGAACGTCGGCGACGCAGACGCCGCGGGCGAAGGCGCGGAATCGCTCGCGCCCGGCTGCCCTGGGCCGCCTGCGCCGGTCTGATTCGCGGTATTCGCCTGGTTCGATGTCATGGCGCGCATTTCATCACAAACCGCACTTTTTCGTCCACTCAATTTCGGCAAAACATCTGTCTTATATAAGACATATGATACCGTTTGACTTTGCGCGTGACGGCTCCTACACTCCCGGTCGAGCAAGGGTTCGCGGGTGCAAAAGCGCGTCCCAGGCTACGTGCCACGGCCGTCTCCAGGTTCACCGCGTCTGCCATCGCGAGTCCTCCGCCCTGCTTCAATGCAACGTTACGCACAACGCGCATAGAATGGCGTTTTCGCTAGCGTCCAACGCTTCACCCGTCCTGGAGATTTTCAATGGCTAAGCCCGCAAAGCGCGTTGCCGTCACCGGCGCCGCAGGTCAAATCGCTTACTCCCTGCTGTTCCGCATCGCGAACGGCGACCTGCTCGGCAAGGACCAGCCGGTCATCCTGCAACTGCTCGACCTCCCGCAAGCCCAAGCCGCCGTCAAAGGCGTCGTGATGGAACTCGACGATTGCGCGTTCCCGCTGCTCGCGGGCGTCGTGATCACCGACGATCCGAAGGTTGCATTCAAGGACGCCGACGTCGCGCTGCTGGTCGGTGCGCGTCCGCGCTCGAAGGGCATGGAGCGCAAGGATCTGCTGTCGGCGAACGCCGAGATCTTCACGGTTCAGGGCGCTGCGCTGAACGAAGTCGCGAGCCGCGACGTGAAGGTGCTGGTCGTCGGCAACCCGGCGAACACGAACGCGTACATCGCGATGAAGTCGGCACCGGACCTGCCGAAAAAGAACTTCACGGCCATGCTGCGCCTCGACCACAACCGCGCACTGTCGCAGCTCGCCGCCAAGTCGGGCAAGCCGGTCGCATCGATCGAGAAGCTCGCCGTGTGGGGCAACCACTCGCCGACGATGTACCCGGACTTCCGCTTCGCGACCGCCGAAGGCGAATCGATGCTGAAGCTGATCAACGACGACGTGTGGAACCGCGACACGTTCATCCCGACCGTCGGCAAGCGCGGCGCGGCGATCATCGAAGCGCGCGGCCTGTCGTCGGCCGCATCGGCAGCCAACGCGGCGATCGACCACGTCCGTGACTGGGTGCTCGGCACGAACGGCAAGTGGGTCACGATGGGCATCCCGTCGGACGGCTCGTACGGCATCCCCGAAGACATCATCTACGGCGTGCCGGTCGTTTGCGAAAACGGCGAGTACAAGCGTGTCGAAGGCCTGGAAATCGACGCGTTCTCGCGCGAGAAGATGGACGGCACGCTGGCCGAGCTGCTCGAAGAGCGCGATGGCGTCGCCCACCTGCTGAAGAACTAAATTCGGCACCGCGACGGGCCGCCTCCGGGCAGCCCGTCATCGCAGGGCCGGCAAGCCGCCGGCCCTGCCGCCCGATCCGATCCGGGCACGTTTTGCCGCCTCGTGCGCCCTGCGCATCGGCCCAGAACGCGCCCGAATCCGATTTTCTGCACGTTGACCCGCTTCCCTGACGTCGAAGAGATGGCCGCGCTCACTCCTGCACAAGTGCTGTACGACGGGGCGTCCCCGCCCGCGATCCTGCCATGCTGCGATCACTACGCGGGCAGCGAGAAGCTGATGCGCAAGTCGCTCGCGCTGCAGGCCGAAACGGGCCCCGTATTCGACATCACGCTCGACTGCGAGGACGGCGCGGCCGTCGGCCAGGAAGCCGCGCACGCGGCACTCGTCGCCGAGCTGCTCGGCAGCGCCGAGAACCGCTTCGGGCGCGTCGGCGTCCGGATCCACGACTTTTCCCACCCGCACTGGCGCGACGATGTCCGCATCGTGCTGCGCGCCGCCCGCGCACCCGCCTACATCACGCTCCCGAAGATCGCGAACGCCGCCGACGCGGCCGAAATGGCCGCGTTCATCGAAGGCGCGCGCCGCGAGCTCGGCATCGCTCAGCCGATCCCGGTCGACGTGCTGGTCGAGACGCACGGCGCGCTCGCACAGGCAGCCGCCCTCGCCGCGCTGCCGATGGTCGGCACGCTGAGCTTCGGGCTGATGGATTTCGTGTCCGCGCACCACGGCGCGATTCCCGATGCCGCGATGCGCTCGCCCGGCCAATTCGAACACCCGCTCGTGCGCCGCGCGAAGCTGGAAATCGCTGCGGCCTGCCACGCGCACGGCAAGACGCCGTCGCACAACGTAACGACCGAGGTGCGCGACATGAGCGTCGTCGCTGCCGATGCACACCGCGCGCGCGACGAATTCGCGTTCACGCGGATGTGGAGCATCCACCCCGCGCAGATCCGCCCGATCGTCGACGCATTCGCGCCGCGCACGGACGAGGTCGTGCTGGCCGCCGAGATCCTGCTCGCCGCGCAGGCCGCCGACTGGGGTCCGACGCGCCACGGTGATACGCTGCACGATCGCGCGAGCTATCGCTATTACTGGTCGGTGCTGCGCCGCGCGCGGGCCACCGGCCAGCCCGTACCGGCCGAGGCCGCGCCGCTGTTCGGCCCGGCCGCCGCGGGCGACGCGCGATGAGAGCGCCCCGTCGCGCCGATACACGAATTTCATGCATTCGCAGAGGCGCGAACCGGACAGAGGTTTGCGAAACGACAAAAAACGTAACGGAGCCCGAAAACCTGAAATATGCGCGGCCAAATAGGTGAAAATAGCGGCCGCTGCGCGCTTTCGGGGCGCGTGCAGTTTCAAACCGGCCGGCAGCTTCGATTGCCGGCCCTTGTCAACTGATTATCGAAAGGTTCTGACTCCATGAAGAAACTCCTGATCGCTACCGCCATCGGCGCCTTGTCCGCCACGATGCTGGTCTCGGCTCCGAGCGCGTTTGCCCAGGGTACGGCCACCACGACCGCGAAGAAGGCCACGGCCAAGCGCCCGGCGCCGGCCAAGCGCATCATCCCGCGCAGCAAGAAGGCCCAGGCGCGTGCCGCTGCCAAGGTCGATCCGGTACCGGACGGCGCGGTCAAGTGGACCTGTAAGGAAGGCCTGTCGTTCGACCTCGCCGGCGACATGAAGCGCGACCAGGTCGTCACGGTTCACTGGGCGAAGAAGAACTACAAGCTGCCGCGTCAGGCCACGACGACGGGCGCCGACACGTTCTACGATCCGGCAGCGGGCTTCAAGCTGGTCGTGATCCCGTCCAAGGCGATGCTGTTCTCCGACGCGAACGGCGGCGAGCGCCTCGCGGACGAGTGCGTAACGCCGGAAATGGCGCAAGGCACGCCGGCACCGACGCAGTCGAACGAGCTGAAGCCGGCAACGAACTAAGCGCGTTCCTCCCCGGCCCCTCGATGTCCGCCCCGGTCTCCAACGTCCGCCCTGCTCCGGATACGGTACTCGTCGATATCGTCGACTACGTGCTGAACACCGGCATCGACAGCGCGCTCGCGCTGGAGACGGCGCGTCATTGCCTGATCGACACGCTCGGATGCGGACTCGAGGCGCTGTCCTACCCTGCCTGCACCAAGCTGCTCGGCCCCGTCGTGCCCGGCACGATCGTGCCGAACGGCGCGAAGGTGCCCGGCACGTCCTTCCAGCTCGATCCCGTCCAGGCCGCGTTCGACATCGGCGCGATGATCCGCTGGCTGGACTTCAACGACACCTGGCTCGCCGCCGAATGGGGTCATCCGTCCGACAATCTCGGCGGGATCCTGGCGACGGCCGACTGGCTCTCCCGCACGGCCGTCGCGGCCGGCCGGAAACCGCTGCTCATGCGCGACGTGCTGGTCGCGATGATCCAGGCCCACGAGATCCAGGGCTGCCTCGCACTCGAGAATTCATTCAATGCGGTCGGGCTCGACCACGTGCTGCTCGTGAAGGTTGCGTCGACGGCCGTCGTCGGCCGGCTGCTCGGGCTCACGCGCGACGAGTTGATCAATGCGGTCTCCAACGCGTTCGTCGACGGCCACGCGCTGCGTACCTACCGCCACGCACCGAACACGGGTTCGCGCAAGTCGTGGGCGGCCGGCGATGCCACGTCCCGCGCGGTGCGCCTCGCGCTGATCGCGAAAACCGGCGAAATGGGCTACCCGTCGGCGCTCACCGCGAAGACCTGGGGTTTCTACGACGTGCTGTTCGACGGGCAGCCGTTCCGCTTCCAGCGCCCGTACGGCACGTACGTGATGGAAAACGTGCTGTTCAAGATCGCGTTCCCAGCTGAATTCCACGCGCAGACGGCCGCCGAGGCCGCGCTGCAGCTGCACGCGCAGCTCGCCGCGGCGGGGAAATCGACCGACGACATCAGCCGGATCACGATCCGCACGCATGCGGCCGCGATCCGCATCATCGACAAGCAGGGCCCGCTTGCCAATCCGGCCGACCGCGACCACTGCATCCAGTACATGGTCGCCGTGCCGCTGCTGTTCGGCCGGCTGACCGCGGCCGACTACGAGGATGCGGCCGCAGCGGACGCCCGCATCGACGCGCTGCGCGCGAAAACCGTGTGCGTCGAGGATCCGCAGTTCACGGAGGATTACCACGATCCGGACAAGCGATCGATCGCGAATGCGCTGACGATCGAGTTCACGGACGGATCGAAACTTGCCGAAGTGGCGGTCGAATACCCGCTCGGCCACAAGCGACGCCGCGCGGACGGCATCCCGCTGCTGGTCGAGAAGTTCAGGACCAACCTCGCGCGCCGCTTCCCGGCAAAGCAGCAACAAGCGATTCTCGACGTGTCGCTGGACCAGGCAAAGCTCGAAGCGATGCCGGTCGATGAGTACGTCGACTTGTATGTGATATAGCCGTCAGATACAGGACACGTTGTTTCCTAGCCTTAAACCCAGGAAAATCACCATGGCCCACAATCTCCACAAGACCCTCAAGGAATTCGACAGCGGTTCCGGCAAAGGCAAGTTCTACTCGCTGCCGCAACTCGGCAAGGAGCTGAAGACGAAGATCGAGCGCCTGCCGGTGTCGATCCGTATCGTGCTCGAGTCCGTGCTGCGCAACTACGACGGCAAGAAAATCACCGAAGAGCACATCGAGCAGCTCGCGAACTGGAAGCCGACCGCGAAGCGCGTCGACGAGATTCCGTTCGTGGTGTCGCGCGTCGTGCTGCAGGACTTCACGGGCGTGCCGCTGCTCGCCGACATCGCGGCCATGCGCGGCGTCGCCGAGCGCACGGGCAAGAACCCGAAGAAGATCGAGCCGCTGGTCCCGGTCGATCTCGTCGTCGACCACTCGGTCCAGATCGACTACTTCCGCCAGAAGGACGCGCTCGACCTGAACATGAAACTGGAATTCCAGCGCAACAACGAGCGCTACCAGTTCATGAAGTGGGGCATGCAGGCCTTCGACACGTTCAAGGTCGTGCCGCCGGGCGTCGGCATCGTCCACCAGGTGAACCTCGAATACCTCGCGCGCGGCGTCCACAAGAAGGCGGACGGCGGCGACACCGTGTACTACCCGGATACCCTCGTCGGCACGGACAGCCACACGACGATGATCAACGGCATCGGCGTGGTCGGCTGGGGCGTGGGCGGCATCGAAGCCGAAGCCGGCATGCTCGGCCAGCCGGTGTACTTCCTGACGCCGGACGTCGTCGGCGTCGAGCTGAAGGGCAAGCTGCGCGAAGGCGTGACGGCCACCGACCTCGTGCTGACGATCACCGAAATGCTGCGCAAGGAAAAGGTCGTCGGCAAGTTCGTCGAATTCTTCGGCGAAGGCACGAAGTCGCTGTCGCTGCCGGACCGCGCAACGATCGGCAACATGGCGCCGGAATACGGCGCGACGATGGGCTTCTTCCCGGTCGACGAAAAGACGATCGACTACTTCGAAGGCACGGGCCGCACGAAGGCGGAAATCGCCGCGTTCGAAAACTACTTCAAGGCGCAGAAGCTGTTCGGCATCCCGAAGGCCGGCGACATCGACTACACGAAGACGGTCACGCTGGACCTCGCGACGGTCGCACCGTCGCTGGCCGGCCCGAAGCGCCCGCAGGACCGCATCGAGATCGGCAACGTCAAGTCGACGTTCACCGACCTGTTCTCGAAGCCGGTCGCGGAGAACGGCTTCGCGAAGAAGGCGGACGACCTGAACACGCAGTACACGACGAGCAACGGCGTCGACGTGAAGAACGGCGACGTGCTGATCGCCGCGATCACGTCGTGCACGAACACGTCGAACCCGAGCGTGCTGCTGGCCGCCGGCCTGCTCGCGAAGAAGGCCGTCGAAGCCGGCCTGACCGTCGCGCCGCACATCAAGACGTCGCTCGCGCCGGGATCGCGCATCGTCACCGAATACCTGACGAAGACGGGCCTGCTGCCCTACCTTTCGAAGCTCGGCTTCGAAGTCGCGGCCTACGGCTGCACGACCTGTATCGGCAACGCGGGCGACCTGACGCCGGAACTGAACGAAGCGATCACGAAGAACGACATCGTCGCGGCAGCCGTGCTGTCGGGCAACCGTAACTTCGAAGCGCGCATCCACCCGAACATCCGCGCGAACTTCCTCGCGTCGCCGCCGCTCGTCGTCGCGTACGCGATCGCCGGCAACATCACGCGCGACCTGATGACCGAACCGGTCGGCAAGGGCAAGGGCGGCCGCGACATCTACCTCGGCGACATCTGGCCGACGAGCGACGAAATCCAGGCGCTGCTCAAGTTCGCGCTCGATCCGAAGAAGTTCGAGGACAACTACTCGAAGCTGACCAAGAAGGGCGACCTCTGGAGCAAGATCGAAGGCGAATCGGGCCAGGTCTACGACTGGCCGAAGTCGACGTACATCGCGGAGCCGCCGTTCTTCGGCAACGACTTCTCGATGGAACCGGCCGCTTCGATCCCGACGGTCAAGGGCGCGCGCGCACTGGGCATCTTCGGTGACTCGGTCACGACCGACCACATCAGCCCGGCAGGCTCGATCAAGGAAGACTCGCCGGCAGGCAAGTGGCTGAAGGAAAACGGCGTGCAGAAGGCCGACTTCAACAGCTACGGCTCGCGCCGAGGCAACCACGACGTGATGATGCGCGGCACGTTCGCGAACGTCCGGATCAAGAACCTGATGATCCCGGTGAAGGCAGACGGCACGCGCGTCGAAGGCGGCCTGACGATCCACCAGCCGAGCGGCGAACAGCAGTCGATCTACGACGCGGCGATGCAGTACATCGCCGCCGACACGCCGACCGTCGTGTTCGCGGGCGAAGAGTACGGCACGGGCTCGTCGCGCGACTGGGCCGCGAAGGGCACGCAACTGCTCGGCGTGAAGGCCGTGATCGCACGCAGCTTCGAGCGCATCCACCGCTCGAACCTGGTCGGCATGGGCGTGCTGCCGCTGCAGTTCAAGGGCTCGGACAGCGTCCAGTCGCTCGGCATCACCGGCGACGAGACGTACGACATCGAAGGCCTCGGCGACGACTTCAAGCCGCAGCAGGACGTCACGCTCGTGATCAACCGCAAGAACGGCGAAACGCAGCGCGTGCAGGTGCTGCTGCGCATCGATACGCCGATCGAAGTCGACTACTACAAGCACGGCGGTATCCTGCCGTTCGTGCTGCGCTCGCTGCTCGCAGCGTAAGCGCCCTGCTTTTGCAGGTGCCGCAGCCGCCTCGCGGGCGGTTGCGGCCGATTTGGATGCCCGACCTCGTGTCGGGCTTTTTTTGCCTGCGCGCGTTACGCCGCCTTGTCGCCGCGCGCCTTCGCGCGCGAGCCCGTTCCTCGCGCGTTCTTCTTCAGATGTGTGCGGTTGTATTCGATCGCCGCGCGCACCAGGCTCTTCAGCGCCCGCTTGTCGATCCGGTCGCCTTCCAGGAAATCGATCGCGCGCCGCGCATTGCCTTCGAGGCCCGCATTGAACAGCCCGTCGGGATCGGGCAGATGCGCGCCGTGCATGAACGTCAGCTTCACCTTGCCCTTGTGCGCATTCGCGACCGCGATCATCCCGTCGCGCGACCACACGGGGCTGCCCATCCATTTCCATTCCTCGACGATGCCGTCATCGGCCGCGAGGATCGTCTGGCGGAGGTCCGCGAAGGTCTGGCCGCGCCAGTCGGCGATTCCGGCGATCAGCGCGTCGATGCGCGCCGACGGTTGCAGGTCAGTTGCACTCATGCGCGGGCCTCCGTGCCTTCGTCGGGGCGGGCCAGCACCTGTTCGAGCGACTCGAAGAACCGCACCCAGCCGTGCTGCGCGCCGCGGTACGCCTGCTCCTGATCCGCGCGGAAGCCGACCTGCTCCATGCGCAGGTGCGTGCCGGCCGGTGTCGGCGTGAGCGTCCATGTGACGACGCTTTCGAGGCCGTACGCGGCCCACGTGTACGACAGCGCCCGCGGCGGCTCGATCTTCAGGACCGTGCAGTCGACTGAGCCCCAGTCCGCGCGGAAGCTGAAGGCGCGGCCCGCGACGGGCTCGAAGTCGCTCTTCATCAACCACGCCTCGATCAGGTGCGGTTGCGTGAGCGCGCGCCAGATCTTCTCCGGCGGATGCGGCAGTTCCCGTTCGACGACGACGGAGCGCGTTTCGGTGGTGGCTTGGTTCATTACTGATCCATCCTTCTGAGCAGATCTTCGAGGGCGTCGAACCGGTTCTGCCAGAAGCCTGCCATCTGGCTGGTCCAGTCGATCAGCGGGGCCAGCGCTTGCGGCTGTGCGCTGTAGTGCGTCTGCCGGCCTTCGTGACGGTCGTTCACGAGCCCGGCCTGCTTCAGTACGCCGAGATGCTTCGACACGGCCGGCTGCGAGACGCCCGCATGAGCCGTCAGCGCGACAACCGTCAGCTCGCCCTCCTCGCACAGCCGTTCGAAAAGCGCGCGGCGCGTCGGATCGGCAAGCGTCCTGAAAAGCATGTCGTGAGCGTTCTGCATGTCCAAATCCATAACCCGTTGGTTATGGATTGAAGAATATCTGCTGACCGGCAAGAGTCAAGAAGGAATTTCGCGGATGTCGATGCGTGCCGCTGCCGCACGCGGCACGCGGCACGCTTCGCGCCGCGCGCAATCGCGCCGGAAGCGGGCGTGCCGAAGGCGTCGCTTGCCGCCGGATCACGCCTGCTTTGCCCGTCAGGACTCGAGTGTTTGCTCTAATTCACGACGGCGGCCTCGCGTCCGAAAGCCGCCTGCAAGACTGGGCCATGCGCTGTTTCACAGTTCGGGAAACGTTTGGGATCGGCCGGCCCTGTTTTTGTGCATGCGCGAACCGGCTCGGCCCGCATCGCATCGCTTGACCACATAGTGCGACTCGGCCTGCGTCCACACCTGGTCGCGAAGCACGCATGCGCATGCCGGTTCGCAACGTCATCGCGCACGTTCCGGCGCTGCGACGAACGACTCGTGCGCGCGAACGCCGCGCATCGTCGTGCCGACATGTCGCGAACCGGTTCCCTCGCCGGCGCCCGCCGCTCGCCGCGTTCACCGTGCGCCACGCGCGATTCCCCACGCCGATGTCAGAACTGACAGCTATGGAAACTGGCAGCTACCTGAACGGCACCGACGCCCTACGCTCGTCACCGCTCGCGGCCCCACAAGGGCCGTGGGCTCCAGCAACGTCGTCTCTCCTAAAAAGGACTCCCGATGAAAAGGAACGCCTGGTTTGCCCTGCCTCTTCCGTCGCCCCGCCGCCTTGCGTGCGCGTGGCCGCTCGTACTCGCCGCCGGCGCGGCGCACGCGACGACGGACTGGGTCGATACCCACACGAAGGCCTTTCTGACCGGCCCGCAGTTGATGGCGCGCAGCGCGGCGCCGTCGCTCGAACTCGCGGCCGGCGAGACGACGGACGTCGTCGTCAGCCTGAAGCTGCGCAATGCCGCGCAGCTCAAGCAACTGGCACGCGACGTGAACCGGCCCGGCAGCGTGCATTACCGCCAGTACCTGACGCACGAGCAGTTCCTCGCCAGCTACGCGCCGACCGACGCGCAGGTGAAGTCGGTCGTCGACTATCTGCGCAAGAGCGGCTTCGTGAACATCGAGGTCGCGCCGAACCGGCTGCTGGTGTCCGCGCGCGGCACGGCCGGCACGGTGAAGACCGCGTTCAACACGTCGCTCGTGCACTTCGAATACGCGGGCCGCTCGGGCTTCGCGAATGCGTCGACCGCACAGGTGCCGAGCGCGCTCGGCGACGTCGTCGGCTCGGTGCTCGGGCTGCAGAACGTCGCGCGTGCACGGCCGATGCTGCGCATCGGCAACGTGGCGAAGCCGCAGGCACTCGCGGCCGGCACGGCGACGGGCCACTATCCGAAGGAATTCCCGGGCCTCTACAACGCGACCGGCGTGCCGACCGCGGCCGGCGTGACCGTCGGCATCATCACGATCGGCGGCGTGTCGCAGACGCTGCAGGACCTGAAGCAGTTCACGTCGAGCAACGGCTACGGCACGGTCTCGACGCAGACCGTCAAGACCAACGGCACCGGCACGAGCGGCAGCTACAGCGACGACCAGGACGGCCAGGGCGAATGGGATCTCGACAGCCAGTCGATCGTCGGCTCGGCAGGCGGCCAGGTCGGCAAGCTCGTGTTCTACATGGCGGACCTCAACGCCGCCGGCAACACGGGGCTCACGCAGGCATTCAACCGCGCGGTGTCGGACAACACCGCGAAAGTGATCAACGTGTCGCTCGGCTGGTGCGAAACCGACGCGAACGCGGACGGCACGCTCGACGCCGAGGAGCAGATCTTCACGACGGCCGCGGCGCAAGGCCAGACGTTCTCGGTGTCGTCGGGCGACGAAGGCGTATACGAGTGCAACAACCGCGGCTATCCGGACGGCTCGAACTACACGGTGTCGTGGCCGGCTTCGTCGCCGCACGTGCTCGCGATCGGCGGCACGACGCTCTACACGACGTCGGCGGGCGCATTCTCGAACGAAACGGTGTGGAACGAAGGACTCGACGGCAACGGCAAGCTGTGGGCAACGGGCGGCGGCGTCAGCACGATCCTGCCCGCGCCGTCGTGGCAGTCGGGCAGCAGCCGCCAGTTGCCGGATGTCTCGTTCGACGCCGCGCAAAGCACGGGCGCGTATATCTACAACTACGGCCAGTTGCAGCAGATCGGCGGCACGAGTCTCGCCGCGCCGATCTTCACGGGCTTCTGGGCGCGCCTGCTCGCGGCGAACGGCACGGGCCTCGGATTCCCGGCCAGCAACCTGTATCGCGCGATTCCGTCGAACCGGTCGCTCGTGCGCTATGACGTCGTGTCGGGGAACAACGGTTATCAGGGGTATGGCTACACCGCCGGCACCGGCTGGGATCTGACGACCGGCTTCGGCAGCCTGAACATCGCGAACCTCAACCAGCTGATCAAGGCGGGCGGGTTCTGAACGATGCGTGAAGGCCGGCGCGCGGCAGCAGTTTGCCGCGCGCCGGCTTTGTCGCATTCAGGTCGCGCGATATTCGCGCGTCACCCTACTCCGTCGCCCGCTCGTTCACACGCTCTGGCGCGGCCGGCACACCGTTCCGATGCGACGGCGCAAACAGCCGCAACCCGCTCGCGACGCTCGCGGCCCCCGCGAAACCCGCACCGAGCATCAACGCCAGCGTCGGCCCGTGGCGCCCCGCGATCCCGAACGACAGCGCGACGAGCGCAGCACCGGTCGCCTGCCCGATCAGCCGCGCGGTCGCGATGATCCCGCTCGCGCCGCCGCTACGCTCGGGCGGCGCGCTCGACATCAGCGCCTTGAGGTTCGGCGACTGGAAGAAGCCGAAGCCCGCGCCGCACAGCATCATCCGCCAGCCGATGTCGAATACGCTCGGCGCCGCCGGCAGCGCGGCGAGCGACACCATGCCCGCGCTCAGCAACGCGAGCCCGATCGCGCCGAGCAGACCCGGCGGATAACGATCCGACAGGCGGCCCGCGATCGGCGCGGCGAGCGCGACGATCGCCGACCACGGCGTCATCAGGAACCCCGTCTCGACCGCGTTGCGATGCAGGACAGTTTCGAAATAGAACGGCAGCGACACGAACGCGAGCCCCTGCGCAGCGAACGCGCACACGGCGGTCAGCGCGGACAGCGTGAACACGGGCCGGCGAAACAGGTCGACCGGCAGCATCGGCGCCGGGTGCCCGGCCTGGCGGCGGATCAGCAGCCAGCCGAATGCGAGCGCAACCGCAGCAGCCGCAAACACCACGGAAAGCGGCCCGCGCTGCGCGAATTCGCCGAGCGCGAAGATCAGCGAGGCGAACGTGATCACGTTGAACAGTGCGGCGACCGGATCGAACGCATGCTTGCCGCGCGCCGTCTGCGGCAGCGACGGAATCGCCACTGCAAGCGCGAACACGCCGAGCGGCACGTTCACCGCGAACAGCCACGGCCATGCTGCGACCGACAGGATCAGCGACGCGATCGTCGGACCCACCGCGAACGATACGCCGACGACGAGCGCGTTGAAGCCGACACCGCGCCCGAGCCGGTGCGCGGGAAACAGGCCGCGGATCAGCGCGACGTTGACGCTCATTATCGCGCTCGCGCCGAAGCCCTGCACGATCCGCGCAGCCGTCAGCATCGGCAGCGTCGACGCAAGCGAACAGCCGAGCGATGCGAGCGTGAACACGGCGAGCCCGGCGATGTACACGCGCTTGTGGCCGACAATGTCGCCGAGCGACGCGAACGGCAGCAGCGTCGCGACCATCGCGAGCTGGTACGCATTGATGATCCATACGGACGCGGCCGGCGACGCATGCAGGTCGGCGGCGATCGCGGGCAGTGCGGTGTTCGCGATCGCGGTGTCGAGCGTCGCGAGCGCGACGGCCAGCAGCACGGCGGACATCGCGCGCCAGTTGACGGCCGGCTCCCGGGCGCCGGCGGAAGATGCGAATTCGGACAAGATGAGGCTCGGCTGACGGGCGACGCGCGGCATCGCGGATTGAGCGGCGCGGCGGCATGCGTTCCGGACGGCAAGACCGGCGCGCGCGCAGCCGCGATCCGTATTGTTGCAGAGCCGCATCGAACGTGCAGGCGGCCGCCTCGTCAGTCAGCGAAACGAAAGCTTGCACGATGCCGTGCGTTGTGCGCGGCATCGTTGAGCGCACAACGATCTACGATCCGGCGAGCGCCGGCCGGCCTTCCGGACTCGTGCCCGTCTTCGTCGCGTCGGCGCTGGCGGCCGGCCCGGCCGCGTCTGCCGGCGGCACCGCGCATCGGAATCGCACCGATGCGCCGCTGGTCGGCGTGCGCGCGCCGCCGTCGCGCCGGGTCGAATCAGGTCACCGCGCGCCGCGCATTGCGTCCGCGCAGCCATTCGAGCGCGAGCAGCAGGCTCGTCGAGAAGATGATCAGGATCGTCGCGAGCGCGGCGATCGTCGGGCTGATGTTCTCGCGGATGCCCGTGAACATCTGGCGCGGCAGCGTCGTCTGGTCCGCGCCCGCGAGGAACAGCGTGACGACCACTTCATCGAACGACGTCGCGAACGCGAACAGCGCGCCCGACATCACGCCCGGCGCGATCACCGGCAGCGTCACGCGGAAAAACGTCGACACCGGATTCGCGCCGAGCGACAGGCTCGCGCGCACGAGATTGTGGTTGAACCCCTGCAGCGTCGCGGCGACCGTCGTCACGACGAACGGCACGCCGAGCGCCGCGTGCGCGGCGATCAGCCCCGTATAGGTATTCGCGAGCCCGAGCGGTGCGAAGAACAGGTACATGCCGACGCCGACCACGACGACCGGCACGATCATCGGCGACAGCAGCACGGCCATCAGCAGCGCCTTGCCGCGGAAGTCGGCCTTCGTGAGACCGATCGCGGCGAGCGTGCCGAGCACGGTCGCGACGATGGTCGCCGACGGCGCAACGATGAAGCTGTTCTTCGCGGCCATCCGCCACTCGTCCGACGCGATCAGGTTCTCGTACCAGCGCATCGAGAAACCCGGGATCGGATAGACGAGGAACGTGCTCGACGAAAACGACAGCGGCACGATCGCGAGCACCGGCAGGATCAGGTACAGCAGCGTCAGCACGACGAGCACGCGCAATGCGACGTACCACGCGCGCTCGACGAACGACATGTGCGGCGCGAACAGCGGCCTGGCGAGCAGTTTCATGGTCGAATCCCCTTCCGTTCCGTTGTTGCGCGCTTAGCCGAGGCTCACGTTCGAGCGGGTGAAGCGGCCGTAGATCGCGTACAGCACGAGCGTCGCCGCGAGCAGCAGCCCGCCAAGTGCGCACGCCATGCCCCAGTTGATCGTCACGTTCGTGAAGTACGCGACGTAGTAGCTGACCATCTGGTCGTTCGGCCCGCCGAGCAGCGCGGGCGTGATGTAGTAGCCGATCGCGAGGATGAACACCAGCAGCGCGCCCGCGCCGACGCCCGGATAGGTCTGCGGCACGTACACGCGCCAGAACGCGGCGAACGGATGGCTGCCGAGCGATACGGCCGCGCGCTGGTAGGTCGGCGGAATCGACTTCATCACGCTGTACAGCGGCAGGATCATGAACGGCAGCAGGATGTGCGTCATCGAGATATACACGCCGACGCGGTTGAACAGCAGCGTCAGCGGATGCGAGATCAGCCCGCTGCCGATCAGCGCCGTGTTGATGAGCCCTTCGCTCTGCAGCAGCACGATCCACGCGGCGACGCGCACGAGCACCGAGGTCCAGAACGGAATCAGCACGAGAATCATCACGAGGTTCGCGCGCCGCTCCGACAGCGTCGAAATCCAGTATGCGAGCGGGTAGCCGAGCAGCAGCGCGAACAGCGTGACCGCGACGCCGATCACGAACGTGCGGCCGAAGATCGCGAGATAGATCGACTGATCGGGATCGGCCTGCACGATATGGCCGAAGCCGTCCTGTTTGTGGTCGAGCGCGGCGAGCAGGTAGAACGGCGAAACCGTGCTGCCGTTCTTCGCAATGGCTTGCCAGTACGCCGCGTCGCCCCAGCGCGAATCGAGTTCGACGAGTTTCGTGCGCGTCTGCGCAGGCGTGAGCGTCGATTCATTGTCGCCCTTCAGCGGCATCGCGCGCGCCGTCTTCGCGACGAGCGAGCGATAGCCGGGAATCTCGGTGTTCAGGCGCCGCGCGAGCGCGCCCATCGCTTCGCTGTCGGCCACCTTCGTCATGTCGGCCGCGAGCGCGACATACGCGGCGTCGGCCGGCGGCGCCTTGCGGTCCCAGCTCGACAGCGCGGCGACCGTGTTCGGCAGCGCAGTCGCGATCTCGGGGTTCTGCACCGCGCGCGTGAGCAGCGTGCCGATCGGCACGACGAAGATCAGCAGCAGGAAAATCGCGAGCGGCGCGACCAGCAGCAGCGCCATCGTGCGCTTGCGGGCCTCGGCAGCCTTCAGCTCGCGCTTGAGTGCGGCGCCCGACGAGGAAGGCGCGATCGTCATCGTATTCAACGGGTCTCTCCGGCCGGGCACGCTCCGGCGGAATGCCGCGCGACGCTATCGACGCGCCGCGCGGCGGGTTGCATCAGGATGCCTGAACGGTTACTTCGTCGCCCATGCGGCGAAGCGCTGCTCGAGCTCGTCGCTGTGGTCGGTCCAGAAGCCGATATCTTCCAGCACCGCGTTCTTGCCGTTGGCCGGCGAGTTCGGCAGGTTCGCGAGCGTCTTCGCATCGAGCGACTTGATCGCGGCGATGTTCGCGGGGCCGTACGCAATGTGCTGCGCATACGCCTGCTGCGGCTTCGGCGTCAGCGAATACGCGATGTACTGCTCGGCCAGCGCCTTGTTCGGCGAGCCCTTCGGAATCGCCCAGTAGTCGAGGTCGTAGATGCTGCCGTTCCACACGACCTTCAGGTTCTTGCCTTCCTTCTGCGCGGCATCGATGCGGCCGTTGTACGCGGTCGACATCACGACGTCGCCGGCGACGAGGAACTGCGGCGGCTGCGCGCCCGCTTCCCACCACTGGATGTACGGCTTCAGCTCGTCGAGCTTCTTGAACGCGCGGTCCTGGCCGGCCTTCGTGCCGAGCACCTTGTACACGTCCTTCGTCGCGACGCCGTCGGCCATCAGCGCAAATTCGAGGTTGTAGCGCGCGCCCTTGCGCATCCCGCGCTTGCCGGGGAATTTCTTCACGTTCCAGAAATCGGCCCAGCCGGTCGGTGCCGACTTCAGCTTGTCCGCGTTGTACGACAGCGCCGTCGACCACACGAAGAAGCCGACGCCGCACGTTTGCGGCGATTCCGGAATCAGGTCGGACTTCTTCGCGATCTTCGACCAGTCGAGCTTCTCGTACAGCCCTTCGTCGCAACCGCGGTTCAGGTCGCCCGACTCGACTTCGACCACGTCCCAGTTGACGTGCTTCGCCTCGACCATCGCCTTCACCTTCGCCTGCTCGCCGTTGTATTCGACGGCGGTGACCTTGTTGCCGGTTGCCTTCTCGAACGGCTGGTTGAACGCGACCTTCTGCGCGTCGCCGTTCGCGCCGCCGAAGTTGACGACCGTGAGTTCGGCGGCCGTTGCCGATGCGCCGACTACGGCGAGCGCCAGTGCCAGCGCGGTGCGGCGCGCCGTAAAGCTTGCTCGTTTCATGATGGTTCCTCTCCTCTCGTGGTGGAAGTGGGCAGTTGTTGTTGACGACGTGCTGCGGTAAATCAGGGAAACCCTGTTCATGCGAACACGCGCAGGTGCTCGGGTGCGAATGCAAGCGAGACAGGCGCGCCGGGCGAGAACGCATCGAGCGCGCCGGTACCGAGCGGCACCTTTACGAAGCATTCGTCCTGGCCCGGCAGCGCGCAGCGCATGCGCACGTGATCGCCGAAATAGATGAGGCTGCGCGCCTCGCCGGTCAGCCGGTTCGCGGCCGCGCCATTCGCGTGCCCGTTCGCACCGTGCGCGGCGAGGCTCATGCGTTCGGGGCGGATGCACGCGACGGCCGACGCGCCCTCGGCGGCTTCGCCGATATGGCGGCCGACCAGCTGCGTGCCGTCGTCGAGCCGGAATTCGCAGAATTCGCCGTCGACACGCGCAATGGTGCCGCGCAGCCGGTTGCTGTCGCCGATGAAGTTCGCGACGAATTCGTTGCACGGCGATTCGTACAGGCGGTCGACGGTGTCGAGCTGCTGCACGATGCCCTTGTCGAACACGGCCACACGATCGGACATCGTCAGCGCCTCGCCCTGGTCGTGCGTCACGTACACGAAGGTCACGCCGAGCTTTTCGTGCAGCGCCTTCAGTTCGTATTGCATGTGTTCGCGCAGCTGCTTGTCGAGCGCGCCGAGCGGCTCGTCCATCAGCACGAGCTTCGGCTCGAACACGAGCGCACGCGCCAGCGCGATACGCTGCTGCTGGCCGCCCGACAGCTGCGCCGGATAGCGTTTCGCGAAGCGCTCCATCTGCACCATCTTCAGCGCATGCGCGACGCGCTCCGTGCGCTCGGCAGCCGGCAGCTTGCGCACGGTCAGCGGATACGCGACGTTCTGCTCGACCGTCAGGTGCGGGAACAGCGCGTAGTTCTGGAACACCATGCCGATGTTGCGCTTGTGCGGCGGCACGTTGTTCAGGAGTTCGCCGTCCAGGCGGATCTCGCCGCCGGTCGGAAACTCGAAACCGGCGAGCATCATCAGGCAGGTCGTCTTGCCCGAGCCCGACGGCCCGAGCAGCGTCAGGAATTCCCCTCGGTGGATATCGAGGTCGAGCGATTTGACGACCAGCGTTTCACCGTCATAGGTCTTCCGCACGCCGCGAAAGCTGACGATCACATCATCGGACTTCATCATGCTGTCCCCTTGCGTCGCGACAATCGTTTTTGAGATGCGATCCACTATACGGTGCGCACGGTTCTATACTAGGGAACCATTTCAATATTCCAAGTAGGACCACTTTGGATACCGTGATCCTTGCCGACTGGCTCTCCGCCCGTCTCGACCGCGGCTCGTCCGAGCCGATGTACCGGCAGTTGCTGCAACAGATGCAGCAGGCCATCCTGACCGGAGAATTGGGGCCAGGAACGAAACTGCCCAGTTCCCGGACGCTCGCGGCGGACCTGTCGATCGCGCGCAATACCGTGCTGCACGTATATGACCAGCTGACGGCCGAAGGCTATGTGCTGACGACGACCGGCAGCGGCACCTATGTGGCCGACACGCGGCCGGACGCCGCCGCGATTCGCGCGCCGGGCGCCGTACCGCCGCCGTCCGACGCTGGTACGCTGCCGCCGCCGGACGCACAGGGCAGCCTGTCGATGCGCGGCCGGCAACTGATCGAGCACGCGGGTGTATCGCGGCGCCAGTGGGGCGCGTTCATGCCGGGCGTGCCGGACGTGTCGGAGTTTCCGAGCCGTACGTGGAGCCGCCTGCAGGCGCGGCTGTGGAAGGAGGCGAACCCCGAGCTGCTGACCTATGCGCCGGGCGGCGGCTACCGGCCGTTACGGCGCGCGCTCGCCGATTACCTGCGCGTCGCGCGTTCGGTCAAATGCTCGCCGGACCAGCTGATCATCACGACCGGCATTCATCAGTCGATCGATCTCGCGGTACGGCTGCTGTCCGATATCGGCGATCGCGCGTGGGTCGAGGAGCCGTGCTACTGGGGCGTGCGCAGCGTATTGCAGGCGGCCGGCCTCACGCTCGCGCCGGTGCCGGTCGACCAGGAAGGGCTCGCCCCGCGCGCCGGCGACATGCAGCATCCGCCGCGGCTCGTGCTCGTCACGCCGTCGCATCAGTACCCGCTCGGGATGGTGATGAGCCTCGCGCGGCGCCGGATGCTGCTCGAATACGCGCGCCAGCACCGCTGCTGGATCATCGAGGACGACTACGACAGCGAATTCCGCTACGGCAGCCGCCCGCTCGCGTCGCTGCAGGGGCTCGACGACGGCGGCCGTGTGATCTACGTCGGCAGCCTCGGCAAGATGCTGTTCCCGGGCCTGCGGATGGGCTACATGGTCGTGCCCGAGCATCTGGTCGATACCTTCCGCACCGGGCTGTCGGAGCTGTACCGCGAGGGCCAGCTGATGCAGCAGGCCGTGCTCGCCGAATTCATCATGGATGGCCACCTGACTTCGCACGTCAGGCGGATGCGCACGCTGTACGGCGAGCGCCGGCAACTGATGATCGACGCGATCCGCGCGCGCTTCGGCGACGCGCTGCCCGTGATGGGCGACGAGGCCGGCCTGCACCTGGTGCTCGGCCTGCCCGACGCGTGTGACGATCGTGCGGTCACGCAGAGCGCGTTCGACGCCGGCGTGATCGTGCGCCCGCTCACCAGCTACTACAGCAACCTCGACACCGCTCAGCGCGGCCTGCTGCTCGGCTATGCGTGCGTCCCGCACGAAGGCATCAAACCCGCGTTCGATACGCTCGCCGCGACCATCGAGCAGCATCTGCCGCAGCACGTCACGCGCGCGGCATGAGGTCGGTCACACGCAGCGCTGCCCGCGTTATTTCGCGGCACCCGCGCCGCGATCGAGCGACGCCGCGCGCACCGCTTCGCCGGGCTTTGTGAACACGCGCTGCTGCAAAGCGGCAATTTGCGCGTCGCGGTTCTTCGGCGACAAACCGGCCGACTCGATCTGCGCACGCTGCGCCGCATAGTCCGCGTAGCGGCTCTGCCACGATGCGTCGTCCTGCTGCATCTGCGCGACGCGTGCCGCGGCCTCGGGCCCGAGCGTCTGCGTCAGTTGCGCGCGCATCGCATCGGGCGTCGCCCCGCTCTTCTGTAACTGCGCGATCTGGTCGATTGCGGCCCGCTGCCGGTCGACCCGCTGCTGCGCCGCGCGTTCGTCGGCCGGCATCTGCTGCTCGAGCGCCGCGAGCCGTTCGGCCTTCTGTGCATCGGTCAGCGTGCGATCCTGCGCGACCTTCAGCCGTGCGAGATCGTAGCGCTGCCGCCACTGCTCCGCGCCGAAGAACGGCTGGCTCCAGTCGCCAAGCGTGCGATACGCGATCGACGCGCGCTGGTCGAGCGCGAGCTGCAGCGCGCCCAGGTCGGACTTGTCGACCGCGCCGGCATCGCGCAGTTTCGCGAGCGCGTCGAGATACGCACGATACCGGCGCCACACGTCGAGCGCGTCGGCCTGCGCGGCCGTGGCATCGAGCTGCGCGGCAATCTCGCGCACGACGAGCGCATCGAGCGCGACCGCACTGAGATCGCTCTGCGCGGTCAGGCAGTAATCGAAAAAATCGCGTACCGCGCGCACCTTCGCGAGATGGCCGCCGGCATCGAGCGGCAGCCGCGGCGCGCTGGAACCGGCCAGCGACGACGGCAGGCCCGCGCTCGCCAGCGCGGCGGCCTGCGGCGGTGCCGCAGCCACGCCGCCCACCGCCGCGGCTTCGGGCGGCTCGCCGGCGCTACCCGTACCGCGATGCCATCCCGCACCGCTCCACATCGCGACGCCGGCGATCGCCGCCAGCCCCACGACACCATAGACCGCAGCGCGCCGCACCAGCGGCGCGCGCCCTTCACGTGCCGTCATCGATTACACGCCCGCCAGTTTCAGCCGGTTCGCATGCGTGCGGATCACCGCGACCGGATCTTCCGCATACGCACCTCGCACGCCGAGCAACTGGTTGATCTCGTCGATATGGTTCCACTTGTAGCTCGTGCTCAGCACCTTGCCGTACAGCGCGCTGCACTTCGATACGAGCCCGTCGTTCTGGCCCGAGCCGCGGTTGATCATCACCGTGCCCGTGCCGAACAGCGCGAGCGTGGACAGGTCGAGCGAGTTCGCCGGATCGACGAGCGGAATCGTGCTCGTGTCCGTCGCGCCCGTCATGCCGAGCACGGAGAGCGTCGGCTGGATCGCCGTGCCGGCCCACGAATACAGCAGATGCGTGTTGCCGCCGACGGTTTCCGTCGATGCGCCGGTCTGGCAACTTCCCGGTGCGCCAAGGCCCGCGCTCGGATAGTTCTGGTTGTACGTGGCGGCCTGCGCGGTCGTCAGCGTCTTCAGCGACGCGAGCGCGTCCTGGTTCGTGTTGTGGCTGCTGCTAGTCAGGATTCCGAACACATTGACGAACGCGGCGATGATCGATGACGAAAGCCCGGTCGGATCGTATGCGAGCACGCTCTGCACGAAGTCGGCGAACTCGGAGCCGCGATGCGGCGTGCCGATCGTCGTCACCGACGCGACGAGATCGGGCGCGACGGCTGCGACATAACGCGACGTGAGCCCGCCCTGGCTGTGACCGACGAGATTGACCTTGGTCGCGCCCGTCGCGGCCAGCACCGTCTTCACGTAAGCGAGCAGCTGTTCGCCGCGCCCGTTCGGCCCGTCGTCGCTCTGGAAGCCCGACAGGTTCGCGACGTAGACGGTCGTGCCATGCTGCTGCAAGTCTTCCTGGATGCCGTACCAGTACTCGAGCACGCCCGCGTACTTGTCGGTGCCCGTGAGCCCGTGCACGAGGATGATCGGATAACGCGTCGCCGCGTAGTCGTCGGCGGGCGCGATCGCCGCCATCGCCGCGCGTGTCGTCGCGAGCGTCATCACCGCGGTCGTCCCCGCGAACGGCGCAACGCTCATCGCGCATGCCACTGCCCCTGCCACCACCCTGGAACGCATCGATCTGGCCATGCATGTTCTCCTGATTATTGTGCTGCCGGTGCGAACGAAATCGAATCGACGCACGCGGCGCCCTCGCGTGCGCCGTGACCGTCGATTGCGGGAGTGAATCACGAGTGGCCAACGTTTGCGCCCTGACTAGACACGGTTCTCTAATCGCTTGACGCGCCCCGCCCGTTCGGGCGGGGCCGCGTTCATGCGCGCGCATGCTGCAACGCACACGCACAACGCGCTACAGCTTTGCGCTCACGCGTACCCATGCGGTACGGCCCGGCTCCATCACCGGCGCGTTCGCCGGATAGCCGAAGCCGGCGTTGCCGGCGAGGTTCAGATGCTCGGTGTAGGCCTTGTTCAGCACGTTGTCGACGCCGACCGAGACCTGCACGGTCTTGCTGACGTTGTATTGCGTATGCAGCGACAGCACGCCGAATCCGGCGCTCGGGCCGAAGTCCTTGCCGACGACGTTGCCCTCATTCAGGGCATAACGATGCTGCGGCGCAACGATCCGCCACAGGCCGCCGGCCGACCACGCTCCGCGCGTGTATTCGAGCCCGATGCGCGCCTCGAGCGGCGGCATCTGCGGCAGCGGATCGCCGCTCGCCACGTTGCGCCCCCATGCATACGCGAGCGACGTCTCGACGCGCAGCGGCGCAATCGGCCGCCACGACACGCCTGCTTCGCCGCCCATGATCTGCGCATTGACGTTGGTCGCCTGCGTGGTCGGGCCCATCATGCCGGCCGCGTAGTTGAACAGGATGAAGTCCTGCACGTAGCCTGCGTAAGCCGACACCCACGCATCGAACCGGTCGCTCTTGTATTGCGCGCCGATGTCGATCTGCGTGGTCTTCTCCGGCTGCACCGCCGAGAATGCGTTGAGCGAACCGGCCGGCCCGCGCTTCGCGGAGAACAGCTCCCAGTAGTCGGGATAGCGCTCCGCATGACCGATCCCCGCGTACCACGTGACGGGCAGCGACGCGAGATCGCGCTCGTAGCGCACGAAGCCGCTCGGCAGCACGCGCGCACGGTCGTCGTCGAAGGTCGGGTTCGGTTTGCTCGTCATCATGCCGCTGGTCGTCGCGCGCTTGTCGCGTGCGCTCGCGTAGTCGACACGCGCGCCGCCGATCACGCGCGACACGTCGCTCGCGTACCACGTCAGCTCGCCGAACGCACCCGCGTTCCACATCGTCGCCTGCGCATCCCACGGCTGATCGCCGTAGTTCTGCCGCCCCATCGCCGAACGCGAATCGAGCCGGTTCGATTGCGCGTCGACGCCCGTCACGAGCTTGAAGTCGTCGCCGAAACGAAACGTTGCGGCCGCGCGCGCGCCGAACGTGCGGCGCCGCACCTCCGACGCCATGCGCATCGGCATGCTGCTGGTCGGATCGGGCTGCCGCAACGTGTAGTTGTCCATCACGTGGTCGGCTTCGTTGTAGTACACACGCGCCTCGATCCGGTCGAGCACGTCGCCGAGATGCCGTTTGTCGAACGACAGGCCGAACGTCTCGCGGCGGAAATGCGCGCCGTCCATCCCGCGGCCCGCATACTTCGCGTAGCCGTCGCCCGTGCCGGCCGTCAGTTCGACCCGCGTGTGATCGTCGGGCGTCCAGCCGAGCGCAGCATCGGCGTTCCACTTGTCCCACTGCGACGGCACCGTGTTGCCGTTGCCGTCCTTGTAGTCCTGCGAATGCGCGTGGTTTGCGGTCACGCGGCCATAGACGTCCGGCGTGCCGGCCGTCAGGTCGAGGTTCTGGTCGTTACGGCCGAACGAGCCGCCGACGAGGCTGCCCTCGAAACGCATGCCCGGCTTGTCGAAACGCGGTGTCACGCGCTCGAACAGCACGGTGCCGGCCGACGCGCCGGGACCGTACAGCACGGTCTGCGGCCCCTTCACGACGGTGACCTTGTCATAGCTTTCCGGCGCGATGTACGACGTCGGCGCATCCATCCGGTTCGGGCAGGCGCCGAGCGTCGGCATCCCGTTCGCCAGGATATTCAACCGTGAACCGAACATCCCGCGCAGCACGGGGTCGCCGTTCGTACCGCCGCTGCGGATCGACGTGAAGCCGGGGATCGTCTTCAGGTAATCCGCACCGTCGCTGGCGGGCAGCGGCTGGCGCGGCGCCTTCGGATCCGTGACGACGACGAGCGGCGTCGTCAGCGGCGACGCGACGACCTCGACGGGCGGCAGCAGCGCGGCCGCTTCGTCCGCAGGCGCGCCGGCCGCGCGCGCCGTTTCGGCCGCGGCGGCGGTCGCGGCCAGCGCGCCGACGGCGAGCGCGGGAACGGTGAGTTTCAACATGCGCGGCACGCGCCGCGCACAGGCATTGCGTGACGCCCGCGGCGCACGCAACTGGAAAATGGTCATGATCGAAAGCCCGAGTGACGCCCTCCACGCGGCCTCGACGGGCCGCACGGATATCGGCGGTGGAAAGAACGGAAGACAGCGCGTCAGGCGCGCTCGGGCGGTGCGCGTGGATACGCGCGCGGATAGCGATCGGCGCGCGCCGCGACGGCTGGCGGCGCGGCGGCGGAAACGGAAACGACGGGAACGGAAGCGAACGACGCGGCGGCAGGCGCGCCGATCGCGGGGCTGTGCGCGAAGAATCCGCAATAGCCGCACGCATCGAGATGCAGCGCACGATCGTGCGTGCTGCCCGCATCGGGCGACCGATGCGCGCCGTGCTCTGCACTGCAGACGATCGTGTCGGGCGCGGCCGCCTGCGCGATGCGCCACTGCGACACCAGCGGCGCCGCGATCGCGAACCAGATCGCGAGCACGCCAAGCCAGGCGGTCAGGTGACGATGTCGGTGCAGCATGTGCGGCGGCGAGTAAGCGGAACGTAAAATCAGCCGAGATGTTACAGAATGTTCGCCGCGATGGCCAGCCGCGGCTGACGGTAAACGAAGCGGGGGCGCATGGTTGTCAACACAACCATGCGCCCCCGCCTGCTGCGCGCGTCCGGAGCGCGGCGCTCAGGGCACCATGCGCCGCAGCACGTCGTCGCGCCGGATGAAATGGTGGTACAACGTGGCCAGCGCGTGCAGGCCGATCACGAAGTAGAACGCGTTGCCGATCAGTTCGTGCGCTTCCTTGATCGTCGGCCGCAGCGCCTTGTCGGGGCCGAACAGCGTGAACGACACGCCGAGCCAGTCGAGCGACACCGGCTTGCCGCCCAGGTTGATCATCATGATGCCGAGCAGCGGCTGCGCGATGATGAACACGTAGAGCGCGACATGCGCGAGCTTCGAGAGCCAGCGCAGCAGCGCGGCCTGCGGAATGGCTTCCGGCACGCGGCTGACGACCCGCCACAGCACGCGCAGCACCGACAGCACGAGCACGAACGTGCCCGCGGTGAGGTGCACGTTCATCCAGAACACCCGGCTGTCGCTGCCTTTCGGCCCGCGGATCTCGATAGCCAGGTACGCCAGCACCACCAGCAGGAAGATGGCCCAGTGAAAGAAGATCGCCGGCGAGCTGTAGCGCGTCTGTTTCGCGAGGATGTTTTTCATGCGTCGTCTCATGTTGTATGCGGGGAGGGGCGCATGCCGCAACGGGCTCCGCGCCCGGCAGAGCTGCCAAGATTGTAGCCGCACGGGCGTCCGATTTCCCGCGGCGCGGTCAAATATCCGACGAATCGTCAACGCGCACCGCGCGCGGCTGCCATATGGAAAATCCGCATCGCGCACGGGAACGGCTGTGGCACGATGAAGCTTTGGTGTCGACGTTGCGCGCGCATCATGAGCAAGGCGTTCTTCGTTGCGGCCTACCGGCTGATTGCCGCGTTGCTCGCGGTGTCCACGACGTTGCACAGCATCGCCGGCTACTGGGGCATGCCCGCAATTCACCTCGGCAACTTCCTCAGCTATTTCACGCAACTGAGCAACCTCTATGCGTCGGCGATGCTGACCGCGGGACTCTGGTGCATCGCGCGTCCCGGCTCGGCCCGCTACGAATCGATGCGCGGTGCGGCCGTGCTGTACGTGCTGATCACCGCAATCGTCTACGAACTGCTGCTCGCACGCCTCGATGCGCTGCATCACGTCACACCTGCGTTCAATAACTGGGTGCTGCACCGGATCGTGCCGCTCATCATGCTGTGCGACTGGCTGTACGTGGAGCCGCGCTCGCCGATCGCGCGGCGCAGCGCATTCGCTTGGCTCGGCTTTCCGATCGTCTATCTCGGCTATACGCTCGTGCGCGGCGCGCTGGAGAACTGGTATCCCTACCCGTTCGTCGATCCGCGGCCGCACGGCTACCTGCCGGTCGCGATCCAGTGCTCGCTGATCGCGCTCGGCGCGGCGGCGCTCGCATTGGGCATCCGCTGGCTCGGCAATCACGCGAGACAATCCGACACCGCGACGCTGAAGGAAGGATGAAGGCGAAAAAAGGCGGGAGCGTGTGCGCCGCCCGGCGCACACGTGGAGATGCGGCTCGTCAGCCGCCGTTGCGCGGCAGGAAATTCATCGGATCGACGACCTTGCCGTTCTGGCGGACTTCGAACTCGAACGTCGAACGACCGCTTGCGTCGGTGCCCATCTCGGCGACCGGCTGGCCCTGGCGCACCGCGTCGCCTTCGTTGACGAGCAGCTTGCCGTTGTGACCGTAGGCCGTGATGAGCCCGTTGTCGTGCTTCAGGATCACGAGCGGGCCGTATGCCTTGACGCCGGACCCGGCGTAGACCACCCGCCCGTTCGCCGCGGCCCGCACCGAACGATCGGGCCCGGACGCGGCGATCACGACGCCGCGCGTCTTGCCGGCCGCAAACGGCGCCGTGACGACGCCCGTGGCCGGCCATGCGAGCGAGCCCGGCTGCGCGGCCGCCGCGGGCGGCTGCCCGAACGACGTCGCGGCAGGCGGCGCGACGCGCAGCACCTGGCCGGGCGACACCGCGTCGGTAGGCGCCATGTGGTTCCAGCTCGCCACGTCCTGCACGCGCTGCCCGTAGGCGTTCGCGATGCCCGCGAGCGTGTCGCCCGGGTTCACGCGGTAATAGCCGGCGATCACGCCCGGCGTCGCGGCCGACGTCGGTGCCGACGAACGCGCCGGCTGCCAGTTGTCGGTCCACGGCGTCAGCGTACAGCCCGACAGCGCGACGGCCGCGGCGACAAGCGCCGCCTGCGGCAGCCAGCGCGCCAGCGAATCGTGGATGGGAATAGTTTTTCTCAAGGGTCCTCCCGGATTTGCGTCGTTGCGCCGCCCACCGCCCTCCGGCGCACGACGCACGATGTCCGGCCGGACGGCCGGACCAACCAGTATCCGACCGCTGTCGCGGCCGTCAGTTTCCACAGCGGAACGTCGGCGCGAACGGGCTCACCGGCCCCTTTTTCGCGTCGCTCCGACCGGCAAAGATACCATTTGTCGCGGTCAGGACCTCGACAGGCGCTGGTTCCGGCAACAATCTTGCGGCCTCGCCGATGCGGGCCGGCGGCCCGCGAACCGCACCGCGCGGGCCGTCCGGCGGCCCAGCCGCCGGTCTTCCGCCCGCCTCGCAGCCGTCTGCCGTCTCGGCTCCGTCACATTCTCCCCTTCGATCGCCGCCTATACTCGGTGATGCGCAGCGTAATCCAACGACAACGAGGAGCATGGCAATGAACAATGCGACGTTTCTTTCGGTGCAGCTCAATGCGGACGATTTCGCCGGTTCCAGCGGCCTGGTCGAATTGCTCAACCGGCACCTGCTGTTCGCGACCGACGTCGCCGAGGCGGCCGATGCGCTCGTCCAGCTGGCGAGCGTCGCGCACCTGACGGGCGCCACGCGCCACAGCGTCGAGCTGCCGGTCCTCGCGATCGAGCGGCTGCGCGATGCGCTCGACACGCTGAGCGGCTACGACGAAACGTGGCTGCAGGTGCTGGAGCCGGCAGATGCGCTGTTCCGGGAGATCGGGCGCGGCACACGCCCGCTGCATTGACCGCCGGCGCGGCACGCGCCACAAATGAAAACAGCCCGTCGTTCCGCAAAGCGGGACGACGGGCTGTTTGTACTACATGGGGTCAGGTCCGGCCGCCGGGGCGGCCGCGCCATTAACGACCCTTGTAGACCGGTGCGCCGTCAGCGATACGCTTGACTTGCCAGCCGGTCTTTGCTGCGGCCGGAGCGCCGGATTCCTGCGCGGCGGCCGGTTGCGCGCCATAGCCGGTCGTGTCGGCGGCGGCGACGTTCTGTTGCGGGTTCACACGAGCTTCAGCTGCCTGGATGCCTGCCGGGTAGTCCGTGCGGTCGCTGCCCAGCTTGTAGCCGGCCTGTTGCAGTTGGACCAGTTCGGCCTTCACCTGCGCACGGGTAACGGGCGCATTCTGTTGGGCGAACGAGACGGCGGGAACGGCGAGGACAGCAGCTGCAGCGAACGTTGCGATCAGCGATTTCATGATTACCTCCGGGATTTTTTTTGCTCCGCCGCACACACCATGTCTGCAGCGATGGAACAGAGTTTAGTCCCGACGTCCCCTAGGGAAAACCATGAAAGAGCGAAAACACTGTTTCCCCGGAGCCAACAATGTCGGCATCCGGGAATGAAAAACCCTATTCAAAGAATAGATTTTCGCAACAATGCGCCCCGCTGGCCGGTTACGACCAGTTCGCGTGGAAGCTGCCCGGCTTGTCGGTGCGCTCGAACGTATGCGCGCCGAAGAAGTCGCGCTGCGCCTGCACGAGGTTCGCCGGCAGCCGCTCGGAACGATAGCTGTCGAAGTACGCGACCGCCGACGCGAACGCCGGCACCGGCACGCCGGCCTTCACCGCGGCGACCACGACGTCGCGCAGCGATGCCTGATAGTTCGCGGCGATATCCTGGAAGTACGGATCGAGCAGCAGGTTCGCGAGCGCCGGCTCCTTCGCGTAAGCATCCGTGATCTTCTGCAGGAAGCGCGCGCGGATGATGCAGCCCGCGCGGAAGATTTTCGCGATCGTCCCGAGGTCGAGATTCCAGCCGTACTCTTCGGATGCCGTGCGCAGTTGCGCGAAGCCCTGCGCGTACGAGATCACCTTGCTCAGGTACAGCGCGCGGCGCACCGCTTCGACGAACGCGGCGCGATCGCCGTCGAACGGCGCGGCGGCCGGGCCCGACAGGATCTTGCTGGCGGCAACGCGCTCGGTCTTCAGCGACGACAGCACGCGCGCGAACACCGATTCCGTGATGAGCGGCAGCGGCACGCCGAGATCCAGCGCATTCTGGCTCGTCCACTTGCCGGTGCCCTTCTGCGCGGCGCGATCGAGGATCACGTCGACGAGGTGCTTGCCGGTCTCTTCGTCCTTCTTGCCGAAGATCTTCGATGTGATCTCGATCAGGTAGCTGTCGAGCTCGCCCTGGTTCCATTCGGTGTACACCGCGCCGAGCTCGTCGTTGGTCAGGCCCGCGACGTCCTTCAGCACCGAGTAGCTTTCGGCGATCAGCTGCATGTCGCCGTATTCGATGCCGTTGTGGACCATCTTCACGTAGTGGCCGGCGCCATCCGGGCCCATGTACGCGACGCACGGCTCGCCGTCCGACGGCGCCTTCGCGGCGATCTGCTTGAGGATCGGCTCGACGAGGTCGTACGCGTCGCGCTGGCCGCCAGGCATGATCGACGGGCCGCGCAGCGCGCCCTCTTCGCCGCCCGACACGCCGGTGCCGATGAAATGCAGGCCCGATTGCGCGAGTTCCTGATTGCGGCGGATCGTGTCGGTGAAGTGCGTATTGCCGCCGTCGATCAGCACGTCGCCCTTCTCGAGCAGCGGCTTGAGCGACGCGATCGTCGCATCGGTCGCCTCGCCGGCCTTCACCATCATCAGGATCCGGCGCGGCGTCTCGAGCGACGCGACGAACTCCTCGAGCGTGTAGGTCGGCACCAGATTGCGGCCAGGGAATTCGGCGACCAGTTCGTCGGTTTTCTCGCGGCTGCGGTTGTACACCGACACCGCGTAACCGCGGCTCTCGATATTGAGTGCGAGATTGCGGCCCATCACCGCGAGTCCGATCACACCGATTGCTTGCTTGCCCATTAGTCAATTCTCCGGAAAAAACAGGGCGCGACCCGAATCGGGTCGCGCGCACAGGCGAAAGGATAGTGGAAACCCGGCGGCGATGCGCGCTTGCGTGTCATTGCTCCGCGTGCGGAAGCCGCCGGAACACGACGCTCAGGTTGTTCGCCGGCATCTCGACGACCTCGATGCAGTCGAGCCCGCGATCGAGTCCCAGCGCGACGACGGCTTCGAGATCGCGCACGCCCCACGACGGGTCGCGGCTTCGCAACTGCAGGTCGAATGCTTCGTTCGACGGCGCCGTATGCCGGCCCTCACGACGGTACGGGCCGTACAGGAACAGCACGCCGCCCGGCTGCAGCAGGCGCGACGCGCCCGCGAACAGCGCGTCGGTGCAGGCCCACGGCGAGATGTGAATCATGTTGATGCAGACGATCGCATCGAGCGCGTCGGCCGGCCACGACGCGTCGCGCACGTCGAACGCCAGAGGCCCGGCGACGTTCGCGACGCCCGCATGCGCGATCCACGCGGCGATCGAGCGCCGCGCGTGCGCGTCGGGATCGCTCGGCTGCCAGCGCAGGCCCGGCAGCGCCTGGGCGAAATGGACGACGTGCTGCCCCGTGCCGCTCGCGATTTCGAGCACGCTGCCGGTCGTCGGCAGCACGCGGCGCAACACGTCGAGGATCGGCCCGCGATTGCGTTCGGCCGCCGGCGCCGACAGTCGCGCTGACGGATCGGGCGAAGGTGTCGGGCCGCTCACGATGCGTGCTCCGGTGCGTTGCCCGCGAGGCCCAGCCGCGCGGTGAGTGCGTCGAGCGCCGGTGCGCACTGCGCCTCGACCTTCAGCGTCAGCATCGGATCGGCGCGCGTATGGCCGAGATTGAGCGCGGCGACCGGCTTGTGCTGCGCCTGCGCCCACACGCAGAAGCGGTACCCGGAATACACCATCAGCGACGACCCGACGACGAGCAATGCATCGGCCGCATCAAGCGCCTGCGCGGCCAGCGTCACGCGCTCGCGCGGCACGTTCTCGCCGAAGAACACGACCGCCGGCTTCAGCAGGCCGCCGCACGCGGGGCACGCCGGGATGCGGAACGTGTCGAGCGCCGCCCATTCGAGGTGCGCGTCGCCGTCGGCAGCCGGCTCGGCCTGCGCGCCCAGCAGATCGGGATTGTCGGCTTCGAGCACGGTCTGGATCGTCGCGCGCGCATGATGCGCCCCGCATTCGAGGCACGTCACGCCGTTGATCCCGCCGTGCAGCTCGATCACGTCATCGCTGCCCGCGCGCTGATGCAGGCCGTCGACATTCTGCGTGACGAGGCGCTCGATCCGGCCCGCGCGGCCGAGCCGCGCCAGCGCGACGTGCGACCGGTTCGGCTGCGCGCGGCCGACGACGGGCCAGCCGATCATGCTGCGCGCCCAGTAGCGTCGCCGCGCCGCGTCGGAGCCGAGGAATTCGTTGAGCTGGATCGGCGGCGAGCGCATCCATCGGCCATTGCGGTCGCGATAGCCGGGAATGCCGGAATCGGTGCTGATGCCCGCGCCGGTCAGCACGAGCAGGCGCGGATGACGCTCGACAAACGTGTGCAGCGCGTCGAGCGCGGTTGGCTCGACACAAGCGGATGAGGGGTCGTGCAAGGCTTGATCGTTCATGTTGGCAACGCGTGAGCGGGCGCGCCGGCAAGCCGTGCGACCGCACGAGCGGCCCGCGCGCCAGCACATGATACAGAACGCCGCGCGATCCGGCCGGTGCCACGCACGGCAAACCCGCGCACAAAAAAAGACGCCCATCGCCGCTCGGCGATGGGCGCTTCAACAATTGATCCATCGGGGTAGTGGATCAACTGACAGCACAATATTGCGGCGTCCGCCGCGCTGAGAATGGCGAACGCTTCCCCTGGACTACGCATGTTCCGCGATGCCGCACGCATCGTTGCGCCACCGGCTTTCCCGTGCTATCCGGTTCTTCGGGCCCGTCACGCCGACGCAATGCGCGGCGCGCGAACGCATCCGCCGCGCCACGACTCGCGTTGCGCCGCGAAATGACGATCCGGGATCCAGGCCCGGGCCATCCGCATGCATTCGCGGGTCATCCCCGACGGCCGACCGTCACCGGTCGGCCTCGTGCGTCACGCATGCACGTCGTCGTTCAGAACGAACCCGACTGCTCGGATGGAACGGAAAGCCGCGCGCTCACGTCGCCGCGATCAACGGCGAAGCGAATACCCTGGCAGGTCGGCGATTCATATTTGCAACATGACACGTTGCGATTCGGTCTCTTTTCATTCTCTTGTCCCCGTATTCGATACATCCGACCCACTGAAGCGATCGCAGGGCCGACTGCGCCTGCGATCGCACTCCCGGCACGCACTGATATGCAAGGAGCGCACCAAGCTCCATGCCGCAAGGCCGGGCGGGCCGATGCAAAGCCGTCGACGGGGATCGCGCACCGGCGAGGAACGCGAACGTTTCGAAACTGAAACGCCCGCCGGATCGACGACGGGCGGCCTTGCCTGCCGGCTTGCCGCACCGGCACCGGGCCGACATCGCGACGTAGTTTCTTCGCGCGCCGCACCGCCGCCAGTCGTCTTACAATCGCCCGACAGCGGCGGCGCACGCACGATCGGACGTGCTCGCCTGGCCCTGCGCCCTTCGCGCGGCTCCCGCCGCCTGACCGGAAAACCGCACTCGACGCATGCCTGACGCAAAAGACTGGCTGGATATCGACTGCCGCGCGCGCTCGGATTCGACATGGATGTACGCATCGCGCTGATCGATGGCGACAGCGACGCGGGCAGGCAACTGCGGCAATCGCTGTCCACGCACGGGATGCCCGACGAGCTGTTCTCGACGGGTTTTCGAAGCGCCGCCGATCTGTCGGCGCCGCGGTGCGCGGCCTCGTCGACGGCGAGGTCGTGCCGGTCGCGTTCGCTGCGCGGCTATCCGATGTCGGCGCCGAACTGGGTCGCGCGACCGCCCCGGCGTTTCGGGGACGCGGCCTGACGGCCGCCGTCACCGCCGCATGGTCGCGGCTGCCGTCGCTTCGCTCGCGCACGCTGTCCTACAGCACCGACAGCGACAACCGTGCGTCGCAACGCGTGGCGTCACGCCTGGGCCTCGCGCTGCGCGGCATGACGCTGCGGATCGCATAGCGCCGTGCTCGGCGCGGGCACATTAACGAAAGGCTTCGATAGCCTTAACCCGACGTTCGGTTTCGTCGACGAAGCAACTGTCACGCTCCACCAGCGCAAGCGTGCCACCCGCGTCGGGCTGCCGCGACTCGGCACACGTTGTGTCCCGCGTCTTGAGCCAGCGGCGCTCGTCGTTGCGCAACCTTGACTTACCCTCCGCGTCCAGGCTCGCCATCTTCGTCTTATAGACGGCATTCAAACGCCTGTCAGCTGCGTCGTATTTCAGGCTGAGGCAATTGCGGATATCGGCCGTATAGCCCGTTTCCTCGGCGGTCTTGCAGATATCGGCACTCGCCGCTTCGTCTGCGAACGCACCTGACGCAGCCACGGAGAGCGCCGCACTCGCCGTCAGACCAACCACCATTTGTCGAAGTGCATTCATCCGGATTCGTTACTCAATGACAGAAGGCGCTGATTATGCCCGACCCGCTGCTCACACGCCCCTCGCCACCTCGATGTCATCCGGTTACGCTCAACCGGGTTCAGCGCATGCCGTGTTTCGCAGCGAGCGTGCAAACACGCTAGCATTCGGACACCGAACGCCGCGCGTTCGCCTTGCACCGCATCCAGGAATTCGACATGACCACGCACGCCCCCGCCCGCGCCGACGTCGCACGCCGCGTCTTTTCGGCCGGGCAGTTGTCGATCGGCCTCACGCTGCCGCTGCTTCGGAGCGGCAATATCGTCGCCGACTTCAACGAACAGCTCGAACTCGCGGCGCTTGCCGATACGCTCGGCTTTCGCGCGCTGTGGATTCGCGACGTGCCGCTGAACAGCGCCGACTATCCCGACCCGGTCGGCCACCTCGACCCGTGGGTGCTGCTCGGTGCACTGGCGTCGCGCACGCGCCGGATCGCGCTCGCCAGCGGCGCGATCGTGCTGCCGCTGCGTCATCCGCTGCATATCGCGAAAGGCGCGCTGTCGGTCGCGACGCTGTCGGGCGGACGCTTCATCCTCGGGCTCGGCTCCGGCGACCGGCCGCCTGAATACGCTGCGTTCGGCGTCGATGCGGAAACGCGGCGCGACCGCTATCGCGAACACTGGGACGTCGTCGCGGCCGCGCTCGGCATACCGTCGCGCGTGCTGCCCGACGAAGCGCCACCCGACGCGCCTGAATTCACGCTGCTGCCGCGCCGCGACGACGCGGTGCCGATGCTCGCGGTCGGCTCGGGCGGACAGAGCGTCGACTGGATCGCGCGGCATTCGATCGGCTGGATGACGTACCACCGCGATCCGGACACGCAGCGCGCCCGCTATTCGATGTGGCGCGCGGCGGTCGACCGGCTCGCGTCGCCGGCCTTTCGCGCGTTCGGCGTGTCGATGCGGCTCGACCTCGCCGCGCATCCCGATACGCCGGCCACCGCGCTGACGCTCGGTTATGCCACCGGGCGCCGCGCATTGGTCGGCATCCTGCAGGACATGCGCGCGGCGGGCACGCATCACGTCACGCTGAATCCGGGATCGGACCGGCCCGTGCGCGAGGTCATCGAAGAACTCGCCGAGCATGTGCTGCCGGTTTTTCACGACGGGCATGCGTGATTAGTCAGGAATACGAAGCCACTACATGCGACGTGCGTGTCGTGTTGATCGTCGTTTGTTCACGATCGGGCGGACGCTCGCGTAACGACGCGCCATTCGCGCTCAAAAACCGGTTCCCATCTGCACACCGGATCGCCAACGAGCACGCGTTACAGGACGCTTACGATTCGATAAGAAGGACGTGTCCACATATCGGACTGCCTGCAGGCACGAACAAGCCGCAAACGCCCGCGCTGCCTCGCGTATGCCCGATTCGAATATTCGTCGATGGAACTATTCGGTTCCGATCGCGATCATGTTAACTTCCGTCCATCGATCAGCCCCGCGGGCCGCGCGCCGATGCGCGCCCGCATGCCTACCCATGCGACATTTCCTCCTCGGCTGGCTACTCGCCGCCGTCGTCTCGGCCGCGCACGCGGCCGCTCCCGCACCGGCCGCCGCGTCGGCCGCCTCCGGCACCGCGCCCGCGCTGACGCCGCAACAGGCCCGACAGGCACTCGACGTGCTCGAGAACCCGCGCCAGCGCGCCCAGGTCGAAACGACGCTGCGTGCGATCGCGGCCGTCGGCGCATTGAGCGCGCCCGCGGCCGCCGCGAGCGAAGCGGCCGCGGCCGGCGGCGCGTCGGCTGCCGCCGCGCCTGCCGCGCTCACGTCGAACGGGCTCGCATCGATGCTCGTCCGCCAGGGGGCGCGCTGGACCACCGAAATCGGCAGCGCACTGAAGGAATCGCTGCGCTCGCTGCTCGATGTCGGCTCGGTCGGAAGCTGGTGGCATGACAGGCTGGTGCGCGCCGACGAGCGCGCGGATCTCGCGCACGCGATCTGGATCATCGTCGCCGTGCTCGTGCCCGCGGTCCTGTTCGAATGGTTCGCGAAGCGGCTGCTGCGGCGCGCGCTGGCCGCGCTGGCCGCACGGCGCGCCGACTCGGCGCGCGGCTCCTCGCCCGATGCCGTCGCGTCCGACGACGACAACGCGCCGCCGCCGGAATCATCCGCTCCGCCCGACGCGGCCCCCACATCATCGCAAGGCCGCGGCGACGCGCAGCGCCACACCACGCTGCTGCACCGGATGCCGCGCGCGCTCGTCAGCCTCGCGCTGCGCGCGGTGCCGCTGCTCGTGTTCGTCGGCGTCGCGAGCCTGACGATGTCGATGATCGGCGACGCAGGCACACCGATCGAATCCGCGCTCGAATCGCTGATCGACATCTACGTGATCGGCCGGCTCGTCACGATCGTCAGCCGGCTGTTCTTCCAGCCCGATGCGCGGCAATTGCGGCTGCTGCACATCAGCGATGCATGGGCCGACTTCGCGCAACGCTCGATCGCGCGGATCGTGATCGTGGTCGGCGTGTGCACGGCCGCGGTCGAGATCGCCGCGAACATCGGCCTCAGCGAGGCCGGTCACGTCGCGCTGCTGAAAGCGGTCGCGCTCGTCGGACACGTGATGATCGCGGCTCTGATCCTGCAGTGCCGCCGGCCGGTCGCCGCGCGGATCCGCGCAGCCGGCGCGGACCGGCCGACCTTCGCGGTAATCGGCAACGCGCTCGCGGACGCCTGGGCTCCCGTGTCGGTATTCATCGTGATGGCACTGTGGTTCGTGTGGGCGCTCGACGTCCACAACGGCTACCGCGTGCTGATCACGCTCGGCGGCCGTTCGATCGCCGCGATGATCGGCATGCGGATCGTGTCGATCGTCGTGTTCGGCGCGCTCGCGCGGCTGTTCCAGCGCCGCGACGAAGACCGCACGCTCGTCCATCTGCATGCGTACCGCTACTACCCGCTGCTGCGCCGGATCGTATCGGGCGCGATCGGCATCGTGACGGTCGTGCTGTTGCTGCAGATCTGGGGTGTGCCGATCTTCCGCGCGTTCGAGACCGGCACGATCGGCCACCGGCTCGCGTCGGCGCTGGTGACGATCGCGATCGCGGCCATCGTCGCGCTCGTCGTATGGGAAGCCGCGAACATCGCGATCGAGCGCCGCCTGCAGCGCTGGACTCGCGAAGGCAATCTCGTGCGCGCGGCGCGGCTGCGCACGCTGCTGCCGATGCTGCGCTCGCTGCTGTTCGTGATGATCGCGCTGGTCGTCGTGCTGACGGGCCTCAGCGAACTCGGCGTAAACGTCGGCCCGCTGCTGGCCGGCGCCAGCATCTTCGGCGTCGCGCTCGGCTTCGGCTCGCAGAAGCTCGTGCAGGATTTCATCACCGGGATCTTCCTGCTGATGGAAAACGCGATGCAGGTCGGCGACTGGGTCACGCTCGCCGGCGTATCGGGCACGGTCGAATACCTGTCGATCCGCACCGTGCGGCTGCGCGCGGGCGACGGGTCGCTGTACACGATTCCGTTCAGCTCGGTGACGACCGTCAACAATACGAATCGCGGGCTCGGCAACGCGGCCGTCAAGGTCAGCATCGCGTACGGCGAAGACATCGATCGCGCGATCGCGACGCTCAAGGAGATCGGCACCGCATTGCGCGACGATCCGAAGTACCACGACGGCATCCTGTCCGACTTCAGCTACTGGGGCATCGACCAGGTCGACGGCGCGGCCGTTGCGCTCGCGGGGCAAATGCAGTGCACGGACTCGACGCGCTGGAGCGTGCAGCGTGAATTCAACCGGCGGATCGCGGAGACGTTCCGTGAACGCGGCATCCGGATCGCCAATCCGCAACGCAGCCTCGTCGCGTACGCGGATGGACCGCGGCCGGAAGGCAACGGCGAACGCGAGGACGAAGGCGAAAGCGGCAGCAACACCCGCAACGGCAATGCCGCCGCAACGGCGGCCCGGCCGCCGTCGGCCGGCGAACCGGAGCGCAAGCCGAGCTGACCGGCCGCGGCTAACGATGCGCCGCGCTCAACGCGCGGCGGGCTTCTTCACGCGCCGCGTGCTTGCCGCCGCGGGCGTCGACGCACCCGGCTTCGCCGTGCGTTTCGCCGCTGCACGCTGCCCCCGCTTCGCACCGGCTTCAGCAGCAGCGGCACACGCGTCGCGCTGTGCATGCCATTGTTCGAGCAGCACGCGCGTCTGGTCGGCGATCGTCTCGATCAGCAGCACCGCGCGCTCGCCGTCGAACGCTTCCCATTCGAGCAGTTGAAGCGCCGAACGCTGCGCGATGTGGAATACCGTGATCTGCCCGAACAGGCTCAGCGCGCGCAACCGCGTGACGGGATCGTCCGCCGGCCGCCCCGAGATACGGCCGATCAGTTCGGCGCTCACGTCGTTGAGCGGCAGCGTCGCAATCGGCGATCCGGCCGCACTGCTGAAGCAGCGCCCCGACATTCGCGCGGCCGAGCGTCGGCTCGCGTCGAGCCATGCGCAGATCGGCGAGCATGTCGCCGACTATTTCCCGAAGGTGACGCTGCCCGGCGATCTCGGCTTCAGAGCGACGGACCCCGGCCACCTGTTGCGCAAGCAGAACTTCACGTGGGTCGGTGCGCCGTACCTGCAATGGAACATTCTCGACTTCGGACGCACACGCGGCGCGGTGCGCGCGGCCGAAGCGTCGCGCGACGAAGCGGAAGCGAATTACCAGAAGGCGGTGCTCGGCGCGTTGCAGGATGCGAACACCGTGCTGCAGCGCTATGGGCACCAGCGCGAGCACGTCGTTGCACTCACCAAGGTGCAAACGTCGGCCGTGCACTCCCGATCGCTGATGGACGAACGCTATCGCGCGGGCGTCGCGTCGATGATCGACCTGCTCGACACGCAACGCGAAGCGCTGTCCGTGCAGCAGAACGTGATTGCCGGACAAGCCGAACTGATCAAGGATTACGTATCGCTGCAGAAGAGCCTCGGGCTCGGATGGCAGGCGGGTGCGGGTTGACGATGCGTGCGTGATACATGCACGACTGCGGCATCATTCGCCACGCAATAACGCATTGCGCGCGCAACACTATTCGTTCCTTCCGCAACGATCGGGCTCGCCCCGCATCGTCGCCGCGGCTATCGAAAACATATCCAATATCAATTGGCCAATCGTCTGACGATCTCTTCTAATTCAGTCGGCTTCCCCACCACCGATCGGATTCAAGGAGTTTCATCGTCATGTCCTCATCCTCCCATCGCGTGCTGAGACACGCAGTCGCCGCAATCTGCGTTGCGTTCTCCGCGTCTCCCTACGCCGCCGAACTCACCCGGGACACGGGCGCGCCCGTCGGCGACAACCAGAATTCGCAGACGGCCGGCCCTGCCGGCCCCGTGCTCCTGCAGGACTCCGCGCTCATCGAGAAACTGCAGCGCTTCGATCGCGAGCGCATTCCGGAACGCGTCGTGCATGCGCGCGGCACCGGCGCATTCGGCGAGTTCGTGCCGACCGCCGACATCTCGGACCTGACGAAAGCGAAGGTCTTCACGCCGGGCACCCGCACGCCGGTGTTCGTTCGGTTCTCCACCGTGATGGGCTCCCGCGGCTCGCCCGAACAGGCCCGCGACCCGCGCGGCTTCGCGGTGAAGTTCTATACGCAGCAGGGCAACTGGGACATGGTCGGCATCAACTGGCCCGTGTTCTTCATTCGCGACGGCATCAAGTTCCCCGACTTCGTTCACGCGAACAAGCCGAGCGCCGTGACCGGCGTGCAGGATCCGAACCTCGCATTCGACTTCTTCGCGAACACGCCCGAAGCGACGCACATGCTGACGATGCTGTACACGAATGCCGGCATGCCCGATTCGTATCGCCATATGGACGGCTTTGCCGTGCATGCGTTCAAGTTCGTCAATGCGCACGGCGACGTGCACTACGTGAAGTTCCACTGGAAAAGCCAGCAAGGCGTGCACGGCCTGCGTCCGCAGGACATCGCCGCGTCGATCGGGCGCGACTGGAACATGATGACGAACGACCTGTACGGCGCGCTGAAGCAAGGCGACTACCCGAAGTGGGATCTGTACGTGCAGGTGCTCACGCCGAAGGACCTGAACCGCTTCGACTTCGATGCGCTGGACGACACGAAGGTCTGGACCGGCGTCCCTGAACGCAAGATCGGCACGATGACGCTGAACCGCGTGCCCGACAACTACTTCCAGTCGACCGAGGAATCGGCGTTTGCGCCGTCGCGGCTCGTGCCGGGCATCGAGCCGTCCGAAGACCGGATGCTGCAGGATCGCCTGTTCGCGTACGCCGACACGCAGTTGTACCGGCTCGGCTCGAACTACATGGACCTGCCGATCAACCGGCCGGTCGTGCCGGTGGTCAACAACAACCAGGACGGCAAGATGAATGCCGGCGACCGCAAGGGCGAGGTGAACTACGAACCGTCGACGCTGCACGAACTCGCGCAGGATCCGCAGTACAAGTCCGTACGCACGGCACTGGCCGGAACGACGCAGCAGGAAGCGATCCACAAGAAGCTGCTGTTCCGTCAGGCGGGCGAGTACTACCGCGGCCTGTCGCAGCAGGACAAGGACGACCTGATCACCGCGCTGTCCGGCGATCTCGGCAAGGTGGCGAACGCGCGCAACCAGTACGCGATGCTGTCGTACTTCTACAAGGCCGACGCCGACTACGGCACGCGTCTCGCGCAGGCCGTGCACGCGAACGTTCAGCAGGTGCAGTCGCTCGCGGCGAAGCTGAACGAGAACTGATCCCGCGACTCCGGTCGCCGTCGACGTGCGGGGTTGCGCCGCGCACGTCGACCTTCTCTCCACATCAGGACATCCCCATGCGATCAGAACGCCTGACACGCACGATCCGCGCGACCGCAACGGCCCTGGCGCTGGCCGCGATCGCCGGCTGCGCGCACCTTCCCGACCAACCGGCGTATTCCAAAGCCGATCCCGCCGCGCTGCGCCGTTACGACGGCGACTGGTTCGACGCTGCCCGCGTCGGACGCGTCGACATCCTGCGTGCATTGCACGACGCCGGCTATCCGGTCAACGCCACCGACAGCCGCGGCTATACGGCCGTGATACTCGCGTCCTACGACGGCCAACCCGCCGCGCTCGACTACCTGCTGTCGGCCGGCGCCAACGCGTGCGCCGGCGATCGCCACGGCAACACGGCGCTGATGGGCGCCCTCTTCAAGAACGAACCCGCCATCGCGCGGCGCCTGCTCGATACGCGTTGCCCGATCGACCAGACGAACGGCGCCGGCGAAACCGCACTGGGGTTCGCAACGCTGTTCAATCGTTTCGAGCTGATCCCGCTACTCGTCGCGCATGGCGCGAATCCGAACCATGTCGATCGGCGCGGCCAGTCGCTGCTGCGGCTCGCGCTGACGCACGACAACACCGAAGCCGCGGATGCGCTGCGGCGCGCCGGTGCCGCACAGTAGAGCGGTTGTGTGTTGTCGACAGGCAGATCGACCGGGCATGCCTATTACAGGATGAATAGGAAATGATCGACGCATCGCATTCTGCATTCCTCACGAACGCGATCTCGAACATTACAAATCGCCGCCAAACTTTTCAAAATCATTGCACGCTATTCGATTTAATTTTGTTTCATATGATCAAAAAAAGTTTGACACTTCTCTTTCGTTCTTGATACCGTCCGATTCAAGCAATCGGACGAATTGTTCACCACGCAATCGATTCCGCTCTACGTCTTTTTTCGCTTCCGTCGCACCGAAGTGCTCACCGCCGGTTGTGTCGTTCGCGCACCGGCGCACGCAACATCCCGATGCATCTCATTGGACGACTGCCATCCGGCAGCGGGCCGAAGGATCGAATGAAATGAGCAGGATACCGAAGCTGTTGCTCTAGCAATCCCGTCCGCGCCATGTCCGCGCGGCTGCCCCGCATCGCGGTGCAGCCCTTCCGCTACCGCGTTTCCCGTATTTCGCCCCCGGAGAGAAACCACCTTTCCGGATCGGGCGAATGGCCCTGTCGCGTCCGCGCCAACCGCGCGAGCGCGGCAGAAAGCGGCGATGCACGACCCGCACCGCCGTCGACCGTTGTTGTTCGTGCCGTTCGATGTTCAACCGGAGGGGTAATCCAAATGAATCAGGTTGCAAACAAGAAACAAAAGCACATTCGCATCGTCAAGCTCGCATGCGCCGCCGCGGCCGCTTCGTTCGGCATGGCGACCGCCCACGCCGCGCCGGCGGCCGGCTGGACGGAAACGCGCACCAAGGGGTTCCTGCCGCTCGTGCAGCAGAGCGAAGCCGGCGTGGCCGGCGCGCCTGCCGCGAGCACGGCCGCCGCAGCAGCCATCGAAATGGCGCCCGGCGAATCGGTGGACATCGTGCTCGGGCTGAACCTGCGCAACGAGGCGCAACTCGACAAGTACCTGCGCGACCTGCATACGCCCGGCTCGCCGCACTACCGGCAGTTCCTCACGCCCGCGCAGTTCGCCGCGCAATATGCGCCGACCGACCAGCAGGTCGCGTCCGTCGTCGCGCACCTGCGCAAGGAAGGTTTCGTGAACGTCGTGGTCGCGCCGAATCGGCTGCTGGTGTCCGCATCCGGCACCGCGGCGACCATCAAGTCCGCGTTCCGCACGACGCTCAAGCGCTTCACGCGCAACGGCCGCAGCGTCTATGCGAATACCGATGCCGCGCAAGTGCCGAACGCGATCGGCGGCATCGTGGGCGCGGTGCTCGGCCTGCAGAACGTCGAACTGATGCATACCGGCGCGGGCAGCAAGCCGCAAGGCAACACCAGCAACCTGACGATCCCGGCCGGCGCGTCGGCGGTGCCGCACAACCCGACCGAATTCTCGTCGCTCTACGGCGGCGACGGCACGCCGACGGCCTCGCAAACCACGGTCGGCATCATCTCCGAAGGCGACCTGTCGCAGACGGTGAGCGACCTCAATACGTTCGCCGCGAACAACGGCCTCGGCACGATCAGCAGCAGCATCGTGCAGACGGGCCCGGCCGGCAGTTCATACACCGATACGTCCGGCACCGTCGAGTGGAACCTCGACAGCCAGTCGATCGTCGGTACGGCCGGCGGCAGCGTGAAGCAGGTCGTGTTCTACGCGGCGCCGTCGATGACGCTGACGGCGATCACGGCCGCGTACAACAAGGCCGTGACCGACAACGTCGCGAAGGTGATCAACGTGTCGCTCGGCGTGTGCGAATCGTCCGCATACAGCACCGGGTCGCAGTCGACCGACGACACCATCTTCAAGCAGGCGGTCGCTCAAGGGCAAACCTTCTCCGTGTCAGCCGGTGACCATGGCGCGTACGAATGCGCGAGCGGCACGCCGTCGCGCTCGACCTACACGGTGAGCGAACCGGCGACGTCGCCATACGTGATCGCCGTGGGCGGCACGACGCTGTTCACCAACACGTCGACCAACGCGTACAACAGCGAGATCGTCTGGAACGATCCGAGCTGGCAGCCGGGCACCGTGTGGTCGACGGGCGGCGGATACAGCAAGTACGAGGCCGCGCCGTCGTGGCAATTGTCGAGCCTCACCGGGTCGACCAAGCGCGCGCTGCCGGACGTCGGCTTCGACGCCGATCTGCGCACCGGTGCGATTCTGGTGGTGAACGGCCAGACGTCCGACACGCTGTGGGGCTCGGGTTACCTGAACAACGAAGGCGGCACGAGCCTCGCCGCGCCGATCTTCACGGGCATCTGGGCGCGGCTGCAATCGGCGAACAACAATGCGCTCGGGTTCCCCGCGTCGAGCATCTACAAGTACTTCCCGACCAATGCGGCGCTGCTGCACGACGTCACGTCCGGCAACAACGGCAGCGGCACCTACGGCTACAAGGCGAAGGCCGGCTGGGACGCGACGACGGGCTTCGGCAGCGTGAACATCTCGAAGCTGAACGCGTTCATCCAGAGTACGTCGGATTTCGCGCGCTGACGGATCGATGACCGATGCGGTTCCGCGTGCGCCGTTTCGCGCGCCCGGAATCGCATGCCACCGCGTAAAAAAACGCGAAGGCTGCGAAGCCCTCGCGGGTTTTCTGCGAAACATCCCGATCTTGCCGCACCACTCAATCGGCCCAGTTCCGAACGTAGTCCGGCAAGGGCACGCTGTCGCTGCCGTCGGCATGAACCGGCGTGCCGCGCGTCGTCTTCAGCGGCAGGATCCCCGCCCACACGGCGAGCGCGAGGTCCTCCTCCTTGTCGGACGGCAGCGAATCGCTGACCTTCACGGCCGCTTCCGCCAGGGAAATCCGCAGCACGCTGGTTGCGTTGAGTTCCTTCGAATTGCCCGGTCGCGCTTCATGCTTGCGGCCCGCGGCGATCTTGTCCATGAAGGCATCCAGCGCCGTGAGTTTTTCCGCACTACCCTCCACCATGTCGAACTGCCCGTAGATCACCGCCGATCGATAATTCATCGAGTGACTGAAGGCCGACTTGGCCAACACGAGGCCATCCAGCAGCGTAATCGCCACGGAGGCCTGTATGTCCGCAGAAAGTGCCTTGATCATCCGGCTTCCGTTCGACCCATGAATATAGAGATCGTCGCCCCTTCTCCAGTGTGCGGTCGGGATGCAGTGCGTGTCCTGTCCGTCGCTGAACGCGATGTGACAGACGTATGCATCGTCCACGATACGGTAGAGCATCGTGCGATCGCGATTCGCCAGTTCAGGCAGGCGGCGAATGGTGGTACGGGATGTAGGAGAGGTGAGGGTCTGGTCTTTCACGTTTGGTTTTCCTGTTCGTGCGCCACCTGGCGCGCATCAAGCGGTCCGCGTTTCGGCAACACGCGGAATTCGATCGAAAACATCTATGCACTGCGAAATGAATCGAATCGGAATCGTGCGGCATCCCCGCCCGAACGACGGATCGATCGACTCATCGACAGTCGCGCGCCGAATCGATCAAAATACGCGATCGCAACGATCGCCCGGGTACCGGCCATCCGCCGCGAATCGCCCGGCACCGGCCTGCACCGCGAGAACGTGAACAATACGATGTGCGTTGATTCTTAAAAAGAACCAGCCCAAGGAAAAAATCTGGAACCAGCCGATGGACCTGGCGCTACTCATCTCCTCGCTGTCCGGACAGGACGGCACGACAAGACATAGCCAGCAGGAAGCCCTGTACCGGAGCCTGCGCAACATGCTGCTGGACGGGCACGTTCCGCCCGGCACGCGGCTCGTATCGACGCGCGTGCTCGCGGCGGAGCTGGGCATCGCGCGCAACTCCGCGGTCTATGCGTACGAGCGTCTAGCCGAAGAAGGCTTCGTGGCGGCCACGCGCAACGGCACGATCACGCTGTGGGACGGATGCGGCCGTTCGAGCGCCGGGAATGACGACAGCCCGGCCCCGGTTCACCTGTCCGAGCGCGTGCACGGCCTGGAGAACGCCCACCCCGAGCCCGAACGCATGCTGCCGTTCGTCCCCGGCCTTCCTTCGCTCGACGAATTCCCGGTCGCCCAGTGGCGCCGTTGCGTCGAGCGCGCATGGAAAGCCGTCAAGCCCACCCAGCTCGCGTATGGCCCGATCGAAGGGCTGCCCGAATTGCGGCGCGCCGTGGCCGCCTACATCCGGGTTTCGCGAGGCGTGCGCTGCGAGACCGGCCAGGTATTCATCACCGACGGCACGCAGGGCAGCCTCGAGCTGTGCGCGCGCATGCTGGCCGACCCAGGCGAATTCGGCTGGCTCGAAAACCCCTGCTATAACGGCGCCAGGACGGCATTCCGCTCGACCGGCCTGAATATCGTGCCGATCGAGGTCGACCATGAAGGCATGGCGCCGACCGACGAACAGTGGCGCGCCCAACCGCCCCGGCTGATCTATACGACGCCGTCGCACCAATACCCGCTCGGCGCGCTGATGAGCCCGCGGCGACGCGCGGCGCTCGTCGAGCATGCGCGCGCATGCGGCGCGTGGATCATCGAGGACGACTACGACAGCGAGTTCCGACATGGCGTCCAGCCGCTCCCGGCGATCCAGGGCCTCTATGCCGACGCGCCCGTCTGCTATCTCGGCACGTTCAGCAAGACGATGTTTCCCGCCCTCCGGCTCGGCTTCATGGTGGTGCCGCCGGTGCTGGTCGACCACTTCACCAGGACGCTGCGCGAACTCGTCCATCGCGGCCATTCGGCCGATCAACTGGCGATGGCCGAATTCATCGACACCGGTCTCTTTGCGCGGCACCTGCGCCGCATGCGGGCGCTGTACGCCGCGCGGCGCAGCAGCCTCGAAGCGGCACTCGCCCGCCATCTCGGCACATCGTTGAGCGTTCGGGAAAGCCCGGGCGGCATGCATCTGACGGCGGATCTCGCGCTGCCGCTGCACGATACCGAAGTCGCGCGCGCCGCGTCCGCGCATGGCTTGCTGCTTCAGCCGCTGAGCAGCTACGGCGTCGGCGACGGACGTCGGTACAACGGTTTCGTGCTCGGATATTCCGGGCTAAGCGACGCGACGATCGAAACAGCGACGAGGCAGTTCGCGAACGTCATTGAGCAGTACAGCCGCGTGCGGAGTTGAGCGCAGCACGACGCATCGTCGCTCACAGTTGCGACTCGATCGGAAAGAGCCCGAGAAACCAGACTTCCATCCGGCGCGCAGCCGACACTTCCGGTTCGTGATCGAGCTCGGCGACCTTCCCGTCCGAATCGGTCTGAACCCACTTGAGCTGCCCTTTCCCTGCCTGATCGGTCCTCGGCTCGACGCGCCACGCGATCCGGTCGAGTCGCGATTCCAGGTCGTTTGCAACCTGCGACGCAATCGCCGAACTCTCGCAGTAAACGCCGATCTCGGTATTGAGGTTCAGCGAACGGGGATCGAGGTTCATCGAGCCGATGAAAATGCTCTTGTGGTCGAACACGTAGGTCTTCGCGTGCAGCGACGCACGCGACGACCCGATGATGACCTGCTTCGAAATGCTCTTGTCGCCCGACGGCCGCCGCTCGTAAAGCCTCACGCCGGCCGCCACGAGATCGCTTCGGTAGCGACGGTAGCCGGCATGCACGGCCGCCACGTCGGTCGACGCGAGCGAATTGGTCAGCACCGTCACGCGCACGCCGCGCGCCGAGAGCGCGCGCAGCCGCTCGACGACGGCGTTGCCCGGCACGAAATACGGCGACACGATCAGCAGGTCATGTTCGGGCTGCAATGCGAGCGCGCGCAACTGCGGCATCAGGTGCCCGTCGCTGTCCTTCGGCGAATGCGCGATCTTCGACGGATCGTCGTACAGCACCGTCGCGCGCCCCCACGACAATTCCGTGCCCTGCCCATGAACGATCCGGTCGAGCCGTTGCCTCGCTTCGAGCACGTAAGGATTGTCGTCCATCGCCCTCAGGTAGTCGCGCAACCGTTCGCGCTCGCGGTCCAGCCCGCCAGGTGCCGCGTCGTGCCCGACCAGCGCGTCGATCGGATATGCATACGGGGAATTCCAGAACGTATCGAATTCCGTCGAGATGTCCTTCACGACCGTACCGTGGACGACGACATCGAGATCGCCGAACTCCAGCATCGACGATGCGCCGAAGTATTCGTCGCCGATATTGCGGCCGCCGACGATCGCTGCCTGGTTGTCCGCGATCATCGCCTTGTTGTGCATGCGCCGGTTGACGCGCGAGAACTCGAACACCGTGCCGATCTTCTTGAACGTGCGCGTGGCAACCGGGTTGAACAGCCGGATCTCGATGTTCGGGTGCGAGCTGATCTCGAGCAGCTTGCGGTCGTCCGCGTTCGTGCCGAGATCGTCGAGCAGCGCGCGGACGCGTACGCCGCGATCGGCCGCGCGAATGATCGCATCGGCCAGTTCGTGCCCGGTCAGGTCGTCGTGCCAGATGTAGTACTGGAGGTCCAGCGACCGGTCCGCGCGGTCCGCAAGCAGCACACGCGCATCCAGCGCATCGACCGGATCCGTCAGAAGATGAAACGCGTCCTGCCCCGGATGCATGCCGGCCTGCTGGCGAAACGCGACGCCCAGCCGCGTGTTTTCCGTGTCGGCGAACGCATGCGTCGGCGCGCGATCAGACTGCGGCGGCAGGCTGGCGCAGGCGACAAGCGCCAGCAACGAAAGAATCGCACCCCACGAACGCAGCATGATCATGATTGCCGTCGCCACTCCCCGGCGAAGTATGTTTATTCTGGCCGCCGGATGGATACGGGGCTCGACGGCTGCCCGGGCGCCCTAAAGGCATCGCGCGCGGACCGTGCCGCGCCACAGCATACTTCGATTGCCATCGGGACGGCACCCTCTCCGTGTTTTCCCTGCGGTGGTGCTCTGAAGATGCGCGACACGCCGCTGTCGCTCGCGGCAAAAATGCTCGCGCGGACGGTCACGGTGGAAACCGTCCAGATTGCCGGCGGTGCAGTCGATTCCGGCGAAATGCACCGTCCGCGAAGCATGCGAACGAGTCCTTCGACAGCGGGCCCAATGCATTCGAATGGCCTGTCGGTCGGCTAGCGTACATGCGCCCGCAGGCGGCGCGACGCTCAGGTTGCCGAAGCAGGCGCGTACGACGATTCGGACGGCGCGCAATCTGATGACGACCAAGGGTCCGGCACCGGACAGACATGCGGCGCGAATAGCCGCATTGGTGAGAGGCGAGCCGATCCTGTCAGTCAGACCGGCGCTGCCGCCACACCTCGACTCCCCTCCGAATTCCCCAGGAGATCCGTCATGAAAACATCCGCATCCTTAGTGCTCGCGTTCCTTCTAAGCGCCACGTTAGTCGGAATCGCCCCGGTTGCAGCCGACGACAACCTCCCTCCGGTGCAGCACACCGATCAGGTTACCTATTTGTCGGGCGGCATCGGACTCGATCAATCGGTCGCAATCAAGGGCGTCATGCGCGACTACGCTCTCGTGCTCACCTTCGTCCGCCGGGCCCGAAGCGGGAACGAATACTTGTCCGACGTACTCGTGACCATCACGGACATGAAAGGCAATACGATTCTGGAGGTGCCGTCTGATGGCCCGTTCATGCTGGCCAATCTGAGGAGCGGACGTTATGCGATCAATGCCAGCTACAACGGCCAGTCCGAACGATACATCGTGAACATTTCGGCATCCCGGCCCGCGCGCCATACGTTTATCTGGTTCATGTAGCCACGAGTACCGGCCCCTCTGCGCACAAGCGGCTCGGCACAATGGCCTCTCGAGCCGGCAAGGCCGGCCCGTCAGTCCGCACGGTACGGCGTCCGGCTGCAGCAACTACCGATGAAGCGACCGCCCGCGCGACTCGTGAACGCCGGAAACACATCGTCCTTCCGATTCCGGTCGATTCGTTATCCTGATCTGCGTCGATCCAACAGACCGATGTTCGATCCGGCACACACTCTGTACGCTTTCGTACCGCGTCGACCGTCCGTTGCCAGTACCGTGTAAGCATGCCGGATATCCGTCACGACGACACGTCAGATCGTGTACCGCGTGCATGAACGGGATCGGCACGAATCGCTCGGCATCCACGGGCGAGCGACTGGACGCCACCGCACGGCACGCGGTTCAGCCGGATCATCGACATGCCGCGCATCGATCTGCCGAGAACATCATGCTACGAAGCATCAAGGAATTGCACGGAAGCGCGGTGCGCGCGAAGGACGGCGACATCGGGCACGTCAATCAAGCCTACTTCGACGACGACAACTGGTGCATCCGCTACCTCGTCGTCGAGACGGGCGACTGGCTGCACGAGAGGCTGGTACTCATCTCGCCCTATTCAGTCAAGCACACCGACTCCCGATCCAGCACGCTGCATGTCGATCTTACGCGCCGGCAGGTAGGAGACAGCCCGGATCTGGACATACGCAAGCCGGTATCCCGCCAACACGAAATCGAATACCTGCGTTACTACCATTACCCGCCCTACTGGGGTGGCCCGAACCTGTGGGGCACGGACGCATGCCCTGCGTTCCATTCTGCCGTCCTGTCGCAAGATCTTGAGACTGGCAATCCGCTGCCCACCCGCCCAACGCCTGCCGATGCGCCAGCGGACACGCATCTGCGCGGCACCGGCAAGGTCAAGGGTTATCGGCTCGAAACCACGGCCGGACACATCGGCCGCGTGTCCGACTTCATCTACGACGATGAAGCCTGGGTGATCCGCTATCTCGCAATCAGTACGCGGAACTGGTGGCTGACCAACAGGGAATTCCTGATCGCGACGCACTGGCTCGACCAGGTGGACTGGGCCACGGAAACGGTATCGACCGCGCTCGACCGCGACTCGATCCGCCACAGCCCCGAATACGACGATTCACAGCCTGTTTATCGAAGCGACGAAATTGTGCTGCATCAGTTCTACGGCAAGCACGGCTACTGGTTGAATGCCGAATCGTCCACGGCCCGCGGTACGCTTTGATGCCGCGGCCTCTGACTGCGTGAAACCTGCGACCCTCACGCTCGTCCGTTCTGAACGCTTCGTCAGTTCATACCGGAGAAGTTCCATGCCCGCTTTCATGCCCGTCATCTCCGCCAGGCAATTCATCGAACTGGTCAATCAGCGCCTGCCCTCGCATCACGTATTCAAGGCCGGGATGCATGTGTTTCTCGTGAGCCCTGCATCCGCCGACGCCGATGCGGTCGAGTTCGACTATTCACCGAGGACGCGCCGGGCGAGCGGCGTGGTCATCTATGTCGTCGATCATGTGAAATCCCAATTCCTGGTCGAACCGGACCTGCGGCTGGCCGGCTCCGGATAGCGCCGTTCGATGCGCCCGCCGGTCGAAGCCGACCCGGACCCCGACCTGGATTCCATCTCGTCCGTCGACCAGCCGCCCCCAAGCGCTTCGATCAAATCCACCGCCTCGATCATCCTCTCCGCCTGCGTGTTCAATACCGGCAGCGGAGCAGCCAGCGCTGCTGCCTACGCGACGGCGACGGTCGTGTAATACGAATCCCCTTGATGCCCCGAAAAACAAAAAACCCGCGAAGCCTTGCGGCTATCGCGGGTTCACAGCATTCCATGGAACTCCATGGAAGCGAATCTGGTGGCCCGTTTTGGGTTCTCAATCATGGGACGGACGCGTTCATTTCATGGCTTCCAGGCAATTGATGGCAATTCACCGGCAATCGAACGGCTTCTCCTGGCCGGTTCACTTACGTCAAAATTAGATCCACTATTTTGTCGATACGAGCGGGGCGACAAATTGCTCGAAGTGCGGCAACCAGATGGGGATTGCGTCCTTGACGGTGAACATGCCGTGACCGTTCTTACCGAAAGGCGGTTCGACGATCATTTGCCCCTGACCGCCAGCTGCCTGAAATGCTGCAAACCATGTCGCAACGACTTCAGGTGCAAAGAACTTGTCGTTTTGAACATAATGCCAGAGTACGGGAACACGTGTTGTCGTTGCGAAATGCGCAATCGTGTCAGCCATCTGCTGCGCGCCACACGGCATGCCAGGATGTTTCGATGGGTTCCCGCCGCGGCCGCCCGAAAAGTTGACGACCGCGACTAATCCCTCCGGGGCATAGCTTGCTGCTGCAAGAGACGCGAATCCACCCGCTGATTGCCCTACCAAAACAACATGCTCCCGATCGACCTGAGGCAAGGTCTGCGCATATTTGACGGCTGCGAGCACGTCTTGCGCCGCCTGCTTACCGGCGGCCATGTAATCGGGATGTTGGCAAGAACCAGCGCCCTCCTCGTCGGTGCCTCCCGTGGCTCCGTAGCCACGGCGGATTGGCACGATAACAGCAAAACCGAGTTGGACGAACGTTCGAATCTGCGGTAATTCACGGTAGCGGCCCACCTTCCACCGGTCCCGGGGATCAGGCGGACTGCCGTGACTCAAAACAAGCAACGGAAACGGTCCAGGACCAGCGGGCATATAGGTGGTCGCTACCAGATCGCGTTTATGCGCTCCGTCGTCGACCGAAACTATGACGATGGTTTCGTGGAGGTCAGTTGCGAAGGGCTGATCCTCGTTAGCGGACAGTGCGCAGCCAATCACGGAAGCGATCAAAGCCCCCGACATCAAGAGTCGGGGCACGTGAACGAATATCCATTTTCGACGAGAGATGATTTTCATATTCCACTGAATTGCCTCGGATATGCAGGAGACCTTTTTGATTGGCAAGCCGCCTTGGTAATGTTCTCAAAATACAGATAATAAGCGTCTGATGCAGTTTGAACGAAACTGATACGCTGTTCAGCAGGCGGCATAATAGCCTCATAGCCGGAAACGTCAGTCCAGCGGCGCCAATTGGTCGCAGCCGCCCACGAACACAATTGACTCGTTTCAATCAAGGTCATGGCACTTTCGTCTCCCCGTATATATCGCGGTTCAGCTCGGCACCATAATATTCAGTGAGATCAGTCGTCAGCCGCTTCAATTTGACCTCGGACTGCAGCGCGTCGAAAGTCGCCCTGATGGAGTCGGTCCGCGCAGCATATAGCCGGTCCTCCGCATCGAGTACGTCCACATTGATCTTGACGCCAAGTGTATATGCCTTCCGGGTCGCGTCGCGGGCAGTGACTGCGGCGTGAATGGCCTCGGACTGGACCGGCCAGCCTTTCGTAGACATCTTCGAGCCATAATTTACGGCAACCGAGGAGGTCAATACGAGCTGCTCGTCACCCGTAACAAGTGCCTCGTCGGTCACCCATTGAACGAAGAGTGGGGTCACTATCGTGCAAACTTCGATCGCGATGGCCAGTAGGAATATCTGCGAAAGCGATCGCTTGAGCCCAACAATGCGCCCGGTCAACTCGCGGACCCGGAGCTTTTCTTTCCGTTTCGCGCGTTTGAATTCGGGGTTAGGCGTTAGTTCGAGTGCGACGCCCGTGAAATGCTTGGATAGTTCCTTCCACTCAACGGTGCTGCGTCCGAGCGCCGGATCGACGATTTCCACGCTCGACGACCGGACACGCTCCAGCACGACGAAGTGATTGAAACTCCAGTACAGGATGCAGGGCAGTTGCAAGTGACGCACTTCATCTAATTCGAGCGACAGGGGGCGAGCTGTCAGCTTCAGATGGCTGCCGATCTCGATGAGGTTGGCGAGCGTCGTGCCTTTGAGGGAAACCAAAAAGCGTTGACGCAACTGGCGCAAATCGATTTCATGGCCATGAAACGACGCGACCATGCAAATGCACGCAAGTCCACACTCGGCCGCCTCGTTTTGTAGAACGACCGGAACCTTCTTGCGCAGCCCGGCCTGAAGGTTGCCAAATATCCCGAGGAGATTCATAAGTAGGCGCGGTAAAGCAACTAGCCGATCAGCGCTTTGACGCCGAGTGCGGTGATGAATATGAGAACCACGATCAGGGTGTGCCTCGTCCACTTCGACTGCCCGAGTCGGCCGCTTTCGGATAAACGACGTACGCCCGACGTGATGAGATATGCCAGCACGCCGATGACGAGGGCTGAGAGAATTGCGTGTTTGTCCATGTTCGATATTTCTCGTCGGTTGAGCTTGTCTCAGGTGGCGTCGATGACGAATCCTCTAGCCGCAAGGAGATTCAGCAGGCCATTTGATCCATTGAAGTGGTTGAATCCAACCGCGACGGCAAATGGAGCCGCTGCAGGCGATTGCGTTTCAGCCAGAATCCGGTCGGCGAACCGATGGTTTCGCTGATCCAGCATTTTTTCGTTGACGATCTTGTCGATACGTGGGGTGTACGGATCGAGCGCCGAAATCTCGCTGCCGACACGTTCGACATCTCCCGCCAGCCATGCTCGCGCGATGCGTGTCAGTGCGGTATTGGTTTGCGCCGCGGTCGCGTTCTGTTCAAGATAACCGCGCAGCATCGCGTCTTGAATGTCCTCGGGAAACGAATCAAACATCACGAACTGTTGTTCGATGCTTTCGAAGCTTTCGACCGGTATGTCGTCGTGGCGCGCTTCCTCGACGATCTTTGCTTCAACGCTTGTCAGCTTGCCGAGGTCCGCGTTTCGCTTCTCGATGTCCTGGAGCAGGATCGATATGGCCCAAGGCTTCAATCTTCTGACTTTCTCCACCGGAACCTTATCAGTGTTGGCGCGTGCGATGAGCAGTGCCGCGGTCTGCGCGGTCAGATGTTTGAATACGTCATCGTCGTTCGGGTAACGGCAGTGCCTTACCGCGTTCGCCCGATCGGTGGCGTCGTTAGGATTAGCTTCGATAAATACTTTCGTTGACGTGGCGATTTTCTTGACGATACGAGGTGGTAGCCGGTCGTGACGAGGAAGAACGTGAATCGTCGGAATGAGATTGACCACGAGACCTGTTTCGGAGACGGCTTTCCAGACGATCCCATTATTTGAGGGAGAGACCTCCGGAATTGACGTATCGTCTTGCGATGCACCGTCGGCACCGGGAGCAATAGCATTGATCATCAAGGGAATCACGATTCTCACGAAGTCACGGCGGGAAATCGGCATGCACAATCCACCAGTAGCAATACGACAATCGATGCCTAACCTCAACATGGCGTGGCTCGACGAATGAGTACCGCGGGCTTCTGGCAACGCCAGCCCGCGGCACTTCTGCTGAACCTGTCCGCATTTTTGTGGGCGAGGCGGTTGAACAACAGGTTATCCACGCGCCTGCGTAAACCGTTCGCCGAACAGAATAGCAAACTGGTTCATCGCTGATTTCCAGTCGAAGGCGGCCCTCACGGTCTTGGCCAGTACGTTGCGCAGCGCCAGCCAGAGCAGCTTGATGGCCGCCTCGTCGTTCGGGAAGTGACCGCGCGTCTTGATGATCTTGCGCAATTGCATGTTCAAGCTCTCGATGGCGTTTGTCGTATAAACGACTCGCCGAATTTCCGGCGGGAACACGTAGAACGGCACGACGTGCTCCCACGCGCGTTGCCACGACTGCACGATCGTCGGGTACTTCGCGCCCCAAGGTCCGTCGGCGAAGTCTTGCAGCGCTTGCCTTGCTGCCTCTTCGCTGGCAGCCGCGTAGATCGGGCGCAGCGCCGTGGCGAGTACCTTGCGGTCCTTGTAGCTGGCGTATTCGAGGCTATTGCGGATCAGATGCACGATGCAGGTCTGAACGGTGGTCCGCGGATAGGCCGCGCTGATGGCTTCGGTTAGCCCCTTCAGGCCATCGACCACGGCGATCAGGATGTCCTGGCAGCCGCGCGTCTTGAGTTCATTGAACACCTTGAGCCAGAACTTGGCGCCCTCGGTCTGCTCGATCCAGAGGCCCAGCACATCGCGCTGGCCATCGGCTTGGATGCCCAAGGCCAGATAGACGGCCTTGTTGCTGACCACCCCGTCGTCGCGGATCTTGACCCGCAGCGCATCGAAGAACACGACCGGATACATCGCCTCGAGTGGGCGGCTCTGCCAGCTCAGCGCTTCGGCCATCACCTCGTCGGTGACCGAGCTGATGAAGTCGGGCGACACTTCGGTGCCGTATTGCTCGGCCAGAAACCCTTGAATCTCGCGCACGCTCATGCCACGCGCGTACATCGCAATGATGCGTTCGTCGAAGCCGGTGAAGCGGCGCTCGTGCTTGGGAATCAGGATCGGCTCGAAGCTGCCGTCACGGTCACGAGGGACTTCGACACGAACCGGGCCGCGATCCGTGATGACCGTCTTGCCGCTGGCGCCGTTGCGCTCGTTGGCTTGTCCGGCCGGCTTGGACTGGCCCGACGGGTAGCCCAGATGCAGATTCATCTCGGCGCCCATCGCCCGTTCGATGATCGCCTTGTTGAACGCCAGCATCAGATCCTGAACCTCGGTCGGCGTCATCGGCCCCTTGACCAACTGGTCCAGCAGTTCCTTGGGCAACTCAGGCAGCGGCCCGCGGGCCGCTGCCTGACGCGCTACGGTTTGCCTCTTCTTCTTCATCGGCATATCCATGACTTTTATACCTCATGATATGCCCCGCCCACGAAATGACGGATAGGTCCCGACGGGTAGCCCAGATGCAGATTCATCTCGGCGCCCATCGCCCGTTCGATGATCGCCTTGTTGAACGCCAGCATCAGATCCTGAACCTCGGTCGGCGTCATCGGCCCCTTGACCAACTGGTCCAGCAGTTCCTTGGGCAACTCAGGCAGCGGCCCGCGGGCCGCTGCCTGACGCGCTACGGTTTGCCTCTTCTTCTTCATCGGCATATCCATGACTTTTATACCTCATGATATGCCCCGCCCACGAAATGACGGATAGGTCCCTTCTGCTAGCGGTTAATCACCGCCGCCGTCTCCTCCGCCATCGCCGCCGTCGCTGGAACCAGCGTCACCCGAGCTATCGCTGGAATCGCCGCTAACAGCATTACCAACTGCTTCACCGACGGCCTCCCCCGCAGTGGCACCCACGGCGCTACCGACCGCCGCGCCGACCGCCCCCCCACTTCACCGCCGACAAGGCCGCCGACAGCTGCACCAACCGCATTGCCCACATCACCGGCAAACACGGCACCACTCGGAATTGCCAGTTCATTGTCATTCAGGAGTCTCATGATTGAAAATCTCCATTTCGTTGGGTTTTTAACCGAATGCCCGCGAAAACGATTTCGGCGAAAATGCAGCCCCGGGAAATTACATGCACGTCTGCGGTTGATCCACTGCATCCATCTCACATTAAATCGTGATGCCTTCTTTGCAAGCCGAGCGAGATTATCAAAATCTCTTCCGAAACACCATTCCGCCTTCCTTTCGGAAGTGGCGATTTTTTTGTTTTTAGAAATATTTGTTTATGTAATATGAAAGATACCGCTACCATATAAGCGAATCACCTGCTTTACTGCCATATTTCCCAGGTTTTATGAGGCATTACGCGGAATATTGGGGGCGAAATTTCACATATTGGCTAACCGAGGTGCCGTTCGTAGTACCACCGCGTAAAAGCGATACATTATTTCGGCCGCATCGGGCGGGCTCGATCGGGCGACCAGCGCTCACACAACTAATGTTGTGTCTAAATTTCAACTAAAGTTGTGTCGATCGACGGGCTGCTGGTCCGCCAGCCGTGCCGGAACTGCCCCAACCGGCTTTCCGGCGCCAAGTTTCGAGGTCAAACCGAGCTGTCGTGATAACAAGGCTATCTTATCGGCGCATGCGATTCCAGCCTCCCCTCTGGCGTCACCATTCGACCCAAGGCGAATCGCCGGGCGACCCACCGGTTGCCGCCGGGTGCTAGATGCCGGCGAACGTGACGCGCGAGCGCCCGGGATACCGTGATGGTCGGCGAGGCTCGCCAGTACGACGACCGCTCATCTTTCAGGCGCGGCGGTGCTGGATTCGAGGTGCCACCCGGACGTGTTCCCAGCTGAACCAGCACGACCGGGGCTGACGGCGCGACGGGACGCAGGCACGCGGGATAGGTCACGCCGAGCGTGCGCGCGGTGGTGACCAGCCAGCGCACACTATCGGGATCTCGTCGTAGCAACGCATCGTCGAGCCGGGCCGGCCGGATCAATTTCGACAGGGCTTCCAGCTAGGCCGCCACGGAATCGAACGCGTGCGTCAACTCCGGCGCCAAGATCGGCCGGCGGCACGTTTCACGCGTAAAGAAGTGCAGCCGGCCGCATCGGCAGGCGCCGGCGGTGCCAAAGTCGACAATGGATCGCAGCGTCGTATGAAAAGGTGCGCCGCAGTAGCACCGACCAACCAGCGGCTTGACGATCCTGGCGCCGACCACATCGCGCAGCACGTTTTCGACGCGCGCGCAGATGTTGGCTAGCGCCCCGTCAACGCTGAATTCGTTCCAGCATGCGCCCGCGAGTTCTGGGAAGCGATACGACAGCAGACCCGCGCCCGGCACGTACGCCGCGTCGCTGAACTGCAGGTCGCGCGGGGCTCACGGCATGAGGGCGCAGCGCACCGCGCGTAACACGTCTTCGGCAGAACATTCGCGTCGCAGGCTGAGGGTGATAGCCAAGCACCGCGCGCGAGGCGATCTCGACCAGTACCACGCCCCACAGACGACGGATCATGCGTGGCTCGGTGCCGCCGTGCGGCGAGGGCATCAGTACGACCATGCGAGAATCGAGCTTGTGCGCATCGCATTCGACGCGCTCGAAGGGGGCCAGCGGCAGCCGTCGAGTACCATCGCCGGCGCGTGCCTTGCGCACGGCGTCTTGGCCCCCGGTCAGTTCGCGCGCCCGCACCGGATCAACCGAGGCCGTTCCCCAAGCTTGAAATGGCCCGAAGAAATCAGGCAGGTCAGCACCACCTGCTGCCTTGCCCAGCTTGGTACGCTTCATCCTTTCTGCCGGTATTTCCCAAGTCCCCTCTTCCAGATCAAACTCTGCCCACTCAGCGGCTCGCAGTTCTCCGGGACGCTGAAAGAGCAATGGGGCGAGCCGCAACGCGCACGAAACAGGCAGCGGCCCAGCATAGCCATCGATGGCGCGCAACAACTCGCCGACCTGGGTCGGATCCGTGATTGCCGCGTAGTGCTGAACTTGATTCGGCGGTAACGCGCCACGCAAATCGACGGTGATATCACGAGCGACACGCCCCGTCGCAACACCGTATCGAATCACTTGACCGATGATCCCGCGCAACCGATGCGCCGTTTCCAGTGCCCCACGCTTTTCCACCCGGAGTAATACATCCAGCACTTCAGGAGGCGTCAACCCGGCAATGGGACGCGCGCCCATCCAAGGAAAGACGTCCGCCTCCAGGCGCGCGAGATTGCGCGTGGCATGGCTCTCCGACCATGAGGGGGAGTATTTCGCGTACCACTCCCGAGCGATGGCCTCGAACGTATTTTCAGCTCCGAGTCGCGCCACGCGTTTTTCGGCTTTTCGAGTCTCTCCCGGATCAGCTCCGGCTCCCAGCAACAAGCGAGCCTTGTCACGTCGCTCACGCGCCTCTTTCAGACTGACCTCTGGGTACACGCCAAGGGAAATGCGTTTTTCCTTGCTGGAGAAGCGGTACTTCAACCGCCACCACTTGCCGCCACTCGGGCAACTCCAAGATAAAGGCCGCCGCCGTCGAACAAGCGGATCGGTTTGTCAGCAGGTTTGGCGTTACGAATAGCGGTGTCGGTTAAAGGCATCGTCCAGGCCCGGGGGCAACAGACAATAGGGAAAGTACACTTGCCCCTGGCTGTCCATGGAATCCCTTGGACGCCCCGAAAAACAAAAAACCCGCGAAGCCTTGCGGCTATCGCGGGTTCACAGCATTCCATGGAACACCATGGAAGCGAATCTGGTGGGCCCGGCGGGGTTCGAACCCGCGACCAATCGATTATGAGTCGACTGCTCTAACCGCTGAGCTACAAGCCCTGACGAGATACGACGCGTGCTACATGCAGCCCCGGCAAAGAAGCCGGGCCGGCATTGTAACAACAAAGGAGACAAACGCCACCGGCATCACGCAAATGCCGGCGGCGTTCGCAGGAGAAACGCTGGAAATCAGTTCCCTTCGAGGAACGACTTCAGCTTGTCGGAACGGCTCGGATGACGCAGCTTGCGCAGCGCCTTGGCCTCGATCTGACGGATCCGCTCGCGCGTGACGTCGAACTGCTTGCCGACTTCCTCGAGCGTGTGGTCCGTGCTCATTTCGATGCCGAAGCGCATCCGCAGCACCTTCGCCTCGCGCGGCGTCAGCGAATCGAGCACGTCCTTCACGACGTCGCGCATGCTTGCATGCAGCGCGGCATCCGCCGGCGCGACCGTGTTGGTGTCCTCGATGAAGTCGCCGAGATGGGAATCGTCGTCGTCACCGATCGGCGTTTCCATCGAGATCGGCTCCTTCGCGATCTTCATGATCTTGCGGATCTTGTCTTCCGGCATTTCCATCTTCTCGGCAAGCGTTGCCGGATCCGGCTCGAGACCGGTTTCCTGCAGGATCTGCCGCGAGATGCGGTTCATCTTGTTGATCGTCTCGATCATGTGAACCGGAATACGGATCGTGCGCGCCTGATCGGCGATCGAGCGCGTGATGGCCTGACGGATCCACCACGTCGCATAGGTCGAGAACTTGTAGCCGCGACGGTATTCGAACTTGTCCACCGCCTTCATCAGGCCGATGTTGCCTTCCTGGATCAGGTCGAGGAACTGCAGGCCGCGGTTCGTGTACTTCTTCGCGATCGAGATCACGAGACGCAGGTTGGCCTCGGTCATTTCGCGCTTCGCCTGGCGTGCCTTCAGTTCGCCAGCCGCCATCTGGCGGTTGGTTTCCTTCAGGTCCTTCAGCGGCAGCACGACGCGCGCCTGCAGGTCGAGCAGGCGCTGCTGCTGTTCGCGGATCGCCGGGATGTTGCGCGACAGGACCGCGCTGTACGAATGGCCCTCGGCCGTGATCTTCTCGGCCCAGTCGAGATCCGTCTCGCTGCCCGGGAAGCGCGCGATGAATTCCGAACGCGGCATGCCGCACTTGTCGACGACGATGTGCAGGATCTGGCGCTCGACCTGACGCACTTCGTCCACCTGCGCACGCAGCGTGTCGCACAGGCGCTCGACGGTACGCGCGGTGAAGCGGATCGTCATCAGCTCGGTCTGGATCGTTTCCTGCGCCTTCAGGTAGGACTTCGACTTGTAGCCTTCCTTCTCGAACGCGCGGCGCATCTTGTCGAACCACTCGCTGATCTGCGAGAACTTGTCGAGCGATGCGCGCTTGAGGGCTTCGAGCTGGGCGGCGTTGGCCGTCGCCTGCGCGGCGCCGTCATCGTCCTCCTCTTCCTCTTCTTCCTCTTCCTCTTCGGCTTCCTCGTCCTCGTTCTCGATGGCTTCCGCTTCCTTCGCGGAGAAGCCGTCCGTGTCGGCGCTGTCCGACGCGTTCGGATCGAGCAGGCCGTCGACGAGCTCGTCGACGCGGATCTCTTCGTTCGCGACGCGCTCGGCCATCGCGAGAATGTCGGCGATCGTCGTCGGGCACGCGGAAATCGCCATCACCATGTGGCGCAGGCCGTCCTCGATCCGCTTCGCGATCTCGATTTCGCCTTCGCGCGTGAGCAGCTCGACCGTGCCCATTTCGCGCATGTACATCCGGACCGGATCGGTCGTGCGGCCGAACTCCGAATCGACGGTGGACAGCGCGACTTCCGCTTCCTCTTCGACTTCATCGTCCGACGACGCGGCCGGCGCGTTGTCGTTCAGGAGCAGCGTTTCCGCGTCCGGCGCCTGCTCGTAGACCGCCACGCCCATGTCGTTGAACGTGCCGATGATGCCTTCGAGGGCTTCCGTCTCGGTGAAGTTGTCCGGCAGGTGATCGTTGATTTCGGCGTACGTAAGGAAGCCGCGCTCCTTGCCGAGCTTGATCAGCGCGCGCAGCTTCACGCGGCGCTCTTCGAGCTCCTCGGCCGTGCCCGGCGTGCTCGTCGCGAACGCTTCCTTCAGCAGCGCCTTTTCCTTGGCGCGACGATCGCGCACCTTGGATTTGCCCGGTGCAGCCGCGGCTGCGGGCTGCTCGTCGCTCTGATTTGCGTCGTCATCGACGGATACTTCGTTCAGCTTTTTGGTCATGGAGTTCGCCGTACCGGCTATATCGACTCGCGGCTGCTGGACGACAGCCGGTTGAACCGTGGGTGCATGAGTAGTACGTACTGCCGTTTCGTCCGCGGCGGCAGTCGTGTCCCTTGCGCTTTTCGCACTTGCCCGCTTCGCCGCCGGCTTGGCCGGCCCGGAGTCGGGTCTGGCGGCAGCCCGCGTTCTGGCTGCCGGCGCCGGCGCAGCCTGAGCAGTGCCGGCCGCGGTTTTCTTTCCCGCAGGGGCTGACGATGCTGAAGACGTTGTCCTGGTGGAAGAAGCAGACTTGGCCGCTGTGACCTTCTTGGTCGGCTCCGTCGAGCCCTTGCCTGTTGCTTTCTTTCCGCCTGTCGTCTTTGCCATCGCGATTTTCGCCTCTGCTTGGAAAACAAACCGCTGGAAACCTTATATTATAGCACGCTGGGGAGCCCTCTCTAAGCGCCCCGGCCGCCTACAGCCCGAGCCGACGCTTCATGTCGGTTCGCTGCTGGTTCAATTCCGTCAATTCGGCCAATTCCTCGGGTGTGAAGGTGGATTGCCGCGCCAGCCGATCGAGCCGGTCGCAGCAGGCGTCATAGCGCATCTTGAGCACCGCCGCCTGCAACTCCTCCCCCGCGATCCGCTCCTGTTCACGCTGCCGCTCGGGCACCGTCTCGTCTTCCGGATTCTGTAACAGCAAATCGCGGACGTTTTCATCATAGTCCAGAATTTCGCGGAAGATTTCCTCGTAAGTCGCCCCGTTCGAGGACGTCCGCAGGACATCCGACAGCAGCCGGAACTCCGCGCCGTCGCCCAGCGCACGCGCATGGTCGACGACTTCGGCGAACAGCTCGCCGATGCGCGGCAACGCGCGCAGGGTCGCAATCTGTTCATCGTCGAGTTGCGACGCGATACGCGGATGCATCACCAGCGTGCGCAACGCACGCTTTTCGCTGTCCGTCACGCGACGCCGCTCGCTGCGCGCGGGTGCCTGGCGCGGCGGCGCCGCGATCCTCGCGTCGACGTCGGACAACCCCGCAACCTCTTCGAACGGGATATCGAGACGGTCCGCGAACATGTGCATGATCTGCGCGCGCAACGCGTTCGCGGGCAGCGCCTGCAGCAGCGGCTTCGCATCGAACAGCGCCTTCGCACGGCCTTCCGGCTGATCGAGTGCCTTGCCGGCAATTGCTTCGTTGAGCAGAAATTGCGACAGCGGCATCGCGCGCTCGACCTGCTCGGAAAACGCATCAGCGCCGAACTCGCGCACATAGCTGTCCGGATCGTGCTCGGCCGGCAGAAAAAGGAACCGGATCGTGCGATTGTCCGCCGCATGCGGCAGGCACGCCTCGAGCGCGCGCCGGGCCGCACGCCGCCCGGCCGAGTCGCCGTCGAAACTGAAAATGACCGTGTCGGTCTGGCGCAGCAGCTTCTGCACGTGAATCGGCGTGCACGCGGTGCCGAGCGTCGCGACCGCATTCGGGAAGCCGAGCTGCGCGAGCGCGACGACGTCCATGTAGCCTTCGACGACCAGCACATACTTGCGCTCGCGAATCGCGAGCCGCGCCTCGAACAGCCCGTACAGCTCGCTGCCCTTGTTGAACAGCGGCGTTTCGGGCGAGTTCAGGTATTTCGGCTCGCCGCTGCCGAGCACGCGGCCGCCGAAGCCGATCACCTGCCCCTTCACGTTGCGGATCGGGAACATGATCCGCTCGCGGAACCGGTCGTAGCGGCGCGCGACGCCCTGCGCATCGGTTTTGTCGCTGACGATCACGAGCCCCGACTCGACGAGCGACTCGTCGCGATAGTCGGGGAACGCGGTTTCGAGGTTCTGCCAGCCGTCCGGCGCATAACCGAGACCGAAGCGCGCGGCGATCTCGCCGGTCAGGCCCCGGTTCTTCAGGTACTGGATCGCGACGGTCGCGCCGCGCAGCTGCTTGCGGTAGTAATCGCACGCGGCAGTCATCGCATCGGACAGCGCGGTCGCGACGGATTTCGACACCGGCGCCGGATAATCGCCGCCACCGCCCCCACCGCCGCCGCGCATCGACGGCTCGTGCGGCACGGTCAGCCCGACGGATTGCGCGAGTTCCTGCACGGCTTCCGGGAACGTGAGCCCCGCATGCTCCATCAGGAAGCCGATCGCCGTGCCGTGCGCGCCGCAGCCGAAGCAGTGATAGAACTGCTTGGTCGGACTGACGGTAAACGACGGGCTCTTCTCGTTATGGAACGGGCACAGCCCCATGAAGTTGGCGCCGCCCTTCTTGAGCTGCACGTACCGACCCACCACGTCGACGATGTCGACGCGGTTCAGCAAGTCCTGCAGGAACGAATGCGGAATCACCGTGGGATCGAGCGAAAAAAGACAATACGACGCCCGACGCACGCAACGCCGGGCGCGCCGGGAACGGGTTTTACTTCGTGAGCGCGGCCTTGACCTGCGCGGAAACGGCCGTCATGTCGGCACGGCCGGCGAGCTTGCCCTTCAGCACGCCCATCACCTTGCCCATGTCCTGCGGGCCGGCGGCGCCGGTTTGCGCGACCGCCGCCTGGACTTCGGCCGCCACTTCGGCATCCGACAGTTGCGCGGGCATGTAGCCGCCCAGCACGGTCAGCTCGGCCTGCTCCTTCGCGACGAGGTCGTCGCGGCCGGCGGCCTGGAACTGGCTGATCGAATCCTTGCGCTGCTTGATCATCTTGTCGATCACGGCCGTGATGCCCGCGTCGTCGAGCGTGACCCGATCATCGACCTCGCGCTGCTTGATCGCGGCCATCAGCAGGCGAATCGTCGCCAGGCGCTCGCTTTCCTTCGCGCGCATCGCGGCCTTCATGTCTTCGCTGATCTGCTCTTTCAAACTCATCTTTCACCCGGGATGGAAACGTGAATCCGACGCCCGCGAAAGGGCGTCAACACAAAAACCCGCTTGGGACAGTGTCTCAAGCGGGTTGCTCGAATCCGGCATCGGCGACTCGCCGCCTGATCGGCTGCACGATCACCCGATCGCACGGAGTCGCCGGTGCGCCGCTCAGCGAACCGCGCGGCGCCCAATCGTTCAGTACAGCTTCTTCGGCAGCGTCTGGCTGCGGATACGCTTGTAATGACGCTTCACTGCAGCAGCCTTCTTGCGCTTGCGCTCCGCGGTCGGCTTCTCGTAAAACTCGCGCGCACGAAGTTCGGTCAACAAACCGTTCTTCTCGATCGTGCGCTTGAAGCGACGCATTGCAACTTCGAACGGCTCGTTCTCTTTAACGCGAATGATCGTCATGATCCGACACGAATAAAGGTTTGCAGGGAAAGACTACCGAGTATAGCAGAGCGATTGCTCAAAGGCACGGGGCCTGGTCCCGCTAACACGGAGCTTGCCAAGCCCGTCAGGCGCCGCGCGCATACTCCGCCGCAGCCTGCCCGGCCGCCGTGCCGGACGCCCACGCCCACTGGAAGTTGTAGCCGCCGAGCCAGCCCGTCACGTCCACCGCCTCGCCGACGAAGAACAGCCCCGGGACGCGCGCGCTCATCATCGTCGCCGACGACAGCTCCCGCGTATCGATCCCGCCCTTCGTCACCTCGGCCTTCTTGTAGCCTTCGGTGCCGTTCGGCGTCAGCGTCCAGCCGGCGAGCGCGTCGCCGATCTGGCGCAGCGTCTTGTCGGGCAGGTCCGCGAGCCGCGCGTCGGCCGCGACGCGATGCGTGTCGAGCCATGCGTGTGCGAGGCGTGACGGCACCCAGTCCGCCAGCAGCGAACCGATCTGGCGCTTCGACGTGCGCTTCGCGTCGAGCAGGTCCGCCACCGCGTCGCGCTGCGGCAGCAGGTCGACGCGAATCGGGTCGCCGGGCTGCCAGTAGCTCGAGATCTGCAGGATGCCGGGCCCCGACAGGCCGCGATGAGTCAACAGCAGGTCCTCGACGAATTCGCCGCCGCGCTTCTTGTCGCCGGTCGACACGCGCACTTCGAGCGACACGCCGGACAGCGCCGCGAACGGCTCCCAGTCGTGCTGCGCGAATGTGAGCGGCACGAGCGCGGGCCGCGTATCGATGAGCTTATGGCCGAACTGCTTCGCGAGCCGGTAGCCGAAGTCGGTCGCGCCGATCTTCGGGATCGACAGGCCGCCCGTCGCGACAATCAGTGCACGCGCACCGATCGGCCCGGCCTGCTGCGTGTCGAGCGTGAAGCCGTCGGCCGGTGCGTGGCGCACCGCGTCGACGACGACGGGCCGGCGCCACGCGATACCGCCCGCGTCGCATTCGTGCTTCAGCACGTCGATGATCGCGTCGCTGCCGTGGTCGCAAAAGAGCTGGCCCTTGTGCTTTTCGTGCCAGGTCACATGATGGCGCCTGAGCAGCCCGAGGAAGTCGCGCGGCGTATAGCGCGCCAGCGCCGAACGCGCGAAATGCGGATTCGCCGACAGGTAGTTGTCGGGGCCTGCGTACAGGTTCGTGAAGTTGCAGCGGCCGCCGCCCGAGATGCGGATTTTCTCGGCGAGCCGCGGCGCGTGATCGATCAGCACGACGCGGCGGCCGAGCTGCCCGGCGACCGCGGCGCTCATCATCCCGGCGGCGCCCGCGCCGATCACGGCGATGTCAAAAGTTTCCATGGCGCGGATTGTACCTGCCCGGCATCGGGCCCGGGCCGCCGCCAGCGGTGGCCGGCCCTCGCCTGCTATACTTTCGGGTTACGTTTACCTTCCTTTGGCGCGCCCGATAGGCGCGCCCCGCCCGCACCCATGCTCGTTCTCGGCATCGAAAGCTCCTGCGACGAAACCGGCCTCGCGCTCTACGACACGCAGCGCGGCCTGCTCGCGCACGCGCTCCATTCGCAGATCGCGATGCACCGCGACTACGGCGGCGTCGTGCCCGAACTCGCGTCGCGCGACCACATCCGCCGCGCGCTGCCGCTGCTCGAGGAAGTGATGGCGCAAAGCGGCACGCACCGCGACGACATCGACGCGATCGCGTTCACGCAAGGCCCCGGCCTCGCCGGCGCGCTGCTGGTCGGCGCGAGCATCGCGAATGCGCTCGCGCTCGCATGGAACAAGCCGACCGTCGGCATCCATCACCTCGAAGGCCACCTGCTGTCGCCGCTGCTCGTCGCCGAGCCGCCGCCGTTCCCGTTCGTCGCGCTGCTGGTTTCCGGTGGCCACACGCAACTGATGCGCGTGACCAACGTCGGCGTGTACGAGACGCTCGGCGAAACGCTCGACGACGCGGCCGGCGAAGCGTTCGACAAGACCGCGAAGCTGATCGGCCTCGGCTACCCGGGCGGCCCGGAAGTGTCGAAGCTCGCCGAAACGGGCACGCCGGGCGCGGTCGTGCTGCCGCGTCCGATGTTGCATTCGGGCGACCTCGACTTCAGCTTCAGCGGCCTGAAGACGGCCGTGCTCACGCAGATGAAGAAGTTCGAGGCTGCGAAGCTGACGGGCGACGCGCTCGAACGCGCGAAAGCCGACCTCGCGCGCGGTTTCGTCGACGCGGCCGTCGACGTGCTCGTCGCGAAGTCGCTCGCCGCGCTGAAGAAGACGAAGCTCAAGCGCCTCGTGGTCGCGGGCGGCGTCGGCGCGAACCGCCAGTTGCGCGAGGCGCTGTCGGCCGCCGCGGCCAAGCGCGGCTTCGACGTGCACTACCCCGATCTCGCGCTCTGCACCGACAACGGCGCGATGATCGCGCTCGCGGGTGCGCTGCGGCTCGGCCGCTGGCCCGAGCAGGCGAACGCCGACTACGCGTTCACGGTGAAGCCGCGCTGGGATCTCGCGTCGCTCGCACGCTGAACCACGACGCCCATACAAGAAAATCAAAAGGCCGCTCAAACGAGCGGCCTTTTTCATCGATGCGGCAAAACGACGCAGCGTTATGCCGCCTGCCGCTTGTCGCGCTCGATCAGCGCATACGCGCTGTGATTGTGGATCGACTCGAAGTTCTCGGCTTCGAGCACATACGCGACCACGCGCTCGTCCGCATCGAGACGCTGCGCGACGTCGCGCACGAGATCCTCGACGAACTTCGGGTTCTCGTACGCACGCTCGGTGACGAACTTCTCGTCCGGGCGCTTCAGCAGGCCCCACAGTTCGCACGACGCCTCTTCCTCCGCGATGCGGATCAGCGCCTCGACCGGCAGATCGGCCGCGAGCTCGGCATCGATCGTCACGTGCGAGCGCTGGTTGTGCGCGCCGTACTGCGAGATCTTCTTCGAGCACGGGCACAGGCTCGTCACGGGCACGAGCACCTTCAGGAACAGGCGCGTGTCACCGTTTCGGCTTTCGCCCGCGAGCGTCACTTCGTAGTCGAGCAGGCTCTGCACGCCGGACACCGGCGCCGTCTTGTTCACGAAGTACGGGAACGTGACCTCGATGCGCCCCGCCTCGGCCTCGAGCTTCTCCAGCATCGATGCGAGCATCGTGCGGAAGCGCTCGACCGTCAGCGGCGCGCGGTTCTCTTCGAGCAGCGCGACGAAGCGCGACATGTGCGTGCCCTTCTGGTCGGCCGGCAGGCGCACGTCGAGATTCCAGACACCGACGGTCGGCTGCACGTCGCCGCTTTCGGTGCATACCGTCAACGGATGCCGGACCGCCTTCACGCCCACGCGCTGAATCGGAATCCGACGGGTATCCACCGTGCTCTGCACGTCGGGCATCACGAAGGCGGGATTCATCTGGTTCATCTTGTTCAATCCTTGTAAGCCGCGCGTTCGACGACGCGCACGCCGCGTCATGCGGCAGCCGGAAAAGCAACATGGGCCCGCAGGCCCATGTTTTCCGCATCAATGAAGACCGGTTGCGCCAGTCGCACCAGCGCCGCCCGCGGGCGGCGCCAGCTTATGCGACGCGCTTCGCCTGACCGGCGACATCAGCCGCCGGGTTCAGGAAGCGTTCGCGAATCGATTTCGCGATGCCCGCGCCGTCGAGGCCGCATAGCGACAGCAGCTTTGCGTGGTCGCCGTGATCGACGAACTGGTCAGGGAGGCCCAATTGTAGTACGGGTCGGATAACCCCACTCTCCATCAGGGCTTCCACGCAGGCCGAGCCCGCGCCGCCCATCACGCAGCCTTCCTCGATCGTGACGAGGTAGTCATGCGTCTCGGCGAGTTCGCGCACGAGCGCGGCGTCGACCGGCTTCACGAAGCGCATGTTCGCGACGGTTGCGTCGAGCTCCTCGGCCGCGGCGAGCGACGGTGAGACCATCGTGCCGAATGCGAGGATCGCGACACGCTTGCCTTCCGGCTGCGCCGTGCGGCGACGCACTTCACCCTTGCCGAGCGGGATCTCGGTGAATTCCTTCACCGTCGGCACGCCCGTGCCCGCGCCGCGCGGATAGCGCACTGCGGTCGGGTTCGGCTGCTGCAGCGCCGTGTGCAGCATCTGGCGGCATTCGTTCTCATCGGATGCGGCCATGATCGTCATGTTCGGGATGCAGCGCATGAACGCGAGATCGTACGCGCCCGCGTGCGTCGCGCCGTCCGCGCCGACGAGACCCGCGCGGTCGATCGCGAACACGACCGGCAGGTTCTGCAGCGCGACGTCGTGGATCAGCTGATCGTAAGCACGTTGCAGGAACGTCGAGTAGATCGCGACGACCGGCTTGAGCCCTTCGGTCGCGAGACCGCCCGCGAACGTCACCGCGTGCTGCTCGGCGATGCCGACGTCGTAGTAGCGATCCTTGAAACGCTTCTCGAACTCGACCATGCCCGAGCCCTCGCGCATCGCGGGCGTGATGCCGACGACGCGCGTATCACGCTCGGCTTCATCGCACAGCCACTCGCCGAACACCTGGGTGTACGTCTTCTTCGCGGGCGTGGTCGACGGCTTGATGCCTTCGGCCGGGTTGAACTTGCCGGGGCCGTGATAGAGCACGGGATCGGCTTCGGCGAGCTTGTAGCCCTGGCCTTTCTTCGTCACCACGTGCAGGAACTGCGGGCCGCGCAGTTCTCGGATGTTCTGCAGCGTCGGGATCAGCGAATCGAGATCGTGACCGTCGATCGGGCCGATGTAATTGAAGCCGAACTCCTCGAACAGCGTGGCCGGCACGACCATGCCCTTCGCGTGCTCCTCGAGCTTGCGTGCGAGCTCGAGCACCGGCGGCGCAACGCTCAGCACGCGCTCGACGCCCGCGCGCGCAGCCGCGTAGAAGCGGCCCGACATCAGGCGTGCGAGATGGCGATTCAGCGCGCCGACCGGCGGCGAGATCGACATGTCGTTGTCGTTCAGGATCACGAGCAGCTTCGCATCCTCCGACACGCCCGCGTTGTTCATCGCCTCGAACGCCATGCCGGCCGTCATCGCGCCGTCGCCGATCACGGCGATCGAGAAACGGTCGTCGCCGTTCAGCTGGCTGCCGATCGCCATGCCGAGCGCGGCTGAGATCGACGTGCTCGAGTGCGCGGTGCCGAACGTGTCGTATTCGGATTCGCTGCGGCGCGGGAAGCCCGAGATGCCGTCGTACTGGCGCAGCGAATGCATCTGGTCGCGGCGACCCGTGAGGATCTTGTGCGGATAGGTCTGGTGGCCCACGTCCCAGACGATGCGATCGTTCGGCGTGTTGAACACGTAGTGCAGCGCGATCGTCAGCTCGACCGTCCCGAGGTTGGACGACAAATGGCCGCCCGTCTTCGACACGCTGTCGAGCACAAACGCGCGCAGTTCATCCGCGAGCGGTTGCAGTTGGCGACGATCGAGGCGGCGCAGATCCGCCGGGTCGTCGATGGTTTTCAGCAAGTCGTACATCGTCGTTCCATTGTAGGAAATCAAACGCGCCCGCATTCTATTGCACGCACCGTAGCGTGTGCGCGGCGGCGGGCTTTCGCGTCAGCTGACCCGGTTCACTACCAGGTCGGCAAGTTCGGCGAGACGCTGTGCGCGTGCGCCGAACGGTTTCAGCGCGTCGTGCGCTTCGGTGCGCAGTTGCGCGGCAAGCTCGCGCGACGCCTCGAGACCGAGAATCGATACGTAGGTCGGCTTGTCGTTCGCCGCGTCCTTGCCGGCCGTCTTGCCGAGCGTCGCCGAATCGGTCGTGACGTCGAGAATATCGTCGACGACCTGGAAGGCCAGACCCACGGCCCCCGCGTAGACATCGAGCGCGGCCATCGTTTCGGCCGACGGCGTCTCGCCGGCCAGTGCGCCCATCCGCACGGCCGCGCGCAGCAGTGCGCCAGTCTTCATCCGGTGCATCGTCTCGAGCTGCTCGCGCGTCAGCTTGAGGCCGACGCTCGCCAGGTCGATCGCCTGCCCGCCGGCCATGCCGAGCGAACCGCTCGCAAGCGCAAGCTCGCGCACGAGCGCGGCCTGCTGCACCGGCGACAGCGCAGCGGCATCGGTCAGCGCGACGAACGCCTGCGACTGCAGCGCATCGCCGACGAGCAGTGCCGTCGGCTCGTCGTACTGCACGTGCACGGTCGGCTTGCCGCGTCGCAGCGCGTCGTCGTCCATGCACGGCATGTCGTCGTGCACGAGCGAGTACACGTGGATCATCTCCAGCGCCGCCGCCGCCGCATTGCGCGCCGCTTCCGTCGCGCCGGTCAGCTCGCCTGCTGCATGGCACAGCAGCGGGCGAACGCGCTTGCCGCCGCCGAGGACCGCATAACGCATCGCCTCGTGGAGTTGCGCGGGCATCGCGGTTTCAGCGGGCAGATAGTGGCCGAGTGCGTCCTCGACACGGTCAAGCACGGACCGCATCCATTGTTCGAATGTCATAGATCGTCGTCTTCGCCGTCCGTGGCGGCCGTTCCGGACGAAAGCGGCTTCAGCGTCGCGCCGTCGAGCACGCGAACCTGCTGCTCCACTTTCTCGAGCTGCTGTTGGCAAAACGCAACGAGGGTCGCACCGCGGCGGTACGCCGCCAGTGAATCCTCGAGGCTCAACGCGCCGCCTTCCATCCGGGCAACCAGCGTCTCGAGTTCCGCGAGCGCCATCTCATAATTGTCCGGCAACGGTTCGGTGCCATTGCCGGGCGGCGTGGCGCCTGGGGATGCGGTTTTCGCCATGGACGAGGTGTCAAATTTCAAAACAAGTCGGACATTCTACGGCAAAAGAGAATTCTCCGATCTGCCGACTTGGGCAGCCCGGCACTTATTCCGGCCCCATCTCCGACACACAGTGTGCGCCTCCCGATGGTCTCCCGACAAAAAATTGACACAAATCAGGCACTTAATCCTGGCCTTGCGAGGCGAACCGGGTATAATTCCCCGTTTCCCTAAATCGATTTTTCGATGGTTGGGTTGTTCACTGCTTTCACGCTAACACCGGGAGTGGGAATGTCCAATCTGAGCGATGCGCTTCAGTTGAAGTCGGCTCACAGCCAGCTTCCAGTCACTGCATATTTCGATGAGGCGCTACTCGAGCGCGAGATCGAAGCCCTCTTCAAGAAAGGACCTCGTTACGTCGGGCACGAGTTGATGGTGCCCGAGGCGGGGGATTATTTTGCGCTGCCGTCCGAGAAGGAAGGCCGCGTGCTGGTCCGCAACCAGACGAACCGGATCGAACTGCTGTCGAACGTCTGCCGCCACCGGCAGGCGATCATGCTCAACGGGCGCGGCCACGCGCAGAACATCGTGTGCCCGCTGCACCGCTGGACGTACGACCTGGAAGGCGAGTTGCTCGGGGCACCGCACTTCCCCGACAAGCCGTGCCTGAACCTCGGCAAGAGCCCGCTGCAGAACTGGCAGGGGCTGCTGTTCGAGGCCGAAGGCCGGAATGTCGCGCGCGACCTCGCCAATCTCGGCACGAAACATCACTTCGACTTCTCCGAGTACCACTTCGATCATGTCGAAGTGCACGAGTGCGATTACAACTGGAAGACGTTCATCGAGGTCTACCTCGAGGATTACCACGTCGTCCCGTTCCACCCGGGCCTCGGCAGCTTCGTGTCGTGTGACGACCTCAAGTGGGAATTCGGCGACTGGTACAGCGTGCAGACGGTCGGCGTGCACAACGCACTCGCGAAGCCGGGCAGCGCGACTTACCAGAAATGGCACGAGCAGGTGCTGAAGTTCCGCAACGGCGTGCCGCCGGAGTTCGGCGCGATCTGGATGGTCTACTACCCGGGCCTGATGATCGAGTGGTATCCGCACGTGCTCGTCGTGTCGTGGCTGATCCCGCGCGGCCCGCAGAAGACGACCAACATCGTCGAGTTCTATTACCCCGAGGAAATCGCGCTGTTCGAACGCGAATTCGTCGAGGCCGAGCGCGCCGCCTATATGGAAACGGCCGTCGAGGACGACGAAATCGCGATGCGGATGGACGCAGGCCGCCATGCGCTGATGGCACGCGGCGAGTCGCAGGTCGGCCCGTACCAGAGCCCGATGGAAGACGGCATGCAGCACTTCCACGAGTTCCTGCGCCGCCACCTCGGCGACATCTGATGGCCGGTGCGGCGCTTTGACGCCGCACCGCATCCGGCAGACGAAAAGACGGGCTTCGGCCCGTCTTTTTTTGTTTAGACTTGGAATATCAGGCCATTCGCACTCCAGGGAGCCGTCATGCCGCACACTCATTACACCACGCTCATCTCCGCCGCCAATCTCGCCGAGCGCCTGGCCGCGGCGCCCGGGAGCGTCGTGCTGTTCGACTGCCGTTTCGACCTCGCCGATCCGGGCGCGGGCGAAGCCGCGTATGCAGCCGGCCACATCCCCGGCGCGCAGTATCTTCATCTCGACCGCGACCTGTCGGGCCGCAAGACGGGCACCAACGGCCGTCATCCGCTGCCGACCCGCGATGCGTTCGCCACGCTGCTCGCGAGCCGCGGCCTCAAGCAGGGCCAGCAGGTCGTCGCATACGACGCGCAAGGCGGCGCCTACGCGGCACGCCTATGGTGGCTGCTGCGCTGGCTCGGCCACGATTCGGTCGCCGTACTGGACGGCGGCCTGCAGGCATGGGAAGCGGCCGGCCAGCCGCTGACGGCCGACGTACCGCAACCGGCCGTCGGCGATTTCCGCGCGGCAACGCCTCTTGAATCGACGGTCGACGCAGCAGCCGTGCTTGCGAACGTAACGTCGCACACGCGTGTCGTGATCGACGCACGCGCACCGGACCGCTATCGCGGCGAAAACGAAACGATCGATCGTGTGGGCGGCCACATCCCCGGCGCGCGCAACCGGTTCTTCAAGGACAACCTGAACGCCGACGGCCGCTTCAAGACCGGCCATGAACTGCGCGAGACGTTTTCCACGCTGCTGGCCGGCACCGAACCGAATCTCGCGATCCTGCAGTGCGGCTCCGGCGTCACCGCCTGCCACAACGCGCTTGCGCTGGAGATCGCGGGGCTGCACGGCGCATCGCTGTATCCGGGCTCGTGGAGCGAATGGAGCGCCGATCCGTCGCGGCCGATCGCGACCGGCCCGAACCCGTAATCCGGCACACCGCGCGCCGGCGAAGCGACGCGGCGGCCATTTGGCCGCCGCGTTTCGTTTACATCACGCCGTACTTGTGGAACCACGCGATCGCGCGCTTCCAGCCGTCTTCGGCATCGCCCTTTACATAGCTCGGCCGGTAGTCGGCGAAGAACGCGTGGCCGGCATCCGGATACACGACGATCTCCGATTCGCGCGCGAGATTCGAGTCGCTCGTCTGGATCGCCTTGCGCATGTCCGCGAGCGAGGCCTGCGTGATGTTCGCATCCTTCTCGCCGTACAGCCCGAGCACGGGCACCTTCAGCGACGCCGCATGATCGACCGGATTGAACGGCGTCATCTCGTCGGTCTTGCCTTCGACGAACCCGTACCACGCAACGGCCGCACGCACGTGCGGATTGTGCTCGGCATACAGCCACGCCTGGCGGCCGCCCCAGCAGAACCCCGTCACGCCGAGACGCGCCGGGTCGCCGCCGTTCTTGCCGGCCCATGCGACCGTCGCATCGAGATCCTCGGTAACTTGCCGGTCCGGCACCTTGCTGATGATGTTGTCGAAAAGATCCTTCATCGTCGGATACTTCGCCGCGCTGCCCTGCCGCGCGAACAGGTCAGGCGCGATCGCGAGGTAGCCGAGCTTCGCGAAGCGGCGGCAAACATCAGCGATATGCGCGTGCACGCCGAAGATCTCGTGGATCACGACGATGACCGGCAGGTTCGTCTTGCCGGCCGGCTGTACGCGATAGGCCGGCACGCTGGCATCACCGGAGCGGATCTCGACGGTGTCGACGTCGAGCCCGGCGCTGTCGGTCGTAACCGTCTGCGCCGACACGGGCAGCACGGCCGCAGCGAAGGTGCCGCCCAGCGCGGCCTGCATGAACTTGCGGCGCGAGAACGGGACGTGGGGGACCAGGCTGTCGACTTCGGGTTTCAACATGAATGCACTCCTCGATAGGGCGCCGCCGTCACGATCATGGATGCGGCATGATGGGGCGTCGCGCCGGCGCACGGCGCGGATGTCGCGGCGGTTGGCACCCCGCCGCAAACGGAAACCCGGACAAGATGCCCAATAATCCGTTGTCGCGTCAACTGTCAGATGTGTAAGACTCGATTACGACTCATCGATTCGAACGCATCGGTGGTGGCGTCGACGCCCGCTGACGGCCCCGCCGAATCGCGGCGCGGCCCGCGTGTATCGATCGCCGTTGCACGACCGGATGCTTGCGGACTGAAAAGAATAACGCGTGGGCGACGTCGCCCGGCCAGAACACGCGCAACCGCCCCGCTGCCCGCAAACACGACGGGCGGAGAACACGCGCGACGCACGCATTTCCCGCCCGCTCCCCGCGCGAACACGCGGCGTCAGTGCAGCTTGACGCGCGGCAACGTCGTGCGCCGCAGCCAGTGCGCGACCGTGTCGAGCATCATCCGCGGATAACCGTGCAGCGCCGCGATGTGCAGCCGGTACAGCGACATGTACATGAAGCGCGCAAACAGCCCTTCGATCAGCATGTTGCCGCCGATCAGCCCGCCCATCAGGTTGCCGACCGCGCTGAAATGGCCGAGCGACACGAGCGAACCGAAATCACGATACGTGAATTCGGGCAGCGGACGCCCTTCGAGCCGGCAGCCGATCGCCTTCAGCAGGAAGCTCGCCTGCTGGTGCGCGGCCTGCGCGCGCGGCGGCACGTTGCGTTCGTTGCCGGGCCATGCGCATGCCGCACAATCGCCGAGCGCGAACACGTTGTCGTCGGTGAAGGTCTGCAGCGTGCGGCGCACGTCGAGCTGGCCGAGCTTGTTGACCTGGAGGCCGTCGAGATGCGACAGCACGGACGGCGCCTTGATGCCGGCTGCCCAGACCGTCAGGTCCGCGCGCACCGTCTTGCCGCTCGCGGTATGCACGAGCCCCGGCGCGACCTCGGTCACGCGCTCGCTGAGCATCAGCCGCACGCCGAGCTTTTCGAGCAGTTCAGCCGTCGCCGTCGACACGCGCTCCTGCAGCGCCGGCAGAATCCGCGGCCCCGATTCGATCAGCACGATGCCGACGTCGTGGCGCGGGTCGAGCTTGTGCAGCCCATACGCGGACAGCACCTGCGCCGTGTTGCGCAGCTCCGCGGACAACTCGACGCCCGTCGCGCCGCCGCCGACGATCACGACCTGGATGCGCGGTTCGGCCGCATCGCCCGGCGCGGTCGGCGCCGGCGCCTGGTGCTCGGCGCGCATGCACGCGGCGATCAGCCGCTTGCGGAAGCGCTCGGCCTCGCCAACCGTATCGAGCGCGATCGCGTTTTCCGGCGCGCCCTGCACGCCGAAGAAGTGGGTCGTGCTGCCGATCGCGATCACCAGCGTGTCGTATTCCAGCTCGCGCTCCGGCAGCAGTTCCGCGCCGTCGCTGTCGTTGATGGGCGACAGTGTGATGCGCTTCGCCGCGCGGTCGAGCCCGGTCAACCCGCCCTGCTGGAACTCGAAGCCGTGCCAGCGCGCCTGCGCCGCATATTCGAGCTCCTGCGTGAACGGATCCATGCTGCCGGCCGCGACCTCATGCAGCAGCGGTTTCCAGATGTGCGTCGGATTGCGGTCGACGAGCGTGACGAGCGCACGCGCGGGACGATTGCCGCGCGCGCCGTAACGGTCGCCGAGCCGCGTCGCCAGTTCCAGGCCGCCCGCGCCTCCGCCTACGATGATGATCCGATGCATCCGATTCCCCCTTTGCGATTCGAAACTGCTGCCGCCGGACGAAGCGAACGCGATGCATTCGCGCCACCCGGTGGATTAACCGGTTCGGACATCATCGATGTGCAGTTCGAAGCACTTCGATGCGCCGACCCCGGAACGCGGGGCGCGCCGCCCCGCGTCAATGACATGACTCACATGCATTGTCCGGGAGCTTGCGCGTTGACCACAAGCAAACCATCTCGATATTCAGCATCCCTGCAACAATATGCCGCAGGAATCGGGAACCGCGCAGCGGTGCGTCAGTGTGCCTCTTCCCAGTTCGCTCCGGCGCCCACTTCGGCGACTAGCGGCACCTTCAGCTTCGCGACGCCGCACATCATTTCCGGCAGTTTCTCGCGCACGAGCGACAGTTCGTCATCGGGCACCTCGAGCACCAGTTCATCGTGCACCTGCATGATCATCCGCGACGCGAGCCTGTCGCGCGTGAGCCAGTCGTCCACCGCGATCATCGACAGCTTGATCAGATCGGCCGCCGTGCCCTGCATCGGCGCATTGATCGCCGCGCGCTCGGCCGCCTGGCGGCGCGGGCCGTTGCCGCCGTTGATCTCCGGCAGCCACAGGCGGCGGCCGAAAACGGTTTCGACGTAACCCTTCTCCTTCGCGGTCGCGCGCGTGTCTTCCATGTACTGCGCGACGCCCGGATAGCGGGCGAAATAGCGGTCGATATAGAGCTTCGCCGCGTCGCGCGTGATGCCGAGGTTCGACGCGAGCCCGAACGCGCTCATCCCGTAGATCAGCCCGAAGTTGATCACCTTCGCGATCCGGCGCTGGTCGGAATTGACCTCCAGCGGCGTCACGCCGAACACCTCGGCGGCCGTCGCACGGTGAATGTCCTCGCCCTGCGAGAACGCGCGCAGCAGCGACGCGTCGCCCGAGATGTGCGCCATAATCCGCAGTTCGATCTGCGAATAGTCGGCCGACACGATCCGGTGGCCCGGCGACGCGATAAACGCCTCGCGGATCCGCCGGCCTTCGGCCGTACGCACCGGAATGTTCTGAAGATTCGGATCGTTCGATGCGAGACGGCCCGTCACCGCGACGGCCTGCGCATAGTTCGTGTGCACGCGGCCCGTTGCGGGGTTCACCATGCGCGGCAGCTTGTCGGTATAGGTCGACTTCAGCTTCGACAGCCCGCGATGCTCGAGCAGCAGCTTCGGCAGCGGGTAATCCTCGGCGAGCTTCTGCAGCACCTCTTCGTCGGTCGACGGCGCGCCGCTCGGCGTCTTCTTCACGACCGGCAACTGCAGCTTCTCGAAGAAGATCTGCCCGATCTGTTTAGGTGAGCCAAGATTGAATTCGCCGCCCGCCAGTTCGTACGCCTGCGCTTCGAGCTCGATCAGGCGCGTCGCGATTTCGGTGCTCTGCGCCTGCAGGAGCGCGTCGTCGATCAGCACGCCCGTGCGTTCCATCTTGCGCAGCACGAGCGATACGGGCATCTCGATCTCGCGGTACACGCGCTCGAGGCCCGGTTCGCGCGCGACCTGCGGATACAGCGCGTGATGAAGCTGCAGCGTGATGTCGGCATCCTCGGCCGCGTATTCGGCGGCCTGCGCGAGCGCCACTTCGTCGAATCCGATCTGCTTCGCGCCCTTGCCGGCCACGTCTTCGTACTTGATCGTCTTGACGCCCAGATGACGCAGCGCGAGGCTGTCCATGTCGTGCGTGCGGTGCGATTCGAGCACGTACGATTCGAGCAGCGTGTCGTGTTCGATGCCGTTCAGCGCGATGTCGTAGTTCGCGAGCACCTGCGCGTCGTACTTCAGGTGCTGGCCGACCTTCTTGCGATCGGCCGATTCGAGCCACGGCTTCAGGCGTGCGAGCACTTCGTCGATCGGAAGCTGCTCGGGCATGTCGGGGCCGCGGTGCGCGACCGGCAGGTACGCGGCCTTGCCCGGCTCGACCGAGAACGACAGGCCGACGAGCCGCGCGAGCATCGGGTCGAGTGCGGTCGTCTCGGTGTCGAACGCGGTCAGCGCGGCCGCGTCGATCTTCGCGAACCACGCGTCGAACTGCTCCCAGGTCTGGATCGTGTCGTATTCGCGAACGATGTCGGCCGCCACCACCGGCGCCGGCTCGCCGTCCGGCGCATCGGCGCCGCCGCCTTCCGCCGGTGCGCTGTCGACTTCGCGCAGCCACGTCTTGAAGCCGTAGCGCGCGAAGATGTCGCGCAGCAGATCGCGCGCCTCGCCGTCGGTCTTCAACGACGCTTCGATCGATTCGAGATGCGGCGCGAGATCGCAGGCCGTGTCGACCGTCACGAGCGTGCGGCCGAGCGGCAGGAAATCGAGCGCGCGGCGCAGGTTGTCGCCGACCACGCCCTTGATGTCGCCCGCGTGCGCGATGACACCGTCGAGGCTGTCGTATTGCGACAGCCATTTCACGGCCGTCTTCGGCCCGCACTTCTCCACGCCCGGCACGTTGTCGACGGTATCGCCGATCAATGCCAGGTAGTCGATGATCCGCTCGGGCGGCACGCCGAACTTCGCGATCACGCCGTCGCGGTCGAGCGTCTCGTTGGTCATCGTATTGACGAGCTTGACGCGGTCGGTCACGAGCTGCGCGAGATCCTTGTCGCCCGTCGACACGATCACGTTCATCCCGTGGCGTTCGGCTTCGCGCGCGAGCGTGCCGATCACGTCGTCGGCCTCGACGCCTTCGACCATCAGCAGCGGCCAGCCGAGCGCGCGCACCGCGCCGTGGATCGGTTCGACCTGCAATGCGAGGTCGGGCGGCATCGACGGGCGGTTTGCCTTATAGTCGGCGTACAGGTCGTCGCGGAACGTCTTGCCCTTTGCATCGAACACGCAAGCGCTATACTCTGCACTGACTTCCTTGCGCATACGGCGCAGCATGTTGATGATTCCGTAGAGCGCTCCGGTCGGCTCCCCGCCAGGGCCACGCAAATCAGGCATCGCATGGTAAGCCCGATACAGATAGCTCGAACCGTCAACCAATAGCAGGGTCTTACCTTCCAGATTTCGTTCTTCAGGCATTATGAACAAGAGAAAAGTGATTCCGAGTCTGCGTTCACTCGCAGATCAAGAGCGCGCGACGGCCAAGAAGGCGCGCGCATCGTGGCAGATGTTCACGATTATGGCAGAGTTTATCGAGGCGACCGAGTACCTGTCGGAGATCCGCCCGGCTGTCAGCATCTACGGTTCTGCCCGCCTCAAACCCGACACGCCGCACTACAAGCTGGCCGCGCAGATCGCACGCAAGCTGTCCGACGCCGGCTTCGCGGTGATCTCCGGCGGCGGCCCCGGCATCATGGAAGCCGCGAACAAGGGCGCGCACGCCGGCAAGGCGCCGTCGGTCGGCCTGAACATCGAGCTGCCGCACGAGCAGGCCGGCAACCACTACCAGGACATCTCGCTGCGCTTCCGCCACTTCTTCACGCGCAAGGTCACGTTCGTGAAGAATTCGGATGCGGTGATCGTGATGCCGGGCGGTTTCGGCACGCTCGACGAGCTGTCCGAAGTGCTCACGCTGATCCAGACGAAGAAGTCGCGCCTCGTGCCGATCATCCTCGTCGGCAGCACGTTCTGGCAGGGCTTGCTGCAGTGGTTCCGCGACCAGCTGATTCCGATGGGCCTCATCAATCCGGAAGACATGGATCTGATGCAGGTGATCGACGATCCCGACCAGGTGCTCGACGCGGTGCTCGCGTTCTACGAGGACAGCGGCGAGGAAGAAGGCGAAGGTTCGGAAGGGCAGCCGCCGCGGCCTGAAGAAGACCGCATGTTCTATCTGTAACCAGTCCGTGACGACCGCCGGCCCGACGGCCGGCGTACCGCTTCCCGCGCGGCAGGATGGCGATCACGCCACCTGCCGCGCGCTACTTTGTAACGCGCTGTTAATCCCGCTTCACGGCCGTGCGCCGTCGAATGTCAAATTCGCGCGGCCGGCGCTGCGCGATGCGGCGTAATCGCCGGCACCCGCGGCCCGCCATTGTCAAATATGCGGCCCAATGCCCGCATCCCGCGCCTGCGAGCCGCCAACCCGCGGTAATAAACAGGCCTCGCCTTTTCCGTCGCGTGCCAGCACACTGCATTGTGTCGGCGCGGCGTTCCCCCGGTGGAACGATCCCCCCTCGCTTCCATCGCGTCGCGCCGGCCTATTCATAACGACCTCACGGAAAGAACATGCAACGCTCGCTGATCGCCCTCGCCTTCGCCGGCCTCGGCCTTTCGCTGTCCGGCCTCGCCCATGCCGTCAACGTCGACGTCAACATCGGCACGCCCGCGCCGGTCGTCGTCGCGCCTGCACCCGTCGTGGTCGCTCCGGCGCCCGCAGTCATCATCGGCTGGCATGGCGACCGCTACTGGGACGGCCGCCGTTACTGGGAACGCCGTGAGTGGGAAGATCACCAGCGTTATCGTGGTCACGACGACCGCCGCGGCTACCACTGCCCGCCGGGACATGCAAAGAAGGGCGAGTGCTGAGCAACACCGCACGGCCCGCTCGACACGCAAGTCCGCCCGCGCGCTTCGGCGCCGGGCGGACTTGTCGTTTATGGCGGCGCATTCCACGCGACCGCTGCCTTCCAACGGCAACGCGAACGGCAGGCCCGACCGTCGCGCATTCCGCCTTCCGGTAGATTTGCCGGTGCATCGGGCGCTCGCGACAGCCTGCGCGATCCTAGGTACGAATGGTAGGATCGGCCATGCCCATGGCCATTCCCGCCACCCATGCCGCTCATCCGAATCTGGGCCGTCGACCATGCCCTTGCATCCGGTATCGCCGCGCCGACCGATATCTTCACGGCAGCCAATCATCTCGCCCCGTCGATGCGCGCCGGCCGGCCGCAGGCCCCGTTCCGCTGGCGCATCGAATCGATCGACGGCAAGCCGGTGCGCACGGCCTCCGGTCAGACCGCCCCTGTCGACGGCACGATCGACGGCCACAGCACCGCCGATGCGATCTGGCTGACCGCGCCGTTCGTCGCCGACCTCGAACGGCTGCTCGCCCGGCCTGCGTCGCTCGCGCCGCTGCTTGACGCACTGCGCCGACAGCATGCGCGCGGCACGCTGATCGCCACCTACTGCACGGGTGCGTTCCTGCTGGCGGAAGCCGGCTTGCTCGACGGCCGCGCCGCCACCACACACTGGTCGAAAGCGTCGAGCTTCCGCGCACGCTATCCGGACGTGGCGCTGCGTGCGTCGGAGGTCCTGACCGAACAGGACGGCATACTGTGCGGCGCCGCCGTCACGTCGTACCAGAATCTCGCGCTGCGGGTCGTCGACAAACTGGCGAACGCACGCCTTGCCGCATCCGTCGCCAGGCTCATGCTGATCGACATGAATCGCGTGTCGCAGGATTCGTTCATCGATCTCGACCGGATGGGCCATGACGGGCACGACGATCCCACCATCGCACGCGCGCTGCGCTGGATGGAGCGGCATCTTCGCGAACCGTTCAGCCTCGCCCGACTGAGCGATCACGTCGCGACGAGCGAACGCACGCTCCATCGACGTTTCAAGGACGCGGTGGGCACGCCGCCGCTCAGGTATATGCAGACGCTCCGGATCGAAGTCGCAAAGCGGCTGCTCGCGGAAACGAAGCTCGCGATCGATGCAGTTTGCGAGCGCGTCGGCTATGCGGACATCAGCGGCTTCCGGCAACTGTTCAAACGCGAGACCGGTATCTCCCCCGGCGAGTATCGCCGTCGCTTCACGCGCTAGCCAGCTGCGACAGGCGTCAGGCGGGGTGTCGGAAATGGCATCGCCGAATGGCAGTTTCGCCACTTCGCGCACCCGGATGCGGTTCATACACTGGATTCACGTCGCCGGAACCGGAGCGACGCCTTCCCCACCGCACCAGGACACCATCATGCCGATGATCGACGTCTACATCCCCGAAGGGGCGCTCGCCCCGCATGCCGAAGCGCAATTGATGAACGAACTGACCGCGACGCTGATCCGTCACGAGGGACTCGATCCCGACAATGCGCGCGTGCTCGATGTGACATGGATCTTCGTCCATCGGCCGGCGGCCGTGTATCGCGCCGGTACCGTCGCGCCAGCACCGATCTACCGGATTGTGCCGACCGTGCCGGAAGGACAGTACACGGACACCGCGCGCGCCGCGCTGATCGCCGACGTGACCGTCGCCGTCGCACGCGCGGAAGGCGTGGCGATCGATGCCGTCGCGACACGCGTGTGGGTCTTTCCGTCGGAAATCGACGACGGCAGCTGGGGCAGTCGCGGCGTGGCACGCCGGCTGCCGGACATCATGGAGTATTTCGGCGGAGCGACGCTGCGGGCGCTCGGCGAACAGCGCCTCGCGATCAAGCGGCGCGCGGATGCGATCAGGATCGTCGATGCGGTGCGCGATTCGATGCGGGAGACGGATCGGAGCGTGTCGTACGAACCGGCCGCAGAAACCGCGCGCTGACGCCGGTTCGCAGCGGGATCGTGGCCGGGCGCGCGCGGCAGGAGGACGACAGGTGTGCCCCGTCAGAAGGCGCGCCGCACATGGCAATGCGCGCCGCCGCCGGGGCCGGCGTTCACATCACTGAAACGCCACTTCCGCAAAGCTCCGCAGCTTGCGGCTATGCAGCTTGTCGAGCCCGTTCGTGCGCAGGATCTCCATCGCCTTCACGCCGATCTGCAGATGCTGGTCGACCTGCCCGCGATAGAACGTGTCGGCCATGCCCGGCAGCTTCAGCTCGCCGTGCAGCGGCTTGTCCGATACGCACAGCAGCGTGCCGTACGGCACGCGGAAGCGGAAGCCGTTCGCGGCGATCGTCGCACTCTCCATGTCGAGCGCGATCGCGCGGCTCTGCGACAACCGCTGCACGGGCTCGCGATGATCGCGCAACTCCCAGTTGCGGTTGTCGACGCTCGCGACCGTGCCCGTGCGCATCACGCGCTTCAGTTCGACGCCCTCGAGCCGCGTGACGTCGGCCACCGCGCGCTCGAGTGCGAGCTGCACTTCGGCGAGCGCCGGGATCGGCACCCACAGCGGCAGGTCGGCGTCGAGCACATGATCCTCGCGCACGTAACCGTGCGCGAGCACGTAGTCGCCGAGACGCTGCGTGTTGCGCAGCCCCGCGCAGTGACCGAGCATCACCCATGCGTGCGGACGCAGCACCGCGATGTGATCGGTGATCGTCTTCGCGTTCGACGGACCGACGCCGATGTTGACCATCGTGATCCCGCTGCCGTCGGCACGCTTCAGGTGATACGCGGGCATCTGCGGCAAGCGCGGCGGCGCGGCGCCCTCGGCCGGCTCGCTGCCGAGGTTCGCGTTGTACGTGACGACATCGCCCGGCTCGACGAACGAGCTGTACTGGCTGCGGTACTCACGCACCTCGGGATCGTCGCTCTCCGTCATCAGCGTGCGGCCGAGCTTCACGAACTCGTCGATGTAGAACTGGTAGTTCGTGTAGAGCACGTAGTTCTGGAAATGCGTGGGCGACGTCGCCGTGTAGTGACGCAGCCGGTGCAGCGAGAAGTCGACGCGCGCGGCCGTGAACAGCGCGAGCGGATGCGGCTCGCCCGGCGCCGGCTCGAACGTGCCGTTGACGATGCGGTCGTCGAGATACGACAGGTCGGGCGTGTCGAAGATGTCGCGCATCGCGAGCAGGCGATCGCGGTCGAGCTCGCCTTCGAGATGGATGCCTTCCGGAAACGCGAAATGGACCGGAATCGGCTGCGACGACACGCCGATCTCGATCTTGACGTGGTGGTTCTTCGACAGCAGGCGCAGTTGCTCGCGATAGTAGTTCGCGAAGAGATCGGGGCGCGTGACCGTCGTCTCGAACACGCCGGGGCCGGCGACGAAGCCGTACGAGCGCCGCGAATCGACGTGCGTGTTGACATCGGTGCGGATCCGCACGAACGGATAGCACGCGCGCACATGCTCGGTAATCGGTTCGTGGCGGCGATAGCGCGCGAATGCGTCGCGCAGGAAACCCGTATTCGTGTCGTAAATGGCGGACAGCCGCCCGACGGCGGCGATCGGATCGTCGAAAGCCTCGACCGACGGGCTTTCGGGCGTCAGCACACGGTGCCGGCGGCTCAAGTCGTTCTTCATTTTCATTACCTCGTCTGATCTGACGACATTACCACGGAACCCGGTCATCCTCGTGGCCGCCCGTACGCATGCCAGGGCCGGATGGGCCGCAGTATTTGCTAAAATCAGTGGGTTCACTGGAGACTCATCATGAAGCCGCTCATTCTCGTCGTCGCTGCCGCTGCGTTTGCCGCCGCCAGCGTCGCTTACGCCGCCGGCGCCACGCCTGACGCCGACGCGCAGGCGCGGGCCGAGGCCAACGAAGCCGCCGGCCTGCCCGATCTCCGCAAGATCAACCGGCCTGGCGCCGAAGTCACGTCGAAAGTCGACTTCGCCGACATTCGACGCACGCCGAGCTTCCATGAAAAGAGCAAGAACGGCACCGAGGTCACCGAGTACCGCGATCGCGGCAAGCCGGTCGAGATCGACGTGAAGTCGAACTTCGGCACGCGCTACCAGATGAGCTCGACGCCCGACACGTCGCCGAAGCCGCACGACGCAGGCATCCCGATCACGCGTCTGCCGTCGCTGAACCTGCGCTACTGATTCCGTCGCGCGCCGCATCGATCGCGGCGCGCCGCCTCCCTTCACCCGCTGTCGCGACGCACGCCGCCCGCGTGCCGACACCCTGACCTGACGCATCCCGCATGGCCGTTTTCACCGCTGTTTCCGACTCCGATCTCGCGCAATGGATGCGCCACTACGAACTGGGCGACGTGCTTGCGTTTCGCGGCATTCCGTCCGGTATCGAAAACAGCAATTTCTTCCTGACGACGACGCGCGGCGAATACGTCCTCACGATCTTCGAAAAGCTGACGGCGCAACAACTGCCGTTCTACCTCGACCTGATGCGCCACCTGGCCGGCCACGGCGTGCCGGTGCCGGATCCGATTCCGCGCGACGACGGCGCGCTGTTCGGCGAGCTGCACGGCAAGCCGGCCGCGATCGTCACGAAGCTCGACGGCGCGGCCGAGCTCGCGCCGGGGGTGGAACACTGCATCGAGGTCGGGCAGATGCTCGCGCGCCTGCACCTCGCGGGGCGCGATTACCCGCGCAACCAGCCGAATCTGCGCAGCCTGCCGTGGTGGCAGGAGAACGTGCCGGCGATCGTGCCGTTCATCACGGACGCGCAACGCACGCTGCTCGAAGGCGAACTCGCGCACCAGGCGGCCTTCTTCGCGTCGGACGACTACGCGGCGCTGCCGGCCGGGCCTTGCCATTGCGACCTGTTCCGCGACAACGTGCTGTTCGCGCACGCGGCGCCGGGCACCGGCCACGACGTGCGGCTCGGCGGCTTCTTCGACTTCTATTTCGCCGGCTGCGATAAATGGCTGTTCGATGTCGCGGTGACCGTCAACGACTGGTGCGTCGACCTCGCGACAGGCGTGCTCGACGTCGCGCGCGCCGATGCGCTGCTGCGCGCATACCAGACCGTGCGGCCGTTCACGGCCGAGGAACGACGCCACTGGAGCGACATGCTGCGCGCGGGCGCGTACCGCTTCTGGGTGTCGCGCCTGTACGACTTCTACCTGCCGCGCGCGGCCGAGATGCTCAAGCCGCACGACCCCGGTCATTTCGAACGCATCCTGCGTGAGCGTATCGCGCATACGCCCGCGCTTCCCGAGATCCAAACCGCATGCAACTGATCGAAGTGCCCGCGAAAACGGGCTATGTCTGGTTCCGTCAAGGCGTCTGGCTGTTCCGCCGGAACCCGCTCGCGTTCATCACGCTGTTCTTCACGTACCTGCTGGCGATCACGCTGGTGTCGAGGGTGCCCGTGATCGGCTCGGCGCTGCCGCTGGTGCTGATTCCCGGCATCGCGGTCGGCTTCATGGCCGCGTGCCGCGACACGGTGGCCGGCAAGCCGGTGATGCCGACGATCCTGATCGACGGCTTCCGCTCATACGGCACCGTCGCGACCCAGCGGCTGCTCGTGCTCGGCGTGATCTACGTCGCGTCGATGGTGCTCGTGTTCGCCGCTTCGTCGTTCGTGGACGGCGGCGCGCTGTTCCACGTGATGATGGGCGCGGCCGACGAGGCGAGCACGACGCCGGAAACGCTCGCCGCGCAAGGCACGTTCGGCGCGCTGATGTTCGCGACGCTGCTGTATCTGCCGATCGCGATGCTGTTCTGGTTCGCGCCGGTGCTCGTCGCATGGCATGACGTGCCGCCCGCCAAGGCGCTGTTCTTCAGCATCGTCAGCTGCTGGCGCAATCGCGGCGCGTTCGTCGTGTACGGCGCGCTGTGGTTCGGCGTCGCGCTCGGCACGTCGCTCGCGCTGTCGCTGCTGCTGCAGGCGCTCGGCGCCGGCGCCTATGCGCTGACGATCATGATGCCGGTGACGATCATCATCGTCACGATGCTGTACTGCTCGTTCTACGCGACCTATCGCGGCTGCTTCGGCGTCCAGGAGCCGGGCGCACCGACGACCACGTCGGGCCGCTGAAACCCGCCCCGGCCGGCGCGCCGCCAGCCGTCACGCTGTTCTCCGCGCCGGGTTGCGTCCCGGCGCCCCCTCCCATCGCGCCCCTTTTCCCGATATCCGTCACCTGCCGCCCCTGGCCGGGCGCCCCTGTTCAACCCGATCTTTTGCGCGCAAAATAATTTGCGTACAAATTGTTCGCGCGTGCGCCGCGCCTCCCGAATCATGGACCGCCCACCCCCGCTGCCCCAGACGCTCGACGAGCAACTGTGCTTCGCGCTCTACTCGACTTCGCACGCGATGACGAAAGCGTACAAGCCGCTGCTCGACAAGCTGTCGCTGACCTATCCCCAATATCTCGCGATGCTCGTGCTGTGGGAGCGCGACGACATCGCGGTAAAGGACATCGCGGCGCGGCTCGACCTCGACCCGGCCACGGTCACGCCGCTGCTCAAGCGGCTGGAAGCGCTCGGCTACGTCGAGCGCGTGCGCAGCGCGGCCGACGAACGCGTCGTGAACGTGCGCGTGACGCCGGAAGGCCGGGCGCTGAAGAATCGCGCGCGCTCCGTGCCCGCCGACCTCTTCTGCGCGATGCAGCAAGCGCCCGAGTTCCTGATCAGGCTGCGCGCCGATCTCCAGCAGTTGCGCGACGCGCTGTCGGCCGCCAACGAACGCTGACGAACCGAGCGCCGGCCTACCGACCCGGCATTGCCGGGTTTTTCTTCAAATTTTCATTTGCACACTAATGATTTGTGTTCTATATTTTCTCCGTGGCCGGCGACATTCCATCCGACCGGGCCGCTTTTCTCCCCTTTTCCCGACAGGAGCTGCACGATGAACATTCTGTACAAGACGAGCGCCACGAGCACGGGCGGCCGCGACGGCCGCGCGGTATCCGCCGACAACAAGCTGGAAGTGAAGCTGGCCGCGCCGCGCGAACTCGGCGGTACGGGTGCGGAAGGCACGAATCCGGAGCAGCTGTTTGCCGCAGGCTACTCGGCGTGCTTCCTGAGCGCGATGAAATTCGTCGCCGGCCAGAACAAGCAGGCGCTGCCGGCCGATACGCAGGTCACGGCGGAAGTGGGCATCGGCCCGAACGACGCAGGCGGCTTCGCGCTCGACATCGAGCTGCGCGTGTCGCTGCCGGGGCTCGACAAGGCCGACGCGCAGGCGCTGGTCGAAAAGGCGCACCACGTGTGCCCGTATTCGAACGCAACGCGCAACAACGTGCCGGTGCGCCTGACGGTCGTCTGACGCGACGCAGGACGACGAATGCAACAGGGCGCGTGCGGCTTCATGCCGCACGCGCCCTTTTTCGTGACTCGCCGGAACGGCGGGCCGGCTGGCCCGCCCTGCGCTGCGCTGCTTAGCGCGCGCCGAACGAATACGGGCGGTTCATCGACGCTTCGCGATCGATCTTGCGCATGCGGAATTCGAGATCGTAGATGTCGGTCGCTTCGGACAGGTACGCCTCGGCGCGCTCTTTACGAGCCGTTTCAGCGTTCTTGGTCAGCATCAGGAAAAGGTGGCTCAGCAGGTACATGTTCGATCTCGCAATCCAAAGGTTCTTTGACTAGGGTTTTCCCGAATTATAGGGAAAACCCTAGGCTTTGGCCAGCGTCGATCAGACGATGCGTCGTTCGGTCGCCACAGTGCGCCGATGTGCTTCGAAAAAGGCCCAGATCATCGCGCTCGCATCGGGGCCGACGGCCGCATGAAACGGCACGGCTTCGTCGCCGCCTGCCCACGCGTGATCGAGCCCTTTCACATGGCAGAGCCGTACGACCGGTTCGCCGTCGCGGCAGACGTCGGTGATCTGTGCGCCCGCGCCGCGCGTCTCGACACGTTCGCCGCCGCGCAGCGCGCCGCGGCTGTCGGCGAGCCCGTTCAGCCGCATGAACTGCACCGTCAGCTGGTCGGCGTTCTTCGGCGCGACGACATGGTCGCCGTCGCCCTGGAAGATCAGCGCCGGCATGCCCGGATACCCGCTGGCGTCGACCAGCGCATCGACGGCCGCGGCCGGGTTCTGCCGCACGCCGCGCCGCATCACGTCCATCGCGGTGATGCCGGAGCTCGCCTCGCCGAGCGCGGGGCCAGAGTGCAGCGCGACCGCCGCGAAGCGGTCCGGATGGTGCAGTGCAAGAAGCGACGCGAGGCCCGCACCGGCCGACAGCCCCGCGACATAGACGCGCGACGCGTCGAAACCGCGTTCGTCGACGAGCGCGTCGACCAGCGACGCAACCGCGTTCGCCTCGCCGCGGCCCGCGCGGTCGGTGTCTTCATACCAGTGCCAGCAGCCGTGCGCGTGCGCGCGCAGCGACTGTTCCGGATACAGCACTGCGAAACCGTGCTTGTCGGCCAGCAGGTTCATCCGCGTGCCCTGCACGAATTCGTCGACGGACTGCTGGCAGCCGTGCAGCATCACGACGAGCGGCATCGCGCCGCGCCGGCGGCCGGGCGGCACGTAGAGGCCATATGCGAGATTCTGGACGAGACGCCCGAGCGCGGGCGCCATCGGATGTTCGCCGCGCGTCCACTCGCCCGCCGCCCACGCGGCCGCACGCGGCCGCACGCGCGATTCGCGCGGCGGGGACAGCTCGGATACGGCGGGAGAGGCGGCGGCCTCGAGTGCGTCGCGTGTGATGCGCTGCGCATCGCGCGCCGCACGTTTGGCGGCCGGAGACAGCATGCGTTTCATGCCGCCCAGCCACACCTTGGTCAGACTTTTGGTCATCGATCGGGCTCGCAGTCAGGAAAAATAGGGGCGCCATGAGGGCGCCGCAATGGATGCATCGTTCGACTTTGTGCAATGCACCATAACATTGTTTCTGGGATTTTTCCTGCGCGCGGTAAGTTCCCGACGGCGCAAAAAACGGGGCTCGTGCGCACGCGGCGCTATACTGGGGCTTCGCCGCTTGTATCCGTTGTAGTCGTTCTTCCCGGCTCGCGCGTTGATTTAAGCATCCTCCCCGCCTCCGTTCGTCCCTTCCCGATGTTCGACCTGCCGTCTCACCTGTGGATCATGATCACCGCGTTCGGCGGCGCCGGCCTGACCTTGCCGCTCGCGATCACGATCGCCGTCTGGCTCGCGCTCGGCTACTCGTGGCAGCGTGCGGCCGCATGGCTCGGCGTGCTCGCAGCCGCGATCGGCGTGGTCGCGCTCACGAAGATCGCGTTCCTGGGCTGGGGCATCGGCATCCGTGCGTGGGATTTCACGGGCTTCAGCGGCCACGCGATGCTGTCGACGTCAGTTTATCCGGTCGCGATCTTCCTGATGTTGATCCGCATGCGCACGCCGGTGCGGATCGCCGGCATCGCGCTCGGGCTCGCGGCCGGCATCGCGGTCGGCGTGTCGCGCGTCGCGCTCGACGCGCATTCGCCGTCCGAATCGATCACCGGCTGCATCGTCGGCGCGATCGCCGCGCTCGCGTTCATCGCCGGCTCGTGGCGCGCGGTGCCGCACCGCTGGTCGGCCCCCGCGGTCATCGCGAGCCTCGCATTCGTCACCGTCGCGCTGCACGGCATCACGGTGCCGTCGCATCGCTGGGTCACCAAGGTTGCGCTGCAACTGTCGGGCCACGAGCGCCCGTTCGTCCGCGCGCGCTGGAAGGCCAATCCGAACTACCGCCCCGCGTCGCAGCCGTCGTCGCTGCAGCGCACCGAATCGTCGACGCACACGCTGCACGCGTGACGGGGCATCCGGCCGTCACGCCCGCCGTTCTTCAAGTCTGACCATTTCATGCACACCGTCGCATGAGCGGTATGCCAAGCGTTATAACCCGCCCTATATTACGATTACGGTTTCCACCCATTCCAACGAATCCACCATGCGCTCGACCGTCCGTCCGCTTCGCCGCACCCTGCTCCGCCTGCTGCCGATCGCCGCGCTTGCCGCCGCCGGTGTCGCGTTCAGCGCGCCCGCTTGCGCCGACGAACTGGTCGTGTCGGCCGCCGCCAGCCTGACGAACGCGTTCAAGGCCGTCGGCGACGCGTACCAGAAACAGCATCCCGATACCAAGGTGCTGTTCAACTTCGGCGCGTCGGACGTGCTGATGCAGCAGATCGCCAAGGGCGCGCCGGCCGACGTGTTCGCGTCGGCCGACCAGAAGGCGATGGATCGCGCGGCCGACGAAAAGGTGATCGTGCCCGGCACGCGCCGCGATTTCGCCGCGAACTCGCTCGTGCTGATCGTTCCGGCGGACAGCCACGCGGCCGCGCCGACGTCACTGAACGACCTGACGGCGCCCGGCGTGAAGCGCATCGCATACGGCGACCCGGCATCGGTACCGGTCGGCCGCTACACCGAAGGCGCGCTGCGCGCGGCCGGCGTGTGGGATGCCGTCAGCGCGAAGGGCGTGCTGGCCGCCAACGTGCGCCAGAGCCTCGACTACGTCGCGCGCGGCGAGGTCGACGCGGGCTTCGTGTTCGGCACCGACGCCGCGATCATGCCCGGCCGCGTGAAGGTCGCACTGACGGTGCCGACGAAGACGGCCATCACCTATCCGATCGCCGTGGTCAAGGACAGCCGCCACGCCGCGCAGGCGCAGTCGTTCATCGACTTCGTCTCGTCGCCGCAGGGCCAGGCCGTGCTGTCGACGTTCGGCTTCAAGCCCGCGGGCAAGTGAGCGTATCGCGATGCAAGACGCCTGGGTACCGCTGCTGCTATCGCTGAAGGTCGCCGGCTGGGCGACCGCGCTCGACATCGTGCTCGGCGTCGCGGCCGCGTTCGTGCTCGCGCGCTGGCGCTCGCCGCTGCGCGACGTCGTCGATTCGCTGCTGACGCTGCCGCTCGTGCTGCCGCCGACGGTGCTCGGCTATTACCTGCTCGTGCTGCTCGGCCGGCGCGGCGTGTTCGGCGCGTGGCTCGACACGCTCGGCATCGAGCTCGTCTTCACGTGGCAAGGTGCGGTGATCGCATCGATGGTCGTCGCGTTTCCGCTGATCCTGAAGTCGGCGCGTGCCGCGTTCGAGGGCGTCGATCCGCATCTCGAGCGCGCCGCGCGCACGCTCGGGCTCGGCGAAGCCGCGGTGTTCTTCCGCGTGACGCTGCCGCTTGCCACGCGCGGGATCCTCGCCGGCGCGCTGCTCGCGTTCGCGCGCGCGCTCGGCGAGTTCGGCGCGACGCTGATGATCGCGGGCAACCTGCCCGGCCGCACGCAGACGCTGTCGGTTGCGATCTACGCGGCCGTGCAGGCCGGCGACGACAACACGGCCAACTTCCTCGTGCTGGTGACGTCGATCACCTGCGTGCTCGTGCTGCTCGCGACCGGCTGGCTCGTGCCGTCGCGCGCCCGGCGGAGCCAGTTGACATGAAGCGCCTGCCTCGTCCGTATCGCCTGTCTCATGCAGCGGCCGGCTTGCTTCGGCGGAGGCCCGCATGAGCCTCATCGTCGATATCCGCAAGACCTACGCGAATGCCGAGCGCCGTTTCACGCTCGACGTGTCGTTCACGGCGGCGACGCAGCGCGTCGTGCTGTTCGGGCCGTCCGGCGCGGGCAAGAGCATGACGCTGCAGGCGATCGCCGGCCTGCTGTCGCCCGACGCAGGCACGATCACGCTGAACGGCGAGCCGCTGTTCGACGCCGCGCGCCGCATCGACGTGCCGACCCGGGAACGGCGCGTCGCATACCTGTTCCAGGACTACGCGCTGTTTCCGCATCTGAACGTGCGCCAGAACATCGCGTTCGGGCTCACGTCGGGGCTGCGCAACCCGCGCGCGAGGACGGTGCCGCCCGAAGTCGCGTACTGGCTGCACGCGTTCGACCTCGAAGCGCTCGCGGGGCAGTATCCGTCGCAACTGTCGGGCGGGCAGAAGCAGCGCGTCGCGCTCGCGCGCGCGCTGGTCGCGCAACCGCGGATCCTGCTGCTCGACGAACCGTTCGCGGCGCTGGACGCCGCGATGCGCCAGCGCATGCGCCACGAGCTCGCCGAGCTGCAGGCGCGGCTCGACATCCCGATGGTGCTGATCTCGCACGACCCCGACGACGTCGCCGCGTTCGGCGACCAGGTCGTGCAATTGAGCGAAGGACGCGTGCAGGCGGTACCGCCGCACGCCGAGTGGCCGACGCGCGTCGCGTGAACGCGCGAGGCCGGGACCGTGGCGCTGGCAGCCACGCCGGAGCCTGAGAGAAGCCGCGCGCTGCGGCATAAGCTGGAAACGGAAACGAAGCCGGCGCCTTGCAGACGACGTCCGGCGCCGGCTTCGCGCCCGTCCGTCACGCGAGCGCCGCAGCACGCACGTGCGCTGCCGTGCCTGCGCCGTCAGCCCGTCACCGCGAGAATCACGCTCGATGCCTTGAACAGCGCGATCGCCGGCCGGCCGGCGTCGAGCTGCAGCGCATCGACGCTTTCGTTGGTGACGACGGCCGTCAGCGTCCCGCCGCCGTCGAGCGCCAGCGTCACTTCGCTGTTCACCGCGCCCGCCGCGACGGATTCGACGCTGCCGCGCAGCCGGTTCCGCGCTGACACCTTCAGCTCGGGCCCGCCATCGTCGACTGCCAGCACGACCCACGACGCCTTCACCAGTGCGCAGGCATCCGCACCTTCCCGCAGGCCGAGCGCATCGGCGCTTTCGTGCGTCAGCACGGCGACGATCGGCTGCCCGCCAGGCAGCGTGAGCGTCACCTCGTCGTTGACCGTGCCGCGCACGATCGATGCGACCTTGCCGAACAACTGGTTGCGCGCGCTGGTCTTCATCCCGATCCGGCCGATCAGCGCCCAGTCGACGTCGAACCCGGCAACGGCCGCGCTCGCGGCGTCGATGAAACGGCGATGCTCGCGCTCGATCGTGCGGAACGCGGCGATCAGCGACGTCGCGCGCGGCGTCAGCGTCGTGCCGCCGCCGCCCTTGCCGCCCGTCGACCGCGCGACGAGCGGTTCGCCGGCGAGATTGTTCATCGTGTCGACGGCATCCCATGCAGCCTTGTAGCTGAGGCCGACGGCCTTCGCCGCGCGCGTGATCGAACCCGTGTCGCCGATCGCCGCGAGCAGCGCGATGCGCGTGGCGCCGCCGAGCGTCTGCTCGCCCGCGCGCAGCCACAGCTCGCCGCCCAGTTCAAGCGGCTCGGAAGACGGGGAAGAATGCGGTGCGTCGGTCATCGGCATGGGTGCGGGAAACGGGCGGCCATTATATTCAGCGCGCGCCGCTCAGCCCGGCTTGCCGTCGAGCTTCGGCGGACGCAGGCTGGCCAGCAGCGTCTCGGCGTCGCGCGCCGCGCGCTGTTCGAGCGCCGCGCCGTAGCCGCGCACGAAACCGAGCTGGTACGGCGGCGCCGCCAGTTGCTCAAGATGATGCAGCGCGACCACCGTGTCGTTCGCTTCGCCGAGCACGCTCTGCACGCGCGCGAGCGTCTTTACCGTCTCGGTGCGCGTGCGGCGCGACGCCAGCGACGCGAAGAATTCGAGCGCATAGCGCAGCCGCTTCGCGTCGATCCGCACCCGGTGGCGCGCAGCCGTATCGAGCGACGTCAGCGACGGCGATGCGTAAAGATGGCCGAACAGCCGCCGCACGCGCTTCGTCGCGTGACGCCGCAGCGACGGCGCGTCGTCGTCGGCGGCGGCGGCGGGCGGCAGCGCGAGCGCGCTCAGCCATTCGAGCCAGCCGAGCGTCAGCCGCGCATAACGGGCCGAATGCAGCGCCTGCCGCAGTTCGACGCGCGCGGCCGTGGACTGCGCACGCGCGGCGTCGAGCGTGCCATTCCAGTCGGCGCCGCCGCCGTCGGCCGCGATCAGCGCGGGCAGGGTTTCGGTCGAGAACACGTCCCAGTCGCGCACCGTGCCGAGCAGTGCGGCGAGCCAGTGCAGGTCGGCGCCGAACGTGTCCTTCCATTGGCGGTCCGCAAAGCGCGGAAAGAAACGCATCAGCGTGCGCAGGCGGCGCAGCGCGACGCGCAACTGATGCACGAATTCGGGATCGTCGCGATCGAGCACGCCGGCCTCGTTGCCGAGCCATTGTGCGGCGATGTCGCCGGACAATGCGAACAGCGCGGCACGCTGCCTGCGAATGCCGGTCAAGTCGACGAGCCGCGCCTTGACCGGGCCGGCGGCGGCCGGCTCGCCCGCACAGGCGCGGTCGATCACGCTCGTCAGTTGCACGAATGCGGGCCACGCGCCGCTCAGTTCACGCGCCGCGGCAAACAGCGCGTGCAGCGCGGCCGTGCGCGCGGTGAAGGTTTCCCAGTCGGGCGCGGCGAGACGCAGTTCGACGTAGCGGCGCGGCGGCTCGCCACCGCCATGCAGCGTGACATCGTCGAGCGTCATCTCGACCACGACACCGCTGTCGTCGGCCCACCGCCCGCGCCGCCGTTCGCTGACGACGCGCAGAGCCGGCGCTTCGGGCGGCGCGCCGGCGGCCGGGTGCTCGGCGGCGTCCGGCACGACGCCGTCGACTTCGCCAGTCGGCGCATCGGCATCAACCGCGGCGCCCGTTGCGGGTACGGGCAGCGGCATCGCGACGACGATGCCCGCGTGCTCCGCGTCGAACAGTTCGCGCTGCGTGACGCCGGGCGCGAACGGTTTCGTGCGGGACGCGACGACCCGCCTGCCATGCGCATTCGACTCGACCCAGGTCCACCAGCTCGCGCCGGGGCTCGGCTCGGCCTCCTCGACCTGGCACGGCTCGATCGTCACGCGTTCATGGCCGCGCCGCATCCGGACCTGCGGGCAGATCCGCCATGCGCGCACGAGCTCGGCGCCGAAATCGCGCTGCGTGCCGCGGGCACGACTCGCAGCCTTGGCCGGCCAACCTTCCAGCGACAACGACAATACGATTTCCAGCACACGCGACATGGAAGCTCCTGCACATGAAGAATCGCCGGCGCATCCTCCGCACCGGCGTCGCCCGTGAAGCATCTTCCATAGTACACGCCGTCAAAACGCGCAGGCGACGATCCGGCCCCGTCGCGCTGTCGTATATCAAACGGCGTATTGCGCGATGCCGTTGCCGAAAGACCAGTCCTCCTTCAGCACCTCGACAAGACTGATGAATACGTCCTGTTGCCGCACGCCGGGCTGCTGCGCGAGGTTCTCCGCGATCGTCCGGTACAGCGCCCGCTTCTGCTCGAGCGTGCGCGTGTTGTTCGCGGTGATCTGGATCATCACGAGATCGTCGCTCCGCTCGATGTCGAGGTAGTGGCGGCCGTACACGAAGTTCTCGGCCGAATGCTCGGTGATGACCATGAAGATGTCGTCCTCGGGCACGTTGAACGTGTGCATCAGCGCGCGATGCACGCCGTCGACGAGCGCCGCGCGGTATGCGGCCGGTTTGCCCTCGCGCACTGCGATACGGGTGAATGGCATGGTCCTGCTCCTGTCGGTGACGTTGAAGAACGGAAACACGACATCAGGTTAGGCCCGCCGAACTATAATGAACAGTCATCAATGAATATTTCATTCATTTTCATTTGAAATGAAAGTCCTCGATCTCGATGCCGTGCGCGCGTTCGTGCTGGTCGCCGATCTCGCCAGCTTCACGCGCGCCGCCGATGCGCTCGGCACCACGCAATCGGCCGTCAGCCTGAAGCTGAAACGGCTGGAGGCACACCTCGGCAAGCCGCTGCTCGCGCGCACGCCGCGCGTGGTCAAGCTGGCCGCCGACGGCGAGAACTTCCTGCCGGCTGCCCGTGCGCTGCTCGACGCGCACGACCATGCGCTCGGTGCGATCTCGGCCGGCACGCACCGTTTGTCGCTCGGCGTCAGCGAGCACGTCGCGGTGCCCGACCTGCCGGCCGTGCTCACGAGCCTGCATCGACAGGATCCGGGGCTGTCGCTGGAAATGCATCTCGGGATGTCGGCCGGCCTGCTCGCGCAATACGACGAACGCCGGCTCGACGCGGCGATCGTGCGGCACGAGCCCGGCGAAGACCCGCCGCGCGACGACGGCACGCTGCTGTTTGCCGAACCGCTGACCTGGCTCGCCGCGCCGGACTGGGCGCCGCGCGCGGGCGAGCCGCTGCCGCTCGCGGTGCTGGCCGGCCCATGCGGCGTGCGGGCCGCCGCGCTGCGCGCGCTCGACCATGCGGGGCGGCCGTGGCGCGAGCGCTTCACGGGCGGCGGTGTCGCGGCGGTCACGGCCGCAGCCGCGGCGGGGCTCGCCGTCTGCCCGCTCGCGCGGCGGGTCGCGCCGCGCACGCTGGTCGACGTCGGCGCGAAATTCGGGCTGCCGCCGCTGCCGCAGTCGCAGGTCGTGCTGTATTCGCGCGTGCGCGACGCACGTGCGGCCGCCGCGCTGCGCAGGTTTGCCGACAGCCTTGCAATCTCGGCGTAAGCTGTGGAGTTTCGCCGCCCGCAATCTTCAGAAGAATACGATGAAGCCCGAAGCCCGCACGCACCTCCGCGCCAACCTGCTGATGCTCGCCGCCGCCGCGATCTGGGGCTCGGCGTTCGTCGCGCAGCGATTGAGCCTCGACGTGATCGGGCCGTTCCTGTTCACGGGGCTGCGCTTCCTGCTCGGCGCGCTCGTGCTGGTTCCGCTGCTGATGCTGAACGCGGCGTCGCGCGCGCAGCTCGCGGCGATCCGCCGCGAGCCGGCGCTGCTGCTGCCGGGCCTCGCGCTCGGCGGGCTGCTCGCGGTGTCGATCTCGCTGCAGCAGTTCGGCCTGCAGTACACGCGGGTCGCGAACGCGGGCTTCATCAGCTCGCTGTACGTCGTGATCGTGCCGCTGATGGGCGTGTTCGCGCGCCACCGGATCGGCACGGGCACGTGGTTCGGCGCGCTGCTCGCGGCGATCGGCCTGTATTTCCTCAGCATCGACGAGCACTTCTCGGTGCTGTACGGCGACTGGTTCCAGCTCGCGGGCGCCGTCATCATCGCCGCGCACGTGATGGCAGTCGGCCATCTCGCGAAGCGTCACGATCCGCTCGTGCTCGCGTTCCTGCAGTTCGTCGTCTGCGGCGTGGCGTGCCTCGCGGTCGGCCTCGCCGTCGAGCCGGTCAGCGTCGCGATGCTGCGCGGCGCGCTGCCGACGCTGCTGTACGGCGGGCTGCTGTCGGTCGGCGTCGGCTATACGCTGCAGGTCGTCGCGCAACGCGACGCTGCGCCCGCGCACGCAGCCGTGATCTTCAGCATGGAAGGCGTGTTCGCGGCGGTCGCAGGCTGGGCCGCGCTCAACGAAACGCTGACGCTGCGCGCGCTCGTCGGCTGCGCGCTGATGCTGGCCGGCCTGCTCGCGTGCCAGCTGCTGCCGAACGGCGACGCGCGGAAAAAGGACGGGGACGCGCTGCCGGCGTGACACGCACCGTCCCTATAATGACGGTTCGCGTGACTTCCACGCCAACCGCTTCCGACAGGCCTGCTCCGTGACGCCCACTACCGTCGATCCCGCCGCCGACCTGCTGCGCGAACGCGCAGCGCACTACGCCACCCAGGCGGCGCTGTTCCTGCGCGACCAGGCGCTCTCCACCGCGTCGCACGACCTGCGCAGCCCGCTGAACGCGATGCACAGCTGGGCGTACGTGCTCGAGCGCCAGCTCGCCAATGCCGATCCGAACCTGCAGCGCGCGCTCGCGGGCATCCGCACGGGCATCGACCAGCAGGTGACGCTGATCGACGACGTGCTCGATGCGCCGCGCGCGGAAACGCGCACGCTCGCGATCGCGCCGCGGCCGTTCGCGCTGCGCGCGCTGCTCGACGACACGCTCGCGCTCGTCCGTTTTGCGCTCGCCGACGCACGGCAGGTCGCGCTCGACACGACGCTGCCGGACGGCGAACCGTCGCTGTCGGCCGACCGCGAACGCATCGCACAGGCGCTCTGGACGATGCTGACGGCGGCCGTCGAGGCCAGCGCCGCCGGCAGCCGCGTGACGTTCGCATGCACGCGCGACGGCGCGCAGTTCGTCGCGCGCGCCACTTGCACCGTGAGCGCCGGCGCACTCGCCGATCCTGCACAGCCGCATGCGTTCGAATCGTTCGCGCGACGCGAAATGCTCCGCGAGCGCGACGCGAAGCGGATCGCATGGGCGCTCGCGCTGTGCCAGCGCGTCGCGCTCGCGCACGGCGGCACGTTCGCACATACGGTGTTCGCCGACGGCACGACCGCCACCATGACGCTCGCCATCCCCCGCGAGGCGCCGGTGTAAGCAATCGGCCGCCCAAAACATTACAAATCCCTTTCCGGCTCTATACTGATGGGCCTGTCATAACCGGAGCGATTCTTTGTTACAGATCTTCGCGCTCATCGGCGCGTTGTTCCTGGTGGCCCTGAACGGGTTCTTCGTTGCGGCCGAATTCGGCCTCGTCAAACTGCGCGCGACGCGCGTCAAGACCCTTGCCCGCAAGCACGGCCTGCGCGGGCGCATTCTCGGCATCGTGCACGGCCGGCTCGACGCGTATCTTTCCGCGTGCCAGCTCGGCATCACGCTCGCGTCGCTCGGCCTCGGCTGGGTCGGCGAACCGGCCTTCGCGCAACTGCTCAGCCCGTTGCTCGACCTGATCGGCGTGCAGTCCGAACGCGTCGTGCACCTGATCTCGCTCGTGTTCGCGTTCTCGCTGATCTCGTTCCTGCACATCGTCGTCGGCGAGCTTGCGCCGAAATCGATGGCGATCCGCCAGTCCGAGAAGGTCGGCCTGTGGGTCGCGCTGCCGCTCTATGCGTTCTACTGGGCGATGTATCCGGCGATCTGGGTGCTCAACAACAGCGCCAACGCGGTGCTGCGGCTCGCGGGGCTGTCGGCCGACCACGGCGGCGACGCGCACTACTCGACCGACGAGCTGAAGCTGATCCTGCGCAGCCGCCGCAGCACGGCCGGCAACGCGGCACAGCCGGCGCGCGGCACGTACAGCAACGACGAGTGGAACACGCTCGCGCATTCGCTCGATTTTTCGTCGATGACCGTGTCGGACCTGATGCGGCCGGCCCATGAAATGATCGGCCTGCGGCGCGACCTGCCGCTGCCCGACAACATGGAGATCGTCGCGCGGCACCGCTTCAGCCGCTATCCGCTGTTCGAGGATGCGTCGCGCGAACAGGTGAGCGGGCTGATCCACCTGAAGGACCTGCTGCTCGCGCGTCACGCGGGCGCGGCGCTCGAAGACCTGTCCGACTACGTGCGCCCCGTGCAGTACGTAAAGCCCGACACGCCGGCACTCGAACTGTTCCGCCGCTTCCGCAAGGGCGCGCCGCACTTCGCGCTGGTCGGCAACAAGGGCGAGAAGCCGATCGGCTTCCTGACGCTCGACAACCTGCTCGGCGCGCTGGTCGGCCAGATCCACGACGAGTTCCGCCAGGGCGATGCCGACTGGAGCCGCCTCGACGACGGCACGCTGATGGGCAAGGGCAGCCTGCCCGTCGTGTCGCTCGAGCAGGCGCTCGGCATCGACATCGACGAAGGCCGTGCGGAATCGGTCGGCGGCCTCGTGATCCAGGCGCTCAGCGACCTGCCGACCGAAGGGCAGCGCGTGTCGTTCGACCGCTTCGACGTCGTCGTGAAGAAGATGAACGGGCCGCGCATCGTGCTCGTGCGCGTCTATCCGAAGATCGCGAAGGAGGCCGACGAATGACGGCCTCTCGTGGTCGTCGCCGCGCGCGATGAACGCAACGCTGCCGCGCTGCTGCGTGATCACGCCGGAACCGGCGTCCGCGTCTGCGGCCGATTGCGATGCGTTCCTCGACCGGCTGTCGGCCGTACTCGCGCGCGGCGAGACGCTCGTGCAACTGCGCGTGAAATCGCTCGATGCGGCCGCGTTCGCGCGGCTCGCCGCCGCGGCGCTCGCGCGCTGCAATGCAGCCGGTGCGCACCTGATGCTGAACGGCCCGATCGATGCGGCCGGCGTGATACGGCTCGACGGCGCCGGCTGGCATCTCGACGGCACCGCGTTGCGCGCCGCCGCGCAACGGCCGTTGCCGGCCGGACGATGGGTATCCGCCGCCTGCCACACGCGTGACGACCTGCTGCTGGCCGCACGCGCCGGCGCGGATTTCGTCACGCTGTCGCCCGTGTTGCCGACGCTCAGCCACCCCGGTGCGCCGGCGCTCGGCTGGAGCCGATTCGGCGCGCTGGCCGCGCAGGCCGCGATGCCCGTCTACGCGCTCGGGGGGATGACGCGCGCGCATCTCGACGACGCGCGCCGTCACGGCGCGTACGGCATCGCGGGCATTCGCGGATTCTGGTAACTCAGGGCGTTCCGGCAGGGCAGCCGCCGGGCGCTAAGGCGCCCGCGGCCGTTCGGACAGAGTTATGCGTTCACACGCCCAGGCGCTCTTCAGGCGTTCAGGTTCGGTCGCGCTCCACGCCACGAGCCGTCGTCGATGCGACGCACGTCGTGCGTGAGCGCGTACCGGTTGACGTCGCCCGTCAGCCACGCAACGAGCGAATACGGCGGCAATTCCCCTTCGTCGACCCGGTCGCGCGCGCGCGCCGGCGTCTCGAACACGACCTGCCCTCTCGGCGCATCGAACGGCACCGCATCGGGCGACAGGTTCAATGCGATCGTCAGCGTCTCGTCGTCGGCAAGGCGCCATGACGCGAGCAGCGCGTCGGCATCCCCGTCGCCGTCCGCCTTCAGCGCATGCGCATCCTGCGGCCGGCAATCGGACAGCCGCGGCGCGATCAGCTTCGCGCGCACCGCGAGCGCCGACTGCACGAAATGCGCGCGATCGGCGTCGCGCGCGGTTTCGTCGAAGATCAGCGGGATCTGCGGCGTGAGCAGCGACAGCGCAAGCCCGGCCAGGCAGGCCTCCTGCCCTCGGTCGCCCTGGTCGCTGTCGCGCCACGCGCCATCGGACAGCACCAGCGACGTCAACGACAGCCCGGTTTCGGCGGCCATGCCTTCTGCCGGCGCGGCCGGCTGAAACGCCGCGCCGACCGCGGTTAGCGCGCGGGCGAGCGTATGGATCGACTGGTGCGTGGAAATGCCTTCATGGGCCGACGCGTCACGCCCCGTCAGCCGGTGCAGCGCGCGTTCGCCGCAACCGTTCCACTGCGCATCGAAATGGGTATCGGCGAGATGCGCCGGATGCCGCTCGCTGCCGAGCACGAGATGGATGAACCTGTCGGCCGGCACGGCCGCGCGCACGCGGTCCGCGATCTCGCGCAGCCACGACACGCCGATCCGGTCGGCCTCGCGCAGGCGCAGCCCGTCGCAACGGTATTCGTCGATCCAGTACAGCGCGTTGTCGCAGAAGAAATCGCAGACGTCCGGATGATCGAGCGCCAGCGGCGGCGCCTGCAGCGGATCGTCGCGCATATGGAAGAACGGCTCCGCGAAGTGGCGCAGCGCGTCGGTGCCGCTGCCGAAGCGCGCGTAGTCGAGTTCCAGCAGCACCGCAAGGCCGTAGCCGTGCGCGTCGTCGATCAGCGCCTTCAGCGCATCGGGGCCGCCTTCGACCGCAAGCGGCGCGAACGGCAGGCTGTCGTGCGGCGAGGCGAGCAGTTCCAGCGCGGTCACGCCGAGGCGCGCGAGCTGCGGCAGGCGGCGGCGCACGCCGGCGAAGCCGCCCACCGCGTGCGGGCGAATCGCGTAGAGCGCCATGTCTTCCCACGCGCGCCCGCGCCAGAACGTGTTGCGCCACGTGAACGCGCGCGGATCGACGACCTCGCTCGGACCGTTGAGCCCTTCGGGTTGCGAGCGCGACGCGGGATCGGGAATCGACACGGCATCGTCGAGGCGATAGCGGTAACGCGCACCCGCGCCGCAATCGGCGAACACTTCGAACCAGTTCGGGCCGGCGGCCGTCATCGGGACGAGCGTCGGGCCATAGCCGGTATCGAGTTCGAGCTGGACCTGCGTGCTGCCCGGCGCCCACACGCGAAAATGCGTGCGCGGTGTCGTGCCGAGCGCGCCACAAGGCTGCGCGCCAAACGGCAAACAATGAATGTAGTGCTGCGCGTACGGATCGTGCGGACAATCGGACATCATGCGCTCCTCGTGCGTGCCGAGCGGCATGGCCGCGCCACTGGCGCGGCGCATCGGAGCCCGGCATGCGACGGCCAGGCGGGGGGAGAAAAACGAGTATGCACCGGATTCGCCACCGCGATGCATCGTGATCGGGCATTTTTAAATGCGAATCGACCCCTGGAAAATCGGCAGCCCGACGCTTGCCGAATCGGGTAGTCGGCATACCGGAATGACCGCTCGCCTTGTTGCGTCGACCACGCACGCTTACGCTCTGCGCGATGCTCGCGGACACGTCGTCCGCGCCCGACCCGAGGAACCCGCCATGTCGCTTCCCGCCAGCGCCGCGAAATTCGATCCGGCACGCGCACACGAATACGCCGAGCAATCGCGCATTGCGCTCGCCGGCTACGATGCCTGCCACGAACTCGCCGCGTGCATGCTCGCGTCGGCGGTCGGGGCGCCCGATGCGCGGATACTCGTCGCGGGCGCGGGCGGCACGGGGCAGGAAATCTGCGTGGCGGCCGCGCTCGAGCCGGGCTGGCAATTCACGGCCGTCGACCCGTCCGCGCCGATGCTCGCGCTCGCGCGCACGAACGTCGAGGCCGCCGGCTTCGGCGCGCGCACGGCGTTCGTCGAGGACAATGTCGATGCGCTGCCCGACGCACCCGCGTTCGACGGCGCAACGCTGATCGGCGTGCTGCATCATGTCCCGGGCGACGATGCGAAGGCGGCGCTGCTGCACGCGATCGCGCGACGCCTGAAGCCCGGCGCGCCGCTCGTGCTCGCCGGCAATCATCGCCGCTACGCGGACCACCCTCGCCTGCTCGACGCGTGGCAGCAGCGCTGGCGCATGAAGGGCGCCACGCCGGACGCCGTACGCGCGCAACTCGCGAAGATCCTGCAGGGCGCCGATCCGCCCGCGTCCGAGGAAGCCGTGTTCGGCCTGCTGCGCGACGCGGGCTTCGACGCACCGCTGCGCTTTTTCGCGAGCCTGTTCTGGGGTGCGTGGATCGCGGTGCGGCGCGCGTAACGGATCGACGCGGTTCGAAACGACGGGCGGCGCGATTCGCGTGCGTGCCACGCGCGGCCGGCGTACCGGCGGGCACTGGAACGCGGCGGTCGGTACGACCTGCTCAAGTAACCGGCGTCAACTCAGCAGCCCCGCCGCGACATTGATCGACAACCCGAGCACGGCCATGTTGAAGTAGAACGACAGGATCGACTGCGCGAGCACCGCGCGTCGCGCGGAGCGGTTCGCCAGCGATATGTCGGCGGTCTGCGACGCGACCGCGAGCGTGAACGCGAAATACAGGAAATCCCAGTAATCGGGTTCGGGATTCCGGTCCGGGAAGCGCAGCGCGCGGTCGCTGCTCGGCGAGCCGTAATAGAGCCGTGCATAGTGCAGCGTGAAGATCGTCGGAATCAGGAACCACGCGCCGAACAGCGTCGCGCCCGTGATCGCGTAATGGCTGAGCCCCGCGCGGAAGCCGACGCTCTTGGCGGTCGCGAGTTCGATCGCGATCGCGGCCACGCTCGCGACGGTCGCGAGGCACACGACGGTCAGCACGGTCGTCGCGTTTTCGTCCTCGCGGATCGCGACTTCGCGCACCTTGTGATGATGCGCGGTGACCATGCGCACCCACATCAGCACGAGATACAGCCAGACCGCGCAGTCCCAGCCGATCAGCGTACGCGCGGTCAGGCGCAGCGGAAACGGCAGCAGCACCGCGCACAGCAAGCCCGCGACGAACGCCGCGACCATGCGCGGCCGGTTGCGTAATACCTGCGGATAAAACGTCATCGTGTGATTCCGAAAGCGGATGGAAAGGGTTCGAACGGTAGGCGGGGCGGCCCGCTGCGCCGCGCCGGCGGTTACCGCGCCCCGATTATCGCCATTCCATCGCGACGTGGCGATGGGCACGAGCGCCTAAGATACTGGGATGACCGCCACCGCCTCCCTCTGCCGCCACCCCGCGAACACGGCCGGCCGCGACTTCGTCGTCGGCGACCTGCACGGCTGCGTGGACGTGCTGCGCGCGCTGCTGCACGACATCCGCTTCGATCCGGCCCGCGACCGCCTGTTCTCGGTCGGCGATCTCGTCGATCGCGGCCCCGCGTCCGAAACCGCGCTCGACCTGCTCGACCGCCCGTGGTGCCACGTCGTGCGCGGCAATCACGAGGAAGTGCTGAGCCTCGTGTCGCGCGGCAAGCTGTCGCCCGACGCGTGGCGCGGGATCGGCGGCGACTGGGGCGCCGACCTGCCGCCGGAACGGCTGCACGCGCATGCGGCACGCGTCGACGCGCTGCCGCTGGTGCGCGTGATCGGCGACGGCCCCGAGCGCTTCAACGTGCTGCATGCGGAATTTTTCGGGTCGGACACCGACCTCGATACGGGCAGCTATTCGCACGACGTGCGCGAACGGCTGATCTGGGGCCGCGATCTGGTCCAGGGGCTCGCCGATCCGGCGCGGCAGGCCGGACTGTCGCTGACCTGCACCGGGCATACGCCTGTGCGCGCGCCGCAGCGGATCGGCGCGCAATGGTTCATCGACACCGGTGCGTTCGCGCCGTCCGGGCGGCTCACGCTCGCCGAGCCGCGCACCGGCAGCACGTGGTCGATGACGCAGGCCGAGGCGCGCGAACGCCACGCGGGCAACTGGCCGCTGCCGTGATGCCCTCGCGCCCGCATCGGCCCGCGAGCGGCCCCAGGGCCTGCTCACGCTAATAACGGGCATGCGAACGAGCGTTACCGGTCGCAGCGCAAGGAGCAAGGAGCGCCGTTGGGCCGAACCAAACAAGTGACGCGCGAGCGTCATGCTCCTTGCGAATACGTCGCGTATTCGCTTCGTCGCAATCCTTGCGCTCGGCCCTTCTGGGGGCCGGCGCATGCCCGTTATTAGTGTAAGCAGGCCCTAGCCAACCTGGTTCAGTTCGAACACCGCGTCGACGGCCGAGCCGTTCCAGTTGTATTCGAGGTACGCCGCGTGATGGCAGTCGCGCAGCAGCGCGGTGCGCAATGCCGCCAGACACTCGCCGCCCGGGTCGCGCACCGACGGATAGACGATCCCCGCGCCGCCCGCGTTGCGCACCGCGCGGCCGAGCGCCTGCCCCGCGCTGTAATCGAGCGGATGCAGCAATGCGGGATCGCGCTGCGGCCACGTGCGCACGTCGACCACGTCGCCCTGCGCGAACACCGTATAGAGCCGCATCTGCTGGCGCATCGGCGGCTCCTTCGTCGCGGCCAGGAACAACGCGCCGTGATAGCGCGTTTCGGCGATCGCCGTGTCGCGCGAGCGGGCGCAGTAGAACACGCCGTAGCTACCGTCGGAAAAACGGCTGCCCTGCGGATTCAGGTGCGTGAACGCGGCCATGATCGGCCCCCAGCCCAGCCCGTAGCGGCGCTCGTCGGGCGGCACCAGGTCGAGCGTGCCGACTTCGTTGCGGATGCGGTCGTTGGTCAGCGATTCGAGCGCGTACAGCGCGTCGAAATCGTCCGCCGACGCGACGCGGTCGAACAGGTTGATGGCAGGAAAACGGGTGGGGATCACACGATAGGCAGGCGCCCAGTCGACGGCGGTCGTGGGCCATTGTTTTGCTTCGATCGGCATCGTCACGCCCAGCCACCTCGCATCGCGTCGAGATATTGCCGGACGGCGACCAGATCGCCGACGTTGCCGGCCAGCATCCGGTCGAGCGCGCGCTTGCCGCCGAACGGCGCGGCATCGTTGGGCCGCTTGACCCATGCGTCTGCCGCGGCCGGCTGCGGCAGCAGGATCTGCAGCGCCTTGTAGATGCCGAGCAGCAGCGATAGCCGCTCGAGCGTATCGCGCGGCAGCCGCGCCGACTCCGGCGCCGCCTTCCACTTGAAGAACGTCGAACGTCCGGGCGACCCGAGCAGCACGATCTGCTCGTCGATCGTCAGTTCCCAGTCGCGCGCGATGTTGAAAAACGCACGCAGGCCTGCCGCCGACATCTGCGCAAACGAAGCCTGCGGCGGGGCGGAATGCGAATCGTAGGCAGGCTGTGACATGATGGTTAGTCTCGAAATGAATTCACTAACAAGACTAGTCCATTTTCGCATTTTTGCAAGGGTCGACACCCGACGGTCGGTCATTTCTTACAGCAAAACGATATTTTTTGTCCATTCTGGACTCTTATTTTATTTTCTGCGTTAATGGCCATGCGGACAGCGCGTGCAGACGCGGTCCTGTCTGCGGAACCGTGTCGCACAGAACCGGAAGCACCACGCCAAGGAAACGCACCATGAAGAGACTGATTGCCGCTGTTTCGATCGCCCTGCTCGCAGTATCCGCAGGCCCCGCCGCCGCGAAGGACTGGACCACGATCCGCTTCGGCACCGACGCAAGCTACGCGCCGTTCGAGTCGAAGGCGCCCGACGGCAAGCTCGTCGGCTTCGACATCGACCTCGGCAACGAGATCTGCGCGCGCCTGAAGGCGAAGTGCGTGTGGCTCGAGAACGATTTCGACGGGATGATTCCGGCGCTGAAGGCGAAGAAGTTCGACGCGGTGCTGTCGTCGATGTCGATCACGCCGCAGCGCGCGGAGCAGATCGGCTTCACGACGAAGATCTACAACCAGCCGACGCGGCTCGTCGTGAAGAAGGGTTCGCCGCTGCTGCCGACGGCCGAATCGCTGAAGGGCAAGTCGATCGGCGTCGAGCAGGGCACGACGCAGGAAACCTATGCGAAAGCGTACTGGGGCAAGCAAGGCGCGAACGTCGTGTCGTACCAGAACCAGGACGGCGTGTATGCGGACCTGACCTCGGGCCGCCTCGACGCGGCACTCCAGGATGAAGTGCAGGCCGCGATCGGGTTCCTGAAATCGCCGCGCGGTGCGAACTACCAGTTCGTCGGGCCCGAACTCGTCGACGAGAAGGTGCTCGGCATCGGCGCCGGCATCGGGCTGCGCAAGGAAGACGCCGACCTGAAGGCGAAGATCGACCGCGCGATCGTCGACATGGTCAAGGACGGCACCTACAAGCGGCTCGCGTCGAAGTACTTCGACTTCGACATCTACGGCGGCTGAAACGGCGTCGCGCGCGTACGGGCGACACTCCCGTCGCGCGCGTCCGACCGCCCCTCCCCTCACCACCGGGCGGCAACGGCATTGCGCCGTTCGCCGCCGCATCGAATTCATCCTCTGTCGCGTGCACTGCGCAACGTGTCAAACCTGATTCGGATTGCAGACCAATTGCACCGGTTCGCGTGAACGATGGGTAACGCGACCGGATATCGTGCGAATTCAGTAGCCGAAGATCGGGCGTCGCGATACCGGCGCCCGTGTGCACATGCCCTTTCGAATCGGGTCTGCGTGCAGGAAAGTGCCGACCCGGCGCGGATGACCGGCAATCTGCCGGATCCGCCTCGCACCGGGCGCGGAGAGATGGCCTGTCGATGCATGCCGGCCCGCTGCGAGAGCGACGTTCGACCGGCGATGCCCCGCATCACTGCGATCGCGGCCTGCGAGCCGCGGCGTGTGGCGATCGATCATTTTTCTACCCCGTTTTCAGTCTGATGCTTGTTCCGGCAACCGGACGATGCCGGTGCCCCGACGACCAGGCGACAACGTTCCGTGCTCGCCGGAACGCGGCGGCTGCGCCGCGCTCCGTCGCCGCATCCCCGCGGACTGCGTCCTGGCCGGTACTGACAGGGTTCGCTGCAGAACCGGCCGGACCTCGCGTCGTCGACTTTCGTACGTTCATATCCGCAAGGAGCGGGCCAGCTTCGCGCGCGCCCATCCGCACAAGGGGTTCGGCGCGCGGGATGACGGCCGGAACTGGGGCGGAATGCCGGAAGTTGCGAATCTGAAACATGCGGCACGCGGCATGCGCCGGCCGCGTGGCGGCCGGGCCTTGCGGGATAAGGCTGAACAATCGACATGGAATTTTTACCGGCCGGCACCGTTCCGATCGGCCCGATTCGCCGCGGAAATTCGCCCGGTTGCCGAAGCGAAATGTTTCATGCGCTTTACATGCCGTCGGCGACATCGGAGCCGCCGGTCGCGCGCGGACCGGACTGGCAATTGCGGGGGCAATCCGGCTGCCGATCGCGCGGCTATACTGCGAAGCGCGAAACGCGCCGCGCGTTGCGCGTGACTTTCGCCGGCGAACGCCGCGCGGCGCGACAACGCTTCACGCGGCACCTCACCGCCCGCAATACCGCCCATCGATGATCCGCAACCTCCATGCCGCCGAGCGCGCCAGACTGATCCGCTTCGGCGTGTCGGGCCTCTGCTCGACCGCGCTGCATGCGCTGATCGCAACCGCGATGTTCGCGCTGTTCGATGCGACGCCCATGATCGCGAACGCGGCCGCGTTCGTCTGCTCGACCGCGTTCTCGTATCTCGCCAACACGCTGTGGAGTTTTTCGTCGCCCGTGACGTGGGGCAACTTCGCACGCTTTCTCGCGGTCGCGATGGCCGGCCTCGTCGTCACGATGCTGCTCGCGCACGGCACCGCGATGCTCGGGTTTGCGCGTGCATGGAGCATCGTCGCGGTCGTGCTGTGCGTGCCGCCCGTCACGTTCGTGCTGCACCGGCTCTGGACGTATCGCTGAACACCGACATCGAACCGGTTCACGCGCTTAACGCGCCGCTCAGCCGACGCGCTGATGCCCCGCGTCGCCGGACGGCGCGCCGTCGTGCCCGCCGTTGTTGTCGTGATCGTTCAGCCCGTGCTCGATCATCATCCGGTAGAGCGTCACGCGCGAGATGCCGAGTTCGGCGGCAGCCTTGTTGATCCGGTGATCGTTGCGCAGCAGCGCGTTCTCGATCGCGGTGCGCTCGGCGAGCGCCCTCGCCTGTTCGAGCGTCACCGGTTCGGTTTCGCCCGGCGTCTCGAGCCCGAGATCGTGCGGCGTCAGCAGCCGGCTCTCGGCCATCACGATCGCGCGCCGCACGCGGTTGATCAGCTCGCGCACATTGCCGGGCCATTCGTAGCGGCGCATTGCGTCGAGCGCGGCCGACGTAAAGCCGCTGATCTTGCGGCCGCTGTCGGACTTGAACTTCTGCAGCACGTAATGCGCGAGGATGTCGATGTCCTTGCCGCGCGCGCGCAGCGGCGGCTCGTGGATGCGCAGCACGCACAGGCGGTGATAGAGATCAGCGCGGAAGCGCCCGGTCTCGACCGCGCCGTCGAGATCCACGTGCGTCGCCGAGATGATCCGCACGTCGACCGCGATCGATTCCTGTCCGCCGAGCCGCTCGATCTTCCCTTCCTGCAGGAAGCGCAGCAGGCTCGCCTGGCTCTCGACCGGCATGTCGCCGATCTCGTCGAGAAACAGCGTGCCGCCGTTCGCCGATTCGATCCGGCCCACGCGCCGCTGGTTCGCGCCGGTGAACGCGCCGCGCTCATAGCCGAACAGCTCCGACTGCAGCAGGTGATGCGGAATCGCCCCGCAGTTGATCGCGACGAACGGCCCCTTGCCGCGGCCGGAACGCTCGTGAATCGCGAGCGCCGTCAGTTCCTTGCCGGTGCCCGACTCGCCGGAAATGAATACGCTCGCATCGGTCTTCGCGACCTTGCGGATCGTGCTGAACAACTGCTGCATCGCCTCGCAGTTGCCGATCATCCCGTGCTCGCCGATCGACGCCGCATAGGCTGCGCCGTCGACGCGGTCGAGCGCGGCCATCCCGCGCGCATGGCCGAGCACATGCGAAATCCATTCGTAGGGCAGCGGCAGCGTCACGTAATCGAAACAATAGCTGCGGATCAGTTCGCGCACGGCGGGACCGATCGTGATGCCGGCCTGCGCGATCGAAATCCAGCCGATCGCAGGCTGGCTCAGGCACGCTTTCAGTGCCGGATAGTCGCGCGACGTGAACCCCGTGAAATCGACCAGCCCGGCGGCGACGTTTACGCCGGACGTCATATTCTGCGCGGCGCCGGCTGTCTTCGCGACCGCGATCTCCCAGCCGAGCCCGCGCAGTTGCGCAAGCAGCGGCTCGTCGGGCGTACGCATGATCACGAACAGCTTGCGGCCGGCCTCGGGTGCGGTGACGGACACGGGCGTCATCTCGGGCGCCGCATTCCCGTTTGCGTCGGGTGACCTTGCAACCATCGTTGTTCCCCGCTTGGCGTTGGTATCGTGCGCCGGCTCGCCGACGCATACGACGGACCACGATCGAACCGACATATTGGCCGCATTTCCGTCCGAATAAAATCCCCCTGCGCATGAATCGTGCATGAGGTCGAGGTTGTCATGAACGGTATATCGACGCGGCCGGCCTGCGGCTAGATGGGTGTTATCCCGGTGGCGGGCGCGGCGCAAACCCGGAACGGGCGGGCGCACTGCGCGCAAAGCCGCGCCAGTGCTGGCGCGCGGCGTTCGCATACGATGCGGCGCACGCAGAACCGGCACGCCGGCGGGTATATGCACGGCCGGTCGACCGGACAGCCGGGTGCCCGCGCAGCCGGTTTCGATTGATTTCGGTCAATCGTCGGAGGAAGCCGGCATGATGCAGGAACGCAACATGCGCGACCCGACGCCGCCCATGGCAGCGCGACGGGTTGTATCAGAAACGGATTGCGTCAGCGGCCAGACGCGACCGGCGCCAGCGCGTTCGCGCGGCCGCGGCCGGCCGGCGTGCCGCCGTGTTCGCCGTAGGTGGCGACGAGCGCGTCGACCCGCGCGAGATGGTGATGGTTGTCGTGATCCCACGGATGGAAGCCCGGCCGGAAAAAGCTCAGCCATTCGCCCGCGATGCGCGGGAACAGCCCGCGGCGCGGCCCGTACAGGAACGCGATCGTCCGCAGCATCCCGCGCACGTGATGTCCGGCGCCGCGATCGCGCCAAAGCAGCGTCGCATGCATCAGGAACACGGCCGGCCAGAACGTCAGCGTCGTCAGCAGATACACGCCGATGCGGATCAGGTAACGCCGCAGCCCCGGCTTCATCACGGCATTCCACACGTCGAACGACACGGCCTTGTGCTCGGTTTCCTCGAGCGCGTGCCATATCCACATCTGCCGGTAGCCTTCGACCGAGCCTTCGAGGCGCGTCGGGTCGCGCAGCAGCCAGTCGGCGAGCATCGCCGTGTAGTGCTCCGCCGCGACCGTATGCGCGAGCTGCACCGAATGCGGCAGCTTGCGCTTCATGTAGCCGAGCACCGCCCACACGCGCTTGTCGAGCTTGCGCGCGGGCAAACGGTTCGCCTGCATCAGCTCGTTGTATTCGACGTGCTCGCGCGTATGCATCGCTTCCTGGCCGATGAAGCCGAGCACCTGCTGCTTCAGCACGGGATCGTCGATCCGGTCGCGGTAATTGCGCACCGAGTCCATGAAAAAGCGCTCGCCGGCCGGGAACAGCAGCGACAGCGCGTTGAAGAAATGGGTCACGTGCGACCCGAGGCCATGCCAGTCCTTCGCGCGTTCGACCGGCAGGTCGAAGCGCAGGTCGCGGCGCACCGGCATGATCCCGGCTGCGGTAGCGGAAGCGGCTGACTTCATGTTCATCGTTCTCCTTTTCCGGAGCGGCCCGGCGCGTCGTCCGACGCGGCCGGCGCAGCCCCGGGCGGCGCATCGCGCACCGCCAAAATCTTGACATCGACAGATGTAAAGATAGGCTACCCGCGCCGACGCGCGCAAGCCGCGCGGTAGATGCGCGCTTCCAAACAGGGCACGGTCGGAAAGGCGAAAAAAAGCGACGTTCGAACAGCGCCCGGGTGGGCCGCGATTCGAACGTGCACGCCGAGCTGCGAGCGACGCCAGGCGGCCGGCGCTGCGACCCGCCCCCTGCCCGAAAGCCCGATGCGGCGAGCGTTTCGACGAATCCGGCGGCGGCGCGCGGCATGTGGAATACCGCCGCGGCAGCACCGATTCATACGCGCGGCGCACTCGCGCGGTGCAACCCCGGTCGCGCATCCGTTGAAAAATTCAAACGCGCGTTCCATTTGCGTTTTCGGCAATCGCGGGCGCGGCGCCTCGCAGCCGTCCGCGACACGCGTGCCGGCGGGTGAAAGCTACGTGCCGCGGCCCGCTGCGCGCTCGCCTACAATAGCGGTCTTACGCAACCCTCTTTCAGGAGTAGTCATGTCTGTCATCACGACCGAATCGGGCCTCAAATACGAAGACCTGACCGAAGGCACCGGCGCGGAAGCGCAAGCCGGCAAGACCGTCAGCGTCCACTACACGGGCTGGCTGACCGACGGTCAGAAATTCGATTCGAGCAAGGACCGCAACGACCCGTTCGCGTTCGTGCTCGGCGGCGGCATGGTCATCAAGGGCTGGGACGAAGGCGTGCAGGGCATGAAGGTCGGCGGCGTGCGCCGCCTGACGATCCCGCCGCAACTCGGCTACGGCCCGCGCGGCGCAGGCGGCGTGATTCCGCCGAACGCGACGCTCGTGTTCGAAGTCGAACTGCTCGACGTCTGACGACGCACCCGGCCGTTTCCTTCCGATGGAACGCATCGCCTCCCCCGCCATCGCGCTGCGCCGCTACGACACGTGCGAAGCGTCGGACGTGCACGACTTCCACCAGGTCGTGCTCGGCGTCGATGGCGCGATGGTGATGGCGGTGGACGGGATCGGCCAGCGCATCGACCGGCACGCGGCGTGGCTGATTCCGGCCGGCGCGCGCCACGACTATGCGGGCCTCGGCGACAATTGCCAGCTCGTGATCGACCTGCCCGCGGCATCGCTCGCGGTGCCGCAGCGGTTGTTCGACCGCGCACGCGCCATGTCGATCGATCCAGCCCTGACGTCGCTCGTCGCGCAGGTCGCGGCGGCCGCCGCGCAACTCGATGCGCCGGCCGGCGACGCACGGCAGGCAGCCGCGCACCGTTTCCAGTGGCAGGCCGCCGCGCGCCTGTGCGGCGCGCTCATTGACGATGCCGGCATCGCCGCACCCGCGTCGGGCCTCGATTTCGCGCGCATCGACCGCTGGCTGCGCGCGCGGCTCGCCGAGCCGCTGCGCATCGCCGATCTCGCCGCGCACTGCGGCTACGGGATGCGCCGGTTTCATCAACTGTTCGTCGACGCGTTCGGCGAAACGCCGCATCGCTATTTGCAGCGGCTGCGGCTCGACGCGGCGGTCGTGCTGCTCGCCGACGGCCGGCATCCGCTCGTCGACATCGCGGGCATGGTCGGTTTTGCGGATCAAAGCACCTTTACGCATGCGTTCACGAAACGCTTCGGCGTTGCGCCTGGACGCTGGCGCGGCGAGCGGCATTGAGCGAATCCGTCGCCCTGAACACGCGTCAATCCACGTAGCCGCACGATTCGGAAAACAGCGTTCGAGTCGGTCCGGCCGCAACCTTCGTCGCCCCCGCTTCTTTTCCGCTCGCAATCCGGCTATGGCGCGTGGCGCTCACCGCCGCGTCGCGCCCGCTTCGTCGCCGACCTTCCTCACGACCGTCTCGGCCGCCTTCACGGGCCGCCCGTCGTCGTGCCGCAGCGCGAGCTTGCGGATCGCGCGCCCCGTATTGCGGTCGACCAGCACCGAATGCGGCTCGCCGCGTGCGAACAGGTTCGCCTCGCCCCACTGCCGCAGCATCACGATGACCGGAAACAGCCCGTCGCCCTTTTTGGTCAGCGCGTACTCCTGATACGCGGTACCGTCCGACGCCGGCACGACGTCGAACACGCCGGCTTCCACCAGCATCCTGAGCCGGTCGGACAGGATGTTGCTCGCGACGCCGAGGCTCGCGCGGAAATCGCCGAAGCGGCGCACGCCGTCGAACGCATCGCGCACGATCAGCAGCGCCCAGCGATCGCCGACGATATCGGTCGCCCGCGCCACCGGGCACGGCGAATCCGCAAGACTTTTCTGCCTGGCCATGTTCCTCTCCGCAGTCGTGCCGGCCGCCCTCGCGGCAGCGCCGGCCATCCGTGCGCGGGCCCGTCGCCCACCGCACAACAAGTTGCATTTTAAAACTACTTTTCCTACACTCACACCAGTTTCAAATTGCAACTACTTTGCGTGAGGAAACCGATGGCGTCTTCCTGTCATTCAAGCACCGTTACGTCGAATGCAGCGAATGCATCGAACACGGCGCATCCGGCCGGCGACGGCCGTCTGTCCTCGACCTGCGTCTCGCTGCTGGCCGTCTGCTGCGCGGCGAGCGTCGCGAACGTCTACTACGCGCAGCCGCTGCTCGATTCGATTGCGCGGGATTTCGGCGTGTCGCAAGCCGCGGTCGGCAGCGTCGTCACCGCCACGCAGCTCGGCTGCGCGCTCGCGCTGCTGTTCGTCGTGCCGCTCGGCGATCTGCTGAACCGCAAACGCCTGATCGCCGTGCAGCTTCTGCTGCTGACGGCGGCCTGCATCGGCGTGGCGGCAGCGTCGACGCGCTTCGCGCTGCTGGCGGGGATGGTCGCGCTCGGGCTGCTCGGCACCGCGATGACGCAAGGGCTGATCGCGTGCTCGGCCGCGCTCGCGGGCGCCGGCGAACGCGGGCGCGTCGTGGGCGCCGCGCAGGGCGGCGTGGTGATCGGGCTGCTGGCCGCGCGGTCGGTGGCCGGCGTCGTCACCGATGTCGCCGGCTGGCGCGCGGTCTATCTCGTCTCGGGTGCGCTCGCGATCGCGATGCTCGCCGTGCTGTCACGGCTGTTGCCCGACTCGAACGGGCCGCGCAAACGCATCGGTTACGCGGCGCTGCTACGATCGATGGCGTCGCTGCTGCGCGACGAACGCGTGCTGCGCGTGCGCGGTGCGATCGCGTTGCTGATGTTCGCGGCGTTCAGCATCTTCTGGAGCGCGCTGGTGCTGCCGATGAGCACACCGCCGCATTCGATGTCGCATACGCAGATCGGCGCGTTCGGCCTCGTCGGCGCACTGGGCGCGGCGGCGGCCACGCGCGCGGGCCGGCTTGCCGATCGCGGGCGCGGCGAAGCGACGACCGGCGCCGCACTCGCGCTGCTCGCGTGCTCGTGGTTGCCACTCGCGTTCGGCGATTCGTCGATTGCGCTGCTGATCGTCGGCATCGTGCTGCTCGACGTCGGCGGACAGGCCATCCATGTCGTCAACCAGAGCATGATTCTCGGCACGCGGCCCGACGCGCATGCGCGGCTCGTCGGCTGCTACATGCTGTTCTACTCGGCCGGCAGCGGTCTCGGCGCGATTGCGTCGACGATGATGTATGCGCACGCCGGATGGGCGGGCGTCTGCGCGCTCGGCGCGGTCGTGAGCGTTGCCGCGCTCGGCGTGTGGGCCGCGACGCTCAGGCGCGCGTGACTAGTGCCGGCGATGCGGATCGGGTGGAGAGGGGAAAGCCGGTGCGCCCGTAGCGGGCGGCCGGTGCGCGAACCGGCCGCGCACGCGCCGGTTCGACCTTCGGTACAGCCTTCGGTTCGGCACGCACGGTGCGCGCCGCGAGCGCTCAGCCTGCCGCCCGGATCGCCTCTTCGTACACGCCGGCGACGCGCCGCGCGATCACCGCGTTGTCGAAATGATCGCGCGCATAACGCTTGCACGCGGCCTCGTCGGGCAGCGCGATCGCACCCGACAGCGCGCCGCCGAGCCCTTCCGCGATCGCGTTCGCGCCGGTCGACGGCAGCACGAGATCGTTGGACAGCCCGGCCACCGCCTCCGGCAGCCCGCCGACCGGCGTAACCAGCACGGGCGTGCCGGACGCGAGCGATTCGACGGTGATCAGCCCGAAGCCTTCGAGCGCGACCGTCGGCACGACGCTGACCGTCGCCGCACGGTACAGCGCCGCGAGATGATGGTCAGGCACGAAGCCGAGCAGCTTCACGTTGTCCTGCAGCCCCGCCGCGTCGATGCGCTGCTGCAACTCCTCGCCGATCTTGCCCTTGCCGGCAATCAGCAGCAGCACGTCCGGGTGACGGTGCTTGACGAGGCCGATCGCGTCGATCAGGTCCTCCAGCCCCATGCGCCGCACGAGCCGGCGCACGGCCAGCACGATCGGCCGATCCTGCGGCAGTTGCAGCTTGTGCCGCGCCTCGGCGGGCGTGAGCGGTGTGTCGAACTGCGCGGTATCGACGCAGCCGGGAATCACGCGCACGCGCGACGGGTCGATCCCGTAGCGGTTCGTCAGGATCTGGCCGAACGCCTGCGACAGCACGATCAGCCGCGACGAACGCGTATAGACGGCCTGTTCGAGATAGCGCTTCGCGCGCTGCCCGAGCGACGCGGCGCCCTCGACCTGGCTTTCGTCTGCCCACGGCCCCTGGAAGTGCGACACCTGCGGAATCCCGCGCGTCACGTCGAGGCCCGGGAATGTGTACAGCGCAAAGTGCGACGAGATCACGTCCGGCCGCTCGCTGCGGATCTCCTCGCGCAGCGCGCGCCGCGCGGCGAGCATCCGGCGCGCGAGCGTCTGCGACGCGGGACCGAAGCCCTGGATCGCGCCGCCCGTGTCGTCGGCGACCTTCGGCGAGCCCGCGACGAGCCCGCGCACCTCCACGCCCGCGCCCGGCAGCGCGCCGACGAGCGAGTAGTACATCCGGTCGAGGCCGCCCGCACGTTCGGGAAACCAGTGCATGCCGATCTGCAACGATTTGATCGGCCGGGAAGATTGGGACATCACGATTGCTCCTGCGTGACTGCATGCTCGACCCGCTCGAACGCGGACGGCTGCGTGGGTTGGCCGATGCGCCGGTAGAGCGCGACGTACTGGGCACCCATGTGCGCCCAGCCGAAACGGGTCATCAATTCGCGGGCCGCGTCGCCCATCGCGCGGCAGGTGTCGCGCGACGCCGCGAGCGAACCGATCGCCTGCGCGAGCGCGGCCGGATCGTCCGGATCCTCCAGCACGATCCCGCATTCGCGCGTGATGATTTCCGCGCCGCCCGCAGTGCGCGCGGTGACGACCGGCAGTCCGGCCGCCATCGCCTCGAGCAGCGACAGGCTCATCGCTTCGTAGCGCGACGGGAACACATACGCGTCGACCGAGCGCATCAGCGTCGGCATGTTTTTCACGAGGCCGAGGAAATGCACGCGCGAATCGATGCCGAGCGCGCGCGCCTCTTCCGGATACGGGCTGCCCGGCAGATAGCCGGCCACAGCCAGATGGACGTTCGCCGGCAGCTTCGTCAGCGCCTTCAACACGGTGCCGAGGTTCTTGCGCGGCGTGCGCAGATCGCCGACGAACAGCAGCAGGAACGCGTCGTCCGGCAGCTTGAACGCCGCGCGGTCGGCCTGCGCGCCCGCGAACGCGCTACCGTCGACGCCGTTGTAGATCACGCTGATCTTGCGGCTGTCGATGCCGAGCGCGGCAATCTCGTCGGCCACTTTCTGCGACACCGCGGTGATCGCACGCGAACGCCGGTATGCCCAGCGCTCGAGCGCGGTGTTCACGCGTGTATAGACATACTGGTAAGCCGACCACATCCCCTTCGTGAGCCCGAACGGATAGTACGGGCTCCTGAACCAGCCGCCGTGCACGAAGTGTGCGGTATTCACGTCGGCCTTGATCCACGAGATGAAGCCGTTCACGTGCAGCACGTCGTACTCGCCGCGATGCGCGCGCAGCCACCACGCGCTCTTCAGCGCGAATACCTGCTGCTTGACGAGATTGGACGGCCAGAAGCGCCCGACCTTCACCGGCACCCAGCGCACGCGCGGGTCGGCCAGCAGCTCGGGCGCGACGTGCGACGCGACCAGCGTGACTTCGTAGTTCTCGGCCAGCGCCGCGCGCGCGATTTCGTAATTGACGCGGCCCTGCCCGTCGTTATGTCGCACGACATGCGTGACGATCGCGATTCTCAAAGGTCGCCTCCCCGTGAACGCGCGGCGGCCAGCAGGCGCTGAGCCTTCTGCCAGTGCGCCGCGGAAAGTATCGAAAAAATGGCTGTAAACATCAGCAGGCCGCCCGTGCCGATCAGCGAGTTCGTGAACACGAGCATCGCGAACGTCGAAAGGCACAGGCTCAGGCACGCGCCGACGAACTTGTCCTTGCGCAGCTTGAACGCCGCGCGCAGCGTGCGGCCGAACAGCATCACGACGCCGGCGAGATACAGCAGCGTACCGGGCCAGCCGAGTACGAACGGCACGTTCATCACGCCGCTGTCGAAGCTGCCGTACTTGCCGAGCTCGCCGCTGTCGCTCGACAGCTTCGTCGATGCGCCCGTCGCGCCCATCCCTTCGCCGGCGACGTCGGTAAACGCCGTCTGCGCGAAGGTTGCGTAGAACTTGTTGCGGTCGTCGTAGCTGCGATCGTCCTTCAGGTTCGTGATCGACTGGAGACGCTGGCCGAGACGATCGGCCACCGGCCCGACGGTCAGCAGCGGGACGCATAGCCCGACCAGCACGATGCCGCTGATGAGGATCCGCATCCGCACGCGGTTGTTCGACTGCGCGAGCTGGATCGCGAGCGCGATCACCCAGCCGCCCCACGTCGAACGCACGAGACACAGCGCGAACGACACGAAACCGGCCGCGCCCGCGAACCAGCGGATCTTCTGCGGCGCCGCGAGCACGAACACCAGCGCGCCCATCATCGCGAACGCGAACGGCCCCGACGAGTTCATCGTGCTGAATACCCGCACGCCGTACGGCACCGGCTCGCCCTGCGAACCCATGTCCGAACCGATCATCCACAGCACGTCCCACTGCGGCATCACGAAGTACTGCACGACGCCGTACACGCCCATCACGAGCATGCCCCACATGAACGTGGACAGCAGCACGTCGCGATACTCGGGATAGTCGCGCGCGTTGACCATGATGTGAAAGCCGATCAGCACCGGGTACACCCAGTTCGCGAGGTCGTAGGTCGCGGCCATCACGCCGCTCGACACGATCCCGACGAGATACGCGTACGCGAGCCCGAACAGCATCAGCAGCACCGGTATCCCGCGCCGCTGCGCGAGCACGCGGTAATGCCGGATCAGCCCGAAGCCGGCGATCATCGTCACCGCGAGCGGCGCGACCTGGATCAGGCTGGTCGGCGTGAACGCGCCCTTCGACCAGTCGGCGAGCCGCCGCACTTCGGGGCTCAGGAACCACACCCACCACATGAAGCCGACATAGCGCGCCGGGCTCTTGAAATACAGCCAGATGCCGACCGCGATGGCCAGCACCGGAAACGCGAGCGTCAGCACCTTGCCCTGGTGAATGGCGATCAGCGCGGCGGTGAACGACCACAGGCCGGCCTGTCCGACCCAGTGCTTCGGTTCGGCGAACCAGCTGCGGCTGCGCGACGGTGCGCGTTCGGCGGCAATCGTACTCATCGATCCGCTCTCACCGCGACGACGGACGCGAATCCGCAAGCGGCATCGCCAGGCCCGCGGCCGCCGGCGTGCGGCGCCGGTGCAGCAGGTCGCGCGTGATCCGCACGTGCTGCTCGGCGAACGCCTGCGTGGTCAGGTCGCGCTCGCGCAGGCACGCGGCGGCAGCCCGCGCGCAGCCGAGCGCCGCAACCGGATCGGCGACGAAGCGGTCGGCGGCCTGGCGCATCGCCTGCGCGTCGAACGCCGGCACATAGGCGGCCGCATCGTGCGGGAAGTAGTCGCTGAGGCCGCCGACGTCGGACACGATCATCGGCTTGCCGACGGCCGCCGCCTCGAGCATCACCGTGATGCCCGACGCGTGGAAGTTCGGCCGCAGCGGCACGACGATCACGTCGGCCCACGCGTACAGCTCGTGCTGCTTCGCGAGCCCCGACGCCGAGCCGATCTTCACGTTCGGCGCATGCCACTCGCGCGGCACGCGGCGGCGCGTCGCGAGTCGTACGTCGTAGCGCTCGTCGCCGCCGAACGCGGCGAGGAACGTGCGCCAGTCGCGGTCGCGGTCGTTGCCGATCGCCGCGATCCGCAGCGGCCGGTTCGGTTGCCACTGCCGCGGCTCGGTGAGCGGGAAATCCTGCGTGTTCAGCCCGTAATAGACGAACTCGGCATCGCGCCCGAGGTAGCGGCGGCACAGCTCGGCGTTGTCGCGGGCGAGCGTGGTCAGCGCGTCGGCGCGCGCGAGCAGCTTGCGGTACAGCCAGCGGCGCGCGGCGCCGAAGCTGCCCCACTTGTCGAACAGCCACACGCTCTGCGCGAGCAGCAGCGGGCGCTTGCCCTGCGCGCCGGCGAGCTTCAGGATCAGCGAAGCGGCGAGATGCTCCTGCTCGGTGTGTGTCCAGATCACGTCGGTGTTCAGCAGCGCGGCGCGGTTGCGCCACGCATGCACGACGTCGAAGCCGAGCGCCGCCTTCAGCGCGCGGCGCGCGAGGCTGGCGACACGGCCCTCGCCGCCGTCCTGCGAATAGGTCAGCCGGAATTCGTCGGATTCGGCGTGGTGATAGCCGTACAGGCAGCCGATGTTCTCGCCTTTCCGGTAGGTACGCGGATCGGCGCCGTAAAACAGGTGGACGTGGACTTTCGTTGCGGTCATGTCAGCCTCCGCCGGACCGCCCCAAGGAGGCTGACCGCCCCCTCGGGGGGCAGCGCGCAAAGCGTGCGTGGGGGTTGTTTCATTTCGAGCCCTCCGGGGGTGGCCGCGCGCGATGCGCGCAGCCCGTTCAAGACGTCACCGGCGGCATCGCCGCACGGTGGGGGGCAAGGTTCGCGCGGCGTGCTTCGCGCGCGCCGCGGCGCACTGCGCGCCAGTGCTCGCGGATCCGGTTGCGCTGCGCCGAATGCAGCGACAGCAGCACATGCGCGAAACCCGGATAGACGCGCGTGCCGACCAGCGTCCACCACCACCACGCGATCTCGCGCCGAAGCGGCGGCAGATGCTCGCGCAGGATCAGATGCAGGTTGTACGCGCCGTTGCTGATCGCATTCAGCGACGCGGCATCGCGCCGGTCGTCGTCGAAGCGCTCGGCCGGGAAATGATCGACCGCGATCGCCGGGTCGTAGACGAGCTTCCAGCCGTCGCGCTGCACGCGCATGCTGAACGCCATGTCGTTGTGCACCTGCGCACCGGCGCCGCGCAGCCGCGTGTCGAAACGGAGCCGTTCGATCGCGGCGCGGCGGTAGCTCATGTTCGCGCCCTTCAGCATGTCGACTTCGCGCGCGCCGCCGACGCCGAGGTGATGATTGCCGACGATCTTGCCGGACAGCGTGAGCTGGCCGACGAGTTCGCGCGATTCGTCGAGCACGCGGCCCTTCTCGTGCACCCAGTCGCGCCCGCCGACCGCGCCCACGCGCGGATCGGCCTGGAATGCCGACTCGACGCGCGCCAGCCAGTCGGGGTGCGGCGCCGCATCGTCGTCGGTGATCGCGACGATGTCGCCGTGCGCCGAGTCGAGCCCCTTGTTCAGCGCGGCGACCTGCCCCGGCACGTCGACCGGCACGATGCGCAGCGGCAGCGCGCCGCCGACCGCCGGATCGGCGAGCCGTTCGTGCGTGGCGTCGTCCTCCGGGCGCGCGACGACGATCACCTCGTCGGGCAGCCGCTGCTGGCGCTGCAGCGCCAGCAGGCAGCGCGCGAGGTCGGCCGGGCGCCGGTAGGTCGGGACGAGCACGGAAATTTTCATCGATGGTTCTCCAGTCGGCCGGGCTGGCGCGCTGCGCACCGGCCCGGTTTCGCGCACTGCACTCAGGCGCTCAGGTATTCGTGCACGGCCGCGTAGCCGCGGCCGTAGCCGCGCGCCTTCGGCGGCACGCCGTTGAAGATCCCGCCTTCCAGATCGACGCCCGCGGTGCGCAGGCGCTTGATCGCGTCGGCGATCTCGCCTTCGGTGTGCATGCCCGAGCGCAGCACGAGGAACGTCGAGCCGGCCATGCGGCCGATGATGGTTGCGTCGGTCACCGCCAGCACCGGCGGCGAATCGATCAGCACGACGTCGTAGCGCTTGCTGAGCCCTTCGAGGTATTGCGGCAGGCGCGTCGACATCAGCAGTTCCGACGGGTTCGGCGGACGCGTGCCGGCCGCGATGAACGACAGGCCCTGCACCGGCGTTTCGCGCACGGCATCCTCGAGCGGCGACTGGTCGCTCAGCAGTTCCGACAGGCCCGGCTGCGCGGTGAGGCCGAAGTACCGGTCGAGCAGGCCGCGACGCATGTCGGCGTCGATCAGCAGCACGCGCTTGCCCGAATGCGCGAGCAGCACCGCGAGGTTGACCGTCAGGAAACTCTTGCCGATGCCGGGCGTCGGGCCCGTCAGCACGATCACGCGGTTCTTCGCGTCCATCATCGCGAACTGCATCGCGGTGCGCAGGCTGCGCAGGCTCTCGACGCTGAGATCCTTCGGACGCAGGCTCGCGAGGATCGGCCGCGCGCGGCCGCCGCCCTTCTCGGCCGCGGCGTCGAGCTTCACCTGCTCGGCGCTTTGCGGCACCAGCCCGTACAGCGGCAGGTTGAACGCGCGCTCGATGCGATCGGGATCCTCGATGCCCTGGAACAGGTTGCGGCGCAGGAACACGATGCCCGTGCCGAGGATCAGCCCCAGGAACACGGCGGCCGACAGGATCAGCACCTTCTTCGGCTTGACCGGATCGCCCGGGCGCAGCGCCGAATCGACGAGGTGGATGTTGCCGCCCGTGCCGGCCTTCTGTACCGACAGCTCCTGCACGCGGTTCAGCAGCAGCACGTAGATGTCCTCGGCGACCTTCGCGTCGCGCTGGAGCTGGACGGCCTTCACTTCGGTCGCCGGCAGGCTGCGGAAGCGGTTGCTGAACTTGTCCTTCTCGCCCTGCAGCTCCGAGAGCTGCTGCTTCGCGGCGATCACCATCGGGTGCGAATCGGTGAAGCGCTGCGCGAGCGACGCGAGCTGCAGGCGCTGCGCGGCGATCTGCTGCTCGTACTGCACGCTGCCTTCGAGGTAGACCTTCGCCTCTTCGCTCGCGTTGATCGAGCCCGACGTGCGCTGGTACTGCGTCAGCGCGGCTTCAGCGTGTTCGAGGTCGGCCTTCAGGCGCGGTTCCTCGCCCTTCAGGAAGTCGAGCATCTTGGTCGCTTCGGCCTGCTTCGCGACCACGTGCTGGTTCAGGTACGACTGCGCGAGCGCGTTCGCGATCGCGGCGGTCTGATCCGGGTCCTTGCCTTCGAGCGAGATCTGCACGACGCCCGTCTGCTTGCCCTGCTCGCTGACCTGGATGCCGGCCTGGAAGCCGCCGATCGCGTCGAGATCGTTGTAGCGGACCACCGTGAACTGCGTGCCGGGGCGCGCGACGAGCTTCTTCACGAGCAGCGTCACGCCGCCGCCCTGCGCCGACTCGCCGACCTGGCCCGACAGCAGCCGGGTGCCGTTCCGGTCGACGATCGAATAGGTGCCGTTCGGACCGGCCGTCAGCGTCAGCTTCTTGCCTTCGAGCGCCGGCACGACGCTGATCGAATCGACGTCGGCGACTTCACCGCCCCACGCATACGATTTCAGGCCGAGCCACGGCCGCGCCGGCTCGCCCGGCGTCGCGACGCGCGCGGCGAGGCTGCCGATCACGGGCAGCGTCTTCGGCACGACCGAAAAGTTCAGCTTGAACTGCTCGACGACCGGCGCGACGACGCCGCGGCTCTTGATGATCTCGATTTCCGCATCGGTCTGCGCCTGCTGCGGACCGGTATTGATCGTCGCGCCGGTCTGCGTCTGCGTGAGCGCCTGCGACGTGTTGTCGTTGCTCTCGACCCGCACGTGCACGTCGGCCTGATACACCGGCTTCGCGATGTAGCAGTAAAGGCCGGCGAGCGCGACGACCGTCACCGCGATGCCGAGCAGCAGCCAGATGTCGTCCATGATTACCTGGAGCAACTGGCCGAGGACGACGTCCTCTTCCTCGGTCTTCACGGACAGATCCGCGTAGGAGTGTTTCGCTTGCGTGTTCACCATTCGTTCCCGCTTGAGTGGTGCCGGGGCGGAGGCGCCGCCCCGGCGGGCTATCAGCGCGTGATTTGCCGCATGTAGAAGATCGTCTGGATCGTCGGCAGCACCTGCTGCAGCACCCGGTTGAACTGCACCGAGCTGGCCGTGCTGACGTAGACCACATCGAGCGGCTGAAGCGGGAAGCGGCTCGACAGCATCAACGCATCGGGCTGCGTCATGTCGAGGCGGAACACTTCAGGCTTCGTCGGGTTGTCGCGCATCCCGCGCATCACGTAGATCTTGCGCGGGTTCGCATCGGTGTCGAGGATGCCGCCGCCCGCCGTCAGCGCGTCGGCGATGGTCAGCCTGCCCTTGAGCATCGGCACCGTGACCGGCGTCTTGACCTCGCCCATGATGAACACGCGGCTGTCGCTGCGGTCCGGTACGTTGACGATGTCGCCCTGCTGCAGCATCACGTTCTGCCGCACTTCGCCGCGATCGAGCACGCCGTTCGCGTCGAGCGTATACAGCTTGCCGTCGCGCGTCAGGCGCACGCGCTGCAGATCGGCCTCGTTGGTCGAGCCGCCCGAGCGCGAGATCGCGTCGACCAGCGTCAGCGGCACGTCGCTCATCGCGAGCGGGCCCGGCGTCTTCACCTCGCCCGTCACCTGCACCTTCTGGCTGCGGTACGACAGCACGCGCACGTCGAGCTGCGGGTTCTTCACGTAGCGTGCGAGACGCGTGGCCAGCTCGTCGCGGGTCTGCGCGATCGTCTTGCCCGCCACGTGAATGCGGCCGACGAACGGGAAGAAGATCGTGCCGTCGGCGGCCACCGTCTGGCCGTAAGGATCGGCCTGGCCCGGCAGCGACGACGAATAGGGCTGCTGCAGCGCACCCGCGATCGTCTGCGTCGTGTTGCCGCCGCTCGAGAACGACTGGCCCTGCGGCGTCGTCAGCTCGGGGTGGTCCCAGACGGTGACGCCGAGGATGTCCTGCGCGCCGATGCGGTACACGTACTGCGACGCATCGGTATAGCGTCCGGGCGGCAGCGGATGGTCGACCTGCTGCTTCTGCAACTGGTCCATCACCACTTTGGCGTCGATGTAATGAACCGGATAGGTCTCGGCCGCTTGCTGGCGGCCTTCGTCCTTCAGGTTCGACGAGTCGAGGTAGTTGCCGGGCGCGGTTGCACAGGCTGACAGGAAAGTCGTCAGCGCGACGGCAAGCGCCACCGGGCGCATCGGGCGTTTCAGCATAGTTTCTGTAGCCATCCTTGAACCAGACGTTCGATCTGCGAGTAGCTCTCGCGGTATTCGGCCTCGGGGCCGCCGTGCGGATCGGCAATCTCGGCCCCTTCCCACTTGCCGAGCAGGTGGACCTTGCCGCGCGCGAACGGATCGACCGATTCGACGGCCGCGATCTGTCCGCGCTCGCTGACGAGAATCAGGTCGGCGTCGCGCACGATCCGGCGCGACAGCCGCCGCGAGCGGTGGGTCGTCGCATCGACGCCGCGCTCCGCGAGCAACTGCCGCATCACCGGATCGATGCCGTCGCCGTCGTTCGCATGAACGCCGGCCGAGTGAAACGTCGCGCGCGGGCCGCCGCGCGACGCGGCGTGCGACTTGAACAGCATTTCCGCCGCCGGGCTGCGGCAGACGTTCGCGTGGCAGACGATCAGGATGTTCCGGAACATGGCGTCTCGTAACGGGTGACGGGAAACAGGGTTACGCGCTCGCGCGCGCGGCGCCCGGCACGCGAGCGGCGACGGCCTGGCGCGAGCCCGGCCGGCCGATCGGGTGGTATTCGATGCCCTGCTCGCTCATCGTCTCCGGCTCGTACAGGTTGCGGCCGTCGAAGATCACCGGCGTCTTCCACAGGCGGCCGAGCGCGACGAAGTCGGGGCTCTTGAACGCCTTCCATTCGGTGACGATCACGAGCGCATCGGCATCGCGCGCGGCCTGAGCTTCGTCGTCGACGAAGCTCAGGCGCTCGAGCCAGCTCGGGTGATCGGCGAGATCGAGCGCGATCACGCGGCGCGCCTCCTGCTGCGCGACCGGATCGTACGCGGCGATGCGCGCGCCGCGCGACAGCAGCTCGGCGATCAGTTCGCGGCTCGGCGCCTCGCGCATGTCGTCGGTGTTCGGCTTGAATGCCAGGCCCCAGATCGCGAACGTGCGGCCCGTCAGGTCCTCGCCGAAGCGCGCGACGATCTTGTCGGCCAGCACGCGCTTTTGCGTCGCGTTGACCGACGACACGGCCTTCAGGATCTGCAGCGATTGCCCGTGCTCGTCGGCCGTGCGAATCAGCGCCTCGACGTCCTTCGGGAAGCACGAGCCGCCGTAGCCGCAGCCGGCGTACAGGAAGTGATAGCCGATGCGCGGATCGGAGCCGATCCCGCGGCGCACGGCCTCGATGTCCGCGCCGAAGCGGTCGGCGAGGTTCGCCAGCTCGTTCATGAACGAGATGCGCGTCGCGAGCATCGCGTTCGCCGCGTATTTCGTGAACTCGGCCGAGCGCACGTCCATGTACAGCGTGCGCTCGTGGTTGCGGTTGAACGGCGCGTACAGCTTCTTCATCAGCTCGCGGGCGCGCTCGCCCGGCACGTCGTCGTCGCAACCGATCACGATACGGTCCGGCCGCGTGAAATCGTCGACCGCCGCGCCTTCCTTCAGGAATTCAGGATTCGACACGACCGAGAACATCTGGTCGCCGCCGCGCTTCGCGAGTTCCTCGGCGACCGCCGCGCGCACGCGCTCGGCCGTGCCGACCGGCACCGTCGACTTGTCGACGATCACCTTGAAGCCCGTCATGTAGCGGCCGATGTTGCGCGCCGCCGCGAGCACGTATTGCAGGTCGGCCGAGCCGTCCTCGTCGGGCGGCGTGCCGACCGCGATGAACTGCACGTCGCCGTGCGCGACCGCGGCTTCGATGTCGGTCGAGAACCGCAGGCGGCCGGCCGAGCGGTTGCGCGCGATGACTTCCTTGAGGCCCGGCTCGTGGATCGGCACGCCGCCGTTGTTCAGGATGTCGATCTTTGCCTGGTCGACGTCGAGACAGAACACGTCGTGCCCGATGTCGGCGAGGCATGCGCCGGTGACAAGACCTACGTAACCGCTGCCGATGATAGTCAGATTCATGATGTGTCGACCTCTTGACCAATGATTCGAAATTCGTAAAACCGGAATGCCTGCGAGGCACTGTGTCAGTACGCGTTGCTGCCGGTGAAGCCTTTCCAGAGCGTCAGCGCGACGATCTTGATGTCGAGCCAGAACGACCAGTTCTGCATGTAGTACAGATCGAGCTTCACGCGCCCCATCATCTTCTCGATCTGGTCGGTCTCGCCGCGAAAGCCGTTGATCTGCGCCCATCCGGTGATGCCGGGCTTGATCCGGTAGCGGAACATGTAGCCCTTGACCAGATCCTTGTAGATGTCGTCGTGCGCGAGCGCATGCGGGCGCGGGCCGACGACCGACATCTCGCCCTTCAGCACGTTGATGAACTGCGGCAGCTCGTCGAGGCTGGTGCGGCGCAGGAACCGGCCGACCGGCGTTACGCGCATGTCGTTCTTGGTCGCCTGCGTCACCGTGCCCGCCGCTTCCTGGTGCACCTTCATCGAGCGGAACTTGTAGATCTCGAACTCGTGCCCGTCGATGCCCTTGCGTTTCTGGCGGAAGAACACCGGCCCGCGCGACGTCAGCTTGATCAGGCCCGCGATCAGCAGCATCACCGGCGCGAGCGCCGTGAGCGCCGCCAGCGCGAACAGCCGGTCGAACACGAACTTCGGCAGGATCCGCACGTCGGTGATCGGCGACGCCGCGAGGTTGATCGCCGGCACGCCGAGCACCTCGACCACTTCCTGGTTGAAGAACGACAGCGTGCGCACGTCCGGAATGAAACGGATGTTCACGAAGTCGTGGCGGAACACCGTCACGATCTGGTGAATCCTCGGTTCCTCCGAGATCGGCAGCGTGAGCCACAACTCGCGGATCGCGCGGCTGCGCACGAGCCACACCAGCGATTCGAACTGCCGCTCGATGCGCACGTCGTCGAGTGCGACATCGCCCGGCGCTTCGCTTTCGTCGTACACGCATACCGGGTTGAAGCCCGCTTCCGGCCGCGCCCGCATCTGCGCGATCAGCCGCCGCGCCGCCGGCGTACCGCCGACGATCGCGACCGCCTTCAGGTTGTAGCCGCCGCGGCGCAGTTGCCGCAGCACGACGTGCACGCAGGCCTTCGAGCCGGCAAGCAGCGCCATCGTCACGAGCGCCCAGTAGCCGAGCCACAGCCGCGACAGGTCGCCCGACTGGTGAAAACTGAAGCTCATCAGGATGCCCGCGAGCTCGACCACGAGCCACGCGAACGCGACGCGCCCCATCAGCCCGACGAGACGCTTGCCTCGCCACGACTGGTAAATGCCGATGGCCGGAAAGAACACCACGACCAGCAGGCAGTCGAACAGCACCGTCGTGCGCTGCAGGTCGTTGAGCCAGATGCTGCCGTCGTGCAGCGCAGCGGCGATCAGCGCCCCTGCCACGACCATCGCGATATCGATGACTCTCGCCAGCACGCTCAACATGTCTGCTTCCTCTTTGAACAGGCGTTTGCCGAACAGCTCCTCGTGCAGCCCGTGCCGCACATTCGATTCAAACGTTGCATGACGCTATTGAAGCGACAAGAAAATCGCCCCTCAAGCGCACAAGTATTTCGAAAAATAATCGGAAATTCTTGCCGCGAACTTTTTGATTTAATTCGGCACGTTTTCCCGAATCGATCGGAAATCGAGAAATTTTCGGAAATTTTACGTTCGCCGCGAGCCCTTTGCCGGCACGGGATGACCAACAATACCCGGAATTATTTTTTATTTTTTTATTTGCATCCGATGCGATCGCGGAAAATTTTTCCAGATGAATGCCTGGCGAATATCTGCCAATCGGTCCGGTTTTATTGTCGATTTACTTCATGCTACAACGACAGGCACTGACTTCAACCGTGGAGAGTGTCACCATGAATGCTCCGGCCGTGGCCGCCGAAACGCGCCAATCTTCTTCCGCCGCCCCCGCCGCCGGCATGCGCCTCGCCGTACAGCCGGTGATTCTTGCCGGCGGTTCCGGCACGCGCCTGTGGCCGATGTCGCGCGAACGCTTTCCGAAACAGCTGATCGGCCTGCTCGGCGATCATTCGCTGCTGCAGTCGACCGCACTGCGCCTCGACGGCCTGACGGCCGACCACCCGCTGAACGACGACGTGCTGATCGTGTGCGGCGAGGATCACCGCTTCACGACCGCCGAACAACTGCGCCTGACGGCCAAGCCCGCGACGATCATGCTCGAGCCGCTCGGCCGCGACACCGCACCCGCGCTGACGCTCGCCGCGCTGCGGCTCGTCGCCGACGGCAACGATGCGGTGATGACCGTGATGCCGGCCGACCATGCGGTCGCCGACCTGCCGCGCTTCCACGCAGCCGTCGCGGCCGGCGTGCACTGCGCGGCGCAAGGCAGGATCGCGACGATGGGCATCGTGCCCACGCACGCTGAAACCGGCTACGGCTACATCCGCGTCGGCGCCCCGCTCGGCGACGCCGCGACGGGCAACCTCGACGTGCGCCGCCTCGACCGTTTCGTCGAGAAGCCGCACCTCGAACTCGCCCAGCAGTACGTCGCATCCGGCGAGTACTGGTGGAACAGCGGGATCTTCATCGTTCGCGCATCGGTATGGCTGAAGGCGATCCGCCAGCTCGAACCGGCGATCTACGCAGCCTGCGAACAGGCCGTCGCACAGGGCAAGGCCGATGGCGACTTCTTCCGCGTCGATCGCGACGCGTTCGCCGCATCGCCGTCGAACTCGATCGACTATGCGGTGATGGAGCCGCTCGCGAGCCTGCCGCAACTGTGCGAGAGCGTCGTCGTGCCGCTCGACGCGGGCTGGTCGGACGTCGGCTCGTGGGACGCGATCTGGCAGATCTCGCAGAAGGACGAGGACAGCAACGTCGGCCGCGGCCACGTGCTGTTCGAAGGCGCCGAATCGACCTTCGCGCATTCGGAAAGCCGGCTCGTCGCCTGCGTCGGCACGCAGAACCTCGTCGTCGTCGAAACGCCCGACGCCGTGCTCGTCGCGGACAAGTCGCGCGTGCAGGACGTGAAGAAGATCGTCGGCCGCATCAAGGCGCAACAAGGCGCGGAAGCCACCGATCACCGCAAGGTGCATCGCCCGTGGGGCCACTACGACTCGATCGACATGGGCGAGCGCTTCCAGGTGAAACGCATCGTCGTGAAACCGGGTGCGCGACTGTCGCTGCAGATGCACCACCATCGCGCCGAACACTGGATCGTCGTGCGCGGCACCGCGCGCATCACGCGCGGCGACGAAACGTTCCTGCTGTCCGAAAACGAATCGACGTACATCCCGCTCGGTGTATCGCACCGCCTGGAGAACCCGGGCATGATGCCGCTCGAACTGATCGAAGTGCAGTCGGGCGCGTATCTCGGCGAGGACGACATCGTCCGCTTCGACGATACCTACGGCCGGCAGTGACGCAGCAAGCACCGGGGGCTCCGCTTCGACAGCGGAGCCCCCGGGTGCGGCAAGCAGCGAAAGACGAGGCTTTCGCGCGGGCGTCGTGGCACACGACGGCCTGCGCGATGCATGCCAACGGCGCTTAACCTACACGGTATGCATACTCGCGGCGCTCCGACTGCACGGGATCGTTGCGGCTTTCGGACAGCGCACCCGCGTGACGCTCGGCGATGAAGCGCTTGATGTCCGACTCCGCGCGCGCCAGCGCGGACAAACCGGCCAGCACCTCGCTTTGCGGCGCGCGCGCCGGCTCGTCGCTCGCACCGTGGCGATCGATCCACTGGCGCGCCCAGTCGAGCGCGAACTGCTCGGCTTCCTCGGCATCGGTGAAACGCGGACCGATGAGGCCCGAGCGCTCGACGCGCCGGTCGTCCTGCGAGATCTCGGCCCACGCGCGATACATCAGGTTCTGCACGGGCTGCGCGATGCCGCAGATCGTATAGCCGCGATACTCGTCGACTTGCGGTTCGGCCGCGGCGAAGCTCGCCGACGACGCACGCGCATGGCGCAGTTCCGCGGCCGGCGCACCGGGCACCACGAACGACGTGCGGGCCGGATGATCGGCCACTGCGTCGCCCGGCATCGCGCTCAACGACGCGCCTTCGCCCTCCCAAACGTTTGCCTGCGCGACCGGCAATTGCCACGACTCGGGGTTTTGCCAGAACACGCCGCGCAAGCGATCGTTGTCGGGTGCGGGCTCCGCGCGACGCGCAGGCACGACCGGCACCGGCGGCGGCGGAATATACGCGAACGTGCGCCCGCTGAACTGGGTCAGCACGTCGATCATCTGCAGCAGCGTGCCGCTCGCGAGCCACTCCTCGTAGCGACGACGGCACGTCGGCCCGGACGGATAGCGACCGGGCAGCTTGGACCAGGCTTCACCGGTCGTCAGGATCCAGAGCACCGCGTTGGCAACGACGCGCGGTTCGGCTCGTGGACGCCCACGACGATTCAGCCGGATGGGTTCATCGGCGATCAGCGTTGAAAGACGAAACCACTCTTCATCGTTAAGCTCATCGAAGAACATAGTAGATCTCTCCACGCAGCCAGGCCGGGCTGCGATTGGCGGCGCCGTCGCGACACATCGCGTCGCGGGGCGGCCAGGTTGCACATTATGCTTATCGGCGTTGTGCACGCCGGCCGACACCGCACTTTCACGGTGCCGGAATTCCCGGCAATGGCGCACAAATCACGGTCTCACTCCAATGTGGGAATTTTTGTGCACGAAGCATACCATCCTTAGGGTTTATCTCAATATGACAATGACTTAATGTTACGCACTGAAACAACCTGCCATGGATACGCAAACTATTTACGCTTGAATTTTTTTGCGAGATTTTTATGCCCGGCGCTGCGAAGGCCCGTCTGGCGGGGCTCCGCAGGGTATGAAGAATGGCCTCCAACGGGCCTTCCCGGGCTGTTCCGACCCTTGCCTGCAACAATCGCGGGAATCGCTGCCTAAAATCGGTAAATCAGGGAAAATTGCGTAACAAGATATTCATGAATCGGTAAATCGTTCAATATCCGTTCAACTGAATTATCTCCGTGCACAATCTCTTTATTGTTTCTCTGCGAGTGACGAAAGCACGGTGACGCGGGATGCACGTTATTTCTCCGCACGCAAGCACGGGGCGCCTGTTACATTTTCGCGGCGACCGACGAGCGCTCGCGCCGCGCTACTCGCGGAAAGCCTGTTTCGGGTCGAAACGGAAAGGCTGGATACGCCGCGCAGGACGCGCGGCGGCCGTGTCAGCGCAGGTCGCCGGCCAGCGACGCGGTCACGTCCGGATCCACGCGCTGCAGCGGCATCGTGTAGGCCGGGTGATCGCAGCCGATCGACAACGCCGCCCCGCCCTTGAGCGCCGCGCGCATCGGCGCGTCGAGTTCGAAACGCACGAAATGCACGGCCGACGTCTTCTCGTCGTTGTCGCGCTCGAGGTCCTCGTCGGCGATCGCGTAGACGCGCGCGTGCCCGTCGACCTGCAGGTACACGCGATCCTCGATACCGATCAGCCGCGCGAGCGCCGCGCGCCGCTCGATCTCGTGCTCGTATTCGATCTGCATCGTCGCCTTCAGGTTGGTGCCGTCGGGCACGAGCGGCAGATACGCTTCCAGTTCGCCGTCGATGCCCGCCTCGTCGAAGATCTTCTCGATGTGCAGCATCTCCTGGATCTGATAGCGGATCGTCGTCTCGTCCTCGAACAAAAAACGCAGGTGGTTGCCGAGCGCGACCGCACGGCGGCGCTTGTACGCGACGAGCCGAGCGTGTTCGGTCCGGCGGATCTTCGCGTACGCTTCGAGCGTCAGCAGGGAGTCGCGGGTCAGCGTCATGGGATCTCCTCGTGAGTCGGCCGGCAGCGGCTCAGATGCCGTATGCGCGGCGCAGCAGCGTGAGCGGATGCGCAAGCGGCGCGGACGGCAGCCCCTTCTCGTCGATGCCCTGCACGATGTGATGGCCGGCCAGCGCGCAGTCCGACGACACGAAATCCGGCTGCGGCTCGGCCATCGCCTTGAACACGGGCGCGCCGATCCGCATCGCGTCCGCATGGAATTCCTTCTTCACACCGAACGTGCCCGCATGGCCCGAGCAGCGCTCGACGACATTCACGCGCGTATCGGGCACGAGCGACAGCGCGTCGGCCGTCTTGCGGCCGATGTTCTGCACGCGCGCATGGCACGGCACGTGATACGACACGGTGCCGAGGCCGGTCTTGAAATCGGTCTTCAGCAGCCCGTCGCGATGCCGCGCGATCACGTATTCGAACGGATCCCAGAATGCGTCGGCCACCGCGCGCACCGCTTCGTCGCCGGGGAACATCAGCGGCAGCTCGCTCTTGTACATCAGCACGCAGCTCGGGATCGCGCCGATCAGCGCATAGCCTTCGCGCGCATAGCGTTCGAGCACGGGCAGGTTCACCTCCTTCTTCGCGGCGACACCGGCAAGGTTGCCCTGCTCCAGCAGCGGCATTCCGCAGCACGCTTCGCGCGTGACGAGTTCGTACGGAATGTCGTTGTGCGCGAGGATCGCGAGCAGGTCGTGGCCGATGCCCGGCTCGTTGAAATTCACGTAGCACGTCGCGTAGATCGCGACCTTGCCGGGGGTGCGTTCGCCGTCGCGCGCGGGCGGGTTGTCCGAGCGCTTCGCGGCGCGCCGGAACTTGCGCGGCGCGAACTCCGGCAGCCACGCGTTACGATCGACGCCGAGCGCCGCTTCGAGCGCATGGCGCGCGGGCGGCGTACGGTTCACCGCGTTCACCGTCTGCGTGACGATCGGAATGCCCGCGAAATGGCCGAGCGCATCGGTGTTCGACAGCACCTTGTCGCGCAGCGCCGCTTCGCCGCGCTTGTAGCGCGCCGCCTTGCCGCGCAGCATCAGGTGCGGGAAGTCGACGTTCCATGCGTGCGGCGGCACGTACGGGCATTTCGTCATGTAGCAGAGGTCGCACAGATAGCACTGGTCGACGACCTTGCCGAACGCGGCCTTCGGCACTTCGTCGATGTCGCCCATCGGCGTGTCGTCGACCAGATCGAACAGCGCGGGAAACGCGCCGCACAGCGACACGCAGCGCCGGCACCCGGCGCAGATGTCGAACACGCGCGACATTTCCGCATCGATCGCGGCCTGGTCGTAGAACGTATCGGACTGCCAGTCGAGCGGATGCCGGGTCGGGGCTTCGAGACTGCCTTCCTTGTGGGGCATGAGGCGCTCCAGCGTGGCGCGCATGCGCGCAAGCGCGCCGCCCGCGCGCTGCGGGCGGCGATGAATGAGCGGGGGCCGCTTGCCGGTTACACGGCCGTGCCGTGCGGCCTGCGGCAGCCCTTCAGTCGACGAGACTGTCCAGCGCCTTCGTGTAGCGGTTCGCGTGGCTGCGTTCGGCCTTCGCGAGCGTCTCGAACCAGTTCGCGATTTCGTCGAAGCCTTCGTCGCGCGCCGTCTTCGCCATGCCCGGATACATGTCGGTGTATTCGTGCGTTTCGCCGGCGATCGCCGATTCGAGATTCAGCCGCGACGAGCCGAACGGCAAGCCCGTTGCCGGATCGCCGACGGCTTCCAGGTATTCGAGGTGGCCGTGCGCATGGCCGGTTTCGCCTTCGGCGGTCGAGCGGAACAGCGCGGCGAGGTCGTTCTGGCCTTCGACGTCAGCCTTCGAAGCGAAATAGAGATAGCGTCGATTCGCCTGCGATTCGCCTGCGAATGCCGCCTTCAGGTTCTCTTCGGTTTTGCTGCCCTTGAGTTGAGCCATTTGCGCCTCCGTTCGAGTCGGCGCGGCCGCGTGCGAAGCCGGGCCGATCAGATATGTGGGGAACGATGCATTTGCCGGGACGTACGCATCGTGCTCTTTAATCTAGGCGCTGGCGTTCGCATCCCCCAATAGGCTTTTTCAATCCGGGCGATAGTGCCGGGCGTGCATCGGGGAATCGGCGGGAGGGCGGGATCGACGCGGCGTACGCCGCGCTTGCGACGCACGCTTCATGCGTCACGCATCGATCGATCACGCATCGATTGCGCGCTTGAGCAGCAACTCGCGTTCGCGCTCGTTGCGCGTCAGTTCCGCCGCGCGGCGGAACTCGAGCTTCGCTTCGTCGGCACGGCCCAGCTTCGCCAGCAGGTCGCCGCGCACGCTCGGCAGCCAGTGATAGCGCGCGAGCGCGGGATCGTCGCGCAGCACGTCGACGAGTTCGAGCGCCGCAGCCGGCCCGAACGCCATCCCCACGGCCACTGCGCGGTTCAGTTCGACGACGGGCGACGGTGCGACTTCGGCGAGCGCGTCGTACAGCGCGACGATCTGCGCCCAGTCCGTTTCCGACGCGTGCCGCGCACGCGCATGGCAGGCGGCCAGCGCGGCCTGCAGCGCATACGGCCCACGCACGCCGCCGAGCTTCGTCGCCCGTTCGAGCGCCGCGAGGCCGCGCCGGATCAGCAGTTGATCCCAGCGGCTGCGGTCCTGGTCGAGCAGCAGCACGGGCCGGCCCTGCGCATCGGTGCGCGCATGCATGCGCGACGCCTGCAACTCCATCAGCGCGACGAGCCCGAGCACTTCGCTCTCGTCCGGCGCGAGGCCGGCCAGCACGCGGCCGAGCCGCAGCGCTTCGTCGCACAGCGCCGGACGCGTCCAGTCGTCGCCCGCCGTCGCCGCATGGCCTTCGTTGAACACCAGGTAGATCACCTCGAGCACCGACGCGAGCCGCGCGGGCCGCGCATCGGCGGCCGGCACCTCGAACGGCACGTGCGCCGCCGCGAGCGTGCGCTTCGCGCGTACGATCCGCTGCGCGATCGTCGGCTCGGGCGTCAGGAACGCACGTGCGATCTCGCCCGTCGTCAGCCCGCCGAGCAGCCTCAGCGTCAGCGCGACGCGCGCGTCGGTCGACAGCACCGGGTGGCACGACGTGAAGATCAGCCGCAGCAGGTCGTCGCCGATGTCGTCGTCGCTCGCGTCGGCGAGCGCCTCGGCGATGTCGGGGACAACATGCGCTTCGAGCGCGTCCATCTCGTGGCCGAGCTGGTCGCGCTTCGCCGCATGAAGCGACTCCTGCCGGACGCGGTCGAGCGCGCGACGCTTCACGGCCGTCATCAGCCAGGCGGCCGGGTTGTCGGGCACGCCGTCGATGGGCCAGTGCTCGAGCGCCGCGACGAGCGTGTCCTGCGCCAGCTCCTCGGCCACGCCGACGTCGCGCACCACGCGCGCGGCGCGCGCGATGATCTTCGGCGCCTCGATCCGCCAGACCGCCTCGATCGCACGATGCGCCGCGTCATGCGTCACGACGCCTGCCCCTGCGCGGACGCGTCCTGCGGCATGGACATCAGCTCCCACGCATGACCGTCCGGATCTGTGAACCCGTGGCCGTACATGGCCGGGTACTCGCGCGGCGGCAGCGGCGCGGCGCCGCCGGCCGCCAGCGCCTTCGCGACGATCGCCTCGACCTCGGCACGGCTTTCGCACGACAGGCACGACAACACCTGCACATGCGTCGCCGGATCGACGATCGTCTTGTCGGTAAAGGTCTGGAAAAACGGCCGCACGAGCAGCATCGCGAAGATCGTGTCGCTGATCCGGAGGCAGGCGGCCTGATCGTTCGTATAGGCCGGCACGACCTCGAAGCCGAGCGCCTGGTAGAACGTCTTCGAGCGCGGCAGGTCGGCCACGGGCAGGTTGATGAAAACCATTTTGTGCATGACGGATGCTCCTGGTGAGGTTGGATTCAGGCTGGGATTCAGGCGGCGTTGCCGTGGCCGACGTGGAGTTCGCGGAACCGCTCGACCGCGTCGCTCGGCGTAAGGTCGTCGAGCTCGAACAGCGGCCGCACCTCGATCTCGCAATCCATCTCGGCGCCGAACGGCGCGGGGAACCGGCGCGTCCATTCGAGCGCCTCGTCGCGCGAACGCACCTGGATCAGCGTATAGCCGGCGATCAGCTCCTTCGTTTCCGCGAACGGGCCGTCGACCACCGTGCCCTTGCCGCCCGTATAGCGCACGCGCCAGCCGCGCGCGCTCGGCCGCAGGCCGTTCGCGTCGAGCAGCACGCCGGCATTGGCCAGTTCCTCGTGATACACGGTCATCGCCTCGACCAGCCGGTTGTCCGGCAACGCGTCGGATTCGCTGACGGCGTTCGCCCGAATCATGATCATGAATCGCATCGTTCACTCCTTGTCGTCGGTAAAAGGAGACGCCCGTTCATCGGCGCCTTATCCGGACGACGGGCGAAACACGGCCGGATCGACACGCGCCACGACAAATCAGGGTAAATACCGAGTCACCGCCTTCACAGGAAGCACGGGCCGACCGCGCGTACCTCGACCGTGCACCATTGCGCGGCCGGGCACTGGCGTGCGATCTCGATCGCTTCCTCTCGCGTGTCGACGTCGACGAGGAAGAAGCCGCCGACCATCTCCTTCGCCTCCGCGAACGGGCCGTCGAGCAGGCGCGTCTCGCCGTCGCGCACCTGCACGCGCGTGCCGCGCTCGGAACGCTCCAGCGACTCGACGCCGCGCAGCACGCCGCGCGCCTTCAGCGTCTCGGCGAAATCGACCATCCGTGCGTAAAGCGCCTGGCCTTCGTCGAGCGTGCGTTCGGCGCGCTGGTCGGTCGGTTCGACAATCAACAGCATGTAAGACATGGACTTCTCCTGTGGGGACGGGGTGCGCCAGCGTTCGCTGCGCGATCGGCATGCGACGCCCGATGCGAAAGCGTAACAGCCGCGGCAGGGCCTGCCTGCATCGTTGGCCATCCGGCACTGGCCGGACGGCCAATTCGGCCGCTTCCTGGCATTTCGCCGTCAAGATGCGCTCCCGAACTGTCGGATTTTCTTCCAGTGGACCGTCCCATGTCACGCCTGCTTCCGCCGCTTGCCGTTGCGCTATCGCTCGCCCTCTCCATCCGGCCTGCCCCCGCCGCGCCGCCGGTCAGCGCCGGCTGCGGCGGCGCGGCCTCGGCGATTGCCGACCTCCGCAGCGCCGGCGGCCCGTCGCCGCTGGCCGGGCAAACGACGTCGATCGAAGCCGTCGTCACCGCTGCGTTCGGCGGCGCCGACGGCTTAGGCGGCTTCTTCGTCCAGCAGGCCGACGCGCAGCGGCGGCGTCGGCCGGGCGTCCCGGAAGGCCTGTTCGTGTACGCACCGAACGCACGCGCGAGCCCCGGCGATCTCGTGCATCTCACGGGCCGGGTCGACGATCGATACGGCCGCACGCAGTTCGTGCTGTCGGGCGGCATCGCCGTCTGCGCACGCGGGCACACGGTCACGCCGGCGACGCTCACGCTGCCGGTCGCCGCACCGGCCGTGCTGGCCGCGCACGAAGGCATGCGGGTGCGCCTGCCGCAAACGCTGACGGTCAGCGACACACGCGAACTCGGCCGCTACGGCAGCCTCGTTCTCAGCAACGGCCGGCTGCGCATCCCGACCCACGTCGCGCCGCCGGCCGAAGCCGCCGCGCACGCGGCGGCCAACGCGCGCAACCGCATCGTGCTCGACGACGGCTCGAGCCGCCGCGATCCTGCAACCGTCCGCTATCCGCCGCCCGCGCTGAGCGCTGCCAATACGCTGCGCGCTGGCTATACGGTGCGCGGCGTCGAAGGCGTGCTCGAACTGCGCTACGGCACGTGGCGGCTGCAACCGACAGCCGGCGCGGCGCCCGTGTTCGACGCCGCCGCAAATCCGCGTGCCGATGCGCCGGCCCGGCATCCCGATGCCGACGTGCGCATCGCGTCGTTCAACGTTCTCAACTATTTCAATGGCGACGGCCATGGCGGCGGATTCGACGCGCCGGCCAACCGTGGCGCAAAAACGCACGCCGTCTTCGCGCGGCAGGAAGCGAAGATCGTCGCAGCGTTGCATGCGCTGCGCGCCGACGTGATCGGGCTGATGGAAATCGCGAACAACGGCCACGGCGACGCGAGCGCAGTGCGGCGTCTCGCGGCACAACTTGGCGAAGGCTGGCGCGCGGTCGATCCCGGCACCGCGCGGCGCGGCCGCGATGCGATCGCGGTCGCGCTGCTGTACGACAGTCGCACGGTCGAGCCGGTCGGGCGCGCCGCGACCATCGCGCTCGGCGGCCGGCACCGCCCGCCGCTTGCGCAGACCTTCCGGCGCATCGGCGGCACGCGCGCGTTCACCGTCGCGGTCAATCACCTGAAGTCGAAGAACTGCCCGAACGCGACCGGCGCCGACCTCGACCATGCGGACGGCCAGGGCTGCTGGAATGCGGCACGCACGCGGGCGGCCGCGCGCATCGCCGGCTGGCTCGCCGCGTCGCCGACGGGCGCCGCGGCCGACGGCGTGCTGCTGATCGGCGACCTGAACAGCTATGCGAAGGAAGATCCGATCCGCACGCTCGAATCGCGCGGCTATGCGAACCTGGTCGCCAGCTTCGTCGGCGATGCCGCGTACAGCTACGTATTTCGCGGTGAAGCCGGTTACCTCGACCACGCGCTGGCCACGTCGACACTCGCCGCACGCGTGAAGGCCGTGCACATATGGCACATCAACGTCGACGAACCGGTCGCCCTGCAACCCGTGCCCGATTACAAAACGCATGTGCACCGGTCGTCTTATTACGCACCCGACGCATACCGCTCGTCGGACCACGACCCCGTCATTGTCGATGTCGCGCTTGACGATGGCGGCTCGCCGCGCGGCTCGGGCACAAACCGTGCTCCGTCAAACAGCGTCGACTAGTGCCTTGCGTCACCGCAAGGCCCGCAATGGCACTATTTACCGAATATCCATGGAGACGCAATACTTACCGGACATTCACCTTGTGCCGCTGCCTGATTCGCCGATTGCGAAATTTTTTCAACCGTCGCACCGCCCCGCGCGACGGGGCTTCGCGGCGATCCTGCCAACGAATTGAAAATTTGTCTCGAAACTCAATTGGGGCAAGTGAATCACATCAATTGCTGGGATTCGTCTTATCTTCAAATTGGCCTGGAATCGAAGGAGGATAAACACCATGGCGCTCACCGACTCGATCGAACACAAACTGGACCGCGGCCTGGCCGACATCCGTCGCACCGGCCGGCGCGTGGGACGCACGACGCGCTCCGCCGCCCGCGATCTGCATGCCGACGTGACCGACGACCTGCGCGGGCTGGTCGACGAACTGGAAGACCTGTTGAAAAACGATGGCGACGGCGATATCGCCGCGCTGCGCAAGCGCGTGCAGTCGAGGCTCGACGAAGCGCGCAGCACGCTCGACTACGCGTCGGGCAGCGCGGCCGCCCGGCTGCGCGATTCGGCCGAACGCGTGTCGCAGGTCGTGCACGACAACCCGTGGCAGACCGCCGGCGTGGTCGCGGGCCTCGCGTTCGTTGCGGGCCTGCTCCTCGCCCGCCGTTGAACTGGGCTGCCCGCGCCGTCCTCAATCAGACAACGAAGGAGAACCGTCATGCAGAAGCCCCTCGCCATGAAAGCCGCCGCCGCCGTGATTCTCGGCAGCCTTGCACTCGCCGGCTGCACGACCACGCCCGACAAACCCGAAACCGCGTCGGCCAGCGCATCGAAGCGCCAGTCGATCGACGCGAGCGTGAACGCGACGCTGTCGCGCCTCTATTCGACGGTGCCGGGTTCTCGTGAACTCGTCGCGAAATCGCGCGGCGTACTCGTGTTCCCGAACGTGCTGCAGGCCGGTCTCATCATCGGCGGCCAGTCCGGCAACGGCGCGCTGCGCGTCGGCGGCAGCACCGTCGGCTACTACAACACGTCGTCGCTATCGGTCGGCCTGCAGGCCGGCGCGCAGTCGAAGGCGATCGTGTTCCTGTTCATGACGCAGGATGCGCTTGACTCGTTCCGCAAGTCGGACGGCTGGGCTGCCGGCGCCGACGCATCGGTCGCGGTCGTGAAGGTCGGCGCGAACGGCGCGGTCGACACCACCACGGCCACCGCGCCGGTCCAGGTGCTGGTCCTGACCAACGCGGGCCTGATGGGCGACCTGTCGGTGAACGGCACCAAGGTCACGAAGCTCAATATGTGACGGTATCGCACGCGGCCTTGCGCCGCGTTCGCTTCCCGGCAGCGCCGCGGCCCCGGCCGCGGCGTTTTCGCATGGGTCGCACGCAGCGGTTATGATGGCGGCACCTTTGCGGGCATACTCCCGATGGGCCGCCCCGCCGCGTGTTCCGCAGCGAACCCGTGACGTTCGCGAGCCGATCGCGCCCAGGGCAACGAGATTCAATCAAACCAAGCATCAATCTGCGCGAATGCCACCCATGGATAGCGGACACGATCACCAAAAATTCTTCTATTTCCTGTTGTTCGCGGTCACCGTCGGCATGTGCGGGATTCTCGCGCCGTTCTCCGGGGCCGTGTTCTGGGGCGCCATTCTCGCGATCCTGTTCCAGCCCGTGCAGCGCTGGCTCGCCGCGCGCTTCGGCAAGCGGCGCAACCTGGCCGCGCTCGTGACGATGACGCTGATCGTCCTGATCGTGATCCTGCCGCTCGTGTTCGTCGCCGCGACGCTCGTGCAGGAAATCGCATATGTGTACCAGGAAATCAAGACCGCGCAGCCGAACTATTCGCAGTACTTCCAGGACGTCATCCACGCGCTGCCGACCTCGATCCAGCGTGTGCTCGCGAAATACGGGATGACCAACCTCCCCGGCATCCAGAAGAAGCTGACCGACGGCGCCGCGCAGATCAGCCAGTTCGCCGCGACCCAGGCGTTCAGCATCGGCCAGAACACGTTCCAGTTCATCGTCAGCTTCGGCGTGATGCTGTACATGGTGTTCTTCCTGCTGCGCGACGGCGGCGAGATCGGCCGCCGCGTGCGCCGCGCGCTGCCGCTCGACGAGGAGCACAAGAATCTGCTGCTCGCGAAGTTCACGACGGTCGTGCGCGCGACCGTGAAAGGCAACATCGCGGTCGCCCTCGTGCAGGGCGCGCTCGGCGGGCTGATCTTCTGGATCCTCGGCATCCAGGGCGTCGTACTGTGGGGCGCGCTGATGGCGTTCCTGTCGCTGCTGCCCGCGATCGGCGCGAGCCTCGTATGGATACCGGCCGCGCTCTACTTCCTGGCGACCGGCGAGATCTGGAAATGCGTGATCCTCGTCGCGTTCTGCGTCGGCGTGATCGGTCTCGTCGACAACCTGCTGCGCCCGATCCTCGTCGGCAAGGACACGAAGATGCCCGACTGGGTCGTGCTGATCTCGACGCTCGGCGGGATGGCGCTGTTCGGCATCAACGGCTTCGTGATCGGGCCGCTCGTCGCCGCGCTGTTCATGGCGAGCTGGGACATCTACGCGCGCGCCGAACAGGGCGAATGACGCGGCGCGTGGCCGCGTGCCACGCCCTCTGGCCGCCGTCGCTCCCTCCACACGCACAAGCCTCCGTCACGGATGGCGAATCCTGATCACGACGGGCGCCACGGCGCCCGTCGCTTCATCCGCCGCGACGGTCATCACGCCGCCGTAAGGGCCGACGCGATGAGCACGGCCCGACACCAGCGGCACGTTTCGATCGTCGTGCGCATCGCGCCATGTTGCGCGCACACCCGAATCGGCATCCAGCGCGAACGGCGCACCGTCGGGCCCGACCAGTGCCACATGAGCACCCGGCAAACGCCGGCCATGCGCATCGAACCGAAGCGTCGCCACGGCTCCACTGCCCGCCGCGTCCCGTCCTTCGACAACCGTGCCCGACGGCGCGTCGAACTTCACATCGTAGAGATCGACGAGCGCGCCGCTAAACCGCACGACGCCGTCCGACGCGGCCTGCCCGGCTGCCACCGCGTTCGACATCGCGAATACGACGCCCAGTCCGATCGCCACCATCCGCACGGCGCCGGCGCCGGCGCACCGCACCGTTCGATTACGCATCGCCGCCGATGCCGCCCGCTTCACGTTGTTCCGCACGTTCCCTCTCCCCTGCCGCGTGACCAGAAAAATAGGCGGCGTGACGCGTCGGTCATGCCAGCCTGTTTGCTGGCAATCACTTTAGGGAGAGAGGCCCGGACAATATATGGGACAAGTCCTAAATTGAGGCCCGATTGATCGAACTCACCACGTTCGACAACATCTCGCGGCAACGCGCGACCGATATCGCACGCCGCGCCGCAAGCCGGTCACGCGTCCGGATCGACACGCAGCACGAGCTTGCCTCGATGGTCGCCGTCGAACAGGCGATTCAGCACGTCGGGCGCGTTTTCGAGACCGTCTGCGACAGTTTCCTCGGCCTTGAGCCGGCCGTCGCGCAGCCAGCCCGCGAGCGTCTGCACGGCTTCGCGGCTCTTGCGGTAATCGAGGATCAGGAAGCCGCGCATCGTCAGCCGCTTCGAGATCAGCACGCCGACATCGTCGGCCGCGCGTCCGCTGTTGTAGTTCGAGATCACGCCGCACAGCGCAACGCGCCCGCCGATCACCATCCGCGACAACACCGCGCGCATCACCTCGCCGCCGACGTTCTCGAAGTTCACGTGCACGCCGTCCGGCGTCGCCGCCTTCAGTTGCTGACGGAAATCGTCGGCCTTGTAGTCGACGGCCGCGTCGAAGCCGAGCGTCTCGGTCAGGTAGCGGCACTTGTCAGCACCGCCCGCGATCCCGACCACGCGCGCGCCGTGGATCTTGCCGATCTGCCCGGCGATCGAGCCCACCGAGCCGGCCGCCGCCGACACGACGAGCGTTTCGCCGGGCTGCACCGGCGCGATGTCGGTCAGCCCGTAATACGCGGTCAGCCCGCTCATCCCGCATGCGCCGAGCAGCGTCGGCAGCGGCAGGCCCGACTGCGCGGGCAGCTTCACGAGCTGCGCGGCCTGGTCGGCCGGCACGACCGCATAGTCCTGCCAGCCGACGAGCCCTTGCACGAGATCGCCTTCCGCGAAACCGGCATCGCGCGACGCGACCACGCGCCCGATACCGAGCGCGCGCATCACCTCGCCAATCGCGACGGGCGGCAGGTACTGCGGCACGTCGCTCATCCACACGCGGTTGGTCGGGTCCATCGACAGGTACAGCACGCGCACGAGCACCTCGCCGTCCGCGAGCGCCGGCACCGGCGTCTCGACGAACGAGAAGTGTTCGCGGCCGACCCGCCCTTCCGGGCGCGTCTTCAGCAGCAGTTGGCGGTTCACGGGTGTCGACACGATGTTCTCCTCCGATAGTTGCTGTGCGGGATGCGGGGTGCGCGTCAGACCGCGCACATGCCGCCGTCGATCACGAGTTCGGAGGCCGTCACGAAACGGCTCTCGTCGGACGCGAGATACACGACCGCATGCGCGACGTCGTCCGGCTCGCCGAGCCGGCGCAGCGGAATGCCGCGCGCGAGCTTGCGCGTCGCATCGCGTTCGCCGAGCGTCTGGAACAGCGGCTCGACGATCCCCGTCCGGATGAACGCCGGGTGAATCGAGTTGCAGCGCACGTCGAGCTCGCGGCGTGCGCAATCGATCGCAACCGATTTCGTCAGCGACGCGACCGCCGCCTTCGACGCGTTGTACGCGGTGAAATCCGGCTCGACCTTGAATGCGGCGACCGACGAGATGTTGATGATCGATGCGGGATGGCTCGCGCCCAGGTACGACAGCGCATGCTTGCAGCCGAGCACGATGCTCTCGACGTTGATCGCCATCACGCGCCGCCATTCGTCCAGCTCGATTTGCGCGGGCGAGCCGATCGAGCCGACGCCCGCATTGTTGACGAGCACCGACAGCCCGCCCATCGCATCGTCCGCCTGCGCGAGCAGTGCCTGCCAGCGCGCTTCGTCGCGCACGTCCTGCGTCGCGGCGAACGCGACCGGCGTCGCGTGGCCCGCGTTGAGTTCCTGCGCGAACGCGTCGAGCACCGCCGCTTCGGCGATGTCGGTCAAGAACACGCGCGCGCCCTGCTCGACCATCCGGCGCGCGATCGCGCGGCCGAGGCCGCCCGCGGCGCCCGTGATGTATGCGCACTTGCCGGCGAGGCGCGAAGAAACGACTGTCATGTGAGCTGCTCCTGTCGTGAGTCATCGTCGCGGAACGCTGCCGCGACGGGTTTTCCGTGCGTGTCGCGGCCGACGCATGCCGGTCGACGGCGCGCCGACGTCATAAGGTGCCGCACGGTTTCCGCGAGTATATCGAGACGCGCGTGACGCGCGCCGGGCAGCTGGCCGCGGTCGAACGACAGCCAGCGTACGCGAATGCCGCCAATCGATGAAATGAATATTCGTTATGTCCGGTCATAGATTTTGCTCATGACCTTCGCGCGCCTGCGCCAATGCGCAAAGCGGCGCGACCGATCCCGCGGACCGGCCGGTTCGTTGACTCGGGGAAAGACTGACGATGCGTTCCGCGACAGGCAGGAAACGATCGGGAAGAGGAATCGGGCAACCGCCGGTCGATCGCGGGCGGCAACCTGGCAGCGCCGGAACACCGGAACACCGGAACACCGGGCCGCCGCAACCGGCAACTGTCAGAATCCCTCGCCCGACGGCGCGCGCACGAACGCGCAGAGTTGCCGCGAATGCGTGTCGATCATCTGCTGGAACGGCGCACGGTTCCCGTAAGCGATACCCGACACGAGCAGCAGGCAGACAGCGGCGATGCGCGGCGAGAACGCGTGCTGGCGCGCGCCGTCGTAGCCGCGCAGGAACACCAGCGCCACCAGCGCGCCGAGCATCCAGCCGACGACGACTTCCGGAATCGTGTGCGAGTGATCGAACACGCGCGCGACGGCCGTGACCGCGCCGACGGCCAGCCCGGCCGCGATGCCGGGCACCTTGCCCGGCCGGAACGCCTGCCACAGCATCGACAGCGCGACCGTCCACACCGACGTCGACAGCATCGTATGGCCGCTGATCACGCGGAAATCGAATTGGGGAATCTCGATGCCGCACCCGGCATACAGGATCTTGGTTGCGCCGACGAGGCCCATGCCGGCGGCCAGCAGCACGACCCAGCGCACGGCGAGGCGCCGGTCGGTCAGCGCCAGCCACGCCGCGCAGGTCAGCGCGATCGGCAAGGTCAGCGCGGCATCGCCGATGTTGCTGATTTCACTCCACATAACGGACTTCGGACGACGATCGAAAGGCCGCAGTTTACCGCATGCGCGCACCGCGCCTGTGTCAGCCTGTGACAGGCTGTATCAGCCCGCGACACCGGTGATCAGCAGCAGGTTCGTGCCGGTGATGACGACGAACAGCGCCCACGCGGCAACCTGCATCCCGCGGCCGATCGTGTGCTCGCCCATCACGCTGCGATCGCTGACCGACCGGATCAGCGGCCACATCGCGAACGGCAGCTGCAGGCTCAGCAGCACCTGGCTCCATACGAGCAGTTGCCCGACCGACCCGTCGCCGAGCCACAGCACGCCGATCAGCGCCGGCACGAGCGCGAGCCCGCGCGTGATCAGCCGGCGCTGATAGCACGGGATCTTCGTATGCAGGAAGCCGTCCATGATCACCTGGCCGGCAATCGTGCCGGTCAGCGTCGAGCTTTGCCCCGACGCGAGCAGCGCGATGCCGAACAGCAGCGCGGCCGCGCCGCCCGCGATCGGCGTAATCAGCTTGTAGGCCTGCTCGATGTCGGTCACGTTGTGCTGGCCCGTCGCATGGAACGCCGCGCCCGCGACGATCAGGATCGCCGCATTGACGAGCATCGCGACGAACAGCGACACGCAGGTATCGATGCGCACCAGCGCGAGCGTGTCGCGAACTACGCCGCGCGCGCCGCCAACGACATGCCGCGTCTGCACGACCGACGAATGCAGATACAGGTTGTGCGGCATGATCGTCGCGCCGACGATGCCGAGCGCGAGCACGATCGCGTCCTTGCGGTCGTGGCCCGGATCGCCGGGCACGAGCCCGCCGACCACCGCGTGCCAGTCGGGCGGCGTGATCGCGACCTGCGCGACGAAGCAGAACGCCATCGTCGCGATCAGCCCGAGCACGATCGCCTCGATCTGCCGGAACCCCTTGCCCTGCAGGCCGAGCACGATCATCGTGTCGAGCGCGGTCAGCACGATCCCCCACGCGAGCGGCACGCCGAGCAGCAGCTTGAACGCAAGCGCGCAGCCGAGGACTTCCGCGATGTCGCACGCGATGATCGACACTTCGGCGGTGACCCACTGCACGATGCGGCCGAACCGGCCGTAGCGATCGTAGCTGGCCTGCGCGAGATCCCTGCCCGCGACGAGGCCGAGCCGCGCCGCGAGCATCTGCAGGAAGATCGCCGCGAGGCTCGAGAACGCGACGACCCACAGCAGCGAATAGCCGAACTGCGAGCCGGCCTGGATGTCGGTCGCCCAGTTGCCGGGATCCATGTAGCCGATCGCGACGAGCAGGCCGGGGCCGAAAAAGCGCTTGAGCTTCTGCCAGCGCGGCGCGCCGGCGTCGATCGTGATGCTGCCCTTTACTTCCGACGGGCAGAAAGGGGCGGTGGCGGTAGTGGGGAGGAAGGGCATGTAAACCGGGAATCGAGATCGCGACAGGACGATTCTACGGGTATCCGCCCCGTTTTCTCCCGCGCGTCGGCGCGCACGCCGCCACTCGCCCCTCCGCCCTCGCAAAATGCGGCTGCAGGTCGGTCGTCCGCATCGCGCGACGCAGCATCGCGGCCAAGGATCTTTTCCCGCTCCGCGACGCGAAATTCGGTCGGCGACATCAGCAGGCGCTGGCGAAACAGCTTCGCGAGCCGCTCGCCGCTACCGAACCCCGTGCGGCGCGCGACCTTGTCGGCCGGCAGCGTCGTGTGGATCAGCATGTGGCATGCGCGCTCGAGCCGCACGTGCTGAACGAACTCGGTCGGCGTCACGCCGATCTCCTTCTTGAAGCGCCGCAGGAAATTGCGCTCGCTCATCGCGGCGGCCTGCGCGGCGCTCGCGATCGAGATGCGGTTCACGCTCAGCGCGCGCAGCCGCTGCACCGACATCCGGATCGGCGGGCTCGCACTCAGTTCGCGAAACGCCCACATCGATTGTGCATAGCGCTGCTCGACCGGCCGCAGCATGTTGCTGGCGATCTCCTGCGCGGCGCTGTCGCCGAGATCGGCGCGGAACATGTCGAGCGCGGCCGCGAACACGTCGGTCTCGCCTGCCTGCAGTTCGACCGTCGCATCGGCACGGCGCCCGGCTTTGCCGGGCGACACGTGGATCGCCGCCGACGGCCGCTGCGTGGCCGCGAGCGCGGGCAGGTCCATCGCATCGACGATCCAGCGCGCGTGCCGGCGAATGTCGGTCAGGCGCCGCTGCAACGCGTCGTTCCAGTTGACGGCCGCGCGGTCGCCGTGAAGATGAAAGAACGCGAGCGCACGGCGGCCGTGCTCGTCGCTGAGCGGATCGGCCGCGATGCTCACGCCGGACGAAGACTGCAACAGTCCCCCGCTTTCAGATACGTACTTCAACTGGTAACCCGCACTGAACGCATGCAGGCGATTCGCCAGGTTGAAAGCCTCGCCGAGACGCGCGGCCTGGGCCAACGAAAACCCCGTACTCAAATAGATAACGACCCACCTCTGATCTGCTGCATTCACTGGCCAAGCCCCCGACTTGTTTCGACTTCTTCTAATACCGTCGAACTGTCAGGCTTATATTTGGTTTGAATGCGTGCGACAGGACGGCTATCCCGAAATATGAAGCGACGGCATCTTAGCCGAACGGGTAGCGCCTTTGGCGCGAAATGGCCGACGTGGACAGCATGATGGCGGATTACTACAGGCTGTCGCGAGCCGATGGTATGCCGGCACGGAATCACGCCTGTCGATGCAGCCGATCATTGCGCCGTCACGCGTCACGATGTGCGCGTTTCGCTGCGTTGCGCATCGGACGAAGCTGCGGTCGCGTACCGGTCCGAACGGCCTCGACCTGCATCGAACGCCATCGATCGTCGCGCACGAAAGCCCGCATATCCGTTGCCTGCGCATCCTTTAGAATCGATCCACCGTTCACCACGCCGCCCGCGCCCCGTGCCCGCCGATCACCGTCTCGACCTGAACCTGTTTCGCGTGCTCGACGCCGTCTACGTGCACGGCGGCATCGGCGCGGCCGCCCGCGCACTGCATCTCACGCAGCCCGCGGTCACGCACGCGCTCAACCGGCTGCGCGCGCATTTCGGCGATCCGCTGTTCGTGCGCCAGGGCAACCGCGTCGTGCCGACCGAGCGCACGCGGTCGATCATCGCGGACGTGCAGTTGCACTTGAAGGGCCTGCAGGGCACCGTGCGCGATCCGTCGGCATTCGATCCCGCAACGCTCGACCTGAGCATCGCGGTCGGCATTCGCGACGTGCTCGAATCGATCGCGCTGCCGCGGATCGTCGCCGCGTTCGCCGACGAAGCGCCGGGCCTGCGGCTCGTGAGCCGCCGCATCGCGGTGCCCGACATCGAGCGCGAACTCGCATCGGGCAATCTGGATCTCGCGGTCGAGCGTCGCGTGCAGACGGGGCCGCGCATTGCAACCGAGCACCTGCTCGACGATTCGCTCGTCGTCGCGCTGCGCCGCGATCATCCGCTCGCGCGCCCCCCGCTGCGGCGCGCCGACTATTTCGCGGCGCGGCATATCGCGGTGTCGTCGTTCGGCGAACCGCAATCGCTCGACGTATTGCTCGGCAGCGACGGGCGCTTCCGCGATATCCGGCTCACCTGCCAGCACTATTTCGCCGCTTGCCAGATCGCCGCGACCGGGGACCTGCTGGTCACGCTGCCGCACACCCATGCGCTGCGGATGGCCGCGCTGCTGCCGATCGTCGTGCGGCCGCTGCCGTTGCGGCTCAAGCCGTTCCCGCTGCTCGCGTACTGGCACGAATCGCGCGACACCGATCGCGCGCACCAGTGGGTGCGCGAGCGTATCGCCGCGCTCGTGCGCAGCAGCGCCGGCGTCGCCGACGCGTAACACGCTGCGTACGCCGTTACGATCGAAACGGTATGCTGACGGATTCGCGCCACCATGCGGTTCCCGCTTCCTTCCTCCCGCTTACCGGAGACTTGCCATGCCGCTCATCCATGCCGCCGCCGCCCTCGATGCCGACGCGCCCGATTACGTCGTCCAGCTGCAGGCCGGCACGCACGCGCTGACCGGCGACGAAGGGCCACGCGAAGGCGGTCAGGATCGCGGGCCGGCCCCGTACGAGTTCGTGCTTGCCGGTCTCGCGCAATGCACGGCCGCGACGCTGCGCATGTACATGCAGCGCAAGTCATGGCCGGCCGCGCGCATCGACGTGCGCACCGAGCTGCATGCCGATCGCGAAGGCGTGCAATACGTGCGCCGCGTCGTGACGCTCGACGGCCCCCTCGACGAAGCGCAACGCCAGCGCCTCGCGGAAATCTGCGAGAAGACGCCGGTGACGCAGTTCATCAAGCGCGGCACGCGGATCGAAACGACGTTGAAGTGATGCGAGCGGCACACCATCGACGCCTGACAAACAAAACGGGCGGGCCGCGCACGACGCGCAGCCCGCCCGTCCATCGAACCAGCCAGGCGCTTACAGTCCGAGCGCGGACAGGTCCAGCTTGCCGTCCTTCATCGGCGGGCACCAGAAATACGCGCCCGTCAGCGGCCGCGTGAAGCGGAACAGGCCGTCGACGATTCCGTCGTCCGCGCCGCTCATGCGGCGCATCTGCACGTCGAACGCGCGGAACGAGCAGCCGAACGCAACGAAGTAGAGGCCCGCGCGGCGCGCGTCCGACCACGGCGACGAACGGCGCAGCATGAACGCCTCCGGCTCGAAGCTTTCCTGCGCGGTGCGCTTCACGTGCGCGAACTCGGGCGCGTCGTCGAGTTCCTCGTTGTCCGAGCGGCGGCGCCCGACGATGTTGTCCATGTCGCCCGACGGAATGCGCTCCATCTGGTCGAAGTCGTGCAGCCACTGCTGGACCGCGACGAAGCTCGAACCGTCGAGCCCCGCGCCCTGCCCCGCCACGATCGCCGCGCCGAACGCGTCGTCGCCGGTCGGGTTCTCGGTGCCGTCCTCGTAGCCGGACAGGTCGCGATCGTTCGAATAGCGGAAGCCGTCGACGGCGTCCTGCAGCGCGAACGCCGGCGCCAGCGCGCGCTCGATCGCCCGCGCGCGCAGCACGATCTCGCCGCGGTCGTCGGCGCGCAGCCAGACCCACACGTCGGCCGGCGTCGCCGGCAGCGTGCGGTCCTTCACCGCGAACGCCGGATAGTCGGTCAGGCCCGGAACCGGGCGCCCGAGATGCGCCGCCAGCGCCTGTCCGAAACCGACGACCGTATCGCGTCCGTCGACGATCTCACGCAGCGCGGCCAGCGCCGCCGCCACATTGCCGTCATTCGAAATCGTGAAAGTGAGGTATCGGGCTGCCGTGTCGATCGGAGCCAGAATGCCTTGCTGAACGTCGCTCATCGTTTCCTCAGGAGTGTATCGGGGGTGAATCTGCGAGGGCCGCATCGGCCGGCCGCACATCGTGCCGTGCCGCGTCGGGACGCACGCACCGTGGCGTGCCGCGGGCGCCAAAGTGTAATCGATGCGCCCGCCGGCCCACGAGCCGCCACTTCGCGGAAAACCGCGCAAAAGAAGGGCCGAAACCTTGAATACTAACCGTATCGACGCCGCAACGCCGCATTCGTCAGACGTTGCAGCGTGCGGAACACTGCTGATAGAATCTTTACACGTCTTTTCGGCGTCCTTTCAACCATTCACTTCAGGGGAGGTGCAGATGTTCCGAATGCCAGCAACCTTCCCGAACGTGGTCCCTCGGCGCAGCTGATCCAGCCCGCCGTCCGCGCCGGCTCCCGAGTTTTTCGCTAACCCGTCAGCCGCGCTTTTCCCGACAGCCCGTTTCGTTCCGCCCGCGTTTTCCACGCGGCTCCGGCTGTTGCGTTTTCGACGTTCTCCGAACCGGAAAGTCCCGTCGCGCGATGCGCCGGGCAATGATAAATGACCAGAAAAACCTCCCATCTGGGCGGCCACGCATTCAAGGCCGTCTTCGGCTTCACCATCCGCTACTGGCGCAAGCAGCCGGCACGCATCGCCACGGTCGCGACCTTCGCGCTGCTGGCCGCGCTCGCCGACGTGCTCACGCCGCTGTTCGCCGGCCGCCTCGTCGACGCGCTGTCGACCGGCCTGACCGACCGCGCCGCCGCGTGGCATTCCGCCGTCGTCGCGTTCGGCACGCTCGCCGCGCTCGGCATCGGCGCAACGGTGCTGCGGCAAGGCGTCTACCTGAACATCATCACGCTCACGCTGAAGATGATGAGCGAGATCGCCGCCGCATCGTTCCACCGCGTGCAGCGCTTCTCGACCGACTGGCACGCGAACAGCTTCGCGGGTTCGACCGTGCGCAAGATCACGCGCGGCATCTGGGCGCTCGACCTGCTGAACGACACCGTGCTGATCGCGCTTCTGCCGTCGGTCACGATGCTGGTCGGCGCAACCGTGCTGCTCGGCACGCATTGGCCCGTGATGGGGCTCGTCGTCGGCGCGGGCTCGTTGCTGTACATCGCGGTGACGGTCGCCGTGTCGCTCGGCATCGTCGCGCCGGCCGCGCGGCTCGGCAACCTGTGGGATACGCGCATGGGCGGCGCGCTCGCCGACGCGGTGAGCTGCAACGCGGTCGTCAAGGCGTTCGGCGCGGAGACGCGCGAGGAAGCGCGGCTTGCGCGCGTGATCGGCAAGTGGCGGCAGCGCACGCGCCGCACGTGGGTGCGCGGCACGTTCAACGGCGGGCTGCAGGGCGCGATGCTCGTCGCGATGCAGGCCGCGATGATCGGCGTCGCGCTGCGGCTGTGGGCGAACGACGAGGCGAGCGTCGGCGACATCGCGTTCGCGCTGACGATGTTCTTCATGCTGCAGGGTTACCTGCGCGACGTCGGCATGCACATCCGCAACCTGCAGCGCTCGGTGAACGACATGGAAGAACTCGTCGCGCTCGAACGCCAGCCGCTCGGCATCGACGATCGCCCCGGCGCGCCGGCGATCCGGATCGGGCAAGGCGAGATCCGTTTCGAGCACGTGACGTTCCGCTACGGCAACCATCCGGTGCCGCTGTACGACGATTTCTCGATGCGGATCGCGCCCGGCGAGCGCGTGGGCCTCGTCGGCCACTCGGGGTCGGGCAAGACGACGTTCATCAAGCTGATCCAGCGCCTGTACGACGTGTCGGGCGGCCGCATCACGATCGACGGCCAGGACATCGCGTGCGTGCGGCAGGATTCGCTGCGCAGCCAGATCGCGATCGTCCAGCAGGAGCCCGTGCTGTTCCACCGCACGCTCGCGGAAAACATCGCGTATGCGCGCCCCGACGCGAGCCGTGCGGACATCGAGCGCGCCGCGCGGCTCGCCAGTGCGCACGATTTCATCGTCGCGCTGCCGGACGGCTATGACACGCTCGTCGGCGAACGCGGGATCAAGCTGTCGGGCGGCGAGCGCCAGCGCGTCGCGATCGCGCGCGCGTTCCTCGCCGATGCGCCGATCCTGATCCTCGACGAAGCGACGTCGAGCCTCGACAGCGAAAGCGAGCTGCTGATCCAGCAGGCGATGGAGCGGCTGATGGTCGGCCGCACGACGCTCGTCGTCGCGCACCGGCTGTCGACCGTACGTGCGCTCGACCGGCTGCTCGTGCTCGATCGCGGCAAGGTGATCGAGGAAGGCAGCCACGACGCACTGATCCGCATCGACGGCGGCATCTACCGCCGGCTGTTCGAGCGGCAGGCGCTGGAGCTCGCGAAGGGGCTCGCCGATTCGCCGCAGCGCATGGCGGACGATAATGCCGGGCCGCGGGGCGAGCCGGCGCAGGCATAACGCAAGCGTGTCGCGATACGGCCCGGCGGTGCGATCGCCACCGCCGGGCCGTATCGACAACCGGATCCGGATCGAGGCCGTGCCACGTGCACTGTCTTTTTTGCGTCCGCGAATATCGCCGGCCGCCCCTGAGCCGCGCGCCGCGGCGTCGCCTTTTCCGGGATCACTTATCATGTCGACCAGGAAATTTGCGACGAGGGTTCGATCATGTTTACAGGAATTGTCCAGGGCGTTGGCGTAATCAAGGCCATCAAGGATCACGGGGAGCTGAGAACCTTCAGCATCGAATTCCCCGAGCGGTTTACCGACGACATCGAGATCGGCGCCAGTGTCTCCGTCGACGGCGTTTGCCTGACGGTGACGACCATCCATTCGCCGGAGCTGATCGACTTCGACGTGATGCTGCCGAGCCTGAAGATCACCACGCTGGCCGATCTGGCGACCGGCGCGCGGATCAACGTGGAGCGGGCCGCGAAGGACGGCGCGGAAATCGGCGGGCATCCGCTGTCCGGCCATGTCGACTTCCCGGGGACCATCCTGCACATCGCGTCGTCCGAGCACAACCGGATGATTCGCATCGGCGTGCCTGCCGAATTCAAACGCTATGTGTTCGCAAAGGGCTATATCGCGATCAACGGCTGCAGCCTCACGGTTTCGGACGTCAATCGAGACGAAGGCTGGTTTGAAATCTGGCTGATTCCGGAAACGCGACGCGCGACGACCTTCGATGCGAAGGGCGTCAACGACAAGGTCAATATCGAGATCGAGCGAAGCACGCAGGTCGTCGTCGATACGATCCGCGAATCGGTCAAGGAAACGCTCGGCGAATTGACCGGCATCGTCACGACGCTGCTGGCGGAAAAAGGCGTCGATATCGAGGAACTGCTGGCCCGCAATGTCGCGCAACTGTCGAAGAAGTAACGTAAGCCGGTGTGCTAGGTGATCCGCTGGATCACCGAGTACCGGCTTCCGTCGGCAAACACCTCGACCCACGGGTCCGCTTCACTCCGCCTCAGCCTGCGTCCCCTTCCCCACCGCCACGCGCTGCGCGCGATAAATCCCCGCGTGCCCCGAAAACAGGTACGCGACGACGCACGCGACGATCGCATACACGCCGATATCCGCGCCGAACAGTTCGATCGCCATGATCGTCGACGCGATCGGCGTGTTGGCCGCGCCCGCGAATACCGCGACGAAGCCGAGCCCCGCGAGCACGGGCACCGGCAGCGCCAGCACCTGGCCGAGCGCGTTGCCGAGCGTCGCACCGATGTAGAACAGCGGCGTCACCTCGCCGCCCTTGAACCCTGACGCCAGCGTGACGACGGTGAATGCGAACTTGCCCGCGAAATCGTAGAGCGGCAGCGGCCCGTGAAACGCGGCCTCGATCGTCGGAATGCCGAGGCCGAGGTACTGCGGCACGTTCAGCACGGTGGCCGCCGCCGCGACCAGCAGACCGCCGAGCACCGGCTGCAGCGGCGCGTAACGGACAACGCGGCGGAACCACGCGGTCAGCGCATGCGTCGCATACGCGAACAGCCGGCCGACGACGCCGAACGCGATGCCCGCGACGACCGTCACGGCCAGCCCCGTCGCCGACACGGCCGGCACGAACGGAATCGCATAGGCCGTGTGATGCACGCCCCATGCACGGCACACGACGTCCGCGACGATCGCCGACGCGACGCAGGTCAGCAGCGCGTCGTACCGCACGCGGCCGATCGCGAGCACCTCGAGCCCGAACACGGCGCCCGCGAGCGGCGTGCCGAACACCGACGCGAAACCGGCCGCGATGCCGCCCATCAGCAGCACGCGGCGATGCTCGCGATCTAGGCGGAACACATGCGTGACGCGATCGGCGAGCGCGCCGCCCATCTGCACGGCGGTACCCTCGCGGCCGGCCGAGCCGCCGAACAGGTGCGTGACGACGGTCGCGACGAGCACCAGCGGCGCCATCCGCTTCGGCACGAGCGCCTTCGGGTCGTGAATCTCGTCGATCAGCAGGTTGTTGCCGCGCGCGACCGACTGGCCGAAACGATGGTAGATCCACCCGGTCGCGAAACCGGCGGCCGGCAGCCCCCACAGCAGCCACGGATGCGCAACGCGCGTGCCGGTCGCCCAGTCGAGCGCGATCAGGAACAGCGCGGAAGCCGTGCCGGCCAGCGCGCCGAGCAGGGCCGAGAGCGCGAGCCAGCGGCACACATAGCGCACGGTCGCGAGCAGGTCGGAAGAAGTCGTGAAAAACATGATTTCCAGATTCGACAGAACATCAAAACCTGGGCGGCAGAATACCGCATGGACAGCCTGCGACCTCCTGACAACCCAGGAACACGCAGGCATCATCAGCCGGGCAAACCGGCGGTCGAGGGCCGCACCGCGCGCAACGCGCCGCAACGACCGCAGGGAGGCATGCCATCTCCGCAGGCCGCAATTGTACGCGACGCCGCGCATCGCACGCAATGCAGCGCCGGCGCACCGGGCCGGAACGGCGTCGCGCTCCCCGGCGCGCCGTCAGTCGCGCGGCGCGCGCGCGATGTGCGAAATAAGCTGCGGCGCGATCCGTTCGAGCGGCAGGATCGCCGATGCCGCGCCGATCGCCGCGGCCGCCTTCGGCATCCCGTAGACGGCGCTGGTCGCCTCGTCCTGCGCGATCGTGTAGCAGCCTTTCGCGCGCATCGCCTTCAGGCCGAGCGCGCCATCGCGCCCCATGCCCGTCAGCAGCACGCCGAGCGCATCGCCCTGCCAGCCGTCGGCGACACTGTTGAAGAACACGTCGATCGACGGCCGGTACGGCGTCTCCACCGGATGTCGCGTATAGCCGAGCACGCCACGCGGCGACAGGTACAGGTGATCGTTGGTCGCCGCGAGCAGCACCTCGCCCGCCTGCGGCACGCTGCCCTGCCGCGCGACGCGCACGGGCAGCCGCGTATAGCCGTCGAGCCATTCGGCCATCCCGAGCGCGAACGCCTGGTCGACGTGCTGGACGATCACGATCGCAGCCGGGAAATCGGCCGGCAGCGCGCGCAGCAGCGCGGTGAGCGCGGTCGGCCCGCCCGCCGACGCGCCGATCGCGACGAGCGTCGGCTGGCCGCGCGAGGGCGTCGGCCCCGGCAGCACGAGCGCCGCGGTGCGGCTTTCGAGCAGCCGGCCGATCTGGTCGATCTTCCCGAGCAGCGCCTGCGGCGACGCGTCGGTCGACAGCCCCAGCGCAAGCGTCGGCGTGTCGACCGCGTCGAGCGCGCCCGCGCCCATCGCCTCGTAAACCGACGACGTGTTCGCGCTGACGCTGACCGTCACGATCAGGATCGCGCACGGCGCGCGCGCCATGATCTGCCGCGTCGCCGCCACGCCGTCGACCTTCGGCATCACGAGATCCATCAGCACGAGATCGGGCGGATGGGCGATGCAGAAATCCACGGCCTCGTCGCCGTCGGTCGCGACCCACAGCACGCGGTGGTCCGGCCGCAGCGCGAGCACGCGGCGCAGCGCCTCCACGGCCAGCGGCAGGTCGTTGACGATGCCGATGTTCATCCGCGCGCGCCCCCGATCAGGTCGTGCACGGCATCGAGCAGCGCCTCGTCGTGGAAGCTGCTCTTCGCGAGGTAGTAGTCGGCGCCGGCATCGAGCCCGCGGCGGCGATCCTCGTCGCGATCCTTGTACGACACGATCATCACCGGCACGCGCTTGAGCATCGGATCGCCCTTGATCAGCGTGACGAGCTCGATGCCGTCCATGCGCGGCATGTCGACATCCGTGACGACGAGATCGAATGCATCGCTGCGCACCGCGTTCCAGCCGTCCATCCCGTCGACCGCGACGGTCACGTCGTAGCCGCGCTTTTCCAGCAGCTTGCGCTCGAGCTCGCGCACCGTCAGCGAATCGTCGACGACGAGCACGCGGCGGCGCCGGTCGACGAGCGCCAGCTGCCGGTCGCGCTTGAGCCGCGCGAGCTGCCCGCCGCGCACGAGCTTGTCGACCGAGCGGATCAGATCCTCGACGTCGACGATCAGCACGGGGTCGCCGTTCTCGAGCAGCGCGCCGGCCGCGATGTTCTGGATCTTGTGCAGGCGGCTGTCGAGCGGCTGCACGACGAGCATCCGTTCGCCGAGGAAACGGTCGACGGCGACGCCGTACAGCTCGGGCTCGCCGCCGACGACCACGACCGCCGTGCTGCCGCGCGCCCCGTTGGGTTCACCCGCATCGAGCAACTGGTGCGCGGCGACGAGGCCCGCGCGCCGGCCGTCGAACGGGAAATGCGGCTGCCCTTCGAGTACGTCGATGTCGTCGTGCGCGAGCTCGAGCGTGCGGCGCACGTGCGCGAGCGGGAACGCATACGGTTCGCCGCCGACTTCGACGAGCAGGCTGCGGATCACCGACAGCGTGAGCGGCAACTGCAGCACGAAGCGCATGCCCGCGCCCGGTTCGTTGAAGATCCGCACCGCGCCGCGCACGCCGCGCACCATCTCCTGCACCGCGTCGAGGCCGACGCCGCGCCCCGACACGTCGGTCACCGCCTCGCGCATCGAGAAGCCCGGCAGCAGCAGGAATTCGAGCAGTTCGGGATCCGACAGCCGCGCGGCCGTCTCGTCGTCGGTCAGGCGCTGGCGCACGACGGCCGCGCGCAGCGCGTCCATGTCGACGCCCGGCCCATCGTCGATCACGCTGACGAGCAGCGAGCCGGCGCTGTGGCGCGCCTCCAGCGTCACGCTCGCCTCGGCCGGCTTGCCCCGCGCGCGCCGCGCGTCGGGCGGCTCGACGCCGTGGTCGATCGCATTGCGCAGCAGGTGGCCGAGCGGCGCGTCGAGCAGGTCGAGGATGTCGCGGTCGACCTGGGTGCCCTCGCCGACGATCGAGAAGCGCACCTGCTTGCCGAGCGAGCGCGCGAGATCGCGGACGATGCGCGGATACGCACGCGTCGCATCGCCGAACGGCCGCATCCGGCATTGCAGAGCCTCGTCGTAGAGCTGCTCGGCGATATGCGTGCTGCGCCGCTCGAAGCGGTCGAATTCGTCCATGCGCTCGGCGAGCGAACGCTGCAGGTCGTTGAGCATGTGCCGCACTTCGTTCATCGACGCGAGCATGCCCGCGTCGAGATCGTCGGCGAACTGTTCGTATATCAAATCGAGCGAACGGGCGGCGTCGCGCTGCGCACGCTTCACGCGCAGCATCGATTCGGCGAACGGCTTGAGCCAGCGCGATTCGACCAGCGATTCGCCGGACAGGCTCAGCAGCCGGTTCAGCGTATCGGCACGCACGCGGCGCATCGCGCCGGCGCCGGCCACGCGGCCGGCCTGGACCGGATCGGGCACCGTGCCCGACACCGCGAGCGGCGGCACCGTGGCGCCGGCCCCGACGGACTCATTCGCGGCGCCGTCGTGATCGCGATACGGCACGGCCGACGGCGGCACGACGGCCGCCTGCATCGTCTGCGCGCCGTCGGCGCCCGTCAGCGCCGCCGCGAACAAATCGATCTCGGTCGGCGACACGGGCGGCCCCTGCGGATCGCCGACTCGCACCAGCAGGTCGACGCCGGCGAGCAGCACGTCGACGTGCGTGGCCGTCAGCGCAATCGTGCCGGCCTGCGCGGCGACGAAGCATTCTTCCATCCGCCCCGCGATGTCGACGCCGAGCGGCACGCCGACGATGCGCGCGGCGCCCTTCAGCGAATGCGCGGCGCGCATGCACGCCTCGAGCGCGACGGAATCGGGTTCGCCCGATTCGAGCGCGAGCAGCCGCTCGGACAGTGCCTGGGTCTGCGTGCGCGTCTCCTCGCGATACAGCTCGAGCAGCGACAGGTGGCTCAGATCGTCGTCGCCGCTCATCGCATGCTCCGTGTCACGGCGTCGAACAGGCGATCGTCGTCGAGCAGGCCCACCGACTTGCCGCGCCACGACAGTACGCCGCGCGACAGGCCGGCGCTCGCGCGCCCGACCGTTGCCGGCACGGGCACCCAGTCGGACGCGCCGAAGCGCAGCACGCCTTCGACTTCGTCGACCGGAAACACGACCGGTTCGCCCTGGTGCGCGGCCACCAGCAGCCGAGTGAAACGGCCGTCGCCACTGCCGTTGCCGCCCTTGCGGGCGTCGAGACCGAGCAGCGCGCCGATCGAGATCGCGATGCGCAGCGTGCCGCGGATGTTGACCACGCCGCGCACGGCCGAATTGCGGCGATGCGGCAGCGAATGGATCGGGCGCGTGCCGGCGATCTCGCGCAGCACGCCGATCGGCAGCGCGAGCCATTCGTCGGCCACGCGAAACGCCAGCGCCGCGTGGCGCGTATCGCCGTCGTCGTCGCGCACGCTCGTCGCGCGGAACGCGCTCATCCGGCGTGTCGCGTCGGCCATCTCGGCGTCGCCGAGCGGACGCTCGAGCAGCTTCGCCGCGTGATACGCGTAGACCGGGCAGTTCAGGCAGCGCTGGCAGTCGGCCAGCCGCTCGCACGAGCGGTCGCCGCGCGTGCCGATCCGGTTCCAGCAATCGTCGACGTCGATCGTCGTGTCGTCAGTGGCGGCGGCGCGGTTCATGGATTCCTCTGGTCATCGCGGTGTCGGTCCCGATCCCGTAATCGTGTCAGCCGGCCGAGCGCCGTGCGCGCTCGAGCAGCCATTGCGCGCCCGCGCGATCGCCGCCGACGTCGAGCAGCGTCGCGAGATGGGTCAGCGCCTCGTGGTGCGTGGGCCGCAGGTACAGCGCCTTCCGGTAGAAGTCGCCAGCTTCCGCGGCGCGCCCGCGCGCATCCGCGATCAACCCGTTCAGGTAGAACGCATCGGCATGCGGCCCGACGCGCGCCGAGAACTGCGCGAGCACGCGTTCGGCCTCATCGAACGCGCCGGCGTTCGCGAGCGCCTGCGCCTCCTCGAGCGTCGGCGCGACGCCTTCGGCGACCGGCGCGGCCGCTTCGACCGTCGCCACCGACCGGTCGGCCCGTGCGTCGAACGCGGCCGTGCGCACGGCCGGCGCCGCGAACGGCCACGGCCCGTCGCCGAGCCAGGCCGGCGGCGCGACGGCCAGCACCGGGCGCGTCGCCACGAGCGGCGCAACGGTAAAGCGCTCCGCGCGCCGGGCCGCCGCCGCTGACTGCGGCGCCGCAGCCCGGGCCGCGCTTGCATCGGCCGCCGTAGCGGCAGACTCGCGATGAAATGCGAACGCGAGCGGCACGCGCGCCGAGCGCATCCCGTGCCGCATCGCGACGCCCGTTTCAGCCGGCCCGACGAACAGCATGCCGTCGTCGACGAGACACGCGTCGAGCGAGCGGATCACGCGATCCTGCGCGTCGCGATCGAAGTAGATCAGCACGTTGCGACAGAACACGAAATCGTAGCGAATGCCCGTATCGGCGACCGGTTCGACGAGGTTCGCGTGCCGGAACTGCACGCACGCGCGCACGCGCTCGTCGAGCAGCCAGCCGTCGGCGGCCGGCGTGAAGTAGCGCGCGCGAAATTCCGTCGCGGTGCCGCGAAACGCGTTGCGCCCGTAACAGCCGAGCCGCGCCTGTTCGATCGCGCGCGCGCTGAGGTCGATCGCGTCGATCGTGAAGCTGGCCGGTTCGAGCCCCGCGTCGAGCAGCGCCATCGCCGCCGAATACGGCTCCTCGCCCGTCGAGCACGGCGCGCTCAGCACGCGGACCACGCGGCCGGGCGTCGCGGCGAGCCGTTCGGCCGCCAGCCGCGCGAGCGTCGCGAAGGCCTCGCGGTCGCGGAAGAACCACGTCTCGGGCACGACGAACAGTTCGATCAGCGCACGCCGCTCGTCGGCCGACGCGTTGAGCTGCTGCCAGTACGCATCGAGCGCGTCCTGCGTCACGGGCGGCCGCGCCGCCGACGGCAGGCGCTCGCCGTCCGCCTGCAGCGCGTGCACGCGCTCCGTCAGCGCACGGATCAGAAAATCGTTGCCGAGCGAATCGGGGTCGATGCCGGTCTCGCGCAGCAGCCAGCCGCGAAATCGCGATTCGGACTCTTTCATGCGGACTCCTTCCCGTGGCCCGGCAGGCCGTCGAACAGATACAGGCGCGCAACGTCGTCGATCAGGTCGGATACCGACACCTGCTGAACGACGCCGTCGGGCGTGTTCGCGACGAGCCCGAGCCAGCGCGTGCGCGCGGTCGAGATGCCGCTCGGGCGGAACGCCGCACGATCGATCCGCATCGTCTGCGTCGCGCGCTCGACGATCAGGCCGATCACGCGCTCGCCTTCTGCAAGGCCCGCGCGATGGCGCGCCATCACGAGCCGCGTCGAGCGCAGCGCATGCGCGCGCCGCCCGAGCGCGAGCATCGGCACGTCGATCACCGGCACCGGCTGGCCGCCGCGCATCAGCAGCCCGGCGATCCATTCGGGTGCGCCGGGCACGGCATTCGTGATCGCGAGCGGCAGCACCTCGTCGATGGCCGCCGCGTCGAGCGCATAGCGCCCGCCGTCGAGCTCGAACATCAGGAACAGCGCGTGTGCACCGTTCTGCGGGTCGGCGCGCGTCATGCGTCGACCTTGAAGCGCGAGACGCTGGTGCGCAACTGGTTCGCGACGAGCGTCAGGTCGTCGATCGCCTGCGACGACTGGCGCAGCGACTCGGCGGTCTGCTGCGCGGCTTCCGACAGCTGCGACAGCGCCTGCGTGATCTGCTCGGCGCCGTTCGCCTGCGTCTGCATCCCTTCGTTGACCATCTGGAAGCGCGGCGCGAGCGTCTGCACCTCGGCGATGATCTGCGACAGCTGCCCACCGACCTGCTGCACGTCGAGCATCCCGCGGCGCACTTCCTCGGAAAACTTGTCCATCCCCATCACGCCCGCCGACACGGCCGACTGGATTTCCTTCACCGTCTGCTCGATGTCGTAGGTCGCGACGGCCGTCTGGTCGGCGAGGCGGCGGATCTCGGTCGCGACGACCGCGAAGCCGCGACCGTATTCGCCGGCCTTCTCGGCCTCGATCGCCGCGTTCAGCGACAGCAGGTTGGTCTGGTCGGCCACCTTGGTGATCGTCGCGACCACCTGATTGATGTTCAGCGCCTTCTCGTTGAGGATCGCGAGCTTCGCGTTCACCGAACCGGCCGCGTCCATCACGCTGCGCATCGTCTCGCCCATCCGCGTGAGCCCGCTCTGGCTCACGCCCGCGAGCGTCGCCGACTGCTCGGCCACGCCAGCCACCTCGTTCATCGTGCGCAGCAGGTCGCGCGACGTCGCGAAGATCTCGCGCGACGTCGCGCCGATCTCGGTCGTCGTCGCCGCGGTTTCGTTCGCGGTCGCCTGCTGCTCGCGCGACGTCGCCGCAATCTCGGCGACCGACGTCGTCACCTGCAGCGACGACTGCTGCGCGCGCGAGACGAGCTCGGTCAGCTCGTCGGCCATCCGGTTGAAACCCGTCTCGAGCGTGCCGAATTCGTCGCGGCGGCGCAGGTCGAGGCGGCGCGTCAGGTTGCCGGTGCGCATCACGTCGTGCACCTCGACGAGCCGCGCCATCGGCACGGTGACCGAACGGTACAGCACGTAGCCGAGCCCGAGCGCGGACAGCAGCATGATCGCCAGCGCGGTCGCGAGCACGACCTCGGTATCCTGCACGGATTCGCGGATCAGCTTCGCGGACTGGTCGGCGAACTTGCGGTTTTCCTGTACCAGGACATTCGCGTTGCGCACGACCTCGACCCACACGAGCTGCACCTTCGCGTAGGCCGCAACGGCCTCGTCGCGCGATATGCGGTGTTTCTGCACGGCTTCGTTCAGCAGCGGCAGGTAGCGGTCGTAGGAGCCGCGAAACGTCGCGAAGCGCTGACGGTCGTCGTCGCGGAACGTCGAGTTCTGGTATTCGACCGACAGCGACTCGACTTCCTTCAGCGCGTCGGAAATTTTCGCGAGATCGCGCTGCACGGCTTCGGGATCGGTGTCGACGAACGTTGCCTGCTGCAGCAGCGTGAACGATTCGTTCACCGCGCCGCGCAGCGACGACGCGAGGTAGACGCCGGGCAGCGAGTCGCGCTCGATGCTGACGGCTTCGCTGTTGATCGCGCGCAGGCGCTCGTACGACACGCCCGCTGTCACCAGCATCAGCACGAACAGCACGCCGAAGCTGAGCAGGATGCGATTGCCGAGCGTCAGCCGGGCAGCGCCGCTCGTCGGATGCAGGCTTTCATTGGTCGCGCGGGGCGTCACGGTGGCCATGTTCGTTATGGGCTTTCTAAAATCAGCGTTGAAAAAATCCACGCCCGCCTGCGCGCCGGACGGCGCGCCACGAGCGCCTCGTGGTCGGATGCGGACGACGCGGCGCCGGCGGGCCGCGCCGCGAAATCACCGCTCCGCTTGCGCCGGCAGTCGCAGCGCGACCATGAAGCCGCGCGCCGTATTGCGCATCAAAATCTGGCCGCGATGCCGCGCCGCCGTCGCGCGGACGAATGCGAGCCCGAGGCCGAAGCCGCTGCGCGCCGCGCCATGCGCGGATTCGAGCTGCACGAACGACTCGGTCGCGGCCGTGCGCTGCTCCGGTGCGATGCCGGCGCCGGTATCCTCGACGCCGATCAGCCAGGCGCCGCCCTCGCCGCTCAGCGTACAGTGCACGTCCGTGCAGGCCGGGCCGTACTTCAGCCCGTTGTCGATCAGGTTCGCGACCGCGCGCGTGAGCATCATGCGGTCGCCCATCGTCACGCACTCGGTATCGGGCACGTGCGCGACGACCCGGCTGCCGCACCCGGCCGCCTTCTCCCAAAGCTGGTCGACGGCATCGAGCACGATCTCGTTGAGACTCACGACCTCGTGCGCACGGCGTTCGGACTGGGCGCGGGTCAGGTGGATGAAACCGTCGGCGAGCGCGAGCGCGCGCCTCGCATGGCCGGCGATGCGCTCCATGATCGCCGGCATGTCGCCGTGTTCGGTCCGGTAGACGTCGAGCAGCGCGAGAATCGACGTCTGCGGCGAACGCATGTCGTGCGACAGGAAATCGAGCGCCTCGTCGCGCTGCCGCGACATCAGGTACGAATTCGAGTGATAGCGAATCCGCGCGGTCAGTTCCATCGCGTCGGGGAGCTTCACCAGATAGTCGTTCGCGCCGGCGATGAACGCCTCGCGCTTGACGATCGGCTCCTCCTTCGCGGACAGCACGATGATCGGCACGCGCGCGGTGCCGGCGTTCGCGCGCCATGCGCGAACGAGATCGAGGCCGTCGATCTCCGGCATCACGAGATCCTGCAGGATGACCGTCGGCTTCACGTCGCGCGCGACCGTCATCGCCCGGTGCGCGTCGGTGCACACGTGCAGGTCGATGTCGTGTTCGCTGCGCAGCGCGCGGCGGATCACCTCGCCGACGAACGGTTGATCGTCGACGAGAAGGACCGAAAGCCCCGATTCAAGACAATCCGAGGCATTATCACCGCTCGATTCTTTCATAAACACAGTTTCAAACGCCGAATCTCCAATCGATTCTTTCATAGGAGTTGCTTATCCGACTTGGACACTATCTTATATTGGCGGTTGATAAACCCGCCTGATTCTGCCGATTTGGCCTGTCGGCACTGCCTTGCGGGGCTCCGGGCGCCGATTTTTCCCCGTCGACGACCGCATTACCTCCGCATTCTTTCTCTCAATAAACATAACCGGCTGATTCTAAATGAAATTAGAACACAGCATCTATCTCCTTCCGGTTTAGTTTTGCCAAATATGCGGAAAGAGCCGCAATCAGATAAATCGGATCATTTCCGGATTCGAAAGACGATAACGTTTGCGCGGTCGGCGCAGCGAGGTTTGCATGCGCTGCAAGGCCCGATCGCGACACGTATTGGGGCCCGATGCAAATGCATCGAATCGGCCGAATGAAGGGAGAAGAAACGCGGCGCCGGGCGACGATCGCCCCGTACGCGCATCGGGCCGGCAGGAGGCCGGCCCGCGAGACGGCGGTGCGGCCCGCCTTACCCGCGCGCGTGCTGCGCGGACACTTCCTGCAGATCGAGATCGCGTTCAAGCATGTGCAGCATCTCGTCGTGGATGCGGCCCGAACGATGCAGGCGCAACAGTTCCGCGCGCCCGGCCTTGATCGCGGACAGCACCACGTCGTAGTGCGCGATGCGCACTTCCGCCGGATACGCGGGTTCGTTCTTCGTCCGCTCGGTCAGTTCCGCGCGATACGTGTATTGCTCGAGCAGGCGCGGATGGATCACCACGCCGTTCTCGTCGCGCACGAGCGGCTGGATCGCCGCGAGCTGCGCGGCCTCGACGTACGCCCACGTCTGCGGCTCGGTCAGGTGATGCACGGCGCGCTCTTCGCGTTGCGGCAGGCGCAGCAGCCGGATCAGCGGCCCGATCGTCGTACCCTGCAGCAGCACCGTGACGAGGATCACCGCGAACGACGCGACCAGGATCACGTCGCGGCCGGGCATCGCCTCGGGCAGCGACAGCGCGATCGCCAGTGTAACGACGCCGCGCATCCCGGCCCAGCTCATGATCGTCGCTGCCTTCCAGTCGGGCGCGTCGCTGCGCCGCGCGATGCCTCGCACCGGCCACTTAAGCGCCTCGACCGCGTAGATCCATACGAAGCGCGACACGATCACCGCCGCCAGCACCGCGAGCACCGGCGGCACCATCGTGGCGAGCACCTGCTCGAAGCCGCCGAGCCGATGCATCGCTCCGCGCAGCGACAGCCCGATCAGCACGAACACCATCGCTTCGAGCAGGAACACGATGACCTGCCAGAACGCGGTGCCGCGCGTGCGCACGGCCGCCGAGAACACCTCGTGCTGGTGCCAGCCGATGATCATGCCGGCCGTGACAGTCGCGATCACGCCTGACACCTCGACCATTTCACCCGCGATGTACGCGATCCAGCCGGCTATCACCGCGACGGTGATCACGAGATAGTCGTCGTCGAGCAGCTTCAGGAACCACACGACGAGCCTGCCGACCACGAAGCCGACCACCACGCCGCCGAGCCCGAGCTCCGCGAAGCGCACGACCGCGTGCTCGAGGCTGAACGCGCCGGTGAGCGCGGCCGCGACCGCGAAGCGGAACAGCACGAGGCCGGCCGCGTCGTTCAGCAGGCTCTCGCCTTCGAGCAGCACCATCAGCCGGCGCGGCAGCGCGACGCGTTCGAGCACGGCCTTCGCGGCGACCGCGTCGGGCGGCGACACGATCGCGCCGAGCGCGAAGCAGGCGGCCCACGGCAGCGCCGGCGCGACCCAGTGCACGGCAAAGCCGACCGCGAACGTCGTGAACACGACCGCGCCGATCGCGAGCAGCAGGATGCCGCCGACGTTGCGCTTGAACTCCTCCCACACGGAGAAGTACGCGCCGTCCATCAGCAGCGGCGGCAGGAATACCAGCAGCACCAGCTCGGGATCGAGGTCGATCGGCGGCAGGCCGGGAATGAACGCGATGCCGATGCCGCCGATCAGCAGCGCGGCCGCGGGCGGCAGCCGCAGCCGCTTGGCGATGCATTCGAGCGCGACGATCGCCAGGAATGACAACAGAACCAGCTTGAATGCCGAGACGGGAGACATGAATCGACCTCGTGAAGAATGAATTCGCGCTTTCCGGCGTCGTACCCCGGTCGGCAGTTTGGCGCGATTACATCACGATGCGATGCCCGCAGTCGAGCGCGGTCGGGAGGCCCGCCACGCGACACGGGCCCGATACCGGCCCTGTGTGCGCGCCGCGATGAAAAACGGCACGCGGGCCGGCACGATCGCCCACCCGCGCGCCGTCGCGGCACCGCGCTGCCCGCCAACGGTTACCGGCGCCGCACGACCATCAGCCGCGGCTCGGTCATGTCCTCGATCGCGTAGCGGATCCCTTCGCGGCCAAGGCCCGAATCCTTCACGCCGCCGTACGGCATGTTGTCGACGCGGAACGACGGCACGTCGTTGATCACGACACCGCCGACCTCCAGCTCGTCCCACGCGCGCTGCGCATGCGTGAGCGAATCGGTGAACACGCCGGCCTGCAGCCCGAAATCGCTGTCGTTCACGCGCGCAAGCGCGTCGTCGAACCGGTCGAACTTCTCGAGGATCGCGACGGGGCCGAACGCCTCCTTGCGGTACAGGTCCTGCTCGTGCTCGACGTTTTCCAGCAGCGTCGCCTCGAACATCGCGCCGTCGACCTTGCCGCCCGCGACGATCTTCGCGCCCGCCGCGACGGCCGCGTCCATCCAGCCCGACAGCCGGCGCGATTCTGATTCGGAAATCATCGGGCCGACGAACGTCGACGGATCCTTCGGATCGCCCATCTTCAACGAACGCGTCTTCGCGATCAGCTTCTCGCGCAGCGCATCGTAAAGATCGGCATGCACGAGGATCCGCTGCACGCCGATGCAGCTCTGGCCCGACTGGTAGTACGCGCCGAACGCGAGACGCTCGACCACGTAGTCGAGCCGGTCGCGCTGGTCCGCATCGACGATCGCGGCCGCGTTGCCGCCGAGCTCCAGCACGACTTTCTTCTTGCCGGCCTTCTCCTTCAGCGCCCAGCCGACGGCCGGCGAGCCCGTGAACGACAGCAGCTTGAAGCGCTCGTCGGTCGTGAACAGATCGGCGCCGTCGCGATGCGCGGGCAGCACCGAGAACGCGCCCTTCGGCAAGTCGGTTTCCGCAAGCACCTCGCCGATGATCAGCGCGCCGATCGGCGTGCGGCTCGCGGGCTTCAGCACGAACGGACAGCCGGCCGCGAGCGCGGGCGCGACCTTGTGCGCGGCGAGGTTCAACGGGAAGTTGAACGGCGAGATGAACGAGCACGGGCCGACCGGCACGCGCTTCGTATAGCCCGAATAGCCCTGCGCACGCGCGGAGATCTCGAGGTTGATGATCTCGCCGTCGATGCGCACCGATTCCTCGGATGCGACGCGGAACGTGTCGATCAGCCGCGTCACTTCGCCCTTCGAATCGTTGATCGGCTTGCCGGCCTCGATGCACAGCGCCTCGGCCAGCTCGTCGAAGCGCTCGCGAAAGCGCGCGACGCAATGGTCGAGCACGGCCTGCCGCTTGAAGGCCGGCAGCTCGCGCATCGGCTTCGCGGCGTCGACCGCCGCGCCGATCGCCGCATCGATCGCCTTCGCGTCGGCCAGCGCGACGCGCGTCGCGACCTTGCCGCTGAACTTGTCCGTCACTTCCAGATCGGCGTTCGCGTAGACGGCCTCGTTGGCCAGGTAGTACGGATAGGTATCCTTCAACATGGAACGACTCCTTCCTGTGAACGGGGAATTCAGAGCTGCGCCGACAGCCGCTTGATCTCGCGGTTCAGCACGCGCTCGTTGTCCGAATAGTCGATCGGCACGTCGATCACATGCACGCCGGGCGACGAGAAGCACTCGCGCAGCAGCGGCTCGAGATCGTCGGCCGATTCGACGCGATGCCCGTGCGCGCCGTAGCTTTGCGCATACGACACGAAATCGGGGTTCTGCAGCGTCATCGCGAAATCGGGGAAATTCATGTTCTCCTGCTTCCAGCGGATCATCCCGAATGCGTCGTCGCGCAGGATCATCACGACGATGTCGAGCTTCAGCCGCACGGCCGTTTCGAGCTCCTGCGAATTCATCATGAAACCGCCGTCGCCGCATACGGCGATCACCTTGCGCTGCGGATGCACGATCTTCGTCGCGATCGCCGACGGCAGGCCCGCGCCCATCGACGCGAGCGCGTTGTCGAGCAACAGCGAGTTCGGCTCGTGCGCGCGCCAGTAGCGCGCGAACCAGATCTTGTACATCCCGTTGTCGAGGCAGACGATCCCGTCGACCGGCAGCGCGTTGTACAGGTCGCCCACGATGCGCACCGGGTACATCGGGAAGCGCGGGTCGTGCTGGCCCTTCTCCAGGTGCGCGTCGAAATGCTCCTTGATCATCGCGAAGCGCACGAAATCCCAGTGCGGCTGCGGGGTGATCGCTTCCGTCATCTGCCACACCGCGTTCGCGATGTCGCCCACCACCTCGATCTGCGGGAAATAGACGGGATCGACCTGCGCACCGAGGAAGTTCACGTGGATCACGGTCTTGTCGTCGGCACGCATGAAGAACGGCGGCTTCTCGATCACGTCGTGGCCGACGTTGATGATGCAGTCCGCATGCTCGATCGCGCGGTGCACGAAGTCGCCGTCGGACAGCGTCGCGTTGCCGAGCCACAGCGGATGCGTCTCGTCGATCACGCCCTTGCCCATCTGCGTCGTGAAGAACGGGATGCCGGTCTTGTCGACGAATTCGACGAGGATCTTGCGGGTCGTCTTGCGGTTGCCGCCCGCGCCGATCATCAGCAGCGGATGGCGCGCGGCCTGGATCGCGTCGACCGCGTGCGCGACCGCCTTCTCCTCGGCCACCGGCCGCCGGCTGTAGCTGCGCGGGATCGGCTTGCCGTCGCCCTCCTCGTGCGCGATGTCTTCCGGCAGTTCGAGGTGCGCGGCGCCCGGGCGCTCTTCCTCGGCGCGGCGAAACGCCTCGCGCACGGCCGACGGGATGTTGCCGATCGACACGATCTGCCGCGTGAACTTCGTGAGCGGCTGCATCATGTCGACCACGTCGACGATCTGGAAGTGGCCCTGCTTGCTGGACTTGATCGGCTTCTGCCCGGTGATCATCAGCATCGGCATCCCGCCGAGCTGCGCATACGCTGCGGCCGTCACGAGGTTCGTGGCGCCGGGCCCGAGCGTCGCGAGACACACGCCGGTGCGGCCCGTCAGGCGGCCGTAGGTGGCGGCCATGAACCCTGCCGCCTGCTCGTGCCGGGTCAGCACGAGCTTGATCTTCGATCGCCGCAGCGATTCGAGCAGATCGAGGTTTTCTTCACCGGGAATGCCGAACACGTACTCGACACCTTCGGCTTCCAGCGCCTTCACGAACAGATCCGATGCTTTCATGGGGGACTCTCGGTTATGCCGCCTGCCCGGCCTACGGACACGCGGCGTACATGACGCGCGCCGGCCTACGGCACGCGGACGCTTTACCTACTGGACACAGACCACGGCACTTCCCGTCGCGCGGCACGCAACGCGCGGCGGTGCCTCCGGGTATCGGAGGACGAACGGACCCGCCCGTGCGCGGCAGGCGCGCACGGGCGGCAAGGACGTTTTTGATTGTAGACGGATTCGGGAAATGCCGACTTCGACGGCCCGCAGGGGCTGGCCGAACGGCCAAACGGACCCATCGACAGGCAGGCAGCCCTATAGTCGGCACAGTCGAACCCGTTCATACCGCCCTTTTTCATTCCCATTGACGTATTACGGTTAACGTAATACGCTTTTCGTCATGATCCACTCCTTCCGATGCAAGGTCACGCAGTCGCTGTTCGCCGGAGAATCGCCCGGGCGCTTTCGCGCAATCGAAACCGTTGCAACCCGCAAACTGCAAATGGTCGCCGCCGCGAAAGAGCTGCGCGATTTGCGGGCGCCTCCCGGCAACCGGCTCGAAGCACTGCATGGCGATCGGGAAGGCCAGCACGGCATCCGCATCAACGACCGATGGCGGATCTGCTTCGAATGGACCGACGACGGCCCCGCCAACGTCGAGATCGTCGACTATCACTGACTGGAGATTCGCATGCTCAAGAACGGAATGCGCCCGATTCATCCGGGTGAAATCCTGCGGGAAGAATTCCTCGTCCCGCTGGAAATGAGCGTCAACGCGCTGGCGCTCGCGTTGAACGTGCCGGCCACGCGCCTGCACGAAATCGTCAAGGAACGGCGTGGAATCACGGCCGATACGGCTTACCGGCTCGCGCGCTACTTCGATACGTCGCCGGAATTCTGGCTTAACCTGCAAGCCGCTTACGATCTCAAGACGCTACCCACGCGCAGCGAGATCGACCGCAAGGTCGAACCGCGCGAACGCACGCACGCGTAAGCACACCGGCCGCCGTTCGCGGGCGTGGCCGCGTCAATGCAGCCACCCGGCCGCCCAGCGCGGCACCAGCGACACCAGATACAACCCGAGCCCGATCAGCCCGCCGACCAGCGTGCCGTTGATGCGGATGTACTGCAGATCCTTGCCGATGTTCAGCTCGATCTGCCGCGACATCTCGCGCGCATCCCAGTTGCGCACCGTGTCGCGGATATGACGCATCAGGAAATCGGCGAAATCCGGCGCCATCTCGTGCACGGCCTTCTCGATATGCTCGTTCAGCGACGCGCGCAGCGCCGGGCTCTCGGCGAGCCGCGCGCCGAGCCAGCCGCCGAGCGTCGCGGCCTGCCGGTGCAGCGTCGAATCGGGGCGTGCGAGATCGGCCTTCAGCCACGCGCGCAACTGGTCCCACAAGTCGCGCGCATACTCGTTGAACGCATCGCCGTCGCGGATGTAGCGCCTGATCTCCTCGCCCTTTTCGATGAACGCGGGATCGTGCTTCAGCCGCTCGGTCAGCCGCGCGACCGTCCGGTCGAAGCGCTGCCGCAACTCGTGCTCGGGGTCCGCCGCCACGCCTTCGAGCACGCGGCTCACCGCGCTCGCGAGCATCCGCGCGCCGTTCTCGCCGAACCATTGCGTCGGCATGATCTTCTCGACCTTCGGGTACTGCGTCTTCAGCCATTCGACGATGAAGCCCGCGATCACCTCGCGGTTCTCCTCCTTGTCGAGCACGTCGACCACCTGTTCGATCGCATCGTCGAGCAGCGCCTGGTGACGGCCGTCCTTCGTCAGCGTATCGAGGATCACGCCGGCCGATTGCGACAGGTCGACGCGGTCGATCACCGCGCGAAACGCGTCGTGGACGAACGACTGGATCCGCGCGTCGTCGGTCATGTCGAGCGCGAAGCTCATCAGCTTCGTCACATAACCGCCGAGCGCGTCGGTGTTCGCCGGCTCGCCGAGCCACGCGCCGAGTTTCTGCGCGGGATCGTGCTGGCGGATCTGCGCGGCAAGCGCGTCGGGGCCGAGGAACTTCTCGCGCACGAATACCGCGAGGTTGTCGGCGATCTTGTCCTTGTTCTTCGGGATGATCTCGGTGTGGCGCGACACGAACGGGATCGGCACGCGGCGAAACAGCGCGACGACCGCGAACCAGTCGGCGAGCGCGCCGACCATCGCGGCCTCGGCCACGGCCTTGAAGCCGTCCACCCACGGGCCGCGCGGCAGCAGGATCGTCGCGACGAACACCGCGACCGCGGCCAGCAGCAGCCACAGCGCGCGGCGCTTGCTTCGTTTCAGTTCGAGGGCTTTGTCTGGCGGCATGGAGGACGGGCGGATCGGCGATGCCGCTAATATCCCCGATTTCGCGTCAACCGACAAACGCGCGGGCCGAGCCGGCCCGCGCGCCCAGCCGTTACAGGAACGTCTTCAGGTTCACCGCCGGATCGGCGAGTTTCACCGGATCGGGCACCGCTCCCGCCGCGATCAGCCGGCGCGATGCGCCGATGTCGCGCCCCAGGTTCGCCGCGGCCACCGCGACGATCCTGCCGTCGTCACCCAGCCCGAACACCGTGAACGGCCCGCTCGCCGGATCGCCGCGCACGACGGTCGTGCGTTCGCTGCCGAACAGCCCGAGCATCTGCAGATTGCAGTCGTACTGATCGGACCATAACCACGGCAGCTCGGCATAGGTCTCGTCCGCACCGAGCAGGTTCGCGGCCGCGACAGCCGGCTGGTTTTCGGCGACCTGCCACGATTCGATCCGCACGTGGCGCCCGAGCAGCGGATTGAAGTGCATCGTCACCTCGCCCGTCGCGAAGATCGCGGGATCGGTCGTACGACAGCCCGCGTCGACGCGTATCCCGTTGTCGACGTCGAGCCCGGCCGCCTGTGCAAGCTCGACATTGGGCACGACACCGATGCCGACCACGACGATATCGGCCTGCACGTCGCCGCGATCGGTCTCGACAATCGCACCGCCGGACGGCGCACGACGAACCGCACGCGGCAGCGTTGCCATCTGAAACACCACGCCGCGCGCGTCGTGCAACCGACGCGCATATGCACCGACGACTTCCGGCAACGCTCGCTGCAGCAACCGGGGCGCAGGATCGATCACCGTCACGTCGCAGCCGAGCTGGCGCGCCGCAGCCGCGACCTCGAGGCCGATGAACCCGCCGCCGAGCACCGCGACGCGGCGGCCCGGCGCAAGTTGCGCGCGCAACGCACGCGCATCGTCGACGGTGCGGACGTAATGCGGCGCGACGCCTGCGTCGATCGCGCCGCCGAACGTGCGCACCCGCGAGCCCGTCGCGAGCACGAGCCGCGCGTACGGCAGCGTCGCGCCGTCGTCGAGCCGCACGCGCTGCGCGTCGCGCTCGATCGCATCGACGCGCGTGCCGAGCCGCAGCTCGATGCGCTGCGTGTCGTACCACGCCGCGTCGCGCACGAACGCGCGCTGCTCGCCGCCGTCGCTCATCAGCGCATCCTTCGACAGCGCGGGCCGGTCGTACGGCAGTTCACGCTCCGCGCCGATCATCACGATGCGCGCGGCGACATCGCGTTCGCGCAGCGCTTCGGCCGTGCGCCGGGCCGCGTGGCCCGCGCCGACGATCACGAACGGATCAGCCGACATTGACTTCCACCTGCCCGTCGACGATCCGGAGCGGATAGGTCCGCACCGGCTCCGTGATCGGCGCGCATTTCGGCGCACCGGTGCGGATGTCGATCAGCCCCTGGTGCAGCGGGCATTCGACGCAACCGTCCTCCACATAACCTTCGGACAGCCGCGCATGGCCGTGCGTGCAGAGGTCGTGCATCGCGAACAGTTCGTCACCGATCCGGAACACGGCGATCGGCTTCTGGCCGGCGACGCGCGCCGCCGGTTCGTCTTCGGTAAATTCGTCGAAAGCGCCGAGCGGATGCCACTCGGCGAGCGTTGCTTCGGTCATGTCGGTTCCTTGCTTCGTCAGATCGGGGTTGCGAGCAGCGTCTGCACGCGCGACGTGTCGTAGATCACGCGCTTGGTCTTGTAGCGCAGCCCGTCGGGCGTACGCACGACCGTGTCGTAGTACTTGCCGGCCTGGTACACGTTCGACTCGCCGTTGCTGCGCGTCTGCACGACCACGTAGTTGCTCTCGGTGTCGATCTCGCCGTCGCGTTCGGCGACGATCGTCAGGCCCGACGTCATGTGCCGGTACGTGTGCTCCTCGAAAATGTTCGCGTGCCGCAGCGACACCACGCGATCGCGCAGCATCCGCTGGTTCGTGCAGTGGACGATCCCGACCGGCAGCCCGAGATCGGCATTCTCCTTCGGCACGATTTCGTACGTGCAGTCCTCGGTGAACATTTCCGGCCAGTGTTCGAGCCGGTCGTTGTCGAGGTGCCCGATGTAGCGGTTCTGGAGCATGTAAATCTCGAACCACGTCTTCATGTCTTCCGTCATCTTTCGCTCCCGCTTCAATAGCCCATCAGCTTCTGGTAGCCGACCCAGAACTTGCGGATCAGGCTTTCGGTGATCACCGTGTCCTGCTGGTCCGGATTGCCGCGCGACATCTCGATCACCGACGTCGCATCGCCGTCGCGCACCGTGCCGCGCTGCACGAGCTCGGTCGCCTCCGTGTCCTCCATCGAGATATAGCCGGCCGGCCCGACGAGGTTTGCCTGCTTGATGCGCAGCGCGCGCAGCTCGGGCGTGTCGTCCGCATAGCCGAAGAAATGGAAGATCAGCTCGAAGTTGTCGGGGCCCTTCGGCAGGATCTGTCGCGCGACCAGCGTGTTGTGGATCTGCTGGATCACGAGCTGCGGGAAAATCGGCTGGATATGGTTCGTGCAGTCCTCGTCGTATTCCGATACGAGATCGAGGATCGATTCGTCTTCGAGGTGGAAGCCCTCGTCGAACGAACGGATGTTCTGCTGCTTGTATGCGGCCGACGTGTCGTCGTTCGTCTTCGTCACCGTGATGATGCTGTGCAGCCCGTGGTTCGCGTCCGGAATCGAACGCGCCTTCATCCCGACGCGGAAGATGTTGAAGGTCGTATGGAACAGGTGCAGCATGCTCGCGTGATACGGGTCCTTCACGTTCTCCATGTACAGCTTCCAGTTCGACTTCGAATACTGGCGCGTGCAGCCGAGATACTCGATCGGCTTGTGGAAGATCCGGTCGATCCACGGGCGCATCTGCTCGCCGAGGTAGTCGGACAGCGGCATCACGTCGTCGCTGAAGGTCGCGAACACCAGCCCGCGATAGCTGCCGACGCGCAGCTTGCGCAGCCCATGCTGCTTCGGATCGAAATCGGCCGGCATCCCGGTCATCCCCTTCTGGCCGCGCCGGAACGGCACGCCGAGCAGGTTGCCCGTGTTGTCGAAGCTCCACTGGTGATACACGCACGTGTGCGAGGTCGCGTTGCCGCGCGACTTGCGGCACACCTGCGCGCCGCGGTGCGCGCAGCGGTTCACCCAAGCGGCGAGCGTGCCGTCCTCGGCGCGCGTGACGACGACCGGCGTGTCGCCGACGAACGTGCTTTTGAAGTCGCCGGCGTTCGGGATTTCCGCTTCCAGCGCGACGAAGTTCCACGTCGGCCCGCGGAAGATGCGTTCCTGCTCGCGGTCGTAGACGGCGCGCGAGCTGAACACCTTGTACGGCACGCGCGAGCCGTCGTCGTGCGGAAAGCTCACGTCGGATGCGTCGTCGCGCGCGGCGAACACGACGGGCGATTCTGTCTGCTCCATGTCGGACTCCTGGTCGTTCCGTTTCATTAACAAGATGGGGTCCATTTTTGGAAGGCTAATATTCGCCGTCTATCCGGAAAGTGCGATTGCGGCGATGCAATATCCACTTTCGGCGAATTTCTGAGCTAGCATGACGGCACACACGATGCGGCACTTGATCGAGACCCATTCGTCGGATCGAAGCGCGCCGTCCACAATCAGGCTGATGCCCATGTCCCCAACGTCGTTCGAGCCGCTCGCGCTGCGCGCGCACCGGCTGTTCGAATCCCGCGATCTCGACGAGACGCGCGAGCGGATCTCGCGCGTGATGCAGCCACACGCGCTGCTGCCGAACGGCCGCGTGCACGGGGCGTCGCACATGGATTTCGTCAGGCTCGGCGGGCTCGGGATCGGCACGATCGCGTTCGGCGACGCGATGCGCGTGCAGGTCGACGCGGTCGACGGCTACTACCTGCTGATGTTTTGCCTGTCCGGCCAGGCCGAGGTGCGCGCGATGGGGCGGCAGCTCGGCGTCGACGGCCAGACCGGCGTGCTGTGCGCGCCCGGCGAGCGCTTCGACGCGGTGCTGTCCGCCGATTGCGAGCAGTTCGTGCTGCGCATCGACGCGGCGACCGTCGGCTCGCTGACCGGCGACCCGCGCGCGACGCTCGACCCCGTGCTGCACATCAGCGACGCCGCGCTCGCCGCATGGCGCCAGCAACTGATGCTCGTCGCGCGCTCGCCCGAACTGCTCGAACGCGCGAACGCGAACCCGCGCGTCGCGTCGCAGCTCGAGCACCTGCTGATCGACCTGCTGATCGAAGGCCATCCGCCGTCCGTGCTGCACGCGTCGCACCGCGACCCGGCGCCGGGCTTCGTGCGGCGCGCGCAGGAATTCGTGAACGCGCACTACGCGCAGCCGCTGCAGCTCGCCGATATCGTCCGCGCCGCCAACGTGCCGGAACGGACGCTGCGCGATGCGTTCCTGCAGTTCCGCGGGCTGAGCCCGATGCAATACCTGCGCGCGACCCGGCTCGACCATGCGCGCGAGCTGCTGCGCGGTGCGACGTCCGACCGGCGAATTGCCGATGTCGCGCTCGATTGCGGGTTTACCCACCTCGGGCGGTTCGCGATCGCGTACCGGGAGAAGTTTGGTGAGTCACCGTCGGAGACGCTCGACGGGAAGCGATAACGACGAATCCGCCGGTGCACCCGGCGGCTTGCGCAACCGGCAACGGCATCAGATGGGACGGCACGAGATCGCGATGCCCTCTGCGCATTCGCCTGCGCACGCCGAAACCGACCGTTAGTTGCGGTTCTTAAAACCAGCGGCAATCGTTACGCCGCCGGCACGATCATCTCCCGCGCGATCGCGCAGAACGCGGCTGTCGCGGCGCTTTCGCCGTGCAGCCGGCGGCTCATGATGATCGGCGACGTCGCGGCCGGTTCCGGCAGCCGCCGGTACACGACGCCCTTCACGCGCACACCCTCCACGCTCTCCGGCACCAGCGACACGCCGACCTGCGCGGCGACGAGCCCGAGCGCCGTCTGCAATTCGCGCACCTCATGCACGGCCGCCGGCACCAGCCCGCCGTCGCGCAATGCGGATAACTGCTGATCGGCGAAGCTCGGGCGCGGCGTGCTCGGATAGACGATCAGCGTCTCGTTCGCGATATCCGCGAGCACGAGCGGCCGGTCGGGATCGGCAAGCGGATGCCCGGCCGGCAGCGCCGCGATCAGCTTTTCCTCGATCAGCGCCTCGCGCACGAGCTGGTCGTCGTCGAAACGCAAACGGCCGAACCCGACGTCGATCCGCCCGCCCTTCAGCGCGCCGAGCTGTTCGAGCGTGAACATTTCAATCAGCGACAGCTCGACCTCCGGCTGCGCCTCGCGAAACGCACGGATCACGTCCGGCAGCGCGCCGTACAGCGTCGACGGCACGAAGCCGATCACGATCCGCTCCGACAGTTGCGCGAGCCGCCGCGTCAGCGGGCCCAGCTCGTCGGCCTGGTCGACGAGGCGCTTCGCCTGCGTATAGAACACGCGGCCGGCATCCGTCAGCCTCAGCGGCCGCGCGCCGCGCTCGAACAGCGGCAACCCGATCTCGTCCTCGATCGCCTGGAGCTGCCGGCTCAGCGGCGGCTGCGTCATGTGCAGCCGTTCGGCAGCCCGCGTGATGTTCATTTCCTCGGCGACGGCAATGAAGTAGCGAAGCTGGCGCAATTCCATTTCATGCCTCAAAGGTATGGAAGTAGTCGGAAAGAGTGTTGGACGACGCGGGGCGGGAATTCCTACCATGTGCACCAACAGGAGGAATCGCATGATAGCAACTGCCGCCACCATCGAACGCATCGAGACGCTGCTCGTCGACGTGCCGACAATCAGGCCCCATAAATTATCGGTCGCCACGATGAATTGCCAGACCCTCGTGCTGGTCCGTATTCGATGCACGGACGGTATCGAAGGCGTCGGCGAGGCGACGACCATCGGCGGCCTCGCGTACGGCGAGGAGAGCCCCGAAAGCATCAAGGTCAACATCGACACCTACTTCGCGCGGCTGCTGCAGGGCATGGACGCGACGCGCCCGGGCGCCGCGATGGCGCGGGCGCGCAAGCTGTTCCAGGGCAACCGCTTCGCGAAGTGCGCGATCGAGACCGCACTGTTCGACGCACAGGCGCAACGTCTCGGCGTGCCGCTGTCCGAGCTGTTCGGCGGCCGCAGGACCGATGCGGTGGACGTCGCATGGACGCTCGCGAGCGGCGACACGCAGCGCGACATCGCGGAAGCCGAAGCGATGCTCGAAGCGCGCCGCCACCGCGCGTTCAAGCTGAAGATCGGCTCGAACGCGGTCGCCGACGACGTCGCGCACGTGGTCGCGATCAAGCGCGCGCTCGGCGAGCGCGGCGACGTGCGGGTCGACGTGAACCAGGCGTGGAGCGAAACCGACGCGATCTGGGCCGGCGCGCGGCTCGCGGAAGCCGGCGTGAGCCTGGTCGAGCAGCCGATCGCCGCGACCAACCGCGCGGGGATGAAACGCCTCACGCAGCTCGCGCAGGTCCCGATCATGGCCGACGAGGCGCTGCACGGCCCCGTCGATGCGTTCGCGCTCGCGCAGGATCGCGCGGCCGACGTGTTCGCGGTGAAGATCGCGCAATCGGGCGGCCTGCAGGGTGCGGCGAGCGTCGCGTCGATCGCGGCGGCGGCCGGCATCGAACTGTACGGCGGCACGATGCTCGAGGGCGCGGCCGGCACGATGGCGTCCGCGCAACTGTTCAGCACGTTCGACTCGCTGAAATGGGGCACCGAGTTGTTCGGCCCGCTGCTGCTCACCGAGGAAATCCTCGTCGAGCCGCTGCGCTACCAGGATTTCAAGCTGCACCTGCCGGCGACGCCCGGCCTCGGCATCACCTTCGACTGGGCCCGCATCGAACGGATGCGACGCGACGCCCGCTGATCCCCACACGACAACCGAAACCGGAGACACAGATGAACAAGCAAGCCATCGACGCCCTGCTGAAGACCTTCGACGACGCCGCCGAGAAGCCCGGCAACCCGCGCGTGCGCGCGATCGTCAACCGGATCGTGAAGGACATCTGCTACACGATCGAGGACTTCGACGTGCAGCCGAGTGAGTTCTGGACGGCGCTGAACTACCTGAACGAAGCCGGCCGCGAATTCGGGCTGATCGCCGCGGGCCTCGGCCTCGAGCGCTTCCTCGACGTGCGGATGGACGAGGCCGAGGAAAAGGCCGGCATCCAGGGCGGCACGCCGCGCACGATCGAAGGGCCGCTGTATGTCGCCGGTGCACCGGAGTCGGTCGGCCATGCGCGCCTCGACGACGGCACCGATCCGGGCCAGACGCTCATCATGCGCGGCCAGGTGCTCGGCAACGATGGCGCGCCGATCGCGAATGCGCTGGTCGAGGTGTGGCACGCGAACCATCTGGGCAACTACTCGTACTTCGATCAGTCGCAGCCCGCGTTCAACCTGCGCCGCTCGATCCGCACCGACGCCGAAGGCCGCTACAGCTTCCGCAGCGTGCTGCCGGTCGGCTACAGCGTGCCGCCGGGCAGCAAGACCGAGCAGTTGCTCGACCAGCTCGGCCGCCACGGCCATCGTCCGGCGCACATTCACTTCTTCGTTTCGGCGGACGGTTATCGTAAGCTGACGACGCAGATCAACATCGAGGGCGATCCGCACATCTGGGACGACTTCGCATTCGCGACCCGCGAAGGGCTGATCCCGAAGGTCAAGCAGGCCGAAGGCGCGGAAGGCAAGCCGTATGGCGTCGACGGGCAGTTCGCGCTGATCGACTTCGATTTCTCGCTGCTCAAGGAAAAGCAGGACGTGCCGGCGAGCGAAGTCGAGCGGGCCCGTGCGCAAGCCTGAGCGGCCGTTCCGTTCGACGAATCGATAACGCAAGGAGTGCAGGATGCTGTTTCATGTGGAAATGACGGTCCGTCTGCCGGCGGACATGGATCCGGTCAAGGCGGCGACGCTGAAGGCGGAAGAAAAGGCGATGTGCCAGCGGCTGATGAACGAAGGGATCTGGCGGCATCTGTGGCGGATCGCCGGGCGCTATGCGAACGTCAGCATTTTCGATGTCGAGAGCGTGCAGCAGCTGCATGACCTGCTCAGTCAATTGCCGCTGTTTCCGTATATGGAGCTCGAGGTGCGGGCACTGTGCCGGCATCCGTCTTCGGTTCGGGAAGACGATCGGTAATACCCGAAGCGGCCCATGCTGCCGGTTACCCGGCACATGGGCCAGCACCGGGAATGAAACGCCCCGCGTTCGCACACGATATCAGCTCTCCAGCGCCATCTCCCCAGTTCATCTAGAAGACGCTGACTTCACGACTTCTCCTGTCACCTGTAGTCCGTTCAGCGACAGTTCCATTCGGAGCGGCTTATCCGGATTGAGCTTCTTTTTCTCAATCACCCGCTTCCAGTCTCCTTGTGCTCCGGGGACACGGTACAACGCAACGATCGCCACGTACTTCGTCTCGCGTTGCATGGGCTGCGACAAACTCGACGACGCGCCAGGATTCACGACCGTCGACATATCTGCCTGCAGATCCGGTGCGAGAACGATCCGATCGTGCTTCAACAGGTCCTCATACGTTGCTTCATCGAATACCGTGCGATCCTTCAGCTGATACACGCGAACGGCTACCGATGTCGCTCGCCCCGCCTCGTCCGGATTCAGTGCAGCCCGTGCCGTGAGATCGACATTCAGCACCTTCACCTGCCTGAAAAACACCGCGCGATAGGCGCTCGATGACGCATCCGAGACGGACTGCCAGGCACCGCAGCCCGACAGAAGCACTGCTGCGGCAACGGTTGCTGCGCTCATTCGATTGAACATGAAGACTCCGGAATCAGATCGTGCGCGGCACGAGATGCGAGTTCGATTGAGGTGTCGGCAATGCCTCGTAGATACCGAGCGCGATATCGATCAAGCGCGAGTCCCCGGAGGGCAATACCGTGGTCCAGCCGAGACGCGGCGCAGGATCTGCACGCCCTGCTCCGACAACCGGACTCGGAACGAAACGGGACGACACTTCCATTCGCAAATGCACATCGGCTTTCATGCCGACATACAGCCGAATGAACGCCGTCAACTCGCGATGCAACGACGCGCCCGGCAACAGGTCGTGTGCCTGCTGCACATCGTCAGGCCGCAATGTCACACGCACCGCGCGGCTTCGATACGCGATGCGCCGGCCGAGCACGTAACCGCCGCCGAGACCGACGCGCCGGCCGTCCCGCGAAGCGGCAATCGCGGGGCGTGTCGACGTCAGCGGCTTCGGCTGGCCGGCGCTCGTCGTCACCGCCCAGAACTCGTCGACACGAACGCCGACGCGCGGTGCTGCCAGCGCGATGACGCTGGCCAGCCCTTCAGACGTCCGCGTGCGCTGAATCAGGAGACCGAGCAACGCCAGCATTCGCGACGCCGGCAAACCGGCACGCGCGGGCTTGTCGCCCCATCCGAACCCTGCCAGACACAACAGGCTCCGGGAATAATCGTCGACACCACCGGCCTGAAAACGCTCGGGATATCGATATTTCTTCCATGTGCGGTACAGCAGCGTTGCGATGCGATGATTGAACGGATCGAGAAACGCCTCGACCGCTTCATGTCCCTCTTCACGCACCGCGATCTCGTCGATCGTATGCGACGGCATCGCCGCATCCACCCCGTACAACCCCATGAACGTCGTGCGGATGGTCGGCGGCGCATCGCCATCCTCGTCGTCGATCTCGACCGCCGCAATCTCACCGGCCGGAAAGCCCAAGCGAGGACGCGGCCGGAATCGCACCGGCTCGCGTTCCGGCGTATCGCGCGTGCCGAATCCGGGCGCGTCGGAATCACAGGCTTCCAACAGCCGACAGAACTGCATGAAGCTCATCTTCGGCGCACACGCCAGCAGGCCTCCGACAATTGCCGGAAGCTCTTGTGCATCGGCCGCTTCGATACCCCGCCGATTGAATAACCGCTTCATAACGCCGCCCTCTGCACCTTGCCGCGCGGCCACTCCGTTCGACGCTGCGACGGCAGGCTGACGATCGCGAGCTTCGTAAACAGGTTGATCTCCGCATATGCCTCGAAGAACCGATGCAGCAATTCCCCGAACAGCATCACGTCACCGTCTCCGGAAAAAGCGTGGGAGTCGAGCGTGATCTCGATCAGCACGCCCCGCTCGACCGCACCGCCCGACACCTCTTCGATCAATTCCTGAGACACATGCAGGATGCCCGCGAGCCGTCGTCGGTTCAGCTCGTCGCTGGTCCAGTCGTAAAGCGCCAGGGCGCCACGCAACACTTCCGCGTTCATCATCGACAGGAAGTTCGGCGCCAGATGCGACAACACACGCCACTGGAAACGATCCTCCGTCGGCGGATACAGCGGCAACGTCGGCGACACGAGATTACGCACGCCGGCAACGCTTTGCGTGCTGACTGCGATCTCGTTGAGACTTGCCTCCCGCAAACCCTTGCGCGGCAGCATCCCGTTCGTGCCGGTCACGCGCAGGGACAGGCTCTCTTCGGGAAGCGCATCCATCGTTTCCCACGCATGGCCGCCGAGAATCACCCAGGTTTCATGCAGCCCCGACACGCCGGGACGCACGCGCGTATGGAAATAGCGCTCGGGGGCCTCGTGCCGCAACATGCCGCCGCGGTGACGGAACGTGGCGAACGGCACGTATTCGTATCGTTCGGCCGTGTCGTGGTCGAATGTCGCGATCGCGTCGACCGAATACGTTTCGACATGCTCGCCTTGATGGCCGGCCGGCACGACGCGATATTCGGTTTCGTGATGGTCGATCTCGATCGGCTCGGCGTCGAGTTCGAACAGGTTGATGACCGGCGTGCAGAACAGTCGCACGTTTTCCGCACTGAAACGCTGGTCCGACGGATACGCGTGCTTCAGCACGATTTCGAGTTCGAAGCGGGTCGCACCTTCCGGAAGCTTCGCGACATCGAGTCCGCACAAGTCGACGAACAGAAACTTCTCGCGGAACGTGAAGTACTCGAGCAGAAGTTGATACCCGGAAAACGCAGCATCGGCCCTTGGCCACAGCCGCTCTTCCGTCGAGAAGCCCGCCGGCTCGATCGTGACACCTGCGAGCGGCACCGGTTCGCCGTCGCGAATTTCCGGGATGCGCCAGTGGATCGCGTCGACCTGCCTCGTGAGCGCGAGATGCATCGCGAATGCGGTCGGAAGATCCGCGTTCAGATGCACACGCAGGCGCGACAGATTCGTTTCGTTGCGGAGTGCGGATCCCTCCAATGCGAAACCGATCCTGATCACCGACCGGCCATCATGGCGCACGGTCGGCCCGGCGTGGGTAATCGTAACCGGCTGAAGCGCGACGGGTTGCGTGGTCCGGTACATACACTGGACCGTTCGCGGCGCCGCCCCCTCGACACGGCCCGGCGACGGGACATTGATCGGCGCCGACCTGACGGGTGCGCCGGCCGGCACCATTTCGGTCTTCTGCAGTTTCTCCGCGAACGGCATCAGTTCCACGATCGACAGCGACGGAATCATCCGCAGATAGTGCGGCCACAACAGGCTGACGAGTCCTTCGGTCAGTTCGGGCAATTCATCGTCGAGCTTTTGTCGGAGCCGGCCGGTCAGGAACGCGAAACCCTCGAAGAGCCGCTCAACGTACGGGTCACGATCACCTACACGATCGAGATTGAGCAGACGCGCCCGATCGGGATGCGCCTTCGCGAATTCCTTGCCGGATTCGCGCAGATAGCGCATTTCCGCTTCGTAGTAGCGCAGGATGGAATCGTTGTTGTCCATGGGAATCCGTTACGAAAGAGTCAAGGCGCGTGCGGGATCGAGCACGGTCAGTTCGGCCTGCAGTTCGCCGATGCGACGCATGAGCGCCGGCTTGTCGGCGTCCTTGCGGCTGCTCATCGCTTTCATTGCCTTGACGAGTTGTTGCTTGACTTCGAACGTCAGCGCCGGCTCCCAGCGCATCAGCGGCAGCGACCGCGACGACGCATCGAGCTCGGCAAGCAGCGCGAGCGCCGCATCGGGCCGGCCGGCATGATCGGCCAGGCGGGCCATCACGAGCCGCTGCAGGTAGCGGTGCCGATCGGTTTTCATGCCGGGTAGCGCTTCGAGCCATGCGAAGGCCGTCTCGATGCCTTCGCGCCCCGCCAGTTCGCGGGCCTGGGTCTCGATCTCGGGCCAGTCGCCGGCGGCGTCGCCGTCGCCATCCGCGGAGACCGGCAGCGGCGCCACCGTCTCGCCCGCCTCCAGGTCGCGCACGACCGCGTGCCGCGCAATCCATTCGAGTGTCGTGTCGTCCGCGAACGGCGTGCCGTCGCTGAATGCCAGCCGTTCGATGCCCGGCAGTCGTTCGAGAAACAGCGCAAAGTCGGCACGCAGCAGTTCGCGCCACGCGCTGTACGGCGTGCCGACGTGATCGAGCGCGACATGCTGGAGGTACTGCAGATCGAACCACAGGTGATTCACGCCTTCCATGAACGCGCCTTCGACACGCTCCAGCAACTCGTGCCAGTGCTTTTGCAGCACGAGGCGCTTCATCTGCTGGCGCAACTCGGCGCGCGGCGGTGCCAGACGCGTATGCGATGCGGCATCAGCCGGCGGCACGTCATGTAAGGTATCCCAACGAATGCTGCGCACGAGGCGCACCGACGGCAGATAGCCGTTTTCCTGATCCCGCAGCCACGTCGACATCGAACGTGCCTGATCGAGCAGGTCGCGCGTCGACGCGATCGCCCCGCTCGACGCGGGAACCGAAGCGATCTTTTGCGGCGGGACCACGCCCGGATTCGCACCCCGAGCCGGTTCCTCCTTGCGCTCGAAACGGGCAACCAGCGGCTGCAAATTCGGACGCACGGCTTCCGGCCAGTTTCCCGTTTGTTCGACGAGCACGTCGAGCGCGGCAAGCGCACGTTCCAGATCGGCCGGCGCAAAGTCGCCACGACTGTTCAGCGTCTCGATCATGCGTGAAGTCGCCAGCATCTCCAGCGCCGCCCGCTTCGCCTCGGCCCGCGCGGGCAGCACGGCCTCGCCGAACCGGTCGATGAGCGAAGCGGCCAGTTCGAGTCCGTCGGCAAAGCCGGCCGATCCGTCCAGCCGCAGCCTCGCAAACGTGTAGTAGCCGACCAGACGCAGATCCTTCCCGGTTTCCTTGAGCAACTGCTCGCAGTTGCCGACGATCAGTCCGTCGTCGATTCCCGAAAGCTTGTTTGCCTCGTCCTTCAGTTCAAAGAAGGCATCCTCGTAGCCCGGATCGCGGCCGCACGTGTGCTCGCCCGGTATCGGGGCCAGCCATGCCGCCCAGGCGGTCTGTCGGGATTCCTGCAGCGAATCGACGCGAGGACCGCCGACGAGTGTCTTTACGAAATTGGCAAGCGTCATGGCAGGTCTCAGAATGCGAATGCGTCGCCCAGCAAACGGAGGGCGTGTCCGAACGGTCTGGTGGAGACATCGGAAGATGCCGAAGTCGTCGCCAGCGAAGACACCTCCATCCGCGGATCACTCTTTGGCGGCTTCTCGCCGGGTGTGCTTGATCGCGCTTCCGCTATCGGAGTTGTCTGACGGGACGCCTTCCGAGACTCCACCGGCATCGCTTCATCCAGCCACGCCATCGCACCCGGCGGCCCCGGTGGCAACGGCACGGCAGCGTGCCTGGCTGCGGCAATCGCCGCAGCCGGCAACGGCGGCGGACTGGCCGTCGACACCTTCGGCCCGGCGCTCACCGCCCCGGCCATGAAAATCCGTGCAGGCAGCACGAAGTTGCGCAGTTGCAGGACGTCGAGCGGGCCGGCGCCCGCCTCGCTGCGCAGCTGCACCTTCAACGGGATGCCCTGGCTCGTATCCGGCATCCAGGTCAGCAGGTAACGGGCGTTGTCCTGTTGCATGACCTTCGCTCGCTCGAACAGGCGAATCAGGCCGAAGCGCCCCTGCGAATCGAGCGCCGTCCGCAAGCCACCCTGCTCGGTCTGCCATTCGATATGCGACAGGTTTTCGAGCGACTGGCCGGGCCATTCGAACGGCGTCCATTCCTGCTTCTGGTTGAAGTAGTGCAATTCGCGGCCGGACAACACGAATCGCATGTCGGTGACGCCCGGCGTCGGCACCGCCTGCAACTCGTAGCGCATGCGCGCGTCACCGGACGGAAACAGCACCGTCGAAATGCGCGTGAGCTTGTTCAACCCGCTCAGGAAGCCCGGATCAATCGTCAGCGCACCGGAATCGGTGCCCTGTGCGAGCACCCAGCGGTCGCCCTGTCGCTCGATGACGCCCGCGAGTTGCGTCGTCACGAATTGCGTGATCACGCCGCCATCGGGTCGCATGAAGCGCGCCATCTCCGGCAGCGACGCGTCGTTGTCCGAATCCGCGAACGGATAGCGGCCGCCGAACGACTTGTTCCAGTCGGCCACGATCGCCGCGCGCCAGATCTCGTTCAGGCTCGACGCGGCCGGCTGCACGATGACCTGCCATGCCTGATCGAACGGCGCCCGGAACAGTGCGCCGAAGCCGGACCACTGTTCGCCGAGGCTCGCGGCGACCCGGCTCGCATAGTCGCGGCTGTCGGCGATGTCGGATGTCTTGCCCTGCAGCACCGACTGGGCGGCCAGTCGCGCAACCGCATCCGGATCGGCGCTGGAGACGATCTGCGACGTCTTCAGGCGCATGGCCGTGATGCGTTCCAGATATCGGGCGAGGCTCAGATCACCGGTCGCGGCCATTTGCGCGGCGGCGGTTTTGCCGTTGACCGGCCCGCCGGAAACGAGATCGGTGCCGGTCAGACGCAGGATCGGGCCGAACGCCGCCGCCAGCGGCGCGAGTTGCGGCTTGACCTGCTTCGACGGATCCTTTTCGTCAGCGCCGACGATCTGCTGCGCCTTGCTGATCAGCGTGTCGGACAGCGACTGCGTGTTGGCTCCCGTTCCCGCCTGATAGACGATCGCGTTCATCAGCGCGACGAGCGGCGAACGTTGCGGATCGCCCAGCAAGGTCAGTTGATCGGCCGTGGCGGAAAGCGTCGGTGCCGGTTGCCAGCGCACGCTGTTGAGGAACAGTGCCCAGGCGCGCGCATAGTCGTCGAAATAGCGTTGGCGCAGTTCGTCCTTTAGCGTCGACGAGGACTGGCCGGCGGCCTTGGTGTCGGAAAGCACCCAGTCGCTTGCCACGTCATGTTGCTCGCCCGCTTCGTCGATGGCCTTGGCGATCCGTTCGTCCCATGCTGCGCGCGTGAATACGCCCGGTATGGTCATGGTCGTGTCGAACAAGCCGCGGCTTGTCGCGCCACCTGCACCGGATTGGGATGCCGAGTCACCCAGCAGCGTGACGAGCGACACCGGCGGGTACTTCGGCGTCGCTTCGTCTAGGATCTGCTGGTAGACCGCGTCCCGCGAATTCTGAATACCCCGAACGCCGATCACCGTCTGGCGAGTCGCTGCGATCAAGGTACTGTCCGGAACGATTGCCAACGCAGCCGCGGTCGACTTCGCACCGGGTCCCAGGTGGTTCGTGAAGAATGTAATGGCTTGCTGCCGCAAGTCTTCCCATCTGCCTGGCGACAACGATGAATTGACGGGGCGTGCCGGCATCGACGTCGCGACGAGCTGGGGTGTCAGGAATGCGGCCACCGCGCGCTCCGGCTTCGCGAGCATCAGATAGGTCTTGAGCGTGTCGTATGCGGCCTGTACTTGCGCATCGCCGCCGCTGGCGATTTCTGCGTCGGACAACGATGCCAGTTGATGCAGTCGCGCCTCGAGTTGCCGGCGAATCGGGCCGACGAGAATGCGGTTTGCCGCATCCGCATAGTGCGGCCAGAGGACATCGAGCAATGCGTGGTCGCGATTCAGGCCGAAACGGGTGGTCAGCGGCGCGCGGGTGCGCTGGTGGAATTCAAGTGTGTCAATCTGTCGGTCAAGGTCGGTGAGCGTCTGCAGTGACTGTGTTGGGTTCTGGATTCCCTCGAGCTTCGAGACTGTCTCTGTAGCACTTCCGATCGTTGCGCGGTTGACGAAGCCGGACAGCATCGTGCCGGCAATCCAGCAGCCAATTACAACGATCGCCATCCACGCTGCCGTAGTCGACAGTGAAAGGCCGACGCGGCGACCATTAACCTTGCGGCTGTGATCGGCGACGGTTTGCCAAACCGTTCGGTGCTGAGGATTGAATCGAGAAACATCGGCCCTCTCAGTATCGGCATGCGGCTGCGCCAGATCCCGCTCCTTGAATAGCGGCGCGAACATCAGGCCATAGATTCCACCAGTCCGAACACCGGATTCGGTGGTTTTGAGCACCAGACCCGCCAACGCGCTGCGCAACATCGAAATATGCTGCGCCAGTTGTGCCGGGTAACGGTCACTGGCATTCGCGGCAAGGCGCATGACACCAGAATCCGCGAGATCGTCGAGAAGATTTCGGAGCGACTCGTCGATCACCGTTTCATTCACGTGCGTGTTTGCCCACGTGAATCCAATGGCCTCGTCCGTGTCCATCCACTCGCCGCCGAAATCCGTAACGTCCAGAAGATAGGCAGGTGCGGCCCAGCGCAATGCGCGCGTATGGCGAGCAAGCCGAGCGGTGAGTTCGTCGGTATCAAACGAGGCGTTGACGGAACCGCAACTACGCGTTACCGCTACGATTGCGTCTACTGGCCGCCGGCGCCGCAAGCGGCGGATTTGATCGAGCCATTCGGTATCGAGTTGGTCGCCGATCTGCCTCGCATACAGCAGGACCGTATTGCCAAGAACAATCGACCCGGTATCGACCAGGCCGGGCGCCAGACGGCGTACGAACGGCTCGTCGCCAGCGACAAGCACCCAGCGGTCACGATAGCGCCAACGCCAGCCGTGACGGTTGAGAAGATTGCTACGTAGCACAGCAGCGCGCCCTCCTCCGACCGGTGCTTTGGTATCGCCCTCCCCGGTTGACGCATTAATCTGTTTCGCGACCCAGTGCTTGATACGCCGCGCGGCTATCGCTGGACGGGATGAGGAATCGAAGCTGAACCACAGGAACCACACGACGAATACTACGCAAAGCGCAACGATCCATCCTGCACGCCTTTCGACCGAGTGCAGCCCCACCCAGTCACCTTTGAACCAGATCAGCAATCCGGGAAGGATGACCGCTATGACGATGCTTAGAATGTCAATCCGGAACTTGCGAAACATATTTGATAGAAATTGAATCAAGATTTTCCGTGCGGACACCCCCGCACATCTCGTTGTTAAGCAATACGGCCAATGTCCTCTTGGTCGGGATGTTCTCTCTTCCGCTCAAACATCGACATAGGACGAGTGTTGGGAGGGAAGCAGGCGCGGCGGCGGATCGCACTGGCATACGCACAGATCGTCGCTCAGCGCACCTTCCCTGCCATCAGGGCCTTTCATCGAGAAGCGAGGGCCGGCGCACACAATGTGTCCCGTCGACTGACATGCGGGACACCAGATCTCGTCGCGCTCGTAGGCCTGCTCGCGATCTCCAATCCTGTCGTTCGAATCGCCACCCATTACGGTGCCGCTCGATGTTGTCCTGTCGCCTTTCAGAATGTCGTATCGTCTGGTCATAATCCGATCTCCCCAATTCACGGATAAGTTCTGTATTGCGCCGCACCGCCGAGAAATACCCTTGCCACCGTCATCGCGCGTCGCTATTCCGCAATACAGAGAAGCAAGGCCCGGTCTTGCAGGCCGTTACAACAAGCTGGGGCAGGCCATCCTGAACCACCGCCTTGGCCGCGCAAGCCAGGCCGAGCCAGGACGCGATTTCGCCTGCGTGACCGACCATGTAGTCGAGGTTGGCTGACTTCGCGGCGACGCCCGCCTTGACCGCGGCAGCGGTCGTCTCGTTTGCCGCGTTCGAATCAAGGCCGCTTTGCCACATACGGCTGACGGCAGCTGGTTCCACACGTCCCCATCGCAGCGCACGCGCAAGTGCTACATCCACCGGGCAGTCATCCGTCCCGTTGGGTCGATGCACCCTGGCAATCGGTTTGACGTCAACCCTATGCAGCACCGCTTCTGGCACAACCAGAAGCGCGACACCGGTTTCCGCGCTGCCGTCCGGCGGGAGCGCTTGAAGAACGGGATTCAAGCGAACGAAGACGAGCAGGCGTGCTTGTTGATCCTGCTGCTGGTTGATTCGGTCGAGCCAGGTATCTAAAGCCATCAAATCGGGCGGCTCAAGCAGGACCTCCGCCTGAAGCGGCCGGAGACTAGACTTCGCCCATTTTTTGTCCCACGAGGCCAAAGCTTCGTCCGTGTTCGCAACGCCTGGCAACATCAGCTGGATCGAAAACTTCAAATCCGACGGCAACGTCCGCACGGCTTCAGCGACATCGGAAATCAATGCGTCGAACACCCACTCGCGCACGCAACGCTGTCGTTGGTCGTCGTTCTTGAATCGCTCCCCCTCGTCGTCTGCATCCGGCTGGTCGAACCACCGAGCGTTCACAGGCGGTACATCGGGTTTGGATACGGTTCGCGGTTCGAGTTTGATTGAGCCACGCAGCAATCTGTCGAACGCATCATCTTTCGCGTCACTCTCAAACCTGTACGCCGCTGCCAGCAGCACAAGCGGTTGGCTGGCCTGTTCGAACACGCCAGTCACATACTTTTCCCGAGCTTCGTTCCACGCAATTGCGTCTAGCCGACGGCCCTCGAAAACGCTGTAGCGCCGCAACACGACGAAGGCGGCAACGCCAACCGGGTACACCGTGACGCATATCCAGAACCATAGGGACTGCGTCGGCTCATCTTTGGGCCAGAGAAGCAGGACAGCAAAAACTCCGGCAAGCACGATGACGAAAAACACGATGGTCCAGACAAAGCGAGAGGGTTTCTCGTTCGGTTCCAGTTCTTCCGGTGGAAGATTTTCGAAGTTAACAGCCATTTGCAATCCTAAAAACATTAGGACGAGGTTGGAGTCTACGAGACACTGCATCTATCAAATCAATGTCGTCCTCAGTTAAACTAGCCTCGTCAATCTTCTATTGCAATACCGTCCGACGGCCGTGTTCGTTCCGTCGATCGACCGCACCCCGCAACTCGTTCCGCTTCTGACACGGCGACGGAAATACCTCGTCGCATAAGTAACGCATTGCCTCGTTTACCGTTATCATGTGCAGCGTGCCCAACGCGATGCGAGGCAGCATCGTGGTAATCGGCATGGCAAGAGGCGTCATCAGAACCTCTCGTCGAGATAGCGTCTTCATACCGCCCCCGGGCGCAGGCGAATCGAATCCACCACGGCGTCCCACAACTCGAGCGCCTCGCCGTCGTTGGCGAACGATTCCTTGTTGGTGGGGTAGGCGCCTTCGCCCACGCGGAGCGAGGCGTTCAGGTTCGGTTCAGCCAGCGAGTACGCCTTGCCCGGCGCTTCCCATTTGAAGCCGTAGGTACGTTTACCGTCTTGCGTACCGGCCACCAGAATCTCGTCGGCTTCGATCGGGCCGACGGGTCGTGCTCGGTTACGCAGCTGACCCACACCGACCACCGCCCCCAACAGCGCTGGCAGAATACCTCCCGCGCGGGCACGCAAGCCGGGCTCTACTTTGCGTTGCGCATAGGCGGTCAGCCGGAACCAAGCATCGGGCCTGTCGGGTAGCTGGATAACCATCTCCCAGCTTTCGAGGTTGAAGCGCTTTGCCGCCAGGATGGTGTCGTCGACCACAAAGCCAACTCCTTCTGGCAACTCGCCGGCCGGTATCTCTCGCCATTCGCGGGACAGGTTTTGACAGGTGGCAAGCGCACTGGACTTGCGATCCGGCGACACCTTTCCGGAGTACATTAAGCTTTTCGTGCCTGCCCGGAAGTAAGTATCGAATTTGTAATATTCATAGTTCGAGTTAGGGTTACTCCACGATACCAAGGTAACCGAACCGTTGGCATGCGGCACCCGCTCGACAAACATGTTTCCGCGCGAAATGTGCTTTGTCGAACGAAGCTCGTTCTCTTTTCGAGAAATCAGGTCGCTAAAGCTCTCTGGTGTCTTGATTTCCGGCAGAGGCTCAATCTTCACCTCGTTGTACTTATACGTCTCGACAATGGTCGCCTCATTAGGCACATCCACCAGATGCCGCCCGATTGCGCGAATTCTCCAGCCTTGTTTCATGCCGACTCCTTCCTGGACCAGCGGTCAGCGGAGTAATGCAATTCATTCCGTTTCTGGCAAGGCGACGGGAACACATGCTCGTCCAAGTACCGCATTGCTTCGCCTACCGTCATAGCGCGCTGCGCGCCAAATGCGATCCGAGGTGTCAACGCGACAACCGGCGCTGCAACGAGCGCCATTAGGATTTCGCGGCGGGACAGCGTCTTCATACGGCCCCCGGGCGCAGGCGAATTGAACCCACCACGGCATCCCACAACTCCAGCGCCTCGCCGTCGTTGGCGAATGATTCCTTGTTGGTGGAGTACGCGCTTTCGCCCACGCGCAGCGAGGCGTTCAGGTTCGGCTCAGCCAGCGAGTACGCCTTGCCCGGCGCTTCCCATTTGAAGCCGTAGGTACGTTTACCGTCTTGCATACCGGCCACCAGAATCTCATCGGCTTCGATCGGGCCGACAGGTCGTGCGCGGTTGCGTAACTGGCCCACACCTGCCACTGCGCCCAGCAGCGCTGGCAAAATGCCGCCCGCGCGGGCACGCAGGCCGGGCTCTACTTTGCCTTGCGCATAGGCGGTAAGTCGGAACCAGACATCGGGCTTGTCGGGCAGGCGGATGTTCAGCTCCCAACTCTCAAAATTGAAATCTCTGTCAACCAATATGGCGTCATCGACTACGAAGCCGACACCTTCCGGAAGCTCGTGGGTTGGGATTTCTCGCCATTCTTTAGCCATCACTTCAAAGCTAGCCAGAACCGCGTCTTTGCGTTTCGGTGAAACATCCCCGGAATATTTCAGGCTTTTGGAGCCTGCCCGGAAGTAAGCTTCGAAGCGATACAGGATATCCCCCGTCGAACGATTCCACGAGAGCAGCGTCACTGAGCCATTCGAGTGCATTGCCCGCTCAACAAACAAGCTGCCGTGCTTAACGTGTTTGGTCGCGCGCAATTCTTTTTCCCGTTGAGCAACAAGGTAATCGAAGTTCACCTGCGTCTTGATTTCGGACAGCGGCTCTATACGATCCTCGTTGAAGATATAACTTTCGGCAGTCGTTGCCGCAGAGGGCAAATCGACCAGGTGGCGTCCGATTGCGCGCGTCGTCCAGCCTTGTTTCATGCTTCCCCCTTTTTATGCCAGCAGGCTTGCTGGGCGATCTTGATAATGGCGTACATTGTGGCGTACAGTGATCGGCCGTTTTCGTCGCCGTAGCTGCCTTGATGGTCGTAGCCGAAATTCTCATTGCATTGACCAGGGTTTCCTTGTCCATGGGCAAAGCTCATCGCAATGCCGGCCTTGGCTGGCGCTTCGCCGGAATACACTGGCACTGTGCCGTCCCCGCGGCAATCTGGTTCGCTGATGGTCAACTTGACACCTGTAGTAGTCACAAGCTTTCCGTTCCCGTCGTCGTTGGCTATGCCCACTTTGGCGGAGTCAAAATCTCCAAGGCCGCCCCCTTCCCATGACACCTCACCCCAAGCGAAGCGGTGCTTGCTAGCCAGTAGCCCCGTTCCAAGAAGGCCACCAGTATCCTTGTCTGTATCGCGCTTTCCTTGCGCACCATAGTGGGCATAGGTGAGCCGCTGGTAGCGCTTTTCGATTGCATGGTGGAACTCCCTGACTCGACAAATCGTTTCGTTTAGCTTTTCGCGTGGACTGCGTTTATTAACCACCGCCCCATTTGTTGGCTGAATCTGATCCGCCCGCCTCTCCGGATTCATCAACCCCAGGTTCCCCTCCGGCACCAATCCATACCACTCAGGCGAGAAATAGATCTCGTTGTAAGGATCACCGTTCTGCGGCAGCGCGAGAATCTCTTTTCCACTCCCCTTGTCCCGCACCTTGAGCCACGGCTTACCGTCGTTGTAATCCGCCGTCGGCAGCAGTTCGAGCCCTCCCGGCGCTTGCGAGAGAATCGCTACGACATCTGCCGCGTTGCGCCCGAGGAAGAGTTTTTCCCCACCCTCAAAACCCGACCGCATGCGCTTATAGGTGGCGGGCGCCCCCGTAGCAGGCTGCACGCCGTGCGAGACGCCGAGCACCTTGTCGCATTGGTGTAGTTCCGTGAGTGCACGGCTGACCAGCCCACCCATCGAATGGGTGACGACGATCACCTTTTCCGCCATGGGCCGGTTGGGCGCAGGGCGCTCGTTATAGCAGTACGACCCGCCTTTCCCGTCAGGCGTGTCCGGGACAACGACGCCTTTCCCTTCGTTGTAGAACGGCAGGATGGTTTTCTCGATCAAATCCTTGATGGCAGCGCCGGAATCCCGATTGCTTTGCAGCCAGTTGTAGCCGCCCGCCCAGACGTCGAACTGATAGTTGGCGGCGTGCAAAATCTCTTCACGCGTGAGGGCATCCCCTTCTTTCGCGCCCCATTCCGTGGGCGCGTCCTGACCGGCTTCGGCGGCCCATTTCCGGAGGTCGGCCTCGCAACGTTGGAAGTCATACCGGGACAAATCGTTCAGCAGATGCTGAAGCTTTGCCATGAACGGGTGATAGCTTGAGCGCATCAACGCGCCCCAGCCCCGGGCCACCAGCACGCTCTTCGGCAAACCGCTCTCGCCGGCGTCGATCGGCCCGCTGGGGTCGATCTCGACCGAATCAGTCACCAGATCGGCGGCACGCTCGTTGGTATTCTTGAAGAGATAGATGAACAACTGTGCGATCAGATCCGCCGCGCCACGTAAATCGAGATTGGGCGGCTGCCAGGCGCTGGCCTTGCCTTTTTTCTTCCGCAAGTTGGTGCCCATGATCCCGGGCAGGAAAAGGACAGGAATGACGTAAGGCTTCGCGAGCACGATCTTCTCGCGCTGATCCTCCGTGGAGGTCAGCGTCGCCACGCTGTACTGGTTACCGTTCTCGTCGACCATGCTGTGATGCAGAACGGGAGTGGTTTCTGTCATGACGTTGTTCTGAAACAGGAATTGGCGGGTTCAGTCCAGCACGCGAATACGAACGTGCTCAGTGAAAAGACTCTTCTGATGTGGCGTCTTGCCAAACTCGTCCGTCAACACCTTGAGCACACTGCCATCGTCCCGCTTGATCTCGGCGCTTGCATTGGCAAGCGGCTCTCCGGTCGAAGGATTCCGGACAACGTAGGTATCGGCGAATTTCGCGTGCTTCCACGTATTCATCGATTCGGCGAGTGAACTCGGTCCCTGGCGGCCAAAGGCAGCGGATTTGATGGTTCGGTGACCTCGGGTGCCATCCTCGATACCGGTTGAGGCAATCCGAATGTATGAACCTCCGCATTTAAGGATCAGTTCTTCCTTGGCTTCCACCGTGACGCGGCCATTGGCACTGGTGATGCGCATGTCCTTGTCCGACATCACGTGCATCTCATCGCTCTGCGCTTGTATCTCGACTTTTCCCCGGGCGGCGAAAAGCCTCAGCCCGAGCCTTTGCGCAAAAAGAGAGACCAGTTCGCCAGCAGCAACCGTGAAGCGCTTCATGACGCCAAAATCGGCGTTTCCACCAGCAGTTGCAAATAGGTGGTTGTTCGCCGTCAACTGGAGATCGGTCCCGGAGGTAAGGCCCATGCCATCCGGCGCGCTCACGAGAACGCCGGATTTTTTCAGTTCCTTGAGCGTTCCGTCGAGCAGTGTGCGTTGACGCTCGTAGTCTGCCGCCACGGCCCGCGCTGCGCTCGCCGCGTCACCGAGCGAGCGCATCTGCTGCAAAGCCAGATCGAGCAATCCTTGCGCACCCTGCATGGCAAGCTGTTGGCTGTTGTCGTCAGATTGAGCTTCAGCAGTAACCAGAACACCCTTTGCGCCTCGAACCGCAGCGTGTCCATCCGTGCGAAGCTCCGCTCCCTGGCCGCGCTCCTTTCGGTTCTCGTCGACCATGTGCCCAAGATTGAGCTCGCTGACCTGATGCGGTGTAGTCAGGTGAATGTGCTCTACACCCTCCTTATCCTCCATCCGCAACTCATTCCGCGCAGCAGTACGAATCAGGTTCCGCGTATGGTTCAGGTTGTTGACCAGATCCGGATGCACGCTGTCGTGCATCGCCCCGATGATCGCCGGCCGGTTCGGATCGCCGTCCGTATGGACAATAGCCACTTCCGCGCCATCGATCAGCGGAAAGTGATGCCCATAGTTGTCGCCGCTATACGGTTTCGCAAACCGCACCGGCCGGCTCGTGCCGCCCGGGCTCCATTCATCGAGATCGAACGGCAGCTTGATCACGTACCAGCCCTGCTCGGTCAGATACGCATACTTGTAATTGCCCGGCGACGCAATCCGCGCGGGCAAGATTCCGTCGACCACCGGCCGCGAGACAGACACCATCGGCGTGCGCCACACGCGATCTGACGGAATCCCCTCGAACGCCACCCAATACGCCTCGCTGCGCCCGCCGTGCGACTCGACCGACGTCACGAAAATCCCGTGCTTCGCATCGACCGGATTCGGCGCGACCCGCATCACCTCGCCGGCTTCGAGCCAGAACGGATTGCCCGTTCCCTTGAAGATGATCTGTCCGGCCAGATAAGCCTCATGCCGCAACCGGGCCACGCGCTTGCCTTCCTCCGGCGTCTCGTAATGCTCGCCCCAGCGATAATCGACCGAGTTCGTCGTCTTGTCGTCGCGCGCGACGTTTTCCTCGACCAACAGCGATACCCCGGCCTGCCGATGGTTGTAATCATGCAATCGCACCGTTTCCGGCACACGTTGCATTTCACGCCCAAGCGTCTTGATCGCATCGGCCCCGACGCTCTCCAGCCCCGAATCACGACGATAGGGAACCGTACGCTGCTTGCGCGCATAGGCATCCAGATCGTCGCCGAACACGACCACCGCGCGATCCTTCTTCTGTTCCCAACGGAACCATATCCCTGCCTCGGCGCAGATACGCCGGACGAACGCAAACGTCGTCTCGCGATACTGCGTCACGTATTCGCGACGCTTGTATTCCCCGCGCAACTGGAACTGAAAATCGACGCCCGCACGATACCCGTAATGCCGCAACGTATCGGTCACGATCTCTTCGACCGACTGCTTCTGAAACAACCGGCTGGTCACCCCGCGATCGAGATCGGCCAATGTCGGCTCCAGCACGACCCGATAGTGCGTCTCGTCAGCCGACGTCCCGAGCTCGTCGAACCGGGTGATGATCCCGTGCACCGTATATGCCGGCGGCTTCGTGCTGAATTGCCCGGCGCTCTCCCCGAACATCTTCTGCAGATACCCCATGTCCGGATCGACCGGATCGACGATGAATTTCGCCGGTCGCCCCAGCACCTGATCCATCGGAATGCCCGCGACCGGGCTCGTGAATTCGATCTCGTACCGGTACAGCTGGCTGATCCGGTCCAGCCCGGTGAACGTCAGGATCGAGAACGGCGCCGGTTGCGGCGCCAGTTTCAATTCATAAGCCTGCGAAGGCAGAATCATCGACATGGGGTCCCTCGGTTGCGCAAACATGCGGCACACCGGAGCGACTCTCGCCACCCCGGGCGCCTCACGCGACTAACGCCTGATCAGTTCTTGGCCTTCGGCATCTGCGACACGAGCGACAGCCCGATGTCCATCCCTTCGACCTGGAAGTGCGGCACGATGAACAGCTTGATCCGGAAGAAACCCGGGTTGTCGTCGATATCCTCGACGGTCACCTTCGCGTCGCGCAGCGGGTGTGACGCCTGCAGCTCGTCGCCCGGATCCTTCATCTCGGTCACGAGCCCCTTGATCCAGCCGTTCAGTTCGAGTTCGAGCAGACGGCGATCCTTGGTCGTGCCGATGTTTTCGCGCTGGATCAGCTTCAGGTAGTGCGCGATGCGGGACAACAGGAAGATGTACGGCAGCCGCGCGTTGATGCGGCTGTTCGCCGTGGCTTCCTTGGTCTCGTACAGCGCAGGCTTCTGCGCCGAGCTCGCGGAGAAGAAGCACGCGAAGTCGTGGTTCTTGTAGAACGACAACGGGATGAAGCCGAGATTCGCGAACTCGAATTCGCGCGTTTCCGGGATCAGCACTTCGGTCGGGATCTTCGGCTGATAGCCGGTGCCGAGGTCGTACAGGTGGACCGGCAGATCCTCGACCTTGCCGCCCGCCTGCGGCCCGCGAATCTGCACGCACCAGCCGTTGCTGACGAAGCTGCGCACCATGTTCGCCGCGAACGCGAACGACGCGTTCATCCACAGGTACTTGTTGTGATCGGGGCCCTTGACCGCTTCCTCGTAGTTGAACGCCCGCACCGGCGCCGTATCCTTGCCGTACGGCAGGCGGCCGAGCACGCGCGGCATCGTCAGGCCGACGTAGCGCGCGTCGTCGGTATCGCGGAAGCTCTTCCACTTGATGTATTCGGCGCGATCGAAGTAGTTGCCGATGTCCTGGATCGCCGCCACTTCCTCCATCGACTGCTTGCCGAAGAACGCCGGCCCGACCGAGCCGATGAACGGCATGTGCGCAGCGGCGGCCACCTTCGAGATGTTCCGCAGCAGCGCAACATCCATCGGCGAGTTCGCAAACTCGAAGTCGCTGATCATCGCGCTGATCGGCTGGCCGCCCGGCGTGTCGTATTCCTCGATGTACGTCAGGCGATACAGGCCGCTCTGGATCAGTTCGGGCGTGTCCTCGAAGTCGCGCTGCAGCGCATCCTTCGACACGTCCAGCACCTCGATTCGCGCGTTCTTGCGGAAATCGGTACGGCTCACGAGCATCTTCAGGCCGCGCCAGCGTGCTTCGAGCGCCTGGAATTCAGGCGTATGCATCACCGCGTCGAGCTGGCGGCCGATCTGCCGGTCGATCTGGCCGATATGGAAGTCGAGCAGCGACTTGTCCAGCCGGTCGACCGGCTGGCTCGCCTTCGCGACGAGCTCGAGGAACGCGCCCATCCCGCGCGCGATCCGCTCGTCGGCCGACGCCTCGGACAGCATGTCGTTGTCGCGGAACGCCTCGAGCGGGCGCGCTTCGTTGACGGGCTTCAGGTTGATCTTGCTGCACAGCGATGCATAGACGCTGTCGATATCCCCGTGCGGGGCGTCCAGCACGACGGTCTCGGTCGCGCCAGTCTGCTGCGTTTCAGTGGATTTCATCTCGGGTCCTGTCTGCGATCGAATCGCTACGATGTTGCGGAATGCGCTGAACGCGCGCTTTGCCCGGCGTCGCTCACGCATGCCCTTCCGTCTGCGTCGCGGCGGTCGCGATCTGCGCGAGTTCGCCACGGAGCTTCGCGGACAGGCGGTCGTCCTTCAGCACCTTCTCGAACTCGCGACGGAACGTGCCGTTGTCGAGCAGGTTCGATTTCAGGTCGCGCAGCAGATTGCGCATCGCGAGTAGCGCCTGAAGCTCGGGAATCTGGCGCGCCACCTGCTCGGGCTCGAAATCCTTGATCGACCGGAACGACAGGTTGAGGGGCAACTCCGAACCGTCGCCGGCCAGCGTGTTGTCCGCAGCGATCTTGAGATCCGGTGCGTAGTCGGCCAGCACGGCATCGAAGTTGTTCTTGTCGATGTTCACTTTCTTGCGCTCGGCCAGCGGCGCCTGCTCGCGTCCGGCGCTGAAGTCGCCGGCCACCAGCAGCTTCAGCGGCAGCTCGACCTTCTTTTGCGCCCCGCCCGTATGCAGATCAAGGGTGATCGACACCCGGCTCTTCGGGATCTCTCGCTGAAAGCTATCCAATTCGTTCTCCTTATCTCAGGAAGCTTGAAGACTCCGCGATGCGCACCCGCAATCGCTGGTGCACCGTCGTTCACGTCACCTTTTCTCAACCCCGCAACACGTATTGACGGACGACTGATTCAGATATTCGCGGCACGACATCTGATTCAGGCAGAAAAAATAGCACGCACTTTCACACGAAGTAAACCACAAAAATCAAAAATTTATCTCCAATCACACACGGAATTTCAATAACAAGATTAGTCCGAATACAGAATCCAGCCGACCACCTCGCCACACCGAGATCACCTCAAACACCAAACCAATCACAAATAACAAAATCATGCACATAAGCAACTGATTTTTATACAAAAACACAAGACAAAAAAATCACAACAATCTCGATAATCCCCCCCACCCTAAATCCTCGAACCTTCAAAACAAGCTCACCCACACAATCTCAAAATTAATCACTCACATATCTCAATATAAATGACACATTCTTTAAAGAATCCCAAATCACGGGGTATACGAAATCAGGAAATGATGTATAGAATCGGCGCCTCATAATTCCTAATCGATATAGACCAAACCATGCGGATCGAAAAGCCGCTCTGGCATGAAGGGCTGATTCTTACGCAGCAGCATTTCCAGCAGCAGGACCGCTGGAACGGGTTCGCGCTGCAACAGCTGGCGTCGGCCATTGCCGTATCGCCTTGGGGAACGCTGAACGTCGACGTCGACGAAGAAGCTCTGGCCTCCGGCCGCCTGAAGCTCACGCGGCTGCAACTGCGCTTCCCGGATGGCACGCCGGTCGACACGACCATCGCAGACGCACTGCCGCCCGCTCGCGACCTCGTCGGCGAAATTCCCGCCGATACCCAGTCCGTCGAGGTGCTCGCCGCACTCGCGCTGCCCAATGCGAACGGCAGCAACTGCCGTTTCGACGAAACGGCGCTGGCCCGCCCGCGTCGCGCGTACCGCGAATTCGTCAAGGTGACGGACCTGAACGGCACGGCGGAAACCGAAATCGCTGCCGAGCGCCACGCGGTCCGGTTGCTGTACGGCTACGAATCGCACGCGGACGATACGGCATGCGCGATAGCCCGCCTGACGCGCACGACGAGCGGCCAGTTCCAGATCGATCGCGGATATGTGCCGCCCTGCCTGTCGCTGTCGGGTCATCCACTGCATATCGAGCGCATCCGGCGCCTTGCGGATATCCTCGCCGCCAAAAGCGCGCTCCTCGGCGCGCGCCGCAGCGAACGGATCGAACAGGTAGCCGAATACGGCGTCGCCGACGTCCAGCTCTTCTGGCTCCTGCACTGCATTCATCAAGCATGGCCGCAACTGCGTTTCCTCGCGTCGCATCCGGCGCAGCCCACGGATCGCCTGTACCAGGTGCTCGCCCAGTTGGCAGGATCGTTGACCACGTTCTCGACGCGCGTGTCGCTGACCGACATTCCGCCTTACGATCACGCCGCCGCACATGAGGTCTTCGCAACGCTCGAATCGCTGATCCGCGATCTGCTCGACGCGATCATCCCGTCGCGCGTCGTGTCGATCGGACTTTCGCACACGACGCCGACAACCTGGGTCGGCCAGTTCCGTGACGAGCGCATCGTCGAAGACGCGGCGGACTGGTACCTGTCCGTCAGCGCCGCGCTGCCGGCATTCGAGCTCGCCGAACAGTTTTCCCGCCTGTGCAAGATCGGTGCGCCGGACGATGTCGAGCACATCGTCAATTCCGCAGTGGCCGGTATTCCGCTCAAGGCCGTGCAGCGAGTACCCGGCGCCATTCCGGTTCGGCTGGACAACCACTATTTCGCGCTCGATGCACATGACGCCGCGCATGCGCGGATGCTCGCCGCGCGTGCTTGCCAGATCTACCTGCCCGCGTCGATTCCGGACGCGTCGATCGAACTCTATGCGGTGCTGCGCAGATGAATGCCATCGTCTCCACTCACCATGAATCCGCGCTACTCGCGAGGGAGCCATCGTCCGGCCGCTCGCCCCGGCCTTCGATGCGGGCGCTGCTGCGCGATACCGCGCTGCTCGTTACTCACCTGTCGAACGGTGGGCAGGTCGACAGCCAAGAAAACCTGCGTCAACAGTGCGTCCGACTCATCGCACAGTTCGCGACGGCACTCGATGCGCAAGGAGTCGCCGCCGATATCCGGGACGACGCCGTCCTCGCCCAGTGCGGGCTGATCGATGAAGCGGCATTGCGTTACCTTCCCGCGTCGGACAAGGGGAACTGGGAGTCGCGACCGCTGCAGGTCGAGCGCTTCGGCACTCACGACGCGGGGACCCGCATCTACGAGCGCCTCGAGCACCGGATGCGAGAACCCGCGCCGAACGTCGACCTGCTCGAATGCTATGCGGCCGTGCTCGGCCTTGGTTTCCGCGGCCGTTACGCTGCTCGCTCGGGCCTGTCGGCGGAAGCCCACGACGGCGAAGCGAAGCGTCAGGCCGTGATCGCTGCGCTGGTCGCACAGATCGATCGGTTACGACCGGCCTCGCAGCCGGGGTTCGTCACCGACCGCTCGAACACGCGGCTGATCGACCGGTTCAGACGCCTGTCGCCGTGGGCGATGGCGGGATTGGCATGCGTGATCGCGATATGCGTGTGGTTCGCGTGGGATCGCATCCTCGACGCGGAACTGGCACAACTCGTCCAGAAAGCGAAGCGGCCGTGACTTCCGATACCGCCCTCCCGCCGGCGGCAACACGCGCCTACTCCGATGCCGCCCGCGCGGCCCTGTCGGGCCTCGGCTACCCGCTGCGCACGGTCGTGATGATATCGGCCGCACTGGCGCTTGCCGTCATCGGATGGGTTTTGCCTGTCGACCGCGGCGTCATGTGGGGATTGATTGCGATCGTCGTCGCGCTTTCGGCGCTGATCGTCTGGTTGCATTCGCGCAGAATGACGCACGCCCGAGAACGAAACGTGCACATGCTTGCGCAACTCGGCGCGGCAACCGCCGACCTGCCCGTCGCGCTGCGCACCAGGATGCCGCTCGCCCTCGTCACCGGGGACGGCCTGCCCGCCCTGTTCGATCGCGACGCAACCCGGTCGCGTTTCGTCCACGTCGGCGACGGCGCCATCTGGTTGCGCGCCGATCGCCCCCAGGATCTTCCCCGTCTTGCCGTCGCCGTCCGCCAGTGGCGGGACGGTCATGCCCCCGATTGCGTCGTGTTGTCGGTCGCGCCGGGGCTTCATGCGAACGATGATATGTTGTCGCAAACGCTGCGCGTCATCCGGCAGGCGGTTGCAGACACGTCGCGCATGCTTGGTGCGTCGCTGCCGGGCTACGTCGCGATCTATCAGCGACTCGCCGATTCAGCCGTTTCGGTGGAGCCGGCGGCCCAGTGGTATGGCGTATCGGCAGGCTCACCGATCGCGGATATGCACCGTTTCGACTCCGCGATCGACGCAGCCGAATCCGATGCCCTCCATGCCGACGGAAGCCACGCAGTCGCGGCACGCGCCGCCGGGATCGGACCGATGATCGGATGGACTCGCCGCACCGTGTTCGACACGCTGACGGACCGACGCCAGCCCGCGTCGCCCTGGCCGTTGTTCGGCGCCGGCTGGATCGACCATGGTCCCGCGACGGGCCCCGGCAAGCCATGGGAACGTGAAGTCCGGTCGTGCATCGGTATCGCGCCGGCTGCGCTGCCTGCATCGCCGTCCCCATGGCCGCTGCCGCAGCCGCTGATCGACGCGATGCCGCACCGGTCGCAGCGATCACCGCGCGTCACCGCAGTCGCACATGTCGTCGCGATCGTTGCTTGCGCGGCCACCGCCGCCATCTGCAGCGCCGCGAAAAACAACGAAACGCTGATGACCCGAATCGGCGAACACGTCGAGCGCTACAACCGTCTTCCCGCTGCGCAAGACGCCGCAAAGCGCGACGCGGTCAAATCCCTTTCGTCGGACCGCGACCAACTCGAACGGTATGCCCGCATCGGCGTTCCGCTCCGACTGTCGTTCGGCACGTATCGCGGCGCTCAACTGCTGCCGATGCTCAACGACGCGATCGCCTCCTACGAACCGCCCGCGCCGCCGCCCGCCGTCGTCACGCTGGACAGCATGTCGCTGTTCGACAGCGGCAAAGCACAGCTGAAGCCGGGTACCACGCGCGCGATGGTCGATGCGCTCGAACTGATCAACGCGCATCCCGGCAAGCGCGTACTTGTGGCCGGTTATGCGGACGACCAGGGCCGCCCCGACCGCAACCTGAAGCTGTCGATCGACCGCGCGACCGCCGTGCGCGACTGGCTCGTCGATGCATCGGGCTTGCCGACAACGCAATTCGCGATTCAGGGCTACGGCGATACGCGACCGGTAGCGGACAACGGGACACCCGAAGGACGAGCGAGGAATCGCCGGGTCGAAATCACGCTGGTGCCTGATATACCGGCGCCGGCCGCTTCGATCCGCACTGCGATGTAGCACGCGTTTTGGTTCCTGGGGCATCCGCCCCGGGTTTGTCAGTGCCGGAATCCGGTTCCGGCGATTCGCAGTACGAAGAAGAAGGAGTGAACAAATGGCAATTCCGGCCTATATGTGGCTCAAGGACGACGGCGGCGCGGACATCAAGGGTTCGGTAACCGTCCAGGATCGCGAAGGCAGCGTCGAACTGGTCGCGTTCGATCACGGCGTGCACATTCCGACCGACGGCAATACGGGCAAGCTCACCGGCACGCGCGTGCACAAACCGATTACGCTGACGAAGGAGACGGACGCGTCGACACCCTATCTGTACAAAGCCGTGACGAGCGGCCAGACGCTGAAGTCGGTCGAGATCAAGTGGTACAAGATCGACGACGCGGGCAAGGAGAAGGAGTACTTCAACACGAAGCTCGACAACGTGAAGATCGTCGCCGTGAAGCCGAAGATGCTCGACATCAAGAACCCCGACTACGAGAAACACAACCATCTCGAAGACGTCGAACTGCGCTACGAGACGATCACGTGGTCGTACAAGGACGGCAACATCATCCACAAGGACACGTGGAACGAACGTTCCTGATGCGTTGACCGACTGGCGGAATCCGGCACGCCCGCGCGCCGGGTTCCGCTGCGCCGGTCGCCCGTTCGCAGTCATGCCCGTCGGTTCGCATGGGCATCGACGAATGCACGCCCTCCTTCCTGATCTGCTATCGACATGACGCCGCCTCTCCGGGACGCCTCCCATCTCATTCGCCGCCTCAATCCCCATTGCACGCGCGCGCTCGAAGCCGCCGCGAGCCTGTGCCAGACCCGGCTCGCGGACGAAATCGCGGTCGAGCACTGGGTGCTGAAACTGATCGAAGCGGACGACGGCGACATTCCGGCAATCCTGCGCCACTACGATCTCGACATCGATGCGGTGTGGGATGCGTTGATCGACGTGATCGACCGCATGCCACGTACGTTGCGCGGCATGCCGGCGCTGTCGCGGCAGCTCGCCACGGTGATCGAGGATGCGTGGACACATGCGGTGTCGGACGATTCCGACGGCACCATTCGTTCGGGTCATCTGCTACAGGCGATCGTCGACGCGCCACACGTCTTGCGCACGCAACGTGTGTGGCCGCTGCTGTCGGTTTCAAGCGCGCAGATCCGACGCGTGCTGCCCCGGATCGGGCGACGTTCGTCCGAGAACGCGTCCGATGAAATGACGTTGCAGCCGAAAACGTCGCCAACCATCGATCAACCCGGCAATGTTGCAACGGAAACTTCCATCGATCGTCACGACCGGCACGCACCGTCTCGCGCCGCCGACGACAACGCACTCGCGCGCTTTGCGCTCGACCTGACCGAGAAGGCCCGCCGTGGCGAGATCGATCCCGTCTTCGGCCGCGACCGGGAGATCCGGCAGATGATCGACGTGCTGACGCGCCGCCGCAAGAACAACCCGATCCTGGTCGGCGAGCCGGGCGTCGGCAAGACAGCGTTGGTCGAAGGACTCGCGTCGCGCGTGATCGAAGGCAGCGTTCCGGAAACGATCCGCGACACGCGCATCCTGACGCTCGACCTCGGCTTGCTGCAGGCCGGCGCAGGCGTGAAGGGGGAATTCGAGCAACGGCTGAAGAACGTGATCGACGAGGTAAGGACATCGGCGACACCCATCCTGTTGTTCATCGACGAAGCGCATACGCTGATCGGCGCGGGCAACGCGGTAGGCGGCGCCGACGCGGCCAACCTGCTCAAGCCGGCGCTCGCCCGCGGCGAGTTACGCACGATCGCGGCAACCACGTGGGCCGAGTACAAGGAATATTTCGAACGCGATGCCGCGCTCGAACGGCGCTTCCAGGTCATCAAGGTCGACGAGCCCGACGACGACACGGCCTGCCTGATGCTGCGCGGGCTCGCAAGCCGCTATGCGAAGCATCACGACGTCCACATTCGCGACGACGCGATCGTCGCGGCCGTGCGGCTGTCGCGCCGCTACATTCCGGCGCGCCAACTGCCGGACAAGGCCGTCGACCTGATCGACACGGCGGCTGCGCGCGTGCGCATGGCGCTCGACGTGCCGCCGGTGGAGCTGCAGCAGGCACGCGCGACGCTGACGGCACTCGAACTGGAACGTGCCGCGCTCGATGCGGATTCCCGCGCCGGGATAGGCGACGTCGCAGGGCGGCGCGCGACGATCGACACGGAACACAACGCCGTGCGCGGCACCGCCGACATGCTGCTCGGCCAGTACGCGCGAGAACGCGAACTCGTCGACATCTTGCGCGCCCTTCGCTGCGCAGCCGGCCCCGCGCCCGATCCGGCGGCCATTTCCAATGCCATCGATGCGCTGTCGACCGTTCAGGGCAAGTCGCCGATGATCGCCGCCGACGTTGATGCGCAATCCATCGCACGCGTCGTCGCGGAATGGACGGGTGTGCCGGTCGGCAATCTCGTCGACGATGAACTGCGAAGCCTGCTCGCGCTCGAAGCGACGCTCGCCGCGCGCGTGGTTGCACAGGACGATGCGATCGGTGCGCTGGCGGAGAGCCTGCGTACCGCCAAGGCCGGCCTGAAGAACGAGCACGCACCGCTCGGCGTGTTCCTGCTCACCGGGCCGTCCGGCGTCGGCAAGACCGAAACCGCGCTGGCACTCGCCGACCTGCTGTTCGGCGGCGAAGCCGCGCTGACGACGATCAACCTGTCCGAGTACCAGGAAGCGCATACGGTATCGCAACTCAAGGGCTCGCCGCCCGGCTACGTCGGTTACGGACGCGGCGGGGTCCTGACCGAAGCCGTGCGTCAGCGTCCGTACAGCGTCGTGCTGCTGGACGAAGTCGAGAAAGCGCATCGCGACGTGCTCGACATTTTCTATCAGGTGTTCGACCGCGGCACGATGCGCGACGGCGAGGGACGCGAGATCGATTTCCGCAATTGCGTGATCGTGATGACGTCCAATCTCGGCAGCGCGCAAATCGACGATGCAACGGCCGAGGATCCGGCGATCACGCACGAAGCGCTGCGCGAAGCTGTTCATCCCCAGTTGGTCGCTCACTTCCAGCCCGCACTGCTTGCGCGCTTTCAGACACTCGTCTATCGGCCGCTCGGCGCGGCGGCGCTCGCATCGATCATGCGGATCAAGCTGGACATGATCGCCGAACGCCTCCATCGGCAACACGCAGTGGCCCTGACGTGCGCGGACGACCTGATCGAATCGATCGCGCAGCACTGCGTGTCGCGCGAATCCGGCGCACGCAGCGTCGACGCGTTCCTGAACCAGCGCGTGCTGCCGGTCGTGTCGCGCGAACTGCTTGGACGGATGGCATCGGGCACTACGCCACGGCAAATCATGTTGTCGGCCACCACCGAAGGATCGTTGACGATCGACTTCGTCGACGCGCCGGCGGCCGGCGATACCGGCACGACACGATGGAACGACCGATGACCGCCGGCCCCTCGCTCTACGACATGCTGCTCGGCCAGATCGGCGGCGAACCGATCGGCGCTTACGACGACCGGACGCTCGAATGCCTGAGCGTGCAGCAGAACGTACGCCGCATTCTCAATACGCGGGCCGGTGCGCTCAAGCACCTGCCCGACTACGGGCTGCCCGATCTCACGAACATCTACAAGGCACTGCCGGCATCCGCACACTTGCTCAAGCAGCAGATGGAAGCGACGCTGCTGAAGTACGAGCCGCGCATTCGATCGATCGACGTCGGGATCATCGACAACCGCGACCCCGGCATCCTGGTCAGCTTCGAGATGACGTGCCACCTGAAGAACGCCGGGCTCGTGCGTTTCGGCACCTACTTCGAGCCGCCGGGCCGCCTGCGCGTCGAACGGCGCATCGATCGGTCATGACCACGCCCAATCAATGCCCGTGCGCAAGATGCGCCGCAAACCCCGCCTTCCCCGGCGCAACGTCCTCCTTCAGCGTCAACGCCGGAATCTCGTAATCGCCGGCGTTCTGCCGCCGGAACGGAATCGGCTGCGTGGTCCACAGATCGTCGAGACGCCTGCCGAGCGCCGCGCGCGTTTCCTCGAAGCGCGCGTCGTTCATCCTTCCCGTCCGGTAGATCACGAACGGCGGCAGCACGTCGAAACCCGGGTAATACAGAATACCGTGCTGGATCGGGAACAGCACGTCGTCGATCGGCCCGTTGATGCCGCGCGGGCTGTAGTGCGATTCCCACCCGCCTGCCGTGACGATCACCATCGCCCGCTTGCCGGCAAGCGAACCTTCGCCGTAGCGGGTTCCCCAGCGCGTGTCCGAATGCTCGCCGACGCCGTAGGCAAAGCCGAACGCATATACGCGCTCGACCCAGCCCTTCATGATCGCCGGTATCGAGAACCACCACAGCGGAAACTGCAGGATCACCGCGTCGGCCCACTTCAGCTTGTCTTGCTCGCGCGCAATGTCTTCACTTTGCGTGCCGGTCGCGAACGCGTGCTTCGAATCGAGCGACGGATCGAAACGCGCATCGGGCGCGCGATCGGTCACGTCGTTCGCGTCGAACGCCGCCTTCCAGTTCATCGCATACAGATCGGTCACCTGCACGCTGTGGCCGGCCGCTTCGAGATGCCCGACGGCAAAGTCGCGCAGCGCGCCGTTCAGCGAACGCGGTTCGGGATGGGCATACACGATCAGCACATTCATGTTCGTCACTCCGTTGATTGAATGACTGCAGGATGCCGCCGCCGAAGGTATATTTGAAATGAATTCCTGATATTCCAGGTATAGCCATGAACAATCTCAGGCGGATCGATCTGAACCTGCTCGTCACGCTGGACGTGCTGCTCGCCGAGCACAACGTCACGCGCGCGGCCGAGAAGCTGAACATGTCGCAACCGTCGGTCAGCGTGCAGTTGCAGAAACTGCGCGACCTGTTCGGCGATCCGCTGCTGCTGCCGGGGCCGCGCGGGATGCGGCCGACCGCGCGCGCGGAAGCACTGCGCGAGCCGTTGCGCGATGCGCTGGAAGCCGTCGAACGTGCAGTGAGTCCGGCCACGCCGTTCGATCCGGCAACCGCGACGAACACCTGGCGCGCGGCCGCGACCGACTATGGCGAATCGACGATCGTGCTGCCCGCGCTGAACACGCTGCGGGCGGCCGCGCCCGGTACGCGGCTGGCCGTCGTCGAGCTCGTGCCGCCGCGCATCGAGCAGGATGCCGAGCGAAACGGCATCGACCTGGCCTTCCATACGACCGAGGGTTCGCCGGCCAGCATGCGGCGCCTGCCGCTGTTCGTCGAGCGCTACGTGCTCATCGGCCGCGCCGGGCATCCGAAGCTGAAGCGGCGCCCGACGCTCGCGCAGTTCGGCACGCTCGAACACGTGATCGTGTCGCCCGACGGCGGTGGCTTCTTCGGCGTGACGGACGAAGCGCTCGCGAAAGTTGGCGCCACGCGGCGCGTCGTGCTGTCCGTGCCGCATTTCCTGTTCGTGATGTCGGCCGTCGCCAGCACCGATCTCGTCGCGATGCTGCCCGAGCGGCTGGTGCGCGACGTGCCCGCGCTGCGTGTCGTGGAAGCGCCGGTCGAGGTGCCCGGCTATGAAATGTCGATGCTGTGGCACGAGCGCGTGCATCGCGATCCGGCGCATCGGTGGCTGCGGGAGACGATTGCAGCATCGGTATAAGCCAACGACGGCGGCCGGATTCGGCACGGCGGGGAACAGCGTGCCGGACGGCGCCCGATTGCCGGTTTCGGTCGCGTTCGCCAGGGCCGCCCGGCCATGCTGCAAGATTCTTCATTCGGGACTTGAAACCGCCTCGAACACTGTATATATTTACAGTGCTTTTGCACCATTTGACCCGAATTCCGTCACCCATCGACGGACGGATTTTTGTGAGGCGACCATGTTCCAGTCATCCGCATTCGATCCCGAGCAACCCGGTTTCAACCCGATCCACTTCGAGCGCGCCGCGCGGCAGGCGGTCGTCGATCTTCAACGCGTCGTCGGCGCCCCCGCGCAGCGGGCGCTCGGTCTGCGACGCCGCAGCCATCCGGCCGCGGTCCGCACGATGAGCTGGCAGGCGCTGTTGAATGTCGAGGAGCTGGCGTTCTCGAACGCCGGTTTCCTGAACCGCAACGATCCGACCGTCGTCGATGCATTCATCCGGCTGCGCGACAGCCGAATGGTCGCGGCAGACATCGAGGAAGCCGTCGACTGGAAGCGCGACGACGACGATCTACCTGCCGTCTATCTGATCGTCAAGGCGATGCTCGAGGCGGAAGAGACAGAGGCACAGCGCGTCGAGATGGAATGACCCCGGCGGCCGGCGCGGCCTTCCGGTCAGGCCGCGCCGGCGCAAGCGCCGAATCCTGGGACAGCGCATGCCATCGCGGTCACGCGCAGCCGCGCCATCGAGCAATCAGAGCCGCGCCGCGAGCCGCGCGCCCTGATCGATCGCGCGCTTTGCATCGAGTTCGGCGGCCAGTTCCGCGCCGCCGATCAGGTGCACCGAGCGCCCGGCCGCCTGCAGCGGCGCGAGCAATGCGCGCTGCGGCTCCTGCCCCGTGCAGAGCACGATCGTGTCGGCTTCGATTACTTCGTGATCGGTGCGCTGCTCGCCGTACGACACGTGCAGCCCGCGCGCATCGATCAGCTCGTAGTTCACGCCGCCGATCATCTTCACCTGCTTCATCTTCAGCGTCGCGCGGTGAATCCAGCCGGTCGTCTTGCCGAGCCCCTTGCCGAGCGGCGCGGCCTTGCGCTGCAGCAGCGTCACTTCACGCGCGGGCGCCGCAACCTGCGCACGCGTCACGCCACCGCGCGTCGCGGCCGGGTCGGTCACGCCCCACTCGGCCTTCCATTCTTCCAGATCGAGCGCCGGCGACTCGCCGTCCTGCACCAGATATTCGGCGACATCGAAGCCGATCCCGCCCGCGCCGACCACCGCGACCCGCCGGCCGACCGGCTGCCTGCCGGCGAGCACGTCGATATAGCTGAGCACGTTCGGGCCATCCTGCCCCGGAATCTTCGGGTCGCGCGGCGCGACGCCGGTCGCAAGCACGATCTCGTCGTAACCGCCCGCGATCAGGTCGCTCGCGTCGACGCGGCGGTTCAGGTGCAGGTTCACGCCGGTCAGCTCGACCTGGCGGCCGAAGTAGCGCAGCGCTTCATGAAACTCTTCCTTGCCCGGAACCCGCTTCGCCATGTTGAACTGGCCGCCGATCTCGGCTGCGCCGTCGAACAGGTCGACCTGATGGCCGCGCTGCGCGAGCACGGTCGAGCACGCAAGCCCGGCCGGCCCCGCGCCGACCACCGCGATGCGCTTCGGCTGCTGCGCGGCCGTGTATTTCAGCTCCGTCTCGTGGCACGCACGCGGATTCAGCAGGCACGACGCGATCTTGTTCTTGAACGCGTGGTCGAGGCACGCCTGGTTGCAGCCGATGCAGGTGTTGATCTCGTCGGCGCGGCCCTGCGCGGCCTTGACGACGAACTCGGCATCCGCGAGCAGCGGGCGCGCCATCGACACCATGTCCGCGCAGCCATCCGCGAGAATCTGCTCGGCCACTTCCGGCCGGTTGATCCGGTTGGTCGTCACGAGCGGAATGCCGACCTCGCCCTTCATTTTCTTCGTCACCCACGCGAACGCGCCGCGCGGCACCGACGTCGCGATGGTCGGCACACGCGCCTCGTGCCAGCCGATCCCCGTGTTGATGATCGTCGCCCCCGCACGCTCGACGGCCTTCGCGAGCTGCACGGTTTCGCTCCAGTCGCTGCCGTCGGGAATCAGGTCGAGCATCGACAGCCGGTAGATCAGGATGAAATCGCGGCCGACCGCTTCGCGCGTGCGCTCGATGATCTCGATCGGCAAGCGGATGCGGTTCTCGTACGAACCACCCCACTGGTCGGTGCGCTTGTTCGTGTGCATCGAGATGAACTGGTTGATCAGGTAGCCCTCGGAGCCCATGATCTCGACGCCGTCATAGCCGGCTTCGCGCGCGAGCTTCGCGCAGCGGACGAACGCGCGAATCTGCCGCTCGACGCCGCCCGCGCTCAGTTCGTGCGGCGCGAACGGTGAAATCGGCGACTTGATCTTCGACGGCGCGACCGCGAACGGGTGATAGCCGTAGCGGCCCGTATGCAGGATCTGCAGCGCGATCTTGCCGTCCTCCGCATGCACGGCGCCGGTGATCTCGCGATGCCGCCGCGCGGCGGCCGACGTCATCAGCGTGCCGCCGAACGGCTTGGTCCAGCCGGCCACGTTCGGCGCGAAGCCGCCCGTCACGATCAGGCCCACGCCGCCGCGCGCGCGTTCGGCGAAATATTCGGCGAGCCGCGGCAGCGTCTTGCGGCTGTCCTCGAGGCCCGTGTGCATCGAGCCCATCAGCACGCGGTTCTTCAGCGTCGTGAAGCCGAGATCGAGCGGCGCGAGCAGGTGGGGAAAGGTGGTCGTCATGGTGATCCTGCCTGTAAGCGATGCCTGCCATCGTAGGCGCGCGCCGCCTTGAACGTGAGGGGGCAAACAGCCATAATGCTTGTCATTTCCGGCCAAAATGACATGACCTCCCCACTCGCCAAGGACCGCCTCGGGCTGCGCCGGCCGACGATCCCGGTCGCCTATACGCGCCTGTTGCTGCAGGCGCTGGCCGCGCGCGGCGTCGACCTGGCCGCCGTCCGTGCCGGCACGGGCCTGCGCGACGCGGTGCTGGCCGAACCCGACGCGCGCGTCGCGCCGTCGCAATGGGGGCGGCTCGTGCTCAACGCGATCGAGATCGGCGGCGATCCGGGCATCGGGCTCGCGTTCGGGCTGTTGCTGAAGCCGACCGTACACGGCTTTCTCGGTTACGCGACGCTGACCGCGCGGGATATCCGCGAAGCGCTGTCCGTCACGCAGCGCTACTTCCGGATGCGCAACCGCCAATACCGGCTGACCTATGCGGAAGACGAACGCGGCGCGACGCTCGAACTGCACGGCGTGCAAGCGAGCCCGGTGTTGCAGCATCACGTGATGTTCGAATTCGTGCTGACCGGGCTCGCGCAGAACATCTCGCAATGGGCCGGACGCGCGTCGCCGCTGATCGCGCTGCAGTTCGCGTGGCCGGAGCCCGCGTATTTCGCGCGCTATCGCGACCAGTTGCCGCCGGTCGAATTCGGCTGCACGGCGAACGCGCTGTGGATCGCGCGCGACGTGCTCGACTGGCCGCTGCCGCTCGCCGACGAAGTCGCGCACCGGCAGGCGCTCGTGCAGGTCGAGCGCGAGTATGCGCAGGTGCGGCAGGAGGAAGGCGATCTGGTCGAGCGCGTGCGCGCGGAGTTGGCGAAAGCAACCGGCGTCTATCCGGGGCCTGAAACGCTCGCCGATGCGCTGCTCGTGTCGACTCGCACGCTGCGGCGCCGGCTGGAGGAAGCCGGTTCGAGCTATCGGCACTTGCTCGACGAAGCACGGTTTCGCGACGCGAAGCAGTTGCTCGCCGCGTCGGATCTCGACCTGAAGACGATCGCCGAGCGGCTGCAATTTACCGATCCGGCGAATTTCACGCGCGCGTTCCGGCGCTGGGCCGGGCAGACGCCGAGTGCGTATCGGGAAGCGGCCGGCGGACCACGCACGTGACTGACAGAATGCCGTCCGTGGCACGAGGTGCCTGCGTGTGATTTCATCGGTATGATCAATGTCACGCCAAAGCGGCGCCGACCGGCGCACTCTCCCGACCATGCGTAACCACACCACCCTGATCGAGGCGACGATCGACCGTATCGATACGAACCTCATCCGTGTCGAGGCCGATATCAAGAAGGTGCCGCTTTACCGCCTGACGATGCGGGGCGCCTGCTACTTCATCGCGGCCGGCGACATCGATGCGGAAGCGTTCAAGCAGATCGACCAATTGAAACCCGGCACGGCGGTGCGCGCGTGCGTGTTCGAGGATCGCGGCCGTCACCGGATCGCGTGGATCAGAAGCACCGATCTGGCGATCGCGCCTTACGATGCGCTCGGACAAAAAGACAGCAACCTGTCGCTGCTCACGTGGGCGTCGATCATCTTCATGCTGAGCCTGCTGGTCGGTGCCGCAGCATTCAAATCAAGCTGGGCGTTCGTGTGCGCACTGGCGTTGCTCGTGAGCATCATCAGCCTGCTAGGTACACTGCTCGCGATCGCGGGCCTGTCCGATCTGGTCTTCCAACCGCAGCGTCGCGAAGCGCAGGAAAAGTGGCAGTACGAACCCGCCAGTTTCACGGTGGAACGGAGCCACGCATGACCGATGGTTCGATGCGGATCGCATCCGGCTGCGTGACGTCGGTCAGCCAGAAGACGATTAGTACGCAGGTCCGGAGCAACAACCTCGGCTGGACCACGCGAAGCATCGAGGAAATCGCGCTGCAGCTGGACGCGTTCGAGGCGCCGCTCACGCTCAGGACCAGCGCAACGCGAAGCCTGTTCATCGTCGCGGGCGATCGGCTGGATGTCGCCTACACCGAAGGCCAGGATCGCCTCGCCATCTACGGCATCCGCAACGTGACCGACGGCTCGGTGTATCTCGTTCGCCCCGCGAAAGTCGCCGGCGCCCGCGTCGATGTGTTCGTGACGCTGTTCCTGCTGGTCGCCCTGGTCTTCATCCTCGGGATCATGTCCGCGGTATCGCACGGCAAGGGCGGGATGCTCGACGCGGCCATGTGGTTCGCCGGCGGCGCGATCGGCCTGTTCCTGCTGAGCACGATGCTGCGCACTGTATTCGGCGTGATCGTGTGGCCCGAGATCCGACGGCTCGCGCAGCCGGGCGGCAAGCGCGAGATGCATGCTGCACTAGATGCGCTGTCGCTCGCGGCGGACGATACTCGGCGCATTCGCTTCATCTGAGTCGATAACGCACGACGCGTCAGTCGCCGATGTAAATCCGCGCGCCGCCATCCCCGTCGCCCGCGTCGATCCGCACCGCGCCGGTTGCGGCGACGATCGCGTCATACACGTCGTCGGTCACGCACACCACCGGCACCGCGATCGCATACAGCTCGGCGGCCACGATCGCGCCGATCGAGATGATCAGGTCGCGCTCCTTCAGCACGATCCCGACGGGCCCCGTGCCATTGCGCACGGCTTCCGCGAGCACGCTGCTGCTCGAACTCGAACCCTTCGCGTGCGGCATCACCATCACCTTGCCGGCGAGACTCGCGCCGGCTTGCGGATGCCCGCGATCGACGATCTTGCCCGCGCCCGAATCGTAGCCGCCCCAGAAGCTGAGCGGCTTGTCGAGCACGAACGCACTCGCGCACGCGCTGCCCGGCACGAGCGTGTCGCCCGTCAGTACGTTGCCCGTCGCGTCAGTCATCGAATCGCACCTTTCCTTCGTACGCCGAACGCACGCATTCGCGCATACTGCCGTACGCGACCGTCACGCCGATGTTCGCGGGCGCATACGACGCCCATTTCCCCGAGTTGGTCATCACCAGCCCCGACAGTCGCTTCATCACCGGCGTGATGTACGTGCAGGTATCGACGACGATCTGGATGCCGCGCGCGGCGAACTTGTCCGCGAGGCCGGCTTCGCCCAGCTCCCACAAAATGAAGCGGCTCGTGTTCACGTAGAAATCGCAGGCCGGCTTGCCGTCGTACGCGTCGAGCAACGCATCGAGCGTGCGGAATTCGGCCAGCGAGAAATGCGGCGTGCCGAGCGCCACCGCGACGAGTGCGTCGCCGGCCGCGCCGTGGTTCAGCGTGCGGCGAATCTCGTCGAGGTCGGCCATCGCGACGTCGACGGTGCGCTGCGCCGCTTGCCCGTGCAATGCGGCATCGAGCGTCGGCGCCTCGGGCGTCACGCCCACCGCATGGAACAGCGCGACGGCCCCGCTCGATGCGGCGGCCGCGCCGAGCGCCTTGAGTTCGTCTTCGGTGGTGTCCGCCGGCAGCCCGACGATCGCCGGCACGGCGGCACCCGCGATCCTGCCGACAGCCAGGCCGAGCGCGGCGAAATAAATATCGCGCGACGGCAGGCCGCTGAAGTCCGGTGCGTTGAACACGATCCGCGCGGCGCGGTTCGCTTCGACATGCAAACCCGCATACGGTGCGCGCCCGGTAATCGCGGCGGCCAGATCGAGAAAATCGCCGTACCGGCTCGTGCGCGCGCCGAGCACCGAGTTCGCGAACACGATCGCATTCGATTCGGCCCACGCGATCTGCTCGCCTTTCGCGGGCCGGTTCTTCAACTGATACGGCGCGCACGTGAAACTCGATTCGCAGCCGAGCTGCAGATGCGCGTCCATTAGCCGCTGCGCATCGCGCTGGATCGTGCGGTCGCCGTGGTACAGCTCGGGATGGATCAGGTCGAGCGACCCGACGTTCAAGGTGGTCGGCACCGCGACCTTCGCGCCGGTGTCGACGAAATACTCGACGAAGTCGAGGCTCGTCTGGCCGTGATAAAGACAGCCGTCGATATGCGCGGACGTAATGTCGATCAGGTGCGGCGCGGCCATCACTTCCGCCGTGTGCACGACGATCCGCATCGCGCGCGCGACGCCGTCGCCGAAATCCCCGCGCAACATCGCGTCGTCGCGGTCGCTCAACTGCAGCATCGGTTGCTCCTCGTGACTCGTGCCGGCGGCACCGGCCCGTGAAATCCGTCAGAAGACTCTACAACTGGAAATAAAAACTGTCCAGATAACCGCCAATCCGGACATAATAAAAACCAATTTTCAGTCATGGATGCCACACCTCCGCGCTTTGAACGCCACCAAAGCGGCCGATGGATCGAATTCGGCTCCAGTTCGACGCAACGTGCGAACCACCTGCGGCCCGCCTAGCGTTCCGCGGTAAGGCTGAACAGTTCATCGCGCAGCGCCTTCGCACGCCCCTCGCCGAACTGCGTCTCGAATTCTTCCTGCGCGGCCTGCCACGCGACCAACGCCCGCGCGAACGTGCGCTCGCCGAGCTTCGTGAGGCTCAGCGCATGCGCACGCGCATCGTGCTCGGACGCGGCCGTCGCGACAAAACCGTCGCGCTGCAGCGGCTTCAGCGCGCGCAGCAGCGTCGTGCGATCCATCACGAGCGTGTCGGCGAGTTCGCTCATCAGCAGGCCGGGCCGATGCGCCAGGTTCGCCATGATCGAGAACTGCGCGGGCGTGACGCCGACCGGGGCCAGATGGCGTTCGTACAGTTGCGTGACGAAGCGCGCCGCCTGACGCAGCGCGAGGCAGTTGCACGCTAGGGCAATCGGGTTGTCGTTCATGCTCCGCAATTTATATGTGCATATGCATAAAGTCAATGTACACTCCGCCGTAACGAGGCCGCTGGCCGGCGGGGAGCGGCCAGCGCCCGCCATCGCGTCAAGGAGACGGACATGGACTACATCGACAAGCTGCGGATTTTCCGGTCGGTGGTCGAGATGCGCAGCTTCACGCGCGCCGCCGACATGCACGGCCTCGCGCGGCCGGTCGTGTCGCGCGCGGTCGCCGATCTGGAAGCGCGCTTCGGCAGCCGGCTGCTGCACCGGACCACGCGCCAGGTGTCGCTGACCGAAACCGCCGAGCGCATTTACGAGCGCTGCGCGGCCGTACTCGACGAGCTCGACGCGCTCGAAGCGGAAGCGCAGACGCAGACGCGCGAACCCGAAGGCCTGCTGCGTCTCGTCGCGCACACGACGGCCGCGCTGAACCGGCTCGTGCCGCTGATCGCCGGCTTCAAGAGCGCGCATCCGAAAGTGCGCCTCGACGTCACGCTGACCGAGCGCCCCGTCGATCTCGTCGGCGAAGGCTACGACATAGGCATCGTCGTGCCGTACATGCTGACGAGCGAGACGACCGTCGTGCGGCTGGTCGAGCGCATTCCGGTCGTGATCGTCGCGACGCCCGCGTATCTGAGCGCACATCCGCGCCCCGAGACGCCGGCCGACCTCGCCGATCATCCGTTCGTGCCGATATCGCCGTCGCTGCGCCGGCCCGCGCTGTCGTTCCGCGTCGACGGCGACACGCTGACCGTGCCGTACCGCTTCGACATCTCGTCGAACAGCCCCGTCTTCAATCGCGAAATGGTGATGCACGACTTCGGCATCGGCGTCGTGCCGAGAACACTCGTCGAAGCCGAACTCGCGTCGGGCGCACTCGTGCAATTGCTGGAGGGCGCCGACCTCGTCGACGCGTTCGTCGAGATCAAGCTCGCATACGCGAACCGCGCGCTGCTGCCCGCGAAGGTGAAGGCGTTCATCGACTACACGGCCGCCTATTGCGACCGCGTCGGCGGGATTGTTCCTGCGGCGGCCTGATCCGGCACGCGAACGCGCCGGCCTGACGCCGATTGGTACAGCCACGACACCAATCTGATCCTGCTTCGCCCATCGCTTCGCCCCGCGCTGCGCCCTAACATGTGCACATGCACAAGACCACGCTCACCGATGACGATTGCTTCGCGGTCCGGCAAGCCGCCCGCCGGCTCTCGCAGTTCTACGAGCGTTACCTGTCGCGGGCGGGCGTCACGCCGTCGCAGTACAGCATTCTCGCGCTGCTGCGCGACCGGCCTGGCCTGACGATGGCGACGCTGTCGGCCATGCTGGTAATCGAACGCACCGCGCTGCTGCGCGCGCTCAAGCCGCTCGTCGGCGCGGCGCTGGTAACGGGCCGGATCGAGCGGCCGTATCGCCGCCAGACGTTCGCGCTGACTGCGCACGGCGAAACGAAGGTTGCCGACGCGCATGTGCACTGGCTCGCCGCGCAGGAAGCGTTCGAGCAACGGTTCGGGCCGACCCAGGCGGCCCGCCTGAGAGACGAGCTGTTCCGGATCGCGCACAACCTGCCGGAGCGCTGACCCCTTCCCCGATCGACGCGACGTCGTCGATCGTTTTAATGAGTGCATATACATAGGTGAATCGATGGAAACGACCCAAGAAGCTGCTGCTTCCCGCGAGGCAGCCACAATCGACCGGCCCGCGAAGCAGCGGCGCCGCGTGCCGTGGATGCGCATCGCAGTGATCGCCGTCGTCGTTGTGGTGGCAGCAGCCGCGCTCGACTGGCTGTTCGTGCTGCGCTTCCAGGAAAGCACCGACGATGCGTATGTCGGCGGCGACGTGACGGTTCTCGCGCCGAAGGTCAACGGCTTCGTCGACCGGATTCTCGTGACCGACAACCAGCGCGTGAAGACCGGCGACGTGCTCGTGCAGCTCGATGCGCGCGACTACGATGCGAAGCTCGCGCAGGCCAGCGCCGAAGTCGACAGCGCGCGCTCCGCCGTGACCGAACTAGAAGCGAAGCAGCAACTGCAATTCGCGGTGATCGGCCAGCACGCGGCGGACAAGAACGCGTCGTCGGCCGAGCTGACGCGCGCCGCATCGGACCGCGTGCGCTATCGTGAGCTCGTGAAATCCGACGCCGTGTCGAACCAGATCGTCGAGCGCGCGGACGCCGATTACTCGAAGGCCGGTGCGGCCGTCGAACGCAGTGACGCCGCGCTGCTTGCCTCGAAGCGGCAACTCGACGTGCTCGGCGCGCAGCTCGCCGATGCACGGGCCCGCGTGAACACCGCGCTCGCCGCGCAACGCGTTGCTGCGCTCAACGTCGAATACACGACGATCCGCTCGCCGGTCGACGGTTACGTCGGCAACCGCACGGGCCGCGTCGGGATGCTCGCGAACGTCGGCGTGCCGCTGCTGACGGTCGTGCCGGCTTCCGGCCTGTGGATCGACGCGAACTTCAAGGAAGACCAGCTCCGCAAGATGCGCGCGGGCGATCGCGTCGACGTGTCGCTCGATGCGTCGAGCACGCGCCTGCACGGCCGCGTCGACAGCGTCGCGCCCGCGACCGGCGCGACCTTCAGCGTGCTGCCGCCCGAGAATGCGACCGGCAACTTCACGAAGATCGTCCAGCGCGTGCCCGTGCGCGTGCATCTCGATCCGCAGCCGGGCCTCGAACACGTGCTGCGCCCCGGCCTGTCCGCGGTCGTGACCGTGCATACCGACCACGCGAACTGAGCGGGAGCCGACCATGACCACCGCGTTTTCCGGCGACCCCGCGTCGCAACCGACGAAGCAGCGGGTATTCGCGTTCGCGCTGATGTGCGTCGGCTTCTTCATGGCGACGCTCGACATCCAGATCGTAGCGTCGTCGCTGCGCGACATCGGCGGCGGCTTGTCCGCGAGCCAGGACGAGCTGTCGTGGGTGCAAACGGCTTACCTGATCGCCGAGATCATCGTGATCCCGATGTCGGGCTGGCTGTCGAAGGTGATGTCGACACGCTGGCTGTTCGTCGCGTCGGCCGTCGGCTTCACGATCACCAGCATGCTGTGCGGGCTCGCGTGGGACATCAACTCGATGATCCTGTTTCGCGGGCTGCAGGGCGCGCTCGGCGCCGCGATGATCCCGACCGTGTTCACCACCGCGTTCGTGCTGTTCCCCGGCAAGCAGCGGCTGATCGCGTCGACCACCATCGGCGCGCTCGCGTCGCTCGCGCCGGCGATCGGCCCCGTGATCGGCGGCTGGATCACCGACCAATGGTCGTGGCACTGGCTGTTCTACCTGAACCTCGTGCCGGGTATCGCGGTGGCCGCCCTCGTGCCGCGCTACGTGCACATCGACGAACCCGACCTCAGCCTCATCAAGCGCGGCGACTATCTCGGCATCGCGCTGATGTCGGGCTTCCTCGGCTGCCTCGAATACGTGCTGGAAGAAGGCCCGCGCAAGAACTGGTTCGGCGACGATGCGATCGTGATCTGCGCGTGGATCTCCGGCATCTGCGGCTTCCTGTTCATCGTGCATGCGCTGACCGCGGAAGATCCGATCGTCGACCTGCGCGCGCTCGCCGTGCGCAACTTCGGGATCGGCAGCCTGCTGTCGTTCGTGACCGGCATCGGCATCTTCGTGACCGTGTTCCTGACGCCGCTGTTTCTTGCGCAGGTGCGCGCGTTCAGCTCGCTGCAGATCGGCCTGGCGCTGCTGTCGGTCGGTGCGTTCCAGTTGCTCGCGCTTGGCGCGTATGCGTTCGCCGCGCGCTATTTCAGCATGCGTGCGCTGCTCGTGTTCGGACTGATCTGCTTCGGCCTCGGCTGCTACCTGTACACGCCGATCACGCACGACTGGGGCTGGCGGGAACTACTGCTGCCGCAGGCGCTGCGCGGGATCGGCCAGCAGTTCAGCGTGCCGCCGATCGTGACGATGGCGCTCGGCTCGCTGCCGCAGTCGCGACTGAAATCGGCGAGCGGGCTGTTCAACCTGATGCGCAATCTCGGCGGTGCGATCGGCATCGCGGTGAGCGCGACGATGCTCAACGACCGGCTGAACTTCCACTACCTGCGCCTGAACGAGCACGTGAGCGCCGGCGAGCCGCAGATCGCGTCGCTGCTCGACCACCAGGCCACGTACTGGACGGCTGTTGCGGGCAATACGCTGAATACCGCGCAGGCCGGGCTCTCGAACCTGCATCGGCTGATTTACCGCGAAGCGCTGACGCTCACCTATGCGGATGCGTATTACGCGCTGTCGCTGTGCTTCGTCGTCGCGCTGCTTGCCGTCGTGTTTTCCAAACCCATTACCTTGAACGCGCCGCCGCCGGACGCGCACTGAGATCGTCATCATGAAAAAGCTACTCGTCGCCGTTGTCGTCAGCGTGTTCGCCGCAGGGTGTGCGGTGCAGCCCGCGCAGCATCCTGCGCTACACGAATCCGTTCAGACGCTCGCGCCCACCGCATGGGATACCGACGTGCCGCGCGCGGACATCGACGCCGCCGCATGGTGGGCGCAATTCCACGATCCCGTGCTCGACCGGCTGATCGCGAGCGTGCTCGACGGCAACCTCGATCTGCAGGCCGCCGCCGAACGCGTAAAGCAGGCGCAGGCGTTGACTGTGCAGAAGCGCGCGGCGCTGCTGCCCGAACTCGACGCAACCGCGCATGCGGCCGACGCGCGGCAAAACACGCCGCCACCGCTTGGGTATGTGCGGCAGGCCGGCGTGGGGCTCGCGCTGAGCTGGTCACCCGATGTGTTCGGCGGCGAACGGCTCGATCTGCTCGCTGCTCAAGCCGAACTCGTCGGGCAGAAGCATGCGGAAGATGCGATGCGGCTCGCGCTCGCGGCCGATGCGGCATCCGCGTATGTCGATCTGCGCTGGGCGCAGCAGGAACTGAAGATCCTGCAGGACAACGCGAAGATCCGGCAGCACGCGCTCGAACTCACGCGCAAGCGGCAGGCGTTCGGGCTGTCGACGGAGCTCGACGTCACGCGCGCGCAGAACCAGCTCGATGCGCTCGAAGCGAGGATTCCGCCGACGCAGGCGCAGATTTCGCATCAGCTCAATCTGATTGCCGTGTATTCGGGGCGAACGCCGGAATCGGTCGATCAGCTCGTGTTGGCGCAGGCTGGCGAGATTCCGGCGCCGCCGGTCGGCGCGCCGGGGACGTTGCCTTCGCAGGCGTTGTTGCGGCGGCCTGATGTGCTGTCTGCTTATGCGCAGGTGGAGCGGCGTGCGGCGCAAGTGGGTGTTGCTAAGGCCGAGCGGTATCCGAAGTTCTCGCTGAATTTGGCGGACGGGATTCTCGCGGCGTCGTATCTCGGGTTGCCTACGTTGACCGACAACCTGTTCAGTGCGGCGTTGAGCGCGACGAGTCCGATCTTCAACGCGGGGCGTATTACCGCCAATATCTCGCAGAGCGAAAGCCGGATGCGCGAGTCGGAACTCGGGTTGAGGCAGACGATGCTGCAGGCGTTGAGGGAAGTCGAGGATGCGCGTGCGAATCTCGTCAGTTCCAATGAGGCGACGCGGCGGCTCGATAGCGCGCTTTCTGCGTCGGACAAGGCGCTTGGGCTGGCGAATCAGCTTTATAAGGGGGGCGCGACGGATTTTCTGGATGTGCTGTCGGCGCAGGAGGTTTATCTAAGGGATTCGGATTCGCTCAATCAGGTCAAGCGCGAGCACGCGCTGGCGGCAGTCGCGCTTTATCGGTCGCTTGGGGGTGGGTGGAGCAGGAATGAGGGGACCTATCCGTCATTTCGTGGGCGGGGCATATCATGAGGTATAAAAGTCATGGATATGCCGATGAAGAAGAGGCAAACCGTAGCGCGTCAGGCAGCGGCCCGCGGGCCGCTGCCTGAGTTGCCCAAGGAACTGCTGGACCAGTTGGTCAAGGGGCCGATGACGCCGACCGAGGTTCAGGATCTGATGCTGGCGTTCAACAAGGCGATCATCGAACGGGCGATGGGCGCCGAGATGAATCTGCATCTGGGCTACCCGTCGGGCCAGTCCAAGCCGGCCGGACAAGCCAACGAGCGCAACGGCGCCAGCGGCAAGACGGTCATCACGGATCGCGGCCCGGTTCGTGTCGAAGTCCCTCGTGACCGTGACGGCAGCTTCGAGCCGATCCTGATTCCCAAGCACGAGCGCCGCTTCACCGGCTTCGACGAACGCATCATTGCGATGTACGCGCGTGGCATGAGCGTGCGCGAGATTCAAGGGTTTCTGGCCGAGCAATACGGCACCGAAGTGTCGCCCGACTTCATCAGCTCGGTCACCGACGAGGTGATGGCCGAAGCGCTGAGCTGGCAGAGCCGCCCACTCGAGGCGATGTATCCGGTCGTGTTCTTCGATGCGCTGCGGGTCAAGATCCGCGACGACGGGGTGGTCAGCAACAAGGCCGTCTATCTGGCCTTGGGCATCCAAGCCGATGGCCAGCGCGATGTGCTGGGCCTCTGGATCGAGCAGACCGAGGGCGCCAAGTTCTGGCTCAAGGTGTTCAATGAACTCAAGACGCGCGGCTGCCAGGACATCCTGATCGCCGTGGTCGATGGCCTGAAGGGGCTAACCGAAGCCATCAGCGCGGCCTATCCGCGGACCACCGTTCAGACCTGCATCGTGCATCTGATCCGCAACAGCCTCGAATACGCCAGCTACAAGGACCGCAAGGTACTCGCCACGGCGCTGCGCCCGATCTACGCGGCTGCCAGCGAAGAGGCAGCAAGGCAAGCGCTGCAAGACTTCGCCGACGGACCTTGGGGCGCGAAGTACCCGACGATCGTGCAGTCGTGGCAACGCGCGTGGGAGCACGTCGTGCCGTTCTACGTGTTCCCGCCGGAAATTCGGCGAGTCGTTTATACGACAAACGCCATCGAGAGCTTGAACATGCAATTGCGCAAGATCATCAAGACGCGCGGTCACTTCCCGAACGACGAGGCGGCCATCAAGCTGCTCTGGCTGGCGCTGCGCAACGTACTGGCCAAGACCGTGAGGGCCGCCTTCGACTGGAAATCAGCGATGAACCAGTTTGCTATTCTGTTCGGCGAACGGTTTACGCAGGCGCGTGGATAACCTGTTGTTCAACCGCCTCGCCCACAAAAATGCGGACAGGTTCGAATGAGGCGGCGGGTGGGACGGAGATGGAGGCCGTGGCGAAGAACTAAGCGAAATCACGATATGGCGCCGGCTTAAACGCTTGCCGGCGCCCCGCACTTCAGCCACACGACCCCAGACATTGGACCGACGACAGTGCGATCAAATAGTACACAGGCCACGCGAGACCTATCGCGACGACAACCACGACGACACGCGTGACGCGTTTGTGCCAGAACCGAACTGCCGCGACGACACAGGCAACCAGGAGCAACAGAAAGGCAATCTCGGAGATCGCGACCATTTACGATCAGCGTCCCGGCTTACCGATCCAGCGCCAGTTTCGCGCCGAGGCCGAGCAGGATCGTCCCCATCACCGCATCGATCGGCTTGCGCAATTTCGCGTAGCCCGTCTGCACGCGGTTCGTCGAGAACAATACGGCGACCGTGCAGAACCACGTCATCGATACCGCGACGACAACGCCCAGCGTCGCGCCATGCATCCATGCCGGCGCATGCGCGGGCAGCAGCGTGACGAACAGGCTGCCGAAGAAGGCCGCGGCCTTCGGATTCGTCAAGCCGACCAGCAGCCCTTTCCGGTATGCGTGCACGCCGCCACGGACAACCGGCTGGCTCGCGGATTCGGCCTGTTGCGCAGACTGACGCAGGCTCGATAGCGTCTTGATGCCGAGATAGATCAGGTACGCGGCACCGGCGATGCGGATCGCCTCATACAGCCACGCGAGCTTCGCGACGATCAGCCCGAGCCCGAAAATCGCCATCGCCGCCCAGGCCGCATGCGACGACGCAATGCCCAACGCGGCCAGCAGGCCGGCACGGCGATTGCCGAGCGCATGGGACGATACGGCGATCAGGTCGGGGCCGGGGCTGACGCACGCCAGCAACATCACGCCGCCGACTGCCGCGAGTTGGGGAAGATAGCTCATGGCGATTTGGGTGGATTCAAGGTGAAGGAGGAAAGGCGATCTAATCTAGCTTGCCGATTTTCCATCGATGCGGGACGGCGGGAAGTACGGCGTGCAGGCGTATCGCGTAACCTTTCGAGCCGCCGACACGCCCCATGCAGCCACGAATTACAGCGGCGCCCGCTTCAGCTTCACCCAGCGCTGCACCGACGCCCTCTCCCACTGCGCACGCGCATAGTCGGCTAGGCGCTGCGGCACCGGATCGTCATTCAGCACCAGACGGTTCAACATGACCGCCAGGTCAACATCGGCAATGCTCCACTCGCCGCACAGGTTTGCCGCGCCCGGCGCGAGCAATTTGTCGGCGGCCGCAAACAGCTTCTGCGCGGCAGCCTGTGCCAGACTCGACAACGGCTCGCTCGTCGGGCCGTAGAACAGCACTTCGGTCGACCGCTCCGTGCGGATCGGCATCAGGTCGCTGCGCAGCCACGCCTGCACCTGACGCGCCCGCGCACGCTGGCGCGGATCGGCCGGATAGAGTCGCGTGCCCGGGAATATCTCGTCGAGATACTCGGTAATCGCCGACGATTCCGACAGCGCGAAATCGTCGTGTACGAGCGTCGGCACGCGTTGCGTCAGCGACGTCGCCGCATAGTCGGGCGCGAAATGCGCGCGGTTGCCGAGATCGACAGTCACCAGTTCGCACGGCAGCGATTTTTCCTCGAGGGCGACGAAGACCGACATCGCGTAAGGGCTCGCGTATTGCGCATCCGCGTAGAGACGGAGATTACCGGTTTGCACTGCTGGCTCCTTTTGGGGGTGGAGGTCGGTGGCTGTTTTATGCGCCGAAGAACTCCGGGTGGGTCATGCGGTGTGTGCGACAGATTATCAGTGGCGGGAAAGGCAGTGTTGGTGGTTTGGTGTGCGCTGCGGCCGTATGGTCATACGGCGTCGGGCCAGCGGTATCCGATCACTTCGTTCAGCGGATACGCGAGTTCGCGCACTTCTTCCAGTTGGTTGCCGCCGAACAGATGCACGTATTCGTCGTCGTGACGCAGGTAGAAACCGACGTGCCCTTTCCAGCTTGCCGGGTCGTCGCGCGTCAGGATGGCGATGCAGCCGTAGACCGGACGTTCCAGCGGGCGGCCCCATTCGAGCCACGAGCGCGCGAGTGCGGAACCCGTGCCGCGAATGCCGGCGTGCGTCATGCACCAGTTGACGAAGGAAGAGCACCAGGAAATCTCGTCGTCGTAGCCGACCAGGTTCGTCTGGTTGTTGTATTCGACGATGCGCGGATTTATGCTGCCCGGCGGGTGGCGGCGGATGCCGAGTTCGGCCAGGGCGACGGACATCCAGGGCGGATGGCCGGCTTTCGGCTTGCTCTCAGGGTTTGATAGGGTCACGTCGTTCTCGGTCGAATGTGATTTGCGGTCAATCTTCGCATGAATACGACATAGCGACGAGTGTTGCCGGCGCCTTCGCCGACTCGAATGAGATCAATCATGACAGGGCAATCAATAGAATTTCGTTGCCAAGAAGAAGTTATATTTTCTATTCTTTGACGTCCATGTTCCAACATACGAATCGTCAATTTTCTTTCCCTTGAACGTTGCAACCGGTTGATTCCCCGATGCCAAATACTCTGTTAAATTCACTCTCCCGTTTCTTATCGAACCTTTAACAGCGATCAGCGTTTCATTCTTGAGATACATGTAACTACCATCGACTCTTCCATCCCGATCTTCTGGAAAGGAAGCGCTAATCCAGAAATTATTGCCGATCCACCCGCCCAAATACTGATATGTCACATCGATCTTGCATCCGGCAAGACAGAGTAATGTCCTTGCATCAGGCCCGCTACCTGAAGGAAACGCATAGGTTGCTTCTGACCAATCTTTAGTGCCCGCGTCGTATGCCGGCACCGTTACAACAAGACCAGCCTGATTTGCAACTCTGGTTGCCACTGTGTCAGGCAAAGCTGGAGATTTATTATTTATTTTCCCATCACACAAGGCTTCGAAAGCATTTTCCATAATTTCCCGCCCTTCGTTCAACACAACATTGCCACGACAACTTTGCCCGATCCAACGCTCGCCATTCGACAGAGTCGCTCTCGACAGTGAGATGTAATTTCTTGCACGCATTACACCATTAATGTAAGAGAAAATCAGAATCGTCCAATTCTTTGACGACGATACTTTATCATACTCCAGAATCAGACTTGCCATGCTTCCATATAGCGTCGCATCACTCAAAGTCCGCCGCAAATTCGGCTCAGAAGACAATCGCGCATCACTAGCACTATCGACGAAAAATCCATCCCCATCCAATCGGATCGGGCAATTAATTGTTTTTACACTACCATCACAAACCACCAAACCAGGGGCCGCGTAATCACCCGCCATTGAATTTTCCATCACTGACAATACAAGAAATATCCCAAAAACAAACTTAGCAATCATTTCCCCTCCCTGGCAATCCCCTCGAACTTCTCTGCAGAAAATGGATGCTCTTCGGCCTTGTTTGGATAATCCGAACCCACCGAACTGTCGCCGTCATGCGGTAAAGCAGTCTCACGTCCAGATGCACTTCGAGCGCGCTCAGATGGTTTCCGACCGTGCTCGATGACAGACCAGACCGTTCGGCAGCGGTGCTCATATTCCTGGTGTTGACGATCTCGACGAACACCGACCTGCGCTCGATGCGCTGCTTCGTGGTTAGGTGGCGTGAAATGTCAATGGAATGGGCATCCGCCGCGGTGTAATCGAGCGCGCGTTGCGTTCAATCTTCGCATGAATGCGTCGGCTGGCGCTGCCCTTCTCGCCTTGTGATTTCCTTTCGGTGCACCCGTATCATGTCGACAGCGCCATCGACTCCCCCGCCCGCCATGCGCATCACACCTCTCCCGCCCCTTCAGTGCCTCGTCGCTTTCGAAGCCGCCGTGCGGCACGCGAGCTTCACGAAAGCCGCCGCCGAACTGCACGTGACTCAGAGCGCAATCAGCCGCCAGATCCAGCAGCTCGAGGAATTCCTCGGCCGCTCGCTGTTCGTCCGCGAGCATCGTTCGTTGCGGCTGACGATCGCAGGTGAGCAATACGCGGCGCAGGTCCACCACCTCCTCACCCTATGCGCGGAAGCCACGCACGACGTGATGAAGCCGTACGGCGATCTCGAACTGACGATCGCGTGCTCGTCCGGTGTCGCGCTACTTTGGCTTACGCCACGCCTGCCCGAGTTTCGCGCCGCGTATTCGAACATCAAGCTGCGCCTGATCGTGCGCGATGCTCTTGCGTCGATGTCGCCTGCGGAATTCGACGTCGGCGTCTACTACGTGCGCCAGCAAGCGCCGGCCGAATACACCGCGCGCCGGCTGTTCGACGAAGAAGTGTTTCCCGTCTGCGCGCCCGGCTATCTGGCCGGCCGCTCGCTCGACGCGGCCGATCTCGCGAACGAGACGCTGCTGCGCCTCGAGGACGGACAGCGCCAATGGATGTCGTGGTCCGAATGGTTCGACATGAACGACGTCGACCGGCAGAAGGCGCAGCCGCAGGACATCACGATCAACTCCTATCCGCAGATCGTGCAGATGACCATTCTCGGCCAGGGCGTGTCGCTCGGCTGGCGCTACATGATCGACGCATGCATCGAGGCCGGGCTGCTCGTGCGCGTGACGGAAGCGTCCGCGAGCCACGGCGGCGGCTACTACGTAATCTCGCCCAACGACCGCGCGCAGAACCAGGCCGCCCGCCTGTTCACGCGCTGGCTGTTCGAACAGGCGGAGAAGCAGACCGCGCCCTGAGCGCGATGCATGCGCGCAGCGCATGCGTGCATGCGAATCTTTCGTTTCAGAAAATAATCCGGCTGTCCGTAGCATGGGATTCAAGCGGGGCAGCCGTCCCGTCTTCTGACAGAGGAAGAGACCATGCAAGGAACGCTTTCCCCGCGCGCCGCGCCTTCCGTCGATGTGGCAGTGCAGCAGCGCCGCCGCGCCATCGTCGCGACCGTGATCGGCAACGGCCTCGAATGGTTCGACTTCACCGTCTACAGCTTCTTCGCGGTGATCATCGCGAAGCTGTTCTTCCCGACCGGCAACGAACTGACGTCCGTGCTGCTGACCGTCGCGACGTTCGGCGTCGGCTTCTTCATGCGGCCGGTGGGCGGCATCGTGCTCGGCGTCTATGCCGACAAGGTCGGACGCAAGGCCGCGTTGTCGCTCACCATCCTGCTGATGGCAGCCGGCACCGCGCTCATCGGAATCGCGCCGACCTACGAACAGGCCGGCATCGCCGCGCCGCTGCTGATCGTCGTCGCGCGGCTGCTGCAAGGCTTCTCGGCCGGCGGCGAGATGGGCGGCGCCACCGCGTTCCTCACCGAATACGCGCCGCCGGAGAAGCGCGCCTATTACTCGAGCTGGATCCAGTCGAGCATCGGCTTCGCGGTGCTGCTCGGCGCTGCGACCGGTACGTTCGTCACGACGTCGCTCGACACGCAGGCGCTGCATAGCTGGGGCTGGCGTCTGCCGTTCCTGCTCGGGATCATCGTCGGGCCGGTCGGCTACTTCATTCGCAGCCATATCGACGAGACACCCGCGTTCAGCGCCGTCGAAGCGCAGGCGAAGGAAAGCTCGCCGCTGAAGGAAGTGCTGTCCACCTATCCGCGCGAGACGTTCGCGAGCTTTTCGATGGTCATTCTGTGGACCGTCTGCACCTATGTGCTGCTCTTCTACATGCCGACCTATTCCGTGCGCACGCTGCATCTGCCGCAGTCGACAGGTTTCGCGGCCGGCATGGTCGGCGGGCTGATGATCATGTGCTGCTCGCCGATCGTCGGCAGGCTCGCCGACGTGTGGGGACGGCGCGTGTTCCTGTCCGGTTCGGCGCTCGCGATCCTCGTGCTTGCGTGGCCGATGTTCGCGTGGATCAACCATGCACCCGGGTTCACGTCGCTGATCGTGTTCCAGGCCGTGTTCGGCGTGCTGATTGCGGTCTATACGGGGCCGATCCTCGCGGCGTTCGCGGAGCTGTTTCCGACCAAGGTGCTGTCGACAGGGCTTTCCGTTGCGTACAACTTCGCGGTCACGATCTTTGGCGGGTTCGCCCCGTTCCTGATTACCTGGCTTATCGCCCGGACGGGCAGCAACATGGCGCCTGCCTTCTACGTGATCCTCGCGGCGGCAGTCAGTTTCGTCGGGACGCGCTTCGTGAAGGATGCGAAGCGTGGTACCTCCATGACTCGATAAGGATACTTCCCCATGACCATTACCGTGCTTCAAGGCGGCAACGTTCTCGACCTCGAACGAGGCGTGTTGCTCGAACATCATCATGTCGTGATCGAAGGCGAGCGGATTGTCGAAGTCACCGATCGGCCGCTGGATTTGCCGAATGCGCAGGTGGTCGATGTGCGCGGCAAGACCGTGATGCCGGGATTCATCGATTGCCATGTGCATGTGCTGGCTTCGAATGCGAATCTTGGCGCGAATGCGACGCAGCCGAATATTCTTGCGGCGATTCGGTCGTTGCCGATTCTCGATGCGATGTTGGCGCGTGGCTTTACGAGTGTACGGGATGCGGGCGGTGCGGATTGGAGTTTGATGCAGGCGGTCGAGACGGGGCTGGTTTCGGGGCCGCGGATTTTTCCGTCGGGGAAGGCGTTGTCGCAGACCGGCGGGCATGGGGATTTTCGGCCTCGGGGGGATTTGCTGGAGCCCTGCTCTTGCTGCTTTCGGACGGGTGCGATTGCTCGGGTGGTGGATGGCGTTGAAGGTGTGCGGCTCGCGGTGCGCGAAGAGATTCAGAAAGGCGCGATGCAGATCAAGATCATGGCTTCAGGGGGCGTTGCGTCGCCGACTGATCCGATTGCGAACACGCAGTATTCGGAGGATGAGATTCGGGCGATCGTTGATGAGGCCGAGGCTGCGAATACTTATGTGATGGCACATGCATATACGGGGCGGGCGATTGCGCGGGCTGTGCGATGTGGCGTGCGGACGATCGAGCACGGGAATCTCGTGGATGAAGCGGCCGCGAAGCTCATGCATGAGCATGGAGCGTTTGTGGTGCCTACGCTTGTTACTTATGACGCGCTTGCCAAACATGGGGCGGAGTTCGGGATGCCTGCTGACTCCGTCGCGAAGGTGGCTTCCGTGCAGCAGAAAGGACGCGAGTCGCTGGAGATCTATGCGAAGGCCGGCGTGAAGATGGGGTTCGGGTCCGATCTGCTTGGCGAGATGCACGCGTTTCAGTGCGGTGAGTTTCGGATTCGGGCGGAAGTGCTCGGGAATCTGGAAGCGCTCAGGTCAGCGACGACGGTGGCGGCGGAGATCGTCAACATGACGGGGCAACTGGGCGTCGTGGCCGCTGGTGCGATCGCCGACATGGTCGTGCTCGACGGAAACCCGCTCGCCGATATCGGCGTTGTGGCCGGTGAAGGCGAGCACGTCGCCTATGTGCTGCAGCGCGGGCGGATCGTGAAGGCGCGGGACGGCGGGCGTTGACGCGTCGTTCACGAATGCACGCGGACATTCAGGCCGTCGCTTGAATCCAGATACCTCCGAGTCAATCGAATCTATCCGATTGTTCGGCACGCACAGTGCGGCCTCACGAGCCTTGCGGTCGTGACAGTTGTTGAAGGTGGCGGTGGGCGCGAATCGCAATATCCGACGCTATGGCCAGGGCGGTATCGCCCCGGCGGTCAGTCACGTTCGTGCAAAGCCTGCAACCCACTCGCAAGAGCCGCATCGTGCGGCCCTCACTTGTTATGCGGGCGAGTCTTCCGGTTCAGGATCGTGGTACGGCTGCTCTCGCAGCGCAAGCTGGCTGTAGTCAGGCGAGATCGTGATTTTCCGGGTGACGTAGTTGACGTCGAGGTAGATGCGGTCGCCCGGTTTGAATCCAAAGATCTTGAAATCAATATCGATCGCCTGCATCCACGGCAGGTAAGGCCAGCCACGCTTGGGAAGGTCCGGGTAGTTGCGGAGGACCAGCTCAAACGTCTTTTGCATGTTGACGGGTTTGTTCTTCCTGCGACGTGACTTACTATTGGCGTCAGCCATTTCCGACTCCTAGTGCGAGTTGGTGGTGGTCAGCGGGTCGTATGGGTTGCCGCCCATGCGGCCCGCGCTTCTTTGCTGCCGTGAATTTCCCTTCTCTCTCCTCCCTTCGCTGCGTCTTGTTGGGCAAGACGGATTTTTTCGACCATCGGGCGAAGGGTGCTGCGATCTACTCCGATGGGCGAGAAGCAAGGCTTCATGACCAGTGTAGTCGTGCTGGCATCTCAGAAATGGGGAGTTGGGGGGATTGGCCGTTAGACATAGGGATGCGCGTGACGCAGGACTGATGTTGCGAATAGATTTTTGGTGTTTCTTTATGCTCGCCGGAATGTCGTCAATGCAGCCCGTGTGCTGTCGCTGGCGAGCCTATCCTAATGTTTGTGTGTGAGGCATAAACTGATGGCCAAGGAGCCACGTTCTGCCACGCAAACGCAAGGAAGAAGTGACGATTGAACCGGGCAAGGGTTTGAACCTGGACCCGGAACTGATCAAGCAACTGGTACCCGGCACGCTGGATCGGGCGACGATCAACGAGCAGCTTGCGGCGCTCAAGAAGGCAATCTTCGAACGCGCGCTGGGCGGCGAACTGACCCACCACCTCGGCTACGAGAAGGGCGATGCCAAGCCGGCAGGCCGCACGAACCATCGCAACGGCACCAGCCGCAAGCGCATCACGACCGACGACGACCTGCTCGACGTCGAGATTCCGCGCGACCGCGAAGGCACTTTCGATCCGGTGCTGATCGCCAAGGGCGAGCGACGCTTCACCGGCTTCGACGACAAGATTATCGCGATGTACGCACGCGGCATGAGCGTGCGGGAAATTCAGGGCTTCCTGCAAGAGATGTACGGCATCGAGGTGTCACCAGACTTCATCAGCACGGTCACCGACGCGGTGATCGATGAAGTGCGCGAGTGGCAACAGCGGCCGCTCGAGCCGATGTACCCGGTCGTGTTCTTCGACGCCTTGCGAGTCAAGATCCGCGACGAAGGCGTCGTGCGTAACAAGGCGATCTACCTGGCGCTGGGCGTGCGCCGCGACGGCACACGCGACGTGTTGGGCCTTTGGATCGAGCAGACCGAGGGGGCCAAGTTCTGGCTGCGGGTAGTGAACGACCTTAAGCTGCGCGGCGTGCAGGATATCCTGATTGCCGTGGTCGACGGCCTGAAGGGCTTCCCGGAAGCGATCAACACGGTGTTCCCGGAAACGACGGTCCAGACCTGCATCGTGCATCTGATCCGGAACTCGCTGGACTTCGCCAGCTGGAAAGACAGGAAATCGGTCGCGGCGGCGCTCAAGGAGGTCTATCGGGCAGCGTCGGCCGAAGCGGCCGCCGTGGCGCTGGACGCGTTCGATACGAGCCCGTGGGGTACGAAATACCCTCCGATTGCCGCGCTCTGGCGCCGAGCCTGGGATCAGGTGATTCCGTTCTACGCCTTCGCGCCTGACATCCGGAAAATTGTATATACGACCAACGCGATCGAGTCGCTGCACATGCAGCTTCGGAAGATCATCAAGGCGCGCGGCCACTTCCCGTCGGACGAGGCCGCGCTCAAACTGATCTGGCTGGCGCTGCGCAACGTCGTGGCCAAGTGGACCGGCTCCCGGCACGATTGGAAGAGCGCGATGACGCAGTTCGCACTGCTTTACCCGGAACGATTCAACATTGGAGTCTGAATCTCAACCCGCCTCACACACGGAATTCCGGATACCTCCTCGCTGCGGCGCTTCATCTTCATAACCGGCTATCCACGTGTCGTCCTGCGTGCTGAACACCGCCCAAGGCCCCGGCCTACCAGAGGGTTCACGACATACACCAAGCCGCGCCACGGCCGTTTGATACAGTCGGTCGAATCCGCCATCGTCCAACTCATCCGCCGCCTCTAGCTCCCCCTCGTAGTGCCGCAGACCCAGCGCTTTCCACTCATCGCGCATGAAGTCAAACGCCCACTGATTGAAAGAGAACGTTACCCCTTCTGCACCTTCCGGGATATTGAACGGTAGCGGCACGTAGCGAACGCGGGGCGCGTGTACGCATATCACATCGGTTTCCGTCTCCATCGCAAACCCGAAAGCCATCATGCAGCACAGCGGGCCGTCTATGCCTTTCGCGTGGTCAAACAGGTCAAAATCCTGAAGCGGAATCGCTTTCCAGTGGCCGCTATCGTCGTCGCTGTGGTACTCATTGCGCAGGTATGCGTACATATGCGCCAGCAGACGCGATACGAATACGACTGGCCCGGATATGCCCTCTACGGTTGATCCGGTCCAAGCTGGCTCTATGAACGGCCCGGAATCGAGCACACGGCGGCGCACTACCACCCAAAGAGAAAGGGGAGCAATATATTGCGTCTTAACCTTCACCATCATTAAAGCCCCTCACGTGCTCTGTATTCCGGATCATTCTTTCGGGTTGAATATACCCAATCCTCCCATTCCTGCGCGGACATATACGAAAGAGCATCTTTACTATGCCGTTCAATATATGCATCCCTTGCTTCAGGCGTCAAGCTTTTCCAAAATGGGTCCCAAAGATATATGGCCCAATATTCCTCAGCACCTTCGTTATATCGCACAAAGGGACCGTAGTAGCACCATGCAACCCAAGGCGGCGGCGGCCCAAACTCTTCCTTAGCTTGATCCACAATCAATTCTGCGGAATTTGTCAGAATATGGACATTCCTACCACCCAATTCGTCCGAAAACGAAACGAATGTATGGAAATCACGATCCTGATAATGCAGAAGCCGAACCTCTTCCCAGCCACGCCTAACCAAACTCAGGTAACGCGGAAATGCCTGAATCTCAATATGCCGCGTCAACAGCACCGCATTCAATCCCAGATGATGCATTTCCGATAAATTCGGAATGTTAGTCAGTGTATCAAGTGCGTCATTATCAACAGCCTGCGAGAACGCTCCTAGCATCGCATCAAACGAATGCGGAAACGGAAACATTTTCTCAAGTGCCGCCTTAGCATCGGACTCAGGCGATTTCTTCAACCAATCAAAAATTCCCATACCGCCCTCCCTACTCGCCCATTGTGTAATCCAACACATACGATTCGCCGGTATAAGCGAGCGCGCCCCCGATAATTCCGCCAATCGCACCGGTAATGATTGCACCCGGCCCCAATTCTATACCGCAAAGCGCCCCCGTGGTCGCCCCCATTCGCGCGCCGATTGCGGCCCCCGCCCACCGCCCAGCAATGCTGCCCTCCCACCCCGCGATTTGTCGGAGAGTCGATTTTGTTAGGGGCTTTATGGACTTGAATTTGATAGATTCCTCTGTGGCTTTAGCCAAATCGTAGGCCGTGAGGAAAATTCCAAAGACCTGAACAACCCTCGCCCATCTTTCAACACCCAAGGCAATCTTTAGACCTTTCTGTGTAAAGACCCCATCAGCCGGAACAACGGGCTTAGGTTTTACCAGATACTCATTATTAACACCCAAAGACTTCTTCTTTAAATATTCCGCTTCGCGCCTTACCTTTGATGGCATGTCTTTTACATACTCATCAATGCTTCTTCCAATTTCTTCGGGCGATACCAGCACTGCCCCAGAACGCTTCGCTTTAGCAATATCGATATATACCAACTTTGAGGGATTCTCCGAACCGTGGAAGCGGTCAGCCCCTCCTGGGAAATTTTTACTCGTTGATACGAATTGCGTTTCCACTTTGATCTTTTGATCACGTTGTAAAACGTGTTCTGCCGCATTAGCCAACCCCTCAGGATTCGGAGCTGTAAGACCTGACATTTCCGGATATACGATTTGGAACCGCTGCAATGGGGTTAATTCTCTTGGCAAACGCGGATCATTGACACTCGAATATGTACGCCGAACAAGGAACCCTTCGGGGCCTACCTCATCGACAGTCACGAAGAAAAACGCCCTTGCGGGCATCACGTGCCCGAGCACATCATATTTCGATTCGCTCTTGTCGTTCGTGTGCGTCTGGTAAATAAAATCGCTCATACGTCCCACCGCTCCAATGCTTTCATTCCGATTGCAATATCGAGTTTCGACACGTCATCCGTGTACACGCGCGGACAGTATCCGGATACGTCGGTCAGCCCCTTGTAAACGGCTCCGGTTGCGGTCTTAATGTGATAGGGAATGCTGGGTATCGGTTGCCCCGACTCGTTGAGCACGCGAACGCGCTCATCGTAGCTACCGCGAAATTGTTGCGTCATCGATGCACCGCTAGCGGCGTAACCCATATCCGCCAAATTGTGCGACTCGAAAGTATGGAAACTGTCGTGCTGAGAAGCAATCATGACAGGCGGCGGAACGCACTGGCAGATGCATATATCGCCGTCTAGGGCTTGTTCCTTGCCGTGCATGGTATCGGGCCAGCGCGGCCCCTTGGGCGCAATGTGGCCGACCGTCTTACAGCCGTGGCAGAAGACTTGCGCACCAACGAACGTTAGAGGCGTTCCGTGGTGCGTACAGTTTGGAATCCCTTCCGTAACGACACCTCCATTTGAGGACTTGTCGCCTTGCTTGAGCAAATATCGCCGCATCTCAGGTTCCTTGTGATGAATTATGCGCGCGATATGTTTACGGTATTTTTTCGTCGCGTCTATCAGACGGGTCTGAATCTGACTTCAAAATCCAGATGCCTACTGGAAAGCGATGGGCGCTGCGCACGAACCTACTGAAGTGCAAAAGCTCGCTTTGGCTGCGTATCCGAATGATCCGGACAAGCAGAGCGCGGCCATTAGAGGCGCGCTCACTGCGGAGATGACTACTCCGTTGCATCCGGGCGGCGGTTATATCGGCGCAGATGGTCACGTGCACGACACGCCCCGATCGCGATATGTTCACGTTCTGCAGCATGCTCGCCGCAACGTCTCATTATTTGACAGTCTGAAACAAAGGTGAGTTTTCCAGACGCCCCGTCTAGATTCGCCAAGTCCGTCCTGCGAGCTATGACTAGTTCAGAACAGTAGAAAATTTCCATTCCGCCCAGAAAAGTTATACTCACCTACATCGCAAATCCCTTCCAAATCTATCTTGCCCGCCAAATACGAGACGCGTACCATCAAAAATCCTTAAATCATAATAAGCTAGGACAATTGAAATGGAACGTTACGCAAACCGCAGTGGCAACTCGAATGTCGTCGCCTACGCTATCGAACAGTCTTCGATCAAGGTGCAATTCGGGGACGGGTCAATCTACCTCTATACGAGTCAAAGTGCCGGCACCGCAAACCTTGAGCACATGAAGCAATTAGCTAAAGCTGGGCAAGGTCTAAACAGCTTTATTGTCAGAGTGGTTCGCAAAGGGTACGCATCGAAGCTTATGTGATACTTTGACGCATTCGACATGTATCACATAAACGGCACTTTCCCTGCACACGTTACGAGTTGATCAAGCGGGTGCCAAAGGCTTACGGCCTTGGCACCCTGTCCGACTTGCCCAGCATATCGACACGTGACACGATGATCAACCACCGATCACATTTGACAGACAGCGTCCATTACAAACGAGACCATCAAGATTGAAGGTTGAATGTTTCGCCTTAGAGTCGCTAACACAAGTCATCCACGAATCTAGAGCAAATGACGGCGGCAGCCAGAGCGAGCAAAGCGGCATGAATATCGAGGCGGCGCTCGAAGCGAATCCGAAGCTTGCCGAAACCAGCAAACCAGGCATGTGTGCGCTCGACGACCCAACGATGACGCCCGAGCCGCGCACTGCTTTCGATACCACGGCGGGCAATACGGGCCTTGATGCCGCGCTGTCTCAGATAGCGCCGGCAACGAGCGAAGTCATACCCTTTGTCGGCGTGCAGTTTGCTCGGCCGCTTGCGCGGCTGCCCGTTCAGGCCCGATACCGCAGGAATGGAATCAAGCGTGGGCTCGAATGCCATCGAATCGTGCCGATTGGCTCCCGTGATCGTGACAGCCAGCGGGATGCCGCGTGCATCTACGACGATGTGTCGCTTCGATCCGAGCTTGCCTCGGTCCGTCGGGTTGGGGCCGGTTTCTTGGCCCCCCGTGGGCTGGAGACGCTGGCTCCATCTAGGCTCGCACGCTCCCAATCGATCTGGTCGTGTTCTCGCAGTCGACGCAGCATCGCCAAATTCAGTCGATGCCATACGCCGGCCGCTTGCCAGCCTCGCAGACGTCGCCAGCATGTCATGCCACTGCCGAAGCCCAACTCCTGCGGAAGGTCTTCCCACGGAATGCCCGTCTGCAATACATACAAGATACCGTTCAGCGCTGCGCGATCATCGACTGTGCGCCGCCGACCACCCCTGGGCGATGGCGTGAACTCCGGAATCAGCGGCTCCAGCGCCACCCATAATTCGTTACTGATTTTGCGTCTTGCCATGCCGTAGACGATACGACGCCCGCAGCATCATGTCCAGGTTGTGTTAGCCGCTCTAAAACGCCAAACAGACTTTATTCATCCACCTTGAAAGCCGACACCAGCTTGGTCAATTCCGCCGCCTGCTGCTTCAAACTCTCGGCCGCCGCCGCACTTTCCTCCACTAAAGCCGCATTCTGCTGCGTCATCTGATCGAGAGACTGCACCGCATCCCCAATCTGGTCGATGCCAGCACTCTGCTCCAGGCTAGCCTCAGCAATCTCGCTCATCATCGCGCTGACGCCTTGCACCTGCGAGACAACATCACTCATCACCTTCCCCGCCTCGCTAACCAACCGCGATCCGGCATCCACCGTCCCAGCGCTATGTTCGATCAGCGTCTTGATCTCCTTCGCCGCCTGCGCGCTGCGCTGCGCCAAATTCCGCACTTCCGAAGCCACCACCGCAAACCCGCGCCCCTGTTCCCCGCCCGCGCCGCCTCCACCGCAGCATTCAGCGCAAGAATATTCGTCTGAAACGAAATGCTGTCGATCATCACGATGATCTCGGATATCCGCTGCGACGCATTGCTGATCTGCTCCATCGTGCTCACGACTTCACCTACCACCTGCCCGCCACGCGCCGCCGCATCCGACGCGCCAGTAATCATCTTCGCCGCCGTCGTCGCCGTCTCGGTGTTGTTCCGCACCACGGCCGTGATCTCTTCCATCGACGAAGCCGTCCGCTCCAGGTTGCTCGACTGCCCTTCGGTGCGTTCGCTCAAATCCGCATTCCCCGAAGCAATCTGCGCCGACCCGGTCGCAATCGACGTCGAAGCCGCCCGAATTCGATGAACCAGCGTCGACAGCGACGACACGAACCGGTTGAACGCATCCGACAACTGCCCGATCTCGTCCTGGCTCTCGACCGTCATCCGCCGCGTCAGGTCGCCCTGGCCGCTGGCGATCTCCGACAGCAGTGTCGCCGCACGCCGAATCGGCGCGGCAATCGCGCGCCCAACCAGCCAGATCACGATCAGCGCAACCCCAAGCCCCACCACCGCCGCAACCAGCGCCGCGCTGCGAATTGCACGCGTCACCGGCCCGAGCAGTTCCGCCTGCGGCACCTCGACGACGACATACGCATTCAGCTCCGGAATGAACGACGTCGCGATGAAGCGCGCGCCGTCGTCGCCGTTGTAGCTCAGGTACGCATACGGTTTGCCGGCCAGCAGCGTCGACGACGCATCGTCAGGCAGGCCGTGCTGGTCTTTCAGGAAATGCTTGCCGTCGATCAGCGACGTATCGCGATGCATCATGATCGCGCCGTCGGGACGCACGAGATACGCGAACCCGGTCTCGCCGATCCGGTATGCCGAGATGCCCTTCGCGAGCGCATCGACGGACAGGCTCATGCTCGCCGCACCGATCGGCACGCCGTCGAGTTCCACGCGGCTGTTGATGAACATCATGTAGCCGCCGACGGTCACCTCGCGATCCATGTTCACGTCGAACGCCTTGCCGGACGACAGGAAGCTGGTCAGCCACTGATCCTTGTCGGTGACCTTCCGCTGCAGTCCGGCTTCGTTGTAGTAGTTGCCGCTCTTCACCGACACCCACTGCACGGACGCCGCCTTCTGCTCGTCCTTCACGTTCTTCGCGAGCTGGATCCAGTTGCGCGTGCCGGCGTCGGGTTCGCCGTCGGCTTCCCATTGCAGCAGGAACGCATCGCGCGCGAGAATGCGCGACGCGGCAATCGGCCCGGCCATCTGCCGCTGCACGTCGGCGCGGATGCCGTTCACTGCCATCGGCAACTCTTCGCGGACGACGCGATCGCGCACCGCGTTGCCGATCAGACGGATGCTCAGTCCGCTCGATATCGCGACGAACACGAGCAGACAACTGGTCATGCTGAGAATCAGCTTGTTCTGAATGGAAAGCTTGCGCCAGAAATGCATGGGGAACCCTCGATAACCGCTCGGTCTGAGCCAGTTTGGGTTATCGGCATGCACGCGCAGAAGCGCATCGCTGATTTCAGATATCGATCATGCGAGATTCGTTATGTCGTTGACAGGCGGGCATATGCGGCCGCCTATACGCGAGGGTTCAGCGCAAATCAATACGCAACGAAGATCGTCACGCGCCGGTTCCGCGCCCGCGCGGCGGCATCGTCACCCGCCACAAGCGGCTGCGTATCGGCCCGCCCGATCGCCGCGAGCCGATGTGGCGCCACGCCGCGCTCGGTCAGGTAGCGCACGACGCTCCCCGCGCGCGCCGACGAAAGCTCCCAGTTCGATTCGTATTTCGCGTTCGCAATCGGCACGCTGTCCGTATGCCCTTCGACGAGAATGTCACCGGTCGCGTGTTCGCTCAGCGCCTGCGCGATCTGGTTCAGCACGGGCGACGAATCGGGCAGCAAGCGCGCGTCGCCGACGTTGAACAGGATCTTCGCGTCGATGCCGATCTCGACGCCATGCGGCGCCTTCACCAGCGAAATCCGCCCGTTCGCCTTCAATTTATCGAGTAACGCGAGCCAGGCCGGCGCGCGCTCGGATGTTACGACATTGGCCGTACTCGCAGCGCCGCCGGCATGTCGCGCGAGCGTCTGGTATCGCGCGTCGAGCGCGTTGTATTTCGCGAGCTGGAGCACATACAGCGCGAGAAACAGCACCATCAGCGTCGTGATGAGATCCGCGTATGAAATCAGCCAGCGGCCGGACTGCGTGCCTTCGAGTTCGTGGTCGTCGCGATCGGCGGCGGTCGCGCCATCAGTTCGGGCTGTCATGCCGAAGATCCCTGTTTGTCGTACCGCATACGCAGCACATCACGCGAGCGACTCGGCCGCACGCCCGCGCACATCACCGGTCAGTCGCGTTTCGATCGTATGCGGCGACTCCTTGCGCGAGATCGCGAGCAAACCGTCGAGATACAGCTTGCGGAACCGCAGTTCGCTGTCGATCTGCGCACGCAGCTTGCCGTAAAGCGGCAGAAACACGAGGTTCGCAAACGCCAGCCCGTACAGCGTCGCGATGAACGCAACCGCGATGCCCGGCCCGAGCTGCGCCGGTTCGAGAATATGGCTCGTCACCTGCACGAGCCCGAGCACCGATCCGAGAATGCCGAACGTCGGCGCATAACCGCCGGCCTGCTGCCACACGCGCACGGCGGCCAGGCGGCTGCGCTCGTATGCGTCGAGTTCGCGCTGCAATGCATCCTCGAGCACGGCGGTCGATACGCCGTTCGCCAGCAATTCGAGCCCGCGCCGCGCGAACGGATGGATACCGCTCACGTCCATCGATTCGAACGCGAGCAGCCCGTCGAGCTTCGCGCGATCGCCCCATTCGAGCAGGTCGGACAGGTGCTTGCGATCGACCTCTCTCGCGCGCACGAACGCAAGCCGCAACTGCTTCACCGCGTCGAAGAAGCGTGCCCAGGTGTTCTGGATCATCACCGCGCCGAGCGTGCCGCCGAGCACGATGACGAGCGCCTCGAACTGGAACAGCATCGTGAAATGCCCGCCTTCCAGCGCGAACCCGAACACGATCGCCGCGCCGCCCAGCACCACACCGGCCAAGGTCAACAGATCCATACGCCTCCCCGTGTCACGCATCCGACGCCACGGACGCCGCGCCCGTCGCCGGCGCCTTGGCCGCGCGTACGGCATCCAGCACGCGCTGCTCGATATCCTCTATCTCGATCGGATCAAGCTTGAGTTCGCGGCGCATCACCCACGACACCTCGTTGCGCCGCGCTTCTGTCATCACGGAAAACAGCTTGTCGGCCACCGCGCGATCGTCGAGGTTCGCGATCAGCTTCGCGAGGTCGTACGTATCGAACGCGCTGATCACGTCGAACAGCGTGCGCTGGTCGACCCACACGAGATCCTCCAGCGCGCGCACGTCGCCGCCGCGACGCGCGTTGCGCCGCGAGAAGTACGCAACGCCCTTTTGCTCGACGTAACTGAGCACCTTCGATTTGCGGAACGCGAACACCTCTTCGGCAATCTCTCCGTTCGACAGCTTGTTGAGTAACAGCGTCTTCTCGACGCCGATCAACGATTCGAGATCGGTCAGCTCGATGAGTTCGAGTTCGCTGTTGATCGACAGGTCGAGATCGTGGTCGGCAACCTGCTGCGCGCGGTCGATCACGCGCGCGGCATCGAACGTGACGACCTGGCGCGCATCCGACGAAGCCGCATAGTCGGCCGCACTGCCGACATGGTCGGCCTGCGCGGCTTCGATCGTGACGAGATTGAGCTTCTCCATGCGTCGCAGCATCGCGAGCACGTGCGGCCGCGAGTGGCCGGCAATCGCGCGGCATTTGCGGATCACTTCGGCGAGCGGCACCGAGGTTTCGGCCGCATGGGCCTGCATCGGCCGGCGCGCCCACCCGTCGCCGGATTCGCGCGCATCGGCGCCGGCCATCAGCGACAACACATGCGCATACGACAGCACGCCGGGCATGAAGTCCGCATGCGTGTAGGTCGCGAGCTGGTCGTCCTTGCGCTTCACGCGCCGGATCATCGTTCGCACGATATGGCGCAGCAGCGCCGACACGCGCTCGATTTCTTCATCGAGCATGCCGGCCGGCACGACCGTGAGCTGGCAGAATGAAAGCGCCTTCGCGGTATGGGCGCGCGGCTCGGCGGCGAGCAGCGCCGATTCGCCGAAGAACTCGCCGCGGCCGAGCGTCGCGACGATGACGCGCTTGTCGTCGCACCGCGTGGACAGTTCGACCTTGCCGTCGGTGATCAGAAAGATCACGGGTTCCCCCGCGAAACCCTCCGAGTAAATGATTTCTCCGGGCGCCGCTGTACGCGTCCATGATTGCTGACGATTCACGTCGATTCCCCTGCTGCGCTGGTTGTTGCAGACTGCGCGCCGCATGTCGAAAGCATGCGTGTCGCGAGTCGTCCCCGTGACTCGTTTACGTCATCGGGTTCAACATCCTTTAGGGAATTCGCACTCGGTTTAACCCGAAATCAAGGTAAAACGTTTGCGCATTGCCCGGCTGCATCGGGAAGTTCGTTTCGATGCTTGCGCGTGTAGTCCAATTGAAAGCACGCTGCGATCATGCGCATCAAAACTCCATGTCGAGTTCGTCGATGTCTTCCTGCTCCGCCTTCGCCGCGTCGATCCACTCGGCGACGAACGGATGCGCGAGCACGCGCATGCAGTATTCGGCGATTTCCGGCTCCAGCTTCACGTCGTAGGTCAGGAAGCGGGTGACGACCGGCGCATACATCGCGTCGGCGACGCCGATCTCCGCGCCGAACAGCCAGGGGCCGCCATACGCGGCCAGACACTCGTGCCAGATCGTCACGATCCGCTGGATGTCGTGCTGTGCGCGCGACCAGATCCGGAAGCCGGGGAAATGCGCGCGCAGGTTCATCGGCAGCGCGGAGCGCAGCGCGCTGAAACCGGAATGCATCTCGCCGCAGATCGACCGGCAATGCGCGCGCGCACGCCGGCTTTCAGGCAGCAGCCGCGCCTGCGGCCGGATTTCGTTCAGGTATTCGGCGATCGCGAGCGTATCCCAAACCTTGTTGCCGTCGTGCGTCAGGCACGGTACGAGAATCGACGGCGACAGCAGCAGCAGCTCCGCGCGCGACGTGGCATCGATCGGCACGCTGACGGTGTCGAACGAAAGTCCGCTGAGCTTCGCGAGCAGCCAGCCGCGCATCGACCACGACGAGTAATTGCGGCTGCTGATGGTCAGCGTCGTCTGTCCGGATGATTCCATGTCGCTCCCCTGCTGAAAGCCGTTCGTGCCCCTGCACCGAAAGCGGACGCCGCATCCGTCACCCGCACCACGCGCGTGCAACGCATTCGCTGAACCGGCGCGGCGGCGCACCATGTCGCGGCACAGGCGGCTCGCGACAACCGGCGCGGCAACGCATCGCGTTCGGCTGACGGTCGTGGCGTGCCGCCCAAGCCGCCGTGCTCCCTGAACGCGTGCAACGTGCGTGCCAGCCGCATGCTGGCACACGGCTTGCCTCGTTCAATGCAACGCAGCGCAACGAGCGACGGTCATGAACCTGTTTGCCTATCCTTTTTACCAATGGTCTACCGAATGCCTGCGCCCGGCGCGCGCATGGGCCGCGACCACGCGCGCGACGATGTCGCTGTGGCCCCCGTCTACGTCAACGTCGACGGGCCGCATGCTCGACGCGCTGTGCGAACTGCTCGAATGCTGCGCGTTCTCGCATCGGCGCCCGCCGTTCGGGATCGCGTCGATCGTCGTCGACGGGGAAACGGTGCCGATCGTCGAGGAAGCGGCCGCGGCCACACCGTTCGGCACGCTGCTGCATTTCCGCAAGGCGCTGCCGGTCGCGCGCCAGCCGCGCGTGCTGATCGTCGCGCCGATGTCCGGGCATTTCGCGACGCTGTTGCGCGGCACGGTGCAGACGATGCTGGCCGACCACGACGTGTACATCACCGATTGGCACAACCCGCGCGACATCCCGCTGACGGCCGGGCGCTTCGGTTTCGACGAATACGTCACGCATGTGATCGACTTCATCCGCCAGATGGGCCCGGACACGCATGTGCTCGCGATCTGCCAGCCGACCGTCGCCACGCTCGCGGCGGTCGCACTGATGGCCGCCGGCGGTGATCCGGCGCAGCCCGCGAGCCTGACGCTGATGGCGGGCCCGATCGACTGCCGCGTGAATCCGACGAAGGTCAACGCGCTCGCCACGAGCCAGACGATCGAATGGTTCGCGAAGAACCTGATCAGCGTGGTGCCGGCCGGTTTCGTCGGCGCGCAGCGGTGCGTGTATCCGGGCTTCGTGCAGGTCGGCGCGTTCATGTCGATGAACCCCGACCGGCATGCGGCTTCGTTTGCCGATATGTATTACGAGCGCGCGAAAGGCGACCCCGCGAAAGCCGACACGCTGCGGCATTTCTACGACGAATACTTCGCGACGGCCGACCTCACCGCGGAGTTCTATCTGGAGACGGTCGAGAAGGTGTTCCAGCAATACGCGCTCGCGCGCGGCGAACTGACGGTCGGCGACAGGCTCGTCGAACCGGCGGCGATTCACCGCACCGCGCTGCTGACGATCGAAGGCGAGAAGGACGATATCTGCGCAGTGGGCCAGACGGTGGCCGCGCAGGAGCTGTGTTCGGGGTTGCCGCCGTATTTGAAGACGCACCACGTGCAGACGGGCGCAGGCCACTACGGCGTGTTCAACGGCAGCCGCTGGGAAACGCAGATCTACCCGATCGTGCGCGCGACGATCCACGACAACGAGCCGTACGATCGCACCGCGGATGCGGAAGGCAACGCGAACGGCACGCACTACGTCACGCTGCGCGCGCTGCTCGATGCGCGCGCAACCGAACACGATGCGGGGGCAGTCGAACCCTCATCGCATCACGCCCACTGAATCCGGGCAACGACGCAACGACCGGCGTTGCAAATGAATCTCCCCGCCGCGGTGGCGGGGCGTGATTGACGACAGCCTTCAGACGACGCGCGAGCGAATGAACTCGCGCGCCCGGCCCGCGCTACGAACAGGCCTTGCCGTGCGACGCGTGGAAGCCCTTCGCCTTCGCATCCGCTTCCGACATGTAGCTGCCGTGCTTCGTCTTGCCGTAGTACTTGTCGGTCGAACAGTGGTAGACCTTCGTGCTGTCGTTGGCCCATACCTTGCCCGCGGCGCCGCCCGGCGCCGCAGCGGCGGTCGTCGCTGAGGCGCTCTTCGCGGGCGCGGCACCGGACGCAGGGGCAGCGGAAGCAGCCGTTGCCGGCGCCGTCGCGGCCGGCGCGCTGGCTGCTGCCGCCGACGATGCGCCGTACCAGGTCTTCACGCCCTTGTGGCCCGCACATGCGCCCTTCTTCGATACGCCCGAGTAGAACGAACCGTCCTTGCACAGACCGGTCGTGCCGGCCGGCGCGCTGGCCGGAACCTGCGCGAACGCACCGATCGACACCCCCATGCCGGCGACCAGCGCGGCGATCAACATCGTTTTTTTCATAGTCCTCTCCTGATTTGCCTGAATGATCAATGCGTCCCGGGTATCCCCGACGAAAGTCGCGGTTACCGCACCCAGCGGCACATGCGATGGTGGTGATGATCGTAGTGGCACACACGGTGCGAATGGGCTTCGGCAAGCGCCGGAGCGAGCACGGCACATGCCACTGCGGTAGCCGTCAGGATCTTCGCGATGCGCTTCATGGAACTCTCCCGGATAGGTCAGCCGGCGATCCGGCTGGTACCTCCTTAACGCCGGCCGTCGACGAGCCGTGCACCGCGCAGCCCGCAATTGACGATCTTTGACACCACGTAACCATCCGTCACGCGAAGCTGACGAATCTCTTTCTTTTCTTTCCGGATCTTCAGTTTCGCAACCCTTTGGAATTCGAATGAACGGGTCGAAGGGGAAAGCAGGTCGTGGGTGTCAGCAGAGCACGCGGAGGATTCCGGGACGCATCAACGAAAAACCGCCCGAAGGCGGTCTGTCGCAAACGCGCGCACGATGCGCGTCGGTCGGCGCATGCGCACCTCGGGAAACCGGGCAGCTACGCGCCCGTCGTCTCGCCCCACGGCGTCGGTGGCGGAACGGCGCACGGCCCTTCGACGTCGATCGACTTGAAATCGGCGGGCCCGACGATCTCCAGATACTCCATGTCCGGCGAGTAGTCGAACAGGTAATGAACGATCCCCGGAGCCTGATGCACGCAGTCGCCGGCAGACACCAGCGTTTCCTGCTCGCCGTACATGAAGCGCGCCCAGCCCTTCAGCATGAACACGATATGGAACTCGGCCTCGTGACGGTGCCAGCCGGTGCCCGCCGTCGGTGCATGATTCGCCCTGACGAGTTGCGCGACGACCTTGCCGTTCGTCGCGGCCGCGATGCCGAGATCGCGATACAGGAAGAAGTCGCGCAGGCCCTCGCCTTGATACGCGGTGTCCTGCGGCTTCACGTGGGAAAAATGGGTCGTTGTCGGCGTGCTCATCACGGCGCTCCCTCGTCGAAAGGATCACGCATGACAAGCATTTAGCGTTCCAGCGCGTGGATCGACGGGGGCGAGCCCGAGCGCGGGCCGCGACAATCTCTTGCGTGTCGCGCGGCACGCCTTTTACGGACACGCTCGCGCAGCAGCAGGCGTGCGTCAACTCGCTCGCCGCCCGCGACGCCGTTGCAGCGTCACGGGCAGTATACAACGCAACGCCGGCGGCTTACTTCAACCGCCCCGACAAGAACTGCCCGAGCCGTTCGCTCTCAGGATTCGCGAGAATCTCCTGCGGATTCCCTTCCTCCTCGATCTTTCCCTGATGCAGGAAGATCACGTGATTCGACACGTTACGCGCGAAGCCCATCTCGTGCGTGACGACGACCATCGTGCGGCCCTCCTCGGCGAGCTTCTGCATTACCTTCAGCACTTCGCCCACCAGTTCCGGATCGAGCGCCGACGTCGGCTCGTCGAACAGCATCACTTCCGGCTCCATCGCCAGCGCGCGTGCAATTGCAACTCGCTGCTGCTGGCCGCCCGACAGGTGCGACGGATACATACCCTCGACGCGCGGTGCCAGGCCGACCTTCTCCAGGTACTTGCGCGCCCGCGCGATCGCTTCGTCCTTGCCGATCCCGAGCACGGCCATCGGCGCCTCGATCACGTTCTCGAGCACCGTCATGTGCGCCCACAGGTTGAAGTGCTGAAACACCATCGCGAGCTTCGTGCGCATCCGCTGAAGCTGCTTCTGGTCGGCCACGCGCAGCGCCCCGTTGCGGTCGCGCGTGGTCTGGATCGGCTCGCTGCCGATCGTGATCTGCCCCGAGCACGGCTGCTCGAGGAAGTTGATGCAGCGCAGGAACGTGCTCTTGCCGGAGCCGCTCGAGCCGATGATGCTGATCACGTCGCCGGCCTTCGCCTTCATCGACACGCCCTTCAACACCTCGTTGTCGCCGAATTTCTTGTGCAGGTTATCGACTGTGAGCTTGTACATGCTTGGTCCTTCGTTACGAATGCATTAATGGCCGCGCGGCGACAGGTACGCGAGCCAGCGCGTCTCGAGCTTGCGGAACGCCCAGATAAGCGCGAACACGACGACGGCATACAGCACGGCTGCGATGCCGTAGGCCTGGAACGACATGTACGTCGCCGAATTGACGTCGCGCGTGACCTTCAGGATGTCGGGCACGGTCGCGGTGAACGCGAGCGTGGTCGCGTGCAGCATCAGGATCACCTCGTTGCTGTAGCTCGGCAGCGAGCGGCGCAGCGCGGAAGGCACGATGATCCGCGTATAGAGCTTGAAGCGCGACATCCCGTACGCGAGCCCGGCCTCGATCTCGCCGGCCGACGTCGCCTTGATCGCGCCCGCGAAGATCTCCGTCGCATACGCGCATTCGTTCAGCACGAACGCGAGCAGCGTGCAGTTCATCGCGTTGCGGAAGAACGTATCGAGCAGCACGTGGTTGTGCACGACCTGCAGGCTGTAGATGCCCGTGTAGCAGAGCAGCAGCTGCACGTAGAGCGGCGTGCCGCGGAACACATACGTATAGAGCCACACGGGGCCCGAGATCCAGCGGTTCGACGATGCACGCGCGATCGCGAGCGGCACGGCCAGCGCAAAACCGAGCGCGATCGACACGACCAGCAGCCACAGCGTGATCGCGAGGCCGCTGAAGCGGTAGCCGTCGGTGTACAGATAGCTTTGCCAGTACTGGCTGACGAGTTCGATCACAGTGCGAGCCTCCGGACGCCGACGGAATAACGCTTCTCGAGGTGATGCAGCACGACGTTGGACACCGTCGTGATCGCGAGGTAGATCGCGCCCGCGGCCAGCGTGAAGAAGAAGAAATCGAGCGTGCTCTTGCCCGCGTCCTGCGACGCCTTGACCACGTCGGCGAGGCCGATGATCGACACGAGCGCGGTAGCCTTCACGAGCACCTGCCAGTTGTTGCCGATGCCGGGCAGCGCGAAGCGCATCATCTGCGGGAACAGGATGCGGCGGAACACGCGCCAGCCGCCCATCCCGTACGCGAAGCCGGCTTCGAGCTGGCCGCGCGGCACCGCGAGGAACGCGCCGCGGAACGTCTCGGTGAAGTACGCGCCGTAGATGAAGCCGAGCGTCACGACGCCGGCCACGAACGGATCGATGTCGATCTGATCCCAGCCGATCAGGTCGGTCACGTTGTTCAGCAGGATCTGGATCCCGTAGAACAGCAGCAGCATCAGCACGAGGTCCGGCACCGCGCGGATCAGCGTCGTATAGAAGGTGCCGATCGACTTGAGCACACGGTTGGTCGACAGTTTCGCGCCCGCGCCGGCGAGCCCCAGCACGAGCGACGCGGCGAGCGACAGCACCGCGAGCTTCACGGTCTCGACCGTGCCGGCCCACAGCAGCGGGCCAAATCCCTGGAAAATCATGTCAGCGTATCCCGATCCGGAAAGACAGGCGGCGCAGCGCGGCCGAAGCCGCGTGCGCCGAAAAATCGTCAGCCGCCGTAGACGTCGAACGCGAAGTACTTCTTCTCAAGCTTCTTGTACGTGCCGTCCTTGATGATGTCGGCGATCGCGTGGTCGATCTTCGCCTTCAGGTCGGCGTCGTCCTTGCGCAGGCCGATGCCCGCGCCGTTGCCGAGCGTCTTCGGATCGTCGATGTCGCCGCCGGCGAACTGGAAGTTCGCGCCGCGCGGCGTCTTCAGGAAACCGATGTCGGCCTGCACCGCGTCCTGCAGCGCCGCGTCGAGGCGGCCGGACATCAGGTCCTGGTACACGCCGTCCTGATTCTGGTAAGGCACGACCTGCACGCCCTTCGGCGCCCAGTAGGCCTTTGCGTAGGTTTCCTGAATGGTGCCCTGCTCGACGCCGACCGACTTGCCCTTCAGCGATTCGGCCGTCGGCTGCAGGTTCGCGCCCTTCTTCGCGACGAGGCGCGTCGGCGTGTTGAACAGCTTGTCGGAGAACGCGATCTGCTCGGCGCGCGCCGGCGTCATCGACATCGACGACAGTACGCCGTCGAACTTCTTCGCCTTCAGCGCCGGAATCATCCCGTCGAAGTCGTTCTCGATCCACACGCATTTCGCCTTCAGGCGGGCGCAGATCTCGTTGCCGAGATCGACGTCGAAGCCGACCACCTTGCCGCTTGCGTCCTTCGATTCGAACGGCGGATAGCTGGCGTCGACGCCGAACCGGATCGTCGACCAATCCTTGGCGTGGGCACCGACCGCGATGCAGGCAAGGGCAATACTGAGCGCGAGTTTCTTCATGGCGTTCCTGTAAGAGGCGAACTGGGCCGGGGTCGCGGTGGGCGGCCCGCACCGGCGCTGCCGGAACGGCGGCTCCGCCGCGCCCCCTTCCAACCCGGAAATCGCGCTGTCTAGCGACGCTCCAAGTTGTACATACAACTTTGCCTTTTCACGGGCATCGCCAGCAATCCGTGTTTATCTCTAATTGTCGGATGATTCTGGTCGTGCGCCGATAATTTCCTTAAAATTCAATTAATTATGGATTACGCGATGCTGAATTCCAGCTTTCTCGATGCGTACGGGAGCGACCGGACAGAATGCGTCACCTGTCTAGACCTCGCGGGTCGCGCCGACCGTTTCCAGTCCGACCAGCCGGTAGCCGAACTGCAGTTCCGTCAGCAGGTGCCGCGGCCTCGCCGGCACCGGTTCGAGTTTCTGCCGCAGGTTCGTCATGTACACGCGCACGTAGTGCGCGCGGTCCGCGTCGTGAATGCCCCACACCTCGGCCAGCAGTTGCCGCGCGGCGATCACGCCGCCGCGCGCGCGGATCAGCGCGGCGAGCAGCCGGAATTCGAGGCGCGTCAGGTGGACGGGCTCGCCGCCGCGCACGACTTCATGCCGGCCGAGATCGACGGTCACGTCGCCGAACCGCACGATCGACGACGCTTGCCCGTCGGCCGACACGAACGCCGCGCGCCGCAACAGCGCACGCGCCCGCGCCAGCAGTTCGGGCACGCCGAACGGCTTCGCGAGGTAATCGTCCGCGCCCGCGTCGAGCGCCGCGACCTTCTCCACTTCCTGCTGCCGCGCCGACAGCACGATCACAGGCACCGTCGACCACTCGCGCAGTTCGCGGATGAACGCCTTGCCGTCGCCGTCCGGCAGCCCGAGATCGACGATCACGAGATCGGGCTTGCTGCTCGACGCATACATCCGCGCCTCGCGGGCCGTCGACGCCTCGCAGGCGTCGAGCCCTTCCTGTTCCAGCGCCATCCTGACGAAACGGCGGATGTCGGATTCGTCTTCGACGATAAGTACGCGCGATCTGATCATGTGTGGCTCTCGTGCTCGATATCGGGCGGCGCGCCCAACGGCAGGCGAATCTCGAACCGCGCGCCGTGCGGATCGAGCGGCACCGCGCGGATCGACCCGCCGTGCGCGTTGACGATGCTGCGGCACAGTGCGAGCCCGAGCCCCACGCCGCTGATCGACGACTCCTTGCGTTCGCGCTCGAACGGTTCGAACAGCGGCTCGGTGTTGCGCGCGACGAAGCCCGGCCCGTCGTCCTCGACGAACACGTACAGCGTTTCGCCGAACACGCGTGCGCGCACCGACACGGCGGCGTCCGCGCCCGCATACTTCGCGGCGTTGTCGAGCAGGTTCATCAGCACGCGCTCGATCAGCAGCGCGTCGACGTCGATCAGCGGCAGGTCGGCGGGCAAGTCGGCACTCACGTCGCGGCCGGCCAGCACACTGGCCGAATGCGCAAGCGCGCTGCCGACGATCTCGTCGAGCATGTGCCACTCGCGATTAAGCCGCACGCCTTCGCTCTGCATCCGCGCAAGGTCGAGCAGGTTCACGACGAGCCCGTGCAGCGCCTCGGCCTGGTTGCGGATGCCGTGCGCGAGCGCGGCCGGCTGCCCGTCCGCCAGACGTTCCGGCCGCTCCAGCGTCTCGGCGAGCCCGCGGATTGCGGTAAGCGGCGTCTTCAGGTCGTGCGACACGGCGGCCAGCAACGCGTTGCGCAACCGCTCGCCTTCGATCCGCACGAGCGTGTGCTGCGCGACGTCGACGTAGTGCACGCGTTCGAGCGCCATCGCGATCGACGAGCACAGCGCGTCGATCAGGCGGCGATCGTCGGGGTCCGTCGGCACCGGCTGCGCGTCGCCGAACAGCACGAGCACGCCGCGCACGCGCATCGGCGCCTTCAGCGGCAGATACTGCGCGGCCGCGCGCTCGAACGGCGCCATCCCGCACCCGGCGCCGCGCGCCTGCTCGTACGCCCAGCGCGCGATCGGCGTTTCCACGAAGCCTGCGTGTTGCGTCGGCATCAGCTGGCCGTTCTCATCGGGCAGCACGAGCGCGACGCGCACGCCGAGCAGCGGCGCGATCGTGCCGGTGCAAATCGACGCAATCTGCTCGGTCCCGATCGCGGCCGACAGATCGTGCGCGACGCGCGCGAGCGCCGCCGAGCGTTTCTCGTTCGCACGCGCGGCGCGGGCCTCCGCGCGCAGGCGCGCCGCGAGCTGGCCGATCGCGAGCGCGACGGCCAGCATCAGCGCGAACGTGAACACGTATTGCGTATCGGACACCGCGAACGACAGCCGCGGCTCGACGAAGAAGAAGTCGAAGCAGCCGACGCAGACGAACGCGGCCCACGCGCCGGCCAGCCGGCCGAGCCGCAGCGCGATCAGCACGACGGTCATCAGGAACAGCATCACGACGTTCGACAGGTCGAACACGCGCAGCAGCGCGCTCGCCGCAAGCGTCGCCAGCGCGCAGACGAGCGTGGCCCACAGTAGCGGCGCCGCATACTGCGACATCCATACGTGCGCGCGCGGGTGCGCTTCCCGCACGGCGAGCGTCGGCCGCGTGTCGGGCCCGGCGCCCGCGATGCGCTCGGCGATGCCCGCGCACGTGCGCAGCAAGAGCCGCCAGCGGCCGCGGCTCGACGCGGTTTCCAGCGGCACCCCCGCCCGTCGATTCGCTTCGTTCACGTTCACATCCATGATCGCTTCCGGCAAATGAAACGCCGAACGGCCCCGCGCACGCCGCGAAGGCGTGAGCGGGGCCGCGACGGCGCGTTCGGTCAGATAAACGGCGTCAGCAGCATGTCGATCAGCTTGATGCCGATGAACGGCGCGATGATCCCGCCCACGCCGTAGATCAGCAGGTTGCGCCCCAGCAGCTTCCCGGCAGGCTCCGCGCGATACTTCACGCCCTTCAGCGCAAGCGGAATCAGCGCGACGATGATCAACGCATTGAAGATCACCGCCGACAGGATCGCCGACGTCGGGCTGTGCAGCCCCATCACGTTCAGCGCGCCGAGCGCCGGATACGTTGCGACGAACGCGGCCGGGATGATCGCGAAATACTTCGCGAGATCGTTCGCGACGCTGAACGTGGTCAGCGCGCCGCGCGTCATGATCATCTGCTTGCCGACTTCGACGACCTGCATCAGCTTGGTCGGGTTGCTGTCGAGGTCGACCATGTTGGCCGCTTCCTTCGCCGCCTGCGTGCCGCTGTGCATCGCGACAGCCACGTCGGCCTGCGCCAGCGCGGGCGCGTCGTTGGTGCCGTCGCCCGTCATCGCGACGAGATGGCCCTTCGCCTGGTGCTCGCGGATCAGCCTCAGCTTGTCCTCGGGCGTCGCTTCGGCAAGGTAGTCGTCGACGCCGGCTTCTGCCGCGATCGCGGCCGCGGTCAGCCGGTTGTCGCCGGTGATCATCACCGTCTTCACGCCGACCTTGCGCAGCTCCGCGAAGCGCGCGGCGATCCCGTGCTTGACGATGTCCTTCAGCTCGATCGTGCCGAGCACGCGGAAGCCGTCGGCGACGACGAGCGGCGTGCCGCCGCGCCGCGCGATGTCGTTGACGGCCGTCTCGACCGCGTGGGGAAACGCGCCGCCGAGCGCATCGATGTGCGCGCGGATCGCGGACGCCGCGCCCTTGCGCACCTGACGCTCGCCGATATCGAGGCCGCTCATCCGCGTGCGTGCGCTGAACGGCACCGCGATGCTGCCGTCGCTCGCCGCCACCTCCAGCGAGAAGCGCTGCTTCGCGAGCGCGACGATCGAGCGCCCTTCGGGCGTTTCGTCGGCCAGCGACGACAGTTGCGCGGCCTCGGCCAGCGCGCGCTCGTCCACGCCGGGTGCCGGCCGGAACTGCACGGCCTCGCGGTTGCCGAGCGTGATCGTGCCGGTCTTGTCGAGCAGCAGCACGTCGACGTCGCCGGCCGCCTCGATCGCGCGACCCGACGTCGCGAGCACGTTCGCGCGCATCATGCGGCTCATCCCGGCGATGCCGATCGCCGACAGCAGCGCGCCGATCGTCGTCGGGATCAGGCAAACCAGCAGCGCGATCAGCACGGTCAGGCTCACGGCCGCGCCCGACGCGTTCAGCAGCACGCTGAATTGCGAGAACGGCAGCAGCGTCACGCACACGAGCAGGAAGATGATCGTCAGCGCGACGAGCAGGATGGTCAGCGCAATCTCGTTCGGCGTCTTGCCGCGTTTCGCACCTTCGACCATCGCGATCATCCGGTCGAGGAACGCTTCGCCGGGTTGCGCGGTGACCTTCACGACGATCCAGTCGGACAGCACGCGCGTGCCGCCCGTCACCGACGAGAAATCGCCGCCGGATTCGCGGATCACCGGCGCCGATTCGCCGGTAATTGCCGATTCGTCGACCGACGCGACGCCGTCGATCACTTCGCCATCGGCCGGAATCGTGTCGCCGGCCTCGACGAGCACGATGCTGCCGGCTGCGAGCTCGTCGCTCGGCACGCGATGGCTGGTGCTGCCGTATTGCTTCGGCTCGTCGAGCACCTTCGCGTACACGCGCTTGCGCGCCGCGCGTAGTGCGTCGGCCTGTGCCTTGCCGCGCCCTTCGGCCAGCGCCTCGGCCGCGTTCGCGAACAGCACGGTGAACCACAGCCAGCACGCGACCGCGAAGATGAAGCCGGCCGGCGCATCGCCGGTGCCGGTCAGCGCCTGCAGCCACAGCGCGGTCGTGACGATGCTGCCGAGATAGACGACGAACATCACCGGGTTTTTCAGCTGCACGCGCGGTGCGAGCTTGCGGAACGCCTCGCGCAGCACGGCGGTCCAGCGCATCGGCGGCATGCCGCCGATCGGCATGGCCGGCGGGTTGATCGGGGTTTCGATATGGGACATGAGTGACTCCGTTATTCCTGCTCTTTCTGCGCGCCGGCCGCGTGACCGAATGCATGGTCGAGCGCGAGGTTCAGGTCGAGCACGCGCACGCGCGGTTCGCCGAGCACGCCGAGCTGACGCGGCGATGCGATGCGATCGACCAGCGCCGTGACCCGCGCGGCATCGACGCCGCGCGCATGGGCGACCCGCGCCGCCTGCAGCCGCGCGTTCGCGACCGAGATCTCCGGATCGAGCCCCGACGCGGACGCGGTAACTGCATCCGCCGGCACCGGCGTGCCGTCGGCGAGCGCGTTCTCCTGCCGGTACGCGTGCACGCGCCGCGCGATATCGGCAAGCAGTTTCTTGCTGGTCGCGCCCTGGTTGCTGGCGCCACTGCCGGCCGCGTTGTACGGCTGGTCGACCGTCTTCGACGGATCGGCCGGATCGGTGCCGACCGTCGCGCTCGGTCGCGAATGGAAGTAACCGGCATGCGTGAAGTTCTGCCCGATCACCGCCGAACCGATCGTCGTGCCGTTACGCTCGACGAGACTGCCGCGCGCCTGCGCCGGGAACAGCACGTTCGCGACGCCCGTGGTCAGCAGCGGATACGCGATGCCGGTGACGAGCATGAACAGCACCGACGACGCGATCACGGGCCGCACGAGGCCGCGCGTCGCCGCGCCGAACGAAGAACCGGGTGCCGGCGCGGCGACGGCCGCTGCCTGGCGATTGCGTTGCATCATGATGTTTCCCTCAGAACAGTTGGCCGCCCGACATCAGCAGGTGCTCGACGACCGGGCCGAGCGCGAGCGCGGGCAGGAACGTGAGACCGCCGACGACGAGGATCACGAAGATCAGCAGGCCGGCGAACAGGCTCGTCGACGTCGACAGCGTGCCGGCGCTTTCGGGCACGCTCTTCTTCGCGGCGAGGCTGCCCGCGACAGCGAGCATCGGCAGCAGCGTCAGGTAGCGGCCGATCAGCATCGCGAAGCCGATCGTCGTGTTGAAGAACGGTGTGTTCGCGTTCAGGCCCGCGAACGCGGAGCCGTTGTTCGCCGTGCCCGACGTGTACGCGTACAGCACTTCGCTGAAGCCGTGCGGCCCGAGGTTCGCGAGGCTGTCCAGCGTCGAGTGCAGCATCGCGGCCAGCGCGGTGAAGCCGAGAATGCTGAACGGATGCGCGAGCACCGCGAGCATCACGAGCTTCATCTCGCGCGCCTCGATCTTCTTGCCGAGAAACTCCGGCGTGCGGCCGATCATCATCCCGACGAGGAACACCGTGAGGATCGCGAACGTGAACAGGTTGATCAGCCCGACGCCGTCGCCGCCGAACACGTTGTTCAGCATCATCTGTGCGATCGGCACGAGCCCGCCGAGCGGCGTCAGCGAGTCGTGCATCGCGTCGACCGAGCCGGTGGTCGCGGCGGTCGTGACGGTCGCGAACAGGCTCGTCTGCGCGATGCCGAAGCGCATCTCCTTGCCTTCCATGCTGCCGCCCGGCTGCACCGCGCTCATCTGCTGGTCGACGCCGAGCCCGGTCAGCAGCGGATTGCCGTGCTGCTCGGCCTGGTAGATCACGGCGAGAAAGCCGACGAACATGACGACGAACGCGCCGAGGATCACCCAGCCCTGGCGGCGCCGGCCGATCATCGTGCCGAGCGTATAGGTCAGCGCGGACGGAATCAGCAGCATCGACAACATGTGCAGCGTGTTGGTGAGCGGCGTCGGGTTCTCGAACGGATGCGCGGCGTTCATGCTGAAGAAGCCGCCGCCGTTCGTGCCGATGTGCTTGATCGATTCGAGGCTCGCGACAGGCCCCATCACGATCTGCTGGCGCGCACCTTCGAGCGTGGTCGCCCACGCGTCGGACGCGAGCGTCTGAGGCATGCCCTGCCACACGTACACGAGCGCCATCACGAAGCTGAGCGGCAGCAGCACGCGGTAGGTCACGCGCGTGAAGTCGACCCAGTAGTTGCCGATGTCGGCCGCGCTCTTGCGGCTCAGCCCGCGAATGAAGCCGCCAGCGGCCGCAATGCCGGTTGCGGCGCTGGCCATCATCAGGAACGTGATGACGGCCATCTGCGAGAAGTTCGACAGACTGCTCTCGCCCGCATACGCCTGCCAGTTCGTGTTCGTGACGAACGACGCGGCCGTGTTGAACGCGAGATCGGGGCTTTGCGCGGCGCGCTGCAGCGCATCGAACGGCAGCGCGTCCTGGATGCGCAGCAGCAGATAGCCGAGCAGCATCATCCCGGCATTGCCGAGCAGCAGCACCATCCCGTAGCGCTGCCACGACATCGCTTCGTCGGGATTCACGCCGAGCAACGCATAGGTACGGCGTTCGACCCACGCGTGACGCGGGCTCGTAAAAGCGTGCGCCAGCCATTTGCCGACGACGGGCACCAGCGCCAGCATGATCGCGAGAACGATCGCGAATTGAATCAGATTGTTGAACATGTCGACACTCGCTCAGATCCGGTCGAGACCGGTGATGAAACCGGCCGTCAATGCGAAGAACGCAAGCGTGAACAGTACGAAAAGCAGATCGCTCATGACATTCACCGATATTTTCGAATTCCTGTTGAATCGTGCCGATCAATACCGCTCGGGCTTGATCAATGCATGAAACAGATAGATAAAGAGCGCGATCGATAACGCGCCGGTGATCCACAACATGGCTTTCCCCCTTTTGTCCGTATGCGCGGAATATCCACGCGATCGTCGGCGTATCGGGCTTTGCCGTGTTGGCGCGGGCCCGAGTGACGCCCCCATGCTCATCTGGAGAATGGGATGCGACAGTGTAGAAATCCGCGTATCAAAGCGGTGTTCAATTTCCTTACGGGGAATAAAAAAGCTGTAAAGACGAAAGCCGGCGGCCATGGTGTTTTTTATATGTTCTTTTCAGCGCCGGCGCGAGTCTATACACCGTATCGTCACGGCGGTTCCTAAAATGGGCGCCATGTCCAACACGAGATCTCCGCGGTGCGGAGCACGATGCGACACGGGGATGAACGCATGAAACCGACCAGAACCGAATCCGCTGCTTCACGCGATCTGCCGGCCGTTCGCTCGCGGCGCCGGTGCCCCGCGGACGACCTCGTGCTGCTGTCGATCCGCGTCGAATCGGACAATCTTGCCGTCGTGCGGCGCCTGCTGCATCAGGCTGTCGGCGCCTCGCTCAATTTCTATACGGCCGCGATCGACAAGCGCACCGGGCGCGCGAGCATCGAGCTCGAAGTCGCGCGCTCGCAGGCGTCGCCGGCGATCATGGCGATCCTCCGCCTGCTGCCGGCCGCCGAGTTCGGCACGATCCGCCTGTTGCAGCACTAGCCGGCAGCCGTTTCGGCCGCGCGACACTTCCCTTTCATCGATTCGAACGCGCGTATCCGGCACGAACCGGCGCGGTTCTTCACGAACCGGGCGCATTCGCGGCCGGCGCGCGCGACGGATCGCCGTTCCCGTCGTTACGGGCCTTTCCCAGGAAGCACAAACAATGAAAAAAGCAGTCGTCGGTACTCTCTCCCTCGCGCTCTTCGGCGCCGCCGCGCATGCGCAAAGCAGCGTCACGCTCTACGGGATGCTGGATGCCGGTATCGCCTATACGAACAACCAGTCGGGCAAAAGCGTATGGCAGCAAGGCAGCGGCCTGCTGTCGAATACGGTCTTCGGCCTGAGCGGCAACGAGGATCTCGGCGGCGGCCTGCATGCGCTGTTCCGCCTCGAAAGCGGCTTCAACCTGAACAACGGCACGCAGTCCTATCGGAACACGATGTTCGGCCGCCGCGCGTACGTCGGCCTGCAAAGCGACCAATACGGCGCGCTGACGCTCGGCCGGCAATACGACTCCGTCGTCGACTATCTCGGCCCGCTGGCGATGGCGAACAACGGCGACGGCAACAACCTCGCGTCGCATCCGTTCGACAACGACAACATCGACGATTCGTTCTACATCGACAACGCGGTGAAATACACGAGCCCGACGCTCGCCGGCTGGCAGTTCGGCGGCCTGTACGGGTTCAGCAATGCGGCCGGCGGCTTCGCGAACAACCGCGCGTACAGCGCGGGCGTGTCGTATGCGAACGGGCCGGTCAGTCTCGGCGCCGCGTACCTGCAGCTCAACCGCGGCGGGCTGACGGCCGGCGGTGCGCTGTCGACGAACGATGGTCCGAACTTCCCGGCCGTGCGCCAGCGCGTGATGGGCGCCGGCGGCAGCTATGCGTTCGACCGGCTGACGGTCGGCGCGCTGTGGACGCATTCGATGTTCGACGAAACGGCCGCGTCGTCGCTGCCCGGCGCGCTGAACACGCTGCGCTTCGACAACTACGAGATCAACGCGCGCTATGCGCTGACGCCGGCGGTCTCGTTCGCGGGTGCCTATACGTTCACCGACGGCCGCTACGACGACGCGGCCGGCAGCCACCGGCCGAAATGGCACCAGGTGACGCTGATGGCCGACTACGCGCTGAGCAAGCGCACCGACGTGTATGCGGAAACCGTGTACCAGCACCAGTTCGGCGTGCCGTCGGGCGCGCCGCTCGGGTTCGCGAACGTCACCGGGCTCGCGGCTTCGTCGACGAACACGCAGGTGGTCGCGACGGTCGGCATCCGGCATCGGTTCTGACCGCGCGCAGGCCATCGAAGGCCGGCCGCTCTGTGCAATCCCGCATGGACGCGCGCCGGCCGAACAGGGATGATTCGGGGAATCCGGGCCCGCGCGCCCGCGAAACCGGTACACTCGGCGCCGGGCGCGCGCCGGATCGGCATTCGGCGGCGGGCCGCTGCCGACTCTGGAATCGCGATCCCATGACCACACCGATCTATCAGGAAATCAAGGACTTCATCCTCGCGCGCATTCATGCCGGCGAATGGGCGGAAGGCGACCAGGTGCCGTCGGAGAACGAGCTCGCGCGCGAATTCAACGTCGCGCGGATGACCGTCAACCGCGCGCTGCGCGAGCTGACGGCCGAACAGGTGCTCACGCGCACGCGCGGCTCGGGCACGTATGTCGCATCGCCGAAGTACGAATCGACGCTCGTCGCGATCCGCAGCATCTCCGACGAAGTCGCCGCGCGCGGCCACGGCTATCGCGCGCAGGTGCTGCAGGTCGGCGCGGCCGTCGCCGATGCGAAGCTCGCCGACGAACTGCAGCTCGACACCGGCAGCCCGATCTTCCATTCGCGCGTGCTGCACTTCGAGAACGACACGCCCGTGCAGCTCGAGGAACGCTGGGTCAATCCGGCCTGCGCGCCCGAATACGCGTTGCAGGACTTCACGACGACTACACCGAACCAGTATCTGACGCGCGTCGCCCCGCTGCAGCGCGTCGAATACCGGATCGAGGCCGCGATGCCCGACGCCGAAACGCGCCGCCATCTGACGATGGACGACCGCGAGCCGTGCCTGCTGCTGCATCGGCGCACGTGGTCGCAGGGGTTGGTCGCGTCGGTGGCCAATCTGTGGCACCCGGGCAGCCGTTACCGGTTCACCGGGCATTTCTGACGCGCGGCCTCACCGCGCGCCGGGGCGCGCCCATCGCTCGATCGCGCCGACCGCCAGCGTCAAGCCGTCCTCGTTAGCGACACGCGCGCCGAGTGCCGTTGCTCGCGCCTTCGTGTCGCCGCGTTCGGCAAACGCGATCGCCCGCGCAAGCGCGGCGGCGTCCATGCGCCGCCCCGCGACCGGCGCATCCGCGACGCCGAGCCGCCGCAGCCGGTTCGCCCAGAAGAACTGATCGCCCGCGAACGGCACGACGATCGACGGAATGCCGGCCCGCGCGGCCGAATGCGTGGTGCCCGACCCGCCGTGATGAATCGCCATCGACACGCGCGGGAACAGCCAGTCGTGCGGCGTGTCGCCGATCACGCGTACGTGCGCCGGCAGCAGCGACGCATCGATGCCGCTCCAGCCCGGATAGAACAGCGCGCGCCGGCCGTCGAGCGCACGCACCAGCGCGTCGGCCATCGCGGCCCGGCCGAAGCCGGCCATGCTGCCGAAGCCGATGTATACCGGCGGATCGCCCGAATCGAGAAAGGCGGAAAGTTCAGGCGGCGGCGCCCATGCACTTGCATCGATATGCCATTGCCCGCATGCAAGCACCTGCGACGGCCAGTCGGCCGGCCCGGACAGCAGCGCCGGCGACACGCCGTACAGCATCGGATGATCGGTCCACACCCGCTTGCGCGGCGGCAGCCCGCACACGCTTGCGCGCGCCGCGTTCGTCACTTTCCTGAACGCCTGCCACAGCAGCGCGTTGACGAACCCGTGGCTCGCGCGGTTCAGCCAGCGCGGCAGCTTGCCCGGCGGCAGGAACGGCGACGCGAATTCGGCGGTCGGCGTGATCGGGATCATGCCGGCGCCGATCGCCGGCACGCGGCGATATTCGGCGACCGACAACCCGACGAACGAAGCGAGCCCCGACACGAGGATCGCGTCGCATCCGGCCGACGCGTCGGCGACTTCGCGCATCCATGCGGCCGTGTTCGCATTCGCGATCGCCGCGAGCGCCTTCGACGTGTCGTTGAACCCGCCGCGCCCGCGCACCGCGTGCGACAACGCGCCGTCCGGCGCAATCGCGCGGCGGATATCGCCGGACAACGGCGCCGACGGAACGCCGAGCGCGTCGGCCGAACCGAGGGTCGCTGCATCGGCCAGCAGCCGGACATCGTGGCCGGCATCCATCAGCGCGCGGCCGAGCGCCGCGAGCGGGCGCGTATCGCCTTCGGTGCCGTAGGTGGCGATGACAAGCTTCATGCGTGGCTCCTCGTTCCATCGACGGGAACTGGTGGATCTCAAAAAATGCACGTCGTATACTAATGCAATTCATGCACTTTCAGCAGATCCCCATCATGCCGATTCCGACCGAAGATCCGGGCCGCCGCGCGCGCAAGCGCATCCAGATGCTCGCGCATCTCGCCGCCACGGGCGCGCGCCTGTTCGATGCGCACGGCTACGAAGCCGTCACGATGGAACAGATCGCCGCGCAGGCCGATGTCGCGAAGCGCACGCTGTACAACCACTTTCCGACGAAGGAAGCCGTGCTCGCGCACTGGCTCGAGGGCGAACTCGCGAGTGACCTCGCGCATCTTCAGCGCGACGTCGCGCGGCGCAAGACCTTTGCGTCGCGAATCGGCTGCGTGCTCGACGCATCGGCCGCGTGGTGCGAGCAGCATCCGGTGTACCTGCTCGCGTATCTGCGGCACCGCTTCCTGAGCATCGGTGCGGTCGATCCGGAAAACGGCGGGGAGAACGGCGGCGATATCGCGCTGGTGTGGCAGCAACTGATCGCCGCGGGGCAGCAATCCGGCGAACTGAACGCAACGCTGCGGGCCGACCAGCTCGCGACGTGGTTCCATCACCTGTATCTCGCGGCGATGCTGCGCTGGCTGACGGTGCCGGGGCTGTCGCTGAAACGGGAGTTTCAGTCGATTGCGAAGTTGTTTATTGAAGGCGCGCAAGCGAAAAGCTGAGCGGCGCAAGGCGCCGGTCGGGCACTCGCAAGCTCACCGGTTCACAAGCGCCCGAGCACGACCGCGAGCAGCGAGCGCCCGAAACGGGCGACCGCCGCACCGCATGCGACAAACGCGCGCTTCATTTCTTCCGCGACGCTTTCGCCGCCGGCGCATCGCGCTTCGCGGCATCGCCGCCGCCCGACGGCCATTTCGTGTCGTCGAGCAGCCGGTCGAACAGCCGCGCGCGCTCGTCTGCCGACAGCGGACACAGCCCGAACATCGCCGATAGCGCGAGCCCCCAGGCCGCCTTCCAGCGCAGCAGCGCAAGATCGGGGTCGCCGGATTCGGCCGCGATGCGCTTCGCGTTCTCGCCATCGATATCCCGAACCTGCTGCAGCGGCGCGGGATCCTCGACCAGCGCCGCCATGATCGCGAGCGCCGCCGACGGCTGCTGGTCGATCACTTCGCGCATCGTCGCGATCTGCGCGGACAGCGTCGGCTGCGGTTCGCGCGGATCGCGCGCGGCCAGATAGTCGCGCTGGAATCGTTGGTAGTAGTCCTGCTGATGCTCCATCAGCGCATTCAGCACATCGCCTTTCGTGCGGAACTGATGCATCAGCCCGCCCTTGCTGATGCCGCTTTCGCGCGAAATCGCATCGAACGTAAGTTTGCCCGGGCCGTCGCGCTCGAGGATCGCGAGCGCCGCCTGAATCGCGGCAGTGCGCGTTCGCTCGGAACGCGTCGGGTTATCCATGAACTTTCCCCGGTATGAAGTGATGCAACACGGCCGCGCCGGACCGGCACGATCGCATGAAGGAAGTGCGCGGAGTCTATCACAAACAAACCGCCTGGTCGGTTTACATCCGGAAACGGCGGTGCTACGATCGGCTCCCGCATCGGCCCCGGCCGGGTGACGGACCGCGCCGCACACCGCATGGCGCGACGCGAGTACCGCCTGTGGCAAGGCTGTCCGGCCGACGAACGCTGCCGGCCGGCTTGCCGCTCCGTCGATTCATGTGGTTGTTGCGCGCCAAAAACAAACCGTCTGGTTGGCTTTTTTTTGAATCCCAAGCGGCTACGCCGCCCTGTTGCATCCCCCTTCACGCCGGCTCTATCGGCGCAAATCCCGACCCGGAGCATCAAATGAACCGATCGATCAAGCCCAGCCACCTGCTCAACGCCGCGCTTTGCGTCGCGCTCGCCGGATGTGCCGGCGTCCAGCCCGCGCGCTACAGCGGCATCGAATCGTCGCCCTACCTGCGCAGCGATCCGCAGGACAAGTCCGGCCGCGTGCCCTACCGCTACGCGCTGCCGGCGGACTGGCACAAGTACCGGAAGCTGATCCTCGACCCGGTGGCCGTCTATCGCGGCACCGACCATCAGTTCGGCAACCTGAGCGACCAGGACAAGTCGGCGCTCGCGACGTATATGGGCGACACATTCGCCAAGAGGCTCGGCAAGCGCTTCGAGCTGACGAGCATGCCGGGCCCCGACACGCTGCGCGTGAAGCTGACGCTGACGGGCGCCGTGACGACGACGACGTTTGCCGGCGCATTCGCGCATTTCGATCTCGCGGGCAACGTGTACAACGGCGTGCAGGCGATCCGCGGCCGCGAAGGCGCATTCACGGGCTCGGTCATCTACGCGGTGGAGATCCGCGAAGCATCGACGAACCGGCTGATCGGCGCGTACGTGACGAAGCAGTATCCGAATGCGATGAACATCGGCGCGAGTTTCGGCGCGCTCAGCGCGGCAAAAACCGGCATCGACAAGGGTGCCGATGCACTCGTCGCGCAATTCGACTGACAACCTTCGGTGCCCCTTGGCGCGTTTCGAGCAGTTGCGCGCGCGCTGGCCGCGAGCGGCGATCTTCTGGATCGTTCCGCTCGCGGCCGCCGCGTTCTGTATCGCGTGGGGCATCTCGTCGCTCGGCAGCCGCGGGCCGACGATCGCGATCGCGTTCGCGACAGCCGACGGGCTGGAAGCCGGCCGATCGACGCTGCGGCTGCGCAATGTCGAAATCGGCCGCGTCACGTGCGTTCGCGTGTTGCGCGGGCAACCCGGCGTGATGATCGATGTGCGGCTGGACACCGACGCTCAGGCGCTGGCGGTTGCGGACACACGCTTCTGGATCGTGCGGCCGCGCATCGGGCCCGGTGGCCTCTCCGGTCTCGATTCGGCGCTGTCCGGTTCGTATATCGCGGCCGCACTCGGCAGTTCGCGCGAACCGCGCGCGACGTTCACCGGGCTCGATGCGCCGCCGGTCACCGAAGACCACGGCCGTCACTACTTGCTGCGCGCGACGTCGCTCGGCTCGGTCGCGATCGGTTCGCCGGTCTATCACCGGCGCGCACGCGTCGGTCAGGTCGTCGGCTATACGCTCGATGCCGACGGACGCGGCGTATCGATCGACGTGTTCGTCGCCGCGCCGCTCGATCGATACGTCGACGTCGATGCGCGCTGGTGGCAAGCGGGCGGTCTCGGTCTGCGGCTCGATGCGGGCGGCATGAAGCTCGGCACGCCGTCGATCGCCGCGCTGCTCGCCGGCGCGCTCGCGTTCGCGGCGCCACCCGGCCGCACCTCGAACGTCGCGGCGCCGGACGGTGCGCGTTTTCGCGTGGCCGACGATGAAATCGACGCGATGCGCACGCCGAACGCACCGGCCGCGCCGGTCGTGATGCATTTCGACCGTTCGCTGCGCGGGCTCGACGTCGGCGCACCGGTGGATTTTCGCGGCATCGAACTCGGCAACGTGACGGCCGTCGGCACCGAATACGACGCGGCACGCGGCGACGTCACGATGCGCGTGACGATCGCGCTTTACCCCGATCGCCTCGGGCAGCGCTATCGCGACGTGCTCGGCAACGGCGACACCGATGCCGGCAAGGCGCTGCTGCGCACGCTCGTCGCGCGCGGTTTGCGCGGCCAGCTGCGCGTCGGCAATCCGATCGCGAACCGCTCGTATGTCGCGCTCGACATGTTCCCGCACGCGCCGCCCGCGTCGGTCGATACAAATCGCACGCCGATCGTGTTGCCGACCGTGCCCGGCACGCTCGACGTGCTGCGCGTACACATTGCCGATATCGCCGGAACACTGTCCCGATTGCCGCTCGACCGCATGGGCACGGATCTGAACGCAGCGCTCATGCGCACCAATGCGCTGTTTGCGCAACTCGATACCGAACTCGCACCGCACGCGCGCGATGCGCTCGGCACCGCGCGACAGACGTTCACGGCCGCGCAGGCGATGCTCGCGCAACAGGGTGCGACCACATCGGACCTCCACCGTACGCTGACGCAATTCGCGCGCACGTCGAGCGCACTGCGCGCATTTGCCGGCGATCTGGAACAGCATCCGGAGTGGTTGCGGCCGAATGCATCGGGTGCCATGCAACCAGGCGACGCGCAGCATCCGGCGAGTACGGCACGTTGAACGCGTCGCGCAGCGCATACGGTTTTTCGCGACGAATGCATGCATTGCATGCCAAATTTGCCGCGCAGCAGTATGCTGGTGTCGTACGGCTGCGCACGGTGCATCGGGTAATCCCGTGGTTCGCACGTTGTCGCGCCGCCGTCGCGACCGCAACCATGCGTTGCAAGGAGGGATTCGTGATGGCTACCACGCATCAGCACTTCCACCTCGAACTACGGCACGCCACCGCGCCGACCTATTTCATCAGCTACCTGTTTCCCGCCTTGCTGTTCATTTACGAACTGCTGCGCGTCGGCCAGTGGATCCGCGATCACGGGATGCAATTCGCCGCGTTCAAGCAGATGGGTTACGAGTATCTGCTGATGCTGCTGTTCGTCGGACTGCAGATCGTCGTCGAGGCGATCTTCCTGCTCGGCGCCTCGATGCGCCGCGACAATCGCGACTTCGAGCACCGGCTGCCGAACGTGATCCTCGGCATCGGCTGCTCGATCGCGCTGCTCGCGATCGATCTCGCGATCCAGCTGGCGTTCTGACAGCCGGCGGGCACACGCCCGCCGGTTGCCCGCACACTCAGGCGCCCGCGTCGCGCAGGAACGCCGCCACCGCGGCCAGCACGTCGTCCGTTCGCTCGCGGTGCGGCATGTGCCCGCATCCGGCGAGCAGCAGGAACGACGACGGCCCCGCGACGCGCGCGGCGATCCGCTTTGGATGCACGTCGGATCCGTATTCGTCGTCTTCGCCGTGAATCGCGAGCGTCGCACATTGCACGCGCGGCAAGTCGTCGTCGAGATTCCAGTCGCGAAACGCCGGCGACAGCCACGTGTCGACCCACGCGCGCAGCACCCATTCGGCCTTGTCGCCGTGATAGCGCGCCAGCCGGTCGAGCTGGCCCGGTTCGTCGAACAGCTGCCCGGCGTCCCGAATGCCGGCCAGCGTGCGATCCTCGACGAACGCCTGCGCGGCAACCGTCACGAGTGCGCGGCAACGATCCGGATGCGCGGCGGCGCAACCGGCCGCCATCCCGCCGCCGACGCTGTGCCCGAACGCGACGAACGCGTCGACACCGAGTTGTTCGAGCACGGCATCGAACGCACGATCGGCCTCGTCGCGCACGAACGTCGTGCCGAGCTGCCCCGGATGACGATCCGAACGGCCGAAGCCGAGGCGGTCGTATGCGATCACGTCGCGTTGCGTGGCGCTCGCGAGTTGCGCGGGAAAATCGCGCCACAGATCGACGCAGCCGAGCGAATCGTGCAGCAGCACGATTGGCGCGGCCGGCTTAGGCGCGGCCGGCCCGGACGCGCCCGTCTCATCTTGCACCGGACGAACGCGCCAGCGTTTCGCAAAAAGACGCCCTTGCGGCGTCTCGACGGTGGTCTCCTCGATCAGGCTATCGGTCATGTGCGGTCGTGTGCGGTCGTGTGCGGTCGTGTGCGTGAAAGCGGCCGCACGTCGGCGGCCCCATTGGATCCCCACATGTTGGCCTGCCCGCGCGCGCAACGTCAAGCAAGCCCCCACCGCCTGCGCGCTCATTCGGGCTGTGGCGGCAGATACTCCATCTGCGCTTCGTCGTACAGCCGGTAGATCAGCGCCTGCATCGCGCGGATGTCCTCCGATTCGTCGAGCATCCGCATGCTCATGATGATCGGCGACACCAGGTTCGGATCGTCGAGCGGCTTGTAGCTGATGTCGTCGCGCTTCAGCCCGTACACGCTGTGCGGCACGACCGACACGCCCTCGCCCATCGCGACGAGGCCGAGCGCGATCTGCAGTTCACGCGTCTCGTAGATCCGCCGCGGCTGCAGCGCGCGATCGTGAAAGGCCGCGAGCACCTGGTCCGCATAGCTCGGGCGCGGCGCCTTCGGGAAGATGATCAGCGTGTCGTTCACGAGATCGTGCAGCGACAGCACGGGCTTCGCGCTGTCGAGCGGATGGCCGACCGGCAGCGCGACGATCATCCGCTCTTCGCGCAGCACGACGCGCCGCACGCTCGGATCTTCATGGCGGATGCGCCCGAACCCGACGTCGATGCGCCCTTCCTTCAACGCCTTGATCTGGTCCATCGTCGACATCTCGTGCAGGCTCAGCTCGACGGCCGGATATTCGCTGCGAAAGCGCCGGATGATCTTCGGCAGCATCCCGTACAGCGTCGAGCCGACGAAACCGACCGACATGCTGCGCTCGATCTTGCCGACCCGCTTCGTCATCGATTCGAGCTCGGCCGTCTGCGCGAGCAGCTGCACCGCGTGCGAATAGAAGAAGCGCCCCGCGTCGGTCAGCTTCAGCGGCCGCGCATTGCGCTCGAACAGCGGCACGCCGAGCGCCTCCTCGAGCTGCTGGATCTGCCGGCTCAGCGGCGGCTGCGCGATATGCAGCCGTTCCGCCGCACGCGTGAAATTCCGCTCCTCGGCGACCGCGACGAAGTAGCGGAGGTGTCTCAACTCCATTTTCGATGCCTCCCGGACAGCGACCCGACGTCAAACCACGGCCGGACGATGTCGTCACGATACCGCAGGCGGCGCAAACCTCCACGCACACGGCCACGCGCCGCCCAAAGCAAAACGGGAAGCCTGAAGGCTTCCCGTTTCCCGATCAACGCCGGCCGTGTCGCGGCAGCGTCGCGACCGCACGTCACACCTCGGTCGCGTAAAGCGCGTCGCGCTGCTCGTTGCTCAGCGAGTCGAGCGGCACGTCCGGCAGCCGATAGCAGATCATCGTGCCGTACAGCTCGGCGAGGCAATTGCTGCCGGCATCGAGCGCGTAGCCGTCCTCGCCGTCCGGTGCCGGCGGGTACACTTCGCGCCACGCGTTGATCGCGGCTTCGATTCGCACGATGGAAACGGGTCCGGCCTTCCGCTCGGCGGGTGATGCGCTCATGGATTCCTCTGGGTTGCGCGCTCCGCGGGCCGTGCCGGCCCGGATGGAACGATGAAAACGCCGGGCGCCGCCGGCCGCCGCACGCCGCGCGCGCCGGATGCCGATCCGCGCTGCGCGAGTCGCGCCGGCCGGGCCGTGGCCCGGTAGGGTCGGGCAATATAACCGGCTTTGACCCCGTGCAGGCAAAAGCCGGGCAAAAAAAACGGGAAGCGCGAGGCTTCCCGTTTCATCGCACGTCGCGCGGCCGCCTGCCGCGCCCGCGTCAGCCCGCGGTTTCGCGGTTCGCCACCGGCTGCGGCTGCGCGCCGCGGCTCGCGGCGATCCACGGCGCGATCTCCATGTCTTCGTAGCGCACGAAGCGGCTCTTGTTCAGGAGCCGGAAACCGAGCCACACGACGACGAACAGCGGAATGCCGACATAGGTCGCGGTCACGCCGGCCCAGTCGATCTTGTTCGCGAGGAACGCCTGATAGTCCTGTCCGAGCGCGATCACGAGGCACAGCACGAACGCGAACAGCGGGCCGAACGGGAACCACTTCGACTGATACGGCAGCTGGTCGAGCGCATAACCCTGCTTCACGTAGCCCTTGCGGAACCGGTAGTGGCTGACCGCGATGCCGAGCCACGCGATGAAGCCCGTCATCCCCGACGTGTTCAGCAGCCACAGGTACACCGTCTTGTCGCCGTACAGTGACGTGAAGAAGCACAGCGCGCCGACGGCCGTCGTCGCATACAGCGCATTGCGCGGCACGCCGCCCGGCGACAGCTTCGCGAACACCTTCGGCGCGCGGCCTTCGGTCGCGAGGTTGTACAGCATCCGCGTCGACGCGTACATACCCGAGTTGCCGGCCGACAGCACGGCCGTCAGGATCACCGCGTTCATCACGCCGGCCGCGAACGCGAGGCCCGCGTGGCGGAACACGAGTGTAAACGGGCTCACGCCGATGTCGGTCACGTCCGTCTTCAGCAGGTTCGGGTCGGTGTACGGAATCAGCACGCCGATCACGAAGATCGCGAACACGTAGAACAGCAGGATTCGCCAGAACACCTGGCGCACCGCGCGCGGGATCGTCGTGCGCGGGTGCTCCGATTCGCCGGCCGCGACGCCGATCAGCTCGGTGCCCTGGAACGAGAAGCCCGCGATCATCGCGACGCCCATCAGCGCCGGCAGGCCGCCCGCGAACGGCGCGTCGCCGATCGTCAGGTTGCCCCAGCCGTTGCTCGGCGCGCCTTTCAGAATGCCGAAGATCATCAGCAGGCCGACGCCCACGAACGCGACCACAGTGACGACCTTGATCAGCGCGAACCAGTATTCGGCCTCGCCGAAACCGCGCACGGTGAGCGCGTTGAGCAGGAACATCACGGCGAGGAATGCCGCGCTCCACCACACGCCCGGCACGTCCGGAAACCAGTAGTGCATCACGAGCTGCGCGGCGACGAGCTCCACCGCGATCGTCACGGCCCAGTTGTACCAGTAGTTCCAGCCGAGCGCGAAGCCGAAGCCTTCGTCCACGTATTTCGCGCCGTAGGTCGCGAACGAACCCGACACGGGCATGAACGCGGCCATCTCGCCCAGGCTCGTCATCAGGAAGTACACCATCAGGCCGATCAGCATGTACGCGACCATCGCGCCGCCGGGGCCGGCCTGCGAGATCGACGCGCCGGACGCGACGAACAGGCCCGTGCCGATCGAGCCGCCGATGGCGATCATCGTCAGGTGGCGCGCCTTCAGCGCGCGATGAAGCTTGGGTGGGTTCGCGGACGAACCGGGTTGGTCGGATTTCGGAATTGCGGACATAAACGAGACGAACGTTGAGCGGCCGGCATCCGTAGCCGGCGCATGCGGAATCGGAGCGCGGTGCGCGTCCTGCGATGCATTCGATGCGGCCCCGATACGCGTTGCGCGGCGGGCACCTGCGGCGAAGCGCGGATTCTACCTGATTCGCCATGGGGGAGTTCAGGCGCACATGCCCGCCGCGGCGGGGAGAGATTTCGCAGAATCAAGGAGTTGGCTGCACCGGCGCGACCGCAGCCACCTGCCGGCGCAAAAACCATGAGTATTCCAGGGTTATTCGGATTTTCATTCCGCCCGGTAAGCGGGTAATCCTGTCTCGATCCGCCAAATACCGCGCCGATATGAAAAACCGACCGATCATCGCATCATTAATCAGACAAAAAGACCGATACTGATAATTGATTCAAATCAAATCGCCCGCGCGCAATGCGGTAATGATGCGTAATCGTTTCGAATTGCTGTTTCCGCATGCATGTTTTGCATGCGCACACGAATTGCAGGAATTCGCGAGATAATGCGGGCTAATTCGAAATAATCAGCGCACGGAACCGTCGACAACGCGAGTATCCGCCACCCGCCGCCCCCGAGGATGAAGTCACTCCCGCTGCCCGCCACGCTGCGCCGCCATACCGCGTCAATCGTGGCACGCATTCTGTCGCCCCGCGGCGTACTCGTCGCGGGCATCGTCCTGCTGATGTTCAGTTGGGGACTTTCGACGTCGCTTTTAATCGAGGCGCGGCGCGATGCGTATGAACACGCGGTCGAAAATGCGCGCAACCTGATGCTGCTGATCGAACGCGATATCGCGCGCAATATCGAACTCTACGATTTGTCGCTGCAAAACGTCGTCGACGGCGTGGCCGATCCGGAACTGATGACATTGCCGCCGCGCCAGCGCCACCGGCTGCTGTTCGACCGCGCCGCCACCGGCGCGTATCTCGGGTCGCTTTTCGTGATGGATGCGCACGGCAATATCGTGATCGATTCGAGCGTGTCGCCCGCGCGGCCAGGCAACTATGCGGACCGCGACTATTTCACCGTGCACCGCAACGGGCTCGCGCAGGGTCTCTACATCAGTCGACCCTACGCGTCCCGGCTGCGCGGCGGCGCACTGACGATCGCGCTCAGCCGCCGGATCACGCTGTCCGACGGCACGTTCGGCGGCGTGGTCGTCGGCACGCTCAGCATCGACTACTTCCGCGCGCTGCTCGACGGCCTCGCGGTCGGCAAGCACGGCAGCGCGGCAATCGCCGAGCTCAACGGCATGCTCGTGAGCCGCCTGCCTTACGACGCACGCGTGGTCGGCCTCGACCTGCGCAATTCGCAGCTGTTCATCGAGGCGCTGCGCCGCCGCGAAGGCGTGCTGTCGGGCATCGGCAGCATCGACGGCGTGCGGCGCATCTATGTTTACAAGCATCTGCCCGGCCTGCCGCTGATCGTCGACGTCGCGCCCGCCGAGATCGACGTCTACGCGCCGTGGCACCACCGCGCGATCTGGACCGTAGTACTGATGTGCCTGTTCACCGGGTTCATCGCGTGGGGCTCGCTGGCGCTGTCGCGCGAACTGGGACGCCGGCAGATCGCCGAATCGAAGCTGTACCGGCTCGCGCACACCGATTCGCTGACGGGCCTCGACAACCGCGGCACGTTCGATACGGTGCTCGCGAAGGAGACGCAGCGTGCGGCGCGCAGCGGCCGCCCGCTGTCCGTGCTGTTCGTCGACGTCGATCACTTCAAGGCGTTCAACGACTATTACGGCCACCCGGCCGGCGACGACGTGCTGCGCCGCGTCGCTCAATCCGCGTCGCGCTGCCTGCGCCGCGACGGCGACCACGTCGCGCGCTATGGCGGCGAGGAATTCGTCGTCACGCTGCCCGACACCGACGCGCAAGGCGCGGCGACCGTTGCCGAAGGCATCCGGCACGCGATCGCGGAGCTCGGCATCGAGCACGTGAAGAGCCCGCACGGGCGCGTCACGGCCAGCATCGGCACGGCGACCGCCGTCGACGGACGCACGAACGCCGCGACGCTGCTGCGGCGCGCCGACGAGGCGCTGTACCGCGCGAAGTCCGGCGGACGCAACCGCGTGTCGGACGCGCAGCCGAGCGCGGCCGACGCGTGGCGTGACATGGCCTGACGTGTCGTCGCGACACGATGCGGCAGCCGGCCACGCCGGACAACCGCGCCGTGGACAGCCCGCGCGCGTTCGGCTAGCGTTACGTCTGCTGCGCACGCGGCGCGGCGCCGCGCAAGCCGCCGTGCGCGTTCCGGCCACTCCAGCTCCGTCATGACCACCCCGCTCCCTACCCGGCTGCCGCCACTCCTGCGCCACGCGCTGCGCCCGCTGCTCGATCCGTACCGCCGTTACCGGCACGCGAAGCTGATCCATGCAGCGCGCGTCGCGCTCGCGATTCTCGTGTCGATCGGCCTGTCCACCGGCCTGCGCGTGCCGCACGGCGAGTGGTCGACGATCACCGTGCTGATCGTCGTCGGCGGGCTGCAGCATCACGGCAACATCCGCAAGAAGGCGGCCGAGCGCGCGCTCGGCACGTCGATCGGCGCGCTCGCGGGGCTCGGGCTGATCCTGCTGTATTCCGCCGCGCACGCACCGATCGCGATCTACCTGCTGATGTCGGTTGCCTGCGGCATCTGCGCGTATCACGCGATCGGCAAGGCCGGCTATATCGCGCTGCTGTCGGCGATCACGATGGTGATCGTCGCCGGGCACGGCGACAACGAGATCGTCGACGGCCTGTGGCGCGCGGTGAACGTGCTGATCGGCATCGCGATCGCGCTGGCGTTCTCGTTCGCGCTGCCGCTCTATGCAACCTACTCGTGGCGCTACAAGCTCGCCGACGCGCTGCGCGCGTGCGCGGCCGTGCATGCGCGGCTCGCCGGCGACCGCCAGGTCGGCGACGACGCGCACCTGAAGGAAATGGCCGCGCTGAGCGCGCTGCTCGTGCAGTTGCGTTCGCTGATGCCGTCGGTGTCGAAGGAATGCGAGACGTCGATGACGCAGCTCGAGGCGATCCAGCGCAGCCTGCGCCTGTGCATCGGCTATCTGGAGATCCTGTCGAGCGCGGTGCCGGCCCGCGACGACGCGGCGGCCCGCGAATACTTGCGCGTCGGGATGAAGGCCGTGAACCGGCGCATCCGCGACACGCTCGTCGGCGCGAGCCGCGCGCTCAAGTTCGGCAAGCCGAGCCGGCTCGCGCCGCGCCGCCGGCCGGCCGACCCGCCGCACGACGCGCCGCCGCCGCAGCTGTCCGGATACGTGTCGATCACGGCGAAGCTGGCCGGCGAAGTCGATCAGTTGCGCGAGAAGCTGCTCGATACCGCGCAGTCGTGGAATATCTGAGGTTCCCGGGATTCCGGGCGCCACGCACCCGCCTTTCATACAACTTTCGGAGTGACGGGCCGCTATCCTGACGGCGACAGGTACGCCGCCCGGCCGATCCGACCCCGGAAGCACGGCCCGCGACGGCGCGCGTCCGAGCCCGTTTCTGCCGCCGCCCGGCGCCGGTTCGCGCCGCGTTCTCCGCCTGGTTAACCGCCCGCCAGGCCCGCTGCGACAGGCCGGACGACGTATCCGCGCGAAAATCAGCCCTTGCCCCAACTTCCCGGACAGCCGATACTCGCATATTCCGCGAAATACGATCCCACCGGACCCAATCCACGGTAATTCCTATGAGCACGATTCTCGAAAGCCTCCCGACCGGCCAGAAGGTCGGTATCGCCTTCTCCGGCGGCCTGGACACCAGCGCCGCGCTGCACTGGATGAAACTGAAGGGCGCCGTCCCGTACGCATACACGGCGAACCTCGGCCAGCCCGACGAAGACGATTACGACGCGATCCCGAAGCGTGCGATCGAATACGGCGCAGCCGGCGCCCGCCTGATCGACTGCCGCGCGCAGCTCGTCGCCGAAGGCATCGCGGCGCTGCAAAGCGGCGCGTTCCACATCACGACGGCCGGCGTCACGTACTTCAACACGACGCCGATCGGCCGCGCCGTGACGGGCACGATGCTCGTCGCCGCGATGAAGGAAGACGGCGTCAACATCTGGGGCGACGGCAGCACGTACAAGGGCAACGACATCGAGCGCTTCTACCGCTACGGCCTGCTCGTGAACCCGGACCTGAAGATCTACAAGCCGTGGCTCGACCAGACGTTCATCGACGAGCTCGGCGGCCGCGCCGAAATGTCCGAATTCATGCGCCAGGCGGGCTTCGCGTACAAGATGTCGGCCGAGAAAGCGTATTCGACCGATTCGAACCTGCTCGGCGCGACGCACGAGGCGAAGGATCTCGAAAGCCTCGAAAGCGGCATCAAGATCGTGAACCCGATCATGGGCGTCGCGTTCTGGCGCGACGACGTGAAGATCGCCGCCGAGGAAGTGACGGTGCGCTTCGAAGCCGGCCAGCCGGTCGCGCTGAACGGCGTCGAGTTCAAGGATCAGGTCGAGCTGCTGCTCGAAGCGAACCGCATCGGCGGCCGTCACGGCCTCGGCATGAGCGACCAGATCGAGAACCGGATCATCGAGGCGAAGAGCCGCGGCATCTACGAAGCCCCGGGCCTCGCGCTGCTGTATATCGCATACGAGCGTCTCGTCACCGGCATCCACAACGAAGACACGATCGAGCAGTACCGCGAGAACGGCCGCCGTCTCGGCCGCCTGCTGTACCAGGGCCGCTGGTTCGACCCGCAGGCGATCATGCTGCGCGAAACGGCGCAGCGCTGGGTCGCGCGCGCGATCACCGGCGAAGTGAAGATCGAACTGCGCCGCGGCAACGACTATTCGATCCTGAGCACGAAGTCGCCGAACCTCACGTACCAGCCGGAACGCCTGTCGATGGAGAAGGTGGCATCGACGTTCTCGCCGCGCGACCGGATCGGCCAGCTGACGATGCGCAACCTCGACATCACCGATACGCGCGACAAGCTGCGCGTTTATACGCAGGTCGGCTTGCTGACGCCGGGTGAATCGTCGGCGCTGCCGCAGATCAAGGGCGACGACAAGTAAGTCGCTTCGTTCGACGCCGTGCCGCATCGCTGAATGCGGCACGGCCGGGCAGGCTGCGTGTGCCGATCATCACGCACGCAGCCTGCCGCTCCTTCCGCCTCTCCCCGCTTTTTGCCCCCTCCGCAATCGCATCACGCGGCGCCTCGCGCAAACGGCACTGCAACGCCGCACCGGTCATGACAAGCTGCGAGTCGTTCGACTCCTGCCTTTCCTTATGACTGCCCTTACCGTTATCCACCTGAATGGCCCGATCAACAGCGGCAAGACGACGATTGGTATCGCGCTCGCACGCGTACTGCCCGATGCGCGCTTCATCGACGGCGACGATCACGACGCACTCGAAGATGCACCGTTCGACGTGCAATGGGCGATCGCGCTGGAACGCCTCGTCACGCAGATCGCGAATGCGCGCGAACGTCATCTGGTCATCGCCTATCCGATCGGCGAAGCGGAATTCGAACGGTTGCGGGCGGCTTGCGACGCGCGTGATGCACGGTTGTTCGTCGTGACGCTCGCGCCGCCCGAAGCGGTCGCGTCGTCGAATCGCGGTTCGCGCACGCCGACGGACTGGGAACGGCAGCGCATCGCCGAGATGTATCGCGAAGGGTATGCGTCGCAAGCGTTCAGCCAGATCGTGCTGGATACGTCCGACGCGACGCCCAATGCATGTGCGGCGCGCATCGCGCAGCACGTCGCGGCAACGGCGTCGTAACGCCTGCGCCTGAACACGCACCTCGAGCCAACACGCGAACGGCTCGCGGCGACTGGCACGACCAGGACCTTAACGTTGGATTCGAGCCTCGACGGCCAGAGCTTCTACTTCAAGGCAGCCGAATACGACCAGACGGCCGGGTCCGGCACGCCGCTGACGACGCCCGGCACCGTCGTGAAGTTCTATGCGTTGACGCTGACGCATAGCTGATCGCACGTAACGCCACATGGCACCGGACGGGCACGCGATGCGCGCCTGTCCGGCGTTTCGGCGCAAACGCCTTGCTTACGGGTGATGCCGCACGACCGGCGCGACCGCTTCCCGCGCCCCCTTGCGGCTCAGCATCAGCGTGACGACCGCCGACACCGCGAGCGTGCCCGCCACCACATAAAGCCCCGCCGCATACCCGCCCGTCACATGCTTGAGCCAGCCGATCGCGAACGGCCCGACGAACCCGCCGAGGTTGCCGATCGAGTTGATCATCGCGATCCCCGCGGCAGCACCGGCGCCTGACAGGAACGCGCTCGGCATCGCCCACAGCGGCGCCTTCGCGGCACTGATCCCGATGTTGACGACGACCAGCGCGAGCACGGTCAAGAGCGCGGTGCTCGCCTGCCCCGCGAACACGAAGCCGATGCACGCGAGCACGCACGGAATCACGACGTGCCACGTGCGCTCGCCGGTGCGATCCGAGTGCCGCGCCCACCCGATCATCGCGACGACCGCGGCGATGCTGGGGATGCCCGTCAGCAGGCCCGTCTGCAGCGCGGTGAAGCCGAACTGCTTGACCATCAGCGGCGCCCACAGCCCGAGCGTATACAGCCCCGCCGACGTGCCGAAGTAGATCAGCGCGAGTGCCAGCACGCGCGGGTCGCGCAGCGCCTGCCACGCGCCGGCCGTATGCCCGGCATGCGTGTGGCGCACGTCCGCCTCGGCCTTCAGCTTCGCGATCAGCCAGTCGCGCTCGTCCGGCTGCAGCCACGCGGCCTTCGACGGCGCATCGGTCAGGCACTTCAGCACGACGAAACCGAGCGCGACCGCCGGCAGCGCTTCGACGATGTACAGCATCTGCCAGTCGGCGAGCCCGAACATCGGCGGCATCTGCATGATCGCGCCGGACAGCGGCGAACCGATCGCGGTCGAGATCGGCGCGGCCGCCATGAACCACGCGGCGGCCACCGCGCGCTGCTTCGCGGGGAACCACAGGCTGAGATACAGGATGATGCCGGGGAAGAACCCGGCTTCGGCCACGCCGAGCAGGAAGCGCAGCACGTAGAAGCTGGTCGGCCCGGCGGCGAACGCGGATACGGCCGACACGAGGCCCCACGTGATCATCACGCGCGCGATCCAGATGCGCGCGCCGACGCGGTGGAGGATCAGGTTGGACGGCACTTCGAACAGGAAGTAGCCGATGAAGAACAGGCCGCCGCCGAACCCGAACGCGGTCGGCGACAGGCCGATCGCCTTGTTCATCGTCATCGCGGCAAAGCCGACGTTGACGCGATCGAGAAAGCTGACGAAGTAAAGCAGCATCACGAACGGAATGATGCGCCACATCAGTTTCCGCGCGACGCGGGTTTCAAGATCCGCTTGCATGTGTCTCCTCCTTCGAGGTCGAGCCGTGCTCTGTCCGTGAATACTCGCCGGCGCCGCGATGAAGCGCGCGGACCGGCGCCCGGCTCGCGTCGGATGCGCGAGTCGCGGGCATAAAAACCGGTGGGACGACGAACGGGCGGCGGCCGGCGGGCGGCGGGCGGCGGGCGGCGGGCGGCGGGCGGCGGCCGGTTGCCGGTTGCCGGTTGCCGGTTGCCGGTTGCGCATGCGCGCCGCCGCTACATCGCAGCGCGCATGCGCAGCGCCGCTTCGATCGTCAGACGCCGACCGCCGCGTTCGCGACGCGCTCGCAGACGGCTGCCGTCACCTCCGCAGTCGTCGCGCTGCCGCCGAGGTCGCGCGTATGCAGCGACGGGTCGGCCGTTACGGCCTCGATCGCCTGCATCACGCGCGCGGCGGCTTCCGTTTCGCCGAGATGCTCGAGCAGCATCACGACCGACCAGAACGTGCCGACCGGATTCGCGAGCCCCTGGCCCATGATGTCGAACGCGGAGCCGTGGATCGGCTCGAACATCGACGGATAACGACGCTCGGGATCGATGTTGCCGGTCGGCGCGATGCCGAGGCTGCCGGCGAGCGCGGCGGCGAGATCGCTGAGGATGTCCGCGTGCAGGTTGGTCGCGACGATCGTGTCGAGCGATGCCGGCCGGTTGACCATGCGCGCGGTCGCCGCGTCGACGAGTTCCTTGTCCCACGTGACGTCGGGGAATTCCCGCTCGATCTGCTTCGCGATCTCGTCCCACATCACCATCGCGTGCCGCTGCGCGTTGCTCTTCGTGATCACGGTCAGCAGCTTGCGCGGACGCGACTGCGCGAGCCGGAACGCGAAGCGCATGATGCGTTCGACACCGGCGCGCGTGAGGATCGACACGTCGGTCGCGGCCTCGATCGGATGGCCCTGGTGCACGCGGCCGCCGACGCCCGCGTATTCGCCCTCGGAGTTCTCGCGAACGATGACCCAGTTCAGGTCGTCCGGCCCGCAGCGCTTCAGCGGCGCGTCGATGCCGGGCAGGATGCGCGTCGGGCGCACGTTCGCGTACTGGTCGAAGCCCTGGCAGATCTTCAGGCGCAGCCCCCACAGCGTGACGTGATCGGGCACGTCGAGGTCGCCCGCCGAGCCGAACAGGATCGCGTCCTTGCCGCGCAGCGCGTCGAGGCCGTCGGCCGGCATCATCGCGCCATGGAGGCGGTAGTAATCGGCGCCCCAGTCGAAATCCTCGAACTCGAACGCGAAGCGGTCGCTGCCGCGGGCCAGCGCTTGCAGCACCCGCTTGCCGGCCGGCACCACTTCCTTGCCGATGCCGTCGCCGGGAATCGTTGCGATACGGTAGGTCTTCATGCGGACATCCTCGATTGATCGTGAGCGTGAACGCACTTTACCGAACCAGGAGTGCATGAACCGGCGCTAGAATCAAAGCATCTTTAACTTCAATTCATGAATCCCGTCATGGCGGATACCGTCCAGCCGGCCGATCTCGGCTTCTTCTCGACGCTGGCCGCGTCGGGCAGCCTGAGCGCGGCCGCGCGCGAACTCGGGCTGACCGCGGCGGCCGTCAGCAAGCGGCTCACGCAGATGGAGCGGCGCGCGGGCGTGACGCTCGTCAACCGCACGACGCGGCGGATGATGCTGACGCCCGAAGGCGACGTGTATCTCGACTACGCGCGCCGGATCCTCGACCAGATGGACGAACTCGGCGAGTTGCTCGGCAGCGCGAAGCAGCGCCCGAAGGGGCTGCTGCGTGTGAACGCGACGCTCGGTTTCGGGCGCAGCCATGTCGGCCCCGCGATCTCGCGCTTCGTCGCGCGTTATCCGGAAGTGTCGGTGCAACTGCAGTTGTCGGTGATGCCGCCGCCGCTCACCGACGACGCGTTCGACGTGTGCATCCGCTTCGGTGAGCCGCCCGACACGCGCGTCGTCGCGCGGCGGCTGGCGCCGAACCGCCGGCTGCTGTGCGCGGCGCCCGCGTATCTCGCGCGGTACGGGACGCCCGGCACGCCGCACGACCTGACGCGGCACAACTGTATCGGCATTCGCCAAGGTGACGAGGGCTATGGCGTGTGGCGCCTGACCAGCGGGCGCGGCGCGGCACGCCACACGGAAGCCGTGCGGATCAACGGCAACCTGACGACGAACGACGGCGAGATCGCCGTGAAGTGGGCACTCGACGGGCACGGCATTCTGATGCGGGCCGAATGGGACCTCCGCGACTATCTCGCAGACGGCCGCCTCGTCGTCGTGCTGCCCGACCATGAAACGCCGAGCGCCGACATCTATGCGGTGTACGCGCAGCGTCACCAGATGTCCGCGCGGATTCGTGCGTTCGTCGATTTTCTGGCGGACGAATTGGGGCGTTGAGGACGGTGCAGGAATCGGAATGAGGCGCACAACTGCCACGCGTGCATGAAATGGACGCAAAAAAATCAATTATTTTGGCTAATTCATCGATAAATCGCCAAAATATTTACATTCTCGTGTATCGCCCCGGCCTCGAAAGCACTTCCGCGCCACATCGCATGTGCTAATATTTTGGCATCTTCGTTAGCAAAACATTGAAATATTAGCCTTATGGCAAAAAAGACGGCTCCGCTCCTGCCAGTATCGAACCAACTGCTCGCCGAATTCGGCGAGCGGCTGAAGCTTGCGCGCCTGCGCCGGAAGCTGACGGCCAAGCAGGTTGCGGAACGCGCCGGCATGTCGCCGATGACGCTTCGTTCGCTGGAAGCCGGCGGGTCGGGCGTCACCATCGGCGCCTATCTGTCCGTCATGCAGGTGCTCGGGCTCCAGAACGATCTGGAAAAGCTGGCCGCCACGGACGAATTCGGCCGCCAGCTTCAGGACGCCCGCCTCGTCAAACCAAGATCCGCCCGACGAACCATGCCGCCGCTCTCCGCCGCTACGTCGCCCACGCCCGATCGGCGCATGCGCGCAAGCGCTCCCTCCACCACGAAAGCCGCCGGAGCAGGCACGGCAGCATCCGAAACCACCGAACCCGGCGATACCCGCGGCACGACGGCAGCCGATCTTGCCGCATTGCTGAAGCCGGCAAGAAAACGGCATGGGGAGCATCGCGGGAAATGACGACGATCGGTGTCTACGCAGATTGGGACGGCTTGCCTGAACCGCGAAAGCTCGGACTCCTGCACAGCCGCAAGACGCGGGCGAGCGAGCGGTTCGAGTTCCAGTACACCTCCGCTGCACTGGCGGCTCCCGAGTTCGCAAACGTGCAGATCGATCCGGCAATCGGTCTCTTCGAAGGCCCCCAATATCCGGCCCCGCCGCGGGACGCGTTCGGCGCCTTCGCCGATTCCAGCCCCGATCGGTGGGGCCGCATGCTGATGGATCGCAAGCTGGAGCGAGACATTCGTGCCGGCCTGCGACCGAAAGGCACCCGACTCCACGAATCGGACTACCTGCTTGACGTTCACGACCTTTATCGCGTCGGCGCGTTGCGCTACCGGCTCGACGACGCCGGAGAATTTCTCGACGATCGTCATGATCTCGCTGCGCCGCCGTTTGCAGAGATTCGTGAACTGGAACACGCGAGTCGCGCGCTGGAGGAAGACGTCGACAATACCGCCCCGGATGGCCGCGACTGGCTAGCGATGCTCATCGCCCCCGGCGGCTCGCTCGGCGGCACAAGACCCAAGGCAAGCGTCGCCGACGATCGAGGCCGTCTCTATATCGCGAAGTTTCCGAGCGCACGGGACGACTACGATGTGGGCGGCTGGGAAATGGTCGTCAATGCACTGGCGGTCGGTTGCGGCCTGAACGTCGCCCACGCCGAGGCACGAAAATTCGCCAGCGACCATCACTGCTTCCTGGTCCGGCGTTTCGATCGGACGGTCGAGGGCCGGCGTCTGCATTTCGCGTCGGCCATGACCATGACCGGCCACGTCGACGGCGACGATGCGTCGACAGGCGTCAGCTACCTGGAATTGGCCGAAGTCCTCATGCGGCACGGCGCACGGCCGAATGCCGACTTGCGCGAGCTATGGGCCCGCATCGTCTTCAACCTCCTGGTCTCGAACACCGACGATCATCTCCGCAATCATGGATTCATTCTGGTGCCGGGTGCGGGCTGGCGACTCTCGGCGGCGTATGACATGAATCCTGTCGCCGTCGCCGACGGCCTCAAGCTCAACATTACGGAAGCCGACAACGCACTCGACCTCGACCTCGCCCGCGAGGTATGCGAATACTTTCGGCTGAAGCTGCAGGACGCCGACGAGATCATCGACGACTTCCGCGATGTCGTCAGCCAATGGAGAACGCTTGCGACGCGACTCGCGCTTCCCACCCGCGAGCAGGAGCGGATGGCCGGCGCGTTCCATCTCGCGAACGATTGACCGCCCTTCGTTCGACGCCTCTCGTTCACGCCATCGCCACCTGACCGCCCTCGCGATCGTTCGTCTCGACGGCTTCCGGCACCGGCTGTCGCGCCATGGCCCCCGCGACGACCACACCTTCCCGGTCCTGCGCAAACCGCTCGGCGATCCAGTCGATGAACACGCCGAACACGACGAGCGGACGCGGCACATGGTAGACGTCGGCGTCCGCTGCGGGATCGGGTGGTCGGTGGAAGCTTGCGCATGAACCGGCAGGCGGTGGAGAAAGCGGACGCCGTGCCCGCGCGCCCTTTCGTGCTTCTACCAGAAAGGCGCCGGCGCAGCCGGGCGGTTCGCGGGCTGCGTCTGCGGCCGCGCGCCGAACCGAATACAATGCGCCGATCCCCCGCCGCTGCGCCAACCTGCCGGAGCCGCCATGTTCGACCTGACCACGCTGACCACCTTCACGGCCGTCGTTCTGGGCCTGTTCCTGATCCCCGGCCCCGCCGTGCTGCTCGTGCTGAGCCGCACCGTGCAGGGCGGCCGCAAGACCGGCATCCTGACCGGCCTCGGCGTCGCGAGCGGCGACTTCGTGCATACGCTGTTCGCGGCGGTCGGCCTGTCCGCGCTGCTGATGACGTCGGCGCTCGCATTCAACGTCGTGAAGCTGGTCGGCGCGGCGTACCTGATCTATCTCGGCGTGCGCGCGCTGCTCGACAAGCCGTCCGATCCGTCACTGCCGGCGGTGCCGCCCGTCACGCCGCTCAACGCGTACCTGCAGGCGATTCCCGCCGAAGTGCTGAATCCGAAGACCGCGCTGTTCTTCCTCGCGTTCATGCCGCAGTTCGTGCATCCGGAACGCGGCTCGACGTTCGTGCAGTTCGCGGTGCTCGGGCTGATCTTCGTCGTGCTCAGCTCGCTTTATACGACGCTGATCGCATGCTCGATCCGCCCGCTCGGCCGCATCGTGAAGCGGCTCACGTGGCTCACGCGCTGGCAGGGGAAGATCATCGGCTCGATCTTCATCGCGCTCGGGCTGCGCGTGGCCGTGCAGCAACGCTGATGCGCGCGGCCGCATGACGTCCCGCGCGGCGCCCGCCGGCGAAGCCCTCTACACCGACCCGCGCCTCGTCGCGGTCTACGACCTGTTCAACGCGGGCGATCGCGACTTCGCGTTCTACGCATCCGTGATCGGCGCCGCGCGACAACGCATTCTCGATCTCGGCTGCGGCACCGGCATGTTCGCGCGCCGGCTCACGGCGGCCGGGCACGACGTCGTCGCGATCGATCCCGCGCCGGCGATGATCGATTACGCACGACGCCAGCCGGGCGCCGACGCGGTACGCTGGATCGCGTGCGAACTCGGCAGCCTGCCGCCAGGCGCGCCGTTCGATGTCGTCGTGATGACCGGGCACGCATTCCAGTGCCTGCTGACCGACGACGACATCGACGCAACATTGCGCGGCGTGCGGCGCGTGCTCGCCGACGGCGGCCGCTTCCTGTTCGAGACCCGCAACCCGTGCGTCTCGCCGTGGCGTGCATGGACACCGGAGCATTCGGAACGCAGCGTCGAATCGCGCGAATCCGGCGGCGTCGATCTCCATCATGCGGTGCGCGCAGTAGACGACGGGATCGTGACGTTCGACACGTACTACCGTTTCCGCCGCGACGACACGTTGCTGACGAACACGAGCCGGCTGCGCTTCATCGCGCAACCCGAATTGCAGGCGCGCGTAGCCGCGGCCGGATTCGCGTCGGCCGACTGGTGCGGCGACTGGCAACGCGCGCCGTTCGATGACGCAACCAGCGCGGAGATCATCGCGATCTGCCGCGCGTGAGTGCGTGTTCGATTGCGTCAGCCCGCAACCGGCAGCAAGTCCACCACATACGCATGCCGGAGCGTACTGCCCGAAACCCGATACTGGAGGCTCGACCATGCCCCTCCCGCTTCATCCCGCGCAGGTTCGCGCGGTGCTCGAATGCTATCTGCGCGCGAAGGACCTGAACCGGCCCGCGCTGATCGCCGACTGCTTCGCGGCCGATGCCGAACTGAGCTTTTCGATCGCGAACGACGACATCGATTTTCCGCCGCGCGTGACGGGTGCGGCGGCCATTGCGCGCACGCTGGTCGAGGAGTTCGGCGAGCGGTTCGAGCGGTGCCGGACCTATTACGTCTGCACGGAACCGGCCGTCGACGAACATGGCGTCAGCGGAATGCCGTGGCTCGTCGTGATGCGGCAGAAGGGCAACGGCGCGTTGCGGATCGGGCACGGCACGTACCGCTGGCAGTTCGCGTGCGATGGCGAAGGCGTTGCGCGGGTTGCCGCGCTGCACATTCATATCGCGCGGATGGATACGATCGACGACCCGCAGTCGGTGAAACTCGATGCGCTGCACGCGGCGTTCGGGTATCCGTGGCTGCCGGCGCAGGCATTCGCGCGCGGGTTGGCGGATGTGGCAGCGGCGCAGCCGGATTGCGCGTTCCTCGTGCCGTTCCGGGAGGCCGCAGCGGCGGTGGCGTGACCGAACCCGTCCGCGTGCGTGCGGGGCCATTCGGCTCCGCGCGGCATCCGCGCCGCCACGCTCACCGTGCCGCTTCGAGCGCCAGCCGCACCCCCTCCCAATCCAGCCCGAACCGCGCAAGATACTTGCGCAGCCGATCCGCATCGTTCGGCTGCTTCTTGCTCTGCCGCGACACCGCGAACAGCGTGCGCCCGGCTTCCGACAGGCTCGCCGACACGCGGCACACGTCGAGCACGCGTTCGAGCTGCGCACGGTCGAACAGGTCGAGTTCCGCCGCACGCGCGCCGAACACCGCATCGACCCACGTATCGGACGCACCCGCGCCGCCCGATGACGACCACGTGCGCGCCAGCCGCTCGACTTCCTGTTCGGCAAGTTCCTCGGTGATCCGTCCCGCATCGGCCAGCGTCGCCATCCGCGTGACCGAGGCCGACAACTCGCGGAAGTTACCGGCCCACGCCGCGCGCGGCGACGCCGCGAACGCGAGATAACGCCGCTTCGCCTCGACGTTGAAACGCACCCGCTCGCCCTGCTCGCGACCGAAACGGTCGAGCTCGAATTCGAGGTTCGGCTCGATGTCCTCGCGACGCTCGGCGAGCCCCGGCAGTTCGTACGTCCACAGATTGATCCGTGCATAGAGATCCTCGCGGAACGTGCCGGCCGCCACCATCAGCCGCAGGTCGCGGTGCGTGCCCGCGATCAGCTCGAAATCGCTGCTTGCCTCGACGTCCGCGCCGACCGGCAGGAAGCGCTTTTCCTCGATCGCCTTCAGCAGCATCGCCTGTTCGTCGAGCCCGAGTTCGCCGATCTCGTCGAGAAACAGCAGGCCGCCGTCCGCCGCGCGCAGCAGCCCCGCGCGTGCCGACTGCGCACCCGTGAACGCGCCCTTCACGTGACCGAACAGTGTCGACATCGCCGCGTCGCCGCGCAGCGTCGCGCAGTTGATCTCGATGAACGGCCCCGCGAGCCGATGGCGGCCGCGCTTCAGCTCGTACACGCGCTTGGCGAGAAACGACTTGCCGGCGCCCGTCGGCCCGACGAGCAGCATCGGCGCGCGCGAACGCACGGCCACGCGCTCCAGTTGCTCGATCAACGCATTGAAGCGCGCGTTGCGCGTCGCGATGCCGGCCTTCAGGAACGACACCGTTTCGTCGCGTTCGCGCGTGAAGCGCTGCGCGATCCGGTTGTAGCGCGACAGGTCGAGATCGATCACCGACACCGTGCCCGGCCCGCTCGGCCCTTCGTCGGTCCGCTGCGGCGGCCCCGTCTGCACGAGGCGCGCGGGCAGGTAGCGTGCTTCCGCCAGCAGGAACCAGCAGATCTGCGCGACGTGCGTGCCGGTCGTGATGTGGATCAGGTAATCCTCGTGTTCGAGGTCGAACGGATAGGCGCGCGCGTAGTCGTGCAGCGTCGCATAGACCTCCTCGAAATCCCACGGGTCGTGGATCGTGAGCGGCGTGAGCCGTACGTCGGTGTGCGGCGACAGGCGCGCGAGATCGTCCCGCACCTGGTTGGCGAGGCGCGTGTAGCTCAGCGGATGCAGCAACTCGAGCCGGTCGATCGGCAGTTCGGGCTGCTCGCACAGCGAGATCGTCGGCCGCCATTTCCGGTAGCGGCGCGGCGCACGACCGCCCTGGTCGAGCACGGTGCCGAGAAAACCGATTGCGACTGTCTTTCGCATGTTTATCTCATCAGATAAGAAGCGATCCGATTGTATCGGATTTTATCGACCCGTCCTGGCAGGCAAGGCCGACGCGAACCAACCAAATTCAGAAAATTCCCCTTTAATTTCAATTAACTAGGAATTTCTTCGAGCACTGAACTCCCCGCTGGCACGCTCCTCGCTAAATAGAAGGCGCCGGATGTCCCGCTGGCCTGCGAGCCAGGGTTCACAAAGCCCTGCTGGTGCGCCGCCGCCGAACCTCGTTCGTCGCGGCAGCGCATGCCGCCATGGACAGACGAAGGCAAAGGGGCGCGCTCAGGCATGCCACGTCCGGGTTCGAATCCCGGGGCGCCCACCGTTCGGTAGCTCATTCGGGTAGAGCAGCCGGCGAAAGCCGGTGTGTAGCGGGTTCGAATCCCGCTCGAACACTGTCCGAAAGGACAGTCTCTTGATGGAAGCAGTACCCGCCGGTGCGGGCCGAAAGGCCCGCCGCGCGTCGGACCGGTCATGGTTCCGCGCGATCGGCCAGGCGGCCGGACGGCCCGCGCGAACGCGCACGACGACGCGATGCAGGATGCGTCGCCGTGCTGCGCCAGCGTCGGCCCCCGCGCCGCCCGCCCGATTGCGTCGCACCGCGATCCGCACGATGCGCGTCACCCGGCGGTCATTGAAGAAAAGGACAAGAATATGTGGAAGCGTCATGTAGTGAAAAAGAACGAACGCGCGCTGCTGATGAGCGAGGGCGATTTCGTGAAGGTGCTCGAACCGGGCGTGTTCAAGGCCTTCGATCCGTTCAAGCGCCTGTCGGTGCAGACCGCGCGTCTCGACGCGCCGCTCGCCGACGAAGCGCTGGCCGACTACCTGCGTCACGACGCACAGGACGTGCTCGCGCAATATTTCGTCGCGATGGATCTGGCCGACGACGAAGCGGGCCTGCGCTATGAGGACGACGTGCTCGTCGAGATCCTGGCGCCGGGCACGCGCCGGCTGTACTGGCGCGGCCTGATCGCGCATCGTCTCGAACGCGTCGATCTCGCGCACGACAGCATGCTGCCGGCCGCGCTCGTGAAGCGCATCGCGCAGCCGGCGCTGCGTGCGCGCGGTGTGGCGGGCCTGACGGGCGTGCTGCTGGCGCAGGTGCCGGCGTATCACGTCGGCGTGCTGAAGATCGACGGCAAGATCGAGCGGCTGCTGGAAGCGGGTGTATCGGCGTTCTGGCGCTTCAACCGCGACGTCGCGGTCGAACTCGTCGACCTGCGCGTGCAGGCACTCGAAGTCGGCGGGCAGGAAATCCTGACGCGCGACAAGGTCGCGCTGCGGCTGAACCTGTCGGCGACGTGGTGCTATGCGGACGTGCTGCATGCGTTCGGCCAGTTGCAGAAGCCGGTCGAGCACCTGTATCGCGAGCTGCAGTTCGCACTGCGTGCGGCCGTCGGTACGCGCTCGCTCGACGAGCTGCTGGAAGACAAGCAGTCGATCGACGACGTCGTGATCGCGCAGGTGCGTGCGCGCCTCGAAAATTCGGGCGTGGACGTGCGCAGCGTCGGCGTGAAGGATATCGTGCTGCCGGGCGACATGAAGACCATCCTCGCGCAGGTGGTCGAGGCCGAAAAGGCCGCGCAGGCGAACGTGATTCGCCGCCGCGAGGAAACGGCGGCCACGCGTTCGCTGCTGAACACCGCGAAGGTGATGGAAGAAAACCCGACCGCGCTGCGGCTCAAGGAGCTGGAAACGCTCGAGCGCGTCGCGGAACGGATCGACCGCATCTCGGTGTTCGGCGGTCTCGACCAGGTGCTGAACGGACTCGTCAGCATCAAGGGCGCTTAAGGCTCGAAACAAACGGCGCGGCGCATGTGTACCGCGCCGCACGAATGAACGAATCAGGTGAAGCAAATGAGCAACATGGATTATCAGGTGATGGAACTGGCGAACGGCAAGCCGGTGAAGATGTGGACGCAAGGCGTCGCCGTCGAGGACGAAGCGCGCGCGCAACTGCGCAATACCGCGCAGATGCCGTTCATCTTCCGCCACGTCGCGGTGATGCCGGACGTGCACCTCGGCAAGGGCTCGACGATCGGCAGCGTGATTCCGACGAAGGGCGCGATCATTCCGGCCGCGGTCGGCGTCGACATCGGCTGCGGGATGATGGCCGCGCGCACGACGCTGACGGCGTCCGACCTGCCGGACTCGCTTGGCGGGCTGCGCAGCGCGATCGAACGCGCGGTGCCGCACGGCCGCGCGCCGGGCCGCCGCGATCCGGGCGCGTGGGGTGATCGCACGCCGGCCGCCGTGACCGAATCGTGGAAATCGCTGCTGCCGGGTTTCCAGCGGATCGTCGACAAGTATCCGAAGCTGGAAAAGACGAACCACTACGCGCATCTCGGCACGCTCGGCACCGGCAACCACTTCATCGAAGTGTGCGTCGACGAAGCGGACCACGTGTGGTTCATGCTGCACAGCGGCTCGCGCGGCGTCGGCAACGCGATCGGCAGCCTGTTCATCGAACTCGCGCAGGCCGACATGCGCCAGCACATCGCGAACCTGCCGGACCGCAACCTCGCGTATTTCACCGAGGGCAGCCGGCACTTCGACGATTACGTCGAAGCGGTCGGCTGGGCGCAGGACTACGCGCGGCGCAACCGGCAGGCGATGATGGACGCGGTGATCGGCGCGGCGCGCGGCGTGATCGGCAAGCCGTTCGCGGTCGACGAGCACGCGGTGAACTGCCACCACAACTACGTGCAGCGCGAACGCCACTTCGGCGAAGACGTGCTCGTGACGCGCAAGGGCGCGGTGTCCGCGCAGAAGGGGCAGCTCGGGATCATTCCGGGTTCGATGGGTGCGAAGAGCTTCATCGTGCGCGGGCTCGGCAATCCGGAAAGCTTCTGTTCGTGCAGCCACGGCGCGGGCCGGACGATGAGCCGCACCGAAGCGAAGCGCCGCTTCACGGCCGACGACCAGGCGAAGGCAACGCAAGGCGTCGAATGCCGGAAGGACGCGGGCGTCGTGGACGAAATCCCGATGGCCTACAAGGACATCGACGCGGTGATGGCGGCTCAGCGCAGCCTCGTGGAAGTGGTGCATACGCTGCGCCAGGTGGTGTGCGTGAAAGGATAGCGCGGCGCGCGGCCGATGGCCGGCGGCCGCGCGCAACGAAAGGGAAACAACAAGAATGAAAACGGATAAGGCAATGACAACCGTGCGCAGCGCACATCCGGTCGACCCGGCTGTGCGTGCGCGCGTGATGGCGGAACTCGCGGAAGTCGAGCGCCGCCACGACGTGAGCGTGCTGTTCGCATGCGAATCGGGCAGCCGCGGCTGGGGCTTCGCATCGCCGGACAGCGATTACGACGTGCGCTTCGTGTACGTGCACCGGCGCGACTGGTACCTGCGTGTCGAACCGCAACGCGACGTGATCGAGCGGCCGCTCGACGACGAGCTCGACGTGAGCGGCTGGGAGCTGCGCAAGGCGCTGCAACTGCTGCGCCGGTCGAACCCGACGCTGCTCGAATGGCTCGACTCGCCCGTCGTGTATCGAGAAGACACGCGCTGGGCGCCGCGGCTCAGGTCGCTGGCGTCGGCATTCTTCTCGCCGGTGCGCGGGCGCCATCACTATCTCGCGATGGCGAAGAAGAACTTTCGCGGCTACCTGCAAGGCGACACGGTGCGTTACAAGAAGTACCTGTACGTGCTGCGACCGCTGCTCGCGGTGCGCTGGATCGACATGGGGCTCGGCATGCCGCCGATGCGCTTCGCGGATCTCGTCGACGGCACCGTGCACGAGCCGGCGGTGCGCGCGGAACTCGATGCGTTGCTCGCGTTGAAGATGAGCGCGGGCGAAAGCGAATACGGGCCGCGCCGGCCTGCGATCCATGCGCTCGTCGAGACGATGCTCGCGGATGCCGAACACGATCGCGAATACAAGCGGCCGTGGGGCGATGTGTCGATGCTCGATACGTTCCTGCACGACGTAGTCGACTGTCGATGAAAGACGAACGGCGCGGTGCCCGCGGGCATCGCGCCGTTTCCACGTCTGCACGGGCCCGTTGCGGCGGTATACTTGGTCTCATTCGGCAAAGCGCACCGCGTCATGCGCCGCTGCACTCGACGTGCACCGCTTGCTGACGATGCGCTTGCAGTCCGACGTCTTCCGCCCGCCCGTTCACAGCCGATACGAACCGTCATGTCGCACCGCCTTTCGCTTGCCCTCGCCGCCCTCCTCGCCGCTTCTCCGCTCGCCGCGCAGGCTCGCCCGCTCGCGCGGCCGCCGGTCGAGCGCGACTTCAAGAGCTGGTCGGTCGTCTGCGACAACGGCAACCGCTGCATTGCCGAAAGCCACGCCGACGATATCGACGATGCGCGCACCAACCTCATCCTGCGCGTGACGCGCGATGCCGGCCCCGACGCGCAACCGTCGCTCGACATCTTCGCATCGGCGCCATTGGATCTGCGCACGGCACGCGCCGATGGCCGCCCGTTCGATGCGATGCCGGCCCAATGGCACGCGTTCGGCGACAAACCCGACAATGACGACGCGCACCCGTTCCGGATCCGGACGAGCGATCCGGCAACGGTTGCCGCGTGGCTCGCCGCGTCGCGCAATGCGCAACTGCTGAGCTTCGGCGATCCGGCGTCGGCGCAAACGCCGCGCACGCCGCTGTCGGGATTGAATGCCGCGCTGCTGCTGATCGACGATACGCAGGGTCGCGTCGGCACGGTCACGGCGCTGCAGCGCCCCGGCAACCGGCCCGCGTCGTCGGTGCCGGCCGCGCCGGCACTGCCGCCCGCCGTCGTTCCGGCGCCGCCCGTCGCCAGCCTGTCGGCCGCCGAACAGCGCCCGCTCGTCGATGCCGTGCTCGCGAAGTTCGGCACCGACGTGAAGCAATGCGCGGCCGATGTCGAAGACGAAATGCCGGCGGGCGATCGCAGGAAGGCGTCGCGCGCCGTGGCGATCTCGGCCGACGAGGCGCTCGTCGCGATCCCGTGCCAGACCAGCAGCCTGTATAACCACACCGGCCTGTGGTACCGCGTGCGACGCGCGGCGCCGTATGCACCGACGGCGATGAACTTCGGCGAGAACGCGAACGCGGGCCTCGATTCGGCGTCGTTCGCAAACGAACTGACCGAGGCCGGCTACGATTCCGCCAGCGCGATGCTGTCGAGCAAGGTCCGCTTGCGCAGTGCCGGCGATTGCGGCTCGACCGCATCGTGGATCTTCGATGGCCGGCGCTTCCTGCTCGCCGACATCGCGACGCACGGCACCTGCAACGGCCTGTTGCAGGATCAATGGCCGCGCCTGTATCGCCGGGCCGACGCGACGGGAAAGCGCTGACGCGCGTGGCGCGCCTCCGTCACGTCACGATCCGACGATCGAGATCGAGAACCCGTCCCGGCCCTTCTGCCCGACCGTCTGCACGGCCGTCGTCGTGAGCTTCGGCTCGGCCGCGAGACGCGCGAAGCCTTCCCGCACGCCGACCACATCGGGCTCGCGATTGTCCGGATCGGCCACGCGCCCGCCGCGCACGACGTTGTCGACGACGATCACCGTGCCGGGCCGCGACAGTTTCAGCGCCGCGTCGAGATAGACCGGGTTGTTGTTCTTGTCCGCATCGATGAAGATGAAATCGAACGGCGCCTCACCCGCATCGACGAGCCGCGCGAGGCTGTCCTTCGCGCTGCCGACGATCACCGACACGACCTCCGCGAACCCGGCGCGCGCGATGTTCCGCGTCGCGACCTTCGCGTGCTCGGGGCTCAGTTCGAGCGTCACGAGCGTGCCGCCCGGCGGCAACGCGCGCGCGAGCCAGATCGTGCTGTAGCCGCCGAGCGTGCCGACCTCGAGGATGCGCCGCGCGCCGCGTATCGTCGCGAGCAGTTGCAGCAGCTTGCCCTGGTTCGGCGCGACGTTGATCGGGGGCAGCCCGGCCGCATTGCTGGCCGCCAGCGCGGCATCGAGCGCATCGTCGGACGGCACGAGCGTCGCGGAAAAATACGCATCCACCTGGTTCCACTGGTCCTGGTCCATCGCGCGCCTCCTGTCTGCCGAAAACCGCATTCTATGCGCGGCATCCCCATAAGCAACACACCATTCGTTCTAAGGACAGCAGCACGCGTGCTCCTATAATCCGTCGACCATCACAACAACAGACGGAGCACCCATGACCGATCAGGCCTCTTCGAACTGGCGCCTCGAAACCATCGCCGTGCACGGCGGTTATCGTCCGGACCCGACCACGCGCGCGGTCGCCGTACCGATCTATCAGACCGTTGCGTACGCATTCGACGACACGCAGCACGGCGCCGACCTGTTCGACCTGAAGGTCCAGGGCAACATCTATACGCGGATCATGAACCCGACGACGGACGTGCTCGAGCAGCGGATCGCCGCGCTCGAGGGCGGCATCGGCGCGCTTGCGCTCGCGTCGGGGCAATCCGCTGTCACGTATGCGATCCAGACGATCGCCGAAGCCGGCGACAACATCGTGTCCGCGAGTTCGCTGTACGGCGGCACCTACAACCTGTTCGCGCATACGCTGCCGCAATACGGGATCACGACGCGCTTCGCCGATCCGCGCGACCCCGCGTCGTTCGAGCCGCTGATCGACGCGCACACGAAGGCGATCTTCGCGGAATCGGTCGGCAACCCGCTCGGCAACGTGACCGACATCGCCGCGCTCGCGGAAGTCGCGCATCGCCACGGAATCCCGCTGATCGTCGACAACACGGTGCCGTCGCCGTACCTGCTGCGCCCGTTCGAGCACGGCGCGGACATCGTCGTGCACTCGCTGACGAAGTATCTCGGCGGGCACGGCACGAGCCTCGGCGGCGCGATCGTCGATTCAGGCAAGTTCCCGTGGGCCGAGCACGCGGACCGCTTCAAGCGGCTGAACGAACCGGACGTCAGCTATCACGGCGTCGTCTATACGGAAGCATTCGGGCCGGCCGCGTATATCGGCCGCGCGCGCGTGGTGCCGCTGCGCAACATGGGCGCGGCGATCTCGCCGTTCAACGCATTCCAGATTCTGCAGGGCATCGAAACGCTCGCGCTGCGCGTCGAACGGATCAGCGACAACGCACTGAAGATCGCGCAGCATCTCGCGCGCCACGAGCAGGTCGAGTGGGTGAACTATGCGGGCCTGCCCGATCACCCCGACCATCCGCTCGTCGCGCGCTACCTGTCGGGCCGCGCGCCGGGCATCCTCACGTTCGGCGTGAAGGGCGGCCGCGACGGCGGCGCGAAGTTCCAGGACGCGCTGAACCTGTTCACACGGCTCGTCAACATCGGAGATACAAAGTCGCTCGCGACGCACCCGGCATCGACTACGCACCGGCAACTGTCGCCCGCCGAACTCGCGAAGGCCGGCGTGAAGGAGGAAACGGTGCGGCTGTCGATCGGCATCGAGCATATCGACGACCTGCTCGCCGATCTCGACCAGGCGCTCGCGCAGCTTTGACCGGAACGGGCGCGCCGGCTACCACGTCGTCGCGCCCGCCGGATACGTGTCGACGATGTGCGTGCCGTTGACCGGCGTGACGCCCTCGTTGCGCAGCGCAGCCCACAGGTCGATCGCATGCTCGCGCGATTTGCGGCTGCCGTCGTCGGTCAGCACGTTCAGCGCGATCACTTCGTCGCGTATCGTCAGTTGCAGTTGTTCCTTCAGCTTGCGCGACTGATACGACGCGGTACGGACATCGCCCAGCACGATTCGCTTCTCCGCGACATTCGGCTCGCCGCCCGAATCGGCCGGCACGAACGTCAGCCGGCCGTTGGCGACCTCGCATTGTCCGCGCGCGAATGTCGCGCTCCAGTCGCCTGACGGCACGGCCGCGAACTCGCAACGCATCCGCTCGTTCACGCGGCGGCCGGCGTCGTGCGCCGACGCATGCGACAGCGCACGTTCCGGCCAGCCGGCCGCCATCGCGGCCGTCGACATCACACAGACAGACAGCACGATTCCTGTTGCGATAGTGCGCATGGCACGCTCCTTTTCATATGGAGAACCAGCCGAGCGGCGGCGTCGCAGCCGGCCGCGAATAAACGCTCAATGCACCGCGAAGCGGTTGTCGTGCACATCGACCGTCGGGGCCCTCTCGCCCCCGTGAACCGTCGAGCGATGGATTTCCCGATTGCGCGCGACGGCGGCGGGGCTCGCCGGATAGTCGTGGTTCAGGCTCGGGATCACGCCGTCGTGTCGCGCGCGCACCAGTTCCTGACGCACTTCCTGCCGGGTCTTCGCCTGCGCGGCAACGGTCTGCGAGAAGGCCGCGATCGACAGCGCGGCAGCGGTCATGGCGATCATCGGTCGCGGAATGTTCATGTTGTTCGCTCCTTCCCGGAAATCCGTCACGGGAGCCTTCACTTTGATCCGGCGGCGGTGCGGCATCGTGATCCCGACATGACGGTTTCGTCATGGTTCGCGCGTGTACTGCGCCGCAGTGCGAATGCAATTCGTATTGAACAACGGCGCAGGCGTCGATCGGCTCCTAAGGCTACGGCGGAACGCGCATGCAACGCATGCGTCAATCTCGGCTTGCGCCATTGGTTCTGATCGCGACGACGGCGCGCTCGCGTATGCATGACAAAAATTTCATGTTCCGATCAGGTTCTCGATGCGTCGCGTCGCTATGATCGGAACGGTAACGGGCCATGCCTGTTCCCATCCACGCAGCGGGTCGCTGTCGCACGGCACGATCACGCGTTAGGCCCGGACTCATCGAGGACCGGGTCTTTTTTTTTGATCGCGAGGCAGACGATCACGGCGCTGGATTGCGTTGCGGAAACAGGCACGGATGCGTCTTCACGTACAGGTTCGGATTGCCGCAGCGATGCCCGGCATAGTCGATCAGCTCACCGGGCATGAGGTCGGCCGGCACCGGCTTGCGCGCAGAGGCCGACGCGATCGTACCAGTGTCTGAACGTGACGATGCGCAGCCTGCGAACAACGGGACGATCAGGACTGCGATCAACGATAGACGAATGGCGAGACAGTGCAATTTTCGGTCCCGAATGAAAGTCTGAACATGGCCGCCCGCTTTCGATGCTGCTGTCGCGAACGGCGCGAACGCCGTCGGCCGCGCGGGCCATCGACAGACTTCATGTTCCGCTTCCCGCTCATCGCGCTCATGACGCGAACATGACGATTGCGTCATGCCGCTCGTGCACGCAAGGCGCGCCGCCGCCTTTCGCAATCTGACGTTTTTTTCATCTGCCGATCACGGTGGCGCACGGCTGCTTTCGCATACTGAGTCCATGGTTCGCCACCCGGCGACCCTGATCAAGGAGAGAGCTCAATGAAAACGGCAAAACTCGCAGCACTGTTCGTCACCGCCACGCTGTCGCTCGGCATGGCCACGCAGGCCGCATTCGCACAGACGCAAACGCAGGGCAAGACCCGCACGCAGGTCGTCGACGAATTGAAGCAGGCGCAGCACGACGGCGTCGTACCGACCGGCAAGACACAGTACCCGCCGACCGCCGAGATGGTCGCGCGCAACAAGGAGCTTCACGGGATTTCGGCGCATGGCGGCGAGAAGGCACCGCAGGCCGACAACCACGACAACCTGGCGACCCGCTGATGCCGCTCGGTCGTACGATCGCGGGCAACGCGCCGCGCGCAAACGCCTTGCGGCGAACGCGCGGGCGTGCCCGCCCGCGATGTCAGGTGCGGATGGCGGCCGGCCGTCGCGGAAAACGCAGCCAGAACGTCGTGCGCCGGCCGGGATCGCTGTCGACGCCGCATTCGCCGCCGTGGTTGTCCATGATCGACCGGACGATCGCGAGGCCGAGCCCCGTGCCCGACGCCGAATTGTGCCGCGACGGATCGACGCGATAGAAACGCTCGAAGATCCGCCCGACATGCTCCGCCGCGATGCCGGGCCCCGTATCCGACACGGCGATCGTCGTCGCACCGCCCTGCTCCACGCAGTCGATCGTCACGACGCTGCCGCGCGGCGCGTAGGCGAGCGCATTGGACAGCAGGTTGCTCAACGCGCGCTGGTACAGCGTGAGATCCGCATCGACCCACGCGTGGCCGTCGACCTTCACCGATACGCCCGCATCCTCCGCGAGCGGCTCGTAGTAGCCGGCGACACGCCCGGCCTCTTCCGCCGCATTCAGCCGCCGCACGTCGATCGACGTGCCGGCCTGTTCCGAGCGAGCGAGAAACAGCATGTCCTCGATCATTCTCGACAGCCGCTGATACTCGTCGATGCTGGATTCGATCACGTTGCGGTATTCATCCGCGCTGCGCGGCTGCGACAGCACGACCTGCGCGGCCGCCTGCAGATTCGTGAGCGGCGTGCGCATGTCGTGCGCGAGATTCGACGAAAACTGGCTCAGTCGCGTGAACGATTCGCTCAGCCGCGCGAGCATCCCGTTGAATGCGTGCTCGAGCTCCTTCAGCTCGCCTGACGTATCGAGTTCCGGCAGCGGATGCGCAAGCCGGCTCGACGACATCTGCTCGGCGCGCGACGCGAAACGCCGCAGCGGGCTCAAGCCCAGCGCCGCGATGCCATACGCGATCGCGGCCGCGAGCACCACGCCGAACACCTCGATCACGACGATCGTATAAGCATGCGTACGCAACAGCAGCACGTCGGCGCTGCGGTCGTACTGCACCGCGACGCGCACCACCGGTGCGCCCGCGCCGGCAAGCGGCACGGTCGTCACCAGATACTGACGCCGTGCGCCGGGCGGCGCGACGCCGACCGGCGCGCGCGCCGCGTCCAGCGACAGCAGCGTCGCGTACGGGCGGAATCCTGGCGTGCCGACGAGGCGCGTGCCCGTCGCATCGTAGATCGCGAGATCCATGTTCGGATGGCCGTGCAGCTGGTCGATCCAGATGTCGGTGTTGCGCGCGACGTCGGCCGTCGTGCGCGCTTCGGCCAGATGCGTGCCCAATGCGGCGGAAATGCCGGCCATCTGCTCGGCCGCCGTCGTTTCGACGCGGTTGCTCAGCGCCTCGTAAAGCGCGACGCCGCTCGACGCGAGGATCACCGACGTCGACAGGATGATCAGCGCGGTCAGGCGTCCGCGCAGCGTGCGCGGCAGCAGGCGCGCGATCATGCGGCCACGCCGCCGCGCGCTTCGAGCACGTAGCCCATCCCGCGCACGGTGTGGATCAGTTTCGGATCGTACGCGTCGTCGATCTTCGAACGCAGCCGCCGGATCGCCGAATCGACGACGTTCGTGTCGCTGTTGAAGTTCATGTCCCACACCTGCGATGCGATCGTCGCGCGCGGCAGGATCTCGCCCTCGCGACGCATCAGCAGCCACAGCAGCGCGAACTCCTTCGCGGTCAGCAGGATCGTGTCGCCCTGCCGCGTGGCCTTGCGGCGCGTCAGGTCGAGTTCGAGGTCGGCCACGCGCAGCGTGTTCGAATCGCGCGGCTGGCCGCGCCGCAGGATCGACTTGATGCGCGCGGTCAGTTCGACGAAGTCGAACGGCTTCGCGAGATAGTCGTCGGCACCGAGTTCGAGTCCCTTCACGCGATCGCCGACGTCGTCGCGCGCGGTGAGGAACAGCACCGGCGTCGACTTGCTGCGCCGCAGGTTCTGCAGCAGCGTCCAGCCGTCCTGCCCCGGCAGCATCACGTCGAGCACGAGCAGGTCGTATTCCTCGGTCTCGGCCTGGTGCTGGCCCGTGATGCCGTCCTCGACCCAGTCGACGACATAACCTGCCTCGGTCAGGCCCTTGCGCAGATAGGCGCCCGTCTTCGGTTCATCCTCGACAATCAGAATTCGCATTACGCATTACCCTTGAAGAAACCCAGCCGGCGCAGCAAACCGGCGCCGAACCCGCCGCCGAAGCTGTCCAAAAGCGCGGCGCGCCACGACACTGCATGGCTGACGCGGTACAGCACGGGCAGCACCAGCAGCGTCAGCGCCGTGGACGACAGGATACCGCCGATCACGACCGTCGCAAGCGGGCGCTGCACCTCGGCGCCGGTGCCGGTTGCGAACGCCATCGGCAGGAAACCGAGCGACGCGACGAGCGCGGTCATCAGCACCGGCCGCAGCCGCGTGAGCGCGCCTTCGCGCACGGCGGCGTCGAGCGGCACCCCTTCGTCGCGCAGGTTGCGGATGAACGAGATCATCACGAGCCCGTTGAGCACGGCGACGCCGGACAGCGCGATGAAGCCGACCGCCGCCGTGATCGACAGCGGAATCCCGCGCAGCCACAGCGACACGACGCCGCCGCTCAGCGCGAACGGAATGCCGGTGAATACGAGCAGGCCGTCCTTCACGTTGTTGAACATCACGAACAGCAGCACGAACACCATGAACAGCGCGAGCGGCACGACGAGCTTCAGGCGCTCGCTCGCGCTTTGCAGCTGCTCGAACTGCCCGCCCCACGACACCCAGTAGCCGGACGGCACGCGCACGTCCTGCTGCAACTGCTCGCGCGCATCGGCGACGAACGAGCCGACGTCGCGGCCGCGCACGTTCGCGCTGACGACCACACGCCGCTTGCCGTCCTCGCGGCTGATCTGGTTCGGGCCCGGCGCGACGTCGATCGTCGCGAGTTCCGCGAGCGGCACGTACGGCGCCGCCGCCAACGGCGCGCTGGCGCCGGCCGCCGGCGCGGGCAGCGCGATCGGCAGCCGCTTGATCGCGTCGATGTCCGAGCGCAGCTCGTCGGGCAGCCGCACGACGATGTCGAAGCGGCGGTCGCCCTGGAACAGCGTGCCGGCCTTCTGCCCGCCGACGGCCGCGGCCACCGTGTCCTGCAGGTCGGCGACGCTCACGCCGTAGCGCGCGAGCTTGTCGCGGTCGAGGTTGACGGTGAGTACCGGCAGCCCGGTCGTCTGCTCGACCTTCACCTCCGATGCACCCGGCACCTTCTGCAGCGCGGCCGCGATCTGCTCGCCTGTCTGGTTCAGCACGGCCATGTCGTCGCCGAAGATCTTCACGGCGACGTCGCTGCGCACGCCCGAGATCAGCTCGTTGAAGCGCAGCTGGATCGGCTGCGAGAACTCGTACGCATTGCCCGGCAGCTCGGCGAGCGCTTCCTCGATCTCGCGCACGAGCGTGTCGCGCGGTTTCTTCGGGTCAGGCCACCGGTCGGCCGGCTTCAGCATGATGTAGCCGTCCGACAGGTTCGGCGGCATCGGGTCGGCCGCGATCTCGGCCGTGCCGGTGCGCGCGAACACGCGCTCGATCTCGGGGAAACGCGCCTTCAGCGTCTTCTCGATCGACTTCTGCATCTCGACCGACTGCGACAGGCTCGTGCCGGGAATCCGCAGCGCGGCGACGGCCAGGTCGCCTTCGTTGAGGCTCGGAATGAACTCGCTGCCGAGCCGCGTGGCGAGCCCGAGCGTGACGAGCACGATCGCACCCGCGCCGAGCATCACGCGCACCGGTCGCGTGATGAACGCGGCAAGCACCGGTTCGTACGCGCGCCGCGCCCAGCCCATCAGCCGGTTCTCCTTCTCCTCGACCCGCTCGCCGATAAACAGCGCCACCGCCGCCGGAATGAACGTGACGGTCAGCACCATCGCGGCCGCGAGCGCCATCACGACGGTGATGGCCATCGGATGGAACATCTTGCCTTCGACGCCGGTCAGCGCAAAGATCGGCAGGTACACGACCATGATGATCAGTTGCCCGAAGATCAGTGCGCGGCGCGCTTCCTGCGACGCGCCGAACACTTCGGCAAAGCGCTCGTCGCGCGTGAGCGGCCGCCCGGCCACAGCCTGCGCATGCGCGAGCCGCCGCACGCAGTTCTCGACGATCACCACCGCGCCGTCGACGATGATCCCGAAGTCGAGCGCGCCGAGGCTCATCAGGTTCGCGCTCACCTTCGCGTTGACCATGCCGGTGAAGGTCATCAGCATCGACAGCGGAATCACGAGCGCGGTGATCAGCGCCGCGCGGATGTTGCCGAGGAACAGGAACAGCACCGCGATCACGAGGATTGCGCCTTCGAGCAGGTTCTTCTTCACCGTCGCGACGGCTTTTTCGACGAGCACCGTGCGGTCGTACACGGGAATCGCCTTCACGCCCGCCGGCAGCGTGCGGTTCACGTCCTCCATCTTCGCAGCGACGGCCTTCGAGACCGTCCGGCTGTTCTCGCCCATCAGCATGAAGACCGTGCCGAGCACGACCTCCTCGCCGTTCGACGTCGCAGCGCCCGTGCGCAGCTCGCGGCCGATGTCGACCAGCCCGACGTCCTTCATCCGCACCGGCACGCCACCGACGTTGGTCAGTACGATGCTGGCGATGTCGTCGACGGTGCGCGCCTGGCCCGGCACGCGCACGAGATACTGCTCGCCGCGCTTTTCGATGTAGCCGGCGCCGACGTTGTCGTTGTTGCGTTCGAGCGCGCGCACGACGTCGGCGAGCGTCAGCCCGTACGACATCAGCTTCGCCGGGTTCGGCGCGACACGGTATTCCTTCACGTAGCCGCCGATCGAGTTGACCTCGGTCACGCCGCGCACGTTCCTGAGCTGCGGCCGCACGACCCAGTCCTGCAGTTCGCGCAGGTCGGCCGCCGTATAGCGCGTGCCGTCGGGCTTGCGTGCGGCCGCGTCGGCCTCGACGGTCCACAGGTAGATTTCGCCGAGGCCCGTCGACGTCGGCCCCATCGCAGGTGCGATGCCGGCCGGCAGCTTGTCCTTCGCTTCCTGGATGCGCTCGTTGACGAGCTGCCGCGCGAAGTAGATGTCGGTGCCGTCCTTGAAGATCACGGTGACCTGCGACAGCCCGTAGCGCGAGATCGAGCGCGTCTGCTCGAGGCCAGGCAGCCCGGCCATCACGGTCTCGATCGGGTAGGTGATCCGCTGCTCGGCCTCGAGCGGCGAATAACCGGGCACGGCCGTGTTGATCTGGACCTGCACGTTCGTGATGTCGGGCACCGCATCGATCGGCAGCTTCTGGTAGCTGAAGACGCCCAGAGCGGCCACGGCCGCGATCGCCAGCATCACGAGCCAGCGGTGCGCAATCGCAAAGCGGATCAGGCGCTCAAACATGGCGGGATTCCTTGAAACGGGGAACGGTCGTCCTCACCGGACGGGCCGCGCGACCGGTCATTCGGCGGGTCGCAGATCGAACCGCAAATCGAGCCGCATATCGAGCCGCATATCGAGCCGCATATCGAGCCGAAAATCGTGCAATGGCACGTGCGTGACGCTCATTCATGTTCCGCGCTCCCCTTGCCGAGCTCGGCCTTCAGCACGAAGCTGTTCGACGCCACGTATTCCTGGCCGGGCTTGAGCCCCTTCAGCACTTCGGTCGCGCGTTCGTCGCGCCGCCCCGCCTCGACCGCCTGCGCGACGAACCCTTTCGGCGAGCGCACGAACACCGACGGCGCACCGTCGACGTCCTGCAATGCATCGCTCGCGACCGCGAGCGCCACGCCCTGCTTGCCCGCGTCGACCGACACGTTCACGAACATGCCCGGCCGCCATACGCCGTCGGGGTTCGGCAGCACGACGCGCGCCGGCGCGGTGCGTGTCTGTTCGCCGAGCAGCGAGCCCACATACGCGATCGGGCCGCTCGAACGCGATTCGAACGCGGTCGCGCTGACGGTCGCGTCGCGGCCGACCCGCACGTCGTTCAGCCGCTGCGCCGGCACGGCCATCTCGGCCCACACCGTCGACAGGTCGGAGATCACGAACATGCTCGCGTCGGCGGCGATCGCCTCGCCGGGCGTCGCATGCTTCTCGACGATCGTGCCCGCGAACGGCGCGCGCAGCTCGTAGCGGTTCAGCGCGCCCGCGCCCGCCGGCGCGTTCAGCGCGGCGAGCTTCTGGCGCGCGTTCTGCACGGCGATCTCGGCCTCGCGCAACTGCACCTGTGCCTGCTGGTAGTCCTGTTCCGCCGAGATGCGCTCCTGCCACAGCGTGCGTTCGCGCTCGAAGGTTGCGCGCGCACCCGACAGCCGGCGCTCGGCCGTCAGCAGTTCGCTGCGCCGGTCCGCGAGATCGGTGCTCGCGATCACGGCCAGCACCTGCCCCTTCGCGACGTTCTGCCCGAGCGACACCGATACCTGCTCGACGATGCCGGCGACGCGCGGCACGACGTGCGCGGTGCGATCCTCGTTGAACTTGATCTCGCCCGGCAACTGGAACGGCGTCGCGATCTGCGCGGGGCCGGCCTTCGCGAGCGCGATCTTCGAGGTCGCCAACTGCGCGTCGGTCAGCGCGATCGCGCCGTCGGCGCGCGCGAACGGGAACGACGCTGCGTCGCTGCCCGCCTTGACGTCGATGGTCGCGTCGAACACGTGCGGCTTGGCGATCGACTGCGCGGACACGAACTTCTGGCCGGCCGCGTCGAAACGGATCGGTTCGTGCGTGCGGTCGTACCGGACCAGCGTGCCGGATACGGTCACGCCCTTGTCGGCCGGCATGCCGTCGACGAACGGATAGACGACGAGCCGCGCGTCGCCGGGCTTTTCCGTCATGACGATCTCGACGGACAGCCTGCCGCGCTTCAGCACGACGCCGCCCCGCGCGCCGGCGCCATCGGCAGGCTGCGCGGCTTCGGCAGCCGACGACGTGGACGCGCTGCCGCTGCCCCGCGTGACGGCGAGCGCGCCGAGCACGATCCCGGCGCCGCCGAGCACGGCCGCCGCAATGATGAAGATTCTGCTGCGTGACATGATGATCCTTCAGATGAGAGGAGCGCTTATTGCGCGACGGCCGCGCGCGGCGTGCCGACGAGCCGGCCGATGTCGGCGCGGGCCGCGTGCGCGTCGGTGAGCGCGCGCACGTATTGCGACTGCCCCTGGAACAGCGTGCGCTGCGCGTCGAGCACGTCGAGGAAGCCGAACTTCCCGAGCTGGTAGCCGCGCGACATCGCGTCGAGCGCGGTGCGTGCGCCGGGCAGGATGTCGGTCTTCAGGCGCCGTGCCTCCTGCGCGGCGGCCTCGAAGTTCGCATAGGCCTGCGTCAGCTCCAGCCGCAGCCGCGCGCGTTCGCGATCGAGATCGGCGTTCGCGCGCTCGGCCTTGTGCGTCGCTTCGAGCAGCGCGCCCTTGTTCGTGTTGAACAGCGGGATCGGGATCGACACGCCGACGACGGCCTGGTTGTCCGGCACGCCGCCCGTGGTCACGCGTTTCACGCCCGCGCTGACCGTCACGTCCGGAATGCGCCGCGCGCGTTCGAGCGACACGGCCGCGTTCGAGCGCAGCATCTCGGCGCGCGCGATGCGCGTAAGCGGTGCGTCGTCGAGCCGCTCGACGAGCGCGGGCAGCGGGTCGACCGCCGGCACGACTTCGAGATCGCCGACCGCATCGCGCCGGTCGATGCGCGCGCCGCCCATCGCCGCATTCAGTTTTTCGCGGGCGACGTCGACGCGGCCGCGCGCGGTCGCGACTTCGATCAGCACGGCCGCCGCGGCCACCTGCGCCTTGGTCGCCTCGACCGGCGATACCTTGCCGGCCTGCGCGCGCCGCCCGGCGAGATCCGCCGAGCGCGCGGCGATCGCCGCCGATTCCTCGGTCACCTGAAGCTGCCGCTGTGCGGCGAGCAAACCGTAGAACGCGGCGGTCACGTCGGCGCTCACGACGGCGCGCTGCTCGTCGAGCGACGCATCGGCGGACTGCCGTCCGTACGACGCGACGTCGAGCCGCGCGCTGCGCTTGCCGCCCAGCTCGATCGTCTGGTTGAGCAGCACGGTCGACGTGCGCTCCGCGCGGCGAAAGCCTTCCTGCAGGAACGAGAGTTCCGGGTTCGGGCGCGCGCCGGCCTGCATCAGCGCGCCCGCGGATGCATCGACGTCGGCGCGCGCGCCGCGCAGCGCGGGATTGCTGCGCGCGGCCGTGTCGAGCGCGTCGGCGAGCGTCAGCGGCGCGGCAGCGGTCGCATCGGCTTGCGGAGCAACGGCTGCGGGCAACTCACCTGGCGTGGTGGGCAGCGGTGACGATTGGGCATGGGTCGTCGCCGCCGTCGCAAGGACGGCGAGCGCAACCAGGGTGTGCGTGAACATGTGCGAGCCTGCGGTTACGGTTTCGCGACCGATGCTACGGAGCAACCGCAGTGCGAACATGAGGCGAAGATGATATTTCCGTCATCTTCGTTGAAGCGATCCGGCGTGAACGTTGCGCGCGGGGATCATGCGCCGCGCACGAGAGAAGAACTGAGGCGCAGCGAGAGCCGCCCCGCCCGATCAGAAGGCCTGCGTTTCGTCCGGATGAACGGAAGCGCGCGACACGACGCTCAGATGTTGCGCGACTTCGTCCGCCGGCGCCGTTCAAGCCAGTCGAGCAACTGCCGCCCATCGCGTTCGCCGAACCAGCGCGCATGCCCGATCAGGTAACCGTCGTACGCGATGTCGACGATGGCCGGCGCATCGATGATGCAGCCGAAATACGCGACTTCCGACAGCGCGAACTCCGTATGCACGATCGGCAGCAGCGCGACCAGCGCCGCGTAGGCGTCGTCGCCCAGCGGTTCGAGCGATTCGTAGCCGTCGAGCAGCGCGTCGATCTGTTCGTATTCGATGCGCCTCGCATCGGCCGGCGCCAACCAGTCGACCGTATTGCGCTCGATCGCGAGCGCGAGGTCCATCACCGCGCAGGTGCGATCCGACAACCCGAAATCGAGCACGGTCCGCACCTGCGCGCCGGGCCCCGCATCGGTCCACAGCAGGTTCGACGCATGCCAGTCGCCGTGCGTCCACAGCGGCCGCAACGCGGGCAGCAGCGGCACGAGGCGCGCGTGATACGGGCCGATCGCGTCGGCGACGTCGCCGCGCCAGTCGCGCGCGCCGAGCGCACGCACGAGCAGCGGCTGCGCATCGACCCAGCGTTCGAGCGCGCCCGCCAGATCGGCGCACGACAGCACTCGGAAACTCGACAGCAGCGTGCGCACGGGCCGCGCGGGCGCATCGTAGCCGGCCGACGCGCGGTGCAGCTCGGCCAGCGCGCGGCCGGCCGCATACGCATGCGACGGATGCATGAACGGCTGCCACGACATCACGCCGCGATACGGGTCGACGCCGGGCGCGAGCACATGCACCTCATACGTCCATTCGCCGGATGCGAACGCGGTCGCGCCGTCGCGGCCGGCGAGCACGTCGACCACGGGCATGCCGCGTTCGCGCAGATGCGCGATGAAACGATGCTCTTCCTCGAGCCCCGCGACATCGCGCAGGCTCACGTGATGACGCTTGACGAACAGCGCGCGCCCGTCCGCCATCCGCACCAGCACGGCCGCCGCGAACTGCCGCGGGCTGTGCCACGTCAGCCGGGCCGGCTCGCCGGCACCGTCGATCCGCGCGAGCACCGCCGCGACCTCGTCGTGCGTCATCAGCGGCCAGTCGCGTTCGGCCTGCTCGCCGTCGACGCCGAATTGCGGCGGCGCGACGTCGCGCGATACTGGCCCGTCCGGCTCGAGTGGGAATGACATGAACGACGTTGCTCCGTAGTTGAATCGATGCGTGAATCAGCGCACGCCGCTGCCGGACGCGAGCGCGCCGCCGGCTGCCGCGCGCAGCGTCGCGGCCGTCCGGCTCCAGTCGCGCCAGCCGATGACGGCGAGCCCGATGAACAGCGCATAGAGTCCGGCCGTCAGATATAGCTCCTTGAACACGAACATCCCGACGTATACGACGTTCACGACGATCCACAGCCCCCACGACGCGATGTAGCGCCGCGCGGTCCAGTATTGCGCGACGAGGCTGAACGCGGTCAGCGACGCATCGACGAACGGCAGCGCCGCATCGGTCCAGCGCGCCATCATGCCGCCGAGCAGCGCGCTGCCGACGACGGCCGCGATCAGGTCGGGCAGCATCTGCCGCGGCCGCACGCCCGTGACGGGCGCCACGTCGCCGGCCGGCGCCGCGCCGCCGGCTTCGCTCGCCCGCTGCGCGAGCCAGCGCTGCCAGCCGTACACCTGCAGCACCGCGAACGCGCCCTGCAGCAGCATGTCCGAGTACAGCTTCGCGTCGAAGAAGATCCAGCCGTACAGCGCGACCGACGCGAGCCCGACCGGCCAGCACAGCATGCGCCGCTTCGCGGTCAGCCAGATCGCGAGCGCGCTGACGATCACGCCGGCGATTTCGAGTGGGGACATCGTCTGTGCTCTCCTGGGTAGCTGCCGGGGCCGCGCGTCATGCGGCCGGTTCCGGACGATCAGAAATCATAGGTCAACGATACGCGCGCGGTGCGCGGCGCACCCGGGAACAGGTACGCATCGCCCTGCTGCTCGCCCGCGTCGCGCCAGTAGAACTTGTTGAACAGATTGTCCACCGATACGCGCAGCACCGTGCGATGACCGCCGATCTTCGTCGTATAGCGCGCGCCGAGATTGAACACGAACCACGACGGCACGCGCGCGGTGCCTTCCTCGTTCGCGTTGCGGGCCGCGCTGTACTCGACGCCGCCAAGCACGTTCAGGCCCGCGACGCCCGGCACCGCGTAGTCCGCATACAGCGACGCGCGCAGCGCGGGCACGTTGATGATCTGGTGTCCTTCGTACGCCGGCGAACCCGAATCGACCGCGCGGGCGCGGATCGCGGCGACGCTGGCCGTCAGCGAAAGGCGCTCGGTCATGCGCCCGGCCGCGCCGAGCTCGATCCCCTGGTGCCGTTGCGTGCCGCGCTGCACGAACGTGTAGGTCGTGCCCGATGCGTCCGGGTCGGCGAACTGGAACGGCTTGCTGATCGAGAACACGGCGGCCGTGAGGCTCAGCCGGTCGAGCCAGTCGTATTTCGCGCCGACCTCGATCTGGTGCGATTCGACGGGCGGCAGGAACGCATACGCGTTGGTCGCACGCACCGGCGCCTGGTCGCCGAGCGACAGCGCCTTGCTGTACGACGCGTACAGCGACAGCACGTTCACCGGCTTGTAGACGAGCGCGACCTGCGGCAGGAACACCGAGCGGTCGGTATGCGTCGTCGGGCCGTCGAGGCTGCTCCAGCTGCGCTGGCGCAGCAGCACTTCCTTGCCGCCCGCGAGCACCTGCCAGTGTTCGCCGATGCTGATGCGGTCGAGCCCGAACACGCCGTACTGCCACGCGTCGAGGCGCGGATACGACGGCCCGGGCGAATTCGGCGACGGCGGGAACGCCACGTCGGGCCCGTAGATGTTCTCGCTGCCCACATAGTCGTACACGGCGTCGGCCATGTGCACGACACGGCGCTGCACGCTCACGCCGAGCGTCAGCTCGTGCCGCAGCGGCCCCGTCGCGAACTTGCCCGTCGTGACCGCGCGCAGGTCGTCGTTGCGCCGGTATTCGCCGGGGCTGCGGAAGTCGTATACGTCGTAGTCGCCGTTCGCGCCGAAGAAGAACGGCGACGTCGCGCCGGCCGCGCAGCTTGCCGCATACGAACAGCCGTACGCGAACGCGCTGTTGTCGTCGATCATCGTGCGGCTGCGGCCCGCGGCGATGTATGCCTTCCAGTCATCGTTGAACTGGTAGTCGAAGCGCGCATTCAGGTTCAGCGCGTCGGTCGTTACCGGTTTCGCCCACGGCTGCGTGCCGAGCGCCTTCGACGTCGTCTTGACCGACGGCACGACAGTGCCCCCGAGCAGCTGGTAGCCGGGCGCGGAACGCTGGATCCACTGCTGGAATTCGGCATTGAGCTGCAGGCTCGCACGCGGGTTGATGTCCCAGTCGGCGGCAATCGAGCCGAACGTGCGCCGCCCGTTCGTGCCGTCGATGTACGAGTGCATGTTCTCCTTCGCGGAATTGATCCGGAAACCGAACTGATTGTCGGGACCGAAGCGGCGGCCGAGATCGACGGCCGCCGACGTCGAGCCGCGGCTGTCGACGCCGCCCGTCACGCTCGCGACGTTCGCGGAGCGCTTCGTCACGAAGTTGATCACGCCGCCCGGCGCGACGACGCCGCTGTCGATGCCGGCGAGCCCCTTCAGGATCTCGACGCGCTCCTTGTTCTCGAGCGGCACGTTCTGCTCGCCGGATACCGTCAGCCCGTCGATCCGGATCGCGCTCGCGAGATCGACCGGAAAGCCGCGGATCGCGAAGCCTTCGAAATAGCCGACCGGCGCATAGTCGTTGACGACCGACGCGTCGTTGCGCACGATGTCGCTGAGCCGCTTCGCCTGCTGGTCGTCGAGCTGCGCGCGCGTGACGACGCTCACCGACGCCGGCGTGTCGCGCAGCGGCGTTTCGTCGAGCCCCGCGACCGACGCGTTGCGCACGCGAAACCCGTTGCCGCGTTCGCCGCTCACCGTGATCGCCGGCAGCGTCGCGCTGCCGGCCGCATCGGCGTCCGGTGCCGGCGCGTCGCCCTGGGCTGCTGCAGCCTGCGCTGCGAAAAGCGTGATGCCGAGGCCGACTCCGAGCCCGACCTTCGCGCGCCGCCGCCGTACGGGCGATGCTGTTGTTTTATTCACCGTCATTGTTCTGGATGGAAAACTCGCCACTCGACCCTGTCGACACACGTTAAGAAGCTGCGAAGCGTCCGCCCGCGGACGAATCCTCACCCTCCGGCGCATCCGGCCGGCACGACATTCATCGGACGAACCGGACGAGACGGCACGCATGCGCGCCGGTCGATCGGGAAGACGCAGGATGGGACTTCGGATTCGGATGACGCACCGGGAACCGAAGCAGCCGTCGACGGGTTCGTCGGGTGCCTGTCGGGCGGCCGGCGGCATCGCGCGGTCTTGTCATGCGGGGGACGCTTCGAACGCCCCGGTGCGAGCGCCGGGCACTTGCGCGCGCCGTTCGTCGGAACGGCGGCCTGCCCCGCGCGCGCGACATCGCGGCGTGGCGCGCATTTTACCCCGGGCGGGGATCAGGATCGTGGAATCGGGCGGAACGGGAGGCGGGAAAGAACGGGAATGGGGAAACGCGATTCGTGCCACATGGCAATGGCGGCGATCTGGCAGCGATGCTCGGCGCGCACGGCAACCTCGCAGACCGGCGCAATCAAGCGCCGGTCACGCGACTGGAAACCGGAGCGGGAATGATCCCCGCTCGCAATTCACGCGCCGCTCAGAACCCCTGCATCGTCACTGTCGGATCGACGACCAGATGCACGACGCCATAGATGACCGCGCCGACGAGCAGCGCGAGCAGGATCGCCACGAACGGCAGCAGCGTGAAGTTGACGTTCGCGAGATCGGCTGCGTGCGCCTTGCTGTTGCGCACGCCGAAGAAACTCCACAGGACCAGCTTGATCATGCCGAGCAGTTTCATGATTACGCTCCTTTCATCGAATCGGTTGACGCTATCGTCGATCCGACCGGCATCCGAAAAAAGAAGCAGTTGCGCGTGCTTTTCGCGCAGCAGGCCGTCTGCGGCCGCGTGTCGCAGGCGCGTCAGCGGTCGAGCACGAGCGGTTCCGTCGCGCCTTGCGCGGGCCGCGCGACGCACAGCAGCGCGCAGCCTGGTTCGACCGCCGCATCGGGCGTTTGCTCGTAGTCGACCGCGCCGGACAGCACGCGCGTCGCGCACGTGCCGCACGAACCGGAGCGGCATTCGGACGGCACGGCGACGCGCTGCCCTTCCGCGAAGTCGAGCAGCGTGCCGTCGGCGGGCGTCCATGCGGCTTCACGCCCGGTACGCCGAAACACGACCGGCACGCTCGCCGCCGGCGCGCCTGCCGTGCCTGCCGCCCGGGTCACGCTGCGCGCCACGGTGGACGGCCCGAACGCCTCGAAACGGATGCGTTCGTCCGGCACGTTCAGCGCGCGCAGCCCGTCGTACAGGTCGCGCATGAACGCCGACGGCCCGCACAGGTAGAAGTCGTAGTCGTCGAACGGCAGGAGCCGCTTCAGTTGCGCGATGTCGATGCGCCCGGCCCGTGCTGCCGTGTCGTCGTGTAGATGGCTGTCGAACCAGTGGAGCGACAGCCGCGCATCGGCGGCCGCGATGCGCGCCAGTTCCACCTCGAACGGCCGGTCGGCCGCTTCGCGCGCGCCGTGCACGAACACTACGCGGCGCGACGGCGCGGCGTCGGCCAGCGCGCGGCGCAGCATCGCGATCATCGGCGTGATGCCGATGCCGGCCGATACAAGCACGGCCGGGCGCGGGCTCGCGAGATCGAACGTGAAGCGGCCGCGCGGCATCTGCGCGTCGAGCGTCATGCCCGTCCGCGCGTGATCGTGCAACCATGCCGACACGCGCCCTTCGCGCTTCACGGTGATCCGGTAATGCGCACCGCCCGGCGCATCGGAAAGCGTATAGCTGCGTATCGACGGTGCATCGCTGCCCGGCAACGCAACACGCAGCGTCAGATGCTGCCCGGCTTCGTATGCAGGCAACGCGCCGCCGTTCACCGGTTCGAAATGGAACGAGCGGATCGAGCGCGCCTCGTCGACGATCTTCGCGATGCGCAGCGATCGCCATGCGGGTGCCGTTTGGTGTGCCGACGCGGACGGCACCGGCGCGACCGCCGCCGTCACCGCTATCGCCGCGAACTGCGGCGCGCGCTCGACCGCCGACCACCGGAACCGCAGCACCGCGCGCATGCGCCGCACCTCCCGCACATGAAACCGCACGACACGCTGCGCGCCGTCGAACGACGCGACGAGCGGCCCGTCCCACACGATCTCCGCGCGCGCGGCGACATACAGCAGGTCGCCGCTGTCGAAATCGACGAACAGCAGCCCCGCGCGCGGGTCGTGCTGCAGGTTGCCGAGCGTGTTGAAGAATCGGTTGCCGCTGAAATCCGGCGTCGTCAGCGTGTGCGCATCGTCGACGCGCACGAAGCCCGGCATCCCGCCGCGATGCGACACGTCCGCGCCGCGCGCGGCGCCCGCGTCCGCCGACGTGTTCGCGCTCGCGACGAAGAACGTATCGGCCTGCGCGAGCAGCGCGCGATCCGCATCGTTCAGCCGATCCGACACGTCGGGCCCGACCGGTGCATCGCCGTCGCGCGCGACGAACGTCGGCTTGCGGCCCTGGATGTACTTCGCACAGTTGCCGAAGCTCTGCTCGACCGCAATCGTCAGCGCATCGCCGTCGACCGCGCGCACGACGCCGTTGACGCGATTGCGCCGGCGCGTATCGAATTCGATCCCGAGCCCGCCGAGCGGCGCGCCCGGCCGCCACGCGCCGGCCAGCGGATCGCCCGGCAGCGCGGGCGCCGCGATGCGCAGCGTGCGCGCATCCGGCGACGTGACGAACCCCGGCGCGCCGGCCCGCAGCGTCGCCCACGGCTGGCCGTGCGCATCGACGCCGCCGAGCACGAAGAACGGCAGTTGCGCGAAAAACGTCCGGTGCTGATCCGGCATGAAGCGCCGGATTCCGCGCCGGCCGGCCGCGCCCGCGGCGTCCGTCACGCCCGCGCGCTGCTGCACGGCGAGCTCGCCCGCGTGAAACGGCGCGGCATCGAGTTCCCAGCCCGGTACAGCGGCGGTCGGGGCATTCATCGCGTTCTCCCGGAAAAAACGTGGCGTCGAGTGACGTTATGCGGCGAGCAGGCCCGCGCGCGTCGCCGGCATGCCGACGAAACCCGGCAGCGCCTCGACGCGCGCCAGCCATGCGCGCACGTGCGGATACGGTTCGAGCGATACGCCGCCTTCCGGCGCGTGCGCGATGTACGTGTACGCGGCGATGTCCGCGATCGTCGGCTCGGCGCCAGCCGCGAACGGCTTGCCGGCCAGTTCGCGGTCGATCACGTCGAGCAGCTTCGCGGCCGTGCGCTTGGCCGCTTCCTGGTCGAGCGGCGCGCCGAACACGGTCACGAGCCGTGCGGCGGCAGGCCCCGTCGCGATCGGCCCGGCCGCGTACGACAGCCAGCGCTGCACGACCGCCGCGCCGGCCGGGTCGTCGGGCAGCCAGTGCGCGTCGCCGTAGCGCTTCGCGAGATACACGAGGATCGCGTTCGAATCGGCGAGCACGGTGCCGCCGTCGTCGATCACCGGCACCTGCCCGAGCGGATTGAGCGCGAGGAACGCCGGTTCGCGCTGCGCGCCGGCTGCCAGGTCGATGTCGACGATCTCGGCCTGCAGGCCGAGCAGCGACAGGAACAACCGGACGCGGTGCGCGTGCCCGGACAACAGGAACGAATAGACGCGAATCGGGGCGACAGGCTTACTGGCGACGGACATGGAAAACACTCCGGAATCTCGCGTCGCCGGGAATCGGCGACGAACGGCCCCAGCGTAGCGCTCGCGGTTCACGGCTAGAAGACGGATAATCACTGAAACATTATCCGCTCCTATAGGACAATCGACGATGGCCGATCTGCGCGACGTGAACCTGAACCGGCTGGCGATCTTCGTCGCGGTGGTCGATGCCGGCTCGCTGACGGCCGCGGCCGAGCGGCTCGGCCTCGCGAAGACGGTCGTCAGCACGCACATGCAGCGCCTCGAATCCGAGGTCGGCGCGAACCTGCTGGTGCGCACGACGCGGCGGCTGAGCGTGACCGACGCGGGGCGTACGTTCTACGACGCGTGCCGCGCCATCGTGCGCGCCACCGAAGCCGCGCTCGACGCGGTGTCGTCCGACGCGGGGCCGCTGCGCGGCACGCTGCGTGTGAGCGTGCCGATCGACTACGGCGCGCAGGTCGTCGCGCCGGCCGTCGTCGCGCTGCGCGACGTGCATCCGGGGCTCGACGTCGAGCTGGTCGCGAACGACCGCGTCGTCGATCTCGTCGCGGACAACCTCGACGTCGCGATCCGCATCGGCCGCCTCGCCGATTCGAACTATCGCGCGGTGCAGCTCGGCACGTACGAGAAATGGCTGGTCGCGAGCCCCGCGTTCGTCGCGCGCTACGGGCTGCCGCGCGATACGGATGCGCTTGCCGCGCTGCCGTTCGTGATGCTGTCGACGCTGCCGCGCCCGCACACGTTCGAACTCGACAACGCGCGCGGCGGCAGCGTGTCGGTACGCTGCGTCGCGCCGGTCGTGTCGAACACCGCAACGGCATGCCGTGCGATCGTGCTCGCGGGCGGCGGCTTCGGGCTGCTGACGGATTTCTCGACCGCCGACGACGTCGCGGCCGGCCGGCTCGTGCGGCTGCTGCCCGCGTGGCGCTCGGCGCCGGCCGGCATTCATGCGGTGTATCCGTCGACGCGGCTGCCTTCGCCGAAGGTGCGGGCGTTCATCGATGCGATGAAGCAAAGGATCGGCGAGACGCCACGGCGGCCGCCCGCTGCCACACCCGTACGCGCGACACGCTCGAAGCGCGCGGCACACTGAATCGGCCGGCTCGCGGCATGACGGAGGCGGCGCACGCCTCGGGCGGACGCGCTACGCCCCGGCAAGTCGCGCGTGCAGCGCATCGACCGACGTCGCGACAAACGACGAGAACGCGCGAATCCGCGTGGTATCGGGAAGGTCGGGATGGGTCAACAGCCACAGGTCCGTCGCCAGCGCGTCGATCCGGTCGCCGCCCCGCTCGAGTTCCGGATCGCCATCGGCGAGGTAGCACGGCAGCACGGCCGCGCCGATGCCTGCACGGGCGGCACGCTTCCCGACGACGTATGCCGGGAAATCGCCCGGCTCGGGAAAGCCGATCTCGTGATCTTCCAGTTTCCGATCTGGTGGCACGCGCAGCCCGCGATGCTGAAAGGATGGTTCGATCGCGTATTCGTCAATGGCGGCCTGTATACCGGCGGCCGGCGCTACGATCGCGGCCATTTCCGCGGCCGTCGCGCGATCTGCTCGGTCACGACCGGCGCACCGGCCGCGACGTTCGGCCCGAACGGGCGCAGCGGCGACATCGATCTGCTGCTGTGGCCCATCCACTATTCGCTGCATTACATGGGCTATGACGTGCTGAGGCCGGTCCTCGCCCACGGCGTGCAGGACGCACGCGGCGGCTACGCGTATCGGAACGACTCGCCGCTGGCCGCCGCACTTGCCACGCACCACGATCGTCTCGCACGACGCCTCGCGAACCGGGAGACAGATGCGCCGCTCCGGTTTCCCGGCTGGAGCGACTGGGACGAAAACGGCGTGCCGAAACCGGGGATCGACGGCTATGACCGCTTCATCCGGGGTACTGCGTGAAGGGGATCGGCCTGCTCGACAACACCCGTTTCGATTCCGTGCATCATGATTTCTACATCCTTCCAACTTGCTTTCGGATCACTCGCAAATGTGAACAAATGCGATTATTGAAGCCAAATATTCGCATATCGTTTTTACGGTTTACCTTATAACCTTATTCCGGTAATACGCTGACCTGCGTTTACCAAATGCTTCAATTCTCCGATTCATTCAAAGAAGGAGTTTGAAATGCAAACCGCCGCAATTTCATGGGGAACCACGCCGTCGATTCGCGTCTACACGGCCAACGGCAACAAGATCACCGAACGCTGCTACGACGGGCAGAAATGGTACACGGGCGCGTTCAACCAGGCGGGCGACAACGTGTCCGCCACGTGCTGGCTGGTCGGGAGCGCCGTTCACATCCGCGTGTACGCGACGAGCGGCGGCACGACGACCGAGTATTGCTGGGACGGCGACGGCTGGACCCGGGGCGGATACACGGGTTCTTGATCAATCGTGCCTGGGGCGCGAAGGATTTCGCGCCACGATCGGCGCAATGCGAGCGGATTTTTGCATTGCGCCGCTTTTTTAATTCGCTCCACATTGCCTTAATCTATTCATCGCCACATGGAAGCGAAATAAAAAACCATGACTTTTTTTGACAATAATTATCCACTTAAAAAACGATCGCCCTTTAATTATTAAAAAGACGACTAAATCTCGCGAAAAGACAAAATGACGCCCCGTGCACCATGTGATTGCCGCTTCTTTTCATTTCCAGCCTGCAATTTGCCGGGGGTAACAGGAACGGTACGATGCCACCCGCTTATCCAATCTCCCGCAATGTCCCCAGCAACACCTTCCTGCAGCTCGCGACCACCTGCGCTTCCGGATCGCGATAGTCGGTGAGCAGCCATGCCGCGCCGACGTTCGTCATCGCGCCGACGAGCGCGAGCCCGATCAGCCGTTGCTCGGTGCGCTCCGCGGGCGTCGCCGCTTCGCTCGGCGCGCCGATCGCCATGATCAGCTTGCCGAAGTCGATCAGCATGCGCTGATACGTCATGTCGGTATTCGCGCTCACGCCCATCACCTCGAGCAGCAGCACGCGCGCCGCGCACGGATCGCGCAGGAACGCGAAGAACGCGGCGAGCCCGGCGTCGACGCTCTCGTGCAGATCGCCGCCGCGCGCGGCGACCGCCTGCGCGACCGCGTCATGCAGCTGCTCCGCGTGATGCAGGTAGGTGCAGCGCAGCAAATCCTCGGTGCTGTCGAACGCCGCATAGAAATAGCGATCGTTCAGCTTCGCTTCCTGGCAGATCGACCGCACGGTCGCCTTGCGGAACCCGACCGTGCCGAACACGCGCGTCGCCGCGCGGATCAGCGCGTCGCGCCGCTCGGCGGCACGCACCTCGGGCGCCACACCGCCGTACGACCGGCCCCGTTTTTTCCGTTTCGAGTGCTTTCTCCATTCCGCTATTTGACATCAGGACACCCGAAAACTAAAGTGGTGACGACCAACACCACAATAGACACGCTGCCGGCGCAGTACAAGCGGAGCGGGAGGAGCAACGGATGAACGGGTTTTCCGGCAAGGTCGCCGCGATCACGGGCGCCGGTTCGGGCATGGGCCGCAGCCTCGCGGTCGAGCTCGCGCGGCGCGGCTGCGAAGTCGCACTCGCCGACGTCAGCGAAACCGGGCTCGCCGGCACGGCGGCCGCGTGCGCGCAGCACGGCGTGCGCGTGAGCATGCGTCGGCTCGACGTCGCCGACCGCGATGCGGTGTTCGCGTGGGCCGATTTCGTCCGCGCCGAACACGGCAAGGTCAACCTGATCTTCAACAACGCTGGCGTGTCGCTCGCCGCCAGCGCCGAAACCGCGCGCATCGCCGATCTCGAATGGATCGTCGGCATCAACTTCTGGGGCGTCGTGCACGGCACGCAGGCGTTCCTGCCGCACCTGCGCGCGTCGGGCGATGGGCACGTCGTCAACACGTCGAGCCTGTTCGGGCTCGTCGCGATGCCGACGCAAAGCGCGTACAACGCGACCAAGTTCGCGGTGCGCGGCTTCACCGAGGCGCTGCGGATGGAGCTCGAACTCGACGGCGCGCCGGTGAGCGCGACCTGCGTGCATCCGGGCGGCGTCGCGACGAACATCGTCGATGCGGGCCGCGTCGATACCAGCATCCATGCGCTCACGGGCCAGGACGAAGCGACCCATCGCCGGCAGGCGAACCGCCTGATCAACGCGACGACGGCCGACGATGCCGCGCGACAGATCCTCGCCGGCGTCGAGCGCAATGCGCGCCGCGTGCTCGTCGGCGCTGACGCGCGTCGGCTCGACCGGATCGCGCGCCTGCTCGGCGCCGGTTACCAGTGGCTGATGCTGCGCCATGTGCGCCGCGCCCGTGCACGCAATCTCGAACGCGCCCCCGTCCCGGCCGCACTCCCGACCACGCCGACCAAGGAGCCCGCATGACCTCGACGACGACCGCCCGGCGCGACGCGCCGCCCGCCCCCGGCGCCCGCCATGACCGCGGCGACGGCAACAACCTCGACGTGCTGATCGTCGGCGCCGGCCTGTCCGGCATCGGCGCCGCGTATCACCTGAAACAGCACTGCCCGCATGCGGGCGTCGCGATCGTCGAGGCGCGCGATGCGATCGGCGGCACCTGGGACCTGTTCCGCTATCCGGGCGTCCGTTCGGATTCCGACATGTTCACGCTCGGCTACAGCTTCCGCCCGTGGCACGGCGACAACGCGATCTCGGACGGCCAGACGATCCTCGACTACATCCGCGACACCGCGCGCACGTACGGGATCGACAAGACGATCCGCTACGGCCAGAAGGTCGTCGCGGCCGACTGGGACTCGAACCGCGCGCGCTGGACGGTGCGCATCGAGCGCACGCGCGACGGCGCGACCGACACGCTCGTCTATACCTGCCGCTTCCTGTTCATGTGCAGCGGCTATTACGACTACGACGCCGGCTACCTGCCCGACTGGCCCGGCATGGACACGTTCGAGGGAAGGCTCGTGCATCCGCAGCACTGGCCGAACGACCTGTCGTACGCGAACCGGCGCGTCGTCGTGATCGGCAGCGGCGCGACGGCCGTCACGCTCGTGCCGTCGATGGCGGCCGACGCGCGGCACGTGACGATGCTGCAGCGCTCGCCGACCTACATCGTGTCGCTGCCCGCGCGCGACAGGATCGCGAACGCGCTGCGCCGCGTGCTGCCGTCGCGGCTCGCGCACCGGCTCGTGCGCGTGAAGAACGTGCTGCTGACGATGTACCTGTACAACGTGTCGCGCCGCAAGCCCGACCAGACGAAGAAGTTCATCATCCGCGCGGCCAGCAAGCAGCTCGGCCCCGACTTCGACGTCGCGAAGCACCTGACGCCGCGCTACATGCCGTGGGACCAGCGCGTGTGCCTCGTGCCGAACGGCGACCTGTTCAAGTCGATCCGCGCGGGCCGCGCGTCGATCGTCACCGACGAGATCGAGCGCTTCACGCCGACCGGCCTCAAGCTGAAGAGCGGCCAGCAGCTCGACGCGGACGTGATCGTCACCGCGACCGGGCTGAAGGTGAAGCTGCTCGGCGGCGCGCGCATCACGGTCGACGGCCGCGCGGTCGATCTGCCGGAGACCGTGTCGTACAAGGGAATGATGTACAGCGACGTGCCGAACCTCGCATCGTCGTTCGGCTACACGAATGCATCGTGGACGCTGAAGGCCGAACTGATCGCGCGCTACGTGTGCCGGCTGCTCAACCACATGCGCGCGAACGGCTATGACACGTGCGTGCCGCGGCTCGGCGCCGGCGATCTCGGCGACGTGCCGGCCGTCAACCTGAGCTCGGGCTACATCCAGCGCGCGGCCGGCATCCTGCCGAAGCAGGGCCATCGCAAGCCGTGGAAATTCCATCAGAACTACGTGCTCGATCTCGCATCGCTGAAGTTCAGCGCACTCGCCGATTCGGCGATGCATTTCGAACGCCGCGCGAAAGCCGGCCCGGCTGCGACAGCGCCGGTTGCCGAACCCGCACTCGAAACCCGCTGAGGCCGACATGACCCCTACGCTCCATCTGATCCAGAACGTGCTGCTCGGCGTCGTCGCGGTGCTCGCCGCGCTCGCGCTGTTTTCCGGCTACGTCGCCAGCCGCGTGACGCGCGCGTTCCCGCCCGAAGGGCGCTTCGTCGACATCGGCGGCGACCGCATCCACTACGTCGAATACGGCAACGGCCCGCCGATCGTGTTCATTCACGGGCTCGCGGGGCAGCTGCGCAACTTCGCGTACCTGCCGCTCGCGCGGCTCGCGCAGCGGCATCGCGTGATCCTCATCGACCGCCCCGGCGCCGGCCGCTCGACCCGCGGCGCGGGCTCGCAGGCGAACGTGTTCGCGCAGGCGCGCACGGTCGCCGCGTTCATCGACGCGCTGCGGCTCGACAAGCCCGTGCTGGTCGGCCATTCGCTGGGCGGCGCGATCGCGCTCGCGGTCGGCCTCAACCATCCGGACCGCGTGAGCCGGCTCGCGCTGATCGCGCCGCTGTCGCACGAGCAATCCGAGCCGCCGGCGCCGTTCCGGCCGCTGATGCTGCCGTCGCCGCTGGTGCGCCGCTTCGTGTCGTGGACCTTCGCAATCCCGCTGACGATCCTGACCGGCCGCAACGCCGTGCGCCAGGTGTTCGCGCCGGACGACGTGCCGCGCGACTTCCCCACCAAGGGCGGCGGGCTGCTCGGGATGCGGCCGCATGTGTTCTACGCGACCGCGACCGACCTGCTGTCGGCGCCCGTCGACCTGCCCGCGATGGTGCGCCGCTATGCGGAGCTCACGCTGCCGGTCGACGTGCTGTACGGCCACGCCGATCCGATCCTGAACTGGCGCGAGCACGGCGACGCGCTCGCGAAGAAATCGGCGCGCGTGCGGCTTAAGGTCGTCGAGGGCGGGCACATGCTGCCGGTCACGCTTCCGGATGCGACGGCCGACTGGCTGCTCGAAGTCGCCGCAGCACCAGCCGACGCCGTCGCACGAGCTGTGCGTATCGAGTCCTGAGCGCGAACGACGCGGGGCCTGATTCAGTGCCGTGCAGCCGCTGCTGCGACGGAATCAGGCTTCGTCGTCGGGCACCGACAGCCCGAGATCCGCGATCACCTCGCGCGCGCTGCGGAATGCCTCGACCGCGGCCGGCGCGCCCGCGTACAGCGCGCTGTGCAACAGCACCTCGCGGATCTCGACGAGGCTCGCGCCGTTGTTGAGCGCGCCGCGAATATGACCCTTCAGTTCCGTGCCGCGGCCGAGCGCCGCCAGCATCGCGCACGTGCACAGGCTGCGCGTCTTCAGGTCGATCCCGCCCCGCTGCCACGTGCTGCCCCACGCGTGTTCGTTCAGCCAGTTCTGCAACGGACGCGAGAATCCGTCGAGATCGCGCATCGCGCGCTCGACGAACGCCTCGCCCATTACGTCGATCCGCCGCGCCTTGCCGTGCTCCCTGTCCTGTTCGCTCATGTCCGTGTCCTGTGTGAAGTCGTGATCGCATCGGCGTCGCCGACGGCCGGGGATTTCGCGCCATGTTCACGGGGGCGGCGCGTTTCGTCAAAGATGCGGCCCTCGGTTCGCGGCTGTTCGCGTAACGGGCGATCGAACGCTACGTAACATCCGGCCGCGCGTTACGGCGGCTTACGGGAACATCGCAACTATTGCATCAGTGCACGGTGCGTGCCCGTCGCGCGAAACCGCCATTCCTCCGTTTAAATCGCGTTGATATTCCCGATTCCCGCAACAAAGAGCGGCGCCGTTTCGATAATTACGTCATGGCGCGGAATTTGCAGTGGAGGCTTGGACACACTTCCAATGTCGAGGCCAACATGCACAATTTCTTCAAGAAGACGACGGTAACGATGGCCGTCTCGTCGCTGCTCGCGCTGTACGGTTGCGGCTCGGTCGACGGACCGACGACCCCGCCGTCGATCAAGCCGAGCACGTCAGGGGGCGGTGGCACGTCGGGGACGTCCGGTACGTCGGGCGGCGGTTCGTCGGGGACGTCGGGTGGCGGGAGTTCGGGTACTTCGGGTACTTCGGGTACTTCGGGAACCTCGGGTACCTCGGGTACCTCGGGTACCTCGGGTACCTCGGGTACTTCGGGTACCTCGGGTACCTCGGGTACCTCGGGTACCTCGGGTACCTCGGGTACCTCGGGTACCTCGGGTACCTCCGGTACCTCGGGTACCTCGGGTACCTCGGGTACCTCCGGTACCTCGGGTACCTCGGGCACCTCGGGTACCTCGGGTACCTCGGGTACCTCGGGTACCTCGGGTACCTCGGGTACCTCGGGTACCTCGGGTACCTCGGGTACCTCGGGTACCTCGGGTACCTCGGGTACCTCGGGTACCTCGGGTACCTCGGGTACCTCGGGCACCTCGGGCACCTCGGGCACCTCGGGCACCTCGGGCACCTCGGGCACCTCCGGTACTTCGGGGACTTCCGGCACGTCGGGCACCTCCGGTACTTCGGGGACTTCCGGCACCTCGGGTACCTCCGGTACTTCGGGGACTTCCGGCACCTCGGGTACCTCCGGTACTTCGGGTACTTCGGGTACTTCGGGTACTTCGGGTACTTCGGGTACTTCGGGTACTTCGGGTACTTCCGGCACGTCGGGCACCTCGGGTACCTCCGGTACTTCGGGGACTTCCGGCACCTCGGGCACCTCGGGCACCTCGGGCACCTCGGGCACCTCGGGCACTTCCGGCACCTCCGGCACCGGCGTCACGCCGCTCGGCAACGTCCTCCAGCAATCCGGCAACCTCGTGACGGCACTCGGCACGACGGTCGCAAACGGCGGCGCGCAGATCGGCGGCGTGCAGATCCCCGGCACGAACCCGACGACGGCCACCAGCGTCGGCAACGCGGTCACGAGCCTCGGCAACGGCGTGCAGTCGCTCGGCAACGGTGTCGCTGCCGGCCTCGGCTCGATCGGCGTGTCGCCGAACCCGCTCGGCCCGACGCTCACGTCGACTACCGGCCTGCTGACCGGCGCCGGCGGCGCGGTCAACAACCTCGGCAACGCAGTGACGAGCCTCGGCACCGGTCCGCTGTCGCCGCTCGCGCCGGCGACGACCCTGGTCGGCAATCTCGTCAACACGGTCGGCAATGCGGTCAACTCGACCGCATCGGCGCTGAATACCGCGCTGAACAGCGCGCCGGTCCAGCAACTCGAGACGCAGCTCGGCAGCGTGATCAACCCGATCACGAACACGCTGACCGGCGGCGTCACGACGCCTGGCGCCACGCAGACGCTCGGCGGCGCAACCATGCTCGGCGCCCCGCTCAGCGGACTGCTGAGCACGCTCGGCAGCGGCCTCGGCCTCGCCGGTTCGCAGGTCGGCAGCGCCACCGGCAACCCGGTCGGCACGAGCGCCGGCAACAGCGTGTCCCAGCTCGGCAACACGGTGACGTCGGCCGGCGGCCTGCTGTCCAGCGGCAGCTCCAGCAGCGGCACCAACCCGCTCGCCCCGATTACCGGTCTGCTCGGTACGCTGACAGGCGGGCTCGGCGGCGGCAGCAGCTCGAGCGGTACGGGTGGTACCAGTGGCACCAGCGGCACGAGCGGCACCAGCGGCGGCCCGCTCGCGCCGATCACGGGCCTGCTCGGCACGGTGACGGGCGCGCTCGGCGGCCTCGGCTCGAGCGGCACGAGCGGCACGAGCGGGACCGGCGGCACGAGTGGCACCAGCGGTACCGGTGGCTCGGGCGTCGGCGGCCTGCTGGCGCCGGTCACCAACCTCGTCAACTCGCTGACGCCGCTCGGCGCAAGCCTCACCGGCACGGTCACGACGCCGGGAGGCAACGTGACGGGCAACGTCGGCGGCCTGCTGACGAGCGGCCCGGTCGGCACGCTGACGGGTGCGCTAACGACGCCGACCGGCTCGGCTGGTGCCATCGGCACGGCCAGCCCCGGCGTCGCAACCGGTACGGCGACGACGCCGGCCGGCAGCGGCACCGTGGCCGGCCTGACCGGCAGTTCGAACGGCGGTACCGCGGGCGGTGCAGCCAACCTGCTGTCGCCGGTGACGAACCTGCTCGGCGGTCTGCTGGGCGGCGGCACCAAGAAGTAACGCTTTACCTACCAGAACCACAGGCCAATGACCGGGCACGCATCAATACAAAGCCCGGCCGACGGCCGGCGTCACCCGCCAAGCGGGGGCGCCGGCCGTCATCCCGACGAGGATCCGATCATGAATTCCACGCTCGACGGCATCGCCGCGGTCCAGGACCGCCCGCCCCGTTCCGCCACGCCCTTCCGCGCCGGCCTGCTCGGCATCGCGGCCGGGCTCCTCGCGCTGTGGTTCACGCGCGACCATCCGGCCCTCGACGCCGCGACGCGCGCGATGATCGCGAGCCTCGCGATCATCGGCACGATCGCGCTGCACGAAATCCTCATCTCGCGCGTCTACCTGCGCCCGAGCGCGGGGCTGTCGCGCCAGGCCGTGCGGCCGCTCGGCCTCGCGCGCGTCGCGACGCGGCTCGGCGCGCTCACGTCGATCTACGCGGGCATCGGCATGCTGTACTGGCTGCTGCCCGAATATCACGGCGATTTCTACCTGCCGTTCTGGTCGCTGCTGCGCGCGCTCGCTCCTTACGTGATCGTCGCCGCGCCGTTCTATTTCATGTGGATGGACCGCCATCAGCGCGAAACCGACGACGCGTACCTGCTGTGGGGCCGCCTCCTGTTCCGCCGCGAGCGGCCCGCGAGCTGGCAGCCGGTGCGCGAGATGCTCGCCGGCTGGGGCGTGAAGACGTTCTTCCTGCCGCTGATGATCGTCTACCTGTCGAAGGACGCCGATCATCTGACCGCGTCGCTCGCGCACGCGATGAATGCGCCGATGTCGCTCGCGACGTTCTCGTTCCTGTACGACCTGTCGTTCACGATGGACCTGATGTTCGGCACCGTCGGCTACCTGTGCACGTTCCGCATCCTCGACAGTCACGTGCGCACGGTCGAGCCGACGGCGCTCGGCTGGGGCGCCGCGCTGATCTGCTATCAACCGTTCTGGTCGCTGATCTCGAGCCACTACATCCGCTACGAAGGCTCGCTGTTCTGGGACAACTGGCTGCTGTCCGCGCCGACGCTGCGCGTGATCTGGGGCGCCGTGATCATCCTGCTGCTGATGACCTACGCGCTGTCGACGATCTCGTTCGGGCTGCGCTTCTCGAACCTCACCAACCGCGGGATCATCACGTCGGGCCCGTACCGCTTCACGAAGCATCCGGCGTATATCGCGAAGAACCTGTCGTACTGGATGGTGTCGGTGCCGTTCGTCGAGCCGCTCGGCTGGCAGATCGGGCTCATGCACTGCGCTGCGCTCGTCGCGGTCAACCTGATCTATTACCTGCGCGCGAAGACGGAAGAACGCCACCTGATGCGCGACCCCGACTATCGCGCGTATGCCGAATGGATCGCGCAGCACGGGTTGTTTGCGCGGATCAAGCAGGCGTTCGTCGGCGCGCGTCAGCCGGCGTAACGAGGCAAAGAAACCGTGAACACACCCGCACCGCCGACGATCCATGCGGTGCGGCGCGGCGCGGCCGCTTACCGTGTCAGACGCACGACGTACAGGCCCGGAAAGTTTGCGGCAACAGCCAGGCTGTAGTTCGGTCGGACCGAATACACCGAACCCGGGATGGTCGGCTTGTAGGTCACGTTCCCGCTCGACAGATCCGCCATTTCCACAACGGGCGGGTTCGGATCGGGAATCACGTCCGTCTTGAAGTTCAAGGTCAGCGTCCGGTTGAACATGTCGTCAAAAGCTCCGTACGCCTTGATCTCGTAGACATAGTCGGCCTTCACGCCTGCCGGCACCGGGTCGGGCTTGCCCAGGCAAATCGTCCCATCGCGAACCACGCCATCCGGCGGTGTCTTGAAGGTCAACGTGGCGATACCGTCGTCGGTGACGAGCGTCATCGTCGCATTCGGAATCGCGCTCTTCGTCACCTGTATCGACTTATAGCTGCCAGGACACTTGACTGCGTTCGCTTGTCCATCCGATCCAGCCTGCGAGGCTGTATCGGTTGTGCCGTTCGTCCCGGCCTGAGCAGTCGAACCTGCCGAGCCATCGTTGCTCGTCGAACTGCCGCCACCATCACCGCCACCGCAAGCCGTCAGCAGGACTGCCGCCCCCGTCAGCCCCGCCAGAAACCATCGATTCTTCATTGTCGATCTTTCAATTTATTAAATATACCTAACAAACTACAAAACCCCGTCCGCGTGTTCACGCTGCACCTCACATCGCACGTGCCGTCCGCGTGTCCTGCTCACTACACCTGGGCAATGGAGTGCAGCGCAAATCGCAGGACACGGTTGTCAGCGGCCTATTCGGTCGATGAACGCGACACTCCGGCAGAAGTCAACGGCACGACAAGACCACGACCCCGCCAATCGATTGCGTCGAGTAGCCGACGGCGACCAATGGCTGCGCCGTGTCATGCCCCACGACAACCGTCTGAACCGACAACTGCCCGATCGTCGAGGCACCGTTCAACGGCGCCTGTGTATTCGTCAGCGTAGATTGCGTATTCGCCCAGTTGATCGACAAGCTCAGATTGTTGAGCGTGCGCGCCCCCAAATCGAGCGTGGCCGAGCTTGCTCCAAGCGTGCCACCTCGGCCGCCGTCAGCGGACGCCACCGAGTCCGCGATCAATTGCGTACACGCGAGCGTGCCGCTCGTCGCGGACAACGACAAGGGCGTACCGACCGCGTAATGGACACCTTGCTCGCTGGCATAGGTATTGCCATCCGTGTCCATCGCCTGATTCCACCGCCCGATCGCCACATCGGTGCCGACACTCTGAATCTCGGTCACCGCCCCATGATCGAGCCCAAGACAGTCGGTCGCCGCAGCCGATGACGCAAGTGTCGTAAACGCACCACTTGCCTGCTGCACCTGACTCGATGCGGGTGCGTTCGGCGCCGTGATGTTTCTGTTCTTCTGATAGGCCGTCGGCAGACTGGGTACAACCAGCACGGCCAGTTGGCCGTTGTTCGCCGCGACCTGAGACGCGGAACCCGAATAGGTGAAGCGGCCGTTCGGTCGACATGCTGCTTGGGCCGAAGGCTGGGACACCCCGGGCGACGTGGGGGGCGGCGTCTCGGCGTTGTTACTGTTCGATGTGCTGCCTCCCGCTTTGGCAACTCCACCGTCGTCGCCGCCACACGCCGCCAGCAGGACTGACGCGCCCATCACACCGGCCAAAAGCAATTGCTTCTTCATTATTCGCTCCTTAAATGTTAAATATTCCTAACAAATAACATCAAACCACCCACTTTCTGCAACTTCTCACCTTCAACGACGCGAATCTCCCTGCTTAGAACTGTGCGGTGACCTGAAACCCGACCGTGACGCGCGCGGTCGGGAAACCGGACGGCTTGTCGATCGGCGTGCCCGCGAACAAGTCGTACGCGTATGCGCCAAAACGTGTGCCGACGCTGCCCTTGACGCCGATCACCGCACCGGCCAGTTGCGTCCCGACCAGCACGATCGGCTGCGGCCCCCATACGCGCCCGTAGTCCAGCCCGGCATACACCGCCTGCCCCGTTTGGCCGATCGGCATTTGCAACTCGTTGCGCCAGTAGAATCCGCGCGCCGCCGCGAGCATCGTTTCGCCGTCGAAGCCTCGCACTGTGTAGCGGCTGCCGATAGTCACGTCATCGATGTAGCTCAGCGTGTTTCCGGTGTACTGGCCATGGAACGTGCCGACGTAACGAAACGGCTGCTGGCCGATCGCGAACGGCACCGACAAGTTCGCGTCGAGCACGGCCATCCTGAAGCGATAGGTCGGGCCGCCGCCTGCCGACGGCATGTCGTCCTGCGCGCCGAATCCACCGACACCCTGACGGTAGGCAAGCGAACCGTCGAACTGTGCGCCGCCGAAGTAGTGGCGATCGGTCAGGCCAAGTTCGACGATCGTGTTGTTGCGGCGCTGCTCGGAAATCTCGGTGTCTTCGATGAAGCTCTGCCCGAAACGGCGCGACAACCGGAAATACCCGCCGAACACGTCGTTCTGGCCGCGCGCCAGCACGCGGGCCAGTTTGAAATCGACCGTCTTCGAGTTGCCGCTCGCGACGAACGTCTGATTCACGCCCGCAATCTGCTGGTAGTAGGTGTTCGTGTACGCGGACAGCGTGGCTGTCCAGTAGCCCCACGGGATCGAATAGAAGCTGTTCCAGCCGTGCGAGCCGAGACGCTTGTCGCCGAACTCGAGATCCTGGCTGACGCCGACGTTGAACATGTCGTTCAGGCCGAGCGGGTTGTCGATGCCGAGCGACAGGTTACCTTGCAGCTTGCCGGTGGCGCGCGTGCCGGAGTTGTCGATCGATGCGACGACGGTCCAGGGCTTGTTGCGCTTTATATCGAGTACCACGTCGCTTTCGCCGGGCAGTTCACCGGGGACGATCTGCATCGACACGTCCTGGCTCGATACGCGCTTCATTTGCTCCAGACCTTGTTCAAGGTCGCGCAGGTTCAGCAGTTCGCCGTCACCGGTCGGGAATGCGGTTTTCCATGTGCCACGTAATTTCTCGTCGGCGAAGCGGATGTGGCGGATCACGCCGGGGATCAGCGCGAGTTTGAGGGTGCCGGTCGACAGGTCTTGTTCGGGAACGAGTACGCGTGTAGTGACATAGCCCCGGGCCAGAATCGCTTGCGACAGCCCTTTGACCAGCATGTCGACGCCTTGCCTGCCGACACATTGGCGGGTGTAGTGATTCAGCCATTCGCGGGCGAACGCGAATCGATCCATTGGCAGGGCGGACGCGCCTTCTGTTTTCATCGCGTCGGGCAACGAGGCAGGCACGTCGAGCGCAAAGCGGTCGATGCGGAAGCACGGCGTTTCGGCAGGAAGCACTGGATACGCCGCGGCATGCGGCACGTCCGAGCGCACGGAAGGAGCGCGCACGGTTGCGTCACGCTGCTGTGCGTCGCGTTGTTGTTGCGCTTGCCGATCCTGCTCCGCGTTCGCGCGCGCGGCGGCGGCCTTATCTGCCGGCGCGGGCGCCTGCTGCGCATGTACTGCAGCCGCGACCAAGGTAGTGAGGGAGGTATCCGGAATTCCGTGTGTGAGGCGGGTTGAGATTCAGACTCCAATGTTGAATCGTTCCGGGTAAAGCAGTGCGAACTGCGTCATCGCGCTCTTCCAATCGTGCCGGGAGCCGGTCCACTTGGCCACGACGTTGCGTAGCGCCAGCCAGATCAGTTTGAGCGCGGCCTCGTCCGACGGGAAGTGGCCGCGCGCCTTGATGATCTTCCGAAGCTGCATGTGCAGCGACTCGATCGCGTTGGTCGTATATACAATTTTCCGGATGTCAGGCGCGAAGGCGTAGAACGGAATCACCTGATCCCAGGCTCGGCGCCAGAGCGCGGCAATCGGAGGGTATTTCGTACCCCACGGGCTCGTATCGAACGCGTCCAGCGCCACGGCGGCCGCTTCGGCCGACGCTGCCCGATAGACCTCCTTGAGCGCCGCCGCGACCGATTTCCTGTCTTTCCAGCTGGCGAAGTCCAGCGAGTTCCGGATCAGATGCACGATGCAGGTCTGGACCGTCGTTTCCGGGAACACCGTGTTGATCGCTTCCGGGAAGCCCTTCAGGCCGTCGACCACGGCAATCAGGATATCCTGCACGCCGCGCAGCTTAAGGTCGTTGACGACCCGCAGCCAGAACTTGGCCCCCTCGGTCTGCTCGATCCAAAGGCCCAACACGTCGCGTGTGCCGTCGCGGCGCACGCCCAGCGCCAGGTAGATCGCCTTGTTACGCACGACGCCTTCGTCGCGGATCTTGACTCGCAAGGCGTCGAAGAACACGACCGGGTACATCGGCTCGAGCGGCCGCTGTTGCCACTCGCGCACTTCATCGATCACCGCGTCGGTGACCGTGCTGATGAAGTCTGGTGACACCTCGATGCCGTACATCTCTTGCAGGAAGCCCTGAATCTCCCGCACGCTCATGCCGCGTGCGTACATCGCGATGATCTTGTCGTCGAAGCCGGTGAAGCGTCGCTCGCCCTTGGCGATCAGCACCGGATCGAAAGTGCCTTCGCGGTCGCGCGGAATCTCGACGTCGAGCAGGTCGTCGTCGGTCGTGATGCGCTTGCGGCTGGTGCCGTTGCGATGGTTCGTGCGGCCTGCCGGCTTGGCATCGCCCTTCTCGTAGCCGAGGTGGTGGGTCAGTTCGCCGCCCAGCGCGCGTTCGAAGATTGCCTTCTTGAGCGCCGCAAGCTGCTCGTTGATCGTCGCCCGATCCAGCGTGCCGGGTACCAGTTGCTTGATCAGTTCCGGGTCCAGGTTCAAACCCTTGCCCGGTTCAATCGTCACTTCTTCCTTGCGTTTGCGTGGCATAACGTGGCTCCTTGGCCATCAGTTTATGCCTCACACACAAACATTAGGATAGGCTCGTAGTGAGCGGCAGTAGCGCCAACCGCTGAGCAATTTTCATTTTGAATTGTCTTCGTCATCGCATTCGTTTGGCCTGTAGCTCTCGCGTGCCTTCTTGTAGCTTTCATTGAACGGCTTCAAGTGCAGGATATTCGCACGCTCCGCGTATGTTCCGGTCGCTAGAACAATCATTCCGACGACAACACCAAAGAACATAAATAATCCAGATATAAAATAATAAGACGCAGCTGCAATAGCTATACCAACCACCCACAATCCGACACGAAACCAAGGGGCGAAATTACCATCATTTATGATCTTCATTTCCCAGTTTTTACAGCATCACTGAATACGCCGGCGCCCTTTATCCAATTTCCATGATCCGCATTTGATCTTCAATCTTCACTTGGACATACTTTCCCCTGCCTTCTCGGCCAGTTGCTTCGCAAGCGGCTTTTCTTCATGATGCGGCCAGAAATTAAACCGATCCGCGTTCGAATAAAATAATCAGCACTCTTATGGTTGAGGAATACGAGGCCACACGATCAATGTAAACACAGCCGCCAAAAGCCCTCCTCTCACAAGAATTCCTTTTATGCTCACGCTTTCAAAAATACCAACCAGGCCAAGCTTTGAATAACAGCCATCCACGAAAGCACAGCTCAGATATGCGCCAACGATGTAGATCACACCCATGCCCGGGATGCAAATCAAAATAAACAAACCTAGCGTACGCAACAATCGAACGATCATTTTTTTGCACCACTCGTGGACTGCATGCTTTGGTACATGCCATTGATAAGCTCTTGCCCCGCACTACCAGCAGTCGCGCCACCGACAGGACCAAGATTGTTTGGGCTAAACAAGTTCCATCCACCGCCAGACCAAGAACCCGACGAAGCCCAATTCGGCGTATTAATCGTTGGCTTGAGAACAGAATTGACACCTGACTCGGCGAGCTTCCCAAGTCCGTAACCCATACTCGACAATACACCACTAGTCACTGCCGATCCGACAACACTGTCGCTCTTACCCTGCAAGATATTATTCAATACCGTCGTCGTTGCCCCACCAATCGTATTCACAAAAACGTTCCAACCCAGACCAGCGCCGTTATAAGTACCCACCATACCTGTCGCAAACGCACCGGCAACATCAACCGGGTTGATCTTGCCATCCTTGTAGTACTGCGCTCCCACATTAATCCCTGCACTAATCGCTCCCGTCCCAACCGGCGAAGCCAACGCTCCAGAACCCAACGCTCCACCCGAACTAAATATTGGCGCTCCCGGCAATGCCGCGATTGGACCGCCTACTGCGATACCCGCCGCACCCGCTGCTGCGCCAAGCGTGAGCTTTGCGTACAAGTCCTGGTATGCCTGGTCCCTACCTGCCGAACTCGCAATCGCCTGACCGTTCGGTACGTTCACACCCACACCATTCGGATAGTACTTCGCATACATTTCCACGTTCGCCTTCTGCTCCGGCGTCGCGTAGAACATGTAACCGGGGCCGCTACTGCCGTCAGCAGGCAACATGCCATGCGCCTGACTCAAGAAGTCATGCGCGCGCTGATTCCATGTACCTGATGAGCCGTTCTGTACTTGCAAATTGGCCTGCGTCGTGAGTTCGTTATGCGCCTGTTCGAGTGTCAAACCGTACTTCTTCGCGTAAGCAGTTTCCTTTTCATTGATCCACTTCTTCTCCTCCGGATGCAACTGCCGATTGAACCGGTCGACGTTATATCCCGAGAACGCCCCCGACTCCCCACCCACAGCCGCACCAGCCCCCGTCGCAAGCGCATTCGCCACCTGTTGCCCAGCGCCTGATTCATATTGGCGTTGCCGGTCGGATCGCTGCCCGCGATCGCCCTGCTCAACTCGTTCAGCTTGCCTGACGCGATCGATGCAATCGCCGCACCGGCTGCGCCGCCGACCGCATTGCCTCCCGCCAGTCCCGTCACCAGCGCCGCGCCGGCACCTTGCATCAGTGCACGATTCGCTCCGCCTTCCTTCCATGCGTCGACGCCTGCCTTATCACCATTAGCCGCAGCGTCCTTCATCATCTTGTCCGCGTAGTCCGCGATCCGGCGCGACACGGCTTCACCAGCCGCGCTGGCCGCAGCCATCATGTCCGCTTGATTGCTCAGCAGGTTCTGCATGTCGGGAAGTTTGGCGACGGTACCGTTTGTGTTCGTCATGTCGCGGTTCAAGCTCGCCACATCCTGACTGAACCCACAAGCAACGAACTCGGCCTTGGCCGGGTTCGTTGTTTATCGGAAGAAGATGTTTTCCAACAGGATGTACGCTGCAACACCAAAGACAATGATTGCTCCGATGGCAGATGCAATCTTTTGCCCTCGCGTTTTAGGTGCAGAACCGGGAATCCCAACCATAGCTAACATCCGATTTCGATCTTACCCTGATAGACAGGGCAACCAATACCGACACCACCAATATTCACAACCTTACCCACCATCCGATATAAAATTTCAGAAATAAATTCGTCGAAATATATCCACCCTCTCACCTCCCACAATCCATTACCGTTCCGGAGTTATATTCCATGCTCAAATCATAAATATTCATCAGCTTTTCCGGAAACCACTCTGGAACCAAGTTCAGCGTTGCCTACACACCGCCCATGCAAAATGCGATCTTGCGCGCATTTGAATCTACAATATTCCATCCACGAGAAATGAAGCCCCCCCTATAAATATCGAGCAATTTTTTATACACCGATCCAGCATCAATACCCCTCATAACCAAGGCGGCGCCGCCTCGCTCATTCTCCTTGGAAAACACAACCACCCCACCTCGCTCGACAACATTATCCATATCAGACTTCATTTGACGATACTTCTCGACCATATCCGTTTGGCCATTCATCAACACTTTCGCGAAAAACCCATACACCACCCCATAAACCAAAATACCGACAATCAGATCCTTGAATAATTTCACAAAGCCCGCCGTCGAATACCGCCCCTCTCAAAAATGCGCGATTACTCCAAGATGGAGGAGACAGCAAGGCCCATTCTCGCCACCGAATCAATCTCGGCCGGTTCGCTATAAACGAACCATGCAACCCTCAGTTAACCTGGGAAATTACCATCCTTATCTACGCGCGAGTATATTTTCCGTTGCTTCCCGGACCAAGTTGATTCGCGAGCGTCTTTTCTTTCGGATGCAACTATCGATTGAACCGATCAGTGCATTCTCCGACGACAGAAATCCTCAGTTCCCGCATTGAATTCCATGCTTACAGAAAAGATACGTTTCCCCATGCTATCCAATTCTGTTTTATCAGACCTTTCAGCAAAAGATGCCTTCATCCCACTCTTGCACATCACGTATGCATCACCATCCCTCCCCAAAAACACCCATCCCTTTTTTTTCAGAGAATTTTTGAGAAAATTCTCTTTTTCCTCACCAAAAGTCGATGCATCTACATCATAGAGCGCGAGAGCCGCCCCCGTTTTTGCGTTTTCATGTCGAGACAAAATAGTGGCATTATCAAAAAGATAGCTCAAATCCGCAGTCATTATTTCCAACTTCCCCTTTGCGGTGGAAATGGTCGGAGTCCGAGAAACCACCCAAACACCCAGTGCCATCCATATGAGAAAAAAAAGAGCTTTCTTTACCGACAACTTCTTCATATCTCTACCCGATCATTTCACGAATGGATTGGGGATCTGACCGGAATAACCACCTGCAGCGTTCCCACTAACGTTGGGCGTCTTGGTAAAACCACCGAAATCAACTCCGAACTCGAACGCAGTGGATCCCCCAGCGGCATGATTGACACCTACGCACGCCCCGAAAGCGCATCCACTTCCGCCAACCGACTGACCGGCAAGAAACTCTGCCAATGAGTGTCCCGAACAATCCACCAACCAACCCGCTTATGATCTCGCCCGACATAGCCGCTCCTTACTGTTTCTTGGAATCGCCAGACGTGGCAACCGTTCGCCCAGCACGCGCCAATGAGCGGGAAGAGAAGTGCAGCAAGATATCGTATTTTCATAGCGATTTTTATAAAAATAATTCAAAACCATTAAAAAAATCACAATTACTCATAAAATCCGCAATTACGGGCCCCTTCGCACAAAAACCACTGTCACAAAGACACAAAAAACAAACCCTAACAAAGCGCCGTTCACCAAAACAAACTTCGTGTCGTCGCTCGTCCATAAGTAACCACCACCATAAAAGCAGACCACAAATATCATTACAAATATTTTTACAGCCACAAAACAGAGAAATGACAGAGAGAAAGCAATCAAATACAATACAATCAATCTAAACATCTTGTTATTTCCCAATCCGAGATTTGGAATCATTTATCGCTTTCGTTCCTGCTTCGGCACCAGCAGCACCAGCGATACCAGCACCAATTGCGGGAACATTATTTTGGTTAAACAGATTCCAGCCTGATGGCCCCGCCCAAACACCAGTCCCGGACCAACCAAAGCTACCTATTCCTGACCTCGACAACGCAGAAATTGCATTTTGCATGGCAAGCCCCGCACCATAGCCGATAGCTGCTGCACCGGCATTCACTGTCGCACCGGTTGCAATGCTGTCGTGCTTGCCAGAGATTGCGTTGTTAGTGGCAGTATCGAGAGCACCTGTCACTGCGTTTATTACGACATTCCCAAAGAACTTAGTGTAAGTGCCGGCTCCTCCAGCCAATGCTGCATACCCAACATCAACTGGATTGATTGTGCCATTCTGGATGTACTGCGATGCCGCATTTACACTACCAATAACGACGCCAATACCAACAGGCGACGCCCATGCACTGGCTCCCATTGCCCCAGCCGAACCAAAAATTGGCGCGCCAGATATAGAGGCCAACCCAGCAGCAATCTCTGGCGCCAGTCCGGCAGTTACCAGGCCACCCACAATTGCGAGCCCCGCCTTTGGATTGGCCACCGCACCCGGCAAAGCTCGCTGCTCCGGTGTCAGCGCCCCGTCCTTGTTGCCGTACAGGAACGGGTTGTTGTACTCCGTCGTCGTCGCGTGGAACAACCCGCCACCGTTCTGACTGATATACGCCACCGCCGTTGCATCCCCGCCCGGTCCCTTACTCGCCGCCGCATCGACCAAACGATAGCCATTCGCCAGCAGCATATTCTGCGCCTGCTCCGCAGTGAGTGCCTTGCCGGTCATTTCTTCATAGAATTTCGCGAAGTCCTTCGCCTTATCCTTCGCCCACTGTCTTTCGTCAGGGTGAAGCTGCCGATTAAACCGATCAACGTTATATCCAGAGAACGCCCCCGACTCCCCACCCACAGCCGCACCTGCCCCCGTCGCAAGCACATTCGCCACGATGTTGCCCAGCGCCTGATTCATATTGACGTTGCCGGTCGGATTGCTACCCGCGATCGCGCTGCTCAATTCATTCAACTTGCCCGACGCGATCGATGCAATCGCCGCACCGGCTGCGCCACCTACCGCATTGCCGCCGGCCAGCCCCGTCACCAGCGCCGCGCCGGCACCTTGCATCAGCGCGCGATTCGCTCCACCTTCCTTCCACGCGTCGACGCCTGCCTGGTCACCATTAGCCTGGGCTTGCCGTTTCATCTCGTCAGCAAAGTCCCCGATCCGGCGCGACACGGCTTCACCAGCCGCGCTGGCCGCAGCCATCATGTCCGCTTGATTGCTCAGCAGGTTCTGCATGTCGGGAAGTTTGGCGACGGTACCGTTTGTGTTCGTCATGTCGCGGTTCAAGCTCGCCACATCCTGCTTCTGGCTTGCCGAATCCGTAATCGTGACCGTCCCTGCGCTTACGCCGCTCTTCGTCGTCGCGCTATCACTGCCACTGTCGTCCTGGCCAAGCATGGGCGCGGCACCGCCCGCATTCTTGCCCGACGTGCTGCCGTGCGTGCTGTCGTTCATCCCGCCATCGCCAGTCGTCGCACCGGCGCTGAAGCCGCTCGAACTCGCATCGTAGTGCGACTGATTCTGGATGTCCGAGAAGGACAGCGAACCCGTCGTCAGCGTGTTCTTCGACGCGTCCGCGTCGCTCGCGATGAGTGCCCCCTTCAGGTCGGTATTGCCAGTGACGTTGATATTGAAGCCACCGTCGCCCGCATGAATCCCGGCTTGCTCGTTGACACCCGCATAACTGCCCGCGGCATTGCCCTTGCTCTGGCTGAAGTTCGCACTGGCGCCGCCCTGACTGACGCTGAAGCCGCCCCCCGAACTCGACTGATGCGCCGCGCTCGACAACGTGTCCTGCACACTCGCGATGTTCAGGTTCCCGCCCACGTCGGCATTCACCTGCTTGCCTTTGACGTTCGAGCCGATGATGTTCGTATCGCCGCCCGAGATGATCGTCGCGCCGTTTGCGGCGTTCACATGGCTGTTGTTCTGCGTGGCCAGATCGCTGTTGCCGTCGCCATTGGCTTTCGACATCGCCGCCGAGATACCGAAGCCGCCCGTGCCGACCGATACGCCGACACTTGCGCTCTTCGATTCATTCGTGCTGCGCGTCGAATCGGTATCCGTCGTATTGACGATATTGACCTGATTCTTCGCTGCCAATATCACGTCGTTTGCGTTCACGTTCGAGCCAGCGATAGTCACATTGCCGCTATCCGGCTGCCCGTTACCAGTCGCTGCAAACGCCGCTGTTCCGCCTGCGGTGACGCTGGAGCCGCGATTCGTCACGCTGCTCTCGGTGAATGCATTCTTGCCATGACTGCTGCCGATGCTGACCTCGACCTTGAACTGAGGTGCCTCGCCCGCCCCGAGCGCCCGGACCAGATCGCCAGCAGCCTTATCCGCGTCCCACGCTGCGCTGGCCGCCGCCATCCCATGCAACGCTGCCGCACGACCATCCTGGCTGCTGCCGGCCGCACGCGATTGACCAACGGCATTCGACACCGCGTCGATCACCGGCGCCTTCAATGCCAGCGTCACGCCGCTCTTCGACACTTCCTGCGTTTCGCTGCGGCGGCCCGTGTCCTGCGCTGCATCGATCGTCACGTTCGCGCCCGTGCCGCTGAGGTTTTGCGCCGCGATCAGGTCGCTTCCCGTCACGTGCAGGTCGTTTCCAGCAGTAATGCTGACGTTGCCCTTCAGCGAACCGATCGCGCTGCCGTTGTTCGACACCTCGGTCGTCTGACTGGTCGTCTTCAGCGAACTGCTGCCAACCGACACCGACAGACCGCCGCCCGACATCAACCCCGATTCCTTCTTGTCGTAGTAGCTCGACGACTGCAACGTATCCTGTGACCTGGTAACCGTCACGTTGTTTGCTGCAGTGAGCGTTACGTCGTTCGTTCCGACGACGGTACTGCCCTGAACATTGACGTCCTTCCCGCTGATGATGTTCACGCCGTCCGCTGACACCAGACTTCCGTGATTCAGCGTCATCGAATGATCGATCCCGCTCGCAACCTTCGAACCGCTAACCACGCCACTACGGCTATGCGTTTCATGCGAATTGAATTCGCGCGTCTCGGCCGCCGCGCCGACATTCACGTCGCCCGCTGCCAGCAGGTTCGCATTGCCCTTGTCGAGACTGATTGCGCTGCCGCTGACCGTAATGTCCTTGCCCGACACGAGATTGACGGTATTGCCGCCCGTCAGCGTCGTTCCAGTCAGCGCTTGATCCGACGCATGCTTGGTTTCCGCATAGCTCCGGCTACCCTCGTCACCCGAGCTGTTGGCGTTCACCGTCGACGTCGTACTCGCCGCGCCAAGCGTCACATTGCCTTTTGCGGCGATCGTGCCGCCGCCGCGCAGATCGATCTGCGCGCCCTTCGCCGTGAAATCGCCACCGACACCGATATTGGACACACCCCCGACCTTGACCGTGCTGCCAACCGCACTGTTGAGGTTCGTATCCGACACCCCATTCGCACGCTGCACGATCTTGTGCTCGCCGGTCTGTTGCGTGCCGAGCGACCAGTCGCCGCCGATACTCGCGCCGAAATTGCCGCCCACCGACAGATTCCCCGCGTTCTGCTGGAAGTTGCCGCCCGTCCTGATCGCCGCGTCACCCGTCACGTCGAGTTGCGCGGTCGGCCCGAGCGTCGTCTTGACGTTCGTCGCGCCGTCGCGGCTGACCTGCTTGTCGGTCTGCGTAGCGGTATCGAGAATCAGGTCGCCACCTGCGTTCAGGTTCAGGCTGCCGGCCTTCACCTTGGCCGAGGTCAGATCGACGTTGCCGTCCGTCGTCAGCGACATGAGGCCGCCGCTCTGCAGCGCGCCGAAAGCATTGTCGATCTGCTTGCCCTGAATTGACAGCGTCTTGTCCGCCTTCACCGTGCCGCTGTTCGTGAAGTGCTGCGCGTCCTTCAAATCGATGTCGGTCGCGGTAATCAACGGCCCGTTGACGTTCTGCTGGTTGGCCTGCGCGAGATACACGACCGGCACGAGCACCGACTGCCCGTCGACCGCGCGCGTTTCCATCATGATCACGTTGCTGGTCAGCTTCGACACCTGATCGGCCGACAGGCTCGCGCCGATCGGCAGATCGAGCGATTTCGACAGGCCGGCGCCCGCGGCCATCAGCGACTTGTACATCGTCTCGAGATCCGTGTACGGCCCGAGCACGGCGCGGCCGGTCAGCGCCGTCACTTCATTGCGAACCAGTTGCTGTTCGTAGAACCCGTCACCCAGCCGCTTCGGAATATGCGTGAGGTCGACGCCGATCTGACTGAAGAAATAATCGCTCGAGATGAAGTTCCTCTGGTTCGTGAACGCGGGATTCGTCTCGATCACGTAGCTCGCGTTCGGCGACGGGTCCGGTCGGTACAAGCCGCCCTGCGGAATCGTCAGGTTGTTGAGCACGTTCAAAGCCGTCGCGCTGGCAATGACCGGATCGACCGTGGTGACGCCGCCATGCACGGCCGACGCCCCCGATTTCGCGCCGCTGGCGTTGCCGCTCAAGCCGCCGATCGTCAAGCCCGGCACAGCCTGCCCGGGGAGCAGGCCAAGCGATGGAATCGACGCGTTTGCGGCCGTGTTGTTGATGCTCACGCCGGTTCCGGAAATCGTCCCGTTGGAACCCAACGTCGACCTGTAATCCGGCAAGCCGACCTTCTTGACGTCAGCCGGCGCCGCCTGGGTATAACCGCCGGGGTGACTGCCGACGAACGGTGCATCGCCGAACGGCAACTGCCAGTTGTGTTCGGTGTTGTCGTAGTTGTTGTAGTGATACTGGCCCGAGTAGGTGACCGTCGCGCCCGGCGCCTGCTGGCCCGTCGCCGCCCACCCGTCGCCGTCATATCGTGCGGGCAGCTTCAGATCGCCGACCGCCGCGATATTGCTCCAGTAGTTTTGCACCGTGCCCGATGACGTTGCGTCGATCGCCCCGCCCGATACGATTTGTCCGGCTGGGCTGATGTTCTTGATCGTGTTCGCGACCGCAACGCCCGTATAGGTCGTGTACTGGTAGCCGCTGTTCCACTGCCCGGCGTTCGGCGGAACGGTGAATACGCCACCGGGCTGTTCCTTCAGTTTGGCGATGACCGGGACAGGGTCGTAATCGGGAAAGTTCGGATCGCGCGAAAGGTTGATCCAGTTGACATCCTTGCCGTTGCAAGCCTCCACGTAATAGGCCACGCAACCCGACATGCTGATGCCGTACTTTTCGAGGACGGCCGGATCGACATTGCTCGTATAACCGGTGGTGGTCATCACGCGACGCGTATTGGTCAGCTTGTCGGCATGCAGCTCCATGTCGCCGCCCGACTGGATCAGCGCCGATACGTTGTTGACGAGCGCGGCATTCGTGTAATTGCCGTTGGCATCCTTTCCGCCAGCCAGCACGACCTTGCCCATCCCGAAGATGGCAGTCGTCGCCATCGTGTCGGTCGTGCTCGTGTCGTCGCGGTTCTCGATATCGTGTGCGAGGATTTCGAGCAGGCCGTTGCTGTCCGATGCACCGATCAACGCGGTCGGCCCGAGGTTCGATACCGTGCCCGTTGCATTCAGCGACGTGCTGCTGCCGACCATCGAACCGGTATTGGTCAGATTGTCGGACTGCGTATGCAGCAGACCGCCCGCCATCATCGTGCCGACGTTGACGATGTTGCGTGCATCGACACTCAGGTTGTTAACCGACTGCAGGCTCGCATTGTTCGCGAAGGTGCCCGGCAGCGTGAAGGCGAGGTTGTGGCCAACGTTGAACCGCGTGTCGGCTGTTGTCGTGTAGTCGCCCTGCAGGTTCACTTTCGCATCGTGCGCGGCGCTGTACGTGCCGCCGCCTTGCAGCGTCGCCGCCGTGACCGTCAGGTCGTGCGTCGAGCTGATCTGGCCGTTCGTGTTCGTGACGGCACTGCTCATCGTCACGTCCAAGTCGCCGCTCGAATTCGCGACGTTGCCGATCTGTCCGCCGCTGTTGTCCAGCGTGTCGCCCCGGACATGCAGCGACGCGCCGCTCAGTTGTCCACCCTGCGCGTTGATGATCGATGCCGCGCCGATCGTCACGTCGCCGTTGCCGGTGATCGCCCCCATGCCCGCCACGCCACCCGCGTGGCTATTGATGATCTGACTGCCGCCCTGCACAGTCATCTTGCCGGCGCCGAGATCGGTAATCGCGCCATCGGTATTGTCGATCGAACCGGATTGAACGGCGAGCGTGCTCGTATCGCCGGCCGTCGCCTGCCCGGCCTGAATGTGACCGCCCCGGTTCACCAGCGCGCCGCCGTTCGTCAACGACAGCGACGTTCCCGCACGTACCAGCCCCTGCGCGTTGTTCACGTCGCCCGCGATTGTTGCATGGATGCCGCGCTGCGCCGCGAGGATGCCGCTCGCGTTGTTCCAACTGCCGGCATTGATGAAGGCTTGCCCCTTCGTGACGATGGTGCCTGCAGCGTTGTTCAGCGCGCTCGCGCCGCTGCCCGGCGCGAGCGTCAGCGTGCCCGTGCCGGCGTGCGTGATCGTGCCGCCTGCGTTGTTCAATTGGCCCGGGGCAAGCGTCAGGTCGGTGCTGTTCGTCTGAATCACGCCGCCCGCGGAGTTGTCGAGCGTGCCGCTCACGTCGACACCCATTGCCGATAAACCATATTGCGTGATGGTGCCGCCATGGTTCGTCAAGGTCGGTGCGGTCAGCGCGAGCTGGTTGGCTTCGAGCTTGCCGCCGCTGTTGTCGAGTGAATCGTTTGCGCGCACGCTCAGATTCGGGCCGACGATCGCGCCCCCATGATTCGTCATCGACCCGACCTGGATCGACGCGTTCGTGCTCGCGCCGATCTGGCCGCCGTTGTTCGTCAAGGCGCCCGCGGTGACGCCAAGGTCGGTGTTGGACAGCAGCTTGCCGTTCGTGTTGTTCAACATTCCGCCGACCGTGGCTGTCAACCCGGCCTGCGCATTGATCGAACCCGAAGTATTGTTCAGCGAACCGGTTTGAGCCGTGATACGTCCGTTGCCGGCGATCGTGCCGCCGACGTTCGACACCGAACCCGACCCATTGCCGAGCGTCAGCGTGCCGGTGCCTGCATGCGTGATCGTGCCGCCATCGTTCACCAGCGAAGCGGGAGCGAGCATCAGGTCGGTGCTGTTGGTTTGCAGCATGCCGCCGCCCGAATTGTCGAGCGTGCCTGAAACGTTGGCGGCCATCGCACCGGTGCCGGTCTGCGTAATCGTGCCGCCGTGGTTCACCACATTGGTCGCAGACAACGAAACCTGGTCGGCCTGTACATTGCCGGCGCTGTTGTCGAGCGTCGTGCCGGTCAGCGCGGCCGCCTGGCCGACGATGGTGCCGCCGTTGTTGACCAGGCGCGCGCCCGCATCGACCGCCGCCTTCTGCGCAGCCTTCAGCGTGCCGCCGCTGTTGTCGACCGACTGGCCGGAAACCTGAAGATTCGTGTTCGACGTGATCGTCGCGCGGTTGGCGATATTCCCGCCTCGCACGGTCACGTCGCCGTTGCCGCCGATCACGCCGCCTTGGGCGCCGTTCGCGGTCGTGCCGGCCGCGTTCGTGAGTAGACCGGTCGCGGTGAGTTCCAGCCCGTCGGTATTGAGCGACGTGATGCGGCCCGCCGTGTTGTCGATCGTGTTGCCATCGACGGTCGCATGTCCGGCGCCCTGGATCGTGCCTTGATGGTTCGCGATGCTGTTACCGCGTAGCGCCATCGTGCTTTCCGACATGAGCACGCCAGCCTGGTTGGCGATCTGCCCGGCGGCCGTTACCGACAGCGGCCCCTGCGACGATACCGTGCCGCCCTGATTCGATACGTTGCCGCCCGTCAGGCTCGTACTGCCGCCGCTCGTCAGGCTGCCGTGGTGGTTGTTGACCGTGCCGGCCGCATTTGCGGTGACCGCGCCCTGGGCGCTCGTCGTCGCGTTCGCGAAATTCACGTCGCCGGTCGTGGCGGTCAGCGAAAGGTTGCCGTTCGCGGCCGTCGTGCTGCCTGCGAGGTTTACGGTGGAGCCTGTCGCCGATACATTACCGCCCGCGATGTTCTTTCCGTTCGCGTTCAACTGGCCCGTCGTCGTGACCTGCAGATCGCCCCCTTGCGTAGCGACGCCGTCACTGTTCACACCCGCGCCCAGCAGGCCCGCCGAATTAAGCGAACCCGCATTCACGCCCACGTTATGCTGCGCGGCAAGCGTACCGGTATTCACCACGTCCGCGCCGGTATTCAGCGACACCGACTGCTGCCCGTAAGTCGTACCGCTGTTCTCGACTCCGCCGGCGGCCGATACCGCGACGCTCCCGAGCGAGCTGACCTTGCCCGACTGCATCAGCCGGCCGTCCGTCGTCAGCGTCAGCCCCATCGCATCCGCTGCGATCGTCCCGGCATTCCGGACTCCGACGCCGCCCTCGGTGCCGACCAGGAAAATCCGGTTGCTGTACATGCCACCCAGTTGACCGACGTCGATTGCAACGGCGGGCGTGGCGCCTTCGCCCTGAATTCGCGTCGTTTGCAGCGTATCGTGGCTGATCTGGTTCGCGCCCGTAATGACGTTCAGGTTGTTCGCGTAAATGGCTGCATTGGTTTGTACGGCCCGCGCAATCAGATCGATCTGATCGACGTTGGTGGCATTCAGGCCGGCACCCTGCACCGTAATCAGGCCACGTGTCGTGTTGAAACCCGCCAGCGACCCATCCGCATTCAGATTCGGGGTTCCGGTCGTCAGGATTGCGCGCGAGGTATTGATAAACCCGCCGCCGTCGACAACCAATCCGGACGGGTTAGAGATAATCATCTCGGCGCGCTGACCGGCAATCTCGACATACCCCCTGAGTTGCGAAGGATTGTTGCTGTTGACCTGATTGATAACGATCCTGGCTCCGTCGTTCGCGCCAAAATTCGGGTTGCCGTTGATATAGCCGGCCTGCTGCGTGTTCGTCATCACCGGCGAGTTGTTCACGATCACGCCCGGTTTCCGAACATCGAACTGCGAATAGGTGTTCAGCGAAACGCCGGCCCCGCTGGGTTTGTTGATATTGACCTGCGGCAAGCCATTCGGGGTCTGCACGACCTTGGGCGCATTCGCCCCCGCTCCGACGACCTGCGCGCCCACCCAAAGCGGTGTCGCCCCTGTCGCAACCAACGCCGCAAACGCCGCGTGGCGCAGCGCAAACTTCACCACCGCACGTCGCAGCCGGCCGCACCCGGCCCGCACGGTTTCTCCATTGTTTGCCTTCCCCGACGAGTTGGCAGTCTCTTCAACCGCGATCAGCATCCGTCGGACGCAACTGAATATCAGACGATATTGCTTTTTATTCATGGTGCGACGGACGCGCTTTTACGCGCCAAGCGGATAAATGCGAAACGCCTCGCGCAAGTGCAGAAGAGGACGACAGTGCCAAAAACAACGCTGCCGAGCTTTCCCCGACTCTTCTTCACTCCGGCTACGGCGGGATGGATTGGTCCCTCGCGGTGTAATTTATCGAAATATTTATCAGCACAGTGTCAGAAATTGAAGGAACGCACAGCGCTCCCGCTTCAGCATTCGTTCATCTGGAAATGATTCATGTCGGGTTCGACTTAAAAACCGTGTCGGCCGATGCGGCTCTTTAACAATTTGAAACCATTCAATAAGTGCCCTACGATTTTTGAATAATCCGAATTTGAGAATCAACTTTTAAGACCGGCACCCGTGCGCTCGTCGTGACGCAGCACTGAATCGACTGGAAATCAGTGGATCGAAGTCGTGCGGTCAAAGATCTGTCCTGCTGCTCGCACCACCCATCCAGCGCGAGAACGCATTCGATCTCGTGGGCACAAATTCGGAACGTGAATATTTCTATTGACGTTGGCGCCATGTGGCTAGTCGGCGAATTCAGCGTGTCGAACAGGAACAGAGCATCGTTCGCGTTGTCGCGAATCTGCAACGGAAGCGCGAACCTTTCGGTGTTGAATCGCAGCGATGTCGATCGAGTTCGACGGATCGCGACGACGAATCTCTCGAATCGATTGCGCACACCGCGCAACCCCTTGCGGCCAATTGTCGCGAAACGCCCCGATTCCCCCGAAATCCCGTGCCGCGCGGACCGATATCTGCGCGCGCCGCATACGCGGCTGTGGACGGCGCTCGCGCAGGATTACCGGCATGGCTTCGTCGATGTCGAAGGCCGCGCTCTGCGCTATCTCGGCGACACCGTTCCGGACGACGTGCATGGCGCGCTGCATACGCGGCGGCTGTTGCTCGGCAACGGGTGGACGATGACGGAATTCGCGCGGGCGGCCGGGATAAGCGACGCCGAACCGGCTCGCTGCGATTCCGCGACCATGTTCACCGCATCGGCGCGGACCGCGTAGCGTCGGCGCCACGCACCGCGCACCACGCCGCCCGAACGCCGATGCGATAATCCGTCCGGTCCGCGCGACGCGGCAGCGCACCACACCAACCGAAACGCTCATCGATGACCACCGATCCCCGAACCGACGCCGACCGCCGCATCGACATCGTCGCGCTATGCGGCAGCCTCCGGTCGCAGTCGTACAACGCCGCGCTGCTCGATGCAGCCGCGCTCGTCGCACCGCGCGGCATGCGCATCGCGCGCTTCGATCGCCTCGGCGAATTCCCGCTGTTCAATCCCGATACCGAATACCCGTCGCCGGCCGCCGTGCGCGACCTGATCGATCGCCTGAACGCGGCCGACGGCGTGCTGATCGCGAGCCCGGAATACGCGCACGGCGTGACCGGCGTGATGAAGAACGCGCTGGACTGGGTCGTCGGATGCGAAGCGGTCGTCTACAAGCCGGTCGCGGTGCTGAATGCGTCGCCGCGCGCGACGCACGCCGACGCGGCGCTGCGGGAAACGCTGTCGGTGATGTCCGCACGCATCGTCGAGCGCGCATCGATCGCGCTGCCGATCCTCGGAAGCCAGCTCGATGCGGCGGGCATCGCCGCGCATCCGCCATTCGCGTCGGCGTTGGCCGATGCGTTGCACGCGCTGCGCGCGGCGATCGACGACGAAGCGCCGCGTGGCCAATAGCCGCCACGCAACCTGTGTTCGTTCGTGAATACGTGCGGCGTTACCGCGCCTTGGTGCGCGTCACCTTTTTCGCCGGTTTCGACGCCTTCGCACGCGGCGCTTCCTTCTCGGGCTGCGCGCCGCCGCCGGCGAGATCCTCGAGCCACGCGAGCGCATCGACATACGACAGGAACTGCTGCAGATATTCCGGCGACAGCTCGCGCATCGTCGACAGCGACCGGTGCACGAGGCTGTTCGAATTGAGCGGCCCCGCATTGCGCGGCACCTGGTCGAGCGACTGGCGGTACTGCTGTTCCGTGCGGACCTTCGACCACATCGTGCGGAAGTAGTCGACCAGCTCGGGATCGAGCCCGCGCCGGTCGGCCTGCGCATCGCGCGCAAGCCGTTCGACGAGTTCCGCAATCGCACCGCGCACGGGCGTACCTGCCGCGACTTCCGCCGTATCGCACGCGGCCTTCCCTTCATCGGCCCGCGCGACGACCTCCGAGTAGCCTTCGATCAACGCCGCCAGCCGCGCGTCGAGCAATCCGCGTGCGTCGCCATCGAGCACGGCCGCGCGCCGTTCGAGCGCGTCGATCCGGTGAAAACGCACAGGATCGAGCCGGTCGGCGCCCTGCTCGCGCCATGCGTCGAGCGTCGCGCGGGAGGGCGTCGCGTCATCCGTCACTTCGCCTTCCCTCCGTTCGATGCGCTCTTGCGCGGCACCGGCGCGATTTCCACGCGGCGGTTCTTCGCGCGGCCCTCATCGTCCGCATTCGAGCTGACCGGCTGTTCGGAGCCGAACGCGGCCGCGAACACCGACGCCGCCGGCACGCCGGCGTCGATCATCGCACGCGTGACCGTCAGCGCACGCTTGGCCGACAGTTCCCAGTTGTCCGCGAACTGGCGATTGCCGGCATGCACCTGCTGGTCGTCGGCAAAACCGCTGATCATCAGGATCTCGTCGCGCGTCTTCAGGTAAGCAGCCAGCGGCGCGGCCAGCGTCTTCAGCAGGTCGCGGCCCGCAGGCTGCAACTGGTCGGAGTTCAGCGCGAACAGCACGTTACCGCTGATGCCGATGCGCCCGTTCACGAGCGTCACGCGGCCGGCTGCGAGCGGTCCGGCAAGCGCCTGTTCGAGCGACTTGCGCTGCTGCGCTTCGAGCTGGCGTGCACGCACGGCTTCCTCGAGCTTCGACGTGAGCTGCAGCTGCATGCCGATCACGCCGACGAGGATCAACACGAACGCGCCGAGCAGCACCGACATCAGGTCGGCGAACGCGGGCCACACCGGCGCGGATGGCGCGCCGCCGTCGATTTCGTCGTGCATGCGTTACGCTCCGACCGGTGCCCGCCGGCCGGCGAGCTGCTGCAGGTCTTCGACGATCTGCTTCTGCGACATCATGCTCAGGTCGATCACCTCGCGCGCCTGCGCGACGTAGTACTCGAGCTGCTCGTCGCTGCGCGCGAGCGATTTCTCGAGCGCGGCCTCGATGCGCTGCAGATGGGTCAGCAACTTGTCGTTCGACTCGCCGAACACCTGCACGGCCATCCCGAACGCATCGCCGAGGCTCGCGACCTCGACTGCGCCGGCAGTGACCTGCGCGGCCACCGCATCAAGCTTGCGCGTTTCGGCATCGACGGTGTCGTTGAAGCGCGCGCCGACGCGGTCGAGCAGGTCGGCCGACGTGCTGACGAGCGCGTCGATCGCGGTGCGCTGTTCGGTCGACGCGTGGTTGACTGCACCGAGCAGCGTTTCGAGCGTCGCGAGCAGGCGGCTGCGTTCCTCGAGCGTCGCGGTATCGCGCACCATGCTGTCGGACAGGCGCTGGCGCAGCTCGGCAACGACGTCGGCCGCGGCCTTCGGTGCTTCCGACGCGGCCTGCACGAGGCGCGCGATCTCGTTGATCGTGTCGCGCGCATGCACCTGCGCCTGCTCGGTGATGTCGTTCGCGGTGCGGGCCAGCGTGTCGCAGATGTCCTGCTGGCGCGTCGCGGCCTGCGCGCTCGTCTGCGCCCATTCGTCGCGCAGCGCGGCCGCCATCGCGGCGAGCGAATCGTTCCATGCCTTGAGGCGTTCTTCGTCGCGTGTGGCGAGTTGCGTCTGCAAGCCGGCGTGCGAATCGCGGATCGTCGACAGCAGGTCGCTCGAGCGTTGTTCGAACGTGGCGGCCTGCGTGGTGAGATCGCGCGTCGTTTGTGCGAGTGCGTCGCAGATTTCCTGCTGACGGCCTGCGCTGTGTACGCCTGCGCGTTGCCATTCGTCGCCGAGCTTCGTCGCCATCGCGGCCAGCGAGTCATTCCACGCGGACAGGCGCTCTTCGTCGCGTGCGGCGAGTTGCGTTTGCAGGCCCGTGTGCGAATCGCGAATCGTCGACAGCAGATCGTTCGAGCGTTGTTCGAACGTCGAGGCCTGTGCGGTCAGGTCACGCGTCGTCTGCGCAAGCGCATCGCAGATTTCCTGCTGACGGCCTGCGCTATGCACGCCCGCGCGCTGCCATTCGTCGCCAAGCTTCGTGGCCATCGCGGCCAGCGAGTCGTTCCAGGCAGACAGGCGTGCTTCGTCGCGTGCGGCCAGCTGCGTTTGCAGACCCGTGTGCGAATCGCGAATCGTCGACAGCAGATCGTTCGAGCGTTGTTCGAACGTGGCGGCCTGCGTAGTGAGATCGCGCGTCGTTTGCGCAAGCGCATCGCAGATTTCCTGCTGGCGGCCCGCGCTATGCACGCCCGCGCGCTGCCATTCGTCGCCAAGCTTCGTGGCCATCGCGGCCAGCGATTCGTTCCATGCAGACAGGCGCTCTTCGTCGCGTGCGGCGAGTTGCGTTTGCAGGCCCGTGTGCGAATCGCGAATCGTCGACAGCAGATCGTTCGAGCGTTGTTCGAACGTGGCGGCCTGCGTAGTGAGATCGCGCGTCGTTTGCGCAAGCGCATCGCAGATTTCCTGCTGACGGCCTGCGCTATGCACGCCCGCGCGCTGCCATTCGTCGCCGAGCTTCGCGGCCATCGCGGCCAGCGAGTCGTTCCACGCGGCGAGTCGCTGTTCGTCGCGCGCGGCCAGTTCGGTCTGCAACCCTGCGTGCGACTCGCGCATCGCGGCGAGCGTCGCGCCCGAATGCCGCTCGAACGTCGCGGCGGCTTCGCCCAGCGCGCGTGCGTGCTGGCCGGCCAGCGTCTCGCCGACCTGCTCCTGGCGCGACAGCGCTTCGCGCCATGCATCCGACAGGCGGCCTTCGGTCGATTCGAGGCGTGTCGCGACGCCGTCGAGCAGGTCCGTCGAACGCTGCGCGAACGTGTCGGTGAACTGGCCGAGCGTCGTCTGCAATTGCTGCGCGACCGCTTCGCCCGCGCGGCGCTGCTCGTCGAGCGCGCGGTTCCAGACGGCCGTCACGTTGCCGGTGGTCTTTTCGAAGCCGTCGGTCAGCCCGTCGAGCTGGCGCTGCACGGCGCCCGTCACGGTGTCGCGCAGCGCGGCCATCTCCTGCGCGAGCCCCGTCATCGTCGCGGCGACGACCGGCTGCAGCGCGGCACCGGCCACGCGCGCGCTTTCGGCGGCGCTTTCCTTCAGCGCATCGCCGACGTTCGACGCGAGGCCCGCATACGCGCGCTCGGTCCGGTCGAAAAACGCCTGCTGGCTTTCGAGCTGGCGATCGTGCAGGGCGACGCTGCGCGCCTCGAGCGTCGTCATCATCGTCTGGAGCCGGTCGACCAGCGCCGGCATCACGTCGGCCTGCCGCTGCAGCAGCCGGAACGATTCGTCGCGCTGGTGCGCGGACGAATGCACGCGCAGCGTCGTCGCGATCTTCGCGTCGAGCTGCTGCGCTACGTCGATCCGCTCGCGGCGCACGAGCGCGGACAGCAGCCCGAGCATCGCGGACGTCGCGACGCCGGCGATCGACGTGCCGAATGCGAAGCCGAGGCCCTGCACCGGCGCGATCAGCGATGCGCGGATCGCGTCGAGGTCGGTCGCGCTTTCGAGCGCGGCGCCCGTGCCCTTCAGCGTGACGACCATCCCGAGCAGCGTGCCGAGCATGCCGAGCAGCACCAGCAGGCCGACGAGGTAAGGCGTGAGCGCCGGGCCCGGCAGCGCGACGCGCGCGCCTTCGACACGTGCCCGCACGGCGCCGCGCAGGCCCGGATGCAGCGTGTCGAGCCACGCATCGAGCTTCGCCGGCGGCTCGGCCAGGCCCGCGACCGCGCGCGACAGCGTGGCCGTCGCCTGCCGGTAGCGCAGCAGTTCCCATGCGCCGGCGACGTAGCACGCGCCGATCAGCAGCGTGACGGCGGTCGCCAGCGGGTTCGACGCGACATAGCCGACGCCGATCCAGCCCACTGCGAGCAGACCGGCGACGAAGACAACGAGATCAATGCGAATTCTGGACATAGAGCGTGTTGATTAGCAGGTGCGAAGGGCCGCGAGCAGCCCGTCTACCGTTTGAAACCGGACTTCGAGTTCGGCAAGCAGGATGCTCTGCATTTCGTCTCGAAACGTGTCGAGCCATGCGCCGGGCACGATCGCCGCGACGGCCGTGCCGTCGGCAACCGCGCCGTCATCGGCCGTACCGGCCGGGTCGGATGCAGCAGCGGATTCGGCATCGGCCAGCGCCTGCCGTTCCGCTTCGCGCAGCCGCCCGAAGCGCGTGCCGAGCAGCGCGGGCACGGCCGACAGCAGGCTGCGCTCGCGCGCGCCGAGCACGCGCTCCATGATCGCGTCGAGCGTTGCGAGCCGCGCCATCCCGGACGAACGCGCGGCGAGCGCGACTCGCAGGCGGCCGCGCAACTGGCCGATCGCCGTTTCCATCTCCTGCTGCAGCGACAGATAACGCTGGCGGAAGTCCGCGAAATCGGCCGTGTCGGCGGCCGGCGGCGGCATGTCGCCGGGCCGGCGCCGCGTACGCGGCCGGTTGGTGGCCGTGATCGCCTGCGCGAGATCGTGGCGCACGCGCGCGCAGTCGCGCTCCGCGTCGTAGCCGCGCACGCCGGCCGCGACGCCGGGCGGGCTCGTGCTCAACGCGGACGACAGCGTGATCGCGTCGGTCCAGCCGAGCCACTGGCTCAGCCGGTCGGACAGCGTCTGCCGGGATTCCGCGACGTCGGCATCGGCCAGGCGCGCGAGCAGCCGGACGAGGGTCGGACCGCTCAATGCCGGGCGCGGAGGAGCTTGCACCATGCTGCAAACCGTCAAAAAAGGCAGCAGTTTACACGTCGTCGGGGAGGCGACCGCCAGAATCGGGGAAGCGGCGCCGTCCAGCGCACCGGGCGACACATGCGAACGCCCGTCGCGCAAGGCTCCGCGGGCGGTGCGGGTGGCTAGAAATACCGTCGGCGGCGGCTCGCCGCGCTGCCGGGACCGGGGCGCCGGGAGCTTCGCCCGGTGTGTCATCAGGAAGAAGAACGCGTTTCCGGACGACTTGCGGTTTCCGGAAGCGTGGTGCGCGGTTCGGGCGATTCGCTCCGGCGGCCGACCAAATGAATGGCCGGCCACCATGCGATGCAGACCGGGGGTGAAAGCAGTCAGATCCCCGCTTTCGGTGCATTCAGGATCAGCCGCAGCCCGAGCAGCGTGATCGCGCCGGCCGCGATGCGGTCGACCCATTTCTTCGCGCGCAGGTAGAGTTCGCGCGGCCGGCGCGTGGAAAAGCACAGCGCGACGATCGTGTACCAGCCGAATTCGACGCCGAACACGAGCGGCGGCAGCGCGAGGTAGCACCACAGCGGCGGATGCTGCGGGAGCAGCGCCGCGAAGATGCTGCCGTACCAGATCGCCGTCTTCGGGTTGCTGAGCTGGGTTGTGAGGCCCGTCCAGAACGACTTGCGCGCGCTGCCGCCGGCCGCGGCCTGCGGATCGTCCATCGCGATCGGCCGGTCGGCGCCGCGCCAGATCTTCGACGCCATGTAGATCAGGTACGCGCCGCCCGCCACCTTCAGGCCCACATACAGCCATTCGACGGCCTGCAGCAGCGTATAGAGCCCGGCCAGCGCGACGCCGCCGAACACGATGCCGCCCATGCCCATGCCGAGCGCGGTAGCGAGCCCGTCGCGGCGCGACAGCCCGATCGAATTGCGGGCAACCAGCACGAAGCTCGGGCCCGGAATCATCGCGCCGAGCCACAGCGCGGCCAGGATCGCGAGTACGGCAGCCGATGCGGTCATCGAAGTCTCCTTGATCAGCGACGCCGATTCGCCGGCGCCTGCGTGTCGTTTCCGACGGTCGAGCCGTCGATTCTGGCACGCTTCGCGCGTGGCCGAAAGCGGCCGCGCGCTGCTATGCTGGCCCTCTTTCCCGTCATCCCGCGCCGCCGCCCATGATCGAGATCCGCGCCGCCCGTTATCCCGACGACGCCCGTGTCGTCCATCGCCTTCAATCCAGTGCCGGACACCGGGTTTCCGGGGCGGGATCCGTGATCGGCACGGCAACACGCCGGGCCCTCCTCCCGCTGCTTGCCGCACTCTCGCTCAACGCATGGGCCGGCGACCTGCCGAAGTCGATCGCCACGCAACTGCCGCCCGGCTACCAGCCGCTGCTCGCGCAAGCCGGGCCCGATCTCGGCAACGGGCGGCACAGCTTTCTGGTCGTCGTGCATCGCGCGATCGATACGCGCGAGCAGCCGTCGCCGCGCCCGCTGCTGATCTACGAGGAACAGCCCGACCATGCGTACCGGCTCGCCGCGCGCAACGATCAGGTCGTCCTGCGCGCGAACGAAGGCGGCCAGTGCGATCCGTTCGATCCCGAAGACGCCGCCGGCAACGGCCTCTCGGTGAAGGGCCGCTATTTCACCGTGCAGAACCTCGTCGCATGCGGGCAGCACTGGAGCGACTACGTGACGTTCCGCTACGACCCGCGCACGCACGGTTGGGCATTTTCGAACCAGATCGTCACCGAATCGTTTCCGCTCGACGACAAGCCCGACCACGTCACCGTCATGCGCGCCGACTCGCACCGGCCGGTCTCGTTCGGTCAATGGAAACGCAAGGACTGAAGCGACCGGTCGCAATGCATTGCGACCGGTCGCGCCGCGCACGCCGGCCGCCTCGTACCCGCACCGGCGCGCGGCCCGTCTGTCGCGCTCCCTGTGTCGCCCGCCCTTCCGGTGCTCGCGAGCGCACCCCAACAGGACTACCATAAGGCGCTCGCCGTCGCGCGACCGTGCGCCGCCACCGCGCGCGGCTCGCCCGCACGCCTTCTCTCGTTGCACCCGCGCAGGAGGACGTCATGACGCAACACTTCGATGCGATCGTCATCGGCACCGGGCAAGCCGGCCCGCCGCTCGCCGCGCGGCTGTCCGCCGCCGGGATGAAAGTCGCGATCGTCGAACGCGGCCGCTTCGGCGGCACCTGCGTGAACACCGGCTGCATTCCCACCAAGACGCTGATCGCGAGCGCGTACGCCGCGCAGCTCGCGCGGCGCGCCGCCGAATACGGCGTGTCGGTCGGCGGCCCCGTCACCGTCGACATGAAAGCCGTGAAGGCGCGCAAGGACCAGATCTCCGGCCGCTCGAACCACGGCGTCGAACAATGGGTGCGCGGGCTCGAGAACACGACCGTGTTTCAGGGCCATGCCCGATTCGAGCGCGCCGACGCGGTGCGCGTGGGCGACGAACTGCTCGAAGCGGAACGCATCTTCATCAACGTCGGCGGACGCGCGCAGGTGCCGCCGATGCCAGGCCTCGATTCGGTGCCCTACCTCACCAACTCGACGATGATGGACGTCGACTTCCTGCCCGAGCATCTCGTGATCGTCGGCGGCAGCTATGTCGGGCTCGAATTCGGCCAGATGTATCGCCGCTTCGGGTCGAAGGTCACGATCGTCGAGAAGGGCTCGCGCCTGATCCGCCGCGAGGACGACGACGTATCGCAAGCCGTGCGCGAGATTCTCGAAAACGAAGGGATCGACGTGCAGCTCGACGCGAACTGCCTGAGCGCGCGGCGCGACGGCAACGGCATCGCGGTCGGCCTCGATTGCGCGGGCGGCGGTCGCGAGGTCGCGGGCTCGCACCTGCTGCTCGCGGTCGGTCGCGTGCCTAACACCGACGATCTCGGGCTCGACCGTGCGGGTGTCGAGACAGACGCGCGCGGCTATATCGGCGTCGACGAGCAGTTGCGCACGAACGTGCCGGGCATCTGGGCACTCGGCGATTGCAACGGACGCGGCGCGTTCACGCACACCGCGTACAACGACTACGAGATCGTTGCGGCCAACCTGCTCGACGCCGATCCGCGCAAGGTGTCCGACCGCATCGCGGCTTACGCGATGTATATCGATCCGCCGCTCGGCCGCGTCGGCATGACGCTCGCGGAAGCGAAGCAGACAGGCCGCAGGCTGCTCGTCGGCACGCGCCCGATGACGCGCGTCGGCCGCGCGGTCGAAAAAGGCGAAAGCCAGGGTTTCATGAAGGTGGTCGTCGACGCGGACAGCCATGCGATCCTCGGCGCGTCGATCCTCGGCGTGACGGGCGACGAGGTCGTGCACGGGATGCTCGACGTGATGGCCGCCGGCGCGCCGTACACGACGATCAGCCGCGCGATGCACATCCACCCGACCGTGTCGGAACTCGTGCCGACGCTGCTGCAGGATCTTCATCCGGTCGAATGACGCGCGGCGGGCGGCGGGCGGCCTCCGCGAATCGCCCGCCCGCAACGGCGCGCGTCGCCCGCTCAGCTTTCGAAATACCGCGGCCGGTCGATATCGGCAAGCAGCCCCGGCTGTGCCGGCGTCCAGTCGAGCCATGCACGCGTGCGCTCGCTGGTTGCGGGCGCATCCATCCCGACGAACATCGCGAACCAGCCGAAGTGCTCGCCGGCTTCCGCCGCCGGTTTCGCGACGACCGGCACGTTCAGCCGTCGGCCGATCACCGCCGCGATCTCGCGGAACGACACCCCCGTATCGTCGACCGCGTGATAGCGCGCACCGGCCGCACCGCGTTCGATAGCGAGCCGGTACACGCGCGCCGCGTCGAGCCGGTGCACGGCCGGCCAGCGATTGTCGCCATCGCCGATATAGGCCGATGCGCCCTTCTCCCGCGCGATGGCGATCAGACGCGGCACGAACGCGTGATCGCCGTCGCCATGCACGGACGGCGGCAGGCGCACGACCGACGCATGCACGCCGCGCGCTTCGAGCGCGACCGCAGTGGCTTCGGACGCACGCGGATAGGCCGCCGACACCGGCACGTGCGGATCGTCCTCGGTTGCCGCACGGCCGGGCGCGACGAGCGCGAGGCCCGACGTGACGACGAGCGGCCGCGCCGAACCGGCGAGCACCGTGCCGAGCGCCTCGATCGCGCGGCGGTCGAGTTCGCAGTTCTCCGCGAAGCGCGAGAAGTCGTGATTGAAGCCCGTGTGGATCACGGCATCCGCGGCTTCGGCGCCGCGCTTCAGGCCGCCGAGATCCTCCAGCGATCCGCGCAGGACGTCCGCGCCGGCCGCCGCGACCGATGCGGCAGCCGCATCGGAGCGCGCGAGGCCGAGCACCGAATGGCCGGCGGCAATGAGTTCGGCAACGACGGCGGAGCCGACGAATCCCGACGCTCCAGTGACAAAGACACGCATGTTCAGCACCTCCGGATGGAATGGAGGATTACTATCTGTCGACGGCCGCTCGCGGTGAAGACGTGACGGTTTACCGGTAAACGAACTAACAGGCTATGGCAGACTCACCCGACAACCTGCTCGGCGCGTACCTTCGGGATCGCCGCGAAAAACTCGACCCGGCCGCGCTCGGCCTGCCCGTCACGCGTCGTCGCACACCGGGCCTGAGGCGCGAGGAAGTCGCGCAGCGCGCGCACGTGAGCGCCGCGTGGTACACGTGGCTCGAACAGGGGCGCGGCGGCGCGCCGTCGGCCGACGTGCTCGACCGGCTCGCCCGCGCGCTGATGCTGAACGAAGCGGAACGCGAGCACCTGTTCCTGATCGGCGTCGGCCATCCTCCCGAAGTACGCTACCACGCGACCGGCAGCGTGACGCCGCGCGTGCAGCACGTGCTCGATTCGCTAGAAGCGAGCCCCGCGATCGTACGTTCGGCGACGTGGGACGTCGTTGCATGGAACGACGCCGCGGCCGCGACGCTGACCGACTATGCAACGCTGCCACTGGAGCGGCGCAATATCCTGCGGCTGATCTTCGACGATCAGCGCGTGCGCGACGCGCAGTCGAACTGGAAACAGGTCGCGCGGTTCGCGGTGGGCGCGTTTCGCGCCGACGTCGCGCGCGGCGGCGCAACGCAAACCGTGCAGGCCTTCGTCGACGAGATGCGTGCGACGAGTGCGGAATTCGATGCACTGTGGCGTGACCACGATATCCGCGCAAATGAGGAAGGCACCAAGGAAATCCGCCATCCGGCCGTCGGGCGGATCGCACTCGAATACTCGGCGTTCGCGGTAAACGGCCGGCCCGACCTGACGCTCGTGATTTTCACGCCGGAGACGGCTGCCGATCGCGCGCGCATCCGGACGCTGGTCGCGGCGCGCGAAAAGGCCGGCACGGAACAGGCGTCGGCCGCGTAACGACGCCCCCGCCGAAGCGCGCGTCGACGAAGTGCCCGTCCTGCGCCGCCTCGGCCGCGCCCATCCTTCCCCGCCATCCCGCGTCATCCCATCGCAATTCGCACTGATTCCCAGTCGAATATTTAATTTTCACCTGGCGTAGCGCGCGCTTACCCTTTCGGCATCGCATCACAGGGCCACCGGCCCCTTCCTGGAGCATCCCGATGACCGACCCCGGCACCGCGCAAGCCGTACACCGCCCGCACGCGGCTTCCGTGTCCTATGCCGCACTCGCACTGCTGGTGCTGGCCGGCCTCAACCTGCGTCCGTTCCTGACCGCGTTCGGCCCCGTGCTCGACATCGTGCGCGCCGACACGGGCCTCGGCTTTCGCGCGGCCGCGCTGCTGACCACGCTGCCGTTCGTGCTGATGGGCGTCGTCGCCGGGGTCGGCGTCGGGCTCGCGCGGCGCTTCGGTGAGCAGCGCGCGCTGGCCGCCGCGCTGGCGCTGATCGCGGCCGGCTGCACGGCGCGCCTGTGGACCGGCGGCAGCGCGGGCCTGATCGCGACCGCGATCGTCGCGGGCGCCGGCGTCGCCGTCGTTCAGGCGCTCGTGCCTGGCCTCGCGAAACGCTGGTTCGTCGACCGGCTGCCGCTCGCGATGGGCCTCTATTCGGCGGCGCTGGTCGGTGGCGGCGCATTCGGCGCGGTCGCGGCGCCGTGGCTCGCCGCGCACGGCGGCTGGCATCTCGCGCTCGCCGTGTGGGCCGTGCCCGCGCTCGTCACGCTCGCACTGTGGCGCGCGAAAGCGCCGCGCGACGTCGCGCACGCCACGGCCGCATCGGCGCCGATCACCGCGTTCGCACGCATTCCGCGCGCGTGGCAGCTCGCGCTGTTCTTCGGCCTCAGCAACAGCGGCTATGCGAGCCTCGTCGCATGGTTGCCGGCGTTCTACCGCAGCATCGGCATGAGCCCGCAAGCAAGCGGCAACCTGCTCGCGTGGATGGCGCTGTTCCAGGCGATCGGCGCGCTCGCGATGCCGATGTTCGCGAAACGTTCGCCCGACCGTCGCAATGTGCTGTGGCTCACGCTCGCGCTGCAGGCGGCCGGTTTCGCGGGGTTCGCGATACTGCCCGCGTTCGCGCCGTGGCTCTGGGTCGCGAGCGTCGGCCTCGGTCTCGGCGGCTTCTTCTCGATGAGCCTGATCGTCACGCTCGACCACCTGCCCGACGCGCGGCTCGCGGGCGCGCTCGCGGCCTTCGTGCAAGGCGTCGGCTTCCTGACCGTCGCGGCGAGCCCCTGGCTGATCGGCTGGCTGCGCGATGCGGGCGGCGGTTTCGCGATCGCATGGTGGATGCATATCGCGGTGATCGTGGCGATGGCCGCGCTGAACGCGGTGTTCTCGCCGGCCGGCTATCGGCACGGCATGGCGCGCGTCACCGGCGCCGTTCACTGAACCGCCTTCCCCGATCGGGACGATCGCCGGCCTCTACCAGCAATCGTCGGGCCACGTCGCTGCAGTCGTCGGTGCAGGCCGATCTCGGCTTCCTGACGACCTCGAAGGGTGCGAACTTCGAGCTCGGAGAATTCTTCGCGGATTGCTGCGGATGTCGCTTGACGACTGCGGATTCAACCCGTCGATGCTTTCATGCGCAATCGGCAAACGGTCGCTACCGAGCGGGTCCGGGTATCCAGTCCGATCAGGTTCCAGGCGCGGGCATCTCCGGCAGCGCAATCTCGACTCCACGGCGGTGCAGTGCCGAGAGCACGTGATACACGACCTTGAAGCACATCACCGGCAGTGCGGCACGCCAGCTCCCCCGGAGATTTCCTGCCAGCAGATTGACGATGCCGTCTCGCATCCACAAGCGATTGGACGGCGCCATGAAAAGCGTACGCATGACAGGATCGTTCACTCGATAGATCAGCCAGCTGATCCGATCCATTGCCTCTGACAGTTCCCGGTTGGCGGCTTGCGCAAGCTTCTTTCCTCGTACCGGATCGTCGAGCCAAACGTGGGCAGCCTGCGCGCCGAGTTCTCCGCCAGTCATTGCCATCAATACGCCTGTCGAGAACATCGGATCGACAAATCCGTACGCATCGCCGATCATCAGAAATCCGTTGCCGTTGCCCTCGCGCGCGCGATAGCTGTAATTGGCCGTGCTGTAGACGTCCGATACGCGCTGTGCACCTTGCGTGCGAGCCGCGACGGTCGGGCTCGCAGCAATACGCTCGGTCAGCAGATCGGTCGGCGTTCCCTTGCGCCCTTTCCATGCCGATTGATCGCCGACAAAGCCGATGCTCATTGTGTGATCGGGTAGCGGGATCAGCCAGAACCAGCCATCCTCCGCAAGATGAATGCTGATGTAGCCCGCGAGTTCGCCTTCACGACGCTCTACGCCAGTGAAATGCGCATAAACGGCCGCCGTGTTGTTGTATTTGTTCGAGGTCTTGACCTTCATCCGCGACGCGAGAAACGTATCGCGGCCCGAAGCGTCGAGCACGTAGCGCGGATGCCATTCGCGGGTGCCGCCCGATTCGTCCTGAGCGGACACGACGTGACGTCCGCCGGCATCGTCCAGCTTGATTGTCGTGACACGAGTACGCTCGACACACTCGGCCCCGCACGCGGCGGCGTGTCTGAACAACATGGCATCGAGGTCCGCACGCCGTACTTGCCACGCGTGCGTACGGTCTCGATTCAGTGCGTTTCCGAACGGAAACGCGCAGCTGCGGCCCGTACGGTCCGAGACGAACTCTGCCCCCGGCTTATGGACACCGATCTCTCGGACCCGATCCAGAACACCGAGCCGCTCGAATATGTCGAGGTTACGTGGCAACAGGCTTTCGCCGATATGGAAGCGCGGATGGGCTTCCTTCTCCACGAGCACGACGTCGCGCCCTTTCATCGTCAGGAAGGCCGCCGCCGTCGCACCAGCGGGCCCGCCGCCGATAATCAGCACGTCGGGCCGGCTCGGATCGCTTTTCGATGAGTTCATTGCGCTGGCTTCCAAAAAAGGGCGTATTCATGGGCCAAAGCAAATGCGATGGCTGATTGTGGGAATCATCGTGTTGCTGGACCGTGCTTGCCTGCCTGACGCACGAAATCCGCCGGAGGGGCGCACGGAGATTCAGTGGCCCGACTCGGCAATTCTTGTTTCTGGTCGACGCACTTGCAAGCAGTCCGACATGTTTCAGACGGCGTGCCCGGACCGATAGTACTATGCATAGTTACCACAACAACCCGGCGCTAAATCAGGCCGAACGCGATGCCGATGTCCCGCGACACGCAAATGCCACGAAAGACGCAAGTGCGTGTAGATTAGAACGTCGCTGCGACCCGCCACCATATCTTCGAATCGGTCGCCATCCGAGTCAGTCCTGCAGTTGCACAGGAGTCGGCATGAATACGAAGCACAGCAAGAAGGGGCACCTCGAAGCTGCGGCGTCACATCACGAGCAGGCCGCGCGATATCACCGCGAGGCGTCGCGGCATTTCGAGGACGGCAAGGACTTCGCCCATGCCGCCCATCAGGCGATGATGGCCCATGGTCACACGTTGCATGCGATCGATCAGGCACACGACGCCGGCGCGCACGGTGCCAATACGCCATCATCGACCGGCTCCGCCGCAACTGCCGCGGACGTCGCAAAACTTCATGCGGCGGCCGTCGAGCTTCACACGCAGGCGGCGCAGCACATGCGCCACGCCGTCAAGCTCTTCGAGCAGGATCGCAGCGCGGCCACCCACGACGCCCAGCTGGCGCTCGCCCTCGCACTGCGCGCTTTGTCTCATGGCAACGAAGCAGCCAGACTATTCGTCAAGCTCGCTGTCAGTGGTGCTGCGTGAATCGAGGTTAGTCACCTCTTGTTCGACGAAGTATTCGGCGTGACGCGGCACCCGTTTGCGCATGCCGCACAGCACCGGGCTGTCGCGCGGATCCACGGTCGTGGGCCTCCCGTACCGATCCGCGCATGGCCAGGTATCGCGCAATCCAGCGTGCCGCTCGCGACTAGGCCGTTTGTCCCAGCAGCTCCGTTGCGAAAGACTTCGCATGCGCGACGGCCTCTTGCGGGTCCGGGAACACGCCGAGCTGGTCCCAGTGCTGTTCGGCCGCGTACGTTCCTTTCACGCCGAGTGCCCGCTGAACGCGCAATTGCGCCGCGTATCTGCCGTCCTCCAATGGTCGGGCCGTTGCGATGACCTTGTGCGGAAGATTCGGCCTTTCCGGCTGAACCAACTCGACAGGACCGCCAGATGCACCGATATCCTTCAACTCGTTCCTCGCATTGCAGTCCGGGCAGTAGAAGCACCACCCGTCGTCCTCTTGCCTGGACCTGACCTGCCCGCGAGCCAGCACGGCACGACATTCAACGTTTTCGCAGATGAACGGCATAGCAGTCTCCGGAGTAGTTTGGAAGAAATCCTAGCATGTCCGTCGATGGCCAACCATCGGCATTGTCGCGTTGCACGACGCTGACGAAACCCTCATGCGCGAGCCGCCGCCAGCGCAGCGACCGATCGGATCAATAGTGACTGCGCCCCCCACAGCGTCGCCGGCTCGTCGAGCAAATGACGCAACCCGCTGCGTTCGGTCATGCGTTCCGCGATTTCGTTCACACGCTCGAGAACCGCATTCTCATCGACCGACAACACCCGGCGATCGTCCATCAGCACGCGCGCCGACCGTCGTCATGCACACATCCGCCGCGCTCGCGAAGCACGTCACGCGATACACGGACATGTTCATCGGCATCATGTGCGGCCGGAACAGGTCGACGGGAAGCCGTGAATGGCTCGCGTAAGCAAGCTGACGAAACGGCAACGCGCGACGCCGCTATACGGTTTTCCCGGCTAGCCCGTGCATCGGCCGCCGCAGCGCGGCGTCGAACGGGTTGGTGCGCGGCCCGATCGTGTCGGCCTGGCGCCGCAGCAGTTCGACGACCATCGGCATCCGGTCGTCGCCGAGCCGCGACGCGAGCGTGCCGACGCTCAGCGCGCCGACCGGGTAACCGGTGCGATCGAGGATCGGCACCGCGACGCCCGCCATCCCGTCGAGCACACCGCTGTTGCGGCCCGCGTAGCCGAGCTGCCGCACGCGTTCGATCTCGGTTCGCAGGTACACCTCGTCGAGCACGCCGTAGCCGCGGATGCGCGGCACGTTGAAGCGGATCACTTCCTCGCGCTCGGCTTCGGGCAGGAACGCGAGGATCGCGAGGCTGCCCTGTCCGACGCCGAGCGCGATGCGCCCGCCGATGTCGCCGGTAAACGAGCGGATCGGGAACGGCCCTTCGCACAGGTCGAGACACACCGCGTCGAAGCCGCTCTTCACGAGCAGGAAGATCGTTTCGCCGAGGCTCGCGCACAGCCTCAGCAGCGCCGGACGGCACAGCGTGCGCATGCTGCTCGGGTTGCCGGCCAGCGCGGCGAGCGCGAAGAAATCGACGCTCAGCCGGTACAGCTTCGACTGCTCGTCCTGTTCGACCATCCCTTCGGCGATCAGCGATTGCAGGATCCGGTGCGCGGTGCCCTGCGTGAGGCCGACGGCCTTCGCGAGATACGTGACGCGCACGCCGTCCTGCTGCATGCCGGCCAGCGCACGCAGGATCGCGAACGCGCGCTGCAGCATGCCGGTGCCCGGCGCGCCGGCCGGATCGGCTTCGTCGTCGGCGCCGGGTGCGCGCTCGACTGGCGTGCCGGGCATTCCGGACGAAAGGGGTTCCTGCATGCCGGCTCTCCTCGACGATTTCATTGAACGGAATACGGTAGCCGCCATTGTCGTCCGGCCGAAATTCCGCGGGCATCCGGGTGTGCACGGGATTGACGCGCGCGTTTCGCGGTCCGGCCACCCTTCATCCATCGGAACGATTTGCGCGCGATACGTCGATCCGTTCCGGTCAGCGGAATTTTTCTGAAATTCATCCCGTTCAGCAGAATTCGAAATTGACGCTCCGAAATATGGCTGGCTAGAGTCCGCGTCATTGGCGCACCGGCTACGCGGTGTGCGAACCCGGAGCTCCTCATGTCGTTTCTCACGCTTACGGATCTGACGAAAACCTTCGGCGAGCTCACCGCCGTCGCCGACGTCAACCTGTCGGTCGAACAAGGCGAATTCGTGTCGCTGCTCGGGCCGTCGGGCTGCGGCAAGACCACCACGCTGCAGATGATCGCCGGCTTCGTCGACGTCACGCGCGGCCGCATCGCGCTCGACGGGCAGGACATCACGCACCTGAAGCCGAACCGCCGCGGGCTCGGCATCGTGTTCCAGAGCTATGCGCTGTTTCCGCACATGAGCGTCGCGGAGAACGTCGGCTTCGGCCTCGACATGCGCGGCGTCGACAAGGCCGAGCGCGCGGAGCGCATCCGCGCGGCGCTCGCGCTCGTGCGTCTCGATACGCTCGCGCACCGCTTTCCGCGCGAGCTGTCGGGCGGCCAGCGGCAGCGCGTCGCGATCGCACGGGCGGTCGTGATCGAGCCGCCGGTGCTGCTGCTCGACGAACCGATGTCGAACCTCGACGCGAAGCTGCGCGAGGACATGCAGTTCGAACTGCGCGCGATCCAGCGCAAGATCGGCACGACGACGATCATGGTCACGCACGATCAATCGGAAGCGCTGTCGATCAGCGATCGCGTGGTCGTGATGGAAGCCGGCCGCGTCACGCAGATCGACACGCCGTACCAGGCCTACGAGCGCCCGGAGAACCGCTTCGTGTCTCAGTTCATCGGCAAGGCGAACCTGCTGCCCGGCACGATCGTCGCGCATGACGGCGACGCGATCCGCATCGACCTCGGGCACGACCTCGCCGAAACCGGACGCACCGCGCACCTGCCGCCGCGCGAGCGCGACATGCGCATCGGCGATGCGGTGTCGGTCTGCATCCGTCCCGAGAAGCTGCGGCTGTGCGCGCCCGATGCGGGCCGCTTCGCCGCGACCGTCACGAGTCGTTTCTTCCTCGGCAGCCAGTGGCTGTACCGCGTCGACAGCGCGCTCGGCGAAGTGCTCGTGTGCTGCCAGAACGAAGGCGCGGAACCGCTCGCGGAAGGCGCGCCGGTCGGCATCGACTGGCACAGCGACGCGGTGCGCGTGATGCGCCGGGAGGCCTGAATGCGACAGCCTTCCCGCCCGCTGCCCGCCGACGGCGTGCCGGCCATCGCCGTCGCACGCCGTGCGCCGCGTACGTCGGTGCGCGCAACGTGGCGCGCGCATGCACCGCTGTGGCTGATGTGCGCGCCCGCGTTCGTGCTGTTCGCAGCGCTCGCGCTCGTGCCGCTCGCGATGACGTTCGTGCTGACGTTCTACCGCTACGACCCGGCCACCGGGCCGATTGCCGCGCTCCAGTTCGGCAACTACGCGGAAGTGCTCGGCTCGTCGTACTTCCACACGATCTTCGCGCGCACGTTCGGCATCGCCGCGCTGACGACCGCGATCTGCGTCGCGATCGGCACGCCGGAAGCGTACGTGCTGTCGAAAATGCGCGACCCGTGGCGCTCGCTGTTCCTGCTCGCGATCCTCGCGCCGCTGCTCGTGTCGGTCGTCGTGCGCGCGTTCGGCTGGAGCATGCTGCTGAACACGAGCGGGCTCGTGAACCAGGCGCTCGGGCTCGCCGGCCTCGGGCCGTACAAGCTCGAATACACGACCTTTGCGATCGTGATCGCGCTGGTGCACGTGATGCTGCCGTTCATGGTGATTCCGGTGTGGACCGCGCTGCAGCGGCTCGATCCGCAGACCGAACATGCGGCGCTGTCGCTCGGCGCGTCGCCGTTCACGACGCTGCGCCGCATCGTGCTGCCGCAGCTGATGCCGGGGGTGCTGTCGGGCAGCCTGATGGTGTTCGGGCTGTCGGCGAGCGCGTTCGCGATTCCCGGCCTGCTCGGCGGACGCCGGCTGAAGGTCGCGGCCACGGCCGTCTACGACGAATTCCTCGGCTCGCTGAACTGGCCGCTCGGCGCGACGATCGCGGTGCTGCTGCTGGTCGCGAACCTCGTCGTGATGCTCACCTACTACCGCGTGCTCGAACGCCGCTACGCGCGCAGCCTCGGAGGCGCATCCCGATGAGAAAGAACGGCCCCTTCGCCCTCGCGTTCCACACGCTCGTGATGCTGTTCGTGCTCGCGCCGCTCGCGATCGTCGTACTGGTCGCGTTCACGCCCGACGAAACGCTGACGCTGCCGACCCACGGGCTGTCGCTGCGCTGGTTCCGCGCGATCCTCGACTATCCCGACTTCGTCACCGCGTTCTTCAACAGCCTGAAGCTCGCATTCGCGTCGGCGACGCTGTCGCTCGCGATCGGTTTGCCGGCTGGCCTTGCGATCGGCCGCGCGGCGTTTCCCGGCCGCGCGTTCCTGAACGGGCTGCTGCTGTCGCCGCTCGTGATCCCCGGCCTCGTGCTCGGCATCGCGCTGTTGCGCTTCTTCGCGCTGATCGGCGCGACCGGCTCGTTCGCGTGGCTCGTGCTCGCGCACATGATCGTCATCACGCCGTTCGTGATGCGGCTCGTGCTCGCGTCCGTCGCAGGCCTCGACCGCAGCATCGAGCAGGCCGCATGCTCGCTCGGCGCGGACCCGTGGACGACGTTCCGCCGCATCACGCTGCCGATGATCGTGCCCGGCATCACGGGCGGCTGGCTGCTCGCGTTCATCAACAGCTTCGACGAACTGACGATGTCGATCTTCGTCACGTCGCCGCAGACGGTCACGCTGCCCGTGCGCATGTACATGTACGCAACCGAGTCGATCGACCCGATGATGGCGTCGGTGTCGGCGCTCATCATCTTCATCACTGCCGGCGCGATGCTGCTGCTCGATCGCGTGTACGGCCTGAACCGCATCCTGATCGGTCAACACTGATGTCGACTCCCGTTTCCCGCTCCAAAAACGACCCGGCCGACGGCGCGCAGTTCGTGCGCGTCGCCGAGCGCGAGCGCGCCGCCGTTGCGTTCACGCTCGACGGCCGCCCCGCGCACGCGCTCGCCGGCGACACCGTGCTCACCGCGATCCTCGTCGCTCAGCGCCGCGTGCGCGTCAGCGAATTCAGCGGCCAGCCGCGCGCGGGCTTCTGCCTGATCGGCGCGTGCCAGGACTGCTGGGTGCGCACCGAGGCCGGCGCGCGCGTGCGCGCGTGCTCGACGCCGATCGTCGAAGGCATGCGGATTGTCACCGCCGTTCGACCGGCCTCGACCGGAGACACGCCATGAGCGCCGCATTGCAACCGGTGATCGTCGGCGCGGGGCCGGCCGGCGTGCGCGCGGCCGAGGCGCTGGTCGACGCGGGGCTGCGCCCCGTCGTGATCGACGAGAACGCGCGCTGGGGCGGGCAGATCTATCGTCAACCGCCGGCCGACGGCGCTTTCGCGCGCGGCAAGCGTGCGCTGTACGGTTTCGAAGCCGCGAAAGCCGACGCCGTGCACCGGACGATGGCCGCGCTGCTGCCGCACGTCGACTACCGGCCGAACACGCTCGCGTGGGCATGCGGCACGGGCCGCGTCGATACGCTGCAGGACGGCCATGAAGTCACCGTGCCGTACTCGCAGCTGATCATAGCGAGCGGTGCGACCGACCGCATGCTGCCCGTGCCGGGCTGGACGCTCGCAGGCGTCTATACGCTCGGCGGCGCGCAGGTCGCACTGAAGGCGCAGGGCTGCGCGATCGGCCGGCGCATCGTGTTTGCGGGCACCGGGCCGTTGCTTTACCTCGTCGCGTACCAGTATGCGAAGGCCGGCGCGCAGGTCGCGGCCGTGCTCGACACGAGCCCGCTGCGCCGCCAGGCCGCCGCCGCGCCCGCGCTGCTGCGCATGCCGTCGACGTTCGCGAAGGGGCTCTATTACATCGGCTGGCTGCGTGCGCATGGCGTCGCGATCGAAACGGGCGTCACGCTCGAACGCGTGCTCGGCGCTCAGCATGTGACGGGGCTCGCGTGGCGCGCGACCGGTGACGATGCGCAGCCGCGCGTGCTCGATTGCGATGCGCTCGGCCTCGGCTTCGGCCTGCGTTCGGAAACACAGCTCGCCGATCTCGCCGGCTGCCGGTTCGGTTTCGATCCGGTCAACCGCGCATGGCTGCCGGAGCGCGACGCGGCCGGCCGCACGTCGGTGCGCGGCATTTACGTCGCGGGCGACGGTGCGGGCATCGCGGGCGCCGACGCGGCCGAAGCGTCGGGCCGGCGCGCGGCGCTCGCGTTGCTCGACGACGCCCGCATCGCATCGCCATCGCCGTCCGGCAAACCCGATGCGGCCACGCTGGAACGCACGCTCGCGCGCGTCGGCGCGTTCCGCGCGGGCCTCGAAGCAGCGTTCGCACCGCCGGTCGAGCAGGCCGCACGCTGCCCCGACGACACGATCGTGTGCCGCTGCGAGGAGATCGACGCGGGCACCCTGCGCCGCTGCATCCGCGGCGGCACAGCGACCGAACTCAACCGGCTGAAAGCGTTGACGCGCGTCGGAATGGGCCGTTGCCAGGGGCGCATGTGCGGCGATGCGGCCGCGCTCGTGCTGGCCGCCGAAACCGGTCGGCCGCTCGCCGAGGTCGGCCGGTTGCGCGCGCAACCACCCGTGAAGCCCTTCCCGATCTCGGCCGCGCTCGCGGGCGACGACGTGGTGGCGATTCCCGACGAGGCGCGCGATGAGTGAGAACCGGCATTACGACGTCGCGATCGTCGGCGGCGGCCTCGTCGGTGCATCGGCCGCGCTTGCGCTGACGCGGCGCGGCCTGCGCGTCGGGCTGTTCGAGCGGCGCGACTGCGGCGCGCAGGCAAGCGGCGTGAACTACGGCGGCGTGCGCTGCCAGGGCCGCCCCGCCGAGCAATTGCCGCTCGCGCTGCGCGCGCGGCGCATCTGGGATCGCCTGCCCGAGCTGATCGGCATCGATGGCGAATTCGTCGTGTCGGGGCACTTGCGGCTCGCGCGCAGCGACGCCGATCTCGACGCGCTCGACGCATACGCGACGCTCGCCGGCGAGCACGGCCTGCCGCTGCAGGTGATGCGCGGCGACGCGTTTCGCCGTCGTTATCCGTGGCTCGGCCGCGCGGCGCTCGGCGGCTCGCTGTGCGAGACCGACGGCCATGCGAACCCGCGCCTCGTGTCGCCCGCGTTCGCACGCGCGGCCCGCGCGGCGAGCGCGGACGTGTTCGAGCACACGCCGGTCGACGACGTTCACCATGACGGCACCCGCTTCCACTTTCACGCGGGCGGCCGCGCATGCACCGCGACGTGGCTGATCAATTCGGCCGGCGCATGGGCGAACACGATCGCCGAGCGCTTCGGCGAAGCCGTGCCGATGGAGCCGATCTACCCGAACATGTGGGTGACCGAGCCGCTGCCGCCGTTCATCGCGCACAACCTCGGCGTGTACGGCGGCGGCGTGTACGCGCGGCAGGTCGCGCGCGGCAATTGCGTGATCGGCGGCGGGCGCGGCCGCGGCGACGGCGAATTCGGCCAGCCGTCGGTCGATACGACGCGCGCGGTGATGCGCGACGCGTGCGCGCTGCTGCCCGCGCTGCGCGACGCACTGCTGATCCGCACGTGGAGCGGCGTCGAAGGCTGCACGCCCGACCACAACCCGATCATCGGCGCGAGCCGCACGACGCCGAACCTGCTGCATGCGTTCGGTTTTTCCGGAGGCGGCTTCCTGCTCGCGCCCGGTGTCGGCGACGTGCTAGCCGATCTCGTCACGACCGGCGAAACCGCCACGCCACTCGATGCATTCTCGATCGGCCGCTTCTTCCGCCAAGCCGCGCCGACCGCCCCTTTCCCCCAAGAGGAGACCTCTCGATGAAACTGCTCGGTACGATCGCGGCCGCCGCCGCACTCTGCATCGCCGGCGCCGGCGCCCCCGCGTTCGCGCAAACGAAGACGATCTACATCGGCATGAACGGCGGGCCGATGGAAAAGGCCTATACGAGCCAGGTGCTGCCCGACTTCGAGAAGGCGAACAACGTGAAGGTCGTCGTCGTGCCCGGCACGTCGTCGGATGTGCTCGCGAAGCTGCTTGCAAACCGCAACAAGCCGCAGATCCACGTCGCGTTCCTCGACGACGGCGTGATGGCGCGCGCGGTCAGCCTCGGCGTATGCCAGAAGCTCGACGATTCGCCGGTGCTGAAGGAACTGTACCCGTTCGCGCGGATGAAGGACGACGTCGGCGCGGGCGTACAGCTCGGCATGACCGGCATCGCTTACAACAAGAAGCTGTTCGCGGAGAAAGGCTGGGCGCCGCCGACGTCGTGGATGGATTTCGCCGATCCGAAATACAAGGGCAAGGTCGTGTTCCAGTCGGCGTCGAGCAGCACGTTCGGGCTGCACGGCTTCCTCGCGATCAACCGGCTGCTCGGCGGCAGCGAGCAGAACGTCGAGCCCGGCTTCAGCAAGTGGGCGAGCACGGTCGGGCCGAACGTCGTCGAGTACATCCCGAACTCGGCGAAGATCTCCGAGATGGTGCAGACCGGCGAGGCCGGCCTGTTCCCGCTCACGCCGACGGGTGTCGGCGACCTGCAGGACAAGGGCATTCCGGTCGCGTATGCGAACCCGAAGGAAGGCCCCGTGCTGCTGCTCGTCGACCTGTGCGTGGTCGCGAACAATCCCGATCCGCAGCTCGCGCAGAAGCTCGCGCAGTTCCTGCTGTCCGCGCCGGCGCAGACGAAAGCCGCCGAGGCCGGCAAGCAGATCCCGACCAACCGTCTCGCGAAGATGCCCGCCGGGATGCAGCAGAGCCTCGGCAACGTCGACGATCTGGTGCGCAAGGTGACGGTGGTCGATTGGGCCGCGATCAACGCGCGCCGCGCGCAGTGGGATACGCGCTGGAACCGGCAGATCGAGCGGTAACGGCATGCCGGGCGCGCGGGCACGGCCGCGCGCTGCATGACCATCATTTGCGGGAGTGATGACACTCCCCTTTTTCTGCGGATTTGACCGGGAAGACGGTGCCGACAACACTAGCCCGCAGTGCTGCAAAGATGGCACGCGCCTGCCTCCCCCTTCAGAGTCCGCCATGTACCCGACCGACACCGTGCAGTCCCCGAGCGCCGCCCGGCCGCTCGCCGACCGGCAACTTCGCCGGATCGTCATCGCCTCCGTCGCCGGCAACGCGATGGAATGGTATGACTTTTTCGTGTACGGCACGGCCGCGGCGCTCGTGTTCGGCCACGTGTTCTTCCCGCCCGGTGCATCGCCGCTCGCGGGCAGCCTCGCCGCGTTCGCGGCGTTCGCGCTCGGCTTCGTCGCGCGGCCGCTCGGCGGGATCGTGTTCGGCCACGTCGGCGATCGTTACGGGCGCAAGGCGTCGCTCGTGTGGACGCTGCTGATCATGGGCGCGTCGACCTTCGCGATCGGCCTGCTGCCGACCTACGCGCAGGTCGGCCTGTGGGCGCCGGCGGCGCTCGTCGTGCTGCGCCTGCTGCAGGGCATCGCGTCCGGCGGCGAATGGGGCGGCGGCGTGCTGATGATCAGCGAGAACGCGCCGCCCGAGCAGCGCGGTTATTACGCGGCATGGAGCCAGCTCGGCGTGGGCGGCGGCTTCGTGCTGTCGTCGGCCGCGTTTCTCGCCGCGCAGGCGCTGCCGGACGACGCGTTCCGCACGTGGGGCTGGCGGCTGCCGTTCCTCGCGAGCATCGTCATCTTCGCGATCGGCATCTATATCCGCCGCCATCTGCCGGAAAGCCGCGACTTCGAGCAGGCAGGCAAGCGCGGCGCGCACACGCATCTGCCGATCGTCGAATGCATCCGCCGCCACCCGAAGGAAATCCTGCTCGCGATGGGGCTGCGCGTGGCCGAGAACGGCGGCGCGTACATCTTCCTCGCATTCTCGCTCGTCTATGGCAAATACGTCGGCATCCCGAACGGCGTGATGCTGACCGGCGTGATGATCGCGATGATCGTCGAGATGGGCGCGATGCTCGCATGGGGCCGGTTGTCCGACCGGATCGGCCGAAAGCCCGTGTACCTGATCGGCGCGCTGAGCCTCGTCGCGTGCGCGTTTCCGTTCTTCTGGCTGCTCGACACGCGTGCGACGCCGCTCGTATGGCTCGCGCTGACGGTCGGCACGGCCGTCAGCCACGGCGCGATGATCGGCACGCTGCCCGCGCTCGTCGGCGAGCTGTTCAGCACCGAGGTGCGCTACTCGGGCGTCGCGCTCGGCCACGAAGTCGCATCGATCTTCGCGGGCGGGATGTCGCCGCTGATCGCGACCGCGCTGCTTGCGCGCTATCACGCGTCGTGGCCGGTATCGCTGTTTCTCGTCGCACTCGGCCTCGTCACCGTCGCGACGCTGTGCGTGATGCGCGAGACGCGGATCGTGGGTGCCGCGCCCGCCGCCCCCGCAACCGACACGCGCGGCAAGACGGCGTGACCATGACGCTTCGATCCGCGCAAGCGGGCCGATCCGCACCGGCGGGCAGTGAACACGGCGGCGGCCGGCACGTGCCACCGCTCGCGCTCGCCACCCCGACTCAACGCCTAGTTGCCGCCTTCCCGCCGTGCACCGTCGAACGCCGGCGCGAGCCCGAGGTGATCGAGCAACCGCACGAATTCACCGAGCCGCTGCCGCATGTACGCGGGCACGTCGACCTCCGCATAGTCGTGGAATCCGGCACCCGTGCGCACGCCGTCGCGGCCCGCCTCCATGTTGCGCACGACGCTCTCGGCCGGCGCGAAGCGCGGGCCGATCTCGCCGGCCAGATACTTCGACGCGTAATACAGGATGTCGCAGCCGCCCCAGTCAATGAATTCGAGCAGCCCGAGCACCGCGAAACGCGGGCCGAAGCCGGTGCGGATCGCCGTGTCGATGTCCTCCGCACTCGCGACGCCTTCTTCGACCATCCGCGCGGCCTCGTTCATCGCGAGTGCCTGGATGCGCGGCACGATATAGCCGGGCGCCGGCCCGCAGATCACCGGCTTCTTGCCGATGCGTTCGAGCAGCGTGGCGAGCCGGTCGACCACCAACTGATCCGTTGCGTCGCTGCGGCTGATCTCGACGAGCGGCATCAGCAGCGCAGGGTTCAGCCAGTGCGCGTTCAGCATCCGCGCAGGATGCGTGACATGGCGCTGCAACTCCGTGACGACGAATGTCGACGTCGTCGACGCAATCGTTGCGTGCGCATCTATGTTATGGCCGAGCCAGCGCAGCGCGTCGGCCTTCGCATCGAGCACTTCGGGCAGCGCCTCGAACACGATATCCGCGCGGCGCACCGCATCCGCCGCGCCGTCCCGCGCAACGAGCGCAATGCGCGCAACGACGGCGTCGGCTTGCACGGCATCGATGCGGCCGAGCGCGACCTGCACGTGCAGCGGCCGTGCGAGCTCGTCGCGCGTGCGATCCTCGAATGCGCGCCATCCGGCCGCGTCGCGCGGCTTGAAGTCGATCAGCGTTACGTCGAGGCCCGCGAACGCGAACACGAGCGCGATCCCCTGCCCCATCCGTCCCGCGCCGACCACATGCACGCGCGTCACATCGGCGGCCGCGCTCATGCCGCGTACCCCACGTCGAGCAGCGCACGCATCGCGTCATTCGTCAACGCCGCGAGCCCGAGCCGCTCGAACGTGCGGCCTTCCGCATACAGATCGCGCACCGCGACCGCGCTCGCGATGCTCAGCAGCCCCTGCGCGACGGGCGTCGGCACGCCGGCCCGGCGCCCGCACGACACGATGAAGGACAGCCCGAGCCGGGTGTCCTCGAGCATGTAGCGATGCGTGCGCAGATCGATCTTCTCGCGCCAGTCGCCGCTATCGGTCAGCTTGCCGTGCGCGCCGCGCCCGTACATCCATTCGTCGCCTTCGGCCGCGTAATGATCCGCGAGCGGGAAATGCGGCGCGCGGTAGCCGAACGCTTCGCGCACCGCGATCCGTTCTGCATCGAGCGCGTTCGTCACGCGACGGATCGCCGGCTGCGTACCTTCGTTGTGGATGTCCCACGCGTCGAAGTGTTCGAGCGGTCCGGCATTCATCAGGATCAGCGGCGGATGGATCACGGGCCCCGCGTTCATCAGCGCGCCGGACAACGCGTCCTCGACCGGCTCGACCGACGGGTAGCCCGCGCGCAGTACGTCGAACGCCCAGCCGGCCGCATTCGCGGGGAACACGCCGGTCGGCAACCGCGTCGCATACGCGCTGATCACGACATCGTTATCGCCGTGCTTGCGCACCAGGTACGGCAGCGTGCCCGTCTCGGCGAACGCGACGCGCGAACGGTTGCCTGCATCGGCCGCCGCACGCGCGAACACGAAGCTGCCGAACGTACCCGGCGGCAAAAACACGACCTGGCCGTCCTCGAGCAGTGGCGCGGCCTGCGCGGCGAGCGCGTCGTGCGAAGTCGCCGGCAGCGGCACCACGACGAGCCGCGCGGCGCGCAGCGCGGCCTCGAGATCGTCGGTCAGGCGGATCGCGCCCGGCGCATCGCCGAGCGGCACCGGCCGCCTGCCGCGATAGTCGGTCACGTTCAACACGCCGAGCTCGCGCAGCCGCGCGTGCGGTTCGCGGTCGCGCCGCCACCACGTCACGTCGTGCCCCTTCTCGAGCAAATCGATGGCTGCCGCATGGCAGCCGTGGCCGCCACCCAATACACATACCTTCATCGTCGTCTCCGGTTGATCGAGTGTTTCCGAGACTACGCGGCCGCCCCCGCCGCGTCGCTTCAAAACGCGCAACGACGCGCCCGTTCGCGCAACGCAATCGCGACGCTGCGTATGAAGCAGCGCCAACGCACCCGACACGAGGTCCATGAATGGACATTGCCCTTTCCCGCCATGCGCCGAACCGGCTCGGCACGCTGCAGGCGCCCGACGAAGTCGAACGCGCGGTTGCGCACCGGCTCGGGCCGCACCGGATGGCCGCGCGCGGCCGCGATCCGTTTCGCGCAGAGTTGTACGAAGTGCCGCTGCATCACGGCGCGCTGCTCGAACTCTGCTACGGCCGCGAAACGCGTATCGACTTCGGCGGCGACGCCGATCACTTCCTGTTCCGGCTGACGCTCGCCGGTGCCTGCGAGTTGCAAGCCGGCAGCGTCGTCGCGCGCGCCGGCCCCGGCGAGCTGACCGTGTCGTCGCCCGCGCTCGCGAGCCGCCTGAGCACGAGCCCCGATTGCCGCAACCTCGTGCTGCGGCTCGAACGCGGCGCGCTCGAACGCAAGCTGCAGGACATGCTGCACGCGACGCTCACGCGGCCGCTGCAGTTCGAACTCGCAGCCGGCGGCACCGGCACGGGTGCTGCGCTCGTGCTGCCGACGTTCGAATACCTGTGCCGGCTCGGCGCTCAGCCGGGCATCGGCGCGGCCGCGACAACCGTCGGCGCCGATCTCACCGCGTGGCTGATGTCGCTGCTGCTCACGCACCTGCCGCATTCGTACAGCGACGCGCTCGCACGCGGCACGCCGCCGCTGCCGGCACATGTGCGCCGCGCGTGCGACCACGTCGACGCGCATCTCGGCGAACCGCTCGCGCTCGCCGCGCTGGCGACCGTCGCCGGCGTCGCGCCGCGCACGCTGCAGCACGCATTCCGCGCGTTCCTGCACACCACGCCGGCCGCATATGTGCGTGAACGCCGGCTTGCCGCCGTGCACGCGGCGCTGCAGCGCGACGACGCGCGCAGCGTGACCGACGTGCTGATCACGCACGGCATCCATGGCTTCGGCCATTTCGCGAAGGCGTATGCGCGACGTTACGGCCATGCGCCCTCCGTCACCGCGAGGAAACCACGATGATGCATCCCGCAACCGGCCGCCCCGCGGCCCCGGCTCGCGCCGACACCGTGCCGCACGACAGCGACGCACCCGACGGCCTGCGCGTGCAGGATCTCGATCTCAACCTGCTGAAGACGTTTCGCGCGGTCTACGAGGAGCGGCACGTCGGCCGCGCGGCGCTGCGGCTCGGCGTCACGCAGCCGTCCGTCAGCTACGCGCTCGGCCGGCTGCGGCTGATGTTCCGCGACGCGCTGTTCGTGCGCACCGGCACCGGCGTCGAACCGACGCCGCGCGCGCAGCGGCTTGCGCTATCGGTCGACAAGGCGCTTGCGATCCTGCAGGACGTGCTCGACGAAGGCTCGCGCTTCATGCCCGACAGCACGCAGCGCGTGTTCCGCCTGCACATGAGCGATTTCGCGGCGAGCGCGTTCCTGCCGACTCTGCTCGCCGAGTTCGACCGGCGCGCGCCGGGCGCCGTGATCGAGACGCTGCACGTCGACGAATGCCAGCTCAACGTCGCGCTCGAATCCGGGCGTATCGATTTCGCGCTCGGGCACTTCGCCGACGCGTCGAGCCACTTCCAGCGCGCAGCGCTGCTGCACGAGCGCTGCGTGCTGCTGATGCCGCGCCGCACCGCGCAGCGCGTCGTTTTGCCCGACGATTACGTGCTCGACGGCGCGGCGCCCGACGCGCTGCGCTTCGTCGCGGTCACGTCGCATCCTCAATCGATGCAATTGCTCGAACGGCACGGGCTGATGCCGCGCGTGCGCGCGGCGCTGCCCGATTTCATGGTGGTGCCCGCGCTGCTGCAAGACGGCGATTACGCGCTGATCCTGCCCGAGACGATCGCGATCACGTTCGCGGCGCGGCAGCCGTGCGTGCTGTACGAAATCGCCGGTGCCGGCGAATGGGCCGTCAACGCGTACTGGCACCGGCGCTTCGATGCAGACCCCGGCCATCGCTGGCTGCGCGCGTTGCTGCTCGAACTGTTCAATATCGGCCAGCAGGCGCCGTTCGACGCATGGCTCGCGCCGCAGCCGCCGGCCTGCGCATGACGACGCACGCCGGCGCGGGCCGGCCGGCGGAGCCGGAGCGATCAGAACGACGTGAGGATGCCCGCGACGATCGAGCTGGCGGTCGCGCCCGGCTTCGCGACCGCGACGCCGCCGCCCGCCGCGCCATTGACGACGAAGCGCGCATGCGCACCGTTGCGCACCATCGCGGCGCCCGTGTACAGCACCGTGCGCTTCGACAGCGGATAGTCGAAGCGGATGCCGTACGAATCGGCGTTGCCGTCGCTGTCCGCGACCTTCCGGTAATGGCCGACGCTCAGCAGCAGCGACGCGCGCCCGATCGGCACCGTCGCGCTCAGTTCCATGATGTCGCTGTGCGGATACGCGCTCTGGCTGTCGATCGCGGTCGCGACGTCGGGCCCGCCGCGATGCCGCAGGTACAGCGCGGCGACCTTCACGACGTTGAAGTCGTACGAAATCGCGCCCACCGTGTAGTTGCCGTTCGCGGCCGGGCTCGTGTCGCCGAGCGTGGACGCGGCAACCGGGCTGAACTTCTGCTGCATGTAGTCGACATCCACCGACAGCCCGCCGCGCACGTAGTTGAGGCCCGCGCCGTACGTATCGCCCAGCGTCGCCGGCTGGCCGGTCGCGCGGTTGGTGCCGCGCGCGGCCATCGCACGCAGCATGAAGCCCGCATAGCGCGGCGACGTGTAGCGCATCGAGTTGCGCACGCGCAGGAACGCGGGCCCGACGAAGTTGTTCGTCGCGTTGCCCCATGCAAGCCCCGCGCCGAGACCGGGCAGGCTGTACGTGACGAGCGTCGTGTGCACGATCGTGTAGAGCTCGCCGAACTGCACGCCGCCGAACGGCCCCGTGATGCCGACCCACGCTTCGCGGCCGAACAGCGCGCTGCTGTTCGACAGCGCGCCGCTCGCCGCGTTGAAGCCGTCCTCGAGCTTGAAGATCGTCGCGTAGCCGCCGCCGAGATCCTCGACGCCCTTCAGCCCCCACTGCGTCGCGAACAGGTTGCCGCTGCCCATGCGCGTCACGTGGTTCGGCCCGGCGTTCGCGTATTCGATCGCGGTGTCGATGCGGCCGTACAGCGTCACGCTCGATTGCGCGAACGCAGGCAGCGTGATGCAGGCGAGCAGCGCGGCAAACGGTACGGCAAGCCGGTCGGCCCGCCCGTTCGGATGGTTCATGTTCGTCGTCCCGTAGAAATGCCGGCGCCTGTCGACATCGCGCCGTATGGTGTGAGGCGCGTTCGCCGCGAAGGGCCAACGCTGCCGATCAAAACCGGGCCGAGTCTAGGAACGACAATTTCGGACGTCGACGCAATGCGATCTATAACGCATATAGATGCGCCGCATGATGCGCGTGCGCCCCGCCGCACATGCGCTGCGCGGAGGCCCGCGCGCACGGCCCTGGTGTTTTCTTTATCCGGGTCGGTAGATGCCTGTGTGGCGCGGCTGTCACTCCGGCTATGGCGGCCGAATTTGGCCGACTACGCTGCGTCTCCGATCGTGTCACCCGCACGCTTTCGCGCCGCGACGGCGCCCGGCCCGCAAGGCCGCTGCCGCGCTTTTCCACCGCCCGCTCCTGGAGAATCCGCATGTCCGCATTCACGGCCCGCGCTGCCGACGGCAAGCGCTATACGTACGAATGGTATGTCGTCGTCATCTGCATGCTCGCGTACGTCTTTTCGTTCGTCGACCGCCAGGTCCTCGTGCTGATGATCGAACCGATCAAGCGCGACCTGCACCTGTCCGATACGCAGTTCAGCCTGCTGAACGGCTTCGCGTTCTCGCTGTTCTATGCGGTGATGGGGCTGCCCGTCGCGTATCTCGCCGACCGCTACGCGCGCCCGCGGATCATCTCGCTCGGCATCGCGCTGTGGAGCGTCGCGACCGCCGCGTGCGGGCTCAGCCAGCATTTCGTGCAGATGTTCATCGCGCGGATGGGCGTCGGCGTCGGCGAGGCCGCACTGTCGCCCGGCGCGTATTCGATGCTTGCCGACTACTTCCCGAAGGAGAAGCTCGGACGCGCGATCGCCGTGTATTCGCTCGGCTCGTTCATCGGCGGCGGCGTCGCATTCCTGATCGGCGGCTACGTGATCGCGCTGCTCAAGCATGCGAGCGCGTTCACGCTGCCGGTCGTCGGGCAGGTGCATGCGTGGCAGGTCACGTTCCTGATCGTCGGGCTGCCGGGACTGTTCGTCGCGCTGCTGTTCGCCGCGACCGTGCGCGACCCGCAGCGCAAGGGGCTCGCGCAGGATCGCTCGGGCGCCGTGCGGCGCGTGTCGATGCGCGATTCGCTGCGCTTCGTCGGCACGCACCGCTCGACCTTCACGTGCCACTACCTCGGCTTCTCGTTCTACGCGATGACGCTGTACTGCCTGCTGAGCTGGACGCCCGCGTTCTATATCCGCCGCTTCGGGATGACGGCCGTCGAAGCCGGCTACACGCTCGGCATCGTGCTGCTGGTCGCGAACACGGCCGGCGTATTCTGCGGCGGCTGGCTCAACGACTGGCTGCTGCGCCGTGGCCGCAGCGATGCACCGATGCGCGCCGGCGCGATCGGCGCCGCGTGCATGGTGATCCCCGCGACGCTGTTCACGCAGCTCGACCACCTGCCGTCGTCGCTCGCGATGCTCGTCGTCGCGATGTTCTTCGCGTCGTTCCCGATGCCCACGTCGACCGCCGCGATGCAGACGCTCGCGCCGAACCAGATGCGCGCGCAGATCTCCGCGCTGTTCCTGCTCGTGTCGAACCTGATCGCGCTCGGGATCGGCACGACCGTCGTCGCGCTGTTCACCGATCGCGTGTTCGGCGCGCCGGCCGCGGTCGGCCATTCGATGTCGATCGTCAACGTTGCGGCGGCCACGCTCGCGGCGCTGCTGCTCGCCGCCGGGTGCCGGCACTATCGCCGCAGCCTCGATCGCGAACGCGGTCATGCATCGACGGAGGCGCCGCAGGCGGCCGATGCCGGCGACGCAATCGCTGCGCGCTGATCGCTGATCGCTGATCGCTGATCGCTGATCGCTGATCGCTGATCGCTGATCGCTGATCGCTGATCGCTGATCGCTGATCGCTGATCGCTGATCGCAACCAGACATTATTTATCCCACTGATTCAGGCATCACTTTTTAATCGATTTGATTTATGCGATGCCCATCCCTATTCTCGATCGCATGACGGCGCGGTATCTGCCGCGCCGCCTTCCTCTTACCCCACGGAATTTTTCATGCAAGCGAACCGCCACCAGGTCCGGATCGACGCGCTGATCGACGCGGCGCAGGACATCCGCTGTTTCCGGGTTTCGCGCGTCGACGGCCAGCCGTTCGGCGCGTACGAACCGGGCGCCCATATCGACGTCACCGCGCCGTCCGGCATCACGCGGCAATACTCGCTGTGCGGCAACCCCGACGAGCGCGGCAGCTACCTGTTCGCGGTAAAGAAGGAAGCGCAGTCGCGCGGCGGCTCGCGTTCGCTGCATGACGACGTGACGGTTGGCGCCGAGCTGACGATCGGCGCTCCGCGCAACCTGTTTCGTCTGACGGATGACGCGAGCGAACACGTGCTGATCGCGGCCGGCATCGGCATCACCCCGCTGCTGTCGATGGCGTATGCGCTGCACAAGCGCGGCGCGCGCTACCGGCTGCATTACTTCGCGCGCAGCCGCGAGCACGCGGCATTCGTCGACGAACTGTCGGCCGAGCCGTTCGCGTCGCACGTGACGTTCCACTACGGCGTCGAGCCCGATGCGCTCGCAACGGAACTCGGCCGCTGCGTCGAATCGATCGATGCGCATGCGCATGTGTACACGTGCGGCCCGGGGCCGTTCATGGATGCGGTCGTCGCGGCAGCCACGACGCGCATTCCCGAGGATTCGATTCATCTCGAACGCTTCGCGGTGGAACCGGCCACCGCTGATGCGAATGCAGATGCCGACACAGGCGCCGGCAAGACCGACGGCTTCGAAGTGCGCCTTCAGCGCAGCGGGCAATCGGTGCGCGTCACACCGGACACGTCGATCGTCGACGCGCTTGCGCGAATCGGCATCGAGGTCGACACGTCATGCGGCGAAGGCGTGTGCGGCACCTGCATGGTGCCCGTCATCGACGGCGAGCCCGATCATCGCGACCACTGCCTCAGCAAGGCCGAACGCGCGAGCAACACGGTGATCTGCTGCTGCGTGTCGCGCGCGCGCTCGGCGGTGCTGGTTCTCGATCTCTGACGCGCTCAAGCGGCACCCGCCGCGCGCGGCCCGGCCGTCACGCGTCGTCGAAACGCTCGACGATCTCGGCCAGCAGCGCACGCATCCACGCGTTGCCCTCGTCCTCATGGAAGTGCTCGTGCCAGTGCATCGTCACCGGCGCGGGAGGCAGCGTCACGGGCAGCGCGTAAAGCCGGAACGCGTTGTCGCGGTTCAGGATCTGCGCGAGCCGCTTCGGCAGCGTCGCGTAGAGATCCGTGACCGACAGCACGCTCGGCAGCGCGACGAAGTGCGGCACCTCGAGCGCGATGTTGCGGCCCACGCCCTGCGCGCGCAATGCGTCGTCGAGCGCGTGGTGGCTGTGCTCGACCGATTTCACGTTGACGTGCGCGGCGCTCACGAACTGTTCCAGACTCAGCGCGGTGCCGGCCGGCAACCCGCGCCGGCGGCCCGTCATGCACACGTAGGTTTCCTCGAACAGCACCTGGTGGCGCGTGCGCGGCATCAGTTCCGGCAGGTTGCCGATCGCGAAATCCAGCCGGCTCGCGCGCAGTGCTTCCTCGATCTCCTCCACCGGCATAGGCTGCACGCTCAAAGTCGCGCGCGGCGCGCGCTCGCGCAGCGCCTGGCAGATCGCCGGCAGGTACGCCATCTCGCCCGCGTCCGACAGCGACAGCCGGAACGTGCGCGTGCTGGTGGCCGGATCGAAGCGCTCCGCGTAGCGCAGCGCCGCGCGCACCATGTCGAGCGCCTTGCCGACGATGCCCGCGAGTTCGAGCGCGACGGGCGTCGGCTGCATGCCCGAACGCGTGCGCACGAACAGCGGATCGTCGAACAGTGTGCGCAGCCGGCCGAGCGAATAGCTGACGGCCGGCTGCGACAGCGCTAGCCGCTCGCCGGCCTTCGTCAGGCTGCGTTCCTCGACGATCGCCTGGAACACGCGCAACAGGTTCAGATCGAGATGATCGACCGACGTCATCGTAGCCTCCATCATTTGCCGTATTTATTAAGTTTCCAATTTTAGATCAATTTGACGGATATATAGCGGAAGGCGAGACTGGGCATTCGATACCGCGCCCCGCGCGGCCCGATTTCGCGACTCTTCCCCACGACAACGATGAGCGACATTCCGTACCAGACGATCGACACCCGCGCGTTGCACGGCCTCGCGCAGCCCGACCGCATCGCGCCCGCGATGTATCACGATCCGGCGCTGTTCGAAGCCGAGCTCGACCGCATCTTCTACCGCACCTGGATCTGGGTCGCGCACGAGAGCGAGCTGCCGCAGCCCGGCGACTTCATCACGACGACGATCGGCCGCCAGCCGGTGATCGTCGTGCGCGACAAGACCGGCGAGATCAACGTGCTGCAAAACCGCTGCCGCCATCGCGGCGCGACCGTGTGCGAATCGCACAAGGGCAACGCGAAAGGCTTCACGTGCCCGTATCACAGCTGGTCGTACGCGCTCGACGGCACGCTGCGCGCGCTGCCGTACGGCGACGGCTACGAAGGCGTGTGCGAGAAAGGCGACCTGCCGCTCGTAAAGCTGCGCGTCGGCGTATACCAGGGGCTGATCTTCGCGAGCTTCAACGACGACGTCGAACCGCTCGAGGATTTCCTCGGCGGCGCGAAGCCGTGGATCGACCTGTTCATGAAGCAGGGCGCCGGCTACCCGATCAAGGCGAACGGCGAGCACAAGTTCAAGTTCAAGGGCAACTGGAAGATCCAGCTCGAGAACACGACCGACCTCTATCACTTCCCGGTCGTGCACAAGTCGTGGATGAAGTCTATCGACGACGAGACGGCCGCCGCGATCACGAGCTTCATGACCAGCGACGATGCGTTCTGCCGCGGGCTCGGCAACGGCCACAGCCTCGCGGTGCTGATGCCCGAACTGATCGATCTCGACGCGGACGACGGCGCACCGCTGCCCGAGCGCTTCGCGCCGCTCGCGGCTAAGCTCGCCGAGCGCCACGCGCCGAACGAAGTGCGCCGCATCGTGCGTTCGCTGATGGGTGTCGGCTTCAACCTGAACCTGTTCCCGAACCTCGCGCTGTCGATGGCGTTCTTCCGCGTGCTGCGGCCGATCTCCGCGAACGAAACCGAGATCCGCCACGTCGCGCTCGCGATGGACGGCGGCCCCGATGAGGCGAACCGCGAGCGGCTGCGCATCCACGAGCACTTCCAGGGCCCGTTCGGCTTCGGCAGCCCCGACGACGCGGAAGCGTGGGAGCGCGTGCAGCGTGGCGCGCATGCGGGCCCCGACGTGCCGATCCTCGTGAACCGCGGGCTGAACCGCGAGACGACCGCCGCGAACGGCGAAAAGACCGCGCATGCGACCGACGAGACCGGCATGCGCGAGGCCTACCGGCAATGGCGCAAGATGATGGAGCAGCAATGATGGACGACCGCAACGCCCTTTTCTCGCAGCAGACCTTCGCCCGCGCGGTCGAATTCGTATGGCGCGAAGCCGAGATGCTCGATCGCCGCGACTATCGCGCGTGGCTCGACCTGTGGGATCCGGCCGGCCACTACGTAGTGCCGATCGATCCCGACGCGACCGACTTCGCAGCCACGCTGAACTACGTGTTCGACGACCACGACATGCGCGAGAAGCGCGTGCAGCGGATGGTGTCCGGCTATTCGGCGTCGGCGACCGATGCGGCGCGCACGGTGCGCACCGTGTCGCGCTTCACGCTGGAGAGCGGTAGCGCGGACACCGTCGAGCTGAAATCCGCGCAGGTCGTCGTCGCGTACAAGCGCGGCGTCGCGACGCTGTTCGCGGCCGACGTCACGCATAAGCTGCACGTCGATGCCGAAGGCGAGATGCGGATCACCGAAAAAGTCGTGCGCCTGATCGACTCGACCGAAGCGCTCAGCGCGATCGGCTTCCTGCTGTAAGCCGTAGCCGGTTCGCCGCTGCAAGTGCAACGGTGAACCGGCAACCTTCACCTTTCCGGACGACCATGCCCACACTCGAAGTTTTCCTGCCGGCCGGCCACGGCGACGCCCGCAAGGCCGAACTGATCGCACGGCTGACCGGCGCGACAGTCGACGCGATCGGCGCACCGGTCGAGTCCGTGCGCGTGCTGCTCACCGAACTGCCCGCGACACACATCGGCCTCGGCGGCCGCAGTGCCGCCGACGGCGCGCCGCCGTCGCTGCCAGTGATCGTCGCGATCCTGATCGCCGGGCGCACCGATGAACAAAAACGCGCGCTGATCGCCGCATTGTCCGATGCCGGCGCGAACGTGCTCGACGCGCCGCTGCAGGCGACGCGCGTGATCATCAAGGACATCCCGAACACCGACTTCGGCATCGGCGGCCGGACCGCGCGGGCGCTGGGGCGCTGACGATGGGTCGGGCGTCGGTACGTCGAACGTCGCTACGTCGGGCCTCAATACGCTGGGCCTCGCCACGCCTGGCGTCACCGCTCTGCCGTGACGCGTCGCTGCCGCTACGCGTGCTTACCGGCGAGCGGCAGCGTCACGCGGCAGTCGAGCCCGCCGCCGTCGGCCGGGCTCGCGCAGATCCGGCCGCCATGGCGCGTGACGATGCTCTTGCACAGCGACAGCCCGATCCCGTTGCCGCCGGCCTTCGACGACGAGAAGCCGTCGAACAGCCGGTCGTGCGCGCCTTCCGCGATGCCCGGGCCGTTGTCGATCGCGCGCAATTCGGCGTACCCGTCCACGTTCGCGGTGCCGAGCGTCAGCGTGCGCGGCACGCGCTCGCAGCCGGCGAACGCTTCGATCGCGTTGAACGCGAGATTGAGAATCACCTGCCCGATCAACACGCGCTCGCAGCGGATCGGCAGCGGCGCGCCGGCCTGCACGATCGCGACCGTCACGCCGGCCTCCTTCGCGCGCAGCTCGATGAAATATGCAACATCGGCGAGGATGTCACGCAAGTCCGCAACCGCGACGACCGTCTCGCGCTTCACGATGAATTCGCGCACGCTCTTGATGATCAGCGCCGCATGCTCGGCCTGCCGATCCGCGCTGCGCAGCCCCCAGATCGCATCGTCGACGGCGCCGCCGCCGTTCAGCCGCCGCACCGCGCCCTCGATGAAGTTGCGCACGGCCGCGAGCGGCTGGCTCAGCTCGTGCGCGATCACCGTCGCCATCTCGCCCATCGCGTTGTAGCGGCCCGCGTATTCGAGCATCCGCGCTTCGGCGCGCCGCGCTTCCTCGATCGCGACTTCGTCGCTGACATCGCGGAAATGCACGAGCAGCCCGTCGAGGTCGCCTTCGATCTCGACCTGCCGGCACGTGATGCGCAGCCAGCACGTCGAGCCGTCGCGCCGCACGATCCGGTAGCGCTGCGGCTCCGACGGACACGTCGACGGCGCATCGCGCAACTGCGCGACGAGCCGGTCGCGATCGGCCTCGGTGCAGTAGTCGAGCACCTCGCCGAGCGCTTCGTCGGGCGCGAGCCCGAGCACGCGGCGCCCCGACTCGCTGATGAACTGTGCGCCGCCGTGCGGCGACACGACCGCGACGCCTTCGTCGAGATCCTGCATGAACTCGCGCAGCCGCGCCTCGTAGCGGCGCAGTTGCTGGCGAATCGCTTCTTCCGCGCTGATGTCGCGGAACTGCACCATCACGACATCGCGCCCGCGCAGCGGCACGTAGGTCGCGATCGCCTCCGACAGCATGTCGACGCCGGTGCGCGACCGGTAGCACCACTCGTACACCTGCGGCCCATCGACCATCGCGCGATCCATCGCACCTATGCCGATCTCGCGCCGGTACTTCGGTTCGGGGCGAGTCATGTCCGGCGCCTTCAGCGGCAGCAGTTCCTCGACGGAAAAGCCGAGCGCGATGCACGCGGCGCGATTCGCCCACACGATCGCCTTGGTCTGCGCGTCGTGCAGCAGCACGCAGGTCGTCAGCGCGTCGAGCAGCCGGTGGAAATCGTCTTCGTCGGGAAAACTCATGATCGGATTCGGATGAGGGCGCGCGGTATCGCGCAGCCGGAAACCCAACATAGCACCGGCGTGCGCCGATCGCATCTGAAGATTTCTTTAGTCCGGCACGGAACGTCACCAGTCGCACGGCCCAACGCACCAATTGCTGCGTGTTTTCGGCGTTTCTAGACTGGCTGCATCGTCGTGCCGCATCGCTTTGACGCACAGCACGCATGCCGCCCCGCAATCGAACCCCGTCCGCCCCCAGGAGACAGCCATGCCCCAAGCCGCCCTCGCCATCGAACCTGCGCCGACCTCGCCGCCCGTGGCGGGCGCCCCGGCCGGGCGGCTGTCGCCGTTCGACGCCGTGATCGAGACCGTCGCCGCGCGACGCGAAGAATTCGATCGCCTGTCGCACGTGCCGCGCGACGTGATCGCGCTGTTCAAGCAGGCCGGCATCTATCGCGCGGGCACGCCGCGCCGCTTCGGCGGCGATGCGCTCGCGCCGACCGCGTTCCTCGACATGATCGAGCGGATCGCGACCGCCGACGGTTCGGCCGCGTGGGTCGCGAGCTTCGGTTCCGCGAACGTCTATCTCGCCGCGCTGCCGCTCGACACGCAGGCCGAGCTGTACGCGAGCGGCCCCGACCAGGTGTTTGCGGGCGGCCTGTTCCCGGTGCAGCCGGCGCAGCCCGCGCCGGGCGGCTGGCGCGTGAACGGCACGTGGAAATTCGCGAGCGGCTGCAAGGGCGCCGACTGGCTCGGCGTCGGCATCGCCGTGCCGGGCGCGCAGGACGCCGCGCCGAACAAGCCGCGCACAGCCGTGTTCCGCGCCGCCGACGTCGAGATCGTCGAGAACTGGAGCGTGGTCGGCATGCAGGGCACCGGCAGCCACGACCTGCGCATCGACGACCGTTTCGTGCCCGAAGCGTGGACCTTTGTGCGCGGCGGCGAGCCGACCGTCGACGAGCCGCTGTACCGCTATCCGACCGTCGCGTATGCAGCGCAGGTGCTGGCCGTCGTCAACCTCGGCCTTGCGCGCGCGGCGCTCGACGTCGTGAACCGCATGTCGGGCGGACGCCAGACGACGACCGGCGCGCCGCGCCTCGCCGATCGCGCGTATTTCCGCATCGAGCTCGCGAAGGCCGAAGCACAACTGCGCTCGGCGCGTGCGTTCTTCTACGATGCGACCGACACGGTCTGGCAATCGATCCTCGCGGGCAACCCGGTGACGCCCGACCAGGTCAGCCTGCTGCGGCTCGCGGCCACGCAAATCGCGCGTGAAGGCGCGAGCGTCGTCGAACGCGCATACCGGCTCGGCGGCACGGCCGCGATCTATCGATCGCATCCGTTGCAGCGGCTGCTGCGCGACGCGATGGTCGTCACGCAGCACGCGTTTCTCGCCGAAGGCAACTTCGACGGCGCCGGCGCGGTGTTTACCGGTGTCACGCCGTTTCCCGGCTATCTGTAACCCGCATCGGCTGAAGCATTTTTTTTGAACGTGCATGAAGCCGATGCCGAAGCGCTCTCTCCGGCCGGCTCATGCACGCAACCGATTCCTCTGGAGAACCTGACATGTCCGATTCGAATCCGCTGCCGCTGCGCGTGCTGTTCTGCTGCGGCGTGTCGCAAAACTTCTTCGACCTGCCGCGCGAAAAGATCGGCGAGGTGTGGCAGGCGTACGGCACGATGCTCGCCGCCGTCGAAGCGATGCCCGGCGTGCGCGTGCTCGGCGTGATGGACGACGATCGCCTCGTGGTCGGCCAGGCCGACGGCGCGCCGTGGACGTTCTACATCATGGCCGACGTCGCCGATTTCGACACGACAGTTGCCGTGTGCAACCTGTATCGCACGACGCCGGTCGGCGAATACAACCTGTGGCGCTACGGCAAGATCGAAGCGCGGGTCGGCCGCGCTCTGACCGTGCCGCCGGCCGCGCGGCCCGCGTCGTGAGGCAAGCGATGACCGACCTGTCACCCGGCCTGATCGATGCGCTCGCTCAGCGTGTCGCGGCGCTCGACGCCGAGCGCGCGGTGCGCGCGACGATCGCGCGCTACATGGCGCTGTGCGACGTGCCCGAGGATGCCGGCGACGGCCCGCCGCTCGCCGGCCTGTTCACGGCCGACGCCGTGTGGGAAGGCATCGGCCCGCAGTACGCGCGCAAGTTCGGCCGCCTCGAAGGCACGGCCGAGATCGTCGCGATGCTGCGCCGCTATCTGCCGCCCGATCCGCACTTCTCGGCGAACCTGCATTTCCTGACGTCGGAATCGATCGAGGTGGGCGCCGGCAACGCGAGCGCGCGCGGACGCTGGATCATGCTGCAGGCGTCGCGCTACGCGGACGGCACGGCCGAGCTGATCGCCGCGCGGCTGACCGTCGATTTCGCGCCGGCCGCCGACGGCTCGGCCTGGCTGATCCGCCATTTCCGCACCGAGCGCGTGCTCGACGGCCCGTGGCCGCTCGCCGCCGCGCCACGGTCCTGACGCCTCACCGATTCTTCATGACACCGACCATGACAGGCTTCATCGACACCTTCACGCTCGGCGGCCCGGGCCCGACGATCGCGATCAAGGACACGATCGACATCGCCGGCCATCCGACCCGCGCGGCGAGCCGCGCGCTCGCCGATGCGCCGCCGGCAGCAGAACACGCGGACGTGGTCCGCCTGCTGCTCGACGCGGGCTGGCAGATCGCCGGCAAGGCAAACATGCACGAACTCGCGTTCGGGATGACCGGCATCAACGACTACTCGGGCACGCCCGTCAATCCGCAGGACGCGTCGCGCATTCCCGGAGGCTCATCGAGCGGGTCCGCATCGCTCGTCGGGCTCGGCGCCGTCGATGCAGCGCTCGGCACCGACACCGGCGGCTCGATTCGCGGGCCGGCCGCGTGCTGCGGCGTGGTCGGCCTGAAGCCGACGTTCGGTCGCGTGTCGCGGCGCGGTGTGGCGCCCGTCGACACCACGCTCGATTGCGTCGGGCCATTCGCACGCGATATCCGCACGCTGGCCGCGGTGATGGCCGCAATCGCGCCGGGCTTCGATCGTGCGCGTGCGGCCGCATCGTCGGCGAACTGCACGGTCGCGCAAATCACCGTCGACGCCGATCCGGCGATCGCGGCCGCACTCGATGCGGCGGTGCGCGCGTCGGGCCTGCGCTCGCATTCGATCGTGCTCGACGAGATGCCGGCGGCGTTCGCCGCGGGGCTCGCCGTGATCAACGCGGAAACGTATCGCGCGTTCGGCCATCTGGTCGCGACAGCCAGACTCGGCGCCGATCTCGATGCACGGCTGCGCACGGCCGCGATGACGACGCCTGCGGCACTCGCCGAGGCCGAAGCCGTACGCGCACGTTTCACCGCGCAAGTCGACGCCGCGCTCGAACACGCCGACGTGCTGGTCCTGCCGACGCTGCCCGCACTGCCGATCACGCTGCAGCAAGCGCGCGACGGCGTATCGGTCATCGCGATGTCGTCGCTGATCCGGCCGTTCAACCTGAGCGGCCACCCGGCGCTGAGCTTGCCGCTGCCGCTGGCCGGTTCGCCGTTGAAGGCCGGCTTGCAGATCGTCGGACGCAACGGCGCGGACGAACAGGTATGCGCGATCGCGGCACACTTCGAAGCGGCCCTCGCCGCATGAACCACGATGCGGGCGCGGCTACAACAAGCGCGCGCCCGCGAACCAGGGAATCACGCACCATGTCAGACCGAGTCGTCCTCGTCACCGGCGCCGCGCGCGGGCTCGGCGCCGTCATCGCCGAACGCTTTCATGCGGCCGGCTACCGAGTCGCGCTGGCCGATATCGCCGCCGACGCGATTCATGCGCATGCGCACGCACTCGACCCGAGCGGCGAGCGCGCGATCGCGTTGCCGCTCGACGTCACGTCGAAGCGCGATTTCGAAGCGGCGCGCGATGCGCTCGTCGCACGCTGGGGCACGATCGACGTGCTCGTCAACAACGCGGGCGCATCGAAGGTCGTGCCGGCGATGGAGATCACGGCCGAGCAGTTCGACCGCGTAATCGACGTGAACCTGCGCAGCGTGCTGTTCGGCTGCCAGGTGTTCGGCCAGTACTTCGCGACGCGCGGTGCGGGCCGCATCGTCAACATCGCGTCGCTCGCCGGGCAGAATGGCGGCTCGGCAACGGGCGCGCACTACGCGGCCGCGAAAGGCGGCACGCTGACGTTGACCAAGGTGTTCGCGCGCGATCTCGCTTCCCGCGGCGTGACCGTCAACGCGATCTCGCCGGGCCCGCTCGATCTGCCGATCGTGTATGAAAGCGTCGCGCCGGAAAAGCTTCGTCAGGTGCTCGCGAGCCTGCCGGGCGGCAAGCTCGGGTCGGCCGGCTTCGTTGCGGATGCAGCCGTGCTGCTCGCGTCGGGCGACGCGCATTTCGCGAACGGCGCATGCTGGGATATCAACGGCGGGTTGTACATGCGCTGAGCGGCGCTACGCATCGATCGCGCAGTGCCGACCGGTGCCGCGCGCACGGCACGTCCGGGTGCGGCCGCGCCCGTGTGCATGCGGACCGCTAGCGCGACGGCTCCCCGTCGTCGCCCCACACGACCATCACGTCGCGCACGAGCGCGGCGATCGATGTCGCGCCGAGCTTCTCCTTGATGCTCGCGCGATGCACGTCGACGGTCTTCACGCTGATCGACAGGTCCGACGCGATCTGCTTGCTGCCCTTGCCGTCGACCACGCCGCGCAGTACTTCCTTCTCGCGCGCGGTCAGCGCCTCGAGCCGCTGGCGCAGCGCGCGATGGCGCTGGCCGACCGCATGCCGCTGCTGCGCGAGCCGCAGCGCGCGCTGCACGCGCTCGAGCATCTGCTGCGAGTTGTACGGCTTCTCGACGAAGTCGATCGCGCCGTTCTGCAGCGCACGCACCGACATCGGGATGTCGCCGTGCCCGCTGACGAAGATCACCGGCAGCGTCGCGCCGCGCGCATTCAGTTCCGCCTGCACGTCGAAGCCGCTTTTCTCCGGCATCCGCACGTCGAGTACCAGGCACGCGGGCAGGTTCACGTCGAAGCGCGCGAGAAAGTCGGCGGCGTTCGCGAACCCTTCGGACGCGATGCCGACCGATTCGAGCAACCACGCGAGCGACGTGCGCATGCCGCTATCGTCGTCGACGATGTATACGATCGGTGCGGGTGACGTCATCGCGGGTGTCTCGCTCAATATCGGTATGGGTATCGCACGCGCAGCGCGAGGGGCCGGTTGCCGGTTCGTCGCAAGCGTCGTTCGCTGGGGGTGTGCGGCACATCATAACGAGCCGAAAACCCGCTGAACACCCTTTTACGTGCCGCACGACCGCACAATCGCGCTTTTTTTGGTGCAGCGTGCAGCGATCTAGGTAGAACCTTTAGACGCGTTGGCGAGAATGCCATCTCCATCGTCAATCGTGCGAATGGTCGTCCGCATTTTCGCGACGTACGCTAGGGTCATCGTCGGCTATCGACCGCTGCACCGGCAGCACGCACGATCGCCGCATTCGTCCACCCGGGAGCGCCCATGTCCGCCACACCCTCCACGATCTCCACGCCCGATAGCGCGCGACCTGCACGCGTCGAACCGACCGACGCGCAGAAGGCGTTCCGTCAAGCCATGGCCCACCTCGGCGCGGCCGTCAACGTGATCACCACCGCCGGCCCGCACGGCCGCTGCGGGATCACCGCGAGCGCCGTGTGCTCCGTCACCGACGCGCCGCCGACGCTGCTCGTATGCCTGAACCGGTCGAGCGCGATGCACGCGACCTTCGAGCGCAACCGCCATGTCTGCATCAACGTGCTGCCGGCCGAGCACGAACTGCTCGCGCGGCATTTCGCGGGGCTCACCGACCTGCCGATGGAGCGCCGCTTCGAGCTGCCCGTGTGGGATCGCGGCGAACAGGACGTGCCCGTGCTGCGCGATGCGCTCGCGAGCCTGCAGGGCACGATCGCCGAGATGAAGGAAGTCGGCTCGCATTCGGTGATGTTCATCGAGGCGACGTCGATCCGCGTGCGCGACGACGGCGACAGCCTCATCTACTTCAGCCGCGCGTTTCATCGCGTGTCGCGCACGGCGTGCGTACGTTGACCCTCGCGTGACTACGCGGCAGCCCGCAACGTGCGCTGCCCGGCCGCGACCGTCAAGCACGCGTCCCGCGCGAACGACGCGATTCGAAATAATCGGCACCATTGCATTTCCAATTTAAAAAAATTTCCGGAATCATTTAACCGGTCGCGATCCCGATAATTGGAAAATCAGGTCGGTCCCGTTATTCGATTTATCTGCCTTTTTCCCGCATCGCCTGCTGGAATTTCCCGTGTTTAGCAGGATTTTGCTAAAAATCCCGCAACGCATTGCATTCGCAAATTCATCAGACTAATATCGACGCCACTCGCCCGGCGTTCACGAAATGCCGGACGGGGAGCGGCAATCTTTTAGCCGTGCGCTTTCATGTTGAATCACTCATGTTCACCACAGGAGAATTGACATGCAGGAAACCCAGCAGATCGAATTGCTTGACTGGATGCAGGAAGACACGCACCCCGAGGCCGTCGACATGATGGTCGAGGACGCCGTGGTGCCGTTCGGCACCGCGCTCTGGCCGGTCTGAGCGGGCCACCCGTTCTCGCGGAAGGGCCGCGGCCCTTCCGCCGCTTCCGGAGACACGCATGCTGAACCTGCACCGCGCACTCGGCTTTCACCCCGCGCTGCGCGACAAGCTAGCGCGCGGCGAGTCGGGAAAACTGCTGGTCGGTTATGACACCCGCAACCGCGACATCGCGTTGCGCGCATTTGCCGCCCTGCCCGATTCGCTCGACGCGACCACCCTCTGCCTCGAAACCACCCCGCCCGCCGACATCGCCTCCGCGCTCGATCGCGCCGACCTGTTCGTTCTGCTGTACGACTCGTCGTGCCTGCCGACGCCGTCGCCGAGCGGGCCGCCGTTCCTCGCCGCGATCCGCCCCGCGATCGTCGAGCACTGGGGCAAGTCGGTTCTATTCAAGGATTACGGCCCGCATCTCGACGAGGCATTCGCCGAATCGCTCGACGACATCGCGGCACGCAACGGCCGGCTGATCGAAGCGGCCGCGCGCGCGTCGCAGATCCGCTTCATCGACGAAGCCGGCAACACGCTGACGGGCTCGCTCGCGCCGGACCAGAAATGGACGAGCGTGGATGGAATGGGTAATCTCGACGTCGTGCCCGGCGAGATCGCAACGCACGTCACCGACCTGAGCGGCTCGGTCCTGTTCAGCGGCACGTTTCTCGGCACCGTGCCGTTCGCGATCAAGTACAAGGTCACCGAGCGGCTCGCGACGCTGCATGTCGAAGGCAGCACGATCGTCGATTTCGACAGCGACGACGCGGGCTTCCGGCGCGACTTCTCGACCTATCTCGACCGGCACGCGAATCACCGGCGGATCGAGGAATTCGGCATCGGCACGAACCTCGGGATCCGCGGGCTGTACGGCCGCAATGCAGGATTCGAGGAACGCCATCCGGGCCTGCATCTCGGGCTCGGCGGCGGCGAAAACGGCAGCCACCATCTCGACCTGATCTTCGCGCGCGGTACGCTCGCGCTCGACGAGCGGATCGTGTTCGACGGCGCATTCGCCGTCTGACGAAGCGGCAGCGTGCTCAGGCTTCGGCGGCCGCCGCGTCGCCGAGCCACTTGAACATCACGAAGCAATCGACGAACCCGAGCCGCGCGTGACGGTACGCGCGCGGCAGGCGGCCGACGATCTCGAATCCCAGCTTCTGCCACAGCGCGACCGCGACCTCGTTCGTCGCGACCACCGAGTTGAACTGCATCGCGAGGAAACCGCGCTCGCGCGCGACCTGCTGCGAGTGCTCGCACATCAGGCGCGCGACGCCGCGGCCGCGCGCGGCCTCGCTCACCATGTAGCCGCAGTTGCACACGTGATTGCCGGGCCCGGCCGCGTTCGCCTTCAGGTAGTACGAACCGAGCAGCACGCCGTCCTGTTCGGCGATCCATGTGCAGAGCGGCGCGTCGAGCCATAGTGCGCGCGCTGCCTCGGGCGTCGGCGCGGGATCGAATGCATAGGTTTCCTGAGCGGCGACGATGGCGCGGTAGGTCGGCCAGAAGCGCGGAAAATCGTCCTCGGTCATCGGGCGAAGCGTGATCATGCGGGTTCTCTCGTGAAGGCGATGTTGGCCGGAAGGCAATCGATCGTACCGCGATTCGTCGATAGCCGCCGTCCCGCGGCACGCCGCTGCGATACATGCCTTGCGGCACGCCGTACTGGCGCTCGAACGCCGGCGAGAAACCCGACAGGCGCTCGCCGCCGCGTCGCCGGCAGGTTTGCCGTTCACGTCACTCCCTCCGGACACCCCACACCCGGCGCATGCCTCGTCATCGCGCCATCGACACAGGCCATTCGGCCGAATCGCCGCCGTACGCACCGGACGAAAGAATGATCGTCGTCCGGGAAGCCGGCTTCGTTGCCTGAAACCCCGAACCATGAAGGCGCTGCATGCGCTCCGGCCGCGGTGCCGTTGCGTTGCATGCCGTCTCGATCCGACGATCGGCAACGCGTGCATCGCACTCCGTTCACACCGCCAGTGGCAGGCCGCATGGCCGCCTCGTTCCTCTCACATTTTTTGTAGCTTATAAGTTACAATGGCATCCAAGTTCGAACTGCTTCGCTATCAGCGCGACGACGGTCGCGAGCCTTTCACCGAATGGCTGAACGCCGTGCGCGACAAGCTCGCCCAGGCACGGATTCGCGAACGCCTGCGCCGCGTGCAGACGGGCAACTTCGGCGATTGCGTGCCTGTCGGCGAAGGCGTGATCGGACTGCGCATCCACGTCGGTGCCGGCTATCGCGTGTACTTCGGCCGGCACGGCGGTGCACTGGTGCTGCTGCTGTCCGGCGGCGACAAGGGCAGTCAACCCGACGACATCAGGCGCGCAAAGGAACACTGGTCGAACTGGAAACGGAGGCAAACATGAACAAGCTCAAAGGCGCGGTATCGCACCACGACGCGGAAGTCGCCGAACTCGGCGCCGATCGCGAACTCGCGGTGGCCTATCTGCGCGTCGCAATGGAATCGCTCGACGATCCCGACAACCGCGCGGCCGCCCTGCTCGCGCTGCGCACGGTCGCGGAAGCGTACGGCGGGCTCGGTGCCGTCGCGGCCGAAGCCGGCATCAGCCGCGAATCGCTGTATCGCACGCTGTCCCCCAACGGCAACCCAACGCTGAAAACCCTGCTCGCGGTGCTCAAGACGGTCGGCCTGCGCCTGTCCGTCGTCCCCGCGAAGCCGGCGCACGCGTAAGCGGCGCACGGCCGGCCTGCCCGCTCACGGCCTGGTCATCCACACCAGCAGCATCCCGGCCGGCGCGGCATTCATCCCCGTCGGCGGATGCTCGATCGTCGGCTCGACCGCCAGCGCCTGCGCGATCGCCGCCGCATCGTCGATCGGCGTCGTCCTCACGATCGTTATCAGCCTCGCCGGCCGGTGCAGCGTTTCGCGATACAGTGCGCCGTACCACAGCGGCCGCGTGCCGAGCGCATCCTGCAGCACGTACGGATAGCGCCACAGCCGCAGCACGACACGGCTTTCCGGGTGGCCCGGATCGACGTGGACGAACACGCGGCGCGTGCTCTCGCCGTGCGTGTAGCGCGGCAGTACCGGTAGCGTGTCGGCCGGCGCCTGCGGCAACAGCCAGCGCAGCGCGGTGGCGGGCGACCACGGCGTCGCGCGCTGCCAGCCGGCCTGAGCGAGATGGCGATCGAGCGTGTCCGACGTCGCACTCCATTGCAGCGGCAGATATTCCTCGCGATCGCCGCCGATCTCGGTGCGCCGCGTCGGCACGCGCTGCCACCCGCCGCGCATCCACTGGTCGACGGTCATCGCGACCACGTCGCCGACATGCGGGCGCGACGCGCGGTCGAGCTGCCATTGCGCGGGAATCGTCCATACGCCGGCCGTCGCGAGCACCACGACCACCGCGACGAGCGCGCCCCTCGACTGCACATGCTCGCGCACGCGCCAGTACGCATAAGCGCCGGCGAGCACCGCGAACCACGCCAGCCCGAGGCTCCAGCCGCCGAGCAGACCCGACAGCCACGTATCGCCGACGTACAGCCGCGCGAAGCCGCCGAGCACGATCCACAGCACGACGGCCGTCACGACCGGGATACGCCACCGCGGGGCCCCGTCGTGCGCCAGCACCCAGCCGAGGCCGCTGCTCGCGAGAATCGCGAACGCGGCATCGGCATCGGGCAGCGGCTCGTGCAGCGCGCCGGGGGGCAGGCTCGCGGGCGACGCGCCGGGCATGCCGGCGCCGAACACCGGCACGAGCACGACGGCGATGCCGATCGTCGCGAGCCACCATGCGGACGTCAGCCAGCAGCGATGAATCATCAGCCAGACGAGAAACGCGGCCGCGACGATCAGCCCCGTATCGTGCCCGTGCAGCACCGCGAGCGCGCTCATCGCGGCATCGACGGGCGGCGTGCGCAGGTTCTGCAGGAACGCGTATAGCGCGATGTCCGCCTGCATCAGCGGATCGTTCGCGACGACATCCTGCACGAGCCCCGCGAACAGCCACACGCAGCCGACGAACAGCAGCGCGAGCACGGGCACCGCGCCCGGCAGGCGGCGCACGCGCGCGATCGTGTCGTGCAGCCGCGCGCCGAAGCGCGGCCAGCGGCGCGCGCATGCATGCACGACTTCGACGAACACGCGACGCAGCAGCGGCCAGCCGCGCCGCAACGCGACGCGCACGCCGATCCACACCAGCGCGACCAGCGCGGCGACGACCACCAGGATCGCGGCGACCCGCACGCTGATCGCCGCGGCCAGAACGGCCGACGCGCCGAACAGGATGCCCGGCGCCACATGCACGGGCGCCCACACGAGTGCCGATATCACGTTGACCGGATAGAACGACCGGCGCGGCAGCGTCGCGCAGCCGACGACGACCGGCACGATCGCACGCACCGGCGCAAGGAAGCGCGCGAGCACGATGCTCTTCATGCCATGGCGCAGCACGAACTCCTCGCCGCGCGAGTAAGCGGCCGCGTAGCCGAAGCGCGCCCACGCGTTGCGGATCACCCCGCCATAGTGCCGCCCGAGCTCGTAGCTGATCCCGTCGCCGACCACGGCGCCGGCAGCCGCGACGCCGATCGTCGTCCACCCGTCGAGCGCGCCCGCGCCGATCAGCGCGCCGGCCGCGAACATCACGGCACCGGCCGGCACGACCGTGCCGACCAGCGCGATCGCCTCGGCGCAGGCGGTCACGAACACGATCGCCAGCACGAGCAGCGGATGCGCGCCGATCGCGCCGATCCATGCGTGGATCGTGTCGCTCATCGCGCGCTCCAAAGCGGCACGGCCCGATGTGCGAACACCGGGCCGGCAGTGGCGTAGGGAACGTTCATCGCGAGGTGCGCGCTGTCGCGCCGGCGTCGGAGATCAATCGAACTCGTACTGCCGCGCATCGGCCTCGAGCGGCGCGTCGTGGTACCCGACCGTCGCGATCTCGTGCAGATAGCGCGCGAGAAACGCGCCGATCGACCCGGCGGCCTCGAACTGATGTACGTGACGGAATTCGTGGGTCAGCAGGCGGCGCGTGTCTTGCCCGCGCAGCACGAACACCGCATGGCCGAGCGTGAGCCCGATCGTCCCCGGCGACAGCAGCCCCGTGTCGCGGGCGATCGCGGCCAGCGAAGGCGTTTCGGGGAACGGCATGCGGTCGACGATCACGACGCGGATCCGCTCCGGCTGCGCGACGCCCACGGTGCGCGCGTCGTCGGCCTGCGCCGGCGTCAGCGGCGCGCCCTGCGCGATCCCGCGCGCCGCTTCCGCTTCGGCCCATGCGACGGCGGCAGGCAGTGCGGACGGAAGGATATCGGCAAGGTCGATCATCGCGGGGCTCCTCGGTTGTCGCGGTGGCATCGGGCACCAGTTTAGTCCCGAATCGGGGCCGTTCGCGTGACACCGCGCCGGTCCCCCCGGGGCCCACCAGCCATCCGGGAATACCCCAACCCACAAGCGGTCCACGCCATTCCCTTTTCCGTCGATTATTTCGGTTCAGTCCACATTCCGGGGTCGGATATCTCGAAAATTTCCCGGATGTGTACCGTTTTGGGATTCGGCGGAATATATTGATCGGAAGAACAGTCGCGGCGGCAACCGGACGGCAGGGTCCGCGGCGTCATCCCGAAGAGGGTCGCTCGATGATCAGGGTAATTCTGGCTGACGATCACGCAGTCATGCGGGACGGACTGCGTCATATCCTGGAGAGGGCCGGCGGTTTCGAAATCGTCGGCGAGGCGAGCGACGGCCCGGCCACGCTCGCTCTGGCCGAGCGCAGCGCCGCCGACGTGCTGCTGCTCGACCTGTCGATGCCCGCGCCGACCGGCATCGAGCTGATCCGGCTGGTCAAGAGCCACGCGCCGTCGCTGCGCACGCTCGTGCTGACGATGCATGCCGAGGCGCAGTACGCGGCGCGCGCGTTCAAGGCCGGCGCAACCGGTTACCTGACGAAGGACAGCGCGACCGCCGAGCTCGTCGAGGCCGTCGGCAAGGTCGCGGCGGGCGGCGTCTACGTGAGCCCGTCGGCAGCCGAAAGCCTCGCGCGCACGCTGCGCGCGCCGGCCCAGATGCTGCCGCACGAACGGCTGTCCGCGCGCGAGCTCGACGTGATGCACCGCATCGTCGCGGGCCAGACCGTCACGCAGATCGCGTCCGAACTCGCGCTGAGCGCGAAGACGGTCAGCACGTACAAGACACGGATCCTCGAGAAGATGGAACTGCCGCACGAAGCCGCGCTGGTCCGCTACGCGATGCGCCACGATCTCGACCCCGGCGTCGACAACGCATGATGGCCGCCTTCCGCTTCCCGTCCGCGCCCCCGGACGACACCGATCCGGACGCGTCGCGCCTGTTCATGTCGTCGCTGCCGCCGGGGCGGCGCGAGCGGCGGCTCGCGATCGCGACCGTGCTCGTGTCGGCCGCGATCTTCGCCGCACTCGCGCCGTTCGCGGGCATGCCGCTCGCGCCGGGCTGGGCGTTCATTCCCGTGTACCAGTCGGCGATCGTCGTCAACGACATGGTGACGGCCGGCCTCCTGCTCGGCCAGTACGCGATCCTGCGCGAGAAATCGCTGCTCGCGCTCGCGGGCGGCTACCTGTTCACGGGCTTCATGGCCGGCACGCACATGCTGACCTTTCCGGGACTGTTCACGCCGACGGGCCTGCTCGGCGCCGGCGAACAGACCACCGCCTGGCTGTACCTGTTCTGGCACGGCGGCTTTCCGCTCGCGGTCGCCGCGTACGCGCTGCTGCGCGCGGCGTCGCGCGCGCGCCCGATCCCGGCCCCACAGCGCCGCGCGGCGATTCCGGTGGTGCTCTGCATCGTCGCGGCGGCCGGCGCGACGGCCGCGCTCGCGGTGCTCGCGACCGCCGGCCACGACCTGCTGCCGCGCATCATGCACGGCAACCGGATGGCCGCGACGATGAAGAACGCGATCACGGTCGTCTGGGGGCTGAACCTGGTGGCGCTGATGCTGATGTGGCGGCAACGACGCCGCCATTCCGTGCTCGATCTGTGGGTGATGACCGTGCTCGTTGCCTGGCTGTTCGACATCGCGCTGTCGTCGATGCTGAATCACGGGCGCTTCGATCTCGGTTTCTACGCGGGCCGCGCGTACGGCCTCGTCGCGTCCGGCGTCGTGCTGTTCGCGATGCTGTTCGAGAACGGCCGGCTGCACGCGCAGACGGTGCGCGCGCTGGCCGGTGCGCGCTACCAGCATCTGCTCGTCGTGCAGAAGAGCGCGCAGTTGAACGAGGCGAACGAACGGCTCGAACAGCGCGTCGCCGCGCGTACCGCGCAACTGAGCGCATCGAACCGCGACCTGCGGCGCGAAGTCGAGGAGCGCGTGCGCGCGGAGCGGGCGCTGCAGGCGTCACGCGAGGAACTGCGCGAGATCGCCGCGATCAGCGCGACCGCGCGCGAAGCCGAGCAGCGCCGCATCGCCCGCGAGCTGCACGACGAACTCGCGCAGACGCTCGCGGCGCTAAAGAACGATCTCGAATGGCTGGTCGACCGCGTGCAGCAAGACGACGCGCCGCTGGCGCGCAAGATCGCGGCGATGCACACGATGGCACGCGGCGCGGTGGCCGCGACGCGGCGCATCGCGTCGGACTTGCGCCCGCTGATGCTCGACGATCTCGGCTTCGCCGCGGCGATGCAATGGCTCGTGGAGGATTTCCGGCACCGTCACGGGATCGCGTGCGCGCTGCATGTCGAACCGACCGAGCTGCAGCTCGACGAACCGTATGCAACGGCCGTGTTCCGCATCGCGCAGGAAGCGCTCGCGAACATCGCGCGGCACGCGGCCGCATCGCATGCGGACGTGGACCTCGTGCACCGGGACGATGCGATCGCGCTGACGATTCGCGACGACGGTGCGGGATTCGATCCCGGTGCGCCGCGCAAGTCGAGTTCGTTCGGGCTGGTCGGCTTGCGCGAGCGTGCGTATCTCGTCGGCGGCACGCTGCGGATCGCGACGACGCTCGGTGAAGGTACGACGGTCGAGGTGGAGATTCCGCTTTCGCATGCGCGGGTGGCGGTTGCACATGGCGGGGCTGGGGCTTCGCGCGGGTAGGCCGGTCGGATGCGGAGGTGGCGCGTCGCTGATGCGGTCAGTGGTAGTCGTCTTCTAGTTGATGGCGGACGGCGAGGATCGTTACCTGCTCTGCACTTTCGATCTCGAACAACAGGACATAGCCTGACGTACCGAAGGACACGATCAATTCGCGCAGAAACGGATTGCGCTCGTCAATTTTGCGGCAAGTGAACGGGAACAATCGCAGCATGGCGACGCCGCGTTCGATCGCCTCCAGGGCCCTCGCCGCCGCGTCCACGTCACGTTCGAGAAGATATCGATACAGTCGCACCAGGTCTTCACGCGCCGCATTCGTATAGCGGACCGGGTAGCTCAATCAGCCGCCTTCGGCGCGCGCGCGGCGTTCAGCATGCTCTCAAGCTCGCTCTGCACATCCTCGGCATCGACGTATTTGCCGGTACGCCGCGCTTCGTCGCGCGACGCCAGGCCGCGTGCGACAAACTCGCGCTGCAGGCGTCGGCGCGCAATGCCATCACGCAACGCCGACTCCATGAACGCAGATAGCGTCTCGTTTTCCGACAGGACCGATTCCGCCTCTTCACGCAGTTTCGGGTCGACTCGCAGCGCGGGCATCGTGGCTGTTTTCATCGCACACTCCATGCATTACATATGTAATACATGGTAGCACATCACGACAACCGAACAGAGTCGGCCGATTGGTATGGTCGGCTTGCCGGCACTGTATAAACCGGCCTCGCCGCATCACACCTGCGCCGCCACCATCCCCCGCTCCGATCGCGTCCACGCGACCAGCGCGCCGATCCCGAGCAGCGCGAGGCACACGATCGGCACGATCATCGGCCCGAACGCGGTGCCCGTCACCTTGCCCGCGAACGGCATCAGGTTCTGGCTGAAGAAGCCGCCGAGGTTGCCGATCGAGTTGATCGCCGCGACGCTCGCCGCCGCCCGCGCACCGGTGAAATAACGCGGCGGCATCGACCAGAAGCACGGATACAGCAGCGGGATGCATGCGCCGCCGAGCACGAGCGCGATGAAGCGCAGCGGCGTCGACGGCAGCACGAGGCTCAGCAGGAAGCCGAGCGCGCCGAGCGCCGCGACGATCGCGATCGTGCGCAGGATGCTCTTCGCGCGGCGCAGCTTCGCCGGCAGCCACAGCAGCAGCAGCACCGCGAGCGCCCACGGCAGCATGCTCAGGAAGCCGTTCGTACTGCTCGACACGCCGAACGATTTCACGAGGGTCGGCAGCCAGTACGTGACGCCGTACAGCGACGTCGACATCAGCATGTAGGTTGCCGCGAACAGCATCACGCGCGGATCGAGCAGCGCCTTCCACGGTTGACCGTGCTCGGCCTGCGCGGGCTTCTCGCGCTCCAGCGCGGCCGCGACGATCTGCTTCTCGCGCTCGTCGAGGAACGTTGCCTCGCGGAACGACGCGGGCAGCACGCGGAACACGACGATCGCGACGATCACGGCCGGAATGCCGGTTGCAATGAACACCCACTGCCAGCCCGCCAGCCCCCACACGCCGTTCAGGCTCAGCAGCACGCCGCCGACCAGCGAGCCGAGCATGTTCGCGAGCGCGCTGCCGAGCGTGAAGATGCCGAGCACCTTTGCGCGGTAGCTCTGCGGAAACCACAGCGTCAGGTAGTAGATCACACCCGGATAGAAGCCTGCCTCGGCGATGCCGAGCAGGAAGCGCAGCGAGCAGAACGCGGGCATCGACGTCGTGAAGCCCATCAGCACGGTGATGAGGCCCCACGTCAGCATGATCCGCGCGAGCCATACGCGTGCGCCATAGCGATGCAGCGCGAGCGTGCTCGGCACCTCGAACAGCAGGTAGCCGATGAAGAACAGCGACGACGCGAGCCCGAACGCGGCCTCCGTCATCCCGAGGCTGTGCACCATCTGCAGCTTCGCGAAGCCGACGTTCTGCCGGTCGATGAACGCGATCAGGAACATCACGACGAGGATGGGCAGCAGGCGCCGCGCCATCTTCGACATGATGCGCTGTTCTTCGGCGGACGCGGGGTCCAGGGTTTCGGTAGCGTTCACTACGGGCTCCTTACGTGAATCGGTTGCATGTCGGTTGAATCGGCGCCGCGCGCAACGAAGGCGCGGGCGCGGAATGTTTCGATGAATGTCGCCTGTCGGCCGTCGGCGGCGCTCAACCCGACCGGTAGTCGTCGAGCATCGGCGCGAACATCTCGTGCCACGCGCGCGGCTTCGCCTTGATCGTGCCGGCCAGGTACAGGAATTCGACGTAGTCCATCAGCTGGTTCGGCCGCACCGTGAAGCGCGTGTCGGGCGCAGCGAGCATCCGCATCACGTCGTCGTGCGACACGCCGACGCCGGACGACGCCGCATAGAGCGCGGCCGCCGCGCGCGGGTCCTGCGCGATCAGGCGGTTCGCTTCGTCGAGCGCACCGAGAAACGCGACGGCCAGCGCGGGCTCCGTATCGACGAGCCGCTTCGGCGCGAACACGACGTCGAGCGTCAGCGGGCCGAGCACGTCGACCGAGCTCACGACGCGATGGATGCCCGGCTGCCGCAACTCGAGCGTCGAGAACGGCGGCGACGTGAAGTGCGCGGTGACGCCGTTCTCGCGGCGGATCAGCGCCTGCATCGCCTGCGGATGCGGCAGGTTCACGGTGATCGAATCGAGCTGCGCGAAATGCTTCGGACCGAGCTGCCGGCTCGCGACCATCTGCAGCACGACGGCCGACAGCGACGTGCGGATACCGGGCACCGCGATCCGGTCGGACGGCGTGAAGTCGCGCAGCGACGTCAGGCCCGGACGGTTCGCGTTCAGCGACAGCGACGTGGTCGACAGCCCGCTGATGCCGATCACCTCGACGTTCGGAATACCGCGCGCCCGCGCCCACAGCTCGATGAAGCCCGGCGCGCCGGCGCCCGCGAAATCGAGCGTGCCGGCCATCATCGCGTCGTTGACGGAATTGCCGCCGTCGAGCAGCACCCAGTCGACCGCGACATCGCGCATGCCGTGCCGCGCCGCGTGCCGCTCGAACAGCCGCTGCTTCTCCATCACGAGCAGCGGCAGATACAGCACGCCATAGCCTTTCGAGATCCGCACCGTGCGCGGCTTCGCGCGCACGAGCGCCGGTGCGGCGAGCACGCCGAGCCCGGCGGCGATCAATGCGCGGCGGCGCGGCGACGCCGTCATGCGTGCGTCGCCTTGCGACAGGCGGCAAACGGCCGCGCGAGGGCCGGCGGCGCGCTGCGGCGCGCGTGCGTCGTGCCCGTGACTTGCTGCATGTTGCCGTCTCCTTGAATATTTCTGGTATTAATGCCGTCCTTGCGTGCTTCTTCCGGCTCGACACAGGTTATCGACCGAGTCTGAGAAAATGCTGACATCCCGGCCCCGGGAAAACCCCTAATCCACCCACCTGCAAAACGGCACCATGCGCATTCTCGTCGTGGAGGACGATGCCGAAATCGGCGCGGCGATCCGCAGCCGCCTGGCGCGGCTCGGCCACGCCGTCGATCTCGAAGCCGACGGCGCGACCGCGAACGGGCTGCTGCGCGTCGAGCGCTTCGACCTCGTCGTGCTCGACGCGAACCTGCCCGGCATGGACGGTTTCGCGGTGCTGCGCAACCTGCGCGCGTCGGGCAGCACGACGCCCGTGCTGCTCGTCACCGCGCGCTCGGCGATCGACGACCGCGTGAGCGGCCTCGGCCTCGGCGCCGACGACTATCTGGTGAAGCCGTTCGACTACCGCGAACTCGATGCGCGCGTGCAGGCGCTCCTGCGCCGCAACAGCGGCCACGCGAACGACGTGCTGACGCTCGGCGGCCTCGTGATCGACCGCAGCAGCCGCCTCGCCGAGCTCGACGGCCAGCCGCTGTCGCTGTCGCGCCAGGAATTCGCGCTGCTCGAAATCCTCGCGAGCCGACCGCAGCGCATCTTCTCGAAGGAAGAACTGCTGAACCAGCTGTTCAGCTTCGGCAACGAGCCGACCGCGAACGCGGTCGAGCAGTATGTGACGCGCGTGCGCAGGAAGCTGCAGGGCAGCTCGGTCGAGATCCGCACCGCGCGCGGGATGGGGTATCAGATTGCCGCGCATTGACTGGTTCCCGAAGACGCTGTTCGGACGCACGCTGCTCTTCATCGCGCTCGTCGTCGCGACCGGCGCGCTCGCGCTCGCGGCGATCGCGCGCTACTACGCGGGCGTCGCGGCCGAACGCGCGTACGACCAGCTGCTCGCCGGCGCGTCGATCCAGGTCGCGGAAAACCTCTACGTGCAAGGCGGCGTGCTCGCACTGAATCCGCCGGTGGCCGCGCTGTCGACGCTGTCGCGCTACGACCTCGTCTACTACAAGGTCGTCGATTCGCGCGGCGTCGTCGTGGCCGGCTACAACGATCTCGCGAGCCCCGCGACACTCGCCGCCGCGAAACAGGGCCCCGCATTCGCGAACGCCGTGTACCAGGGGCACCGCATCCGCACGGCGACCATCGCGCGCTACATGCCCGAGGAAAGCACGCCGGGCTGGGCGCTCGTGACCGTTGCGCAAACCACCAACGCGCGCCAGCAGCTCACCAACGACATGAGCATCAAGGTGTGGACGCTGATCCTGCTGATGAGCGTGCTCGCGATCGGCGCAAGCGGCCTCGCGATCCGGCGCGGCCTGCGCCCGCTCGCGCAGATCGGCACGATCATCGCCGCGCGCGACCCGGCCGACCTGCGGCCGGTGGCCGTCGACACGCCGAGCGAGATCGACGCGATCATCGGGTCGATCAACGGGTTGATACACCGCCTGGCCGAACGCATCAACGCGATGCAGCGCTTCATCGCCGACGCCGCGCACCAGATGCGCACGCCGCTCGCGCGGCTCGACGCGCAGATCGAACTGCTCGACGGCGAATCCGATCCCGCGCGCCATGCGGCACGCCTCGATGCGCTGCGCGCGACCAGCGCGGACGTCGGCCGCCTCACCGGCCAGTTGCTCAATCATGCGATGGTGATCCATCGCATCGAGGCCGTGCCGCTGCAACCGGTCGAACTCGTCGCGCTCGCGAAGGACGTGCTCGGCCGCACGATTCCACTCGCTGACGAGCGCGATGTTGCGGTCGCGTTCGCGAGCGATGCGCCGCTTGCGTGGATCGACGGCGATGCGATCAGCTTGCAGGAAGCGCTGTCGAACGTGCTGCACAACGCGCTGCTGCACGGTCATGCGGACGACATCGTCGTATCGGTCGCGACCTCGGGCAACGCCGATGATGCGGTCACGCTGACCGTCACCGACAACGGCCGCGGGATTCCGCGCGAGCACTGGGACGCCGCATTGCAGCCGTTCGTGCGGCTCGCGCCGGACGGCAGCGAGCGGCGCACGGGGTCGGGCCTCGGGCTCGCGATCGTTCAGGAAGTGATGAAGGCGCATGGCGGACGCGTCGGGTTCGCGTTTCCGAACGCGGGCGGGTTCGCGGTGGTGCTGACGTTTCCGCGGGCGGCGGGGATCGGTGCGGGCGGAGCGTAGGCCGGCGGAATCGGGCACGCGGCCGATCGGATACCGGTGAGCCGCAGCCGTCAATCGCCGCTGTGGTCAGCGACAGCAGCCGCGTTGCGTTCCGCACCGCGCAGCGCTCCCACTACGGTGATGGTGACCCAGCGCTAATCCGCCTGACATTTCGGTGTGCATCGCAGTTTTTCGCGACGCCCCCGGGAGGCGCCACGAGCCACGCCGACTATGCCGCCACCGCCTCGCCACCCAGATACGCATCGCGCACGCGCTCATCGTCGAGCAGCGCCTTAGCGGGCCCTTCGAGCACGACGCGCCCCGTCTGCAGCACATACCCGTAGTGCGCGATCTCCAGCGCGAGGCTCGCGTTCTGCTCGACCAAGAACACCGCCACTCCCTGCTTGTTGATCGCATCGATCAGCTCGAGCACCTTGTCGACGTAAAGCGGCGACAGCCCCATCGTCGGCTCGTCCATGCAGATCAGCTTCGGCCGCGCCATCAGTGCGCGCGCCATCGCGAGCATCTGCTGCTCGCCGCCCGACAGCGTGCCTGCGCGCTGCGCGAGCCGCTCCCTCACGCGCGGAAACAGATCGAGCACGCGTTCGTAATCCTCCGCCACCGCCGCGCGGTCGCCGCGCGTATACGCACCCATCAGCAGGTTCTCCCGCACGCTCATGTCGCCGAACAGCCGCCGCGCCTCGGGCACGGCCGCGATCCCGCGCCGCACGCGCTGCGGCGTCGCGAGCGCCGTCACGTCGTCACCGTCGAAACGCACGACGCCGCGGCGCGGCCGCATCAGCCCGAGAATGAGCTTCATCGTCGTCGACTTGCCGCTCGCGTTGCCGCCGAGCAGGCTCACGATCTGCCCGCGGCCCACTTCGAAGTTCACGTCGAAATGCACCTGCACCGGCCCGTAGAACGTATCGAGGTGTTCAAGTTTCAGCAGTGCGTCGGTCATGGTCGTGTCGGGTCCGGAAGAAAGCGTGTTCATGCTGCCGCCTGCGTCGTGCGCTCCGCGGCCGCACCGCCCGCATGGCGACGGCCGAGGTACGCCTCGATCACGCGCGGATCGTGCCGCACGTCGCGCGGCGCGCCTTCGGCGATCTTCACGCCGTTGTCGAGCACCATCACGCGATCGGACACGCGCATCACGAGTTCGAGCTTGTGCTCGATCAGCAGGATCGTCAGGCCGCGCGCCTTCAGCGACTGGATCAGTTGCAGCATCTCGGCCGTTTCCGTCTCGTTCATCCCGGCCGTCGGTTCGTCGAGCAGCAGCAGGCGCGGATGCAGCGCGAGCGCGCGGCCGATCTCCACGCGCCGCCGGTTCGCGTACGACAGGCTGTGCGCCGGATGATCGATGCGCGGCGTGAGCCGTTCGCCGAACCCGGCGACGATCGCGCGCGCCTCGTCGCGCAGCGCCGCTTCCTCGCGCCGCACCGATGCGGGCCGCACGAGCGCGCGCAGCACTTCGGCCGCCGCGCCGAGCGCGGGCCAGCCGGGCCGGGCCGCGCGCAGCCGCGCATGCGCGCCGATCAGCACGTTGTCGAGCACGCTCAGGTTGCCGAACACGCGGCCGTGCTGGAACGTGCGTGCAATGCCGAGCGCCGCGAGCCGCTCGGGCGCCATGCCCGTGATGTCGCGGCCGTCGAACGTCACGCGGCCGGCATCGGGCCGGTCGGCGCCCGCGATCAGGTTGAACAGCGTGGACTTGCCGGCGCCGTTCGGCCCGATCACGCTCAGCAGTTCGCCGTCGGCAAGCGTCAGGCTCGCACCGTCGAGTGCGGTCACGCCGTCGAAGCGGCGCGTCAGGCCCTGCACGTCGAGCAAGGGTCGGGTGGTGGTCATCGCATTCCTCCTCACACCGTGCCGAGCAGGCCCTGCGGCCGGAACCGGACGAGCAGCAGCAGCACGACGCCGTAGATCAGCATCCGGTAGTCGGCCGCCCAGCGGAACAGCTCGGGCAGCCCGATCAGCGCGACCGCGCCGGCGATGCCGCCGAGCACGTTGCCGAGCCCGCCGAGGATCACCATCGTCAGCGCGAGGATCGACACCTGCGAATCGAAGGTCTGGTGATTGATGTAGCTGTACAGGTGCGCGGCGATGCCGCCGCTCACGCCGGCCGCCACGCCGCCGACCGCGAACGCGATCGCCTTGTAGCGGTTCGGTGCGATGCCGTGCGCGCGTGCGGCAACGTCGTCTTCGCGCACCGCGCGCAGCGTGCGCCCGAGATGCGAGCGCAGCAGCCGAACCTGCACGAGCGCGAACACCACGAGCACCGCGAACGTGAACCAGTATGCGGCGCGCGCGGTCGTCGCCCACGGCAGCGGCGCGATGCCGGTGATGCCGAGCGGGCCGCGCGTGAGGCCGTCCCAGTTCAGGATCACGAGGCTCACCACTTCGCCGATGCCGAGCGTCGCGATCGACACGTAGTGTCCGCGCAGCCGGAACGCCGGATAGACGAGCAGCGTGCCGAGCACGGCCGTGATCGCGCCCGCGCACGGGATCGTCACGGCCGGCGACCAACCGAGATCCGACGACAGCAGCGCCGACGCATACGCGCCGATCACCAGCAGCGCCGCATGCCCGAGCGAAATCTGCCCGACCGTGCCTGCGACGAGCGTGAGGCTCAGCGCGAGCAGGCCGTACAGCCAGGCGTTGGTCAGCGTCTGCAGCACGTACGGCGACGCACCGAGCAACGGCAGCACGGCCGCCAGCGCGACCAATCCGGCGAGCACCGGCCGCGGCACGCGCACGACTTTCGCGGCCGCGAGGAAGGTGCCCGTCATCGGCTCGGGCGGCAGCGCGCGGTTCGCGCTGAACAAGCCGTTCGGCCGCCACACGAGGAACACGATCAGCAGCCCGAACGCGAACAGGTCGCGATAGCTCGTGCCGAACAGCGCGACGCCGTAGCTTTCGACGAGACCGAGCAGCAGGCTGCCCGCGATCGCGCCCGGCACGTTGCCGAGCCCGCCGATCAGCAGCGCGACCACGCCCTTCAGCGTCGCCTGGAAGCCCATCGCCGGATCAATGCTGTTGTAGTACATGCCGACCAGCAGCCCGCTCACGCCGCCGAGCGCGCACGCGATCGCGAACACGGTCTGGTTCACGCGGTCGACGTCGACGCCCATCTGCAGCGCCGCATCGCGATCCTGCGCAGTCGCGCGCACGGCCCAGCCGAGCCGCGTGAAACGCAGGAAGCCATACAGCAGCGCGGCCGCCGCGATGCCGATGCCCGCGATCAGCAGGTCGAGCGAGCCGAGCGTCGCGCCGGCGATCCGCACGTGCCAGTCGGGCAGCGGCGTCGGCACCGCACGCGGGTCCGCGCCGAATGCGAGCTGCGCGAGCTGGTCGAGGATGAAGCTGATGCCGATCGTCGCGAGCAGCGGTGCGATCCGCGCCGCATGGCGCAGCGGCCGCAGCCCGATCCGCTCGATCGCGATGCCGAGCGCGCCGCAGCCGACGACGACCGCCGCGAGCGCGACCGGCAGCGGCAGCCCGAAGCGCGTCAGGCACAGCCAGCCGATGAACGCGCCGACCATGTAGACCGAGCCGTGCGCGAAGTTGATCAGGTGCGACACGCCGAAGATCAGCGCGAGCCCGACCGCGAGCAGCGCGTAGATATTGCCGACGATGAGGCCATTGAGCGTGTAGTCGAGCCAGGATGCCATCACGATGCGTCCGTCACTTGCATGCGGTTGATTCGGAATCAGCGCGCGGCGAGCTGCGGCTTCGCGCCGTCCCACAGCGCCCACTGCCCCTGCTTCACGACCAGATACACGGTGCGCGCGCCCGCGACGCGGCGCGTCTGCGGATCGAAGCGCACCTTGCCGAAGATCACGCTCGGCACGTCTTTCACCTTCGCGAAGCCGTCGTGTGCGGCCTGCCGCGTCGTGCCGTAGCGGCGCAGCACCTCGGCCGACAGGATCAGCGCGTCGTATGCGCGCGCAACGAACGAATCGGGATCGGCGTGGAATTTCGCGCGATAGCGCTGCACGAACGCCTGCACCTCGGGGCGCGGCTCGGCCGGGAAGAAGTTCGATTCCGTATAGACGCCGTCGACGGCCGCGCCGCCCAGTTCGAGGAATTTCGGCGAATACACGGAGCCGACCGCCGCGATCGGCAGCACGACGCCCGATGTGCGCGCCTGCCGCACGATCTGCGCGCCGTCCGCGTAGTACGAGATCAGCACGATCGAATCGGGCTTCGACGCGCCGATCCGCACGAGCGTCGAGCGGAAATCCTTCTCCGCCGGCTGATAGCCCTCGGCCGCGACGACCTGCGCGCCGAGCCCGGCCACCGCCTTCGCGAAGATGTCCTTGCTGGTGCGGCCCCAGTCGGTGTTCAGGTACAGCACCGCGATCCGCTTGAAGCCGAGTTCCTTCACCGCGTAGCGCGCGAGCAGCGGCTGCTCCTCGGCCTGGCTCAGCGCGGTGCTCCACAGGTAATCGCCGCCCTTCGTGAAATCCGGATGCGAGTTCGTGAAGCCGAACTGGATCAGTTGCCCGCGCTGGTAGATCGGCGAAGCAGCCATCGACGTCGCGCTGGAGAAATCGCCGAGCTCGATCGCGATGCGCGGATCGGCGACGAACTTCTGCGCGATCGCCACCGCCTGGCGCGGATCGCTGCGGCTGTCCTGGAAATCGATCGCGAGCGGCCGGCCGTGAATGCCGCCGCTGCCGTTGATCTCGTCGAGCGCGAGATCGAAGCCGCGCTTCCATTGCTCGCCGTATTGCGCGTCCTGGCCCGTGAGCGGCCCGCTCACGCCGACCACGACCGGCTCGCCCGACACGCCCGCCGCGAGCGCGCCGCCCGTCGACAAGCCCCATGCGGCAGCGAGTGCCGCCACCGTGCCCAGTACGCGCCGCCATGCGCCGCGTGCGTCGTTCCCCGAAACGTTCATGCCGCCCCCACCTTCAGTCAGTCGAAAAGAGTGAGGGCATGTAACCATCCTGCTCGGGGCGTTCCAACGAAGTTTTGCGCATATCGATATCGCGTGCGGCGCGAAGCGGATGACGCGCGCGGAAGGCCGTTTGCACGCGGCGCATCATGATGTGCATCTGCGTGCATCGCATCGCGTTGATTCGATTGCGGTTTCCCGCGCGCCATCGCTCGCAGCCGATGCCCATGTACGCATCTCCAGCCATCACGGCGATCACATGCTTCGCAGTTTTCGCGCTGTCGATAGCAAAAATCATTATATGAATCGCGCATGCTCACACTCCTACAATGCGCAATTCGCATCATCGGAACGCGTCATGGAGCTGCATCAACTCGAAGCCTTTTCCGCGGTCATGTCGGCCGGCAGCGTGACCGGCGCGGGCGAACTGCTCGGCCGCTCGCAGCCGTCCGTCACGCGGCAGATCCAGGAGCTCGAAGCCGATCTCGGCTACGCGCTGTTCGACCGGCACGGCCCGCGCGTGACGCCGACGCGGCGCGCGTTCCTGCTGTACGAGGAAGTCGAGCGCTCGCTGGTCGGCCTGCGCGCGATCGAGGCACGAGCACGCGCGCTCGGCGACGAAACGGCCGAACCCGTGCGCATCGCGGCGACGCCGTCGCTCGCGGCCACGCTCGTGCCGGCCGCGCTCGCCGCGCTGCCCGACGGCACGCACGCGCCGCACTACCAGTTGCGCAGCGAATCGGCCGAGCACGTCGTGCATGAAGTGCTGGCCGGCACGGCGGATATCGGCGTCGTCACGCTGCCGATGGCGCACGCGGGGCTCGACGTGCACTGGATCGCGCAGACGCCATGCGTCGCCGTGCTGCCCGCCGGCGACCCGCTCGCGGCGAAGCCGCGCATCGCGCTGCGCGATCTCGCGCGCCGCCGCATCGTGACGGTCGCTAACCGGCACCGGCTGCGCCAGCGGATCGACGCGGCATTCGCGGCCGCGCGCGTCGATGCGCGCGTGTTCATCGAAACCAATGCGTCGCTGAATGCGGTGATGGCCGCGCGCGCGGGCATCGGGCTCGGCATCGTCGATCCAGCCACGGGCGTCGCGCTGCCGGTGGACGGCGTCGTCGCGCGCCCGCTCGACGTCGACATCCCGTTCGCGTTCGGCGTCGCGACGCCGGCCGGCAAGGCGCGCACGGCCGCCGTCAATGCGCTGCTCGACGCGCTGCACCGCACGACGCGCGCGCTGCTCGACGACGTGACCTTTCACGACGCCGCCGCGCACGACGCGCTGCTGCGCGTCGACCGGCTGCGCAGCGAGCGCGCACCAAACCCGCCTCGCACGACACGTACGCGCCGCACCCGCCCGGAGGCCGCATGACGACGCCGCCCGATGCACTTGAAGCACTCGAAGCGCGGCTCGCGCAGGACCTGCGCTGGCTCGACCTGCCCGCGCCATCATGGGTGCCGCCACGCGAAGCCGACGGCGCGCGCGTGCTCGACGTCGCGATCGTCGGCGGCGGCATGGCGGGGCTCGCGGCTTCCGCCGAACTGCGCCTGCTCGGCATCGACAACCAGTGCGTGATCGACCGCGCGCCGGCCGGCTACGAAGGGCCGTGGGTCACGTTCGCGCGGATGGAGACGCTGCGCTCGCCGAAGCAGCTCGCGGGCCCCGCGCTCGGCCTGCCCGCGCTGACGTTCCGCGCGTGGTTCGAAACGCAATACGGCCGCGACGCGTGGGATGCGCTCTACAAGATTCCGCGCACGCAATGGATGGACTACCTGCGCTGGTATCGGCGCGTGCTCGACCTGCAGGTACGCAACGACACGACGCTCGTCGCACTGCGCCCACGCGACGACGGGCTGCTCGCGCTCGATGTGCACGGCAACGGCGAAGCGCAGACCCTGCTCGCGCGGCACGTCGTGCTCGCGACCGGCCGCGACGGTCTCGGCGGCCCGTACGTGCCGCCCGTCGCGGAACACGCGCCGCGCACGCGCTGGGCCCACTCGTCCGAGCCGATCGACTTCGCGGCGCTCGCGGGCAAGCGCGTCGGCGTGGTCGGCGCGGGCGCATCCGCATTCGACAATGCGGGCACCGCGCTCGAAGCCGGCGCCGCGCGCGTCGACCTGTTCTTCCGCCGCGCGGACATTCCGCGCATCAACAAGCTGACGGGTATCGGCAGCCCGGGCCTCGTGCACGGCTACGCCGATCTCGACGACGAGACGAAGTGGCGCTTCATGCACTACGCGTTGACGTCGCAGACGCCGCCGCCGCGCGACAGCGTGCTGCGCGTGTCGCGCCACGAGCACGCGCATTTTCATGCGGGCAGCCCGATCGAGACGCTCGCCGAACGTGCGGACGGCTTCGACGTGACGACACCGCGCGGGTGCTACACCGTCGATTTCCTGATCTTCGCGACGGGCTTTCATTCGGACTGGACGACGCGCGCGGAGTTCGCGTCGTTCGGGCGGCACGTGCGGCGCTGGAAGGATCGCTATCGACCGGAACCGGATGCATGGCTCGACGAGCTCGCCGAATCGCCCGATCTCGGCCCCGCGTTCGCGTTCCAGGAACGCGAGCGCGGGGCATGCCCGGCCGTCACGCGGATTCATTGCTTCAACCACGCGGCGAGCCTGAGCCACGGCAAGCTGTCCGGCGATATCCCGGCCATCAGCGCGGGCGCCCAACGGCTCGCGCGCGGCATCGCGAGCCGGCTGTTCGACGCCGACCGCGACCGGCACTACGACGCACTCGTCGCGTATGCAAACGCCGAGCTGCAAGGCGACGAATGGCGCGACGCCGACGCATGAGCGCGCGTTCATCGATCACATAAACGACGAAGGGAAACCAAAACGATGACTGAATCCATCACGCCGGCCGCCGCGCCGGATACGATCGGCGCGGTGGCCGGCCTGCGCGACGGCGATGCCGTGACCGCGCTGCGCCGAGCACGCGACAAGGTGCTGCTCCATACGCGGCAGAGCGAAGCCGCGCTGTTCGATCCGGCGTTGCCCGATCTTTCGTTGGTCGAAAGACTGCATGCGGCGCGGTATGTCGCGCAACGATCGAACGCGCACGCACTGGCGTCGACGTATCGAACGCGATTGCTCGACGTGGGCGGCACCGCCGAGGACATCGTGCGCGCCGACGCCGATGCGTTCGACGCGCTCGCCCCGCGCCTTGGCGCGATCCTCGCTCATGCGCGGCTTTTGACACACGCGCCCGCCGATGCGCGCCCCGCCGACCTGGATGCGCTGAAGTCGGCCGGACTCACGACGCCCGCGATCGTCGCGCTGTCGCAGCTCGTAGCGTTCGTCGCGTATCAGTTGCGCGTCGCGGTTGCCGCCCAAGCGCTTCAGGCACGTGCCGCCAAGGAGGCCGCATGACGACGTCCGCCCACGGCTTCACGTCCGACACGCTCGGCTGGCGCGCATGGCTCGATACGGTATCGCTCGATGCCGCGACGCCAGATCAGCTTGCGGTGCTCGAAGCGAGCCACCCGCAGGCGAAAACGTCCGACTACTACCTGCTGCTCGTCCACCTGCCCGAAATCCTGCGGCAGCGCTCGGGCGTGTTCAACGCGATCATGTATGGCCCCGGCGGGCTGTCACGCGCGGAGCGCGAACTCGCCAGCACGGCCGTGTCGCGCGTGAATGGGTGCGTGTATTGCGCGTCGGTGCATGCGCAGCGCTTCGCGCAGCTCGCGAAACGTACCGATGCGATCGAGCAGGTGTTCGACGATCCGGCGACGGCCGGCACGACGGCACGCGAACGCGCGATCGTGCGTTATGCGATCGCGCTGACCGAACGTCCCGATACGATCGACGCAGACGATATCGCGGCGCTTGAAGCCGAAGGGCTGACGCATGAGGAGATTCTCGACCTGTCGCACGCGGTCGCGATCTTCGCGTGGGCGAACCGGTTGATGCTGACGCTGGGGGAGCCGGTGTTTCCGGAGTCGGCAGCAAGCGCCTGACGCGCTTGCGAGCACGCCTGCACGCGGGCCATGCCCGCGTCACGCCTTGTGCGTCGACAACAAAATACTCGTCTCGGTACTCGCAATCCCGTCGATCAGCCGGATCGCGCCGAGCACGCGATCGAAATGCTCGAGCGAATCGGCATGCAATTCGGCGACGAGATCCCAGCGCCCATTGGTGCTGTGGATCGATGCGACGTTCGGATGCCCGCGCAGCACCTTCACCACTTCCGCGCCGCGATTGCCCTGCACCGCGATCGACATCAACGCGCGGATCCGGTGCCGTTCGGCCGCCGGCTTGAGCCGCACCGTATAACCGACGATCACGCCGTTTTTCTCCAGCCGCGTCAGCCGGTTCTGCACGGTCGCGCGCGCGACGCGCAATTCCTTCGCCAGTGCGACGACGGGCAGTCGCGCGTTGTCGCGCAGCAGCGCGATGAGCTGCCGGTCGACGTCGTCGAGCGTGATCATGAACGGGGCTTCCTGTTGAGCGTGAGCCAGCCGCCAGCGTGCCGGAGACGGCGCATTCCGACCAGTGTGAACCTGGCAAACTGCCGGAACCGGCTGGCAATTTGCCAAGTCTATCGATAAATTTGTCACCTTTGCTGTCTTTTTGTTGGCTCGACTCCCGGAAATAATGACTCCATCGACCGGCCGGATACGCCGCGCCGCCGCTTTTCAGCAAGCCCGCGCCCGAGCCGAAGCACCGCCCGGTCGACCGGAATGCCAGGACACCCGTACCGGCAAAGACAATGGAGACAGACCGATGACTCGCTTCCTCGACGTTCCCGCCACCGCCCGCCTGATCGCCAGGACCGGCGTCACGACGTTCCTGCGCGAACTCGTCGACACGCTGCGCGCCGATTACCTGCACTGGGCCGAGTTCGACAAGTCGCCGCGCGTCGCGTGCCACTCGCGCGACGGCGTGATCGAGCTGATGCCCGTCGCGAACGCGTCGCTGTTCGCGTTCAAGTATGTGAACGGCCACCCCGTCAACGCGGCGCGCGGGATGCATACGGTAATGGCATTCGGCGCGCTCGCCGAAGTCGATACCGGCTACCCGCTGCTGCTCGCCGAACTCACGCTGACGACCGCGCTGCGCACGGCCGCCACGTCGGTTCTCGCCGCGCAGGCGCTCGCACGGCCCGACTCGCGCACGATGGCGCTGATCGGCAACGGCGCGCAGAGCGAATTCCAGGCGATCGCGTTCCACACGCTGCTCGGCATCGACGAAATCCGCGTGTTCGACGTCGATCCGCTCGCAACCGACAAGCTCGTGCAGAACCTCGCCGCGTATCCGAAGTTGCGCGTCGTGCGCGCCGCGTCGACCGCCGATGCCGTGCGCGGCGCCGATATCGTAACGACCGTCACCGCCGACAAGGCGTACGCGACGATCGTCACGGCCGGCATGATCGAGCCCGGCATGCACCTGAACGCGGTCGGCGGCGATTGCCCCGGCAAGACCGAACTCGAAGCGGGCGTGCTGCGTGCAGGCCGCGTGTTCGTCGAATTCGAGCCGCAGTCGCGCATCGAGGGCGAGATCCAGCAGATGCCGGTCGACTTCCCCGTCACCGAGCTGTGGCGCGTGCTGCAGCGCGAAACGACCGGCCGCGAACGCGCGGACGAGGTCACGGTGTTCGATTCGGTCGGCTTCGCGCTCGAGGATTACTCGGCGCTGCGCTACCTGTATGCGCTCGCGCAGCAACACAACGCGGGGGTCGAGATCGCGCTGATTCCGCCGGCCGTCGACCCGAAGAACCTGTTCGCGCTGATCGACGATCCGGCAGCCATCGCGCAGGGTCACGCGGCATTCGTCACCGAAGCCGTCGCCGCATTCGCGCGCTGACCGTCATCGACGGGCGGCCTGCGCCGCCCGGTTCCCTGCCTTTCGCTCGTGACTTCCATGAATCTCGTATCGATCCAGGCGCCGGCCGCCGTCGTGATGATCCGGCCGCACCGTTTCCTGTCGAACCCGCAGACCGCGGCCGACAACGCGTTCCAGCGCACGGCCGCCGGCGGCTCGGCCGACACGTCGTCGGTATCCGCCGCCGCACGCGACGAAGTCACGGCCGCCGCGCAGGCGCTCGCCGATGCAGGCGTGCGCGTGCACGTGTTCGACGACCACGGCGAGCGCGACACGCCCGACTCCGTGTTCCCGAACAACTGGTTCTCGACGCATCCGGGCGGCCACGTCGCGCTGTATCCGATGCACAGCCCGAACCGCCGCCGCGAGCGGCGCGCGGACGTCGTCGAGATGCTGAAGGCCGAGTATCGCGTGCAGGACGTGATCGACTATTCGGGTCTCGAATACGACGACGTATTCCTGGAAGGCACGGGCGCGATGGTGCTCGACCACGTCGCGCGGATCGCGTACACCGCGCGTTCGCGCCGCGCCGACCCGGTTGCGCTCGAACGCTTCTGCACGCACTTCAATTTCGAGCCGATCTGCTTCGATACGGCCGACGCCGACGGGCGCCCCATCTATCACACGAACGTGATGATGAGCGTCGCGACCGAGTTCGCGATGGTCGGCCTCGACCTGATCGCCGACGGCCGGCGCCGCGCCGAAATCGCGCAACGCCTGACCGAAACGGGTCGCGCGGTGATCGCGCTCGATCAGTCGCAGATCGCGAACTTCGCGGGCAATACGCTGGAATTGTCGGGAAGAAACGGCCGCGTGCTGGCGCTGTCGCGACGTGCGTTCGATTGCCTCACACCTGGCCAGCGTGCGACGATCGAGCGCTCCGCGCGGCTGCTGCCGCTCGACGTGCCGACGATCGAACTGGCCGGCGGGTCGGTGCGCTGCATGCTCGCGGGGATTCATCTCGCGCGGCGGGCCGCTGCCGCAGACGTCGGCATCGTAGAGTCAGCCGCATCGTCGCGCGAGGCCATGCCGCAGATCTGACCGGCAGGCTCACAAAGCGCAAACGGCTGCCGATGCAATGCAACGGCAGCCGTTTGCTTATTCGAAGGGTATTGAATCGGCAACACCGCGAAATGCTCCGGCATCCGAACGATACCGGAGCCCGTCGCGCCGCTCAACCGGCCAGCAGCTTCAACCCGGCCGGCAGCGTCTCGCCGAACACGCGCGCCGTGTCGGCTTCGTCGAACGCGATCGCTTCGCGCACCATGTCGATCCACGCAGCCGACGCATTCGCGGCCGACAGACGCTTGATCACCGCGTCGCGCGTATCGTCCGGCAGGTCGCGCGAACGGTCGCCGGTCATCCGTGCGATCTGCGCGGCCGCGAACGCGGCCGGCTCGACCTGCTTCCAGTCGAGCGCGAACAGCGCATCGAGCCAGCCATTGGCGACTTCCGCAGGCACGACACTGTGCGCGCTGCCATAGAACGGTCGGCGCGCCCCGATGCGCCCGAGCGCCCACGCGCACAGCGCACGGTCGGCCGGCTTCTGCAATTGCGCGATCAGGCGCTCGGCCAGATCGATCTTGCGCTCGACGGGCAGCCGTTCGAGCGACGCGGACAGCCGCGTCATGTCGGCCGGGCCGACCTTGCCCGGATCGAACGGCAGCTTGCGCCGCTTGTCGTCGGACGGTTCGAGGAACGCGATCGCGTCGCGCACCTGCGTCTGCGCATCGTCGTCGAGGCCGCCGGCCACGCGCCGCCACAGCGTCCACCACTCGGACCACACCTGCCCGTCGTTCACGTATTGAATCCCGTCGTCGAACAGCGGCCACAGCTGCTCGATGCGCCACGCGTCGAGCGGATGGCCGAAGCCCGGACGCAGGCAATACCCGGCGAGGTTCAGCCACGCGCGTTCGTGATCGGCCGAACGCCGGCGGCGCCGCGCCCGCGCTAGCAACGCGTCGAACAGTTCGCGCGCGAGCGCGACGTCCCACTCTTCGCGCGCGCCGAGCACCTGTTCGAGCTGCGCGCGCAGCCGGCGCGTGTCCTTCGGCGTTACGTCTGCGGCCTTGCTGCCGAACGAGCGCTCGATCAGCTCGATGGCCTGGTCGAGACGCGGATGCCGCGCGGGCGCATCGTCGTCGCCGTGCGCCGGCGCATCGCCGCGCAACTGGAATTCGAGCCGCCAGCGGCGTGCCGCGTCGTCGGTCGCGATGCAATGCATTTCGAGCGTGCCGACCTCGGTCAGCGACGCGGTGAGCTTCACCGGCGTTTCGCGCGCATCGCTGCCGGCCTGTCGCTCGACGACCGTCGCGATCGGCGGCAGCCGCACGAAATCGCCGCCATCGATTTCGACGAGATCGCCGGGCCGGTATGCGGTCTCGGCCACCGTCGACACGAGGTGGAAACGCACCGGCTGCCCGAGCTGCAGCGCGAAGGTACGATCCTCGAGCCGGATCTCGCGGCCCTCTTCCGCCCCGCGTGGCAGCAGGCAGACGCCGCGCGCGGCCGAGCCGCCGGCGCCATCGTCGAGCACGAGGAAATAGCTGCGCGCGGAACCGCCGCCGATGCGCGGCGCTTGTCCGGCGCGCGCGAGCCCGTAGGCTACCGCGCCGCGCGCGACGGCCACGTCCGGATGCGCGTTGTGCAGCACGTCGAGCGGCGCGCCACGCCACGCACCGAGCGTCTGCGCGAGACGGCCGGCGAGCGCGCCCGCGCGGAACACGCCACCGTTGAGCAGCAGCGTGTCGGGCAGCGGGCCTTCCGCATGACGGTTCAGGAACGCGGCGACGTGCCGCGTGACGGCCGGGTCGCTCGCATACGGCAACCCGAATTCGACGATCGCGGCCCGCGCACGGCGCGGCAGTTCGCCGACCTCGACCTGCGGAAAGAAACCGTCGACGACGATCTGTTCGACTTCCTGCCGCGTCAGCTCGGCCGAGCGTGCGCCGCCGACGAGCTTGCTGCCCGCGCCGAGCAGCGTCACGGTGACGGACGCCGGTGCGTCGTCGCCAAGCAGCCGCTCCTTCGCGGCACGGCAGCGCTCGACGAGCTGCGACAGGCTCGCGGCCGACAGCCGCGTACCGGGCTCGGTCAGCCGCGTCTCGACCAGGCGCGCGAGCGCGAGGTCCATGTTGTCGCCGCCGAGCATCAGGTGGTTGCCGACGCCGACGCGCGTAAAGGTCGGCTCGCCGTCGTCGCCCGGTGCGACATCGACGAGCGTGAGGTCGGTCGTGCCGCCGCCGACGTCGCAGATCAGCACGCGCCGCGCATTGGCGAAGGTGTCGCGCAACGTCGCGCGCTGGCCGTACAGCCAGTCGTAGAACGCGGCCTGCGGCTCTTCCAGCAGCCGCAGCGCCGGCAGCTTCGCGCGCCGCGCGGCCTCGACCGTCAACGCGCGTGCGCCGTCGTCGAACGACGCGGGCACCGTCAGGATCACGTCCTGCTTCGCGAGCGGCGCGTCGGGAAAACGTGCGTCCCACGCGTCGCGCACATGCGCGAGATAGCTCGCGCTCGCGTCGACCGGCGATACCTTGTCGACGCCGTCGGCCGCGCCCCACGGCAGGATCGCCGCGAGCCGGTCGACCGATGCATGCGACAGCCAGCTCTTCGCGCTCGTCACGAGGCGGCCCGGCACCTGCGCGCCGAGCGTGCGTGCGTAACGGCCGATCACGGGCGGCAGCGCGTCACCAGCGCCGCTGTCACGACCGACTGCCCCGCCGTCACGGCCGCCGCCCGAACGGGCGGCCGCGTCTCGCGCGCCGGCCGCCTGCCACGGCAACCTCAACGCGTCCGCCGCGAGCTCACCGGCCGCCGGGTGATAGCGCACCGACGGCAGCAGCGGCTGCGCGGCCACCGCGCCGGGGCCGACCAGCTGCTCGACGTCGAATACGCGGATCGCGTCGGAGCCGGCCTCGACGTATGCGACGACCGTATTGCTCGTGCCGAGGTCGATGCCGACCGTATAGCGCTTCATCGTGCTCAGGCGGCGCCGCGCACGTCGAACTCGACCTTCCAGCGCTCGTTCGTGCCGCTCGGGATCGCCTCGAGTTCGAGCGTGCCGGCTTCGGTCACGCGCGCATGCAGCTTCACCGGCACGACCTCGCCGGTCGTGCGCCCTTCGGCGGGCAGCGTCGCCTGGATTTCCTCGAGCTCCTGCAATTCTTCCGGCGACCAGTAGTCGAGCAGCGTGCCGACCTGATCCTGGCGGCGCACCGACGAACCGAAGAAGCGGAACTGCACCGGCTCGCCGACGACGAGGCCGAATTCCTGCGGCGGCAGCGCCGCGTCCGAGCCTTCCTCCATCCCGAACGGCGCGACGCACAGCGCCTGCACCGGCGGTTCGAGCCCCGGCACCGCGGGCATCGCCGATTCGATCGCGACGTAGTACGCACGCGCCGTGCCGCCGCGAATGCGCACGCCGCGGCCGCGCTTCACGAAGCCGTAATAAGCCGCGCCGCGCGCGACCGCGAGATCGAGATCGGCGCCTTCGAGCAGGCGCGCGGGCGGCGCGCCTTCGGCGGCGAGCCAGCTGTTGAGCGTATCGAGCACGCGCTGCGTGAGCAGCGCCGACTTGAACACGCCGCCGTTGAACAGTACGGCCGTCGGATGCAGGAACGTCGCGCCCTGCGGCAGCGTGCGCTGCACGCCTTCGAGCGTGTCGAGCGCCGCGACCTGGCGGCCGAGGAACGCCGCGAGGTGGCGCGTGATGCCCGCGTCCTGCGCATACGGCAGGCCGAGCTGCGTCAGGCCGACCCGCGCGCGGCTCACCGGGCGCGCGGCCGCATCGACCTGCGGGAAGAAGCCTTCGAGGATCGTCTGCGTGAGTTCCGCGCGCGTGAGCTCCGTGCGGATCGAACCACCGATCAGCTTCGAGCCGCGGCTCGGCACGACGAGCGGCACCGCGTCGGTCGTCGGGTCGGACAGCAGCGTTTCCTTCGCGGCGCGGCATGCGTACGTGAGCGCGCGCAGCTGCCACGGATCGGCCTGCGTGCCCTGCTGCGCGAGCTTGCGCGCCACCACGTGCGCGAGCGCGAGGTCCATGTTGTCGCCGCCGAGCAGGATGTGCTCGCCGACCGCCACGCGGTGCAGTTCGAGATTGCCGTCGCGCTCGACCACCGCGATCAGCGACAGGTCGGTCGTGCCGCCGCCGACGTCGACGCACAGGATCAGGTCGCCGACCTGCACCTGCTTGCGCCAGCCGCCTTCGCTCTTCTGGATCCAGCTATAGAGCGCGGCCTGCGGCTCCTCGAGCAGCGTCATCCGCGTGTAGCCGGCGGCGCGCGCGGCCTCGGCCGTCAGTTCGCGCGCGGCCGGGTCGAACGATGCGGGGATCGTCACCGTCACGTCCTGGTCGGCGAACGGCGCATCCGGATGCGCGTGGTCCCACGCTTCGCGCAGGTGCGTCAGGTAGCGGATCGAGCTTTCCAGCGGCGACACGCGCGATACCTCGGGCGGCGCATCGCTCGGCAGGATCGCCGCGCGACGATCGACGCCCGGGTGGCACAGCCAGCTTTTCGCGCTCGACACGAGGCGGATCGGCGTGCCGGCGCCGCGCGTGCGGGCCATCTCGCCGACCGCGAACGCGCGCGAGGCCGTCCACGGCAGCGTCAGGTCGCCCTGCGTCAGTTCGCTTTCATGCGGCAGATAAAGGAACGACGGCAGCAGGTCGCGCGACTCCAGCGCGCCGGGCGCGGTGAGCTGCGCGATCGGCAGCACCTGCTGCGTGATTTTTTCGCCGTCGCTGGTGGCGCTGTCGACGTACGACAGCGCGCAGTGGGTCGTACCGAGGTCGATACCGATCGAATAGCGCGGATCGCTCACAGTTCCACCTCCGCCGGTGCGACCACCGATGCGTCGTGGCTGCCCGTCAGCTTCGGCAGGCGCACGTCGGCGACGCGCCAGCCGCGATGGCTGACCGTGCCCGTGAACGGCGCCGAGCCGACCACGTTGCCCGTCACGCGCACGGCCGTCGCGTCGAAACCGGCCGGCAGCGTCACGCGGCTGCCTTCGGCTTCGTCGCGCACCGGCACGATCGTGAAGTGCTCGCGCAGCGCCGCACGGCAACCGTCGTGCACGAGGCGCGCGGCCGCGCCGATGTCGGCGTCCGCGTAGCCGGCGATGTCTTCCTCGACGAAGTCGATGAAGCGCGCATCGCGCTGCAGCAGGCCGAGCAGTTGCAGCGCGGCCTGCGGGCTCGCTTCGCGCAGTTCGGGCGCCGGGGTCTTCACGGGCGCAGGCGCCGGGGCCGGTGCGGCTGCAGGTGCCGGCGCGACCGGTGCCGGGGCGCCATCGCGCACGCGCAGCACGCCGGCCGCGAACTCGCGGTTGCCGAGCACGGAGAAGAACGTGCCGACGGCAAGCGACAGCCGGCCGAAGAAGGACAGGTTGGATTCGGGCATGGGGTCTGGACTCCTGTGGGCTCGCGACACGGCGAGCAATCTTGCCTGGGCGCCCGGTGGCGGCGTGCGTTATGCGCACAACCGCCGCCCGGCGCGTGATTCGAACGCGCCCTCGCGGGTGCGGAAAACCCGTATTTTGCCCTGTGGCGGGCGAACCGGGCAGAAGTTGGGGGACAGAACATCGCAGCGCGACGGTTTGGGCCGCGCCGGATTGCACGTCAGGCACGATCGATCAGGATGCTGCGGCGCGTCAGCGCGTGTAGCCCCGCAGCGCGGCCTTCGCCTCGAAATCGCGCGACAGCATGCCGAGCGTGACTTCGCCGAAGCGCGCCAGCAACGACGCTTCGGCATCCTTAAGCGTCGCCGACAGATGCGCGTTGACGGCCTGTTCGACCAGGCATTCGGGCTCGTCCTCGGGCACCAGATCGGAGAACAGCGGCGGCTCGCCCACCGCGCGATAGACGTCGAGCAGCGTGATGTCGTCGAGCGCGACGCTCAGCACCCAGCCGCCGCCGTGCCCTTTCTCCGACTGCACGTAGCCGCAGTCGCGCAAGCCGCCGAGCAAGCGCCGCACGACGACCGGATTCGTGCACAGCATCGTCGCGATCGCCTCCGACGTCAGCGGGCCGTCGGCCTGGTCCATGTGGATCAGCGCATGCAGCATGCGCGACAAACGGCTGTCGGTTCTCACGAGCGGCGCTCCCCTCTCTCGAAACTTCTGAAGTTGCATGAATGATACCATCGCCCTATCATGCAACTTCACGTGTTTCATGAGTTAGCCGCCATCGGGACACGTCCGTCATTCACGCAGGTTCAGGAACAGGAGCGGATGCATGCATAACCATCATGAAGTGATCGTGGTCGGCGGCAGCTTTGCGGGGCTGTCGGCCGCGATGCAGATGGCGCGGGCGCGACGCCGCGTGCTCGTGATCGACGCGGGCCGGCCGCGCAACCGCTTTGCCGAACACGCGCACGGCTTTTTCGGGCAGGACGGCAAGCCGCCCGCGCAGATCGTTGCCGAAGCCGTCACGCAACTCGACGCGTATCCGACCGTGCAGCGGTTCGACGGCGAAGTGAGCACGGCCGAGCGCGATGCCGACGGCCGCTTCCACGTGACGCTATCGGACGGCCGCCGCGCGAGCGCCGACCGGCTGATTCTCGCGACCGGCATCCGCGACGAACTGCCCGCGCTGCCGGGGCTCGCGGAACGCTGGGGCATCAGCGTGCTGCATTGTCCGTATTGCCATGGGTACGAGGTAAGTGGCCAGCGGCTCGGCGTGCTCGCCACGCATCCGCTTTCCGTGCATCAGGCGATCCTGATTCCGGACTGGGGCCCGACGACATGGTTCACGCAGGGCGTGGTCGATCCGAATGAAGAAGAATCCGCGTTGCTCGACGCGCGCGGCGTGCGCATCGAGCGGTCGCCGGTCGTTGAGATCCTGGGCGATGCACCGCGCATCGAAGCGCTGCGGCTCGCCGACGGGCAGGTCGTGCCGATCGATGCGCTGTTCGTCGGCGCGCGCACGGTAATGGCGAGCAATCTCGCGCAGCAACTCGGTTGCGCGTTCGACGAGGGGCCGCTTGGTCCGGTCGTCCGAGTCGATACGTGGAAGCAGACGAGCGTCGCAGGGGTATTCGCGGCTGGCGACGCGTCGACACCGATGACCAACGCGACGTTCGCGTCGGCATCCGGCGTGACGGCGGGGATCGCCGCGCATCGATCGATGATTTTCGGGCTGCACGCGTGACGCGGTGTGCAGCCGGAGATCACGAGACGCGCGCCGCAGCATCCGCCGCCGGTTCCGCACCGCCCTCCGTGCTGCACTCTTCCAGCGAAATCCGCCGCTTCTCGTGCCCGTTGATCCACCACCGGCCGGCCGCGCGACCGGCCCCGGCACGCGAGCACAAGCAGCACGATCAACGCGGCCGACGGCGAGCCGGCCATCGTATAAACGTTCGTGAGCATCAGCGGCGCGATCACGGCGTCGAGCCCCGTTGCCCGAATCCGCGCCGGCATTTCGCCGCATCGATGGATTCGCGGCGTGATGTGCGGTTTAATGCTCGGCAACACCGGCATTAAGAGACATGAAATGCTCGACCTCGACGACCTTCGACTCGTCCGCGCAATCGGCGCGTCGCGTTCACTGGCCGCTGCCGCGCGCCTGCTCGATCTCACGCCGCCCGCGGTCACGATTCGCCTGCAGCGAATGGAGGCGCGATTGAACGCACGGCTCGCCGTGCGGCAATCGCAAGGGATCGCGTTGACCGACGAAGGACAACGGCTGTACCAGGAAGCCGTCGATATCCTCGAGCGCGTGGAGGCGCTGCCGGTCAGCATCTCGGGCGACCACGGCGACGTGCAAGGCACGCTGCGCGTCGTCGCCCCGTTCGGTTTCGGGCGCAAGTACGTCGCGCGGATCGTGCGCGACGTGCAACGCGCGCATCCGAAGCTCGAAATTTCGCTCCACCTGTCGGAGAGCCCGTTGACGAGCGCATCGGCTGCCGATGTGGTCGTGCACGTCGGCAGCCTCAAGTCCTCGTCGTGGATCGGCTATCCGCTCGCGCCCAACGAGCGCTTCCTGTGCGCGAGCCCCGGCTACGCACGCCGCATCAAGGAACTGAATCATCCGTCCGACCTGGCCCGATACGACTGCCTGTGCCTGCGCGAGAACGACGAGGACATTCCGCGATGGCGCTTCTCGCCGAGCGGCGACGATCGACACGAGTCCCGACGGTCGACCGTGATCCGCGTCACGGGCGCGCTGTCCTCCAATGACGGCACCGTCATCACCGATTGGGCCTTGGCCGGGCTCGGGATCGTGGAACGCTCGGAATGGGACGTCGCCCCGCTGCTGGCGAACGGCAAGCTCGTCCGGTTGCTGCCCGACTGGAGCCTGCCGCCCGCGCCTGTCACGGCGCTGTTGCCGTCGCGCACCGGCCGATCCGCGCGGCAACGGGTTTTTCTCGAAGCCGCGCGGCAGTTCCTCGATCCGCCGCCGTGGCGCGGCAAGGCATGAGCCGCGCCACGGTCCGGGAGATGCATTCTCAATTAAACGTCGCTTAATGCTGGATTAGTCACGCGTTAAACATCGTGACCGTCGGTTGCCCTACAGTGTTCGCGTCGGCAACACTCCGAGGCAACGCATCGTGGACATTCAAACCCTCAACACCCCGGCCGCATTGATCGATGTCGGCCGCATGCGTCGCAACATCGACCGCATGCAGGCACATCTGGACGCACTCGGCGTCAGGTTCCGGCCGCACGTCAAGACCACCAAATGCCGGCAAGTCGTCGACGCGCAAATCGCGGCGGGCGCGCAGGGCATCACGGTGTCGACGCTCAAGGAAGCCGAGCAGTTCTTCGCGAGCGGCGTCCGGGACATCGTCTATGCGGTCGGCATGGTGCCCGCCAAACTGGGCCAGGCGCTTGCGCTGCGCCGGCAAGGCTGCGACCTGAAGATCGTCGCCGACAGCCTGCAGGCCGCGCACGCGATCGCCGAATTCGGGCGCGAGCACGGCGAGCGCTTCGAAGTCTGGATCGAGGTCGACGTCGACGGCCATCGCTCGGGCGTCCCGCCCGAAGGCGATCTGCTGATCGACGTGGGCCGCGCACTGGTCGACGGCGGGATGATGCTGGGCGGGGTGCTCGCTCACGCCGGCTCCAGCTACGACTACAACACGCGGGACGCGCTGGTGGCGATCGCCGAACAGGAGCGCAGCCGCACCGTGCGAGCCGCGGAGCGCCTCAGGGGCGCCGGGTTGCCCTGCCCGGTCGTCAGTATCGGTTCGACGCCGACTGCGCTGTCGGCGGAAAACCTCGACGGTGTCACCGAGGTTCGCGCCGGCGTGTATGTGCTGTTCGACCTCGTCATGCACAACATCGGCGTGTGCGAACTGTCCGACATCGCGTTGTCGGTGCTGACCACCGTCATCGGGCATCAGGACGAGAAAGGCTGGGCGATCGTCGACGCGGGCTGGATGGCGATGAGCCGCGACCGCGGCACGCAGCGCCAGGCCCGCGATTTCGGCTACGGGCAGGTCTGCACCGAAGACGGCGAAGTGCTCGGCGACTACGTCGTGAGCGCAGCGAACCAGGAGCACGGTATTGTGTCGCGCGCGGGCTCGCCCGACACGGACATCGCGCAGCGGCTTCCGATCGGAACGCGCCTGCGCATCCTGCCGAACCATGCGTGCGCCACCGGCGCGCAACATCCCGAGTATCAGGCCATCGGCGAAGACGGCATCGCACACGCGTGGCCGCGCTTCTACGGATGGTGAGCGACGTCCTGCATCCAAGCCATCCTGCCCGGGAATTGACTATTTGTCTAAACCTAGACACACTTTAAATCTTCCCGATTCGCCTTGCGGCGGAAAGCCTGACCCGACATGCCGACAGACGCCCGACTCCTTCTTCTCGACCGCGATGCCGTCGAACCCGCCCTTCAGGCCGAGCAAGTGATGGCTGCGGTGCGGGAAGCCTTTGTGCTGCATAGCCAAAGGGCCGGACGCGTGTTTCCGGTGGTCCGCGAGAAGCTGCACACCGGCGGCGTATTCGGCATCAAGTCGGGCGACGTCGCGAGCCAGGATCTGCTCGGGTTCAAGGCGGCCGGATTCTGGCCCGGCAACCGGGCCCGCGGCGGCGAGCCGCATCAGGCAACCGTCGCGCTGTTCGATCCGGCCACGGGCCGCCCGCTCTGCATCATGGACGGCAACGCGATCACCACCGCGCGGACCGGTGCCGCAGGCGGCCTCGGGCTGCAACTGCTGGCCCGCCGCGACAGCACGCGGATCTGCGTGTTCGGCACGGGCGTGCAGGCGCGCGTCCAGCTCGAATACGCGCTCAGGCTGCTGCCGCAACGTTGCACGGTGCAGTACGTGAACGTCAGCGGCGAGCCGGACCCGGTGTTCGAATCGGCATTCCGCGAACGATGCGCGATCCGCGTCGCTCGCGACCGGAACGACGCGGTGGCCAGCAGCGACGTGGTCATCACGGCAACGCCCGGCGGTGGCGCGTTGTTCGATGCGGACGCGGTTCAGCCGGGTACCCATCTGACTTGCGTGGGCGCCGACACGACAGGCAAGCGCGAACTTCCGGCCGGCGTGCTGGAACGCGCGCGCATTTTCGTCGACGACCACGATCAGGCGCGTAGCATCGGCGAGTGTCAGTGGGCGCCGGATCTGCCGCGCACCGAAATCGGCTACCTGCTCGCCGGAACGGCGTCGATCGACCGATCGCCGGGCGACGTCACCGTATTCGACATGACCGGGCTCGCGCTCCAGGATCTGACTGTCGCGCGTTTCCTGTATGAGCAGGCCGTCGAGAACGGAACCGGAATCTCCGTTCCGTGGCCGTGGTAAATGACCTCCCCCGCTTCAACCGCCATGCGTCTCGCCAAGGTATCCGCCCTCTCGTTCGACCTGGACGACACCCTGTGGCCGTTCGGGCCGTCCGTCGAACGCGCCGAAGCGGCGCTTCGCGCGTGGTTGATCGAACACGCGCCCAATACCGCAAGCGTGCTGCCCACGCAACAAACGCTGAGCGAGCTACGTGAGGAATACGAACGTTTGTGTCCGGACCTCGTCAACGACTATCGTGTGTTGAGACTCGGTTCGATCCGGCTTGCGCTGGAACGCGCGAACGAAGATGTCACGCTGACCGACCGTGCGTACGAAGTCTTCTATGCCGCGCGCAATCGGGTCGAGTTCTACGAAGACGCGTTGCCGGCGCTGGCCTGGCTGAGCGCGCGGTTTCCGTTGATCGCGGTGACCAACGGCAACGCGGATCTCCGGCTGACCGGCGGCGGCGAATTCTTTCGGGAAACGCTCAGCGCGCGTGCGTTCGGGATCGCGAAACCGGAACCCGAAATATTCCATGCGGCGGCGGAGGCTCTCGACGTGCGTCCGGCGGAATTGCTGCATGTCGGGGACGACTTTCATCTCGATATCGTCGGTGCATTGAACGCGGGGCTTCAGGCGGCATGGGTGGTGCGTGACCATCAGCCGGAAGTGGAACGCGATCCGCAGCATGCCGCGACGCCGCACCTCACCCTCCGCGACCTGTCGATGCTGTGTCGCACGCTCGGCGGGCCTATCGAAGTGTCGTGATCGCATGCGCGATCCGCCTTAGACTCTAGCTTCAAGTGCAACACCTTTGATGAGATAGGGTGTTGCGATGACGAATTACAAGCATCTGAGCGCCGAAGAGCGCGCGGTGATCATGATCGAGAAGGCCCGGAACACGAGCGTCAGAGCGATTGCAAGGCTGCTTGGCCGCAGCGCGTCGACGATCACACGAGAACTGGCGCGCAATCGTACGGAAGCGCCTCGCTGCTATGACGCCACAAGCGCGGCCAGAGCCTATCGGACGCGCCGCGAGCGAAGTCGGCGTCAGGCGAAACTGGCAGCAGGAAGCACGCTGTACTGGCGGGTGCATCACGATCTGGTTTATCGGTGCTGGTCGCCGCAGCAAATTGCTGCGAGACTTCGCGAGATGCATCCAGACAACCCCGAGCAACGCGTCAGCCACGAAACGATCTACGCGGCGATTTATACCCATCCCCGCGGCGGCTTGAAGCAGGCCATGATTGAGGCCCTGCGTCAGGAGAAACCGGTGCGTGGCAACGCACGCAAGACGCTGGCCCGCAAGAGCTTTGTGCCGGAAGAACTTCGCATCGTCCATCGGCCCGAGGCAATCGAAACGCGCCAATGGCCCGGTCATTGGGAAGGCGATCTCATCAAGGGGGCCTTCAATCGTTCCTGCGTCGGCACACTGGTCGAGCGCAAGACGCGCTTCGTGGTGCTGTGCCGCATGGATGGCTGCACGGCCGAGGATGCACTGGAAGGCTTCACGCGCCAGATGAAGAAGCTGCCTGCCTTTCTGCGGGAAAGCCTGACCTACGATCGCGGATCGGAAATGACCTGTCATGTCGAGCTGGCTGAACGATTGAATCTGGATATCTGGTTCGCGGATCCCTACGCGCCTTGGCAACGAGGCAGCAACGAAAATACCAACGGCCTGCTGCGCCAGTTTCTACCCAAAGGAATGGACCTGTCAGGCGTGACCCAGATGCAGTTGAACGATATTGCCAAGCTGATGAACGGACGCCCTCGTCAAACCCTCAACTGGAAAACCCCCGAAGAGGCCATGGCGATGGAATTAGCTGCCACCGGGTTGGCTAAACGTTGCACTTGATTCTTGAGACCGCCGATCTTTCGAGATGAACCGCCCCGAACTGGGATCGTAGTACCGATGCCGGTTGTAATGCAGCCCCGTCTCTTCATCACAATACTGCCCCGGAAACCGAATCGGATTCGTCGCCTCATTCCGCTCCGGCGTCTCCCGCCAGACCCTCTTCTCCCCGCCCCACGCCCGATACCGCCCCAGCCACACCACCTTCCCCGTGTCATCCACCAGTTCCTGCGGCGTCCCCAGATGATCGTTCTGGTAAAACAGCGTCGCATGCCGTGTCTTCGCCGGCACCTGCACGAACCGCCCGTCCGTGCCCGTCGCAATGAATGCCGCCTCCACCAGCGTCTCGTCCAGCCGCGCCAGCGGCACGAACGTCCCCGGTTCATGCAGGTAAATCGACGCCCCTCGCCACTGAGGCCGCTCCCCGAACGTATGCATCCGCTGCGCCACCGGCAACGAATACGCATCCGCCGGATCCTCCCGCACCACATTCGTCGGACGATGCATCACCGGCTCGCGCTCGCCCGGCTGCGGCGGCGGGATATGGAACCGCTCCTCCAGCAGCAGCACATCGCCGTCCCACGTGAACACCGTCCGGTCGATGCTGCCGTCCCGCTGCTCCACCTCTTTCAGCGTCCGACGGCCGAACGCGTCGTACGCGAAGCTCACGCGCAACTCCGGCCGCACTGTCCCCGAAACGGAAACCGCTCGACCCTGCGTCGTCTCGATCCGATCGATCTCATCCGCCGCCGGCGGCTTCGCATAACGATCGGCCCGGTCGAGCCGGTGCGCCGCGTCGTATTTGTACAGCCACGTCGCCCCGACCCGCTCCACCTTCCGTACCAGGTTCCCGTGTGCGTGATACGCGTAGCGCGTGCGATTCAGTTCCGTCAGCACGTTCCCCACGCACTTCGGCAGCGCCCGCGTCCAGTTGATCAGCGCCCCCAGTTCGTCCGACAACCGCTTGCGCCGCTCGAGCTGCGCCGGCGTCATCCGCTCGCCCGGGTGCGCTTCCGACCACGCGCGATCCTCCGCGATGACCCGCGGCACCCGCGCCGTCAGCGCCTCGAGCGTTTCCTCGCTCGGGCGCGGCGGGATCTTCTCCGGATCCACCGGATTGCCCGCCGGATCGAACGCGAACACTTCCTTCAGGTCCGGCGTCGTCGCCTTCAGCAAGCGGCCCGTCGGATCGTATGTGTAGTCCGTCGCCCCGCGCGTACGATCCTCGATGCGCGTGAGCTGCCCCGCCGCGTCGTACCGGAGTTCGCGTCCGGCGATCCAGTCGGACGGCCGCGCGTTCGCATCGTGACGCACGATCATACGGCAATGCATCGGGCGTCGTGACGCGCGCCGACAGCGTGCCTGCAATCGTCGGCCACCGTCGCTCGTCGAACTTCAGGCGGAATGGCCGGCCGCAGGGAATCGCCTTGAACGTATTGATGTACGACGCATCGCGTCCGCCTGCATGACGCACGGAAACGATGACGATCCCGTGCGGCGCATCGGCCGGCCGCTCGTCGAGCTTCACGACGAGCGCCGGCGCGAAATCCACCACCGAACTCTTCCCGGAATACACGACCTGCCAGGCAACCGCAGCCTCGTGACGCAGTTGCGCTTCGTATCGGGCTTCGTCGCCGTCCAGATGATGCGTGCCGAACACGTAACGCAGCCCCCACGTGGTGGGATCGTCACGAGCGATATTCGCTTCGGCATTGAAGCGGTCGTAGGCCTTTTCGGGGTTGTAATCGGCGACCTTGATCGACTGCGGAATGGTTTCGCTCAGCGACTCGAGCGATAGCACGGCCTCGTGGCCCGTTTCGAGACCGCTCGCCTCGCGGTACGGAATAACGACATCCGGACGATACGTATAGGCATCGACGTCATCGCCGAAATGCAGTTCGTCGCCATGCTGCCCCGCGCGGAAGAAGCAGAACAGGCCCGCCTGCTCCATCAGCAGCCGGATGTAGTCCCAGTCGGACATCCGGTACTGCATGCGGAATGCGAGACGTGGATAGGCGCGCCGCAGCTTGAACGAAAACTGGTGGGAGCGGAATTCGTGCCGCCTCAGGATCGACTCGACGATCTCCGGCACGGACTGCTGCTGATAAATGCGCGACGCCTCGGTCAAACGCAGGCGCGCGACGAACGGTTCGACGACGATGCGATACGACACAAAATCGCGCGTCTTGCGTACTTGTCCGAATGCAGTGATACAGCCGGCGAAGGTGCGGACGGTGCCGGCGCCGATTCCCGCCGGCTCGATTGTGAAGGTCGCGGGGCGATTGAGATAGTCGGCGCGCACGAGCGAATCCGGGCTCGTCAGCGTCAGTTCGATTCTGTAGGGCTCGCCGAATTGCTCGTCGAGCACGAACGACATGATCGACAGATCCTGTGCGCGAGGCGCGCCCGGCACCTCCAGGAAATACGACTGACGACCGGTGATCCACTGCGCGAACGCACCGTGTATTCCTCGTTCTTGAGCCATGCTTTTCCCTCAGCAACCGTCTTTTTTCTCGGAAGCTGAAGGGATAACGGATGGCTGCATTCGAGTCCAGCGAACGGCAACGGTTTGAAACATTGTTCGTGGTCGATCACGCGGTTTGGCATGACCGACCACCGTTTCACGCCGCCTTGCGCGCCTCCGCGATCCGCTGCGGCGCCTTCGGCCGCGCATACAGCCGGTCGAGATACGCCCGCAGTTGCGGAAACGGTTCGATCAGGTTGCATTCGCTGGCCCAGTCGATCAGGTAGGCCGTCACGCAATCGGCCACCGTCAGCGTGTCGCCGACGATGAACTCGCGCCCTTCGAGATGCTTGTCGAGAATCGCGGCCATCGTCGCGAAATCCTCGCGCGCCAGTTCGATGTCCGCCGGCGACCGCTTCTCCGGCGGATAGAGGAACGTGTGCCGCGTGATCCGCCACAGCGGCTGCTCGAGCTCCGTCACCGCGAACATGACCCACCGATAGGCCTGGGCGCGCAGCGCCGGATCGATCGGCAGCAGCGCCTTCTCCGGGTACTTGTCCGCGAGATACACCACGATCGCGGCCGACTCGGGAATCACGCGGTCGCCGTCCACCAGCACGGGCACCTTGCCGGCCGGATTGATGCGCAGGAATTCGGGCCGCTTGTGCTCGCCCGCGAGCAGGTTGACCGACACGAATTCGAAATCCGCATCCAGTTCCTTCAGCCCCCACAGCGCACGTTGCGAGCGGGTGCCGGCAAATCCGTAAAGCTTCATCGCATGTCTCCATCCAGAATGTCGGGGAAATCTCCGCATGCAGGCCACGGCGCATCGACGCAACGCGACACGCTGCGACCGGCATCGCTCACGCGCCGGGAATCGGCAGCACCGGCATCACGTCGATCTTCTCGCCCGGGAAAATCGTGAAATGCGGATGGCCTTCGAACATCGCTGCCGCCGCGTCGTGCGAAGCAGCACGCACGACCGAAAACGCGCCCATCCCGTTGGCCGTGTCCTTCACGCCGCCGGCGTCGACGGTCTTGGTCTTGCCGAGCGGCCCGCCCAGCTCGACGACCGCGTCGCGATGGCGTTCGACCCACGCCTTCCATGCGGCGATGCCTTCCTGCTCTTTCGCGCGCCGCTCCTGGTCCGAAAGCGCGACCCACGCCTTCATCCGCGCGCTGTCCTTGCTGCCGAGGAATACGGCGAGATACAACTGCTGTTGAGCACTCATGCTTTCTCCTTCGGTGACGGGCGCGGCGGGCTGCCGCACCTCGACCTTGACAAGATAGGTTGATATCAACACAATTGCAACATGGCACGAAAAGAAAAGCTCCCTTTCGAAACGACGCTGATGGTGCGCGATTGCTGCCTGTGCCTGCACATGCAGCGCGCGGCGCGCAACCTTGCGCGCATCTTCGACGATGTGCTGCGTCCGCTGGATCTGACCAACGGCCAGTTTTCTCTGCTGATGTCGCTGAACCGGCCGCAGCCGGCCCCGATGAAATCGGTCGCGTCGCTGCTCGCGATGGACCGCACCACGCTGACCGCCGCGCTCAAGCCGCTCGAGCGGCGCGGGCTCGTCACGATCGCGCAGGATCCGGACGACGGGCGCAGCCGCCTGCTCGAACTGACGCCGGCCGGCCACGACCTGCTGGCCGAAGCGTTTCCGCTGTGGCAGCAGACGCATGCCGATATCGAACGGCACTTCGCGCCAGGGGAAGTCGATCTGTTGCGCGGCCAGTTGCGCGCGCTGTCGGAAGATCCGGCTGCGCGCGGCTGAACCGGCGCGCGGATCGCGACGCGTGCCGAGTTACTTCCTGCCCTTCTTCGGCAGCAGCAGTTGCGCGAATTCCTGCAGGAAATGCACGGGGCCGCGCTCGTGCAGCGCACGCCCGCTGCTCAGCGCGCCGTCGATGACGGTCGCGAGCCGCAGCGCGAAAATTTCCGGTTCGTCGACTCGCATCGCGCTCGCCAGCTCGGTCAGCCGGCGCCGCAGTTCCTGCTTGTGCGCAACGGCGACCTTGCGGGCCGGATGGTTGTCGTCCGCATATTCGGCGGCGATGTTGATCTGCGGGCAGCCGCGATAGCCGGGGCGCGCAATGCGCTCGCCGATCCATTGAAGCTGCGCATCCAGTTCCTCGCGCGGCGTGCGCTTGTACTGCTGCGCCACCGCATCCCAATGCGCCCAGAAGTCCGCGTCCTCGCGCAGCAGGAACGCCTCGATCAGGTCGTCCTTCGTCGTGAAGTGACGATAGAGGCTCGTCTTCGCGACGCCCGCCTGCGCGACGATCAGGTCCACGCCGACCGCGCGTGTGCCTTCCCGGTAGAACAGCTCGCTGGCCGTTTGCAGAATGCGCTCGCGTGTATCGAGCGCGCCGCCTTGTGTGTCTATTCCCTTTTTCATCCAAGCTCGGCCGCCCAGGGCCGCCCGTACCGCAACAGTGGACCGATCATAGCACCGCGGGGTTGACGACGCTACAGGTCTGTACTATAAAACAGACCGTTCTGTAGCGGAGTTGATCATGGACGATCGAAAGACGGTTGCGGTCTATGGCGCCACGGGTCACACCGGGCGGTTTGTCGTCGCCGAACTGGCCCGGCGCGGCGTTGGCGCGATCCGCATCGGCCGCGATGCCGCGCGGCTCGCGGAAAGCGGCACAAGCGACGTCGCGCCTTCGCGCGTCGCGGCGATCGACGATCCGGCCGCGCTCGATGCCGCGTTGCGCGGCGCGGACGCCGTGATCAACTGCGCGGGCCCGTACCTCGATACCGCGCTGCCGCTGGCCGATGCCGCGTTGCGGGCCGGCATCCCCTATCTCGACCTGACGGCCGAACAGCCGTCGGTGCTGGCGCTGGCCGAACATGCCGATGCTCGTGCGCGCGCCGCGGGCGTGACCGTCGTTCCCGCCGCGGCGTTTTACGGCGGCCTGGCGGACCTGCTCGTCACGGCCGTCGTCGACCAACGCAAGCCGATCGATCGCGTCGATATCGCGACCGGCCTCGACAACTGGCACCCGACGCGCGGCACGCGCGTGACGGGCGAACGCAATCGCGCGGTGCGGCTCATTCATAAGGATGGCAAACCGACGCCCGTGCCGTCGACGGCACGCGAACGCGTGTGGCCGTTCCCACCGCCGATCGGCAGCGTCGACGTGACGCTGCTGCCGTTTTCGGAAGTGATGACACTATCGCGTCATCTGCGCATCGATACGATCGAGTCGTGGCTCGCGACGCTCGCGCTGCGCGACGTGCGCGATGCCGCCACGCCGCCGCCCGAGCCGACCGATGCGCTGGGCCGCTCGGCGCAGCAGTTCGCGATGGACGCGATCGTCGTGCAGGACGGCACGACGCATCGCGTCACGGCGTCGGGACGCGACATCTACGCGGTCAGCGCGCCGATCATCGTCGAGGCGGCCGTGCGCCTGATGACCGGCAAGGCCGCGGTTTCAGGCGGCGTGCGCAGCCTCGGCGAATTGTTCGATGCGCGCGATTTCCTCGCGGCGCTCGATACGGTGGCAGTATCGTTCGGCACGACCACCGATCCGGTTTTCACAAGGAGAGACAAGCATGAGCAGCAATGAGAAAAGCGCGTATTTCCGGTCGCTTCACCGCGCGGGCCAGCCGCTGGCGCTGTTCAACGTGTGGGACGCCGGCAGCGCGCGCACTGCGGCCGACGCGGGTGCCGTCGCGCTGGCGACCGGAAGCTGGTCGGTAGCCGCGGCCAATGGTTTCGGCGATGGCGAGCAGATGCCGCGCGCGCGCGCGATGGAAGTGCTTGCGCGGATCGCGCGTGCGACGGACCTGCCCGTCACCGTCGATCTCGAAAGCGGCTACGGCGAGCGGCCCGAGGATGTCGCCGAGACGATCGCGCTCAGCATCGAGGCCGGCGCAGTGGGCTGCAATCTCGAAGACAGTTTTCCGGCCACAGGCGAATTGCGCGACGTCGAAGCAGCGGCAGCGCGTCTCGCGGCGGCACGGCAGGCGGCCGATCGCGCGGGCGCCGACTACTTCATCAATGCGCGCACCGACGTGTTCTTCAAGGCGCCTGCCGACACGCACGACGAACGCCTGCTCGACGCCACGCTGGCACGCGCACGCGCTTATGCGGCTGCCGGCGCCGACGGTCTCTTCGTGCCGGGCCTTCAGTCGCCTGCGCTCATTCGCAAGTTGACGGCCGCATCGCCGCTGCCCGTGAACGTGATGCGCGTCGCGGAAACGCCGACGCTGGCCGAACTCGCCGAATACGGCGTGGCCCGTATCAGCCACGGGCCGTATCCGTATCTGCAGGCGATGAAAGCGCTTGCGGCGATAGTCAAGCAAGGCGGCTAGCGGATTCTCGGGACGGCCGGGCGCCGAACGATTACATGCGATGTAATTGGCGCACGGCCCGACCGTCCCTTCGCTTCCGGTATCGCGCCGCCATTCCGGCGGCGCTCGTCGCCCGGCAGACATCACGTCCGCCCGCAACGCTCAGGATGTCTTGATGAAATCGATGAACGCGCGCAGTGCCGGCGGCACGAGACGGCGCCCGGGGTAGTAGAGGAAGGGCCCCGAAAACGGCCGCCACCACGGTTCGAGCACGCGTTCGAGTGCGCCGCTGTCGAATTGCGGGCGCAGCCACTCTTCGAAGAGATGCACGATGCCCGTGCCGGCGATCGCCGCATCGACCAGCAGGTCCGTCGCGCCGCCGATCTGCACCAGCAGCGGCCCGGGGGCCGGCTCGACCCGCACGACTTCGCCGTCGCGCTCGAACTCCCACGGCGGCATCGCGCCGCTCGCGAAGCGCCCGCGCAGGCAACGATGGTCGAGCAATTCGCGCGGATGCCGCGGCCGGCCGTAACGGTCGAGATAGCCGGGGGCGGCCGCGGTCGCAAACCGCTGAATGCGCGGGCCGATCGGCACCGCGATCATGTCCTGTTCGAGCCGTTCGTCGTAGCGGATCCCCGCGTCGCATCCGGCCGCCAGCACGTCGACGAAATTTTCGTCGGCGATCACTTCCAGCCGGATGTCCGGGTACGCATCGAGGAAACGCGGCACGATCGCGGGCAGCACGAGCCGGGCCGCGCTGAGCGGCACGTTGAGCTTCAGCGTGCCGGCCGGTCTGTCGCGGAATTCGCCGATACCGTCGAGCGCCGCCGCCACTTCGGTCAACGCGGGCCCGAGACGCGCGAGCAGGCGCTCGCCGGCTTCGGTGGGCACGACGCTGCGCGTCGTGCGGTGCAGCAGCCGCACGCCAAGCTGCGCCTCCAGCCGGCGCACGGCCTCGCTCAGCCCCGACGCGCTGAGGCCCGTCATGCGTGCGGCGTCGCGGAATCCGCCGGCGCGCGCCACGGCCATGAACGCATTCAGATCGCCCAGATCGGTTTGCATTGTTCGCCTTTTCGTACAACCCGTGCGGATTATGACGGCTTATCGCGCAGGCGGCCAATGCCTATGCTGGGCGCATTCATCGACAGATCCACAGGAGCACAGTCATGTCCGACATTCCGCACACCACCGCCTTCAGGCTCGCCGATCGCAACGTCAAACGGATCGGCTACGGCGCGATGCAGCTCGCGGGGCCCGGCGTATTCGGCCCGCCGAAGGACCGCGACGCGGCATTGAACGTGTTGCGCGAGGCCGTCGCGTCCGGCGTCGACCATATCGACACCAGCGACTTCTACGGCCCGCACGTCACCAACCGGCTGATCCGCGATGCATTGCATCCGTATCCGGACAATCTCGCGATCGTCACCAAGATCGGCGCGCGACGCGGCGACGACGCAGCGTGGCTGCCCGCGTTCGCACCCGACGAACTCGAACGGGCCGTGCACGACAACCTGCGCAACCTCGGCCTCGATGCGCTCGACGTCGTCAACCTCCGCATCATGTTCGACCCGCACGGGCCGGTCGAAGGATCGATCGAAGCGCCGCTGAGCGCGCTCGCCGAACTGCAGCGGCGCGGGCTCGTCCGCCATATCGGCCTGAGCAACGTCACGCCCGCGCAGGTCGCGCAAGGCCGGCGGATCTGCGACATCGTCTGCGTGCAGAACCACTACAACATCGCACATCGCGGCGACGATGCGCTGATCGACGCGCTGGCCCGCGACGGCATCGCGTACGTGCCGTACTTTCCGCTCGGCGGCTTCTCGCCGCTGCAGTCGTCGACGCTGTCCGGCGTGGCCGCACGCGTCGGCGCGACGCCGATGCAGGTCGCGCTGGCGTGGCTGCTGCGCCGCGCGCCGAACCTTCTGCTGATTCCCGGCACTTCGTCGGTCGCGCATCTGCGCGAGAATCTCGCGGCGGCCGACCTCGATCTGCCGGACGATGCGCTCGCAGAACTCGACCGCATCGGGAGCGCCGGTGCCGCCTGACGGGCGGACATCCGCCGGCTAGCCCGCGAAGCGCAGGCCGCCCGGCCGGTTACGACACCGCCACGCCCACCCGCTTCGGCACGCCCGTCACGATCGTCGCGACCGCGACGGCCAGCACGACCGCCGCGCCGACGAACACGCCGGCCGCGCCGTTCGCATCGAACACGACGCCGCCGGCCGCCGCGCCCGTCGCGATCGCGAGCTGGATCGCCGCGACGATCAGCCCGCCCGCGCTCTCGGCCTCGTCAGGCACGGTGCGCGTGACCCACGTCGACCACGCGACGGGCACCCCGCCGAACGCCATCCCCCACAACGCGACGAGCACCGCATCGAGCATCGGCGCGCGGCCGAGCGCGACGAGCGCGATGCCGAGCACGACCATCAGCGCGGGCATCCCGATCAGCATCGGCCGCAGCCGGTGTTCGAGCACGCGGCCCGCGAGCGACGTGCCGACGAAGTTGGCGATGCCGTAGCCGAGCAGGATCGCCGACAGCCCGTTCACGCCGACGCCCGCGACCTGCTCGAGGAACGGCCGCAGATACGTGAAGAACGCGAAATGCCCGGTAAACACGAGGATCGTCGCGAACATCCCGAGGCCGACGGTCGGCCGGCGCAGCACGTCGACCAGCGTGCGCAGCCGCGTCGTGCCGCTCGGCGGCATCGACGGCAGCGTCATCACCTGCGACACGAACGCGACGCCGCCGAGCCCGGCCGCGATCAGGAACACGTTGCGCCAGCCGATCAGGTGGCCGAAATAGCTGCCCATCGGCGCGGACGCGATCGTCGCGACCGCCACGCCGCTGAAGATGATCGACAGCGCGCGCGGCACCATCGCCGTCGGCACGAGCCGCATCGCGGTGGCCGTCGCCATCGTCCAGAAGCCGCCGAGCGCGACGCCGAGCACGACGCGGCCGATCAGCAGCGTCGTCAGGTTGGGCGCGAACGCGACCGCCAGATTCGATGCGACGAGCAGCACCGAGAACGCGAGCAGCACGCGCCGCCGGTCGATCGTGCGCGTCAACGCGGAGATCAGCAGGCTCGTGACGAGCGCGACCGTCGCGGTGGCCGTGACGGCCTGCCCGGCCACGCCTTCGGTCACGCCGAGGCTGTCGGCCATCGGCGTGAGCAGGCTGGCGGGCAGGAATTCGGCCGTGACGAGCCCGAAGACGCCGAGCGTCATCGCGAATACCGCGCCCCAGGCCGGTTCGCGGGTGGCTGCCGTCGAGGCGGCCGAGGAAATTCCGGGATTCATGTGGCGTTCCGTTTTCGTCTAGGGAAAGTACTGATGACGGCGTATCGTAAGGACCGGCAGCAGGACGGTCTATGACATACAATCCGTTCTTGTTGATCGATCGTCCGAATCTCGCCATGTCCGAGCCGCTGCTTCCCCCCGTCCCCGACGTGCACGACCTCGTCAGCGAGCTGCTGCTGGGGATGCGGCTGAGCGGCGTCCAGTACCGCCGCATCCAGGTCGCGCGGCCGTTCGGGCTGAATTTCGGTCAGGCGCCGGGCCGCGCGCAGTTCCATTTCGTCGGGCGCGGGCCCGTGCTGCTGCGCGATGCGTCCGGCGCAACGATGCGGCTCGAGGCCGGCGACGCGATCCTGCTGCCGCACGGCCGCAAGCATGCGCTGGTGTCCGATCCGGATGCACCGTGCCGCGAGATCAACGGCTTCGAAGTCGCGAAGATCTGCGATACGGTCGCGTCGGTGGCGTCGGCCGGCACGTCGCCCGCGGCCTGCGCGTCGACCGAGCCGGGCGCCGGCGATGCGCTGATCTTCAGCGCATGCATGGAGCTCGATCTCGGCGGCATGCAGCCGCTGGTCGGCACGATGCCCGAGTTCATGCACGTCGGCACGCTGCTCGCGCGCTACCCGGAAATCCGCCCGATGCTCGACGCGATGGAGCGCGAATCCTGTTCGGCGCGCGCGGGCTTCGCGGGCATCCTCGCGCGGCTCGCGGACGTGGTCGCGGCATTCATCGTGCGCGGCTGGGTCGAGTGCGGATGCGGGGACGCGTCGGGCTGGGTGCAGGCGCTGCGCGAGCCGAAGCTCGGCCGCTCGATCGTCGCGCTGCATCGCGACCCGGGCCGCAACTGGAGCGTCGCTGAGCTGGCCGCCGAAGCGGGCGTGTCGCGCTCGGTGTTCGCCGAACGCTTTCTCGCGGCGACCGGGATGACGCCCGTGCGCTACCTGACCGAGCTGCGGATGCGGCTCGCCGCGCAGTGGATCGCGCGCGACCGCGAGACGATCGAAGCCGTCGCGTACCGGCTCGGCTACGGTTCGCTCGCCGCGTTCAGCCGCGCGTTCAAGCGCGTGGTCGGGAAGCCGCCGGGCGCCGTGCGTGCGGACGGCGACGTGCGTGTCGAAGCGTAATGCCTGACGCTTGACGTGCAACGCCGGCGAATCCGCTACACGTCGCTTCGCTGCGAAGTCGCACGCTCGCCGGCATCGCTCGGGCCACCGCCGTCGCGCATGGCGTCCTTCCACTTTCAGCCGCTACGCTCTCCAAGCTTGTCGACCAGCGCCGTCGCGCACTGCACGGCAAGCTCCGCGCACTGCTCTGCATCCACGGCAGCACCGTTCGCGATGGTGCCCTGCACGATCCGGCCCAGCAATTCCTTCGAGAGATCGGCGATCTCGTAGTCCCGTTCCGTCATGATGTCCCTCCTGCGCGTCGGCCGATGGCGGCGACGCGCTCACTGTCGCTGCTCGTTCAACGCCCTTTCGCGCGCACGACGATCTGCGCCTGCGTATCGCGCTCGATGCGTTCGAGCGACGCGCGCAGCACCGTGAATTCGTCGGGCGTGCACACCTGCCGGCCGAACTCCGCCTTCATCCGCCGCGTGACCTGCACGACACGCGCGGCCGCGTCGAACACGTAATGCGACGTGAAGTCCACGAAGCGGTCGTGCACGGACGCATCGGCCGGCAGGTCGGTCACGACGATGTCGGCCGGCAGCGCGATCTGGCCGGTTTCGTCGAACGTGCCGCCGATGCAGCCCCACGGCTGCGTGCGCACGGGTTCGGTCAGCCAGTTCTCGACCTGCGTCGCGATGCCGCCCGTGAGGCTCGACAGCGCGGGCAATGCGGTCGTGCCGTCGGGCCATACGAAATGATCGAGCGTGCCCGACACCGTCACGTCGAACGGCCCGTCGGTCACGCGCCGGTCGCTGGTCGACAGTTGCGCGCGGCCGCGCAAGCCGCTTTGCCGCAGGCGTTCGGTCGCGAGCTGCTCGATGCGGTCGTGCGTCGCGCGGCGAAACAGGTTGCGTTCGAGTTCGGCCGTCCAGCCGTCGTCCTCGATGTACGCATGAAACCGCGCGGCACCGGGCTGCGCGGCTTCGATCGCGAGCCGCGCGATGCGGCGGCGCGGCTGCGTGGCCGGCGTGCGCGACAGCACGCCCGTGTCGACCAGCAGCGCGGGGCGATCCATCACGATCGGCGGCAAGTAGCCGAACGCGATGCCGGCCGTCGTCGTATCGGCGTAAAGCGCGAGATCGGGCAGCCACGTGATCGCGTGATTGATCGCGCCGCCGCCGTAACCGGGCACGGACGGCAGCGTGTACACCGAACCGAGATTGATCAGCACCGGTTCGCTGCGGATGCCGACCGCCGCGAGCAGCGCGCCGAACAGCGCGACATGGTCCTTGCAGTCGCCGTAGCGGTTGCTCAGGATGTCGGTCACGCGATGCGGCGCGGCGGCCGTTTCGCCCAGAAACAGCGCGACGTAGCGCACGTTCGCCTGCACCCAGTCGTACAGGATGCGCGCCTTGTCGCGCGGATCGGCGGCATCCGCGGTGAGCGCGCGCGCCAGTTGCACGACGGCCGGATCGTCCACGCTCGGGTCGGCGGCAGCGTCGCGGTAGCGCGCGGCGAACGCCGCATAGTCGGGCAGCGTCGACACGACGAGCCGGTCACCATAGGTCGGGTAGCCGACCGCGCCGTTCTCGATGCGGTCGTACGGGCCGTGCCGGTAGTCGAATTCGTAGCGCGTGCGGCCGTTCGCCGTGACCGGCGGCAGCGCGACGTAGCCGCGCGCGTCCGCGTACAGCGGCATGTCGGCCGGCACGTCGAAGATCAGCCGCTGATTGTCGACGGGCTCGCGCGACGGCTCGACGTAGTAGCCGAAGTAGCCGCGATTGACGGGCTTCGTGCGCGTCTTGCGGAACGCCACGCGCGTGCTCGACCCGGCTTCGACGCCGGGAAACACGACGGTGCGCAACAACCCGTCCTGGAATGTCGGCGCGCCGGCCGAGCGCGGCTCCTGCACGTCGCGGATGCCGTCCGCGCCGACCGGATGCGCGACGCCGTCGCGGTCGATCGTCTCGGCCGCGAGCAGATCGACCTGCTCGAGATTCTTGTCGAACCACACGTAGCGCTGCGCAACCGCGTCGATGCCGTTCGCGTTGTTCGCGCGCAGCGTCGAATCGTCGTGCTCGTCGAGCGAACCGTCGTGCCGGATCACGAATTCGTGGACATCGCTGACGAGCGTCACGGGCGCTTTGTCGGCAACGTCGTTCGCGCCGTCCGCCGCCGGGCCCGCGCCCGGCGTCGCACCGACGGCGCTCGATGCGCCGAACGCGGCAGCGCATGCCAGCATCCAGCCGGACAGGCCGACAGAAAAGCGCACCACATCGCACCTCGTCGCGGTTCACGGAAAGCGCGGCCGCGCGGCGGACAGGGTCAACCGCGCGGCTCTCGTGTCGGCCAGTGTGGGCGACGCATCCGCACGCGTCAAGCCGGCGCCCGCCGGCCTACAATGAGACATGGAAGCGTCGTCGCGTGCGGCCGCCGGCATGCGCCTGATCGCCGAACACCGGCGAAGGATCGTCCGCCCGCGACCGGGAGGCACCATGGAAAACGGAATCGTGGAAGTCGTCGTGCTGCTGGCGTTTGTCGCGCTCGTCGCGCTGTTCTTCGTCAAGCGTCCGGGGCGCGACCGGCTGAGGGCCAAATTCCATCATCCGCCGCTGCGGCGGCCCAACCGCCCGCACCGGCATCATCAGCCGTGACGGCTGCTACCGGCAGTCGCCGACGCACTTGCCTCGCCCAACGCGCGGGCGAGCAAGCGCGACACGCCGACGAAGGCCGGATGCGGCGCGGTGATCACGAAGGTCGGAATCCTCGCTAGATAGCCGGCAAAGCGGCCCTTGGCCTCGAAGCGGGCACGAAACGGCGACGCATCGAACAATGCGCCGAGGCGCGGCACGACGCCCCCGCCGATATGAATGCCGCCGGTCGCGCCGAGAGTCAGCGCCAGATTGCCGGCGAACGTACCGAGCATGCCGCAGAAGCAGTCGAGGGTCGCCACGCAGCGTGCGTCGCCGGCGAGCGCACGATCGATGATGGCGGCCGTATCGGCCGCGTCGGCCTCAGGTCCGTCGCAGCCGTCGCGCGCGGCGAGCGCCGCGTGAATCACCGCGATGCCGGGGCCCGCAACCAGCCGCTCGAACGATACATGCGGCCAGCGCGCCCGCGCATAGTGCAGCACGTCGGTCTCGCGTGCGTCGGCGGGCGCGAACGACACATGCCCGCCCTCGCCGGACAACGGCACCCATGCGTTGCCCGCGCGCACGAGCGCCGACACGCCCAGCCCCGTTCCGGCGCCGAGCACACCGATCGTACCCGCGGGCGTCGCGTGCCCGCCGCCGACCTGCCGCCGTTGCCCCACGGACAGATGCGGCACAGCCATCGCCAGCGCCGCGAAGTCGTTGAAGACGTGCAGCGTGTCGAATCCGAGCGCGCGGCGTGTCGCGTCGATCGAGAAACGCCAGTCATGATTGGTCATGCTGACGATATCGCCGTCCACGGGATTGGCGATCGCGATCGCCGCGTCCCGCACCCGCGCGCCGCCCGCGTCGCGCAGGAACGCACGCACCGCGTCGTCCACGCCGCCATGGGCGCTGCATCGATAGACGCGCACTTCGCCGATCCCGCCGAGTGCGGTCTCCAGCGCGAAGCGCGCATGCGTGCCGCCGATGTCCGCCAGCAAGCGGGGTTCGCCGGCGCGCACGCCGCACGCCGCGACCGGATGACCGTTCAGGGTCGCTTCGCTCATCGTATCTCCCGGATTGTCACATCGCGTGTCGATCGCATCGGTCATGGCACGTCCACGCCGCGCGCCGCGGCCAGCAGTTCGAACCAGTGCTCGCGCGCGAGCGTGATGCGGGTCGCGTCGACCGCTTCGCGCAGCGCCGCGATCCGGCTCGACCCGACGATCGGCAGCGGCCGGCACGGCAGTGCGAGCAGCCACGCGAACAACACCGTCGTCGCGGACACGCCGAGCGCGTCGCCGATCCGCGCCGCGCTCGCACGCACGCGCGTCGCGGCGGGCGACGCCTCCGTCAACAGGCGTCCGCCCGCGAGCGGCGACCACAGCATCGGCGGACAGCGCCAGTGCTGCGCCTGGTCGAACGTGCCGTCGTCGAGCGGCGCGAGATGCAGCAGCGAGCATTCGACCTGGTTCGTCGCGACCGACATCCCGTGCGCCGCCATCCGGTCCTGCAGCAACGCAGCCTGCGCCGGCGTAAAGTTCGATATCCCGAATGCCCTCACCTTTCCGTCACGCCGGAGCGCGGCAAAGGTCGTGGCGACTTCGTCGGCATCCATCAGCGGATCGGGACGATGCAGCAGCAGCAGGTCGAGCCGGTCGGTACGCAGTGCTCGCAGCGACTGCTCGACCGACGCGACGACATGCACGGCCCGCGTGTCGTAGTGCTTGATCCCGTGCGCGGGCCGGCGCGCGGACACGAGCCGGATCCCGCACTTCGTGACGATCTGCATCCGCTCGCGCAGGTGCGGCGCATCGGCCAGCACGTCGCCGAACAGGCCCTCGGCCGTGTAGTCGCCGTAGATGTCCGCATGGTCGAAGCTCGTCACGCCGAGCTCCAGCGCCGCCTCGATCAGCGCACGGCGCTCGCGGGCCGACAACGCCCGGTCGCCGATCCGCCACATCCCGAACACGATGCGCGAGAACGGTGCGGCATCGGCACCCATCGATATCGTCGTACAGCGTTCCGTCATCGCGCTCACCACCACCATTCGACCTGCGCGCCGACCGTCGAACCCGTACGCGACGTGCCGAAGATGCCAGTCGTCGACAACGGATCGCCCGGCGCCGCCGCATCCTGAGCGGCCTTGTTCCAGCGTGCATACGTGTAGAACACGCGAAACTCGGGCCGCGACCAGAACGAGCGGTCCATCGCGAGCGTCAGCGCGACGCTCGCCTTCAGCAGCGTGCGCGTCGGGCCGCCGGACGGCGTCACGCGATCGTGCCCGAGGTCGCCCTGCAGCTTGATGTGCTGTGTGAACGCATACACCGGCCGCACGCCCATCGATACCCAGGTCTGCGACCCGCCCGACGGCACGATGTCGCGCTGGTAGATGCCGACCACCTGTCCGCTGAAGTCGCGCGTCGCCTGCCAGTCGAACGCGTCGAGCACGCGCAGGCTCTTGTAGCGGTTGTCGTTGGTCAGCGTTCCCGTATAGCCGAGGCCCGTTCCCGGACCGACGCCGTACTGGAACGCGAGCTTGTTCTTGCCGCCGAGCAGGTTGGTCTGCACGTGCTGGACCGTGAACGACCAGCCGCTGTGCGCATCCTGCAGCACGCCGCTCGCGTTCAGCACCGGCGCGCGGGCCGGGATGTACGACAGCCCGAACTGCAGTTCGCCGCCGGGGTTCGGGTGCACGCCCGACAGTTGCAGGTCGTGGCGCGTCGCGTAGTTGGGCTGGTCGATGTAGTCCTCGCGGAACAGCGCATAGCTGAGCTTCAGGCCGCCGCCGATCGGCATGTTCTCGATGCCCGCGCCAAGGCCGCTCGGGTTCCAGTAATAGAAGTCGTTGATGTGGACGTCGTTGCGCCGGTAGTAGATACGCCCGAACCAGATGCGCATGTCGTCGAGCCCCGGAAAGTTCGTGAGCTGCACGTACGACTGCGGCAGGCGCACGCGTCCGTGATTACCGTCGAAGGTCGGCGTCCGGTCGAGATCGTTGACGAGGCTCGCCATGCCGACCGCCGACAGCTGCATGCCGTTCGAGAACTTGTACAGCGTCTGGTCGATCTCAAGCTCGCTGTAGATCTGGCATTCGTTGCCGAGCCGGTACTTGCTCTGCGCGCCCGGCAGCTGGAAGCAGGCCTGCGAATGACTGTCGCTCGTGCCGATGCCGGCCCGCAGATAGCCGTGGAACTGCGTCCATGGCGTCAACTGATTCCAGGCCGACGACGGCGTCGGCGTGGCCACGTTGGCGGGGCTCGTGTCGGCCGGCACGACGCCGGTTGCCGCCGAGAGGCCGCCGGGCGCGCTGTCCGCGGCGACCGTTGTCGCCGGATCCGGCGCCGCGTGCAGCGCGGCCGATGCGACGGCCAGCGAGAAAGCGGCGGCGAGCCGCGTGAGCCTGAGCGTGGTGCGTGCCGGGACGCGCGCGGCGCGGCCTGCTTCGTCGATCATGAACGTGTCTCCAAACGTTGTCAGTGCGCCGCGTGCGATGCGTGGCGTCATCGAATAGGTGTGTGTGCTGCGTCGTCCGTTTCGCCGTCGACGGGCCGGCGCGGTGGACGATCCGCGCCGGCCCCGCGTGAAGTCGGCCGGCGAGGTCAGCCCGCGACGTCGAGGTCCAGCACGGGCGGCGCATCGACTACCGCCGGCCCCGGCGCGTGAATGCGGATCGGCTCGCCCGCGGCCGCGCTCGCATAGATCGCATCGAGAATTTCCATCACGATCAACCCTTCCTCACCGGGCGCGGGATGCGGGACGTCGCACAGGATCGCTTCCGCGTAGTCGTACATCGCGGAATGTGCGCCTTCCGCGGGCGGATTCAGGCGCATGTCGAACTGCGCGCCGTTCTGCTCGATGAACACGTGCGCGTCGAACGTGTAGCCCTCGTTCAGGTTCTTCTGCAGCAGCCCGGCACGCGTGCCGAGCAGGCGGGTTTCCATCAGTTCCGCTTCCTGGATGTTGGTTGCCCACGATGCCTCGAGCGCGAGCGTCGCGCCGTTGTCGAAGCGGATCAGCGCAGCCGCTAGATCCTCGACGTCGAACGTCTTGCCCGCGCGCGCCGCCAGCTCGCGCGCGATCGGATCGTAGGTGCTGCCCATCACCCACACGGGCTTCGGATAGCCCATCAGCCACAGCGCGAGGTCGAGGCGATGCACGCCGAGATCGATCAGCGGCCCGCCGCCCGCCAGCGCCTTCGTGCCGAACCAGCCGCCGAAGCCGGGCATCCCGCGCCGGCGATGCCAGACCGTACGCCCGAAATAGAAATCGCCGAACAGGCCGCTATCCACCTGCGCCTTCAGTGCACGCGACTGCGCGCTGAAGCGGTACGAGAAATTGATCATCAGCCGCTTGCCGGCGCGCTGCGCGGCGATCAGCATCTCGCGCCCCTCGTCCGCGTTCAGCGCCATCGGCTTTTCGCACAGCACGTGGCAGCCGGCGTCGAACGCGGCGAGCGTCAGCTCGCGATGGAACTTGTTCGGCGTGCAAACGCTGACGACATCCAGTTTCTCCGCTTCCAGCATCGCATCGGCCGATGCGTAGCGCGCGTCGATGCCGAACGCGTCGCCGACTTTCGCGAGCCGCTTCGCGTCGGGGTCGGCAATCGCGACCACGTCGACGTCGGGATGCTCGCGCCAGCCTTCGATATGCTTGCGACCGATCCCGAGCCCGATCACGCCCGCGCGAAGCCGCCGGCCGCGCGCAATCGCCGCTGCCTCCGGCAGCTCCACCTTGTAGTCGTCGTTCATGCGAGATCTCCCGCGGTTTGCTGGATGCCGACATGCGCGAACTGCCCGCTCTTCTCGCTGAGCGTTTCGAGCGGCGGCGAGTTCGGGCAGCGGTCGGCGAGGTTCACGCGCGGCGCAGCCCACTGCACCGCATTCGCGATCACGCGCTGCACATTGCGGTCGTGATAGGTCGGGTAGGCTTCGTGCCCGGGGCGGAAATAGAAGATCCGGCCGTGACCGCGCTCCCAGCAGCAGCCCGAGCGGAACACTTCGCCGCCTTCGAACCACGAGATGAACACGGTGCTGTCCGGCTGCGGGATGTCGAAACGTTCTCCGTACATTTCCTCGTGCTGCAGCTCGAAATACTCGCCGAGGCCTGCCGCGATCGGATGCGACGGCTCGACGACCCACAGCCGCTCCTTCTCGGCTGCCTCGCGCCACTTCAGCGAACAGTTCGTGCCGAGCAGGCGGCGGAAGATCTTCGAGAAGTGCCCGGAATGCAGCACGATCAGGCCCATCCCTTCGAGCACGCGGCGCTGCACGCGCTCGACGATCTCGTCGGAAACCTTCGCGTGAGCCTTGTGCCCCCACCAGATCAGCACGTCGCACGCTGCGAGCCGCGCTTCGCTCAGGCCGTGCTCGGGCTGGTCGAGCGTCGCGGTGCCGATCTCGAGCGGCAACGCGCCGTGGCAGAGCGCCGGCGTCTCGGCGAGCGCGCCGGCGATCACCTGGTGCAGGCCGTCCGGGTAGATCGCGCGCACGCCTGCGTTTTCCCGCTCGTGCTCGAACTCGTTCCACACGATCACTGAAAGTTTATTGTTTAGCATGACTATCCTTTATCGATGATTTGGCGCCAATTCGACAGCGGCCATGCGCCGTGACCGCCTGAAACCTGTGGCTGGATTCTCCGGGCGTCGCGCGCCGCTCAGGCGATCGCGAGCGCCGGTGCGGCAGGCTCGCGCGTCATGCGTACCGCCGCGCGCCCGTCCGGATGAAACAGATGCAGCGCGCCGGCCGGCAAATCGATGCGCAGCCGCTCGCCGATCCGCGCGCCGCCCGCATCGGTCTTTGCCACGATCGGCTGGCCGCACAGCGGCGTGTCGAGATACAGATAGGTGTGTTCGCCCATCTGCTCGACGTGCGCGACTTCGCCCGTCACGGCGCCGGTGCCGACCCGCACGTGCTCGGGGCGGATGCCGAGCGTCACGCCGGCGCCCGTCTCGAGGCCGTCGCCGGACACGTCTGCGCTCAGCGGCTGGCCGCGTGCCAGCGCGCGAACCTCGCCGCTGCCGGCCGCCGCGACGCTTGCCGGCAGGAAGTTCATCGCGGGCGAGCCGATGAAACCGGCGACGAACTGGCTCGCCGGGCGGTGATACAGATCGAGCGGCGTGCCGATCTGCGCGATGCTGGCGATCCCGCTGCGCCCTTCGAGCGGCCGCAGCAGCACGATCTTGTCGGCGAGCGTCATCGCCTCGACCTGGTCGTGCGTCACGTAGATCATGCTGGTGCTGTCGAGGCTGCGATGCAGCTTCGCAATCTCGACGCGCGTCTTCACGCGCAGTGCCGCATCGAGGTTCGACAGCGGTTCGTCGAACAGGAATACTTTCGGCTTGCGGACGATCGCGCGGCCGATCGCGACGCGCTGCCGCTGGCCGCCCGACAATGCGCCGGGCTTGCGTTCGAGCAGCTCGCCGAGGCGCAGCGATTCGGAAGCGAGCCGCACCCGCCGGTCGATCTCGTCCTTCGGCAAGCGCAGATGCCGCAGGCCGAACGCCATGTTTTCGTAGACGGACATGTGCGGATAGAGCGCATAGCTCTGGAACACCATCGCGATGTCGCGCTGCGCGGGCGCGAACGTGTTGACGCAGCGACCGTCGATCCACACGTCGCCCGCGCTCTGTTCCTCCAGGCCGGCGACGATCCGCAGCAGCGTCGACTTGCCGCAGCCCGACGGGCCGATGAATACGCAGAACTCGCCCGGCTCGACCGCGAGATTCACGTCGCTGAGGATGGGGGCCGTGCCGAACTGCTTGTGGAGACCGCTCAACTTGATCTGACTCATGTTTTTCCTCTTGATCCTGATCGGATCGAAACGCGTCAACCCTTGACCGCGCCGGCAGTCAGGCCGGAGACGATATGCCGCTGAAACACCAGCACCAGCAGCACGAGCGGCACCGTGACGATGACCGACGCGGCCATGATGGTTCCCCATGGCAGCTCGTAACTGCTCGCACCCGAGATCATCGTGATCGCGACGGGTACCGTGCGCTGGCCCGACGAGATCATGAAGGTCAGCGCGAACAGGAACTCGTTCCATGCAGACACGAACGCGAGCAGCGACGTCGCGGCCAGCGCCGGCCGCAGCAGCGGCAGGAAGATCCGGAAGATCAGCGTGAACACGCCGACGCCGTCGACGAGCGCCGCCTCCTCCAGCTCGCGCGGCAACTCGCGCATGAACGTGACGAGAATCCAGATCGTGAACGGCAGCGTGAAGATCAGGTCGGACAGCACGAGCGCACCGAGGTGGTCGTACAGGCCGAGCGCGCGGACCAGCTCGAACAGGCCCGACAGGATCGCGACCTGCGGAAACATCGACACGCCGAGAATGCACATCATCAGCACCCCGCGCCCGCGGAACGACACGCGGCCGAGCGCATACGCGGCGAGCACCGACACGGCGAGCGACAGCGCGACCGCCCCGCCCGCAACGAGCGCCGAATTCAGCAGGTACGCGCCGAACGGCTGGCCGCGGAACAGCTGTCGATAGTTGTCGAGCGACGGGCTCGCCGGGAACAGCGACGTATCGAACAACGCGTCGCCGTGCTTGATCGACGTGCCGATCATGTAGACGAACGGGAACAGCGCGATCACCAGCACGAGTGCCGACAGCAGCCCGTGAATCGCGATGTCGAGCGGATTTTTCTTCACGTCACGCCTCCTGCATCCGGCGGCGGCTGACCGCCATGTAGCCGATGGTGAACAGCACGATCGTGGCGAACAGCAGCATCGCCGACGCCGACCCGAACCCGACCTGCTGGAAATCGATCAGTTGTTCGCGCACATACACCGACATGCTTTTCGTAATCCGGCTGTTCGACGTCATCACGTAGATCAGGTCGAACACGCGCAACGCGTCGAGCGAGCGGAAGATCATCGCGACCAGCACGCCGGGCAGGATCAGCGGCAGCGTCACCGAACGGAACACGCGCCAGCGCGGCACGCCGTCGACGCGCGCGGCCTCGTAGCAATCGCGCGGCACGGTCTGCAGCGCGGCGAGCATCAGCAGCGCCATGAACGGCGTGGTCTTCCACACGTCGACGAGCACGATGGTCGGGAATACGAGGCGCGCATCGGCGGTGAACGCGAGCGGTTCATGAATCGCGCCGATCGACATCAGCATCGCGTTGACGATCCCGAACTGGTCGTTGAGCATCCAGCTCCAGATCTTCGCCGACACGACGGTCGGGATCGCCCACGGCACGAGCACCGCCGCGCGCAGCAGCGTACGCAGCCGCGACGGCACGTCGAGCAGCAGCGCGACGCCTAGGCCCGCGCCCGTCTCGAGCACCACCGACACAACGGCGAACAGCACGGTATTGCCGACGGCCTGCCACCAGGCCGGGTCGCGCAGTACGCCCGCCGCGCCGAGATAGTTGTCGAGGCCGACGAAATGGCGCTGCGACAAGTCTGACAGCTGCGCGTCGGTCAGGCTGAACCATGCGGTGCGCAGCAGCGGCCAGCCGGCGATCGCCGCCAGCGCGAGCAGTGCGGGCGCCACCAGCAGCCACGCCTGGCGCCGGCGCGCATGGGCTAGCCCCACGCACGCCCTGGTGGGTATCTGCACTAATGCAGGACTACTACTGATCTCGATGCTTCCGGTTCTCATTCGATGCCTCCTGTCAGGCCAGCGCCATACGGCAGCCGGCCCGATCGATCAATCGCGCGCAGCGGCGCTCAGTGCCAGTTGCCGCCCGGTGCGAGCCGGTTGAGCGCGGCGGCAAGCCGCGCGAGCGCGCCCGATGCGGTGTCACTGCCGGCCAGCACGTCGTGCGCCGCGTTCCAGAACTGGTTGCTGACCTGGTTGTACTTCGCGCCGGTCACGGTCGACGGCCGCGCGACCGCGGTGCCGAAGGTCGGCAGCAGATCGGCCATGAACGGGTTGGCCTGCAGGATGTCCTTGTCGCGGTACAGCGCCGGCATCGTCGGGTTGTACGCCCCCTGGATCGCGCGCATCTTCTGCACTTCCGTGCTCGCCAGGTACATCACGAGATCGGCGGCCAGTTTCGGGTTCGGCGAGTATCGCGACACCGCGAGCTGCCATCCGCCCAGCGCTGCGGCCGGGCGGCCGTCGGCGCCGCCCTTCGGCAGCGGCGCAATGCCGACCTTGCCCTTGATCGGACTGCCCGCGCGATTCGCAATCGCCCATGCGTACGGCCAGTTGCGCATGAACACGGCGTTGCCGGCCTGGAACACGCCGCGAGCCTCTTCTTCGCCATAGTTCAGCACGGCCTTCGGGCTGATCGTGCCGACCCATTTCGCGGACTGCTCGAGCGCCTTGATCGCGCCCGGGTTGTCGATCGTCACGCGGCCCTTGTCGTCGACCACCGTGCCGCCGTTGTAGCTGCTGACCCATTCGAGCGCATCGCAGGTCAGCCCTTCGTACGCGCGCCCCTGCCACACGTAGCCCCAGACCTTCTCGTTGCCGGCCGCGCGCTCACCCGACTGGACCTTGCGTGCGGTGGCATCGAGCTCCTCCCATGTCGCGGGCACTTTCACGCGGTACTTGTCGAGCAGGTCCTTGCGGTAGTAGAGCAGCCCCGTATCGATGAACCACGGCATCGCGACCAGCTTGCCGTTCACCGTATCGTTCGCGACGATGCTCGGGAACGACTGGCTTTCCAGTCCTTTGCTGTATGGCTTCAGGTCGATCAGGTGGTTCGCGAGGATGCCCGGCCAGACCGTGTCGATCTGCATCACGTCGATCTTGTCCGAGCCGCTGCCGAGCAGCTGCTGATAGAGCGCCAGCGTCTCGCTCGAGTTATTCGGCATGCTGATGAACTCGACCTCGTTGCCGGTCTTCTCGGCCCAGCGCTTCGCCGAGACCTGGCAAATGTCCTGGTCGACGCCGGCCGCGCCACATGCGATCCGCAGCGTCGCCGCGCCGGCCGTGGCGGCCGTCATCGCGAGCGCCATCGTCAGCAAACCTGCGTTGAGCTTCATCATTCGGTGTCTCCGTTTTTTCGAATCGTTCGAATCGTGCGCCACGGTGTCGCGAGCGCGTCGCCGGGTGCCGTGGGTCTATGAGACCCCAGTCCGGTTAATCGAAAATTTCGGAAATGCGCCGCGCCATTAACAATCGAAACAATCGCCGCCGTGCGTCAGCCGAGCAGCGCGGCAAGTGCCGCCAGGTCGAACGGCTTCGGTACGAACGGCTGGTCCGCGCGCCAGTCTGGATGGCTCTGATGAATCTCGGGCGGCAGGCCCGACGTGAGCGCGACGCGCTGCGCCGGCCAGCGCTCGGCGAGCCGCGCCGCGAACGCGATGCCGCTGCCGCCCGCGCCGAGCGAGATGTCCGACAGCACGAGCGCGACGGGGCCGTGCTCGGCCAGCCAGCGCATTGCCGCGTCGCCGGTCGCCACCGCGTCGGCCCATGCGCCGAGCGCCGCGAACTGGCTGAGCGCCGTGTCGCGCACCTCGGGATCGTCGTCGACCACGAGCACGCGGGCACCGGCCAGTCCGGCAACGGGCGCGGCCGCCACGACGGCCGGCGCGCCGCGCCGTTCGGGCGGCGCGCACTCGGGCAGCCACAGTTCGACGCGCGTCCCCTGGCCGACTTCGCTGTGGATTCGCAGATCGCCCCCGCTCTGGCGCACGAAGCCGTAGACGCTGCTGAGCCCGAGCCCGCTCCCCTCGCCGGCCGCCTTGGTCGTGAAGAACGGCTCGATCACCTTGTCGAGCAGCACCGGCGCGATCCCGCAACCCGTATCGGTGACGCTCAGCACGATCGCGTGCGGCGCGGCGGCATCGTCGGCCGCCGATTCGCGGCGCGCGGCCAGCGCCAGCGTCCCGCCGCCCGGCATCGCGGCGGCGCTGTTGAGCGCCAGGTTGAGGACCGCGTTCTCGAGCTGGCCGCGGTCGACGTTGACCCACATCGCGTCGGCGGCCGGCTCCAGCACGACGGCCACCCGCTGGCCCGCCGAGTATTCGACGAGATCGAGCATCTCCGCGAGCATCGCCCCGACCGACACGCGCTCGGCCTGCAGCGGCTGGCGCCGCGCGAACGCGAGCAGCCGCCGCGTGAGCCGCGACGCGCGCTCGGCCGCGCGGCGCGCCCGCTCGGCCATCGTCTGCGCGTCCTGCTGCCCGTCGAGCCGCGGCAGCAGCAGCTCCAGGTTGCCGAGTATCGCAACGAGGAAGTTGTTGAAATCGTGCGCGACGCCGCCCGTCAGCTGGCCGAGCACGTCCATCTTCTGCGCCTGGCGCAGCTCCGCCTCGACCGCGCGCCGGCTCGTCAGGTCGCGGCAGACCGCCACCCATCCGCCGTCCGGAAGCGGCTGGCAGTGGAATTCGAGGGTCCGCTGGTCGCGCAAGTGCAGTTCGGCCGACGCGGCGATGCGCGCGCCGTCCGACGTGCGGGTCGCGGTCTCGCGCGACACCTGGCGCCAGCGCGCGGGCTGATGCATGGCCTGCCGCAGCGTCGCGAGCGACAGGCCCGCATGCAGCGCGCCCGGGTCGATCCCGAGCAGCGTCGCGAAGGTCGGATTCCACGCGATCAGGCTGCCGTGCGTGTCGTGGACGGACACCCCGTCGTTCATCGAGTTGAGCACCGACTCCTGCAGGCGGCGCTGCGACTCGAGCCCCTGGGTCAGTTGCTCCTTCTCGATCAGGTTGGTGCGGAACACCTCGAACGCGCGCGCCAGCTCGCCGATTTCGTCCGGCCGGTGCGTCGACGGCATCCGGTCGGACGTGATCCCTTTCGCGAGCCGCGCCATCACGCGCGTCATCGCCTGCAGCTTGTGCAGGATGCGGCTCGCATACGCGACGCCGAGCAGCGCCACCGCGACGCCCGCGACGGCCAGCAGCAGCAGGCCCGACTGGCTGGAGACCGCGACCTTGCGCACCTTGTCGCTGCGCTCGCTGGCGATCTGCCGCAACCGCTCGACGTAGCGCGCCGACTTGCCGCTCAGGTGATCCGCGTGGCCGCGCAGGAGCGTGACGAGATAACCCGTCTGCGCCTCGCTCGACAGAAACTCGCGGCGCACCGCGAACACGCTGCGCGCGCCGCCGTCGAGGTGCTGCAGCGCGTCGGCAAGCGCCGGCTGGCGACGGTCTTCGCCGCGTTCGCGCACACGCAGCCACAGCGCCTCGTTATCGCTTTCCGCGCTGCCGAGCTCCGCTGCGTTCGCCGCCTGCAGCGCACCGGCCGTGCGGGCCCAGATCTCGAGCAGCGTCGGCGCGCGCTGCGCGATCACGCTCTTGTCGCGCGCGATGCTGTCGCCGATGCGGTCGTTCGCGGTACGCAGGTCGCTCAGCTCCTCCTTGAGCTGCCGCTGTCGGCCCGACACGATCAGCAGCCGGGCGAGATCCTGGTCGATCGCGTCGAGATCGTCGGTCACCGCGAGCTGCTCGCCCGCCTTCGCGGCGGGGCCCGGCTGCTTGCCGAAGCCCGGCGACAGTCGCCGGATGTCGCCGAGCAGCCCGCGCATCAGCTCGGTGTCGTTGTGCAGCAAGTCCGGCGAATCGGTCAGCATCATGCTCGGCGCGACCGCGGCGAGCTGCGCAACCTTGTCCGACAACTCGAGCGCGCGGGCAATCTCCGGCACCACGTTCGCCTCGTATTCGTCGAGCGCGTTCTGGTTCGCGCGCATGCCGAGCACACCGACCACCACGACCGCAAGCGTGATGCCGAACAGCAGCAGGAACGTCGCAATCAGCTTGGCCCGGACACTCCAGGGCGGCAACAGCCTGAACGTCGTGCGCATCGCGTCACACGCGCACGACGGGCACTGCGAACACATAGCCGATGCCGCGCTGCGTGCGGATATAGGTCGGCTGCTCGGGGTTCGGCTCGATCTTGCGGCGCAGGCGCAGGATCAGCACGTCGATCGTCCGGTCGTACACGTCGATGCCGAAGCCGCGCGTATGTTCGAGCAACTGGTCGCGCGACCAGACGCGCGACGGCTGCTGCACCATTGCGGCGAGCAGCTCGAATTCGCCCTGCGTCAGCGCGCACGGGCCGCCGTTGTGCGTCAGCGTGCGCGCGGCCAGGTCCATCGTCCAGCCGTCGAAGCAGTAGCGCGGGCCGCTTCCGTTCGATGCGGGGCGCGGCATTGACAGCTCGGTCGTGCGCCGCAGCTGCGCGCGCACGCGCGCGATCAGCTCGCGCCCGGAGAACGGTTTCGTGACGAAATCGTCGGCCGCGGTCTCGAGGCCGAGTACGCGATCCGTCTCGTCGCCAAGTCCGCTGATCATGATGATCGACACGTCGGACCGGCGCCGCAGCTCGCGCGCGACCGTCAGGCCATCCTCGCCGCGCAGCTTCAGGTCGAGAATCACGAGCGCGTGCGGTGCGGCCGCGAGCTGCTGCTGCATCCGCGCGGCGCTGTCGACCGCCGAGACCTCGAACCCGGCCTCTTCCAGCACGCCCTTCAGCCAGGTGCGCACTTCCGGATCGTCGTCCAGCACCAGGATCCGATGTTTTTCAGACATGGGTGTTCTCCTCCAAGCCGGTCGCGCGCCGTTTCGATCGGCCGCGCGGTGCGGACTGGCATTTGTGTCGGTATGAGGCCGGACTGCGGTGGGTTGACGCGGTCGGGCCGGAAGCGAATGGTGGCCGATCCGGGCCAATCCTGGCAAGTTCCCGCGAACGCGAATCGGCATGAGGATGGGCGGGCGCCTCTTTCGCCATCGCGCGGCGCATTAAGACGCGCGCGGGATTCTAACGTCGAAAAATCCCGGCGGAACCGCGCCGCGATCGGTGAATACCCTGCCCGGACCGCCGTCCGAACGGGCGAGCCGACGTGCATTCGGCATGCCGCACGATTGCACCCGGCGCGCGGGTCACGAAGGGGCGCCGGCCGCACATGCGACCCGATGCCGGAACACGATCGGGCCGCCGACACGTCACGCGCACCTGACGAGTGCATCGATTCGCTGCGACTTCTTCGATCGATCTGCATGACGAACGAAATCGACGTCGCGCTGCCGCTTTCCGATCACGATCGCACGTATCGTGTGCGGCGTCACGGTTCTGCCACCGCGCTCACGCGATCGCGGCCCGCCCGGCTTCCGTTGTAGCGGCGATCGCTCCGCGTCTCCGTCGCTGCCGCTTTCCGATAAAGAAATTCACACGCGAAATACCTGTGCGGCCTGCCGAGTCGCGCACAGCCTGCGCGAAATCCGCGAAAAACCGGCTTCCCGCATCGCACGGATGTCACGCGCATCGATTCGATCGCGTGCAACCGATTTTCCTGCTGCCCCGCGATCGCCAACCGCGCGATCGGGTGACCCATTCAACAAATCGGCCGAGTTTGTGCGCGCAACAATGGCGATGCCTCGCGCCCCGCGCCTTGCGGCCTTCTTTCATTCGCATGGAACGGATACGCGACGGTTTTTCAAACGCAAACCACAACTCACGAGGACATACCATGCAACTCCAATCCCATCCGGCGTGCCGCCCGTTTTATGAAGCCGGCGAACTCACGCAACTGACTGCCTTTTACGAAGAAGGCCGCAACGTCATGTGGATGATGCTGCGATCGGAGCCGCGGCCGTGCTTCAACCAGCAACTCGTCACCGAAATCATCCATCTCGCGCGCGTCGCACGCGACTCGGGCCTGCCGTTCGACTTCTGGGTGACGGGCTCGCTCGTCCCCGAGCTGTTCAACGTCGGCGGCGACCTGAGCTTCTTCGTCGACGCGATCCGCAGCAGCCGGCGCGACCAGCTGATGGCCTATGCGCGCTCGTGCATCGATGGCGTGTACGAGATCTACACGGGCTTCGGCACCGGGTCGATCTCGATCGCGATGGTCGAGGGCAGCGCGCTCGGCGGCGGCTTCGAAGCGGCGCTCGCGCATCACTACGTGCTCGCGCAGAAGGGCGTGAAGCTCGGGTTCCCCGAGATCGCGTTCAACCTGTTCCCGGGCATGGGCGGCTATTCGCTCGTCGCGCGCAAGGCGGACCGCGGAATCGCGGAATCGCTGATCTCGACCGGCGAAACGCATGCGGCCGAGTGGTACGAGGATCGCGGGCTGGTCGACGAGACGTTCGACGCCGGTGACGCGTATCTCGCGACGCGCACCTTCATCGACGTGACGAAGCCGAAGCTGAACGGCGTGCGCGCGATGCTGCGCGCACGCGAGCGCGTGTTCCAGTTGTCGCGCTCGGAGCTGATGGACATCACGGAAGCGTGGGTGCATGCGGCGTTCACGATCGAGCCGAAGGACCTCGCGTACATGGAACGCCTGGTGATGCTGCAGAACCGGCGCGTGTCGAAGCTGCGCACGGTGTAATGCGGCGGGCGCCGCCGGTTGCCGGCGGCGCCCCGCTCTCCGGAACGAAGCTCAGGCGATCAGCCTGAGCTTTCTCGTCTCGGCGAGCCACGCCTCGAATGCCTGCGCCGGCATGGGCCGTGCGTAGTAGTAACCCTGAGCGTGATCGACATTGAGCTGCTTGAGGAAATCGGCTTCCGCATACGTCTCGACGCCTTCGGCGATTACCGCGAAATTCAGCGCCTTCGCGAGCGACACGACCGAGCGCACCAGCGCCTGCGAGCGCGGATTGCGGTCGATGCCCGTGATGAAGGTGCGATCGAGCTTGATCGCGTCGAGCGGCAGTCGCGACAACTGCGACAGCGACGAATAGCCGGTGCCGAAATCGTCGAGATGGATCTCCGCGCCGAGCTGGCGGAACTGCCGCATCAGCCCGTTGGCGGAATTCTCGTCCTCGATGAAGCAGCTCTCGGTCAGTTCGATGTCGAGCAGGCCGGGCTTGAGCCCCGCGCCGTCGAGAATCGATGCGAACTGGTGCACGATGTTCATGTCCTGCAACTGCCGCGCGGACACGTTCACCGCGATCCGGATGCCGAGCCCCTTCGCCTTCCACGCGGCGGCCTGCGCGGCTGCAGTGCGCATTACCCAGCGCCCGAGCGGTGCGATCAGCCCCGACTCCTCCGCGAAGCGGATGAACTCGATCGGCGCGACGAGCCCGCGATCGGGCGACTGCCAGCGGATCAGCGCCTCGACGCTGCGCACGTCGCCGGTCGCGATATCGACGACCGGCTGGTAGTGCAGCACGAACTGCTCCTCCTCGAGCGCCTTGCGCAAGTTCGTGTCGAGCCACATGTACTTCGCGACCTTCTGGTTCATCTCCAGCGAGAACACGCGGTACGTATGCTTGCCTTCTTCCTTCGCGACATACATCGCGGTGTCCGCGCTGCGGACCAGCGTCTCGAGCGAATCGCCGTGCTGCGGATGCATCGCGATGCCGATCGAGCAGCTCGTGTAGATCTCCATCAGCCCGAGATGGATCGGCGTGCGCATCCGTTCGAGGATGATCTGCGCAGTCGCCTCGAGCAGCGGCCGCGTGCCGTGCTCGAACAGCACGAGGAATTCGTCGCCGCCGAGCCGCGCGAGCGTCGCGCCGGCCGGCAGGCAGCCGCTGATGATCTTCGACACGTCCTGCAGCAGGCGGTCGCCGGTGATGTGCCCGTAGTGATCGTTGACGCGCTTGAAGTTGTCGAGATCGAGGAACAAGATGCCGACCTGGCCGCGCGACGCGGCGTTCTCGTCGGCGATCGCCACATGGATGCGCTCGCTGATCGCATGACGGTTCGGCAGCCCGGTGAGCACGTCGGTGTTCGCGAGTTCGATGAGCCGATGCTGCGCGTTGCGCTCCTCGGTGATGTCGATGCCCGAGCAGATCAGGAACTGCTCTTCGATGCCGCTGCCGCTCTGCACGAACTTGTTGCGGAACTGGAACAGGCGCGGCCCGTTGACCGTGTTGATGTAGCGCTCGACCGCGAACGAGTGGTTGCTCGCGAAAAAGCCCGTGATGTTGCTGCGCGACTGCGCGCCCTGTTCGGGGCTCATGAACAGTTCGAACGCGCTGCGGCCGATCACGTCGACCTCGCGCTTGCCCGTCACTTCCTCGCACAGGTGGTTGAAGCGCTGCACCATCCCGTTGCGGTCGAGGATCACGACCAGCGAATTCACTTCGGACACGACCTGCTCCGCGAACGCGAGCCCGTGCGAGAGATCTTCCGCGACGGACACGGCATCGGAATACGCGGAGGCCGTGCCGGCCCAGTCGGTCGTATTGACCTTCCTGCCGACGAGATGGAGGCTGACCGGCTCGCCGTACAGCGCGATGTCGAGCACGAGGTGCGACGTGACACCCGTCAGCGCACGGATGCGCGCGGCCTGCTCGACCGTCAGCGCGACGGCGACGTTGGTCAGGCCGCGGACGGCGGCCAGTTCGAGCGCATTGCTGTCGCTGCCGAGACGCCAGCAGGGGCTGCGCGTACCGACATGCGCCTCGAGCACCGCGCTATCGTTTTCGTCATCCATGGACACGCCCCGATCCAGAAAAAAACGCACAGTGTAGACGGAGGCGAGTTGGCCGCCCGCCTTCCCGGGCCGCGCAGCGCGCGTCCCGGCAGGGCAGCCGTGATTGCCGTGACAACGGCCCTCGTCTCGTACTTGTTTCCAACTAATGCGACCGGCGTTCGCGCGTGAAGCGCACAGCTTCTGCCTAACGAATGATGAGAGCCATCTTATCAAATGACGAAGAGGATTGGCACTCACATTTGGAGCAGAGTGTCAAGGAATTGGGACTCGATTGGCAAGCCGGATTTTTCATGATTGGCGGCATGCTCTGGAGCAGGTGAGGCAGTGCGAAACGAGGCTGGCCGGATAGTCGGAACGCCTTGCTCCGCACGGGTTTTCGGGAAATCGCAGAATGTGGGGACAGATATACCTTCAGGACCGCGCCGACAGGGTCGGACCGCGTACCGGCGACGCGAAATCCGGCCAATTTGTTTCTGTTCGGGCATGAATGCGCCGCTTTATTCCACAGTCGGTTGCAAATTCGCGCCGACTGCCGACGCGACGTTTTTTATCGGATCCCCGCAGCGGCCAACAACGCGGGTGGAACCGGTACGGCCGCCGTTGCGACCGGCGCTCGAGACGCGTGGTGGACGTCCGCCGTTCCGCACGAACGCCCGCCGTCACCGCTGCCGCGCGTGGGTCGCGGCTCAGCCCGCGGCGCCGTACCCGCCGCCGCCCGGCGTTTCGACGACGAACACGTCGCCCGGCGCCATCTGCGCGCGGCCGATATGCTCGAGCGCCTCGACCGTGCCGTCCGCGCGCTCGATCGTGTTGCGGCCGAGCGCGCCAGCCGCGCCGCCCGCCGCGCCGAACGGCGCGTGGATCCGGTTGTTCGACAGGATCGACGCGGTCATCGGCTCGAGGAAGCGGATCCGCCGCACCGCGCCGTCGCCGCCGCGCCAGCGCCCGTCGCCGCCCGAGCCGGCGCGGATCCGGTGCGAATCGAGCCGCACCGGGTAGCGCCATTCGAGCACCTCCGGGTCGGTGAGCCGCGAGTTCGTCATGTGCGTCTGTACCGCGCCGACGCCCGCGAAGCCGTTGCCAGCGCCGCTGCCACCCGCGATCGTCTCGTAGTACTGGTACCGATTGTTGCCGAATGTGAAGTTATTCATCGTCCCCTGGCTCGACGCGACGCAGCCGAGCGCGCCGTACAGCGCGTTGGTGATCGCCGACGACGTCTCGACGTTGCCCGACACGACCGCCGCCGGATACTCGGGGTTCAGCATCGAGCGCGCCGGCACGATCACCGTGAGCGGCTTCAGGCAGCCGGCGTTCAGCGGGATGTCGTCACCGACCAGCGTGCGGAACACGTACAGCACGGCGGCCATGCACACGGCCTTCGGCGCGTTGAAGTTGTTGTCGAGCTGTGCGGACGTGCCGGTGAAATCGATCTCCGCGCGCCGCGCCGCGCGATCGACGCGGATCGCGACGCGAATCTCCGCGCCGTTGTCGAGCGGGTAACGGTACGCACCGTCCTGCAGCGCGCCGATCACGCGCCGCACGGCTTCTTCCGCGTTGTCCTGCACGTGCCCCATGAACGCGAGCACGACATCGCGGCCGAACTGCGCGACCATCCGGCGCAACTCGTCGACGCCCTTCTGGTTCGCGGCGACCTGCGCGCGCAGGTCGGCCATGTTCTGCTCGACGTTGCGCGCCGGGTAGCGGCCCGACGCGAGCAGCGCGCGCGTGTCGGCGTCGCGCAGCACGCCCGCCGACACGAGCTGCCAGTTGTCGATCAGCACGCCTTCCTCGTCGATATGCGTCGAATCGGGCGGCATCGAGCCCGGCGTCGTGCCGCCGATGTCGGCGTGGTGGCCACGCGAGCCGACGTAGAACAGCGGCGCGTCCGAGCCGTCCGCGAACACCGGCGTGATGACCGTCACATCCGGCAGGTGCGTGCCGCCGTGATACGGGTCGTTCAGCATGAACACGTCGCCGTCGCGCATGCGGCCGCGGTTGCGCTCGATCACCGTGCGGATGCTCTCGCCCATCGAGCCGAGGTGCACGGGCATGTGCGGCGCGTTCGCGATCAGGTTGCCGTCGCCGTCGAAGATCGCGCACGAGAAGTCGAGCCTCTCCTTGATGTTCACCGAGTACGCGGTGTTCTGCAGCCGCAGCCCCATCTGCTCGGCGATCGACATGAACAGGTTGTTGAAGATCTCGAGCCGCACCGGATCGGCATCGGTGCCCAGCGAGCGGCGCGTCGGCAGCGGCGTCGTGCGCGTCAGCACGAGGTTGCCCTGCGTGGTCATCCGCGCGCGCCAGCCGGGCTCGACGACGGTCGTGCCGTTCTTTTCCGCGACGATCGCCGGGCCGTCGATCGCGTCGCCGGCCAGCAGCGTGTCGCGCACGTACAGCGACGCGTCGTGCCACTGGCCGCCGGAATGGAAGCGCACGGCGCTGTGGGCTCGCGGTGCGGCTGCGTTGCCGTCCCCGCGCGGCGCGAGCGGCGCGATGTCGACCGGCGCGTCGGAGCGGCCGATCGCCTCGACCGACGCCAGCTCCGCGACGAGCGGCGTGCCGGGCATCAGGAACGCGTAGCGCTGCCGGTACGCGGCCTCGAACGCCTGCCGCATCGCGTCGACGCTGCCGGCCGGCACGTCGAGCGCCGAATCGGTGCCCTGATAGCGCAGGTGCACGCGCCGCTCGGTCGCGATCCGCTCCGGCGGCACGCCCTGTTCGAGCAGCGCGCCGACGGCCTCGTCGGCCAGCCGGTCGAGCGCCGCGTTCAAGGCCGGCAGCGATGCATCGGACAGCACGGCCTCGACCGCGCGCTCGCGCATCGCGGTCTGGTCGGCAAGGCCCATCCCGTATGCGGACAGCACGCCCGCGAGCGGGTGCGCGAACACCTGCGTCATCCCGAGCGCATCGGCCACGCCGCACGCGTGCTGGCCGCCCGCGCCGCCGAACGTCGTCAGCACGTAGCGCGACACGTCGTGGCCGCGCTGCACGGAAATCTTCTTGATCGCGTTCGCCATGCTGCCGATCGCGATTTCCAGGAAACCTTCGGCGAGCGCCTCCGGCGTCTCGCGCCGGCCCGTCGCCGCATGGATTTCGTCGGCGAGCGCTTCGAACTTCGCGACCACGCCGTCGCGGTCGAGCGGCTCGTCCGCATGCGGGCCGAACACGCGCGGGAAATGATCGGGCTGGATCTTGCCGAGCATCACGTTGCAGTCGGTCACCGTCAGCGGGCCGCCGCGCCGGTATGCGGCCGGCCCCGGGTTCGCGCCGGCCGATTCGGGCCCGACGCGCAGCCGCGCGCCGTCGAAGCCGAGCACCGAGCCGCCGCCCGCGGCGACCGTGTGGATGCTCATCATCGGCGCGCGCATCCGCACGCCGGCCACCTGCGTCTCGAACGCGCGCTCGAATTCGCCGTTGTAGTGCGACACGTCGGTCGACGTGCCGCCCATGTCGAAGCCGATCACCTGGCCGAAGCCGGCCGCGCGCGCGGCGCGCACCATCCCGACGATGCCGCCGGCCGGGCCCGACAGGATCGCGTCCTTGCCCTGGAACGCATCGGCGCGTGTCAGCCCGCCGCTGCTCTGCATGAACTGCAGGTTTACGCCCGGCATCTCGTGCGCGACCTGCTCGACGTAGCGACGCAGGATCGGCGACAGGTACGCGTCGACGACGGTCGTATCGCCGCGCGACACCATCTTCATCAGCGGCGACACCTCGTGCGACACCGATACCTGCGTGAAGCCGATGCGACGTGCGAGCTCCGCGAGCGCGCGTTCGTGCGCGGTATAGCGGTAGCCGTGGATCAGCACGATCGCGAGCGCGCGCACGCCCGAATCGAACACGCGGCGCAGCGACGCTTCGGCTTCCTGCGCATCGAGCGGCACGACGACGTCGCCATGCGCGCCGATGCGCTCGTCGATCTCGACGACGGTCTCGTACAACGCATCGGGCAGCACGATGTCGAGATCGAACAGCCGCGGCCGGTTCTGGTACGCGATGCGCAGCACGTCGCGAAAGCCGCGCGTCGTCGCGAGCGCGGTGCGTTCGCCCTTGCGTTCGAGCAGCGCGTTGGTCGCTACCGTCGTGCCCATCTTCACCATGTCGACGCGCTCGGGCGTGATCGGCTCGCCGTCGGCAAGGCCGAGCAGGTGGCGGATGCCGGCCACCGCCGCGTCGCGGTACTGCTCGGGGTTCTCCGACAGCAGCTTGTGCGTGACGAGCGTGCCGTCGGGCCGGCGCGCGACGATGTCGGTGAACGTGCCGCCGCGGTCGATCCAGAATTGCCAGCGCGCGGCGTCGGAGGAGACGGGAGAAAGGTGTCGGTCGGTCATGATGGTCGATGCGTCGTGAAATCGAGGGACGAGCGCCGCCGCACGGCGCGCGTCGCGCGCCGCGTGGTGGTGCCGGTTAAAAGAGGAAAAAGGGAGAAAGCGCCGCGCGGGCCGCTGCCGCTTACGCGGCGTCGAGTTCGCGGCCGCGCGTCTCGGGCAGCGTCAGCGCGGCGACGATCACCACGCCGTATGCGGCGACCGCGAAGATCCCGATGCTCGTGCCGAGCCCATACTGCTTGGACAGCGCGCCGATCAGGAACGGGAACAGTGCGCCGATCGCGCGGCCCACGTTGTAGCAGAAGCCTTGGCCCGAGCCGCGCACGCGAGTCGGGAACAGTTCGGTGAGGAACGCGCCCATCCCCGAGAAGATGCCCGATGCGAAGAAGCCGAGCGGGAAGCCGAGCCACAGCATCGACGCGTTGGTCAGGTTCAGCGATGTGTACGCGAACGCGATCACCATCGAGCCGACCGCGAACACGATGAAGTTCGGCTTGCGGCCGAGGCGGTCGGTCAGGTACGCACTCGTCAGGTAGCCGACCCACGAGCCGAAGATGATCATCGCGAGATAACCGCCGGTGCCCATCACCGTCAGGTGCCGCTCGGTCTTCAGGAAGGTCGGCAGCCACGTCGTGATCGCGTAGTAGCCGCCCTGCGCGCCGGTCGTCAGCAGCGCCGCGCGCAGCGTCGTCGTGATCAGCTTCGGCGCGAAGATCTCGGTGAGGCGCGGCGCGTCGGCCACCTTCGCCTGCGCGGCCTTTTCCTTCTCGTAGACGTCCGGCTCCTTCACGTAACGGCGGATCGCGACGACCAGCAGCGCGGGCGCCAGCCCGACGAGGAACAGCGCGCGCCACGCCTGCTCGGCCGGCAGCACCGAGAACAGCAGCGCATACAGCAGCGCGCACAGCCCCCAGCCGATCGCCCAGCCCGACTGCACGAGGCCGACCGCCTTGCCGCGATCGCGTGCACGGATCACCTCGCCGATCAGCACCGCGCCGGCCGTCCACTCGCCGCCGAAGCCGAAGCCCATCAGCGCGCGCGCCGCGAGCAACTGGTGATAGTTCTGCGCGAGCCCGCACAGCGCGGTGAACACCGCGAACCACAGCACCGTGAGCTGCAGCGTGCGCACGCGGCCGATCCGGTCGGACAGGATGCCCGCGATCCAGCCGCCGAGCGCCGACGCGAGCAGCGTGATCGTGCCGATGAAGCCGGCGTCCGCGAGCGAGATGCCCCAGGTCGCGACGAGCGTCGGGATCACGAACGACAGCATCTGCGTGTCCATCCCGTCGAGCATGTAGCCGACCTTGCAGCTCCAGAAAGCGCGGCGCTCGCGCGGCTGCGCGTCCGCGTACCACGAGAACAGGCCGCTGCGCTCGGGGCTCGCGGGCTCGGCGGCGGGTGCCGCGAAGGTCTTGCTTTCCATGGTGGTGCTCCTGTCGTTATGCGCCGTCAAATGTGTGCGTGTGTCGTATGCGCGTCGCCGCGATGCCGGATCAGAACACGGCCAGCGACGCGTTCGTGATGTCGGTCATCAGCATGTGGCCGGGCGTATGCGCGATCGCGATCGGCAGCTTCGCGTCCATCAGCGCGGTTTGCGGCGTCACGCCGCACGCCCAGAACACCGGCAGCTCGCCGTCACGGATCGTCACCGCGTCGCCGAATTCGGGTGCGTTCAGATCCGCGATGCCCAGTTCCTGCGGGTGGCCGATATGGATCGGCGCGCCGTGCACGCCCGGGAACCGGCTCGTGATCTGCACCGCGCGGATCGCATCGGCGCCGCGCATCGGCCGCATCGACACGACGAGCCGGCCGCCGAAGATGCCTGCGCGCCGGTTCGGAATCGACGTGCGGTACATCGGCACGTTGCGGCCCTCCTCGACGTGGCGCAGCCCGATCCCTTCACGGGCGAGCATCTCCTCGAACGAGAACGAGCAGCCGATCGCGAATACGACGAAATCGTCGCGCCACAGCGTTTCCAGCGACTCGACGCGTTCGGTCAGGCGGCCGTCGCGGTACACGTTGTAGCTCGGCACGTCGGTGCGGATGTCGAGATCCTCGCCGAGCGCGTCGATCCGGAACGCACCCGGTTCGCCGACGCCGAGCAGCGGGCACGCTTTCGGATTCGCCTGACAAAAGCGCAGGAAATCGTGCGCGTACGCATCGGGCAGGATCGCGAGATTCGCTTGCGCGAACGGGCCGCAGTGGCCGGCGGTCGGGCCGCGGAACGCGCCGCGGCGCACGGACTGGCGGAATTCGGAAGGCGTCATGAGGGTCAATGGCAGATCGGGATGTGGTCGGGATGACGGTGTCGCGTCATCGGATACGGCGAAGAATAGGAAAGAAAAAATTTTGTCGCCAACGAGTTTTTTTGCGCTGCGTGTATAGAATTTCTTAACGCATCTTCGGGTTTTCCCCGGTCCCGTTCATTTTTTCAGCGGGGCAAGCTGCGCGCCCAACGCCTTGCCGACCGCCATGAACACGCGTTTCCTTGAAACCTTCGTCACGCTCGCGAAGCTGCGCAACTTCCGCACGACGGCCGCCGCGCTGCACGCGACGCCGGCCGCGATCTCGCAGCGCCTGAAGGCGCTCGAGGACGAATTGCAGACGGTACTCGTCGACCGCGACAGCCGCGAATTCCGGCTCACGCCGAACGGCGAGTACCTGCTCGGCTATGCGAAAGCCGTGGTCGAGGCGACGCAGGAGCTGCAGGCCGCCGCGTCCGGCGAGAGCGCGCTGCGCGGCAAGCTGCGGCTCGGCGTGATCGAGACGGTCGTGCACAGCTGGCTGCCGCACTACCTGCGCCGCCTCGCCGCCGACTATCCGCAGCTCGAGATCGACCTGACCGTCGACGTGAGCGTCGTGCTGCAGCGCCGGCTGATGGCCGGCGAGCTCGACCTGATCATCCGCGTCGAGGGCAGCGACGAGGCGTCGGTCGTCTGCGACGCGCTCGCGAACTATCCGGTGCGCTGGATCGCCCGCGCGGGGCTGCTGCCGAACACGCGCACGGGCCTCGCGCGGCAGGTGCTGCGCCAGCCGATCCTGACCTACGGGCGCGGCACCGCGCCCCACCGCGCGCTCGAGGACATCGTCCGTACCCTTGCGCATGCGCACGGCGTGCCGCTGTCGGACACGCGCATCACCGGATCGCCGTCGATCTCGGTGATCGTTCAGCTCGTGCGCGACGGCTTCGGCGTCGCCGCGATTCCGGTGCTGTTCGTGGATGCGCTGATCGAGAGCGGCGAGGTTGTCGAGCTGCCGCTGCAGCCGTCGCCGCCGTCGATCGTCGTGTCGATGTCGCGGCGCGCGGATGCGCCGCGGTTCGTGCACGGCGCGTCGATTGCCGCGCGGGCCGCGTGTCACGAGTACTGCGAAAAGAGTACGCGGCGGCTGGTTGAAGCGCTTTGATGCTGCGCAGCCGGACGCCGCAAGGTCATCGACGCTCAGACGTCGATCCGGAACGCAATGCTCCCGATCCGGGACCGCGCGGCGCAAGTTGCGCCGAAAGACGGCGAAACGCAACGTACCGACTTAACGTGCGCCGCGATAACGTTCGACAGCACGGCCGCCGAGCCACGCGGCCGCAGCTCCTTTGTGGGCAACCCGACGACGCGAAGCCCCGCCACCTCAGCCATGCTCGATGAAGAATCGATTGCACGCGATGCCGCGGAAACCCGCATGCGCATGCGGGCCGCCGGGCGCGGCTTCTTTGCTATTTATTCCTGATACGAAATAAATTGATCCGGCAGCCAGTCACGCGGACTGCCCCGCATGCGGCTGCACCAGCTTGCCGTCGCCGTACTCGCGGAGCACCTTCGAGATCACGACGCGGTAGCCGTCGAGCCAGCGCGCCTGCTTCGCCTTCGCTTCGAGGTGCGCCGGATGCTGCATCAATTGCTGCAGCGCCGCCTCGGACTCCCAGTAGTAGACGTTCTGGGTCAGCCCCGCTTCGGCGTTCTCCCACGCCTCCTCGCCGAGATAGCCGGGTGTCGCGCGCGCCATGTCGGCGATCTGCCGGTCGAGCCGGTGGAATTCGTCGTCGTATTGCCCGGCACGAAAAATGAAGGTCGACGCGTACATGCCCGCTCCGTCGGAAACGATTGAAAGAGCGCCAAGTGTAAGGCACGCGCGGCGGGCCGAGATCGTTAAGCGGCGAGCGGATCGGCAGCGAGCCATGCGTCGATGTGCGACGCGTCTGCACGCGTTCCGGCCGCGAGCGCCGGCATCGCAGCAAGCGCATGCCGTGCACGTTCGAGCGCCTGCGCGAAGCCGCGCAACTCGCGTGTCGCGGGCCGGTCCTCGGCACGCCGGCGCGCGAGCGCCGCTTCGACGTTCGCGCCGATCAACGCGAGTTGCGCGTCGATGAAGTCGAGGCACCGCGCGCGGCAATGCGCGGAGATCGGCGCGCCGACGAAGCGGTTCCGATGCCGAAGCAGTTCCCGCAACGACAGCGTCGGTGCGCTGTTGCAGCAGCGTCCGCATGCGTTGCACGCGAGCAGGTACGTGCCTACCACGGCCGCCGCACCGAATCCTGGTAACGCGTGAGGATGAAGCGCGCGACGTCGTCCGAGTGATATGCGGCGACGAGCTGCGCGACCCACGGTTTCGCGCGATCGGCGTTGCGCACCGTCAGCACGTTCGCGTACGGCGAACGCGCGTCCTCGATGCCGATGCTGTCACGTGCAGGCTGCAGCCCGACGCGGGCCGCATCGTCGCTGTCGATCGCGACGAACGCGGCCGTGTCGAGCGCGGCGTATAGACGATCGCCGCGCAGCGCGACGAATTTCAGCCCGAGCCGGTTGCCGGTCACGTCGCGCAGCGTCGCATGCAGGCCGGCCTGCTCGCGCAGCGTCACCAGCGTGTCGTTCTGCATCAGCACGAGCGCGCGCGCCATCCCGCGCGGATCGGCGGGAATCGCGACCGTCGCGCCGGGCTGCAGTTCGTTCAGGTTTTTCAGCTTGCGCGAATAGAACGCCATCGGCAGCGTGACGGTCGGCGCGACTTCGGTCAGCGCGTAGCGTTTCCGCGCGCGCGTCGCGGCAAGCTGTTGTGCATCCTCGAAGCTGGCCGCGTCGATCCGGCCGTCGGCAAGCGCCGCGTCGATGCGCGACGCATCGTCGAATTCGACGACGTCGACGCCCAACCCGCGTGCAGCGGCGACCCGCTTCACTTCGTCCAGGATCTGCGCATGCACGCCGCGCGTCACGCCGACGCGCACGGCCGGGACAGCCGATTCGGCCGCAACGGCCGATCCCTGATGGAAGACACCGCACGCGGCCAGCAGCCACACGGAAACGGATCGCACGATGCCGTTCCTCACGATGCATCCCTCAGGATCGTGCGGAAGCCGATGTGCGACGCGCCGAGATCGGCCTCCTGCTGTTCGCGCGACGACGCGCGATAGCGCACGCAGTAGTCGCGCGAGCACAGGAACGAGCCGCCCTTGATGACCATCGGCGTATCGTGCCGGCGCGTCGGCGGCGCGACGGCCGCCGTGTCGCCGTTGGTGTGCGGCTGGTGCGGGCCCGTGTACGCGTCCTTCGTCCATTCCCAGGCGTTGCCGATCATGTCGTAGAGGCGGAAGCCGTTCGCCGCATAACAACCGACGGGCGCGAGACCGGCGTGACCGTCCTCGGCCGTGTCGAGCACCGGGAACGCGCCCTGCCAGTAGTTCGCGGCCGGCTTGCCCTGCGCATCGCGCGGCGCCGCGTCGAGCGACGCGTCGTCGCGGCCGGCCTTGCCCGCGTATTCCCATTCGGCCTCGGTCGGCAGATCGCGGCCGAGCCAGCGCGCATACGCAAGCGCATCGCGCTGCGTGACGAGCGTGACGGGCAGGTTGCCGAGCCTGTCGACGCCGCTGCCGGGCCCGCGCGGATGACGCCACGACGCGCCCTTCACCCACGACCACCATGCGAGATCGCGTGCATTCATCTCGTCGCGCGTCGGCACATGAAACACCGCCGCGCCGCCCTGCTGTTCGGCTTCGGTCACATACCCGGTCGCCTGCACGAATGCGGCGAACTGCGCGATCGTCACGTCGGTCTGGTCGATCCAGAAACCGCCGACGCGCGTGCGGCCGTCGCCGACCGGACGCTCGTCCGCATAACCGCGCGTGCTGCCGAACACGAACGCGCCACCGCGCAGATGCACCATCCCGGCCTTCGGGTCGTCGCGCCACTTTGCCGGCAGCCCCGAATAACGCTCGCACTGCCGCTCCGAGCCGAGCGGCGCGAGCGCGCGGCCGCGATTCGCGTCGTCGAATGCGCCGCCTGCCGGCGCCGCCGGATTCGCATACCCCACCGCGAACGCCGTGGCGAACAGCGTGGCGGCGAGCGCCGCGCCGATCGTCCAGAACCGGAACCGCATCGTGTCGTCCTCTCAAGAAAACGCCTGCCCGCTCCAGGTTTTCCGCCCCGAAGACAATCCCCTCGTGAGCCCTGGAGCGCAGCGACAGGTCCGGGGGCTCAGTAATAACCGCGCGGACGCAGCGGCTCGACGCCGCCGACGTTGCTCATGTACGTCTTCCACTGCTCGACGAGCGTGCCGATCACCGACGGGTTCTGCGCCGACACGTCGGTCGTCTCGCCGCGATCCGACGCGAGGTCGTAAAGCTGCCAGTGCCCGTCGAGCGGCCCGAGCGGCGGCTCGGTCCACAGCGCCTTCCAGCGGCCGTCGGCACTGCGCAGGTACGCACGGCCGTATGCTTCGTCGCCGAACGGCGCCGTATGCACCTCGCCCGTCGCCGAGCCGGTGAGCACCGGCAGCAGCGACTGGCCCGTAACCGGGTACACGTAGCGGTTGTTGTAGATCACCTTGCCCTTGTTCTGGTCGACGCCCGTCAGCGTGTTGACGAGCGGCGGCGCCGGCTGCGACGGCGGCGTGACGCCCGCGACCGCGAGGAAGGTCGCCGTGTTGTCGGTCACGTGCGTGAACGCGCGCAGCGTCGGCAGTTGCTGCGACTGGCCGGGCAGGCGCACGATCGTCGGCGCCGATACGCCGCCCTCGGCCGAATAACCCTTCGTGAGCCGGAACGGCGACGCGCTCACTTCGGCCCAGCGCAGCCCGTACTGCAGGCGCTGCGCGTTCTGCTTGCCGTTGTCGGTGCCGAGCGCCGAATAGGTCGGCTCCTGCGCGTTCGCGGTATCGGTCGCCGTCGGGTCCGCGCCGGAATCGATCGGCCAGCCTTCCGCGCCGTTGTCCGACTGGAACATGATGAACGTGTTGTCGTATTCGCCGATGTCCTTCAGGTGCTGGATCAGCAGGCCGATGTTGTAGTCGAGGTTCTCGACCATTCCCGCGTAGATCTCCATGTAGCGCGCCTGCGCCTTGCGCTCGGCCGGCGACAGGCTCGACCACAGCTTGTCGACCTTGCCGGTGCCATAGTCGCTGTAGCCGTCCGCGGCCGAATGCACCGCGCTGATGTATTTCGCGCTCGCGGTGCCGTTGTTCGCGGTCGCGGGCGACGCCGCGGTCGTTTCAGGCAAGCCATCGAACGGCTTGAAGTCGGCGGGAATCAGGCCGAGCGCTTTCTGCCGCGCGATCCGCGCGTTGCGGATCGCGTCGTAGCCGGCGTCATACACGCCCGCGTACTTGTGCAGCCACGGTTCGGGCACCTGAAGCGGCCAGTGCGGCGACGTGTACGCCGCATATGCGAAGAACGGCTTGCCGTCGCGCCGGTTCGAATCGATGTACGAGATCAGCTTCTGCGTATAGAAATCGGTCGAATAGAACACGGCCGGGCTGCCGCCCGTGCCGCCCGGCTGCCCTGGCTGGCCAGGCTGCACGTAGCGGCCGTCCTCCGTGTAGTTCGACGAGCCGGCCGGCTCGTGCGCGAAGTGGTTGGTCGCCGCGCCGCCGAGCAGCACGTAGCTGCGCTCGAAGCCCCACTGGTCGGGCGTCTGCCCGCTGCCCGTCGCACTGCCGACGATCCCCGAACCGATGTGCCACTTGCCCGCGATATACGTGTGATAGCCGGCGTCCTTCAGCAGTTGCGCGAACGACAACGCTCGGTCGTTCAGGTAGCCCTCGTAGCCGGGCAGCCCGCGCCGCTCGTCGGTCGGCACGCCCATCGTGCCTTCGCCGACGAGATGGTGATCGGTGCCGGACACCAGCATCGCGCGCGTGATCGCGCAGACGGTGCCCGTGTGATGGTTCGACAGGATGCGACCCGACGCGACGAGCGCGTCGAGGTTCGGCGTGTTGATCTCGCCGCCGAATGCATGGATGTCGGAATAGCCGAGATCGTCGGCCATGATGTACAGGATGTTCGGGCGTTTTGCGGCCTGCGGCGGTGTTGTATTGGCCTGCGGAGGCGGCGAATCGCTATCGACGCCGCCGCACGATGCGAGCGACAACGCGCCGGCGATCGCGGCACAGACGACCCGAAAACGGAAAGCATGCAACGGCGACGCGGACTTTTTCATTATCGTGAACGCTCGATCTACGGGATCGGCGATCTTAGCGTCGCACGCGCGGCGCCCAAAGTCGGATTCGTCACATGCTTACGGGGTGCGGGAATATGCGATGCGGGCCCGATGCAGGCCGTTTTTCGCGACCCGCGCCGCGATGTGTCAGCTCCGCCCGCCGAGGCTGCCGCCGCCGTCCACGGCCAGCACCTGCCCCGTGACGAAACCGGCTTCGTCGGACAGGAAGAACGCGATCGCGGCCGCGACGTCGTCGGGCGTGCCGAGCCGGCGCGCGGGAATCGTCGCGAGCACCTTGCGTTCGGCTTCGCTGCCGACCGGCCGCGTCTGTCGGAACAGTTCGGTCTCGATCGGCCCCGGCGCGACCGCGTTGACGGTCACGCCATGTTCGGCGAGTTCGAGCGCCCACGTGCGCGTGCAGCCGACGAGCGCGCTTTTTGCGGCCGAGTATGCAGTGCGATCGAGGCTGCCGAAAATCGCGCGGCTGCAGATGTTGACGATGCGCCCGTGGCCGCGCGCCTTCATCGCGTCCGCAAAGTGCTGAGTAACCTGGATCGCGGCTCGCACGTTGAGATCGAACACCGCCTGCAGCGACCCGAAATCGATCTGCCCGAGCGGCTGCGGCAACACGATGCCGGCGTTGTTGACGATGCCGTCGACGTCGTGCCGCTCGCTGATGCGCGCAAGGGTTGCCGCCGTCTGTTCGATGTCGGCAAGATCGCACGCGAGCAATTCGCCGGGGAAATCGACGCCCTGCGCATGCCGCGCAAGGCCGATGACGCGATGGCCGCGCTGCGCCAGAAATGCGCTGACCGCGAAGCCGATGCCGCGCGACGCGCCGGTGACGAGGTAGGTGCGGGATGACATGATTCGTGCCTTTGTGGAAGGAATCGAAGAAGTCGCGATGCGTACGCAGCCACGCGGCGCATCCGCGTTCCGGACGATTGTGCATCGGGCCGGAAAAACACGTACGGTCGCCGCACTCGCATCGTTCAGCCGCTCCGCCAGGATGCGGTGCGCGCTTGTGCGGGCCGCCTTCCCGTCTCAGTCCTCCGACGCCAGCATCCGCGGAATCTCGTCGACCAACGCATCGATGACGACACGCACCTTCGACGGCACGTGGCGCGACGACGGCCGCACCGCGAACACCTCGGCGCCCGACACGCTGTTGCTGTCCATCACGAGCGCGAGGCGACCGTCGCGCAGGTAAGGCGCCATCAGCCAGCACGGCAGCCACGCGAGGCCCGCGCCGGCAGCGGCCGCGTCGGCGATCGCCTGCAGGTCGTCGAACCGCAGGCGGCCGGCCGCGCGGTGGTCGTGCACCGCGCCGTCCGCACCGATGATCCGCCATGGCGCCGGCTGCCCGCCGCGCGAATACGCGATGCCGACGTGCGACCCGAGTTCGTCGGGCCCCTTCGGCCGGCCATGACGTTCGAGATACGCCGGCGACGCGCAAATGCCCATTCGCTGTACGCCAAGCCGCCGCCCGACGAGCGTGCTCGTATCCGCAAGCTCGCCGATGCGCACCGCGATGTCGAACCCGTCGTTGATCAGATCGGCCAGGCGATCGCTGAACGACACGTCGATCTCGAGCCTCGGATGACGCTCGACGAGGCGCCGCATGACGGGTGCAACGCATTGCCGCCCGAACAGCACCGGCACGCTGATGCGCAGCCGCCCCGACGGCTCGCGCCGGCCCGCGTCGAGCGCAGCCTCCGTTTCGCCGAGATCGGCCAGCAGCCGCCGGCACTGCTCGTAATAGACGAGCCCTTCGTCGGTCAGGCTGAGCTGGCGCGTCGTGCGCTGCAGCAACCGCGCGCCGAGACGGCGTTCGAGCCGCGCGACGACCTTCGCGATGGCCGAACGCGTGACGCCGAGGCGCAGCGCCGCCGCCGCGAAGCTGCCCGACTCCACGACGTCGACAAATTCGGCGATGCCCCGCAGACGCTCGTCCATGCGATTCCGCTCCGGTTGTATGACAGGTTTGTGTCCACAACGGCGACAGTCAGTGGCCGAATTCTCGCCAATGCGTCCCCGTGCGCAACACTATGATAGTTCGACCTATCTCGAAAAAGGAGTCGACATGCACGCATGGCAAGTCAAACCGGGCGACGGCGCTGCCGGGCTCCGGCGCATCGACGCGACGCGCCGGCCCGTCGGGCCGACCGACGTCGTCGTGAAAATCCACTCGGCAGGACTGAACTACCGCGACCTGATGTTCGCGCGCGGCGACTATCTCGGCATCGGCAAGGACGCGCTGATTCCTGTCGCCGACGGCGCCGGCGAAGTCGTCGAAGCCGGCCGCGACGTCACGCGCTTCAAGCCGGGCGATCGCGTGATCAACACGTACTTCCCGCGCTGGATCGACGGGCCGCCCACGCCGCAGAAAGTCTCGGGTTCGCCCGGCGCGCAATTCGACGGCGTGCTGGCCGAGCACTTCGTGTCCGACGAAGCGGCGCTGGTCGCGATCCCCGCGCATCTCGACTACGACGAAGCGGCGACGCTGTCGTGCGCGGGCATCACCGCGTGGAATGCGCTGTTCGCCGACGGCGGCGCGGGGCCGGGCTCGACCGTCGTGCTGCTCGGCACGGGCGGCGTCTCGATCGTCGCGCTTCAGCTCGCACACGCGGCGGGGTTGCGCACGATCGTCACGTCGTCGAGCGACGCGAAGCTCGAACGCGCCCGCGCACTCGGTGCGGACGCAACGATCAACTATCGCGCGACGCCCGAGTGGCAGCACGAAGTGCTGCGGCTCACCGGCGGCGCGGGCGCGGATCTCGTCCTGGAAGTCGGCGGACACGACACGCTGCCGCGCTCGGTCGCCGCGACGAAGATGGGCGGCATCGTGTCGGTGATCGGCGGCGTCAGCGGCTTCGGCGGCCCAGAACTCGGGCTGCTGTCGCTGATCGGCGGCATACGGCAATTGCACGGGATCATGGTCGGCAGCCGCGCGATGCTCGACGACGTCGTGCGGTTCGTCGATGCGAAGCGGATCAAGCCGGTAGTCGATCGCGTGTTCGGCTTCGACGAGGCGCCGCAAGCGTATGCGCACCTGCAGTCGGGGCAGCATTTCGGCAAGGTCGTGATTCGCGTCGCTTCGTGATGGATGGATGAAGGCGGCGGGCCGCCGCCTTCTTTCCGGCAGGTTCCGTCAGAACCTGTGCCGGATCCCCGCATGCACCATCAACTGCTTCGAGTTCGGCGACCGATCGGCCGCGCCCGGGATATACGCGTGATCGAGCGACGAGCCGGTCGCGTCGCCTGCGATCCGCAAGCATGCGCGATCCGCGCGCAACGAGGATCTTGCGCTGTTCAGGACGGTATCGCTGCTGATCTGACGACCCCCTCCGCCCGTCTCCCGTCCATAGCGCATCCGCGCAAATGCTTTTCCGAATCCGTTATTGGATCGCGCCGTCGCGCGTTTTTATACTCGTCAGCACTCTCTGATGAAGAGTGCCAGCCAATTTCGACAGAACAGCACAGGACGAAAAGATGAGCCTACGCCCCTTGCACGACCGCGTCATCGTGAAGCGACTCGACCAGGAAACCACCACCGCGTCGGGCATCGTGATCCCCGACAGCGCCGCAGAGAAGCCCGACCAGGGCGAAGTGATCGCCGTCGGCCCCGGCCGCAAGGACACGGACGGCCAGCGCATCGTGCCCGACCTGCAGGTCGGCGAACGCGTGCTGTTCGGCAAGTACGCGGGCCAGGCCGTCAAGGTGGACGGCAATGAGTTCCTCGTGCTGCGCGAGGAAGACATCGTCGCGGTCGTCAATCAATAACGGAGCGCAATCATGGCAGCGAAGGAAATCATTTTCAGCGACGTCGCACGTGCGAAGCTGACCGAAGGCGTGAACATTCTCGCGAACGCGGTGAAGGTCACGCTCGGGCCGAAGGGCCGCAACGTGGTGCTCGAACGCAGCTTCGGCGCGCCGGTCGTCACGAAGGACGGCGTGTCGGTCGCGAAGGAAATCGAACTCGCGGACAAGTTGCAGAACATCGGCGCGCAGCTCGTGAAGGAAGTCGCGTCGCGCACCAGCGACGCGGCCGGCGACGGCACGACCACGGCCACCGTGCTCGCACAGGCGATCGTGCGCGAAGGCCAGAAATACGTCGCGGCCGGGCTCAACCCGCTCGACCTGAAGCGCGGTATCGACAAGGCCGTCGCAGCGGCCGTCGACGAGCTGAAGAAGATCAGCAGGCCCACCACCACGAGCAAGGAAATCGCGCAGGTCGCGACGATCTCCGCGAACGGCGAGGAATCGATCGGCCAGCGCATCGCCGAAGCGATCGACCGCGTCGGCAAGGAAGGCGTGATCACCGTCGAGGACGGCAAGTCGCTCGCCGACGAGCTCGACGTCGTCGAGGGGCTGCAGTTCGATCGCGGCTACCTGTCGCCGTACTTCATCAACAACCCCGACAAGCAGATCGCCGAGATCGAGAACCCGTACATTCTGCTGCACGACAAGAAGATCTCGAACATCCGCGACCTGCTGCCGGTGCTCGAACAGGTCGCGAAGTCGGGCCGGCCGCTGCTGATCATCGCGGAGGACGTCGAAGGTGAAGCCCTCGCGACGCTCGTCGTGAACAACATTCGCGGAATCCTGAAGACCGTTGCCGTCAAGGCGCCGGGCTTCGGCGACCGCCGCAAGGCGCTGCTCGAGGACATCGCGATCCTCACCGGCGGACAGGTCGTCGCCGAGGAAACGGGCCTGACGCTCGAGAAGGCGACGCTGGCCGAACTCGGCCAGGCGAAGCGCATCGAGGTCGGCAAGGAGAACACGACCGTGATCGACGGCGCGGGCGATGCGAAGAACATCGAAGCGCGCGTGAAGCAGATCCGCGTGCAGATCGAAGAAGCGACGTCGGACTACGACCGCGAAAAACTGCAGGAACGCGTCGCAAAGCTCGCGGGCGGCGTTGCGGTGATCAAGGTCGGCGGTGCGACCGAGATCGAGGTGAAGGAGAAGAAGGATCGCGTCGACGACGCGCTGCACGCGACGCGCGCGGCCGTCGAGGAAGGCATCGTGCCGGGCGGCGGTGTCGCGCTGATCCGCGTACGCCAGGCGATCCGCGAGCTGAAGGGCGTGAACGCCGACCAGGATGCGGGCATCAAGATCGTGCTGCGCGCGCTCGAGGAACCGCTGCGCCAGATCGTCGCGAACGCGGGCGAGGAAGCGAGCGTCGTCGTCGCGAAGGTTGCGGAAGGCTCGGGCAACTTCGGCTATAACGCGCAGACGGGCGAGTACGGCGATCTCGTCGAATCGGGCGTGCTCGATCCGACCAAGGTCACGCGCACCGCGCTGCAGAACGCGGCATCGGTCGCCGGGCTGCTGCTGACGACCGATGCAACCGTGTTCGAAGCGCCGAAGGATGCGGCGCCGGCCGCGGTGCCGGGCGGCCCGGGCGCGGGCGGGCCGGGGTTCGATTTCTGACGATAGACGCGGCGGCGTGCCGCCCGAACCGGGCGGCGATACGCTCGGGCATGCAGCGCGTGGCGGCCTCGGTCGCCACGCGTTTTTTCGTGCGCACCGCGGTTGCGGACGCGCCGCCGCCTCCGGCCGCACCGTCCTCTGAACTTCAGAACATCTGGCGCAGACCGATCGCCGCCCCGACGTTGTTGGTCCGGCCGATCTGGTCGACCTTGCCCGTGAGTCGGTTGGTGGCGCCCGGATAGTCGGCGGCGAATGCGCCGTTGCCGCGCGCGAAGTCCACCGTGCCGTAAACCTCGGTGTGCTTCGACAGCGCATATTCGGCCAGCACGGTCGCCGAGTAGTTGATCCCCGAGCCGAGCGTGCCGTCGAGCCGCGCCGCGTTGCGCGCATGGCCGTAGTAGCCGGCCACCGTGATCAGCAGCGGCGCGGTGGCCTGCCAGTTCGCGCCGACGTAGAACGTATCGTCGATGCGGTTCGGGCTGCCGCCGCTCAGCGCCGGCGCACCGGCCTGCTGCATGTTGAAGTCCGTCGTGCCCGTCTTGTCCTGGCCGTGCAGCCAGCCGGCCAGCAGCCGCACGGTCGGCGTGACCTGATACGCGCCGCTCACGTGCACGAAGCTCACCTTCGCGCCGTTGACCGAACTGCCGTTCACGGACGACACGGAAGTCTGCTGATAGCCCGCGTTGATCGACGCGGGCCCCTGTGCATAGGTCAGCTCCACGCCGTAAGTGCTGTCGAGCCCCATCGCGCCGGCATGGTTGCCGAAGCCGTAGATCGCGTCGACGCTCAGGCCGCTGTAGGAAAACTTGTACTTCACCGAGTTCGGCACCGTCAGGTAGTTGCCGATGCCGTTGTACGCCCAGCTGTCCTGCCAGTAGTCGCCGACGGTCATCGGGTCGAAGACGTCGCCCATCGTGTCGTACAGCGGCGCGTACTGGTTGCCGAACGTCAGCGAGCCGTAGCGGTTGCTCGACAGGCCGACGTACGCCTGGCGGCTGAACAGCGTGTTCGCGACGTGCAGCTTGCCGTCGCCGAGCTCGAAGCCGTTCTCGAGGCGGAAGATCGCCGACAGCCCGCCGCCGAGATCCTCGCTGCCGCGCAAGCCCCAGCGGCTGTGCGTTTCCGGGCCGACCGTCATCCCGATCAGGTCCTTGCCGTCCGGGCCGGCATTGGTCTGATACCGAATCGCCGTATCGACGAGACCATACAACGTGACGGAACTCTGTGCAAATGCCGACGACGTTGCTGTTACGGCGAACACCGCGCCGATACCACCGGATACGACGATGCGTTTCATGAAAGGCCTCCCCTGAGCGATTGATTTTGTAAGCAGTCCGATAGCACTCGCATCCGGAGGCCGGTACTGCGATCGGGAGAATAATCGGTCATTTTCCCGGAACCTATTGCCGGTTCTGGATTGGACCTTTCCAATATCGTCAACAATGGCGGTCGCGGCCGCGCGGCTTCCATCGTGGCGTATCGACCGGTCGAGTCCGCACCGGATTGCGGCCGCAGGATGCGCTTCGTAATGCAGCTCGGTTCGGCCTTCCGCAAGCGGATGGCGGCGAATGGCCACGGGGCGGCACCGGCGCGCACCTCCGGCAGTGCACGTAGCGGGCCATCCACATGCCTTTACGACCTTTTTACTTGCAGCCGCGCGTGCGTTCACTAGAATGTGTTCGCAATCCACCACCGAGCACGCGACATGCGCATCCGAAGTCCTCGTCCCCCGAGTTGCTTTTCTGCCTGACAGGCAGGACGCCTGCGTCTCTCTTTCCCGAGCCACCGTCCTGCCGACAGGCGGACGGTGCGCGCCGTAGTCACTCCCGCGCACGCTTGAATACGACGTCGATGCGGTAATCGCGCATCGTACGCTCAGGCGTGCTCGCGACGAATCCCCCTTGCAACGCGCGCCATCGATCCGCCTCCAAAGCGATGACCGATCGCTTGCCCACATCCGGCATGCCGATCCTGTCAAATTATTCTGCATACCTGAGTTCATCAACGGAAATTTCCGATACCGGAGCCCCGACATGTTCGAGATCGACAAGCAGTACACGCGCGAATTCATTCACACCGCATGCGGCGGCAGCAAACAGGCATTCCTGCCGACGAAGAACGGCAAGGTCGTGGCCGCGTGCCTGCGCACGGACCTCAACCCGCACGCACCCGACGTGATCCTCTGCGACGGCAGCGCGTCCGCGCGCGCGGCCGGCAGGACGCTCGCCGCGCAGCGCGACGCGATTCCGGTGTTCATCAAGATGGAAACGGATGCGTTCCGCTTCGTCGGCCAGTACGTCGTCAGCGAATCGCTCACGGCGCCGCTCGACTGCGCGCCTTACGTGCGCAACAGCGGCTTCACGCCCGGGCAGATCTCGCGCGTGCTGAAGCTCAAGCGCTGCTGACACGCGTGCACGGCGCATCGCGCGCCGCGTCTCGGTCGTCTTTCATACAGGAGCAATCATGCTTGGCTTGACGTTCTGGAAACACGTGATCGGCGCGCGGGCCGATGCCATCCGCGAAGACAAGGCCACGGCACACGACCGGCACCGCCGGCGGTCGAGAACGCTCGTGCTGACCAGTGCCGCGGTGGCGTTCGCGGCAATCGCGTTCGGCGCGCCGGTCGTCGGCATTTCGGTCTTTCTGCTGGCGACGCTGCCGTTCGTGCTGTCGGGTACCTGACGATGTCCGTATCGGGCGCGCGGTGCGTGCCGTGCCGCAATCGATACGAAATTTTAATACCGGGCCCCCGCGTATCTGACACCGTCTTTACGCGGATGTGTCTAGGATTTCCCTGTCATCACGACACGGAGAGATCCGCATGCAAACGCAGCAGGCCGCCGTCGGCGGCCAACCCGACCTTCCCCGGCGACGCGGCGGCTTGCCGCTCGTGGCCCGGCTGGCAGACGCCTGCCCGGCCGACAACATCCTGCTCGACGTGCCGGTCGAAAGTGCGATCCAGTTGTTCGACCTTGCCGCGCGATACGTCGCGCGCAACAGCGGGGTTCCTGCGGAACGGATCCGGACCGAACTGACGAAGCGTGAACAGCTCGGTTCGACCGGCCTCGGCCAGGGCGTCGCGATTCCGCATGCGCGTGTCGACGGGCTCGGCTCGGCCGTCGCGCTGTTCGTTCGCGCGCTGTACCCGTTCGCGTTCAATGCGCCGGACCGCAAGCCCGTGCGCGAATTCATCGTGCTGGTCCTGCCGAAAGAGGACGACCGCGCACACCTCGAACTGCTCGCCGACGCGGCGCGGTGCTTCAGCGAACGCCCGTTCCGGCAGGCGTCGCGCGATGCGCGGACGCCCGACGAGATTCACCGGCTCATGCAATGCACGCACTGACGCCGCGTCGCGCGGCGACGGGCACTTCCCTCATTCTTTCGGATTCCAATGTTCCCAGACCCTGAAAGTCCCACTCCTACGTCACGGCGCGTGGCCGGCTTGGCTCGCTCGCTGCCGTTCATGCAGGCACTGCACGGGCAGACCGTCGTCATCGTCGATGGCGGTGCCGCGCGCGATGCGCGCTTTCGCCACGCGTTCGCGCAGGACGTCGCGCTGCTCGCGCTCACCGGCATTCGTCCAGTCGTAGTCCAGGGTGGAACAGCCGCGTCCGGCGCGCAGTCCGTCCAGGCCGCCCGCGCTGCGATGGCCGACATCAACCACGAGCTGGTGCGCGTGATCGGCAGCCACGGCGTCAAGGCGATAGGCATCGACGGTCACGACGGCGGCCTGCTGGTCGCCGGCGCCGAATCCGACCGCGCGAACACGAGCCCGGTCGCGCAATTCGACGGCACCGCGTTGAACACGTTTCTCGGGAACGGGCTGGTGCCCGTCGTGATGCCCGTCGCACCGGACGACGCAGGCCAGGATCGCCTGCTGCGCCCCGAACGGGTCGGCAGCCTCTTCGCGCAACGCACCGGCGCCGTCACGCTGGTGATGATGGTCGAAAGCGCGCTGCTGCGCGAACTCGGCGCACTCGCGGGGCTGTACGGCATCACGGAACTCGAGCAGTGGCTCGCCGAGCATCCGGCCGCCGATGTCGCGCCCTGCGTGCGGGAAGCGCTCGATGCGCTCGCGCATGGCGTGCAGAACGTCCATCTCGCCGATATCGGGCAACCCGAATCGCTGATCGACGAACTGCTGACCGAGGAAGGGTCGGGCGTGGTGTTCTGCCGTCGCGGCAATACCGACCTGCTGTCGGAAACGCGCCGCTACTTCGCCGATTCCGCGTGCGTGCTGCGCGACGGCTTCACGGTCGAGCAGAAGCAGGTCGTGCGTTTCTGATCGGGTAGCAGGAAATCGCTTGCGGCGACCCGCAAGGGCCGCCGCAAGCGAACGACGTCAGCGGTCAGCGCCGTGCCGCGAGACGCCGCACCACACGCACCAGCGCATCGACCTCGTCGCACGTGTTGTAGAACGCGAGCGACGGCCGCACCGTTGCCTCGAGCCCGAAACGCCGCAGGATCGGCTGAGCGCAGTGATGCCCCGAGCGGACCGCGATGCCCTCTTCGTTCAGCGCCTGCCCGACTTCTTCGGTCTCATAGCCCTTCAGCACGAACGACAGCACGCTCGCCTTGTCGCGCGCGGTGCCGACGAGCCGCACGCCCGGCACCGGCGCGAGCACGCTCGTCGCATACGCGAGCAGGTCGTGCTCGTAGCGAGCGATGTTCTCGATGCCGACACGGTTCACGTAGTCGAGCGCCGCGCCGAGCCCGACCGCATCCGCGATGTTGCCGGTGCCTGCCTCGAAGCGGTTCGGCGGCGGCTGGAACACCGTACGCTCGAACGTCACGTCCGCGATCATGTTGCCGCCGCCCTGCCACGGCGGCATGTCGTCGAGGATCGCGCGCTTGCCGTACACGACGCCGATCCCGGTCGGCCCGTAGATCTTGTGCCCGGAGAACACGAAGAAATCCGCATCGAGCGCCTGCACGTCGACGCGCATGTGCGAGATCGACTGCGCGCCGTCAACGAGCGCCTTCGCGCCCGCGCGATGCGCGAGCTCGACGATCTCCTTCACCGGCACGACGGTGCCGAGTGCATTCGACACCTGCGTGACGGACACGATCTTCGTGCGGTCGTTGAGCAGCTTCCGGTATTCGTCGAGCAGCACCTGCCCCGAATCGTCGACCGGAATCACGCGCAGCTTCGCCCCCTTTTGCGCGGCAAGCTGCTGCCACGGAACGATGTTCGCGTGATGCTCGAGATGCGACACGACGATCTCGTCGTCTTCGCCGACGTTCTGCACGCCCCACGTCTTCGCGATCAGGTTGATCGCCTCGGTCGTGCCGCGCACGAACACGATCTCGTCGGGCGACGACGCGCCGATGAAACGCCGCACGGTGTCCCGCGCATGCTCGTAAGCATCCGTCGCGCGACCGGCCAGCGCATGCGCGGCACGGTGGATGTTCGAGTTCTCGTGTGCGTAAAAATACGCGAGGCGGTCGATCACGGCCTGCGGCTTGTGCGTCGTCGCTGCATTGTCGAACCAGATCAACTGCTTGCCGTTCACGCGCTCCTGCAGGATCGGGAAATCGCGGCGGATCGCGTTCACGTCGAACGGCGGGTGCGCGCCGCGATGCAACTGGCCCTGCGGCTCGGCTGCGTGCGTATCGTCGATGAAGTAGCGCGGCACGTCCGCGCCCGATGCGCGTGACACCGGCACGTCGCGCTGCACGGCGAGCAGATCGCGCAGCGCATCGTCGCCCGGCAGCCCGAACGCTTCCGGCGACGCGAGGCCGTTCGACGGCACGACAATGTCCTGCGGCGTCGCCTGCCAGCCCTGCAGCGAACCGTCGGTGAAGTAGTACGGCGACGCGGCCGGCGCTGCCTTCACCGCGCCCTCCGACGCCGCCGCATTCTCCTGCGGCACGCCGAGCGCCGCGCCGCCGATGCGCGGCTCGAGCGCGGGCGCGATCGACACGACGTTATCGGGCAGCCCGTTCTGCGCGGCCGCATGCGGCGCGAGCGCGGGCACGCGGTTGCCGAGCGACAGCACGTGCGTCGGCGCGGACGGCGCGAGGTTCGTGCCGGGCGCCTTGCCCTGCGGCAACGCAAGACCCGGCACGCCGGTGCCCGTGCCGCCCGGCCCCGCGAGCGGCGAGCCGGCCGGCGCCGGGTTGCTCACCGACGCGAGGATCGGCGCGGCTGCCGGCAATGCCGACGGCACGCCGCCGACCGCACCGCTGCCCGCCGACAGCCCGGGCGCGGTGGCCTGCCCGGGCGGCGTCGAGAAGAACTCGGACGCAAGCCGCGCCAGTGTCGCGGGATCGGGCAAGCCCGCCGGCAGCGGCGCGTGCGGCAGCGCGTGCGCGTCGCCGCCGGCCAGGCCGGGATTAACGGTAGGTGTCGGGATAGTCATGGAACTTGGCGATTTCGACGTCATCGAGGACAGCCAGCGCATCCGGCGAATGGACCGCGAGCGAGCAATACAGCGAGATCAGGTACGACGCGATCGCCTGGTTGTTGATCCCCATGAAACGCACCGACAGGCCCGGGCCCTGCTCGCCCGCGACGCCCGGCTGATAGAGGCCGACGACGCCCTGCCGCTTGTCGCCGACGCGCAGCAGCAGGATCTTGGTCTTGCCGTCCGCGACCGGCACCTTGTCCGACGGGATCAGCGGAATGCCGCGCCACGTGAGGAACTGCGAGCCGAACAGGCTGACCGTCGGCGGCGGCACGCCGCGCCGCGTGCATTCGCGGCCGAACGCGGCGATCGCGAGCGGGTGCGTGAGGAAGAACGCGGGCTCCTTCCACACCTTGGTCAGCAGCTCGTCGAGATCGTCCGGCGTCGGCGCGCCGGTCAGCGGGAAGATCCGCTGTTCGTCGGTCACGTTTGCCAGCAGCCCGTAGTCGGGGTTGTTGATCAGCTGGCTTTCCTGCAGTTCCTTGATCGTCTCGATCGTCAGGCGCAGCTGTTCCTTGATCTGGTCGTGAGGACTGCTGTAAAGATCGGAGATCCGCGTATGCACGTCGAGCACCGTGCTCACCGCGTTCAGGAAGTATTCGCGCGGTTGCTCTTCGTACGGCACGAAGGTCTGCGGCAGCACGCTTTCGTCCTCGAGCTGCGTGCATGCGGCACGCACGGCTTCCGGGTTCTTCACCTGGTTCAGGCGGTAGATGCCCGCCTCGACCGGCACCCATTGCAGCAGATGGGTCAGCCAGCGCGGCGTGATCGTGGAAAGCTGGGGGACGGTCTTGGTAGCGTTCGCTAGTTGGCGGGCGGCGTGATCGCTCAGCGCGGCCGTGCCGCTTGCAACGGTCGACATGTGTGGCTCCGGGTTCTTAAGATGAAAAACGGGATTGCTTATGACGCTCGGTGATTATCGGAAGCACGCCCCTGCCGGCTCAACATGCTATAGCCGTCATGTCGTGCAACCGAAAGGGAAACGGGGCGGCCTCAGGTGACGTACGCGCCCGGCAGCAGCGTCGAGATCGACACGTCGAACGCGCGCGCGATCTTGTCGGCCGTGACGATCGACGCGATCGCCTCGCCGCGCTCGATCTCGCCGACATACGAGCGGTTCAGCCCCGCATGCTCGGCAAGCTGCTCCTGCGACCACGTGCGCGCTTCGCGCAGCTTGCGCACGTTGGCGCCGAAGTGATGGATGAGGTCGCTCATCGCGCCTCCTAGGCGACACGCGCCGCCGCGCGCGGCGCGGCATTCGCTTCGCTGCGCAGCACGGCCTGCGTGACGTTCTCGCCGGCCGGCACGTCCTGCGTGAGCCACACGTTGCCGCCGATCACCGCGCCGCGCCCGATCGTCACGCGGCCGAGGATCGTAGCCCCCGCGTAGATCACCACGTCGTCCTCGACGATCGGATGGCGTGCAAGCCCTTTCTCCAGATGGCCGGCCGCATCGCGCGGAAAGCGCTTCGCGCCGAGCGTGACGGCCTGGTACACGCGTACGCGCTCGCCGATGATTGCCGTCTCGCCGATCACGACACCCGTGCCGTGGTCGATGAAGAAGCCCGCGCCGATGCGCGCGCCCGGATGAATGTCGATGCCCGTTTCCGCATGCGCCTGCTCGGCGATGATCCGTGCGAGCAGCGGCAGACCGAGCCCGTACAGCTCGTGCGCGAGCCGGTGGTGAATCATCGCGAGGATGCCCGGGTAGCACAGCAGCACTTCGTCGACGCTGCCGGCCGCCGGATCGCCGTGAAAAGCAGCAAGCACGTCGCTGTCGAGCAGCCGGCGAATCTCGGGCAGCCGCGCGGCGAACGCCTGCACGGCCGTCGACGCTACCGCGTCGACGTTGTCGATCGGCCCGTCGGCGTTGCGCTGCCGCGCCGCATAGCGCAATTCGAGCGTTACCTGCGCGAGCAGCGCGTTCAGCGCCGCGTCGAGCGCGTGGGCCACATGGAAGTTCTCGCTCTCCTGGCGCAGGTCGGGCGGCCCGAGCCGCATCGGGAACAGCACGCCCTTCAGCGCGCCGACGATCTGCGCGAGCGCCTCGCGCGCCGGCAGGTCGCGCCCGCCCGGTTCGAGCGAGCGACGCTGCTTCTCGCGCCATGCGCGGCGGACGGTTTGCAGCGATTGAACGATGTCGTCGATGTCGAATGCGGCCATGCTGACTTCTCCCCTTGTCGGCCGTGAATCAATCCTGCGCCCACGGCAGGCCGCGAAAGCGCCAGCCGTTGCGGCCGCCGCGATGCTGCCCTTCGTCGAGGTCGCCCTCGAACCCTTCGAGCACGTTGAATACCTGCTTGAAGCCGCCCTTCGTCGCGGCTTCGGCCGCCTGCGCGGACCGGTTGCCGCTGCGGCACAGGAGCAGCACCACCGCGTCCTTGCCGGTCTTCGCTTCCAGCTCGCGCACGAAGCGCGGGTTGCGCGTCAGGCTGGTGCCGGTCGCCCACGGCACATGCAGCGACTCCGGCACGTGGCCGACGAATTTCCGTTCTTCGGCGGTGCGCACGTCCACCAGCAACGCATCGCCGGCCGAGAACAGCGCCCATGCAACTTGCGGTGCGACGCCGCCCGCGTAGGGCGTGCCTGCTGCAGCGGCCGCCGCACGGGCGTCTTCGAGCGCCTGCTGCGCAGCGGTTCGTTCTTCCAATGCAACCGTCATGTCACTTCCTCGTTTTCGCAGATTCGTATGATCAAAAACACCGGGAATGCGGCCGTTGCAGCTTGCGTGCTGTCTATAGCCGTCAGCGCCACTATGCGAGCGCGCATCTGGAAGCAGAACCAATAAAAACTCATTTCCTAATCAGCGGCGCGCGAAATGCAATAGCAGACGCGCGCTATCGGCGCAGGTTCGCTCGCGGTCGGGAAATGCGGGACGATATGCGGAACGACGACCGTTCGATGTCACGCATCGAAGGGCTTTGAAAGGAACGGCGGAAGACGAGCAACGCGGCGTGCAGCGCGTTGTCATGGAATTCGAAATGGAGCGCATGCGTCGCCGCACATGCGTGGATGATTCGAAGGGATGATTCGAAGAAATGCAACCGGCAGGCGACAGGCATCGGCGTGATGCCGAACGGCATCGCCGATGCATTCGCTTGCCCGTCAATCCATCACTGCACCGGATCGACCGGCGCGACCGGCACGCCACGCGCTTCGATGTCGCGCCCCGCGAGCAAACACAGATCCTCGCGATGATGCGCGGCGACCACCTGCACGCCCACCGGCACGCCATTCACGAGCGCCGTCGTCACGGCCAGCCCCGGCAGCCCCATCGCGGGCAGCGCGCGCAGCGTGAGCTGCGCCTCCCACACACGCTCGAACCCGTCCGGCCCCTGCCGGTCGAGATCGTCGGGAAACGGCAGTTCCGACGACACGGGCAGCAGCACGACCGCATACGCGTCGAGAAACAGCCGCCACTGCCGCGTCAGCGTGGTGCGCCGGACCAGCGCGCGGCTGATCACGTCGGCCGGCAGGTCGCGCACCTTGCCGCGAACCGCGGCGATCACCGCGGCCGCGCCCGGGTCGCCGTCGTTCGCGGCCGCGTTCGACAATGCATCGAAACCGTCGCCGAGCCAAAGCTGCTCCTGCAGCAACGCAGCCTCGCGCATCGCCGGCGTATCGTCGATCTCGTCGACGGTCCAGCCCGCATCGACGAGCCGGCGCGCGGCATCGCGCAACGCGGCCTCTACTTCGGGCACGACCTGCAAGCCGCCCGGACGCACGCACAACGCCGCACGCTTCGGCACTTCGCGCCCGTCGAACGGCACGTGTACGTGCCACGGATCACGCGGGTCCGGCGCGGCGAACGCACGCAGCGCGAGCGCGAGATCGTCGATCGTGCGTGCGATCGGCCCCGCCGTCGACATCAGTTGCGCACCGATCGCACGCTCGGGCGACGACGCGTTGAACGCCGGCACGCGCCCGAGCGATGGCCGGATTCCGTGCACGCCGCACGCATAGGCCGGGTAACGAACCGAGCCGCCGATGTCGGTGCCGAGTGCGAGCGGGCCGATCCCCGCGGCAACAGCCGCTGCCGCGCCGCCGCTCGACCCGCCCGGCGTCAGCGACGGATTGCGTGGATTGCGCGTGTGGCCGTGCACGCGATTCGACGTGAACCAGCGCAGCGCGAACGTCGGCGAATTGGTGCGGCCGAGCAGGATCGCACCGGCCTTCCTGATGTTGCCGACCACCGGGCTGTCGGTGCGCGCGATCAGGTTCTCCTGCAGGCGCGTGCCGTTGGTCGTCGCGAAACCCGCCTGGTCGATGTTGATCTTCACCGTCACGGGCACGCCCGCGAGCGGGCCCGGATCGCCGCCGCGGGCGATCGCTCGGTCGACTTCGTCGGCCTGCCGCCGCACATCGTCGGGCCGGTGTTCGATCACCGCGTTGATCGCCGGATTCACCGCGTCGAGACGATCGAGCACGGCGTCCGCCACTTCGCGCGCGGACACTTCGCGCTGCCGCACAAGTTTCGCGAGTTCGGTTGCCGACAGTTGCCAGAGTTGCGTCATGATTTCTCCTCGTGGAAGGACATCACAATCACTCGCGGCACCACGCTTCAACGATAACGTGGCACCCCATCCGCTTACTGTGCGTCGTGCTTTGCACGTTCCGCGGCCGCGATGATCGCGTCGGCCACGGCCTTCGGCTGGCTCAGCATCGCGACATGGCTGCCGTTCACGTGCGTGACCGTCGCACCGATCCGCTTCGCCATCGCCTCCTGCAGCTTCGGATCGATCATCCGGTCCTGCGTCGCGACGACGAACGACGACGGCTTCGCATGCCACGCGGCCTGCGCGACCTTCTCCGAAATGCAACCGCCATACCACGGCCCCTGCGTCGCCGCAACGATGCGCTGCTGCGCGGGCGGCAGGTCCGGTGCGAAATCCTGCGCGATCGCCTTGTCCGACAGCCGCGCGAAACCGCCCGCGTCCTTGCGCAGCTCACCGGCCCATGCCGGTGCCGGCAGCCCTTGCGTGACGTCGGCGATCGACTGGCCGTTGTCGGGCGCGAACGCCGCGACATAGACGAGCGACTTCACCTTGTCGTCGTTGCCCGCATCGCTGATCACGACGCCGGCCCACGAATGGCCGACCAGCACGACCGGCCCCTTCTGCTCGTCGATCGTACGCTTCGTCGCGGCCGCATCGTCGGCGAGCGAGCTCAGCGGATTCTGCACCGACACCACATGCAGCCCGCGCGCCTCGAGCAGCGGAATCACGCGGTTCCAGCTCGACCCGTCGGCAAACGCGCCGTGCACGAGCACGACATTCGTGCCCTTCAGGTCGTCCTTCGGCGCGGCCTGCGCCGCGACCGCACCGAACAGTCCGCCGATCACCGCGGCGGATACCAGAACCCGTTTCATCGAACCGGCCATCGTCATGCTCCTTTCTCTGTTGTGTTGTTACATGAAGTGAAGTGCTGCGGTAGCGGCCGCGCCTGCATGCGGCAGGCGCGGCAACGGATCACGAATGTGCGTACAGGTCGTCGGCGGCGTTCCGCGCGGCGCGCGCCGGTGCCGCGTCGCGATGGCTGGCGGGCGTCGACGCATCGGCCACGTTGTCGCCCTGCGACTTCGACGAGCCGTTCTGGTCGGAACGCGCGACCTGCAGCGCAGCGGCGACATCCTCCGGGTAATGCGGATCGCTGCGGGCCGGGTTGTAGCCGGCCTGCTCGAGCCGGACGAGTTCGGCGCGCACGTCGGCACGCGTCAGGCCGTGGCCGGTATCGGCGAACGACAATGCGGGGATGGCGGCGAGGACGGCAACAGCGAGGATTCGGGCGGTTTTCATGAGTGTTCTCCTTGAAGGAAGTGGGTCTTTCGATCATTCGGCATCCGATCCAGACGTCTGGCATCGAACGTTTCCTGCACGTCGACAGTAGAACCCGCCCACGTATCCGGCATGTTTCCGAAACCGATGCTTTCTGCATGCCAGTTTTTCCGGAACGGCCGCAGATACAGTGCGATACAAACCCGCCTGCCGACGTGCTCGCCGACACACATGCACCACAAAAAAAGGCGTGCCTCGCGCGGCACGCCTTTCCGTCAAACCCGTCGCTTTGCGTCACATCAAGTCACGGCGCAAGCCGCGTGAACACGTAGTCGTGATTCTTCACAAGCGCCTGGTGACACGCGAAACACGTCTGATGCTGGCCGATATCGGCCGGCACACCGTTGATGAAGCGCCCGAAACCCCAGCCGCCCGTCGACGCATAACGACGCGAGTCCTTCACCATCACCTGCACGGTCGTCGCCTGGCCCGGCACCGTCGCCGGAGCGAACTCGTCGGACTGCTTGCGCTTGTACGCGAGCTTCACGAGGATCGTGCCGTCCGGGAACGGCAGCGTCGCCTGTTCGAGCGCGCGGATCGCGACGGGGTTGCCGAGCACCACGCGCAGCTCGTCGAGCGGCGCGGCCTCTTCGGCCGGCGCGACCATTTCCCACTTCCGGTAGCCGGGCGGGATCGTCACGCCGTAGATCGGCGACGCGGCCGGTTTCGGCTGTTCCGCGAACGCGGCCGGGCCGCTGGCCGACAGCGAGCCGGCCAGCAACGCGCCCACGACGAGCGCGCGGCCCGTGCCGCGACGCCGGATGCGGCTGCGTGCCATCATCACAGATGCTCCACTTGCAGGATCGCGTCGGCAAACGCCTGCGGCGCTTCCTGCGGCAGGTTGTGGCCGATGCCGCCGTTGATCGTCCGGTGCTGGTACTTGCCCGTGAATTTCTTCGCGTATGCGGCCGGGTCCGGATGCGGCGCGCCGTTCGCGTCGCCTTCCATCGTGATCGTCGGCACGGTGATCGCCGGCCCGGCGGCGAGACGCCGCTCGATGTCGTCGTATTGCGCTTCGCCCTTCGCGAGCCCGAGGCGCCAGCGATAGTTGTGGATCACGACGGCCACGTGGTCGGGGTTCTGGAACGATGCGGCCGAGCGCGCATAGGTTTCGTCGGAGAACTGCCACTTCGGCGACGCGAGCTGCCAGATCAGCTTGTTGAACGCATCGCGGTTCGCCGCGTAGCCGAGCTCGCCGCGCTCGGTCGTGAAATAGAACTGATACCACCACTGGAATTCGGCCTGCGGCGGCAGCGGCTTGCGGTTCGCCTCCTGGCTGCCGATCAGGTAGCCGCTCACCGACACCAGCGCCTTCACGCGCTGCGGCCACAGCGCCGCGATGATGTCGGCCGTGCGTGCGCCCCAGTCGTAGCCGCCGAATACCGCGCGGTCGATCTTCAGCGCGTCCATCAGCGCGACGATGTCGACGGCCGTCACCGCCTGCTGGCCGTTGCGCACCGTGTCGGCCGAGCGGAACGTCGTCGACCCGTAGCCGCGCAGGTACGGCACGATCACGCGATAGCCGGCCGCGACCAGCAGCGGCGCGACTTCGGCGTAGCTGTAGATGTCGTACGGCCAGCCGTGCAGCAGGAACACGACGGGGCCCTTCTTCGGCCCGAGGTCCGCATACCCGACGTTGAGCACGCCCGCGTCGATCTGGTGGATCGTGCCCAGCGACGCAACGCCGGCCGCGCGCTTCGCAGTCGATGCATCGGGCGCCGACTGCGCGCGCGCCAGGTTGCCGAACCCGAGGTCGGCGAGGCTCAGGCTCGCCAGCGTCGTACCCAGGATCAGGCGGCGGCGGGTGTTCACGGTATCAGGCATGACTCGTTCTCCATTGTCGATCGCTAAGGAAGGGGCCCGCGGCACATGCGGGCGCTCCGGTATCGCCGTTCGCGGCGGCGGCGCATGACACCGCACCGCCGCCGCGAAGCGCTTCACCGGTTTTATATCCGAACCATCCGGATGCTTTGTATCCCAACGTATCTGTGTGCGAACACGACACACAGCGATTCAAAAATCGCTCGAGAAACAGTGGTTTTCGGCGGGGCCGCGCGGCACATGCGGCCCCGTGCGCTGGCGCGTCAGAACAGCTTGGCGATCGCAGGCACGCTGAGCACCGCGACGTAATAGCCCATGAACTGCACGCCCGTGTTGAACGCGAACAGGCGCGACAGCATCCCGCCGAACAGGCCGATCGTCACGATCACGGCGAGCCCCAGCAACTGCCCTTCCCATACGCCGATCACGACGATCAGCCCCGCGAAGGTCGCGATGATCGCTTCGTGGCTCAGCTTTCTCGCGACGAACGATGCCGCGCGGTGCGCGTGGTGCATCGCGAGCGGATATGCGATCAGCGCCGCCAGCATGATCGACAGCAGCCCGTAGCCGAGAAACTCGGGCCAGCTCATCAGCGTATGGAGGTTGTGGATCTGCCCGCTCGCCGCGTCGACCGTGAAGCGCGGCGGTGCATTGAACAGCGGCGCGGCCGGGCCGGCCGCGACCGGACTCAGCGGCAAGCCGAACGCGATCAGCGGGATCAGCGCTTCGGCGATGTAGGTCGCCTCGGTCACGCCGTTGCGCGCGGCGATCACGGTCGTCAGACGCTGGTACGCATGACGCACGCGCGCGCCGACGATCTCGCCCATCAGCACCGTCATTGCGACCGGGCTGAACACGAACGTCGCGCTCGACACGGCGGCCGTCCCGACCGTCCACGCGACCTGCTCGCGGTCGAGCACCTTCAGCGGATTCGGGAAATAGCCGCGCCAGCTTTTCACGTCGGGCGCGAGCACGAACGTCGACGGCACGTCGCGCCGCATGCGCCGCCGCTCGGCCGGCGACAGGATCGAGAACAGGTCGGCAACCAGCGGCCCGATCGCGATCCCCAGGAAGTAGCTGACGCTCAGCTTCACGCCGTAGTGCCCCGTCAGCGCCTGCAGCCCGACCACCAGCATCACGAACGGCACGAGCAGCAGCACCGACGCCCAGCGTCCCGCCGAGCAATACGCGATTCCGACGGCCGCCGCGAGGAACACCCACGGCGCGGCCTTCGCGATCGCCGCGCCGAACGGCGCGAGCAGCGACGCGAACAGCACGGCGAGCGGCAGCGCGACGAACGCAGCGACGATCGCGCCTGAAATCATCTTGCGCAGCGCGATGTGCGGCACGCCGAGCGCGCGCAGCAGCGTCGCCTGCTGCAGCAGCGGCGCGGCCATCGTGTCGCCGGGAATGCCGAGCAGCGCGGTCGGGATCGAATGCGTGATGTGCTTGGCCACCGCGCCCGCGAGGAAGAACGTGAACACGCCGGCGGGCGGCACGCCGAGCAGCGCGACGAGCAGCGTGAGCGGCGCGATCGTCGTCGTTTCGTCGGTGCCGGAGATCAGACCGATGCCGGAAAACACGATCGCGCCGAGCAGCCCCATCGCGAACGCGGCCGGCAACGCATGCAGCAGCGCGTCCATCAGCGGCCTCCCGCGCGTGCGTGATCAGGCGACGCATCGTATGAAGCGAACAGGTCGAGCAGGCCGAGTTCCTCCATCTCGGCGCGCGCACTGGCCGACAGGTCGCTCGCCGACCCGAGCCCGCCCGATGCTTCGGCAAGCTGCCGGAGCGCTTCGTCGCGTTCGGCGCCGCCTGCCGCATGTTCGATCACCGTGCGCTTCGGCTTGAACAGCGCCGCGCAGATCGTGCCCGCCAGCAAACAGCCGCCGAGGCCGATCAGCATCGCATATGCCCGCGCGATCGCCACGTCGTGCACGAATGATGCGAGCACGAGCCGGCCGATCCCGAACGCACCGAGGCTGATCGAGATGCCGAGCAGGACCGACCACGCGAGGTGCTTCGTGGCTACCGTGTCGCCCCATACTTCGACGAGCGTCGCAGCCGACACATCGGCGCCCGCGAACGGCCGGATGCGATGCGGCGCGGGTGCGACGGCGCTTGAACCGGTCTGTTCCATGTGTCTCCTCCTTGATTGATATGTCGCCGGCCGCGCCGGCGCGGCACGCCACGCACGCCACATACGGCGCGCGCCGCGCATCAGCCGCCGCTGCGGCCCGCGAGCAGCGCGACCGCGAAATCCGCACGCACGTCTTTCGCCGCGACCATCTGCTGCGCGATCCGATCGATCTCCGCGCCGGTCGCGCCGGCCGCAACGGCGATGTTCCGTGCATGCAGCGCCATGTGGCCGCGCTGGATGCCTTCGGTCGCGAGCGCGCGCAGCGCACCGAGATTCTGCGCAAGCCCGACCGCGACCGCAATTTCGCCGAGTTCCTGCGCGGAGGTCACGTTCATGATCTTCAGCGCGAGACGCGCGAGCGGATGCGTCTTCGTCGCGCCGCCGACGAGCCCCACCGGCATCGGCATCTCGATCGTGCCGACGAGGTCGCCGTTGGCGGCCTTCTCCCACGTCGTCAGCGACGTATAGCGGCCGCTGCGGCTCGCGTACGCATGCGCGCCGGCTTCGACCGCGCGCCAGTCGTTGCCGGTCGCGACCACGACCGGATCGATGCCGTTCATGATGCCCTTGTTGTGTGTCGCCGCGCGGTACGGGTCGGTCGCCGCGAACACGTACGCGTCGATCACGCGATCGATCACCGCTTCGCCCGGATAGTCGTCGGTCGCGAGCGTGTCGGCCGCGTACCGTACCTCTGCGCGTGCCAGCCGCAGATCCGCGAGGTTGGACAGTATCCGCAACCGTACCTGGCCACCGGTAATCGCCTCGATGCGCGTCGCGACCGTTTCGGCCATCGTGTTGACCGTGTTCGCGCCCATCGCGTCGCGTACGTCGACGATTAGGTGAGCGACCACCATCGCGCCGCGCGGCGTATCGGGGAACACGTGGACCTCGATGTCGCGGCAGCCGCCGCCGAGGCCGACGAGCACCTTGTCGCGGCTGTTCGCGAGTTCGATCAGCTCGGCCGCGTGCCGCAGGATCGCGAGCCGCGCGCCGTACGGGTCGCCGACGCCGATCACCTGTACCTGCGCGCGCATCAGCGGCCCGCTGCTCGACGTGCGGAACCCGCCGGCCGCGCGGGAAAGCTTCGCCATATACGATGCGGCCGCAACTATCGACGGCTCCTCGACGGCCATCGGCACGATCACGTCGCGGCCGTTGATCCGGAAGTAGCCGGCCACCGCCATCGGCAGCTCGAACGTGCCGATCACGTTCTCGATCATCCCGTTCGCCGTATCGAGCGGCAGTGCGCCGGGCTTCGCGAGCAGCGCGTGCTCGACATCGTCGAGCCCGACGGTACGGGACAGGTGGGACAGGCGTTGCTCGGGCGTGAGCGAGCGGAAGTTCGGCAAGGCGGAATCGATGGGCATGATGTCGTTCTGTTTCGGGGTGGCGCTGTGTCTCCGTCCGCGCTTGCGGCAGGCAGCGGATAGCCGAATAATAGTCACGCTGTACCCATTGAAAAGGTACAGACGAAGCAGACAGCCACCTATCCGTACCCATGACAGTGGGCCAGCCCGACGGAACATTGCGATGAAACAGCGTGCGAAAGCCAGCCTGTCTGGCGCGATGGCGGACAATCTCGCCAGACAGATCGAGGAAGGCGTGTTGCCGGCCGGTGCGAAGCTGCCGTCGATCAGGGAATACGCCGAGGCGTCCGGCTGTTCGAAAAACACCGTGATCAGCGCGTTCGAGATGCTCGCGGCCGACGGCCTGATCGAGCCGCGTCGCGGCTCGGGCTTCTTCGTCACGCGGCGCGCGGCGGCCACGCCCGAGATCGACGAGCCGCGTTCGCTCGACCGCGCGATGGACATCGTGTGGCTGATGCGCGAGCAATTGCATGTGAAGCCCGACGTGCTCAACCTCGGCGAAGGCTTTCCGCCGATCGAGTGGCTCGAGGAAACGCGGCTGAACCAGTACCAGCAGCGCATCATGCGCACGAGCGCCGCATCGCTGTTCCGCTACGGCAGCCGCTTCGGCTACCTGCCGCTGCGCCAGTCGCTGCAGCAGAAGCTCGCCGGCTACGAGATCGAGGCGCCGCCCGCGCAGATCGTGCTCACGCACGGCGCGAACCAGGCAATGGACCTCGTGCTGCGCTACTTCGTGCGCCCCGGCGACACCGTGCTCGTCGACGATCCCGGCTATTACCCGCTGTTCGGCAAGCTGAAGCTGAGCGGCGCGAACATCGTCGGCGTGCCGCGCGAAATCGACGGCCCCGACGTCGCGAAGCTGGCCGAACACATCGCCGCGTACCGGCCGAAGCTGTTCTTCACGCAGTCGGTCGGCCACAACCCGACAGCGACCGATACGAGCGCGGCCAAGGCGCACCGCATCCTGCAGCTCGCCGACGCGCACGACCTGATCATCGTCGAGGACGATGCGCTGGCCGACCTGCGGCCGCGCTCGCTCACGCGCATCGCGACGCTCGACCAGTTGCGCCGGACCATCTATATCGGCAGCTTTTCGAAATCGGTGTCGGCCGCGCTGCGCGTCGGCTTCCTCGCGTGCAACGCGGCGCTCGCGAGCGATCTCGCCGACGTGAAGATGCTGACCCACGTCAGCAGCTCCGAATACTGCGAACGCACGCTCGACGCGATCGTCAGCGATGGCCACTTTCTCAGGCATACGAATCATCTTCAGGAGAAGCTGCGGCGTGCGACCGGCACCGCGCTCGCTGCACTCGACCGTCTCGGCGCGCAAGTCTACCGGCCGTGCGAGCAGAGCCTGTATCTGTGGGCCGCGCTGCCCGGCTGGCCCGATTCGATGCTGCTCGCGCAGGCGATGCTGGAACGCGGCGTGATCCTCGCGCCGGGCGCCGTGTTCTCGCCGCAAGCCGATCGTTCGTCCGCGTATTGCCGGTTCAATGTCGCGTATCTGGCGGACAAGCGGTTTGCGCAGGCGTTGCAGGCGATTGCGTAGAAACGAAACAAACGCGGGCCGAATTGCAACCAGCCCGCGCCCACCGATCAACCCACGCTTACCCGCGCCGCAACGGCCGGAACCCGGCCCTTACTTCGCGAGCAAACAGTTCCGGCTCCTCCCATGCCGCGAAATGCCCGCCCTTGTCGACTTCGTTGAAGTAGATCAGGTTGTGATAACTACGCTCGGCCCAGCTGCGCGGCGCCTGGTAGATCTCGCCCGGAAACACCGTGATCGCGGCCGGCAGCGAGATATCCACCGCGTTGAAGTTGTTCGAGTGATCCTCCCAGTAGATCTGCGCAGCCGACGTCGCGGTGTTAGTCAGCCAGTACAACGAGATATCGTCGAGAATCTCGTCGCGCGGAATCGAGCGTTCGGGCACGCCGCCGCTGTACGTCCACTGCGAGATCTTGTCGTACATCCACGCGGCCTGACCGGACGGCGAATCGGCAAGCGCATAACCGACCGTCTGCGGACGCGTGACCATCATCGCCGAGTAGCCGCAGTTGTCGCGATAGAACGTCGCGAGCTTCTCGTACGCGGCCTTCTCCTTCGGCGACAGCGAAGCCGGCGCGGGCGAATCGGTCGCGAGCAGCGCAGCGATATCCGGCGGCACCGTCGCCGGCATGTTCACGTGAATCCCGGCCAGCCCCTGCACGCGCTGCATCGCCATCCGGTGCGAGATCACCGAGCCGCAGTCGCCGCCCTGCGACACGAAGCGCGTATAACCGAGCCGCGCCATCAGCTCGCCCCACGCGCGCGCGATGTGGTCGGAACCCCATCCCGTCTGCGTCGGCCGGCCGGAAAAACCGAAGCCCGGCAACGACGGCACGACGACGTGAAACGCGTCGTCCGCGCTCGCACCGTGCGCGGTCGGGTCGGTCAGCGGGCCGATCGCCTTCAGCAGCTCGAAGATCGAACCGGGCCAGCCGTGCGTCATGATCATCGGCATCGCGTTCGCGTGCCGCGAGCGCACGTGGATGAAATGAATGTCGAGCCCGTCGATTTCCGTGATGAACATCGGGAAACCGTTCAGGCGCGCCTCGCCCTTGCGCCAGTCGTAGTCGGTGCCCCAGTAGCGCAGCAGCGCCTGCATGCGCGCGAGCCGCACGCCCTGCGATTCGTCGGCGACGGTCTCGCGGCCCGGCCAGCGCGTCGCCGCGATGCGGCGGCGCAGGTCGGCCACGGCTTCATCGGGAATGCGCGCGGTAAACGGGCGTATGCCGCCGGCGACGGTCGCGGCATGCAGCGCGGTGGGTAGCATCGCCGATACCCCGGCGGCCACGGAAGTGGCCAGCAGGTGGCGACGCAGCGGGGAAAACGGTGTGGAAGACATCGTTCGGCATCTCCTTTCATGAAGTGGAAAGTGAACATGCCGCGCGCCCGATCGCACCCTGGCTTTCAATCCGGCGCGCCCCGGTCACGCGGCGTCGCCCATTTGAAAGGTCTGATGTATCCGGGATTTGTCTGATTTGTACGCGTTTGTAGCCGCTGCGCGGCGAGCGAGCGGCCCGCGCCGCCGCTCGCTCGCGTGACGCTCAGAGCGCGTTGACGATCGCGCCGTCGACGCGAATGTTCTGCCCGGTGATATAGCCCGCGCCGTCCGACAGCAGGAACGCGACCGTCTTCGCGATTTCACCGGTCTTGCCGAAGCGGCCGGCCGGAATGCGCGCGACGATCTCCGGCGTTTCCGGCCAGCTGTCGATGAAGCCCGGCAGCACCGCGTTCATCCGGATGTTCTCGGCCGCATAGCGTTCCGCGTAGAGACGCGTCCACGCGCTCAACGCCGCACGCAGCGCCGACGACACCGGCATAGGCTGCTCGGGCGCGTCCGCCGCGAAGCTCGAGATGTTGACCACCGCGCCGCCGCCCTGCTGCTGGAAGATCGGCGTCACGCGGCGCATCACGCGCACGACGTTCAGCAGGATCAGGTCGAGCCCCGCGTGCCAGTTGTCGTCGGTGATCGCCAGCAGCTCGCCCTTCGGCGGATGGCCGGTGTTGTTCACGACCGCGTCGATCCGGCCGTAGCGCGCGACCGCCTCCTGCACGAGCCGGTCGATATCGGCTTCTTCCGTGACCGAGCCCTGGATGCCGAACCCGCCCAGTTCCTCGCCGAGCGCCACCGCGCTGCCCGACGGCGACATCAGCGCGACGCGATAGCCCGTCGCCGCCAGTTCGCGCGCGATCGCCGCGCCCATGCCCTTGCCCGCCGCCGTGATCAACGCCACTTTTTCTACAGTCACGATCTGCTCCTTCGCTCGAATCCTGCCGCCGCGCAGCCGCCATTCGGCGCGCCATGGTGGTAATGTAGGCGCATCGCAGACGACTGTCGAACCAGTATTTCTGCCTTCAGACGATAGTTTTTCTACATCCTGACAATGCCGCCCCGCCCTTCCCGCCTGCCGCCGCTGAATGCGCTTCGCGCGTTCGAAGTGTCCGCGCGGCACCTCAATTTCCGCGCCGCGGCCGACGAGATCGGCGTCACGCAAGGCGCGGTTGCGCAGCAGGTGCGCCACCTCGAGGACGTGCTCGGCCTGAAGCTGTTCGAGCGCCTGCCGCGCGGCCTCGCGCTGACGCACGACGGCGCCGCGTATTTCTCCGACGTGCAGCGCGCGCTGCACGCAATCGCCGATGCAACCGACAAGCTCGTGAAGCGGCGCGCGGCGCTGACGATCAGCACGACGCCGTCGTTCGCGTCGAAGTGGCTGATCCCGCGGCTCGCGCAGTTCACCGACGCGCATCCCGACTACGACGTGCGCGTGATCGCCGACCAGCAGCTCGCGACGTTCCGCCACGACGGCGTCGATCTCGCGATCCGCTACGGCAAGCCGCCGTTCGGCAAGCATCTCGCCGCGCATGCGCTGTTCCCGCTCGACGTGTGCGCCGTGTGCAGCCCCGCGCTGCTGGCCGCGCCCGCGTCGCCGCGCGCGCTCGCCGGTCATGTGCTGCTGCACGATGCGCACGACCTGTGGCCCGAGTTCATCGAAGCGATGCCCGAGCCGGTCGATATCGATCCGCACAAGGGGCTGCGCTTCAACCAGACGTCGCTCGCGATCGATGCGGCCGTCGCCGGCCAGGGGATTGCGCTTGCGACCGATCCTTTGATCGAACGCGATATCGCAGCAGGCCGGCTGTGCAAGCCGTTCGATTTCGCGTTTCCGCTGTCGGTGGGGTTCTATCTCGTGTATCCGGCCGAGCGCCGCGACGACGATGCGATCGCGATGATGCGCGACTGGATGATCGGGCAGGCGATGGCGGACGAGCGGCCTTGAGCGGCCTTCGCCCGGATCAGGGGGCGATCCAGCGGCCTTCGTAGCCGCTTTCTTGCAGATCGAATACCGCTCTGCGATGGCCCGCGCGTGCGAGTTCGAGCCAGTCGATGCGCGTGACCGTCATGTGGATCACGCAGAAGTTTTCGTAGCCGTCGCCGGAGGGCGCGGTGTCTTGCCTCGCCGAGACATGCGCAGCTTCAGGCGACTCGACCGGCGTGCCGGGCGGCAACGGTGCGCGATACAGCAGCAGCGTATGCGGACGGCTCGATTGCCAGATCGCGCGCCGCTGCGCTTCGTCGTCGCAGATCGAGGCAACGCCTTCCGCGCGAATCTGCACGAGCGCATCGAGATCGCTCGCGACGATCGCGATACGCGGATCGCGGCGCAGCTCCGCGACTTTCTCCGAACGCACATCGGTATGAAACGACAGCACGCGATCGGCGCGGCTCGCCTGGCGCAGCACGATCGTACGCACCTTCGGTGCGCCGTCGAGGCCGAGCGTTGCCGCCTGCAGCATCGTGAACGGCGAGCGCTGCACGCCGACGCCGGATTCGAGGCAGGACCACAGGCGGTCGTACGTTTGCGCGAGCGATTCGGAAGTTGAGTCGGACATGACGGGCAGCGGCGATCGCACGTGTTTCGATCGCGCAAGCTTAACCGTTTGCTCCGGTGACGGCTCGCGTGCGATGCGGCCGCCGCCTGCGTGCCGTTCAGTTGTAGCCGAGCACGACCGGCGCCGCATCGCCGGCATCGGTCGTCGGCTCCGCGCCGAACCGGCCGAGCACGTCGGCCACATACTGCGGCCCCGCGCTGATCTGCGACGAGCGATGCTTTGCCGGTCGGTTATCGCCAGCGCCTGACGCTGCGCCCGTCGATGCGGTGTCGTTGACGGTGATAGTCACGCTCACGCCTCTTCACGCGGCCAGCGCCGCCCCATACGCGCGCACGAGGCGCGCGACGCCTTCCCGGATCGCGTCGACGTCCGGCGCGGCGAACGACAGGCGCAGCGATGCCGCGTCGACGTTGTCCGCGAAGAACGCGTTGCCGGGTACGAACACGATCTTGTTTGCGATCGCCTGCTGCAGCAGCAGGTCCGACGACACCGCGCCGATCCGCGCCCACACGAACATCCCGCCTTCGGGGCGATGGAATTCGATCGCATCGCCGAAACCGTCGCGCAGCGCGTCGCACATCGCGTCGCATTTGCGCTGGTAGGCCGCCGTGATGCGCGGCAGATGGCGTTCGAGCGCGCCGTCGGCCAGGTATTCGGCAGCGGCAGCCTGCGTCCATGGCGAGCTGCACAGATCGACCGTCTGCTTCGCGATCACGCAGCGCCGCGCGATTTCGGCCGGCGCGATCGTCCAGCCCACGCGCAGCCCCGGCGCGACGATCTTCGACAGGCTCGCGAAATGCACGATCCAGTCGCGCGCGCCGTCCACTTCGCCGGCGAGCGCGAGCATCGACGGCACGGCTTCGCCCGCGAAGCGCAGGTCGCCGTACGGATCGTCCTCGACGATCAGGAAACGGTATTGCACCGCGAGACGCAGCAGCTTCAGCCGGCGTTCGCGCGTAAGCGTCGCGCCCGTCGGGTTCGCGAAGGTCGGCACGGTATAGAGCAGCTTCGGCTGCGCGATCGCGCCGGACGCGAGTTGTACTGCAAGACGATCGACGTCGAGGCCATCGCCGTCGACCGGAATCGTCACAATGCGCGCCTGCTGCAGACGCAGCGCCTGCAGCGTTGCCGGGTAAGCAGGCTGTTCGGTCAGCACGACGTCGCCGGGCGACACCATCACGCGCAGCAGCAGGTCGAGGCCCTGCTGCGAGCCGGTCGTGACGAGCAGTTCGGCCGGCGTGCACGCGACGCCGCGACGCGCCATCAGCGCGATCAGTTGCTGCTTCAGTTCGGCGAGGCCGTCGGTCGGTCCGTATTGCAGGCAGCGAACGGGCTGCGCGTATGCGCGTTCTGCGGCAGTGTTCAGGCCGTCGACGTCGAACAGGTCGCTGGCCGGATAGCCTCCCGCGAACGAAATCATGCCTGGTTCGGACAGGTACTTGAACAACTCGCGGATCGGCGAGCCGGCGGGATTCTGGAATGAGGGCGTGAACGCGTACATGTCGTCGTGAGCAGGATGGCGCGGACGGCCGGGATAGCCGCCAGGTGCCTGCCACCGGGGCGCTTCTGGCGCCGCGGCGGCGAATTCGAGCCACGATTGTCGATAGTCATTAAGGCCGCGGCAAACGATATCTATGCACTAGGTCTTGCGGTTTGGTCATCAAATGGGGTTGTCGCGGCGATCCAGTCCGGCCGATTGTTTCGGCGCGCGGCCCCTTGCCCGCCGCTTTTACCGGGGTGAAGCAGACTCAGCGCTCCGTACCGCCAGGTCCGACCGGGTGCGGCTTGGCCGTCCGGTTTTTGAGTTCGCGCATGAGGTCGTCCGACACATAGTGGGGACCATCGAACAGATAGACCGGATAGCCGCGATAAACCTGGAGCTGCCTGCTCAATTCCTCGGCGCTGGCTGAACGGAATCCACCATGCTCGGCCGGCCGGAAGGCTTCGGCGATGACCCGCACGCGCCGTTTGCCCAGGCGTGAAGCCAGCTCGTCGAGGTAGGTGCGCGCGACCTGCGGCTCGCGGGCATAGACGCCGCAGCCGTCCTGGAAGAACACCCCGACGTCCGCGGGCAGCCACGTTGCGAGCCAGTCCGCCAGCGTTTTTCCGCCGATGTTGGTCTGGTCGTAGACGCTCACCCAAAGCGGACGAGGCAGTCGCTGCAGGATCTCGGCAAGCTTGGGCGCGTCCTGCCAGGTCGGATCGATTTCGACCGGAAAGTAGTAGCCGGTGACATGCAGCGGCAGATGCAGGCGCGCCACCTCCGCGGACTGGTCCGCGAGCGTCGACAGGTGGGTGCGCGCACGTTTTTCGTCCTGGTAGCCGGCCAGGCCCAGGATCACGTTTCTGGCCCACGGCGCACGACCGATGCGTTCCCAGTCGGGAAGGTGCGCCGCGGTACGGATGCGGGTGTTGGCAACGAACGCGGTATCGTCCACGACGGTCCATTGGATCAACAGATCGTGTACGCCGAGCATCTGCCAGTTTCCGACCGGATTCGTCGTCGTGTTGTCCACCTGCCACACGATTCCGTCGGCGTGAACGTCGTGCGACGTCCAGCTGCATGCGGCCACGACGAGCGATGCGCCGATCGCCGCGAGCGTCGCCGCCCGGTGCGAACGCGGCGCACCGCAGAGCCGACGCGGTCGGCCTGCCAGTCGAAACCGGCCCATACGCTGTTGAATTCTGCGCACGGCCGGGATGGCGGACGTGGTCATCGCTGGCTCCCCCAAGCATTGTCGTAGCCGATCAAACGCAAACGTGCGACCCGCATTTCTGATGCGGGTCGCACGAGGTTACCACCACACTCGCCTCACTTGGCAGTCGTGCCGTCTACCCACTTGTAGCCGAGATTCGTAATGCCGGTGATCAGGCTCTGGAAGTCCTGGTAGGCCGGTAATCCGAGATCGGGTTCAAGCCAGTACGGATGGAAGAAGAAGGAGGCGAAACCGTCCCGCACCGCCAAACCGTATTGAGCATTGGTAACGAGCTGCTGCCATGTGTATGAGATACACGAGAATGGGTCGATATTGCAGATGTTGTACTGTATGCTGCCCAGGTTCTCCGGGATGATCCGCTGCCCGTAGTAATCGGCGTTGATGATGTACGGGAAGAACTGCCCGGCCGAAAAGTCCTGGTTGGGCGCCCCCGTTCCGAGTTGCGGCTTGGTCGCGGTGTAGTAGACGGCCCGCTGGAAAGTCGTCGGGAACGTGAGGGCGGTGGCCGCCGCTGCCAACGGCGACATCTGGTACTGCGGCGCAGCCCAGCCGACGACCTTGTAGCCGTTGGTCGTGAACTCGAGGATGCCCTCGGCCATCCTGCCTTCCGCCCATTGAACGGAGTCCTCATCGACTGGACGGTTCTGGACCGCATACCAGAACTCATAGTCGCTGCCGCTGACCGCGGTGAGAAGATTCGGCGTCGAATCGTACTGGTGCGTAAGGCCGTGCACCACGATAGAACCGCCGCGCGCGACCGCGTAGTTCAGCGAACTCTTGAGGCCCGTTGCCTGGGCAAGATGAATCGTCTCCGGCACGCCGCCGGTGTAATAGCCGTTCGGATCCGTATACACCGGGATGGTGGCCATCGTGAACGGAATCCTCTTCAAGTACAGGTAGTCCGTGAGCTTTTTCATCGAACTCGTCGTTGTATACGCGTCAAGGTCCTCCAGACGTACGAGAGCACGGTGATTCACCGGCGCACTGGTCTGCAGGATGTCGTGCAGGATGTCGCATATCACCAGGTATCGATCCGTCGGGCCGATATAGGAAAACGGCATATCCGCGAAATACCAGAACTTGCCCGAGCGCATGACGTATGGCGTGGTCGCGCCACTCTTGCTGTTCTTGATGGTGACGAGTGCCTGCGCCTTGGTGGCATCGACGATCTGGGTCAGCCCGACATCCGGGTCCGCACTGATGGCGCCGGATGATGCGTCATACGCGTAGTACTTGACCATCGGCAGGTTCTTGTACGTGACCGTGTCGTAGAAGCCGGGATTCGGATTGCTCGACGAAGGCGGCGCGTTCAACCCGGCAATGCCGAGAAAGCTGAACCCGAAGGTCTGGTTGAAGGTGTAGGCCGTGTTCCATGCAAGCTGCCACAGGTTGTATTTGAACCAGACCACGGTCTTCGTGGTGGTCATCACGTCGCTCATGAACGCCGTCGGAATCGGGTTGTTGTAGTAATCGCCGATGTAGAACGTGACGTCGTGGTTAGTGACCATTCCGGACGTGTAGTTCTGTATCGGAACCAGATCGACCGTCGCGTTGAAATGGCCAAGCAGGTTCCTCAACATGATGCTGTACATCAGGCCAAGCTTCGAATACGGGTCGTTGGCCGGGTTATCGTATAGCACGAGCGTACGTGCCGTGGTGACCTGCGCGTGCGCCGTGCTCGGCAACGTCATTTGCGCGAGTCCGGCAAGCAGGGCTATGACAAGCAAGATCTTTTTCATGGCCGATTCTCCCTAGTCGCGTTGCACGTTGCCACCGGCTTTCTTGACCGATTTCAAGTTGAACTTGGGGCGCCCCGTCTCCTTGTACGCCTTCTCCCATTCCTCGTCGGACATACCCGGCTGCACCTTGACCTGGGCGGAACCGTTGGGTAACGGAGGCGGCTTGATCTTTACGGCAGACGAATTGCCCTTCTCCTGCGCATTCGCATCCTGAACAGCGACGGCGAAGGCGAGCGCAGAGATTAATGTGACGAGTGATCCGACGGTGCTCAATCCGTTCCGAAAATATCGATTGCGATGAGAAATCATGATTTTCATCCTTTGATATGCAAAATAAATTCATCTCGTTAACGAAACGAGCACGGCTGGTGCCATTAATAATCAGGGTGTTATGTCGTTATTTTTTCACGCGCACTTGATGTCAGACAAAAATACAGGACGGGATTGTTTTTCTTTCAAGCTAGAAACGTACCACCGGTCGCAAATGGGCACGGGATCAAGGCGCCGAAATCGGCGCGCCATGGCAATCCGAAATTGTTTAGAAAAAACGTTTCAGGCGTGCAACGTATCCGCTTTCGAGGCTGTCATCTGACAAACAAGTGAAGCCTGTTCGGACGATTCAGGGAAAACCAGTTCCCTCAACGCTTCGCGCATGGTGACGCGGCAATCGACTCGTATGACTCGAACATGTCATGGCGACTGGAGAGGCCGGTGATCGCCGGAATCGCGTGACGATTTCCCCACGGCGGCAGCCGGGGCGCGGCAACGGGTCTGCAAATCATGTTTCGTCAGATCAATCGATCATGCGTTTCAGCACTGAAACGTTTGGCTCGAATTCGGTGGGTCGATCTTGTGCGACGCCCCGCAGACGCCCGGACGGTCAAGGGCCGCGCGGCAATGGCGCGCGACTTGCTTTATGAACTGCGTATTGAAACGACTGAAACGACCGTGCACAGGGAGCGCTGCGGGGAGCTGGATCGAGAGCGGATGCAAGCATTAATGGTGCAGGATCCATCCCGGCGGGAGACGGAAGTATGCGAGACAAATACCAACTTTCAAAAGTCACCCACTGAACACGTTTCATCTTTAAGGATATTACGTGATCGCATCGAGAAAGCTTCAGGCTGACGGAGTCTTTTTCGAGTGACAGGATTTTTTGCGGCGCAAGCCGCGAAGTGGGAGTGACGGGGTCGACGAGGACGGACAGATATTCGTCTTTCGTTGGTGCAAGGGAGAAGAATCACATACAAGATAAAATCGCGGGAAAATGATGGACAACACAATATGGATTGCATATTTATATGCACTTAACATCATCGCCATTTTGACCGCAATCGTCATCCTGGTAAGCACACTGGATGACCTTACGCTCGACGCCTGCTACTGGTCATTCGAAATCGGGCGGTTTCTGCGTCACGAAAAAACACAGACTATCGATATCGGCATGCTGCGCGCCGAGGAAGAGCGCTATCTGGCGCTCATGGTGCCGGCGTGGAAAGAGTATGACGTGATCGCCAAAATGATCGAAAACACATTGGCGACCATGGAATACGAGCGATATGTGATCTTCGTCGGAACCTATCACAACGACGCCGAAACCACGGCGGAGGTCGAACGGATGGTCCGCCGTTATCCGGGCAGGGTGACGCGCGCAACGGTCATGAACGATGGGCCGACCTGCAAGGCAGACTGCCTGAACTGGATCATCGAAGCGATCCTGCGCTACGAAGAAACGCATCATATTCAGTTCGCGGGCGTCGTCATGCACGACTGCGAAGATGTTATTCATCCGATCGAACTCAAATACCTCAGCCATGCAGTTGCGGATAGCGACCTGGTCCAGCTCCCCGTTCTGTCATTGCCGCGGAAATGGAACGAGTTCGTGGCCGGATGCTATATGGACGACTTCAGCGAAACGCACCAGAAGGACGTACCGGCGCGTGCCCGTCTGACCGGCGTCGTCCCCGGCGCGGGCGTTGCGTCCTGCTACAGCAGGCGCGCCATCGAAGCGGCGATGAAGGAGAGCGGCGGCTGTCCGTTCAACACCAGTTCGCTGACCGAGGACTACGACTTCAGCTTTCGGCTGAGAGACCTGGGCATGAAGGAAACCTTTGCCCGCTTTCCGCTTTCGGATATCCCGCAGGATGCCGGGGCCAAGCGAGCAAAGGGCGGCGCCGCCAATCGAAACCTGCTGGCCACCCGCGAGTATTTTCCAAAGACATTTCGCACCGCCTATCGACAGCGTGCCCGCTGGATCCTCGGCATCGCCTTTCAGGGCTGGGAGCAACTCGGCTGGAAGGGGGATTTCCTCACCCGCTACATGTTCTTCCATGACCGCAAGGGTATCGTCACGTCACTTTTTTCAGTGATTGCTTACGGTGTACTGATCAATTTCGTAGCGGTTGCCGCCCTTCAGAAATTCGGTCATGCCGCCCCCGTCAGCGCCCCCCTCGTCACGGCGAGCGAATGGATAGCGCCGCTGCTCTGGGTAAACACTGTCATGCTGTTTGCCCGTGCCGCGCAGCGCTACTACTTTGTCAGCAAGCTGAACGGTCCGGTCCAGGGGATGCTCTCGATTCCGAGGATGTTCGTCAACAACCTGATCAATTTCTACGCGGTTTGCCGCGCGTGGCGCATCTATCTCGGCCACCTCGCAAGCGGCAAGCCGATCGCATGGGACAAGACCAGTCATACCTACCTGTCGAACGAACAGCTCGGGAAAGTACGCCGCAAGATTGGCGAGATCCTGGTCGGTTGGGGCGTGGTTTCACTGGAGCAATTGCAGTCAAGCCTGGAGAAACAGCTGACATGCGGCAAGCGGCTGGGCGAACTGTTGATCGAAGGTTGTGCGATCTCCACCGAATCGCTGGCGGATGCGATCGCGGAACAAGCGGAACTCCCGCGGGTAAGCCTGGGCAATGTGGCGGTCGGCCACTTCGCGGATTCGCTGGCATTCGAACTGCAGTACGCGTATCGGGCTATCCCGTTTTCAACCGCAGACGACGGAACGTTGAACGTGGCGGTCGGGCGGCCGCTCACGCAAGACGAACAGGATATCGTGCGGCGCGGCGCCAAAGCGAACATAGCGTATTTCATTGCCTGCGATACGGAGATTGCAGCCGAACTCGCCCGACACTCGCGCTTCGTCGAACTCGCGCGAGCACGCGACGGCGACGATGCAGCGTCGCAGGTTTCTCCAATGCAAAAGCCGTCGGGAGAACAGGCATGAAACGCTCCAGACTCCCGATCGCGGTTGGCCTCGCGCGCTGCGCGCGATTGAGCGCATTGGCGATCGCCGTATCGTTGGCCTGGCAGGCCCCCGCATACGCCACGCAGCCGCTCGCTCCCAAGGCTTATCGGCTCGCCGATGGCGCATACAAGGCAATCAGTGCCGGCGACCTGCCCCGCGCGGAAGATTACGCGCAGCGCGCCCTCAAGATTCAGCCCGGAAGCGAACAGCTCGGGTTGCTGCTCCTCGATGTTTTCAAGCGTGAAGGAAAAATCGACGAAGCGGACGCCATGATGGAATCGTTAAGCGTTCGCTTTCCGAAAAGCGCCGCAGTACGGGCCGAGCATGGCTACCTGGCGCAGCGTCAGGAGCGCTACGACGTGGCGTGCAGCGATTTCTCGGCCGCCGTCGCGACGGGAAAATGGAGCAAGGAGCAGCAGCGCAACCTGCGTCTCGCATGGTCGGACAGTGCGCTCGCGGCGCATCGTCCGCATGACGCCGGCATTGCACTGGCGCCGCTGGCAGATGAAAAATCGGCCGCGATTCAGTTGCGTATCGCGCAGTTGAGCTTGATGTCGGGCGATCGCGAAAGCGCCATCCGCGTAGCGGACCTCGCCGCCCGCGACGCGTCGACGGACGCCGAGCGGAAGATGGCCGCGTCGATCGTGACGCAGGCCCAGCAACCCGAGCAGGCGCCGCAGGTACCGGTGGACAATACCGCGACACAGAAGTTGCAGGAGGCCTATGACCTGCTGCGGGAACACAAGGATCGCGAGGCACTCGACGCGTTCCAGGAGGGTTTCAACGGCGGAGCGGGCAACGCGATGAACTACGCGGACGCAGGTTATGCCGCCAAGCGTATCGGCTTGAACGAGCAGTCCGTCGAGCTGTTCGAGCACAGTCTCGACGCCGATGAAAACGAACACAAGTTCGATGCGCAGCACAAGTTCGGCTATCGGCGAGAAGTCGAGCAACTTCAGCGCACCTGGGGCTTCGTGCTGAGCGCGCCCTACCAGTCGGCCGCGTTCGGCCCGCAAGGCACCATCAACGTGTTGCAGCCGGGTATCGAGGCGTACTGGCAGCCACCGAAGATCGGCTACCAGAACGGGCGCATTCTCCAGTTCTTCGTGCGCGGATACGGCACGGCATACGACGGAAGCGGCAACGTGACCGGCATGCCGACCGTGCAGGGTTCGGTTGGGGTGCGCTACAAGCCGATTCCCGACCAGAACGTCGTGATGACCGCCGAGCGGCTGTTCCACGTCGGCAGCCTGTCGATGACGGACTGGCTGATGCGCCTGGGCTATTCGTCGGAGGCGGGTACCGACCTGAGGGTCACCGAACCGAGCTGGCGCAGCTGGCAGGCCTATGTCGAAGGTGCGTACTTCATCAAGGCAGGCCGATACATCATCTATTCGGAGTTGCGTTACGGGCACACCTGGCGTTTGACGGCGCTCAGCGATCGGCTGACCGTCTACCCGCATGCCGCGGTGGCCGGCGATCACGACAACCGCCAGCCGGACAAGACCGCAATCGGTGCGGGGCCCGGCATCCAGTTCCGTTACTGGTTTCGCGAAGGCAGGTATAGCGCGCCGGCAAGCTATCTGGATGTGACGGTGCAATACAGGTTTCCGTTGACGTCAGCGGTACGCGCACGTGGTCTCGTGGTACGCGCAACATTGTGGTTCTAACCTGCGACGCTGACGCTTACGCGCGGATGGCGCAATCAGCTGGGCGACTTAAGCGTGATGATCGTTTGACGCAGCAACTGGAAGTAGGAACTCGTCGAGTACGGGAGCATTTGTTCGACGTAGTTCCACCAGAAGAAACCGCCGATGAAACGCGGGTCGGTCATGCTGTTGACCATCGGGTAATAGGTTTTGATCAGGTTCTGCTGCACCGAAGCCGGCGCGGAGATATCCGACGTACCGATTTCGCCGAAGCCGACCTTCGCGTTCGGGAAAATGCTTTCCAGCGCCGCGAAATCGTTCTTCCACGACGGGCTCAACCCCGGGCAATCCTGGTACGGGTAGTAGCTGAACAGCGCGTAGTCGGCCTGCTGGCGAACCGTCGAGGACAGGAAGTTCATCGGCCAGGTCTTCCAGTAATCCTGGGGTTTCTCCCAGCAGTTGGTACCCTTGCTGTCGTCGTTGTAGTACAGCGTGATCGCAGTCTTGCCACCGTTCGATTTGACGATCGTGTTGGCCGCGGCGACCATCTGGCCGATCTGCTGTTCTTGCGAATTGACCACCGAGTTCGTACCGCTCGGGTTGTTGCGCAGCCATTCGCCGTTGATTTCGTTGGCGATCTCCCACACGTCGACGGTGTTCTTCAGTTGCGACACCAATTCCTGCGTTCTCGCTTGATACGTGGAGAGTGTCGTCGGGAAATAGTAAGAATCGTAGATCTCGCCCATCACATACGCGACCGAGTGCAGGCGCAGCAGCGGTGCGTAGTAGTCCGAGGCCGGCGTACCCGGATCGAACACGACCCGCACGGTCGGCCGGTACGGCAGGTTCTGCAGCGACGCGATGATCGCATCGAGTTTCGTCAGATCATCGAGCGTGACGCCGTAGACCGGATTCTTCAGAGGTTCGACCTGAGCTTGGGCGGACTGGGACAAAGGCATGAGCCCAGCATAAGCAATGCATGCGGCAACGGCCGTGCGCGAGATGTTTTTCGTCAGTCTTTTCAAAACGTCCTTCCATCCTAAAGTAAGAAGAAGCGCGATTTTAGACGAAAATAAAAGCTAATTATCGGACGATATCGACAGAAATGGCTCCGGAACATCGCAGGGCGATGCAGAAGTTGCGACGCGATGTCGCCGGGAGACATGTCCAGCATCCCTAAACGAATACCCAACAACATTGGTTCACAAGGCGGCCGAATAGTGAAACCCGTCACCAGCGGGATTCGGCTATGGATGCCTTGCGGACCCGTCGTCGCCCTGCTTGCGACGCTCGATCGCGCAAACGTATGCGGTTGGTTTCAATCACCGTCAACGCCGCCATAGTCACAATCCGCCGCACGGGCGAACTCGAAGCGAGGGTGTTCCCGGATGCGCTGACGCTCAGCAGGAACGGCCCCTCCGCCGCGTTACTACCCGCTTCGGTCTTTGGCCGGCTGTACGCGATATGGCTGGCGTCCACGTTTGGACCGACCAGCAGGTTGGCAGCGCTCTTGAGCAGTGACGTCGGAAAGAAGCACGACCGCAGCAATCGTGAATGCCTCGGTCCGCTCCGCGTTCGGATCATCGTTGATATGCGTATCCGGCAACGCCACGTCCGCCGATCGAGCAACAGAATGTTCGTTGCCGGGTAGGTGGAAACACCAGGCTTCTTGCCGATCACTGCATAGACGAATCCGTGCGGGCGTAACAGTTGTCGATGTGCGTATCGACAGACATCGCGACTCCCGCGGCAAGGGCCGGAGCGATAGCGCCCCGGCGGTCAGTCGCGTTCGTGCGAAGCCCGGGAAAGCCCGCAGTCGACCTTTGCCTGCGCGAGCCGTTCCAGAGCCGGGCCTCGAAGACCGCGCTCGTCTTTGGCAAGGTCAGCGCACATCGACCACCGAAGCCGCGCTCGCGTATGCCCGAGAACGAGGTGATTTTTCCGATGGCGTGGAGACCGGCTACCGCGATTCATGGCGTGCATGGAAGCAACGATCACCGTAGGAGCGCCCCAGGGTCGCCTGGTCGTGCAACGCACTCGCTGCGGCAGGTAATGAGTTGGGGTAAGCGGCGCCAACGCTCATACGCTCGCACGTACCGCGTGGCCGATGCTGACATAAAATGGAAAATGCTCTGTTGAAGATGAGCTGATGGCAAAAAAAAGGAGTGCCAACATGAGACGCCTTTATTTCCTCGTACCCGATACGCAGATGGCGAAGGCGATCGTCGACGACTTGCTGCGCGCACGCATCATCTGGCGCCATATCCACGTCCTCGCCAATCACAGTGTCACGCTCGATCAGTTACCCGAAGCATCTTTGCTGCAAAGCAGCGATGTCGTGCACGCACTCGAACGCGGCGTCGCACTCGGCGGCGCGACGGGCGCGCTTATCGGCCTCGTCGCGCTCGTGTTTCCGCCTGCGGAACTCGTGATTGCGGGCGGCGCCGTCGTCGCATTGACGTTGGCGGGAGCGGGCTTCGGGGCGTGGACGGCCGCGATGATCGGCATCGCCGAGCCGAACGCGCGACTCCAGCGATTTCGTGACGCCATACGGGACGGCCAGATCCTGATCATGGCCGACGTGCCGGGATTGCGAGAGCAGGAAATCGAGGAGATGGTCGCCCAGCATTTTCCGAAGGCGGATCTGGAGGGCGGCGAGCCTACGACACCGATCTTCCCCTGAAACTCGAAAACCGGCATACATAACACCTGAGGCCGTCTCTGCATCGAGCGTGCCGGCTTCAGGCGAGTATGAAATTGGCATGTGTCCAGCGGGAGAATTGTCCGGGTACTTCCGCTGCCCCGGCACGCCGGTACAAGGGCAATTCCGTGACATTCGGTGCCCCTCTGCGTTGCATCAAATCAGACGCCCGCAATCGCGCGGCGCCGCACTCTCCGCGCCATGTCCCGACACCCGCCGGCGCCCTCGCCGGCACTCATCGATGCGTATCGCCGAGCGCGCTAGCGCATAACCGCGACCACGGGCGGCATGCTGCCGCGCCCCAACTACTTGCCTGCCGACACGCCGATGCCGGACTTCGAGCGGAACGCCGTCGTGCCATCCATCGCGCAGGGTTTTTGTACCTTGCGTTGGCATCCATATCTGCCATTCTGAATCGAATAAAGGACGTACTTTTGACGCGAGTGGCGCCTTCTGAACCTGAGTGCTGAAGCTGAACTGTCGGCAAGGAGGTCGTATGGAACTGAACATTCAATCGCACCATTGGCAACGGCGCACGCCCGACTGGCTCGCCGCGGCCGTGGCCGGTCTTGCGGGCGGCGCCCTGGTGATCGTGCTCGAATTCTTCTGGTCGACCATGGTGCTCGACGAAAGCCCGTGGCAACCGACCCACAAGATCGCGGCGATGGTGATGGGCCGCAGTGCGCTCGAACAGATGTCGGTCTTCAGCTTCGGCATCGTGGGGACGGCGCTGTTACTGCACTACGTGCTCGGCGCCATCATGGGGATGATGCTCGGCGCGATCATTGCGCCGTTCCGCTTCGATTCGAGCGTGGGCATGGAAGCTGTCATCGGGCTGGCCTTCGGGATCGTCGCGTATGTGTGGAACTTCTATGTGATGACAGCCGTGTTCCCATGGTTCGTCTCGGAGCGGGGTTCCGGACCCTTGTTGGCAAACCTGCTGTTCGGTGTGGTCACCGCCGTCGTCTACGGCATGCTCGAACGGCGCAAGCAGGACGCGATGCACTGACACGCCGTTTTTCACGCCGTGCCGAAACACCCGGCGCCCTTGCGAGACTGCCGCCTCGACAACCGATGCCGGAGGCGGCCGTTTTGCATTGCATCGCAGCGAGCGGCTCGTCCATTCGCGCGATGCACGTATGGCGCGCGCTGCCCCGTTGCGCTGCCTTGCACGATGCAAAGGAGAGGACTACCTTTGCTTTAGAGCCGCTTGCGACGCTTGGCGAATCGGTCCTGGCAGACTGCCGGCGAAAACAACAACCATACGAAGTACGGCAAGGCGGCACAACGACGCCAGGAGCGCTTGTCGGCGGCTCCGGCGAGTGACACGCAGCGAGGCGGCCCATGGCCCTTGCGATTGCCCTGATCCTGATCATCGTATTGGCGGTGGGGTTTCACTTTGCCAGTCCCTGGTGGATCACGCCGATCGCGTCGAACTGGGTGCGCATGGACGACATGCTGACGATCACGCTCGTCATTACCGGCGCGTTCTTCATCGCGATCAACCTGTTCATCGTGATCGCACTGATGCGCTACCGCCACCGCAGCGGGCATCGCGCGGCCTACGAGCCGCACAACCGGCGGCTGGAATGGTGGCTGATCGGCCTGACCGCTGTCGGCGTGGCGGCGTTGCTGGCACCGGGGCTCTTCGTCTACGCGGACTACATCCGGCCGCCGCGCAACGTGCTGCAGATGGAGGTGCTCGGCCAGCAATGGCAATGGCGCTTCCGCTTCGCCGGCCCTGGCGGCAAGCTGGGCACGACGGACGTGCGCTACATCGGCAACGACAACCCCTTCGGCCTGAACCCCGGCGACCCCAACGGGCGTGACAACTACCTGATCGAGGCGCCCGAGGTACACCTGCCGCTCAACCGGCCGATCCAGGTCCTGGCACGCTCGCGCGACGTGCTGCACGACTTCTACGTCCCGCCGTTCCGTGCGCGCATGAACATGGTGCCCGGCATGGTGACCACCTTCTGGTTCACGCCGACCAAGGCCGGGCGTTACGACATCCTGTGCGCACAGCTTTGCGGTATCGGGCACTCCAGCATGCGCGGCGTGGTGGTGGTGGAAGACGAAGCATCGTTCTCGCGCTGGCTCGCGCAGCAGAGCACGTTCGCGCAGCGGCAGCAGGCCAGGGTGCAGGCAGCAGCAGCTACCGGCGGCAGCGCCCAGGCGCTTGCGGACCAGGGCAAGACGCTCGCGGCGGCCAAGGGCTGCGTCGCCTGCCACACCGTGGACGGCAGTCCGCGCGTGGGCCCCACCTGGAAAGGCCTGTACGGCAAGACCGAAACGATGGCCGACGGCAGCACCGCGAAGGTGGACGAAGCCTATCTGCGTGCCTTCATCCGCGACCCGAAGGCCCGCGTCGTGAAGGGCTTCTCGCCCGTCATGCCGACCTTCGACCTCAGCGAGCAGGAACTGACCGCACTGGTGACCTACATCGAGTCGCTAGGCGGTCCGGCCGCCAGCAGCGCAACGAATCCCTAGCGAATCCCTAGCAAATTCCCAGCGGAGCACACGCAATGCCCTACGCGCACACCGACCACGTCCCGCAAAGCTTCTGGACCCGCTACGTCTGGAGCCAGGACCACAAGGTCATCGCCGTGCAGTATGCGCTGACGGCCATCGCCATCGGCCTGGTCGGCATGGTGTTGTCGGACCTGATGAGGCTGCAGCTCGGCTTTCCGGGCAAGTTCAGCTTCATCGACGCCAACCATTACTACCAGTTCGTCACCATGCACGGCATGATCATGGTGATCTACCTGCTGACGGCGCTGTTTCTGGGCGGCTTCGGCAACTACCTGATCCCGCTGATGCTGGGCGCGCGCGACATGGTGTTCCCGTTTCTCAACATGCTGAGCTACTGGGTCTACCTGCTGGCCGTGCTGGTGCTGGTGGCGAGCTTCTTCGTGCCGGGCGGGCCGACCGGCGCGGGCTGGACGCTGTATCCGCCGCAGGCCATCCTGCCGGGCACGCCGGGCGTGGAATGGGGCATCGTGCTGATGCTCGTGTCGCTGGCGATCTTCATCGTCGCGGCAACGATGGGCGGCCTGAATTACGTCACCACCACGCTGCAGGCGCGCACCCGCGGCATGACGCTCATGCGCATGCCGCTCACGGTGTGGGGCATCTTCATCGCGACCATCATGGCGCTGCTGGCATTTCCGGCGCTGTTCGTATCGGCGGTGATGATGCTGCTCGACAGGATACTCGGCACCAGCTTCTTCATACCGGCCGTGGTGTCGATGGGGCAGACGCTCAAGCACACCGGCGGCAGCCCGCTGCTGTTCCAGCACCTGTTCTGGTTCTTCGGGCATCCGGAGGTCTACATCGTCGCGCTGCCGGCCTTCGGCATCGCGTCGGACCTCATCAGCACGCACGCGCGCAAGAGCATCTTCGGCTACAGGATGATGGTGTGGGCCATCGTCGTCATCGGTGCGCTGAGCTTCGTGGTCTGGGCGCACCACATGTTCGTCGCCGGCATGAATCCGTACTTCGGCTTCTTCTTTGCCACGACCACGCTCATCATCGCCATCCCGACCGCGCTCAAGGTCTACAACTGGGTGCTGACGCTGTGGCGCGGCGATATCCACCTGACCGTGCCGATGCTGTTTGCCATCGGCTTCATCAGCACCTTCGTGCTGGGCGGGCTGACCGGGCTCTATCTCGGCAACGTGAGCGTGGACATTCCGCTGTCGAACACGTACTTCGTGGTGGCGCACTTCCATATGGTGATGGCCGTGTCGCCGATCCTGGTGGTGTTCGGCGGCATCTACCACTGGTATCCGAAGGTGACGGGCCGCATGCTGAACGATACGCTCGGGCGCGCGCACTTCTGGATCACCTTCGTCGGCACCTATGCGATCTACTTCCCGATGCACTATCTCGGCATCCTGGGCATGCCGCGGCGGTATTACGCGTACGAGGGCTACAGCTTCATTCCCCATTCGGCACAGACGCTCAACACCTTCATCACCGTCGTTGCGCTGATCGTTGCGGTGGCGCAGCTGCTGTTCCTGTACAACCTGGCGTGGAGCCTGGCGCGCGGCAAGCGCGCCGACGGCAACCCGTGGCGGGCCACCACGCTCGAATGGCAGACGCCGCAAACGCCGCCCGTGCACGGCAACTGGGGCGCCGCGCTGCCCGTCGTCTACCGCTGGGCTTACGAATACAGCCCGCCGGGGCACAAGGAAGACTTCGTCCCGCAAAACCAGCCGCCTGCGACGGCGCCCGAGCCGGCGGCCCACCCGACGCTTCAACCCGGCGAGGCACGCGAATGACCACACTGCCCCGCCCCTTCGTTCCCGACGCGCCGCCGGTCCTGCCGAATGCGAGCCGCATCGGCCTGATGGTCTTCATGGCGGTAGCGACGACGTTGTTTTCGCTGCTGCTGCTCGCCTATGGCATGCGCATGCGCGAGCCCGACTGGCAGCCGATTCCGCATCCGGCGCTGCTGTGGTGGAACACCGGCGCGCTGGTGCTGGCAAGCGTTGCCATGCAGCGTGCCCGGCAGCTGACCTTGCACCGCGTGGCGTGGCTCGCGTCCGGCGGCGTGCTGGCGGCCGCGTTCGTGATCGGGCAGCTGATCGCCTGGCGCATGCTGTCGGAAGCCGGGCAGACCGTCACCGTCAATCCCTCCAATAGCTTCCTCTACCTGCTCACCGGCCTGCACGGATTGCATGTGCTGGGCGGGCTGGCGGCCTGGGCCGTGACGATCGCGCATCTCCGGCGCGCGGACCCGTTCCGGGCCCAGCGCGCCATCGCGCTGTGCGCCCTCTACTGGCATTTCCTGCTGGCTGTCTGGCTCGTGCTGCTGGCGGCGATGTGGTGGCTCACCCCTGCGTTCGTCGCGGCCATCTGCGGGCCGCTGTATGGAGCCGCGCCATGACCGCACCCACGCTTCCCACCGAATCCGCCGACACCCCGCCCGCCGACGGCGGGCCTGACGGCTGGCGCGGCATCGTCACGGACTGGTCAGCCGACCGCGAAGCCTTCAAGGTGCCGTGGGGCAAGGCGATGATGTGGATCTTCCTGCTGTCGGACACCTTTGTCTTCAGCAGCTTCCTGATCGGCTACATGTCGGTGCGCATGTCGACCACGGTGCCGTGGCCCGATCCGTCCAAGGTGTTCGGGCTCACGGTGGGCGGCGTGGACGTGCCGTTGCTGCTGATCGCCATCATGACGTTCACGCTGATCACCAGCAGCGGCACCATGGCGATGGCCGTCAACTTCGGCTACCGGCGCAACGCCAGGCGCGCCGCCGCCCTGTTGCTGGCCACCGCGCTGCTGGGCGCGACCTTCGTGTCGATGCAGGCCTTCGAATGGACCAAGCTGATCGTCCATGAAGGGATCCGCCCGTGGGGCAACCCGCTGGGCGCGGCGCAGTTTGGCGCGTGCTTCTTCATGATCACCGGGTTCCACGGTTTTCACGTGACCTGCGGCGTGATCTACCTGCTGCTGATCGCACGCAAGATCCTGCAGCCGGGGTTTACCGAGCACGGCAACTTCCAGATCGTCGAGATTGCCGGCTTGTACTGGCACTTCGTCGACCTGGTGTGGGTGTTCATCTTCGCGCTGTTCTATTTGTGGTGAGGTAGGCCATGGACCATACCGATCCCGCCGATCGACCCGACGCCGCGCACGGCCAGCAGCATCCGATCGGCCTTTACCTGAAGATCTGGGGCCTGCTGTTCGTGCTGAGCACGTTGTCGTACATGGTGGATTACTTCCACGTGCAGGGCCTGCTGCGCTGGGTACTGATCGTCGTGCTCATGATCGCCAAGGCCGGGCTGATCGTATCGATTTTCATGCACATGATGTGGGAGCGGCTGGCGCTGGTGTACGCCATCCTGATACCGCCCCTGTGCCTGCTGGTGCTGATGGTGCTGATGGCGGCCGAAGCGCATCACACTTTCGGCATGCGGGAGCTCTTCTTCCACTGATCCCTTCGCCGGCCGTTCGTCACGCGACGAGCGCTTCGCACATGAAGGAGGACGCCATGAAATTTTCACGCCGACGTTTTATTGCAACCACCACCGTTCTGGCATCCGCGCTGACATTTGGACGCCGCGCGGCAGCGGCAGATGCCGGGGCCGTTCAGGAATCCGATGCAAATGCCCAGGCTCTCGGTTACAAGACGGATGCAAGCCGGGTCGACCATGCGAAGTTCCCGAACTTTCAGGCGGGCCAGGCTTGTGCGAGCTGCCAGTTCTTCCAGGGCAAGACCGGCGTCGCGATGGCGCCATGCACCATTTTCAGCGGCAAGCAGGTCAATTCCAAAGGCTGGTGCAGCGCTTATGCGAAAAAGGCGTAGCAGGGGCGGCGTGGCGGCCGTGCTGCCGGCGGCCTGAAACGGCATCGGCGTGCCAAAGTGGAATTGCGTCTCATGGGCGCGTTGGAGCGGCCGCTCGCCGATGCGTCTCGAGCGGCGGCAACCGGCCGAGTACCGACAAACGCGGGGGATGGCCGCGGCCCTCCCCCAACGAGCGCCGATCGATCAGGCAGAAGCGCTCCGATTGGCCTCAATCACCGTCAACGCCGCCATATTCACGATCCGCCGCACCGTCGAGCTCGAAGTGAGGATGTTCACCGGCGCGTTGACGCCCAGCAGGAACGGCCCCACCGCCACATTGCTGCCCGCCTCGGTCTTGAGCAGGTTGTACGCAATGTTCCCCGCATCGACGTTCGGACAAACGAGCAGATTGGCAGCGCCCTTGAGCGGCGACATCGGAAGCAGCCGCGACCGCAGCCCTTCATCGAGCGCACAGTCGCCATGCATCTCGCCATCCGCCTCGATATCGGGCGCCTGCTCCCGGACGATCTCCAGCGCCCGGCGCATCTTCACACCCGAAGCCGCGCTGCCTGACCCGAAGTTCGACCGCGACAGCAACGCAGCCTTCGGCGTCAGGTTCAGCCATTCCATCTGACGGGCCGCGGCAATCGTGAATTCCGCGATCTGCTCGGCATCGGGATTATCGTTGACGTGCGTATCCACCAGCGCCACCGTCCGCTGGTCGAGCAGCAGAATGTTCATCGCCGCGTAGGTGGACGCACCGGGCTTCTTGCCGATCACTTCGTCGACGAACCGCAGGTGATTGTGATACTCGCCGACCGTCCCGCAGATCATGCCGTCCGCGTCGCCGAGCCGCACCATCATCGCGCCGATCAGGGTCAGGCGACGCCGCATTTCGACGCGCGCCATCTCCTTCGAAATGCCGTCCCGGCACCGCAGTTCCCAATATGTCGTCCAGTATTGCGGGAACCGCTCGTCATATTCCGGATTAGTCACTTCGACGTCATGACCGAGCCGAATACGCAGGCCAAACCGCTCGATCCGCGCCAGCAGCACCTCAGGACGCCCGACCAGGATCGGACGCGCCAGCTTCTCGTCGACGATCACCTGCACGGCGCGCAGCACGCGCTCGTCCTCGCCTTCGGTGAAGACGATCCGCGCCTTGCCGCCGTCACGCACAAGCTGACGCGCCGTCGCGAACAGCGGCTTCATGAACGCGCCGGAGTGGTAGACGAATTGCTGCAGTTGCTCGACATACGCGTCGAGATCCGTCAGCGGGCGCGTCGCCACGCCGCCTTCCATCGCCGCCCTGGCCACGGCCGGCGCGATACGCACGATCAGGCGCGGATCGAACGGCTTCGGAATCAGGTATTGCGAGCCGAAGGCCACGTCGTACGCGCCATAGGCCGCCGCCACGACTTCGTTCTGCTCTTCCTCGGCGAGCCCCGCAATCGCGTGAACGGCGGCGATTTCCATTTCGCGGGTGATCGTCGTCGCGCCCACGTCCAGTGCGCCGCGGAAAATGTACGGAAAACAGAGGACGTTGTTGACCTGGTTCGGGTAGTCCGAGCGGCCCGTCGCGATGACGACATCGTCGCGCGTCGCATGCGCCAGTTCCGGGAAGATTTCCGGCGTCGGGTTGGCCAGCGCGAGAATCAGCGGACGCGCCGCCATCTCCTTCAGCATCTCCGCGCTCAGAATGCCGCCGACCGACAGGCCGAGGAACACGTCGGCGCCGCCGATGACTTCGGACAGCTTGCGCGCATCGGTTTCCTGCGCGAAGCGCGACTTTGCCGGGTCCATCAGCGTGGTACGGCCGCGATAGACGACGCCTTCGATGTCGGTCACCCAGATGTTTTCGACCGGCAGCCCGAGGTCGACCAGCAGGTCCAGGCAGGCCAGCGCGGCCGCACCGGCCCCCGACGTCACGACCTTCACCTCCGAAATCGACTTCCCGACGACCTTCAGTCCATTGATGAAAGCGGCCGATACGGTGATGGCGGTGCCGTGCTGATCGTCATGGAAGACGGGAATCTTCATGCGTTCGCGCAGTTTCTGCTCGACCGTGAAGCACTCCGGCGCCTTGATGTCCTCGAGATTGATGCCGCCGAACGTGGGTTCGAGGCCGGCGATGATGTCGACCAGCTTGTCCGGATCGGTCTCGTTGATCTCGATGTCGAAGACGTCGATCCCGGCGAACTTCTTGAACAGGACGGCCTTGCCTTCCATCACCGGCTTGGATGCGAGCGGGCCGATGTTGCCGAGACCGAGCACCGCGGTGCCGTTGGTGATCACGCCCACCAGGTTGCCGCGGCTCGTGAAGCGGTGCGCCTGCAGCGGATCGGCCGCGATCGACTCGCACACCCCCGCCACGCCCGGGGTGTAAGCCAGCGCGAGATCGCGCTGGGTCACGAGCGGCTTGCTGGCGACGACCGAGATCTTCCCCGGGGTCGGAAACTCGTGATAGTCGAACGCTGCCTGCTGCTGTGTCTCTGTCTGTTTCATGTTTTTCGGTCCGGGCACGGGCGCCAGGCCAGTCCCGGCGCGATCCATGGAGGTGATTCTAGGGATCCGCCATAAGGAGATGATTCTGTTTTAATATCGGTCCATCACTTTTTCATGATGGATGCGTGGCCAGCCAATGACTTTTGACGCAAACGACGTGGTCAGGCGGCTGGGCGCACGTCTGAAGATTCGGCATCTGGTGCTGTTGCTGCAGATCCAGCAGCACGGGTCGCTGACGCGCGTCGCGGAGCACATGGCCAGCAGCCAGCCCGCCGTGACGAACGCGCTGTCCGAGCTGGAGAGCATGTTCGGCACGCCGCTGTTCGAGCGCTCGTCGCGCGGCATGCGGCCGACCGCGCTCGGCGCGGTCGTGCTCGAACGGGCGAAGGCGATGGTCAAGGATCTCGACCACCTCGCCCGCGAGATGGAGGCCGTCGCCGCCGGGCATGCGGCCCACCTGCACATCGGCGTGATTCCGTTCATATCCGGCCAGATGCTGTCGGCGGCGCTGAAGCGGCTGCAATCGCGCATGGAACGGCGCCTGACCGTGACGATTCACGAAGGCACCAGCGATCAGCTGCTGCTGCAGCTCAAGGATCACAGCGTCGACATCGTGATCGGGCGGGCGTCGTCGGCGATCGATCTGGGCCGTGTTTCCTTCGAGGTGCTGTACCAGCAGCAGCCGCGCATGATCGCGAGCCGCCGTCTTGCCGCGAAACTGGCCCGCACGACGCTGGACTGGAACAAGCTGCACGCGCTCGACTGGATTCTCGGCGCGCCGCATACGCCGATGCGGGAACAGGTAACCGACCTGTTTCTGTCGGCCGGGATCCCGCCGCCTGTTCCGATCGTCGAAAGTTACTCGTCCAAGCTGATCGGCGAAATGATCGCGTCGAGCGACGAGGCCGTATCGATCGTGCCGGCCGATATCGCGGAGGAACTGGTGCGGATTGCCGGCGTGGCGATCGTGCCTTACTCGCTGGTGTGGACGCTTCCGCCGATTGCGCTGTTTACCCGCCCCGCCGACTCGCACTCGCCGGCGCGGGATTTGCTCGTCGACGCGCTACGGGAGGTGTGTAAGGAGACGTATGGGGAAGCGCGGAGATAAGGTCGCGGGCCCGTCGAAAAAAGTCACGTCTCTCCACGAATACTCGGCACGCCCGCGGCAGGCTGCTTGCCGGCGGCGAGGCGTCGCAGTATTTCCGCGCGTTCGGCGCTCAGCACACGATCCGAGCCCTCTCCCCTGTCGTAGCGCTTGGCTGTCCGGTAGGAAAACCGCTTTTTGTACTGACTGGTTGCGGGATCGAACGCCCATGCGTCGACTTCGAAGAAGTGCTTTTCGAAATGGCTCTCGTCCTTGCCCCAGACATAGTCCGCCCGAACAAACAGCGGATAGGGCGAGGCTTCAGGCACCTTCCACATCGCGCGATCGGCCATCTCTGTTTCGGTGATTTCCGGCATCAGATTCTCGATCTTTCCGTTCGCGCCATAACGCAATACGGCTACGCGCTCCAGCATCCCGCTGCCGCCGCCCGAAAACGTCCCCGACAAGAAAACCCAGGAACCGCCCGATGAAAGCGGCAACCGTTCGGACCGTGGATTCAGCCCGAACTGATAAAGCTCCTTGGAGGAAGCGGAAACAGGAGCCGGCGGCATCTCGAAGCACGGCGCACGGTCAGGAAGCACGCAGAGTTTTACCCCGGACATCGGGAGCCCATCGGCATCAAGCTTGCCCTCCGTCTGCGTGAAGCGCGGGAAAGCAGGTTCGCTGGATGTCGCCTGAACATCGGTGATGCCGACGACAGAAATGCTCAAGATCACTCCAAGCGTCTTGCAGAACCAGCGCATGCCTTCTTCCTTTCTCATTCATTGAATTTCGCAGCGACGATCTTACGACGCCACACCCTGAAACCAACGCGAGCACGCGCTCGAATAAATGAGCACGGTTGCAATCGCATTGGCGAAAAACGCCACTTCGAGCAGATCTACCCTGAACGGAAATGCAGCCGCGAGAAAGGCGATCGTCGTGACCAGCGTGAGCGACAGCTCCAGCATCCGCGCCAGCTTTTGTCGCTGGCAGAGGCCCACGATCAAGCTGGCGTTCAGGAAAAGCCAGAAAGCCTGAACCAGCGTGACCGCGATGAAGCCCTGACGCGCGAGGGCGATCTTCGCGGCAGGTACCTCGTCCAGCCCGCGGAAACTGATAGTCAGGAACAGAGCGACATAACCTAACTCGACGAGCCAGACAATGGCGAAAAGCGCGATAGCGTGACGGATCTGCGGCGGTGCATCGGCACGAAACGCCGGCATTGCTTTCAATTTGCTTATTAACATCGTCTTATCGGGTAGCCAGTGGCCCCCGCCCCCGTACGTGCTGTTATCGTCTCTGCCGCTTGCCCCTATCGCGCGGCGCCAAGATTAGCATCGAGTACTTGAACCCTACTCAGGGAAGCCAAAGATCCCAAAGCCTGCATCAAGAATGAACAACAGGAAAACGACGATGCAGATAATGCGCCAGATACCGCGCAGACGAGTCGCGCCGAGATACAAACCAACCGCTCCGGCAAGAAGCGTCACGGGCCAGTAGTAAGCGCCGAGCCCAATCACGACGTAGAAAAAAGGTATCTCCCCAATGGCGATGTCACTCATCCCGGAAAGCTCCGTCGCTTGCGTGGCGCACATGCCCACTGATGGTTTCGAAGACATCCGTCGGCCGCCGCCCCTCGACACGTGACGTGCGACTCGATCCCGCGGCCTGCCTCGCGCGCCCGAGAATCACCCCTCCGCCCGATGACAAACCACCTCGATATTGTGCCCATCCGGCCCGATGACGAACGCCGCGTAGTAATTCGCGCTATAACGCGGCCTCAACCCCGGCGCGCCATTGTCTTTTCCGCCCGCCTCCAGCGCCGCACGATAAAACTCGTCGACTTGCCGCCGATTCTCGGCCTTGAATGCGATGTGAAGATGCGCGGGCTTCTCCGAAGTCTGGAACAGACACAACGAAGGCTGCCACGGGCCCGGCGGACAAAGCTCGACGCCGTACGAAGGCTCCCCCTCCGCCGCAACCACTACGCCAAGCGGCTCGAGTGCCTTGAGGAAAAACGCCTTGCTCGCTGCGAAATCGCTGACTCCGAATTTGACGTGGTCAAACATGAGTTCCCTCTCTAGTTGGGCCCGCCCGCGCCCCGACGTGATGTACGGATCACCGCGATGTTGCCACATGCAGCCATCGACGACAGCCCCGTCCGCCCCATCACCCCAGCTCGAACGACGTCACCCCGAACACGCGATCGATCGCGATCGCGGGCGCGTCTTTCGTATACATCCGCGCGGTTTCGAAGACGCTCGTCATCCCGTGCAGCTCCGCCAGCGCGACGGCCGCAGGATTCGTTTCCGGCACGTCAAGCACGATGATCTCGCCGGGCATGCTCGCCGCCAGTGCGCGAAAGAGTCCAGTAGCGACGCCTGCATCATCGGCGAAGAGCGGGCCGATCTTGCAACCCTCGTTGCAGCGGCGCACGACACCGTATCCGGCGACACGGCCGGCGTCGACCGTTGCGAGCGCAACGGCATCCGGTTGCGCGATCCACGCGGAGACGAAACGCTCGCGCGCCGCGGGGAAACACTGGCGATCGTAGGCAAGCAACTGCTCGAACGGCACATCGGACGCTGCCGCTACATGCGCGCACCCGATGCCGTCCACGCGGCCTTGATAGCGGATGTTGCGGTACGCGAGCCGGAACCCGGACTTCCCGTAGTTCGCTTGCTGGGCGACGACACCATCGAGACCGACGTTGCGGTCTCCAAGATAACGCATGCCGTGCTGCCAGATTCGCATACCGAAGCCTTTGCCGCGAAACCCGGGCTTCACGATGTAAAGACCGATGAAGCCAAAGTGTTCGTCATATGCGACCGCGGAGAGGCACGCAATCGGCTCGCCGCGCCAAATACCGACGAAGAACCCGGCCGGGTCCGCTTCCCTGAAACAGTGCGGGTCATGCCAGCCTGGGTTCCACCCTTCTGCAGCCGCCCACTCGACCGACATGGCCAGCTCGTCGGCCGACATGGTGCGCACGATAAAGTCACCGCTTTGATCCATGGTTCGCCCCACTCGCGGCTTCAAAGATCGCCGCCTCGTGTTACGGAAAATGCATCGGGAAAGCGCCGGCAAGCGAGCGTCGGCCAACCGACAGAACAGACCGCGCAATCATGCCCCAAGCCACCGCTGCCGATCGCGTCATCATAATCCCGAGGTCGAGTATCAGAGTGGAGCGGTCATCGCAGTTGTTCCGGTTCGATAGGCACCGCAATTGACGCGTATCAGCGACCCTGACGACCGGGCCACCAGGTTAGCTATCCTCTAATGTCCGAACGGGCGACCGGCAGCAACGAGTCCCCAAGCGCCCCTTCAAATCCACGATAAACAAAAAAAGCCCGACAAAGTCGGGCCAATAGGTTTGAGACACAAGGAGAATGCCGCCCACCCCATACCGGGCGGCCACGCCGCGCTACACGACGTTCTTTTCGACGATCGGCCGGTTTTCCAGCACTCGCGCCCAGCCGAGCGGCGACAGGTCGAGCGTTTCGTAACGCCCGCCCAGAATGAGTTCACTGACGCCACGCCCCGTTGCCGGCCCTTGCTGCAGCCCGTGGCCGCTGTAGCCGTTCGCGAACACGACGTTGTCGAGTGCCGGGTGATATCCGATGATCGCGTTGTGGTCGAACACGTTGTACTCGTAGTACCCGGACCAGCAGTTCTCCACGCGCAGCGCCTCGAACTCCGGCACGCGATTCGCGAGCGTCGGCCAGATCACGTCGTCGAACAGGTCGTGATCGACCTCGTCGAGCGGCAGATCGTCCGGGTCGCGATCCGGGCTCGGCGACGTCCCGCAGATATACGTGCGCCCTTCCGGCCGGAAATACACGCCCGTCGGATCGATCAGCAGCGGGCAATCCGCGAGCTTCGCCGGCGACGACACGTTGAAGATGCTGCGGCGCCGCGCATACACGGGAATGTCGATGCCCATCATCGACGACAGCGTGCGCGCCCACGCACCGGCCGCGTTGACCAGCGTGTCGCACGCGTAACGCTCACCGTCGCCCGTCACGACATGCGTGATCTTCCGTCCATCGCGTTCGACCGACTTCACGTCGGCCGCCACATACCGCGCCCCGAGTGCCTGCGCTTTCTTGCGCAGCGCCTGCACGAGCCCGTAGCCGTCGAACCAGCCCTCACCGCTCACGCCGTACGCACCCGACACGAGATCGTCGACGTTCAGCCACGGAAACTTCGCGCGCAGTGCATCGCAATCCATCAACCGGATATCGGCGCCGAGGCTGATCTGCAGCGCATGGTTCTCGCGCAGCGTCGCATCGCCGGCCGGCGTCGCGAGGAACAGGTAGCCGCCTTCGTGCAAATCGATCGACGGCCGGTTGCCGTCCACTTCGAGCCGTTCGCCGATCGTGCGCAGGAAGTCGATGCCGAACAGCGACATCTCGATCGACAGCGGCGTCGAGAATTGCTGGCGAATCGACGCGGCCGACAGCGCCGATGACGATCGCGCATAGGTGGGGTCGCGTTCGATGACGGTCACGGCGACCGTCGGATCGGTGGCGCGCAGGAAATAGGCGATCGAGCTGCCGATCACACCACCGCCGACGATGACGACTTGAGAACTCACGACTGACTCCAGTTGCACGTAAAAGGCGCGGCCAGCCGGCCACGCCCGTTGGTTGTTCATGCCGCGTCGCACGCGGCGTCGCGTCCGCGGACTTCCCGCGCGATCGCAACCGATCGCTCACGGTATTTCAGCACGTCCGGCATCGCCGCGAAAGCCGGCGTGCTTGCGTTCAATCCGCCGATTTCGTCGTGACGGGCTGCCACGCGGCGTTCTTCACTTCGTACAGCGTCGAGCTCGGGTTCTTCAGGTCGCCTGTGTTCGTGAACGCGATCGTGCCCGTGATGCCGTCGTAGCGCGTGTCCTTCAACGCGCCGTTGAAATCGGCCGGCTTCGTCGAATTCGCCTTCTGCATCGCGTTGATCGCGATCCACGTCGCGTCGTACGCGAACGGCGCATACGCGAGCATGTCGACGCCGTACTTCTGCTTGAATTTCGTTTCGAACAGCTTGCCCTTCGCGAGGCGCGACAGCGGCTGCCCGTATTCCCACACGGCCGCGCCTTCCGCCGCGTTGCCGGCCAGCCTGATGAAGTTCGCATTCATCACGCCGCCGCCCGCGAGGAACTGCGCGCGGATGCCGAGCTGGCGCATGCGCTTGACGAGCATCGCGGCCTGCGCGTCGAGGCCGCCGAAGAACACGAGATCGGCATTCGTGCTCTTGATCTTCGTGAGCTGCGCGCTGAAGTCGACGGCCTTGTCGTTCGTGAATTCGCGCGCGACGATCGTGCCGCCGTTCGCCTTCACGGACTTCTCGAATTCGTCGGCTTCGCCCTGGCCGAACGCGGTGCGATCGTCGATGATCGCGATGCGCTTCGCCTTGGTCACGCTCGCCGCATACGCGCCTGCGTTGCCGGCGTTCTGCGTGTCGGTCGCGATCACGCGGTACACGGTGCCGAGCCCGGCGCGCGTGATGTCGGGATTGGTCGCCGACGGCGTGATCATCGGAATGCCGGCCTTCGCATAGATCTTCGACGCGGGCAGCGTCGTGCCCGAATTGAAATGGCCGATCACGACCGCCACCTGCGCATCGGCGAGCTGCTGCGCAGCCTGCACGCCGGTGCGAGGATCGCTCTGGTCGTCCTGCGACGCGACGACGAACTTCACGGGCTTGCCGCCCACCGTCGTGCGCGCGGCATTCGCTTCGTCGACGGCCATGCGCACGCCGTTCTCGATGTCCTTGCCGTACGCGGCGCCGCCGCCCGTCAGCGGGCCGGCCACGCCGACCTTGACGACCGTCTCCTGCGCATGGGCCGCGCCCGTCTGGAACGCGAGGATCGCGGCGGTCAATGCAACGCCGGAAAGCGAACGAATGCGGAACGTCATGGCAATCCTTCTTCTGTGGGTCGGGATGCAACGCGCGACTGCCGCGCGTCGGCGACCTCTCGCGTGCCGGTAATGTCGTCCGTCGCCGGGGCGCCATTCGACGAAGGCGCCGAACCGACCGGCCGATCACCGCGGCTCCTTCTCCGTAGAGCCTTTCACCGCGAAAGAGGTGAAAGGATTGTGGGTAGCCAATACCCGTGCAGCAAACGAATTATCGGAACTATGTTGTGAGGATTTGTCATCAAGTTCCATGCACGAGAACGACCCACAGCCCGCGCGACGGCGGGCCTTGAGTCGAATGCGTCAGCGGGATACGTGCCGGGGCCCGTCCGTCGAGGCCGGCCGTGGTAATGCCGATGAAGCATCATCGCTTCGACAATGGCACGCGATCGCGACGCCCGCGGCATCGCATCGTCCGGTCAGTGCCGATCCGTGCCCGTCTGCTTGCGCACCGCATCGGTCGCCTTGCCGGCCTTCTCCTGGATCTTGCCGGCCTGCTGTTCGGCGATGCCTTCGGCTTCCGTCTTGCGGTCGCCCGTCACCTTGCCGAGCGCTTCCTTGAGCGAACCCTTGAGCTGCTTGAGCCTGCCTTCGACGCGATTGCTGTCCATGGTCGTCTCCTGCGATGGTTGGGGAGAGCCGGCGATGTGACGGCCCGCGCCGCACCGCCGAGCGGACAGGTTCGCAAGCATCCGCCGCGCGCGGCAGATGCGGATGCACCAGCACGCATGGTGCATTCGTACCGATGGCGTCAGTCCTTGCCCTTCGCGCCGCCCTTCTCCCCACCCTTCTCGCGCGCGCCGTTCGCATCGGCCGCGCCGACGATGCCGCGCTCGCGCGCCCACACGATCGCCTCGCCGCGGCTGTGCACGTCGAGCTTCGCGTAGATCGTCGCGACGTGATTGCGCACCGTGTTCGGCGCGAGCCCGAGACGGCCGGCGATCTCCTTGTCCGCGAGGCCGTGGCACAGCAGGTCGAACACGTCGCGCTCGCGCGCGGTCAGGTCCGACAATTGCGCGCCCGCGTCCGGCGCATTCGCGCGCCGCACGTTCGCGAGCTTCTCGATCAGCGTGCGGCTGAACCACGACGCATCCTGCATCGCGGTTTCGATCGCGTAGACGAGCTCCATCTCGGTGCGCTTGCGATCGCTGATGTCGAGCAGCGCGACGAGCAGGCAGTCCCGTCCGTGAATCGCAACGGGGTCCGCCGACACGACACAATCGCGCACGTCGCCGTCGAGCGTGCGGATCTGCACGTCGGCGTTGCGTACGCTGCCGTCGCGCGCGAGCCGAGCCTCGATGCGCTGCCACGCACCGCGTTCGGCCCACAGCCCGATCTCGTCCGCGGATTTGCCGAGCAGGTCGTCCTGCGGATGGCCCGTCATCGCGGCAAACGCACCGTTGACGTCGAGAAGCTCGAAGCGGTCGGCCGTGACGATCGCGGTCGCGACCGGCGCCATCCGGAATGCCGTCGCGAAGCGCTCCTCGCTTTGCCGCAGCGCGCGCTCGGCCTGCTTGCGCGGTTCGAGATCCATGAATGTGAACAGCATGCACGCTTCGCCGTTCATGTCGATCGGCTGCCCGGCGACGACCACCGCCTTCGTGCTGCCGTCCGCGAGTTTCAGCACGGCTTCCATCTGCGGAATCGTCGCACCTTCGCCGAGCCGCTCGACCGCGAGCTCGCGCCGCTCGGCCTGTTCGAGCACGTCGATCTCGTACACCGAGCGGCCGAGCACGTCGTCGCGCGCGTGGCCGGTCATGTCGAGAAAGCCCTGGTTGACCTTCACGTAGCGCAGATCGTCGAGCCGGCAGATCACGGCCGGCGCAGGATTCGCGTTGAAGGTGCGCTCGAAGCGCTCCTCGGCGCTCGCCCATTCGGTCGCGTCGTGCAACACGAGTGCGAGGCAGTCCGGCTCGCCGGCCGCGTTCGTCAGCACGAGGCTGCGGATCCGGTGAACCCAGCTCACGGTTTCGTCGGCGGCCGATTCGACTTCGACCGTCACGTCGCTGAACTCCTCGCCCGCGATCACGCGATCCATCGGATAGTGGCCGTCGCACACCGGATGGTTGTTCCGGTAGCGCAGCCGGAAACGCTCGCGGTATTCGGTGACGGTCGCGCCGAGCGCCTTCAGCTCGGTCACGCCATGCATCGCGAGCGCGGCCTCGTTCGCCCAGACGATCCGCTGGTCGGGCTCGATCAGGATCACACCCTCGGTGAGCCCCGCGATGATCTGGTGCAGCTGGCGCCGATCGGTATGCGATTTGAGCGCCTGTTCGTTTAGCTGTTCGTTCATCGAATGGTTGTCCATGTCGTCAACGTCACCGCCGGGCCGGCCACATCTCGCTTCGACACGCGCCGGCCGGCGCGTGCGGCGATGATCGCTTGCCGCACCTCCGCACGACAGGCGCGAATGCACTATCCGTCATAGTACATTCGCACGGCCCGCCGCAACCGTACGGCATCCCGCCATCCGCCGCGCCCGCCGCTCACCCACACCGCAGGCGACCGACGCACCCAACCCCATCACTGCCCCGTGCAAACGCACTAGTCGATCAGGTGAATTTGCGCGATGCCCACCTGCGTCCGCATCGGTACGCTGGTACTGCATCGGCGCTCATGCGCTGCCTTCCAACCCGCAGAGGAGAAGCACGATGAAGCTGCATCAGACACCCGATCCGACGCGGCCCGAACCGCCTCCGGACAGTCCGCCCGAACCGTCGCCCGGCACCGATCCGCCGGTTCCGCTGCCGCCCGACATGCCGCGCCCGGACATCCCGCCGCGCGAGCCCGGCTACGACACGCCAATCGTCCGGTGACCGTCGGCGACCGATAACACCGATCGCACTCACCCATCCAACAAACCAATCGATGGAGAACTTCAATGAACAAGACCCGGCATCTTTCGACGCTGCTCGCCGCCGGCGCGGCCTTCCTGCTGAGTGCCGCGCCGCTCATGAACGCCCATGCGCAGGAAGCATCGACCGACAACGGCAACGGCATGCAGGCCGAATCGAACCAGCCCGTCACCGACACGTGGATCACGACCAAGGTGAAGAGCCAGCTGGCCGCCACCGACGGCCTGAAGAGTCTCGACATCGGCGTGAAGACGATCGACGGCGTCGTGACGCTGACGGGCGTGCTGCCGAACAAGATCGCCGTGAAGAAGGCGATCGCCGTATCGCGCGCGGTCAAGGGCGTGAAGCACGTCGACGCATCCGGCCTGAAGGCGAAGGCCTGATCTCCCGCGCGGCCGACGCCGCGCAGTTATCCCGTTGCGACAAGGAGCACACCATGAACGAAGACAAGATCAAGGGCCAGTGGAAGCAGCTCACCGGCAAGCTGAAGGCCAAGTGGGGCAAGCTGACCGACGACGATCTCGCAGTCGCGGAAGGCGATCGCGAGTATCTGGCCGGGAAGATCCAGGAACGTTACGGAGTCGCCCGCGATGCGGCCGAGAAGCAGTTGAAGGAATTCGATCGCGAGCTGTAACGCAACCGGCAACCTCACCCCGCCGCGGCGCCGCCGGCGTCGCGGCCACCAGGACAACGACATGGGCAAATATCTGATCGCCTGGCTGCTCGGCGTGCCGGTCGGCCTGCTGGTGCTGTTCTATCTGATCACGCACATCCTGTGACGGCGCGGCGCCCGGCGCATCCGCACGGTCCCCACTACGCCACCGACTGCGACACCGTAGTCCATCGTTCGAACGAGCGCACGCATTCCGCTGCATCGCAGCCACCCAACGCAAATCGGGCAGGACGCGTATGCGCCCTGCCCGATCGGCTTGCCCGTTCGGAAGCGAAGCGCGACGCGCGCCGCTTCACGTTCATCACTTCGCTGCGTTCGCCGTCATCTTGAAGATGCCCTGCGCGTTGCCCGCATCGAAACGCAGGTCCGTCACCCAGCGGCGCGCCGCCTGGTCGAACGTGCGCTTGCGCGTGATGAACTCGTAGAACGAGCCCGGCACGTTGCGCTTCACCGTGCCGCCGTCGCGCGTGCGGAACTCGCGCTCGACGGTATCCGCGCGATACGCGGTCTGGAACACGCGGCCCGAGCGCGAGCGCTCGACTTCCGGCTTCATCGGCCGGCCTTTCGCCTTCTCGTCGTCGGACAGCTTGAACACGTCGGCGACGCGGTCGGTCGCATGGTTGAACGCGTTGCCTTCGGTCGAGATCCACGCCATTTCCGCCGATTCCATCAGCAGCGTTTCGTAGTCGAGTTCGTTCGGCAGATCGTGCTGGCGCGCGAAGGCGCCGACGATCTCCGGCAGCAGCGCGTGCGCGGCGTCGAGCGACAGCCAGCCCTCGCGTTCGACTTCCCACAGCAGCGCAACGGCCGCTGGCGACAGCGGATCGCGCGACGAGCTCACGACGTTCGTCACGGCCTGCTGGAATTCCGTCGAGAAACGCTCCGGATGCAGTTCGCTGACGAAGAACTGCGCGATCTCGTCCGGTGCGTCCTCGTGCGCATACGCACGGCCGGTCATGCCGAGCTTGTCGAGCGGGTAACGGCCGTTCAGCCGAAAGCCGAGCGGACGCAGGATGCGCGTGAACGCGGCTTCGCCCGGCGGCAGCGCGCCCGTGTGCGGCCAGCGTACCGTGCGCAGCGCGCCGTGGTCGAAGTAGACCGAGCCGCCGTTTTCGATCGCATCGGCCGTGTACGCGCGGCCGTTCGCCGAACGCTCGAGCAGCCCTTCGAACAGCGCCATGTTCATCGCCTGCGCGATCTCCGCGCGCGTCGCGACGCCGTCTTCCCATTCTTCGAGGATGGCCGGCATGTTCAGGGTCGAGAACAGGGCGTCGGTCTTCGCCTGTCCCAGCAGCTTCGTCAGCAAGCTCTCGATATTCGGATTGCGCATCAGGATTCTCGTCTCGGGGGACCGCCGGCAAACGTGCCGGCAACTCGTCGGCCGGCCGCCCATCGGGCGCCTGACCTTGCGTGGGGAGCATTATTCAAAGGGTTGCAGCCGGGCGTAAAGCGAGATTAAATTGACATGTGATGAGTTTTTGGAATTATCGACCGTTCCCGACCCGCTCACCGGCCCGCGCCGCGCGGGTCAGTACGTCAGACAAATAGAGCATCATGCGCAAATTCAAGATCCCCAACATGGGCGCACTGGTGGCTTTCGAAGCCGCCGCGCGCCACGAGAGCTTCACGCACGCGGCCAAGGAGCTGTTCCTGACCGAAAGCGCGGTATCGAGGCAGATCGCGACGCTCGAGGCGAGCCTCGGCGTGCGGCTGTTCGCGCGCGTGAAGCAGCGCGTCGTGCTGACGCGCGCCGGCAAGCTGTACGGCACGCAGGTGCGGCGCGCGCTGGAAGCGCTCGACCGCGACACGCTGTCGATCATCGCGCACGGCAGCGGCGGCGGCTACCTGGAGCTCGCGGTGCTGCCGACGTTCGCGTCGCACTGGCTGATCCCGCGCATCAAGAGCTTCTACGACCGCACGCCCGACGTGCGCGTGAACATGGGCAGCCGCACCGACCTGTTCTCGTTCGAGGACACGCACTTCGAGGCCGCGATCCACTACGGCAAGCCGACCTGGCCCGGCACGTCGTCCGACTACCTGTTCGGCGAGGAAGTCGTGCCGATCTGCTCGCCCGCGCTGCTCGACGGGCCGGTCGAGCGTGTCGAGGATCTGCTCGCGTACCCGCTGCTGCACTCGACGACGCGCCCCGGCGCGTGGGCGCAGTGGTTCGAGACGCATGGCGTCGAGGACATCCGCACGATGCAGGGCGTGCGCTACGAACTGCACACGATGCTGATCAGTGCGGCCGCGGCCGGGCTCGGGATCGCGCTCGTGCCGAAGTTCTTCGTCGAGGAACAGTTGCAGCAGCTCGGCCTGGTCGTGCCGTGCGACGCGGCGACGGTCGGCGATTCCGCGTACTACCTCGTGTATCCGACGGAATTCAGCCACAGCAAGCCGCTGGAGCTGTTTCGCGGCTGGCTGCTCGAACAGGCGAGCGCGTATGCGGCGCCGGACGGAGATGCGGATGGCGCCGACGCGGAGGATGACGAGGACGTCGAGTAACGCGCCGGTTTCAGGTCACGTTCAGGTCACGGCGCGGCGGCGTCGCACGCGTGCCGCGTCGGCAGATCGGCCGCGACGACCTTCACCAGCCGCGCGCGATCGGGCGTTTCCAGCCCCGGGCACACGGTATCCAGATCGCGGATCACGATCGTCGCGCGCCCGTCGAACCGGCACACGCCGTGCGGCTGCGCGGCGGGCAGCCGCAGCCCGCGCGTCGCATCGCGCTGGTTCGTGAAAACGATCACGCCCGCGCGTTGCGAACGGTCCGGCAAGCGCCGCGCCGATGCGTCGTCCTCTTCGAACCACACGTCCGCCCCGATCGATTCGTCGCCGTAGTCGAGCGCGTAACGGCCCGACAACGTGATCGCCCGCCCGACATGCACCGCGCGGCAGTCCGGCTCGGCGTCGGCCGGCACCGGCTGCGCGCCCGCCGCGGCCGAACCGCACGCCAGCAACAGCAGACACAGCGCGGCGGCGCGGCCGTTCATGCTCGACACATCAGTCGGTTTCCGGATCATGGGCAGTAAAGTGCGGGGCGTCGTGACGAAGACCCGCATTGTCGCGCAGCGCGAGCGTTACATGTGCCACTTCACCGTCGCGGTCAGCGTGCGCGGATCGCCGGGCATGTTGTACAGGTCCGCGTTGCCGTGCGCGGCAATGAAGTAGCGGCGATTGAACAGATTGTCGAGCGTGAGCGTCACGTCGACCTTCTTGCTGCGATAGCCGGCGCCCAGGTTGAACACCGTGAACGACGGCAGCGTGACGAGATCGCTGGCCGACGTGTAACGCGCCGACTGGAACTGCATGCCGGCCGCCGCATAGAAACCGTACGGCAGTTCGCGCTTCAGCCACAGGTTCGCGCTGTGACGCGGCATCAGCCCCGGCGTGTTGCTCGACAGCGCGAGGCCGGCCGCCGTCGATTGCGGCGAACCGTCGACCGTGCCGTTCATGTAAGCGTAACCGGCGTACACCGACCACTTCGGCGCGATCTCGCCGGTGAAGCCCAGCTCCATCCCGCGCACGTGCTGCGTGCCGATCGGCAGCGCATAACCGGGATTCGCGGGGTCGCCGATCTGCTGGTTGGTCTGGCGCATGTCGAACAGCGCGACGCTGGCCGTCGCCTTGCCGCCGAGGTCGAAGCGCGAGCCGACTTCATACGCGGTGGTCTTCTGCGGCGCGAGCGCGGCGCCGTTCGCGAACGCGCCGGAACTGATCAGCGTATCGGCGAGCGGCGAGAATGACTGGCTGAACGAGCCGTACAGCGTCAGCCAGTCGAGCGGTTCGTAGATCAGGCCGACGCGCGGGCTCCAAGCGTGATCGGTGCGGTCGAGATTGACGTTCGACGACGTATAGTCGTGGCGGATCTGGTTCAGGTAGTCGAAGCGCAGGCCGGCGAGCACCTTCCAGTGTTCGGTCAGCGAGATCAGGTCCTGCGCATAGACGCCCGCGAGCCCGACGACGGTCGACGCGTTCGTCTTCGCACGCGCGCCGGTCGGCACGCCGGGCAGGATCACCTGCTGCGGATTGAAGAGATCGTAGGTGGCGACCTTCGTCACGTTGTAGACCGTGTCGAACTTCTGCTGCTGCGACAGCTCCAGCCCGTACAGCAGCTCGTGGCGCATGCCGAACAACGAGGTCTTCTGCGTGAGCTCGAACACGCCGTCGATGCCGTGGTCGGTGCGCTGGCGCGTCGACTGGTCGAGCGTCACGACCGGGTGCGCGGCCGTCTTGATCGGCTCGAACGTCACATAGTTCTTGCGTTCGAGCGAGAAGTCGTACGCGCGGATCGCGCCATGGAACGACAGCGAATCGCTGAAGCGGTGATCGAGCGATACCGTCGCGCTCTTCGCGGAGACGTCGTTGTACGAGCTGTTCGCGGCGTCGGCCGAGCCGTAATACGTGTTGATCGGCACGTCGACCGGCCGGCCGCGATACGCGGGCAGGCCCTGGTCGGACGTGCGGCGGTCGTGCAGGTAGTCGAATTCGACGTTCAGCACCGTGTTGCTGTCCAGCTTGAATTGCGCGGACGGCGCGATTGCCTGGCGGTTGAGCTGGAACTGGTCGCGAAAGCTGTTCGAGTTCTCGGCCGCGCCGGTGATGCGGAAGCGCGCCGCGTCGTTCGCATTCCAGCCGAGGTCGAATTCGCCGCGCCGCTCGCCGCGCGTGCCGAGCGTCACGCCCACGTCGCGCACCGGGTTCGCGTCCGGCCGCTTCAGCACGCGATTCACGATGCCGCCCGCCGAGCCGCGCCCGTACAGCACGGCCGCCGGCCCCTTCAGCACCTCGACGCGCTCGACGTTCGACAGGTCGCGATAGTAGAGCGCGTCGTCGCGAATGCCGTCGACGTACTGGTCCGTGATGCTGTTGAAACCGCGGATCGTGATCTGGTCGCGCTGGCCGTCGCCGACCGAGAAGCCGACGCCCGGCACGTTGCGCAACGCATCCTGCATCGACGTCGCGTTCTGATCCTCGATCACCGCGTGCGGGACGACGTTCACCGTCTGCGGCACGTCCATCAGCGACATGTCGGTCTTGGTCGCCGCGCGCGACCGGCCCGCGTCGTACGACGCATGCTCGGCGGCCGCATTGACGGAAATCGCAGGCAAGGTCGCCGCGGCGTCGCTCGCCTGCGCGAACGAAGTACGGGCGCCGGCCAGCGACGTGACGATCAGAAGCGCATGGCAAGCGCTCGTGTTGAGTTTCATCGTAAACGTAGGGGGTGAAGGAAAAACGGCGAACGGAAACGCGTCCGGCCAGCGCGCGAATCGCGCGGCGAATCGACCGACAAAGCTTTTTCCGGGAAGAAGATGACGCGCGCGGGGGATCGCCCCGTCATGCATGCCGGCGGGCAAACGGCCGGCGCGGGTGGATGCCGGCCGGCACGACCGGCACGAAAAAAGCCGTGACTTCCCGTCACGGCTCGTAATGGTGCGAAATAATAAACGAGAATGATTCGTGTTTTCGATTAATTTTTAACGTGTCGCCTGCCCGCAACGTGCATGCGCATTGCACTCTGCATTTCCGACGAATGCCTTTCATTTTGACGCACTGATCCACGCATCGACGTAAGCTCGTCGAAAGCAGGCGATCGGCCGCATTAATTCGATCGTGCGGAAACGGTCGGGCAGAAGGTGGGATTCGGGATACGACGACGAAAAGCTTGGAGAGGATCACGAAGGATCCGATGAAGCACGGGGCAGCACGTATTCAACGGTCCGGTGCGCGCCGGACCGGGCAACCCCGACCCGGCGCTCCGGGCAGCCGACCTCGCATCGGCAGCGCGGCGGACCTTCTGTTGTTCACTACGTCTGTTCTCTCAGGCTCGCTTCATTTTTTTCTTCGTCGCGCTGCGCCATTATCCGCCCAAACCGGCCGGAGTGAAACGTTTGCGGTTGCAACAAATGCGTTATGCCGGCCATTCAGAAACAGTCTTTCCAAATGCTTACGGTGTGCGCGATGCAGTTCGGCAATTCTTGCATTCGTGTCGGCGTTCCTTTTTAATGGAACTGGTTCCAATCGTCGATTCGGCCATGTTCCCGCGTGACGTGCCGTCGTGCCCGCGTCATCATGCCGATTCAGGATCGAGGATCATTCAACTCAGGATTCGCATCGCCCGTCCTTCCCGGACACCCCGTCAAACGAGACCGTCATGCCCGATTCCGCCTCCCTGCAACAACTGTTTCCCGCGTATCAAGACATCCCCGCCGAATTCCGGCTCGCTTCGCCGATTCACCAGCGCGTGTCGCTCGTCGACGGCGAACTTCAACCGTGGAACGGCGCGACCAAGACCGTACTGTCGCCCGTGTGCGTGCGGCAGGCGGACGGCAGCGTCGAGCAGGTCGAGATCGGCAGCTATCCGGTGATGGGCGAAACGGAGAGCGACGCGGCGCTCGACGCCGCCGTGCGCGCGTACGACTCGGGCCGCGGCGAGTGGCCGACGATGAAGGTCGAGCAGCGCATCGCGTGCATGCAGGACTTCATCAAGCGGATGGTCGCGCAGCGCGAGCTGGTCGTGAACCTGATCATGTGGGAGATCGGCAAGAGCCTCGCCGATTCGCAGAAGGAATTCGACCGCACCGTCACGTACATGACGCAGACGATCGATGCGCTGAAGGAGCTCGACAACGCGAACTCGCGCTTCGTGATCGCGGAAGGCACGATCGGCCAGATCCGCCGCACGCCGCTCGGCGTCGTGCTGTGCATGGGCCCGTACAACTATCCGCTGAACGAGACCTTCGCGACGCTGATCCCCGCGCTGCTGATGGGCAACACCGTGGTGTTCAAGCCGCCGCAGTACGGCACGCTGCTGTTCGAGCCGCTGCTCGAAGCGTTCCGCGACGCGTTCCCGCACGGCGTGATCAACACGATCTACGCGCCGGGCGCGGTGGTCGTGCCGCACATGCTCGCGTCGGGCAAGATCAACGTGCTCGCGCTGATCGGGTCGAGCAAGGTAGCCGATCACCTGAAGAAGCAGCACCCGAAGTCGCACCGGCTGCGCGCGATCCTCGGCCTCGACGCGAAGAACGCGGCGATCGTGCTGCCCGACGCCGATCTCGACCTCACCGTGAAGGAATGCCTGCTCGGCGCGCTGTCGTTCAACGGCCAGCGCTGCACCGCGCTGAAGATGCTGCTCGTGCACCGCTCGATCGTCGACGAATTCCTGAAGCGCTTCACCGCCGCGCTCGAACAGCTGAAGATCGGCATGCCGTGGGAAAAAGGCGTCAGCATCACGCCGCTGCCCGGCATGCATCGCACGGCCTACATGACGGACGCGATCGACGACGCGAAGGCGAAGGGCGCCCAAGTCGTCAACGCATCGGGCGGCGAATTCAGCAAGACGCTGTTCTATCCGGCCGTCGTGTATCCGGTATCAGAAGGAATGAAGCTGTACCGCGAGGAACAGTTCGGCCCGATCATTCCGGTCGCGCCGTTCGACGACGTCGACACCGCGCTCGACTACGTGACGACATCGGATCACGGCCAGCAGGTCAGCATCTTCGGTTCCGATCCGGTGCAGATCGGCGCGCTCGTCGATCCGCTCGTGAACCAGGTGTGCCGCGTGAACATCAACTGCCAGTGCCAGCGCGGGCCCGACGTGTTCCCGTTCGCGGGCCGCAAGGATTCGGCCGAAGGCACGCTGTCGGTGAGCGATGCGCTGCGCGCGTTCTCGATCCGCTCGATGGTCGCGGCGAAGCAGACCGACAGCAGCAAGCAGTTGCTCGACTCGATCGTGTCGGATCACACGTCGAAGTTCATCAATACGGGCTTCATTTTCTGAAGCCGTCGTGAAGCGGGAACCTTCCGCCGCGCATCGATGCGGCGGAGGGTTTCAGCGAGCAGCGCGCCGTTTGTCATACGTTCGACGCCAGCAGCCTGATCCCTGCCACGCCGAACACGACCGCAAGACACGCTTCCATCGCGCGCCGGCCGCGCACGTACAGCCGGCGCGCGCCGTCCATCGAGAACACGAGCGCATAACCGCCGAACACCAGGCACCCGATCACGACACAGCCGGGCACGACCGCGCCGTGCGACGCGCCCGCGCCGTTCGACGACAGCGCGACGAGCGACACCCATACGAGGATGGCTTTCGGATTGGTCAGGTGCAGCATCGCGCCGCGCACGTAGAAGCGCGACAGCCGCTGCTCGCGCGCCGCGTTCAGCGATGCCGCCGCCGTGCCCGACAGCGCCGTGCGCCCCGACTTGAATGCGAGCCACAGCAGGTACAGCCCGCCGAAGATCTTGATCGCGACCAGCAGCTTCGACCATGCGAGCAGCGCGGCCGACACGCCGAGCGCCGCCACCGTCGCCCAGAACATCGACCCCGAAATGACGCCGAGCGCGAACGCGAGCGCCGCCTTGCGGCCCTGGTTCGCGGCAACCGACATGATCGCGAGATTGCTCGGCCCCGGGCTGGCCGTACCGATGAAATAGGCCGTGTAGGCCAGCAGCAGGTTGGCCGAGAAGAAGGCGTGGGCGCTCATGTCGAATCTCGCAGGGTTGGTTCCAGCATTGTTGGCAAACGCGGGCCGTCTGCCCATGGACAATTGCGCGGCCAATCGCTGGGCCAGTTCGAAGGCCACGCCAATCGAATCGCCGTTCGTGAAACCGTCTCGGATATGAAACACCCGGCGCATTCGCCGCCCGTTTCCGCCATGCAACGGAACTCGTCACGTTTCGACGTTCCCGCCAGCGAACGCACGGCAGACGCGGGCGGAACGCGTGGATCGGCAGGTTTCGGCCGTTCGCCGGCAGAAACGCACCGCGCGTTCCGCCCGCGTTACGTTACATCCGTGAAGCATTTCGCGTCGCCGAGCCCCTGCGTGCGCCTGACGTCCACCACGCCCCTCCTGTAGACACCCTCCTCGACCGCCTGCGCAACCCACTACCGGCGGGACTCGCGGGCCGGCGCCGGATCGCCGCACGACATTGCTCGACAACCGGATCGCGGCGCTGGTACGGAAACTGCATTCCGTTCCGGTAAAAGCCGCGCCGACGACCCGTCGCGGACACAAATTCAACCTCGGGCGCATCCACGAATACGCCCGAACGATCCGCGCAAGCAACGAGGCCCCTCATGGATGCGCTGCCCAATTCGTCCGACACGGCGTTCCAGCTCTTTCTCGCGAAGGTGCTCGAACAGCCGCTGCCCGACTGGACCGAAAAACAGCAGATGGAACTCGAGATGGCACGCACGCTGTCGACCGAAATGGTCCACATCGCCGAAGAGATGCGCGGCCGCGCGCCCGATCTCCCGCGCTGCCTCGTGCTGCTCCGTTACGCGAAAGTGCTCGACTTCATGCTGACGTCGCTCGCCGCGCGCCGCGACATTCATCCGCAGACGCTGCGCACGCTGTTCCGGCTCGCGAACCTGAAGGTCGACGATTCGTATCCGGCGTGACGCGGCCTGGCGAGGCGGATTGACGAACCGGCTGCCGTAGAAAGCCACCTCCCGATACGAGCGAATGCGCGCATCGATCGCCGCTGCGATCACGAAGCCGAGCGACGCATGGCGCGTTAACGCCGCGCACACGTCCGCTCGCGCGCCGGCTTATCCCGCTCATCAGCGCTGCGGCCGGCCCCTCCCCGCAAACGGATGTACAATCGCGCGCCATGAACGCACTTCGCCGCTTCCTGCTTCGGCATGGCGTCGCGCGACAGCTTCTGTGGGGTTTCCTCCTCGTGACGCTGCTGTCCCGCGCGCTGATGTCGGGTGCCGTGATGCTCGATCCGGACGGTCCGGATGCGGGCTCGGTGGTGCTGTGTTCGGGCCGCGGTCCGCTGATCGTCGACGTGGCCGCGCTGGCCGCCCGCTTCGATGCCGGCGCGCCGATCACGCCGGCCAACGATGCGCTGGCGCTCGTCGATGCGCTCAAACATGACGCGCACGCCGGCAAGACAGCGCCCTCAGGAAATGGCGACAGCCTCTGCGCATTCGGCGCCGCACTATTTGCGGCCATCGCGTCATTCGTGCTGCTGGTGCTGCTGTTTCCCGCCGCGGTTCCGCGGCGTTTCCGGATTCCTCCCGATTTCCTTCCCGTCGTGCGGTCGATATTCGACGATCGCCCGCCCTCCCGCGCCCCTCCTCTGTTCTGCTGAACGTTCCGCCCAGCGGCTTGTGCACGTCGATGTGCATGGGCCTTCATGCCGTTCGTTTCACTAAACCCGATTCAAGCGTTCACCCGACTGCCCGTGTCGCGCGGGCGGCGCCGCCTTGCGCATTGCCTGCGCATCAGGCCGCGCTGCCCATTACGTCGACGCTCGCATGCCGGTGTGTGGCGCGTTGACGGCGGCCGGCCCGCGCCGGCCTCGCCGATCGACGATCACGAGGAGCTGACACCATGTCGACCACCGTCGAGCGGGCGATTTCGCCCGCCCATTCCGCAAGCGCCGGCTACCGGACGCTCTGGCGCTGGCACTTCTATGCCGGCCTGTTCGTCATGCCGTTCCTGGTGATCCTCGCGATCACGGGAACGCTTTATTGCTTCCAGCCGCAGATCGAGCCGCTGCTGTATCCGCACCGGCTGCTCGTCGAGCCGCGCGCCACGCAAAGGCTCGATCCGGACACGCTGCTCGCCCGCGCACGTACCGCAATGCCGGCCGGCGCGACGCCGGTTTCCGTGCAGGTCTCCACCGCGCCGGACCGCAGTGCCGAATATGTATTCCGGCTCCGTGACGGCAGCCGCGAGAGCGTGTACGTGAACCCCTACGACGGCGGCGTGCTCGGCACGCTGAGCGTCGAGCGCCGCTTCATGCAGATCGACCGGATGCTGCATCGCAAGCTGCTGCTCGGCAAGACGGGCGAGTTGCTGATGGAACTCGCCGCATGCTGGACGTTCGTGATGATCGGCACCGGCATCGCGCTGTGGTGGCCGCGCGGCGCGGCGCGTGTCGGGCGCGCGCTGCGGCCCGACCTGTCGCTGCGCGGCCGGCCGCTGTGGAAAAGCGTCCACGCGACGGCGGGCATCTGGCTCGCAGCCGGCACGGTGGCGTTCATCCTGTCGGGGCTGCCGTGGTCGGGCTCGTGGGGCAAGAACTTCAAGGCGCTCGCCGCGACCGTGAACCTCGGCGCGCCGGAGGGCGCATGGGGCGGCGCGTCGGTGCGTTCGACGCGCCCGGGCGCAGCCGCGGAGCCTGCGCACGCGCAGGCCGCCGCGCCGTCCGGCCATCACCACGAATCGGGCGAATCGATGCCGGGAATGGTGATGGACGACCTGCCGCTGCCGCAAACGCCGTGGGCGGTCGGCAACGTGCCCGTTCCGCATTCGGCGTCCGCGCCGACGCCGGCACCGCTGCCGCTGGCACGCGCGATCGCGATCGTCGCGGGGCTCGGCGTGACGAGCGGCTACACGCTCGCGCTGCCGTCGGGCGCGGACGGCGTGTTCACCGCGTCGTACTTCCCGGCCGACCCGAAGGCGGAACGCACGATCTACATCGACCAGTACAGCGGCGCGGTGTTGAAGGACATCCGCTACGACGACTACGGCGCAGTGTCGAAAGCCGTGTCGTACGGCACGTCGCTGCATATGGGTCGCTACTTCGGGCTCGCGAATCAGATCATCTGCGCGGTGCTGTCGCTCGGGCTCGCCGCGATGGCCGTCACGGGCGCGGTGATGTGGTGGAAGCGCCGCCCGGCCGGCAAGCTGGGCGCGCCGTCGCGCGAACGCGGCACGCCGCCGATGCGCGGCTGGATCGCTGGGCTCGTGCTGCTCGCCATCGTATTCCCGCTGATGGGGATGACGATCGTCGCAGTCTGGTCGATCGATCGTTTGCTGTTCGGCCGTGCAGCGCACGCGGCAGCATGATCGCGAAGCGATTCCACCGATTCAAAGGATTCCGAAGCATGAAGTTCAGATTGATGCTGCCCGCTGCGTTGCTCGCGGCCTTCGCGCCCGCCGGGCAGGCCCAGGAAAGCGACGCCAAGAGCACCGGTACCACGCTCGCACCGATTCGCATCAACACACAGAAGGCGGCTGCGCTGACGCGGCCGCTCGACACGGGCAACCGTCTCGGGCTGTCGTCGCTCGAAACGCCCGCGAGCGTCGAGCAGATCGACCGTGCGACGCTCGACACGCGCGGCGACAATTCGATCGTCGACGCGGTGAGCCGCGCCGCCGGCATCAGCGAATCGCCGCACCCCGGCAACGGCGGCTCGGAACTCGGCGCGCGCGGCTTCGTCGGCGCGTCGTCGGTCACGCAGCTCTACGACGGCGTGCGCCCGTACGGCGCGATCGGCGTCACGTTTCCGTTCGACACCTGGTCGGTCGACCATATCGACGTGCTGCGCGGCCCGGCGTCGGTGATCTATGGCGAAGGCGCGATCGGCGGCGTGGTCAACATCGTGCCGAAGAAGCCGACCCGCACGCCGATCCGCAACGAACTGCAGGTCGGCGGCGGCACCGAGGGCACCGCGCGGGCCGCGTTCGGCAGCGGCGGTGCGATCAACGACAAGCTGTCGTACCGCTTCGACCTCAGCGGCAACCGCTCGTCGAACTGGGTCGATCGCGGCGATTCGCGCAACCTGTCGATCTCGGGTGCACTGCGCTACGACGTGACGCCCGACCTGTACGTAACGGCGTCGTATGCGCAGGGCTTCCAGCATCCGATGCAGTATTTCGGCGTGCCGCTCGTGAGCGGCGCGCGCGATCGCGCGCTCGACAAGAAGAACTACAACGTCGGCGACAGCGACATCGCGTTCCGCGACAGTTGGGCAACCGTATCGGCGAACTGGCAGCCGAGCGACAGCCTGAACGTGACGAGCACGCTGTACAGGATGAAGAGCAACCGTCACTGGAAGGACGCCGAGTACTACACGTACCTGCCATCCGCCGCGCAGGTCCGGCGCAGCAGCTACACGGAGATCTTCCACGACCAGGAACAATACGGCAACGTGACGACGGCCACCGTGAGCAGCGCGCTGCTCGGGATGCGCAACACGTTGTCGGCGGGTTTCGAGTTCAACCACACGACGTTCCAGCACGACAACAACTCGCCGTACTCGGGCACGTCGACGGTCGATCCGTTCAGCTTCGATCCGGGCAGTTTCATCAACGCAGCAGGCACGTATCCGAAGTACCGGAGCCAGTCGAACCAGTACGCGCTGTTCGCGGAGAACCGGCTCGAAATCACGCCGCGCTGGTCGGTGATCGGCGGGCTGCGCTACGACCACGCGAGCGTGAACCGCGACGATCTCGTAAACGGCGGCGCCTTCACGAAGGTGTTCGCGAACACGGGCTGGCGCATCGGCACCGTGTACGACGTGCGGCCCGGTCTCGCCGTGTACGGGCAGTACTCGGTCGCGGCCGATCCGGTCAGCTCGCTGCTGTCGCTGAATGCGTCGAAGGCGAACTTCACGCTCGCGACCGGCCGGCAGATCGAGATCGGCGTGAAGCAGTCGCTCCTGGATGGCAAGGCGGAATGGACGCTCGCGGCGTACAGGATCGTGAAGAGCAATCTGTTGACGGCCGATCCGGTGAACCCGAACCAGTCGATCCAGGTCGGCCGGCAGTCGTCGCGCGGGCTCGAGGCGACGGTCGGCGCGGAGATCGCGAAGGACTGGCGCGTGGACGCGAATGTGTCGATCCTGCGTGCGAAATACGACGACTTCCAGCAGGCGTCCGGCGGCACGACGGTCTCGCGCGCGGGCAATGTGCCGGTGTCGGTGCCGCAGCGGCTCGCGAACCTGTGGGTAAGCTGGCGCTTCGCGCCGGACTGGACGGGTATTGCCGGCGTCAAATACGTCGGCAAGCGTTTTGCCGACACGGCGAACCAGCTCGTGATGCCGTCGTACACGACCGTCGACCTCGGGCTCGCGTGGAAGCCGCGCAAGGACACGACGATCACGGCGCGCGCATACAACGTGTTCAACCGCCGCTACGTGCAGTCCGCGTATTACAACGAGACGCAGTATCTGCTCGGCAACGACCGGCGGTTCGAAGTGCTCGCGAACTACCGGTTCTGATACCGCGCGATGCGAAGGCTCGCCCGCGCGTGTGCGTCGGCGAGCGTGGCCATCGTTGCTTTATCGCGAGTGCATGGTGACTCTGCGTGCAATGGCCGTCGACCGCGACGGCCATTGCACGCGACTGCATGGACACCCGCATCGGCAGGTTCAGCAGCCCGGCAAACACCCCGCCGGGCAATCAACCACCCGGCCGCGAATAACCGCCGTCACGCGCGCGGGCCCGCCGCGCGCCCCGCCATCCCCTTCCGATAGTGCCGCGTCCGGCATTGCGCGGCCAGTTGCTGCCGGACCAGCGCGCGCAGCGGCGTGCAGATCGGTACGCTTGCGCGCGGCTGTGCGAATTCGCTTACTTCTCAGGTAATCGACGCGCGCCGCCCGCGCCGCGATCATGGCTCCATCGACCGACGAACCGCGTCACGCCAAGGAACCCGCCATGACTGCATATGCCATCGCCCACCTGCACGACGTCGACATGTGCGACGACATCGTCGAATACCTCGAACGCATCGATGGCACGCTCGCGCCGTTCGACGGCCATTTCGTCATTCACGGCGCACGGCCGGAGGTACGCGAAGGCGTGTGGCGCGGCGACCTGATCGCGATCGCGTTTCCCGATCTCGGCACGGCGCGCGCGTGGTACGAATCGGATGCGTACCGGCAGATCCAGCCGCTGCGCGCACGGCACGCGAGCGGCCCGCTGATCCTGATCGACGGCGTCGATGAACGACACAGGGCGACCGACATCCTGCGGTGATCTGCGACGCCGGCACCGCTTGCGACACATTACGGGCATCGGCCCGCGAAGTCGCCGGTGCGCGCCGCGCGACTGGATACCGCGTTACATTCCCTTGAGCGGCTGCCCCGGTTGCCACGCGTCGACGGTCGCCTTCGCCCGCGCGCGATCGCGTGCCGACAATACGGCTTCGAGCTCGCGAGCCGTCACCTCCGAGAATTCGACGTCGCGACTGCCGTTCCCGGCCTTCACCGCGGCGAGATAGAACGTGTAGGCGGTCAGCAGGTTCTTCTGCACGCCGCCACGCCCCCGCTCGTACAACGTCCCCATGCTTTCGAGGCCCTGCGGATAGCCCTGGCGTGCGGCCGCGCGATACAGCACGACGCTTTTGTCGACGTCGAGTGGCAGCTTCATCCCCTGGTCGTACATCATGCCGAGCGTGCTCTGCGCGGGCGCGTAACCACGGTCGGCCGCCAGCTGGAAACAATCCGCGGCCACGCGGAAATAGCGCTTGGCCGGATTCTCCTCGTACCGGAACAATTGCCACGCGATATCGTCGATCCGCACGCCCATGTCGTACTGCATCTTCACGTCGCCATGCTGCGCGGCGATGAAGCTCCACTTCACCGCCTGCTCGTCGTCCTCGTAACGGTAATGCTCGCCGAGCAGCGCGGCCGCTTCGGCATTACCCGCGTTCGCGGCGGTTGTCAGCTCGGGGATCGCCGTCTGCCAGTCCTTCTTCGCGTAGGCGTCAAGACCAGCTTGCAGGTCGGCAAGCGCCGGTGCCACGGCCAGCACGAGGCTCAGCGCCACTAGGGTTTTCTTCATTGCTCTCGATATTGTGATTATTCGATCGGATCGCGGCGAAGCGCGACGTCGTGCCCTCGAGCGTCGCGCCGCGCATGCGGCCATCCGGCGTGTTCGTCGTTTTGCGGCCCCGCATGGCGGAACCCGTCGCACCGGATGGCTTTCCTTTTACCGCAACCGCAAATCCGTCGTCAATGAAGCGCCCCTCGGAACGCGCTGCCGCCTACGCCTTCCGCTCCATCGGCTCGCCGACGACGAAACCGCCGCCCTGGAACCGCTGCGCGGGATCGTCGTAGTCGGCGGTCGGCGCCGCGACCGGGAACAATCCCGCGAACTGCTCGGAGCTGTCGCGCGGCCGGAAGCCGAGAAAGCCGGCCTTCGTGTTGTCCCACCACTTCACCGGGTTGTCCGACGCGCCGTAGACGATCGCGTGCCCGACGCGGTTCGTCAGCAGCGAGCAGCGCACGAGCTCGATGAAGTCGCGATAGCTGAGGAACGTCACGAGCATGCGCGGGTTCTTCGGCACCTCGAACGACGAGCCGATCCGCAGGCATACCGTCTCGATCCCGAAGCGGTCGAAGTAGTAGCGCGACAGCGATTCGCCAAAGCACTTCGTCACGCCGTACAGGCTGTCGGGGCGCAGCGGCGAATCGGCGTCGAGCACTTCCGTGACCGGATGGAAGCCGATCGCATGGTTCGAGCTCGCGAACACGACGCGCTTCACGCCGTGCTTGCGCGCGGCTTCGTACAGGTTGTACGTGCCGGTGATGTTCGCGCCGACGAGATCGTCGAACGGCGCATCGACCGAAATGCCGCCGAGATGGACAATCGCGTCCACGCCGTCGACAAGCTGCATCACCGCCGGCCGGTCGGCCAGATCGACGACACGGGTTTCTTCATGCGCGGCCGCGTCGCCGAGCGCCGCGATGTCGCTGACGCGCACGACGTCGGCCCATTGCGCGAGTGCGCCGCGCAACTGGCGGCCGAGGTTGCCGGCCGCGCCCGTCAGCAGCAGGCGCCCGAACGGTTTGCGCGCGCCGGTGGATGAGGCGTTCATCGAATCTCCTTCTCCTTGAATCTGACCTGGACTTCGATCCGGTTTTAGGCCCGAATCGGAAAACGTTTTCCAACTATACGCGGGACCGCAATCGAACGTCAATGGTCGAACCTGCTCGCAGCCATCCGCACTTTCCCGATATCGACGCGTGGCCGCATGCCGGCTTTTTCTGCCACAATCCGGCGTTATCGAACGAAAACGTTACCCTTCCGATGAAAAAAGTTTCCCCGACGATCCGCGACGTGGCCGCGGAAGCCGGCGTGTCGGTCGCGACGGTATCGAAATACGTGAACGGCACGCAGCGCTTCTCGCCGGCGGTCGAAGCGCGGCTCAAGGAAGCGATCGACCGGCTCGGCTACCGTTCGAACCCGCTTGCGCGTTCGATGATCACCGGGCGCACGCGCACCATCGGCCTCGTGATCCTCGACATCAGCAACCCGCACTTCACGAACGTGGTCAAGGGCGCGAACCGGATTGCGCTGCAGCACGACTACACGCTGCTGCTCGTCGATACCGAGGAGAACCAGGCACGCGAACGCTCGCTGATCGAGGCGCTCGCGCAGCGCGTCGACGGGCTGATCGTCAGCACGCGGATGCCCGACGAAGAAGCCGGCTGGATGCTCGATCTCAACAAGCCGCTCGTGCTGCTGCGCCGCAGCCCCGGCCTGCCGATTCCGAGCGTCGGCATCGACAACCGGCTGTCGACCTACATGCTCGCGCGCCACCTGCTCAATCTCGGGCATACGCGCATCGCGTATCTCGGCTTCGGCACCGCACGCGTGAACGACGAACGGATCCAGGGTGCGCGCGACTGCCTCGCCGAAGCGGGGCTCACGCTCGACGTGCACGACGCGCATGCGCCGACCGCCGAGGCCGGCAAGCGCGCGTGCTCGCGCGTGATGCTCGGGCCGCAGCGGCCGCAGGCGGTGATCTGCTACAACGACCTGATCGCGCTCGGCTTCATGAAGGAAGCCGCGTCGCTCGGCTTCCGGCTGCCGCAGGATGTGTCGGTCGCGGGCATCGACAACGTGCCGTACGGCGAATACGCGGCGCCCGCGCTGACCACCGTCGACATCCAGAGCGAGAACATGGGCGAGCTCGCGATGCAGAAGCTGATCGACGCGCTCGCGGGGCGCACCGATGCGAGCTATTCGACGTTCGAGCCGCGGCTGATCATGCGCGCGTCGACGGCCGCGGCCGGCTGAGTCACCTGCTGCGCGCCCCAAAAAGAAAACGCGCCGCCCATGGCGGCGCGTTCGTTTTCCGACCTACGATCAAGCGTCGAGTTTCGCCGGCTTCATCTTCGGCGTGAGCACGTGCATGATCGCCAGCGCGAGCAGGTACGCGAGCGCGCCGATCGCGAACAGCACCCAGTAGTGGCCCGTGCGCTGCAGCACCTGGCCGATCACTTCCGAGAACAGCACGCCGCCGATCGAACCGGCCATCCCGCCGATGCCGACCACCGACGCGACCGCGCGGCGCGGGAACAGGTCGGAGGCCGTCGTGAACAGGTTCGCCGACCAGCCCTGGTGCGCGGCGGCGGCCAGCCCGACGATCAGCACCGCGATCCACAGGCTCTGTACCTGCGACACGAACGCGATCGGCAGCACGCAGCACGCGCAGATCAGCATCGCCGTCTTGCGCGCGCGGTTCACGCTCCAGCCTGCGCGCAGCAGCATCGACGACAGCCAGCCGCCGCCGATGCTGCCGACCGTCGTCAGCGCATAGATGCAGACGAGCGGCAGGCCGATGTGCTGCATGTCCATCCCGCGCGACTCGTTGAGCCACTTCGGCAGCCAGAACAGGTAGAACCACCACACCGGATCGGTCAGGAACTTGCCGACCAGGAACGCCCACGTCTCGCGCTTGCGGATCAGTTCGCCCCAGCGCGGCGCACCGGCGTTCGCGTTCGCCGCATCCATCGCTTCGGCTTCGTCGCGCGGCTCGTCGTATTCCGCGGCAAGCGCGCGCGTATCGGCCTGCCGATAGAGCACGAGCCACACCGCGAGCCATACGATGCCGATCGCGCCGATGATCACGAACGCCGCGCGCCAGCCGTAGGCCACCGCGATCGCCGGGATGATCGCCGGCGCGAACACCGCGCCGATGTTCGCGCCCGAGTTGAAGATGCCGGTAGCGAGCGCGCGTTCGCGGCGCGGAAACCATTCGGCCGTCGTCTTGATCGCGGCCGGAAAATTGCCGCCCTCGCCGATCCCGAGCAGCGCGCGCACGAACGCGAAGCCCGTCACCGAGCCGACCGCCGCATGCAGCATCGCGGCGATGCTCCATACCAGCATCGCCACCGCATACGAGATGCGCGTGCCGAGCCAGTCGACGATGCGCCCGAAGCCGAGCAGCCCGAGCGCATAGAACGCGGAAAACGCCATCACGATGCGGCCGTACTGCACCTGGCTCCAGCCGATGTCGTGCTGGAGCATCGGCGCGAGCAGGCCGAGGATCTGCCGATCCATGTAGTTGATGACGGTCGCGAAAAACAGCAGCGCACAGACGGTCCAGCGGTAGCGGCTGGCGACGGCCCGCACCGTGCCGACGACGGCAGATTGCATGAATGTCTCCGATGCGCGGCCGCGCCCGTCGCGCCGCACGATATTCGTTGACCGGCGACCGGCGCCGGGGCGGGCGGCCGTGGCACGCTGTCGCGGCACGGCCGATCGCCAATCCATCTGGAAAACGTTTTTCAAAGAATAGGCCGTGTGCCGGCACCCTGTCAGTCGGGGATTTCGATGAGTCATCTCAAATTGGCCGCGGCAAAAGAGACGACTGTTTCGAAGAGTGGCATTAACCGTTTTTCCCGGATTTTCCAACGCGCAAATCGGGGCACGGCCGCCGAGACACATGTCCGATTCCAGCCAGAATCGATAGCGGGGATGGTTTACAGTCGCTTCATGCGCCTCGATCCCGACACCTGTTACGACGCCCTGCTTTCGCGGAACCGCCGCTTCGACGGCTGGTTCTTCGTCGGCGTCGCGACGACGGGGGTGTATTGCCGCCCCGTCTGCCCGGTGAAGCCGCCGAAAGCGCAGAACTGCAGCTATTACCCGACCGCCGCTGCCGCCGAGAAAGCCGGCTTCCGGCCGTGCATGCGCTGCCGCCCCGAGCTCGCGCCCGGTCACGGGCTGCTCGACCTGTCCGGCAATCTCGCCGACGCGGCCGCCACGCTGATCGAGGACGGTTTCCTGAACGAGCATTCCGTCGACGCGCTCGCGCAGCGCGTCGGCGTGACCGAACGCCATCTGCGCCGGATCTTCGCCGCGCAGTTCGGCGTATCGCCGGTCGAGTTCGCGCAGACGCACCGTCTGCTGATGGCCAAGCGGCTGCTGACCGACACCGCGCTGCCGGTGGCCGTCGTCGCATCGACGGCCGGTTTCGGCAGCGTGCGGCGCTTCAACGACCTGTTCCGGCAGCGCTACGGCCTCAATCCGCTGCGGCTTCGCAAAGGGGCCGGCGCGTCCGCCGATGGCGACATGACGTTCCCGCTGCCATACCGGCCGCCGTTCGCGTGGGCCGACCTGATGCGCTTTCTCGCGCAGCGGCAGATCGACGGAGTCGAGCGGATCGACGCGCAAGGCTATGCGCGCGTCGTCGAACTGCCGAACCGCGACGATGGCGGTCGCGTAACAGGGTGGTTATCCATCGCGCACGTGCCGCAGCGCTTCGCGCTGGCCGTCACCGTGTCGCCCGCGCTGACGCCGGTCGTGCCGGCCGTACTCGCGCGCGTGCGGCGGCTGTTCGATCTCGACAGCCGCCCCGACGTGATCGACGCGCATCTCGGCGCACTCGCGAGCGGCTCGCCGGGCCTGCGCGTGCCCGGTGCGTTCGACGGCCTCGAAATCGCACTTCGCGCGATCGCGGGCGAACTGCTCGCGGCGGCGCATGCGGGTGCAGTGCTCGCGCGCGTCGCGGAACGCTTCGGCACGGAGGTGGACGGCGCGCCGCCGGGGCTGACGCACGCGCTGCCTCCCGCGGCGACGCTGGCCGCCCTGCCACCGGCGGCGCTTGAAAAACTCGGCATGACGCGCGAAACGGCACAGGCGATCGTGTCGCTCGCACGCGCGGTCGCCGACGGCATGCTCGCACTCGAACCGATGGCGCCGCTCGACGCGACGCTCGCCGCGCTGCGCGCGATGCCCGGCTTCGACGAGCGCGCGGTGCAGTACGTCGCGATGCGTGCGATGGCCTGGCCGAATGCATTCCCGGCCGACGATGCGTTGCTTCCCGCACGCATCGAGCACATCGAGCACATCAAGCGCACGCGCATGCCATCATCCTCGCCGCAAGCCGCGCGCTGGGCGCCGTGGCGCGCGTATGCGGCGCTGCATGTTTGGCGCCTTCAAGGAGACGTATTGCGATGACTCCCGCTCACCTGATTCCGAGCCCGCTGGGCGACATCGCCGTGCGCATCGAGGACGATGCGCTGACGGGCCTGTTCTTCGTCGGCCAGAAATACTTCCCGTCGCTTGCGATCACGCAGGAAGCAAACGCGCTCGTCACTTCGCCGATCGCGCGCAAGGTCGCGGAAGAAATCGCCGAATACTTCACCGGCATGCGCGAGACGTTCTCGGTGCCGATCCACCTGCGCGGCACGACGTTTCAGCGGCGTGTGTGGAAGGAACTGCTCGCGATTCCGTTCGGCGAGCTCGTGTCGTACGGCGACATCACCGAACGCGTCGGGTTGCCGATGAGCGCCGCGCGTGCCGTGGGCGGTGCGGTCGGCCGGAACCCGGTGTCGATCATGGTGCCGTGCCACCGCGTGGTCGGCGCGTCGGGCAGCCTGACCGGTTATGCGGGCGGCATCGACCGCAAGCGCGCGCTGCTGTCGCTCGAAGGCGCCGGGTTCGAGCGCGGTGCGCTTCATCCGGTGCAGACAGCGCTCGCGTTCTGAGTGACGGTGAGCGGCACGCGTTGCCGCGTCACGCAGTCAATACCGGCCGGCGCGCTTCACGCTTCGCATACGCTCCTGGCGTCACGCGGAATTTCGCCTGGAACAGCGCGATGAACGACGACGTCGAGTCGTAGCCCAGTTGCGCGGCCACCGCGCCGATCGGCTCGCCCGCATCGAGCAGCGGCAGCGACGCGAGCAGCCGCACGGCCTGCCGCCACTCGGTAAACGACAGCCCCGTGTCCTGCCGGAACAGTCGCGACAGCGTGCGCCGCGTCGCGCCGACTTGATACCCCCATTCGTCGAGACTGCGCGTATCGCCCGGCTGCGCATGCAATGCACGCGCGATTTTCAGCAGGCGCGAATCGCGCGGCAGCGGCACCGTCAGCGGCGCCGGCCGCATCCGTGCGATCCGGTCGGCGATCACGCATACGAGCGCGCCGTCCGGCCCCGTCTCGTCGTAGTTCACCGGCAATTCGGCCGTGGCAATCACCAGCTCGCGCAGCAGCGGCGTCATGCAGAGGATCGTGCAATCGTCGTTCGCATCGCTGCGTGCGATCGCTTCGTCGAGATACAGGCTGTGGAACGCGACGCAATCGCGCGTCGTCACCGCATGCGGCACGTGCGGCGGAATCCACATCGCGTAGTGCGGCGGCAGCAGATGCCGGCCCGACGGCGTCGACACCTCGAGCACGCCGCTCGTCGCATACATCAGTTGTGCCCACGGATGACTGTGCGCGTCGACGCTCACGTTGCCGGGAATCCCGAACGCACGCACGTACAGCGGCCGCGGCAGGCGCGCCATCGACGGCACTGCGTAAGGGTCACCCGATTGTCCCGCCAGCAACATAAGACGTCCTCCGAAGGTCATTGCACGAACGAGCGCGATGCTACCGTCACGGCTCTTCTTTCACACGGCTTCCGAACATGAGCGCTCATACCCGCACCACCCGCAAGACCGTCACCGCGATCCGGTCGACCAAAGGCATCGGCAGCCTCGTGTCGCTGACCGCGTATTCCGCGCCGATGGCGAAGCTCGTCGACGATGTGGCCGACGTGATCATCGTCGGCGATTCCGTCGGCATGGTGTTGTACGGAATGCCCGATACGCTGCGCGTCACGCTCGACATGATGATTGCACACGGCGCGGCCGTCGTACGCGGCGCCGCGCAGGCGTGCGTCGTCGTCGACCTGCCGTTCTCGACGTACCAGGAATCGCCCGCGCAGGCGTATCGCTCCGCCGCGCGCCTGCTCGCCGAAACCGGCGCGCAGGCCGTGAAGCTCGAAGGCGGCAGCGAGATGGCCGATACCATCCGCTTCCTGACCGAGCGCGGCATACCGGTGATGGCGCACGTCGGCCTCATGCCGCAGCAGGCCAACGCGACGGGCGGCTTCCGCGCGCAGGGCATGGACCCGCGTTCGGCCGCGCAGGTGTTCGACGCCGCGTGCGCGGCCGAGCGGGCCGGCGCGTTCAGCGTCGTCATCGAAGGCACCGCCGAAGCGCTCGCGCGCCATCTGACCGAAACGCTGACGATCCCGACGATCGGCATCGGCGCATCGCCCGCGTGCGACGGACAAGTGCTCGTGACCGAGGACATGATCGGCGCATTCGATGCATATACGCCGCGCTTCGTGAAGCGTTACGCGGATGCGAATACGGTGATGCGCGAAGCTATCCGCCAGTACGCGCACGACGTGCGGCAGCGCGTGTTTCCCGAACCGGCGCATTGCTTCGGGTATGGCAAGCCGCTGCAATTGGCGGACGCGGCCGCCGCCTGATGCGACGCAATCACGCGCGTTTGCGCATCGCATGCGTGACCCGCGCGTTCGCCTCGAATTTCGCGCGATGCGTCGAGAAGAACGTCCGCACGTTGCGGACGTTCGATGCGCCGGTGAACAACCGCCGCGCGAATTCGTCGTATTCGGCGACGTCGGCCAGATCGGCCACCACGACGAAATCGGGCCCCGGCGACACGCGGTAGCACTGCGTGACGGCCGGCTCCGCGCACACGTACGCTTCGAACGCGTCGTAGTCTTCGGCCGTCTGCCGGTCGAGGCTGATCTCGATCAGCGCCGTCACGGCCGTGCCGATCGCGACCGGATCGAGCACCGCGACCTGCCGGCGGATCACGCCGGCTTCCGTCAGCCGGCGCACGCGGCGCATGCAGGTCGGCGGCGACGACAGTGCGCGGTCGGCCAGTTGCAGGTTCGACACCGACGCGTCGTCCTGCAGGATCGCGAGGATGCGCAGGTCGAGATCGTCGAGGATGATGCCGGCCATCGGCGGCTCCTTCCGGTCAGGGAGTGAAATTTAATTTCACCATGATAGACGATCTACGTCTCGTTTCATTTATATCGATATTTTGAAATTTAATTCCATACGGCCGCCTCTACCATCGCTCTCACTGATCCAGACAGGACATTTACGGAGCGCGATATGTGTGGAATTGTTGGGGCGGTCGCCCAGCGGGACATCCTGCCGAACCTGGTCGACGGCCTGAAGCGGCTCGAATACCGCGGCTACGACTCGTGCGGCGTTGTGGTCTACCGTGACCGTGCGCTGGCGCGTGCCCGCAGCGTCGATCGCGTGGCCAACCTGCAGCGCGAGATCGCCGAGCATGCGCTGTCGGGTTACACCGGCATCGCGCATACGCGCTGGGCCACGCATGGCGCGCCGCTCACGCTCAACGCGCATCCGCACTTCTCGCCGAGCGACGCCAACGCGCGCATCGCGCTGTCGCACAACGGGATCATCGAGAACTGCGACCAGTTGCGTGCGGAACTGCAGGCGCACGGCTACGTGTTCGCGAGCCAGACCGACAGCGAGGCGATCGCGCACCTGATCGACCACTTGTACGACGGCGACCTGTTCGATGCGGTGCGGCGCGCGGTCGCGCGACTGCGCGGCAGCTACGCGATCGCGGTGATGTGCCGCGACGAGCCGCACCGGATCGTCGGCGCACGCGACGGGATGCCGCTCGTGGTCGGCGTTGGCGAAGGCGAGAATTTCCTGGCGTCCGATGCGATTGCGCTGTCGGGCATCACGGATCGCATCGCGTATCTGGAGAACGGCGACGTTGCTGATATCCAGTTGCATCGCTACTGGATCGTCGATGCGGCCGGTCAGCGCGTCGAGCGCGCGGTGCAACGGGTCGCCGCGCATAGCGGCGCGGCCGATCTCGGGTCGTACCGCTACTACATGCAGAAGGAGATCTTCGAGCAGCCGCAGGCGGTGGCCGATACGCTGCTCGACGTCGCGTCGATCATGCCCGAGCTGTTCGGCGACGGTGCGTGGCGCGTGTTCAACGACGTCGACTCGGTGTTGCTGCTCGCGTGCGGCGGCAGCTATCACGCAGCGCTGACCGCGAAGTACTGGATCGAGAGCATCGCGAAGCTGCCGGCGAGTGTTGAAATTGCCAGCGAGTTTCGCTATCGCGACAGTGTGCCGAATCCGCGCACGCTGGTTGTCGCGGTGTCGCAGAGCGGCGAGACGGCCGACGTGCTCGGCGCGGTGCATGTTGCGAAGCAGCGCGGGATGATGCATACGCTCGCGATCTGCAACGTCGCGACGGGTGCGTTGATGCGTGAATGTGCGCTGCAGTTCGTGACGCGTGCGGGGATCGAGATCGGGGTGGCTTCGACGAAGGCTTTTACGACACAGCTGGTTGCGTTGTTCCTTCTCACGTTGTCGCTTGCCCAGGTGCGCGGGCGGTTGAGTGATGAAGAAGAGAAGGAACATCTGCGTGCGCTGCGGCACCTGCCCGATGCGATGTCGAAGGTGCTCGCGCTGGAGCCGCAGATCATGGCGTGGTCGGAACTGCTCGCGCGACGCGACAACATGCTGTTTCTCGGGCGCGGGATGCATTATCCGATCGCGCTCGAGGGTGCGTTGAAGATGAAGGAGATTTCTTATATCCACGCGGAGGCTTATCCGGCGGGTGAGTTGAAGCATGGGCCGCTTGCGCTCGTCAGCAACGAAATGCCGGTGATTGCGGTTGCGCCGAATGACATGCTGCTCGAAAAGCTCAGGTCGAACATGCATGAGGTCAGCGCGCGGAACGGGCGGCTTTTTGTGTTTGCGGATGTGGACTGCGGGCTGGTGCCGAGTGACGGGATCGAGGTGATTCGACTCAACGAGTACTACGGGCCGCTTTCGCCGATTCTGCATACGGTGCCGATGCAACTGCTGGCGTATCACGCTGCGTTGGCGCGGGGGACGGATATTGATAAGCCTAGGAATCTCGCTAAGTCGGTGACAGTGGAGTGACGACATCCACGAGTTTCTAGGGTGTGGCAACTTCGAATAGTTTCGCTTAAAGCCGTTCGTGAAGTTTCACTTAACGCCCTATAAAATTCCCGCAAACGGCCGCCGGGCGGGGCTTAAGCGAAACTATTCCAACAGCAATTGCGCGTGACCGAGAGGAAGAAGGTCGCGGAAAATCGATGCTCAGCCGCACGGACGAGGGGCCGTCTGCAGGCCACTGTCGTTCGTGCGCGGGGTTAAGCCGGCGGGAATTGATGCGCCTAGCGCTTCCGAACAGGAGCCTAGGCGCGGACGCACAGGTCAACCTGGTCAGCGGCCAGAGCACACACCTCGCTGCCGGCAAGTCGCTGCTCGTGAGCGTCGCCGAGCGCATCAGCCTTTTCGTCCAGAACGCGGGAATGAAGCTCTTTGCTGCGAAAGGCAAGGTGGAAATCCAAGCGCAGTCGGACAACATCGAAATGACCGCGCAGAAGGCGGTGAAGGTGCTGTCGGCGACCGAGAAGGTTGAAGTCGCGGCAAGCCAGGGCGTCCTGCTGACCTCTGGTGGCGCGTACATCCGAATCCAGGGCGGCAATATCGAGATTCACGCTCCGGGCAAGATAGACATCAAGGGAGCGCAGCATGCGTTCGCCGGCCCCACGAGCGCACCCTACGATTTGCCCGCCCTGCCCAAGGGCGACCTGCACAACAAGCTCGAGTTGAACCTTACGGACGACAACCTGAAGGCCGTGCCTCAGGCTCCCTACAAAGTCGTGTTCGAGAACGGAACGACCTTGGCCGGCAAGCTCGACGGAAACGGTCACGCGGTCCTGCGCGACGTGCCTGACGGCACCGCGAAGGTCTTCTTCGGCGAAGACGCGCGGCCGTTCAATCCACAACCAATGCCCGCACCCACGGAGCTCGCACAGCCTGATGTTCTCAAAGAACTGCATGCAGCCGGGCACGAGGGCATTACGGAGGAAAACCTCTACAGCCTATTCAATAAATTTTCTGGCCGGCCGGACGTGAAATGAACGAAAACGACCAACAAGCAATCGAAGAGGCCGTCAAAGAGATTGGCTGGTCGATGGCGACCAACGCCGTGCCATTGTTCTATGTCGCGCAGAACGTCTACGACACTACGGAAAGCGTCTGGACGGTGTGGAATGCACGCGAAAGTGCGGACGAGATGACGAAAATCGAGGCCGGTATCGACCTGGTGTTCGCCGTCGTGGGCTGGGTCCCTGTCGTCGGCGCCGGCGTCAGATGAGCAACGCCTGGATTCTGAAGAATCTGCCGGAGGCCGTGTCGCGAGATATCGAGCTGTCTATTCTGAATGTAGGCTACTCGCGACATTTGTTGTATGTGCCGTTCTACCTCCCCTCGGCCGCGCAGCACGTCGAAGCGCTTGCGACGGGTGATGAACATGGACACGCCGACCACGACCTACCATTCACTCACCACTACAAGGACGGCGAGGTGGCTGAAGCGGTCAAGCGCAAAGCCGAGCGGCTAAAATCGCGTACCTGACACGAGATATTCGAAATGAGCGATTTTGATTCGAAGCGACGACAGCGTTTTCTGGGCGAGGACTACTTCAAGTGGCTGCTGGCCTCCTTTTCTGAAAACATCGCGAGTTGGGAAGACAGGCTGACCCCTATCGGCGATACTGAAAATGAGAGGAAGGCGCTGACCAGAGGCATTGTTGCCTCCGACAGCTATCGTCGCTTTCTGCTCATGTACACGGGCGGCGCGGACATCAGCCTGCTAAGAGACGAATTCGATTCGGTGGTCTCCGCATTCGAACAACTCACGATAGCCGAGCGCGTGCATCAGGCAGATGACCGGCAGCCGCCGCTCGCGTTCAGTGAAATCGGCGATTATGAGACCGCGATGCAGCTGATTGGCTTTTGCTACCTGCTGCATCGGCGTGCCTTGCTGCCGCGCATCGTCGCGATGTTCGACCCGGCCTACCGCGGGAAGGACACACTCTACGAAGACCTGCTCGCGTATGAACTCGAGGGGCGTGTTGACGTCGACAGCTGGTTTCACGATGTTCCGTATCGGCCGCTCGTCTTCAGCCTTTACCGCGAAGCGAAACAGGAATGTGTCGACGACATCACGCAATATCTCGAAGCCTGGTATCCGGGCATGGCCGCAGCGGTGTGGCATGACGGCCACCTCGAAGCACAGAAGGGCGGCAAGGGGACGTACGTTGGCTATTGGGCAATCGAAGCCGCAGCGGTTGCCTATCTGCTGGAGCTGGACGACAGTTCCTTCCGGGACCATCTGCTGTATCCGAAGGACCTAGCCGACTTTGCGCGCAACTTCGACCCCGCGAAGGGGAATCCGCCGGCACTTCAGAACAACGGGCCGAAGACAGTGCGTACCGGTCAGGTATGCCCGGAGACCGGTATCTGGAAAGCACAGGGCCACCATGTGCCGGGCGTGATGGTGCAACAGGGCGAGCGCATGCCAGAAGTGTTCGCTCCGGACAGGTCAGGTGCATACCGCTCCCAACCTGCGCTCTGGGAGTTTGAACGCAAGGCCTGACGCATAGTCGAGTTCTCCAAGCCACACGCACAAATTTTGATGCGCGCGGTCTTGCCGAACTTAATGCCTTACTTTGCGATGAGGAAACGGTCGCGATTCTTTGCGTCGCGAATCCAGAGCGGAGCACGACCGCGCCCAGACCACGTCTCGCCAGTCTTCGGACGGAGCCGCACACACACCGAGGCTCTGTGCGAGGCCGGCCGTAACCGAAACTATTGGAAAAACGAGGGTACCGATATTCAAGACGTGCACGCAAACACCGACCGGCTTGGGTGTGGCCGGGCAAGCCGAGGAAGTCATTGATTTTCCAACGAAATCTGCGTTAAACCAGAACTGATGGCGACGTGTAACTAAAACTAATGCAACTCAGCATGTTCCGCTCGCGATGCTCCCGGGCGAGTTCCTCCTGGTCCGGGAGGTAATTCGCGGGCTTGATGGAGATTCCGTGGTAATGCAAATCGGGGCTGCATGGCATCACGTAAGTGACGATAGCACCACTGATTACCTCGATTCGCATCAACGAATTACGCCTCGCCTCAGCCAGAATTTCCGTTCGAGAAAAGGACCGATGTCAAGCTTCGGAACTCATATCACGACGGGCGAGCTCGAAAGGTCATCGAGCCGCGGACCATGAAGTGGAAAGTGTTTTTGCAACAGATCGGTAACTTGCTCGATACCTCGCAGAACACCGGCCCGATAATCGCCTTGCCGGAAATGAGCCTCCATGGCCTGGCAAATCGCCTCCCATTCGCGGCCATCCACCTTGGCGTGTATGCCTCGGTCCGCAACAATTTCGACGTCGCGGTCCGCAAGAAGCAGATAGATAAGAATGCCGTTGTTGTGCTCGGTGTCCCAAACCCGGAGGTCCGAGAAAACCTCGATGGCACGATCCCTCGCAGATGTGCCCTTCAGCAAGGCGCGGATGTGCAGCGCACCCTCTACAGCAAACCTGACTTGACCCACGTGCGCGCGATGACTAGTACGTACAGCCTCTTCAATAGCGATAAGCTCCCGCCGTGAGAATGCGCTGTTGACCCGCCAATGGGTCGTGAAAAGATGCCGGAAGAGGCGTTTCAGGTCCATGCTCACCACCGTCCCGATGCGCCACCGCCGCCGAAGCCTCCGCCGCCTCCGCGAAAGATGTCGCGATTTGAATCGCGGCCAGAACTACCACCGCTGCCGCCAATGAAGCGCCCACCAGCTGATCCCATCCCGCCCCCAGCAATGTGAAGAGCAGCGCCATCAGTCCTGCAGCGATGGCGACAAAAAGCGCCCCCGACAACACCCATGCGAGTACCCCAACGACTCCGCCTGTAACGGCTGCACCCGGCAGTCTCCCGAGCATGGCGCGCAGAAGGCCGCCGGCCATGACCGTCAGGAGGAAGAGGACCGGAAGTAACCGTCCGGCGCCATCGCCTGCATGATATCGTCGCTGCGGCGGAGGTAACGGCTCGCCGCTGGTGACGCGCATCATGCCGTCGAGGCCGGCAGTGATGCCGCCGTAGAAATCCCCGTTTCGGAACCGCGGAACTATCGCCTCGTTGATGATGCGATTGCTCGTCGCGTCGGTGAGCACGCCTTCGAGGCCGTATCCGACCTCAATTCGAAGCGTTCGGTCGTTTTTGGCGACAATCAGGAGCGCGCCATCGTCGACATTCTTGCGCCCAAGCTTCCATTGCTCGACGACTCGCATCGAATACTGTTCGATGGTTTCGGGCTCCGTGGTCGGAACAACGAGAACTGAAATCTGCGTTCCTCTTTTCGCCTCAAACTCTCTCAACGTCTTTTCAAGGCTGGCCATCTGGTCGCTGGTCAGGGTTCCAGTCTCATCGGTTACTCTCGATGTCAGCGGCGGGACAACGACATCCGCGTGGGCGCAGGCTCCCCCCAGGACAAAGAAGGCTAAGACGACGGCCATCGCCAGTCGGAACATGTTCAATTGGAGGCCTTGCCTGCAGATGCCGGCGTCGAGCCGAAGTCGACCCGCGGCGGTTTGGAAATCTCGGCTTCGTTGCTCACCGAGAAGTTTGGGCGCTCCAGATAGCCAAATGCCTTTGCAGTCAAATTATTCGGGAACGAACGTATCGTCGTGTTGTACGCCTGGACGGAGCGAATGTATCGATTGCGGGCTACGGCAATGCGATTTTCCGTACCCTCGAGCTGCGCCTGCAGATCGCGGAAGTTCGCATCCGACTTCAATTGCGGATAGTTCTCCGATACCACGAGCAGACGTGACAGAGACGACGTGAGCTGCCCCTGCGCCGCTTCAAACTTTGCGAACGCCTGCGGGTCGGCAATGATTTCGGGCGTGGCGCGAATCGAGCCGACTTGTGCCCGGGCCTCCGTCACACTTACGAGCACTTCCCTTTCCTGGTTCGCATACCCCTTCACCGTGTTGACGAGATTGGGAACAAGGTCGGCACGCCGTTGATACTGATTTAGAACTTCTGACCAGCTGGCCTTTACCTGCTCATCTTCGGTCTGGATGGCGTTATAGCCGCACCCAGGGAGAGGAAGCAGGCTCACCGCCAGTGCTGCCGTCAGAAGTGCGCGGGCCAGACGGCGCCGCGCGGAGATTGCTGCAGAATTTGCCGACATGGACGCGCCTCTGTTCGATATTCCGCGGCATTCTGCCGCTCACGGGTGCACTACCTATCGTAAGGAGCTGGGCGGTCGCAGCGTTGATGCACATCAATGCTGCATTGTCGAGCATGCCCGGACCGATACGCCCGCTCGCATGCTCGCTCCGCGACCGTGCTACGTATGAAGAATTCGGTTCGTGATTCGTTGAGCCACGTCAAGCCATCGAAGGGGCGTCAGATCATGCTGGGTTTCCTGCTCCAATGGCCCACGCTCGTGACTCTGGCTATGTTCCCAATTCTAGTTTTCATGTACGTTCGACTAGCGATACAAGAGGAGCGCGATTCGGACGCGCAGTTCGGCGAGGCGTGGCGTGAATACGCGGCACACACGCCGCGCTTTGTACCTAATTTGTTTGGAAAACGCCCGGCCCAAGTACATTGAATTCAGGCGGCTCACCCATAGCTGGCGCTGCTTCTGAACTCAATCGTAATCTTCCGGGATGAGGAGGCTGCCATGAGGCCCTTCAAGACTGGCGTGACGCTTTCAGTCACGGTTGTGCTCTTCTATGTCCTATGTACGCTTATATGGATGGCACTTCCTGAACCGTTCATGAACTTCATGAACGCTCTTTTTCACGGACTCGATTTCCGCCGCCTTCAGACGGGCGAGCCACTGTCCTGGTGGTTTGTTATCTACCCGGCCTTTGTGTTTGCGGTCTGGTTCTTTGCAGCCGGCGCCTTCTTCGCATGGTTACACAACCGCCTCTGTCGGCAGACCTGACGCAATCCCGTATTCCTATACCTCTCCCAGACCGCATGTTGCCGGTGTCGGTCTCTGGAATCAGAAGATTGAGGTTACAGGTAGAACGGGACGCGCGGAATGAACGTTGCTGCTGCGCAATTGCTCAACACATCGGCACGCGGTAGCACCATCGTCACGGCAATACCGAATGCGCAGGGCGACGAGTCCCAATGGGAGCTGAACGGATGAGCATAGGAGCGTCAAAATGAGCGGTCACCCCGGCGAAGACAGGCTTTATCGCCAACGGATTCTGGAACACTCGTCGCCGGACGGGCATCCTGCACATGGGGCGGACAAGCACGTCCATTCCGCTGAGCATGGACGCGATGCACATGCTCATCATGAGGGGCATGGCGAGCACGTTCGTACCAGGGATTCACATCACGACCCCGTCTGTGGAATGAAAGTATCGGATGAATCACGCTTCCGTAGCGAATACAACGGCAAGTGGTACTTGTTCTGCAGCCAGGCATGCTTGGCGAAATTTCAGGCGGCACCGTCCAAATACGCCGAGCCCTCGACCGCTCAGCTGTCACAAGCAGCGTCCGAGGGCACCATCTACACGTGTCCGATGCACCCGGAAATTCGCCAGGACCATCCCGGGCAATGCCCGAAGTGCGGCATGACGCTGGAACCGGTTCTGCCCAGCGTCGACGAAGACGAGAATCCGGAACTGGTCGATTTCCGACGCCGATTCTGGTGGACGTTGCCACTGACCGTCGTAGTTTTCGTCCTGGCGATGTTTGGCCATCGCCTCGGATTGATGGACGCCGGCACCGAAAGCTGGGTTGAGTTCATCATCTCTACGCCGGTCATCCTGTGGGCAGGCCTGCCGTTTTTCGCGCGGTGCGCGCGCTCATTCATGAACCGCAGCCCTAACATGTGGACGCTCATCGGACTGGGGACTGGCGCGGCCTATATCTACAGCGTCATTGCCACCATCTTCCCCGGAGTGTTTCCAGAAACGTATAGCGCACACGGCCGAGTCAGCGTGTATTTCGAAGCGGCGGCAGTCATCATTTCGCTGACGCTTCTCGGGCAGTTGCTCGAACTGAAGGCCCGCTCGCAAACGTCCGCCGCCATCAAGGCACTACTGGGTCTCGCACCCAAGACTGCGCGACGCATCAACCCTGACGGTTCCGAGGAAGACATTCCGTTGTCCCATGTTCATGTGGGAGACCTGCTTCGCGTGCGGCCGGGCGAGAAAGTCCCCACGGACGGTGTGGTGACCGATGGCTCGAGTTCGCTGGACGAGTCCATGATTACTGGCGAACCCATTCCCGTCACGAAGCGCGTTGGCGACCACGTCATTGGCGCAACGATGAACGCGACAGGCAGTCTCGTCATCCGCTCAGAAAAGGTCGGCTCGCAGACCGTCCTGTCGCAAATCGTGCAGATGGTCGCGCAGGCGCAGCGGTCTCGGGCCCCCATGCAGCGTATGGCCGACAAGGTGGCCGGCGTGTTTGTCGTCGGGGTCGTCAGCGTCGCTCTTCTGACGTTCTTCGTGTGGGGCATCTTTGGGCCGGAGCCCAGCTGGGTGTTCGGCCTCATCAATGCGGTGGCGGTGCTCATCATTGCGTGCCCCTGCGCGCTGGGGCTTGCGACGCCAATGTCCATCATGGTCGCAAGCGGCAAAGGAGCCGCGACCGGGATTCTCTTTCGAGATGCGGCTGCGATTGAAAATCTGCGCAAGGTCGATGTGCTCATTGTCGACAAGACGGGGACGCTGACCGAGGGGCGCCCAGCGTTCGAGCAAGCCGTGGGCACAGACGGATACACGACCGACGAAGTGCTTCGTCTGGCGGCGAGTCTCGACCAAGGTAGTGAGCATCCGCTTGCTGCAGCCATCGTTGCGGCTGCCCGCGAGAAGAAGCTCACTTTGGACCGCACGGAAAATTTTGAATCCGCCACGGGTATTGGCGTGCGAGGACTGGTCGCCGGCAGGAAACTCGCGCTTGGCAACGCCGCGCTGATGCAGACTGACGCAGTCTCCGTCGAATCGCTTGCCAAGGAGGCGGACGGCATGCGCGCGCAAGGCGCCAGTGTCATGTACTTGGCAGTCGATGGCGGCTTAGCCGGACTGCTGGCAGTCGCTGACCCGATAAAGGCGACGACGCCGGAAGCGCTTTCGACATTGAAGGAGAACGGTATTCGAGTCGTGATGGCGACCGGCGATGGCGTGATCACTGCCAAGGCCGTGGCCGAGAAGCTCGGCGTCGACGAATTCCATGGCGAGGTGAAGCCTGCCGACAAGCTCAATCTGGTGACAAGGCTTCAGCAAGCCCGCCATGTCGTGGCGATGGCTGGAGACGGCATCAACGACGCCCCCGCGCTTGCCAAGGCCGATGTCGGCGTAGCCATGGGAACAGGCACGGATGTGGCAATGAGCAGCGCTCAGGTGACGCTTGTCAAGGGCGACTTGCGCGGCATCGCCCGTGCCCGGGAGCTGTCCGTGGCTACGGTCGCAAACATGAAGCAAAATCTTGGCTTCGCGTTCGTATACAACGCACTTGGCGTTCCGCTGGCGGCTGGGGTGCTTTATCCATTCACCGGTTTGCTGCTCTCGCCGATGATTGCCGCACTTGCAATGAGTCTAAGCTCCGCTTCGGTCATTTCGAACGCGCTGCGACTGCGCAACGCGAAGATTTAGCTTGTCACGCAGCTTGCGGCGATTGCATAACGACCGTACAACTTCCGCCGCAGTGGGAAAGGCCTCGGGTGGGCGTGGTCCACATCCATGCGGCTCAGCGACGCAACGCCCCGCGACAGCGCCATACCGGAACATTGGTGCATTTCGCGCACGGCTGTATTGTTCCGACCGGACGCCGACTACACCGCTGTCGCACGCACTCGTGCAGAGGATCGGCGTCGAAGCACGGGACATGCGTGCACTCCGGAAGCCGGTCGAGCTCATCGCCCCGTACAGGAAAAACGCTACTTCGACAGACGCAGCTTCTTCGACAGCACGACACCGCTCGACGGACTCACCAGCCAGATGCCATTGATATCCATGTGCAACCTGGAGATCCTGGTCGTAATGTCCGTCGGCTCGTCAATGCTCGGATCGACATGCTCGATTTGTTCGGTCAGGTAAGGCCGAATCAGGCGTCCGGAAAAAGCGAGTGCGAAGTCGCCATGCGTTTGGGCGTACATGGCGGGCGAAAGCCGCATGCGACTACGAACCGTGGACATTTTGCCTTTCCCGGACTCGAGTTCGATGATGTCGACCTGCTGGATATACCCTTTTGCCTTCGCTTCGGGTGCAATCACGAGCCCTCGCCCTCGTGGCCCAGTCGTGACCTTTCTGAGCAGGATGCCCGTCCGGTCGTCGCGCTCTGCGTCGAACAGGTCGACGTCCAGCGTCAGTAGGTGCCGCTGTGACCGGTACCTCAGCCCGTACCGCACCGGCACCACGAACGTCACGTCACGATCCAGATCGACGGCCGCCAGATCGGGATTCGGGCCATGCCGGTCGGCAGCGCTGGAGACCAGGCCGCGAACCCGGTCGCTCAACGAAGGTGGGATGGTGCTGATGTGCTGCTTCTTCAGGACATCCCGAATTGCAACCGGGTCGTCGCCGACAATCGGTCGTGCGGGCGATGTGTCGTGATTGACAGCGGATGCGATGCGCGTCGTGCCGTCGACAGCCTCCACCTCTGCATGCGCCGCGACTGGCGCCAGCATCATCGTCAGGGCGACGACGCACACGAAGTTCGAACGACCCAACTTGGATTTCCGGTGAAACACGACGAGCTCCTGATTTTCTTGCCGATCGGTCAACGACGAGCACTATAGGGTGGAATCATCGGCAACGCATCCCCTGTTTGAAATTCACCGATGGCCGGCGCGCCTCATCGTAGGCTCATTGTCGGCCCGGCAGCAGGTCAACGTGCACACTACCGTGTTGCCCGGGCGACAACAACCGACCGGCAGCGAGCGGCGGCGCGCATGTCGGCATGTCGCCGCGCGACTCGTCCGGTGCCGGGCGGACCTTGATGCAAGTTCCGCCCGTCGCCCCATCAAAACACCGTATGCACCCCCACCCGAGCCACCGCCTGACTAGTCGAACTCGACGCCCCATTCGGATCCAGCACCCCATTGACCTGCGCATTCGCGCCACTATTCGCCCGCTGATAATCAGCCGAAACATAAACCATCGTCCGTTTCGACAACAGGTATTGAAGCGCCACGCTGAGCTGATGAGCATGGTTGTTGTTCACCGCTTCATTGCCCTTCATGTACATGTATTTCGCGCCCAGGACGACATCCGGCCTGACCCGCCATACGCCGCCGCCTTCGGCCATCCACACCGCGGCATCGTTGAACGAATTCCGCACGGTGGTCACCAGCGCACTCGCGGTAACGACGCCAAAGTCGTAATGCATCCCGACGCCCCAGTTGCGCACGCTGGTCGACGGCACGCCCGGCGCCGGGCCGTACTTCTCGTTCGTATAGGCCGCGCCCACACCGAAAGCCCCCACCTCATAGTTCAACCCGGCGCTGACCGCATTGTCCGCGCCGATCGAGCCGACCACACCGCCGAACGCATACATCACGCCCCCAGACAAACCCGCAACCGTCGGCGAACTGTATTTGACGGAATTCGCGATCGGCTTGCTGCCTGCCGTGCGGTCCCAATCGAAAGCACCGGTCGGGTTGCCCGGCAGCGCGAGACGCTGAAACGGGCCATTCCGGAAACCGTATAGCCCATTAACGTCCCTCGCAATCGCATTCCCCTTGGAAAAGAGGGAATCCACCATGAAGTCGTACTGATTGCCCAGCGTGATGCTGCCGAACCGGTCGCTCTCGAGGCCCACGTATGCGTTGCGTCCGAAAATTCCGGACCCGATGATGGCGCCGTTCGCCATCGAAAACTGGTTCACTAGCGCGAACGTGGCGTGATACCCGCCGCCGAGGTCTTCTGTACCACGGAGGCCGAAGAGGTTGGGCGCGAATATGCCGTCGTCGAATTTGACGTTCTTTCCGCCGCCCTCGTTGCTGACATACGTGATGCCGCTGTCGATAAGACCGAACATCGTGACGCTGCTCTGCGCCCATGCGCCCTGCGCTACGGCAAGAATCGCCACTGCTCCAAACCCGATTTTCATTCTGTCTCCGTCTTTTTGTGGAAATGCGAGCCTGCTACCCGCTACGTGGCGGGCACTCGTTCAATGCTTCGTACAACAACGCCTTCATTCCGGCAGATATAACGATTCAGAAATATAATTAGTTTTACTGAGTTATTAATATGGGAAACACCACATTGATTGCCCCCGTCCCGGTCAGAACACTCGAATCAAGCGCCTCGACAGACCACCCATGCGGTAGCATCCACCTCGACAGCCACGGCTTCCAACGCCGCCCCTGAGCACGGTCCGTCGATACAAACGCCGTCATCGAACCGGAACAGCGCACTGTGATGCGCACACATCAACACCTGCGACCGGTAGCAGGAAACATTGCCCGGCACAAAATCGAGCGGTACCGAGAAATGCGGGCATCGATTCACATACGCCCACACCTGCTCGCCGCGCCGCACCACGATGACGGGACGTCCGATGCACGCTTCGCCGACTACCCGCGCGCCGCCATCAGGCACATCGGAAAAGCGGCAGAGTTGCGTTGCGGCCATGATTCACACTCTCTGCTCGGGGTTTCCGAGGCTCCAGTCCCAAGGGCGTACTTCCACACGCGAGAACAACCCCTCCTTCACATACGGATCGTTTCCGACGAATTGCATCACCGCATGGATGTCGTCGGCCTCCACGACGAGCAGCGTTCCGTTCATCGCGCCGCCCTGCGGGTCCAGCGTCGGGCCGCCGAGCCGCACATACACGCCGTGCTGCGCAGCCGAGCGCAGGTAGCTCCGATGACTGGGCCGCACGCGGTCGCGCACCTCGCGCATACCGGGCTGGTCCGTCGCAAACACCGCGAAAAATCGCGCCATTCGATCAGCTCCGATCGAGGACGAAGTCGTACGTCGCTTCGCGGTACGGGCCGTTCAGGCCGAACTGACGGGCGAGCTCGTCATGCGCGGCGCGCGGGCGATACGCGACCATCAGCGACGGCTTCACGCCGAAGACGGCATCCGACTTCAGGTACGGGTCGTCCTCGTCGAAAAGATGCGTGACGAGCGTACGGAAGCCGGGCGCGTCGATCATGAAGTGCAGATGCGCGGGCCGCCACGGATGGCGGCCGGTGGCGTCGAGCATCCTCCCGACCGGGCCGTCGGTCGGAATGGGATAACTGACCGGCAGAATCGTCGTGATCGCGTAACGGCCTTCGGCATCGGTCCGGTAGCGGCCGCGCAGGTTGCCTTGCGGCTGCGCCGTGTCCTGCCCGGAATACATGCCGTTTTCCGCGGTCTGCCACACGTCGAGCACGGCGTCCTTCACAGGAACACCGTCGGTGGTCAGCACGCGGCCGCGCACGACGACCGGTGCGCCCGGCGTGAGCGCCATGTTCTCGCCATACGCACGCTCGGGCATCCCCTTGATGTAGAACGGGCCGAATACCGTCGTCTCCGTTGCGCCGGTTGCGAAGCGATGGTTGATCGCATCGACGAGCATCGAGACGCCGAGCGTGTCCGACAACAGGATGAACTCCTGGCGCACCACGTCGTCGCACATCTGCCCCGTCTCGGTCAGGAAGCGGATCGCCGCCATCCACTCGGCTTCCGTCAGTTCCGTTTCGCGTACGAATCCATGAAGATGCCGCACGAGGCTCTGCATCAGCACGCGCAGGCGCGGGTTCGGCGTGCCGTCGAAGCTGGCGACGACCTGCTCGGTCAATCGCGTGTCGCCGTCGTCGTGATCATTCGTCATGTCTGTCTCCGTTTGCGCGTCGGACCGTTCAATGCGGCGCGCGCCCTTCCCACGCATCCTGAAGCAGTGCGCGAATCGCCGCGCGTTCGATCGGCCGCGGATTCGCATACGGATTCCGGCATGCGAGATCGGCCGCTTCGTCGAGGCCTTCCTGCGGCATCCCGATGTCGGCAAGCGCCGGCGCGATGCCGAGCCGCTCGTTCAGCCTGAACAGCAGCGGGCCGGCGTCAGCCGCATCGCTCCCGCCCAACGCTCGCGCGACGCGGCGCAGCGCACCGGGCGCGGCGGCATGGTTGTAGTGCGCGGTATGCGGCAGCATGGCCGCGTGCGTCTGCGCGTGCGGCAGGTTGAAGGTGCCGCCGAGCGTGTGGCAAAGCTTGTGATGCAGCGCCATGCCGACCGCGCCGAGGCAGGTTCCCGCGAGCCACGCGCCATACAGTGCGCGGCTGCGCATCTCCCGGTCTTCCGGATCACGCACCACGACGGGCAATGCTTCGCCGAGCGCGCGAATCGATTCTTCGGCCATCAGGCTGATCACCGGGTTCGCGTCTTCCGCATAGAGCGCCTCGACCGCATGCGCCATCGCGTTGACACCGGACGCCGCCGAAATGCCCGGCGGCAGCGACAACGTCAACGACGGGTCGTAGAGCACGGTACGCGGCAGCACGCGTGCATCGCGCCCGGTGCGCTTCAGCCGGCCTTCCGTGAGCCCGTAGATCGGCGTCATCTCCGAGCCGGCGTAAGTCGTCGGCACGGCCAGGATCGGCAGCGACGATTCGAGCGCAATGGCCTTGCCCAACCCGATCGTGGAGCCGCCGCCGATCGCGATGCAGCAGTCCGCGCCCAGCTCGGCGGCCATCTCGCGCGCGGCACGCGCGACTTCGACCGGAACGTGCATGACCGCCTGTGCGCATACGCCGGCGGCACGCTCGCCCAGCACCTCCTTCACGCGGTCCGCGAGCGGCCGCTGCTCGGGCGTGGACAGGATAAGCGCGCGCTGCGCGCCGAGCGTCGACAGCTCGTCCGGCAGCCTGGCGAGCGCACCCCATTCGAACACCACGCGGGAAGGCGTGCCTTGATAGACGAAACGTTCCATGAAAACCTCAGCGCTTGAAGTGCGGCGGCACGTTGCCGTCGACATTGACCCAAACCGACCGAGCTTCAGTGTAGTCGTGCATGGCCTCGAAGCCCATCTCGCGGCCGTAGCCCGACTTGCCCACGCCACCGAACGGGCTGCCCGGATTGACGCGCTTGTAGCAGTTGATCCAGCACATGCCCGCGTTGATCTGCGACGCCATCTTGTGGGCGCGCGAGAGGTTTTGGGTCCAGAGGCCGCTGCCCAGTCCGTATTCCGTCGCGTTGGCGATGGCAAGCGCTTCGTCGTCGCTGCCGAAGCGCAGCACCGTGACGAACGGACCGAACACTTCCTCCTGCGCGATGCGGTCGGTCGCGCTCTTCGCTTCGATGACCGTGGGGCGCACATAGTAGCCATCGGCCAGCGCCGGATCTTGCGGCGCGCTGCCGCCGGTGAGCACGCGGCCGCCCTGCTCGCGCGCAACGTCGACGAACGACAGCACGCGCTCGAGGTGCTGCTTCGACGTCAGCGGCCCCATCTCGGTATCGGCGTCGAGCGGGTTGCCGATCCGGATCGACGATGCGAGCGCAACGAACCGCTCGAGGAACGCGTCCGCGATGCGTTCGTGCAGCACGAGACGCGAACCCGCGATACACGCCTGCCCCTGGTTGTGAAAGATCGCCCATGCGGCGCCGTTGATCGCTGCGTCGAGGTCGGCATCGTCGAAGACGATATTGGCGCCCTTGCCGCCCAGCTCCAGTTGAACGCGCTTCAGGTTGCCCTGCGACGCGTCGACGATCCGGCGGCCGGTTGCCGTCGAACCCGTGAACGCGATCTTGCCGACGCCCGGGTGCTCGGCGAGCCGCTGGCCGGCCGTATGCCCGTAGCCGGGAACGATATTGACGACGCCCGCGGGAAACCCGACCTCGGCCATCAGTTCGACGATGCGCAACGTCGACAGCGGCGTGATTTCGGACGGCTTGAGCACCACCGTGTTGCCGGCGGCCAGCGCCGGGCCCATCTTCCAGCTCGTGAACATCAGCGGGAAATTCCACGGCACGATCTGGCCGACGACGCCGATCGGCGCGCGCTGCACATAGTTCAGGAAGCCGGTTTCGACGGGAATCACCGAACCCTGCAGCTTGTCGGCCATGCCGCCGAAGTAGCGGAAGCAGGCGGCCGTGCGCGGCACGTCGAGCGCGCGCGAATCGCGAATCGGGTGGCCGGTGTCGAGCGATTCGAGCTGTGCCAGCTCCTCGGCGTTGGCCTCGATCGCGTCGGCGAGACGCAACAGCAGCCGGCCGCGTTCGGCTGCCGGCATGGCCGACCATTTCGGGAACGCGCGGGTCGCCGCTTCGACGGCCAGATCCACGTCCGCCGCGGTGGCCGCCGCGATCTTCGTGATGACGGAGCCGTCGTGAGGGTTCAGCACGTCGATCGTGTCGCGGTCGACGGCGTCAACGAAGCGCCCGTCGATGAAGAGTTGGGTTTGCATGAATCGTCCTCGGTATATTGCTGAAGCGAAAGCTGAAGCGCTGCTCAGAACGCGATCGGATACGGCGCGAGCTCGCCGCTCTCGTAGCGTTGCGGCAGGTCCGGCGTCGCGTTTTCCCAGACCAGCAGCATCGAACGCTTCGTCGAGTAGCCCTGATGCCGGATGTCGGCGGGCATCGCACAAATGTCGCCGGCGCGCATCGTGACGCGTGCCCGCGGTGCGCCGGTGTTCTTGTCGCCGATGTCCCACACGATTTCGTCGGACAGTTGCAGGAACCATTCGACGCGATCGTTGCCGTGGAAGACCGGCAGGATGAATTCCTCGGTGGTCGGGCAGAACAGGCTGCGCCCGCACACCGACGTGACCGACGGATTCCACGTCACGTCCGAGCGCGACAGGTACTTGAACAGGTTGAACGCGTGCAGCTCGCCTTCGAAGCCCGGCTCGACATGCACTTCCGGCTCGTCCTGCGCGACGTCGAGAAACGCGCGGTTGACCGGCAGTTCGTCGCGCAGCGGCGAATCGCCTTCGAGACCCGGCATGCGGCGCGTCGCGATCCGCGTGCGCTCGATGGCCGAACCGTTGTCACCGTGCTTGCGCCCGAATGCCGTGCCCGTTTCCTCGGGCGCCGCGAACGGATCGAATCCTTCGTTCGTCCAGTCGTGCAGCATCGCCTTGAAGGTCGCCATGATCGTCGGCGTTTCGAAGGTCTCGGTGTAGTCGACCCCGGCATCTTTCAGGATGCCGTTGAAGGTGCCCGCATACATGTCCACCTTGCCGTAGTGATTGCGCGTGCCGAACACGTGATCGAAATTCACCCAGCCGTAGAAGAAGCCCCACGCCACGTCGCGCATCATCGCGCGCAGGAATGCGTCGGCCGGCATCGCATGCGTGCGCGTCTGGCCTTTCGCGGGCCAGCTGATCTTCACGAAATACTCATCGCGCTGGAACGCGAACTCGCCGAGCTGGAAGCAGCGGTAGCCGGTGACGGCATCGGCTTCGGTGGCTCGCACCAGATCGGCTGCAAAGCCCGCGGAAGGGTCGAGAGTCTCGAGGGTGGCCATAACTTGTCTCCTGGGATTGTCGAATATGTGCGGTCGGAACGGTCAGTGCAGGCAGATCTCGGCCCACTTCTCGACGGACAGCTCGCCGATGATGGTCTGTACGAGCGCGACGCCGGGCTTGCCGGCGACGAAGCGATACGCGCAGCCGGCCGGCAGCAGCGCCTGATGCCCCTTGCGCAGGACGACGTACCCCATCTTGCGGCCCGCCGGTTGCGCGCCGGCGCTGACGGTGCCGCGGCCCGAGGTCGGCGGCGTGTCGAGCTTGATGAATTCGATCCGGACTTCGCCGTCCATCTGGATCGTGAATTCGTCATGCGCGCACGCGAACCAGGGCGACTGGCCTTCGGTCCTCAGCACTTCGATCACGTATTCGAGATTCTTGCCGGCGACGACCTTTTCGTAAGGGGCCGACTTCGATGCCACCTCGAAGACGTTCGAGAAGGCATAGTGCTGGGCGCTGCCGCTGGTGATTTCGATCTCGCCCTTCCTGTAGCTGTCGAGCGAGCCAAAGACGGTGTGGAATGCCGTGTCGGTCATTGCTGTCTCCTGAGTTGAACTGCTTGTTGGATTCAACTCTAGGGGCAACGGACAACAGCAACAAGGCAACGGATGGCGATTACGGCATTTGCGTTTCGCGAATAATCGCGCGGGTCACCGCACCCAGCCACGCTCCAGAAGCGGAAGATCCCACGGGGGCTCGTCGCCGATATATTCGGCGAGGAATTCAACCAATGCCTTCACCTTCAACGCCTGTCGCTGCGTTGCTGGATAGACGGCGGCAAAGCTCAGCGGCGCGAGCTGGTAGTCGGTCAGGATCGGCACCAGCCGGCCCGCGACGAGCGCGTCGCTTGCCACGAGCGTCGGCAGGCAAACGACGCCGCCGCCTGTCAGCGCGCACTCGCGCAGCAGGTGAACGGAGTTCGAGCGAATCATGCCCGGCAGCTCCATTTCGACGACCTCGTCGTCGCGCGTCATCGTCCAGCGGTTGCGCGACGGATAACCCGAGTACAGCGCGGTGGTGTGCTGCAGCAAATCGCGCGGATGTTGTGGCGCACCATGCGCTTCGAGGTAAGCGGGCGACGCGCAAAAGAGACGCCTGACCGTGAACAGCCGCCGCTCGATCAGCGATTCGGAAATCGGCGGAAAGATCTGGAACGCGATGTCGAACCCTTCTTCGACAGGGTCGACGACGCGGTCATTGACGATGACGTCGAGCTGGATGCCCGGGTAGCGCCGATTGAATTCGACCAGCGGCGCGCCGAAGTGATCGAGTGCGAAACCGGGCAGCATCTGGATGCGAAGCCGCCCGGTCGGCGTCGCGCGAAGCTCGCGCATCTGGTCCGTCAACTCGTTGACGCGCCCCACCACCTCCGCGCACTCGCGATAGAACGCCTCGCCCACTTCGGACAAGCGCACGTGGCGCGTGCTGCGATGGAACAGCGGCGCATTGACGAACTTCTCCAGTTGCTGGATGCGATTCGTCACGACCGAACTCGTCACACCAAGCTGGCGCGCGGCCTCGGCGAAGCTGCTCGCCTCCGCGACTCTTACGAATGCCTCGATGCTCAGGAACCGGTCCATACCGCGCCCTTTTTTCGACCGCGAAACCGGCAGTCTACCTGCACCGGGCAACGGGCTGTGTCATGCGAAAAGCGTCACTGTGTCGCCGAATCGATGTCAATCGCGGAGCGCGCCGGCTCAGGCATTACCTCGGCTGCTTTCCCGCTGCGAGCTCCGGTTGCACGACCACGCGACGCTGCAGCACGGCAGGCGCGGTTTCCTTCAACAGCATGCTGACCACGATGCCCAGCATGACCGCGCACATCGGCAACCACATAATGTTCTGGATGCCGAAGTGTGCAGCGACGTAGCCGCCCATCGCCGGCGCGATGCCGCCGCCGAAGATCTCGCCGACGCCAACCACCACGCCGATCGACGTCGACACGAGGCCGACGGGCGCAGCCTCGGTGGCGACCGGGCCGGACAGCAGCGACACCAGCCCGAGCGTGAAGAACGACGCGACGAACAGGACCCCGAACAGCACGAACGGCTGCGGGCCGAGGCCGCGGAAGATATAGAGCATCACGGCCGTTCCCGCGAAGCCGACGATACTCGCGAAGCGGCGGCCGACCAGGTCGGAGAGGCCGGGCAAACCGAACTGCCCGAGAAAGCCGCCGAAGCCGATCGCCGACACCACGAGGCCCATCTTCTGCGTGCCGAGCGACAGGTAATCTGTCAAGTACAGCGGCAGCAGCGCGCCGAGCACGAAGACGCCGGTCATCGCGCAGCACAGTGCGGCCATCGCGACGAGGATGTTGCGGCTCTTGAGCACGTGGCCGAGCGAAGCCGGCGCGTGTTCCGACGCGACCTCCTTCACGACCTTCGGCTCACGGATGACGAAGAACATGATCGCGCCGAGGACCAGGCCGGGAATCGCCACCAGCGCAAAGACCCAGCGCCACGACACGAAGCCGAGCAGCTGCGTGGCAATGATCGGCGAAAGCGCCAGGCCGAACAGCGCGAAGCCGCTTTGCTGCAGGCCGAGGTTCAGGCCGCGCCGCCGCGGATGCGATGCGTCGGCCGTCGCCGCGAAACTCGTCGGGCAGAACGAACCCTCCGCGACGCCCATCAGCCCGCGAATCGCCATCAGCCCGAGCAGGCCGCCCGCGAGCCCCGAAAAGCCCGACAGCAGCGAGAACGCGATGATGGCCGGAATGAGCACCTTCCTGCGGCCGACCTTGTCCGAGATGCCGCCCATCAGCGCCGCGAAGACGCCCCACGACAGGCCGAGCACGCCGATGCAGTTGCCGACGTCCTGCGCGGTCAGGTTGAGGTCCTTCATGATCGAAGGGAACAGCGGCGCGATGAGCCAGCGGTCGAGGCCGACCAGCCCGAAGCCGAGCGCCAGCAGCGTCACCGCCTTCCACTCATAGGAGGTATCCCACTCGTTTGCTTTCATTTCTGTCTCCGGGGACGCTGGTTCGCCTGCGCACGCCTCAGCGCCTGCGCATGAGCCAGGTCCGATGTTTTTCGTGTGGTGTGCGACGTGAATCGCGACGAAGTGCCGGCCGCCTTTCCGGTTCGACGCATCGAATCCAGCCAGCCGACGCCACCACGATAGGTGCAAGGCCGCGGATCGGGTATGGAACAACCGGCGAACGCGCCATTCGCGAATTGCAAATAATCGGCAACGTCGCTCGGGAAGCATCTGCGGGAAAGCATCGGGCGAATCGCCGCAGCGCTGGAATGGCGCTGACGCGTGCGACACGGGGGGAATCCCTCATAGACATCGAGGCAGCCGCGAGCGGCCCGGCCCGCGCCACCAAGAAATCAATTCCCCCATTCCACTCCGGAAGAAAACGTCATTCCATATCGAGAGGGTTTCCCAAGCAATTTTGGATTCTTTTTCCCTCCTGTCCCCCGTATCATTTCTCCCATTCCGAAAGAGAACGAGCAAGAGAAGGACATGAGCGATACCACCACGCTGCACTATCTCGACTACGCGGCAACGACGCCCGCGGATCCCCGCGTGATCGAAGCGATGACGGCCTGCCTCGGCTTCGACGGCATCTTCGGCAATCCCGCGTCGAGTTCGCATGCCGCCGGCCGGCTGGCGCGGGAGCAGGTCGAGCGCGCACGCGCGCAAGTCGCCGCGCTGATCGGCGCGGATGCCGACGAGATCGTCTGGACGTCGGGTGCCACCGAATCGAACAACCTCGCACTGAAGGGTTATGCGGAAACCGCGACCGACAAGCGCCGCCTGATCACGAGCCGCCTCGAGCACAAGGCCATTCTCGACACGATGGCGAACCTGTCGAAGCGCGGGATGTCGGTCACCTTCCTGACGCCCACGCGCGACGGCGAAATCACCGCCGACGCGGTCGCCGCGGCGATCGGCCCCGATACCGGCCTCGTGTCGCTGATGCTCGTGAACAACGAGCTCGGCACGCTGACCGACATCGCCGCGATCGCGCGCATCGTGCATGCCGCCGGCGCACTGCTCCACGTCGACGCCGCGCAAGCGCTCGGCAAGACGCCGATCGACGTGCGTGCGCTCGGCATCGACATGATGTCGATGTCCGCGCACAAGGTTTACGGCCCCAAGGGCATCGGCGCGCTGTTCGTGCGCCGCGACATCGCGGACCGGATCGCTCCGCAGATTCACGGCGGCGGACACGAGCGCGGATTGCGTTCGGGCACGCTTGCGACGCATCAGATCGTCGGCATGGGCGTCGCGTGCGAACTGGCCGCTGAAAAACTCGACGGCGAAGCCGCGCGGATCGCGGCGCTCGGCGCACGCCTGACGGACGCGCTGCGCGCGCTCGGCGACGTCACGCAGAACGCCGCTGCCGCACGCCGCATCCCGCACACGCTGAGCCTGACGGTGAATGCGCCCGGCTTTTTCCCGTTCATGCTCGGCGAAGCGCTCGCCGTGTCGTCTACATCCGCATGCAACTCGACCAGCGGCGCACCCTCGCACGTGCTGACCGCGATCGGCCTCGATGCGGAGACGGCCGGCCGCACCGTGCGCGTGAGCTTCGGTCGCTTTACGACGGAGCAGGACGTCGATTTCGCGATCGCCTGTTTCCGGAAAGCGCTCGAGCAATGTCGCGCGACGGCTGCGAACGGGTTTTCCGCTTCGCGGCAGATCACGCCGGCCGACCTGAAAGCGATCCGGAATGCAGGCTTCCGCTCGGTCATCTGCAACCGTCCGGACGGCGAGGGCGACGATCAGCCTGCGTTCGACGAGATCGCTGCGGCAGCCCGCGAACTGGGCCTCGAAGCGCGCTATCTGCCGGTCGAGCGCGATCGCATCGGCGACGCGGAAGTCGATGCGTTCGGTGCGTTGGTCGATTCGCTGCAGAAGCCGGTGCTCGCGTATTGCCGAAGCGGGAGCCGCTCCGGCATGCTGTGGAATCGTTTGTCGAGCCGGCGTACGGCCTGACGCGGAACACGGCCCGAACACGCCGCACCACCCGTCTTCGCACGCAACGGAAGCCGATGCGTTGATACGTCGCCGGGTAGTGGCGCCCGACACCGCGCGCAGCAGCAGCTACCTCGGATACTCCAGTTGCAGCGCGACCCAGCCTGACGTCGCGTCACCGTAGCGTGCCGCGATGTCCGCGAGGGTGCCGGGAAGCACCGCTTCGCCACGCCGATCGTCCGGAATCGTAATGCGCTCTTGCCGGACATTCGCCGGCTGCGTCAGCAACCGCAGCCCGTGCTTCGACTCGATCACGCGCGCATCCGCCGTCACGACAACATCGCTGCGCCATGTCCGCGCCCAGGCGTCGGCGGTCAACGCAACCGAAAGTTCGTCAAACCCGTTCCCGACCGGAAGATCGAACGTTTCATGCCGCCAGAACGCCACGCGGTTCATCAGCGCGGTCGTCACCGCGCGCGCGGTCAACACGAACCGGCTACCGTCGTGAACATCGCTCCATGCTTGCGCGCCGAGGTTCCGCGCAGTCTCGCGCGCCGCTGCCGGCCCGAGCAGCGCACTCACCAACGCAAGCGAAGCGGGAATCGACGCCGACACGCCGGTCGTCGTCATTACGGTGCCGTCCATCACATAACGACGATCGTCGACCCACATCGTATCGGCGAAACGGCGACGCAGGCGGTCGCGTGAATACCAGTGAGACGTCGCGGTGCGATGCCGCAGCAGGCCGGCGTTCGCGAGAGCCTCTGCGCCGTCGCAGATCGCCACCATCGTCGCGCCGGCGGCGGCCTGCTTGCGCAGCCACGCCAGCACCGCCGGCCGGTCGGCACGATGCAGCGCGGGCACGATCACGACATCCGCACCGGAGGGGACGGTGGCGTCGAACCGGTCGAACGTGGTGTCGGCCAGCATGCGCAGCGCGGGCATCAGTTCGACAGCGCCTTCGTCGGCCGACACGGCAACGACATCGGCCGCACCAGACGTCTTCAGAATCGCATAAGGCACGATGAAATCGGTCGTCTCCGTTCCGGCGTTGTCCGCGACGATCGCAACGAGCGGCCGCCTGCGGCCCTCCTTCGGCGCACTCATCGTCAGCGTTTGTACGCCCGGCAGCATGTCCTCCGCCATCGTCTTCATCGGCCGCCCCAATGCCCACGCGCCAAGCATCCCGCACACGAGCAGCACCGCCGTCGGGCGCGCCGCCCAGCTTGTCTTCCGTTCCCGCATCACCCACCCGCGTCAATCGATTGCACGTCCGGGAAATTACAAGGATCATGCTCGCGGTCACAAGGACAACTCCACCGCACTTTCTGCCATGTCCCAATCAACCTGTTCGGCACGCGACATCGTTGTCGTCGGCTTCGAAGGCGTCCAGTCGCTCGATATCACGGGCCCGATGGAAGTGTTCGCGGTCGCGAACCGTTACCTTCCCGGCCACGCGGTGCCGTACCGGCTCACGCTCGCATCGCAAGACGGGGACGACATCGTCACGCACGCGGGCCTGCGCCTCGCCGGTCCGACCGCACTTGCGGCACTGCCCGGGCGTATCGACACGATCATCGTCGCCGGCGGCAACGAAGCGGCGCTGCGACGCGCTGCATCGGATGCCGGCGTGCTGCCGTGGCTGCGCACGCGGATCGCGGACACGCGGCGCATCGCGAGCATCTGCACGGGCGCGTTCGTGCTCGCCGCGGGCGGATGGCTGGACGGCAAACGTGCGACCACGCACTGGAACCAATGTTCGGCGCTACAGGCACTGTGTCCCGAAGCGCGGGTCGAGCCGGACGCGATCTACGTGAGCGACCCGCCGTTCCATACCTCGGCCGGCGTGACGGCCGGCATCGACCTGTGTCTTGCACTCGTCGAGGCGGACTGCGGTGCGCCGACCGCGCTCGCGGTCGCACGCGAACTCGTGCTGTTCATGCACCGTCCCGGCGGACAAGCGCAGTTCAGCGTCGGGCTCGACATCCAGGCAAGCGCGACGCCGCGCATGCGCTCGCTGCTCGCCGACATCGCCGACGATCCGACCGGCGATCTTGGCGTAACCGCGCTGGCCGCCCGCGTGCACATGAGCGAACGGACGTTTGCGCGCAATTTCTTCAAGGAGACCGGACTCTCGCCCGCGCAATACGTGCTGGCAGCGCGGGTCGAGCGCGCGAAGGCGTTGCTGGAGCGAGCCGACTGGCCACTCGAACGGATAGCGGAACGTTCGGGATTCGGCAGCGTGGACGCGTTGCAGCGGGCATTCGCGAAGCGGGTCGGTACATCGCCGCGCGACTATCGTGCGCGCTTCGGGCAGCGACGCGACACGCGGCAGGCAGAATAAGTCGTCACCGGTTTCGGCATCCGTAGCAATCGAGCCACGATGCCCGGCGTTCCGACGACACCGGCCGTGATTCCGGCCGGTGTACAGATTGACGCCACTCCAGGAGGTCGCTTTTAAGCGACTGCCGCGTTTCGGCGAATATGGGTCATCCCCGATTCATCCGGCATTCAGGACAATAAAACTGGCAGGCACGCCCTCAAACAGTGCAGGCATCCGGATTTTCACTACGTTGCCGAAATCCGATATTGCCGGGAGATTTGGTTTCATACCGTTCACGCATCGGACCGGAAAGCGATTGCCGTTCAGCCGCGGCATCGCGTGCCGCCGACGAATTCCAGGAGCGGGCCGTCGCACATGGCCCGGGCGGCGATGATAGTCCTGCCACGCAGGACATTCGTGACGGAGCGAACATGGATGCAAAACTCGCGCCTGATTCAGGCACCGACAGTGACGTAAGCCTCCTGCACAAGATGGGCTACGCGCAGGAACTGTCGAGACGTATGAGCGGCTTCTCGAACTTCGCCGTGTCGTTTTCGGTGATCTGCATCCTGTCGGGCGGCATTACCGCGTTTCAGCTCGCGTTTTCCGCCACCGGCGGCGCATCGATCGGCCTGGGCTGGCCGTTGGGTTCGCTCTTCGCGCTGATCGTTGCCGTGTCGATGTCGCAGATTGCATCCGCGTTTCCAACAGCGGGCGGCCTCTATCACTGGGGCGCGATCCTCGGCGGGAAGAAATGGGGGTGGATGACGGCGTGGCTCAACCTGATCGGCCTCGTCTTCGTGATCGCCGCGATCAATTTCGGCACCTACGATCCGTTCTTCAAGACGCTGATCGCGCCGATGTTCGGCGTCAGTCCGGACAGCCTGACCTGGTGGCATCAAACGGCGTTCATCGCATTCGTCACGATTTCGCAAGCCATCCTGAACGCACGCGGCATCAGGATCGCAAGCAGGATCACCGACCTGTCGGGCTATCTGATTTTCGTGGTGACGATTGCGCTGGTCGTTTCGCTGCTCTACTACACGCCTGTCGCGTTCGATGCGCAACGGCTGGTCACCTTCACGAATTTCACCGGTGTCGACGGCGGGGCGTGGCCGAAGCAGGCCACGCCGCTCGCGTTCCTGTCCGGCCTGCTGCTGGTGACCTACACCATCACCGGATTCGACGCTTCCGCGCATACGTCGGAAGAGACGCACGATGCGGCCAGAAACGTGCCGCGCGGCATCATCGGGTCGGTGTTCTGGTCGGCGATCTTCGGCTACGTGATGGTGTGCGCGTTCGTGCTGGTGATGCCCGACCTGACCGCCAGCATGAAACAGGGCACCGGCTTTTTCGAAGCGATACTCGCGCCGATTCCGAAGACCTTGCGCGTCTGCCTCGAACTCGCGATGTTCTTCATCAACTACGTATGCGGGCTCGCCGCGATCATGTCGACGTCGCGGATGGTGTATGCGTTCGCACGCGACGGCGGGCTGCCGGCGTCGACGCTGCTGCGCAGCGTGAATCACACGCACCGGACACCCGGGCCCGCGATCTGGACGTGCGCGGTGCTCGCGATCGTCGTCACGTTGTACGGCGACGCGTTCTCGGTGCTGAGTGCAGGAAGCGCCGTATTCCTGTTCATCTCGTATGCGATGCCGATCGGCTCGGGAATGCTGGCAGAAGGCCGCACGTGGACCGAGAAGGGCCCGTTTCAACTGGGCATCTGGTCCAAACCGTGTGCGTTGCTCGCGCTGGTCGGCGCCTGCGTGCTCGCATATGTCGGCATCCAGCCGCCGAATGAAAAGGTGCTCTACGTGCTGGTCGGCTTCGTGGCGGTGCTCATGGTGATCTGGTACGGCTTCGGGGTGCGCAACACCTTCGCGGGGCCGCCGGTGCTGAAGGACACGCGAAGCCTCGAGCGCATCCGCGAACTCGAGGCGAACGTCGATCCGTCGGTCTGAAGCGCCTTTGAAACAGGCTGAAGCCGCCGACTCGCAGGTGTCACGCCGCGAGTCGATTTTCTTTTTTCGACGTCGATATGGAATGACGAGGTCCGGCCGCGTTGCGGTGGTCGAACCTCGCGAACGTCAGCCGTAGACGGGGAATCGACGCGTCAGCTCCGCGACTTGCGCACGCACGCGCTCGATCGTCGCCGCATCTTCCGGGTTCTCCAGCACGTCGGCGATCAGGTTGCCCACCTGCTCCGCTTCCGCCGGCCCGAAACCGCGCGTCGTCATCGCCGGCGAACCCAGGCGCACGCCGCTCGTCACGAACGGCTTTTCCGGATCGTTCGGGATCGCGTTCTTGTTCACCGTGATGTGCGCCGCACCCAGCGCCGCTTCCGCCGCCTTGCCCGTGATGTTCTTCGCGCGCAGGTCGACCAGCATCACGTGGCTTTCCGTACGGCCCGACACGATCCGCAGCCCGCGCTTCACCAGCGTTTCAGCCAGCACGCGCGCGTTCTCGACCACCTTTTCCTGGTACGCCTTGAACTCCGGCGACAGCGCTTCCTTGAACGCCACCGCCTTCGCCGCGATCACGTGCATCAGCGGGCCGCCCTGGATCCCCGGGAAGATCGCCGAGTTGATCGGCTTCTCGTACTCGGACTTCATCAGGATCACGCCGCCGCGCGGGCCGCGCAGGCTCTTGTGCGTCGTCGTCGTCACGAAATCCGCGTGCGGCACCGGGTTCGGGTACACGCCGGCCGCGATCAGGCCCGCGTAGTGCGCCATGTCGACCATCAGGTACGCGCCGACCGACTTCGCGATCTTCGCCAGACGTTCGAAATCGATCTTCAGCGAGAACGCCGACGCGCCCGCGACGATCAGCTTCGGCTTGTGTTCCTGCGCAAGCTTCTCGGCCGCTTCGTAGTCGATGTCTTCGTTCTCGTTCAGGCCGTAGCTCACGACGTTGAACCACTTGCCCGACATGTTCACCGGCGAGCCGTGCGTCAGGTGGCCGCCGTGCGCCAGGCTCATGCCCATGATCGTATCGCCCGGCTTGAGCATCGCGAAGAACACCCCCTGGTTCGCCTGCGAACCCGAGTTCGGCTGCACGTTCGCGGCTTCCGCGCCGAACAGCTGCTTCACGCGGTCGATCGCCAGCTGCTCGACCACGTCCACGTACTCGCAGCCGCCGTAGTAGCGCTTGCCCGGATAACCTTCCGCGTACTTGTTCGTGAGCTGCGAGCCCTGCGCGGCCATCACGGCCGGGCTCGTGTAGTTTTCCGACGCGATCAGCTCGATGTGATCTTCCTGCCGGCGGTTTTCATGCTCGATCGCTGCAAAGACTTCGGGATCGACGTTCGCGACGGTGCCGGTACTGCGATTGAACATGATGATTGACCAAAAGAAAGTGATTGACTGACTGATCGCGAGATGCCGGCCGAACGGCAATTCAGCCTTCGCATTCCATCAGACGCGCCACCGTTCAGATAGAAGGATTGCGACAATCCGCCAGAACACACTGCGCAACGCGTACGCAAAAAAAATCGAAGGTTCGCATTGCTGCGGAACCTTCGACCCGGTTCGCCGACCGTGCAGACGTGGCGCCTGCCCTTCAGCTTCTTGCGAGCATCGGCATCAGACGGCGGAGAAACAGTTGTCGACGAACAGATGGGTGCCGTTGACGAAACTCGACTCGTCGGACGCCAGGAACAGCGCGGCCGCCGCGACTTCCGACGGCTCGCACAACCGGCCCTGCTGAATCGCGATCGCCGCTTCGGTCGCGTCGACGCCCATCGCCTGCAGGTCCCTGAGTTCGCGCATCCCGTGCGGCGTGCGGATGAACCCCGGCGCCAGCGCGTTGCAGCGAATCCCTCGGTCGCGGTACTCGACCGCGATGGCCCGCGCGAACATATGGCACGCCCCCTTGGTCGCGTCGTACAGCACCTCGCCCGGCGTCGCGCATACCGCGGAAATCGACGACGTGCACACGATGCTGCCGCGCCCCTTCTCGAGCATCTGCGGCAGTACCGCCTTCGTCATCAGGAACATGCTCTTGACGTTCACGCCCATCAGCCAGTCCCATTCCGACTCTTCGATGTCGAGGAACGGTTTGACGATCAGCGTCCCGGCGTGATTGAACAGGATGTCCGCATTGCCGTATTGCTCCCGCGCCGCGTCGACGGCCTGCCGGACCTCCGCCTGTTTCGACACGTCGGCGCCGAGGCCGATCGCCTGCAGGCCGGCATCGCGCAGCCTGGACGCAAGCGTTTCGGCGGCGTCGCCGTCCCGGTCGACGATCGCGACCTTCGCGCCCTGTGCGGCGAACAGTTCGGACGCAGCCCCGCCGCATCCGCCGGCGCCGCCGCTCACGATGGCGACCTTGCCGGCCAGGCGGCCGTCAATCCTTGCATTCATTCATCGTTCTCCTGTCTGGTTCGTTCGGCCTGCTCAACTAAATAGCGTCCGAAGATGATCGTTGAGGAAGTAGCCTTCGGGGTCCACGCTGCGGCGCAGTGCGCGGAATGCTTCGGCCTTGGGAAACCAGCGATCCACGTCTTCGCGGTTCGTGAAGTGCAGCTTGCCCCAGTGCGGACGCGAGTCGTAGTCGCGCAGGATGTCGTCGACATCCTTCAGGAACGGCCAGTAGTCGACGCCGTTCGGGCCGCCCGAGCATGAAATGGTGACGCTGTCCTGGTGGTTGAACGGGCTGATCCACGCCGGATCGCCCTTCGTGAAGCGGTATTCGACCGGGAAAATGCAGTCGCGGTGTTTCGTCAGAATGAGGTCGCGGACGCGGCGCAGCGCTTCCTTGCCATGTTGCGCAGGCACCGCGTACTCGAGTTCGTGGAAGTTCGGCACGTAGTGGATCGCATACACCTCTGAGCTGTATGCGATCTTCTCGTGCTCGCCTTCATGGAACGTGCGCTCCGCGGTGATATCCATCACCTTGATCTCGCATACGTCGTAGTCTTTCTTCGAATTCGACACCCCGGCGGTGTCGGGCAGGCAGTACAGGTGGCGGCTTTCGGACGTCGGACACCAGAAGAAGCCGAAATGACGATGCTGCGCCGCCAGGTCGTCGTATTGCTCCATCAGCGCTTCGAAGTCCTCGCGCCAGACACGGTCGTGCAGCCAGAATGCCTCGGTCACCTGCAGCGTCATCTCCGAGACCACGCCGAACATGCCGATATTCACCTGGGTCGCATGGAGCAGGTCGAGGTCCTTCCGGTCGCTCACTTCCATGATCGAGCCGTCGGGACGCACGATGCGCATCCCGACCACCTGCGACGACAGGTTGCTCAGCGTCGCCCCCGTGCCGTGCGTGCCGGTGGCGAATGCGCCGGCAATCGCCTGCGAATCGATGTCGCCCTGGTTGACGAGCGACAGGCCGAGTTCCTTCAGCCGACGCGTCACCGCATTGAGCCTGGTGCCGGCCTTCACCGTCACGCGCTTGCGCGCTTCGTCGACATCGACGATGCCCTGGTAGTCCTGGAGCGACAGCAGCAGGCCGCTCGTCGCCACGACCGGCGTGAACGAGTGCCCCGACCCCGAGCATCGGACGTGCTTGCCCTGGCGCGTCGCGGTGCGCACCAGTTCCGCAATCTCGGCCTCGCTGGTCGGCGACGCCATGTGCGCAGCCACGCACGACTGATTGCCCACCCAGTTTCTCCAGAATCCGCCACGAGGAAGTTCCATCAACGTTGCTCCAGATAGGCACCGCGGTGCGTTGTCGGGATGGCTCGGCCACTGCGTCGCATTCGTGCCAAAGGTAGGCCGCCGAAACGCTTTTCACTATCGGATTTCGGCAAGCGAGGGTTTCCACGAGGCTGCGCCGGACCGGGGCTTTTTGACCGGCTTATCGACCGGCTACAATGATTCGACCCGGCCCGCCCATTCCCGCCCCCGATGACGCCGTCTGCCCACCCGAGCGATTTCTCTGGCGCCCCGTTGTTCGCGCGAGCGGTCGCGTTCTGCGCGTTCACCGACGTGGAGGAACAGGCACGGTCGTTCGAAGGCTGGGACCTGAATTACACGCAGATCTCGGACGGCCTGTTTCATGGCTCGTCGTCGATCGTGTCGCTGGGCGGCATCAAGCTGCTGGTCGAGGACCTCGACAAGGTCATCCTGCAGCGGGGCGCGGTGCCGTCGGACCGGATCGCCGTGGCCGTGCCGCTGGAACTGGAAGGGCATGCGCGCATGTGCGGCGAGAAAAGCGGGCGCGACAGCCTGCACGTGTTCTCGAGCCTGCCGGAATTCGAGTTCTACTCGCCCGACCGGCACGTGCTCGTGAATGTCGAGATCGAGCCCGACAAGCTGTCGACGCAGGCGATGCGCACGGTCGCCGCGTCGCTGCGCGCGCGCACGCTCGCGCCGCTGATCCCGATGCCCGCCTACGTCGCGGACAATCTTCGCGACCTGCTGCGCCGGACGCTGGCCGCCGCGGCGAAAAGCACCTCCGTCGAAGACGTGACGACGCGCGACCGGATCGAACTGCTGGAGCGGACCGTCCTGTATGCAATCTCGGAAGTATTGACGGCGGCCGCGCCGGAGGCCGCCGCGCAAGCCGCACGCCCGACGAAGTACTGGTCGCTGGTCAGCGCGGTGCAGGCACGGCTTCAGGACGCATCGACCTGCCCGTTGTCGATCGCCGAACTGTGCGTGCAACTCGGCATCAGCCGGCGCACCGCTCAGTATGCGTTCCACGACGCGCTCAACCTGAACCCCATTGCGTATCTGCGGGCCGTTCGACTGAATCACGCACGCCGCGAACTTCGGCTCGGCGAATCCGTGACGTCCGCCGCAACCAAATGGGGCTTCTGGCACCTGAGCAGTTTCGCGCAGGACTATCGCGCGATGTTCGGCGAGTTACCGTCGGCCACGGCCAGGCGCTACGCGGCGCGCCAGGCCGTCTGAAAGCCTTTCGCGGTTCGGCGGCCGAGCAAGACCCCACACCGGCCGCCGTCCTGCTCACGCCATCACTCGCCCTGCTGTTCCTGCTGCGCCTGCACCTGCCGCTGCTGGATGAACTGCCGTACATCGCTCATCGTCACGCGGCCGGTGTGCTTCGCATCGATCTCGTCGAAGTGCTTCGACACGAAACCGAGCCCGCTGCTCTGCGCTTGCGCCTTCGTCACGGCCGCGCCGTTGCTCAGTACCGTATTGGCGCCGAGCCTCGCGTCGACGCGCCGCTGCGCCTGCTGCTGCAGCGTCGCGCCGGTCGACGGCAACACCGGCGCCGCACGCGTGGCAGGAAAGAACGGACCGTCGACACCGCGCCCGCCATGCGGCAGCTTCACCGGTGCCACCGCCTGCGGCGGCAATGCGTAGGCGCTGCTCATCGTGGCACCGAGGACGATCAACGCAGACATACGCCGAATCAATTTGATTAGGGACATGATCACTCGCATTCAATGGATGAATAGAGGGTTCCTTTGACAAGGAGTCGGTCGCTCAAGGGGCCGCCGCCAGCGTCGTCGCGGCCGTCGCGCCCGGGACGCTGCCGGTCGGCACGCTGGGCGGGTTCTCGTCCGGCCACGGCGGCGGAAGCGTATGCAGCGTCAGCGCCGTCGGAATCCGCTTGCCGCGATAGAACGTCGTCAGGTCCCGCTTCATCTGCGGACGCGCGACATCGTCCAGGTAAGTCATGTGACCGCCCTGGAAGAAGTTCACCTGCAGCTTCGGGTTCAGCCCCTTCACCGTCTGCAGCCGCGCGAGTTGCTTCTCGGTGTTGAAGAACGGCGTCGCGAGATCGTGGAAGCCATTCTCCGCGAGCACGCGAAGCTTCGGGTTGAGTTGCAGCGCGCCGAGCAGATCGGGGATCGTGTCGGGCATCGGCTGGCCGTCGTGCGAGAAGTCCCATACGCCGATGATGTTGTCGTTCAGCGGCAGGTAGGTCGCGTTCGGCGCGGTGTAGCCGAGGTAGTCCGGCATCTGCGTCGCGAGCGCGTTCGTGAACGGCTGCGAGATCAGGATGTCGGACGGGTCGCCGTCGGTTTGCAGCCGCGGATCGGAGTTCGGCAACGATACGCGTCCGTCATACCGGCCGACCGTCGTTCCGGGCAGCAGGCTCGTGCCGAACGGATTCGCGTTGAAGTACCCGCGCAGCGCCTGTTGCGTCAGGCTCGACGGGATCGACCACAGCTGGAGCGTCGCATCGCTCGGGAATACCGGCGTGCCGAGCGCATCCGGAATGCCGAGTTGGCTCAACACCCACGACTGCGAATACTTCTGCAGTTGGTTGTAGATCAGCGTCGTGAACAGTTCCGTCTGCAGTGCGTACAAAGCCTGGTTCACCGGCGCCGGCGATACCTGGTTGAAGTACGCCGCGACCGCCGCATAACCTGGCAGGTAGCCGGCCACCGTATCGGTTTCGAGCAGCAGCCCTTCCGTCGACTGCGTGATCGCCACCGCTTCCACCGCATCCGCGAAGTAGTTCAGGATTGCCGACTGCAGCACGATGCCCGTCAGGTGCACGCCGGCCGATTCGAGCGCGAGCGCCAGCATGTCGGTACGCGGCGTGCCGTACGATTCGCCGTACAGGTAGATCGGCGACGTTCCGCGGCTGTTGACGTTCAGGTAGCGCTGGATGAAGTCGCGCATGATGTTCACGTCCGCATCGGAACCCCAGTACTTCTGGTTGGTGTTCGGCAACACGGCTTCCGACAGCCCGGTTCCCGGCGGGTCGATGAACACGAGGTCGGTGGTGTCGATCAGGCTTTCCGCGTTGTCGACGAGCGGATAGTTCGGCCAGTTGCTGCCGAACAGCGGATCGGGCGTCGCGACGCGGGTCGGCGCGAACGAGCCGAGACGCAGCCAGATCGACGACGAACCTGGGCCGCCGTTATACACGAACGTGACGGGCCGCGGCTTGCCGTTCGTGCTCGGCGCGGTGTACGCGACATACGACATCGACGCTTCCGCATTGCCGTTCGCGTCCTGCGCGGTCAGGTGGCCGGTGGTCGTCGTGTAGTTGATGGTCGTGCCGCCGGACTTCCACTGGTAATGCATGACCGCCGCTTTCTCGGACACCTGCGCGGCGGCGAGGCCGTCGGTCGCATTCATCGAATACGCGACCTGATCGACGTAAGGCTGGTTGGCCGCCGGCGTCTGGCTGCCGGCCGATTGTTGCGCGCTGGCCTGCTGGCTGGCTGTCGCCTGCGCGAGGCTCGACGCGCCGACGGACGACGAATCGTCGCCGCCGCATGCCGCGAGCGCCAGCGTCATGACGGTCAATGCGCCTAGCCCGGCCAACCGGCCGTGACGGCCACGGCGGCTGCCGGTACAGCTCCTGTCTGGTTTCATCTCTGCCCTTTGATTTGGTTCGGATACCGCTTCACAAAGGCCGCCTTCGCCGGCGAGACGCGCAGCAACACCCGCCACTCGCGCATAAGGCGGTTGGGATCGGACTGCTTCAAGAGACTGAACGTGATACAGACACAGCAAACTGCCGGCGAGAATCGTGCTTGAACCGCCCCCTGCAGTTTGGACTTCTTTTCTGATTACCGAAATTTACGACATCGACAAAATAGGCGGTGCTGCGCCGCGTTGTCAAAGATCATTCCGATATTAAAAATCCCGTAATGATGCGAAGGCTGGTCAGTGTCTGGGATTTGAAAGAAAGCGGGACTATTCGTGCAAGGTGCGCTTTATCGGCGATGCTTCGTCGAATATTTTACTTTTCCCTCACAACGCTGAAGCACATTCAGTGTTGATGCAGCGCCTCAAAACAAGCCTTCATATCGACAGGATTTTTCTTTCATTTTTATTATCAACAATCGATTAAAGCGGCATAGCTGCATGCGTACGTGATTCGCTGATTTGATTCACTTCATCCATTTGCCAATCCCGGTGCTTATGCGCACCTCGCCATCCATAAAATACCGATTCCGATAATTCAATCCGGTTGCAGTGGAATTATTTACCCGATATCCGACCGGATTTTCCACGGTGCGAGCGGCGCGCGATACACACGCGCCGTCGCCCGTCACAAACACTCAACCCGCGATCAACGCCCGCCGCCCGGCAGCGCGATATCGATCAGCACCGGATCGTGATCCGACGAACGATATGCATCCGGCGCGTAGTACGTCTTCTGCTGCTCGGCCGACTTGTACGCCATCGTGTATTGCAGCGCGAGCGGCTCGTCCGCGTTGATGTGCCATTCGTGCACGGCCTTCACGTGCGACGCGAGCAGCAGCGTCGCAAGCGCGTGATCGAGATAACCGGCTTCGCCGTTGTACACGTAGCTGTACGCGTTCGCGCCGATCCAGCGCGCGACGAGGTTGCGGTAGCCGCGCGATTCGAGCGTGCGGATCGGGTCTTCATGCGTGTAGCTGTTGAAGTCGCCGATCAGCAGCACGCCCTGGCCTGCGACACCGGTCGGCGTGCCGGCGAGCCAGTCGGCGACCTTCGCCGCCGCACGCGTGCGCGTCGGGTTCCAGCAGCCCTGGCCGTCGCCCTGGTCGAGATCGTCGTTCGCGGCGTCCGGGCAGTTCTTCGACTTCAGGTGGTTCACCGCAATCGTCAGCGCCTGCTTGCCGCCGATGCGGCGGAACGACTGCGCGAGCGGCTGGCGATTCTTGTCGTCGATCGCGAGCGTGGCCGCGCGGCCGACCGGTTCGACCTTGCGGCCGTCGTAGATCAGCGCGACCGCGATCGCATCGCCGCCTAGGCGCGACGTGCCCGGATCGACGACGCGCCAGTTGTTGCCGAGCTTCGCCGCGAGCTGGCGCACCGCGCTCAGTTCGCCGTAGCCGTTGTTCTGGATTTCCATCAGGCCGATCACGTCGGCGTCGAGCGCCTTCAGCGCGCTGACGATCTTCGCTTCCTGGCGCTGGAATTCCTGGTAGTTCTTCGCGCCGCGGTTGTTCGGATCGTCGAAGCCACCGCCGAGACCGTTGCCGTTGAAGTAGTTGAGGACGTTGAACGACGCGACGCGCAGGTTCGATTTCGGATCGCGCGCGGGCGCGTTGGTGCGCGGGTTCGTGCGCGCGTCGAATGCCGGCACGGCCGCGCCGGGCAGCGGCTGCACGCGCCATGCGCCGTACCGCACTTCGAGCACGCCTTCGACGTCGCGCACCGTGTAGCCCGCGCGCAGCGTGTTCGCAGCCGACAGGCCCGGCGCCGGATACGGCACGGTCGCGGGGTTCTGCTTGTTCGAGCCGTCGTCGAGGACCAGCCGGTTGCGTGCGTTCGCATCGATCTGCGTCTGCGCCTGCGCGGGCGGCACGACGCTCGTCGGCGTGCGCAGGCGGCCGTTGCTGAGCAACACGCTGCCGTAGCGGCCGAGCTCATAGTTGTCGGTGACGTTCAGCGTCTGCGGCAGGCGCACGAGCATCCCTTCATACGCGGCGAACGCGTTCGGGCTGTCCACCGGCAGCGTGAGCGTCGCGGGCGTGACGGTCTGGCCGTTCGCGCACACCGCGATCGCCCCCGACTGCGTGAGCTGCGTCTGCCCGTATTTCTCCTCGACCTTGCCCGTCACGTGCACGAGATCGCCGGCCTTCGCACGCACTTTCGGCGCGTAGACGAACAGGCCTTCGGATACGCCCGGCTGGTTGCGGCGCTGCGCGTCCGCCTGCTGGACAAAGAAGCCGCCGAAGCCGTCGGTGCCGCCGAAATCGGCGGTGACGACGGCTTCGATCGACACGTTCTGGCCGGCGAGCGGCGACGGCGCGCCCGGCCCCTGGATATCGGCAATCGGCGTCGCGCTGCCGCCGCAGTTCGGGCTGACGGGCGCGGCGGGGGCGGCGATCGCCGGCGCAGCGAGCGTGGGCAGAAGCAATAGCGGGGCAAACAGGCGGATTGTCGAGCGCATGACGGGGAATCCCGGTTGTGAGGGTGGCGAAAGCTTAGCGGCGCTCAATGACAGTTTTTGGTAATCGCCAGACAGGCCGATGTAATTTCCGTTATCGCGCCGCGATCGCCACCGGCCACACGGTCGCGCATAAAAAGCGGGGAATCGTCCGACAAAAAATCTGCCGTGCTCGCGACGATTCCCCTGCGTGACCTTCGTCAACGCACCGCCGCGCTAGACCGTCCCCGGCAGCGCGCTCGACACGAGCACGGCCGCCACCATCAGCACGCCGGCCAGCACGACCGCCTCGATCCTCAACACCGCGCCGAACCGTCGCAACGGGCCGGCCGGCATCGCGGCGGACGGGTCCTTCAGCGCGGCCAGCAGCTTCGGCATCCCGAAGAGCCGGTTGTGTCCGCCGAGCGCTGCCGCGGTCAGCACGAGCGCGAACTTCAGCAGCAGGATCTGCCCGTACGTCGACGCGAGCAGGTTCGCCGACGTATCGACGCCGCGCCACCCGTTGTACGCGCCGGTCGCGAACAGCACGATCAACGCATAGGTCGACGCATCGGAAAGCGACTGCACAAACGACGCGCCGGTCGCGCGTTCGCTCGTGGGCATGCCAACGAGCCGCGACATCACACCGAACGCCGTCACGAGCACGAGCCCGACCCACGCGCTGATCGCCAGCAGATGCAGCCAGTCGACCCACACCGGCACGCTGAACAGCCCCGCATCGACCGGATGCCCGCCGTTGCTGCGCGCGAGCGCGACGCATGCGAGCGCGGCCCACATCGTGAACGGAAAACGCGTGTCGTTCGCATGTCTGATGAATGACAGCAGCACGACGACGACCATGAACACGGCGCTGGCCAGCCACGCATGGCCGAAGCCGGTGCCCACGAGCATCGCGCGGACGGACGGCCCGGCGTCGAGCATCGACACTTCGCTCATCAGCGCGCAATGCGCCCAGAACGCGGTGACGCTCGCGAGCAGCGACACGACGGACGCAATGCGCAGCGTCGCGACAAGACGACGCCCGATGCCGTGCTGCCACGCCGACGCGCCGCGCGCGAGCCAGTGACTGCCGAGCAGCGCGCCGACGATCACCGCGAACCCGGCGTTCTGGATCGCCACCGATACGAGCCGCAGCAGGCCGACGAAGCCCTCGTTCACCCTTTCACCCTGAACGTATAGGTGCCCTTGGTGCGATGCGCGTCGGCCGTCATCGCCGCCCACTGCACCGTGTACGCGCCCGGCGCGAGCTTCGGCATCGCGACGGTCATCACGCGCGGGTTCGACGCATCGACCTTCGCCTTTTCCTGCGTGACGGCGTTGCCGTTCGCGTCCGACACCTTCACCGAACTGAATGTCGGTTCGAGGTCTTCGTTGAACGTAAGCCGCAACGTGTCGGGTGCCGTGTCGACGGTGCTGCCCGTCGCCGGTGCCGCGCTTTCCAGCTTGCCGTGCGCCGATGCCGCGACCGGCGCGGCGGCAAGGATCGCACCGGCCGCGGCGAAGGCAGCCAGCCGCGTGAGAGTGGTGATCTTCATGTTCATGCCCGGCGTCACGGCTTCTTCAGTTCGACGACGGTCAGCGTGCCGCCGACGTCCTCGGCGACGAAGTCGATCTTGTCGCCCACCTTCACCTGCGACAGCATCGCGGGGTCCTTCACCTTGAACACCATCGTCATCGCGTCCATCCCGAGGTTGTCCAGCGGGCCGTGCTTGATCGTCAGCCTGCCCGCGGCCGTGTCGACCTTGCGGATCTCGCCGTGCGACATCCCGTGCTTCGCGTCGGCGCCCTGCTTCGCGCCGCCGCTCATGTCCATGCCGGCCATGTCGCCGGCCGCGTACGACGCGGCGGAAAACGCCAGCGCGCAACCCGTTGCAATCGAAACCAGTCCCTTCTTCATCGTGCTTGCTCCCGAGTGAGTGAATCGAAACCGGCGGCCGCATCGGCACGGCCGCCGCCTGCTGCTACTGCTGCTACTGCTGCTCAACCATCCGGCAATTCGCCGGTGTATTCGTATGCGACGGTGCCCTTCGGATGCCGGAACCAGCCCGGGTCGCGATAGTCGTTGCGGCCGAGCCCCTGCCGCACCTTGAGCACCGTGAACATGCCGCCCATCTCCAGCGGCCCGAACGGGCCCGTGCCCGTCATCATCGGCAGCGTGTTGTCGGGCAGCGGCATCTCCATGTTGCCCATCGCGCCGCCCGTGCTGCCCATCGCCATGTAGTCCGGCACGAGCTTGCCGATCTTCTTCGCAAGATCCTTCTGCGGCACACCGATCAGGTTCGGCACCTGGTGGCCCATCGCATTCATCGTGTGATGCGACTTGTGGCAATGGAACGCCCAGTCGCCCGGGCGATCGGCGGTGAACTCGATCGCGCGCATCTGGCCCACCGCGACATCGGCCGTCACTTCCGGCCAGCGCGCCGCCGGCGGAATCCAGCCGCCGTCGGTGCCCGCGACTTCGAAGCTGTAGCCGTGCAGGTGGATCGGATGGTTCGTCATCGTCAGGTTGCCGAAACGAATCCGCACGCGGTCGCCCGCGCGCACCGGCAGCGGATCGATGCCCGGGAACACGCGCGAATTGAAGGTCCACATGTTGAAGTCCGTCATCTCGTTCACGCGCGGCGTATAGCTGCCCGGATCGATGTCGTACGCGGCGAGCAGGAACACGAAGTCGCGATCGACCGGCATCGTGCCGCGATCCTTCGGATGCACGATGAACATGCCCATCATCCCCATCGCCATCTGCACCATCTCGTCGGCGTGCGGGTGATACATGTACGTGCCGTGCGATTCGAGCTGGAACTCGTAGACGAAGGTCTTGCCGGGCGGGATATGCGGCTGCGTGAGGCCGCCGACGCCGTCCATCCCGTTCGGCAGCCGCAGCCCGTGCCAGTGGATCGTCGTGTGCTCGGGCAGCCGGTTGGTCACGAAGATGCGGACCTTGTCGCCTTCGACCGCCTCGATCGTCGGTCCCGGCGACTGGCCGTTGTAGCCCCACAGGTTCGCGTTCATGCCTGGCGCCATCTCGCGCACGACGGGCTCGGCCGTCAGGTGGAATTCCTTCCAGCCGTTCTTCATCCGCCACGGCAGCGTCCAGCCGTTCAGCGTCGCGACGGGCGTGTAAGGCCGGCCGTTGGGCGGCACCAGCGGCGGCTGCGTGGCGGTTTTCGCCATCGTGGGCGCTTCGGGCAGCGACGCGGCGCCGGCCTTGCTGACCATCGCGGCGCCCAGCAGCGCGGCGCCCGAGCCGCTGAGAAATTGTCGACGGGACACCATGTCAATGACCTTCAGGATGCGTTGCGGGCGCCGGTTGCGCCGCGGGTGAGGAAGCCGGCTGCGGCGCGGCGTCGGTTCTGGGTTCAGGTTCGGGTTCGGCGGAAGCCGCCGCGCGCGGCGCGGGCCCCGAAGTCGGCAGCCGGCCGCCGACGGCCATCTGCAGATCGGTTTCGGCAAGCCAGTAATCCTTCAGCGAATCGATGTAGCCGTTCACCGCACCGACCTGTTCGCGCGCATCGGCCAGCAGTTCGAACACGCTCGCGAGCATCCCGTTGTAGCGCAGCAGCAGTTCGTCCGAGATCGTCTTGCGCAGCGGCACGACTTCGTCGCGATAGTGCTTCGCGACGTCGTAGCTCGTCACGTATGCCGCGTACGACTCGCGCACTTCGGAGCGTGCATCGATGGCCGTCTTCGCGAGCCGGTTCGCCGACTGCATATAGACGGCCTCGGCCCGCGCGACCTTCGCGCCGCCCCAGTCGAACAGCGGAATCTCGACGCTGATCTCGTAGCCGTGCTCGTGGCCCTTGTCGGTCTCGTAGTTGTTCACGTAGCCGAGATCGACCGCATTGACGAAGCGCGTGGCCTTGCTGAGGCCGAGCGACGACGCGACGCCCTGTGTCTGCAGCTTCGCGGCCTGGATGTCGAGGCGGTTGCTCATCGCGAAGCGTTCGAGATCCGGCAGGTCCGGGCGCGCTTTCGGCAGGTCGGGCAAACGGTCGGGCAGCGCATACTGCGCGCGCTCGCCCCACAAGCCCATCGCGCGCGTGAGCTTCTCGCGCGCGGCCACGGCCTGCTGGCGTGCCTTCGCGTGCTGCGCGACCGCGTCGGCATGGAACGCCTGTTCGCGCGCGTAATCGAGCCGGCTGAAGTTGCCGGCCTGCCGCATGCGCTGCGCGAGTTCGGCGGCCGCGCTCGCCGCGTCGCGCACCTGCTGCGCATAGTTCGCGGCCTGCTCTGCGGCGACGGCCTCGACGTGCGCGCGGCGCGCGTCGGCCGCGACCTTCAGCATCGCGTCGGCCGTTTCGAGCTTGGTCTGCTCGAAACGGCGGCGCTCGATGTTGGTCGCGAGCGGCATCGTCAGCAGCGCGAACACGTTCGCCGAGAATGTGCGGCCGAGACTCAGCTCACCGTCGCCGGCGCGCGTACGGCTGAACGAGAAGCGCGGGTTCGGCAGCCGGCCGGCCTGCACGAGGTCGGCCTCCGACAGCCCGAGTTCCGCGTACGACGCCTGCAGGCCGCGGTTGTTCAGCAGCGCGACCTGCACCGCATCGTCCATCGACAGCGGTTTCGCGAGCAATTCCCGGGTCCGCTTGTCGACGGCTTCGCGGTCTGCATCGGTGCGCACGACGACGGCGTCTTTCCCGATCCGTTCCGCTGCGGTTGACGACACGGCATCGAAGCCGCCGTCCTTCGAAAACGTCGTGCAGCCCGCGAGGAACGCCAGCGCGACCGCAGCCGCGCCGATCCTCGGCGATATTGCGAGGTGCTTCATCGCGCGGCCCCTCCGTGCGTCGAATGGGCGCCGCCGTTTCCCGCCGGGTTGCCGGGCGTCGCGTCGGCGGACGTGCGCCCCTTCGCGGGCCGCTCCATCACGTCCCGGTTCAGCTGCTTCCAGCCCGGGCCTTCGTCGTCCCGATACGGCCGGTAGCCGTCGAACGCGGACGTCACGGTGACGTCCGGCACCGTCGCGGCGGCGTCCGCCGGATCGGGAAACGGGGCTTGCGCAGGCGCGAGCGACGGCACGATGGCCGCCGCGCTCAGCAGCGCCGCAGTGATCAATCGCATGAATGAGTCTCGTCGTAAGTCGCCCGGCGGACCGCGTACGGCCGCCAGCGTGGATTGCGGGTCGCGGCCGGTCGGCCGCGGGCACGGACTAGACGGAAATCCGGCGAGGCGGCCGCTCGATGCCGCCAGTCAGGAACGACACGACGACGGACGACGGCTGATACGACGCGATCGCGACGCTGGCGTCCGACACAGCCGGCACCGCGGGTACGCCCGCCATGCCGGTGGCGAAGCAGCAGGACACACAGGCGGAACACGACGGCGCATGCCGCGCGTGGCTGTCGTGATCGGCGTGGCTACCCTGCGTGCGCTGCGCGATCGGCACCGTGTGCGGCGCCTCTTCCTCATACGGCACCGCAGCGCCCGCACACTGCATCGACACGGTCGCGAACGACTGGATCGGCAGGCTCAGCGCCAGCAGCACGACGAGGATGAATTTGCGCCAGTACGACATGGAAAGGGAATCAGGCAAGCAACGACCGGATGGGCCGGCGCAGCGCCGCGACGGCGCGCTCCGGGGACAGGACGGCTGCAGCTTATCGCCGCCGCCGTGACGACGACATGGCCGAAACATGACCGGATTTTCATGAAACGTTGGCGGAGCGGCACACGCACGCTTCATGAAAATTCCGTCATCCGCCGGTCATCTTTCGCGCACGCGCGTCGCCGTAAGCTCAGGCGTTACACTGACCGGCTGGAATCTCGGACAGCCTGCCTCACCATGCGGATACTGATAGTCGAAGACGAACCCAAGATGGCGTCGTACCTCCGGAAGGGGCTGATGGAGGCGAGCTACACGGTCGACATTGCGGAGAACGGCAAGGACGGGCTGTTCCTCGCGCTGCACGAGGATTTCGATCTCGTCGTGCTCGACGTGATGCTGCCGGAGATGGACGGCTTCGAGGTGCTTCGGCGGCTGCGCGCGCAGAAGCAGACGCCCGTGCTGCTGCTCACGGCCCGCGAGGCGATCGAGGACAAGGTCACCGGGCTCGAACTGGGCGCCGACGACTACCTGCTCAAGCCGTTCGCGTATGCCGAATTCCTCGCACGCATCCGCTCGCTGCTGCGGCGCGCGCCGCGCAACGTGCGCGACATCCTGAATGTGGCCGATCTCGAAGTCGACCTGATCAAGCGCCGCGTGCGGCGCGCCGACAATCGCATCGACCTGACCGCGCAGGAATTCGCGCTGCTGCAACTGCTCGCGGAACGCGAGGGCGAAGTGCTGACGCGCACCTTCATCACGTCGCAGATCTGGGACATGAATTTCGACAGCGACACGAACGTCGTCGATGCGGCGATCAAGCGGCTGCGCGCGAAGATCGACAACGCGTACGACAAGAAGCTGATCCACACGATCCGCGGCATGGGTTACGTGCTCGAGGATCGTTCGTGACCGCCACCGCCAGCCCGGCTTCGTATTCGCTGCTGCGGCGCCTGACGCTCGCGTTCGCCGTCGTCGCCGCGCTCGTGTTCGCGCTGACCGGCGCGTACCTCTATCGCTCGCTGTCCGCCGAACTGACGCGGCGCGACGACATCGAGATCTCCGGCAAGCTCAACCAGTTCCTGCAACTCGCGCACGCGAGCGGATCGACGGCCGCGCTGCGCGCCGATCCGGCCGTATTCCACGAGGTGCTGCTGTCGCATCCGGGCGTCTATCTCGGCATCTACGACGGGCAGAACCGCCCGCTCGTCGAGCACACCGACGAAGCCCGCAACACGCTCGCCTCGGTGATCGCAACGCCGCATCCGGCCGGCGGAACCGGTGGAACCGGCGGCCCGTTCACCTGCTCGCCGCCCGGCATCGGCGCGTCGCGCTGCGTGTATGCGCGCGCCACGCTGCCGTCCGGCGAGCCGATCCAGGTCGCGCTCTCGCGCACGGCGACCGATCGCCAGTCGCTGCTCGAAAGCTATCGCGTCGACATCTGGCTCGCGGCGGCCGTCGGCGCGCTGCTGGTCGGCGCACTCGGCTATGCGGTCGCATCGCGCGGCCTGCGCCCGGTCGAGAGCCTCGGCCGGCAGACGTCGCTCATCGAAGCGCACAACCTGAACGCTCGCCTCGACGCGCGCGGCGGCCCGGTCGAGCTGCGCGAGCTCGCGACCTCGGTCAACCGGATGCTCGACCGCCTCGAACGCGCGTTCGTGCGGCTGTCGCAGTTCTCGTCCGATCTCGCGCACGACATGCGCACGCCGCTCGCGAACGTGATCAGCTCGTCGCAGATCACGCTGTCGCGCGCACGCACGACTGAAGAATACGAGGCGCTGATCGATTCGAACATCGAGGAATGCGAACGGCTGCAGCGGATGATCGAGAACATGCTGTTTCTCGCGCGCACCGATAATGCGCGACAGCATCTGAAAACCACCGAACTCGACGCGGGCAGCGAACTGCGCCGGCTCGCGTCGTATTTCCAGGCACTGGCCGACGAGGCCGGCGTGCGCATCGACGTGCGCGGCGATGCGCCGGTCGTTGCGGACGCAACGCTATTTCGGCGCGCCGTCAGCAACCTCGCGTCAAACGCGCTCGAACACGCGCAAGCCGAGTCGACGATCGAGCTGGCCGTTTCCGCGCAGGCCGGTTACGCGGTCGTCGAGGTCACGAATCGCGGCGCTGCGATTCCGCCCGAGCAGATCGACCGGATCTTCGAGCGCTTCTACCGCATCGATTCGTCGCGGCACGGCGCGGCGCGGAACGCGGGGCTCGGGCTCGCGATCGTCAAGTCGATCATGGAACTGCATCGCGGCAAGGTCGAGGTCGCAAGCAGCGGCGGACGCACGACGTTCGCGCTTTACTTTCCGCGCGGCACCGATAGTTAGTTAGGTCGTTCGCCGCCGGCTTGCGATCACCGGTCCGGCGCGGTGCCGAACGCTCCGCGCAAGCAGACGAGCAGCACGATAGTCGCCGCGCTGAACACCGCCCCCGCGTAGAACGTGGCCGCGGCGCCCGCCCGGTCCCACAGGATGCCGGCGACGACGCTCGATACGAGCGTCGCGACGCCACTGAGCAGATTGAAAACGCCGAACGCCGTGCCTCTCAATTCGGACGGCGCGGCTTGCGCGACCATCGTGGCGAGCAACCCTTGCGTCATCCCCATATGGAGCCCCCACAGCGCCACGCCGACGAGTACGGTTCCCCAGTGCGTGCCGTGCGCGAGCACGAGGTCGGCAGCGATCAGCATGACGAGTCCGGCCACCATCAGCTTCGTGTGGCTCGTCGTGTCGGCGAGCTTGCCGAACGGATAGGCCGACAACGCGTACACGACGTTCATCGCCACCATCACGAGCGGAACGAGCGCGACGGGTACCCCGCCGCCCATCGCGCGCAGCACCAGGAAAGCCTCGCTGAAGCGAGCCAGCGCGAACACGGCACCGACCGCGACGACCCACCAGTAACGCGCGCCGAGTTGCTTCACGACGTCGCGGCGGATCGGGTTGACGCGCTTGTCGCCCGGTGCGCGCGCCGGCTCTTCGACACCGAACGCGAGCAGCGCCACGGCCAGCATGCCCGGGATCACGGCCAGCCAGAACGCGAGGCGGAAGTCGTCGCGCCACATCAGCATGATGGCGACGGCCAGCAGCGGACCGAGAAACGCCCCCACCGTGTCGAGCGACTGCCGCAGCCCGTAGGCGGCGCCGCGCAGGTGGACCGGCGTGACGTCGGCCACGAGCGCGTCGCGCGGTGCGCCCCGGATTCCCTTGCCGATCCGGTCGACGATCCGCGCCGTCACCACGACGCCGATCGTCGGCGCGATGGCGAACAGCGGCTTGCTGAGCGCGCCGAGCCCGTATCCGGCGACCGCCAGCCACTTGCGATTGCGCAGATAGTCGCTCAACGTGCCGGAGAACACCTTGACGACCGGCGCCGTCGCCTCGGCGATCCCCTCGATGACACCGATCGCGGTCGCGCTCGCGCCGAGCCCCGCCATCAGGAACATCGGCAACAGGCTGTGGATGATCTCCGACGATACGTCCATCAACAGGCTGACGCAGCCCAACACCCAGACGCTGCGCGGAATTTGACGAAGAATGCGGGTCGACGATTCGGTCTGCATGGGTCGCTCTCGATTCGGGAATCCTGACACGGGACGCTACCGATACTACTGCGGGCCGGTGACGCGCGGCACACGGACGCGTCGACGTTAATAGAGAGTCAGAGGCTTCGCCTGGTTTTCGGATCAGCCGCCCGGCCCGGCATTGTTGCCGCGCGGCCGCCAGCAGACCCCAAAGTGGGTTCGTCATCAGGTTAAGTTGAGTGGCGCGTTTTGAGGGTTATACGACCTTTGAGCCATCCAATTCAGGTTCCATAATTTGCGCAGGAATCAAGCCGGAACACGAGCACAAACGCGATTGCACGTTGTGCCTTGTGCGTCCGGTTTGACCAATCTCGAGCAAAGAAAGGAACGGAAGATGAGGCTTAAGAACAAGTCAGCTTTGATTACGGGCGGTACCAGTGGCATCGGTCTCGCGACCGCCAGGCTTTTCATTGCAGAAGGCGCCCGAGTTGCAGTTACCGGTCGCAATGACGCAGTGTTCGAACGCGTGAAGGCCGAGCTTGGCGAGAATGCGTTGGTTCTCAAGGGCGATGTCCGTTCGATCGAGGACATGCGAGCGATTGCCGCAGAGGTAAGAGAGCAGTTCGGCGGGCTGGATGTCGTGTTCGCCAACGCTGGTTGGGCTTTCCCGTCCGCAGTCAACGACATCGACGACCACCTCTACAACGAGATCATGGACATCAACGTCAAGGGCGTGGTGTTCACGCTTCAAGCGGTGCTGCCGGACTTGCGAGAGGGCTCCTCGGTCATTCTCAACACATCGTTCGTCGCCCAGACCGGCAAGCATGGCATCTCGTTGACTGCGGCGGCGAAGGCCGCCGTGCGATCGCTTGCCCGTAGCTGGTCCTACGAGTTTCTCGATCGCAAGATTCGGTTCAACGCGATCGCGCCTGGCGGCACGGACACGCCCCTGCTCAGCAAGTGGGGGATGTCGGACGAGGATGTCCGCAACTTCAAGAGCGAGTTCGCGAAGACCATCCCGGTAGGCCATCTCGGAAAGGCAGAGGACATTGCCTACGCGGCGCTCTATCTCGCCAGCGACGAATCCTCGTACGTTGTCGGCAGCGAGCTGATTGTCGACGGCGGTGCCTCGCAGCTTTAAGCCTGCGCGTTCCGATTCAAGAGCCTGCACGTTCTTCCGGCTCATCCACACCTTGATCACACGTCCACCCGCATGCCTGTCGTGGTGGCTTTCAATCCGGCCCGACCCTGTTGCACACGGAGGGGCCGAAGCGCAAGGAGAATTGATCTTGACCGACAGCAACGAAAACAATGCCTACGGAAAGGCACTCACCGGAGCAGGTCGCTCGCGCCGCGATATTCTCAAGCTCGGCAGCATCGCCACGCTGGGCGCCGTGCTGGGTGGCGGAGCCCTGCTTGGCCACACCACGCCTGCTCTTGCGCAGGCAGCCAGCAAGGGAGAACTTGCTCCGAATGACCCGCTCAACATTTTGATTGTCAATTACGACGGCGGGACGCTTCTCGACTTCGCCGGCCCCAGCGAAATTTTCCACCGGTTACCGAATACGAACGTTCGCTATGCGAGCCTCAATGGGGGCAACGTGACCCTCGAATTCGGGGTCGTGTATGGCAAGACTGAACGACTGGCCGATATCGACAAGACGGACCTGATTCTGGTGCCCGGCGGGTCCGATTTGACGGCGCCGATGCGGCCCGAGTATCAAGCGCAGATCCGGCGTTTGGCGCAAAGCGCCAAACATGTAACGTCAGTTTGCAACGGATCGCTGGTGCTCGCTGCGACGGGCGTTCTCAAGGGCAAGCGAAGCGCCTGCCATTGGGCCTTCGTCAACAAGCTGTCCGAATATGGCGCGATCCCCGTGCCGGATCGGTTCGTGGAAGACGACAACGGCCGCTTCATGAGCGGCGGCGGCGTGACGGCGGGCATCGATTTCGCACTTCGCGTCGCAGAGAAGCTGCGCGGTCGGCAAGCCGCCGAATTCACGCAACTCGTGATCGAATACGATCCCGCTCCGCCGTTCCGTTCCGGTCATCCCAGAGACGCACGGCCGGAACTCGTCGCGATGGTCGACAAGGAACTGCCTGGTGCATCCAGAGGGCTCGCACGAATCCCGGGCGTTCGCTGAGATGCCCGCAGCCAATGCCTGCGAGGACTTGCACGCGCTTCGATGACGCCGCGGCCGACATCGCTTGCCTCACCTGCCCAATCTGGCGCAGCCCCTTCGATTCAAACCCTGATCGGAAATCCTTAAATGCAACAGATTCGTCGTTTTACTGCAGCCGTTGCAGCCTGCTTTTCATTTTTCGCGTTTGCGGCGCCAGCCATTGCCGGCGGCCCGCAGCCTCAAACCGAAGCGGCCATCAAAGCCGAGAACGCGCGATGGGCGGATGCCTTTGCGCGAGGGGACTACGACGCGATAGGCCGTCTGTATACGAAAGACGGCGCACTCCTGCCGCCCGGCGGCGACAGGGTGACGGGGGGCAGCGCGATTGCCGCGCACTTCGCCAACGGGTATGCCGGGGCAAAACCCGACACCGTATCGTTCAGCAATTACGAGTTCTACGGTAACGACCGGACCGTGACGGAGGTTTCGGATGCGGAAATCCGTGACCATGCTGGAAACCTCAAATACCGCGGCAAGCAGATCCTCCTCTTTCTGAAGGAGGGCGGCGCGTGGAAATTGCATCGCGACATCTGGAATGATTACGCTGCCCGGAAATCCGATGGGCATTGAGCGCCCCGCGATCCAGGTAGTCGCGTACCGAGAGCGCCAATAGCCCGGCGCTCGATCAGCGCGCACTGTTCAATCTGCTCTCGCGCCGGATCGCCTGCGGAGGGTGGCCATACAGTTTGATAAAGGCCCTCCGCATGCGTTCCGGATCAGTGAATCCCACGGCCAGAGCAATTTGTTCGATGGGTTCACTGCCGTCCTGCAGGCGCAGCCTCGCAGCTTCGACGCGCAAACGTTCGACCGCCTTGGCAGGCGTTTCCCCGGTTTCCCGACGAAACGCTCGTCCGAACTGCCTCGGACTTAATCTTGCCGCATCGGCGAGTCGTTCCACTGGCAGCGCTTCGGCCAGATGTTCTCTCGCGAAGTTCAGGGCGATGCGGATACGATCCGATTCAGGCTCCATTTGCGACATGGCGGAGAATTGGGACTGCCCGCCCGGTCGACGGTACGGAACAACCAGAAGCCTGGAAACAGCGCGCGCGACTTCCGCACCCATGTCTCTTTCAATCAAGCCGAGCGCCAGGTCAATTCCGGAGGCAATGCCCGCCGACGTCCAGATGTGGCCGTCTACGATATAGATGCTGTCGCCCTCGACCCGGGCGCGAGGGAAGCGGGACTGCAACAGCGCAGCGTATCGCCAGTGCGTGGTTGCTTTCACGCCGTCCAGCAAGCCGGTTTCCGCAAGCAGAAACGCTCCCGTACACACGCTCGCCACCCGCGACGCCCTGGCGCACAATTTCCTGGCAGCGGCGATGTTCCCCGGTGTCTGCATCGGGCTGATATCACCGCCCACGAAAACGACGGTGTCGAACATGCGCCTTCCGACCGGCTTGGTCTCGATCGAAAGGCCGGTATTGCCACGTACCGGGCCACCGGACTGCGAGATGACATGAAGATCGTACGGAGTACGGCCAGCGGCTCCGGCCACCTGATTAAAAGCCGACAGTGGCCCGCCAAGATCGAGCGCGTCGTGGCCGCTGCAAACAAAAAACCCGATTCGATGCATGACGGAGTCGTTAGCCGAATACCCTGAGAAGGCGTATTTTAAGGAAATCCCTCAAATCGTGCCATGCAGGCGGAAATAACGGAAAAACGTCATTTGCCCCTCATCCATCGGCTGAAGTGTCATTGGAACGGTAACGACTTCGACCGGTTACGTGCCGCGCGGCAGCCGGTCCGCGCCGCATGCGTCAGTCGACCCGCCGGCGCGTGAACGCGCCACGGCGCGCCCCGCGACCGGCTCACTCAGCCAGCAATTCGGCGCCGCGGCGCGGCGAGATGCCGACCAGCTCGTCGGCGGGCTGCGGCCGCGCGAACAGGAAGCCCTGCCCCTGCTGGCAACCGATCTCCTGCAGGAAGGCCAGCTGCTTTGCCGTCTCGACGCCCTCCATCACGACATCGAGCCCCAGCGCGCGCCCCATCGCAACGATCGCGCGCACGATCGCGTCGTCCGTGCTGCCCGAACCGCAGTCCGTGAGGAACGACTGATCGATCTTCAGCGTATCGACGGGCAGATCCTTCAGATACACCAGCGACGAATAGCCCGTACCGAAATCGTCGATCGCCAGGCTGATCCCCCGCGTCGCCAGTTCGCGCAGCAGGATGCCCATTTCCTCGCGGGTGTTCATCGCCATGCTTTCGAGCAACTCGAGCTGCAGGTATTCGGCCGGCAATGCGGTTTCGCTGAGAATGGTCGTCAGGTCGCTGAGGAAGTGGTCGGTAAAGCACTGCCGTGCCGACACGTTCACCGACACACGCCCGAACTCGAAGCCCTCGTCGAGCCAGCGGCGCGCCTGCCGGCAGGCTTCGTGCAGCACCCACCTGCCGATCGGGACGATCAGCGCGGACCGCTCCGCCAGCCCGATGAAGTCGCCCGGCGGCACCAGGCCCCTGCGTGGATGCAACCAGCGCAGCAACGCCTCCACGCCGACGATCCGGCCGCTGGCCAGATCGTATTGCGGCTGGTAGAACAGGCGGAATTCATTCTGCTCGAGCGCGCGGTGCAATTCGCCGAGCGTCTCCAGCTGCTCGATCGCCGACGACGTCATCTTGCTCTCGAAGAACTGGAACACGTTCCTGCCGCGGCTCTTCGCGCCGTACATCGCCTGGTCCGCGAGCAGGATCAAGTCCTCCGCCTCGGTGCCGTCGTCCGGATAGATGCTGATGCCGATGCTCGGCGTCACGAAGATCTCGCGATCACCGATATCGATCGCCCGCCCCACTTCATCCAGCAGCTTGCGCGCAACTCGCCCGACGTCGCGGACATCGTCGACCTCCTCGAGCACGAGCGCGAATTCGTCACCGCCCATGCGCGCCACCGTGTCGTTCGCGCGCACTTTCGCGACGATGCGCTCCGCGACTATCTTCAGCACCTCGTCGCCGGCGTTGTGGCCCAGCGTATCGTTGACCAGCTTGAAGCGGTCGAGATCGAGGTACATCACCGCGACCTTGCGACCGAGCCGCTTCGCGTGGACGATCGCGTGCGCGAGCCGCTCCTCGAACAGCATCCGGTTCGCGAGATTGGTAAGCACGTCGTGCGTGGCGAGATAGCCCAGCCGCTCCTCGGCCTGGCGCCGCTGCGTGATGTCGGAAAAGATCGCCGCGTAGTGGGAGATCTCGCCTTCGCTGTCGCGAATGCTGGTGATCGTCAGGTATTCGAGAAACAGCTCGCCGGTCTTGCGGCGATTCCAGATTTCGCCTTGCCAGTGGCCATCGGTCGTTAGCGAATGCCACAGCTGCTTGTAGAAATCGGGCGTCTGGCGTCCGGAGCTCAGCAGGCCCGGGTTGCGCCCGATCACTTCGTCCTCGGTGTACCCGGTCAGGCGCGTGAAGGCCTGATTGACGCGCTCGATCTTCGCGTGCCGGTCGGTCACCATGATGCCTTCGAGTGCCGATTCGAACACCCGATCCGCCATGCGCAGGTTGAAGCGCGCGAGACCCAGCGCTTCGTCGCGCTCGCGCAAGGCGCTGCGCAGCTCGTTCGCGTATTCGTGCTCGATGCTCTGCAGCACGTCCGCGAAACAGAGCAGCCCGGTCAGCCTGCCATCCTCGTCCTGGATGCCGACATGCCGCATATTGTGCTCGGTCATGAAGCGCTGCGCCGCATACAGGCTCTGATTGGCGGTCAGCATCTGCAGCGGCTTGCTCGCGTAGGCCCCGACCGCGCCTTGGGCCCCGCCGTCTGCCAGGAGCCGGACGATGTCCCGCTCGGTCAGGATGCCGTGCTCGCCGTCGTCGTAGTCGACGAGGATCGCATCGAGCCGTTGCGCGCGCATCCGCGCGATGACTTCGTGCAGTGCGGCCTGCTCGGGCACCACAACCGGCGGATGGACGCAGATCGATTCGATCGGCTTCAGGTGCAGGAAAAATTCCGGCCCCTGGTTCACGACGACGTCGGTCTGCGTCAGCACGCCGATCGCGGCGCCATCCCGGACCACCACGAAGTGCCGCACGCCCGACTGCTTGAACTTCATCGCGGCTTCACCCAGCGGCGTATCGGCCTCGAGCGTCAACACCGGATGGCTCATCACGTCGCTGACCGGCCGATCGAGTTCGCGCGGATCGTCGCCGGCCGACAGTGCGTCATGCTCGGTCCAGATCCCGACGACCTGTTCGTCCTTCATCACGACGATCGAGCTGCAACGTTCGGCGAACATGCGTCGCGCGACCTCCCGCACCGGCGTGGCGGGCGCGCAGGACAGAATCTGACGCGCGACGAGGCGCGCAATCGGAACATCGTAGCTGTTCGGATACATTCTCTAACCAAGACGAAAAATCCTCGCCGGCGCACTTCGATCCGGCAACCTTCGGGCTCGCCTGCGGCGGCAGGCAAAATATGATCTCACTTGCCTCGAATGATTGCGTACTCATCGAACTCGCAAACGGGGAATTGACCCATCGCTTGGGGCGCCGTGGCGACGAGCGCGGCACTTTGGCCCCGAGACCATGGTCGACGCCCCCTTGTCCAGCGAATCCACATGCCGGAGCACCGCCCTGTCAGGGGCAGTCGCCCTGAGTTAACGACAGATTCGGACAAGAGTTGAGTGCCATGACGACGTCCGGGCTGCGCGGCGGCAAGTCGAGCGGCTGCGGGCGGGGTGGGGTCGACGGCGCGGCCATCCCTCCCTTATTGCGAGGCTCGCTGCGGGCGGTGTGCAGGTGGCACACGCACCTGATCGTCGTACCAGGCAGCGGCAGCAAGCCAGAGCATGGTCAGGTCGTCGGGGGTGAAGATCGGCAATCCATTGCACGCTGCGCGGATTGCGTTGTACTCCGCCGATTCGGCTGACTCACTGGCGTTCAATAGCAGACCCAACTCGCCATGCCGTTCGAGCAGTGCCCGCCGGATATCGGCGTGAATCGGCAGCGTAGTCACGACGTCCTCGATCGTGCTGCCGAACAGCACATGAACCAGTGAGAACACGCCCGCAATGAACGCGGTATCGGCAAACCGATCGTCATCGGGCCGCAGCCGGCCAGCGGCAAGCTCCATGAATCGCGCACGCGTGCCACACAGCTGTGCCAGCGGATCGGAGCGCAACGCGTCCAGACGTTCGTCCGCAAACAGGAGCAACTGTGCCCAGCGCGTGATTTGCCGCGTGCCGACCAGCATGATCGCGTCACGCAGCGATGAAACTGCCTGGCTAAGCCCGACCGCGCTCGAATTGAGCAGCATCAGAAGTTGAATGACGAGGTTCGGAATCCGCTTGAGTTCGGCTTCGAGTTCCACAATCCCCGGTTCGCCGCCCAGAAGCACGAGCAGGCGCAGCAGCGCGTCGCGCGATGGCGTGATGCGCCGCGATGTCAGCACCTGCGGCTTCGCAAAGTAGTAGCCCTGAAACAGTTCGAAGCCGGCGTGCATGGCGGCACCATGGTCCTCCCGTGTTTCGACTTTCTCCGCGATCGAAACCTTCCCGTGCTGCCTGACGGCGTCGATCAGCTCGCCAAGGTGCTCGCGCGGGCATTCGAGAAAATCGATCTTGACGATATCGACGTAAGGCAGAAAATCGAGCAGGCGCGGGGAAATCCGAGAAACATCATCCAGCGCGAGCCGGTAGCCCGCGCGCCGCAGTTCGGTACAGCGCCTGAAGAGCGCTCCGTCGAACGTCACGGTTTCGAGGATTTCGAGTACGAAGCGTTCACGCGGCAACAACCGGACGATGTCGGACATCAGCACCGTCCGGTCGACGTTCACATAGCCGGTGCGATCGCCCAGCGCAGCGTTGAGGCCAATATCGCCGATGAGTCTCTCGATGACCTGCGCAGTGGCAGCGGCGTCATCCGTGATTCGGGCGAGATTGGCTGTCCCGGAGCGGAACAGCAGTTCGAATGCGTTCAATACTCCGCTACGGTCCAGAATCGGCTGCCGCCCGAGGTAGACGTATTCCGGTGTGGCGGCTTTGCTGTCCGACGTCGGTTGATCGTCGGCGGGGCCGGGCAACGGTGCTCTTGTATTCAATCTTGAACGATTCCCTTTGAGTCAAGGTCTCGCGGATGCCAAGCGGGCATCCGTCGCATCCAGGGAGTTCGTTGCGCGAATGACTGGCGTCGTCTCCGGCTTCTTCAACTCTCGCGAAGACGCATGCGAACCTTCCGTGCCGGCGCCGCCCCGCACGGCTCGCTCCCACTCGTGACGCGGGATGGCCGCCTAAAAGCTGTCCCATTCTCCAGCCACGGCGGTTTGCGCTGCCAGAACGGGCTGCGGTGCGGGCCGATCCGGGGCTGACCCGGCTGGGGCCCGGGCGCGTGTCGGAGCCGCAGTCGTGTGCGTTTGCGCGACAGGGCGGCTGACTTCGGCGTCGCGTGACGCGTTCAGTCTGAACATTGAAACGGACGCCTTCAGATCGTTCGCCTGCGACTCGAGCGAGCTGGCGGCGGCGGCCGACTGTTCGACCAGCGCCGCGTTCTGCTGCGTGACTTCGTCCATCTGCGTGACGGCCTGGTTGACCTGGCCGATACCCTTGCTCTGTTCCCGTGATGCGGCTGTGATTTCCCCCATGATGTCCGTCACGCGCCTGATCTCGTACGTTATCTCGCGCATCTTCGCACCCGCTTCCCGTACATGGCCGGCACCTGCCTGCACGCGTTCCACGGAATCGTGGATCAGCTCCTTGATTTCCTTGGACGCCGCCGAGGAGCGCTGTGCCAGCGAACGTACTTCCGACGCGACCACCGCGAAACCCCGTCCCTGCTCACCCGCCCGCGCCGCTTCGACAGCCGCATTCAGCGCGAGGATATTGGTCTGGAACGCGATGCCCTCGATGATGCCGACAATGTTGGCGATCTTGTCCGAGCTGGCGTTGATGCCATCCATGGTTTCCACCACGCGTGACACGACAGTGCCGCCCTGCTCCGCCGCCTGGGCAGCCTGCGCGGCGAGTTGGCTGGCCTGGCTGGCATTGTCGGCATTCTGGGTGACGGTAGAGGTCAATTGCTCCATGCTGGCCGCCGTTTCCTCGAGCGACGCGGCCTGCTCTTCGGTGCGCTGCGACAGGTCCTGGTTGCCCGCCGCAATCTGGTGCGTGGCGGTGGCGATCGATTCGGCCGAAACCTTGATCGTGCCGATCGTCAGCGTGAGCTGCTCCTGCATGCGCTTCATCGAAAAAAGCAGGCTCGAGCGGTCGCCCGGTGCGGTCTTCACCACGGCGGTCAGATCGTTGCCTGCGATCCGGTTTGCAATCTCGGCGGCATAGGACGGCTCACCGCCCAGTGAGCGCAAGATGCCGCGGTTGAGCAGCAACACGACAACCGACAGGGCGCCGGCCAGTGCCACCAGAATCCCGAGGCTCTGGTACAGCGTCGAGCGGAATGCAGCATCGAGGTCGTCGACATAAAGCCCCGTCATGAGAATCCAGTCCCACGGCTGATAGGACACGTTGTAGACGATTTTCGGAGAGGCTTCGGTTCTCCCCAGTTTCGGAAAGGAATACGCGGTAAAACCCCGACCGGCGTGCTTGATGATGGCGACCGTGTCCCTGAAGAAGTAGACGCCGTTCGGATCCTTGAAATCGCCGACGTCCTTGCCTTCCAGTTCCGGTTTTGCAGGGTTCATCAGCACCGTCGGCTGCGAATTGAGGATCACGAAATAACCTTCTTCGCCGTACCGCATATTCCGGACGCTGTCCAAGGCCCGCTTCTGGGCTTCCGCTACCGGCATCGCGCCGGCGGCAGCCTGGTCGCCAAAGGTCTTGACCACACTCAGCGCGATCTCCGATGCGTGTTTCAGGTCTGCCTTGCGCTCCTCCAGCCGCATTTCTCGAGTCTGGTAAGCGTTGTAGATCGATATTCCGGCGAGACACAGCAGGCTCAGGATGAGTGGCAACCAGAGTTTCTGCGCAAATGACAGCTTCATGTGCTTACCGACCTTGCAGATTGACCAATGGGTAGGAGAAGGTGTGAAGCTGCACTCTGCAGAGTGCAGCTTCGACGGAATACTTGCAGATAACGGCCCGAGATCGATCGCGATTAGCAGTCGATTCCGGAGCAGTCCTTTACGGGAATTGCAAAATACCGGCTGCCGATATGTGATAAAGCAGGCACGGGCGCCAAGGACCAGGAGGCGTGTCAACGGCCGTTCACGATCAGGTAACGGTCGTACACGATAGTTGGCATGAAGGGCGGCTCGTGGTCGGACAGCGACATCCACCGAAATCCGCGAAGAAACACTTTTCGGGACGAAGGCTTGTCGAAAGAAATCCGCTCCGCTAGACTGCCCTTCGTCTTTGGGGAGTAGCCTGCTTTCCGCCCCGCGGAAAGCGAACGCGTCAACACACTCGGCTTTCGGCCGTGGCGCGTTCGGCCGAGTCGGTCTGGCGAGACCATGGGCACATCGCGTCGTTCCTGGTCGGACGTCGGCGGATGTGCCATGGTTCGTCAGCGTCCGACCACGGAGTCCCCATGTTCCTCCCAGCCGTTCCCCCGCGCCCCATCAACCTCTACGCACCAGCCTGCGGAGGTATCGCATGACTTTCATGTTCGTCGAACTGGCGTTCATGCTGATCGTGATCCTCGTGGCCGCCGAAGTCTTCACCAATGCGCTCGAACATCTCGGCGAACGTCTGAAGATTTCCGAAGGCGTGACCGGTTCGCTGTTCGCGGCCGTCGGCACCGCGCTGCCCGAAACGATGGTGCCGCTGCTCGCGCTGGCCGGCGGCACGGCGAACCAGGCGGTGAACGAGGAAATCGGCGTCGGCGCGATTCTCGGCGCGCCGCTGATGCTCGCGACGCTCACCACCTTCCTGATGACGCTTGCCGTGATCCGCTCGCGCGGGCTGCGCGGCACGATCGCGCCCGAACGCACGGGTTTCGTGCGCGACATGAACTACTTCCTGGCCGCGTTCTCGCTGGCGACCGCGGCGATGTTCGTCCCGCATCACAACTGGGCCGTGCGCGCGCTGCTTTCCGCGATGCTGGTCGGCATCTACGCGATGTACGTCGTGATGACGTTCCGTGCGTCGAGCCAGCTTGTCGATGCCGGGCACGGCACCGAGGCGCCGCATACGATGTTCCTGGCGCGCACGGGCCTGCCGACCAACCTGGCGACCATCGCGCTGCAGTTGCTGCTCGGCGTCGCGCTGCTGGTCGGCGGTGCGAAGGGTTTCATTCACGGCGTGGAGGGCGTGTCGCACGTGCTCGGCATATCGGCGCTGCTGCTGTCGCTGATCATCGTGCCGATTGCCACGGAATTGCCGGAGAAGGTCAACAGCGTGCTGTGGATCCGCCGCAAGAAGGACACGCTCGCGTTCAGCAACATCACCGGCGCGATGGTGTTCCAGGGCACGCTGCTGCCGGCGATCGGCATCATGCTGACGCCGTGGGAGCCACGCCCCGAAGTGCTGACCGGCGTGATCGTCACGCTCGCGGCGGCGGCCTGGCTGCGCATCAATGCGCGCAAGCGCGGGCTCGCGATCTGGGCGTTGCTGGCGAACGGTGCGGGTTATGCGGGGTATCTGTACCTGACGCTGGCGCGCTGACGCCGGGATCGGGCGCATTGCCCGACACGCGCACACGGGCGGACGCGGCAACGTCCGCCGCGCCGGCACGGTGTGCATCGTTGCACGGATGCGGGCGGCAACAACGCCCGCATCCTGACGATCAGAATGCCTTCACCAGCTTGACGATCGTCAGCGTGCCGTTGACGTTCTCGATCCGGACCCTGACCTTGTCGCCCACATGCACCTGCTCGAGCATGGCCGCGTCCTTCGCCTTGAACGTCATCGTCATCGGCGGCATCCCGACGTTGTCGAGCGCGCCGTGCTTCAGCGTGACCTTGCCGCTCGCGGCATCGACCTTCTTCACTTCCGCATCGGTCAGCGCGGCATTCGACTCGGCCGGGCCATCGGACGACATCTTCATGCCGGACATGTCCATGCCCGACATGTCGCCGGCGGCAAACGCGGGCGTTGCAAAAGCGCCGATCGCGAGAACGGCAGCGGTGGTAGCAATCAATTTCTTCATCGGGATTCTCCGGTTTGGGTGGACGGCACGTTCATGCCGTGAGGAACTGCATCGAAATGCCGCGCATCGCTCGCGCTCCGCACATGACGGCGCTGAAGCAGAAGCCATGCGGCGGGAATGACGAACATCGACAGCAGCGGCGCGGTGACCATGCCGCCGACCATCGGCGCGGCGATGCGCTGCATGACTTCGGAGCCGGCGCCGTGCCCGACCATGATCGGCACGAGGCCGGCGAGCACGACGGCGACCGTCATCGCCTTGGGCCGCACGCGCAGCACCGCGCCTTCGCGAATCGCGTCGAGCAGCAGCGCATCGGTCAGCGGTTCGCCGGCGTCGAGCCGGCGCGTCAGCGCACCCTTCAGGTACAGCAGCATCACGACGCCGAATTCGGCGGCCACGCCCGCGAGCGCGATGAAACCCACCGACGTCGCGACGGACACCGCATGGCCGAGCCCCCACACGAGCCAGAAGCCGCCGACCAGCGCGAACGGCACCGTCGACATCAGCAGCAGCGCGTCCGCCGCCGAGCCGAACGTGAGGAACAGCAGCACGAAGATCACGACGAGCGTCACCGGCACGACGGTGCGCAGCGTCGCCGCCGCGCGTTCGAGATACTCGAACTGCCCCGACCACGCGATCGAATAGCCGGGCGGCAACGCGACCTGTTGTGCGACCGTCTGCTGCATCGCGCGAACCGCCGTGCGCAGATCCGTGCCGCGGATATCGACGTACACGTAGCCGGACAGCCGCGCGTTTTCGCTGCGGATCATCGGCGGACCATCGGCGATCGCGATGCGCGCGACGTCGCCGAGGCGGATCTGCGCACCGCGTGTCGTGACGACCGGCAGTTGCCGCAGGTTCTCGAGCGAATCGCGGATCTCGCGCGGATAGCGGATGTTGATCGGAAAGCGCTCGCGCCCCGCGATCACTTCGCCGACATCGTCGCCGCCGACCGCCGACGACACGACCGACTGGATATCGGCGACCGACAGCCCGTAGCGCGCGGCGGCGAGCCGGTCGATGTCGACGTCGATGTAGCGGCCGCCGTTCAGCCGTTCCGCGAGCGCGGACGTGACGCCCGGCACGTGCTTCACCGCCGCCTCGACCCGCATCGCGATCGCGTCGATCCCCTTCAGGTCCGGCCCGGAGATCTTCACGCCGACCGGCGTCTTGATGCCGGTGGACAGCATGTCGAGCCGGTTGCGGATCGGCGGCACCCACACATTCGACAGGCCCGGCACCTTCACCGTCCGATCGAGCTCGTCGACGAGCTTCTCCGGCGTCATGCCGGGCCGCCATGCGCTGCGCGGCTTGAAGCGGATCGTCGTCTCGAACATCTCGAGCGGCGCGGGATCGGTCGCGGTATCGGCACGCCCCGATTTGCCGAACACCGTGTCGACCTCGGGCACGGTCTTGATCAGCCGGTCGGTCTGCTGCAGCAGCTCGCTCGCCTTGTCGGCCGAGATGCCGGGCAGCGCGGTCGGCATGTACAGCAGGTCGCCTTCGTCGAGCGGCGGCATGAATTCGCCGCCGAGCCGCGACAACGGCACGGCCGTCAGCACGAGCGCGACGATGGCGACGCCGATCGCGAGCCACGGGCGCCGCAGCGTCGCTTCGAGCAGCGGCCGGTACACGCGGATCAGCACGCGGTTGATCGGATTCGCGTTCTCGTGCGGAATGCGGCCGCGCACGAGATAGCCCATCAGCACGGGCACCAGCGTGACCGACAGCCCGGCGGCCGCGGCGATCGTATAGGTCTTCGTGAACGCCAGCGGCGCGAACAGCTTGCCCTCCTGCCCTTCCAGCGAAAACACCGGAATGAACGACAGCGTGATGATCAGCAGCGAGAAGAACAGCGCCGGCCCGACTTCCGCAGCGGACGCCGCGACGAGTTCCCAGCGGCGCGCGGCCGTGATCGGCTCGCCGGGATGCGCGTGGTCGTATGCTTCCAGATGCTTGTGCGCGTTCTCGATCATCACGATCGCCGCATCGATCATCGCGCCGATCGCGATCGCGATCCCGCCGAGCGACATCAGGTTCGCGTTCACGCCCTGGTAGCGCATCACGATGAACGCGACCAGCACGCCGAGCGGCAGCGACAGGATCGCGACGAATGCGCTGCGCAGATGGAACAGGAACACCGCGCAGACGATGCCGACGATCACGAATTCCTCGATCAGCTTGTCCTTCAGGTTGCCCACCGCGCGCTCGATCAGTTGCGAACGATCGTAGGTCGTGACGATCTCGACGCCGGGCGGCAGCGAACGCTTCAGGTCGGCGAGCTTCGCCTTCACCGCGTCGATCGTCGTCAGCGCGTTCTTGCCCGAGCGCATCACGATCACGCCGCCCGTCACCTCGCCCTGCCCGTTCAGCTCCGCGATCCCGCGCCGCATCGCCGGGCCGACCTGGATCCGCGCGACGTCGCCGAGCAGCACCGGCGTGCCCGCGTCGTCGGTGCGCAGCACGACGCGCCGGAAGTCGTCGAGCGTGCGCAGGTAGCCGGACGACCGCACCATGTACTCCGACTCGGCCAGCTCGACGACCGAACCGCCGGACTCCTGATTGGCCTGGCGCAGCGCGTCCGCAACCGCCGCCTGCGTGATCCCGTACGCGCGCAGCTTGTCGGGATCGAGCACGACCTGGTACTGGCGCACCATGCCGCCGATGCTCGCGACTTCCGATACATCCGGTACCGCCTTCAGCTCGAACTTCAGGAACCAGTCGTTGAGCGCGCGCAGTTGCCCGAGATCGTGATGGCCGGTGCGGTCGACGAGCGCGTACTCGTACACCCAGCCGACGCCGGTCGCATCCGGCCCCAGCGACACCGTCGCGCCTGCCGGCAGCCGGCTCTGCACCTGGCTCAGGTATTCGAGCACGCGCGAACGCGCCCAGTACGGATCGGTGCGGTCGTCGAACAGCACATAGACGAACGCGTCGCCGAACGACGAATACGCTCGAACGGTTTTCGCGCCGGGCACGCCGAGCAGCGTCGTCGTCAGCGGATAGGTGACCTGATCCTCGACGACCTGCGGCGCCTTGCCCGGATACGACGCCTTCACGATCACCTGCGTGTCCGACAGGTCGGGCAACGCATCGAGCGGCGTCTGCCGCAGCGAATGAACGCCCCACGCGGCGATCAGCACCGTAGCGAGGAGCACCAGGAAGCGATTGTGGACGGACCAGCGAATGATGCGCGCGATCATTGCCCGCCTCCTTGCGGCTCGACCTTCGTCAGCCGGTAGCCGTCGTCGGTCTGCGTGAACGCGAAGCGCACCGTCTGGCCCGGCTTCACGTCCGGAAACGCGCGCGCCGACGGCTTGCCGAACGCCATCGTCATCGCGCCCCAGCCGAGCGCCGGAATGGGCTGATGCGAGAACGTGATGTCGTCGGCCGTGACCTTCTCGACCTTGCCGGTGGTTTCGTAGACCGGCGCAGCCGCGGCGGCGGACGATGCGGCCGCGCTTGCTCCCGCGGCCCGCTCCAGCTTCGGCAGCACGCCTTTCAGGCTGGCTTCCGAATCGATCAGGAACTGCCCCGATGCGACGACTGTGTCGCCTTCGTTCAACCCGTCGAGCACTTCCGTGTCGCCGCCGACGTCATTGCCGACCGTCACCGACACCGGCTGAAGCCGGCCGTCGCCGTTCTTCACGATGACGATCGTGCGCTTGCCGGTCGCGATCACCGCTTCGGACGGCACGAGCAGGCGCGAAACCGACTCCTTCGCGGCGACGCGCACGCGCATCAGCATCCCGGGCGTGAGCTTCAGCGACCCGTTGTCGATCTCCACGCGCGCCTGCAGCGTGCGGCTGCCCGCGCTGATGCCGGGCAGCACTTCGCGGATGCGCCCGGTGAAGTGCCGCGCCGGATCGCCCGCGAACGTCGCGTCGACCGACATCCCCGGCTGCACGTTCAGCGCGAGCGCTTCCGGCACCTCGACGATGAGCCACAGCGTCGACAACCCGGCGATCTTCGCGAGCGTCTGCCCGGGCGCGACCATCGCACCGTCGCGCACGTTCAGCTCGCTGACGACGCCGTCTTCCGGCGCGGTCAGCACGATGTGCGTCTGCGCGCGGCCGGTACGCTCGAGATTCGCGATCATGCCGTCGGGAATCGACAGCGCGCGCATGCGTGCACGCGACGCATCGAGCAGGGCGCCGTCCATCCCGCCGCGCTTGAGCGCGAGATATTCCTCTTGCGGCGCGAGCCAGTCAGGCACGAACAGCGACGCGACCGGCGCGCCCTTCACGATGCGCTGCATCGGTGCGCGCGCATACAGACGGTCGATATAGCCGGTGACGCGCGACTGAACGACATCAGCGCGCGATTCGTCGAACTGCGTAGTGCCCACTGCGTCGAATCCGGCCGCAGTCTGCTGGCGCCGAACGCTCGCATAGCGAATGCCGAGGTTCTGCTGCAGGCCCGGATCGATCCGGATACCTGACGAACCACCGCCTTCGTCCGCATAGACGGGCTGCAACTGCATGTCCATGAACGGCGATTTGCCCGGTTTGTCGAAGTGCTGGTTCGGCACCATCGGGTCATGCCAGTACAGCACCTTGCGTCCCGTCTTTGGATCGGTCGCGCCTGCAGGTGCGGCCGCAGGCGCGGCGGCAGCGGCGGTCATCCCCGCGCCGCCCGCCGCATGGCGGACGCCCGCGAAATAGCCGGCGCCGAGCAGCGCCGCGGCGGCGAACGTCAACAGCGCCGCGCGTGCCAGCGATTGCTTCGTCATGAGGTTCTCCTTCACTGCGCGGCGGCCAGCGTCGCCGGCACGACCTGATATTCGAGCTGCGCCCAGGTCTGCGACACGTCGCGCCTGAGATCGAGCACCTGCAACTGCGCTTCCAGTTGCGCGCGCCGCGCGGCGAACGTGTCGGCAAGCGAACCCGTGCCGGCCCGGTAGGCGGCATTGGCGAGCTGCACGCGCTGATCGGCGGCGGGCAGCAGCGCTGCGCTCAGGTTCGCGATGCGTTCGCGGCCGTTCGCCAGCGTTTCGGACTGCGTGCGGATATCGGCCTGCACCTGGCGTAGCGTGTCCTCGTACATCAGCCGCGCCTTCGTCGCGAGCGCGGCCTTCTCGGCGACGTCGCGGTTCTGGCGGTTCTTGCGGTTGATCGGCAACGGGATCGAGACCCCGACCGACACCATGTTCGAATACGCGCCGCCGCGCTGCTGATACGCGATCTCCCACGTCCAGTTCGGGCTGCGCTCGCTGTTCGCGACCGCAGTGTCGGCTTCGGCGACCGCGATGTCGCCTGCGGCGGCAACGAGCGCCGGTTGCGACAGACGCAATTCGTCCGGCGGCAGCGACGACACGAAGGATTCGGGCGCGGGCGGCGTGCCCGTCACGTCCGCAACCGGCGTGGCCGTCCAGCGGGCAAGCGCGATGAGTGCGGAGCGATACGCCTGCTGCGCCTTGAGCACCTGATCCTGCGTTTGCGCGAGCATCGCGCGCGCCTGCACGACATCGCCCGCGCTCGCCTTCGCGCCGCGATACGACGCCTGCGTCGCGTCGAGTTCATGGTTCATGTGCGCGAGCAGCGCTTGCTGAAGCGCGAGCGCCTGCTTTGCGTAGACGGCGTCGAGCCAGGCCGTCGCGGTCTGCCGGCGCACGGCGGCGAGCTGCACGAGATAACCCGCGCGTTCGCGGCCGACCTGCTCGCCGGCCAGCGCCGAGCGCAGCCGCCGCTTGTCGCCGGACACCCATTCCTGCTCGATGCCGATGCGACGCATCGTCATGAAGTCCTGGCCGACGGTGAAGCGCTGCGCGCCGTTGACCGGCAGGTTGTCGATGCCGGCCTTGAGCATCGGGTCCGGCAACTGGCCGGCCTTGACGGCCGCTTCCGAACTCGCATGCACCGAAGCCTGCGCGGCCTGCATCGAAGCCGAATGATCGATGGCGGACTGCAGTGCGGCGTCCAGCGTGAAAGGCGCCTGCTGCGCGTGAACGGCGCCCGCCACCAGCAGCGCGGCCCACAGCACGGGCGCGCGCCGACACGCACGCCGCGTGCGCGGCGTGCCGGAATCGAATGACATGGTTTAACCCCAACGTCGGAATCCAAAGGGATTCCACGTCCTGCGCACAGGACGAACCTCACCGCCTTGGCGGTGAACCGGTCGGATCGGGATCAGCTAATGCGTGGAGGGCGCCACAACCCGCTCGGGTCGCGGACCGGGACGGACTGCGTGTAGTGAAAGACGATCGTGCTGGCGAATGCAGCGGGACGGGTGACGTCGACGCGGGCGGCCGGGTGATAGAGACTGCCGAACTGGCATTGGGCCGTCACCTTGCAGGCCATGCCCTTGGCTTTGGCCTTCGCTTTCGCGCTGTCGGCGGAGTGCGGCTTCATCGAATCGCAATCGCTCATGTCGGCGGACATCTTCATGCCGGTATCCGCTTCCATCGACATCGTGTGCTGCATCGGACATTCACCGGTCAGGCCGCTGGCTGCCAGCCCGCTGATGGGCAGCACCGCGCAAAGCAGCAGCAGGATGAAGGTTCGAAGCAGTTTCATGGCGGCGATTATAGCGCGGCATTTTGCTGCGTGGCAGCGCGTCGATAGCGCAAAACGGTCGCGGTGCGGCGGGATGACGCGCCGCATCCGTGACCGTCGCCGCGCGCTACCGCGACAGGCCGTCCGCCGCCAGCACGGCCTGCACCGCCGGCCGTTCCCGCACGCGCTCGTACCACGCCCGCAGATGTGCATAGCGGCTCAGGTCGATGTCCGCGTTGTACACCGAGCGCATCCAGTCGGCCTTGCCCCAGCCGGTCAGCGCGAACAGGTACGCATCCGCAACCGTGAACGTATCGTCCGTGACGAACGCCTTGCCGTCGAGCTGGCGGTCGATCCATGCAAAGCGGCTGTCGAGCTTCTGCCGCACGGGCTCGACGTACTTCCCCGCCTGCACGGCGTACAGCAGCGGGACGAAGCCCTTGTGAATCTCGGTGCCTAGGAAGGTGAGCCATTCCATCAGCCGGTAGCGGGCGAGCGTGCCGTACGCGGGCGCGAGCGCAGTTTCCGGGCGCAGATCCGCGAGATACTGCGCGATCACCGGCCCTTCTCGCAGCATCGTGCCGTCGTCGAGTTCGAGCAGCGGCACGTAGCCGAGTTCGGTCACGTCGTAGTAGTTGCGTCCACCTTCGACGACATGCTTGCGCGCGTCGACGTTGATGATCTGCGCGTCGATATCGGCTTCGTGCAGCACGATGCGGATCGCCTGCGAACAGCTGCCGGGAGCGTGATAAAGCTTCATGCGTTTCCTTCGTTGGTTGTCCGTGTATCGATTCGCCGCGACGCGGGCGCTAATATCTCGCATCGGCGCATGACTGGGAAGACGGCAGTCGTTTGTGCCGTAGTCACAAAAAGTTTACCGACCAGGGTTCAGCAGGATGAAAACGAGTGCGACAGGATGTTCAGTTGAAGAAGCGATGCGCCTGCTCGGCGGCCGCTGGCGGCTGTTGCTGGTGTCGTATCTGCTCGACGGGCCGCGGCGCTTCAGCGACCTGCGCCGCGACATGCCGGGCATCTCGCAGCGCATGCTGACGCTCGACCTGCGCGCGCTCGAGGACGCGGGGCTCGTGCGGCGGACCATCTATCCGGAAGTGCCGGTGCGCGTCGAGTACGATCTGACCGCGGACGGCGACCGGCTGCGGCCGGTCGTCGAAGTGATGCGCGAATTCGGGCTGTGGCTGAAGGCGCGCGATGCCGATGCGACGCCCGCAGCCGCGGTGGCAATTGAAACGGCAAGCCGCTCACCCCAATAACCTATTACGCAGGAACCTACGTTCATGGACCTTCACGCTACCGTCGGCGCGGCAACGTCCGACCTCGACGACGACGAAAGCTTCGCCAACATCTACTGTCACGACGCGGAGCAGGACTATTGCTTCGCGCTGTCGCGCTTTCCGGACGACACGCTGATCGAAGTGATGGCGCGCGACCAGATCAACTGGCGCGTCAAGGATCTGTCGGTGCGCCTGACGGACGACACGATCGACGTCGAGATCGAAGCGGGCATCGCCGCGCGCCTCGACGGGCAGACGCGTTACGTGATCCATCTCGCGCCCGGCCAGTACGATCCGGTCGCGCTGCGCGCCGCGCTGAAGGAGATCTTCGTCGGCAAGAGCGGCTATCGCGACGACAGCGCGGGCGGTTAGCGGCTCAATCGCACGGTCGTCGTCGCCTTCGCGATGGCCTGGTAGTGAGCGGTAAAGCCGACGACCGCAGGCGTCGCATCACGCTCAACCGGCAGCGTCGCCACCTTGAGCGCGGTCAGCGCAATGACGTAGCGATGTGTCTCGCCCTGCGGCGGGCACGGGCCAAGATAGCCGGCGTGGCCGGTGTCGTTCTTCATCGGGACGGCACCCGCCGGCAGTCTGCCAACGTCATTGCCCGAACCGGGCGCGATACCATGAGCCGACGCCGGGATATCGGCGACGACCCAGTGCCAGAATCCGGAGCCCGTCGGTGCGTCGGCATCGAACATCGTCAGAAGGTAGCTTTGCGTTCCCTCCGGAGCACCGCGCCACCGTATGGATGGCGAAATGTTTTGACCGTGGCAGCCGAAGCTGTCCGATACCTGCGCGGGATCAAATGCGCCGCCGGCGAGCTCCGCACTTTCGATCGAGAAATCGCCTGCTCGTGCCGTACCGGCAGCGATCATCGCAACACAAAGGGCGAAACCGGGCTTGAATGTCTTCATCGTCAACCTCACCAGCAAGCAGGAATGGAACGGACATTCTTGTCATCGCGCCGATCCTGAACAAGGCGTGCAAAGGTACCGGTATCGCGACTACCCGGCAACGTCCGGCCATGTCGGTCCCGCTCGCGGAACGTGCCGGATGCCGGTACATTGGCGGCAAACGGAAGCCGGGCGCCGCCGGCCGCTTTCATCCTCATCCACGCCTTTCATCCCTGATCCGGCCATGACGCGTCCCTCGCGACTCCGTTCGCTGCTCCACGGCTCCATGCTGCTGCTCGCCGCCGGTGCGTCGATTGCGCCCGCCGCGCATGCGGCCAGACTGACCTGCCCCCTTCGGGGGACAAGCGAGGTTTTGCGGGGCGCGAAGTCGCAAGGACGCCTGCCGGTGTTTCCCCTTAATGACGTTTTTCACCGCAATCGCTACAATCCCGCCGCTTCTCACCGGGGACCCGCATGCTGCTCAACGTGAACCCCTCCCACCGCGACAACGACCGCTTCAACGTGTCGTTCAAGGCGCTGGGCGAGTTGATCGAGACGGTCGGCACGCCGCACTTCGTGCCGCGCCTCACGCAATTGCTGAACGACGTGGTGCCGCTCGACGTCGCGCACGTCGAACGCTCGCGCGTCGACGGCACGATGCCCACCGGCTACCGATGCGAATGGATCGGCAGCAGCGGCATCGGCACCGCGACGTCGGATATCTCGGACGTGATGACGCTCTACTACGAGCGCTTTCTCGACAGCGACCCGCTGTTCGCGGGGCTGCGCGGCAAGACGGGCACGATGCTCGTCGTGCGCGACATCGCGGCGATCCCGCCCGGCGAATTCCGCCAGCGGCTGTTCGACGACGTGCATATCGGCCACGAATGCGTGCTCGCGCGCGGCACGCGCTATTCGCAGCATTCGATCGCGCTGGAGCGCGGCCGCGACCGGCCGCCGTTCACGCTCGCCGAGATGAACCGCTTTCGCAGCATCAGCGACGTGCTGTTCCCGCTGCTCGAACTGCATGCGTCGACCACCGCCGTGCGGCGCGTCGCGCACCCGACGCCCGAAGTCCATCCGCTCGCGCAGTTCGATGCGCGGATCGCGGCCGACGGCGTGAAGCTGTCGAAGCGCGAATACGAAACATGCAAGCACCTGATCTCCGGCAAGACCGTGCCGGAAACCGCAGGAATCCTCGGCGTGCGCGTCACGTCGGCCGAGTCGTACGTGAAGCGCGCATTCGCGAAGCTCGGCGTGCGCACGAAACGCGAGCTCGCTGCGTGGGGTTCGGCCACCACCGCGTTCCCTTCCGCCGGATCGCACGACGGCGCCGCGCCACCCGCGATCACCCGCTGACCTCGCCAGGCCGCGCACGTCGACGCCGCGGTGCGCGCGACGCGTTCGCCGGCTGGCGCGATACGCCGCCCGCCGAGCGCGGCCGCATTCTCGCGACGATCGCCGAGCGCGTCGAAGCCGAACGCGATCGACTGACCCGTGCGTCCGCTCAGGATTCCAGACGAGTCTCTACCACGCGACCGGCACGCATGCGGCGCCGTCACTGTCGATGGGCCGCCGCTTCCGCCTCGGTATCGTGATACTCGGTAAACGCCGTGATCTTTCCGTTTTCGATCGTGATCAGATGCACCCACTCGTCCTCGTACGTGCGCCCGGTCGAGTGAACGTACCAGCGTTGTGTGCCGAGCACGACGACCCGGTTGCCGCTGGCGATGAACTCGAGCGGCTCGAACCGCTCCACGGTCTGCGTCGACGAAAGCGCCCCGAAGAACGCTGCGACCTCCTGAGGCCCATGTCGTCTGCCTGCGAACGGAATGATGCCGGTCGGCCCTGGTATGAACCAGTCGACGCTTTCGGAGAGCGTCTGCAGGATGCCATCGATATCGGCCCTGCCGAACGCCGCGTACGCCTGCTGCACCAGTTGAACGTTGCTTTGCTCGGTCATCGTGCCCTCCGTCATCGCCGGTTGCAGCGTTGCGGCGCGAAGCCCGGGCTGCAGTCATTTCAGCATAGTCGAACCGCAGCGCGACACACTTAGGGTTGGCGAGCAATCTATCGACGATGATTTGATATGAGCAATCCGGGGCACCGCTATCCTGCCGCGACGATGACATGCGCCTGCATCTTGCCGGCCACCGGCCCGTCGCCAGCGTCATTGCCGCGTCACTTCCGCGTCGCCACGACGAACAGGCGCGGGAACGGCAGCAGCACGGTGCCGTCGTCGAGGGCCGGATAGCCGTTCGGCCCGGCGATCGCATCGCGATAGCGCGCGAGGAACGCACGCTGTTCGCCGTCGTCGAGCGCCGCGAGGAACGGCCGCAACGCACTGCCCTTGAACCATTCGACGACCGCGTCCGCGCCGCCGCGCAGCGGATGGTAGTAGGTCGTGCGCCACACGTCCACGCGCGAACACAGCAGCGACAGCAATGCGTAGTAGTAGCGCGCGTCGAACCGTTCGGTGCGCGCCGCACCTTTCAGCTTGTCGGCCCACGGCCCGGCCGCGGCGACTTCGCGCATCAGCCGGTGCGCGGGTTCGTCGAGGTTGTCGGGCATCTGCACCGCGAGATGGCCGCCCGGCGCGAGCCGGCCGACGAGCATCGGAAACAGCGTGTCGTGCGCAGGCACCCATTGCAGCACCGCGTTCGACAGGATCAGGTCGTAGCCGCCCGGGTCGTCCCACGCGGCCACATCGGCGATATCGAAGCGCAGTGCCGGCAGGCGCTTGCGTGCGGCCGCGATCATGTCCGCCGACGCGTCGATCCCGTGGACCGTCGCGTCTGGTGCGCGTGCGATCAGCGCTTCCGTCGAATTGCCGGGCCCGCAGCCGATGTCGATCGCCGTGCGGATCGGCGTGCGCGGCACGGCGGCCAGCAGGTCGCGCACCGGCCGCGTACGTTCGTCCTCGAATTGCACGTACTGGCTCGCGTATTGATCGAGTGGGGTCGTCACGATGGTTCTCCTTGTCGGCATGGGCGGCGCCGCCGCATCCGGGTGGGGGATGCATGCGGCCGCCGATGCAGCGCATTCTGCGACTGCGCCGCACTTCAGTAAAATGAATTTAATATCGTTATTGATTCAAATTTCTGATGAAGATCGATACGCTCGGTGTACAGGCCTTCGTCGCGATCGCCGACGGCGGCAGCTTCAGGCAGGCGGCCGACACGCTGCACGTGACGCAAACGGCGATTACGCAGCGGCTGCGCAAGCTCGAGTCGTTTCTCGGCGTCGCACTGGTCGAACGCACGACGCGCCGCACCACGCTGACCGAGATCGGCCGGCGCTTCCTGCCGCAGGCGCGGCGGCTGCTTAACGAGCTGTCCGATGCGCTGACCGAAATCCGCGAGACGGGCCTGAGCCAGCGCGGCGACGTCACGATCGCGTGCGTGCCGACGGTCGGCGTGCAATACCTGCCGCGCATCCTGCGCGCGTTCTCCGGGCGCCGGCCGCACGATCGCGTGAAGATCCTCGATCACGCATCGGCATCGGTGCTGCAGGCCGTGCTGCGCCGCGAAGCCGAATTCGGCATCAGCATCGCCGGCGACCAGCACCCCGAACTCGTCAGCGTGCCGCTCACGCACGACCCTTATGTGCTTGTCTGCCGCGACGATCATCCGCTCGCGAAGCGGCGGCGCATCCGCTGGGCGGCACTGCAGCCGCATCCGCTGATCTTCGCCGGCGAAGTGAGCGGCAATCGCGGGCTGCTCGAAGGCGCGCTGAAGACCAGCGGCGTGTCGCTGCATTCGTTCTACGAGGTGCAGCGCAGCTCGACCGCGCTCGGGCTCGTCGCAGAAGGGCTCGGTGCGGCCGTGGTACCGAAGCTCGCGATCCAGAAGAACGCGTATCCGACGATCCGCACGATCGAGCTCGTCGACCCGTCGGTGTCGCGCACGCTCGTGCTCGTCACGCGCAAGAGCGCGCAACTGTCGCCCGCGGCGCGGGCGCTCTACGACATGATCGTCGAGCGCGCGACGCCTGGGCGGTGATTCGCGAGCGGGAAGGGCATTGCGCTTGCCGTCACCCGCTTGCGATGTCGGCGGATGTCAGGAACAGGCCCGTAACCGTGACAACGCGCTCAAAGCGTCTTGACCATGAACACGCGCGCGGTCCCTTCCGGCTCGCACGGCACTTCGCCGAAGGTCTCGTAACCCTGCTTCCGGTAGAAGTCCGGCGCCTGGAACGAGATCGTGTACAGCACCGCGCGTGCGCACCCGCGCCGTTTCGCTTCCGCTTCGGCCTCGCGCAGCAGCCGGCTGCCGAATCCGCCGCCGCGCAGCGATTCGGGCAGGTAGAACAGATCGATGAAGAAAAGGCCGAGCGAAGTCCGGCCGGTGAGGCCGCCCAATACCTCGCCGGTCGCGGGATCGGTCACGTAGACGTCGAGCGCGGCTGCGTCGGCGCGCCCCGTCATCGCGTGGTTGAATTCGCCGAGCTTGCGGCTGATGAAGTCTCGTGCGGCCGGCCGCTCGGTGTCGGTCAATTGAAGGGTAACGTCGGGATGGGCAGTCATCGGGCGAACGCGTGCGTGAAAAGGCCGCCGGGCGTGCAGCACCCGCAGCGGGCGTCGCACGACTATAGCGCGTCGCCCGCACGCCGGCATGCGGCCGAATCGAGTGCGACCGGCGCTTCCGCTGCAAAAGCACAAACGACGGGCGCATCGCCCGCCCACCGCTTCGTTGCACATTGTCGCGCTGCGTCGGCTCACGCCACCGCGAACGCCGCCTTCATGTCGGTCACGCTGCGCCGCTCGCGCACGATCTGCCCGGCGGCACGAAAGCCGCCGGGCGGTCCGAAGGATGGGGAAAACGAGCAGCCGAAGCGGCTGTGCCGCGCAACCCGTGCGTCGCGCGGATCACGTCACTTCGCGTTCAGTTCCTTCCAGCGCCGGTAGACGCCGATCGCGTCGCCGTGCTTCTGCTGCACCATCGGCAGCCGCCGCTCGTCGATCGGCTTCGCATACTCGGCGTAGAACGTGTCGAGTTCGAAGTACTTGCGGTCGTCGCGGTAGAACGGCGCGTAGTCCTCGCGCGTCGTGACGTAGATCACGCGCTTCGGGCTGCAGTAGTACAGCGATCCGAGGCACATCGGGCACGGGCTCGCGAGGATGTAGATCTCGCAGTCGGTCAGGTGTTCGGTGCCGAGCTTGCGGCACGCATCGCGCACCGCGAGGATCTCGGCATGCGCGGTCGGGTCGCTGGTCTGCGCGACGAGATTCGGGCTCTCCGCGACGATCTCGCCGTCGCGGACGATCACCGTCGCGAACGGGCGTCCGCCCTCTTCCACGTTCTTCATCGCGAGATCGATCGTGCGCTTCACAAAATCCATGGCTGTGTCCTCATTGAAACGGAATGGCGGGAACGTGCACCGGCCGGCGCACGTCGAGCGAACCAGCGCGGCGCCATCGCTGCGGCGCCGCGCAGACGTCGGAACGATCAGAACGGCTTGGTCGGCAGATACTTGCCGTCGAGCGTGATCACCGCGCGCGAACCGCCTTCGGGATCGTCGACCTTCTTCACGTCGAGCCGGAAATTGATCGCGCTGATGATGCCGTCGCCGAACTTCTCGTGGACCAGCGCCTTCAGCGTCGTGCCGTACACCTGCAGCATTTCGTAGAAGCGGTAAATGGTCGGATCGGTCGGCACGCGATCGTCGATGCTGCCGCGCAGCGGGATCGTCTGCAGCAGCAGCACCGCGTCGTCGTCGAGACCAAGCTTGTCGGCAACGACGCGCGCGGCGCCGGCCGGCAGCGCGTGCTGGCCAAGCAGTGCGGCCGTGACGAATGCTTCGCTCAAGCCCGTGCCTTCGGTGAGTTGCGCAAACGACAGGTTCTTGCGCGCCTTCGCGAGAACGACGGCCTCGGCAAGCGCGTGGCGGGCGGTCTGACTGTGCTGGGACTGGATCATGGCAATACCTCGTGGTTGGGTGGGAACGGTTCAGGCCGCGACGGGAAGCGTCGCGGGCGTAGCGCGGACGTCGGGATGGTCCGCCAGGGAGACGAACCGGCCGGTCGCGCCGTCATGGGCGTCGATGCAACCCGATTCGATGTCGTAGACCCAGCCGTGTAGCGCGAGACGCCCTTCTTCGAGCGCGAGCCGCACGGCAGGGTGCGTCTTCAGGTTCGCGAGTTGCGCGACGACGTTCTCGCGCACCATCGAGTCGATCCGCTCGCGTTCGCTGCGATGCGTGCGCGCCTCGTTCACGACGCGCGCCGAATCGGCGTAGCGCAGCCAGTGGCCGACCGCCGGCATGTGGTCCATGCACTGGCAGGTCGCGATCGCGGTCATCGCGCCGCAATCGGAATGCCCGCAGATCACGACGTCGGTCACGCGCAGCGCGGCCACCGCGTATTCGACCGATGCCGACACGCCGCCCGGCTCGGGGCCATACGACGGCACGATATTGCCGGCGTTTCGGATCACGAACAGATCGCCCGGTTCACGCTGCGTGACGAGTTCGGGCACGAGCCGGCTGTCCGAGCACGAGATGAACAGCGCACGCGGGTTCTGGCTGCGCGCGAGATCGCGGAACAGCGCGGCGCGCTCCGGATAGGCGTCGCGCTGGAACTTCAGAAAGCCTTCGATGATGTCCTTCATCGCGTGTCCTCCGGTGTGGGTGAAATCGATGAAGGGCAGGTTACGCCGGACTTCCAATAACGTAAAAGACTGATTTATGATCCAGTGGATAAGCAAAACTTATAGGAATCGTGATGCTGCTGCGCCATATCAACTACTTCCTGGCCGTCGCCGAACACCGCAGCTTCACGCGCGCGGCCGCCGCGCTGCACGTGTCGCAGCCCGCACTGTCGCAGCAGATCCGCCAACTCGAGGAGACGCTCGGCGCGCAACTGTTCGACCGCACCGGGCGCGTCACGCGATTGACGGACGCCGGCGACGTGTATTTCCGCTATGCGCGGCAGGCGCTGCACGATCTCGCGGAAGGCCGGCGCGCCATTCACGACGTGCAGGATCTCAGCCGCGGCTCGCTGCGGATCGCGGTCACGCCGACCTTCACGAGCTATCTCGTCGGGCCGCTCGTCGAGGCGTTTCACGGCCGCTATCCGGAAGTGTCGCTGTCGGTGCGCGAGATGTCGCAGGAGCGCATCGAGGCGCTGCTCGTCGACGACGAGCTCGATGTCGGCATCGCGTTCGAGGAAGTGCAAACGGCGGATATCGAAGTGGAGACGCTGCTGGTCGAGACACTCGCGCTCGTCGTGAACCGTCGGCACGCGCTCGCCGGGAAACGCAAGGCCGGCCTGCGCGCGCTGCACGACGCGCCGCTCGTGTTGCTCACGACCGAGTTCGCGACGCGTGTTCAGATCGACCGTTATTTCCGCGAGCACGACGTGCGGCCGCGTGTGCTGATGGAAGCGAATTCGCTTGGCGCGGTGATCGAGATCGTACGCCGCACGAATCTCGCGACGCTGCTGCCCGCGACGATCGCGGCCGGGCACGACGATCTCGTCGCCATCGCGCTCGATCCGGCCGTGCTGCGGCGCACGGCCGTGCTGCTGCAGCGCAAGGGTGCGTACCGGAGCGCGGCCGCGCGCGCGTTTGTCGAGTTGGCGCTCGCGCAGGGGACAGGCAAAGCGAAGGAGGAAGGCGATTCACGTCCGGCACGCCAAAGGGCGGCCGGCAAATGAACGCCTGAACTACATCGAATCGACGCGAAAAAACACGTCAGTTGTATCCGAGAATCGCCACCGCCGCGACATCCGGCCGATCGATCGTATTCCCGACGAGCGACGTCATCGGCTCCTGCAGCACGGCCTGATACGACGTCACGCGCGCCTCCTCCGGCACGCCCGCTTCATCCGATACCGGTTCGTCGAAGGCATCGAAACCGCTATAAAACCCCGGCTGCTTCTGCGAAAAAGTCATCTCCACTCCTTTGATGTGTCGTCGATGTTCTAACTGACCTGCTTCAACGCCGCCGCATGCACGGGCGCGCCGTCATGCACGGCCTCCGATCGCGCAAGCTGTGCGCGCGTGCGCCGCGTGATGTGAATCACCGCGAATACCACCGGCGCGATCAGCAGGCCTTCCGCCAATTCCGGATCGACCGGCAGGTTCATCACGTGCAACGCCTTGAACGCCGCCGTCGCGAGCGACAGCACGTAGTACGAAATGGCCGCCACCGACAGCCCTTCGACCGCGTGCTGCAGATGAAGCTGATTGCGCGCGGTGCGCTCCATTCCGGCCAGCAGGCGCGTCACGTCCTTTTCCTGCGCGAGGTTCACGCGCGTGCGCAACAGGTCGACCGCACGCGCGATCCGCGCAGCGATCTGCTCGTGGCGCGCCCATACGCTGCGGCACGTCTCCATCGCCGGCGCGAAACGCCGCTCCATGAATTCGGCGATCGTCGGCATTCCTTCGATGCGCTCCTCGCGCAATTCCTGAATGCGCGCCAGCACGAGCTTCTCGTACGCACGCGACGCGCTGAAGCGCGCGCCCGAACCCGACAGCGATTCGACCCGCACCGCGAGATGCGTGAGCTTGACGAGCAGCGCCGCGTCGTCGCCGTCGGCGCCGCTCGCGTCCATCCGCTGCATCAGCGCATGAAGTGCCACGTGGATCTCGTCGAGTTCGCGGCTCATCCGCCGCGCGACGGGCAGCGCGAGCAGCGCCATCATCCGGTACGTTTCGATTTCGTACAGACGCTGCAGCAGGCGGCCGCCCTGCTCCTCGCGGAAATCCTCGTCGACGACGAGAAAGCGCATGAAGCCGTCGTCACGCACGTGCCAGTCGCAGAACACCTTGCCGCCACCGAGCACGTTGCTGCCGACGAGCGCGGGCCCGTCGATCCAGCGGCGCAGGTCGCCGCAGACGAGCCGCGCGGCATCGCCCGACATCAGTTCCATCCGCACCGCGACGAAGCGGATGCCGGCAAGCCGCGCGAACCATGCGGCCGGAATGCCTTCGATCGCGAGATCGTCGAAATAGCCGGTATCGCGACGCGGCGCGACGAACGTAAAGGTCGAGAATTCGGTGTGGCGTTCCCACTTAAGGTGCCAGCCGCACGGCGACTGCACCGCGTAGTGCGTCGCGCCTTCGTGCGGCGCGGCAATGCCGGTATCGCGGCACAGCGCGTGCAGCAGCGTTTCGTGGATGTCGGGCTGGCCGTCCGCATAGATCGCGTAATGCGTGAGCGACACGGCTTCGGCAAGCCGCAGGAACGGCCTCGCGTGCAATTCCGCGGCCAAGGCGGCGCGCAACGGATGGTCCATCATCGATACACCACTCTTCCTGTTCAAGCCTGCGTGCCGGGCGGAGCGCCAGCGTGATCGCACTATGGCAGACACATAGCAACAATAAAAACGCATAATGCTGATCGTTACGTTCAGTTTTCCTGATACCCATGAAGATGCTCGATCACGACGTGCTGGCCACCGTCGTCGCCGTCGCGGAGACCGGCAACATGACCCGCGCCGCCGAAGCCGTGAACCGCTCGCAGTCGGCCGTGAGCATGCAGATCAAGAGCCTGGAAGACGCGATCGGCCGGCCGCTGTTCGTGCGCAAGCCGCGCAGCATCGTGCTGACGCGCGAGGGCGAGGTGCTGCTGGGATTCGCCAGACGAATGCTGGCGCTGCGCGACGAGGCATGGGCGGCCGTGGTGCGGCCGGAAGTGACCGGTAAAGTGGTGATCGGCGTGCCTGACGACTATGCGTCGTCGCTGCTGCCGTCGGTCCTGAAGAAATTCTCGGCGACCTACCCGAAGGTCGAGATCCAGGTGATGGGGCTGCCGAGCAGCGCGCTCGCGCCGCTGATCAAGGACGGCACCGTCGATCTCGTGTGCGGCACGCGCATCAAGGGGCTGACCGGCGACTTCATCCGCCACGAGCCGATGGCGTGGGCCGCGATGACGAACGGGCCGCGCGTGTGGGAAGAGCGGCCGCTGCCGATCGCGGTGTTCATGCCGGGCAGCGTGGCGCGCGAGAACGCGATCCGCAGCCTCGAACGCGCGAAGGTGCCGTATCGCACCTCGTATGAAAGCCCGAGCCTGCTCGGGCTGCTCAGCATGGTCGAGGCCGGCCTCGCGGTCGCGCCGCTCGCGCGCTGCGCGATTCCCGCGCAACTGTCGATGCTCGGCCGCTCGCACGGGCTGCCCGACCTGCCGCCGCTCGAACTGATTCTCGCGCGCAGCACGAAATCGAAGCGGCCGCCGTGCGACTTTCTCGCGGAGCAATTGATGGAAGACCTTCAGCGTCAGACCGGGCAAACCGGCGACGCGTGATCAGCGCGTCGCGCGAAACCCGGCCGCGGCCAGCGCCGCATTGACGTTCGCCGCGACCGCATCGACGAGTGCCTCGAGCGTATCGCCGCGCACGTGCGCATGTTCCGGTGCGACATGCTCCGCACGTTGCCAGCCCCACTGCGCGCCCGACGCGACCGACAGCGTCGCGCCGAACCGGTTGCCGTGGCGGCGGCCGAAGATGCTCACGCGCCGCTCGTCCAGATACGCCTGTTCGGGCAGACAAAGGCCGATCTCGATCGCGACCTGATCGGGGTCGTTGACCCGCGCGGCCGGGCTGACCGCCGGCGCGAACACCTTGCCGATTCGCAACGTCACGCAGGTCTCCCACGCCGCGAGCGGTCCGCCGGCCGCGTCGACGCGCTCGGTGTCGACCGACCACTGATGCCCGTCGGGCACGACGATCGCCTGATGCAGCAACATTTCGGCCACGCGCACCGTCGTCACGAGCTGCCGCGCGAGCTGCCGGCCCGACGGCAGCGACGCCGTCCGCGCGCGGCGGCTTGCCGGCCGCGCGCTATGCACTTCTTCCGTGAGGTACATGGACACTCCATATTCAGGATCGGCGCCGCGCGCGACGCGGCGCGCGAACATCCGCCGCCGGCGGGCGGACAGCACCGCGACCGACGATCCGGCGGCGAATCAAACGATCAACAAACAACCGACGCGCAATAATCGTTCCGCGACTCACCGGGGCTGCGGCCCGACGCGCAACCGGCGCGCGACGGGCCCGATCACCGCATCGGCCTGCTGCGCGATCAGCATGTGCAGCGTGAAATCCAGATCCTCCGGCGCGATCTCGAAGTGCACATGGATCACGTCGCGCACGGCGCGCGCGCTGACGACATACATGCCGAGCGGCGAATGCAGCAGCGCCGCGAGGCGGGCGCGCGCGCGTTCGCCGGCGTCGACCGTCAGCGTGACGGGCAACTGCAGGCGCGGGCGCGGCGGCGGGAACGGGACGACGGTGTTGCATGCGCCGGCGCGCACCTGACGGCCGGCGACATCGAAGGCGGGAACGGGATGAATGAAGGTCATGGAGCGGACGGAAGCCGTCTCGGCTGTTCGACACATGCCCAGCTTAGAAGACGATGCATAAACGTCGTGCAAAAAAACGGTGCGGCGGCGCAAAAAACGGCATGTGGAACGCATGCCCGCCGTCAGCGGCTGCGCGTCAGGCGGGCAGGCGGGCAGGCGGGCGCCAGTGTCGAGCCTGTCGTCCCGCTACGCGAACGCCTCGAGCGATGCGCGCCGCCGCTCGTCGACCATCGATTCGATCAGCGACACCAGGTCGTCGGTCAGCGGATCGCAGATGCCGGGCGAGCGATGCAGTTCGAGATCGGCCGCCGGCAGCGGCAGCGGCAGCGGCAGCGGACAGCGGACAGCGGACAGCGGCAGCCTGTCCGTCTCGTCGAGCACGCGTCAGTTCTCGGGCAGCGTACAGCGATCGATCATCGTCACGACCGCGCCGCGGTTCACCGCGATCTTGATGCCGGTCGGGCTCCGGCTCGTATAGACGATGTGATACGGACGCTCGGCCGTCGCGAGCGCCTGCAGCCCGCGCTGCCGGTAGCAGCACGTCTTGGGAAACAGTGCGAGCGGCACCCGCCGCATGCGGGTCGAGCGCGAAATTCCGATGCGCGGCCCGCGTGCACAGGCTCGAAACGTGCGTTCGGTTTTGACGGAAGCCCCCGCGCAACGGGTGTCGCCGTGTCGTCCGTTGTCCGCCGCACGCGAGCAAGGGTTTGTCTGGTTGGATTTCGATGCCTGCCTGCACTAGCCTCGTGAGGTCTGCCCCCGCGTCGTTCGGCCGGCGGGACGTGACGTTGTCGACGTTGTGCACATTGACAATCCAGTGTCGGCGCGCAGCCTCGCTGCCGAAGTTTCACTGCGTTCGATCACGCACATCGATGCCGCCAGAGAGACGCCCTTTGGCTCGCGTGCGATGTGACGCGCGTTCAGCGGACGCGTGACGTGACGCGAAGCGAAGCGATCCGGGGCAACGCGCGCGCCGCCCTGCCGTCGGTGTGCACCGGGGGGAAACCGCAGGCCCGATCGTGGAGACGCACCGTGAAACGCATGCCATTTCGCTGCATCCATGCCATCAGTTATGCAAGCGTGCTGCTCTTTCAGGCCCAAGCGCAGGCGCAGTCGCTGGACGCCCAGTCGACGCAGGAGAACATTTCCGCATTGCGCCAGGAAGTCGATCACCATCTGCAGGAACTGAGCACGCTCAAGCGCAAACTGGCCGACGAAGAAGCCAATCTCTCGCGCCTGAGCCGGGCGCTGGACAACCGGGAACTCGCGGCCCGGCGCGGTGGAGGCCCCGGTGATGCCGGCGGCCCCGGCGACGCAGCGCCGCAGGCCGATACCGGCGCCCCGGGTAACGCACCCGGCAGCGTGCAATCCGCGGCGGGGTCCGCCGCGCCGCCGAGCCAGCCGGTCGGCCGGGCGCCGGTAGCGGACACCGCACCGCCGCCCGTCGCGCCGATCTTCGATCAGCCCGGCGTGCTGACGCCGAAGAACAAGTTCGTCGTCGAGCCGTCGTTCCAGTTCAGCTATTCGTCGTCGAACCGCGTCGCACTCGTCGGCTACACGATCATCCCGGCGCTGCTGATCGGCCTGGTCGACGTACGCGAAGTCAAGACGACCACGCTGACGGGCGCGGTCGCGGTGCGCTACGGGATCACCAACCGGATGGAAGTCGAAGTCCGCGTCCCCTATGTGTACTCGACGAACGACACGATCAGCCGCGAGATCTTCACCGGTTCCGCCCAGGACAACGCGTTCAACAGCCACGGCAAAGGCCTCGGCGACGTCGAAATGACGCTGCGCTACCAGTTCAATACCGGCGGCCCCGACAAGTTCTATTACATCGGCTGGCTGCGCTTCAAGACCGCCACCGGCAAGAGCCCGTTCGACGTCGTCACTGACTGCGTCACGCGCTGCGTCGGCAATGCCACCGGCACCGGCCTGCCGCTCGAGCAGCCGACGGGCTCCGGCTTCTATGCGATCCAGCCGGGCCTCACGTGGCTCTTTCCGTCCGACCCGGTGGTGTTCTTCGGCAACTTCAGCTATCTGCACAACTTCAGCCGCGACAATCTCAGCCTCACGATTCGCGATGGCCAGAAGGACTTCATCGGCAAAGTGCAGCCCGGTGACATCTGGGGTTTCAATATCGGCATGGGCCTCGCGCTGAACGAGAAAGCGTCGGTGAGCCTCGGTTACGACCAGAGCATCGTGCTGCCCACGAAACAGAACGGCCAGACGGTGCCGAGCTCGGTGCGCGTGATCCTCGGCTCGCTGCTCCTCGGGTACTCGTACCGGCTGTCGCCGAAGACCACGCTGAATCTTTCGATCGGCGCCGGCCTCACGCGCGACACGCCGGACGTGGCCATGACGCTGCGCGTGCCGATTGCATTCTGATCGCCGGACGGCGCCGACGGCGGACCGCGCGACACACGCCGGCCCCGGCGTGCCATTGCCCGCTCATCTGCCATTCATTGGTCGCTCACCGATCCTTCATCGCCCCTTCAACGTCCCGGCAACGCGCCGATCAGCGCATTGTTCAGCGTCGACATCACGTTCAGGTTCTTGAACGCCGACAGTGTGTTGACGGTCGTGTTGATCGTCGTCACCGCCTGGATTTGCTGGTTGTTCAACGTGTTCTGGATCACCGCGCCGGTCAGCGCCGGCAGCGCGGCGGGCTGCGCGGCGTTGCCGGCGCCAACCTGGATCAGCGCGCCCGCATTCGCGGCCGCCAGCGCCTGCGCCTGTTGCGCAGTGATACGACTGATGTCCGGGATGTTGAAGTTGGTCGTCGTGACCAGATTGCCGTTCACGAACGCGACACGCGACACACCGAACGAAACCTTCAGGCCGCTCGGCATATCGAAGCCGCCGCGCATCGCATCTAGGCGTGCGTCGCTGAGCGCGATCGCGCCGGCTGCCGGCCAGTTCCGTTCTTGCGCGCCCCCAGGTTCCGAGGCCGGCGGCCCGGCCGCGCACTCCGCCATCGCGAGCGGCGCGGCACGCAGGATCGGCGCCCCCCCGGCCCGCGACTCCGCGGGCGCCGTATCGGCGCCCGCGTTCGCGCCGGATGCCGGCACGATGCGACTCGTCAGCGCGACAGGCTCGACGGTCGCGGCCGACGCGCCGTCCTGCATCGCCGCCGCACTCACGGACGTCACCCCGCCGCACACCATCGCGGCGATGCCGGCGATCTTCCTGGTCTCGGATCTCATGACGGTCCTCAAAAGTCGCTCGGGCCGTGCTTCGGCATCACGACGTTGTAAAGGCCGTCGCGGGCGATGCCGGTATAGAGCGGCGCGCTGGGCGCGACGCGCCAGTCACTCGGGTCGTTGAACACCGCCAGCTCGGGCCGGTTGTGGATCACGAAAATCACATGGTCTTCCCACTTCTGCTCGAAACTCTCCAGCGACATCGGCTGCGTGCCGGTGGCCGGATCGCCGACGAGCACACGCCCGTCACGCAGCCCCTTCACGACCACGAAATGGTGATAGCCGTGCTCGGTGATCAACACGATCGCCGGCGTGTGCGTCTTGGCGAGCGTCTGCAACGGCAGCTCGTAGCCGTCCGCGACGAAGCCGTGCGCGTCGAGAAAACGCCGGATGTCGAGCAGCGAGAAGCCCTGCTGGCGGATCTTCTCCTGATTGCCGTTCTCCCACATCTGGGCGAAGGCGGTCTGCTCGGTCATCGGATAGTCATACTGATAAGTCAGCAGCGTCGCGACGGCGGCCGACCCGCAGCTGAAATCGAACTGCTGCTTGACGGTGCGCTTGAAGCGCGCTTCCTTGAGACTCGTGACGTGCATCGCATAACCGGCGCCCGCCGGATCGACGACCGTCATCTCGTCCGCCTGTGCAACCGGGCCGGATAGCGCGTACGCGAGCGCCGCGATGCACGCTGCGGCAACCTGTTTCATCGCTCAGTTCCCGAAGCGCACGTTGAGCACCGTCGCGTTCTGAATCAGCACGTTGGCGCCGGTATTCTGGATGACCGTCGGCAGGCCGCTCGCATTGGCGAACGAGCCGTCGGTGATCGAATTCGAGCCGGTCGACACCCGGTTCGCCACGTTGTCGGTCACCGCACCGGTCAGATAGTTCTGGCCGATCAGCGCATCGCCGCCCCGATGCTCGTCGAGCTGGTCGGGCGTCATCGCGACGCCGAAGCTGCCCGCTTGCGCGGTCGCGGCGCCGGTCGCAGGGGGAGTAGCTGTCGCAGGGGGTGCGACGGCCGCGGCCGGATCGGCCTGATCCGCGCGTGCGGCGGGTGGGGATGGTGCGGCTGCCGGCGTAACGCCGATGGCTGCCTCCACCGCAACGGTTCGCGACCCGTCAGCCGTGGCATGGGCTGTCAGGCCCGGCAGCAGCGCCGCAGGCAATATCACCAGCGAAAGTGCCGTTCGGATTCGCATGGCTGTCTCCTTGGTCCCTGCGCGAGCCGGCTCGAACCCGGCGCACAGGGAGCGGAATCCGCGTGACCGTCGATCGACGGAAATCGGCCCGACCTGCGCCAACGAGAGCGAGACGGCCGTTCGGCCATCCCGCCCTCGCCGGCAGTCCTGTCCATCGGCGATGGAACGCAAGCCGCGGGATCGCCTGCGCCCGCGTCAATGCATCCGGCTCGCCAGGACCAACCGGCCGTTCTAACGTCCTACGGACAGGTTCGCCTGCACGGTCACAGCCTGTTGAACGAGCGACGCCATACCGCTGTTCTGGTTGGCGACCATGATGCCCGCCGCGGTTTGGCCAACGCTCGCCATCGCGTTGGACATGTTGAATGTCCCCGCGTTGACCGTATTGGCTCCGCCTGCGCCACCCGCGCCGCCGACCGCGCCGTTACCGACGCCGCCGTTGCCGGTGCCGCCTGCGCCGCCCGCGCCGCCCATCGCGCCCACCGCGCCGCTACCCGCGGTTGCGCTGCCGTTGCTGGCCGTCGTCGTCGCGCCGCCGTTCGTCGCGCCGCCGCCCACGCCCGAGCCGCCGACACCGCCGTTGCCCGCAGTGGCCGCCGCCGCGCCACCGGTGCCGCCCGCCGCCGCACCCGCGCCGCCGGTGCCCGAGCCCGATCCGCCCGAAGCGGTCGACGTACCCGCCGACCCTGCGCCGCCTGTGCCGCTACCCGAGCCGCTGCCGGTGCCCGTCCCGGTGCCGGTGCCGCTCCCGGCCGATGCCGACGCGCTTCCGCTGCCATGATTCTTGGCCCACGCGGAACCGGAATCGCCTGTGCCGGTGCCGCCGCCCCAGCCGGTGCCGGTGCCCTTGCCGGGGCCGCCTACGCCGACCGAAGCCGCGATTGCGCCGCCGCCCGTGCCGGAGCCATAGCCGCCGCTCGCAGTGGCATTGCCGCCATTCCCGCCGCTGGCGTCAGGTGAACCGCCGGCTCCGCCGCCGCCGCCGTTGCCGGTGCCGGCCGTCGCGCTGCCATTGCTGGCGTTGCCTGCCGTGGCGCTGCCGTTATGCGCGCTGCCGCCTCTCCCGCCGGCGCCGCCCGCGCCGCCGCCGCCGCCGTTACCGCCCGTGCCACCGTAGCCGTACCCGTTGCCGCCCTTGCCGCCGCTTCCGCCGGCCGCGCTGCCCGAATTGGTCGCGTTGTTGCCAATGCCCCAGACCTGGACATTGCTCACGTACCCGTCGAGTTTGCTGATCGCGACGATCTTGGTGCTGTTGTACGAATCCTGATAGACACTCGCGCCAGGCGAGACTTCATTTGCATTGGACCCGGTGGTGCTGGTCTGGCTTGAGCTGACTGCGTTGCTGAGAGTGTTCGATCCGTCATCCGCTTTCTGGCTGCACGTCGAACTGGCATTGCTGCTGCATGGATTCGCCATCGCGTAGCCGCTGCATCCCAAGGCGAGAAGCGCAGCGGACGCCAATAAAGTTTTACGCATGAAATCCTCCTGAAGTAACGAGGAACGGCTTGGCCGACCGCACCAATCCGGACGACACTACGCATCGGCGATGCCAGTCCTCCAAGCGGCCCGAATACAAAGAGACCGTTGGCTTCTTCACGCGACACGGCCCGCCCCGCCCGATTCCGGCACGCGATTTATGTTTCAAGTCTGAAACGCGCCGATCGGAACGGTGCTGCGGCACCCGTGATGCGCGGATGGTTTTCCATTTGTATTCAGTCACTTGCCGATCATCCCGAGGCGGGCCCGGCAAGCGCGGCGTGTTTCACTTTTGAGGTTGCGGTCCGGGCGCATCCGGGTATGTCGGTAGCGCCGGATATTCGATCTCGATCGCAAATGCACGCCCGGCAAGGATGCGCGCGATTTCATTCAACCAAGGTGTCAAAAGCCCGCATGAAGCGCCATTCAGAAATGTTTCGACTGTGATAGGACGCCTTTTCTTCGAATCCTGTTAGCGGCGAGCGTTGGCGCGCGCGGGCGGGCTGTTTCGCGAGGGGGCGGCTCGACGCGCACTGCCGCCCGCCTCATCGCCACCTTCGCTCCGCCCATCCTCACCGGTACCGCCGGAGACCACACGTCCCCTCAACCATGACAGGTCGACAACCGCCCCGCCTTCGATACACTGTGCGCGGCCTCGACAGTCGGCTCCGGCAATCGCCGCCGGCCCGGCCCCTGTCCCATTGAGCGCCCCGGCGACACGATCCGCCGGCTGGCCCGCACGGCTCACCTCCCGAACACGATCCGATGGAGTCTCGCTTGAACACCTGGCGCCGCACGCTGTTTGTCTTTGCCACTGGCCTCCTGGCTGCCGCCTCCGCATCCGCCCGCCCCGTCTGCACCGTCGTCGCCGATGCCGCCACCGGCCAAACGCTCGTCCGGCAAGGAGATTGCGCGACCCGCGTCACACCGGCGTCGACCTTCAAGGTGGCGATCAGCCTGATGGGCTTCGACGCCGGCTTCCTGAAGGACGAACACACGCCGACCCTCGACTTCCACGCAGGCTATCCCGATTGGGGCGGCGCCCCGTGGCGCGAGCCGACCGACCCGGCGCGCTGGATCAAGCTGTCGATCTTCTGGTACTCGGAACAGGTCGCACAAGCGCTCGGGCCGGCACGCTTCCAGCAGTACACGAACGCTTTCGGCTACGGCAATACGGACGTGACCGGCAAGCAGGGCGAACTCAGCGGCGTGATGGGTGCCTGGGTCAATTCATCGCTGCGAATTTCGCCGCTCGAACAGGTCGCGTTCATGCGCAAGATCCTGCACCGGACGCTGCCCGTCAGCACGCACGCGTACGACATGACCGAGCGCATCACGCTGATCGACGCGCAGCCGGGCGGCTGGACCGTGCACGGCAAGACGGGCACGGGCTCGCCGGGCCTCAAGTACGACGCCGCGCACGCGTACGGCTGGTTCGTCGGCTGGGCGACGAAGGGGCCGCGCACGCTCGTGTTCGCGAACCTGATCCAGGACGACAAACGGCAAACGCCGAATGCGGGCTTGCGCTCGCGCGATACGTTCCTGGCCGCGCTGCCGGCGCTCGCCGAACCGGCCCGGCCGCAATGAGCGCCGGCCTGCGCAACGCGCGGATCGACCTGCTGCGCGGCGTGTCGATCCTGCTCGTCCTGCTGCATCACTTCAACATCGCGTATCCGCTACGCGACACGGCGCTCGCGCGCGTGCTCGGCTGGGACACCGTCCATGCGATCGTGCGCAACGGCAACTATGGCGTGACGATGTTCTTCGCGATCTCGGGCTACCTGATCACGTCGAATGCGCGCCGCCGCTGGGGCAGCCTCGGCGCGCTCGACGTGCGCGCGTTCTACGTGTCGCGCATCGCGCGCATCGTCCCGTGCCTGCTCCTGCTGCTCGCGCTCGTCAACGGCCTCGCGGCGGCCGGCGTGCCGATCTTCACGAACCACGCGCCGCAGGGCATCGCCGTGTCGTTCTGGCGCGTGAATCTCGCGTCGCTCACGTTCTGGATGAACGTGCTGATCGGCGCTTACGGGTGGGTCAACTACGCGCTCGGCGTGCTGTGGTCGCTGTCGGTCGAGGAGGTGTTCTACCTGTCGTTTCCGCTGCTGTGCATCGCACTGCGCCGCGACTCGCGGCTGTTCGCGTTCTGGCTGCTGATTGCCGCGACCGGCCCCGTGTACCGCCTCACGCATCCGGGCGACGAAGGCGGCTTCCTCTATGCGTATTTCGCGTGCTTCGACGGCATCGCCATCGGCTGCTGCACCGCGTTGCTCGCCGAACGCGCGCGCTGGCAGGTGCTCGCGGCCGCGCCCGTGCAATGGCTCGCGGCAGCGGCGATGACGGCGCTCTATCTCGCGTGGCCGATCGCGCAAAGCCATGCGTTCGGGGTATCCGCGATGGCACTCGGCACGGCCGTGCTGCTGATCGGCGCGCATGCGGAACGCGAACGCGCGCATGGTCGCGTGCTCGCGCCGCTGCGCTGGAGCGGCCGGCTCAGCTACGAGCTGTATCTGTTCCACCTGATCGTGCTCGGCGCGCTGCGCACGTTCTGGCCGCCGTCTGCGACGCATGGCGACGGCAAGCTGGCGTTGCTCGTCGCGTACCTGGTGCTGTCGGCCGGGTTGAGCGCGGTCATCGCGCGCGGCTATGCGACACCGCTCGATCGTTTCATCAAACGGGTCGCGTCGCGGCCCGCGGCGCCCGTGCCGGACGGCGCGCGCTTCTAGCGCTTCGTCGGTGATCCCTGTCGGGTGCGGCTTGAAAAGGAAAAAAACCGGCCGGCCTGACCGCAAGCCCCACTTGCGAAGAATGGAAATCGGAAGGATCGGTATGACTTTTGACGTCCTTATATGAACACCTCCCTAAAGGGAGGTGATTCCCACACCTGGCGATGCACGTCCGCATCGGAGAGTGTTCAATGCAGCGTTGATATCGCGATCATGCTCGGCACCACAGTTGCTGCACTTCCACTCCCTTATTCTCAGTCCCGCGATACCTTTCGGCCGCGTCGTGCTGTCTGTCGACCCGCACGCCGAACAGGACTGGGTGGAACCGCTTTCGTCCACTTCCTCGAACGTGGCCCCGTGCGCCATCGCCTTGTAACGGAGCCTATTTCGGAAGGACGACCAGGACGCGTCGTAGACGCTTTTCGCCATCCTGGTTCTGGCGAGCTTGGCGGCCGACACGTTGCCGACCGCGATGTAGTCGAAGCGCCGCACCAGATCGAGTGCGAGCTTGTGCTGGGAATCGGCGCGGGCATTCGCCACCTCGGCGTGCAGCTTCGCGATATGCCGCTTGTGCTTGCGTGCCCGCTGCGCCTTCGCCAGCTTTTCAGCCGCACGTCGACCGAACCGGTCGTTGAGCAGCTTCTCGCCGGTCGAAAGTGTGGCGAAGTCTTTCAGGCCGAGATCGATGCCGACACCAGAGCGGATCGGGCGCGCCTGAACATCGGGTATCTCGATCACGATATTCAGGAACCAGTTGCCGCGCGCATCCTGCGCGAAGTTGGTGCCGTCCTTGATCTTGCCGTCGGGCAGCGGGCGACTGCTGAACACGCGGAAGGTGTGGCCGGCGAAGCGGAATGCGTCGCCCTCGCGCTTCAGGTCGCGGCCCTTCAGCGGCACCCAGCCCAGCAATTGCCCGCCGCGATAGCGCAGGTACGGGCGACGGTGCTGGCTGCGCGACTTCGCGTATTGCTCGCACGTTGCATTGACCGTGCCGGATTGGATGCCGAGTTCCTTGCTGCTGCCGGTCGTCAGTACGTTCAGATCGAAACCCGACGGCCACTTCTTGCCCCACTTGAGCGCGTGCTTCTGCGTGTCGTTGCAGAAGTTCCACACGTAGTTCACTGCTCGGCTTTCCTTGTTCAGCAGGCCGCTCAACGATTTCACTCGGTAGCGATAGACAAGGATCATGCCGGTCATTTTAACGTTGGAATGCCGCTGTCAAACAGCGGCGCTCCTTTCCTCCCCGCCCTGAAGGACGGGGTTTCTCTGAGCATCTGATGAAAGAAACCAGCGCGGCGCCGTGTCCGGGCGCCCTGCGCGCGGCCGCGTCAATCGGCGTGCTCGGTGGCAACGCCGCGCACGGTCACGATGCGCGCGGGCGGAATATTTGCCCAGACGATACGACTGCCGCAGGCAACAAATGCCGAATCGCCCAGCGGATGGCGGCCGGGCGAGCGCAAGTCGTAGGTGAATTGAACCATCACGCCATCGGCCGACAGCACGCGACGGCATTGATCGACGATGGCCGTCACGTCCCCGCGCGGCAGCGTACGCAACGGCAGGCACGACACGATCGCGTCGACGCGCGCGGCCGGCGGCAGCAGCCGTTCGAGCTGCCGCGCATCGCCCCATACGATCGACACATCCGGAAAGCGTCGCCGCAGATGCTGCACGAACGCCGGCGAACGCTCGACCACGACGAGGCGCCGTGGCGCGACGCCGCGTTCGAGCAACGCCGCGGTGATCGCGCCGGTGCCGCCACCGAGTTCGACGACCAGCCCGTCGCCGTCCGGCACCGCGCCGGCCATCTCGCGCGCCAGATGCCGCGAACTCGGGCACAACGCGCCCACCGCGGCCGGGCGGCCGACCCACTCGCGCACGAACAGTGCGGAGACGCGCCACACGTTTGGCCAGATCATTGGCCGGCCTCGAGCGGTTGCGCCGTCAGCTTCGACGTGCCGATGACTTCGTGGAGCAGGGCTGCGGCGACACAGGGCATTTTCACGTGCATCCTCCTGGGCGAAGCGGTCCGCCGCAGGAAGAGCGACGATCCAATCGATTCTAGGAAACGCAAACTTAAGGCGACGTGAAGATTGTCCCTAATAGCCTGCGCCGCGGCATCCGTGAGTGGTCCGCCGACGGGAGCGAAGCAGCGTGACCGATCGGGAACGAACGGCACGCCGCATCGCGCGCGGCACCGCCTCACCTCAGGTTGGTTCTCGCCAGCTCGACGATCTCGTCGCCGCGGCCGCTCAGGATCGCACGCAGCATGAACAGGCTGAAGCCCTTCGCATGCGCGATCTCGATCTTCGGCGGCATCGCGAGCTCGTATTTCGACGTGACGACGTCGACCACCGCCGGCCCGTCGTGCGCGAACGCCGTGCGCAATGCCTGCTCGACGCTCTCCGAATGCTCGACGCGTACGCTGAAGATACCCGCGCCCTTCGCGATCGCCGCGAAATCGGTCGGGCTCAGGTCGACGTTGGTATCGAGATAGCCGGCCGCCTTCAGTTCCATCGACACGAAGCCGAGCAGGCTGTTGTTGTACACGACGATCTTGATCGGCAGGTTGAGCTGGCGCGCGCTCAGCAGATCGCCGAGCAGCATCGACAGCCCGCCGTCGCCGGACAGCGACACCACCTGCCGCCCCGGATGCGCACCCTGCGCGCCGAGCGCCTGCGGCATCGCGTTCGCCATCGACCCGTGGTTGAACGAGCCGTGCAGTTGCCGCTTGCCGTTCATCGTCAGGTAGCGCGCGGCCCACAGCGTCGGCGTGCCGACGTCGGCCGTGAAGATCGCGTCGTCGGCCGCGACTTCGTCGACGATCTTCGTCAGGTATTGCGGGTGGATCGCGCGGCCCGGCGGCTCGGCCACCGCGAGATCGTCGAGCCCCTTGCGCGCGGCCGCGTAATGCTTCAGCGCATTCTCGAGGAAGCGCCGCTGGGTCTTGCGCGTCAGGCGCGGCAGCAGCGCAGCGATCGTCTCCTTCACGGTGCCGACGAGGCCGAGCGCGAGCGGCGCGCGATGGCCGAGCTGCGATCCCTTCCAGTCGATCTGCGCGACCTTCGCGTTCGACGGATAGAACGGCCGGTACGGGAAATCCGTGCCGAGCATCAGCAGCGTGTCGCACGATTCCATCGCGTGATAACCGGAGCTGAAGCCGATCAGCCCGGTCATCCCGACGTCGAACGGGTTGTCCCATTCGACGAACTGCTTGCCGCGCAGCGCATGCACGACCGGCGCGCCGAGCGTGTCGGCCAGCGCGACCACTTCGTCGTGCGCGCCCTGCGTGCCGCTGCCGCACAGCAGCGTGACCGCGTCGGACGCATTGAGCAGCGCCGCGAGCCGGTCGAGATCGGCATCGGCCGGCAGGATCGACGGCGGCGCCGATTCGCTCCACGCCGGCGCCTCTTCCGGGCCGTCGCCGAGCGCGATGTCGCCCGGCAGCACGATCACCGCGACGCCGCGTTCCTCGATCGCGGTGCGCATCGCGCGCGCGAGCACGCGCGGAAACTGCGACGCGTTGGTCACGAGCTCCGCGAAGTGGCTGCACTCGCGGAACAGTTCCTGCGGATGGGTTTCCTGGAAGTAGCCGAGCCCGATTTCGGTCGACGGGATGTGCGCGGCGATCGCGAGCACCGGCTGGTGATTGCGGTGGCAGTCGTACAGCCCGTTGATCAGGTGCAGGTTGCCGGGGCCGCAGCTGCCCGCGCACACTGCGAGCCGCCCGGTCGACGCGGCATCCGCGCCGGCCGCGAACGCGGCGCTTTCCTCGTGCCGCGTGTGCATCCAGCGGATCGACCCGATCTGGGCCAGGCTGAACGACAGGCCGTTCAGGCTGTCGCCCGTCACGCCCCAGATGCGCTCGACGCCCGCCGCCGCCAGCGTCTTCGCCAGGTATTCCGCCATCGTCTGTCTTGCCATCACGCCCTCACTCGTTGATTGATCTAGACATGCATGAACCGGCCGTGCGCTCGCACACATCGCCGACCGGACGAGCATACGCGACTGGCCCGCGCCGCGTCGCGACGGTGCAACCGGGCCGACTGCCGTATGAGGCGCACGCACACGATTGGTTCGATCCGACACCGCACCGTGCGGCCGGCGTCATCGTTTCGTCATCGTTTCGTCATCGGTTCGTCACCGTCGCGCAGGCAAACGGACAGGCTCGCTGGCGCCGCGCTCAACCCCAGTCGGACCCCGACTCGTCGGGACCGACGAGCGTGAGCCCCGCCGCCGGCAGCGGCAGCGCGGTCTTGTAGCGCACCTGCTTCAACGCGAAGCTCGACCGGATGTTCGACACGCCGGGAATGGTCGTGAGCCGCTCGATGATGAAACGCTCGAGCGTGCGCATGTCGGGCATCACCACGCGCAGCAGATAGTCGGCGTCGCCCGACATCAAATAGCACTCCATCACCTCGGGCCGCTGCGAGATCGCCTCCTCGAAGCGCTGCAGCGCGTCCTCGACCTGCTTCTCGAGGCTGACCTGGATGAACACGTTGATCCGCAGCCCGAGCGGCTCGGGATCGAGCAGCGTGACCTGCTGCCGGAACAGCCCGAGCTTCTCCAGCGCGCGCACGCGGTTGAAGCACGGCGTGGCCGAAAGATTCACCGCGCGCGCGAGTTCCGCGTTCGTGATCCGCGCGTTCTGCTGAAGCTGGTTGAGGATGCCGATGTCGATGCGGTCGAGCCGCTTGGGGGAGGCGCTCATAGTCTGAATATTCCTTCTATCACGACGATTCCGGAATATTTACACTATCCGGCAGCAAATTCCCAATGAATTCAGACGCATATTTTGCGGATCGACGCGTAGCATGAGTCCCATTGATGCGTGCCGCCGCCGGCGCGCGGGAGACTCGCATGACGGATCTGTCGAACGGTATCGAACACGCGCAGCGCACGGCCCACGCGCGCGCCGATGCGGACCCGCAAGAAACCGCCGAATGGCTCGAAGCGCTCGACGCGGTGGTCGCGCACGTCGGCCGCGACCGCGCGCAATACCTGCTCGACCGGCTCGCCGAGCATGCGCGCGCAACCGGCCTCGCGTCGCCGCGCACGCACGTCACGCGCTACCTGAACACGATTCCGCTCGCCGAGCAGCCGCCGTATCCGGGCGACCTCGACCTGGAGGAACGGCTGTCGGCCGCGCTGCGCTGGAACGCGCTCGCGATGGTCGTGCGCGCGAACCGCGCGTACGGCGAGCTCGGCGGCCACATCGCGAGCTATGCATCGGCGTCCGACCTGTTCGAGACCGGCTTCAACCACTTCTTCCGCGCGGCGTCGCCCGCGACCGGCGACGCACGCGGCACGGCCGGCGGCGATCTCGTGTACTTCCAGCCGCATTCGTCGCCGGGCGTCTATGCGCGAGCGTATCTCGAAGGCTTCCTCACCGAGGATCACCTGAAGCATTACCGCCGCGAAATCGCCGGCCCGGGCCTGTGCTCGTATCCGCACCCGTGGCTGATGCCCGATTTCTGGCAGTTCCCGACCGGCTCGATGGGCATCGGCCCGATCAACGCGATCTACCAGGCGCGCTTCATGCGCTACCTGCAGCATCGCGGCCTCGCGAACACCGCGGGCCGCACCGTGTGGGGCTTCTTCGGCGACGGCGAGATGGACGAACCCGAATCGCTCGGCGCGCTGTCGCTCGCCGCACGCGAGGGGCTCGACAACCTCGTGTTCGTGATCAACTGCAACCTGCAGCGGCTCGACGGCCCGGTGCGCGGCAACGGCCGCGTGATCGACGAACTCGAAGCGCAGTTCGCGGGCGCCGGCTGGAACACGATCAAGGTGCTGTGGGGCTCCGACTGGGATCCGCTGTTCGCACGCGATCACGCGGGCGCACTCGCACGCGCGTTCGCCAATACGGTCGACGGGCAGTTCCAGACCTTCTCCGCGAACGACGGCGCATACAACCGCGCGCGCTTCTTCAGCCAGGACCCCGCGCTCGAAGCGCTCGCCGCGCAGCTCACCGATGCGGAGATCGACCGCCTGCGCCGCGGCGGCCACGACGCGCGCAAGCTGCACGCCGCATATGCACGCGCGCTCGCGCACCGCGGCCAGCCGACCGTGATCCTCGCGAAGACGATGAAGGGTTACGGGATGGGCGCGGCCGGCCAGGGCCGGATGACGACCCATCAGCAGAAGAAGCTCGACGTCGACGATCTGAAGGCGTTCCGCGACCGTTTCCGGTTGCCGCTGTCGGACAGCGACGTCGAGCAATTGAAGTTTTACAAGCCAGCGGAAGACAGCCCGGAAATGCGTTACCTGCATGCCCGCCGGGCTGCCCTGGGAGGCTATCTGCCCAGAAGGCGGACAGCGGCATCGAAGGGGCTGACCGTCCCTTCGATGCCGGCCTGGGGAGCGTTCGCGCTGGATGCGGCCGGCCGCGAGATGTCGACGACGATGGCGCTCGTGCGCATGCTCGCCGCGTTGATCAAGGATCGCGACATCGGCTCGCGCGTCGTGCCGATCGTGGCCGACGAAGCGCGCACGTTCGGCATGGCCAGCCTGTTCCGGCAGGTCGGCATCTACTCGCCGCTCGGCCAGCGCTACGAGCCGGAAGACCTCGGCTCGATGCTCTACTACCGCGAGGACATGCGCGGCCAGATTCTCGAGGAAGGCATTTCGGAAGCCGGCGCGATCTCGTCGTGGATCGCCGCCGCGACGGCGTACAGCGTGCACGACCTGCCGATGCTGCCGTTCTACATCTACTACTCGATGTTCGGCTTCCAGCGCATCGGCGACCTGATCTGGGCCGCCGCCGACCAGCGCTCGCGCGGCTTCCTCGTCGGCGCGACGTCGGGCCGCACGACGCTCGGCGGCGAGGGCCTGCAGCACCAGGACGGCAGCAGCCACCTCGCCGCGTCGACGATCCCGAACTGCCGCGCGTACGATCCGGCGTTCGCGTACGAAGTCGCGACGATCGTCGATGCAGGCATGCGCGAGATGGTCGAGCAGCAGCGCGACGTGTTCTATTACGTGACCGTGATGAACGAGAACTACGCGCAGCCGTCGATGCCCGACGACGATCCGGCCGCGCGGCGCGAAGGAATCCTGAAGGGCATGCACCGGCTGCCGTCCGGTTCGAACGCGACGGCACGCGTGCAATTGCTCGGCTCGGGCGCGATCCTCGGCGAAGTGCTCGCCGCGCAGCGGATGCTGAAGGACGACTGGGGCATCGACGCGGCCGTATGGAGCGTCACGAGTTTCACCGAACTGCAGCGTGACGGGATGGAAGCCGAGCGTCGCGCGCGGCTCGACGACGACGCGCACTCGGCGCCGTACGTCACCGCCGCGCTCGCCACGACGCGCGGGCCCGTGATCGCTGCAACCGACTACGTGCGCGCGGTGCCCGATCTGATCCGCGCGTACGTGCCGCGCCGCTACGTGACGCTCGGCACCGACGGGTTCGGGCGCAGCGACACGCGCGACGCACTGCGCGCGTTCTTCGAGGTCGATCGCGCGAGCATCGTGCTCGCCGCGCTGAAGGCGCTGGCGGATGATGGAGAACTCGATGCGACTATCGTGCGCGACGCGCGAGAGCGTCTCGGCAAGACTGTGCAGCAGCCCGGCACGGCGCCTTGGCAGCGCTAGGCACGCAAGTCATTTCCGCCACGCTGCACTGCCCTGTCAGGCAGTGCCACCGACACACATCGTTTCCGCCGGCGCGCCGCTGACGCAGCGTGCCCGGCCGGCCACTCGTCATGCAGGCTGCGCTATACCGGCAGCGCATGCGTCGACAGGATCTCCTTGAGCACCATGAACGAGCGCACCTGCCGCACCCCGGGCAGGTAGATCAGTTGTTCCGCATGCAGCCGGTTGAAGCTCTCGTTGTCGCGTGTGCGCACCAGCATGAAGTAGTCGAACTCGCCCGTCACGACGTGGCATTCGACACATCCCGACACCTTCTGCGCGGCCTTCTCGAACGCGGCGAACGCTTCCGGCGTCGAGCGATCGAGCACGAAGCCGATCACGACCAGCATGCCGGCCCCGAGCGGCTTCGGGTCGAGCAGCGCGACGATCCCGCGAATCATCCCCATTTCCTTGAGCCGCTCGACGCGCCGCAGGCACGCCGGCGCGCTCAGCTTCACCTTCGCGGCGAGGCTCACGTTCGAGATCGACGCGTCCTGCTGAAGCTGCCTGAGGATCGCGCGATCGATGCGATCGAGTGCGGGCGCTGCATCGCCCGGCACCGTCGGTCTTCCACTTAATTTCATTGCGTCTCCTGCGATTTTTTCGAACTCGAATTGCTTGATCAGCACTCGATTCGTTATCAACGTAGGCCGACGATATTTATTTCGCAAGCTCATTTCGCGCGTGCTTGCCTATCATTTTTCCATCGGGACACGGCGTGCCGGCCCCCTCCCGAACGCCCCGATGCCCGCGCCAACCCCGCCTTTCCGGAGACAAAAATCGATGAACCTGCAACGCTTCCCCCGTTATCCGCTGACGTTCGGCCCCACGCCCATCCAGCCGCTCAAGCGCCTGAGCGCGCACCTCGGCGGCAAGGTCGAGCTGTATGCGAAGCGCGAGGACTGCAACAGCGGCCTCGCGTTCGGCGGCAACAAGACGCGCAAGCTCGAATACCTGATCCCCGACGCGCTCGCGCAGGGCGCGGACACGCTCGTCTCGATCGGCGGCGTCCAGTCGAACCAGACGCGCCAGGTCGCGGCCGTCGCCGCGCATCTCGGCATGAAATGCGTGCTCGTGCAGGAGCACTGGGTCAACTATGAAGACCCCGTGTACGACCGGGTCGGCAACATCCAGCTGTCGCGCATGATGGGCGCCGACGTGCGGCTCGTTGCCGACGGCTTCGACATCGGCATCCGCCGCAGTTGGGAAGAAGCGATGGAGAGCGTGCGGCAGGCGGGCGGCAAGCCGTATCCGGTTCCGGCCGGCTGTTCCGAGCACCCGCTCGGCGGGCTCGGCTTCGTCGGCTTCGCCGAGGAGGTGCGGCAGCAGGAAGCCGAACTCGGTTTCAAGTTCGACTACATCGTCGTGTGCTCGGTGACGGGCAGCACGCAGGCCGGGATGGTCGTCGGCTTCGCGGCCGACGGCCGCGCGGATCGCGTGATCGGGATCGACGCGTCGGCGACGCCGGAGAAAACGCATGCGCAGATCACGCGCATCGCGCGGCATACGGCTGAAATCGTCGAACTCGGGCGTCGCATCGACGAGCAGGACGTCGTGCTCGACACGCGCTACGCGGGCCCCGAATACGGGCTGCCGAACGACGGCACGCTAGAGGCGATCCGGCTGTGCGCGCGGCTCGAAGGCGTGCTGACCGATCCCGTCTATGAAGGCAAGTCGATGCACGGGATGATCGACAAGGTACGGCGCGGCGAATTCGAGCCGGGCTCGAAGGTGCTGTATGCGCACCTCGGTGGCGTGCCGGCGTTGAGCGCGTATGCGGAGATTTTCCGCAACGGGTGACGAGCGTTCTGCGGGTAGTCGGCCCGCATCGTTCCGGACATGCCGAATCGACGCGCGCGTAAACGAAGCGCCGGCGGCAAAAAATGCGTCCACGGAGGACGTGACGCACCTGAGGCACTCGATTCGGCGAACGCGGGTCATTCAATTGTGAATGACCCGCGCGATTGCTGTGCGACAGGCACCCGCTCGGTTCTGCGTGAGCGGATTCAGTGCCGCGATCACCACGAAACGGAAAGGAAGAACCAAGGCGGCGCGCAGATCACGCCGCGCGCACGGACATTCACGTATCGGAAATCGGCCGGCGGCGCACCACCGGCCCGTGGACGTCAATTGACCTGGAGCTGGCCGCCGCGGCCGAGGCCGCCCTTGACGTCCTGCGCCTTGTAGCTGCGCAGTGCGACGACCATCTTGTTGTACGCGTCGATGAACGCGACGACCGTCGCCTTGCCTTCCGGCGTCGACGAGAAGCCGGCGAGCGCGCCGCCCACGCCGCCGCCGAATCCGCCCAGCGCCGCGCCGTAGTTGGTCGCCGTCGAGCTGCCTTCCGACGCCGCGATCTGCACGGCCGAGCGCACGTCGAACAGCGTCAGCGTCACGACCGACGCCTTCGTCTGCAGGTGGCCGGCCACCGCCGCCACCGCACCGTTGCCGATCAGCCCGCCGATCATGCTGCCGATGCCGCCGATCGGCGAATCGTTGATGACGATCTGCGGTTCCATGTAGTAGTCGGCCGCGACACGCTGGCCCTTCTGCTGCTTCGAGCCCGCACGGTATTCGCCCGAACTGCGCTGCAGCTGCGTGATGCGCGACAGGCGCGCGTCGCTCTTCTGGTTGCCGATCGACGTGATCACGAAGCAGTTCGACTGCTGGACCGCCAGGCGCAGCAGCGGGTCGATCGTCGTCATCTTGGTCGCGCTGCCGAACGGGCCCCACCAGTCGGCGTTGCGGCCGTCGTCGACGGCGATCGTGCCCAGCGGCGACGCGCAGCGCTGCAGCCCCGAATCGGCGCCGGCGCTCGTGCCGCCTGCCGCGGCACCCGTCACGCCGGCGTTCTGGCCTCCGGGCGTCACCACGCCGCCGCAGCCCGCGACGGACGCACAAAGCGCTGCAACCAGCGCACCTTGGGTGAGACGATGGGAAAGGATGGTCTTCATGTCGTTATCGTTCGATAGAGTCGTTGTTCGGCTTACGTGTCCGTACGAACGTCGATAAGCCCCCCGGCGTGGCGCGCGATGGTGGTCTCCCCGCTGCCGCCCCCGTTGCTTCCGGCCTGGTCAGTAGTACCAGTACGTCTGATTCCAGACGCCGTAGTACGGATAGCCCGAATACCAGTAGCCGTAATAGACGTCACGCCATTGCGTGCGCCATTTCCAGTCTTCTTCGTCTTCCTTCTTCGCCTGGCGCGCGAGTTCGAGCAGCTTCTTCGATTCCTTGTCGCCGCGGCCGGCCGCGATCGACAGCCATTTGTCCGCTTCGCGCGGATCGGAGCCCATTTCCTCGAGGCCGAACAGGTAGAAGCTGCCGAGCGCCTTCTGCGCACGCAGGTCGCCGCGCTCGGCGGCGTCGCGCATCCACTTGAGTGCCTGGTAGCTGTCCTGGCGCACGCCGTCGCCGCGGAAATAACGCAGGCCGAGATCGTAGGCCGCCTTCGGCTGGGCCTTCGCGGCCTGCTTCAGCGCGACGATGCGAGGGTCTTCGCGATCGTCCGCATCGCCCCTATTTTGGTAGGAGACCTGATCTTTAGGTCGATCAGAACAGCCGGTGTCGTCGCAGATCCGCACCGCGTTGCTGGTCACGGACGGATCCTGCGCGCACGCGGCCAGCAGCAACAGCAGCCCCGGTGCGAGTAAACGGCGATACATGAGTACTTTCCTCGAGTTCTATTTGCGCCGCAATTCTTCGAGCTTTTCACCCCGCGAGCTCGGCTCGCAACCTGGTCGCGCGCGGCGCGGCGGATACAATCCGCCAACGCCGACACGCTGCCCAAGGCTCTCTCAGGTTCTCTCTTCGAATCGTTCCGTCACTACTTTATTGCCGCCGCTCTTCGCTGTATCGCCTGTCACCGGCATCGATCCCCAAACAAACATGACGCAGCAAACAATAGTGACGCGGTGAGCAATAATAATGGAGAAAAACGGCATGTCAAGGTCCTTCGCTTTTTCAAAGCTTGCGTGACGCGTCACTTTTGATATGCTCTTCGTCGCCCAAAACCCCTGGAGACCCCATCGAGATGTCCAACAGCGAGCAGGCCAACGTCGATCTGATCACCGCCAACAAGGTGCGCGACCTCCTGAACCGGAACGGCATTCCGCCGCGAAGTCACAACACGACGATCGCGAACGTGCTCGGCCTCAGTTTCTCCGTCGTCACGCGCAAGATGAAAGGCCTGATCCCGTGGAACCTGTCGCAGTTGCAGGACATCGCGACGCACTTCGGCGTGCCGCCCGCGATCCTGCTCGACGACAAGGGCGCGCAGCCGGCCGCGGCCGAGATGGTCGACGCGACGCTCGTGATCGAGTCGCGGCGCTTTCGCTGCCGCGCTGCGATCTCGACGAAGGCCAGCAGCCAGATCGAAACGGATTTCGTCGCGCTGCAGTGGCAAGGCGAATGGATCGTCACCGAGCGTCAGCACGCACGCGAAGGGCGCACGTATGCGGTCGACGTCGTCGAGCTGCGCTCGAGCCAGCCGAACGTGTACGCGGCGCGGATCGCCGTGGTCGACGATTCGCGGGACGTCGCCGAAACGGTATGTGAATATTTCATCGAAAAAGGCGTGAACGCGATTCCGTACTTCGACGGCGCCACGTTCCGCAAGGCGCTGGAAGTCGAGGATTTCGACGGCTACATCCTCGACTGGATGCTCGGCGACCAGACCGCCGCCGATCTCGTGCGCGGCATCCGTTCGAGCGAGAACAGCGGCGCGCCGATCTTCCTGCTGACCGGCAAGATCTCGACCGGGGAAGCCAGCGAGGACGAGATCGCGCACATCGTGTCGCACTACAACGCGCGCTGCGAGGAAAAGCCGGTGCGCCTGCCGATCCTGTTCGCCGAAGTGGCGCGCGAACTGAAGATCGCGCTGCCGGCCGTGGCCACCGCGGGCTGAGACCGGAACGACAACCCACTACCGCACGACCGAGGGAAAGACATGCGAGTTTCGACCATCTGGACCAAGAGCCTGCTGACGGCCTGCCTGCTCGGCATGGCCGCCGCGGCATGGGCCGCTTCGTCGTTTACGTTCACCGTCGACGGCAACATCGACAAGAGCAACCAGCAGGGCAAGACGGCGTACGTGTTTTCCGAGCAGGCGCTGATGGCGCTGCCGCAGCATACGATCGTCACGTCGACGAGCTGGACGCCGAAGGCGACCTTCACGGGTCCGCGCCTGTCCGACGTGCTGAAGACCGTCGGCGCGCACGGCACGCAGATCGAATTCCACTGCATCGACGAATACACGTTCACGATTCCCGTGTCCGACGCCGACCGGTACGGCGTGATCCTCGCGCGAACGATGAACGGCAAGGTGCTCGGCAACGACAACTACGGCCCGCTGTGGATCATGTATCCGCGCGACCAGTATCCCGACGAGCTGAAGACGCCGCTCGGCGAAGCCAAGTTCGCGTGGCAGATCATCGGCCTGACCGTGAAGTGAAATGACGCGGCCGCGGCGGAAAAACAGAAAAATCATCCTGATCCTCGGGTCGCTGTGGATCACGGGATTCGCCGCGTGGGCGTTCCTGCTGTGGGATCTGCTTGCGACATCGGTCAACGAGGGCGTGCTCGAAGGGCCGCGCGAAGGCGTATTCTGGACGGCCGCGCAATACCGGAACGTCTATACGCGATTCGACCGGCAGCTGATCCTCTACGCGACGCACGAGGACGACGACTTCGATCGCTTGCAGATGCAGCTCGACAGCCTGTCGGTGTCGTTCGGTTTCCTGCAGCGGCCGTCCGAGGTATCCGAATACTGGCTGCGCATCCCGCGCGCGCGCAACGAGATCGCCGCGCTCGGCGAATTCATGGCGCGCCTGAAGCGCGATGTGCCGTTGCTGCGCGGTGCGCCGAAGCATGCGCAGCAGGTGATCGACGAGGTCAATGCGTACTGGCCGAAGGTCAACGGCCTCGCGAACTACTTCCGCGCGATCGAGATGGCGCAGCGCGATTTCACGTTCCATCAGCTGAAGGAAAAGCAGCGCGCGATCCTGACCCTCGGCATCGTGCTCGGGGTGATCCTGTGCGCGCTGTTCCTGCTGCTGTTCTATACGATGCGCACGCGCGACGACCTGCTCGAACGGCAGGACGCGGCGCTCGACGCAGAGCGCAGGGCATCCGATCGCGCGTTCGAGATGATCGAGGCGAAGAACGCGTTCCTCGGGATGGTCAGCCACGAGCTGCGCACGCCGCTGCAGGCGATCTGCGGGTCGATCGAGATCCTGCTCGCACGCCCGCAGTCCGACGCGAACCTGAAGACGATCCGGCGGCTGCAGAATTCCGCGCTGTCGCTCGAAGCGCTCGTCAAGGACCTGACCGACTACATCAAGCTGCGCTCGACGAAGCGCCTCGCCGAACTGGAAACGGTCGGCATGGCGTCGCTGCTCGCCGAAGTGATCGAGCCGCTGCGCGACAAGATCGCGGCCAAGCGGATCGCGGTCACGCAGCAGGTCGCACCGCACGATCTCGCGATCCGCTCGGACCGCAAGCTGTTGCGGCAGGTGCTGTCGAACCTGATCGAGAATTCCGTCAAATACACGCTCGGCGGGTCGATCAAGGTATCGATCACGCTCGCCGACGCGCCGGCCGGCCGGCAATTGAAGCTTGCCGTGCGCGACACGGGCACCGGCATCGCGAAGCCGCACCTGTCGAAGATCTTCGAGCCGTTCTACCGCGCGAACGACGCGGTCGGGCTGCACGTGGACGGGATCGGCATGGGGCTCGCCGTCGTGCGCGAAATCGTCACGACGCTGCGCGGGCAGGTGGACGTGCGCAGCGTGGTCGGCGAAGGCAGCGAATTCGTCGTGACGCTGCCCGTCGAAGTGCCCGACTTCGTCGAGGCCGCCGGCGAAGCGCCCGCGTGGTCTGCCGCCGCCGCGCATCGCGACCTGCGCGCGCTGGTCGTCGACGACAACGACAACGCGCGCGAAACGCTCGGTGCGATGCTGTCGGCGCTCGGCATCGACGCCGATCTGTGCAGCAACGGGCAGGAAGGCGTCGCGCGCTTCGGCGCGGGCCGCTACGACATCGTGGTGCTGGATCTCGAACTGCCGGACCTGAGCGGCTTCGAGGTCGCGCGGCGCATTCGCGCGGTCGCTCAACCGGGCGACGACGGCCGCCATCCGGCAATCATCGGCGTCAGCGCGTATGAATCGGCAGCGCTGCGCGAGAACCAACAGGTATTCGACGAATTCCTGCCGAAGCCCGTGCACCTGTGCGAACTCGGCGCCCTTGTCGAGAAGCTGCTCGGCTGAATCGGTGTACCGCGTGCAACCGCGCACGGCATCGCACACCGGCGCCACATCGCGCGTTCCCGCTCACGTTCCCGCTCACGTTCCCGATTACTCGCCGATCAGATGCAGCACGATGTCGCGCCGGTGCGCCGCGCGGCGATGCTCGAACAGGTAAACCCCCTGCCAGGTGCCGAGCACCATGCGCCCGTGCTCGACCGGAATCGACAGCTGCACCTGCGTAAGCGCCGTGCGCAAATGGGCGGGCATATCGTCGGCGCCTTCGGTATCGTGCTCGTAACGCGTGTCGTCCTCGGGCGCGAGCGTCGCGAAGTAGCGTTCGAGATCGCGCTGCACCGACGGATCCGCGTTCTCCTGGATCAGCAGCGATGCCGACGTATGCCGGCAGAACACGGTGAGCAGGCCCGTGCGGATCGACTGCTGGTCGACGAACGCGCGCACCTGCGACGTGAATTCGACGAGGCCGCTGCCGCGTGTGTCGACGGCGATGTGCGTGATGGCCTGTTGCATGGCGATGCCTTCAGGCCAGCGCGGCGAAGCCGTCGGCTTCGATCTGCTTCGCGTCGGCGGGGCGCACGACGCGCGCGACTTCGACGCCGTCGCGCAGGAACACCAGCGTCGGCCACAGCTTCACGCGGAACGAGCGGCCGAGCGGGCGGCCCGGGCCGTCCTCGATCTTCAGGTGGCGCACGGTGGGGTGTGCAGCGAACGACGCCACGATCGCAGGTTGCGCGCCCGCGCAGATGCCGCACCAGTTCGCGCCGAATTCGATGACGGTCGTGCCGGCGAGTGCGTCGACTTCCGCGCGCGTGGGCGCCTCTTCGGAATAGCGTTGCGGGGTGTGCATCGGGGCCCTCATGTGCAGATCTGGAACTTGACCTCACCGGGTCGGCGGAGGCGGTCGGCGATGTCCTACTGTAGCGGAAAAGCCGGCGCGATGCCGGCGCCCGCTGACGCGGAAGCTGGCCGTCGCAATGGCCCGACGCCTTCCGCGCGCCGCCTGCGCATGACGCGCAATTCCCGTTCCTCCATCGCGCCGCCGCCATCCGGATGACACGACAAGAATCGGAGCGCCGCGCGGCCTCGACGGGATCAGCATGCGGACTGATCCGTCAACGAAGCGAAGGCCCCGACCATGAACGCTCCGCATCGCGTCACCGAACCGAACATCCTCTATTTCGGCACGCCCGTCGTGCTGGTCAGCACGCTGAACCCGGACGGCACAGCAAATCTTGCGCCGATCTCGTCCGCGTTCTGGCTCGGCTGGCGCGGCGTGATCGGCATCGCCGCCAGTTCGCAGACCACTCGCAACCTGCTGCGCACCGGCGAATGCGTGCTGAACCTGCCGTCGTCGACGCTGGCGCACACTGTCGACCGGATCGCGCGCACGACTGGCACGTATCCGGTGCCCGACGGAAAGCGGGCGAGGGGCTATGTATACGAACCCGACAAGTTCGGCACGGCCGGGCTTACCGAAGCGGCGTCGCAAACCGTGTCACCACCGCGCGCGCTCGAATGCCCGGTTCACCTGGAAGCGGTCGTCGCGGCCGCGCACGGCCTCGCCGATGAAACACCCGATCTGCGCGGCAAGATCACGCTGTTCGAGCTGCGCATCCAGCGCGTACACGTGCATCCCGACCTGCTGATGGACGGCCATCCGGACCGCATCGATCCGGACAAATGGTCGCCGCTGATCATGAGCTTTCAAAAGTTCTATGGCCTGGCGCCAGGGCAGGTGCACGCCTCGCGGCTCGCCGAGATTCCCGAGCGCGCGTATCGCAGCCCCGACATCGAGCGCTCGCGCGACGCAGGCGCACCGGCCACGCCGGCCGGTGCGCCGCGGCCGATCAGATAAGATACGGCCGGCCATCCTCATTGGCCCAAGACCGAACCGACGGAGTGTTTTCAGTGATTCAAGCTACCCCAGTATTCAAGGACAACCTCGCGCAATTGCCGGCCATCGACGGCATCGCACGCATCGATCTCGTCGGCGCGAACGGCGACGTGGTCGCCAGCATCGAGAACCAGCCCGGCAAGCAGGGTTCGCTCGCCGTGTATCACTACCTGAAGCAGGCATTCGGCGCGCTCGACGCGAAGGCTGCCGAGCATGGCCTCGCGGTGTTCGCGGAGCACACCGCCGACGCACGCAACCGCCCCGGCGCGCACCCGAACGTCGATCGACTGCTCGCGATCGTCGCCGGCGGCGAAGCGCTGCGCATCGACGTCGTCGCAAAGGGCTGAGCAACAGGCGGGGCAATGATGCCACGCCTCAATGCGCGGCATGCTCGGGCATCGCGTCAATGGGCGCCGATGCATGCCGGATCGTCGTCCCGCCCGCACATGCCGTGACGCATGTGCCCGTATTCGATGTCATCGATGACGGCCTCGCCCGCCACCCGTATGTGCCGCCGTCACGGCGATCCCGTTGCTGCAGATGCGCTACGGCGCCACAAGCAACCGACGATGCATTTTTTCGTCACGCCTCATAGGACTTGGTCACGACCGTACGTGCGCACGCACGAGCGGCTGCGTGACGTACGCGGTTGCACGCTCGCACGGCCCTGGGAATCGAGATCGGAAAACGCGCCGCCGAGCCGGTAGCGCAGCGACGAATACGCGACGCCGCCCCGGGTCGACGCGGGCGTGCTGCCGGCCAGATCGGCAACGAGCGGCAGCAGTTTGTCGTTGCCGAACACGGTATTGCCGTCGAGCGCGAATGCGCGAACGAACACGCGGGGCCCTGACTCGGGCGCACTCTCGGCGGTGTCTTCCGACGGCGTCACCTTAAGCTCGAGGGCGGTTTCCGGAGGCAAGTCCGGCCGGGGTGTCTCGATGTCGCGCATCGCTCGCCCGGCGTCCGGCACTTGCGCATGGACCGGCTCGATCAGGCCCGCGGCACCGCCGCAGATCGGCGCCACGCGCAATGCGTGGCGGGCGCGCAGCGCGGCCCCGACCTCGCGCGGCACCGCTTGCGAGCCGGCCTCGCGCGACCGCGTCGCTTCGACGCTGTCGATGCCGACCCGACGGTGGCCGTAGAGCAAAATAAAGTTGTCACCGTTTGCGAAGGAAAGATGTCACTTCGCTGCTTGGTGTCGACTGAGACAGGCGAAACCGTCAGGAATTCATGAGGTTACGCGCTGCGCATTAAAGTTGTCACCGGGCGGACGTCGCGAAGGTAGTTGTCAACTGCTTTCCGTACTACCGCGACGATGGGATTTGCGGCCAGACGTTGTCCAAATCGCGAGTTTGATGGCTTGATCGTGCCGTTGTGATAAAAGGCTTATCTCGCTACTTGCAATCAAAATCCGCTTTGCCTGTCCTAACGCTGTAGTTCAACCATGAAGTTGACGCATGTTTTTTATCGGAACGTACTTTCACTGAGGCTCCACATCCCCAGACGGCCAAGCTTTGATGCAAGTTGAAGGCGAGCCGATCGCCAATCCGTTAGCGCCTGAATACGCTGCTTCTTCGCGTTCGCCAGCGCAGACTGTGCATTGAGCAGTTCGAGGATGCTGCCCACACCGATCTGATATCGGCGCTGAGCCGCCTCGTAGGAATGCTGAGCCAGTACGAGCAAGCTTGCACTGTTATCGAGATTTTTCGTCGCGCCTTGCAACGACTGATAGCCGTTCCACACTTCCAGCCCCGCTTGCTGCCGCGCCTCGGCCAGCAAACCAATCTGCAATTCCGTCTGCGCATCTACTTGCCGCACCTGATAGGTCCGTGCAAACCCTTCGAAGATCGGAATCGTCACCTGAAACCCGAGATACCACTCCCGATGCGTTGCCGGAAACACAGGGAAGCCGAGCTGCAAACTCGTCGGTTGGTTGTTGAAGTTGTACTGAGCCACCAGATTCAGGCGCGGCAGCCCTTCGGCCCGCGTCTGCGCCGCCTTGGCTCGTGCCGCGGCCACTTGCGCCACGGCCGCCGTGACGCCAGGATAGTGCTGCCGCGCATCCTCGATCAGCGCTGCCACCGAGTCGCCAAATTCGTGATCGGGTTTCACGCCGTCGCCGACATCTGGCAGCGAGATCGGCGTCGCCGGATCAAGGTTCATGTCGGAGGCGAGCGTGCCAACGGCACTTGCCCAGTCGGTTTCTGCCTTTGTGCGACTCACGATGGCTTCCGCATAGGCGGTTTGCGCCTGCAACTGATCGCTGATCGCGGCGACGCCCCGATCAGTACGCGCGGTCGCCGCGTCAGCGCTCGTCTTGGCAGTATGTTCAATCTCGCGGGCCGCCGCGAGCGTCCCCTGCGCGGCCTGCGCCGCATAATAATCCTTGGCGACGGTGCCGAACACCGTTTGCAGTACGGCAAGCTGGTTGGCTTGCGCGGCAGCCAGCAGTTCGTTCGCATTGCGCAGCGCCGCCGAGCGGCCGCCGAAGTCGTACAACACCCAGCTGAGCGATACGCTCGCGTTTTGCAGGTTTTTCCCGTAATTCGAGTCGTACTGCGGATAGCCCGTGACGTGATTGCGCGCAACATCGCGCGTACCCTGCCAACTACCGTTGATCGTCGGCAAGAATCCGGCTCGTCCAACGCCGACCGCAGCCGCCTGAATCTTGACGGTGGCCCACGCTTGCCGGGTCTTGGGGTGGTTGCACAGCGCCCGTTCGACTGCGTCCTGCAGTCTCAACGGCGTTGGCAGTGCGCCGAACGTGCATACACCGTCGCTGCCGCCCAGCAGGTCGACTGCGGGTGTCGTCGGCACGGCGCTGTTCGTTAGTAATGGATCGAATGCCCACGTCGCGGTCGCGATCGACAAACCAGCGACGAATGCGCCGGCGACCGCCGTTCTTCGCTTAACGCTCACGCAAACTCTCCTGGCCAGTCTGGATCACAGGATCGAGGAAGTAATGCGCGACGCTGCGCTTGCCGGTCTTAATCTCGGCCGATACCGCCATTCCGGGCGTCAGGTTGATCCACGTGTCGTTCGCGCGTATCCGGTTCGTCGTGAGACGAATCCTGATCGGGAACGTCAGCCCGCGTTTGCGGTCGGACACCGAGTCGTTGGAGACGGTTTCGACTGTGCCGCGCAGGAAACCGTAGCGCGTGTACGGGAACGCGTCGACCTTGACAACGGCGGGTTGCCCCGCTTTTACGAAGCCGATGTCCTTGTTCTCGATGTTCGCCTCAACCTCAAGTGTGTCGTCCGGCACGATATCCATCACAGGCGACGCTGCGGTCGCGACACCGCCCAGCGTATGAATCTTGAGTTGCTGCACAGTACCGGCAACTGGCGCCGTCAGGCTCAGCAGCTTCTGTCGCGTGTCCGCCTTCGTTTCATCGTTGCGGCTCTGTGCGAGTTGTTGATATGCCTTGTCCAGCACATCGAACTGCTGGCGACGATACTGGGACGTGAGTGCTGCGATCTCGGCGCGCTGCTGCGCAATCGCCGCAACTAGTTCCTGCGCATGGCTGCGTTGCGCCGCCAGTTCGTGTTCCTGGTTCAGCGCAGTCTGCTCCTTGTCCAGATAGTCGGTGCGCGCGACGTATTTCTCGTTCACCAGCGACGCGTAGTCGTTTGCTTGTCGGCGGGCCAACGGGGCGGTCGCGTCAAGCTTCGCGATCTGCTGCCGCGTGGTGCCAAGCTCAGCCTCACGCTTCATCAGTTCGGCTTGCGCACTGTTCAGTTTGTCGCGGTATTCGAAGTAGATGCCGTCGGCGAAGTGCTGTGCCGCGAGTTGCTGTTCGCCGCTCGCGTCTTCGACTTTCGCCAGTATCGGTGATGTTTCGTGGTTTTGCGCCTGCAGCAGCGCACGGCTGCGTTCGACCGTCAGTGCGGCATCGAGTCGGCTCTGATGGGCCTTGTCGGCGTCGGCTGCCGCCTGGGTGGTGTCGAGCTCCATGAGAAGTTGCCCGGCCTGCACGCGCTGCCCATCACGCACTAGAATGCGCCGCACCACACCAGTGAGTGCGGGCTGGATCGTCTTGACCTGCTGCTTTGGGATCAGCTTGCCGGGCGCGACAGCGACGATGTCGAGCTTACCGATCAGTGCGATCAGCACGATCAAGACGGCCAGTGCGACGATGATGCGCATTGTCCACATCGGCAACGGATGAACGGGCGTCTCGGCCAATTCGAGGTGTGCCGGCAGGAAGGCCCGTTCGTGTGCGAGGCGTGGCTTCGTATCGTTCTCGAGCCGCACCCGCCATGCCTCGCGGAAAACGGTTGCGTATTGGCCCATCAGCGCAGCGAACGCCTGAATTTTCGTGATCATGGGTAATCTCAGGCGTTTTGCAGCGCGACAAGATGCGCGTAATAGCCGCGCAGTTCGAGCAGTGTCTCGTGCGTACCCTTCTCGACGATGCGCCCTTTGTCCATCGCGATGATGTGGTTTGCATGGCGCACCGAGCTCAGCCGGTGCGCGATGATGATGACGGTCCGTCCGTCGCACATCGCTCGCATATTATTCTGGATGATGTGTTCAGTTTCGAAGTCGAGTGCGCTGGTTGCCTCGTCAAAAATCAGGATACGGGGATTCGTCACCAAGGCGCGTGCGATTGCGATGCGCTGGCGCTGACCACCCGATAGGTTCGCGCCTTGCTCACCGACGATTGTGTCGTAGCCCTCGGGCAGTTCCGAGATGAAGTCGTGAGCGCCGGCGAGCTGGGCCGCGCGTATCACGATGTCGAGCGAGGCAGCCGGGTCGGTCACAGCAATGTTTTCGCGAATCGAGCGGTTGAAGAGGCGGTTCTCCTGCAGCACGACGCCGATCTGCCGGCGCAGCCACGCCGGCTCGGCGAGCGCCAAATCAATGCCGTCAATACGCACACGCCCGTGTTCGGGTAGATACAGGCGCTGCAGCAACTTCGTGAGCGTGCTCTTGCCCGAACCCGACCGGCCGACGATACCGACCACCTCGCCGGCCGCGATGTCGAGCGACACGTCGTCGAGAATCGTTGGTCCATCGGGGCGGTAACGAAAGCGGATCGACTGGAAGCTGATGTTGCCGCGCACCGCCGGCAGCGTCTGTCGGCTTTGCGCCAGCTCGGTTCGAGTGTTCAGGATGTCGCCGAGCCGGCTCATTGAAATGCCGACCTGCTGAAAATCTTGCCAGAGCTGCGCGAGACGCAATACAGGCGTGGCCACGTGCTGGGACATCATGTTGAACGCAACAAGCTGCCCGACTGACAGTTTGCCCTCGATCACGAAGCGGGCACCCAGATATAACGTAATCAGCGACACGAGTTTGCCGACCAACTGGATCAGTTGCTGGCCCACGTTTCCGAGCGCTGTGACCCTGAAACCCGCTGCGACGTAGCCTGCCAGCTGGTTGTCCCAGCGGCGTGTGAACTGCGGCTCGATCGCCATCGACTTGACAGTTTCGACGCCGGACACGGTTTCGACCAAGAACGATTGGTTGTCCGCCGTGCGAGCAAATTTCTCGTCGAGCCGCTTGCGCAGGATTGGTGTGATGAGCATCGAGATCGCCACATAGACCGGTAGCGAAGCGACTACGACCAGCGTCAGCCAGACGCTATATACGCACATCACGCCCAAGAAGATGACCGAGAAGAACAGGTCGATGACGGCGGTCAACGCCTGTCCGGTCAGGAAGCTACGTATGTTCTCCAGTTCGCGCACGCGTGCGACGGTGTCGCCGACACGGCGCACGCCGAAATAAGCCAGCGGAAGCGCCAGCAGATGGCGGAACAATCGCGCACCGAGCTCAACGTCGATGCGACTCGCAGTGTGGGCGAATACGTAGTTGCGTACGCCTGACAGCAGGATCTCGAACAGGCCGCTGACCAGCAGTGCGACGCAGACGACGTTCAACGTGTCGAATGCACGGTTGACCAGCACCTTGTCCATCACCACCTGAAACATCAGCGGCGAAACGAGCGCAAAGACTTGCAGCGCCGCCGACACGAGCAGGACTTCAAGCAAGATGCGGCGGTATTTGACGACGGCTGGGACAAACCACGAGAAATCGAAGTGTGCGAGTCCGCCAGAAAGCGATGCCCGAGAAGTAATCAGGAGCGCCTGACCGCCTGTCCGTACCATCACGTCAGATTGAGAAATAATCTCTGGTCCGGCACCACCAGCTTCGACAATCAGTGCCTTCTCTCCGTCGCACGACGCCAATACGAAGTGTCGCCCGGATTCATCGAGCATCAATGCAGGTTTGGGTGTCTCCACCAATCGCTCTGGAGACACGCAAACACGCCGAACCTTGAGACCGAGCGAACGCCCGGCGATCTGCAAGTCTCCCGCTTCGAGTTGCTCGCCGTGCATTGCGGCTGCGTGGCGAAGCTGTTCCGGATCCGCTGCAACACCATGATATTGGGCAATTACAACCAATGCGACCAACCCAGGATCATTTACCCGCGCCAACTCGGGCACTGCTTCGTTCATCTCAACCCCATACCGACATGTAGAACCCCACCCACATCTGCGATGCGGGTGGCCGGCTAAACGCTAATCGTCACCGCAAATTGGCAACAAGTACAGTTTGCGGACTAGCTTGCCCGTCAAGAGGCAAACTCGTCGCTCCAGATGCTGGCGGCGAAAATGCCGCCATGGCATGCACGAGCGCCTCGGTATTGGGGAGCGAATTTGCGGTGGAAGCAGCCAAAATAGTCGGCACAGGGGAAACGCCACTATCTCCCGCAAAATCCTGCTTGAATACGCTCGCCCCACCGCCAGGAATTACGGAAATCGGCGGACCAAACGTAATTCCTTTTGGCGAAACGCCAAAAGGAAGCTGAATACTAAAATCTGGCGTATCGCTTCCAGCAGGATAATGAGACCAAGAAACGGGATCGCCAGGATTCATCCCAACGCTTGCCCATTGGCCCCCGCCTCCGCCCGGCGGAATATACAACCCCGCCGGAATTCCCGGTACCGCCCCTCCCGTGTTGCCCCCGGGTTGCACAGGACTTGTTCCGCCAGAAATCGCGACTTTCGTAAAATCAAAATTCGGGTACTCTGCCTCTGGCGGAAGCAAATAAATCGCACCAGGCTTCGCAGCGGGAGCTATAAACAATTGACCCTTGACTTTAATAACATCAACAAAACCAAGGGACGGGTGATAGAATTGCTCAGTGAATTTATCACCATTCCAAATGCGATTGTGCTTCTCGCCGTTTGCGCCAATCCAATGCTCCTCGACCAGAGGGGAATTGGGATCGCTTGAAGAACGAGTTGCTTCATACCATTTCCCATCAGCCAGGTCAATTCGGACATGAAGACGTTGCTTATCATCAACGCTTGAGCCGACGGTCGATTGAAGGTTGCCAGCCGCGTCAAATTGACGTTGGGTCGATAAACGTCCCTGAGCATCATAGCTCGATTCGGTGCGCCCGCCGTCAGATCTAGCTTCGGTGATAGTCGCCAGTCGATGACTAGGATTATTCAACAATGTCCCACTATTATCATAAGTGCTGCGCAAAATCAGTTGCCCACTTGCATCGTATTTTTCATAGCTGTCCGGCTGTCCCAGGTACGGATTTCTTACAGTAATTTCTTTAGAGCCATCCGCATTAAAATGCGTGATCGTGTAGGGTTGAAGGTACCCAGGAACCACCGTCTCATCTGTTAAGCGTCCACCTTGATCGTAGTTTCGCTTTACGGATGTTGCAACATCATTGTAAATGTTGCCGGTCGACGTTGCGGACACATCCATTGCAAGCATCCCATTTGGGTAAAAATCTTGCGCCGCATAGATAAAAAACTTAGAATCTATATTTTCAACTCTCGATTTAACGCCGGTTTCATAAAAAAATTCCTTCTTTGCAATGTACCCGGCAGCGTCCCAATGTTGTGTTTCTTTTTGATTGCCATTTTCATACCAGAATTTATCCTGCGAAACACTCTTGCCATCCGCAAGAAACGTTTTCAGTTCCTTTCGATTTCCGTTGAGGAAGAATTCCTCATACGTCACCACGCGACCATCCGTAAAGCCACGTTGTCGCTGCGTCATCTGCCCGGTCTGGGGATCGAAATTTGCCCACTCATTCGAACCGTCTGCATATGCACGCGCATAGCCCTTCTGTCGCCCCGTAGAATCAAATGAATCTATCCCAACACCTTTTCCATTTTCATCATAAATTACCTCGAATATTCCATTGCTATTGTACAGCCAGTCGGAGCGCCCCATTTTCGCCCCATCTTTCGTGTAATTCTGAGTGAAAACCTTATGACCGGTTGCCACGTCATAACTCGTAATGGAATAACCTCCGTCCACATCGTAGATTGCCTCCTCTTTCTTCGCACCAGACGAATCAATGTAGCTCGAGGAGCGAATCTTAGCCCCGGAAAAAACGATCTCCCGGGAATATCCGTCAGGCAGATTGATTTTTATTGATCGCGGCGATGCATCGTCGTAGAAGAATATTATCTTATTCGCATCTATAGCTTGAGCCCCTTGCAACCCAGAGTCGGCAGGCCGGGGACTGGTTGGATTAAAGTTGTTATAGAGTTCATTCGGGTGTGAGCTGTAATAGTCAAAAAAATCGATGAATCCCTGGTCGCTCGGCAACGCAGGGAATGTGCCGGCTATATCTAAGGCACCCGTCTTGAGTTTTTCAAAAAGACTTTCGATGGGGGTGCCATTATTCTGCGCATACACCGCATCCAGGGTTCTTTGTATCAAGCCGTTTGCATTGGCTGCGCCATCCCCATTTAGCAATATCTTTACCCCAGTTTTGGCGAAAATTTGTTGCTGAACAATATAATTGTTTGCCTGAGATTCCGCCTCGGTTATTGTTCCAACAGCGCCTGCCATTAGCCTATAAGTCAGATCGCCAGGATTAAGATTTGCTACAACACCGTTAAACAGATTTCGATTGTTGGTGTAGTTTACGTAATGCCCCAATTCGTAACTCAAACCGCCAACGAATTTGACCGCTTCACTTCCGATAACGTTTGACCCCATGTCAATTCGCAGTCCGCCATTGACCCCGTTCGATGTCTGCATCCCTTCCGGATGTCCGTCAAAACGCGCCATTGGAGATGCTTTATTATCGTCAATGTCCTTTTGGTATTGAAGTAATTGACTTACGAGAACAGGGCTTGAATTAATTAAATCCAACTCCTCGTTGGTTGGAGATTGTACGTCCCCCCAAAGCGTCTCGAGACCAGTAATTTTTTTATCGAAATCAGACATGATCAATGACCCTCACTTATTCTTGGGAAAAATGCGCCGAGCGAACACATATCGGACCTGCATACGTGGAAATTAATTCGACGGTGACACCTGCTTGACTGCTATTTGTGCGTCTAGCAATAAATCCACCCCGCGCACCATCAAGATGGAATTCTTTTAAAACACTTTCTACATCAGCCTTCGATATGCAAATTTTGTTGACATCGAACACCGCAACGGCATATGTTTTCACAATGCGATCATCCACGAACTCCCTCACATAGTTGAATTCACATGGAGGCTCCCCGATATATCTTCGATCAAAATAATCTGGATATTTCGCATAATAAAAACGCTGAACAATTTTATTGTGCATTTGCGGTGGGTATTCTAATCCGCAGACGGATAAACCACCTTTCCCTTCAATTTTTTGCCCACCCGCCATAATCACCCCAAGCTTCTGCGAGAAGTATTCGACATCCGAGAGATCGTTGTGAGTAACGATGTCTCGGATACCGTTTAGAACTTCGCTTGAACTTATTGACGAGTCGTCTTTCGGTCCCGCACATCCGACGATCGGCACAATCAGGAGCATCGTAAGCATTATCAATTTCATAATCATCCAATCCGAATGTTAGACTGCATTTTCTTGGTTGATCCGCATCTTCCTGTACGGACTCGGTCGGACATGCAACTTTGATTGTTGTTCGATCCCCATCGAAGGATCGCTAGGTTGCCACATATGCTTGCTTACCGACTTGTTCGCGGAGCTAAGTGAGGCAACAATGTTTTTCAAGAAGGCGTCTTCCGTAAGTCTCAAATTGGGTGCTCGTCGCCACAAGTGATGAGCATTGAATTCTTGTCATCTGATGTCCTCAGTTGCGATGTATTGATGCACCAAGACAACTCGGGCATTGCCATGAATTTTGTCAAGATGAATATTAGATCGATGGCTCCAAACCGATGTGCGATGCGTCAGGGTTAGGCTGGACAACAATGTCACTTAAGGCACAAAATGATTCATACGAACATATTACATACTATTACTTGACTGTAGGGAAGTGCCTGCACTGTTCGGAAATATTGATCTCGCATTCCGTCGTATTCGGCAGCAATCCGTCGACTATCATTGGAGCGAAAGTTCAGCGGTTCGCCGCATCGCCCTATGAGGGTGAATTGCAGCCCGTCGCGCCATACCGCATTGATTGGCGCTGCTGGATCGGCGCTATATAGCCAGGGGATGATGAGATCGTATTGAATCGATGCGAGCAGGCGAAGCAGATCGTGTCAACCGATGCAACGGACATTGACCTTGGCCATCGTTTGAACCGCCGCGCGTTCGCGAGGGGCGACGTAAGCGGGTTTTCGCGAAGCTAGAGGTGGCCGCGCAAATTCGGACAGTCGGATAAGTGGAACGTCCGGGGCCTGAGCCAGCGATAATGCTGGCAAAGGAACCGAGGAAATGACGAAGAGAACCCGACGCACGCACTCAGCAGCGTTCAAAGCGAAGGTGGCGCTGGCAGCGGTGAAGGGCGAGCGCACGCTGGCCGAGCTGGCGCAGCAGTTCGATGTGCACCCGGACCAGATTACCGAATGGAAGCGGCAATTGCAGGAGCGTGCGGCGGACGTGTTTGGCGCAGCAGGCATGCCGTCGAGCGAGCCGCCGGTGGACCTGAAGGCGTTGCACGCCGAGATCGGCCAGCTGACACTGGAGAAGGATTTTTTAGAAGGTCCGCTCACCAAGGCGGGATTGCTGAGCGCAAAACGATGATCGACCGTACGCATGCGCTGCCGGTTTCGCAACAGACGCGACTGGTCGGCATCGCGAGATCGAGCGCGTATTACCGGCCGCAGCCGGTCAGCGAAACCGATTTGTTGTTGATGCGGCGAATCGACGAACTGCACACGGAGTTCCCGTTTGCCGGGGCACGGATGCTGGCGCGCCTGTTGCGTCGGGAGGGCCATGAAGTCGGCCGCCGTCGCGTACGCACGCTGATGAAGAGCATGGGCGTGGAGGCGCTGTACTGCAAGCCGAACACAAGCCGCCGCAACGCGCAGCACAAGATCTGGCCGTACTTGCTGCGCGGCATGAAGATCGAGCGGGCCAATCAGGTGTTCGCCCTCGACACGACCTACATTCCGATGGCGCGAGGCTTCGTGTACCTGACGGCGGTGGTGGACTGGGCGAGCCGCAAGATTCTCGCGCACCGGGTTGCCATCACGCTGGAAGCCACGCATGCCGTCGAGGCACTGGAAGAAGCGTTCGCCCGCTACGGGCTGCCCGACATCGTGAACACCGATCAGGGCAGCCAGTTCACGGCGGGCGCGTTCACCGAAGCCGTATTGGGTCGAGGCGTGCGGCTGTCGATGGACGGCAAAGGGGCTTGGCGTGACAACGTGTTCGTCGAACGGGTGTGGCGCAGCATCAAGTACGAAGAGATTTACCTGCGGGCCTACGAGTCGGTCAGCCATGCCCGGCGCTCCATCGGCGACTACATCGAGCTGTACAACCGGAAACGTCCCCATTCGAGCCTGGCGGATCAGACGCCGGATGAGGCATACTTCGCGACGCTGCCTGCGATCAAATCGGCAGCATGATTGCCTCGGATGTTCCACTTAAAAATCTCAGAAACCTGTCCGAACGAGTGAGGCCACTTCTGCTGAAAGCGATGCATACCTACCAGAGGGCGATGCGGTAAGCCATCGTGGCAGCGTCATAGCGAGTTATCCCAAGTGCCGTTCGTAGTAGCGCCTCGTGAAGGCAATACGATATTTCGGTCGCATCGGGCGGGCTCGATCGGGCGACCAGCCATCGCCGCCGTAGCTACTGCCGCAAAACGCGCAGCGATATTGGGACTCCAGCAAGAGCACGCTCACCCTATAAGGCGCCTCGTACCCGCAGCGCCGGCACGCCGTCTCCAATGGCCGACTGTGCGCCGGGCAGTTGTAGATCGTCAGCAACTGGTGGAGGACGCTGTGGTAACCGCGCCCAATGCAGCTTCGGCAATAACGAAACAGCGGACTATATCGGCGTCGCTGGCTCGGATGCAGGAGCGCGATCTCAAGCGACGCGCCGGGGATGCGGAGCGTGCGACGCAGGCGCTCGAGACCGACCGCCCCCAACTGTGGCATGACACCCGCGTCGGGATCGATGTCCGGTCCCATCAACCGCGCCACGACGGTGCCAGGCAGCGCATTCACCGTTTCGAATTTCCACAGAATCGACACCAGCGATTCGCACGGATCGAGCCAGCGCATGTCAAAAATATAGCCCAGCGACGGCGTCAGAATCTGCTCGTCGAGCGTCAGGATCGGGAAATTGTGCGCTCTGACACGGTCCGATGGACTACGCGGTGGCGAGTACACGGCCGGTTGCATGGCGCGACTGCACGTAGCCGGAATGGTGCACGGCGTGAGCCCACAAGGCCGGGTCGGGGCAGTAGCCCGGTGCATCCCGCAATTCGCTATCCTTAAGTACGATCTCGGCAGCTCGCACAAACGATTCCATCGGGATTTCGAGCCGGCCCGGCAAGCTCGCGCGATGATGCGCATCCTCAAACGCCTGCCACATCACCGCCGCGTCGTCGGCGAGCCGATACCCGGCGTCGAACGCCCGCGGCAGATAGAAGCGCGTAAAATTCCACTCACTGCCCTCCGGATACGCGGTCTGATCGTAGCCGTTCAGGCTGGTGGCGACGTCGTCCACGTTGCGGATCCCGTAGAACGCCAGTTCCTCGACCATCAACCGTGCGACGATCTGCGTTTTGCCGGCGATCTGCAATGCGGTTTTCTGCGCGAGGATTTCCTGCTGGCCGACCAGGAATGTAAAAAGCTTGATCTGTTGCCGGTCGAGCGCATCGTGCACGTCGCGTAGCCACTCGTATTCGTTGTCGTTGTATCGCTGCGCTTCATCGCAGAAAAGCAGCACGGTTCCGCTGCCGGCTCGAGCTGCTGCCTCACGAATGCGCAGCGTCAGGCGCATTCGTTTGGTCGAGTTGGTGCCCGCACTGGGTGTGTGATCGCCGACGGCCTCCAGCAGGTTCACGAAGAACGGCCCTTCCGCATGGGACGGTTTATGCTCGCACTGCGCATGGTAGCTCGTCAGTTTCGGCATGTTACGGGCCAGCAGCAGCCGAACGTACTCGATCGCACGGGTCTTGCCGATGCGCGGGAAACCGTAGATGAGCGCGCCCATGATGCGATAGCGCAGGCATTTCAAGACGAGCTCGTAGAGCGCCTCGATCGCCGGCGTCGCGATCCGGTAGTTGCCGGTCACCAGCGGGTGAAGCGAAGGATCGACAGGACGTGGAATCTCAACTGACATGACACTCTCCTGATAGAAGCGGTGGATCAACCTACCTGACCGGTACCGATCGCGAGTTGGCGGGGACGCACTCGCACGGGTCGGGTTTCGGGCTGCGCCGGACTGGGATCCACATGGGGCACGACGGTCGACGCGGACGTCGGTGTTGGCACGGGTCCCGGTGGAGTCCGGACGATCGGTGCGGCAGCCAGGATGCGAGCTGCTTGCGCCAAATCGGACGCGGCCCGGCGGGTTTTTCCGGCCTGCTCGAACTTGGTGCGGACGTACGTCTCGATCGCACTGGCATCCAGCGATGCCCGCAGACGCTTGCGGCCTTGGGCCTTGCGAATCTCCTGTCGCAAGGTCAGGTTGTGTGGCACGACGTGCCACGCACCTTGCGCGTCGAGGAGACCTAATTCGGTGCCGTCGAGCAGGAATGCACGGACACTGCGCAAGTCGTCCGCGTTCAGGTAGACGAGCAGCTGCTTACCGATGAGCTCAGTGCTGCAAGCCAGAACGGGACTCGAATACCGTACACCGTAGAGGTTGATATGCGGTCGGATACCCTGATTCAGATAGGCGTGGACACGACAGCGCTTCGCCGACTGCATCAGGCACAGCGTGCGACGGCGAGGCTCCGGCAACCAGTTCACGAGCGTGTGTCGGCCACGGACGAACGATTCCATCGCCTCGAGCGGCGAGACGTTGTTGAGTCCGGTGTGCGGCGTGCCGTTGTAGCTCGCGATTGCGTATTCGACCAACTCTTCGAGCTCGTCGAAGGATACGAACAAGCGCAGATTCCCCTTTGGGTCCGACAAAGCGCGACGCAAATCGCGAGGATGGCCGCCGGTGTAGCCCGGCAAGCGCGAGGACAACCGAGTGGCGATCGTGCCAAAGAACCGCTCGATGTAAGGACGCTCATCCGGACTGTGCTTCGGTCCGGCCGCGACCTGGCAGCCAATGAACTCGCATAAAGCGGTCAGCGTCTCGGTGGCGAGATTCGCCTTCGCGTTGTCGAGCTTGATGCGCTCCCACGTCACGTACGCCAGCTCCGGCATGCGTTGAGACGGGTACCCATCCATGGGACCGTAGCCGAGTTCGCGAATCGTGAAGGACCGGGCTCGATGCGGCTCGAGCGCCGATTCGATCGCTTTGATGACGTCGTAGCGGCTGTATTCGCGAGCCAGAACGAGATGATGCCCGAGCACAGCGCGTGTGCAAACGTCAATGATCACCAGCAACCAGGCGCGTTCGATTTCGAACTCGTGCGTAAAACCGAGCGGATCAAGCATCACGATCTTGAGCCGGATATCGAGCCGGTGCCCGTCGAATTCAACGACCTGGTAAGGACGCGTCGCGGCGGGCGCAGCGAAATCATCGCTGCGCGGCAGGCCTTTCAGATGCGTCGCGCCAGCGGCTCGCGCAGCGATGCCGAATCCACTCAGCAGTTCGCTTTTGACGCGGGCCGAGAGCGATCGGATCGCGTGGCTCGCCGTATTGAACGGATAATCGGCAGGCGTGAGGCCGCACTGGCGACATTGCAGCAGAAAACTCGCATGCAGTCCTTGAAGGCCGCTCAAGCGAGTGCGCAATTCGCCGCCGGTACGGATCTCGATCAACGCCACGCGACGCTGCTTGATTTGCAGCCGCAGCCACGCTGCAAGCACCGGAAATCGCTCGAACAGCTGCGATAACGCGCCGGCGGCGCCGCGGATACCGCGTTCGCCGTTCGGTTTCACCGGACTCAAACGGACGTAATCGGCAACGCGGGCGTGCAAGACCAGCGCGCGAAAGCCATAGAGGCGACCGTCCGGGTGCGCTGCGAGTGCCCGCTCGAGCAGGCGATAAAGTTGTCGTCGGTTGACTCCCGTGCTCTGCTCAATCTCCTTGATCGCAGCGCCACGCGCATACTGCTCGATCGCTGTCATACGCGCCTGGATCGATTCCCTTTCGGCAGTATCAAACTCGGTCCACGCGATGGTCGGCCAGGTCGACGGATCCAGTGTCTGAAATTCCGGCTTGCGACGTGCCATCATGCCGCCTCGGTTGCGACGAAGCGCGTCAGCAACGACAGAGGCTCGGTACGCAGATCAACCGCGTCCACGTGCCCTGCATACACGAGCGCGAAAATCGCCGCACGGACCAGCGCCGGATCGCCGACAGAGAGCTCACGCTCGATCTCGAGCAAGGTATGCGGCATCGTCACGAAAGTTTCGACTGCGCGTAGGAGCGAAGACGCGACCAACCCGCGCGCCGCGACCAGGCAGGGCAGCATGTGCCGCCAGTTATCGATCCAGGCGCGCGCGGCCGCGAGGTCGGTTGATGTCACCGACCGGACGGGAACGCCGTCCAATTCATACTTGGGGCGAGCAGCACGGAGCCGCATGTCCGCGAGCGAATCGGACAGGATGACCACCTCTTCGCGGTCGGCATAGCGGATCCAAAAATCGGCGAGGTAGCGCTGTCCGTTGAGCTGCACGTAACCCGGCCGCTCACAAAATGATTGGACAGCGGGATCCGTTTCGATGAGCAGCCACAGTTCGGGCGCGCCACGTTGAAACAGCGTCAGTCGACGATCGAGTTTGAGGCTGAAGGCGTCCAGCCGGGGTGCGCCGCGCGGGCGCGGCGTCGCAACCGGCCGCTTCGCGTGCCGGGAATCGTCCATAAGATCAAGGCCTTACGGTCGGGCTTCGAAGTCTATGATGCGAGTTGACAAATTTAATCCGGACATATGCGAATTGACGACTTTATTTTGGCAAGGCCGTCAATAAAGTCGTCAACTCAGGGTCCGGATGCCTAGATCGGCGGGGATTCTGGAGTGACAGATTTAATTTGCTCTACGGTGGCCGACGACTTGCATATGAACTTCCCACATGGAACACATCCGGATCCGGCCGACAAAGCGACAAAGCACTTGCCAGCTGTGACTCAAGCGCCGAATGCTACAGACAGACATTTCCCATGTATTTAGATCAGGTACGAAATTTCGTGACGAAATTGTTAATTGCCGGAGCAGCCGCACGAATCGCGTGAACCACAAAAACGGCTTCCGTCTTATCGACAGGATGGAAGCCAGTCGGCTGTCGGAAAAATGCCGTCGCGAGCACGGTTGACCACCTGCGGCGGCACTCCTAAACTGGCATTTCTTTTACGCCGCTCGCGCAAATGGGACTCCCATGATCGACCTCTCCACGCTCGTGCTGTTCTCCGGCGCGTGTCTCGCGCTGACTGTCACGCCGGGCCCCGACATGCTGCTGATCGCGTCCCGCAGCGTGAGCCAGGGCCGGCGCGCGGGCTTTGCGACGCTCGCCGGCATTCAGGTCGGCACTTACTGTCATGCGCTCGCCGCCGCGCTCGGGCTGTCGCAGCTCTTTCTCGCGGTGCCGATCGCGTACGACATCGTGCGTTTCGCCGGCGCCGCGTATCTGCTCTATCTCGCGTGGAAGACGTTCCGTTCCGACGCAACGTCGCTATCGCCCGTCGCGTCGCAGCGCCGGCACTCGACCGCCGCGATCTTCCGTCAGGGCCTGACGACGAACCTGCTGAATCCGAAGATGGCGCTGTTCGTGCTCGCGCTGTTCCCGCAGTTCGTGCGGCCCGAGCACGGCTCGATCGCCGTGCAGATTCTCGTGCTCGCGACGGTGCTGAACCTGATCGGGCTCGTCGTGAACGGCGCGGTGATTCTCTCCGCAAGCCGGCTGAGCCGGCGAATCGGCGCGCGCCGCCGGCCGTCGAAGCTGCCGCACTATCTGCTCGGTACGGTGTTCGTGGGGCTCGCGGCGCGGCTCGCGGTGGCAGGGCGGAACTGAGGACAGACATCGCCGGTGCGTCGCAAACGGAACCTCGCGGCCCGCTGATACTCGCGCACGTCAGTCGGCGTGATCGGCAGCCGGATCGCGCGTATCCACCACAACGCGCAACTCCCCACTGCTCATCAAGCTCGCCGGCGTCACCGTGCGGCGCTGCCACGGGATCCGGCCGAAGTACCACACCTTCCAGAAACCGAGCGGATGATCGGGGTTCCGGCGCAGCAGCGTGTCGAAGGTTTCGACGTCGCCGAGCGTGATCCGCGTCGCGTCACGCACGACTTCCCGAACGAAACGCGAACAGAACTGCCGGCGCGACGCGAGATTGAAACCCGTGTCGTAGACCACGCCGACCCGGCGCATCGCCGCGTCGACGAGCCGGCGCCGCTGCGCGGCATCGAGCGGCTGCTTCAGCCGCGCGATCACGCATGCGGCGCGATCGGAGCGCGCAAGAAACCGCGACATCGTCGTAACGCGCGACAGCGGAAACGTGCTCTCCGCGACCAGCGGCTCGCCGTCGCGCCGGCCGACGACGATCCCGACGTGATTCGTCCACGACCGTGTCGCGGTCGCCACTTCGAGAAACGGCCGCACGGTCACGCGGATGAACACGATGTCGCCGATCTCCGGCTCGACCGGCAACGACACTTCATGCGACTCGGGAGAACCAACGGGGAAAAGACGCCGCCGGCCCGCGCCGGGCGAGCGGATCATGAGCGGCCGGCAGCCGGTGTCGACATCCATACGGACCTCGCGTGAGTGAACACGACGCGAGCATGGCAGCAGCTACCGCGCACCGCATCCGCTTCTTGCGCGAGGGTGTGAATCCGTGCCGCCGGGTGGCGGATTCCGATACCGGCGAGTGGCGTGACGCGCGATGCCGAGCGGTCAGCGCGTCGCACCCAGCGCCACGCGCAGCCGCTCCATCAGTTGCGTGTAATACCGCAGCACGTCGTCCCTGGGCACGACATTGGCGGTCGCGAAACGATCGGACCACGCCGGCTTCCATTCATACGACCCGTGTACGCTGCGGTCGCCGTCGGGCGCCTGGATCAGCGAACGGATCCGCGCGTCGCGGCCCGGGCCCGTGTGCATGTCGAACAGTGCGTGAATGTACGTGTGATACGCGTCGTACACATCTTCGTCGAACAGGTAGCGGTAGATGTGGAACGTGCGGTCGAGTTCACGCTTCGCACGGATCACGTCGTCCGGCGAGATGTCTTTCCAGTAGCCGATCCACGTATAGAAGCACAGCAGCGCATTGAGCTGCGGCGCGACCGCGTCGTACAGCGCGAGCCGCTTCTCGATCAGCCGCTGGTTGGTCCACTGCACGAGTTCGAGCCGCTTCAGCCGACGCGCGACGAGCCAGCCGAGACACGCGACCGACAGCGGCGTCAGCACGCCGAGCACGAGCTTGACGATTTCCAGCGAATTCCACGGATTGTTGAATGGCTGCATGAATGGCCCGACAAGAAGAAACGCATCCGCACCGGCGCATGACCCGGCGCACAGCGCCGCCTGCCCGATCGCATCGACCTTGACCGTTAGTTGCTTGCGCATCGAACGTCGCACGGCAGCGCGAGCAATACGTTCGAAGCGGCGTGACTCGCCAGACTACCCGGCGATTGTCACCGAGACCTGACCGTTCGTCGAGTCATCGCCTCGCATCCGCTCGGCGCTAGGTCGGCAGTGCCGACGTGAGCTTGACCTTCTGCATCGGAATGTCGGTCTTCACGCTCAGCACGCCGGGAATGCGCGTGAGCGTTTCCATCTGGAAGCGCCGATAGTCGTCGATGTCGGCCGCGACGACGCGCAGCAGGAAATCGCAGTCGCCCGCCATCAGGTGGCATTCGACGACTTCCGGCATCTGCTGGACGGCATCGGCGAAACGGTTCACGGATTCCGCGTCCTGCCCCTTCAGCCACACGCGCGTGAAGATCGTCAGCCCCTTGCCGACCTTCGCGGGATTCAGCACGGCCACGTATTTCTCGATCACGCCCGCTTCCTCGAGAAGCCGCACTCGCCGCAGGCACGGCGACGGCGACAGCCCGACCTCGTGCGCGAGCTCCACGTTCTGCATGCGGCCGTCGCGCTGCAGCGCGCTCAGGATCCGCCGGTCGATGGCATCCAGTTTCATTTGGCATCCGATTCCAAAAAATTCTCAAATCGCGCGTTCAATGCCAAATTCTCCGAAAGTTATGGCCACAACGCAACCCGATTCGAGTCAAAAAAGCAGACAATCCCTCCCCCGAAGGAGGAGTAATGAGCAGTAGCGTTTCAACGTCGTCCGGGCTTCGCGACAAGCCCGCCTATGTCGCCGAGATGGGCCGCGGTTTGCGCGCGGCGCTGCCCGTCATGCTGGGTTTCGTGCCGTTCGCGCTGGTGCTGGGCGCGCAGGCCGCGCAGAAAGGGCTGAGCCTGTTTGAAGTGCCGATGATGACGGGCCTGAACTTCGGCGGCGGTTCCGAATTCGCGGCGATCCATCTGTGGACCTCGCCGCCGCACATCGCGCTGATCGTCGCGATGTCGTTCCTCGTGAATTCGCGCCACATCCTGATGGGCGCGGCGTTCGAGCCGTACATCCGGCGCCTGCCGCGCCGCCGCGCGTTCGTCGCGCTGTTCTTCATGTGCGACGAGAGCTGGGCGATGTCGCTCGCCGATGCGCGCTCGCGCTCGGCCACGCACATCAGCGTGCCCTATTACGCGGGCATCTGTATCGGGCTCTACCTGACGTGGATCTCGATGACCACGCTCGGCGCGGCGGTCGGACCGACGATCGGCAACGTCGAGCAATACGGCTTCGACATGGCGTTCACAGCCGTATTCCTGGTGCTGCTGCGCGGGATGTGGAAGGGAATGCGCGCGAGCCGCCCGTGGTTCGTGAGCCTCGTCGTCGCGGCGGCCACGCACCTGGCCGTGCCCGGCGCATGGTACGTCGCGGCCGGCGCGTGCGCGGGGCTCGTCGCCGCGCTGCTGTGGGAGCCGCGCGATGCCTGAGCTTCCGGATTTCAGCACCGTCGCGACGATCGTGCTGATGGCGTCGACGACCTACCTGTCGCGCATCCTCGGCTACGTGCTGCTGCGCAACCGCACGCTCGGCCCGCGGATGGCATCGGTGATGGAGAACGTGCCTGGCTGCGTGCTGATCTCGGTGATCGCGCCAGCCTTCGTGTCGACGCGGCCAGCCGACCTGCTTGCGCTCGCGATCACGCTGCTCGCGGCGACGCGCCTGTCGATCCTGCCGACCGTCATCGTCGGCGTCGCGTCGGCGGGGCTGCTGCGGAATCTGATCGGATAGGACCTGTTCCCGCTGACAGCGGGAACGGGCCCCAGGTTCCGACCCGCCGCGTACGCGGCACCTCCACCGACGAACGGGCGCGCGATGCGCCCGTTGTCACGTTCGCGCAGACCTGCACCGACGGCGCAACACGACGATTCTCGCGCCGGGATGCTAGCCTTGTGGCTTGCGCCACGCTGCCCTTCCCTCTCATCGCCCATCTCCGCGAGGATCGTCCCGATGCAAGAAACCCGCCCGCTTTTCGACCGCGTCCTGCTGACCAACGACGACGGATTCGATGCCCCCGGCCTTGAAGTGCTCGAACAGGTCGCCATGCAACTGGCGCGCGAAGTGTGGATCGTCGCACCGGCAGAAGACCAGAGCGGCACGTCGCATTCGCTGAGCCTGCACGAACCGCTGCGCGTGCATCGCAAGGGCGAACGCCGCTTCGCGGTGCGCGGCACGCCCGGCGATTGCGTCGCGATCGCGGTCAGCCACCTGATGAAGGACGCGCGGCCCGACGTCGTGCTGTCCGGCGTGAACCGCGGTGCGAATCTCGGCACCGAAACGGTGTTTTCCGGCACGGTCGGCGCCGCGATGACGAGCATGCTGGTCGGCGTGCCGGCCATCGCGCTGAGCCAGGCGTTCACCGATCGCAACGCGGTACCGTGGAACACCGCGCTCGCGCATGCGCCGGACGTCATTCGCCGGCTCGCCGCCGCCGGCTGGGACAGCGACGCGTGCCTCAACGTGAATTTCCCCGCCCGGCCCGCGCAGGACGTGCGCGGGCTGAAGGTGACGAACCAGGGCGCCGGCACGCTGCAGGGCGTCGAGATCGTGTCGGGCCGCGACCCGCGCGAGATCGACTATCACTGGCTGAAGCTCGCGCGCGCAGCGCGCGACGACGACGCGGATTCGGAAACGGTCGCGCTCGGCGAAGGGTATATCGCCGTCACGCCGCTGAAGTTCGAGCGCACGCACGACGGCGCGCTCGCGCGGCTGCGGTCGAATCTCGGCTGATCGGGTTGGCTGGGTTGGCTGGGTTAGCTGGGTTGGCGGCTTCGGCGGCTTCGACAGTTTCGGCGCTTGCGCACGACGCCTTCGCGAGGCTGCCCGGTTGCCCGGCCGCGTCGGCGCACAACCTCGGCGCATCACCGCCCGCACAGCGTCACGTCAGATTCAATCCCCCGTCGAGCATCACGATCTCGCCTGTCACGTAATCGGACGCGACGAGCATCGCGACCGTCTGCGCGATGTCGTCCGGCGTCGCCGCGCGGCGCATCGGCGCGCGTTCGCGCCAGAGCTGCTGCGCTTCGGTCCAGTCGGCGGTCAGCGGCGTATCGACCAGCCCCGGCGCGACCGCATTGACGCGAATCGCCGGCGCGAGCGTGCGCGCCAGCAGCCGCGTCGTGTGATTGAGCGCGGCCTTCGCCGCCGCATACGGAATCGACGCGCCCTTCGGCCGCACGCCCGCATGCGAGCTGACGTTCACGACGCAGCCGGCCCGCCCGCGCGACGCCGCTTCGAGCAGCGCGGGCTGCGCTTCGGCGACGAGCCGGAACGGCGCGATCACGTTGATCTCGTGTATCTCGCGCCACACGTCGGGCGTCGCCGCCGCGAGGTCCTCATGCGGAATCACGCGGCTGATCCCCGCATTGTTGACGAGCACGTCGAGCCGCCCGTGCACGGCGAGCGCGTCGCGGATCAGCCGCACGCGCTCGGCATCGTCGGCGAGATCGGCCTGCACGTAGGCCGCGCCGAGTTCGCGCGCCATCGCGCGTCCGGTGTCGGCCGAACTGCGGGAATGCAGGATCACCGCATAGCCGTCCGCCGTCAGGCGGCGCGCGATGGCCGCGCCGATCCCCGACGTCGAGCCGGTGACGAGCGCGACGGGCCGATGCAGGCGCGACGCGCGCGGCTCGGCGGCGGCTTCGGTTTCAGGTTCCGTTTCGGAAATCGGGGCATGCATCGGCGGGAGCGGCGCGTCCATATCGGGGAACCCTGTCGGTGGCGTTCCCGCATCATAAGCGCGTGAACGCGACCGGGAAATCGATCGTCGCTTCCTCGAACAGCGGCGTACCGGGGTAAAACACGCCGCCGACCGGGTTCAGCGAATAGATGCCGGGCACGGACAGCACGTACCATGCGGAAAGCTGGCCGCAATCGTCGTTGCCGGGAATCGGGAAGCCGGTCCGACACGACCGCTCTCGCGTCGATGCAGGCCAGCCGCACGACCCGTGATGCCAGCGCAAACGGGGGCAGCGACGATCGTCACAACCGCTTAACCCGGCGATTGCCGGGCGCGGTGACCTGCAGCCTGCATCAGGGCGTCGCGGATGGGCTCAGCGCTGCTTCGGCAGATCGACATAATCCTCGAGCTCGCCGGCCACGTACAGCCGCTTGCCGATGCGCGGGTATTCGCACACGTCGTGCTCGAGCCGCTGCCCGGCGACGATCAGTTCGAGCGGCACGTCGCCCGTGTTCTGCAGCGTGTGTGCTTCGCCGCCGCGCGCGAAGCCGAGGAAATCGCCGGGCCCAACGTCGTACGGGCGTTCGCCGATCGTGACCGTGCCCGTGCCGGACAGCACGTACACGCATTCTTCCTCGTACAGGTGACGGTGGTATTCGGCCGATTCGTGACCGGGCATCAGCGTGAGCAGATGGAAGCCGAACTGCGTGATACCGGTCAGGTCGCCGAGCGGTCTTTTGAGACGAACGGCATTGGAATTCAGCGAATGCACGGCGCGCGTCGGTTCCAGCTTCGCGATATCGGCGGCCTTCAGCAATTCCCGGGGAGAGGTGGTCGACATGGGGGCTCTCGTTAGCGTGACTGCATCGGTTGGACGCGCCGCCCGGGCCGGCGAACGGGCAATCGGCTGACGGGCGATGCGGCGCATGGACGCGCTCCGGCATTGTCCGACATTTCCGGACGCGTGGAGACACGGCATCGCATCGCGACGCCGGTTCGCCCCCGCTCCCGCCACGCCACCATTCAGCGCACGTGCGTGCCGCGCAGCTCAGTCAGCAGCGCCACGAGCCGATCGATATGCGCGTCTTCCGTGCGCCACGACGACACGCTGATCCGGAACGCCGGACGCCCCTGCCACACGGTCGCGCCGAACCACACATCGCCCGAATCCTGCGCGGCCTCGCGGATCGCGACGGTTTCCTCGTCCGTGCCGGCGCGCACCAGCACCTGATTCAGCACGACGCGGTTCAGCACGTCGTAGCCGGCCGCACGCAGGCCGTCCGCGACACGCGACGCCTGCGCGCAATGCCGCTCGACCATCGTCGCCAGCCCGGCGCGACCGAGCGAGCGCAGCGCGGCCCACACGGGAATACCGCGCGCACGCCGCGAGAACTCGAGGTTCAGGTTCTTCTGCGCGTCCTGCGCGCCGCTCAGGTAGACGGCATCGCTGTTCATCGCGGTCGAGAGCGCCGCCGCGTCGCGGCAGATCACCATCGCGCCGTCGTACGGCGTGTTGAGCCACTTGTGGCCGTCGGTCGTCCAGCTGTCCGCGCCGTCGACGCCGTCCGTCAGCGCGCGTTTGGACGATGCGCGCGCCCACAGCCCGAACGCGCCGTCAACGTGCACCCAAGCGCCGGCCGCCTTCGCAGGCGGAATCAGCGCGGCGAACGGATCGAATTCGCCGGTGTTCACTTCGCCGGCCTGCACGCAGAGGATCGTCATGTCGTCGAGCGGTGGCAACTGCGCCGGATCGATGCGGCCGTGCGCATCGACCGGCGCGACGACGATGCGCTTCATCCCGAAGCCGAGCACGCGCAGCGCCTTCTTCACCGTGATGTGCGCAAGCTCGGAGATCACGACCTTCACCTCGGGCGCACCGATCAGGCCGTTCTCGTCGACGTCCCAGCCCTTGCGCGCGAGCAGCGCGCGCCGCGCGGCCACCAGCGCGACGAGCGTGCAGGCCGTCGCGCTCGTGCCGAAACCGACCGCGCTGCCTTCGGGCAGCGCGAGCGCGTCGACGACCCAGCGCGCGGCCTGGCGCTCGAGCGTCGCGGCCACCGGCGAATTCGCGTAAGACGACGCACACTGGTCCCACGCGAGCATCAGCCGCTCGGCCGCCGCCGCGGCCGGCAGCGTCGCGCCGATCACGAAGCCGAAGTAGTTCGGGCCGTTCGACGCGACGGTCGCGGGCGAGCCCTGCTCGTCGAGCAGGCGCAGCACGTCGTCGGCCGCGCGGCCCGCATCGGGCAGCGGCTCGTCGAACGCGGCGAGGCCGGCCAGCGCGGCCGCGTCGGGAAACGCACGCCGTTCGTTCGTCGCTGCGAGATACGCGTGCGCGCGCCGGTCGGCGTCGGCCAGCAATGCAAGTTCGTCCATGTCGGTTGCCTCGGTGGGAATCGATCGAATCAGAGTTGCGAGAGATCGCGGCCGAGCTGCCGCAGCGCGCCGTCGATCCGCTTGTAGTACGTGAACTTGCCGACGCGGGTCGCCTGCACGAGCCCGGCATCCGCAAGGATGCGCATGTGGCGCGTGGTCGTGGCCGGCGCGATGCCGAGCTTCTCGGTGATGTATGTGCAGCACACGCCGAGCTCGTCGAAATCGCCGTGCGGCTGCGGCGGGAAATGCTTGCGCGGCTGCTTGAGCCAGCGCATCACGGCCAGGCGGCTTTCGTTGGCCAGTGCGCTGATGCGGGTAACGTCGTCCATGCGGCTGGAAGGCTTCGTTTAACGTTTCGTATATTAGCTAAATGACGAAACGTGGGCAATCTGTTCGAGGTCCGATTTCAGGCTGTCATGTCACGTTCGGGATCACGACATCGGCATTCGATGCGATCGCGGCAAGACAGTTGCCGCAACGTCCCGCAGGCCGCATGAGCAACGCGCCGTCACGCGCCCGCCAGCGCCTGCGCCAGCCGCTCGATCAGCGCGCGCACGCGCCGCGGCTGCACGGCGCTGCCCGGATAGACGATCTGCAAATCGACGTCACCCGGCGAGAAGTCATGCAGGACCTCGACGAGCGCGCCGGACGCCAGATCCCGTTCGACGTCGACCAGCGACTTCAGCGCGACGCCGTGCCCCGCGACACACCACGCACGGACGAGCGCGCCGTCATTGGCTACGCGCCGGCCACGCACCATCACGCGCTTCAGTTCGCCATCGATGCTGAACGGCCATTCGGCATACAGGTCGAGCCCGAAACGCATCACGATGCAGTCGTGCGCGGCGAGATCGTCCGGATGCCGTGGCGTGCCGTGCGCGGCGAGATACGCGGGCGACGCGCACACCACGCGCCGCGCCCGGCCGAGCGAACGGCTGCGCAGCGAACTGTCCGCGAGCGTGCCGCGGCGGATCGCGAAATCGAGCCCCTGTCCGACGAGATCGACGTAGCCGTCGCCGAGATGCAGGTCGACCGTGACGCCCGGATGCTCAGCCAGGAACGCATCGACGACGGGCACGACGCGCTCGCGCCCGAGATCGGCCGGTGCGCTCAGGCGCACGGGCCCGGACAGCGTCTGAGAGCCAACCCGCACGCGGCTTTCGAGTTCGTCGGCCTCGGCCAGCAGGCGCCGCGCGCCGGCGACGAGCGTGCGGCCCTCGTCGGTCAGGCTGATCGCGCGCGTCGTGCGCGTGAGCAGCGCCGCGCCGTAGTGGCGCTCGAGCGCGGCCAGCCGCTCGGACACGGTCGCCGGCGACAGGCCGACCTCGCGACCGGCCGCGGCCAGCCCGCCCTTTTCCACGATGCGCAGGAACAGCGCGAGATTGTCGAGCAGCATTCTTCGTCTTCTCCGAAGGATATTTTCGACATCCTCCGGATTATCAGGAAAAGACGCAAACGGTACATTGGCTGCCTGCGGATCGACACGCGGTCCCTCACCGGCCACACGACGAAAGGAAACGCACATGGAATACCGTACGCTCGGCCGCTCCGGCCTCAAGGTTCCCGTCCTGAGCTTCGGCGCCGGCACGTTCGGCGGCACCGGACCGTTGTTCGGCGCATGGGGCAACACGGGCGTCGACGAAGCGCGCCGCCTGGTCGACATCTGCCTGGAAGCCGGCGTCAACCTGTTCGACACCGCCGACGTGTATTCGGACGGTGAATCCGAACGCGTGCTCGGCGCGGCGCTCAAGGGCCGCCGCGACCGGGTGTTGATTTCGACGAAGACGGGCCTGCCGACCGGCGATGGCCCGAACGACGCGGGCACGTCGCGCGCGCGGCTCGTGCGCGCGGTCGACGACGCGCTGCGCCGCCTCGACACCGACTACATCGATCTGCTGCAACTGCATGCGTTCGACGCGGGCACGCCGGTCGAGGAAGTGATGTCGACGCTGGACGATCTCGTACGCGCGGGCAAGCTGCGCTACATCGGCGTATCGAATTTCGCGGGCTGGCAGATCATGAAATCGCTTGCGGCAGCCGAACGCCACGGGTGGTCGCGTTACGTCGCCAATCAGGTCTACTACTCGCTCGTCGGCCGCGACTACGAGTGGGACCTGATGCCGCTCGGCGCGGACCAGGGCCTTGGCGCGCTCGTGTGGAGCCCGCTCGGCTGGGGCCGGCTCACCGGCAAGATCCGCCGCAACGCACCGCTGCCCGAAGGCAGCCGCCTGCATGAAACGGCCAGCTACGGGCCGCCGGTCGACGACGAGCGCCTGTACGACGTGGTCGATGCGCTCGACGCGATCGCAGAGGAAACCGGCAAAACCGTGCCGCAGATCGCGCTGAACTGGCTGCTGCAACGGCCGACCGTGTCGTCGGTGATCATCGGCGCGCGCAACGAGGAACAACTGCGCCAGAACCTCGGCGCAGTCGGCTGGTCGCTGACCGATGCGCAGGTCGCGACGCTCGACGCGGCGAGCGCGGTGCAAGCGCCGTATCCGTACTTCCCGTATCGCCGGCAGCAGGCGTTCGCGCGGCTCAATCCGCCGACGCGCGGGTAAGCGGCGACGGCCGACCGACGTGGCCGCGCCTGCCATGCCGGCTCGCCCATGCCGGGCTGGAGAGTCCCAACAACGGTGTTCGAGGAAAAATCGCGATTGCAGTCGGGCCGTCAGCTCGGCTCGAAAGTGTCGCCGGTTCTCAATGAACGTGATCTTTTTCTCACATATCGACCGTAGCGCGCTGATCGAGGCCGTGTACGACGCCGCGCACCAGCATCGCGCCGAACGCGCGCACTGGCAGACGCACGAGACGAATCACACGGCGATGCGGCTCTACGACTCCGTCGCGGGAAAAACGGGGGCGTGGTCTACAGGAAGGAGCTGCCGCGCTGAGTGCAGCGGGGCGGGCGGCCGACTGGGCGGCCGCGATCAGTCCGCGAAATTCTCTCGAGGCGGATTAATGCGTGTAAACGGGTGTCAAAATGGCGACCGGTCTCGCCCAGCATGGCTGGCGTCGGCAGCCCCTGGTAGCCCGAGGGATACAAAGTCTTCCTTTTCATCGGTTCTTGTATCCCCACGGCTACAACTTCGACGTGTCAATTTGTATTCGCTTCCAGCCCGAACGAATCCACCAACACCGCCCTCCGCACAACGCTCCGGCCGCAATCCGATTTTCCTGTGCGTGCGGCATCAGTTGATCGTTCAATCCCACGGATTCACGATGGCGACACCGGTTGCGGCAAAGTCGGCCACATTGCGCGTCACGACAGTCATGCCGTGCACGAGCGCCGTAGCGGCAATGAGCGCCTCCCGCTCGGACCGTCGATCCGGTACATGGAGCCGCGCGCATCGTTGAGCGACTGCAGTATCAACCGGCAGCACGCGGCTCGCGAACTCGGGCAGGACATGTCCGTCGAGCCACGCCCTGAGGAGCGCTCCCTGGACCGGGTTTCTGCGTTCGATCTGCAAGACGCCGGTCTCAAGCTCCATGATCGTGATGGCAGAAACAAAAAGCGTCGGAGCGTCGACGGTCGAACTCCAGGCCGCCAGATTCCTGTCCGCCTTGCCCGTTCGCACCTTCCGCAGTTCCGAAATGACATTGGTATCGAGAACGAACATCATCAGAAGTCAACCTGCTTGATCGTGACGTCCGCGCGTGGAGGGTCAAACTCGATGTCCTCGACACCGGGCATCGCCAGCGCGTCGGCAATGTTGCGCCTCTGTTGCGTGAGACGCTGATATTCCTCGAAACTCAACAGCACATGAGCAGGCCTGCCGCGGTCCGTAATAAACACGGGGCCGTCCTTTGTCGCTTTCTTCGCTTTAGTCACGTCCTGGTTGAGTTCGCGACTCGAGAGCGTGGTGATGGTCATCGTGGGCTCCTCAAACACATCAATGTAGGTATGTCACTACAATAAATAAATGACGTGGTACCTGCGTGAACCCCCGACCGACCATCGATCCGCTCACCCCACCGGCCGCGCCCTGATCCACAGAAACAGCGGTACGTGCGCCCAATGCTTCGACTGGTCCGTATCGGCATGGTCCGGCAGCGGTTCGCATGACCGGGTTGCGCCCCATCCGGCGCTTTCCGTTTCCGGCGGCGAAGTTCTACAGTTACAGAAAACAACCTGCGCCGCCGCGCGTCATCCCCGTTCGACGATACGCACCCGATTCCGAGGAAAGCCCATGCCGAGTATCGTCGCCGCTCCCGCCAATCTCCCTCCGAGCCCCGTCGCGGCGGAAACGCGCATGGTTCACGACGTCGCCACGCTGAAGCCGTCCGACTACCGTTCGGCGGACGGTTCGTCGTGGGTCATCTCCACCATCACGCCGGCTGCGGACAGCGGTACGAACGTGACCGGCGCGACGTATTTCGACACCGCGAGAGGCCGGACCGTCCCGGTGCCCGACGCGCGCCGCCGTTATGCGAATCGCGGCACGTGGCAGGTCGTCGCGAGTTCGAGCCCGTCGGTGCCCGCGACCGGCCGCTACGACTGGCTGACGCTCGCGTGGCTGCCGATCAACCGGCGGCCGCTGCCGCAAACGCCCGAGCATCTGTATTCGCCGTTCATTCGGGGCGGCACGATCGTTTATCGATGGAATCCGGCGGCGGAAGGCGGCGAGCAGTTCGGTAACGTGCGGATGATCTTTCCGGAATGGACGCAGCAGGTGGCGGATGTGCTCAGGTCCGCGTCCGGGAACAGCGCCCGCTCGACCGGGCCGGCCGATACGTCGGCGCTCGATCGCATACAGCGCGACAGGAATCCGATGACCGCCGTGCTCGACTTCGGCGATGCGCTGCGCGAAGAGCCGGTGGAACGGATCGTCGCGCGGCTGCCCGCCTTGCTGCAGGTGAACGACCTGCATGAACTGTCGGCAATCGTGTTCCTGTGCCTGTCCGGGTCGCGCGCCGAAGACCGGCCGCGCTTCGTCGAAACGATCGACGCGGCGATCGCGGGCACCGACGACAGCGCACGCCTGCTCGCCATCGCATATGGCACGTTCGCGGCGGGACGATCCCGGCCTTATCCGTTCAACGACGCCGCGCAGACGGCACGCATCAACGACGTGTTCGGCGCGCTGAAGCGACGCACATCGGCGCTCGGCATGCCGGTTGCGGAAGGTTCGCCCTGGTACGAATTCTTCACGGCCTACAGGCTCGGCGGCGCGGCATCCGGCAACGGCCAGTGACCGCACGCAAATGATCGGCGGCGCGGTAGCGGACGCCTGTCTCCGGCGCCTGCATCACTGCTTCTCCTCGTTCGGATTCGCGGCTTCGATTACCGCATTCTGATCGGACATGCGCTCGTCCGTATCTTCGTTGTGTCGGCGGTCTGCGTCGTACGCAAGATGGCAAAAAAACGGCCGCCCTGAAGCAGCCGTAAAGGAGAGGTCTACCGTTGTTCAGACGGAGACACCGCCCGGCCACCACGCCGTTCGGTAGATCCATTGTTGACGAGCGCTCCGCATCCGGGAATCAGTCTGGTCTGATTTTCGGGTGCAAAAAAGCCCACCGGCAATTCAAACAGGTCCGATAGGATTGGCATCGGGCGGTCCGTAAACTCCGACCCGTGAACCTCTCGACCACCCCCTCGCCCATACGATGCGCGCCGCGATCCGTCGTCCCCACCTCCTCCGCGGCCTCGACATCGCGGTGCTCGCGCTGATCGTCGCGAGCGTCTTCGTCGTGATGATCGACAGCGTGCAGGAACTGCACGCGCAGTACGGGAAAGCGCTGTACGCGGCCGAGTGGGCGTTCACGCTGCTGTTCACCGCCGAATACGCGGTGCGGCTGTTCACCGCGCGCAAGCCCGCCGCCTATGCGCGCAGCTTCTTCGGCATCGTCGATCTCGTGTCGATCCTGCCGACCTGTCTCGCGTTTTTCTTCCCCGGCCTGCATGCGCTGATTGACGTGCGCCTGCTCAGGCTGCTGCGCGTATTCCGCATACGCGGGCTCGCGATCTATCTCGAGGAAGGCCAGATGCTGATCAGCGCGCTCGCACGTGCGCGCCGCAAGATCTTCGTGTTCATCGGCGGGATGTTCGTGATCGTCGTGATCCTCGGCACGGTGATTTTTCTCGTCGAAGGCCCCGAGAACGGCATCACGAGCATTCCGGTCGGCGTGTACTGGGCCGCCGTGACGATGAGCACGACCGGTTACGGCGACCTGACGCCGCATACGCCGCTCGGCCGGCTGATCACGTCGTGCGCGATCCTGCATCATCGCGTTCCCGACCGGTATCATGGGCGCGGAACTCGTCGCGTCCGCGCTCGAACGCGGACGGGCGCAGCAGGCATCGTCCGGCGACGCCGGTGCGGCAGTCTGTCCGCATTGCGGCGCATGCACATCGAAGCAACGCGACGATGCGATCGCCACGGCAACGCATCGCGTGCCTGACCGCCAATCATCAACGAATTCCTCATTCGATCAATGACAATGAACGCTTCCTCATGCTGAGCATCGGCCCCTTTTCCGTAAGGGTCGTGGCCGTAGCCATCGCCGCCCTGATCGCGTGGATCGTCGCGCGCTTCGCGCAGCGCAACCGGCCCGCCGGCCAGCACAAAACGTCCGCGAGCCTGCTGCTCGACGCGCTGCTGATCGGTCTGATCGCCGCGCGCGTCGGCTATATCGCGCGCTGGTGGCCCGACTACTTCGCCGCGCCGAAATCCCTCGTCGCGCTCGGCGACGGCGGCTTTACATGGTGGATCGGGCTGCCGGTCGCGCTCGCCTATATCGGCTGGCGGTCGCGCCGCCTGCCTGGGCTGGCGCGCCCCGCGCTCGCCGGCATCGCCGCCGGCATGCTGGCTTGGGGTGCGGCGCAGGGTGTGCTGGCGACGTTCGACCGCACGGCGGCGCCGCTATCCGCGCTGCGGGTGGAGACGCTCGATGCGACGCCCGTCGCACCGAGCAGCTACGCGGGCAAGCCGGTCGTCGTGAACCTGTGGGCGACCTGGTGCCCGCCGTGCCAGCGCGAAATGCCGATCCTCGCGCAGGCGCAGCGGGATTACCCGGGCATCAGTTTCCTGATGATCAATCAAGGCGAGGATGTGCAGACCGTGCGCGCGTTTCTTGAACGCGAAGGGCTGCGCTTCGACCACGTGCTGCTCGACCGCTCGCTCGGCGCGATGCGGACCTATGGTTCGCGCGGGCTGCCGACGACACTGTTCTTCGATGACAAAGGCAAACTCGTCGAGTCGCACATGGGCGAGATCACCGCCGCAAGGCTCAAGGACACGGTGAATACGCGCTTCGGTTTCTGAGGTGCGGAAACGGCGGCGCCGACGCATCGTCAGGCGTCGCTGCGACAGGCACGGCGAACACCTCGGGCCTGCGTCGTCCGGCGCAGGCCGACGAACGCGCTCGATAGCACGACGTCACCCGCGAAGCGCGAGGCCGGCTTCCGGCGCAGCGGCCGGATTGTTTCCCGCACGACCGGCCGTCGCCAGGGTGTTTCATGCGTCCGCAAACACTACCGCGCAGCAATCGAAATCCGGAGCCTTCCCGATCAACCCGCCGGACCGTTTCCCGCTCGACCGGCCATCTCCGGGGTATTTCATGCGTCTGCAAACGCTGACGGCGCAGCAATCGAAACCGGCCCCGCCCTCGCTCAACCCGCTGGTGCACCGATCGATCGCGCAAATTCGGCGATGCCGGTCAGCATGATCTGCACGCCGACACACAGCAGCAGGAACGCGGACACGCGCATCGCGACCTTCGTGCCTTCGCCGCCGAGATAGCGCGCGAGCGTGGTCGCGCGGCTATAGATCTGCCAGATCGCGAACGCGACGAGCGCGGCGACCGCCACCGAAATCACGCCAAACAGCAGGTAGTCCTTCGCGCCATGCGAGCGGTTCGCGTGCAGCGCGATGCCGGCCGCGATCGAACCGGGGCCGATCGTCAGCGGCACCGTCAGCGGAAAAAACGCGCGCGCCATCAGGTTCTGGAAATCGCTGCCGTGCGCCACCGATGCATCGGTCGACACGTCCGGCGCGTTGAGCATCGACCAGCCGGCCACGGCGACTGCAAAGCCGCCGCCGATCCGCAGCGCTTCCATCGAAATGCCGAAGAAGTTCAGCACCGGCGCGCCGACGAAGAAGATCACGAGCAGCGTGAAGAACACGTTTCTTCCGAGCTTCTTCGACAGCATCGCGCGTTCGGGCTCGGTCAGCAATTGCGTGCACTCGAGGAACACGAACGCCATCCCGAACGGATTGATGATGCCGACCAGGCCCATGAAGCCGAACAGGATTTCGGGAATCAGGCGGTCCAGCATCATTGCGCGCCTGCGCCTTCGGCAGCCGCCCTCTCCATGCCGTCCGACACGCCCGCCCCGATCGTCGCCGCCACCGGCGTCGCGGCAACCGCCGCCGGCATCGTCGCGATCGCCGCCTCGTAGACGGTATCCGGCGACGGTGCGTGCTGTTCGTCGACGACAACCCGGTGAACGGCGCGCTGGTGCACGACCAGTTCGACGTGCTCGGCTATCGCGCGGACGTGGCAGCAAACGTCGCGGACGCCTCGAACTGGTCGCTCGCCACGACTACGCGCTGGTTATGACCGATCTGAATATGCCCGGCCTCGACGGCTACACGTTCGCCCGCGTGCTGCGCGAACGCGGCTACGCGCTGCCGATTCTCGCGGTGACGGCCCATGCGGAGCCGGACGAACAGCGGCTGTCGCTGGAGGCCGGCATCGACGACATCATCACGAAGCCGACGTCGCTGAAGTCGCTCGAACAGGCGATCACGCGTTATACCGGGTCGCGCCGCAACGCGCGGCCGGCCGCGAGCGCGCTATCGCAGGCGGACCAACCGCTGCCGGCCGAACTGCACGCGGTGCTGGTCGACGCGATGCAGCGCGCGAACGCGCTCGCGCACCGCGACCTGAAGGTGGCGCGCACGGAAATCCACAGCATGCGCGGCGCGTTCGCGATGATCGGGGAAAGCGGGATATCGGATCTCTGCGCGACGCTCGAACGGCTCGCGCTCGCGGGCGACGCCGCCGCGTTCGCGAGGGAGTTCGAACGTTATCGCGAGCTCGCGGGCGATGCGCTTGCGCGACGCATGGCGGCGGAGACGGCGCACGACACCGATTCGATGCCGATGGTGGATACGCCGGAGCGTTGACAGTTGGAGACGAAGTGGCAGCGCCCGGCTAACGCAGCTGACGCGGCCGACACAAGCGCACGCGTCTTGTCCTGATGGCCGGCGTGGGCAGAACGCAATTAACCGATGCCCATTCCACCATCGATTCGTCTACAGTGGATGCACGTTTGCGCGAGTGGATGAAGCGGCCTTCCCGATCATTCGTGATGCGAAGGCATGCGGATTGAAGTCCCTGCGTAAACGAGCGCGGGCCGTGAGTGTAGGAGCACCCACGACCCGCTGACCACAGCCAACTCAACATAGGAGTCAACCATGGCTGACGCGAATCATAACGCACCGTCGGTTTTCCACGATCGTTTCGTCACGGCTCGATCGTCTTTGCGCCGCCGCCGCACCATTCCGCACCTCCGGTTCGCCGACCGGGCACCGCCTGTGCTGCATCTGTGGATGAAGCTGTCCGGCCGATGGATCGAGGCAGCGGGTTTCGAGCCCGGGCAGCGCTTGCGGATCGACGTGACGCACGGTCGGCTGGTGATCACGCCAATGGACGAAACAGACGGTGCCCCTGTCGGGCAGGACGCTTTCCCCGGTGCCGATCCCGCAACGGGACAGCAGCAGTTTCCGGTGATGACGGGAGACGCGCAATGATTCGCAACGACTCGAATCAAGACACTGACAACGTGCCGCTCGACCCCGATTTCGACGACGCTGGGGTACTGTCGGCCAAGTCCGCGCTCGCGCTGAAACTCAACGCACTGATCGCCTCGTATGGGCTGTGCGAGGCCGAGGCTGCGGCGCTCGCGGAGATGGCCCGGCCGGTGGTCACCCCGGAGCAGCGCGACAGGCTTCGGAACGTTTCGCTGGAGTTGCTGATGCAGACGCTGGTGTCGTTTGATCAGCATGTGGAAATCGTTGTGCGGCCTGCGCCGCGTGCGCATTCGGCAGGCGTTACCGTTGCGAAGTAAAGCGGGAATCGTCCGAGGCGGCGAACGACTCGGCGTCGATGCTGAGTCGTTCGGCTAAATCATCTTCAGCATGATGGCCGCAGATGCCGGGCACACACCTGCGAACTGACCGGACGATAGCAGCGGCCCAGGCACATCACTGAGCGTAATGCGCACAAAACCCTGCCGAGCAAAATAGCGCTCCGCCGTGGTCGTGCGCAACGCTACCGCTTCGACCGCGCGGCCGCGGCATTCCGCCAGCAAGCGCGAAACGATCGTCTTTCCCAGCCCGCCGCTGCGCGCTTGCGCAGCGACGGCAATCGAACGGATCAACGCGAAGTTGCCGTGATATTCGATGCCGCCGCATGCAATGACGCTCCGGGCATCGACGGCCACAATGAAATTCGGCAAGTGTTCCGCCACGCCGGCGACAGGCAGGTCAGAGGCGCGAAGCAGGGACTCTATCGAGACCCGATCGGATACCACGGCAGCGCGGAGTGACATTGCGTCGATCCTCGGAGGTTGGAGACCTTGCAGACGGTAGCGATGCGCGGGCAACTATAACCTCGATCGAAGTGCAAGCGGCTCTGCAAGCCACCGTCGATCATCAGGTCATCGCGCCACCTCACGTCAGATACTGCGCTGATTGACGCGCTTCGACAGTTCCTCCGCGCTTTCCTTCCGCTCGCTATACCGATCCACCAGATAAGGCCCGATATCCCGTGTCAGCAGCGTGAACTTGACCAGTTCCTCCAGCACATCCACCACGCGATCGAAATAAGCCGAAGGCTTCATCCGCCCTGCTTCGTCGAATTCCGCGAACGCCTTGGCCACCGACGACTGGTTCGGGATGGTCAGCATGCGCATCCAGCGTCCGAGCACGCGCATCTGGTTCACCGCATTGAACGATTGCGAGCCACCGCTGACCTGCATGACGGCGAGCGTCTTGCCCTGCGTCGGCCGCACGGCACCCATCGACAGCGGAATCCAGTCGATCTGCGCTTTCATGATGCCGGTCATCGCGCCGTGCCGTTCCGGCGAGCACCACACCATGCCTTCCGACCACTGCACCAGTTCGCGCAACTCGACGACCTTCGGATGACTCTCGGGCGCATCGTCCGGCAGCGGCAGGCCGCTCGGATTGAACACGCGCACTTCAGCGCCCATCGCCGTGAGCAGGCGCGCGGCTTCCTCGATCAGCAGGCGGCTGAATGAGCGCTCGCGCAGCGAGCCGTACAAAAGCAGGAACCGGGGCGGATGCGTCGACGGCACCGCCGGCCGCAACTGCCCGGCATCCGGCACGCGGAACGATTCGACGTCGAGTTGCGGCAGGTCATCCAGACGGTCAGACATGCATACCCTCCGCGTAATCGCGGTGAATCGTGACGTCGTTCATGCAGATGGATTCTCCCGTTTGCTCAAGCACGTTCGTACCAGCCCTTCGACCGGTTGACGATGCGCACCACCAGCAACATGACGGGCACTTCGATCAGCACGCCCACGACGGTGGCCAGCGCAGCGCCGGAATGAAAACCGAACAAACTGATCGCAGCCGCGACCGCCAGCTCGAAGAAATTGGACGCGCCGATCAGCGCCGACGGACACGCGATGTTGTGCTTCTCGCCCACGGCGCGATTGAGCCAGTAAGCGAGCGCCGAGTTGAAAAACACCTGGATCAGGATCGGCACCGCGAGCAGCGCGATCACCAGCGGCTGCTTCAGGATCGCTTCGCCCTGGAACGCGAACAGCAGCACGAGCGTGGCCAGCAATGCGGCGATCGACCACGGGCCGATCTTCGCCATCGCGGCGTCGAACGCCGCCTGCCCGTTCGCGAGCAGCCGCTTGCGCCAAAGCTGCGCGAGGATCACCGGGACCACGATGTAGAGCACGACCGACGTGAGCAGCGTCGCCCACGGCACGGATATCGCCGACATCCCCAGCAGCAGGCCGACCAGCGGTGCGAACGCGATCACCATGATGCTGTCGTTCAGCGCGACCTGCGACAGCGTGAACAGCGGATCGCCGCCCGTCAGCCGGCTCCAAACGAAGACCATCGCCGTGCACGGTGCAGCGGCTAAGAGAATCAGGCCGGCGATGTAGCTGTCGAGCTGATCGGCCGGCAGCATCGGTGCGAACAAATGCCGGATGAACAGCCAGCCGAGGAACGCCATCGAGAACGGCTTGACGAGCCAGTTCACGACGAGCGTGACGCCGATGCCCTTCACGTGCTGACGCACTTCATGCAGCGCGCCGAAGTCGACCTTGACGAGCATCGGGATGATCATCACCCAGATCAGCAATCCGACCGGCAGATTGACCTGCGCGTATTCCATCCGGCCGATCTGCTGGAACAGGCCGGGCAGCACCTGGCCGAGCGCGATGCCGGCGACGATGCACAGCGCCACCCAGACGGTCAGATAGCGTTCGAAGAAGTTGATGGAAGGCTTGGCGACAGCCTGATCCGGCGGGGCGACCTTGGACGTGTTCATTGGACGGGTATCGGTCTCGAAGTCGCTGGCGGCCGGTGAATTCGGCCGGCCGCCATGCGAACGGTCAGCTCCCGGAAATCTCGGTCAGTGCCGCCTGGAGTTCGGCGTTGCTCATGCGATCGAGCGGCAGCGCCAGCAACTGCAGCATCCGATAGCCGATAGCCTGGCGCGTGAGTTCGAACGCGAGCCGCTTGCCCTCGTCGCCGCCCACCGCGTTCGACGGGTCGGCATAACCCCAATGCAGTTTGACGGGGCTGCCGGGCCAGTACGGGCACGTCTCCGCGGCCGCGCTGTCGCATACCGTGATGACGACGCGCATTTCGGGCGCGCCGTCGCCCGTGAATTCGTCCCAGCTCTTGCTGCGGTAACCGCCGACGTCGACACCGGCGTTCGTCAGCGCTTCCAGCGCGAACGGATTGAGCCGGCCGCTCGGCGCACTGCCGGCGCTGTACGCGCGCACGTCCTTGCCGAGCTTCGCGGCCCAATGATTGAGCATGCCTTCCGCGAGCACGCTGCGCGCGGAGTTGTGGGTGCAGAGGATCAGGACGTTCGTGGTCATGAGCGAGGTGCGCGAAGGCGCTTCAGCAAGGTTGCGGGCCGGACGTCGAACACGCGGACACCGGCGAGCACGGATTGCCGCCGCAGCAGTTCTCCGTGAGATAGGCCAGCAAGCCGTTCATCGTCGCGAAGTTCGCGCTATAGATGACGAAGCGGCCGTCCTGCTGGCTCGTGACGAGCTGCGCATGGGCCAGCTCCTTCAGATGAAAGGACAGCGATGAAGGCGGTACATTCAGCAGCGTGGCGATCTGCCCGGCCGGCAGGCCCTTCGGCCCCGCCTGCACCAGCGTGCGGAAGACGGCGAGCCGGGATTCGTGCGCGAGTGCCGACAGCGCGGCGATGGTCTGGTTTGTTTCCATTATTCGATAATAATCGAAATATCGAATTCCGAGAAGCCACCTCGAGATGAAGCGGCGGCCAACGAACGGGGACAAACAAAACGACTGCGCCAGCGGGCGAACCCTTCGCCCGACGACAGCCCGGCCTTCAACTACGCGCGCGCCTCACGATGCACGTCCCGATACGCTCCCCGGGCCGTCAGCATCGGGTTCGACGCACGGCTCACGGTTGCGAGAACACCATCACGCGCCCCGACACGCGCTGCAGCTTGAGCCAGCCCATATCGGCCGTGAAGCGCAGTTGCTGCAGCGGGAAGTCGAACGACGCTTTCTCGGCCGCGCTCACGACCGCATTGGCGATCCAGCGGATCAGCGCCTTCCCTTCCTCGGTCGTCACGCTGCCGTTCTGGATGCCGCCGTAGAAGTAGCGATTCCCGGCGTTGACCTCGTTCTGCAACTGCATCCAGTGACCCGGCAAGCCCGGCAGGGTCCGGAACAGGTCGGCCACCCGCTTGGTCGTCAGGCCGCGCGCCCACAGCGCACCGTTCACGTCCGGCCGAACCAGGTTGTGGCGATCCGCTTCCCGGGCCTGCCCCTTGATGTCGCCCCGCAGGGCATCGAGCTTCGACATGACGCATTCCTCATGGTGATGGGCGCGAGAAAATGGCCCCGCGCGCGCCGCTAGCACGATACGCCCGTTGCGTGGAGTCATCTCCTGTCAGGTTTGTCAGGCCCGTGCACGGTCACGCCTTTTTCCCTTTCAGCACGAACGCCGCCGCCGTACACCCGATCATCGCGATCCCGGCGATCAGGAACGTATCGCTGTACGCCATCAGCAACGCCTCGCGCATCACGCGCTGGTTGATAAGCCCGAGCGCGAGCTCGTGCACGCCGGAGGCCGACCCGCCCGGCAGCGAGTCCGCGCGCGGCGCGTGCACGCGTGCGAGCAGCCGCGCGAGCATCGCCATGCGCTCCTGGAACGCTTCGGAGAACGGCGTGACCGCCTCGCCGATCCGCATCGCGTGCAGTTTCTGCCGCTCGACGACGATCTGGCTCATCACCGCGATGCCGATTGCGCCGCCCACGTTGCGGACCATATTGAACACGCCCGACGCGGAGCCGAGCTGCGCCTTCTCGATGCCGTCGACGGCCATCACTGCCAGCGCGATCACGACGAACGACTGCCCGATCCCGCGCACGATCAGCGACGGCACGATCACGTTCGATGCAGCGTCGGCGTCGAGGTGAATGTTCATCAGACACCCGGCCGTGACCAGCATGAAGCCGAGCACGATCGTCGTGCGCGGGCTCGTGCGGCGCATCAGCGCCGGCGTGAGGAACGACATCGCGAACTGCACGAGCCCGTACGGGATCATCGCGAGGCCGATATCGCGCGCGCTGTAGCCGTGCAGTTCCGCGAAGTAGTTCGGCACGAGAAACACCACGCCGAACACGACCGCGCCGAACAGGAACTGCATCAGGCTCGCGATTCCGAAGTTGTAGCGACCGAGCAGGCGCAGGTTGATGAACGGCTCCCTGCGCCGCAGCTCGATCGCGACGAATGCGGCGAGACCGACCGCCGCGACGATCGACAGTCCGACGATCAGGTTCGACGCGAACCAGTCCTTGCGCCCGCCCTCCTCCAGCACGATCTGCAGCGCGCTCAACCCGATCGCCATCGTCGCGATCCCGAACCAGTCGGCCCGCCTCAGCATCCCGAGCTGCACGGGCACGGGCCGGATCGCCCAGCCGATCGCCGCGACCAGCGCAATCGCGGGCGGAATCTGCAGGTAGAAGATCCAGCGCCACGAATACATGTCGGTCAGCCAGCCGCCGACCGACGGCCCCGCCGCCTGGGCAACGTTGTTCGCGATCGCGAACAGCGCCATCCCGAGCGGGTGTTTCGACGGCGGCAATTCGGTGATGATCAGCTGGAACGACAGCGGGATCAGCACGCCGCCGAACGCGCCCTGCAGCGCACGCGCGACGATCATCGTCGAGATGGTCGGCGCGACCGAGCATGCGAGCGAAAACGCGAGAAACCCGGTCGCGCCGACCAACAGCACGCGTCGCGCGGAAAATACCTGCACGAGCCAGCCGGTGAGCGGAATCACGACGATCTCGGCGACCAGGTACGCGGTGGTGATCCACGAGCCTTCCTCGAAGCTCGCGCCGAGCGAGCCGCGGATGTCGGGCAGCGACGCGTTGGTCACGTGCACGTTCATGCCGGCCATGAAGCAGCCGAACACGCCGCCGAGCACCGCGACCCACGCGCGCAGCGAAACGGAATCGTCTTGCGCGGCCTGCGCGGTCGCGGCGGTCACGAGCCGGCCCCCTGCGTGCCGCGCGTGTCCACGCGCGCGATCACCGACATCCCGGGGCGCAGCACGACGCCGGCCGGCGGCGTATCGACGCGGATCTTCACGGGGATGCGCTGCACGATCTTCGTGAAGTTGCCGGTCGCGTTGTCGGGCGGCAGCAGCGCGAACTGGGCGCCGGAGCCCGGCGCGAGGCCGATCACGCGGCCGTGCAGCGTGTGGCCCGAATACGTGTCGACGTCGATCTCGACGGGCTGGCCGTCATGCATCGCGCCGAGCTGCGTTTCCTTGAAATTCGCCACGACGTACACGTCGCTCAGCGGCACTACCGCGAGCAGCGGCATCCCGACCTCGACATACTGGCCCGCGCGCACCGCGCGCTGGCCGACGCAGCCGTCGCGCGTCGCTCGGATCACGGTGTGGTCGAGATCGAGCTGCGCGAGCGCCAGCCGGGCCTGGGCGGCCGCGAGCCGGGCGCGCGCCTGCGCGATCGCTGCCGTGCTCTGCTCGCGGCGGCGCTGCAGCACGGTCTGCTGGTCGGTCTGCACCCGCACGGCGGCGCCCGCGCGGGCCAGCTCGGCGCGCGCCTTCAGCGCATCCGCGTGCGCCTGCTCCCAGCGCTGTCCGCTCGCGGCGGATTCGGCAAGCAGTTGCTTGTAGCGCGTCGCATCGGCGTCGCGGCGCGTGGCCTCGGCGCGCGCGGCGGCCGCGTCGGCATCGGCCTGCGCGATCTGGCTGCGCTGCTGGCCGACCTGCGCATCGAGCGTCGCGGCCGCGGCCTGCTCGGCCTGCAGCGTCGCGTCGGCCGCCGCGACGGCGGCCTGCGCATCGTCGACTTTCGCGCGATAGTCGCGATCGTCGAGCCGCACGAGCACGTCGCCGCGCCTCACCGGCTGGTTGTCGTCGACAGCGACCTGCGCGACATAACCCGACACGCGCGAACTGACCGTGACGACGTCGGCGCGGACATACGCATCGTCGGTGCCCTGGATGAAGCGGCCGACGGTCCACCAGTGCCAGCCGAACACGGCGAGCGCGATGACGGCGAGCGCGACGCCCGCGGCGATCAGTTGACGCCGGGAGAACCGGGCGGATTTGGCTTTTTCGGGTACGGCAGTCGTGCTCATGATCGGAATGATGAGTTGGCGTGCAAGAGAACGGACAGAGGTGCAGCGAAAGCGGCCGGCTACGGTTGCCAGCCGCCCCCGAGCGCCTTGAACACGGCGATCTGGTCGAGCGCGACCTGCTGCGTCGATTCGGCCAGCGCCGAATCGACCGCGACGAGGCTGCGCTGCGCATCGAGCACGCCGAGGAAATCGAGTGCACCGGCCTCGTAGTTCAGCTCGGCGAGGCGATAGGCACGCGCATGCTCGGCGCGCGCCGTTTCGAGCGCGGCGCGGCGGCGCCACGCGGCGCCGTACAGCGCGAGCGCCTGCTCGGTTTCCTTCAGCGCGCGGAGCACCTGCGCATCGAATTGCGCGCGGGCGAGCGTGTCGTCGGCGCGCGCCTGCGCGAGCCGCGCCCGGCTCGCCGCAAGGTTCGGGAAACGCCACGTGATCAGCGGACCGACACCCCATGCGATCGCGTACTTGTCGCCGAGCGTAGACGGATCGCTGCCGGTCGACAGCCAGTTCACCGAGCCGCCGAGCGAGATCGACGGATACAACTCGGCCGTCGCCACGCCGATCCGCGCATTCGCTGCGGCCAGCTGGCGCTCACTCTCGCGCAGGTCGGGGCGCCGCCGCAGCAGCGACGCGCCGTCTCCGACCGGGAACGGCCGCGCGAGCACCGGCGCCGTGCGGCAGTGCGCGGCGGCATCGGGCAGCGCGCCCGGCGCGCGCCCGGTCAGCACCGCGAGTTCGTACAGCGCAGCGCGACGCGACCCGACGAGCGCCGGCAGGTCGGCGCGCGTGTCGTCGGCGAATGCGCGCGAACGCGCCACTTCGAGGTCGGACACGAGCCCGTGCGTGCGCTGCTTCGCCGTCAACGCGGCAAGCCGGTCCGCGATCGCGACCGACCGCTCGGCCACGTCGATCCGCTCGCTGTACGCGCACACCTGCGCATACGCGGCCGTCGTCTCGGCGGCCACCGCGACGCGCATCGCATCGGACGCGGCCTGCACGGCCTCCGAATCGGCGCGCGCGGCGTCGACAAGATGGCCGACGCGCCCCCACAGATCGACTTCCCACGACACCGCGAACGACGGCGCGAAGCCCCAGCGTGTGCGCGCATCAGTACCTTGCGCGGCCGCGACGATCTGGTCAGGCGTGTGCTTGCCGTAGTCGACGCCGAAGCCGGCCGTCGTATCAGGCAGCCGCGCGGCGCCCGCTTCGTCGAGCACGGCCCGCGCACGCGCGACGCGCGCCGCGGCCACCGCGAGATCGCGGTTCTGCGCGAGTGCTTCGCGCACGAGCGCATCCAGCGCCGGATCGTCGAACAGTTGCCACCAGCGATCGGGCAAATCGCCGCCGCGTGCGACGGGTGCATCGGTCGCCGCATCGAACGGTGCGGTACGCGCCGCATCGATCGAGGGCGGCCGGTACGGCCCGCCGACGGAGCATCCGGCCAGCGCCGCCGCGCTCAGCAGTGCGACGACAACGGGTAAGGTGACGGAAAACGGAGGGAATAACGAGGCGCGCATCGTGCAATGACAGTCGAACAAACGATGGACCTATGGTAATTTCGACCCATTCGGTCGATCTCGCGCGCAAAGCGCATTCGTCGTCGAGAAACGGACAAGTGGATCAATTCTTCAGCGCGCTCGAGCGCAAGGACAAGTGCAAGCAGATCGCCGTCTTCGCATCCGATGCGGCGGCCGGCATCGCGTATCCGCCGCATTCACACCGGCACGGCCAGTTGATTCACGCGATTTCCGGCGTGATGCTCGTGCATGCGGATGCCGGCAGCTGGGTCGTGCCGACGGGGCGTGCGGTCTGGGTGCCGGGCGGCACGCAGCACGAGATCCGGATGGCCGGCGACGTGCAGATGCGCACGGTGTTCGTCGCGCATGAAGTGCGGCCGAGCCTGCCGCACGAATGCCGCGTGATCGAGGTCGGCACCTTGCTGCGCGAACTGATCGTGTCCGCGTGCGAACTGCCCGCCGACTATGATCTCGCGCATCGCGGGGGCCGCGTGCTCGCGCTGATCCTCGACGAAATCGAAATCGCGCCGCTGTTGTCGCTGCATGTGCCGATGCCGCGCCATCCCGCGCTCGCCGCGCTGTGCACGCAACTCGTCAACGAACCTTCGTCGGTCGTCACGCTGCAGTCGTGGGCACGCGACGCGCACATGAACGAGCGCACGCTCGCGCGCGCGTTCAAGCGTGAAACGGGCATGACGCACGGCGCGTGGTGCCGTCATGCGCGGTTGTTGCTGAGCCTGCCGCGCCTCGCGGCCGGCACGCCGATCCTGGAACTCGCGCTCGAGCACGGCTACGACAGCCCGAGCGCGTTCGCGGCAATGTTCCGCAAGGCGCTCGGCGTGCCGCCGAGCGAGTATTTCCGGCGGCGCTGAGCGGCACTCTCCGGTTCTCGACGATCGATCGCCGACGTGCGCGCGCGGCGCGGCGCGCGACTGCATCCGCATGGACGGCTGCGCGCGCACTGCAGCGCCAGTATCGCGACCGATTCGTGATTCCGCTCGTCGCGCGCTTCCTGGCGCGCTAGTGGGTGGACTTCATGAAGACGGAACTGCGCGACGCGCTCGCCGGGCCGCGCAACGACAACGATCCCGGTGCGGCCACGCCGGATATCGCCGGCGCGGCCGTCACCATCCCGCTTACGCGACGGCCTTCACCGCCGGCTGCGCGCCAAAGAACGTCGCCTGCGCCGCTTCGTCCGCCCGCGCATACGCGCGGTTGACGCCGCCGATCACCGCGCGGATCGACGCGGTCGTCAGGTTCGCGTCGATGCCCACGCCGAACGCGCTGCCGCGCACGCTCGAGCCGGCCAGTTCCGCGATCGCGATCGCCTTCGCATCGGCACCCTGCGACAGCGCGCGTTCCTCGTAGTGCTGGATTCGCAGCGGCGTGCGCAGCGCATGCATCAGCGCATCGAGCGGGCCGTTGCCTTCGCCGCGCAGCACGCGGCGCTCGCCGTGCACGTCGGCGGTCAGCACGATCGTCTCGCGGCCGTCGCGCTCCGACAGTTCATGGCCGACATAACGCAGCGGCGCGTCGCCCTCCACGTATTCCTGCTGGAACAGCGACCAGATCTGAGCGCTCGTCACCTCGTGCCCGCTGTCGTCGGTCAGGCGCTGCACGGCCGCGCTGAAGTCGACCTGCAGGCGACGCGGCAGCGCGACGCCATAACCCTGTTCGAGCAGGTACGCGATGCCGCCCTTGCCCGACTGGCTGTTCACGCGAATGATCGAATCGTACGTGCGGCCGAGGTCGCTCGGATCGATCGGCAGATACGGCATTTCCCACACGGCGTCGGCGCGCTGCACCGCGAAGCCCTTCTTGATCGCATCCTGGTGCGAGCCGGAGAACGCGGTGAACACGAGGTCGCCGACATACGGATGACGCGGATGGATCGGCAACTGCGTGCATTCCTCGGCGGTGCGCGCGACTTCGTTGATCTGCGAGAAATCGAGGCCCGGATCGACGCCCTGCGTGTACAGGTTCAGCGCGAGCGTGACGAGATCGACGTTGCCGGTGCGCTCGCCGTTGCCGAACAGGCAGCCCTCGATCCGGTCGGCGCCGGCCATCACCGCGAGTTCGGCCGCCGCGACCGCGGTACCGCGGTCGTTGTGCGGATGCACGGACAGGATCAGCGAATCGCGACGCGCGAGGTTGCGGTGCATCCATTCGATCTGGTCCGCATAGAAGTTCGGCGTGCCGACTTCGACGGTCGCCGGCAGGTTCACGATCGCCTTGTGCTCGGGCGTCGGCTGCCATACGTCGAATACGGCGTCGCAGACTTCCTTCGCGAAGTCGAGCTCGGTCGCCGTAAACGTTTCCGGGCTGTACTGCAGCGTAAACTGCGTGTCGGTCGCGGCATCGGCGCAGCGCTTGATCGTGCGCGCCGCGTTCACCGCGAGTTGCTTCACGCCGTCGCGGTCGAGGCCGAACACGATCTTGCGGAATTCCGGCGCGGTCGCGTTGTACAGGTGTACGATCGCGCGCTTCGCGCCGCGCAGCGATTCGAAGGTGCGCTCGATCAGGTCGTCGCGCGCCTGCGTGAGCACCTCGATCGTCACGTCGTCGGGAATGTGGCCGCCTTCGATCAGTTCGCGCACGAAGTTGAAATCGGTCTCGGACGCCGACGGGAACGCCACCTCGATCTCCTTGAAACCGATCGCGACGAGCGTCTTGAACATCCGCATCTTGCGCGCCGCATCCATCGGCTCGAACAGCGCCTGGTTGCCGTCGCGCAGGTCGGTGCTCATCCAGATCGGCGCGTGCGTGATCGTGCGCGACGGCCACGTGCGGTTCGGCAGGTTGACGGGCGTGAACGGCCGGTACTTCGTTGCGGGGTTCTTCAGCATCATGATGTTCGGTCCTCGGTCGGTTTGTCGGGAAACCACGGCGCGGCGGCCTTCAGCAGTGGCGGCCGGCTGCGCACGCAGCGATCAAAGCGGTAAAAAAGCGGCAAAGCGGTACGGCGAACGACAGCCTTGACGGTTGGGCGACCGGGACGGAGCGGAGCGATACGAAAAATGACGAACTCAGGCACCGGTCGACAACCGGGGCCAGGTCGGTGATACGGGGGAAATCTGGCGCTTCAGGAAAGAAGCAGATGGAAAGCGCGCAGCCGCAGACCCAGCCCGGAACAACGGGCTAGTAGTCGTAGCGAGAAGAGGGACTGGGCGGCTTGCATGACCGGAATCAGATCACAGGGTGGACGGGGCTGTCAACGGGGCGCGCGTGCCTCGCATGGCAGCGCCGTCTGCAAAATCAGATCCGTCCGATAGGCGGCGGCCTCGCCCGTCGATATGCTTCATGGGTGCGGCGCCGGTGAGGTCCTATTCATGTTCGGAGTGAGTCGGTCCATCCTCTTCGCCGGTCGCCGCGCATCCTTCTCTTGCGATCGGGCTTCGGCGTGGGCGTTCGGTGGTGGCCGGTGGACGCGGCCACGACAGAGATGCTGATGTTGAAACGAACGCTGCCAGATGCGAACACCGAGCGCTCGCCCCGAAGCCCGATTGCACCGCAGCCGATCCGGCTGTACCGCGCACTATTCAGAAAAACGACACGCACGCCGGCATAGTTTCCGGAATATAAAAAGCATCCCCGATTAAACCTATTTCATTAAATCGATTCACCTTGATTTTCGATTTACTGAACAATTACCATTCTCATCTGAATATTTTTTTATTTATTTTTCGACATGCTTGTCGAACCGCGTTTCAAACGGCAAACGTTTGCTAGACGCGGGGAGACGCCTTACCACTGTTCTTCAGGAGGAAAGCATGGCCGATTCTCAAACGTCATCCAATCGCGCCGGCGAATTTTCGATTCCGCCGAATACCGATTTCCGCGCGATTTTCTTTGCGAATGCCGCCGAACAACAGCACATCAAGCTGTTTATCGGCGACAGCAAGGAACCCGCCGCTTATCACAAGCTGACCACGCGCGACGGCCCGCGCGAAACCACGCTGAATTCCGGCAACGGCAAGATCCGCTTCGAGGTGTCGGTAAACGGCAAGCCGTCGGCTACCGACGCGCGCCTCGCGCCGATCAACGGCAAGAAGTCGGACGGCTCGCCGTTCACGGTCAACTTCGGGATCGTCGTGTCGGAAGACGGCCACGACAGCGACTACAACGACGGCATCGTCGTGCTGCAGTGGCCGATCGGCTGATCTGCCGCCCGCCGATTGACCGATGACCGCCGGGCTGCCGCCTGCAAGGCAGCCCGGCGGTTCCGCATAGAAAACGCGAAACCACTCAGTTCAAACCCGTTTCGCCTCCAGGAGACAGCCATGCCCATCATTTCGGCATCGATCAACAGCGCGCCCGTCGTCACGTCCGAGACTTACGTCGACATTCCGGGCCTGCATCTCGACCTTGCGAAAGAGCAGGCAAACATTCGCGACGGCAAGCTGCTCGTCACGCTCAACGTGCCGACGCCGTATGCGACCGGCAACAACTTCCCCGGCATCTATTTCGCGATCACGACCGACAAGGGCGTCGTCGCGGACGGCTGCTTCACCTATTCGTCCAAGGTGCCGGAAAGCACCGGACGCATGCCGTTCACGCTCGTCGCGACGATCGACGTCGGCAGCGGCGTGACGTTCGTGAAAGGCCAGTGGAAAAGCGTGCGCGGCAGCGCGATGCATATCGACTCGTACGCGAGCATTTCCGCGATCGGTAACGCCGTCGCGCAATCGTCGTCGCAATCCGGCGGAAATCAGGGTGCCGAAACCGGCAGCGGAACCAGCGGCGCCGGCAACATCGGCGGCGGCGGCGAACGCGACGGCACGTTCAATCTCCCGGCCAACATCAAGTTCGGCGTCACCGCGCTCACCAACGCGTCGAACGACCAGACGATCGACATCTACATCGACGACAACCCGAAACCGGCCGCCACGTTCAAGGGCGCGGGCGTGCAGGACCAGAACCTCGGCACGAAGGTGCTCGACTCCGGCAAGGGCCGCGTGCGCGTGATCGTGACCGTGAACGGCAAGCCGTCGCGGCTCGGCTCGCGACAGGTCGACATCTTCAAGAAGTCGTTCTTCGGGATCGTCGGGTCGGAAGACGGTGCGGACGACGACTACAACGACGGCATCGTGTTCCTGAACTGGCCGCTGGACTGACCGACGGACGTCAATAACAGGGACACACGGCGCGGCATGGATTGCGCGCCGCTTTCGGTATCGCAATGGCGACAGGGCCAACCACGCATTGCGAATCATTCGGGCAGTCACACTGCCCATGCTTTGCTCCGCGCGCGACACGGCGAAATCGATTCGTCGGCCGCGCGACGCGAGACCTTCCATTACGACGAGGACGACATGCCACAACCGTTTACCCATGACGATCTGTACGCGCTCCTGCAACTCGCCGGCAACGACGCGACTGCCGCGCAATCCGGCGGCGATCAGGCGGTGCTCGACCGGATGCGTCAGTTCATGACTGCGCAGCTCGTCGAGAAGCTGCCGCAATTCGATGTGTTCGTCCACCTCTCCACCGTGCCGTACAGCTTCGACATCTCCAGCTGGATGAACAAGGTCAAGACCGACACGACCGGGAAAATCGACGCCTGCACGGTGACGTGGGCCGGTGCGCCAGGCGTGCTGCCCGGCGCCGCAGCGAAGTTCGGCATCGGCGCCGTGGTCACGTACTTCGCGAAAGCGACTGCGCAACCGCAACCCGCGCAGCCCGACCCCGCAACGAATGCCGGCGGCGAACGCGACGGCATCTTCAACCTGCCGCCGAACATCGCGTTCGGCGTGACGGCACTCGTCAACTCTGCCGCACAGCAGACAATCGAGGTATTCGTCGACGACAACCCGAAACCGGCCGCGACGTTCCAGGGCGCCGGCACGCAGGACGCGAACCTGAACACGCAAGTGCTGAATTCGGGCAAGGGGAAGGTGCGCGTGGTCGTGACGGCGAACGGCAAGCCGTCGAAGATCGGCTCGCGGCAGGTCGACATCTTCAAGAAGACGTACTTCGGGCTGGTCGGATCGGAGGACGGGACGGACGGCGACTACAACGACGGGATTGCGATCCTGAACTGGCCGCTCGGTTAAGCAGCAGAATCCTGCCGACCATCGCCACGCCGCCCGGCGTGGCGATTTGCTTTGGCGCGCCCGCCGGGCCAAGCCGCGTGTCGCAAGAACGATCAAATGCTCCCGCCACCGATACCATATAGTCCGCCCGACACCTTCATTGGCACACCATGAACCCGGTTGGAAAAGCACTCTGGTTTATCGAAACCGAACTGGACAGGGAACTGACACTCGACAGGATTTCCGCCGATTGCGACATGACGCGCTTCGGTTTTTCGCGCCTCTTCTCGATGAATACCGGCTGGCCGGTGATGCGCTATGTCCGGTCGAGGCGGCTGACGCGTGCGGCGCGGGCATTGGCGCAAGGCGCGCCGGACATCCTTCGCGTGGCACTCGATGCCGGATATGGCTCCCATGAGGCGTTTACGCGCGCCTTCCGCGATCTCTTCGGCGCCACGCCGGAGGAAGTGCGGGCACGGCGCACTCTCGACGGGTTGTCTCTTGTGGAGCCGCTTCGCATGAAAGAGCTGAAAATCATCGCCGTTACGCCATCGCGCTTCGAAGCCCCTGAAAGGCAGTTGATCGCGGGCATGAGCAGCCGGTATACCTTTGAAACCAATGAAGGGATTCCGGCGCTCTGGCAAGCCTTCATCCCGTATATCGGCAACATCCCCGGCCAGGTCGGCGGCGTAACGTATGGCGTGTGCTGCAACCCGGATGCGGATGGCAGCTTCGAATACATCGCGGGCGTGGAGGTCAAGAGTCGCGACCGGTTGCCCGCTCCATTTCGTTGCGTCGAACTCGAACCGCAACGTTATGCGGTCTTCGAACACGTCGGGCACATCTCCACGCTGCATCAAACCTTCTACAGCATCTGGAACGGCTGGCTGCCGACGTCGGGGTTCAAAGCGGCGGACGCGCCCGAGTTCGAGCGCTACAGCGCGGACTACGATCCGGTGACGGGCACCGGCGTGCTCGAAATCTGGTTGCCTGTAGAAAAATCCGCGTGAGTTGGCTGTCTGCACTGATCGGCCGCGACGATGCTCGTCGCGGCCGATCGATCAACGCGTCATCACCAACGACATCACCACGCCCAGCGCACGCCCGCATTCCCGGTAATCGTGCACTGTGCTCGCCGCCGAGGTTCGTCAGGTAGCTGACCGTCGCGTACACGCTGCCGCGCTTCGTCAGCTGCGCGACCAGCCCCGCGCCGATCTGCCCGGCCGTCTGCCCGACCTGCGTGCCGATCGTCGTCGAGCCGCCGAACGTGGTCTTGTCGTCGGCACCGAACGAGCGCAGCACGTTCACGCGCAGGTAAGGCTTCCAGTTCACGCCGTTCGCATCGAACGCCCATTGCAGCCGCGCACCGATCCGGCCGAGGAACGTATTGCCGTTGCTCCACGTCACGTCCGACACCCCGTCGTTGAACTTGCCGAGCGACAGGTACTGCCATACGAGTTGCGCCTGCGGCTCCAGCGTCAGCCCGTAGCCGAGCGCGGCCGGAAAGCCGGCCTCCATCGAACCCGTGAACGCGTTGCCGTCCGTCGAGCCGTTCACGTTGTCGTTCGAGTGCGTGCGCACCGTCAGCGCACTGCCCATCACGACGGCGTCCGTGTACCAGCCGCCCGGGCCGATATGCGTCCAGTAGCCGCCGAGGTTGTACGAATTGACCAGCAGCGTGCCGACGCCCAGATCGGGCTGCGCGAGCGCGAAGCCGTTCACGTCGCCGACCGCGCGCGCGAAACCGACGAAGAAGCCGTAGTGATTGCGATGACCGCTCGGGCTGTTGTCCGCATACAGATCCTGGCCGACCTGCATCCCCCACACCGTGCCGTCGAACGACGGCGTCGCATCGCCCTTCTGCGTGATGTTGCTGTTGCCGCCCCACACGCGCGCCCACGACGCGGGCATCGGGCCGCTCTCGCTCAGCAGCCCCTGTTCGCCCTGCCTGTCACGGAACGCGTCGATCTGCAGCAAGCCGAGTTGCCGAGCGACCGCCGGTGCCTCTGCATACAGCGGCACTTCGGGGCGGAAGATCGGCTCCGGGCTGCCGCCGGTGCCGGCATCAGCGACGGCTTCGACGATCGATGCGGGCGTGCCTTCGGCCGGCGTGACCGGCGTCACGGGTGGCGGCGCCGGTTGTCCCGGCTCGGCCTCACAGGCCGCCGCGACGACACCGCGCAGCAGCGTGCGGCGCATCGGGAAACAGCGAACGCCGCGTCGGGCGGGTTGACCTTGTTCGCGTGCGAGACGGAAACGCAGGTTCAACCGCATGACGTCGTCACTCGCTTTCAATGAAAAATCGGGAAAGGACCGGGTATCGCGGAGGAACGATCGTCGCGATCCGGCAACTTGAAACCGAGTGTATCGGCGTGCTTGAAACCGCTGAATAGGACGAATCCTATTTTATCGAACAGTCGATTAGTACTAGAACGAGATCGCAATTTCACCGTCCGACGACAGGGCAATTCGACCTCATGCATTCGCGCGAAACATCGTGTGGCGTGTACAGTCGAGGGCTGCCCGCGCGAGCGCAAGCCTTTCCGACTGGGACGGAAGCGCTCCGCGTCGCGCCATGTGTGTTCAAACCGGAATCCCGTCATGTTTCTCGATCATCTTCATCCGGAACGCTGGACGTTCCTGTGGGACGCGCTGTCCACCCTTTCCATCAAGCTGTGCGCGGGCCTTGCGCTGCTCGTCGCGGGCTGGTGGCTGTCGAAACGCGTCGGCAACTGGCTGAACCGGCTGCTCTCGAACAAGGAGCGCGTCGACGACACGCTGCGGCCGATTCTCTGCGACGTCGCCGTGTGGGGCGTCCGCATCGTCGCGATCGTCGGCGCGCTGTCGCAGCTCGGCATCGAAACCGCGAGCATCGTCGCGGTGCTCGGCGCGGCCGGCCTCGCGATCGGGCTCGCGCTGCAGGGCACGATGCAGAACATCGCAGCCGGCATCATGCTTCTGCTGCTGCGGCCGTTCAAGGTCGGCGACTATATCGACGGCGGCACGGGCGTCGCGGGCACCGTCGACGAGGTCGGGCTGTTCATGACGCGGCTGACCAAGCCGGACGGCATCTGCGAATTCGTGCCGAACAGCGCGCTGTGGGGCAGCTCGATCCGCAACTACACGCGCAATCCGACGCGCCGCCTCGATCTCGAAGTCGAAGTGTCCGTGCACGACGATATCGATCGCGCGCTCGACGCGCTGCGCGCGCTGGCCGAAGCCGATCCCGACGTGCTGCAGGATCCCGCGCCGGACGTGATGGTGATGCGCTTCGACGACAGCACGGCCGTCGCGAACATGCGCGCGTGGACGCATACCGACAACTTCTGGGCGATGCGCTGGCGTCTCGCCCGCCAGGTGCGCAAGGCGCTCGCCGATGCGGATTGCGCGCTGCCGATCCGCACGCGCGAGCTGCACATCGTGCACGACGCGGAACGTCGCGCGGACAGCGTGCGCGTACGGGCGTCGTAACGCGCAACGACATCGGAGCGCGCAACCGCGCGTGACGCGCGGCGCGCCCCGGCTTCGTCGTTACATCTTCACGATATCGAGCAGCGCCTTCCTGCCGCTCTTGTACGTGAACACCGAGATCGCGCCGTGCTTCAGGTCGCCCTGCGGCGTGAAGCTGGTTTCGCCGATCACGCCGCGATAGTCGGTGGCCGGCATCGCGGCCAGCACCTTCGCCGGGTCGGTCGAGTTCGCGCGCTTCATTGCGTCGACGATGATGTAGACCGCGTCGTACGAGAACGGCGCATATACCTGCATCGGCTGGTGGTAACGCGCTTCGTAGCGCTTCGCGAACGCCGCGCCGCCCGGCATCTTCTCGAGCGCGATGCCGGCCTCGGAACACACGACGTTGTCGGACGCCGGGCCCGCGAGCTTCGGCAGGTCGGTCGAGCACACGCCGTCGCCGGCGAGGATCTTCGCGCGCAGCCCGAGTTGCCGCGCCTGCTTCGCGAGCGGCCCGCCCGTCGCGTCCATCCCGCCGTACATGATCGCGTCCGGGTTCTCGCCCTTGATCTTCGTGAGGATCGCGCGGAAATCGATCGCCTTGTCGTTGGTCGCGTCGCGCGACACGATCTTCATGCCGGCCGCTTTCGCCGCCTTCTCGAACTCGGTCGCGAGGCCCTGCCCGTACGCGGTCGAATCGTCGACCACGGCCACCGTCCTGATGCCCATGTTCTTCGCCGCATACGATGCGAGCGCCGGCCCCTGCTGCGCATCGGTCGCGACGACGCGATAGGTCGTCTTGAAGCCCTGCTGCGTGTAAGTCGGGTTGGTCGCGGCCTGCGAGATCTGCACGACGCCGCCGTCGCGATATACGCGCGACGCCGGAATCGACGTGCCCGAGTTGTGATGGCCGACGACGCCGACGACCTTGTCGTCGACGAGCCGCTGCGCAACCTGCGTCGCGGTGCGCGGATCGCCCGCGTCGTCCTGCGCATCGAGCTGCAGCGTGACCTTCCTGCCGCCGATCGCGAGCCCCTTCGCGTTGATTTCCTCGACCGCGAGCCGCGCGCCGTTCTCGCTGTCCTTGCCGAGATGCGCGATCGCGCCGGTCAGCGGCGCGACGTGGCCGATGCGCACGACTTCGTCCGCGTGCGCGGAAAACGCGGGCAGCGCGCACGTCAGCGCGGCCGCGGTGGCGAGTGCCGTCTTGTGATGTCGATTCATGCTTGTCTCCTTCGTTGTCGCACTTCGTTCGTGTTCGGATACGTCGTTCGTTGAAGGCAATGCCGCGCGCTCACGCGCGCCCTTCGAAACCCAGCAGCACGTTCACCGCGTTGATGCCGATCTCGTCGACCATGTAGCCGCCTTCCATCACGAACAGCGTCGGCAGGTTCAGGCGCGCGAGCGCCTCGCCGATACGCAGGTAGTCGGGCGAGCGAAGGCGAAAGTGGCTGATCGGATCGTGCTCGAACGTGTCGACGCCGAGCGACACCACGAGCAGGTCGGGTGCATGCGCAACGATCGCGGCCGCCGCATGGCCGAGCGCCGCTTCGTAGGTGTCCCACTGCGTGCCCTTCGGCAGCGGCAGGTTCAGGTTGAAGCCTTCGCCCGCGCCCGTGCCGCGCTCGTCCGCATAGCCTGAGAAGTACGGGTACGACACCGACGGCTCGCCATGGATCGACGCGAACAGCACGTCGTCACGTTCGTAGAAGATGTCCTGCGTGCCGTTGCCGTGATGGAAATCGACGTCGAGCACCGCGACGCGCGCGGCGCCGCTCGCGATGCCGTGCTGCGCCGCGATCGCCGCATTGTTCAGGTAGCAGTAGCCGCCCATGTACTCGCGGCCCGCGTGGTGGCCGGGCGGCCGGCACAGCGCGAAAGCCGCGCGCGCGGCGCCGTTCGACAGCAGGTCGGCGCCGGTGAGCGCCGAATTCGCGCTCGCGCTCACGGCATCCCACGTGCCCGCGTTGATCGGCGCGCCGGCGTCCATCGCAAAGAAGCCGAGCTTGCCGTCGATGAAATCGGGCAGCGTCGCGGCCGCCGGCATCGCGCGCACCGGCCACACGAGCGGCAGCGCCTGGCAGGTGCGGCCGGTCGCGGTCCATTCGTCCCATGCGCCGGCGAGGAAATCGACATAGCGCGCGCTGTGCGCACCGGCATAGCTGGCGCGGTCGAATGCGCGCGGCGCGATCACGTCGCCGAGGCCGGCCGCGCGGACCTGCGCGAGCACCGTTTCGGCGCGAAGGGGGTTTTCGAACGACTCGGTGATCGCGCCGTCCTTCAGTTCGACGCCGCGATGCAGGTGGTGATCGCTGCTGTAGACCGTGAGCATGGTTGACCGTTGCAGTGATGGCAGTGAGGGGTTGGCAACAGTCTATTGACGCCGGCCGGCAATAACTTTGCTTTTCACATTCCCGTTTCGTACAATTTTGAGAAAACTGTCTACGGAACCATGGATATGAGCAAAAATCGCGCTTCGGTTGAACTGGACGGCGTCGACCGCGCGATGCTCCGCCTGCTGCAGGAAGACGGCGCGCTGTCGAACGCGACGCTCGGCGAAAAGCTGTCGCTGAGCGTTACGCCGTGCTGGCGCCGCCGCAAGCGGCTCGAGGACGAGCGCGTGATCACCGGCTACCAGGCGAACCTCGACCGGCGCGCGCTCGGGATGAACGTGTTCGCGTTCGTGCAGGTGACGTTCAACATGCACTCGGACCAGGATTCGGATCACTTCGAGGATGTGATGCGACGGCATGACGAAGTGCTGTCTTGCCACAAGATCACCGGCGCGGCCGATTACATCCTGCAGGTCGTCGCGGCCGATCTCGACGCGTATGCGGAATTCGTCGAGCGCGTGCTGAGGAAGCAGGCGGGCGTGTCGTCGATCCAGTCGAGCCTCGCGTTGCGCGAGGTGAAGTTCTCGTCGCGCGTGCCGGTACCGGACGCGTGAACGGCGCGATGAACATGCAGGCCGTCATTCCGTTCCCCCAAACCCATCCCATGGAGCACTACCCCATGAAGCGTTTCATCCCGTCCGCCTCGCTTGCCGCCGCGATTGCGTTCGCATTGAGCGCCTGTGCGGCGCAATCCACCGCGCCTGCCAATGCGTCGGCGCCGATCGATGTGTCCGCACCGGCCGCGCCGCCGATGGTCGGCGGCGATCGCGATGCGCACGGCTGCATCGGCTCGGCCGGCTACGCATGGTGCGAACAGACGCAGCAATGCGAGCGCCCGTGGGAACTCGCGAAGCAAAAGGGCTTCGCGAATTCGGCGCTGTCGTACGAGCAGTTCTGCAGGAACAATTCGGCGAAGTGAGCGGATCGCGGCACAATGCCGCGACGCAATGACGGGCCGACGCGAAGCGTTGCGCGATCACTCGCGCATTGCATCGGCACATTGACATTCCGACATGTCGCATCGGCACGCGGCGCGCCAATCGCGCGCGCCGCGCCATCGAATTCCCGCCGGTTTTCCGGCGCGGCGCACCACGATTCCGGAAACCCGGACACGCAAAAAACCCCACGAAAACAAGGACATTTTTCGCGTGCGACACGGCAATCGAGTTCGGTTATATTACGCGCCCCTTGCCACCCCGCCCCCGCCGCATGCGTCGCGCGCGGCCTCTTTCCACGCAGCCTGAAGCGTCATCCGCACGGGCTTGCCGCAGGGGCCCGGGCGCGTTGCGCGCCACCGCGAAGCAGGTGATTGCGCGCCCGCAAGAAGCCGATCCGAAGGTGTCCTCCTCAACGGTTTCGCGTGCGCAAATGCAACGGCGAGCAGCGTCGATCCGGAATTCCGGAATCGCGATCCGGATCTCCGGATGCGCGTCTCGGCCGCGATCGAAACGCTCGTCGGGCGGCATGGCAAACCGATGCATCCAAGTTGAAAAAGGGATCTGCTGTGATCAAAACGTTACGGGTAATACTGTCGGCGCTCGCGCTATGCGTCGCCGCGTCGTCCGCGCACGCGGCCGATACGAAGAAGGTCGACGTCCTGCTGGTGGGCGGCGGCATCATGAGCTCGACGCTCGGCGTCTGGCTGCACGAGCTTCAGCCTGACTGGTCGATGACGATGGTCGAGCGCCTCGACGGCGTCGCGCTGGAAAGTTCGAACGGCTGGAACAACGCGGGCACCGGCCACTCGGCGCTCGCCGAACTCAACTACACGCCGGAAAAGGCGGACGGCAGGGTCGACATCTCGAAGGCCGTCGAGATCAACGAGTCGTTCCAGATCTCGCGCCAGTTCTGGGCGTGGCAGGTCAAGCAGGGCGTGCTGAAGAACCCGCGTTCGTTCATCAACTCGACGCCGCACATGAGCTTCGTGTGGGGCGACGACAACGTCCGCTTCCTGAAGAAGCGCTACGAAGCGCTGCAAGCGAGCCCGCTGTTCCGCGGCATGCAGTATTCGGAAGACTACGACCAGATCAAGCAGTGGGTGCCGCTGATGATGGAAGGCCGCGACCGCAAGCAGAAGGTTGCCGCGACGTGGACGCCGATCGGCACCGACGTGAACTTCGGCGAGATCACGCGCCAGTTCGTCGGCTACCTGAAGACGCAGCCGAACTTCACGCTGTCGCTATCGAGCGAAGTGCGCGAGATCACGCGCAACGCCGACGGCACGTGGCACGTGTCGTGGGTCAAGCTGCATTCGGATGAGCCGCCGCAGTCCGTCGACGCGAAGTTCGTGTTCATCGGCGCGGGCGGCGGCGCGCTGCACCTGCTGCAGGCGTCGGGCATCCCCGAGGCGAAGGATTACGGCGCGTTCCCGGTCGGCGGCTCGTTCCTCGTGACCGACAATCCCGACGTCGTGAAGCAGCATCTCGCGAAGGCGTACGGCAAGGCGTCGGTCGGCTCGCCGCCGATGTCGGTGCCGCACCTCGATACGCGAATCATCGACGGCAAGAAGATCATCCTGTTCGGGCCGTTCGCGACGTTCTCGACCAAGTTCCTGAAGAACGGTTCGTATTTCGACCTGCTCACGAGCACCAACACGCACAACGTCGCGCCGATGATGCGCGTGGGCGTCGACGAATTCCCGCTGGTCCAGTACCTCGCCGGCCAGCTGATGCTGTCCGACGACGACCGCTACAACGCGCTGAAGGAATACTTCCCGAACGCGAAGAAGGAAGACTGGCGCCTGTGGCAGGCCGGCCAGCGCGTGCAGATCATCAAGCGCGACCCGGTGAAGGGCGGCGTGCTGAAGCTCGGCACCGAAATCGTCAGCTCGCAGGACGGCAGCATCGCGGGCCTGCTCGGCGCGTCGCCGGGCGCGTCGACGGCCGCGCCGATCATGCTGAACCTGATGAAGAAGGTGTTCAAGGACCAGGTCGCGACGCCCGAGTGGCAGCAGAAGATCCGCCAGATCGTGCCGAGCTACGGCACGAAGCTGAACGACAGCCCGGCGAAGGTCGTCGAGGAATGGACCTACACGAGCGACGTGCTGCAGCTCTCGCCGCCGCCGAAGATCGACGTCAACGTGCCGTCGCAGGCAACCGGCGCCGCGCCGGCCCGCCCGGCGAAGGCGTCGGCCGACATGGCGCTGTAAGCATCGAACGCCGCCGCGCCGCACGACACGGCCGCCCTCCGGGGCGGCCGTTTTTCATGGCGCGCACGGGCGGCGTCGCCCAGCCGGTCGCCAGCTTCCGCTAGAATTGCGGCACGAGCGACCCCGCGTCGCCGCCCGATCCATCATCCGCATCGACGCACGATGCGGCCCGCGCCCGAGCCGCGCGAGCGCCGCACACCGTCGCCGCGCCCGCCCGGGCGTGCCACCAACCGAATTCAGCTGGAGAAAGACCGTGTTTACCTGCAGAAACCAGAGCTGCGGCACGCAGTGGGAGACGTCCGACGTCGTCATCAAGGACGAAGGCCAGGGGCTGCTGTTCCGCTGCCCGCTGTGCGGCGCGCGCAACTATCTCGAGCGCTTCGAAGCCGACGACGGCACCATCGTCTACGAACAGATGGAAGGCCGCCCTTACCTCGGAGACCTGGAATGACCCAACCGACCGCAGCGCCCTTCAGCGCGCTGCCGCTGACGCCCGCCACGCTCGCCAACCTCGCACAGCTCGGTTATGTCGACATGACGCCGATCCAGGCCGCGAGCCTGCCGATCGCGCTGGCCGGCCAGGACCTGATCGCGCAGGCGAAGACGGGCAGCGGCAAGACCGCCGCGTTCTCGCTCGCGCTGCTGTCGCGCCTCGACGCGCGCCGCTTCGACGTGCAGGCGATGATCCTGTGCCCGACGCGCGAACTCGCCGACCAGGTCGCGCAGGAAGTGCGCCGCCTCGCGCGCGCCGAGGAAAACGTGAAGGTGCTGACGCTGTGCGGCGGCACGCCGATGCGCCCGCAGGCGCAGAGCCTCGAGCACGGCGCGCACATCGTCGTCGGCACGCCGGGCCGCATCATGGATCACCTCGATCGCGGCAACCTGAAGCTCGACGCGCTGAACACGCTGGTGCTCGACGAAGCCGACCGGATGCTCGACATGGGCTTCTTCGACGACATCGCGAAGGTCGCGCGGATGTGCCCGACGACGCGCCAGACGCTGCTGTTCTCCGCGACCTATCCGGACGGCATCGTGAAGCTGAGCCAGCAGTTCCTGCGCAATCCGAAGGAAGTGAAGCTCGAGGAGCGTCACGACAACAGCAAGATCCGCCAGCGCTTCTATGAAGTGACCGAGAACGAGCGGCTGCACGCGGTCGGCCAGTTGCTGAACCACTATCGCCCCGTGAGCACGATCGCGTTCTGCAATACGAAGCAGCAATGCCGCGACCTGCTCGACGTGCTGCATGCGCAGGGCTTCCACGCGCTCGCGCTGCACGGCGAGCTCGACCAGCGCGAGCGCGACCAGGTGCTGATCCAGTTCGCGAACCGCAGCTGCTCGGTGCTGGTAGCAACCGACGTCGCCGCGCGCGGGCTCGACATCGCGCAGCTCGAAGCGGTGATCAACGTCGACGTGACGCCCGACCCGGAAGTGCACGTGCACCGCATCGGCCGCACCGGCCGCGCGGATCAGGACGGCTGGGCGCTGAGCCTCGCGAGCATGGACGAGATGGGCCGCGTCGGCGCGATCGAACAGGCGCAGAAGCGCGACGTCGAATGGCATCCGCTCGCCGAGCTGAAGCCGGCCGGCGACGACACGCTGCTGCCGCCGATGGAAACGCTGCAGATCCTCGGCGGACGCAAGGACAAGATCCGCCCGGGCGACGTGCTCGGCGCGCTGACCGGCGACGCAGGGTTCGACGGCAAGCAGATCGGCAAGATCAACGTGACCGAGTTCTCCACCTATGTCGCGATCGAGCGCGGCGTCGCGCGCGATGCGCTGCGCAAGCTCAATGCGGGGAAGATCAAGGGCAAGCGGGTCAAGGTCCGATTGATGGACGAGGAGTAACGGGAAGCGGCGCGGACGGTCGCACCGTTTCGCGCCGTTTGGCACCGTCCGCGTGTCATGCCAGTTCCGGATATCCGTGCGCGGCGGCCTCCCGCGCAAACCGGGCAATCGTGTCGTAGTCGTCCGGCGACAGCCGTTCGAATCCCTTCAGTCTCAGCATGCGCGAGCGTTCCGCATCGACCGCGACCGCGCGATCGAGCGCATCCTGCAATGCGGCGACCTGCGATTCCTCCAGCGCCCGCGAGGCGATAAACGGCAACCCCGGCGCGGATGCCGTCGTGCCGATGATCCGGATCTCCTTCAGCGATTCGGGCAGCGCGTCGCGCACATACGCGAACGTCACGCAGTCGATCGCCGCGCAATCGGCTTCGCCTGACGCCAGCGCACGCAGCACGTTCAGGTGCGAGCCGAACGGCGTAACCGACCCGAAGAATCTTCCGTCGTGCGCATGCGGCGCGACCGCGTGCCGAAACGCGTTCATTCCGCTGTGCGAATCCCCGCCATTGAATGCAGCCCGCAGCCCGCGACAGGCGGCGAGCGTCGTCGCGCCGCCCGCGTGCACGCGCGCCGACACGACCAGCACGCTGCGGTAGCGCGCCCCCTGGCAGCCGTCCGCGTCGAAAACCGGTGTCGCGATCAATCTCACGGTGTCGCGCAAGCCGAGCATCCGGTACGGATAGCCGCAGGTCTGCGACAGCAGCAGATCGTCGCGTCGCCACAGCGCGTGCAGGTCGTCGAACGGTTCGTCGGGCAGCACGACGTCCGCCGGCCCGCCCGCATTCGCGAACGTATCGAGCGCGTCGCGCAGCAGCGCGCGCCACAGCACGGCGTGGCGCGGCGTCACGTTGTACATCGGCAGTTCTGCGATCCATTGGCTCATGCGCGCATTCTACGCAACGGCGCAGGCGCCGCGGAACCCGATTCGATCGCACGAAAACGGGCACCGAACGCGCGCGGCCGCCTGAAAGCTTATCGGCCGCGCGACGATAAGCAAATGCGAATCGATTGGTTGGCCGTGCCGCGCCATCCCGGTAACGTCCCGATGCCTGCTCCCGCATCGCCGCCGCGCGCATGCCGGGCATGCCGACCGTGATCCGCGAGACACCCGAGCATCCGGGCCGGCTCCGCGCCGCCCGTTCCATCCCGCTTCAGCACCATGGCCGAATACTTCGACGTCGACCACGCGCGCGCGATCGCCGCGCTCGACGCCCGCTTCACCGCCCGCACCGAATGGCCGACCTGGCTGCTGATCGTCGCGATCTACGGCGGCTGGCTCGCCGTGCTGCTGCTGGTGCGCGCGCAGCACCTGTCGCTCGCGGCCGCGACACCGCCGCTGATCCTGCTCGGCGCGTGGCACCTGTCGCTGCAGCATGAGCTGCTGCACGGCCATCCGACGCGTTCAGCGTTCGTGAACAAGCTGCTCGGTTATCCGCCACTGACGGTCTGGTATCCGTACGCGCTGTATCGCGACACGCACCTCGACCATCATCGCGACGAAGACCTGACCGTGCCCGGCGTCGATCCCGAAACGAACTACGTATCGCGCGAACGCTGGGCGCGGCTGCCGCGCTGGCGTCGCGCGCTGACGGTCGCACGCACGACCTTCATCGGGCGGATCGTCGCAGGGCCGCCGCTCGCCATCGCCGCGACATTCGCCGATGCGTTCCTCGCGTTCCGGCGCGGCGACTTCCGCTACCTGCCGATGTGGGCAACGCACGCTGCATGCGTGGTCGCGCTGCTCGCGTGGCTGCAATGGGCGATCGGCGTGCCGTGGTGGTACTACCTGCTGGCGGTCACGTGGCCCGCGCTGTCGCTCGCCATGATCCGCTCGCTGTACGAGCACCGCGCCGCGCGGCATCCGAAGGCGCGCATCGCGATCAACGAAGCCGGCTTCGCGATGCGGCTGCTGTACCTGAACAACAACTATCACCTCGTCCATCACGACCTGCCGAAGCTGCCGTGGTACGACCTGCCGCGCGCGTACCGGATGCGGCGGTACGCGTATGCGGAGAAATGCGGCGGCTTCGTGATCCGCGGCGGGTATCGCGAGCTGCTGGCGCGCCATGCGTGGACGCCGACCGATGCGCCCGTGCATCCGTTCGATCAGGGCACCGCGTCGCTGTCGACGGGTGGCGGGGTGAAGGTGGCGGTGGTCGACAAGGTGCTGCAGATCAGCACGTGACGTTCGACGGCGCCGCGCTTCGCCGTGAAGTCGACCGATTCGACGCTGCACGCGCAAGGCCGCGCGGCATGCCGATCCGCTCGCCCCGGCGCGGATTCCTTACGAAATGCCGACAACTCAGAGACGCGTCGGCGAATTGCCAATCGCGTCGGCAATGCCCAGAATGGCGGGTCATCCGGGGTTCCCGTCACAAGCCGATTGCCCCGGCTCAGCCCGTGGCCGGGCACCTCGCTCTCCGACGACGATGCAACCGAACACCCCGCCCGGCGCGATCCGCGCGATCGGCAACGACTGGTCCGTTTCCGCGATCACCGCGGGCTTTCTCGCGGTGCTGATTTCGTACGCGGGCCCGCTCGCGATCTTCTTCCAGGCCGCGCAGGCGGCTCACGCGTCCAATGCGATGGTGTCGTCGTGGGTCTGGGCGATCTCGATCGGCGCGGGCCTATCGGGCCTGTTCGCGAGCTGGAAGCTGAGGGTGCCGATCGTCACCGCGTGGTCGGCGCCCGGCACCGCGCTGCTCGTCGGCCTGTTTCCGCAACTGACGCTCAACCAGGCCGTCGGCGCGTACATCACTGCCGCGCTGATCATCCTGCTGATCGGCGTCACCGGCTATTTCGACCGGCTCGTGCGCCATATTCCGCGCGGCATCGCCTGCGGGATGATGGCCGGCATCCTGCTGCCGTTCGGCACGCATGCGTTCGCCGCGGCATCCGAGCAGCCGGCGCTCGCGTTCGGGATGATCGCGGCCTACGTGATCTTCAAGCGCCTGCTGCCGCGCTACAGCATCGTGCTCGTGCTGCTCACGGGCGCCGCGCTCGCGACGCTGCTCGGGATGACGCATCTCGGCAACGTGTCGCCGAGCATCGCGCGGCCGATCTTCATCGCGCCCGAATGGACGCTCGGCACGACGCTCAGCCTCGCGCTGCCGCTCGTCGTCGTCAGCCTCACCGGCCAGTTCCTGCCGGGGATGACGATCCTGCGCGTGTCGGGATATCACACACCCGCGCGCCCTATCATCACCGCGACCAGCGTGGTGTCGCTCGTCGTCGCGTGTTTCGGCGGGATCACGATCGTCGTCGCGGCGATCACCGCCGCGCTCTGCACGGGCAAGGACGCGCACGAGGATCCGGACCGGCGGTACATCGCCGGGCTCGCGAACGGCGCGTTCTACCTGATTGGCGGGCTCTTCGCGGGCACGATCGTCACGGTGTTCTTTGCGTTGCCGAAGGCGTTCGTCGCGATCCTCGCGGGGCTCGCGCTGATCGGTGCGATCGGCGCGAACGTACACGGGATCTTCGAGGACGAGAACCATCGCGAAGCATCGGTGATCACGTTCCTCGCAACCGCATCGGGGATGACGTGGCTCGGGCTCGGCGCGGCGTTCTGGGGGATCGTGATCGGGTCGCTTTCGTATGCGGTTCTGAACAAGGTGCGCCGGCCCGCGTGATGCACGTTGCGCCAGTCGTGCGCGCCGCTCGACGCCGCTTCGATCATAGCGCGTGCTGGCGCACCAGTTGCGCAAGCGCATCCGCCAGCGTCGTCGTGCCGTAAAGCCGCTCCGACACGCCCGCCTCGACGTCGATCTGCCCGGCGTTGTGCACGTCGTACAGATCGACGATCAGTTGTGCATGGCGTTCGCCGAGTCCCGCGCGCAGCAGCGTCGCATTCCAGGTGTCGCGCGGCAGCTCGTGCGCGACGATCGCGCGGCCGGCCGCCGCGCCGAGCGTATCCGCGATCGCCGTCACGCTCACTCGCCGCGGCCCTTCGACGCTGACGATGCGCGGCCCGTTGCCGCCTTCGGGCGCATCGAGCAGCAGCCGCGCCGCGACGACGCCCACATCGGGCGCCCAGACCGTCGGAAACACCTTGGCCACCGGATGATGAAAGCTCGGCAGCACGCCGGTGCCGAGCGCGACCGGCAGGACCCGCGTCCAGTTCTGCAGATGCTCGGCCGACCGCAGCAGCGTCAGCCGCGTCGGGATCGTCTTGAGCCGTTCCTCGAAGTAATGAAACAGACGCGTGATGCCCGTATTGCCGTCTCGCTCCGCGCCGTAGTCCGACAGCGCGAGCAGCGCCGGCGGCGGGTTCGCGGCCAGCGCGGCGGTCGCGACGTCGATCGTCCGCGTCATTGTCGCGGCCGGATCGGGGTCGGCGACGGGTACCGGGCACAGAAGCTGTACGGCCTGCGCGCCGTCGATCGCCGACGCGACCGCGTTCGCGTCCGTCAGCGGCGCGATCGCCACGTCGCAGCCGAGCTGCGCGAAACGTTCGCGATGGCGTGCGTCGCGCAGCACCGCGCGCACGGGATGGCCTGCGTTGCGCAGGGTTGTTACGGTCGACAAGCCGACGTTGCCTGATGCACCGAAGATCACGAACACGATCCGCTCCTGGGGGATGAAGGTGCTGTGATTGTCGGTATGCGCAGGCCTGACGGCGCGCAGGGAGGGATGATTTGAACAGGAACGGATGAACGATTCAACTCGTGCCCGGCAACGTGCCGCACGGGCCATCAATCGCGAACTGGTACTGCTCTACTGGCAGACCGGCCGTGACAGCCGGTGGCGGCAGGCAAAGCAAGGTCAGGGGCAAGGTTATCGAGCGACTGGCGCACGACCTCAAGGCGGCCCTTCCCGATTTGAAGGGCTTCTCCTGCGCCAACCTGATACACATGCGCTCTTTCGCGGACGCCTGGCCGGACGCGGCACCACCGCGTCGTTATGCCTCGCTTCCCCCGCCCTCGCCGTCGTAAGCGAGCCGCAGCACGCCCCGCGCCCCCGATCGCGCGATCTCCATCGGCGTCGCGCCGAGCACGCGGTTCATCCAGTTCGCCATGTGGCTCTGGTGCGCAAAACCGGCTTCGAGCGCGATCTGGCTGATGCTGAGCCGGCCTTCGAGCAGCAGCGCCTTCGCACGCTCGACCCGGCGCCGCACGACGTACTGGTGCACGGGCATCCCGAGCGTTTCGCGAAACAACACCTTGAAATGCGGCACGCTGATCGATACGAGCGCCGCGAGTTCGGCAAGCGTCAGGCGCCGGTCGAGGTTCGCTTCGACATAGTCGATCACGCGCGCCGCCGCCTTCGGCGCGAGCATGCGCCGGCGCTCGCGGAACGCCGGCTGGCTGTCGACCAGCCGCGTGACGAGCGCCGTGCACAGGCTTTCCGCATAGAGCGGATCCGACGCGTCTTCCGCTTCGAGCTCGGCGGCCATCGCCCACGCGATATGCTGCAGGCGCGGGTCGCGCACCTGCAGCCGGCGGCGGATCTGCGCCTGCGACGGCTTCAGTTCGAGGTGCTCGAAGGTGCGCCGCACGAACGTGTCGCTGAGCATGATGTGCAGGATCCGGCAGTCGGCACTGTCGGTCCACTGGCCGGGCAGGCCGGCCGGAATCACGTCGACGTCGCCATGCGCCTGGATGCGCGACACGCGCTCGCCGTCGCACACGCAGTCCGCACGAACGGGGCCGCCGATGTGCACGCCGATGCGGTGATGGTCGGCCGCCGGAATCCGGTACGTGCCGGCGCGAATGTCGAGCAGCGCCGCGCCGAAGCCCCGCCAGCCGAGCCCGCGGCTGGATCGCAGGCTGACCGGCACGCCGTTGTCCGGCGGCGCGGCGAGAATCGGATCGCTCATGGCTTGGCTCCACCAGATCGTGAATCGAACGCGCATTGTGACGCGTTTTCCGCCGGCGTGCCGGGCCTGCGGGGGCCGTATCCGGACGGACAGAAAAAGATCATCCGTTTCTGCTCAAGTCGATCCTTACGTGAGCGCCGAAGGGCACCTCGACGCTTACGATCGCACCATCCGACACCTACGGAGACCGTCATGCCCCATTGCTGTCCGCAACGCGCCGCGCTCACCGCGACATCGCCGTCCTCCGCCACCCGCCCTTCATCCGGCCCCCGCTCCCGCAACGACCGCACCGCCATCGCCGCATGGTGCCTGCGCATCGTCGGCTGGGATCAGCTCGAACGGCTGCTCGCGTCGATTCCCGACAGCAACGACGACTTCGGGCTCGTCTGACCGGGCGGCCGCCCGGCCGACGTCATCCGCCTACTTGCGCCGCCGCTCGTGCGGCGCCACCGTCGCGCCGTCGATCACCGGCGCGCCCTGCTTGATCAGGAAGTCGCGAAACAACCCCGTCACCTGCGAGATCCGCCGGTCGGCGAGCGTGACCACATACCATTCGCGCTCGATCGGGTTGCCGGGGAACGGCAGCTGCCCGAGCAGCCCGGTACGCAGTTCGAGTGCACACGCGTGCAACGACAGGAACGCGATGCCAAGCCCCGCTTCGGCCATCTGCTTGATCGCCTCGTTGCTCGACAATTCGGACCCCACATGGAAGCGGTAGCCGGCCGTCTTGAACAGGCTCTCGACGGTCGAGCGCGTGCCCGCACCGCGTTCGCGCACGAGCAGGTGCGCGGATTCGAGATCCTTCAGCGCGACGCGCTTGCGCTGCATCAGCGGATGGCCGGGCGCGGCGACGAACACCATCGGATGCTTCGCGAACTCGACCGCGTGGGTGCGCAGCTCCTTCGGCGCGCTGCCCATCACCGCGAGATCGATTTCATGCGTCGCGAGCATGCGGATGATGTCGTCGCGGTTGCCGACCTTGAAATACGTCTTCACATGCGGGCGCGTCGCGGTGAATTTGACGAGCAGCGGCGGGATCAGGTACTCGGCCGTCGTGATCGCGCCGATCCGCAGCGTACCGCCGAGATCGCCCGTCAGCGCGGCTACTTCGTCGCCGGCCTCGCTCCACAGATGCAGGATCTCGCGCGCATAACGCGACACGATCTCGCCGGCCGCGGTCAGTTGCACGCCGCGCCCCACCCGCTGCAGCAACGCGGCGCCCACGGCCTCCTCGAGCAGGCGAACCTGCAGCGATACGGCCGGCTGCGTCAGGTTCAGCTCCTCGGCCGCGCGCGACACGCTGCCGAGCCGCGCGATCATGTCCAGCGCCTTCAACTGCCGGAACGTCGCGGTCTTTCCTATAAGTGAATACATATGAGTCGCTTATAAACATTAAATTGTTCGACTGGGTTCGAAACTATATCGTCGGTTCTTGAGCAATGTCATCCGAATCGTCATCAGCGGGAGCCCAACATGGACAACATCACGCCCAACCTTGCAACGGACCGCGCGCCGCGCATGCCGCGCATCGTGATCGTCGGCGGCGGCGCCGGCGGCCTGCAGCTCGCCACGCGTCTCGGCGATACGGTCGGACGCCGCGGGCAAGCCGAAGTCGTGCTCGTCGACCGCTACCCGACGCACTTCTGGAAGCCGCTGCTGCACGAAGCCGCATCGGGCCATCGCGACCCGGCATCCCACACGATCGAATACGCGGCGCAGGCCAAGCGCCACGGCTTCCGCTTCGTGCAGGGCGCGCTGCAGCAGGTCGACCGCGCCGCACGCACGGCGACGATCGCGGCCGTGCACGACGCGGACGGCACGGAAATCCTGCCGCAGCGCGAGCTCGGTTATGACGATCTCGTGCTGGCGGTCGGCAGCGTGACGAACTTCTTCAACGTGCCGGGCGCCGCACGCCATGCGCTGCCGCTCGAAAACCTCGACCAGGCCGAGGATTTCCGCCGCAAGTTTCTCGCGGCCTGCACGAAGGCGAATCATCAGGCCGAGCAGCATCCGGCGATGCGCACGGCGCCGATCTGCATCAACGTGATCGGTGCGGGCGCGACGGGCGTCGAGCTGGCCGCCGCGCTGCGGCACGCGATCCAGCAACTGACGACGTACCGCTTCAAGGCGCTGGTGTCCGCGCGCGACGTGCACATCCGGCTGATCGAAGGCGGCCCGCGCATCCTGCCGGTACTCGACGCGCGGCTGTCCGCGAAGATGCACGCGCAGCTTCGCGCGCTGAACGTCGACGTGCTGACCGATACGCGCGTGGCGGAAGTGAGCGCGGATGCCGTGACGACCGCGACGGGCGAACGGCTCGCGAGCGACATCACGATCTGGGCGGCCGGCGTCGCGGGGCCCGCGATCCTGCGGGAGATCGGCGACATCGCGCTCAATCGCTCGAACCAGGTGATCGTGACCGACACGCTGCAGACGCCCGACGATCCGCACGTGTATGCGTTCGGCGATTGCGCCGCGTGCCCGTCGGCCGGCGCGAGCGGCTTCCTGCCGCCGCGCGCACAGGTCGCGCACCAGCAGGCCGTGTATCTGGTCCATGCATTCGCGCGGCGCGTCGCCGGCAAGCCCGTGGCCGGCTTCACGTTCCGCGATGCGGGCACCGTCGTGTCGCTCGGGCACGCCGGCGCCGTGTACCAGGCCGACCTCGGCGTGCGTTCGCGTTCGCTGATCGTCGACGGGCTCGCCGCGATCGGCCTGTACAAGTTCCTGTACCGCAAGCACCTGTTCAGCGTATACGGCGCGAAGCGCGCGCTGTTCCAGTCGCTGAGCCACTGGCTGCAAAGCCGCAACCAGCCGTCGATCAAGCTGCACTGATCGCCTGCTGAAAGCGGCAGCGCATGACGGCGTATCGGGCACGCATCGCCCGATGCGCCGTTTTTCTCATATGCATATGACCGATGCATGCGCAACGTGCGCGAGTTTGGTGCATCACATCGAAGACCGTCGATACGTTGCATGTCGTGCGGAAAACACTGCGCGACACGCATCCCGCGCCCACGCTGGCTCACAACCCGATTCATTAGTCGAATCGTATAAGTCGGATAAAAATATTAATTGGTCGCGTTTTCCGGATCGACGCTAAGGTGTGTGGCATTCCCGTCGACGAACGGATCATCACGTCTCTGAAGAGGAATCACCGTGGTTATCGAAGCCATCGTCACCCGTCTCGACGCCGCATTCGCACAGATCGAAGCGACACCGGATTCGCACGAATCGCGCCATCAACGCGACGCAATCATCCAGTGGCTCGACCGTGCGTCGGAAGAAGGATATCGACTCGGTCTCGTCACGACGCTGCCGGCCGCACGGCTCAGCGACATGTTCGAAGGCCAGTTCGGCCGCGCGAACCTCGACCGCTTCTCGGTCGTCGTCACGGACGCCAATCAGCAGGACTCCGGATCAAACCAGCATCCTTTCGACGTTGCACTTCAAGCACTCGGCGTGCCGCCCGAACGTGCGGTGGCGATTGCGAGCAGCGAACCGGAACGCCGCGAAGCCGAGCATTTCGGCCTGTCGCGCTGCGTAAACATCACCGATACGGTGCGCTCGATCGCATCGGCCGGCCTGCACTGAACGCCGGCGAACGGGCCGGCATCGGCCGGCCATCGTCGATCGGGCCGCAATCCGACGATTGCCCGACCCGATCCTGACATTCTGCTGTCAAAGTCGCTTGCAACACTTCCGGGTTCGACCGATCTCTCCCGGAAACGGAACGACGCGATACCGCATCGTCCCGCCCGTTACACGCCACGATGACACGCCCGACCCACACCACCGCCGCACTCACAATCGCCTGCCTGCTGCTTGCCGCGTGCGGCGGGGAAACCTCGACACCGCCCGCCACGTCGGCCGACAACAGCGGCTCGACGCCCGCACCGCAGCCGCAACCTCAACCAACGCCGGCTCCCGCCACCTACTACCAGACGAAAACGCCTTACCGTCCGCAGCAGGATGCCGCGACGTACGAAGCGCCGCCCGCCGGCTACGCGCCGGTCTATGCCGAACTCGTCGCACGCCACGGCTCGCGCGGACTGTCGGGCTTCAAGTACGACGGCGCGATCTACGCGATGCTGGTCAAGGCCGAGTCCGACGGCGCGCTGACCGCGCTCGGCGCGCAGCTCAAGGCCGATACATACGCGATGATGAAGGCCAATGCGCTGCTCGGGTACGGCGTGCCGGGCATCTCGACGCCCGGATACGGCAACCTCACGCAGACCGGCATCCGCGAACACCAGCAGCTCGCCGCGCGTCTCGCGCAGCGGCTGCCCGCGCTGTTCTCGGCGGGCAACCGGCAGGTCGTCGTCGTCAACTCGGGCCAGGATCGCGCGGTCGACAGCTCGACGTTTTTCTCCGCCGCGCTCGTCGCCGCACGGCCGGCGCTGGCCGCGGCGATTACGCTGCCGGCCGCGCCGTCCGGCTATCCGGCGAACGCACCGGCCGCGCAGCCGGCCGGCACCAACCGCTTCCTGCTGTATTTCCACTCTCTGAAACCGGCCACCGATCTCGTGACCGACACGAGCGATCCGTACTACGCGGCCTATCAGGCAAGCCAGGCTTACCAGGCCTACGCGAACGACACGACGGTGGCCGCGAAGCTGAAGGCGATCAAGGCCGCACCGCAGGCGGCCGACGTTGCGCAAACGGTGCTGTCCGCGCTGGTGTCGCCGGCGTTCATCGCGAAGCTCGGCACCGACGGCTACACGTTCGCGAACACGGGAACCTATCCGTTCACGTCGGCGGACGGCAAGTTCACCAACACGCTGAAGGGCGACGGCAAGACGAAGATCGCGACGGCCGTCGATGCGGTGAACGTGCTGTACAACCTGCTGCAGATCGCGCCCGCGATGACGGCTGAAACCGGCGGCGTCACGATGGAGAAATACATCGGCGCGGAGCAGGCGCAGTATCTCGCGTATCTGCAGGATGCCGAGGACTACTACCAGAAGGGGCCCGGCATCCAGGAAGCGAACCCCGTCACGTACCGGATGGCGAAGGTGCTGCAGGACGACTTCTTCGGCGAAGTCGATGCGATCGCGCGCGGCGACCTGACCCGCGCCGCGAAGCTGCGCTTCACGCATGCGGAGATCGTAATTCCGTTCGCGTCGATCATGAACCTGAAGAACGTGTTCGTGCCGACGCCGCAGGCGCAGACCTATACGTATGCGAACAACCCGTGGCGCGGCGACCAGGTGTCGCCGATGGCCGCGAACATGCAGTGGGATGTCTATCGCAACGGGTCGCGGCTGATCGTGAAGATGCTGTACAACGAGCGCGAGACGGATTTCCAGGCCGCTTGCGACGGCGCGAAGATCGCGCCGGGCAGCCACTTCTATGACTATGCTGGGCTGAAGCAGTGTTACGGGTATCAGTGACGTGACGCGCGGTGCACGCGTCGCGCGCGGATGAGAGGATGAGCGGGGCGCCGCGCATCGACGAACTCGCGTCCGCCCGCGCGGTCGAACGTACATCGCCGGAGATTCCCATGAAACGCGTTGCCACTGTCGCTGTCCTGACCCTGCTTGCCGCCGTCAGCTTGCCGGCAGCCGCCGGCGCATCATCGTCCGGCGCCAATGCACCGGTTCCGGTTCAAGCGCACGCAAAAAATTGCGTCCCGTCCCGGGACGCCGCGCACGACACCCGCTCCCCGTCGAAGGCGCCCCCGATCCGCGTGTGCGTCGGCGATTCCGACACGCAACTGAACCTGCCGTGGTTCCTGACCGATGTCCTCACCGCCGTCGACACGCACCAGTCGCCCGGCGACCTGCTTCGCAAGATGCGCAGCGATTTCTGAATCGCGGCCGGTGCGACGCGCCGGCACCGCATCGATCATTCGACGTCGGACCGCTTCAGCACCTGCATGAACGTGCCGGCAATACCGGCCCGCATCGCAGGATCGGCACTGCGATCGAGCGGCGCCAGCCATTCCTGTCGTTCACCTTTCGACAGCACTCCATGCTCTGCGCTGATGGCGGCGTACCGCGCGACCGACTTCGTGCAGCCACCGCTCATCCACCGGCATCGGTTCGACGAAAACGGCGCCGCGTAGAAAATATTTCCTGTCGAGATGCAATCACAAAACTACACCATTTGTTGATTAACAATATTTCACAATCCCGCGTCGCGCCTTATACTTGCCGCGCACCATCCTCGTGCCAAGAGAAGGTGTCTTTCGTCCCGGCCGCACGACCCTGCGGCCGGGTTTTTTTTCGGTGTGCTACGTCAATTACATGCGCAACAGGCACATGTTATGGACGCGAGCCACCGGATGAATGGCCGATCGCGAGGTGCCGCCGCCCATGGCCCTCGCGACCGTTGAATCGATTAACATCGAGATATCGGCGCGCGCGCGCCGTATTGCCGGACCCGGCATGACGCATGCTCGCCGTTTGCGCATCGACCGGTTCGGCTTGCGTCTCCATGCGAACAACACGAAAGGCAACTGCGGGAATGTCGGCGCTCACGCCAGGCTCTAAGCCAGTTTTCCAGCGCAGCGGCGCGTGGCCGCGGGTTGTCTTTTTCGTTGCGATAATCGTTTGCGTGATCGTGCCGACCTTGGCGATCGTGCTTGCCGATCGCTACGCGCGCGATGCCGTCACCACACACGAGCGCGTCACCGCGAACGACATCGTGGCATCGGTGGACCGCATCCTCGACAGCGTTCGCCTGCGACATGCGGACGAGCTGACCGCGCTCGTCGGGCGGCCATGCGCGACGATCTTCCGGACGCTGGCCGAAGTGGGTACTCGCCTGCGCTACCTGCGTGCCGTCGGGCTGGTGAACCACGGTCGCGTCACGTGCTCGTCGGCGCTCGGCGCGATCGACGTGCCGCTCGACGCGTACACGCGCGAGCCGGAACCGGGATCGACAATCGTCACGCTGTTGCGCCAGACGCCGTTTCAGCACGACATTCCGGTGCTGTCCGTGTTTCGCGCCACCGCGCGCGGCGCGGGTGTGCTCTACCTGATCGAGGGCGACTACGTGGCCGACGCGCTCGCGCGCGGCGCCCATCACGGCACGGAAACCGCGACGCTGTCGATCGCAGGTTCGGGCCATCTCGACCAGAACGGAAAGTACGCGCCGGAATCGGACGCGGGCCTCGCAGACGGAAGCACGATCGCGTCGCACCGATGGCCGTTCACGGTGTCGGTCGGCGCGTCGACGCACTACGCGTCGCAGGTCCAGCGCCACTATCGGTTGATCTGCATGACGATCGCGCTGCTCGCCGACGGCCTCGTGATGGCCGCCTACCTGCTGGCGATGGCGCCGCGGCGGCTGTTGCTGAAGGCCGTTCGCCAAGCGCTCAGGCGCAACGAGTTCCATGTCGTGTACCAGCCGATCGTCGAGGTCCGGACGTGCAGGACAGTCGGCGTCGAGGCGCTGCTGCGCTGGCACCACCCGAAATGGGGGCCAATCAGCCCGGCGCTGTTCATCCCGCAGGTCGAATCGAGCACGATCCTGCCGAAGGTGACGGAATTCGTGCTGCGGACAGCCGTGTCCGAACTGACCGCGCTGACGCCGTCCGTGCCGCTGCGCATCGCCGTGAATGTCTCGCCAAAGGACCTCGAAAGCGCGCGGTTCGTGTCCGTCGTCGACGAAGCAATCCGCTCGCTGCCGCCAGGCTTTACGCTGGTGCTCGAGGTCACCGAGCGCATCCTGCTCGAAAAGAACGCGCGGACCACCGCGATATTCCATGCGCTCAGGTCGAAAGGCGCGAAGTTCGCGATCGACGATTTCGGCACGAATCACAGCAATCTCGACATGCTGTCGCGCTTTCCGTTCGACTACGTGAAGATCGATCGCCAGTTCACCACACGACTGAGCGATGGCGGCGCAGGGCTGATCGAGGGGATCGCCGCCGTCGCGCATTACTACGGCTTGAAGATCATCGCCGAAGGCGTGGAGACCGAAGCACAGCATTGCGCGCTGGAGGCGATCGGGATTCAGTACGCGCAAGGCTACCTGTATCAGTGGCCGCAGCGGGCGGAGAACCTGAGGCGCGATTGCGCGTGGGCGTAGCGGCGTTGCCGCCGAGGTGCGCGACCATATTGCGCACACCTCGGACGCTCAATCCTGCGCGACCGCCGCCGGCTCGACGCCGGCCGCTTCCGGATGATGTCCGAGCCGCGCGGAAATCGCCCGCCCCGACTCCTTCAGCAATGCGATGTAATGCGCCTTCGTATCCGCGCCGCAGCGCATCGTCGGAAACGAAATCGACAGCCCCGCGATCACGCAGCCGAAACGATCGAACACGGGCACGGCAAGACACATCAGGCCGTCTTCCTGTTCTTCGTTGTCCTCGCCGTAGCCCTGCTGCCGCACATGCGGCAGGATGCTCATCACCGCGTCCGCCGACGACAGCGTCTTCGCGGTCGACTTCCTGAACTCGATGCCGGCCAGCACCACGCGCGCCTCGTCGGGCGACATCCACGCAAGCAGCACCTTGCCGATCGCCGTGCTGTAGAGCGGATTGCGCCGGCCGATCCGCGACTGCATGCGCAGCCCGTAATCGGCGTCGATCTTGTGGATGTAGATGATCGCGTCCTCGTCGAATGCGCCGAGGTGCACGGCTTCGCGCGTCAGTTGCCCGATGCGGCGCATCTCGAGATCGGCCTCGCGCACGAGGTCCACGCTCTCCAGCGCCTTGCTGCCGAGTTCGAACAGCCGGATCGTCAGCCGGTAGCGGTCGGTCTCGCCTTCCTGCGCGACATAGCCGAGCGTCTTGAGCGTCTGCAGGAAGCGATGGACCGTCGTCTTCGACATGCCGAGCTGTTGCGACAGCTCGCTGATGCCGATCTCGCGGCGATCGCCGAGCGCCGCGAGGATCGTGAAGACCTTCCCGACGGCCGCGACCGAATCGGCCTTCTCCGCGGCGCCGGCCGCCGACGGGTCGGCCGGCGGTGCCATGTTCGCCTGATCGCGCTTGCGCTGCCTGGGCGTTGCTGTCAGGTCCGTGAATCCATGAGATGCGAATCGGGAGAGCATAACGCGTCCGCCGCGCGATACCGTCAGCGCGCCAGCCACCCGCCGTCGACGGCGAGCGTGTGGCCGTGCACGTAGTCCGACGCGCGCGATGCGAGGAACACGGCCGCGCCCGCGAGATCGTCGGGCACGCCCCAGCGGCCGGCCGGGATGCGGCCGAGGATTTCGTCGCTGCGCCGGCTGTCCTCGCGCAGCTGCGCGGTGTTGTCGGTCTCCATGTAGCCGGGCGCGATCGCGTTCACGTTGATGCCGCGCGCGGCCCATTCGTTCGCGAGCAGCCGCGTGAGGCCCAGCACGCCGCTCTTCGACGCCGTGTACGACGGCACGCGGATGCCACCCTGGAACGACAGCATCGACGCGATGTTCACGATCTTGCCGCCGCGCCCCTGCCGCACCATCTGCCGCGCCACCGCCTGCGACAGGAAGAACGCGCTCTTCAGGTTCACGTCGACGACGGCGTCCCAGTCCGCCTCGGTGAAATCGAGCGCATCGCAGCGGCGGATCACGCCCGCGTTGTTGACGAGGATGTCGACATGACCGAACGCATCGACCGCGCCGCCGACGATCCGCTCGACCGGCTCCAGCGTCGACAGGTCCGCGCGCACGTCGACGAAGCGCCGCCCGGCCGCTGCGACGCGCGCCGACGTCGCATCCGGCGCCGAGCGGTTCGCACCGACGATGTCGCAGCCGGCCGACGCGAGCGCGACAGCCATCGCCGCACCGAGCCCCGTGTTGCAACCGGTGACGATCGCGACCTTGCCGGTCAGGTCGAACAGGCCGGCGAGCGCGGAACGCGCGACGGCGGAAGGAAGATCGGGGTTGTCGCGTTTCATGGTGTCAGCGCAGGTCGGCGACGGCGATGTGATCCATGTCCTTGAACACCTGGTTCTCGCCGACCATCCCCCAGATGAACGTGTACGCCTTCGTGCCGACGCCCGAGTGGATCGACCAGCTCGGCGAGATCACCGCCTGCTCGTTGTGCACGACCACGTGGCGCGTTTCCTGCGGTTCGCCGAGCAGGTGGAACACGGCCGCATCGTCGGCGAGGTTGAAGTAGAAATACACCTCCATCCGGCGCTCGTGCGTATGGCACGGCATCGTGTTCCACAGGCTGCCCGGCTCGAGCTTCGTCATCCCCATCGACAACTGGCACGTGGGCAGCACGTCGGGCACGATGAACTTGTAGATCGTGCGGCGATTGCTCGCCGCCGCGTCGCCGAGCGTTTCGGGCGACGCCTGCGCGAGCGTGATGGTGCGCGTCGGATACGCGGTGTGCGCGGGCGCGCAGTTCACGTAGAACTTCGCGGGATGCGCGCGATCGTCGCTGCCGAACACGACGCCCTGCCCGCCTTGCCCGATATAGATCGCCTCCTCGGTGCCCACCGCGTGACGCTGCCCGTCGACCTCGACCCAGCCGGGCCCGCCGATGTTGATCGCGCCCAGTTCGCGCCGCTCCAGCAGATGGCTCACGCCCATCGCGGCGCCGAGCGATGCGGGCACCTCGACCGGCCGCGTGGCCGGCCACGCGCCGCCGACGATGATGCGGTCGATATGACTGTAGGTGAGCGACAGCGCGTCCGGCGCGAACACGTTTTCCACCAGGAAATGCCGGCGCAGGCCGGCCGTGTCGAGCGCTTTCGCGTGTTCGCTGTGGATGCCCTGCCGCACTTCCATGCCGGTTCTCCGTGGGGGATGGACACACCGCCGATGCCTGTGCGGCCGACGGTCATACGATGAATTGAAGCACAAATTTTGTAGATTCGGAACGACGAACCGTATTTTTAGCATCGCGCTACGGCGCAATTAATCCCTTCTTTATCAGTAATTTATGAAATTACGGGTATACGACTACCGGACAAATTCATAAAAACGGACTGACGTTCCGAATCATGTCCTATAGTCAGTCAGCAGACATCATTTGACAACGGGACGCATCGACGTCCACGGAGGAGACGTGAAGCTGAAACAGGCCATCGACCGCATTCCCGGCGGGCTCATGCTGGTCCCGATGCTGCTCGGCGCGTGCGTGCATACGTTCGCACCGAACGCCGGGAAGTACTTCGGCTCGTTCACCAACGGCCTGATCGCGGGCACGGTGCCGATCCTCGCCGTGTGGTTCTTCTGCATGGGTGCGACGATCAACCTGCGCGCGACGGGCGTCGTGCTGCGCAAATCGGGCACGCTGCTCGCGACGAAGATCGTGGTCGCGTGGCTCGCGACGTTGCTCGCCGCGCAGTTCATCCCCGACGACGGCATCCGGACAGGCCTGTTCGCGGGCCTGTCGCTGCTCGCGATCACGACGTCGATGGACATGACCAACGGCGGCCTCTATGCAGCCGTGATGCAGCAGTACGGCAGCAAGGAGGAAGCCGGCGCGTTCGTGCTGATGTCGATCGAATCGGGGCCGCTCGTCAGCATGCTGATCCTCGGCGCGGCCGGCGTCGCGGTGTTCGAGACGCGGCTGTTCATCGGCGCGGTGCTGCCGTTCCTGATCGGCTTCACGCTCGGCAATCTCGATGCGGACCTGCGCGAGCTGTTCGGGCGCTGCGTGCATCCGCTGATCCCGTTCTTCGGCTTCGCGCTCGGCAACGGCATCGATCTCAACGTGATCGCGAAAAGCGGCCTGCCCGGCATTGCGCTGGGGCTCGCGGTGATCGTCGTGACGGGTGTACCGCTGATCCTCGCCGACAAATTCGTCGGCGGCGGCAACGGCACGGCCGGGCTCGCGGCGTCGTCGACGGCCGGCGCCGCGGTCGCGAACCCGGCGATCATCGGCGAGATGATCCCGAAGTTCAAACCGATGGTGCCGGCCGCGACCGCGATCGTCGCGACTGCCTGCCTCGTTACGGCGATACTCGTGCCGATTCTGACTGCGATGTGGGCGCGGCGGGCGGCGCGGGCAAGCGGCGCGTCGCTGCCGTCGATGGCCGCACGGCCCGCGCATGGAAGCCCGATCGAGCATGAAGGCCATGTGTGATGCGCCGTTGACGTCGTTCCCCTCTCCCGTCACAGGAAATCCGTTCGCCATGTCATTGCTCAAGCGCTTCGGCGCCGCTGCCCGTTTCGTCGCCGTTGCCGCACTGCTTGCCGGCAGCGCCGCCGCTCATGCCGCCGATTCCGATGCCGAGCGCGTCGCGCATGCGGTCGAGCGCCTGCGCGTCGCGATGCTCGACGGCAACGGCACCGCGCTGCGCACGCTCATCGAGGACGATCTCACCTACGGCCACTCGTCCGGCCAGTTGCAGGACCGCGCCGCGTTCCTGAAGACGCTCGACGGCACGCATGCGTTCCAGTCGATCGCGCTGCCGGGCCAGACGGTGACAGTGAACGGCGATAGCGCATGGGTGCGCCATACGTTCGATTCGGTGAACAACCTGCCGGACGGCAAGACGAGCACCGCGCATATCGGCGTGCTGCAAGTGTGGCAGCGTCATCCTGACGGATGGCGGCTGTTCGCGCGGCAAGCGTATTTGCTGCCGAAGGAGTGACGGGGCTATCCTGCGGCATCGTGCAGCGTAGTCGCAGTGTCCCTACCCGCCTGCTCCGGAGCGTCGCCCATGCCCACCGCCGTGCTGCTGCGCGCGAGTCATTCGCATCTCTATCCGGGCAGCGTCGTGCACGTCGGCACGACACTCGATGCGAATCGGCCGCAACCGGCGGTGATCGAATTCGTCGACGGGTCGGGCGCATCGGCGATGCTCGTCAGGCCCGATGACGACCACGATGCGCTCGAACTGGCCGTCGACGCATACGTCACGCAGAACCGGCATGCGGTTGCCGCGCGACGCTGGCTGCTGCGGCCGGCCGATGCGGCGCGCATCGCATGGCGTGTCGCGAAGCGGCTTCCGGTCGGCTGATTCCGCGTCGCGCGGCTCCGTTGCGCACCGCGCTACAACGCCATCCCGCCGTCGATCGTCAGGCTCGATCCCGTCATGTATCCCGATTCGGCACTCGCGAGCCACGCCACCAGCGATGCAATCTCGTCCGGGCTGCCGGCTCGCCGCAGCGGAATCAGCGGGCGAATCCGGTCGAGGTGATCGGCCGTCATGTCGGTCTCGACCGGCCCCGGCTGCACGTTGTTGATCGTGATCCCGCGCGGTGCGAGATCGACGGCGATGCCCTTGACCATCACGGCCACCGCGGCCTTCGTCATCGAATAGACACTCGACCCCGGATGCCCGCTGCGCACGGCCGCGTTGCTGCCGATCGTGACGATCCGGCCGCCGTGCGTCAGGTGCGCGGCGCCGGCCTGGACGGCCAGGAACACGCCCCGCACGTTGACCGCCAGCATCCGGTCGAGATCGTCGACGCTGACCTCGGCCACGTCGCCCAGCTTCAGGATGCCCGCATTGACCACGACGACATCGAGCCGCCCGAAGCGCCCGACCGCCTGCGCGACCGCCTGGCGGATCTCGTCCGCATTCGCGCTGTCGGCCCGGATCGCCAGCGCTGCCCGCCCGCTCGCTTCGATCGCGGCAGCGGTTTCCTGCGCGCGCTCGGGCGCCGAGACGTAGGTGAACGCGACATCCGCGCCGTCGGCCGCGAGCCGCCGGGCGATGGCCGCGCCGATCCCGCGCGACCCGCCGAATACGATCGCGGCCTTGCGTGCGCCGCCGGAAATGCCTGTCATGATTCGCTCCTTTATGGACTGATCAGTCAATAAATTGCCCAAAAAAACGCCGGCAACCGTGCCGGCGCGTTGTCCTGCGTGTATCGGTATCAGCGCGCCCTGAGGCGATCGGCCGCGAATTCCGCGGTCGTGCGCAACGCCTGCAGCTTCGACCCGGCACGCGCGCCGAGCTGGATACCCTGCATCGTCGTCAGGATGAAACTCGCGGCCTCGCGCGCATCGATCGCGCGGTCGATCTCGCCCGCATCCTGCCCTTCGCGGACGCGGGAGGCGACCTGCTTGTGCAGCATCGCGCCGGCTTTCTCGCGCAGCTCGGCCAGCTCGGGATCGGCCGTGCCGAATTCGCAGATCGCATTGACGCCCATGCAGCCGAGCACGCGCTCGGCCGCGTTGCCGGCGATCACGCCGAGCAGCAGCGCCTCGATACCCGCGATCGCGGACGCCGGTGCCGTCAGGCGAGCGACGTGGCCCGACACGCTTTCCGACTGGTAGCGTTCGAGCGCTTCGACATATAGCCTGCGCTTGTCGCCGAACGCGTTATAGAGGCTCTGCCTGCCGATCTGCATCGCACTCAGCAGGTCATCGGTAGACGTCGCGGCATAGCCCTTCTCCCAGAACACGCGCAACGCGCGCTCCAGTGCCTCGTCCCGATCGAATTCACGTGGTCTCACCATTGCCGCAGAATAGGCGTTATTGACAGATCAGTCAATAAATCAGTATCGCTCCATCCCCATTTCGTCGATGCCCGCGTCAGGCACGGACCCCGCCCAAGCGCTAAAATCCGCCGCCTGGGCATCCACGACGAGCAAGCGTTTTGACTGCGTTCGAGCAGGGTTTCATCCTTACCCGCCACTGGCGGGACACCGCATCCGGTATCGAGATCGAGTTCTGGCTGGCAACCGAACACGGTCCGCGCCGCGTGCGGTTGCGCCCGCAGGAAGCCGTCGCGTTCATTCCGGCAGAACAGCAGGCGCTCGCCGAACGTACACTGGCTGGCGAACGCGATGCGCAATTGCGCCCGCTCGCGCTGCGCGATTTCAGCCAGCGCCCGGTCGTCGGTCTCTATTGCCGGCGCTATCGCCACCTGTCCGGGCTCCAGAAGCGCCTCGCGGCGGCCGGCGTGGACGTCTACGAAGCCGACGTGCAGCCGCCCGACCGCTACGCGATGGAGCGCTTCATCACGGCATGCGTGCAGTTTCGCGGCCAGCCCGGCCGCGACGGCACGCTGACCGGCGGCGAGCTGAAACCCGCGACCGGCTATCGCCCGGCGCTGCGCTGCGTGTCGCTCGACATCGAAACCAGCGTCCACGGCGAACTGTATTCGATCGCGCTCGAAGGCTGCGGGCAACGGCAGGTCTACATGCTCGGGCCGCCGAACGGCGATGCCGACGCGAGCGCCATCGACTTCCGCCTCGACTACTGCGACAGCCGGCCCGCGATGCTCGCGCGGCTGAACGACTGGTTCGGCGAACACGATCCCGACGCGGTGATCGGCTGGAACCTCGTGCAGTTCGACCTGCGCATCCTGCATGCGCACGCGGAGCAATACGGCGTGCCGCTGAAGCTCGGGCGCGGCGGCAGCGTGCTCGACTGGCGTGCGCACGGCCAGCAGCCCGACCACTTCTTCGCGGGTGCGGCCGGCCGCCTGATCCTCGACGGCATCGACATGCTGAAATCGGCGACGTGGACGTTCCCGTCGTTCAGCCTCGAATACGTGTCGCAAGCGCTGCTCGGCGAAGGCAAATCGATCGACAATCCGTACCAGCGGATGGATGAAATCCAGCGCCGCTTCGACCACGACAAGCCGGCGCTCGCGCGCTACAACCTGAAGGACTGCGAGCTCGTCACGCGCATCTTCGACAAGGCCGACCTGCTGTCCTTCGCGCTCGAACGCGCGAGCGTCACGGGGCTCGCCGCCGATCGCACCGGCGGGTCGGTCGCGGCGTTCACGCACCTGTACCTGCCGCGCATGCACCGGCTCGGCTATGTCGCGCCGAACCTCGGCGACGTGACGGGGCAGAACAGCCCCGGCGGCTTCGTGATGGATTCGCGCCCCGGGCTATACGACTCGGTGCTCGTGTTCGATTACAAGAGCCTCTATCCGTCGATCATCCGCACGTTCCTGATCGATCCCGTCGGGCTGATCGAAGGGCTCGAGAACCCCGGCGGCGACGCATCGGTGCCCGGCTTTCTCGGCGCGCGCTTCTCGCGCACCGCGCACTGCCTGCCCGATATCGTGCGCCGCGTGTGGGAAGGCCGCGACGATGCGAAGCGGCAGCGCAACGCGCCATTGTCGCAGGCACTGAAGATCATCATGAACTCGTTCTACGGCGTGCTCGGCTCGACGGGCTGCCGCTTCTTCGACCCGCGCCTCGCGTCGTCGATCACGATGCGCGGCCACGAGATCATGCACCGTACGCGCGAGCTGATCGAAGATCAGGGTTACGAAGTAATCTACGGCGACACCGATTCGACGTTCGTGTGGCTCGGTCACGCGCACGACGATGACGAAGCCGGCGCCAAGGGCCGCGCGCTCGTCGAGCACGTGAACCGCTGGTGGCACGCGCATCTGCGCGACCACTTCGGGCTCGAAAGCGCGCTGGAGCTGCAGTACGAGCGGCATTACCGCCGGTTCCTGATGCCGACCGTGCGCGGTGCGGAAGAAGGCAGCAAGAAGCGCTACGCGGGCCTCGCGGCGACGGCCGACGGCGGCGAGGATCTCGTCTTCAAGGGGCTCGAAACGGTGCGCACCGACTGGACGCCGCTCGCGCAGCAGTTCCAGCGCGAGCTGTACCGGCGCGTGTTCAGGCGCGAGCCGTACCAGGATTTCATTCGCGATTACGTGCAGCGCACGCTCGCCGGCGAATTCGACGACCAGCTCGTCTACCGCAAGCGCGTGCGCCGGCCGCTGCGCGAGTACGAGCGCAACGTGCCGCCGCATGTGCGCGCGGCGCGGATCGCCGACGAGTTCAACCACGCGCAGGGCCGGCCGCTGCAGTATCAGCGCGGCGGCTGGATCAGCTACGTGATGACGACGGCCGGCCCCGAGCCGCTCGAAACGATGCGCTCGCCGATCGACTACGCGTTCTATCTGAGCCGCCAGTTGCAACCGGTCGCCGATGCGATCCTGCCGTTCCTGCGCGACGATTTCGAACGCGTCATCTCCGGGCAGGGGCAGTTGTTCGGCGACTGATGCAACGGCGCTGCGCACGCCACTGCAACCCCTCCTCGGCCTGACGTCGATCTTCGTCGTGTTGCGCACGCACGTTCACTCTGACTCATCCTGCAACACAGCTGGTCAGGAATCGCCATTTATCCGGCCAGTCCGGGTTCCTAAACTTGTCTCGTCGGTTCAGCGAAGCGAATTCGTGCCGAACCGCAACGAAATCGTCTGAGGAAACCGTGAAATCCATCATCGTCACCATCGCCACTGTCGCCGCTACCGCCACCGCTCTTCTCGCCGCACCGGCCGCGTCGTACGCGCAGTCGTCGCAGTCGTCGCACTCGACGCTCACGCGCGCACAGGTGCGCCAGGAACTGCTCGACCTCGAATCGGTCGGCTACGAGCCGGTTGCCGGCGACGGCGACAACTATCCGGGCGACATCGTCGCCGCGCAGGAACGCCTGGCCGCCAAGCGCCTCGCCGAGCACAAGAGCGCGGAAGCCGCCTACGGGGCGAACGGCACGCCGGGCACGGATTCGGGCGCGCCGTCGGTCGCGACAATAAAGCGGTAACGCGCCGCCGGTCGTTTCGGGGACGCGCCCGTCCGGCTAAAATACCGGCCTGCTGCGCCTCCTGCCGCGGCCGGAGGACATCAATCATGACCGCACGTCGCGGAGCCGCGGTCGTCATCGCGCCCAGCCACGAGACAGCCAGCCTGTCGAAAGCCCAGAAGACGTTCAATACGCTCGTCGAGCAAATCGAAAAGCGGCGCGAACGTCTCGGTGCGTGGGAAGCCGTCATGCCGGTCTTCCAGAAAAAATTCGTCGACGGGCTGTTGCCGCTCGAACAGGCATCGACGGCGTTGCGGATCAGATTGCTCCATCGGCTCGACGACGCGTTCCTGCGGAAGGGTTTGAGCAAGGCCGAGCAGCGCACGCTGTCCGCGCTGATCGCCGATATGGCGCGCAACCCGCTCGACGTCGGCGACGACGCGCAGCTGAAAGTCATCTACAACCGGCACGCCGCATCCGGCGACGACGACCGCGCAGCGGCTGATCGCGCACCGACGAAGCAAGCATCAGAGCCGACACCCGCCGCTGAACCGGCGGACGATCTCGACACGCTGTCTCCCGACGAACTCGCCGAGCGCATGCAAGCCGAGCACGACGAACAGTTCAGGCGCGACATGGCCGCCCACGAGGCCCGCGAGGCACAGCGCGCCAAGCGCAAGAAATCGCCCAGGCAATTGGCCGCGCAGGCCAGGCGCGAAGCCGAGCAGGCCGAATCGAGCCGGTCGATCCGCGAGGTCTATCGCAAGCTTGCCAGCGCGCTGCACCCCGATCGCGAATCCGATCCCCGGGAACAGCAACGCAAGACCGTGCTGATGCAGCGGGTCAACCACGCTTATGCGAAGGGCAATCTGCTGCAACTGCTGGAACTGCAGCTGGAGATCGAACAGATTGACCGGCGCGCGATCGCCGGCCTCGGCGAAGATCGGCTGACGCGCTACAACGGCATCCTGGAAGAACAGATCCGCGAGCTGGATCAGGAGGTCCTGCACGTCGAGACCGGGTTCCGGCGGACTTACGGCATCGCGCCGTCCGTCAAGCTGGCGCCCGATACCGTCGTCCGCATGCTCACGCGCGACATTGCCGGCATGCAGCGCAGCAACCACGACCTGAACGCGGCGCTGCGCGAGTTCGACGATCCGGAAAAGGTCAGGGACTGGCTGAAAGACATGAAGCGCCGGCGAGCATCCTCCCGCGTCGACGACGATCCGTTTTAAGCGCGCACGCGCTCTGCCCGCAGAACGTCGAACGTCACCGCGGCTCGCCCATCCCGCCCATCAGCGTCATCAACTGCTCGCGCAGCCACCGGCTGCCCTGATCCTGATCGGCGCTGCGATGCCAGTAGCAGAAGTAATCGAGGCCAGGCATCTCGAACGGCAGTTCGAGGATGCGCGCCGGATAGCGCTGCAGCAGCCGCAGCGGCGCCGTCAGCGCGAGATCGCCGCGCATCGCGATCAGCGGCGCGACCATGTAGTGCTGCACGCGCATCTGGATATTGCGGCGCAGCCCGAGGCGCGTCAGTTCCGCGTCGACGTGCCCGCTGCCCTTGCGGCGGCTCGACACGTGGATGTGCCCCATCGACAGGTAGTCGTCCATGGTCAGCGTGTCGCCCTTGAACGGGTGATCGTCGCGGATCATGCACGCGTAGCGGTCGCGCACGAGCAGTGCCTGGTGCAGATGCGGATCGCCGATCAGCGGCGCGTCGATCGCGATGTCGACCGAGCCGTTCGCGAGCGCGGTGGCCACTTCGCGGCGGTCCATCGTATAGCTGCGCACGTGCATGCCGGGCGCTTCCCGTTGCAGCAGTTCGCCGAGCGCGGGCAGCAGCAGCGCTTCGGTCAGGTCGCTCATGCTGAGCCGGAACACGCGCGCCGACGATGCGGGATCGAACACGTCGCCTTCGTGCGCGCTCGAATCGAGCAGCTGCAGCGCCTCGCGCACTCGGCCGACGATGTTCTCGGCCATCGGCGTCGGCATCATCCCGGCCGGCGTGCTGACGAACAGCGGATCGTTCAGCGTCTTGCGCAGCCGCGCCAGCGCATTGCTGACGGCCGGCTGCGTGAGGTTCAGCACCTCGGCCGCCCGCGTCAGGTTGCGCTTGTTGTAGATCGCCTCGAATACGACGAACAGGTTCAGATCAATCTTCGAAAGGCGCATCGCCGGATCTCCTTGCCGGCATCTTACGGCGTGCGCCATTCGTTCGTCCATGCCGGCCCCGCGAGCGACACCAGACGCGTTGCGCATCCCGACGCGCCGCTCAACCGCGCGGCGGCGGCGTCAGGTAACGCGCGGTCGAGCCCGGCTCGCCGTCCTTGATCTCCATGCGCGCGATCGCCTGCAGGTGCACCTCGTCCGGGCCGTCGGCGAAACGCAGCGCGCGGCCCCAGGTCCACAGATCGGCGAGCGGCGTATCGGGGCTCAACCCCGCCGCGCCGAACACCTGCATCGCGCGGTCGCAGACGTCCGTATACACGGTTGGCACGAGCGCCTTGATCATCGAGATTTCCTTGCGTGCGGCCTTCGCGCCGACCTTGTCGATCATCCACGCGGCCTTCAGCACCAGCAGGCGCGCCTGGTCGATCTCGATGCGCGAGCGCGCGATCCATTCGCCGACCGTGCCGTGCCGGTTCAGCGGCTTGCCGAACGCGACGCGCGATTGCGCGCGGTCGACCATCAGCTCCAGCGCGAGCTCGGCCGCGCCGATCGAACGCATGCAGTGGTGGATGCGGCCCGGCCCGAGGCGGGCCTGCGCGAGCGCGAAGCCGCTGCCTTCGTCGCCGAGCAGGTTGCGCGCCGGCACGCGCACGTTGTCGAACGTGATCTCGCAGTGCCCTTCCGGTGCGTGGTGATTGACCACCGTGATGTTGCGCACGACCGTCACGCCCGGCGTGTCGCGCGGCACGAGGATCATGCTCTGCTGCTGGTGCGACTCGGCATCGGGATCGGTCTTGCCCATCACGATGAAGATCTTGCAGTTCGGATGCGCGGCGTTCGTGATGAACCACTTGCGGCCGTTGATCACGTACTCGTCGCCCGCGCGCTCGATGCGCGTCGTGATGTTCGTCGCATCCGACGACGCCACGTCGGGCTCCGTCATCGCGAACGCCGAACGGATCTCGCCGCGCAGCAGCGGCAGCAACCACTGTTCGCGCTGCTCGGGCGTCGCGAACATGTGCAGCAGCTCCATGTTGCCCGTGTCCGGCGCATTGCAGTTGAACACCTCCGACGCCCAGCTCACGCGCCCCATGATCTCGGCGAGCGGTGCGTATTCGAGGTTCGTCAGGCCCGTGCCGGGCTCGTCGCCCTTCAGGTGCGGCAGGAACAGGTTCCACAGCCCCTCCGCCTTCGCACGTTCCTTCAGCTCCTCCATGAACGACACGGGATACTGGCCCGCATGCACTTCCTCGTTCCACTGGCGGATGCGCGGCACGATGTGCGCGTCCATGAACGCGCTCACGCGCTCACGCAGTTCTTCCACTTTCGGGGTGTAGCCAAAGTCCATGATCGACTCCTCGAGATTCCGTTTTTCCGTTCGGTCAGAAGGCCGAGACACCGCCGTCGACGGCGACGGCCTGCCCGGTCAGGTAAGTGTTTTCCTTCGCGCACAGCATCAGCATCGTCGCGACGATTTCGTCGGGCCGGCCGAGCCGCTTCATCGGCGAGCCCTGCGCGAGAAAATCCTGGCGGTCGCCGATATCGCTGTCGGTGACCATCGGCGTCGTGCTGTAGAACGGGCACACCGCGTTCACGCGAATGCCGTGGCGCGCGTATTCGAGCGCAGCCGTCTTCGTGAGCCCGACCACCGCATGCTTCGACGCCGCGTATGCGGCCAGCTTCGGCGCGCCGCCGAGCCCGGCCATCGACGCGACGTTCAGGATCACGCCTTCGCGCTGCGCGAGCATCTGGCGGATCTGGTGCTTCATCCCGAAGAACACGCCCTTCGCGTTCACCGCGAAGTTCAGGTCGAGATCGGCTTCGTCGGTGTCGATCAGCGCCTTCATCGGCGGTGCGATGCCCGCGTTGTTGATGCCGACGTCGAGCCGCCCGAAGCGCGCGGCGGCCTCGTGCACCAGCGCCGCGACGTCGGCTTCGGCACGCACGTCGCAGCGCTGCGCGATCACGTCGGCGCCGGCCGCGCGCAGCGGCGCGGCCACGCGTTCGAGCGCTTCGCCGTTCAGGTCGCCCAGCGCCAGCCGCGCGCCCATCGCGGCCAGCTCGCTCGCGAGCAACGCGCCGAAACCGCTCGCGGCGCCGGTGATCATCACGGCCTGCCCGGCATAGCTGTCGATTTTCATCGTGCGCTCAGATCGTCAGGCCGCCGTCGACGACGATGCACTCGCCGTTCGTGTAGCTCGCCGCATCCGACACGAGATACAGCACGGTGCCGGCCATCTCGCGCGGCTCCGCGTGGCGGCGCAGCGGGATCTTCGCCATCCAGTTCTCGTAGATGTCCTTGTCGGCAAACAGCGCGCCCGCGAACTTCGTCTTCGTCAGGCCCGGCAGCAGCGCGTTCACGCGGATGCCGAGCGGCCCGCATTCCTTCGCGAACGCCTTCGTCATGTTGACGACCGCCGCCTTCGTGATCGAGTAGATGCCCTGACGATCGCCCGGCTGCAACGCGTTCACCGATGCCGTGTTGACGATCGCGCCGCCGCCGTGCGTCTTCATCAGCTTGCCGGCCTCGACCGACATGAAGAAGTAGCCGCGGATGTTCACGTCGACGGTCTTCTCGTACGCGGCGAGATCGGTATCGAGGATGTGCCCGAAATACGGATTCGCGGCCGCGTTGTTCACGAGGATGTCGAGCCGCCCGTGCTTGCCGCGGATATGCTCGAACGTAGCGGCGATATCTTCCAGCCGCCCGACGTGGCAGGCCAGCGCCTCGGCGCGGCCGCCCGCCGCGACGATCGCGTCGGCCACGGCCCGGCAATCGTCGAGCTTGCGGCTCGACACGATCACGTGTGCGCCCTGCTCTGCAAGCAGCTTCGCGATTTCCTCGCCGATGCCGCGGCTCGCGCCCGTCACCAGCGCGATCTTGCCGGTCAGGTCGAACAGATTCGTTGCCATGTCGTTGTGCTCCTCCATTGATGGTTTGTCGTGTCGCCGCTCTGCGATCCCGGCGATGCCAGCGATGCCAGCGATGTCAGCGATGTCAGCGATGTCAGCGATGTCAGCGACGCGCGTCGATCACGCTTACGGCCAGTTCGGCGAGCCGGCCGGCCATTGCGCCGACGCGCAGCGCTTGCTCGCTCGACGCGTTGCCCTGCAGCGCGCGCGCCTTCACGCCCTGCGCGATCGCCGCGAGGCGGAAGAAACTGAACGCGAGATAGAAATGCCAGTCGCGGATCGGCTCGATCCCGCGCAATTCGCAATAGCGCGCGACGATCGCCGCTTCGTCCGGCACGCCGAGTTCGGCGCGATCCAGGCCCGCGATGCCGCGCACCTGCCCGCCGGACGGCAACCGCAGGCACATGCAGAAATACGCGAGATCGGCGAGCGGGTTGCCGAGCGTCGACAGTTCCCAGTCGAGCACGGCCTGCACGCGATAGCTGTCGCGCGCGAACATCAGGTTGTCGATCCGGAAATCGCCGTGCACCAGCGCCGGCCGGCCCGTGTCCTCGGGGCACGCCTTCGGCAGCCAGTCGATCAGCGTCTCCATCGCGTCGAGGCGCCCGGTTTCGGCCGCGCGATACTGCTTCGTCCATACGCCGATCTGGCGCTCGAAGTAGTTGCCGGGGCGGCCGTAGTCGGCGAGGCCCACCGCGTCGACATCGACGTCGTGCAACGCGGCCATCGTCCGCAGCAGCGCGTCGTAGCACGCCGCGCGGTCGGCCTTCGGCAGTTCCGGCAGCGCGGGATCCCAGAAGATCCGGCCGTCCTCGAAGCTCATCACGTAGAACATGCTGCCGATCACGTCGCGGTCAACGCAGAGGTGATACGGACGCGCGACCGGCACCGCGGTGCCCGACAGCGCGGTCAGCACGCGGAATTCGCGGTCGACCGCATGCGCGGATTTCAGCAGTTCGCCCGGCGGCTGGCGGCGCAGCACGTAGCGGCCGCTCTTCGCGTTCAGCAGGAAAGTCGGATTCGACTGGCCGCCGGCAAATTTCTCCGTGTCGACCGGGCCTTCGAAGCCCGGCACGTGCGCTTCCAGATAGCGCGTGAGGCGGGCTGTGTCGAGTTGCTGGGAAGGGTTCGTCATCGTCGCGATCGTTCGTGGGTCAGCCGTAGGTTCGCAGCGCGAGTCGTTCGGGATCCTCCAGATGCGGGATGCCATTGAACGACGCGAGGTGGAACGCATCGGCGTTGAAGAAAAACTGCGAAAGACTGCTGTTGCGGATCTGCAGGTTCAGCGCGATCGCACTCGACGGCGGTGCCGCGAGCACCTGCTGCACGGTGACCGCGATCGGGCCGCCGGAGCTCACCGCGAGCACGCGCTGGCCGCCGCCGTGGCGGATCGCGGCGCGCGCGTCGGCGACGCGCTGCTGGAAATGCGCCCAGGTCTCGGGGGCCGCATCGCCGAGCTTGTCCTCGGACCACAGCTGCAGCACCTGCCGGAGCGCAAGGAAATATTCCTTCATCGATCCGGCTGCGAGCCGCGCGATCTCCGGATAGTCGCCGGCGGCCGCCGCGAACAGCCCGTGGAAGTCGTATTCGTTCAGGCCCGGATGGCGGTCGTACGGCACGCCTTCGCGGCCCATCCCGCGCAGGATCGCGTCGATCGTCTGCGCGTGGCGGTTCAGCGTGCCGCAGATCACGCGGTCGAACGCCAGGCCCTGCCGCGCGAAGTATTCGCCGAGCCAGACGCCCTGCTGCTCGCCGGCCGCGGAAAGCCGGTCGTAGTCGTCGGTGCCGAACGACGCCTGTCCGTGCCGTACCAGAAAGAGTTCAGCCATCGCATGCCCGCCGGATCAGAAGGATTCAGCATAGCGAGCGGGGGTGCATTTTTGAAATTTATTTTCTGAATCGACGAGTATTCAGTGCGTGAATTTCACATACCCGGACACGACGATTTCGCCAGCCGCCCCGTGCGGCGGCACATGAATTGCGACAGCACACGCCGTCCGTCGAACACGGTCCAGGAGGGGTGCGATGCTCGGCACGATCCTTATCGTCATACTAATTCTGTTGCTCGTCGGTGCATTTCCTACATGGCCGCACAGCCGAAGCTGGGGCTACTGGCCATCGGGGACCGTCGGGCTGATCGTCGTCATTGTCGTGATTCTGGTGCTGCTGGGTCGCATCTGAGTATGGGCGGCGCGCGCCCGGCGCGCGCCTTCCAAAGCTGTCGCTGCGGCTTATTTACACGAACAAGCAAGGCCCGCGTGCATGCGGCGTGAGCCCGCTGCCGTTCGTCCGTGGCGAACGCGTGCCGCACGGCCTCCAGACCGCAACGAAACCGAATGCCTCAGGTTATCAACTGATCCAAAAGATTCATTAGACGGTGCCTCCTCCTGCGCGCGATGCTGGCCCGACCAGTGAACGCAGCGTCATTGCAACGCCGCGCACGAGAATGGAGTGAGACACATGCCTAACGACCATCGTCAGCGGCGCCACACGCTGTGGCTGCTGTGCGCGCTTTCGTTCATCCTCTACGTCGACCGCGTCAACCTCGCGACCGCGGCCGGCGCGATCAAGGCCGAGCTCGGCCTGTCGAACACCGAGCTCGGCGTCGCGTTCTCCGCGTTCGCGTATTCGTATGCAATTTGCCAGATCGGCGGCGGCTGGATCGCCGACCGGTTCGGCGCCCGCATCACGCTGATCGGCTGCGGGCTGATCTGGGTCGTGTCGACCTTCGCGACGGGGCTCGTGCACAGTCTCACGCTGCTGTTCGCCGCGCGCCTGCTGCTCGGCATCGGCGAAGGCGCGACGCTGCCTGCCCAGGCCCGCGCGATCACGCACTGGTTCCCGCGTGAACGGCGCGGCGTCGTGCAAGGCTTCACGCATTCGTTCTCGCGGCTCGGCAACGCGGTCACGCCGCCGATCGTCGCCGCGCTAATGACGTGGCTGTCGTGGCGCGCCGCGTTCTTCGTGATCGGCGCGGTGACGCTGGTGTGGCTCGTCTGGTGGATCGTCGGCTTCCGCGAGCATCCGCTCGGCGACGACGACGGCAGCACGCGTGCCGCCCGCCCCGCGCCGCCGTCCGGCCCGACGCCGTGGGGGCCGCTGTTGCGCCGGATGGCGCCGACGATCTTCGTCTACTTCTGCTACGGCTGGACCGCCTGGCTGTTCTTCACGTGGCTGCCGACGTTCTTCCTGAACGGCCAGGGCCTGAACCTGAAATCGACCGCGCTGTTCGCGTCCGGCGTGTTCTTCGCGGGCGTGGTCGGCGACACGCTCGGCGGCTGGCTCTGCGACCGGATCTACCGGAAGACCGGCAACCTCGCGCTGTCGCGCCAGAGCGTGATCGTCACGAGCTTCGCCGGCGCGCTCACCTGCCTGCTGCCGCTCGCGTTCGTGCATTCCACGGCCGGCGTCGCGCTGTGCCTGTCGGGGTCGTTCCTGTGCCTCGAGCTGACGATCGGGCCGATCTGGGCCGTGCCGAGCGACATCGCGCCAACCCACGCCGGTATCGCGAGCGGGATGATGAACGCCGGTTCCGCGATCGCGGGGATCCTGTCGCCGATCCTGTTCGGCTATCTCGTCGACCGCACGGGCAGCTGGACGCTGCCGTTCATCGGTTCGGTCGCGATGCTGCTGATCGGCATCGTCGCCGCGCTGCGGATTCGCCCGGACCGCACGCTGTCGGCATCGATGCCGACGCTCGCCGAGGCACCCGTCGCGCCGTCGGCGCACTAAACCGGCTCGCCACGGCGTCACCCGTCCCGCCCGTGCCGCCCGCACCGCCATCACGCATCGCCACGTTCCGCGACGCGTGATCGGCTCGGCCTGCGAACCGCTCCGTCAAGCAGCATCCTCCTCGGCGCCCTCCCGGTGAAACAGCGCGAGAAAATGCTGCGCGGGGATGCTCAGCGGCCGGTCGCGCCGCACGATGCTGCCGTACGACGGCAGCTTCTGATCGAGCGCGTAGTCGACGATCGCGACGAGCCCGTGCTCCGCGTTGCGCTGCGCGACCGTCTGCGGAATCACGCCGAGCATCGTCGAACGGTCGACGAGGTTCATCGTGGTCAGGATCGAGCCCGTCTCGACCAGCCCGCGCGGCATCGGCTGGTGACGCGCATGGAACTCGCGCTCGACGACCTCGCGTGCCGGGCTGCCGGCCGGCTGCAGGATCCACGTGTAATCGAGCAGCGCATCGAACCCGACCGGCCCGGCGCCCGCGAGCGGATGGTCGCGGCCCGCGATGATCGCGAGCGCCTCGTCGTCGACCACGCGGAAGTCGCAATCGGTCCCGACGTTGCGGCCGATCACCACTTCGAGCACGCCTTCGCGAAGCTGCGGCATCAGCCGGTCGCTCGTGTCCACCGCGATGTCGATCGCGAGCAGCGGATAACGCGCCTTCAGCCGCACCAGCGCCTCGGTGAGCCGCCCCGGCGACGCCGCCATGATGCTGCCGATCGCCAGCCGCCCGGCGCTGCCGAGTTGCAGTTCGCCGAGCTCGCGATTCAACGCCTCCATGCTGCCGCGGATCCCGCGGAAATAGCCGAGCACGCGCTCGCCGGCCGGATTCAGCACGAGCCCGCGCCCGATGCGATCGAACAGCCGCTGGCCGAGCGCGCTCTCCAGTTCGGCCAGCATCTTCGTCGCGGCCGGCTGCGTGAGGCCCATCTGCTCGGCCGCCGCACGCAGCGTCGAGCATTCGTCCACGGCAAGCAGCAGCGCGATCTGCCGCATGCGCAGCCGGTTCAGCAACTGCGGGGTCGAGTCTCGTCTGTCGATCGAGCCCATGTTTGATTACTCCAGGTTATCGATTCATCAAGAGTTTTCAATTTACCGACTCATTCCGTCTACCTAGCATCAACCCCATACACGAACGGCCACGCGCCGCCACCGGAGACGCAGCATGAACACCCCATCGACCGCCGCCCCCCTGCCCGTCGTCGCACTGACGCTCGGCGACCCCGCCGGCATCGGCGCCGAACTGATCGCGAAACTGCTCGCGCGGCCCGATGCCACCGCTCATGCGAATCTCGTGCTGATCGGCGATCGCTGGCTGTGGGAAGCCGGCCAGCGCGTCGCCGGCGTGCAGGTCGCCGTCGAACCCGTCGCGTCGCTGGCCGCGGTGCGCGGCCGGCCGTCGACCGCGCGCGCCGCGTTCGTCGAAGTCGATACGGTCGCTCTCGCACAGGTCACGATCGGCCAGGCCGGCGCGGCCGGCGGCCGCTCGACGCTCGCCGTGCTCGACCGGTGTCTCGACGCCGCGCTTGCCGGCGACATCGACGCGATCTGCTTCGCTCCGCTGAACAAGTACGCGATGAAGCTCGGCGGGCTCCGCCACGACGACGAACTGCACCACTTCGCCGAAGCGCTCGGCGTGACCGGCTATTTCTGCGAATTCAACACGCTCGGCGAACTGTGGACCGCGCGCATCTCGTCGCATATCCCGCTGAAGGACGCGGCGGGCTGCCTGAGCATCGAGCGGATCGAACAGGCATCCGAACTGATCTACCGGTCTCTGCTCGCGAACGGCGTGGCCGCGCCGAAGGTCGCGATCGCCGCATTCAACCCGCACGGCGGCGACGGCGGCAGTTGCGGCCGCGAGGAAATCGACATCATCGAGCCCGCGGTGCGCGGGCTGCAATCGCGCGACTGGCCGACCGACGCGCCGTTCCACGGCCCGTTCCCCGCCGACACGATCTTCCTGAAGGCGCAGGCCGGCGACTACCAGGCGATCGTCACGATGTACCACGATCAGGGGCAGATCGCGATCAAGCTGCTCGGCTTCTCGCGCGGCGTGACCGTGCAGGGCGGGCTGCCCGTGCCGATCACGACGCCCGCGCACGGCACCGCGTACGACATCGCGGGCCGCGGCACGGCCGACGTCGGCGCCACCTGGCAGGCGCTGCAGATCGCGTGCCGGATGGGCGCCGCGCGCCACACCCCCTCCGTTTCCGCTTGATGGCCACGCCGGCCGCCCGCCTTTCACACACGACAACATCGATTCTCGGAGACACCACCATGAAAATCCGGTCCGTGCGCGCACGCGTATTCCAGTGGAAAGGAAAGACCGTCCCGCCGCAGGGCAACTTCTGCTCGAATGCGATGGATTTGCTGTATGCGCCGCAGGAAACGATGAGCACGTTCCGCTTCCATGCGTGGACGGTCGTCGAAGTCGAGACCGACGACGGCATCGTCGGCCTCGGCAACGTCGCGCTCGCGCCGCACGTCGCGAAGGTCATCATCGACCAGTACCTCGCGCCGCTCGTGATCGGCCAGGATCCGTGGGACTACGAATACCTGAACCAGCGGATGTATCGCGCCGCCCATGCGTGGGGTCGCAAGGGCGTCGGCATGGCGGCGATCTCGGCGGTCGACATCGCGATCTGGGACATCCTCGGCAAGAGCGTCGGCAAGCCGGTGTTCAAGCTGCTCGGCGGCCGCACCAAGGAAAAGATCCCCTGCTACTACTCGAAGCTCTACCGCACCGACCTGAAGGCGATGCAGGACGAGGCGCAGCAGTATCTGAAGGAAGGCTTCCGCGCGTTCAAGATGCGCTTCGGCTACGGGCCGGCGCACGGGCAGCAGGGGGTGGTCGAGAACCTGAAGTCGGTCGCGGCGATCCGCGAGGTGATCGGCTACGACAACGACCTGATGCTCGAGTGCTACATGGGCTGGAATCTCGAGTACGCGAAGCGCATCCTGCCGAAGCTCGAGAAATACCAGCCGCGCTGGCTCGAGGAACCGGTGATCGCCGACGACATCGACGGCTACGCGGAGCTGAACCAGCTCACGCGCATTCCGATCTCCGGCGGCGAGCACGAGTTCTCGCTGTACGGCTTCAAGCAGCTGCTCGACCGCAAGGCCGTGTCGGTCGTCCAGTACGACACGAACCGCGTCGGCGGGATCACGATGGCGCGCAAGATCAACGCGCTGTGCGAGGCGTACAGCGTGCCGGTGATTCCGCATGCGGGCCAGATGCACAACTATCACCTGACGATGAGCACGCTCGCATCGCCGATGAGCGAATACTTCCCGATGTTCGACGTCGAGGTCGGCAACGAGCTGTTCTATTACATCTTCGACGGCGAGCCGGTGGCCGAAAACGGCTTCCTGCAACTGCGCGATGACGTGCCGGGCCTCGGCCTCACGCTGAAGACCGAATTCCTCGACCAGTTCGACATCGTCGAGTGAGGCCGGCCATGAACGCACGCTACCAGGGCGTCTTTCCGGTCGCGCCGACGATCTTCGACGCGCACGGCGCGCTCGATCTCGACGGCCAGCGCCGCTGCCTCGACTTCATGATCGATGCCGGTTCGCAGGGCCTCTGCATCCACGCGAACTACTCCGAGCAGTTCGCGCTCGGCGACGACGAACGCGAACTGATCACGCGCACCACGCTCGAGCACGTCGCGGGCCGCGTGCCGGTGATCGTCACGACGTCGCACTTCAGCGCGCGGATCTGCGCGGAACGCAACCGGCACGCACAGGCGCTCGGCGCGGCGATGGTGATGGTGATGCCGCCGTACCACGGCGCGACGTTCCGCGTGCCCGAAGCGCAGGTTCGCGCGTTCTTCGCCGAAGCGGCCGACGGGCTCCGCATTCCGCTGATGATCCAGGACGCGCCGGCCAGCGGCGTCGCGCTACCCGCGTCGTTCCTCGCGACGCTCGCGCGCGAGATCGATGCGGTGTCGTACTTCAAGATCGAGACGGCCGGCGCCGCGTCGAAGCTGCGCGAGCTGATCGCGCTCGGCGGCGATGCGATCGAGGGGCCGTGGGACGGCGAGGAAGGCATCACGCTGCTCGCCGATCTCGATGCCGGCGCGACCGGCGCGATGACGGGCGGCGGTTATCCGGACGGGATTCGCCGGATCACCGACGCGCATTTCGCCGGACGCCGCGACGAAGCGTACGAGCAGTACGCGCGCTGGCTGCCGCTGATCAACTACGAGAACCGCCAGTCGGGCTTCCTGACCGCGAAGGCGCTGATGCTGGAGGGCGGCGTGATCGCGTGCGACCGGCCGCGCGCGCCGTGGCCGGAACTGCATCCGCAGGTGCGTGCGGGGCTGCTCGATACGGCGCGGCGGCTCGACCCGCTCGTGCTGCGCTGGGGACGCTAGGCATCGGATGCACGCGCGACAAGAAGGCGTCGCGCGTCGGCGGCCGGCACCCGCCGGCTCGCCACGGCAAGACGGCGGCCCATCGGAAGGCTGCCGCGGCCGACAACCCAAACTGGATGGAGACATCATGACCCTGTTGACCCCGGCCGCCCCGGCATACGAAGCCGGCGAAGCCATTCCGCGCCGCCGCTGGCTGCGCGTGATTCCGCCGCTGTTGCTCGCCTGCATCATTTCCTACATGGATCGCGTGAACATCGCGTTCGCGATGCCCGGCGGGATGAACGCCGAGCTCGGCATGGACGCGACGATGGCCGGCCTCGCCGGCGGCATCTTCTTCTTCGGCTACCTGTTCCTGCAGATTCCAGGCGGCCGGCGCGCGGCGCTCGGCAGCGGCAAGAAATTCATCGCGTGGTCGCTCGTGAGCTGGGCCGTGCTGTCGGTGTTGACCGGGCTCGTCACGCATACCTGGCAGCTGCTGGCGCTGCGCTTCCTGCTCGGGGTGGCCGAGGGCGGCATGCTGCCCGTCGTGCTCACGATGGTCAGCCGCTGGTTCCCCGACCGCGAACGCGGCCGCGCGAATGCGATGGTCATCATGTTCGTGCCGCTCGCCGGCATGATCACCGCGCCGCTGTCCGGCTTCATCCTCGCCGCGTACGACTGGCGTCACCTGTTCTACAGCGCGGGCGCGCTGTCGCTGCTGTGCCTGGTCGCGTGGATGCTGCTCGCCGACGACGGCCCGGAGACCGCGCGCTGGGTGTCGCCGCGCGAGAAGGCGTACATCCTCGACGCGCTGCGCGACGAACAGGAACGCAAGCGCGCGGCCGGCACGCCGGCCGCCGCATCGTTCGGCGAGATGCTGCGCAACCCGACGATCTGGCTGCTCATCGCGATCAACTTCTGCTATCAGGTCGGCATCTACGGCTATACGATGTGGCTGCCGACGCTGCTGAAAAACCTCACGCACGGCGGGATGGGAAAGGTCGGCCTGCTCGCGATGCTGCCGTATGTCGCGATGGTGATCGGGATGTTCGTCACGTCGTATTTGTCTGACCGAACCGGCAAACGACGCCTGTTCGTGCTGCTGCCGCTCGTCGGCTTCGCCGCGTGCCTCGCGCTGTCGGTGCTCACGCACGCGTCGATGGCCGTGTCGTTCGTGTTCCTGATCGGCTGCGGTTTCTTCCTGCAGGCAGCCGCCGGCGTGTTCTGGGCGATTCCGCCGAAGCTGTGCAGCGTCGAGACGGCCGGCAGCGCGCGCGGCCTGATCAATGCGCTCGGCAATCTCGGCGGGTTCTGCGGCCCGTACGCGGTCGGCGTGCTGACCCAGCACGTGAGCGCGGCGGCCGGCGTGCTCAGCCTCGCGGTCACGCTCGCGGTGGCCGGCCTGCTCGCGCTGACGCTGCCGAAGCGCTGCGAGGACTGATGCCTGATACCCGATACGCCAGCCCGCGAACGAAATTACGGAGACACGCCTTGAACGACACCCTGCTGCTGGTGCAGAAATGCGCCCATACCTTCAGTTTCTACGACCTCGACACGAAAGCCGCGCTCAAGCACATCGTGCTGCCGAACTTCCCGCACGAGTTCACCGTCGACGTGAACGAGCGCTACGCGTATGTCGGCATCTTCGGGATCGAGACCGCGTGGTCGCGCGGCCATGAAGGCGACCACCGGATCGCCGAGATCGACCTCGTCGAGCGCACGCACACGCGCATGCTCGACCTGTGGCCGTACTACCGGCCGCACGGCATGGCGAGCGACCGCGACGGCCGGTTGTACGCGATGAGCGAGGCGCACGACATGCTGCTCGTGTTCGACGAGCCGACCCGGCAGCCCGTGCCGAACATGGCCGTGCCGTCCGGCGGCGTGAAGACGCACCTCGTGACGCTCACGCGCGACGCGAGCCGCGCGTACGGCGTGCACCTGCTGTCGAACACGGTCACGCAATTCCATCCGCGCGATGCGACGGTCGCGCCGCGCGCGGTGATGCCGGGCCCGCGCCCCGAAGGCAATGCGCTGTCGGCCGACGAGCGCACGCTGTTCGTCGCGAATCGCGGCGACGACACGCTGGTCGAGATCGACACGGAGACGATGACCTGCGGCCGCCGCGTGAAGACGCGCAGCGATCCGAACCGCATCTACCGGACCAGCGCGCCGGACGGCCGCGACCTGCTGCTGCTGACCAATTCGGGCGAACGGTCGATCTCCGTGTTCGATGCACGCCAGCTCGAGGAGATCGAACGCATCGCGCTGCCCGCGAACCCGACCGCACTGTCGTTCCATCCGTCGCGGCGCGTCGCCTACGTGTCGTTCCAGGACGACTACGTGCGCGAACTCGATCTCGAAACCTGGCGTTTCGTCGGCGCGCTGGCGACGCTGCGCGAGCCCGATGCGTCGTACGTGCTCGCGGGAGCACGCTGACATGCGAGACGGATCGCCGCCCGAAGGCATGCCGGACGCGCTCGTCGATGCGCATCACCACCTGTGGCGGCTCGATGCGGGCGCGCACTATCCGTGGCTGCAGACGCAATACGATCCGGCGCGCTTCATGTTCGGCGATTACGCGGCGCTGTGCCGCGATTTCGGCGCGGACGATTTCCGGCGCGCGACGCAGCGCGCGCCGATCGTCGCCAGCGTGCACGTCGAGGCCGAACGCGCACGCGACGAAGCGCTGGCGGAAACGCGCTGGCTGCACGAGGTCGCGGCGGCGCACGGGCTGCCGTCGGCAGTCGTCGCGTGGGTCGACCTGCTGGCCGGCGATGCGGACGAACGGCTCGCCGACCAGGCCGCGTGGCCGCGCGTGCGCGGCGTGCGCTTCAAGCCGCGCACCGCATCGTCGCCCCATGCGCCCGTCGACGGGCCCGGCACGCTGCACGATCCGCGCTGGCCGGCCGCGCTGGAACGCATCGCCGCGCACGGCCTGTGCTGGGATCTGCGCGTGCCGTTCTGGCATCTCGGCGACGCGGCCGCGCTGCTTGCCGATGCACCCGCTGTCGACGTCGTGCTCGAACACGCAGGGCTGCCGTGGGATCGCTCGGACGCAGGGCTCGCGCGCTGGCGCCGCGGCATGGAAGCACTCGCGGCATCGCCGCGCGTGGTCGTGAAGATTTCCGAACTCGGCTTGCGCGACGCCGTGTGGAACGATGCGGACAACGCGCGGATCATCCGCGACACGATCGCGATCTTCGGCTGGGAGCGCTGCCAGTTCGCCAGCAACTTTCCGGTGGCCGGCCTGCGCGTGTCCTATCCCGCGCTGCTGCGCACGTTTGCCCGCGCGATGGCGAACCTCGACGGCGCGGCGCGCCGCGCGATCTGGCATGACAACGCGCTGCGCGTCTACCGGATTGCGCTCGACGAGCCATCCCGCTCGGCTCGCGGCAACTAGACTTCCCTCACCCTCTCCCCGTTTCGACCGGGCATCGCGCGCCGCTCGACCGACACATTTTGTGCATTGCACGACCGACCCTGAGCAAAAAGTATCGGTCCACCCGTTCTTTTGATGTGGTGAACGCATGGCCCCCGTCACACCATTGTTCCTGCCGTCATCGACGGCATTCGAACAAGCAGAATCAAGGAGACACGGGTGAACAAGATGCGAATCGTCGCAGCCGGCCTGCTGCTCGGCGCCTGCCTGCCGGGCGTCGCGGCCGCGCAAGTCTGCAAGGTGCCGACCCTTCGGGTGCTCGCGCAGAAGAGTCTCGGCCTGTCGGTGATGGAGAAATCGCTGGCCGACTACGAGAAGAAGAGCGGCACCAAGGTCGAGATCAGCTATTTCGGCGAGAACGACCGCCGCGCGAAATCGCGGCTCGACGCGTCGACCGGCGCCGGCTCGTACCAGATCTACTACGTCGACGAGGCGAACGTCGCCGAATTCGCGTCGGCCAACTGGATCGTGCCGCTCCTCAAGTACTACCCGAAGGAATACGACTACGACGACTTCCTGCCCGGCCGCCGCGCGGTCGCGAGCTACAACGGCGTCGCATACTTCGCGCCGCTGATCGGCGGCGGCGACTTCCTGTTCTACCGTCGCGACATCCTCGATGCCGCGCACATCCCGGTGCCGAAGACGCTCGACCAGCTCGTCGCCGCGATCAAGAAGCTGAACGCGCCGCCGAAGCTGTACGGCTGGGTCGCGCGCGGCCAGCGCGGCTCGGGGATGAACGTGTGGCGCTGGTCGCCGTTCATGCTCGGGATGGGCGGTGCATGGACCGACAAGGGCGGCCAGCCGTCGTTCAACTCGCCGGCTGCCGGGAAGGCCACGCAGCTCTACAGCGACCTGTTCAAGTACGCGCCGCCGGGCGCCGCGACCTACGACTGGAGCAACGCGCTCGAAGCGTTCCGCTCGGGCAAGGTTGCGTTCATGATCGAATCGACGCCGTTCGCCGACTGGATGGAGGATTCGAGCAAGTCGAGCGTGGCCGGCAAGGTCGGCTACACGCGCCCGCCCGCGCCGCTGCCGTCGGCCGCGTACGGCCACGGCTTCGCGATTTCGGCGGTCGGCGCGAAGGACGACTGCACGCGGATGGCCGCCGGCCGCTTCATCGCGTGGGCGACCAGCAAGGACCAGGAGCAGGCGCGGCTGCGCAACGGCGTGTTCAGCGACTACAACCGCACCAGCACGATCGGCAGCCCGTACTTCAAGCAGCACGTCGCGCCGCAGATCCAGGCCGGGCTGAACGACACCAACCCGGTCACGCAGGTGACGATCTGGCGCACGCCGCAGTGGCCGGATATCGGCGACAACCTCGGCATCGCGCTCGAACAGGTGTTCACCGGCACGCAGACGGACGTGCGCGGCACGCTCGACGACGCGACCCAGTACGCGAAGGATGCGCTCGAACATGGCGCTCGCAAATGACGGCGCCGGCGGACGCGCGCTCGGCGTCCGCCAGGCCCTTCCCGCCCGGCGCGGCCGCGCGCGCCGCGACCGCTCGAGCCTGCCGTGGGTGTTCCTCGCGCCGACGCTCGCGCTGCTCGCGGTCCTGAGCCTCGTCCCGACGGTTGCCGCGATCAATCTCGCGCTGCGCAACCGCGTGCTGCGCTACCCGGACAGCGAATACGTCGGCCTGCGCAACTTCGTGCGGCTCGCATCCGACCGGCGTTTCCTGAACGCGATCGAGGTGTCGGTGCTGTGGGAAATCGTCACGGTCGCCGGCGCGGTCATCGTCGGGATCGCGCTCGCCGTGTTCCTGTTCGAGCGCGTGCACGGCCGCTGGCGCCGCGTCGCATCGCTGGTGCTGATCATGCCGGTGCTGCTGCCGCGCGTGTCGGCCGCGTTCATCTGGAAGTTCATGTACGCGCCGCTCACCGGCATCCTGAGCTGGCTGCTCGGCACGCTCGGCATCGAGAACACCGCGTTCCTCGCCGATCCGCATCTCGCGCTGTACGCGGTCGCGCTGGTCGACGTGTGGCAATGGGGGCTGTTCTTCGCGGTCGTGATCCTGAAGCTGCTGGAGACGCTGCCGCCCGAGCCGCTCGAAGCGGCGCGGCTCGACTACGCGACGACGTGGCAGGTGCATGCGTACATCGCGCTGCCGATGCTGAAGGCGCCGCTCGTGAGCCTCGTGTTCATCAAGATGGTCGAGTCGCTGCGCTCGTTCGACCTGATCTACGTGATGACCAAGGGCGGCCCCGGCATCGCGACGGAAACGCTCGACCTGTATGCGTACCAGCAGGGCATCGGCCTCGCCGGCAAGGTGTCGTATGCGTCGGGGATGGCCGTGCTGATGATGGTCGCGACCACGCTCGTCTTCACGCTCATCTGGAAGAGGGTCAACAAATGGGACGACTGATGGCCCGCCGCGGCACCGCCGCCACCGTTTCCACCGTCGCGGTCGCCGGCGCGATCCTGCTCGTCGCCGCGTTCCCGCTGTTCTGGGCCGTGCTCAATTCGCTCAAGCACCTGCTCGACATCGTCACGCCGACACCGCGCTTCTTCTTCACGCCGACGCTCGCGAACTACGAGCAGGTGCTGTCGAGCCCCGAGGTGATGATCGGGCTCGGCAACAGCATCGCGATCGTCGGTGCGGCCGTCGTGATCGGCGCGACGCTCGGCGTGCCGGCCGCGTATGCGATCGCGCGCTACCCGGTGCGCGGCAAGCGCGACATCCAGTTCTTCCTGCTGTCGCTACGCTTCCTGCCGCCGGTCGCGGTCGCGCTGCCGCTGATCGCGATCTGGGTCGATCTCGGGCTGTACGACACGAAGCTGTCGATGATCGTCACGTACCTGCTCGTCACGCTGTCGACCATCACGTGGCTGTCGATCCCCGTGTTCCGCCGGCTGCCGCGCGAGATCGAGGAAGCCGCCGCGCTCGACGGCTACGGCCCGTACGCGGTGTTCTGGCATATCGCGCTGCCGGTGTGCGCGAGCACGCTGCTCGGCGGCATCGTGTTCAGCTTCGTGCTGGTCTGGAATGAACTGATGATCGCGCTCGCGCTCACGTCGTCGCGCAGCGCGACGCTGCCGGTGGTCGCGTCCGCGTTCACGTCGCTCGGCCAGGAAGTGCCGTGGGGTGTGATCAACGCGTCGACGGTGCTGCTCGCACTGCCGCCGCTGGTGTTCGTCGGCATGCTGAGCCGCCTGCTCAATTCGATGGTCAAGGGAAAATAAGGAGGATGCGTTGAAAGCGCTCGTACTCGAACGCACGCGCGAGCTCGCGCTGCGCGACATCGACCTGCCGCAAGAGGTCGGCCCCGGCGACGTCCGGATCAAGATCCATACGGTCGGCGTCTGCGGCAGCGACGTGCATTACTACGTTCATGGCGGGATCGGCCCGTTCCGCGTCGACGCGCCGATGGTGCTCGGCCACGAGGCGTCCGGCACCGTCGTCGAGACCGGCGCCGGCGTCACGCACCTGCGCGTCGGCGACCGTGTATGCATGGAGCCCGGCGTGCCGCGCCTCGATTCGCCCGCGACGCTGCGCGGCCTCTACAACCTCGATCCCGACGTGCGCTTCTGGGCGACACCGCCGGTGCACGGCTGCCTGACGCCATTCGTCGTGCATCCGGCCGCGTTCACGTACCGGCTGCCCGACAACGTGTCGTTCGCCGAAGGCGCGATCGTCGAGCCGCTGTCGATCGGCCTGCAGGCCGCGAAGAAGGCAGCGATGAAACCCGGCGACATCGCGGTAGTAATCGGCGCGGGCACGATCGGCGCGATGACGGCGCTCGCCGCGCTCGCGGGCGGCGCCGCGCGCGTGATCCTCGCCGATGTCGTGCCGGACAAGCTCGCGCTGTTCGACGGCAAGCCGGCGGTCACGACCGTCGACGTGCGCACGCGGCCGCTCGCCGATGCGGTGGCGGAAGCGACGAGCGGCTGGGGCGCGGACGTCGTGTTCGAGGCGAGCGGCAGCGCGAACGCGTATCCGGGCCTCGTCGACCTGATGTGCCCAGGCGGCTGCGCGGTGCTGATCGGGATGCCGGTCGCCCCCGTGCCGCTCGATGTGGTTGCGCTGCAGGCGAAGGAAGGGCGCATCGAATCGGTGTTCCGCTACGCGAACATCTTTCCGCGCGCGCTCGCGCTGATCGCGTCCGGCGCGATCGACGTGAAGCCGTTCATCTCGCGCACGTTCCCGTTTTCCGAAGGCGTGCGCGCCTTCGAGGAAGCGGCGAGCGGCCAGCCGCGCGACGTCAAGATTCAGATCGAAATGGATTGAGCCATGGCCCGGATCACCTGCAAGGCATTGTCGAAACACTACGACGGCGGCCCCGCCGTGCTGCACCCGCTCGACCTCGAGATCGCCGACGGCGAATTCATCGTGCTGCTCGGCCCGTCCGGCTGCGGCAAGTCGACGATGCTGCGGATGATCGCGGGCCTCGAGGCGATCACCGGCGGCGAGCTCGTGATCGGCGACAGGGTCGTCAACGACCTGCCGTCGCGCGAGCGCAATGTCGCGATGGTGTTCCAGAACTATGCGCTGTACCCGCACATGACGGTGTACGACAACATCGCGTTCGGCCTGCGGCGCCTGAAGGTGCCGGCCGACGAGATCGACCGCCGCGTGCGCGACGTCGCGCGCATCCTGAGCCTCGACGCGCTGCTCGACCGCCGCCCGCGCGCGATGTCGGGCGGCCAGCAGCAGCGCGCGGCGATCGCGCGCGCGATGATCAAGACGCCGGCCGTATTCCTGTTCGACGAGCCGTTGTCGAATCTCGACGCGAAGCTGCGCACGCAGTTGCGCGGCGACATCAAGCGGCTGCACCGGCGGCTGAAGACGACGACGCTGTACGTCACGCACGACCAGCTCGAGGCGATGACGCTCGCGGACCGCGTCGTGCTGATGCGCGGCGGCCACATCGAGCAGATCGGCACGCCGGCCGAGCTGTACGGCCAGCCGCACACGGTGTTCGCCGCCGGGTTCGTCGGCACGCCCGCGATGAACTTCGCGGCGGGCACGATCGAGCGCATCGGCGCGAACCTGCTGCTCGACTGCAACGGCGCGCGCTGGCCGCTCGCGGCGCCGCGCTTCGCACGCCTGCAGGATGGCCAGCAGGTGAAGGCCGCGATCCGCCCGAACCACCTGCGGCTCGTGGCCGAAAGCGATCCGCCCCCCGGCGCGCTCGCGCTGACGGGCACGGTCGAGCTCGTCGAGCTGCTCGGCGCCGAGGCGCTCGTCACGCTGGACTGGCGCGGCCAGCCGTGCGCGGCCCTCGTGCCGGCCCCGATGGCCCCGGCGCCGGGCGCCGTGGTAGCGTTCCGCTTCGACGAAGAAGCCCTGCATCTGTTCGACGCCGGCACCGAACGCAACGTCGCGCTGCCGGATGCGAACCCGATCGCGCACGCGGTGCCGCCGGCGGCTGCGACGCGCGCCACGCCGCCTGCCGCGACGGGCTGGTCGATGTCCCGTTCGTAGCGCGCCGGCACGACCCGACGGAGCACACGATGAACCCGGATCTCGAGATCGTTCCCACCCACCGCGACGAATCGTTCCGCGCGTGGGTCCACGACTATCCGCATTCGGTCGCGAAGTGGCACTTCCATCCCGAGTACGAGATTCATCTGATCCAGGCGTCGCACGGCAAGGTGTTCGTCGGCGACCACATCGGCGATTTCGGCCCCGGCAACCTGATCGTCACCGGGCCGAACCTGCCGCACAACTGGGTCAGCGAACTCGCCGACGGCGAACGCGTGCCGTCGCGCGACGTCGTGCTGCAGTTCTCGCGCGACGCGATCGAGAAGATGGTCGGCGCGTTCAGCGAGCTGCAACCGGTGATCGACCTGATCGACGACGCGGCCCGCGGCGTGCAGTTTCCCGACCGCGTCGGCATCGAGGTCGCGCCGCTGATGCTCGAAATCGCGAACGCGCACGGCTGCCGGCGCGTCGAGATCCTGATGTCGCTGTTCGACCGGCTGTCGTCGTGCCGCGAGCGGCGTGTGCTCGCAGGCCCCGGCTATCGCAGCGATGCGCAGCACTACATGTCGTCGACGATCAACCAGGTGCTGTCGTACCTGCAGCAGAACCTGCCCGGCATGCTGCGCGAGACCGACGTCGCCGCATTCGCCGGCATGAGCGTGAGCACCTTCACGCGCTTTTTCCGCCGCCATACCGGCTCGTCCTTCGTGCGCTACCTGAACCGGCTGCGCATCAACGAGGCATGCGAGCTGCTGATGTTTTCCGACCTGACGGTGACCGACATCTGCTACCGGGTTGGCTTCAACAACCTGTCGAACTTCAACCGTCAGTTTCTCGCGATGAAGCAGGTGCCGCCGTCGAGGTTCCGCGCGCTGCACCGGCTCAACGAACCGCACGGCCGCAACGACGCGCCGCCCCCGCGACGTGCGCCGCCGCGCGCCCCAGACAGGATGCTTCATACGTGACATTTCTCGGCATCGATCTCGGCACGTCCGAGGTCAAGGTTCTCCTCACCGATTCCCGTTCGATCCCCCTCGCGACCGGCTCGGCCACGCTGTCGATCAGCCGCCCGCATCCGCACTGGTCGGAACAGAGCCCGCAGGCGTGGTGGCACGCGATGCTCGACGCGATCGCGTCGGTGCGCGCCGCGCATCCGGCCGGCTTCGCCGCGCTGCGCGGCATCGCGTTGTCCGGGCAGATGCACGGCGCGACGCTGATCGATCGCGCGGACCAGGTGCTGCGCCCCGCGATCCTGTGGAACGACACGCGCGCCGGCACCGAATGCGTCGAACTCGAGGCGCTGGTGCCGGAATCGCGCGCGATCACCGGCAACATGGCGATGCCGGGCTTCACCGCGCCGAAGCTGCTGTGGCTCGCGAAATACGAGCCCGCCGTGTTCCGCGCGGTGCACAAGGTGCTGCTGCCGAAGGATTACCTGATCTGGCGCCTGTCCGGCGAATTCGTGTCCGACCTGTCCGACGCATCGGGCACGCTGTGGCTCGACTGCGCGCGCCGCGACTGGTCCGACCGGATGCTCGCCGCGACCGAGCTGTCGCGCGCGCAGATGCCGCGCCTCGTCGAGGGCAATGCGGCCGCCGCGCAGCTGCGCGACGCGCTGCGGCGCGAATGGGGCATCGCGGGGCCCGTGACGATCGCCGGCGGCGCCGGCGACAACGCGGCGTCCGCGATCGGCATGGGCGTCACGGGCGCCGGCAGCGGCTTCCTGTCGCTCGGCACGTCGGGCGTGCTGTTCGCCGGCAACGACCGCTTCGCGCCGAACCCGGACGCCGCCGTGCATGCGTTCTGCCACTGCGTCGAAGGGCGCTGGCACCAGATGAGCGTGATCCTGTCCGCCGCCGCGAGCCTCGACTGGCTCGCGCGCGCGCACGGCACGACCGCCGGCGTGCTGGCCGCGCGCGCCGAACGCGCCGATCCGGCCCGCGCGCCGCTGTTCCTGCCGTATCTCGGCGGCGAGCGCACGCCGCACAACGACGCGCATGCGCGCGGCGTGTTCTTCGGGCTGTCCAACGAGCACGATGCGGTCGACCTCGCGTATGCGGTGATGGAAGGCGTCGCGTTCGCGATGGCCGACGGCTACGACGCGCTGCGTGCGGCGGGTACGACGCTCGACGCGGTGTCGTTCATCGGCGGCGGATCGAAGAGTGCATTCTGGGCGCGGCTGTGCGCGAACGCGACCGGGCTCGCGATGCAGCGCCACGCGGACGGCGCAGTCGGCGCGGCACTCGGCGCCGCGCGTCTCGCGCGGCTCGCCGCGACGGATGACACGCTTGCGGAGGTCTGTGTCGCGCCGCCGATCACGGAGACGGTCACGTCCGATTCGGCGGCAGTCGATCTGCTGGCGGGGCGGCTTGCGCGGTATCGGCGGTTATATCGGGCGCTGCGTGACGAGTTTGCGTACGGCGACTGAGCGGTGGCGTAATCGTGCTTGACCCGGCCCTTGGGGTCGCCTTTATGCTGTCCACAATGAATCGACAGCAGAGAGAGGTGACGGATGGGTACGTCCACGCCCCGCTTGAGCGCATCGGCGGCCGCCGCGCAGCTCGGCGTATCGGTCAAAGCGCTGCGGCTGTATGAACAGCACGGCCTCGTGACACCGCAGCGAACGCCTGCCGGATACCGTGCCTACAGCCCGGACGACCTCGCACGCGCGGCCGACATCGCGGCGCTGCGAGCGCTCGGCCTCAGCCTCGCGCAGGTGGCGAGCGTGCTCGATGGCGACGCACGCGGCCTGGACGACGCGCTGGCAGCTCACGAAGCGGCGCTCGACCACGGCATTCAGGATCTCGTGCGCAAGGTCGACAGCGTGCGCTCGATCCGTGCCGGCCTTGCGCGCGGCCGGATGCCGGCCGACGGCGAACTGACGCGACTGCTCGACGACACCGGCAGCGGCGTCGCGTTCAGCCTGCCGTGGCCGTGGGGCGGCGAGTGGTTCGAGTGTCGCGATATCCGGCCGTTGAACTACATCATCGGCTCGCTCGGAAGCGGCAAGACGCGGCTGGCGCTTCGGCTGGCCGACGCGCTGCCAGGCGCCGCGTTCGTCGGTCTCGATCGGCTGGAAAACGATGGCGCTGCCGCATGCGATGCGTTGCGCGTCGATCCGGAACTGAAGTCGCGCGTCGACCGCGCATCGGCCGTGCTCGTTGGCAACGGTGCAACGCCGTCGATAGCACTAACCGCGCTGCTCGCCAGTCTCGAAGCGAATGGCCCGCGCAACTGGCGTTGATCGCCCATCTGCGCGAGCGCGCAACCGCCGGGATGCGGCCAATGTTCGTGCTGACGCGCTCGTCGGCGATCCTCGATCTGTCGGCGGTCGGCCCGAACGAAACCATCATCCTGTGCCCGGCCAATCACAACCCGCCTTCTCGCGTGGCGCCTTACCCGGGCGCGCCCGGCTACGAAGCGGTTGCCACATGCCTTGCGTCGCCCGAGATCCGGGAGCGGATCGCGCGTCGACCGGAAGTGGCATAAGCCGTCATCCGTTCGCGGTGCCGGCAACACGCCGGCGCCCCAACCATCACGACTCCAGCCGCCCCATCCTGCGCGCCGTCGCCGGGCTCACCGCATACCCCGGATCGAAACCGAAGAATTCGAGCACATGCCGTGCGACGTCGTCACGATCGTTGTCCGCGCAGATCATGTGGTAGCTGTTCTCCAGCACGATCCCGCGCGCATCGGGCATCGTCTCCAGCAGGAAATCGGCCGAGCGCAGGCTCGTCAGTTCGTCCTCGCGCGCATGCAGCACGAGCGTCGGGCACCGCGTATCGGCCGCGGCCTCGAGCACCCAGTCGCGCATCCGGTCGACCTGCCGCACGCACGCGAGCGGCACCCACGCATAATGGAACCCGTCCTGCCGCTCGAACTTCTTCTTCACGATCGCGCGGATCGTCGCGTTCTTGATGCCGAACGGCTCGCCTTCCTCCACGCGCATCCGTTCGGCAATACCCGGCACGCGATACAGCACATGCCGCAGCGACCGATACCACGGCGTCGACCAGCCGTCGATGAACACCGGCGTGGCCAGCAACGCGAGCCGGCCGCGCGCATGCTGCACGCGGTGGCACAGCAGCAGCGCGACCAGCGCGCCCATGCACATGCCTGCGACATGCAGCGTCTCGTACTCGCTTGCCAGCACGCGATACTGTTCGGTCACCGCGTCGAGCCACGCCTCCGCGCGCACGCCGACCAGATCCTCGGGGCGCGTGCCGTGCCCCGGCAGCGTGATCATGTGCGTGTCGCCGCCCGCGCGCCGCATCGCCTTGTGCAGTGAACCGAGATCGTATTGCGTGCCGCCGAGCCCGTGGATCAGCAGGACGCCCGTGCGACCTGTCATGACGCGTGTCCGCTCATTCGTCCGCCGGCCACACGCGCTCGATCTGCCAGACGCCCGCGACCACCGTCACGTCGACGTTCGAATCGAGCAGCGGCGCGCCGTGATCGGTGATCGTCTGCGTGCCGCCGTCACGCTGCACGATACGCAGCGACAGCGACGCGCGATCCTCGCCCGCGATCTCCGCGTTCCAGTAGTCGCTCAGCGCAGCGCGGTCGCCCGGCTGCACGCGTTCGAGCACGAGCGGCACGGTCGCGATCTGCGCGGCGTCGACGCCGACGCCGAACACGCGCTCGATGTCGCCGCTCCACTCGATCCGGCCCGACTCCGGATCGAGCACGTACGCGATCTGGCCGGCGCTCGCGAGCGCGAGCTCCATGTTGTTCTGCAACACCGCCGCATGCTCGTGCACGCGTTCGCGCGTCGTCTTCAGCGTGCTCACCGTCAGCACCAGCAGCGACGCGACCGCCAGATAGAGCTGCGCCTCGAGCAGCGAACTGCCGTAGTGCTCGTGGAACGACGCGAACGGGCCGTCGCCCTGCGCGGTCTGCTCGATCACGATCAACGCAAGGACCAGCACCGACGACGAACCCGCGCGGCCGCCGAGCAGCAGCGTCACCGCGACGGTCAGGAACAGCGGGACATACGTGAGCGCGAAGCCGGCGCCCGTGCCGAATTTCTGCGGCGTGTCGCCGTCGAAGATCACGAGCGCGACGATCGCGAGCAGCACGAACGCGACGACGCCGAGCATCAGGTCGAAGCGCTCATGATCGCCCGAACGGTGCGCGCGAAAGCGCGACCACGACGCGAGCACCGGCGTGACCAGCAGCACGCCGACGAAATCGGACGCAGCCCACACGCACCACACGTCGAAGAACGACGCGTCCTTGAGCGTCGCGTACCACGCCGCGCCGCCGACCGCACCGACGACGCCCGCGATCAGCCCGGCGAGGATCACCGAGCGCAGGAAGTACAGCCCTTCGAGCGAGAAGCGGACGCGCTGAACGAGCCACACCGCGAGCGCGGCCGCGCCGACTTCGTCGACCGTGAACAGCGCCGCGTTGATCAGGCTGCCGTGTTCGATGCCGGTCAGCGCGAGCTGCGCGACGAGGAACGCAGCGGCCAGCGTCAACCATTCGCGCGACGGCCGCAGCATGAACGCGCCGACCGTCACGCCAGCCGGCAGCCAGATATAACCGGTCAGCCGGACGGGACCGTTGAACTCGTGCGAGATGTAGCCGGTCGCGAGATACAGCGCCGCCCAGAGCAGCGCGGCGACGAGCCCCGGGCGGGAACGTTTGGTGTCCATCGAGGATTCCTGTGTGCTGCGCCGTGCAGGCGAGCGCGCCGGCCGCGTTGTAAGCGGCGGATGCGCCGACCTCCGGCACGTACGCGATGTGCGCATGATATGCGGACGGGGCAGGCCATGGAATACCGGCAGGACGGCATCCGCGGCGGCCGCCAGGCCCACGACGCCTGGTGCTTGTGACCGGAAAACACGGGAAAAGATCGCGGGCGAATGGGTGCTGCCAACAGAAAGCCTCGGGCAAGGTCGCTAGAATTGTGCCGACCGGCTGAACGGTAGTCGATTCGAAAGAGATACGAAAGCATTGCGCTTCGCGTCCCGGAGACCCATTCGGTTCGCAATCCGCGTTGGAGCGAACAATTACCCGCCATGACACCCGCAATCAACCTGCGCACGGCATCCCCCGCCGACCTCCCCTTCCTGCTGACCCTCCGCCGACTCACGATGACAGGGCACCTGCAACGGGTCGGCGCACCGACCGACGATGAAGCGCACGACCGGCGCATCCGCGCGCACTTCGAAGACGCGATGATCGTCTGCGAAGGCGCCGATGCAATCGGCTTGCTGAAGGTGACGCGCGCCGCCGGCGAATGGCATGTCCATCAGATCCAGATCCTGCCCGCCCGCCAGGGCCAGGGCATCGGCGAGGCCGTGCTGCGCGAACTGCTGACCGATGCGGCACGCGCGAACGTGTGCGTATCGCTCGGCGTGCTGCACGGCAATCCGGCGCGGCGGCTCTACGAACGGCTCGGCTTTCGCATCGAGTCGGAAACGGAAACGAGCGCGAGCATGATCTGGCGCGCGTAGCGCCCGCCGTTTCGACGCCACGTTATTGCGTGATCTTCGCGTCCTTCAGCAACTTGCCGATCATCTGCGCACTCGCCTTCTCGACCGCAATCGCCTGCAGTTGCTGCTGAAGCACCGGCTTCGCAGTCTCGAAGCCCGGCACCTGCGTCGGCCGCTTCGCATCCAGCTTCACGATGGCCCGCACGCCATCGACCGGAATCGAATCCTTCGTCGCGGCGCCGACCGTCAATTTCTCGAGCGCCTGCGCGATCGGCAGCGGCAATCCGCCCGTCTTGCCTTCCGCCGCCGGCGTATTGAAGCTCACCCACGGCAGCTCGCCGCCGGCATCGCGGCTCGGCGCCATGCTGTACTGGCGCGCCAGCCCGTCGAACGGCTTGCCCGACTTCAGCTCGCTCAGCACGGTCGCGGCCGTCGCCGGATCCCTGACGACGATCAGCCGCGGCTTGTACTCATTCTTGCCGAGCGCCGCGACGAGTGCGTCGTAGCGCGCCTTGACCTGCTCGTCGGTCACCGGCTCGGGCTTCACGTTGTCGCGCACGTACAGTTGCACCTCGGCATTCGCCTTCGCCTGCTGGATCGCTGCCTTGACCTCGGGCTTGTCCGCGTAGTTCGCCTTCTCGGCGGCCTGCTGAACCAGCACGCGCGTGATCAGTTGCTGTTTGATCGCATCGCGGATTTGCGGCGAGTCGGGCTGCCCCGACGCGCGCAGCGCCGCATCGACGTCCGCCTGCGTGATCGCCGTGCCGTTGACGGTCGCGACGGTTGGCGTCGCGCCGGACGGCTGCGACGCAGCCGCCGTCTGGGCGTGGACAGGACCGCTCAGCACGCCCGCCAGCACGGCAATCAGCAACAGGCGGTTCGGTGTCGTTTTCATCTTCATTGTTTGGTCGCTTCGTGCTTGGGAAACGCGGCACGGGGCATGCCGCGCAGGTTCGCCGGCGTTGCAACGCACCGGCGCACCGTTCGGTCGTTCAGGTTCAATATCACGAGCACAGGCAGCCTCCGCCCGTGCCGCTGTCATTGTGCACGGAACCGCGTTTGCGCGTCGGGAGGTTGGGGACGGCCGCCGAAGGCGGCGACGCGCGCGTTGCACGCGCCGTTCATCGGAAACGTCGAATACGATCGTTGCTTCGCGGGCCCGGCCGCCAGTCGAAGCGGCGCCAGGCATGTGTCACCGCAACCGGCCGCACCGCAGTCAAGGCGTCCATCGATACACGGTGATGCTGTTCCCCTTCACGTTGTTCTTCATCACCACGTACTCGCCGTTCGATCGACGATATGCGCGAATGCTGTACATCGCGTCGATCGCGCTGCTGGTATCCACGGTCGCGGGGCTCGCGTTGACCAGCGTGGTGTCGAGGTTGCCGGTGGTGAGGTTGAACGCGTCGACATTGGGCCACAGCGGCCCGCTGCTGCTGAACCAGTAGCCGACGAACAGATGGTTGCCGGCCGCGTCGATCGACTTCGCGCCGCTGTGCGGCAGCGTGATCACCGGGTCGGGCTTCGTCGTGTTGCCCGCGCTCCAGCCGTGATACACCTCGATGCGCGTGCCGATCGACGTCCAGTCGTTGGTCCCGACCGCGCCTTGCGCGAGCACCATCGTGTCGCTGTCCGCGAGGTAGACGATGCGCGTCAGCGGCTGGATGCTGGCGGGAACGCGGGTCGCGACACCCGGCCCCCACGACGGCTTGCCGCTCGCGTCGAAGCCGGTCAGCGGGTAGTGGTAGATCGCGCCGGTCTTGTCGAGGCCGGCCCACACGCCGCCCTTGCTGTCGATGCTGAACCCGCTCGTGACACGCTGCGTCGTGTTGAATGCGGGGCCCGGAATCGATCCGTCCGGAATCGCGATATAACCGTTCGCCGCGTTGAAATGGAAGAAGTAGAAGACCGGCGGGTTCTGCCCCGCCGCGACGAGGATCCGGTTCGCGCCGACAGACGTGAGCAGCCCGAAATGCTCGTCGCGCTGCGCGTCGCTCATGTTGATGCGCGGATCCGACGGGTACGTGAACGGATCGACGGTATTCGCGACGAACGTGCCGCCCGCGCTGCCGCTGTATACATGCGTGCCACCGTAGAACAGCGCGCCGTCCGTGACCGGGTCCGGCGCGGCGATGCCTTCGAAGTTCAGCGACTGCAGCGTCCAGCGCAGGCTGCCGGCGCTGCTGTACGCATGAATATCGGTGGCGCCGTTGCGGCCGAGATCCCAGCTTCCGCCCCACGGGTTGTTGAGCACATAGAGATTGCCGGCGCTGTCCTTGCCGATCCCGGCGATGCGCGTGAAGCGTTTCGCGCCGACCTGCCCCTTGATGCCCGTCGTCGTGTCGAGATAACCGCCGCGCACGCCGAACGTGCCGGCCAGCGCGGGCCGGCCCGACACCGTATAGCGCTTGATGTTCATGTCTGGGCCTTCGTCGCCCACCATCAACTGCCCGGCCGCCGCGTCGAAATACAGCGCCGACGGCCGCGATCCGGCCGGCATCCGGATCGTGTTCAGCAGCGCGCCGGCCGGGCTGAAGCCGACGACCGAGCCCGCGCTTTTCTGCGCAACCCACACGTTGCCCGCGCCATCCACCGCGAGCGCACCCGGCCCCGACACGTCGAGGTCCCGCTGCCATACGCCGTCGGTGGTGAACACGCGCACGCGATTGCCGTAGAAGTCGCTCGCATAGAGCAGCGAGCCGGCAGTCGCGAGCCCGGTGACGACGTCGATGCGCGGCTGGTTGGTCGCCGCGCTGATCTGGATCACGCGGTCGCGATACTTCGTCGCGCGGTTGTACCGTCCAACCGCGCCGCTGCCGTAAGTCTTGCCGGGCTGCAGCGCGACGAACAGCGACGTCGCGTTGCCCGTGATCGCGCTGCCCTGGAATTCCGAATGCGTGCCCATCGAGCCGACGCTCTTGCCGTTCTGGTAGATCGCGACGCCGCCTTCGTCTTCGTCCCACATCGACGCCGTGTAGATGACACCTTCGGGCGCGACCCACATCGAACGCGCGACGTTGCCGACGTGGGCCGCGAGCGTGCCGTACGTGTTCGCCAGCCAGTCGGTGGTGTTGCCTGCGTGAGCGGCCGGCGCGATCGCGGCGATCACGGTGGCAAGAAGTGCAGCCTGAATACGTTTTCCAGCGACCATGACTGATGCTCTCTCCTGAATGGGGCAAACATTCACATGACGGGTCGGCCGGCCGGATGGCTTGAAATCCGCGATGCGTAAATTATTCCGCTGAATCATCCGGCGCAGTCGGTATTACGTGCGGCATGCGTTCGATAATGAGCAAGGCGAGAATAGCGTTATATAAATCGAAAAAAATTGCGAGCCGCTTGCGCGGCGCTTTTCACCGGATCGGCTTCGATCGCATTGCCCGCGGCAACCAGCCACCCCGACAGCGGGCGCAGCGGTGCGACAGTGAATGTTCACTTGCGCGCGCGATCGGGAATGGGGGAAATCGGAGAAATCAGGCCGTTCGCCTGCGGGAATATCGCCGCTTGTTCAACGACGAAAGATTGAAACCGCGAATGCCGTTTCCGGAGAATCGGGAAAAAGCTACCGCGTGCAATGCGGAATCATTGCCCCAAACACAAATCGCCGGCCTGAATCCGTTTCAAATCCAGGCCGGCGATCGTCATTGATCACGAGGCAGGCAATGCGCCGTCGCCGCCGCGTTGCCACGCATCATGCCGATGCCGACGTCTCCGGCACCTTCACCTGCATGACGCGCCCTCCGTCCGGATCGTCGTCGTCGCGCGGCGCGTCGAGTTGCCCTTCCCACTTCGCGACCACGGCAGCCGCGATCGAGTTGCCGACGGCGTTGGTGGCCGAGCGCCCCATGTCGAGGAACATGTCGACGCCCATGATCAGCAGCAGCCCCGCTTCGGGCATGTTGAACTGGTTGAGCGTCGCCGCGATCACGACCAGCGATGCGCGCGGCACGCCCGCCGGAAAGGCGGGTTTGGTCGCGATCCGGCTGAACGGCGCGAGCGGCCATCGAGCGCCGCGACCTCGACGGACAGGCCGCCCGTGTCGACCGGCGACGACACGGGAAGACGATCGCGACACATTCGCACAAAGATGCGCAGACCTCGACACTACCGGACGTAACCTCTATGTAATATTTCGAAATGATTCGCGTTGCCGTTACGCCCGAGCGGCAATGCGCAATCGCGAGTCGGGAATGCGGAGCCGCGTTCGAGCCATTGTTCCAGACAGGGCGAGTCGTTCGCTTGATAAGCAGTCCTCCCAATGAACGAACGGGAAAAATCGGCATCGTGATGAACATTCTGTACACCAACTTCCATGGCGACTACGGCGGCGGCCAGGATACCTACGTCCGCGATCTCGCCGCCGCGATGAGCCGGCATCACCGCGTGACCGTCGCGTCGCCGGAGGGAAGCCGCCTGTCGCGACTGTTGAAGGACAGCCCCGACGTGGCCATCTTCGACATGGAATTCAAACCGCGCTGGAACCGACTGTGCCAGGAGCTCGTCCGGCTGCGCCAGCGGATCGTCGCCGAGCGCTTCGATGTCATTCACGTCAACGGGTCCGCCGATCACCGGCAGGTGATGCTGGCGCTGCTCGGGTGCCGGCACCGGCCCGCGGTCGTGCTCACCAAGCACAACACGTATCGCGCCGACAGCTTCGGCAATCTGCTGCGAGCACGGCTTGCAACCGACCACACCATCGCGGTCAGCGACTATGTCGCGAGCATGCTCGCGCTCCGGTCGCCGTACGGGAACGTCACGGTCGTCAAGCACGGCGTGCGCAGGCAGGCCGCGGAACGGCTGGCGGGCGACGAGATCCGCCGCCGCAAGGTCGCGCTGTTCGGGCCATCCGGCGCGGACGCGATCGTGCTGGGCAGCAGTGCCGGCACCGCGCCGGAAAAAGGCTGGATGGATCTGATCGCGGCGCTGGGCCGCCTGCCCGAACACGAGCGCGAGCGGTTTCGCGTGCTGCTGGTCGGTGCGGAGCCGTCCTGCGACCAGTGCGAGCAGATCGCGCGGCACGGCATGACGTCGCGCACCGCGTTCACCGGACGGCTCGACGACGCATGCGCGCCGTTCTCGATCATCGACGTGTCGTTCGTGCTGTCGTACCACGAGAGCCTGTCGTACGCGTGCCGCGAAGCGATGTCGCTGGGTTGCCCCGCGATCGTGACGCGCGTGGGCGGGCTGCCCGAGAACGTCGAGCCGGGCGTGGACGGATGGGTCGTTCCGCCGCGCGCGCCCGAAGCGATCGGCGAGATTCTGCGCGCGATCGTGCGCGAGCCCGGCTGCGTTCGCGCGATGGGGCGCAGCGCGCGGCTGAAAGGCAAGCGAGAGTTCTCGTTCGACACATTCGTCGATGCGACTTTGTCCGTCTATCAGAAATCGATTCGACACAACCCGTATCGCTGGGTGGCATCGTTGAGGTCCATGTAATGGCCATGAATATCTGGAAGAAGTATTGGGGCCTGCGGACGCAGGAGTGCCCGTGCGACGTGCACTTCGTCGAGTGGCTGGAATCCGTTCGCCTCAATGGCATCCGCATCTATCACTTCGGCACCGGCGGCCACCACCATGTCGGCGTGGAATGCGCGCGGCCTCACCTGAACAACACGGTCTTCGGCGTGACGGCGTCGCCGAAGGAATACAAGTCGTATGTCGATCTCGTCACGCGGCAACCGGCAGTGAGCAAGACCTACCTCGCGTATTTCGGCGACATCTATACGAGCAACTCGGACCTGCTGCCGTCGTTCGACGTCGTCACGCTGTTCCACCTGTGCGAATTCCGCGACGAGACGAACAGCCGCTACGGCGCGAAGACCGACGCGGAAGTGCTCGACCTGTTCGCCCGCCATACCGCACGCGAAGGTCACCTGCTGTTCTACAAGGGCTCGTCGGCCTACCGGAAGGCCGAACCGATCATCGAGCAATGGGCAGCGCACGCCGATTTCGTCGAGGTCGGCGACTTCAAGACCCTGCGGATTTTCCGCAAGGACGCGTAACCCTGCCTTGTCACGATCCGCCGATGCTTCTGTCCGCCACGCGTCATCCGATCCTGATGTATCACCAGATACGCCCGCTGCCGCCGCCGCCCGACCGGCTGCGCGGCCTGAGCGTCGCGCCCGACGCGTTCCGCCGCCAGATGACGCTGTTCAGGCGGCTCGGCTACCGCGGCCTGAGCGTGCGCGAACTGCAACCGTATCTGCGCGGGGAGCGCAGCGGGAAGGTCTTCGGCATTTCGTTCGACGACGGCTTTCTCAACGTGCTCACGCATGCGATGCCGGTGCTGGACGAGCTCGGGTTCACCGCGACCTGCTATTTCGTCGCCGGCCGGTTCGGCGGCGAGAACGACTGGGATGTGGGCGCCGATACCGCACGCTCGCCGCTGATGACGCGCGAGGACATGCTCGCGTGGCGCGATCACGGCCATGAAATCGGCTCGCATACGCTCGATCACGTCGCGCTGTCGCACGTGCCGGCGCACGTGTCGGACCTTCAGGTAATCGAATCGAAGCTGCGGCTCGAAGCGCTGAGCGGCCGGCGCGTCGAATCGTTCTGCTATCCGTACGGCGATCTGGACGCGCGCGTCCGCGACCAGGTCGCCGCCGCCGGCTACGGCAATGCGACGACGACCCGGCGCGGTTGCGCCGACGTGTCCGACGATCCGTTTCTGCTGCCGCGGATTCCGGTGGCGGGCGGTGTCGGTGCGCTTCGGCTGCTGTTCAAGTGTGCGCGTTGGCGGTTGCGCAAGCACGGGGAGCGCCGGGAACAGCGCTTGTGACATGGCGAAATGGTGACGCGTCGGCACCGGATTCGATCGGGCCGATATCGACGCACGAATCGATGCCTTTGCCGAACCAGGGTCTTCCGGATCGCGGCCGTCGCCACCGCGATCGCTGCGATTGCCGCGATCGCCGCGATTGCGCGATCAGTCCGATGTTTCCCGCGCGAGTTTTGCCTGCCGCCGGGCCCGGTCGTTCACGATCTGGTGACGCCGATGATCCGTCATCTTCTTCCACGCGCGCGCTTCGTCCCGCGTTCGCAGGCACGCCACGCAGTAGCCCGTCCTGCCGTCGAACGAGCACACGTCGATGCAAGGCGATTTGACTGCCATGCCTATTGCCCCCTTGTCGCCGGCACGACTTCGACGGTGACATGCGACAGACCCTTGAACCGCTGGAGCACGCCGTGATAGAAGCGCGAATCCCGCTTCGGGTCGTCCGTCGCCACCGATACGACCGCGCTCATGTGCCCCGGCCCGAGACGCCAGACGTGCAGGTCGTTGATCGTGTCGCCGCCGCCTTCGATTGCGCTGCGCACGTTGTCCGCCAACCGACGGTCCGCACTCATGTCGAGCAGGATGCCGCCGGTGTCGCGCATCAATCCGTATGACCAGTTCGCGATCACGAGCGCACCGATGATGCCGGCCAGCGGATCCATCCAGAGCCAGCCGAACGCGCGCGCGAGCAGCAGCCCGACGATCGTCAGCACGGAGACCGCCGCGTCTGCAATCACGTGGACGTAGGCCGACCGGATGTTGTGATCGCGCGCGGCAACCGCGGACGCGCCATGGTCGTGCTCCTCGAATGCGAGTTCGTGCTCGCGCCCGTTCAACCGGACGATCGCCGTGAATTCATGCGGCTCGGGAATGTTCTCGAGCGACTCCAGGCACGCACCGCGCACGCTCATCGCGAACGCCTGCCGCGTACCGTCCGGACGAGTCGTCGTGATCGATGCAGCCGTGACGTCGCCGAGCGTCGTGCCTGAGATCGCCGGTGAGATCCGGAACACCGGCGGCACGCCGTCTTCGAAGATCGACACGAAGAACGCGCCGCTTTGGTCGAAGACCTTGTGCGTCACGTCATCGTGGTCATGGTCGTGATCGTCGCGCCCGTGCCCGTGGTGATGCCCATGACCGTGCCCATGGTGATCGCCGCTCAGCAGCCAGACGCTCGCGATGTTGACGAGCAGGCCGGCAACCGCGATCGGAATGGCCTCGCCGAAATGGATGGGGATGGGCGCGAGCAAACGCGCAACCGCTTCATAGCCGATCAGCAGCGCGATCATCGCTAGCACGATGGCGCTCGTGAAGCCCGCCAGGTCGCCGAGCTTGCCCGTGCCGAACACGAACCGCGGGTCGCTTGCATGCCGGCGCGCATAGGTGTACGCGAGCGCGGCGATCAGCATCGCGCCCGCGTGCGTCGACATGTGCAGCCCGTCCGCGACGAGCGCCAGCGAGCCGAAAATCGACCCGCCGACGATCTCGGCCACCATCATCGCCGCGCACAGCCCGATGACCATCCAGGTCCTGCGTTCGTTCTGTTCGTGCGCGGCGCCGAGAAAGATGTGGTCGTGCCCTGCGCCGAAGGCGTCGTTCCTGAAGTCGCTCATCCCTGCCCCGATTATTTGAAGTAGCTGTGAACGACTTCGATCAGTTGTTCGGTCGCGCTGCCCTCGTCCGCGTGCCCGTCGGCATCGACAAGATGGCTGCGGATGTGATCCTCGAGCACGACCGCGAGCAGGCCGTTCATCGCACCGCGGCCGCTCGTGATGAGCTGGAGGATTTCGTTGCAGCCGCGCTCTTCCTCCAGCGCGCGTTCGATGGCTTCGACCTGTCCCTTGATCCGGCGGACACGATTCAGCAGCTTCTGCTTTTCCTTGACGGTGTGGCTCATGGCGATCCTTTGATATACCGGGGGGGAGTATATCCGGAAAGGACTTTCCATATAGGGGGGAGGAGTATATTCAGCGACACGAAAGGTTGAGCTCGAACTGCGAACCACCAGTGCTTGACCGCCGCTACACATGCCCCACAACGCCACGCCGCCCGTCCCCGAAAGCAATCTTGTAGAGCCTCAGGAAGTAGCACTCTCCACATGATCGCGCGATCGACTATTTCCGGGCGATGCGGCGCCCCGCGCCGAAGTCGCGCTGCAGGACTTCATCGCGCTGGTCGACACGCTGCTGTCGCCGGGCGAGCCGCCGCCGCAAATCGCGCCATCCGCCGGCTTGCTGCCGACGAGTACCAGGGCTGCACCTGGGCCACCCGTCAGCGAATGTGGGTCGACCGTGTTGCCAGCGCATGGCTGATCCGCCGCTTCATCGACGCGCGCGCCGCTTCGTCTGGCTCGCATCGCCCGCGGATTGCCCGCCTGATGCACTGGGCTTCGGCTTCGACGGCGCCGCGTTCACGCACGTCGGCGAGCGCGTGACGTTCGAGGTCTTGCTGGCGAGTTTCGGTCTCGACAAGGACCCGGCGCTGATACGGCTCGGCGAGATCGAGCATGCGCTCGACGTCGGCGGTCCCGCCGCCCCCGAAGCGGTCGGCTTCGCGGCCGTGATGGCCGGCACGCGTCAACACACGGAAAACGACGATCAGCTGCTGGAACAGATGAGCGGTGCTTGACTCGCTCCATGCGCACTTCGGCGGGCTGTCGTGGATGCTGGCGGTCTTCTATGGCGTCGCGGCCGCCGTGGTCGGCATCATCGCGATGAGCGTGTACAAGCTCACATAAAGACCGTCGGCAACGACAAGCTGCTGTGGGCGATCTTCATCACGCTGGCTGCCATGACCTTCGTCACGGAATCGGGAATCGCATGGCTCTCCATCGTCGCCGGCGCCAACCTGCCGGCGGCCAGCGGCCTGCCGAGCGGCATCGATCCGACGCACACGCCCGTCGACCGCCGGACCGAACCCGTTCTCGCCAGTACGCCGGGCACGAAGCGATCGCTTCGGCTGCGCTCCCTGTCGAAACCGGCTTCTTGCTCATTGCGGTTCGATCCCCGCGGCGAACGCTTCGGACGAAGTGCCCGTCGCCTTCAACCAAATTGGGCGTTCAGCCATCCTTCTGCCCACTTTTTCGCGTATGCAACCGCGTCGTCCCGCGCATCGAAGCCAGCCAGATCGCCGCTGGAGTGAACCTCTCGCTCACCGCCATCCAAAAGCATCGTGGTGATCCTCACATGCGCGATGTACTCCCCATCAGCCCTGCGTGGCGTCGGATCGATCCGGAACCGTGTCGTATTGAAGAGCATTTTCTCCTCCCGTTTGGTTGCCGCGAACCAGGCTGTCGCGGGAGCAGCACAAGAAAGTGTCGGACTTGCAGCCGTGCCTTGATCCGGGCGGCGTCCTGACTGGATTCACGACGCACCATCCCGCTTTCGAACCGCGGCGCGCAACCCGATACCGACCTCGGGAAAACATCCGTATCGACGTCGTAGCAATGGTCACGGATAGGCCAGCGAGCGAAATGCTGCCCCTGGGCAGGGATTGAAGCCCGTTGCTCCGGAATTCCTTCGGAGCCGCACTCGAGCGGTGGGACAAGAAAGGGGTGTCAAACACTTATCAAGCGTGCTCGGGTGATCGGTCGCCTTTCACCAGATTCGACGAGAAGCCCGATCGCATTCATGGGAGCACGCTGAGCAATGCGTTGGAACCGGTCACGAGTCATCCAACCATTCGATGCTACGCCGTTCCATAAATTTGCATAGCGAAATTTCCTGAGAACGCGTGCCGCCACAGCGGACCGTCACACGACAGCACGGCACGAATCACGGCGACAGCGCGTATAGTGGAGCCAGCTTCCCTCGACATTCGCGCGTCTGTTCGAGAATCGGGCACCCGCAAGAGGTCCGAGGTCTGGCCGGTCGTTTTCGTATGTATCCTCGCCGGTTCCGGAAAGCGGTCACGGCACTTGTGGGGCGACATCATTCGTGTGCCGGGCCATGCATCGGCGCCGCTTCGCATGGATGGCTTCATCAGGCGTCGCAGGCTTCGAGCAGGCAGTGCCGGGTTGTGCCGGCCGGAGATATCAACGGGTGCATTCGCGCGATATTCTGCGAATCGAACGGCGTCGACACGAGTTGGACCGGCTAACGTAAGCCCTCCCTGGAACAAACAGCGCCACCCATGAAAATCGACCGCAGTTCCATTCCCCACTACCTCGTCCTTCGTGCCGGCTGGCCGCCCTATGTGTTGAATGCAGACCGCCTGGTGCTCCGCCGCGAAGCGAGCCCGTTGTTGCGAGCGTTCGCGCGGACTCGCGGAAGGTGCGCACATGTCGATGACATCGCGTGGAATATCTTCTCGGACGCAGAGGGCCTTTCGATGATCGAGCGTCGGGAAACGGGGTTCTTCACGTTGATCACTGGAACAGAGACCGAGCATCAGTTGCATTTGCTGGCAACCCTCTGACGTTGCCGCAGGGACGGCGTGCTGCCAGGGTGACGAAGGGCCGCGCGGGGATTTTTCGCGCATCTTTTTTACGGAATGCTGATTTTCCCGGGCAGTCGCTTGCTCTGCCCCTCGGCCGAAAGCGCTTGACACCTTCGTTGCCGAGGCGTACTGTCAACCGCTGAAGTATTCAAGAAGCGCGATTGCTGCCCATCATTAACCGCGGCCTGCGGTATTCGTTGTCCTCTCCCTCCTTGATTATTTTTCCCGCGTCCATTCAGGGCGCATACGCTCGTCCATTTTCAGGAGATCTAACATGGATACCGGTACCGTCAAGTGGTTCAACGACAGCAAGGGCTTCGGCTTCATCACGCCTGACGCCGGCGGAGACGATCTGTTCGCGCATTTCTCGGAGATTCGCGGCGACGGCTTCAAGACGCTCGCCGAAGGCCAGAAAGTCAGCTACGAAACCAAGAGCGGCCCCAAAGGCCTGCAGGCGTCGAACATTACCGGCCTGTAAGTCCCCACAAGCCGTCAGTCCCGTTCACGGAGCGGCACGTAACTGCCGCATCCTGCGCATACGCACCTCCATCGCGGGCGCCACGCGTCCCGATGCAAGCTCGACCGGGTCGTCCGTTTCGCATTCGGCCGTCGAACATGTGCGTATGCAGATGCCCAGCCCCTCGCAGCGCGCGTGTCCAGCCGCGCGTGCGTGATCGGACGAGTCCCGCTCGACGGATCGCTCAAGCCGCGCAGCAGGAGAACCCGCATGACCAGAAGTCAACCTCGCAGTAACAAGGCGCCGCCGCCGCGCACCAAGCCTGCCATGGCCCTGCCCAAGCTCGGCACGGCATTGAACTGGGTGCCGCCCAAGGCTCCCGCTAGCGCGAAATCGCGGCCGAAGAAGCGCCCGCCTGCTCCGTAATAGCGGATCGGGCCAACCGCTGCGCGACGAAGAGGTAAAGAGGCAGCCACCGCTGCCGTGCAGCGCGATCTCGACGTGATGGGCCGAAGCGCATCGACGCGCACGATCCGGAATAAGTTGAACGCCCAACATACGATGCGCGTATGATGGATTCATTCGGGCGATCATTTGCCGTCTGGCTGCTCACCCCTCCATCTATCCTCTTGCTGCATCGCCCCTCCCTCGCGCTGCAACGTTGTCCCTTTCACCCTACCGGCACGCCCTGCAACGGCGATACTGGCCGGATGTGTTCGCCCATGCAATTCGTGGTGGCCGAACGCCAGGAGTTTGCCATGAGCATGCATGTCTACCGTGGATTCGAGATTTATCCACTGATTTACCCCCACGTACCGGCGCCGAATGGCTGTCCGCATAACTACGACGCCGGTTTCGACGCGGCAGTCAAGATTTGCCTTCGCGGCACCACCGACACGGTGACGCAGAGCCAGACGTTCAGATTGCACGACAACTCCCCGTTTGACAGCGCCGGTGACGCACGTCGCGCTTCGCTGCGCTACGCGGAGAACATCATCGACGACAATCGCGAGAAACAGGGCTTCTTTTCCAACGGGCTCTGACGCGCCCCGTCAACGCAACGCAATCTGTCGGCGATTTGGAGGACAACATGATCATCGACGAACTACTCGGCTTGATCAGACGACGTGAGGTCAGCTGGACCGGCACCGTCCTGCCCGCCGGAATCGCCGACTCGGCACGAAGCCATCAGCAAGAACTGCAAATGTTCGTGGCGGTACGCGCACTATCGATCGGCGCCGGATATTCGGAATTCGAGTCCGACGAGATAGCGAGCGCCGTCATGACACGACTCGGCTAGTTCTCCGTTCAAACGTTCCCAAACAGGATCCACATGACAACAGTCACACTCAAGGTCAACGAACCGATCGACGTCGCGCTGCGGCGATTCCGACGCAGCATCGAGAAAACCGGGCTGATTCGGGAGTTGCGCAGTCGCACCAGCTACGAAAAACCCACGACGGAACGCAAGCGAAAAAAGGCCAGCGCCGTCTCCAGGCAGCGCCTGCGGGCGAAGCGCATGTTGCCGCCCCGCAAAATGTACTAGGGAACACACCGTGTACAACATGCCGGGCGAAGCTCCGCCGTTTTTCCCGCTGACGAAATGCGAGGTCGATTTCGATCAGCAGAAAGACATGGTGACGCTGCTGCCGAGCTTCTATGCGTTCGGATGCGAGTACACCAGCCGCGGTTTTCTGATCGGGCGGGACGATGCGTTCAAACTGATTGCTGCGATCGAGAAGGCGCTCAGCATTCAGGGATGAGTCGACGCGGCACACTCGCGAGCGTCGACAACCAGAAGATGGACTATGCGCGTCCCGACCAAGTACGTAGATTTGCTCTATTTCCTTGTTGTCCTGCAACTCGTCACCCAAAGGCAGACGCGCGAGTGGCTGTCGCCCTTTCAGCTCGTCGAATCGCTGCAAGGCTGGCTGATCGTCCATCGCGCGAAATGCGAGTGGCGCGATCGTGTCTGGATCGGCCATGCGTCGCTTCAGATAGCGAAGTCGGTCCGCCCGGTCGACCACGCTGCATTGCCGGACCCGCTCCCTGATGCGGCGAAAGACCCGGCGCCCCCTCCACGAGACGCTCTCGCCGGTCGGGCGAGTCTACGGATGAAGTGCATCCGCTACCTCAGGGAGCAGGTCTGATCGCGGCAGCACTCGCACGAGCGACAATGCGTCCAATCACGCAGATGGCGCAGACCGCCGGTTGCAACCCGGCATCACTCGATCGATCGGCAACAACCGTGCCGCCGGCTGCTGCGCAGCCCGACCGCCTCCCCGGCCGAGCCGCGCGACACGGCCGTTTTCCACGAAGGCGCGCCGCAAACGGCGGTGTTCGCCGTCGAACTGGCCATGCAATTCGGCAGGGGCATCGTCGACGGCGAGATCGCTCCAGCAGAGCTCCGCCCCACCAACCGCAGCGAGTTCGCCGCGACTGGCCGACAACCCGCTCACTTCGCTCCGAGGGAACCATGAAATACCAGGAAAGCACGGCAATCGATCGACGCGATCAGGCAACCCGGCAAAAGCTGCGCGACGACCTCGCCCGCGCCGACATCGAACGGGCCGACAGGCGTACGCAAAACGACACCCACATCAACTCCAATGCGAGCAAGTGGCGCTATTTCAGCCCCGACCATCGGGTGAAGTAAATGACGCGGCACTGCTCCCGGCACAGGCGGCGGTTGACGTTCGCGCCTCGCGTCGTCGTGCGCGCATCGCGCAGGCTGCACCGCGGACGGTTCGGCGTCAGATACGCTGGCGCAGGCGGATCGAGAATTCGGCGCTCGCCGTGATCCCGCGTTGCTCCGCGCAACGACATCGCTCGTACAAGCGGGCCGGCAATTGCTCGTTCGATGCGGACGAGTGCTTGCAGCATCGATGAACCAATCATCTCCCGCAGCGGGGTTCAAATGCGGTCGTTTGCATATGCTCGTCGATCACTGCGACGACGTTGTCCCGTATCGGGATAATCATAAAGAACCGGCACCCTTGGCGCCGCTGCCCGACGACGGACATCGCGGCATTGCAGGCGCCGTTTGTCGTAACGAGCGACGTGCCAAAGTAAAAAGCCGGCGCTTGGCCGGCTTCGAGTTCCGCCTTGCTGGGGCGGCTCCTCGTGCTGTTTGAGAACGAGGAGTTTTGCTACACGTGGGTCAATGGTTCGACATGAAACCCATGCCCAGCCGTTTCCTTGCATCGGAAATGCGTTGCTTGGGCGTGACGGCTTTCCACGAAAAGGTATGGCGTCTTTGCCAGTCCGGATGAACAACGGGCATGCCGTCGTCGGTCGCGCGTGCGTCCGCGTGTTCTTGTTGCCCGTCCTGCGAATTCTTTTCTCGTTTCGGATGATCGTTCATCAACAAGCTCCCTCAAGCAACCGCGTTTCGTCATGGACTGGCTTGCACCGCCCGAGTCGAGATCAAGCTGTGCAAGAGATATGGATCGCAACGGCCCGCTTCCATCACGGCGTACCCATCTCCATGAAGTCTGCGGCCGATCGGCTGTCTGTACGTCACAAACAAGCATGCGCCTGCGGGCGCCGGCAGTCGGTACGCTGCCGTACGGACCCGATGGCACGGACAGGCACGTGGCCTCGGTGCCGGTTCTAAAGGCGTTTCAAATCAGGAAGCAAGCGGTCGAATTCTCGCCTGACCACGCCGTAGCATTCGCACACGCGCTTTTCGAGCCCGGCGCGATCCAATACCTCGATGTGTCCATAGTTGTACCGGATCAACCCGGCATCCTGAAGTTTCAGCGCAGCTTCCGTCACGCCCGACCGTCTGACACCGAGCATGTTGGCGATCAACTCCTGCGTCATTTTCAGTTCGCTCGATGGCAGCCGGTCGAGACTGAGCAGGAGCCATCGACAAAGCTGCTGATCGATTGAATGATGTCGATTGCAAACGGCGGTTTGCGCCATCTGGGTGATGAGCGCCTGGGTGTAGCGCAGCAAGAGCCGCTGCGTCGACCCGCCTCGACGGAACTCTTCTTTCAGGATGCGTGCATCGAGTCGGTAAGCGTGTCCGGCGCTTTGGACAATCGCGCGGCTCGGGGTCGTTTCGCCCCCCATGAACAGCGCGATGCCGATCAACCCGTCGTTGCCGACGATGGCGATTTCGGCTGACGAACCGTCCTCCATCACATACAACAGCGAGACGATGGATGTCGTTGGAAAATAGACATGGCTGAGCGCGCCACCCGACTCGTACAGCACCTTTCCCAACGGCATGTCGACCAGCACGAGATGCGGCGAAATATGCGCCAGAGCTTCTGCCGGCAAGGCTGCGAGCAGATGATTGTCAATCGGAGATGGCTGCCCCGACATAGGTCGCTCCTGCAGTGATTGCGGCCTCCACCCGGAGCGGCGCGACGCCACGAAGCGTCATCGGCTCAAGATTCGAACTCGCGAAGCAGACGTTGCGCGAGGATCTTGGCGTCTTCGAGCGCGAGATCGTACTGCTCCCGATCGAAATCGGTCTGGTATGGGGGATCATCGTTCGGCCCCTCGTCGGCTCGGCGCAAATACACATAGCCTCGGTACACGCCACGCGCAGATTCCATCACACGAATGCGTGCGAAGTGGGTTTTGGTACTGAATGTGAAATCGTCCATGATGACTTTCTTCATGTGTTCAATCATCCTAGCACTCCGGATGAAATTGACCGGAGAGGTCGAATCCGGACAGGATCGACGCGCGGGCTGTCCGTCAAGGCTGTCTCTCGTACGGCGGAAATGCCGACAAACGTGGATCGTCCACCGCGCCACCGACGGTGAAGTGATACAGGGATTGCCAGACATGATCCTTCGCGCCGAGCAATGCGTGCATTTCATCATCGAAAAAGCAGCCGATCCCCGTCGCGCGCACGCCGGCGGCTTCTGCTTCGAGATAGAGCGCCTGGCCAAGCATCCCGCACTCCCAGAACAGATGGCGATAGCGCCATGGTTGCTCCAACGCGATTTCGAATCTCGCGATCATCCCGAGCGCAAAGCAGGACTCGGCGGCGATATCCTGATGGCAGCAGATCAACCTTGCCGTCGCGCGCAAATCGTAAGGCAGTAGAAGATAGAGCGGCAGGTCGTCCGGTCCGGTCTTTTGCCACAGCCATTCCGAACGCAGGGATTGCTTGAGATTCGGCAGTGCGCCTGGGTTTCTTGCGAGCATATAGAGGCCCGGCTCCAGGCCGTCGACACGATGCACCAACAGCGCCGCCTGCACCGTGGCTGGAGACGTCAGCGCATTCCACGGCGGTGTGCCGGAACGTGCCAGCAGGCATGTCAGCATGCTGAAGAAGGCCGCGTCGCCGATGCGCGTCGTGCCATCGAAATTCACGGCGCTGCGACGCTGTCTGGCGATTCGGGCGAAGCCGAGATCGAGGGCTGGCGTCGCCGGCGCCGAGCACGGCTCCGGGTTCGGCGACGGTGGCTCGCGAGTGCGGGTCTTGTGCGTGGCGCGATGAATCGAATCGATGTCCGGCCACGTCACATGCCCCGAACTCAGCTGATTGGCGCGCCCGTGCCACTGTGCGCTACCCAACGCGAGCCGCATGCTCTCGAGATCGGGTCGCATCTCGGGGTTGCCGATCCAGAGCAAAAGGTCCGGTGCCTCCGCTTCGGCTTCGCTGAAATCTTCGCGGCGATCCACTCCAAGCAAATCGGCAACTGCATCATCCGCAGCCGCCTCCACCAACCGCGTCTGCCAGCCGAGCGCGGCGGCTGCATAACTCATCGCAGCGACGACATGGCCGCAATCCTGTTGGCAGTAGCGCCAGGCGCGCATTCCATATTTCCACGCTTCGCGCCAATGGATCGAGCTGATGCCGACCAGGACGCCACTTCCCGAGAACGCGTCGGTCCACTGCGGCTCGTCCACCGCGGCACGATGTTCAAACGCATGATCCCGGCTCAGGTAATGGTGGACGCCTGCGGACAAGCCAGGCAGCGCCGGACACAGAAGATAGCCCTCGGTCGGGTGCAGATTCCCGCTCGAAGGATTGCAGCGCAATGCCCACCGCTGCGCCCCATAGGATTTCCACCCCGACAAGCCGAGCGAGAGTTCGAACAGGATTGCCAGACTGGACAGATCGAATTCGTGCGCGGGCGGCAGGTTGCCGCAACGCAACGCGTTGTAGCGCGTGGCCAGCGTGTCCGCGTCTAATGGCAGAGCAACGCGCGGTGCGCCGCGAAACACCCGGAACGGGTCCGGCTGGGTTGCCCAGTCGAGCCTCCCGGGGCCGGGAGCGTAGAAGTCGAGACGGTGCTTGCTGCGTTCGTGATAATCGAGCAGCGCATGCCTTAACCGATCCATGTCCACCTCAGACCCGGAATACCCGCACACGCGACTGCACAGAACCGGATGGCTCGACGCAGGAGCGCGGCCGTCATCACGTCGTCGAATCCGGTACGCACCTTCCTTCAAGTCGAATTCGCCTAGGTGCGAGTGCTTGTTTTCCCCGAGGTCTTCAGTATGCGATCGACAGGAAATAGTCGCGGGCTCGCCGGACCGAGCCGCCCGGGCTCTCCGCCCGAACGATCGGCAGTCCCGACGCCCGCGGACGATTACCCACGGCCAGTACAGGTCGGAAGGAAGGCGTACGTCGGGTCGGGTGCGTGCGTAAAGCGGCCCCGTCTCACGAGATCATGTACCTGTTCTGGGGGCCGCCCTTGTAAAGATCTCTGGCGAGCCCGAGGATCCGGTCGCGGTTGCGGTCGAAGGCCGCCAGCAACGCGGGCTCGCTCGAATCCATGTCGGAGTTCAGTTTCGCCAGCATCGCATCGTCGACCAGAAAGGTAATCTCGCGAGCATTGTCGTAGCCCCAGAAGCACACGCAGTGTCTGGACATGTCGTAGGTGCGACTGGGATTAGGAAAGTTGAGTGCCGCGTCGATTTTTCCCATCTAACCCTCCTGGCAGATATAACGCCACTTGCTCGCGTTGACATCGAGGCGGGCGTCATTTTCGCGTCGCTTCTCGGCGCGCTCGATGTCCGCGCGCTTCAGTGCCTGGGCGCGGGACTTCTGCACGTCGACGTAATCGTTTTGCCTGACGGACGTGGCGGACTTTCCTTCGGTTTGCTTGGGCATGCCGGTTCCCGAAAAGTGAATTTCAAATGTCCGGACCGTCGCGGTGACCGAATTTCGTCGTCGTCCGCCCTGCAGGAGGCACGAAGACGACCCGCGGGCTTGCCGCCGACGGCCTCTGTTGCGCCCTGAACTGCCGGATCGAGCCTCGCGGGGGGCCGGGTTGACGCACGACGTTCGCAGCTTCGACGTTCGCGCGCGGGGTCGTTGTGGTGAGCGTTCTGCGGAACTGTGCGGATAGGGGAAGCGTAAGGAGTCGAAACAAAATCACCGGTCGCGCACATCGAACCTCATGAGAATGCGCCCTATATCACGGCCACGCAAGCGCTATCTCGCGTCAGTGCCATCAGCGGCACGATTCCCTCCAGGCCACACTCCTGTCATCAACCCGGACTTGGCGGCCGCCGGCCAGCACTTTCCCGGCCCCACGACCCAAGCGACGCACAGCGTACGCGGCGGCTTGTTCAGCGTCGCGCACAACTATCGTCACTGCTCCGTGGAGCGGGATCGGAACCGCATCGTTGACCACGTCGTCAGTGCTTGTGGTGCAGCCAGCCCATGTGATGTGCATCAAGCCACTGAACCATCCCTTCGCCCTTGTGGTCGCGCAGGTAACGCAGCGCCAGCATGACCGCGATGGCGAATACGACCGCCAGGCCAACTACAAAGCTAATCATCGACTGAGTCATGGCAACCTCCTTGACAGGTCGCGACCATCTTTACATTGTAGGTGATGCACTCGCGGAAACCAGCGTCCGGCACGGCTTCTGTCCCTCAGGAAAACGAATCAGTGTGTCCCTGGCCCGACGGTCGATGGAGGCCGGCAGCTTCGCTTCGGCTCCGGCCGGTTTTCTGGTCCGCCGGACAAAAAGGGGCCGGCGTTTGGCTGGCTTCTGTCATACGCGAAAACGAAACACCGCCGGCAAGCCGGCGGCAAAAGATGCGTCCGCGGATGACGTGGCGCACCTGAGGCACTCGCTTCAGCGAGCACGGGTCATTCAGCAGCGAATGACCCGCGCGATGCGACTACGCCGGAGGCGCCCGCTCAGTTCTGCGTGAGCGGATTCAGTGTCGTGCACAGGAAGCCCGTGCAGTTCGTCGGCTTGAAATAAAACGACGCCATCACCGGGGTCGTCGTGCCGAGCGCGAGATCGCCCAGATACGCGGAGCCCTGCGCGCCAAACGTGTTCGACTGCTGGACGAAGCTGTCGCCGGTCGACTGGATCGAGGCCGACTGGTACGTGAAGGTCGGCGACTGTGTCTGGTCCTTCACGTAGACCCACGAGATCGTGCTGCCGAACAGCATCCCGCCTTTCGCGCGATAACCCTTCGCGCCTTCGCTGTTGGCCTGCGCGATGAAGTCGCTGACGTTCGACGTCGGCACCAGCGCATCGTACGTGTAGGTCGCATTCGACGCGTTGTTCTTCATGTACACGTTCGCCTGCACCGGTCCGACCATCATCGGACCCACGAACCAGTAGCCCGACTGGCCCTGGCCGTTCGCCTGCGCGAGGAACGCGTTCGTGTCGGCCGGCAGGCCCGTTGTCGCGTACGTATAGGTAGCCGACGAGCCGCCGTCCTTGCGATAGAGATAGCCGTACGTAAGCGGCCCTTCGAAGCGGTAGCCGTTCGCGCCTTGCGCGTTGGCCTGGCTGACGAAGCCCGTCATGTCGGCCGGCGTCGACTGCAACTGGTACGTATAGGTCTGCACGGTGCCGTCGTTCACGAAGATCGAGCGCGAACCGCCGTTGGATGCGCTGTAGAAGTAGTCGCCCAGATAACGATAGCCCTTCGCGCCTTCACCGTTGAGCAGCGTCAGGAAACTCGCCTGATCCGCCGCGGTCGGCTGGGCGTCGTAACGCAGCGTCAGCGTGCTGCCGCCCGAGCCACCCGAACCGCCGCTGCCACCGCTGCCGCCGCTTCCCGTACCGCCGGAACCCGTGCCGCCGCTTCCGCCGTTATTGCTCGTGCCCGATCCGCTGCCGGACGATGCGGGCGAGGAATTGTCGTCGCCGCCGCAAGCGGTTAGCGCCAGACAGGTCAATGCGATCAATGCAAAGGCTTTCATCGGAGTCACCTCGGAACGAAAAGGACGGACGAAGCCGATACGCGCAGATCACGCCGCGCGCACGGACATTCACGTATCGGAAATCGGCCGGCGGCGCACCACCGGCCCGTGGACGTCAATTGACCTGGAGCTGGCCGCCGCGGCCGAGGCCGCCCTTGACGTCCTGCGCCTTGTAGCTGCGCAGTGCGACGACCATCTTGTTGTACGCGTCGATGAACGCGACGACCGTCGCCTTGCCTTCCGGCGTCGACGAGAAGCCGGCGAGCGCGCCGCCCACGCCGCCGCCGAATCCGCCCAGCGCCGCGCCGTAGTTGGTCGCCGTCGAGCTGCCTTCCGACGCCGCGATCTGCACGGCCGAGCGCACGTCGAACAGCGTCAGCGTCACGACCGACGCCTTCGTCTGCAGGTGGCCGGCCACCGCCGCCACCGCACCGTTGCCGATCAGCCCGCCGATCATGCTGCCGATGCCGCCGATCGGCGAATCGTTGATGACGATCTGCGGTTCCATGTAGTAGTCGGCCGCGACACGCTGGCCCTTCTGCTGCTTCGAGCCCGCACGGTATTCGCCCGAACTGCGCTGCAGCTGCGTGATGCGCGACAGGCGCGCGTCGCTCTTCTGGTTGCCGATCGACGTGATCACGAAGCAGTTCGACTGCTGGACCGCCAGGCGCAGCAGCGGGTCGATCGTCGTCATCTTGGTCGCGCTGCCGAACGGGCCCCACCAGTCGGCGTTGCGGCCGTCGTCGACGGCGATCGTGCCCAGCGGCGACGCGCAGCGCTGCAGCCCCGAATCGGCGCCGGCGCTCGTGCCGCCTGCCGCGGCACCCGTCACGCCGGCGTTCTGGCCTCCGGGCGTCACCACGCCGCCGCAGCCCGCGACGGACGCACAAAGCGCTGCAACCAGCGCACCTTGGGTGAGACGATGGGAAAGGATGGTCTTCATGTCGTTATCGTTCGATAGAGTCGTTGTTCGGCTTACGTGTCCGTACGAACGTCGATAAGCCCCCCGGCGTGGCGCGCGATGGTGGTCTCCCCGCTGCCGCCCCCGTTGCTTCCGGCCTGGTCAGTAGTACCAGTACGTCTGATTCCAGACGCCGTAGTACGGATAGCCCGAATACCAGTAGCCGTAATAGACGTCACGCCATTGCGTGCGCCATTTCCAGTCTTCTTCGTCTTCCTTCTTCGCCTGGCGCGCGAGTTCGAGCAGCTTCTTCGATTCCTTGTCGCCGCGGCCGGCCGCGATCGACAGCCATTTGTCCGCTTCGCGCGGATCGGAGCCCATTTCCTCGAGGCCGAACAGGTAGAAGCTGCCGAGCGCCTTCTGCGCACGCAGGTCGCCGCGCTCGGCGGCGTCGCGCATCCACTTGAGTGCCTGGTAGCTGTCCTGGCGCACGCCGTCGCCGCGGAAATAACGCAGGCCGAGATCGTAGGCCGCCTTCGGCTGGGCCTTCGCGGCCTGCTTCAGCGCGACGATGCGAGGGTCTTCGCGATCGTCCGCATCGCCCCTATTTTGGTAGGAGACCTGATCTTTAGGTCGATCAGAACAGCCGGTGTCGTCGCAGATCCGCACCGCGTTGCTGGTCACGGACGGATCCTGCGCGCACGCGGCCAGCAGCAACAGCAGCCCCGGTGCGAGTAAACGGCGATACATGAGTACTTTCCTCGAGTTCTATTTGCGCCGACTGCTTCGCGCGATCCCACCCCGCGAGCGCGCACCGGTTTGCGCGCGGCGCGGCGAATACCATCCGCCAGCACCGACACGTAGCCAAGGCTCTCTCAGGTTCTCTTTTTGTCTTGCGTATTACCACTGCATCGCCAGAAGCCGGCAAGAGGCACAATGCGCCGCCGGCATTCCTTCAATTCCGCCACTGTGCCCGCTGCGGCACCGTCGAGCGGTGAATCGATGGCTCACGTTCCAGTTTTTTTAAAGCACGCAGCATCGACCGTCGCTTACCAGTTTCAAATGATACATATCGGTCTATATCATAGTCAAGACAACTTGCGAACGCACATCATGGGCGGGCCCGCCAAGTCCGGGAGATCGGTGGCGAGACCGGATGTGACCGAGCGGTACAATGCTAGAATGTCCGTTCTATGCAGTCGGAAGAATCAAGGAGGGAACCGTTCGTGCGAGCCAGCAAACGCCAGTTGGTGGTAGATAAAGCTACCGAACTGTTCTCGAAACACGGTTTTCATCCGGTCGGTGTCGACTGGATAATCGACGATTCTCGCGTCGCCCGAATGACGCTATATCGGCATTTTCCGAGCAAGGACGAACTGATCCGGGAAGTGCTGGTCCAGCGTTACGACCTGATCGTAGGCAGTATCAGCGCGCAACTGCAGCACGTCGCCGATCCGGTCGAGCGGGTCAAGACGATCTTCGACTGGTACGAAGCGTGGTTCAATACGCCGGCATTCGCCGGCTGCCTGTTCGAGCGCGCGCTGGCCGAATTCGGAACGGCGTATGCGCCCATCTCGGATGTCGCGATCCGCTATCGCCGCAAGATGGTCGAATGGATCGCCGAACTGCTCGCGAATCTCGTTTCGCCCGAAACGGCACAACGGCTGGCGACCGTTTATATGATGCTGCTGGACGGTGCAACAGTCGAAGCGAGAGCGTTCAACGATCCGGCATCTGCAGGGCGGGCGTGGCAAGCCGCGAAAGCGCTTCTGGAACAGGAAATACGTACCGGCACCGAGCACGCGAAACGCGCGGACGCCCATACGCAACGCGCGTGATCCGAGTGGGGCCGGAACGTCGCCCGCTAATTCTTGAAAACTTGATGGCGATCAAGCTGCCACGAGCCGCGCGCGCAAAAAATTACCCCGTGCAATACCTTGGTTTGCCACCGGGAGACGCTCATGAGCACCAGCACGTCAACCTTCCAGGCAGGGGCTTCTCTCCAACGGGTACTGATCGCAATCGACGGCTCCGTTGCATCCGACCGGGCAGTCGCCTATGCGCAGCACATCGTTCCACCGAATGCGTCGGTACACATCGTAAGTATTGCGGAAAATCCGCGAACGCTCGTTCCGCTCGGATCACAGGCCACTGCATTTCTCGAGGCCGCGCGCAACGAGTTGCTTAAAGACGCATCCGACTCCGTGTCACGCGCCAAAAACGCAATGCAGCGCGACGATATCGACATCGACACGGAAGTAATCGACCTGTCCAAGCATGGCGGCGATATCGTGCGTGCACTGGTCGAGAGTACGGAAGTTCTCCAGGCCGAGCTTCTGATTGTCGGTGCACATCAGCACCATGGTTTGCGCAGATGGATTGAAGGAACGGTTTCGGGCCCGCTTGCCAGGCTTGTTCGTTGCCCGCTGCTTATCGTTCCGGAAAGTTTCGTCTCGGCTGCCGGGCATCTGCCGCAGCGGATCCTGTTTGCCGTTGACGGAAGTCCGCTGGCGCTCCACGCATTGCGAGTCGGATTGCAGTTCTCGAGACCCGATACCGAGTTACGCGCGATCTACGTACAGGATCGCGCCGTATCGCTGGGTGACTTCGTACCTGTCGAAGCAATAGAGGGCGCATTGATCAACGAAGGGAATCAGGCGCTGCAAGAAGCCACGACCGTGCTCGATGGCGTAGCCGCGCACTCGCAGTCGCGACTGCTTCAAACGGATCGAACCGGCTCAGACGTTTCTCAGGTAATCGTGCACGAAGCTATCGAATGGAATGCGGACATGATCGTCATGGGCACCCATGGGCGGCGAGGCATCGCGGGCTGGGTTGTCGGTAGCGTTGCAGGCCGCGTCGCACGGATCACGAAGACGCCTGTCCTTCTCGTGAATGCGCGTCGCGAGTGACGCGTTTTTTGTCACGCATCCGTTCCGACTGCGTGGAACAGTTCCTCCTCTTGAGCACAATGCAGGCGTACGATTGCTTCCAATCCGTACAGCAAGCGTTGTATCGCCTGCATCTGCGTGACGTCCGGTCCGTCATCCGGCATGTCCGTGACCATCTGCCTGAGCGACCGAACCATCTTGAAAATTTCCCTGTGCGCGCTGCTCATCGCCGCGAGCGGGTCCTCGCCACCGAGGAGCGGCGCGAGACGCGGGTAGACGTCGAGGTCGTCCGATTGTTCGTGAGGCAGAAGCCGTTCGTCCAGCGAGTCGATTACATCAGCGAGTTCGCTGGCCATGAGTGCGCCGGATAGCTTAGGTATGCGATCTGCCAGATCCCGGATCTGGTCCATCACTGGCGCCAATGCCAAATGCTCGCTCTTGAGTTTTTCGACGTCGATGTCGGCGACGCGAGCCTCCGTCGACCTCGGGCGCACAAGTGACGCCCGTAACGCATTGATGATGACGACCACGTCGATGACTTCCTGAATCACCGCACCGGCGATCGGCTGCAGGAATCCCAACGCAGCAATCGTCATGGCGGCAACAGACAACGACATGCCAATCACCACGCTCTGCAGTGCAATCCGGCGCGACTGCCGGGCGATACGCATCGCGTCCACGAGTCGATCCAGCCGATCCACCAGCAGTACCACGTCGGCCGCTTCCGACGACGCCGCCGCCCCGCGCGCACCCATCGCAATACCGACATCGGCCGCCGCCAGCGCTGGCGCGTCATTCACGCCGTCGCCCACCATGATCACTACGCCCTCCTTGCGAGCTGCCCGAATGGCGGCAAGCTTGTCCGTTGGCGTTTGCTCGGCGCGCACATCAGTTACGCCCAATAGTTCGCCAACGGTTTCCGCAATGTCCCGCCGGTCACCGGTCAGCATGATGAGACGCTTGACGCCCTCGCGTTTCAGCAGCCGCAATGCCCTCGGCGTTTCCAGCCGCACCTGGTCGGCCATTTGAATTGCGCCGATCATGACGCCATCCACCCCAACGAATACAGCAGCCCCGCCCTGGCTGCCGACCCGCCGAAGGAAGGCGTCGCTCCAGGGCACAACGGTCGAACGGGCGGATACGTACCCGAACTTGCCGATTGCGACGGTCCGGTTGTCGACCTGGCCCGTCACGCCTTCGCCGGCCGTTTCCTCGACGGCCGACGGCGGAGAAAGGTTGACGTGGCGTTCCCGCGCCGCGACCGTCAACGCATCCGAGATGACGTGCCCCGAAGCTTGCGCCAAGGATGCCGCGAAACGCAGCACATCGTGCGTTCCGACATCCGGGCCGCACTCGATCGAAACGATGCGCGCCCGGCCACCCGTCAGCGTCCCTGTCTTGTCGAAGAAGAGAATCGTCGCTTGCGCTAGACGTTCCAGCGCGCCTCCGCCTTTGACCAGAACGCCTCGCTTCGAACAGCGCGACATGCCGGAAACGATTGCTACCGGCACTGCGAGGATCAACGGACATGGAGTGGCTACGACGAGCACGGCAAGCGCGCGTGCAACGTCGCCCGTCACCAGCCAGGAGATACCCGCGATCAGCAGCGAAACCAGCACGAAGAATGCCGCATAGCGATCCGCAAGACGGACGGCCGGACTGCGCTCCCGTTGCGCACTCTCGACCATCCGGACGATGCCGGCAAATGTGCTGTCGCCGACCGTCGCGCGGGCGACCATTTCAAACGGGGCGCCGGCGTTTACCACGCCGCTGCACGCGAGCTCCCCGGAGCTTCGCCGCTGGATCGACGACTCGCCCGTCAGCATGGATTCGTCCAGTTCCGCGTCGTCGGTCAGCGTGCCGTCGACCGGCACGAATTCACCGCTTCGCACGAGCAGCCGGTCGCCGGGGCGGATAGTTTCCAGCGCGACAGAATGCCATTCACCATTCTCGAATCGGATTGCCTGCCGGGGCGCACGGCTGAGCAGCGCGGTCATCTCGCGTTGCGCGCGATCTTGCGCATACCGTTCGAGGGTACGTCCGCTGGCCAGCATCAATGCAATGACGGCGGCGGTGAGCGTCTCGTCGAGCGCCATCGCCAGCCCGATCGCCAGCCACGCGAGAACATCGATGCCGGCCTGCCGCCTCACGACGGCCTTTGCAATGGATACGGTCAACGCGAGCAAGACCGGCAACGTGCCGAGCAGCCAGACGACTCGCGCAAGTGAAGGCAGGCCGAACGCAACGCACATGCCTCCACCTGCGAGCGTAACGGCGGCAAAGACCAGCAACATGAAATCGATTGACCAGGGAATTCGAGACATGACGATATTTCAGATCCCCGTACATGGACGTGTCCGGCAAGCCCGAATCCGGTCGCGGATCGCGTTGCATCAGTCTAAGAAACGCTTCCGTTCAATGCTTGACCTGGGTCAGGACGACGTGCCTCCGGCGAAATGCGGGCACGCCGCCTTGCTTGACGTGAGTCAAGCCGTCGACTCCTTTCGTCAGCAAAATGGAATCGTGATGCCGGATGGCCTGGAGTCGATATCGTGCTAACGCTGGCCGTGCTGTTCCTCGTGATTCTTCTGCTGAATCTCATACCGGCGTTCGCCCCTCCGACCTGGATGGCGATGTCGTGGGTCGGGTTCAATCTGCCTGCCGGAAATCCATTGATCTTTGCTGTCGTCGCGGCTGGCGCAGCGACAACGGGCCGTGTCATTCTGGCTACCTTCGCGAGGTCGCTCGTCCGGTCCCGCTGGATACGGGATTCCGATCGCGAGAATATCGGCATCGCGACACACTGGCTGCGGAAGCACAAGACGCTCACCGCCAGCGCATTCTTTTTCTATGCATTGAGCCCGCTTCCATCGAACTATCTCTTCATCGCGTATGGACTATCAGGGTTGCCGCTCAAAATCATCGCCGCGGCGTTCTTCATCGGCCGCGCAATGACCTATGCGATCTGGGCGCTCCTCGGCCGCTTTGCGTCGACCCGGCTGGATGTGGAATCGCAGCTCGAAGGCACTTACCTCGGCGGATACTTCGTCGTCACGCAACTGGTATTGCTCGGCTTCGTCTTCGCGTTGATGAAGCTCAATTGGCGTGCACTCGTCAACGAACGTCGATTGACGTTTCGACGCGGTCATCATCCGGGCAACTCGGGATGACATGAACGGGCGTGCCCCGGGAGAGTATGGCAGGCAAACGCGCCACCGCCCTGCACCGACCCACCCGCCGAGGCAGCATTTTGGACGAGCGTATCGGCGGGCCCTTCTTGTCTACGCACGTCGAATCTCCGACGCGATTTCGGTGACGCTTTCCCGCTTGCGGGGATCGACGTGCGTCATCACGTTCAGAACACGATGATGCCTCATCACGCGAGCACGCGCGTCGACTGCGATAGCATGCCCTTGAGCAACGGTGAGGTCGGCATCGATGTCGAGATGCACGTCGACGAGGATCAGATCGCCCGTCTTTCGCGTGCGCAGATCGTGCGCGTCAAGCACGCCCGGTGTCGTACGCAGCGTCGCGAGGATCGCCTGCACATCTTTGGCGTCGGCGGATCGATCCATCAAGTCGTGCAATGCGTCCCAACCGAAAGTACCGCCCATTCTCGCAATCATCCCGCCGACGATCAGCGCGGCAATGGGATCAAGAAGCGGGTAACCGAGCAAATTACCGACGATGCCGAACGCGACCACAAGAGAGGACGCGGCATCCGAGCGCGCATGCCATGCGTTGGCGACCAACATGCTCGATTTCACCCGCGTCGCAACCGCAAGCATGTAACGGAACAAGCTTTCCTTCGCGATAAGCGCAATAACCGCGACCCATAGAGCAACCGCGTGGACGCGCCGGATTGCTTCCGGATGTTCCAGTTTCTGTATCGCGGACCAGAGCATCCCGCCACCGACCAGTAGCAGGATCAATGCAAGTGCAAGCGATGCGCCGGTCTCGAAGCGCTGATGTCCGTACGGATGCTTTGCGTCAACGGGCCTCCTGCTATGGTGACTGGCCACCAGGACGACGAAATCCGCGAGCAAATCTGACAATGAATGAATACCGTCTGCGACGAGACCTTGCGATCGAGACAGGACGCCTATCACCACCTGTCCGATGCTTAGCACGAGATTCACCGCGACGCTCACCCAGGTGCTTCGAGTGGCTGCCACGGCCGCCGCTGGCGTCGCTTCCGCAACGGTCTCCGGGAAATCATCGCTGTTCTTTGACGTCACGATCCGTGTCACATCCCAAGGGTTGAGCGAACCGGGTCGGCACGTGCTTACCGGTCATGGCATGTCAGCAAGTCGAAAACACGGGGCAAGGACGCACGCGGTTCCAATGCAGACGTTCAGAGCGCAAGTTCGTCGAGCGCCATTCGCGCACGTGCGGCATTCATCATCGACGGGTCGGCGCACATTTGACCGCAACGTGATCCCCGGTATGCGTTCGATAGTATTGACGGTCACTCGCCGGTACTTGATCTGAAACAAGGGATCTGCCGCCCTTCCCTATACGGTTGAATACACGAAAATGGTTTGGAGGCTTCCATGTCCAGAACGAATACGTTCACCGTTTCTTGCCTGCTCGGCGTTGCAATCGCGATGACGTTCGGTTTTGCCGATGCCCAGCCACGTCAGCCCGCCCGCAGTATGGCCAGTGAGGCAGGAGGCATGATTTACGGCAGCCAGCTGATGACGCCGGCCGAGCGGAATGAATACCGTACTCGTATGCACGCCGCGGCGTCGGACGAGGAGCGCGAAAAAATACGTGACGAACACCACGCCGAAATGCAGAAGCGGGCAAAAGCACGCGGCATTAAGCTCCCGGACGTTCCCCCCCACATGAAGGGCATGCATCGGGGGCAAGGCATGGGCATGGGCTACATGCACGGCCAACCTGGCGGTCCCGGAAACGGCGCGGCCAGCCAATGATCACATGGGTTCGGCGCGTCCGCTGCCGAACGCGCCGGTACTGCGGCTCCGGCCGTTCCCACGCGCTCTCGCAACACGTAGAACTCGTCCTGCCTGACTGAACGTACACGATCGGCTAACTTGGTGCCGTATCGATTTCGTCAGCATCCGGCCATGAAACGATCACACGTAGTCCGCCAAGCGTGGTCGATCGATCGATCTGGATGTCCGCGTCATGCGCCGATGCGATTCTCCGCACGATCGACCATCCAAGGCCGCTCCCGCTCGGCCGGGTTCCCGCCGGCCGAAAGAACCGTTCACCCAGTCTGCGCAGGTCGACGTCGCCAATGCCCGGGCCGCTGTCCTCGACCCGTAGCGTGGTACGCCGCTGTTCTCGGTTTACCGAAACGACAATATGCGCCCGCGGCGGGCTATAGCGAATCGCGTTGTCGACCAGATTGCGTGCCATCGACGCGAGCAATGCTTCGTTGCCGCCGACGATACACGGCGACGGCGCATCGAGTTCCAGTCTCTGCTGTTTCCCGATCGACAGTGGCGCCGCCTCCGCGACCACCCGCTTCGCCAGGGCCGAAACATCGACCGGCGCTCGATCCGCCAGTGCGCCCGCATCGAGACGCGAGAGCAACAAGAGCTGATCCACCAGACGTGCCGCTCGATCGCACCCTTCGAGAACGCCCCGCAGCGCATGCTGGCGCCGCTCGTCATTGCGCTCTGCCATTGCAACCTGCGCCTGTGCCTTCACGGCCGCAATCGGCGTGCGCAACTCGTGAGCCGCATCGGCAGTAAAACGGCGTTCCGCGTCCAGCACGGTACGAATCCGTTCGAACAGGCGGTTCAGCGCGTCCAGCATCGGCCGCATCTCTAGCGGCGTCCGATCCAGTTGAATCGTGTCAAGCGCCTGCGGATTCCGTTTCGCCAGCGCCCGGCCAAAATCACGCAGCGGCGCCGTGCCGCGGCGTACCGCCCAGCCGATGGCCAGCACCAGCAACGGCAAGGCAGCCGCCATCGGCCACAAGGCGCTTCGCATGACGGCGCCCAGGATCGATTTGCGTGAATCGATTCGTTCGCCCACGAACACCTGAACATCGTCGCGCAATCCGCGCACGACAAATACCCGCCACGCAGCCCCGTCAATCACGACGGTCCAGAATCCGGAGGCGCGATCGCGCCCGATCAGCTCGGAAGCCACCATCGGCACCGACGGCGCATTCTCGGAGTGCAGGCCGAGCCGCCCGTCATGGAACACCTGAAATGCCACGCGGGGCCCGTACGGATGAAGGATCGGCGCGTCAATCGCATTGTCGTCGTCATCCGGCCCTCGCGCCTGTTGAGCGACGAGCAGTGCCGCCGCCTGCGCAAGGTGGCCGTCGAGCAACTGGTCAATCTCGCGCTGAGCATCAAGCCAGGTCAGCATCAGCGTCGACAGCCAGACGCCGAGGACCACGGCCGGCACGAGCGTCAGCAGCCGGCCATGCAACGAGCGAGCGGGCAGCATGGCTTTCATGCGCCGTCCCGCATCAGCACGTAACCCACGCCACGCACGGTCCGGATCAGCTCGCTGCCAAGCTTGGTACGCAAACGATGTATGTGCACCTCGACGGCGTTGCTCTCCACCTCCTGCCCCCAGCTGTACAGATACTGCTCGATCTGCTCGCGCGACAGAACCCGACCGGCATTCAGCATCAGGATGTGCAGCAGGTCGAACTCGCGCGTCGACAGCGCAACAGCGACGCCGGCGCGGCGCGCAGTTCGCGACGCGGGCTCCAGCTCGACGTCCTGCGCCTGGAGCCGCTCCGTCGGTCTGCCATGGGAGCGCCGAACCAGCGCTCTCAGGCGCGCGCCGAGCTCGTATAAGTCTACGGGCTTGATCACGTAGTCGTCGGCCCCCACATCGAGCGCCTTGATGCGGTCGGGCACGGCATCGCGCGCGGTAAGAATCAGGATCGGCAACGCAATACCGTCGCGACGAATGCGTTGCAAGACATCCATGCCATCCACGAGCGGCAAACCGAGATCAAGGACCGCCGCGGCATGCACATGCGCGCGCAACTCGCGCTGGGCCGCGTCGCCATCGCGCACCCAGTCGACCTGGAACCCTTGCTGGCGCAATCCGGCGCGGATTCCATCACCGAGCAGGACGTCGTCTTCCACGAGCAGGATACGCACGATGAAGTACTCCGCCTGCGGCCGTCAATCGTCGTCCCGGCCCGCCCCGTTCGCGGGACGGTTGGTGTCCGTCGCGACGGGCCGGTCCGCTGGTACGGGCTGCGGTGCCGCACGCCATTGTGTCCACCACCAGCCGATCACCGCTGCTGTCATGATGGCCGCAATTCCCCACCAAGCACGCCGGATGCCGTCAACTGGCGCACCGCGCTTGTAGCCGGTCACCATCGCGCCGGCCAGATTCTCTCGATGCACGACGCTGCTGACGAGAACGGCGGCGACATGTACCGCAACGAGCGCGAGCATGATGTTCGCCGCACCCTCATGAAAATCACCGAACGATTCGCCATTGCCCGTATAGGCCGCCCAGCCGGTCGCGCCGGTGACAACCGTCATCGCCAGCATGGCGACAATCGCAACCGCGCCGGCCGGATTATGGCCGACGTAATGTTCAGGCCTGCCTTTGGCAAGGCTCAGCAAGTAGCGAAAAGCGGTCGCCGGCGGACGCACGAACGAAGAGAACCGCGCATGACGCGTTCCGGCAAGGCCCCACGCGACGCGAAACGCAACGAGCCCCAGCATCGTGTACCCGAACGCGACGTGCATCAGCCGCCATTGCTCGCTCTCGGCGGTAAGCCATGCGCCGCCAAAGGCAACCACCAAAAACCAGTGGAACACGCGCAGCGGTGCGTCCCAAACCAGTATCCGTGCGGGACGCGACTTCTGCGGTTCACCTTGTACCGGGGATGCGGATGAATCGTTCATCGAAATTTCCTTTGTCTGCTTGTGCATGACACGCGGCACAGTTCGACGGCCGTTTGACTGCGGGGCTGTGCCACAACGACGCCGGGACTTCATCGTGGGTGGCGATGAACCACGACGATCGGGTAATCCTGTCTTCCGGCGGGCGGCGGGCCGCGGAGCCCGTCGCCGCGTGTGCCGTCAGCCAGGTCTCCAGTTGCCCGACCGTTGCCGCATCCAGCGTCGCATCGGTGCCGAAGTGGCGATCAAGACCGTTCAGGATGCGGCGCCATGACTCGGCAGGCAGCGCCCCCGACGGATACGCGATATGGCAGGTCGCGCACTCCTGCTTGTACTTGGGCAGCAACGGAATCGCGGCACCCCGCATCTCCTCTTCCGCCAGCGCCGCACGCGGCAGCAGCAACATCATGACAAGGCTTAGGCAAACGAATTTGCGCACGGAGATCGTCGAATCAACGCTATTCATGACCGTTCACCATCAGGGTTTCAGGCTCATGAGCCAACTGAGGACGTCAGCCTTTTCGGCCGCAGAGCATTCGCGTCCAACGACGTCCTTGCAGTTTCTGCGGAACCATTTTTCAGTCCTGGCCCCGTCCGTGAACCGGGCCGGATTGAACGCGGGAGCGAGCGGCTCGATGGCCTTGCCAGTGACGACGTGCCGGCCGGGGCCGGTCGGCGTGCTGCCATGACAGGTCGCGCAACTCCAGTCGCGCCCGTGTCGAGACGTGAAGAACTGTTGACCTCGCGACGGCATTGCGCCCGCGCCTGCTTGCGCTGTATAGCCGCTCAGCAACTGGGCTGGCGTATCGGCATGTGCGCTGGCAATGGCGCCAAACAGCATCGCAACCCAAAGGCAAGGGTCGCAAAGCGCGCGAAATGAATGGGATATCCGCATCGTGATTCTCCTGAGCGATGCGTTCATGTTCGGGCGGATTCCTTACCGGATTCTTAACGTCCAGGCGTCCGGTGGTCGGCGCAATGTCGTACTGCAACCTGCTCGATCGATTCGAACACTCGGAGGAACCCGACCGGAGATTGCCGTATCGACGGCTCGACCCAGCCGATATATCGGGTTCCCCAAGCGCTATTGCCAGCCAAGACAGTCAGAACAGATCCGACTGGCGTCATCGCGCAATATGCCGGCCCGCCTTTGCGCACCCAGTGCAAAGACGCATGACATCGTGCCGATCAGGATCTTCCCAGTAGAATTTGACATCAACGGCTCGACGAGAATCGATACGGACCTGCTTCGTCTCGTTAAGATGACGATCGCGTGCCGATACCGTGTAGCGACCCGCTGGCAGACGCACGTACAGGAACGGCCCCGTCGTCCGAACCGTGAGGACATGCCGTACACCTTCCGAGATCTCGACATCCACGTCGGACAGGTACTCGCCTGTCTTCGATGCAAAGGTCATCCGCAAGTTATAACGGGAGGCCACTTCGCGAAACGCACTTACCTCTTCGGCACCGACACCGCCCGTCACATACGTCACCCCGTCGTGCTCGACCGGCGTCAGCACCGAATCGGCAAAGGTACTCGTTGCCATGGCAAGAAGGCATATCGATGTGCATAGCGCGCCGGCAATTCTGGTCCACATGATCATCTCCGATTGCACATAGCATCTTTTGCATCCGCTATTGCCCGGATACGAACGATGCGGGACGGCCGCGGAGATTACGCGTACGAATCTCGCTGCTCTCGCCATAAGCATCCTGCCGCCCACCAGTTCGACCTTGACTCAAATCAAGCGATCGACGCACGCAGAAACCTAAGCTGGTTATCAAAGCGGCCTCGACGCCACAAACAGCGGGCGAAACGAGCTTGATGATTAATTGAGGACTCCCGCGATGATCACGCTACGAACAGCCCTGGGGATTGCTTCCACGGTTTTTGCGATGCTCGCCTCGCCAACTGCCACTGCTGAAGAATTGGCGCGCATACCGACTCACTCTCAGCGCTACGGGATCCATATCGGAATTTCCGCGTACGACGATCCGCTGCTCAAGGGGGTGACGTGCTTCGTTTCGGAACCGCATAAAAGCGGTCAACGCCCCGAGTTCCGTGACAGACATAGCAACGGCGAATCGTCAGTGTCCTGCCATCAAGTCGGAACACTCGCGACTACGGCGCATGTGCCGCAACAGGCACAAGTGTTCGACGAATCGGTAGACCCTGTATTTCGATCGATACACGTAATTCGTATTCTCGATATGAAGCGTCTCGTCGTGTTGTATTTCTCATACGCCGAGAGCGACGTGGCCGGCGATCTACCGGGACATGTCGACGTCATTCGCCTTCCCGTACGTTCTGAAAAGCAAAGCTCGTCGGCCGAATGATTCGGAGCGCGATCGATCGACTGCGGTGATGTGCCTCACTTCCCCCAAAGCAGCGCTCATTCAAAGAGGAAATGCAGTAGATACTGCGACCCAATCGGTGCGTAGCCGACAGGGCTTGATCTGCATCAAGCTCAAACCTTCATTCTGCGCCAGCATAAAACTCAGCGATTGGCCACTCCGTTCATGGACATGCGAGCGGTGGCCTCAGTGAGGAGATCCCGATGCGACTGCGAATTAACACGATCCTGCTCGTCTGGCTGCTTATGCTGGTTGGCAACATATCGGCTGCTTATGCGGACGATCTCACACGCAGCGTGACGACTCGTGATCTTTCGATCCATTACGGGGTTGTCCCGACGAGCCAAACCTCGGCGCCGACCCGCAGCAGCCCGCAAGCAATACGCAACGTGAACCTATACGTGCTGACGGTCGCGCTCTTTGACAAATCGACAGGAAAGCGCATCGAAGATGCACACGTCGTAGCCGTCGTCAGAGGACCTCGCAGCGAGGCCAGCCGGGTGCATTCCAAGGCTGTGACGATGCAGCTAGACCCAGTGCGGGAGGGCGGTGCGATCACATACGGGAACGTGTTCGATGCGCGCTGGAAAGGGACCTACCACATCGAACTGTCGATCACCCAAAATGGAGAAACGCATCCCGAGCACGTGTTGCTCAACTACGAACAACAGTTTTGATTAGATCGGCACCACGCACGATCTCGACGAGCTTGAGTAGCGCCGGGTCATCTATTTGGCGCTTGTCGAGAAGCGCATCGAAGCTGCAACGCTTACCGTGTTGTCCAAGCTCGACGTCGGGTGCGCCGTAGGGGATCGCGCCGATTTGACTCGGCGCTTCGACCTTGTCGCTTTCGCTCGATCGTCGATTTTACCGGCGCGGGCACTTGTTCCAGTGTGACGGCATCACCCGCAGCGCCCCTTGGCGCATCTTTTTCACACCGGATGTCACGACGCACAAAGCGATTACGGCTACGGCAGGCCTGAACGTATTCCTCGGCCAGTTCAAACTGCAGGCGGCCTATCAGACATCGCACGCAAATGGCGCGCCGGCCGCCAACAACGGCAGCACTTCGACGCAGCGAGTCTGGGGCGGCGCGACGTGGCAGGCTACAGCGGCCGCAGCCTTGACCGGCGCCGTCTATCACGTCAACGCCAATCATGGCGGTGGCAACGCCAACATTTACACGATTGGCGGCACATACAACATCTCGAAGCGCACGCTCCTCGACATGCAGATTGCTACCGTTCGCAACAGTAAGAACGCGAACTTCGGTCTGGAGTCGAACGCCGCCGGCGCCGGCGGCGGCTACAACGACAATCCGACACCCGGGCATAGCCAGACGGGCGTCTACGCGGACATCCAGCACCTGTTCTGATTCGAGCTCGCACAAGTGCTGGAAGCGTTTTTCCACGTCGCTTAGAGCACCGCGTCCGGGTGCGATGCGCCGTCAGGGCATCGCACCTCGCTCTTCGGCAGAATGCCGACCGTAGCATTCGACGGGCCGGGTTCTATCGAGATCGACTCGATCCGTCACACCCCGTTCTCCGCCGAAGACCTGCTGCAGAACGAGCGAGCGCCCCGTTCGTGCAGCGGCTTCGCATCGTTCGATCGCGTTCACACCGAGCCCTCGCCCGACTCAAAACCGATGTCGCATGCCGACGGCCAGCACCAGCTGATTCGCACCGGACGCGCGCGAGAAGTTCGAAATCTGCGCACCCGAAATGCCGGTTCCGTCAAGTCCGTTCGCGTGCTGGAACAGCGCTTCCGCATACGCGTCGGTGCGCGGCGACAGCGCATCGATCCCGATGATTCCGGCTTGCTGCCAGTTCGGCCGCGCATGTCCGGACGGGCCGTCGAACGACGCAACGGTAAACGTGTAGGCCGCCGCCACGGTCCACCGGCGCGTCAGCGCATAGCGCGCGTTGACCTCCGCGTTGCGGAACGTGATGCCCGCGTCGTACAGCACGATTGGCGTATCGGCGACGTTGTTGATCGACGTTGCCTCGTCGAGCCGCGTTCGCGTCGCGATGGCCGAGATCCGCAACCGGCCCCACGTGTAGGCGGCCGCCGCGCTGACGGTGCGCTGCCGGGCCGCGTTGAACGGCGCACCGGCCGGCTCCATGCCGTCGGCATTGGCCGGTGGGAGATTGCCTTCGTGGTCGAATGCCAGATAGCTCGTGCCGAAGGCAAACGCGCCACGCTCGTAGGTGGCGGCCAGCGCGTAGCCGCGGTTGTCGGCAAAGCCGCCCGCCTCGTTCGAGAATCCGTAGGTCGCGCCGAACCGGAAGCCGTCGAGTAGCGGGCTGGTGTACTTCACCGCGTTGTTGCTGCGGGTGTAGTTCGCCAGGTCGTCGTTGTCGAACGGATGCGCGAACGCGACTCCGCCGAAGGGCGTTCCACCCAGCGCGAACGGCTGCACGAGCTGCAGCGTCGAATCGAACTGGCGGCCGACCGTCACCGTGCCGTATCTGCGGGATGCAAGCCCCGCGTAAGACTGGAAGCCGAACAGACGCCCTTGCTGGCCGATGGCACCGTTCGTGACCGAAAAGCCGCTCGCGAGCAGAAACACCGCGTTGAGATCGGCGCCGATCGGCTCGTTGCCGGAAAGAGTCAACCGACTCACGTTCACGTCACCCGATTTCGCCTGCAACGCATGCGCGTCGCCGTGGCGACTGCCGAGGTTGTCGACGAACGCGATCCCGCCGTCGATCAGGCCGGACACGGCCACGGTGCCCTGCGCACGCGCGGCGGCGGGGACGCACAGCACGACGATGCAGCAGCGCACGGACGCCCGAATCCGTCGTTTCATCCGTTCTGCCTGGACGTGGGCGACGGACGGCCGGGCGCCATTTCCGCGTGGCGGCGCTCGGGCGCACCCTGTCCGGTCGCAATGCGCGCGCGCAATACGTGCACGATCCACGCGCGCTCCGCGACTTCCCGCTGGATCTCGCGCGCGTGCCCCGACACCCGGTCGAGCCCGCTCGGCCCCGCCGGCCGCGTCCCGTGCGCTGTGGCCGGCGGCTCGCCGGCGATCAGTCGCCCGGCCTCGCGCGCCGTCACGGCAATCGCCGCGCGGTCGATCGCGTCGAGGGCATCGTCGAGATACTCGACCGGCGCGAGCACGCCCACCAACGCTTTCATCTGCTGCATCGCGACGCTCGCACTCGCCGTGCGCGGGTCCGCCGCAATCGATTCGAAACGCGTCGCCGCGATCGTCGCATCGAGCATATCGATCGCGACGCACGCCCGTCGCCGCAGCGCGGTCAGCGAGCCCCGGCCGGCGCGGGTGGGCGCCGGATCGTCGTCGCCGACCGCGCGCAAGTATGTCGCGGTGGCCGACATCGCGTGATCGGCGACCTCGCCGATGCGGTGATGTTCGCGGTCCGGCCATGCGAGCAGACTGACGATCACGCCGACCAGCACGCCGACGAGGCTGTTTCCGACCCGCAGCGCGGCCAGCATCCATGACGGGCCGACCGGCGTCCCGAGGTGCGCGACCAGGATGAAGTGCGACGTCAGGAACAGGATGTACGACACGTAGCTCACGCTGCGGGCCGCGAGCGTGCCGGTGGCCAGCGGAAGGATCGCCAATGCCAGCAGCAACGGATCATGGACCAGCAGCGACAACATGGACGCCAGCACCGCGCCGAGCAACGTACCGCCGATGCGAAGTCCGGACAACTTCACCGTCTGCGACAGCGTCGGCTGCAGGATGAACATCGTGGTCAACGCGAGCCAGTATCCCTGCTGCACGCCGGAGATGCGCGCCAATGCGACGGCGATCATCGCGGCAACGCCAAGACGCGAAGCGTAGCGATGGAACACGTTCGGCGCAGCCATCTCGTTGCACAGCGCGACGAGCCGGCCCGCACCGCTCGCGGGCTTCCCTTTTGGCGGCTCGTTTCGCGCCGCGTCGTCAGTCGCGATCTCGTCGCTCACCGGCTGCAGCAGCACGGCCCCGAATCGCGCGATCAACGTTTCGCATGCGCGCAACCAGGTCGATCCCTCGTCGTCATGCAGGTTCCGGTATTGCGCGACACGACGCGCGAGCGCGTCCAGTAGTCCGGCGCGGTCGCGCGCGAGCGCCTGCGCCGCGTCACCGGCGCTGGCGCTGGCGCAGCCTTCGACGAGACGCGCGAGTTGCGCGAGAACCGGCGCGAGCACGGCGGCGGCCTCGCGCCGCTCGCCGACGCTGGCGGCCGCGATGCGCGACTCGAGGCCGGCGAGCAACGCCATCGCCCGCTCCGCATCGGCGACCCACTTCCTGCAGAGAGGCGGAAGACCGTCGCGGCGGTTCGCCGACGCGGCGATCATCGCGTCGAGCCGCGAGCGCAATGCCGCACGGCCGCGCTCGAGCGACGCAGGATCGCCGTTCGCCGCACGCGCGAGCCGTTCGACGAAGGTCGCCATCGCGTGCAGAAAAGCCATCGTGGCCATACGCGCCCGTGCGCTGCCGTCGGTCTGCCACAGGCCGATGCCCGCCAACGCCGCCCAGACGCACCCGCCGAAGTAGAACAGCGCGTACTGCGCGGCGGACGCGATGCCATGCACCGGAAAGCACGCGGCGACGGCGCAGGCGGTTGCGGTCAGAATGCCGCGCAGGCCCGACGCCGCGCCCCGCTTGCGCGCCGACGCGCCGAGATACGCGACGGCCCCGACGATGACGATCGACAGCACCGGCAGTGCATGGGTCGCGATCGCGATCGCGGACGCCGCGGCGCCCAGCATGCCGAACCACAGGCCTTTGGCCAAGCGCTCCGCAGCCGGGCGACCGGACTCGTCGGCGAGACAGGTCCAGAACGCGGCGATCGCCGACCAGCACAGCATCGGCATGTGCAGTTGCGCCGCGGCCACGGCCGGCACGACGCAGATCAGGCCGCCCCGCAGCGCCTCCGCGATCGGCAGATGGCGCCGTCCGAGACTGAAAAAGCGCCGTATTCGGTCGCGGGCGGTCGAGACAAGGCCCATGTTTCCCTCCCTACCGCTTATCGCGCCGCACCCGCGAGCGGGACCGGGATCACGGTCAGCGACCGGATGCCCTGGGCACCACGGATCAGCACGCCTTCGATGTCCGCCGTCGCCGACGGGCCGCTCATCAGGCACGCGTAGCGCGCATCGAAGAACTCGCCGCGGTGATACGCGTGATGCAGGTTGCCGACGATCCGCGCCGGATCGAGCAGCGCGACCAGATGTTGCGACAGATACCCGAGCGCGTTCACGCGATACTCGCGCTCGCTCAGGTAAAGCGAGCCGGTCTCCGCGACCGCGAACGCCGGACGCACGATCCCGACATCGACATCGTTCAGGTCGTGCGGACGCTCGACCGCTTCGATGTGCCGCGTGCCGGCCACTTCGGGCACCGCCGAACAGAAGGTCCGTGCATCCGGAAAGCGCGCGCGGATCAGCGCTTCGATGTCGCCGTCCGCGGGCGCGTCGCACCAGACGCCGCCCACGCGGTCGAGCGATCGTTTGAACGCGTCGATGGCGGGCGGCAAATCCCGATCGAACAACGGCACCGCCGGCAGCGGTTGCGGCGACCGTCCGGCGCCCCGCAGGCGGGAAAGAATCAGGTCGCGGCTGCTCATTTCTTGTTCCTCTTCAGATACCAGTCACGGAAGGTTTCGGTCGGCGGCTCCGGCAGTTCACGCTGCTTGCCCCACGCGTTGAGCGGGTTGTAGAGCACCGCGCGCGGCAACGTCGCGATCGCGCCGGCGGCCCCCTTGATCGCAGCGCGATAGAGCGCCGGTCTGGAAAGCACCTGGCCGGCCACCTTCATCGCTTCCTGCTTGACGAATGGCAGCGCGTGCCGCTCGGCAACGATTTGCCGCCACTTGTAGATCTGCTCGTGGATGTTGATCTTGACCGGACAGACGTTGGTGCAGCTGCCGTTCATCGTCGACGCGAACGGCAGCGAGCTGTATTTCTTCAGGTCGTAGGTCGGGTTGATGATCGCGCCGATCGGCCCGGAGTAGACGCCACCGTAGCTCAGGCCGCTGCTGCGCCGGTAGACCGGGCATGTATTCATGCAGGCGCCGCACCGGATGCACTTGAGCGAATACCAGAAATCGTCCATCGCGAGCCGTTCGGAGCGGCCGTTGTCGACCAGCACGAAATGCATTTCGCCGCCGTCGCGCGGGCCGCGAAAATGCGACGTGTACTGCGTGATCGGTGTGCCGAGCGCATTGCGCGACAGCATGCGGATGAACAGGCCCAGGTGTTCGAGCTTAGGAATCAGCTTTTCGATGCCGATCGACGCGATGTGCAGCGGCGGCACGTTGGCACTCAGGTCGGCGTTGCCCTCGTTCGTGCAGACGGTGATGCCGCCCGTCTCCGCCACCGCGAAGTTGCACCCGGTCATGCCGGCTTCTGCCGCCAGGATGAGCGGGCGCGTGGCCTGTCGCTGCGCCTCGGCGAGCCGGGGGATGCTGCTTTCGGCCGGATCGGTGCCGAACGAGTCCGCGAAGGTCCGGGCCACGTCCGTCGCGAGCTTGTGCACGGCCGGCACGACGATGTGCGACGGCAGCTCGTCGTCGAGTTGCTGAATCCGCTCGCCGAGGTCGGTTTCGACGACCGCGATGCCCCGCGCCTCCAGGTACGGGCGCATGTCGCACTCCTCGGTCAGCATCGACTTGCTCTTCACGAGCGTGCGCACGTTGCGCCCGTGCAGAATGCCGTAGACGATCCGGTTGTGCTCCTCGGCGTCCTTCGCCCAATGCACGATCACGCCGTTTGCGACGGCATTGCGCTCGAACTGCTCGAGATACTCGGCCAGATGCGTGAGCGTATGCTCCTTGATCGCCGACGCGAGCGCGCGCATCGTCTCCCACTCGGGAATCGCGTGCACCGCCGCATCGCGCGCAGTGCGCAGGCCCCACAGGCGCTTGTCATGGAATTCGACGTGTTTTTCGTCCGCGATGAACTTCTTCGAGTAACCGACATGGTCGATGCGTTTCATTCGGGTGCCCCATTCAGGATGCTCGCGATGTGGATGAACTTCAGGCCGAGTCCGAGACGCTCGGCGCAGCCCTGCTGATGCATCAGGCAAGACGAGTCGGCGGACACGATGTACTCGGCGCCGTTGCGCGCGTGATCGCGTACCTTGTCCGCCCCCATGCGCGCGGATACCGGCTCCTCCGACACGCAGAACGTGCCGCCGAAGCCGCAACATTCGTCCGGACGATCCGGCTCGATGAACTCGATGCCCTTCACGCCCTTCAGGAGCGTCAGGGGTTTCGAGAAGAACGGACCGTTGATTTCGGACATGCTGGCGGTTTTCAGGCCGCGCAGCGTCCCGCAACTGTTGTGCAGGCCCACCTTGTGCGGAAATTCCGCCCACGGAAATTCGCGAACCTGCAGCACATCGTGAATGAACTCGACCAGCTCGTATGTATTGCGCCGGACCTCGATCGCGCCGGGCGTCTGGTCGGCCGCGGTCAGGTGATCGCGAACGTGATGCACGCAGCTGCCGCTCGGCGCGACGATGTAGTCATATCCGGCGAAGTTGCTGACGAACAAGTTCTCGGTGGCCGCGGCCTGCTTTTCGCAGCCGCTGTTTCCCATCGGCTGGCCACAACAGGTCTGGTCGAGCGGATAGTCGACGTCGCAGCCGAGGCGCTCGAGCAGTTCGAGCGTCGCGATGCCGACGTCGGGAAAAAACGCGTCGATGAAGCACGGGATGAACAAGGCAACTTTCAATGCAGCGACTCCTGATACGGGTTTGCAGGTTCAATGTTCGGCGTGGCCGCCTGGAACGACGCCACGCGATGCCCGCTACGTCGGCTCGACCGGCGACGCTCGGCGCAAGAAGAAGCGGCGGGCGCGGCCGGCCATCGACGGCAGGAAGGACCGGCCGACGCGGGCCGCAAGCGCCGGTTCGAACGACACGCGCGCGCCGCCCCGCGTCGAATCAGTCGTGTGCTTCGCGGTAGTTCGCGAACTTCGACGTCTGGCCGATGCCCGGATTGAAGCAGTTGCACGGGTCGAGCCCTTCGTAGAACGACTTGAGCGCGGGCTTCGCGTGGTACAGGTGCCCGACGTTATGCTCGGCCGGATACTCGGCGCGCCGCGCGTCGAGCAGTTTCCACATCGCGTGTTCGAGCGCGAGGCAATTGTTGCCCTTCCTGACGATGTAGTCCTGATGGAAGACGTGGCAGAGGAAATGACCGTAATACAGCTTGATCGCGATCGGCGCGTCGATCTCGTCCGGCAGCGTTTCGAACCAGTCGCGGTCGTTGCGGCGAAGCGCGATGTCGAGCGCGACGATGTCTTCGACCTCACGGGTGTGTACGTTGCGGTAACGGATCGCCGCGCCCGCGGCCGCGAACCGGTGCAGGAACGCCTTTGCGCCCTCCGCCGACGTGCATTCGAAGAACGCGCCCGTGTGCCGGGCGAAGAACGAGGTCAGGTAGGTCTGCGCTTCGTCGGCGGTATCGGCCGACACCTTGAGCATCAGGTGATGTTCGTATCGCTTCCCGTAGTCGCGAATGCGCTTGGGCAGGTGTTTCGGGAACAGGCGGCTGACCGCCTGCATCACGCGATCGCTCAGATGCCGGGGCAGGAAGCCGAGCCGGTCGAACCACGCGTCGCATTTGCTCTTGAAGGCGAACAACATCGGCATGCGCTGCGTGCCGAAGTGATGAATCATCAGGAACGTGTCTTTCCCGTACTTCTCCGCGATGTCGAATGCATCGCGGTGCAGGTACTCACCCGAGATCGGCAGCCGGCTGAATTGCGTGAGAACGTGGCGGCGGATGTCGGTCAGTTCGTCGATGTCGTTGGTGCCGATATAGAACACCTTCGCACCCGCCTCGATCGGAAACGTATCGAGGCGCACCGCGAACACCATGACCTTGCCCGCCGAGCCCGACGCTTCGTGCAGCCGCAGCGGATCGGCATTGTAACGGGCGGGGGTGTCCGCATCGACGTCCCGCACGTGCTCGGCGTAGCGGTGATCGGACGCGGACGCGCCGCTGTCGACGATGTCCTTCTCCGCGAACTCGCCCTTGTCCAGGCGTGCGAGGATTTCCTCCGGGACGGCGCCGAGACGGACGTCGAGGTGGTTCACGAGCGTCAGGCGCCCGTCCGCGCCGACCCACGCGAAGACGGCCATCTCCGTATAAGCCGGCCCGCGTTGCACGAGCGCGCCGCCGGAATTGTTGCAGACACCGCCGATCACCGATGCGCCGATGCACGACGAGCCGATCACCGAATGCGGCTCGCGCCCGAGCGGCTTCAGCGTCTGCTCGAGCTGATCGAGCGTCGCGCCCGGCAGACAGATCACCTGCGTGCCGCCCTTGATGACGTGGACCGTCCGGATCCGGGCCGTGCTGACGATCACGATATCGCGGTCGTAGTCGTTGCCGTCAGGCGTGGATCCGCCCGTCAGCCCGGTGTTCGACGCCTGGCAGATGACGATCACGTTGGCGGCCACACAGGCCTGCAGCACCTTCCATTGCTGGAGCAGCGTACCGGGCCGCACCACCGCCAGGACCCGACCATCGCCGAACCGGAAGCCCGTCCGGTACCGTCGGGTATCCGGCTCCTTCGTCAGCACCTCCTGGTGTCCGACGATTTCCGTCAGCGAACGAATGAACGCCTCCTGCCGCCCATTCCGCGGTGTCGGCGGCGAAGACGATTCGCCTGAAACGGTTGACACGTGAATTCTCCTGTTGGCCGCGCATCGCGATGCGCGCGGGTAATGGACTGAACGGAGCCGCGGCGGCCGGCGCACCGCCGAACCGCACTCCGATCGAATCCCGTAAGGCTAGGCGTGCGAGCCGGTGAAGTCCAATATCGCGCGGACGCGACTTCAAGACGAAATGCATATCGATCGTTGTACGGCGCAGCGGTCCGCGGGGCACGTGAGCGTGCGCGGCGCGTGCGTGAAGACGTCCACGTGCCGCGCCGCACGAGCGAAGACACCCGTTGGACAGCGTCGCACGCGCGAAGCATCGGAAGCACGGTGGTGGCGGGGACGAGACGGAAACGCCATGCCCGCCCGGAGACGGCGCACGCACGGCCTGCGGCGTTACGCCGGCTGGCGCACGGCTGCTAGCGACAGCCGTCGGCGAGGTCCGTCACGGCGCGGCGGTGCGGTCGGCCGTTTCGCGAGCGAGCGCGCGAACGGCGCGTACGAGATGATGAATCACCGGCGACTTTTCTCTTGGCCGGTGGACGAGCGCGATCGGGGAGCGGAGCGGTTCGCCCTGCAATGCGTGGTATGTGACGCCGCCTGTCGGCGCCTGACGCACCGACTCGGGAATCAGCGTGACACCGAACCCCGCCGCGACCAGATTCACCGCGGCCGGAATCTGCGGCGACTCCATTCCGATGGCCGGCGTGAAGCCGGCCGTCCAGCATGCGCCGACGATCGCGTCATACAGGGCCGGGCCGATCGCGCGCGGAAACAGCACGAGCGGATCGTCGGACAGCGCGTGCAGCGCGAGCACCGGCTCGCCGCCGTGGCGGTGGCCGGACGGCAACACCGCCAGAAACCGCTCTTCGACGAGCGGCTGCACCGCCAGGTCCCGGCAATCCAGCGGCAAACGCACCAACGCCGCATCGACACGTGCCTCGAGCACCTTGTCGACCAGCGCCGGGCTGTTGCTCTCCTCGCAGTGAATGAGCACGCCCGGATAGTCGCGCCGGTAGCGTTGCATCAGCGACGCGACGAGCGGATGGAACACGATCGAGCCGGCGAACCCCAGCACGAGCCGGCCGCTTTCGCCACGACCGGCGTTTTGCGCTTCCGCGAGCGCCAGCTCTGCTTCTTCGACGATACGCCTCGCGCGCTCCCTGAACAGCCGGCCTGCGTCCGTCAGTTCGACCCGGCGCGGATGGCGCACGAAAAGGCGCGTGCCGATTTCGCGTTCGAGCTTGAGGATCTGCTGGCTGAGCGGGGGTTGCGCGATGCCGAGAAACTCGGCGGCCTCGGTGAAATGAAGATACTCGGCCACCGCGAGAAAGTAGCGCAACTGACGGAATTCCATACGGTTTTCGTCTCGGGAAGGCGTAGAGGATCGGGCGGGCGATTCTAACCCGACTCGGCGGCGCCTACATCCGGACGGACCGCACCTCCTCGGAGGCATATCAGGAAGCGCATCGAGGCCGTTCGCCGCGACGATGGGGGTGACGCACACGGCTCGACGAAACATGCCCGGCCGCCAGCCCGGGCACGACGCTCGAATTATCGAACTGGAATCGGCTCGCTATTGCAACGATCGCGCAAGGATCGAAATAGCGAGCCGCGTGTTTGACGCGGGGCCGTCGGGGACGGCATCCCGCTCGCAGGCGGCGCCGTTCAAACGGCGCTTAGTGACCGCGATACAGCGACTTCATTTCGTCATTGGCGCGCGGGGCCACCACCTTCGCGGGCTTGCCCGACGCAACGGCGCCTTGCGCGTCCTTGCCGATACCACTGTTGTCGACACCTTGCGTACGGGCAAGCGCATGTTGTTGCTCCACGCGGGCTTCGGCAGCCTGGAGGTCTTCCGGATAGTGCGGGTCTTCGCCGACTGCCGGGTTGTAGCCCGCCTTTTCCAGTTCGATCAGTTCGGCGCGGACTTGCGCGCGAGTGAGCGGCGCGCTGCTCTGAGCGAAAACGGCGACCGGAGCAGCAAGGGCGGCAGCAACAACAACGGCTTGAATCAGGTTCTTCATGATACTTACCTCCGACTTTGTCTGGTTGTCTGGCTTCGAACACCTTGTTCGTTACCGATGACTCAAGTCTAGGCAGGCGAGCACTCGAGAGTTATAGGGCGGCGAGGAAGAGATTGTTGCTGCTTGCTCATGGAATCATGGACCACGGAGCAGCCCTCCGGAACGCCGGCGGAGTCGCACCGATTGGGCCTGGACTCAGAAATTGCGAAGCTCACAATAGACCACGGCTAAGGATGCTCTGCACAAAACGGGGTCCAGTGTGCCGACCGTGGAGATCCCGCCGAAACGGCAAACTCGCCGACATCCCACGGAATGGAAGCGAACCATCGTCGCGCTGACATTCGAGTTCGGCGCGTCGGTCGCCCGTGTTGCTCGCGGGAACGGCATCAATGCCAATCAGGTGTGTGCGTGGCGCCGCCTTTATACGCAGGGCCTGCTAGCGGATGATGCGATTCCAGACGCAATGTTGCCGGTTGTCGTCAATGAACCGTCTCAGCCGTCGACGGCGTTCGAAGTGCCGACTGCGACCGACATACCGCCCGGCTCGATCCGGGTTCAGGGTCACGATGCGCATGCTCCCCGACGGGCCGTTATGCGCCGTCACGGCTCTCCGGTAACACGACGGTGAAGATCGCGCCGCCCTGCTGCGCGTTGCCGGCCGTCAGGTTTCCCCCGTGACGTTCGACGATGCCATAGCTGATCGACAGCCCGAGCCCGGTTCCGCGACCTTGCGGTTTGGTCGTGAAAAACGGCTCAAATACGCGTGGCAGATGTTCGTCCGTGATGCCTGAGCCGTTGTCGCGCACCGTGACGATTACCTTGCCTTCATTGCGCGTCGTATTGATCCAGATCTCGGGCGTGCCGCGATGCGCGCCCGACGCGGCGTCGCAGGCGTTCTGGATCAGGTTCATCATCACCTGTAGCAATTGCCCGGCGCTGCCATGCACCAACTGCGGCTCTCCGGGCGACCAGTGGGCGTCGAAATCAGGCCCCGCGCCTTTCCTGATCCAGTGAATCGCGCGAGTCACGACATCGTTCAAGTCGACCGCGCCCAGTTCTTCGCGATCGATCGCGGAGAACCGCCGCAACGCGCTAACGATGTCAGCGGTACGTTGCGCGCCTTCAACCATTCCGTCGACTAGCGATGGCAAGTCGGCAAGAATCGGATCGATCCGCAGCTCCGTGCGCAGCCGTGAACGCTCGACCGGCGAGATCGGCTGCATCGTCGCGTCGATGAAGCGCGTCAAGCGCTCGCCATACCGCTTCAGCACATGGACGTTGCCAAGCACGAAGCTGATCGGGTTGTTCAGCTCGTGCGCGACGCCGGCGACCAGACGCCCGAGCGCCGCCATTTTCTCCGAGTGGAGCAGTTGCTGTTGCGCCTGCTTGAGCGCGTCATGCGCTTCGCGCAGTTGGCGGTAGGCGCGCTTGAGCTCGCCGGTCGGGCGGCCGACCAGCAGGTAGCCGATCCTGCGGCCGCGCGGCCCGCCACGCGACGTACAACTGAAATCAACCGGAACGGCCGCGCCCTGCCGGTCCCGCATGTTCAGTTCGACCACCGTGCCTTGCACCGGCGTGCCTGAGACTGTCACCTCGCGAAGCGCGGCGGCGCTCGCGTCGTCGGCGAGCCAGCTCTCGAAACGCGATCCGCGCAGGACGCTGTCCGGCTGCCCCAGCAGTTCGCACATCGCGGCATTCGTTTCCTCGATCTCTCCGCGGGCGTTGCATGCGGCCAGCACGTCCGACATCGACGACAGCAGGCCGAGAATGAACTGCTGCGATTGCTCGAGCTGCGTGTTCTTTTCCTCGAGCGCAATTTCGTCCTGCACGAGCTGCGAGTAGACCTCGTCCATCTTGCGGATGACTTCCAGCCAAGCGGTGTCGTCGAGACCTTCGAGATCCGGCCCGGTATCCGGGCCCGCGGTGGCACGGTTCAGCGCGTCCGCGCCGGGCGCAGCCCGACGCTTCGCCGTCGGCTTGGGATGGTTGGATTGATTGCTCGCCATGACGCTTTGTACGCTATTCGGAATCCTGGTTCGGGCCGACTCGCGGCCGGATCAGTGCACGGTGCAGACCATGCACGGGTCGAAGGACCGCACGATATGCTGGACGGCCACGGGCGTCGTCTCGCCCGGCTCGACCGGCGCGCCGATCAGCGCCGCCTCCAGCGCGCCCGGAAGACCGCCGGCATCGCGCGGCGAGAAATTCCACGACGTTGGCGCAACAATCTGGTAATTCGCGATCCTGCCGTCCTTGACCGCTAGCCAATGCCCGAGGCTGCCGCGTGCTGCTTCGTTGAGCCCAACCCCCATGCCCTCGTCCGGTAACACGAAGGTCGCGCAATAAGGCATGCCGGGCGCCAGCGCGCGCACCCACCGCTCCGTCATCGGCACGACGCGGGCCAACTCCAGCAACCGCGCCAGGACGCGCGTATAGACTGTGCCGCCGCAACGAGCGGCGGCATCCACGATCAAGGGATGGCCGTCCGCCAGTTGCCGAGCAATCGCACCGGTTTCGAGCACCGCGCCGTTCAGGCGCGGCGCCTTGTTCCAAGTATAGGCCCCGGCTTTCTCCGCCCGTGGCTCGGTGAGCCCCGAAAACGGATGCCGGGCGCCGCCGGTATCGTCAAGCCATGCATGGGTCGCGTCTTCCGTGATCACGTCGAGATCGACGGCATCGAGATGCATCCGACGCGCGTCCCAGACCCCCGCACGGAAAGCTTGACTGCCCTCCGGTTGCGGATAGGCGCCGTATGACAGGTACAGGCCGGGCCCCGGGCCGAGCCGGTCCAGACCGAGATCGTCGGCGAGCGCCAGGAAGAACCGGAAATCGCCCCGCCCTTCGGTGCGCGCACGCCATTCGGCCAGCGCGGTTTCGCTGTCGAGCTGCGCAATTTCCTCGAGGGGCGCGTCGAACAGGGTCTCCTCCAGGAACTGCCGGAATTCGCCAATGAAGCCCAGCAGGCGGATCCGCTCCGAGCTCTCGATCGCCCGCGCGCTTCCGCCGGGCTGGATCGATCCGGTGTGCGGCCACTTGCCGCCCAGCGTGCCCATCAGCTGCAGCCAGCGCTGCCGTGCGCTAAGCGCGGCGCGGTGTCGCTCACCTTGATAAGGCGTGAAGCGCGAGACCGCTTCCGCGTGCCACGCTCGCGCCGCATAGAACGGCCGGACGAAATCCGGCATGAAGAACAGATAGAAATGACTTAGGTGATCGGCGAGGTTCTCGGCGGCCAGCATCAGGTTCATGGCGATCTGGCCGTTCGGCGTCGGCGTCACGCCTGCCAGGTCGGCCAGCGCATGTGCCGCCGCGATGCCCTGCGAAACCGAGCAGATGCCGCAGATGCGCGGCACGTAGACGAGCGCGTCGAGCGGATCGCGATCGAGCAGGATCTGCTCGAAGCCGCGAAACATGGTGGCATTCACGTGTGCATCGCTCACTCGGCCGTCGGCGACGTCGAGGCGCACTTCAAGGTCACCTTCGACGCGATTGAACGGACCGATCACCAGTCGGGACATGAGAAGGCCTATTTGTTGCGGGATGGGGAACGGGCGGGGGGCGCGACCTTCATATGATCCGACGTGGCGTTTTCCCGCACGCGCTTCGGCGTCGCGGCCTTCGACAACGACGCGAGCGCCACGAACCATGCCTTCGGCATGTCGCTCGGCAAGCCGATTGGGATACCGGCGACATTGGGCGTCCGGTGGAATGCGTGGCCGGGCTCCTCAAAGCCCGGCTCCGTGCAGTTGATGCACGCGTAGCCGCCCCGTGTGCACGAGCCGTCGCCATTCCAGAGGCGGGTGTTGCAGTCGGCGTGCGCCTGCGTGCCCTTGCAGCCCATGTGCTCCATCATGCAGCCGAGATCGGACGGACGTTCGGCGCTCGCCTTGTACTCGTAGAACTCGTTGCGCGTGCAACCGTGATGCACGAGCTGATCCGCGTAGAAGCGTGGCCGGCCGAACGTGTCGAGGGCGGCCGCATCGAGCATCGACATCGACAGCCCGCTCAGCGTCTCGACAACCCATTCGGGATGGGTCGGGCAACCAGCCACGTTGACGACCGGAAGCCCGCTGCGCGACCGGTACGCGGTGCCGAGCAGGCCGCCCGGCTGATCGCCGTCGTACTGGAGCCCGCATGCGTCGGCCGGATTCGCGCCCGCTGCCGTGATGCCGCCGTAGGCGGCGCAAGTGCCGATTGCCACCGTGTAATGCGCGACGCGCGCAAGTTGAGCGACCCAGTCGATCATCGGCACGCCGGTGCCCGCCAGCACGTGGAAACGTCCCGTGCCGTTGGGGCCGCGCAGCATGGCGCCTTCAACGCACAACGCATGCAGCTCGACCGTACCGTCGAGGCAGGCCTGAAGCACCTCGCGGGCGTCCGCACCGGTCTCGAGCGACAGTGACGGATGCCAGAGCACCCGGATACCGGCCCGCGACAGCATGCCGGAAAAGTCCGGTGTGTCCGCGCACAGCAGCGACATGTTGCACCCACCGCAGCCACCCGACTGCAGCCACAGTACGTTGAACGCGCCCGTGCCGCCGGGCGCTCGGGCATCCGCGCTCATCTCTTCTCCAGGCCAAATCGCTGCATTTTCTGCCGCAGCCCGGCTCGCGACAAACCGAGTTCGGACGCGGCGCGGGTTTTGTTCCACCGATGCCGCAACAGCGCTTCCTTGATCAACATTGCCTCCATCGCATCGAGCCGCTCCTGCAACGTGCCGGCGGCAGAAACCGGCGCTTCTGGCGCGCGCGCGGCGGCGCCCGACTGCCCGCGCATCACCTTCGCCGAGAACGCGTCCGCGCGAATCAGGTCGTCGTCACTCAACGCGACCGCCCGGTAGATTTCGTTGCGCAGTTCTCGAATATTGCCCGGCCACGGGTAGCCCAGCAGCACCGCAAGCGCGTCGCGGGCGAAGCCCAGTCTGGTCGGCCGGGACTCGTGCTCGCCGATGGCCTGCAGAAGCTTGTGGGCGATCGGCACCAGATCGCCCGTTCGCTCGCGCAACGGCGGCAGTGCCAGCGTCGCCGTCGCGATCCGGTAGTAGAGATCCTCACGGAAACGGCCGGCTTCAACTTCGCGCTCCAAGTCGCGATGCGTCGCGGCGATTACGCGGACGTCCACAGGCACGGCGCGCGTCGCGCCGACCGGCCGCACCTCCCCTTCCTGCAGCACGCGCAGAAGCCTCACTTGGAATGCGAGCGACGTGTCACCGATCTCGTCGAGGAAAATGGTGCCACCGTTGGCGCGCTGGAACAGGCCGACATGGTCGTGAACAGCGCCGGTAAACGATCCCCGCTTGTGGCCGAACAGCTCCGATTCGAGCAGCGTGTCGGCCACGGCCGCACAGTTCTCGACGACGAACGGGCCGGCGGCGCGCGGGCTGGCGTAATGGACCGCGCGCGCCAGCAACTCCTTGCCGGTGCCGGACTCGCCGTGGATAAGGATCGACAGGTCGTAGCGCGCGAGCTTCGCCGCGAGCGTGCAGATCGGATCGAGCGGGCTGCCCGGCGAGCGCACGATCGTATCGAAACCGAACGTGCTCTGCACCCGTGCGAGTTTCTCGTGGCTGCGCTGCCTGAGCAACGGAACGCTGCCCCGCAACTCGAGGTCGAGCCGATGCATGTCCTGCTGCAGCGACTGCGCCTCCGCGGCCTGGCGCACCGTGTGGAGCAGATGGTCGGGCATCCACGGCTTGAGCACGAACCGGTGGATGCCGGCATGGTTGATTCCCGCGACGATGTCTTCCGAATCCGTGTAACCGGAGACGATGATACGCACGGTGTCGGGCCACATCTCGCGCACTTCGCACAGGAAATCGACGCCCGTGCGCTCCGGCATCCGCTGATCGCAAAGAATCACGGCGACCGGATGCTGCTGCAGGATCGCACGCGCTTCGTCGGCGGAGCTCGCGGTTAGAACCTCGAACTCCTCGTCCAGCACGCGGCGAATCGTTTCCTGCGCGCGCAACTCGTCGTCGACGACCAACACGGTTGCGGGCCTGCGCATCGGCACCGGGTCAGGGTCGGGGTCAGGGCTGGGACGGACGGGTAAAGGCGAGCTCATGAGTCGATCAAAGCCGTGCGGATCCGGCTGATTCAGGCCCGCCGCACGCGGAATGCGGCAGCAGGCGGCCTGATAACGCGCATGATACCCCGCCTCGCGCGAACCTCGTCGTGCCGACGCGTCAGCAAATGCGCGGCAACTGTTCACCGGACAACCAATCGGCGATACGCCGTCCGCCGAACTTCGTTTCGACCTGTACGAAGCCATGGGAATCCTCGATGACCTCGCCGATCCGCGCGGCACCGACACCGAGCGGATGCGCACGCATCGCGGCCAGCAGCGCGGGGGCGTCCTCGGCCGCGCAGATGGCGACGAGCTTGCCTTCGTTGGCCACATAAAGCGGATCGAGGCCGAGCAGTTCGCATGCCGCATCGACTTGCGGCAGCACGGGAATCGCCTGCTCCCAGATCAGCATGCCGACGCCCGACTGGCTGGCGATCTCGTTGAGCGTGGTCGCTAGGCCGCCGCGCGTCGGGTCGCGCAGCACGCGCACGCCGGGAACGGCCGCAAGCATGCTCGCCACCAACGTGTACAGCGCGGCGCTGTCGGAGCGGATCTCCGTTTCGAATTCGAGCGCCTCGCGCGTCGACATGATCGCGACGCCGTGTTCACCGATGGTGCCGGACAGCAGAACGGCGTCGCCAGGCCGCGCCAACGCGCCGTCGATCCGAATGCCCGGCGGCACGACCCCGACGCCTGTCGTGGTGATGAACAAGCCGTCACCCTTGCCACGCTCGACGACCTTGGTGTCGCCGGTCACGATTGGCACGCCACATGCGCGCGAGGCCTGCGCCATCGATTCGACGATGCGCTTCAGGTCGGCCAGCGGGAATCCTTCCTCGATGATGAAGCTGGCGGCCAGATACAGCGGCCGCGCGCCGGACATCGCGACGTCGTTGACCGTACCGTGCACCGACAGGCTGCCGATGTCGCCGCCTGGAAAGAACAGCGGCGAGACAACGTGCGCATCGGTAGCCATCACCATGCGCTCGCCCGGCGCCGTCGCCGGCGGCGCGAACGCCGCCTGATCGTTGCCTTGCCGGAGCCACTCGTTATCGAAGGCGGCGACGAACAGTTCGCGAATCAGCTGCGCCGAGGCGCGGCCGCCCGCGCCATGGCCCATGTCGATCCGGCCGTCGCGAAAATTGAGGGGCCGCACGTAGGCGGGTTTTGTCCGGGGCGTCGGTGTCGAGTTCATGCGGGTACCAGTGGAATATCCTTGAAACGGCCATATGAATAATGCGCGGCGCACGCGCCCTCGCTCGACACCATGCACGAACCCATCGGATTCTCGGGCGTGCACACGGTGCCGAACAGCGAGCAGTCGCGCGGCTGCTTGAGGCCACGCAGGATCGCGCCGCATTCGCATTTCCGGTGATCGGCGACCGGCCGGTAGACGAGCCCGTAACGCACTTCGGCGTCATGGCGGGCATATTTTGGGCGGATCCGCAGCGCGCTGGCCGGGACCTCGCCCAGGCCGCGCCACTCGAAGCTCTCCCGGGTCTCGAACACGTCGTCCATCAGCGCCTGCGCGGCGGCATTGCCCGTTCGCGTGACGACCCGCGCGAACTCGTTCTCGACCTCGGCGCGGCCGTCGTTGACCTGACGGATCAGCATCAGGATCGCCTGCATCACGTCGAGCGGCTCGAAGCCCGCGATCACGACCGGCTTGCGATAGTCGCGCGCGAATCCCTCATAGGGTGCCGAGCCGATCACGATGCTGACGTGCGCCGGGCCGACGAAGCCGTCGAGCGGAACGGCCTCGGCCGACACCGCCGGCGCGGCGAGCAGATGCGTAATCGCGGCCGGGGTTAGCACGTGGCAGCTGAGCACGCTGAAATTGTCGACATCGGCGGCGGCCGCGTCGCGCACAATCAGCGCGGTGGGCGGCGTCGTCGTCTCGAAGCCGATCGCGAAGAACACGACTTCGCGATCGGGATGCCGGCGCGCGATCTTCAGCGCATCGAGCGGTGAATAGACCATACGAATGTCGGCGCCGTGCGCCTTCGCGCGCAGCAGGGACATCCCGCCCGACGCCGGAACGCGCATCGTGTCGCCATACGTGCAGACGATTACCCCGCGCTCCAGCGCGAGTTGCACGGCGAGATCGATTCGTCCGACCGGCAGCACGCAGACCGGGCAGCCCGGCCCGTGGATCATGCGCACGTTGCCGGGCAGCAGATCGGTCACGCCGTAACGGGAAATCGCATGCGTGTGACCGCCGCAGAATTCCATGAAGTGATAACGCATGCCGGGCAGCGCCTCCGCCTGAATGCGCGCGGAGATGCGTTCGGCAAGCGCGCGGTCGCGGAATTCGTCGATATACTTCATCGCGGCGCTCCCGTCGGACGCACGCCGTCGTCGCCGGCTGCCTGCGCCAATTCGCCGAACAACGCAAGCGTACGTGCGGCCTCGTCCGGATCGATCCTGCCGAGTGCGTAGCCCACATGCACGATCACATATTCACCCACGCACGCATCGGGCACGAGCGCGAGCGAGATCGTCTTGCGCACGCCGCCGAGATCGACGACGCCCATGTCGGCGTCGCGCAACTCGACGAGGCGTGCGGGAATGGCTAGACACATGTCGAAACTCCTTGGGACGTCGCGGGCACTGCGCCCGACGTCAATCTATGCGCGGCGACCCACGCCTGACCCAGAGCCAGACCGGCGTCGCCGCATGGCACCGACGACGGAGCGCAAGTCCGCACGCCATGCGCGGTGAGCGCCGCGCGCAAACGCGCGGACAGAAGCCGGTTGGCGAAGCAGCCGCCGCCGAGCAGCACGGGGCGACCGTTCGCGACCGATGCGGCCCACGCGGTAAGCGAGTCGGCGAGCCCGAGGTGAAAGAGCGCAGCGCCGTGCGCGATATCGCCCATGTCGGCCAGTTCGAGCAGGCGAACGAGCAGCGGGCGCAGATCGAGCTCGCCGTCCTCCGCGACCCGCCAGAGTCCCGACGTGTCGGGTTCAGGGTGAGCCAGCAGATAGTCGGTAGCCTGCCGTTCGAGCGCGATCGCGGCTTCCGCCTCCGCGCGCTGATGGCGGCAAATGCCGAGCAGGCCGGCGGCGGCGTCGAACCATCGTCCCGCGCCCGTACTCGGCGGACAATTCAGGCCACGCGCCAGCATCGTGCCGATCGTGCGTGCCGCGCGTTCGCCGACGTCGCCGGCCAGCCGCGCGTCGATCTCGTTCGCGCGCCCGAGCATGTGCAGGGCGGCGGCGGCCATTCGCCACGGTTCGCGGGCCGCCACGTCACCTCCCGGCAGCGCGAGGGGCGTCAGGTGCCCCAGCCGCCGCCAGCCGTCTGGCGCGACCTCGAGCAGTTCCCCGCCCCACGCGGCGCCGTCGGTGCCGAGTCCCACACCGTCGAGCGCCAGGCCGACGACGGGCTCCGCGAGCCCGTGCTCGGCCGCGACCGCGCCGATATGCGCATGATGATGCTGCACGGCGATGGCCGGCACCCCGAGGCGCTCGCTCCATTCGACGGCCAGCCGCGAGCTGTGGAAATCCGGATGCAGATCGTGTGCGATCGCGCGCACCGGCCGGCACGCGCGCCGGGCCGCCTCGACGAGCGACGCGACGGACGCATCGAGCGCGGCGCAATGGCGCGGATCGTCGAGATCGCCGTGAAGCGGCGACCAGTAAACGTCACCGTCGATGCAGACGCACGCGGCATTCTTCAGCCATGCGCCGGTTGCGAGCACGGTATCGGCACCCCACCCGCCCGGCAGTCGTTCGCGCCGCAGGGTCATGCCGGGCCTCCGTCGCGTCGTTGCAGCGCGCGCAGCGACGCCAGTTCGACTTCCAGCGCGGCAATGCGCTCGACCACCGGATCGCGCGCGTCCGCCGCGCGCAGGATCCAGTCGAGCCACGCATCGATGCCTTCGCCCGTCGTCGCGGACAGACGGATCACGTCGAGCGCCGGATTGACCCGGCGCGCGTACTCGATGCAGCGCTCAACGTCGAACTGCACGTATGGCAGCAGGTCGATCTTGTTGATGATCATCAGCCGCGCGGCGGCGAACATGTCCGGGTACTTGAGCGGCTTGTCCTCGCCTTCCGTCACCGACAGGATAGCGACCTTCGCGTCCTCGCCCAGATTCCACAACGCGGGACACACCAGATTGCCGACGTTCTCGATGAACAGCACGCTGCCGGGCTGCTGCGCCGCCGTGCGGTCGTCGGACGTATGCGCGTGGCCGTGCGGATGGTGGTGATCGTGATCGTGGCTATGGCTATGGCTATGGCTATGGCTATGGCTATGGCCGTGATCGTGCAACGGCAGCCGTTCATAGGCCGCCGCCACCATCGCCGCATCGAGATGGCATCCTTTGCCGGTATTGACCTGAATCGCCGGCGCGCCGGCCGCGCGAATGCGCTGCGCGTCGTTGGCGGTTTGCTGGTCGCCTTCGATCACGCCCACCGGCAATGCCGGCGCGCGCGCGCGCAACGCGCCGATGGTCGCGCACAGCAGCGTCGTCTTGCCTGAACCGGGACTCGACACGAGGTTGAGTGCCCGCACGCCGTGCGCGGCGAAATGCCGCCGGTTGTGCGCCGCATGGCGGTCGTTCTCGCCGAGCACGTCCTGCTCCAGGATCACCGTTCGCCCCTGATCGAGGCCATGCACGGTGACACCCGCCGGCCCGAGGCCGTAGTGGAGGTCGCCGCTGGACGCGTCAGCGCGAACGTGGGCGTCCGGCTCAGGGTGCTCGCGATGCGCATCGTGTCGATCCCGGGCCGCACCGCCGGGGCTGTCGCAGCCGCATACCACGCACATGTCGTTCTCCTTCCGCAATTCGGTTTGATTTCAGGCATCGTCGACGAGCATGTCGACGATGCGCAATTCCGTGCCGCCGTTCGGCTGCAGCCAGTAGCCGCCGCAGCGGCCGCACGGCTCGCCGCGCACCGCCAGCGGCACGTCGCAATGACAGTTCAGGCACCACGCGCGGCCGGGCGGCTCCGCGATCTCGATGCGCGCGCCGGCAAGGCAGGTGCCGGGCGCCATCGCGTCGAGCGCGAAACGCAGCGCCTCCACCTCGACGCCCGCGAGCCGGCCGACTTCGAGCCGCAACACGTTGACGCGCGCGAAGCGCTCGCGCCGGGCCGCCGCCTCGACCGCCGCGAGTACGCCGCCCGCCAGACTTACTTCATGCATGTGGATGGTTTTCCGTTCCGAGAGTCATCGTTCCCGCCGAACCGGCGCGTTCGTTTCGAGAGCATAGGCGATGCACGGATCGAACGCGCCCATCAATGCGCCGACGGCGGCCTCGAGCGCTGCATCGCCGCCCCCGCCTCGTGGCGTATCGAACCGTGCGAGCGCGTGCGCGAGGCTGCCGTCGGGATGAAAATTCCACTCTGTCGGCGACACCACGCGGTAGTCGACGACGCGCGTGGCGTCGCCGGGTGCGAGACGGACCCAGTGAATCAGAACGCCGCGCGCCATCTCGCACCACGCGACCGCCTCGCCCGGCCCGAGCGCAAGCGCGCCCGATCGCAACGCAAACGCAGCCGGGCCGCCGGCCACGAGCCGCGCGAGCTCCGCGACGCGCGCGCCGAGCCGCAGCCATGCCGTGTCGTAAGCGGCGATCCGCGGATCGCCGCATCGCGTCCAGACGCCGGTCTCGGCGGGCGCGCCGTCCTGCTGCGGCCGCTGCGCGAAGCGAGGGTCGCACGCGATCGCCGCGCCGATCGGACTCAGCCGCGCGTCGTCGATGCACAGCGCGCGGGGCAGCATGCGCAGGCCGTCCGCGACCGCGCGGCAATGCATCAGCAGCGACGCCGGGACGGTCGTCGTCCGCTCGGTCCACGCGACCAGACATGCGCGCGGATCGTCTTCCCAACGGGCGAGCCAGCCGCTGGCCGGTGCGCCGAGCACATGGCGTTCGATCCATTCGCGCGTGCCCGCCGCCTGCGCATCGGGCAACGCGCGCGGAGCGCCGCCGGACAGACGCGCGGGCCACTCGAGCCATATGCGGCGCAGATGCTCGGCGACCGTCTCGCGCGCGAGCGCGGCCGAGCGAGCCCCGTCGCCGGCCGGGTCGGGCGCGGGCGCGCCAGCCGCCGTCACGGCGAGTTCGGCGCACAGCGCATGCGCGCGCCCGCAGAGCGAGAACACCGCGGACAGGCGCGACGCAGCCAGCGCCGCCGGCTGGCCGCGCAACAGCAGGCCCGCGAGCGGCGGCCGGCCGCCGTCGATGCTCGGCCAACGGCCCGGACGCACGACATATTGCCCGGCCCACGCGGCCAACCCGTACGCGCGGGCCTTCGTGCTCGCGACGCCAGTCATGCGCCGGCCTCGCGGGTCGCGGGCCGCCGCAGCAGGAACGCGCGCCGGCTCGTGCGCGGTGCGTCGGCGCCCCCGGATCGCAGCTGTGCGAGCACGGCGCGCGCGGTCGCCACCGCGCTCGTCTGATCGGCGAAGTCGAACATCGGCGAAAACAGTGAACAGCACGCATGCGCGCCGACCTGCGGCGCGTGCGCGCCGATCCAGTCGAACTCGACGGCGCCGACGCGGCGCGTGGCCAACCGCCCCGGCGGCGGGCACGGGTGGCCCGTGTCCGTTCCGCCCGGCAGCCAGACAAGGTTCATGAACCACGGCGCAACAAGGATGCCGAGGACATCGCCGCCGGCATCGCCGCAGGACGGAAACGGCCCGAAGTCCACGGCCTGGACCCGCAATGCGGGATGGACGACCGGCATGCCGCGCATCGTGGTCGCCGCGACCGTCGTGAAATGCGCGACGAGCGCGCCGATGCGCGCATCGGACGAGCCGCTTTGCGGCGACGCACTCAACGCATCGCCCCGTAGGCTTCGCGTCGTCAACGTCAGTCCCTCAGCACCATGAATTGCTCCGCATCGCCGTCGCAGGTCGGGCATCGCCAGTGCGCGGGTAACGCGGCGAACGGCACGCCCGGCGGGATCTGCCACACCGGATCGCCCTGGCGCGGATCGTAGATCCACCAGCAGATCTTGCATTCGAGCCGCGTATTGGGCGCGATGCGGCTGCGATCGCCGAGGTAGCTGCCTTCGAACAGCGTCGCGTGTTCGTTCATGGTCACGCCTCCTCGACCCAGTCGATCAATTGCGCGAGACGCTCGTGCGAATCGTCGATATCCTCGGGCGCAGCCTGCACCACCTCGGGCAGATCGGTAATCTCGATGGTGTTCAGGATCAGCGTGTCCTGGGAGTTGAAGTACGCGATGCGCCAGCAATTGACAATGCCGGTGCTGGCGATCCGGCAATTCCCGTAACCCCGGGACAACACCGACACCGGCCCGCCGCCGAGCACCGCGTCGATGAACGCGCCGTCTTCGGGCGATAGCGGCAGCAGCGTCAGATTGATGACGTGCGGCGCGGCGCCGGCACGCCAGCGGGCGACCTGATCGCGAACCTCGGTGAGGATTGCCGGCGCGTTCATCACGCCGCTCGGGTGCGTGTCGGAAACCGGCACCGCACGCGCCGCCGACGCGTGGGCGGCCGCAGCCAGCGCGGCCGGCGCGCCGCCCACTTCGATGCGGTCGAGGCGGCCCGTCGGGCCGTCCTCAGCAATGCGCCAGACGCCCCCGAACACGGTCTCCTGGATCAGCACGCTGCCGGTGTCGGCAGTGTCGATGCGCGCGCTGACCTCGCCTTCGCCGAGCACCGCGTTGAGGATGCGCAGCGCATCGGCGTCGCACGCCGTCAGATCGATCGCCGCGGGCCGTTCGCCGCGGCGGCACGCATCGAGCGCGCCGAGCACGGCCCGCAGGATGCCGCGCACCGCGTCGAGCGCCCGGGCATCGGCGCGTTGCGGTAGCGACGGCGCGACGAACGTGTGCATCGCCTGGGGCATCGGCATGTAGTCGAGCACGGCATCGCCTTCGGGCTGGCTACCCGGTCCGAACGGCACGACGGGGACGGGAAAGGATTTCATCTGCATGGTCGGCAAGCGTGAATTTCAGTGGCAGCCGGACGAGTCGCCGGCGACGTTGACGGGAATGCCGATCGACGGCGCGCGCGTCGTCGGGCTGGCGAGCGCGTCGGTCACGCGCTTCACGTAGTCGTCCCAGTCCATCATGCCGGACAGCAGCGTCACGTATTCGCCGTCGCGCAGCCACAGCAGCGCGGGCCAGCGCAGCGATCCGAAGCGCCGCGCGATCGCGTTCTCACCGGCGCGCGTCGCCACCGCAAGCCGCAGCGAACGGCCGAAACGGGAGGCCGCGATGCGCGCCAGTTCTGGCAGCACGACCGCGACGTCGAGGGATTCGGGAAACCGCACCGGGTCGCCCATCAGCAGCACGACGCACTCGCCGCCATCGGCGAGCCAGCCGTCCAGCGTGTGCTCGTCGACGAACGTCGCGTGTGCTTGCTCGATCAGTCGCTGCACGACCGGCAGGCAATCCTGGCCGCCCGCCAGTGCGTTCGACGCTGCGGGCAGCATTGCTCCGTTCGTGGAGTCGCTTGTTTCGCTCATTTCGATTCCTCAGGAATAGCATGGCTGCCGGCCGCGCGCTGCGGGCCGCCGATTAGCCGGGTCAATTCATCCACGCCGAGCGCCGACGGCAGCGCGAACGCGGCGGGGCTTGCCGCGCCGCCTTCGCCCGACATCACCGACTCGATCAGCGCCAGGGTCGCGTCGATTTCCGCCGCGCGTCCGGCGTCGAGCCGTTCCCGCGCGGCATCGAGAAACACGAGCAGCCAGTCGCCGGGCGCGCACGGCCCGACCAGCGCGGTGTCCACGCGGCGTCGCACGCCGCGTCCGACGCACCACGCATGGCCGCCTTGCGCATCGACAACCTGCATCGGCAACCCTATGCACATGGCGGCGGCTCCTTGGCACGCGCACGAGCGAGCACGCGCGCATCGCCGATGCGGCATGCGTCGGCTTCGCTCGGGCGCTCGCCTTCGTAACGCGACAGCGCCAGATGGTGAAGCGTGACGGCCTCGTCGTCGCGCAGCGCGGTGCGCCGCGGCACCGGCGCGCAGCCCCACTCGCGCAGGTACACGACACCCGCTTCGAGCGCCCGTTCGAGCGCGGCTTTCACGCACGGACGCAAACTGCCGCCGTAGTCGTCGATCTCCTCCGGCTGGCAGCCGATCAGCACGACGCGGCGCGGATACTTGCCAGTCAGTTGCGCCAGCATCAGCACTTCCTGGAATCCGGTCTGGTGCAGGCTCATCTTGCGCACGCCGAGAAACTTCGGCACCTCGTCGTCCTCGACGATCTTCAGCTCGCCCGGCGCAAGCCCGTAGTCCACCGCGTCGAAGATCAGCAGGAAGTCGGCCGCCTGGACGTGCTGGATCAGATAAAGGCCCTGCGTGCCGCCGTCGATCAACGTGACGCCCGGCGCGCATTCGAAACGCTGCTGCAGCGCCTCGATGCAGCGCACGCCGAAACCTTCGTCGGCCCACAGCACGTTGCCGATGCCGAGCGCGACAATCGCGGCAGCGTCCTGCGCCGGCGTAATGGGTTGAGAGGGAATCTGCATCGATGCGTCAGTCCTTGAAGGTGCGGTAGCCGGAGATCATCGAGCCGACCACGCTCTGGCGGCCCATGATGTCCTCGCGAATCGCCGCGTACACGTGAAGGATCACGAACAGCAGAATCGCCCACATCCCGAGGTGATGCCAGGTATGGACGCCTTGCGACTGTCCGAGCAGCGGCCGGATCCAGCCGAACGCGCGCTGCTGCCAGGAGCCGGCCTGTGCGCCTTCGCCGTACAGCGCGAAACCGGTCACGACCATGAACAGCGAGACCGTCAGGAACACGAAGAACATCGCGAAGCGCGACAGCGGATTATGGCCGCTGTACTGGCGCGGACACGGGCCGAGAAACAGGTAGTAGCGCAGCATCCCGAGCACGTCGAGCCAGTAGTCCCGGGTGAACACGGGCACCCAGAACATCTCGCGCGCGTGGTGGTTGCCGACCAGCGCCCAGTACGCGCGGCCGGCGAGCCCGACGACGAACAGGTAGGCCGCCGCGAAATGCGCGAACCGGATGTACCCCATCAGGAAATGGGCGCTGGCCTCGCCCGGTTGCGTCGCGAGCGGCGAGCCGATCAGGTATCCGGTCATCGACAGCACCGCGATCGACGCCGCATTGATCCAGTGCCAGATGCGCACCGGCGCTTCGTACACGTAGATCGCCTTGGCGGCCGGAACCGTATCGGGCGCGCGGCCGCGCCGCGACTGCGTTTGCATCGTCATCATTCTTCCTTGCCGTGCGGGCCGGCCGAAGCTGGCCGCGATGGCGTCCTCTGGTTACCAGTGATGCGTCAAGCAGCTGTGTCTCGACGCGAGAAGTCTCGCCAACGGCGCTTCACGGTCAGCGCACCGTGACGGCGGTCATTTCCGCGCCGTCTTCGCTCATCACGTGCGTCGAGCACGCCATGCACGGATCGAACGAGTGCAGCGACCGCAGAATCTCGACGGGCTGCTCGGGGTTCGCCATCGGCGTGTTCATCAGGCTCGCCTCGAATGCGCCGATCTGGCCTTTCGCGTCGCGCGGGCCGCCGTTCCACGTGCTCGGAACGACGCACTGGTAATTCTCGATCCGCCCGTCCTTGATCCGGATCCAGTGACCAAGCGCGCCGCGCGGCGCAGCGACGGTGCCAACGCCCTTCGCCTCGGCCGGCCACGTCGAGGGATCCCACTTTTCGACGTTGGCGGTCGACGTGTCGCCGTTGCGAATGTTGTCGACGAGCCGCTGCCAGTCGTCCGCCATCATCTCGGCGCAGTATTCCGCCTCGAGTGCGCGCGCGAGCGTGCGGCCGATAGTGGTCGGCAGAAGCTGCTTCGCGCCGAGCGTCGTCTCGGGTAAGCCGAGGAGCTTCGGCATGTCGTGATTGACGGACTGGAGCGCCGCGTCGATCTGTGCCTTCATGCGGGCGCCGTGCGGGTTGCCCTGCTTCGCGTGCGCATAGCCAAGGATGTAGCGCGCGAGCGGCCCGACCTCCATTGCGTGTCCGCGCCAGCGCGGTGCCTTGACCCACGAGTACTTCGCGCCCTCGTCGACCGATTCGATCGCGGTGCGCGTGCCCTTCGTCTTCGGTCCCAGTTCGTAGTGCGGCTCGGTCATGCCGTCCCACGGATGAAGCCCGCGATCGTTGTCGGGATACTGGTACCAGGAATGGGTCACGAACTCCTGCACCTGTTCCGGATCGCGCGCGTCGACGGGCAAGATGGTGTCCCAGTCGCCATTCAGGATCGCGCCGCCCGGCATCTGGTTGGTACTCGGGTCGTAGTTGACGAGCGGATACGTGCCGTAGTCCATCACGTTGGTCGCCGCGAGGCCGCCGCCATGCATCCAGCCGCGTGCCTTGTAGATCGTGCCGATCGCGAGCAGGTCGGGTACGTAGACGTTCCGGCAGAACGTCTCCGCCTCCTCGATCCGCGCCCGAACAAAGTTCAGGCGCTCCATGTTGATCGGCGCGCCAGCGGCCAGGTCGCCGTCGATATTGATCGCGCACGGCACGCCGCCGACGAGGTAGTTCGGGTGCGGATTCTTCCCGCCGAAGATCGTGTGGATCTTGACCCATTCCTTTTGCAGATCGAGCGCCTCGAGGTAATGCGTCACGGCCATCAGGTTCGCCTCGGGCGGAAGCAGATAGGCCGGGTTTCCCCAGTAGCCGTTCATGAACGGCCCGAGCTGGCCGCTCTCGACGAATTTTCGCAGCCGGGTCTGGATGTCGCGGAAATAGCCGGGGGACGACAGAGGATGCGACGGCGAGACGCGCTGCTGGAGTTCGGACGTGAGCTTCGGATCTGCCTTGAGCGCCGACACGACGTCGACCCAGTCCAGCGCATGCAGGTGATAGAAATGCACCGCATGGTCATGCACCTGCAGCGTCTTGGCCATGATCTCGCGGATTAGGTGTGCGTTTGGCGGAATCCGGATGCCGAGCGCATCCTCGACCGCGCGAACCGACGCCAGCGCGTGGCAGCCGGTGCAGACGCCGCAGATGCGCTCGACGAATGCCCAGGCATCGCGCGGGTCGCGGCCCTTGAGAATCACTTCGAGTCCGCGCCACATGGTGCCGGTGGACACCGCGTTGCGGATCACGTTGTTCGAATCGACGTTCACCTCGACCCGCATGTGGCCTTCGATGCGGGTCACGGGATCGACAACGATCCGGCGTCCGCTGTTGTCGATCTGAAATCCTTGAGTGGAATAGGCTGCCATGCTGTGTATTTCCTGTGCGTGTATGGGCTGCGCGAGCGGGCGGCTAGCTGCCGTCGCGATCGCGTTTCGCGCTGACGCGCTGAATCGCCGATGCGGCAGCATGGGCGGCGGCGGCGGCTCCCACGACGGCGGCCGCGGTGGCGCCGACCTTGTCGGCATTTGCTTCGATGCCGAACTGGTTGATGTGGGTCAGGCGGTCGTAGAACGATCCCTTGTCCCAGAAGCCGTCCTCGGAGCAGCCGATGCAGCCATGTCCCGCCTGGATCGGGAAGCTCGTGCCGCCGTTCCAGCGCACGGTCGAGCAGGCGTTATAGGTCGTTGGGCCCTTGCAGCCAACCTTGTAGAGGCAGTAGCCGCGCCGCGCGGCATCGTCATCCCACGCCTCGACGAACTGTCCCGCATCGAAGTGCGGACGACGGTAGCATTTGTCGTGGATGCGCTGGCTGTAGAACATCTTCGGCCGCCCCTGGCGGTCCAGCTCCGGCACGCGGTCGAACGTGAGCATGTACGTGATGACGCCCGTCATCACTTCCGCGATCGGCGGGCAGCCCGGCACCTTGATGATCGGCTTGTCGGTGATGACCTTGTGGATCGGCACCGCCTGCGTCGGATTCGGCTTCGCGGCCTGCACGCAGCCCCACGATGCGCACGACCCCCACGAAATCACGGCCTTCGCATCCTTCGCCACGCGGCGCAGCTGATCGACGAACGGCTTGCCGCCGATGATGCAGCTCATCCCGTCTTGGTTCAGGGGCGGATTGCCCTCGACGGCGAGGATGTAGTTGCCCTTGTACTTCGTCATGACTTCATCGAGGATCGCCTCGGCCTGATGGCCGGCTGACGCCATCAACAGATCGTCATAATCGAGCGAGATCATGGATAGCACGACATCCTTCGCGAGCGGATGCGCCGAGCGGATGAACGATTCCGAGCAGCACGTGCATTCGAGGCCGTGCAGCCAGAGAACGGGCGTGCGGGGTTTGGTTTCCATCGCCTCGACGATCTTTGGCATGAAGGCCGGCCCCAGGCCGAGCGATGTGGCGGTCAACGAGCAGAACTTGAGGAAGCTGCGGCGCGAGATCCCTTGGCGGCGCATGACCTCATAAAACGTTTCAATCACGGTGCGGTTCCTTGATGGCCATCTGGCCGACAGCGCCGGCATGCGGGGCGATGCCGGAGCGGTGCCGGAGCGTCGGCTTCGGCGTGAGTATCGTGCTTAACAACAAGATCCGTGCCAGGCACGCGTGCCGGCCGTACGGACGTTGCCGCTCGATCCCATTGATCTGTATCAAAAGGGAAAACTCGTCGGCAGGCACGGGGCGGCTTCGGCGCGCGCCGCGTGGACAAGTAGTCACGGCGCATCCGGTTGAGCGACCAAATTGGCAACGGGTTGACCAGCGCCCCCGCATGGCTGGGCGGCGGGGCGCAACGCGAACCTCGGGGGCAACGCCATGCGGTACACGCGACGGGTTGCCCGTCGCGCTAACGGGAACGGAAGTTGCATGGGTCAGCGAATTTGCCGCGCTGCACGCGGCTCAGCAACGCGGCACAATGCCGGCCGCAGGTCCGCGCGCCACATCGCGGCAACGCAACAGTTTCGACCCAGACACGATGGATTTCCCAGCAAGCTGCTCCACCCCGCCTCGCCGACGCTCGCTCGGCACTCCCACACCGCCGTCACGCCACGGTGAACGCGCCGCGCCGCATCCGGCCGGCCGTCGACTGGCCCCGCGCCGCCGGCCGTCATGACCGCGCCCGTCCTGCCGGGAACCGGCGTCCGCGCGATCGGCGTGCGGGGCAAGCTCGTCGTCCTGTTCGCGGCGCTCGCGGCGTTCAACCTGGCCGCCTGGGCCTGGGCCGTCGCGCTGTTCGGCGGCCATCCGGCGCTGATGGGCGCGTGCGCGCTCGCGTACACGTTCGGCCTGCGTCATGCGGTGGACGCCGACCACATCGCCGCAATCGACAACGTGACGCGCAAGCTGATGCACGAAGGGCAGCGTCCGTTGACGGTCGGCCTGATGTTCTCGCTGGGGCATTCGTCCATCGTGATCATGGCATCGATCGCCATCACGGCGGCGGCCTTCGGGTTGCGCGACCGCCTCGCCGCGTTTCACGACATTGCGGGCACGGTCGGCACTCTTGTGTCGACGACGTTCCTGCTCGCGATCGCCGTCGCGAATCTGGTGACGCTGCATTCGGTCGTCCGCACGCTGCGCCGCGTAAAACGCGGCGAGCGATACGCCGACGCGCACGCCGACACGGCGCTGCACCACCACGGATTTCTCGCGCGCCTGTTGCGGCCGGTCCTGGTTCTCGTCACGAAAAGCTGGCACATGTACGTGCTGGGCGCGCTGTTCGGGCTGGGTTTCGACACGGCGACCGAGATCGGCGTGCTCGGGATCTCCGCGACGAGCGCGGCGCACGGCATGCCCGTCTGGTCGATCATGGTGTTCCCGGCGTTGTTTACCGCGAGCATGGCCCTTGTCGATACCGCCGACAGCGTGCTGATGCTCGGCGTATATGGCTGGGCCTTCCGCGAGCCGGTTCGCAAGCTTTACTACAACATCGGGATTACGGCGATGTCCGCGGCGGTCGCGCTGCTCGTCGGCTGCGTCGAGGGCTTCGCGCTGCTCGGCGACACGTTCGGCATGCGGGGCGCGCTCAGGGACCTGCTCGACACGTTGAACGCGCATCTCGGCGCGGCAGGCTACGCGATCATCGTGCTCTGCGCGGCAAGCTGGCTCGTCTGCGCCGCGATCTACCGGTGGAAGCGCGGGGGCGGGTTTGCACCGCTCGCCGAGCAGGACCACGGATAGTCATCGCGCATGGCCGCCGCCGAGGCGGCACGCGCGCGCAGGCGAATAGCGGCTTGCGCCGCGACTTTTAAGGAAATGCCTCGTTGATGCCAGAAAGAATCCCCCCGGCCCGCGCGCAAGGCGTGCTGGGCGTGCAGACTGGACCGGCGTCCAGCACCGGCGCCGCATGGGTCACGACGACGGCCGGGGCGCGCCGAGTCGCGCATGCCGGGCAGGAGCGTTTCGACCGCGTCAAGCAGTCCAGCGCCTACCCGGCCGCTGCACTGGATGCATGCCGCATTGCGCTCGACTTACCCGCCGACACGGCGCCGTCGCTCGTGGCGTGCGTCGATACGGGGCATACCGCCCCGCTCCCGCCGTATGCCGACAGCGTGCCGCAGCTACGCGTCGAACATGCGCTTTGCCACGCGGCCGCCGGATACTACTGCTCGCCGTTCGACGAGGCCGCGATCCTCGTCGTCGACGGCCACCGACGGGAACAAGGTACGACGCCGTCGTCGCAAAGCGTATGGATCGGCTGGAACGGACGCATCGAGCCCGTGATGCGCAGCGCCTCCTGCGGCATCGGCGCGCTATACGAGGCGGTCACGATCGCCATCGGCTTCGGCGCGCACGAAACCGGCAAGACGATGGGGCTGGCACCCTATGGCGACGACGCAGCCGCACCGGATCTCGCCGGCCGCTTCGAGGGCCTGGCCGTGGATTACAGCGCCTGCTGCGACCCGGACGGCACGCGGCTGTTCGGCATATCCCCGCTTCCGGCACCGGCGGACGCCACCCTGACGGCCCGCGCCGCGCTCGCCCGTGCGGCGCAGCGTGAATGCGAGCGAGCGATGCTCCATCTCGCGCGGATGGTGCGCGAGACAACCGGTATGCGCCGGCTGTGTCTCGCGGGCGAGGTGTCGCTCAACGGGCGGGCCAACGATCTCGTGTGGCGCGACGCCGGGTTCGACGCGGTGTTTGCCGGGCCGGCCGGCGCCGATTGCGGCACTGCGCTGGGCGCGGCACTCTGGGGATATCACGGCGTGCAGGGCGTGCCGTTCCGTCCCGGGCCGTTTTCTCCCTATGGCGGGCGGCCATACGGTGACGCGGACGTCGAGGCCGCGATCGCCGCGATGCCCGACCGGGCGCGCTACCGCCAGACACGCGGCACGGCCGACGAACTGGCTGAACGTGCGGCAAAGCTTCTTGCCGCAGGGCATTGCGTCGCGCTGCACGCTGGGCGCGCCGAGATGGGCCCGCGCGCGCTCGGCAACCGGTCGCTATTGATGAGTCCCGCGCACCCGCACGCCCGCGACCGGATGAATCTGCAGGTGAAGCGGCGCGAGGCATTCCGGCCATTCGCGCCATGTGTTCCGGTCGAGGACGCCGCGCGCTATTTCGCGCTCGACGCACCCAGCCCGTACATGCTTCGCATTTGCGCGGTACGGCCGCAGTGGCGCGAGCGCCTCGCCGCCATAACGCACGTCGACGGCACCGCGCGGCCCCAGACTGTTTCGCCGCACGACAATCCGGCCCTCCACCGGCTGCTGCGCGCGTTCGAACGCATGACCGGCATCGCCGTCCTGCTCAACACGTCCTTCAACGTCGCCGGCGAGCCGCTCGTCGAGGCGCCGGTCGACGCGTTGCGCGGCTTTGCGCGCCATGATATCGACGCGCTCTGGATCGGCGACCGGCTGCTTGAGAAAGACCAATGCGCGCTATCCGCACGCGGCTGACCGGCTTTCCGCCGCGCCCGGTAGCGACGCCACGGAACGAGCTCGTGACGTCGCCATCCGGTAGCTGAGTGCCCCCAATACGGCGACAACGATACGCTGGTGTCGACCGAACATTGCGCCGAAAGCCATCTTTTTGAAAAATTGATCGACTATTTCTCGTAGATCGATGCGGCGAACATTCTTCACTCATGAAATGCAGTTTTTGTCCAAAGACAACATATTGAGACTGCGGACATCTTTTCTGAGAGACAACAAAGCTGTGGGCTCTCAGAAAATTTGCCTTTTGAACCCTATACAAATCAATGACTTGGACAACTTTTGTGAGACGAGCCGCCCCGAGTCGTCTCAGAAAAGATGTCCCTGGGTCACAAAATTCTCAAAAAAGCTGCCTTTGGGAATTTCGCCCTCCGACATCGAGCAAGCTGCTCATTTCAGCCAGTTCGCCGCAATTTCGTGACGGCCCCCATGATGCTGAGGATGGAAGACCCAAGATTCGAACGGAACAAGGTTGACTCACCACACAACCGGAACCGGGGTGTTCCGTCATCGATGTTGTGGCTCAAAGGCCCGTGGATTGCTTGAACACGGCTGAAATGGAATTCGCTAAGCTCCGCGAGGCCGGCTAATGTGGCAAGATCGAATGGCTGTGCAAGCCGCTCCCGCATCGCCGCGAATACGCGGTGCAGCTTGAACGCCTGGAGTCCGCCTCGCAGGCGTTCCGCATCGATCTTGTAAGTCCGCGCTACATGTACAGCCAGCGCTTGTGCGATGCCCTGGATGAAAGGACCGCTCGCAGGATGCTGCTCGATCATCTCGGCGCGGATATGCTCCAGCAATGCCGATAGCGTTTCGTCGCGCTCGCCCGATACCTCGCGCATGGCGATGTTTTGCATCATCGAGACGCCGATATACACATGCATCACCGTGAACGGCGTGCCTGGCTCCGCCTTCCAGCGCATCTCGGTGGGCGTGGTCGCAGTGGTCAGGAAAAAGTCTCCTGCGACGACACGGTTGGCGAGCCACTCGCCGCCGGGCGGGCGCTCTTCGACGTCCGCTTCACCCGACAGTATCCATACAATGAGCGCCTCCGGTACTGCAGGAATAGTGATGTTTGCCTGTTCCTGACGCCGCGCCAGGATTTGAACGAACACATCCCCGGAGGACTGCGCGCGATGTTCCGCGAGCAGTCCTCCGGGGATGTGTTCTTCGAACGCCTCAGCGGATGTACGCGGAGTGGCGTTCATTGTCACCTCTTATCCCAATTTCAGGAGATTAACAGCTGGCAGCGGACCGCCAGGGAATTGTTGCAGATAACCGCCAACCTCCAGCCCACCCAAGTCGATGCTGGCAAAGCCTAGCTGGGCCGTTAATTCTGCCACTTCGACATTCGCATCGCTATGGTCACCCGAGATGAACACTACGCGGCGACCACCCGATTGGGCCGGGTCTTGCGCCAGAACGCTTGCGAGCAGGGTATTGAACGCTTTGACGACGCGGGCGCCTGGCGCCCATGCAGTGACCACCTGACTGGAGTTCTTGCCGTTCAATTCAGCCAGCTTGTAGCCTGGGAGGAGAACAGGGTTGGTGGCGTCGATCAGGATGCGGCCGTCCCAGTTCAGGCCCTTGAGCGCGGCCTCGGTGCGGCTCCAGTTAGTGCTGACGAAGACAATGTCGGCTTCTGCTGCTTGCTTCACCGTGCCGGCGCGGGCTTTGCCGCCAAGGCCGCTTACCACTTCAGCCAGCGTCTCAGGGCCACGGCTGTTACTGAGGATGACGTTGATGCCTGCTTTAACCAGTTGCTTGGCAAAGGCCTGGCCAATGGCGCCGGCGCCGATGATGCCTACGGTATTCGTTTTCATGATGAACTCCTGTATTTGAAAGATTCGATTTAAGCCAGTTGGCGAACAGCGGTGCGGCGGTTGTCGAAGCTGAAGGCGCCGGCGCCGAAGGCCACCACCTGCAGCAGGCCGCCGGCCATCGCGATATTTTTCAGCAGGTGGATCAGCTGGTTCTGGTCGCCAATCGCGTTATGGAAGGCCAGACCGGTGACGATGGAGAAGGCGGCCAGCAGCGCGGCGACCAGTCGGGTCTTGATGCCGAGCGCCAGCATCAGACCGCCGCCCAGTTCGACCGCGACCGCAGCCGCCAGGGCCAGCGGCGCAAACAGCAGTCCGGATGAGGCGATGTAGCCGATGGTGGCGGCCGGCGCCAGCAATTTGCCGACGCCGCTGAAAACGAAGATGGTGGCCAGCAGGACGCGGCCAATGGCTGGGGCGATAGTGGTGGTGTTTGCGGTTTTCATGGTGAGTCCTTTCGATTTAAAGTGAAATAAAAAACGACGGTGCTTACATCAAATTGGCGGCGCGCAGCTGGGCGCCGATGCGGCGGATTTCCCGCTCGCCTTGTTCCAGTGCTGCGGCGCTGGTGTGCACCGAGTAGTAGCCAGTGACCAGATCGTGCGGGTGCTTGGCTGCGGAACCCAGCACAAACTCGGTGGCCCCTTGGGCAAGAAGCTCAATGGCGCTGCTGCCTTCTTCGAAGATCGCCACTTCGCGCTGTACCGTGGTGCCGGCCGTGTGCAAGACGCCGGAAGCGACGGCGACCCAGCTCACGTCATGGTTGTCCGGCGGCGTGAAAGTCCAGCGTTCGCCGTCGCGCAGTTTCACGTGCAGGTAGTTGATCGGAGCACGCGGGCGGATCGGGCTGCTGACGCCGCCATAGCTGCCGATGATCACGCGCGCCGGTCCATGGCTGGGAACTTGCGCCGGCGCCACGTATTGGCTGCTTGCCGGGCCGTTCTCATCTTCCGCCGGCAGGGCCAGCCACAGCTGAAAACCGCGCACGTGCTGGCCAGGCGCTGCGCCGCCTTCATGCCAGACGCCGCCGCCTGCGCTCATCCATTCGACGCCGCCAGTTGGCAGTTGGCCTTGACTGCCGGTGGTTTCGCGGTACTCCAGCGCGCCGTCCATGACCACAGTGACGGTGGCGATGCCCGAGTGTGGGTGCATGCCCATCTTGCTTGCCGGCGTCTCAAGCTGGAACAGGTCGAGGAAGACGAAAGGCTTAATTATTTGGCCCAGGTCGCCAGGACTGACGAGGCGGTTGATGCCGCCGCGGGTGCTCCCTTTACTGCGATAACCGATGCTGCGTTGGACGGTTGAGTTCATTTCGTTGGCTCCGTTGTTTGTGTGCATGACCGAATCTTATTGATCGGCAATCCATCTGAATAGCCTATATAATTAGATTCCAAGTATCCAAGGAGGCGATGCATGCTTGACGGTATGTCTATGGACCAATTACGAACCTTCATTGCCGCTGCGGATGAGGGGAGCTTCTCGGCGGCTGGACGCAAGCTGCGGCGCGCACAGTCGGTGGTCAGCGCTACACTTGCCAATCTCGAGGCACAGGTGGGTTTTGCTTTGTTTGAGCGCACGGGGCGCTATCCGCAGTTGACTGAAGTGGGCCGTGCGTTGCTGGAGCAAGCAAGACTGGCCGCTGCGGGCATGGACGCATTTAAGGCGAAGGCACGGACCTTGGCGGAAGGGCTGGAACCCGAGCTGGCCGTGGCGGTCGACGTGATGTTTCCGATTGAGGATTTGACGGCGGCTGTGCACGCATTTCATCAGGAATTCCCCGGAACCCCACTGCGCTTGTATGTAGAGGCTTTGGGCGCGGTTTTGCAGCCCCTGTTGGCTGGCGATTGCAGGGTAGCCATTATCGGCTCGCTGCCCGAAATCCCGGCTGGCTGCGCGTCGGAGTTCCTACTGAGTGTGGGTGCCGTGGCGGTGGTAGCGCCAAGCCATCCCTTGGCGGCAATTGAGGGGCCTATCCTGCGCTCGGTGGCCGCGGAGCATGTGCAGCTGGTGCTGGCTGACCGATCTTCGCTAACTGCGGGCCGCAATTTCGGTGTCGTGTCTGCGAAGACCTGGCGGCTCGGCGACATGGGAGCCAAGCACGCATTCCTGCGAGCCGGGCTAGGCTGGGGATACATGCCATTACCGATGGTGGAGGAGGACCTGCGCAGCGGCAAGCTGGTAACGCTGAACCTGGAAATACAGCCAAACGTTGGGCCGGGCTTTTCCATGCATGCTGTGCATCTGATGGAACATCCACCCGGCCCAGCGGGCCGCTGGTTTGTGAACCGCTTGAAGGCCCAAGCAGGTTAGTACGGGCTGGCTGTCGGGCGCGCGACGATCTCGCTCACGTCGACATCGGCTGGCTGCTGGATGGCGAACTCGATAGCGCGTGCGATGGCATCCGGCTTAATGGAAATCTGCCGGAAACTACGCATCTCTTCGCGGCCTGCTGGATCGGAAATCGATTCAGCGAGTTCCGATTCCACTACGCCAGGCGAAACCAACGTCACACGGATGTCGGCGCCGACCTCCTGGCGCAAGCCTTCTGTAATAGCGGCGACCGCGAACTTCGTAGCGCAATAGACCGCTGCAGTCGGGCTGACGGTGTACGCGCCAATCGATGCCATGTTGATGACGCCGCCACAAGAAGCTATTGAAATGAAGAGCGCCCTGATGCTGATGCAAGCAGAACGCCGTTCCGAGTACGCAATGTAGTGGTTTCAGTGACGCTCGCGGTAAAGGACCATGCCGGCGTGATACAGCACGTCGTCGCGGAAATCGCCGTCGGCGACGAAACCGGTGTCGTCTTCGTAATCGATATGGTCGCCAGTTATCAGGTAATCGCCCTGATAAGCGCTTTGTTTGCTACCGCGTGCTTCGTCATACCGGCCGTTAGGAAGTAATTCATGGCGGATGTAGCCATCGGCCGTTACCCACATGCCTACATATTTGTTCTTTTCTTGAGTCATTTCATGCCTCTCCATATGTCAGGATTGATTGGCAGGGCGCCACGCTTGGGTATCGGTGTACTTGCCATCGGTTTCTTCAGATACCTCCTGCCAGGCGTCCAGGTCAGCGTCTACCTCGGCCAGTTTTTGTCGGCCGATCTGTAGAGCCGCACTTCCCGCTACAAAGCGCATTGGTGGCTCAGGGTGCTTGGCCAGCTGGATCATGGCGGCGGCTAACCTGACCGGGTCACCGGCCTGTTTGCCATTACGCTCCTCAAAAGTGGCGCGTGTTTTGTCGCGTGCCGCATCGTAGTCAGGCAAAGCCGAGCTGCCAACCTGTAGTGATTTAGTCGACAGGAAGTCAGTGCGGAATGGTCCGGGCGCGACTATCGTCACCTTGATGCCAAAGGGAGCCACTTCCGCAGCCAGAGATTCTGAAAAACCTTCCACGGCGAATTTGCTTGCGCAGTACAGTGAGCTGAATGCCGATCCCCGCATGCCCGCGAGTGAGGAAAGGTTAAAGATGCGCCCACTGCCTGCTGCACGCATTACCGGTAATACTGTGCGGGTAACGTCCATCAGGCCGAAAACATTGCTGTCGAATTGTGCTTTAACGTCTTCGGCAGTCGTTTCCTCAAAAAAGCCGAGATGGCCGTAGCCAGCATTGTTCACCAGTACATCGATGCGGCCGAAACGTTCAACCGCCGCATTCACCGCGGTAGTGATGGACCTCCGGTCATTGACGTCGAGTTGCTGTACCAGCAAGTGATTGTGCTCACCCAGGGCCTGTTGGACATGCGAAGGGTTGCGACCGGTGGCAACCACATTATCCCCGGCAGCCAATACCGCCTTAGCCATTTCCAATCCCAGGCCACGGCTTGCGCCGGTAATCAACCAAGTTTTTTTCATCATGATCTCCTTTCAGATGAGTTCATGATAGAAGCGAGGACTGCAGTCCGAAATGTGCATTCCTCGTCCGTGATTGCCTGTTTCTATAATTTAGTGTTACAACCCGACTTCGCTATAGTTGACTGGAATCCAAGTGTACCCAGTCCCTTTAGCGGCAACACGGCCGATACCTGGAAAACTAATGTGTGCCGCGCCGACCAGGTAGCCTTTAGCCGCGGCATCCGCCATGGCACTACGCCGTTGGGCCGCTGCCGCATCTTGGTCAACGTCGAACTGGATCGTAATGTCAGTGCGACTCGGCAATGCCCAAACCCCGCACTTCGACATTGGCGGAGCAGACCTGCTCGTCAAGGAAGTTATTGGCGCTCTTCCCGATGCGTCGTCGTGAATCCCGCCTCAGCGGTCAACTTGTCTTTGGGAACGGGGCACTCTGCCAAGCAACCGGTCCGCGAAGTTGTCGGCGAGGTGCGGTGTGCGGACGTCGGCTGTAGTAGCAGAACCGGCCTGTGTCGGTCTCAAGCGTTGAACGTCTGCATCGGGTCGGAAGCGGGCTTCCACGTGAGTCTGCTACCGGCGGTTTGAGACATATCGCTTCGCTCTTCGAATGTCGCATCTTGGCCGAAACTGTCATTGCGAGACTTGAATGGGTACATGCTCAAAGCGCGCCGTTCGTGTTTTGGGATTCAGAAGAAAACAGTCCCGGCAAAGCCGGGACATGCGCGCTCTCAATCAGTCTGCAAAGTCGGTGGCTTCGGACGATCCCCTCCAAGTGTCGAGATCCTTTGCGACGGCGCTCGCCTTCGCCGTCGCAAGTTCATTGGCGATCTTGCCAGCGAAAAGATGCAGCGGAGGCGCTTCGACAGCGGCGGCCTGGATGATCAGAAGGGCAAGCTTATCCGGGTCGCCCGCCTGATGGCCATGCAAGGTATCAAGATGCAGGTCCAGCGAAGCCTTCGCCTCCGCGTAGTCGTCGATCTGGCGCTTGGCTACCGCCAGGGCACCGTTCGACAGAAACTCCGTGCGCACAGGGCCCGGATACACCACCGTCGCGCGGATACCCAGCTCGGCAACTTCCGCCGCGAGGGATTCCGTCAGACCCGACAGCGCGAACTTGCTAGCGACGTAGCTGCCCCAACCCGCATACCCGCCCTGGTAGCCAACGATGGACGAGATGTTGATGATGTGTCCACTGCGCTGGCGGCGAAGCTGCGGCAGCGCATGGCGCAGGACAGCCATCGGCGCGAAGAAGTTGACCTCGAAATTGCCGCGCAGCTCCTCGTCTGACAACGCTTCGACAGTGCCTTGCTGGGCGTAGCCGGCGTTGTTCACGACTACATCGATTACGCCGAACCATTGCACGGTCTTCTCGATCGCCTGCTGTACACTGCGATCATTGGTCAGATCGACCTCCAAAGGTAGAAAGCGGTCGGATGCCTCACCGAACGTCTCTGTCAGCGAAGCGGCCGTTCGCGAGGTTGCCGCCACCCGATGGCCTTGCTCCAACAAATGCGTAACAAGTTTCTGACCTACGCCCTTCGATGCGCCGGTGATGAACCATGTGCGGGATGCCTGTTTCATGATGCGAATTCCTTGAGTCAGTAAAGAAGAATGAGTTACGGAGTGGTGTTCTTCAGGGCAGGGCCACGCTCATGCCACCGTCGGCCATGACCACGGCGCCGACGATAAAGCTGGCCCTCTCCGATGCGAGAAAGGCGATAACCTCCGCAATTTCCTTCGGCTGTGCTGCACGTCGGATTGGCGCCTTCTTGCCATGTTCGGCCAGGAACGCCTGGCCGTCGGCATGGATGTGGTTGGTAATGTTGGTGATGACATCGCCTGAGCCCACCGCATTGACGCGGATGCCGTGTTCGATGGCTTCCAGCGAGAGAGCCCGCGTCAACTGCGCCAGCGCGCCCTTCGACGCCGCATACGCTGCAATGAGCGGAAAAGCCTGATAGCAGGCGTAGGACCCCACGTTGACGATGGCACCCGTCTTTGCCGGCACCATGGCGCGCATGGCTTCTCGGGAGAACAGGAACGCGCCTGTGGCATTGACGGCCTGAATGCCATTCCAGTCTTCCAGCGACATATCCACCAGCGGCTTGTTAATGATGACCGCCGCGTTGTTGACCAGGATGTCGAGCTTGCCAAACCGCTCCATTGCGGTGGCAACGGCCTGCACGGCGCTGTCCTCTCGCGCCACATCGGCGACGATGGGAACGATGCCAGGTCGCGCCAGCGCTTCCACGTTGGCGCTGCGCCCAACGGCAATCACATTCGCACCTTCGGCGTGGAGCAGTTCCGTGGTGGCCAGGCCAATGCCGCTGGCTGCACCGGTAACGATAGCGACTTTCCCTGCAAAGGCGCCGCTTGCTGTGTTGCGTGTCGTCATGATGTTCTCCTGAGAGGGTTGCGTACTGAATGCTTGCTCGGCCGGATGGGTCAGAACGGGCTGGCGGTTGGTCGTACCACGATCTCACTGACGTCGACTTCGGCCGGCTGCTCCACCGCGTATGCAATGGCGCGAGCGATGGCGTCCGGCGTAATGGCGATGCGACGGAACTCCTGCATCGCACTACGCGCGGTGTCGTCAGAGATCGAGTCGGCCAGTTCGGATTCCACGACGCCGGGGCAAATCACCGTCACGCGAATCTTGTCGGTCTCCTGGCGCAGCCCATCGGAGATGGCACGCACGGCGAACTTGGTAGCGCAGTAAACCGCGGCAGTGGGCGACACGGAAAGTCCGCCAATCGAGGAAATATTGATGATCTGGCCCAGCCCTTGCGCTTCCATCGTCGGCAGCACGGCGGCAATGCCATGCAGCACGCCACGAATGTTCACGTCGATCATCCGGTTCCATTCGCCGACCTTCAGAGCGTTGAGGGGTGAAAGCGGCATCACGCCCGCGTTGTTGATCAGGACGTCGATGCGACCGAAGGCATCGAGCGCGAACCGTGCGAATGCCGCCACATCATCGGCCGAGGTCACGTCGAGCTCGCGGTAACGAACGATGCCGCCAGACGCTTGAATCGACGCCGTCAACTCGGCAAGCCTGTCGGTCCGTCGTGCGCCGATCACGAGCCGGTGTCCTTGCGCGGCGAGCAGGCGAGCGGCGCCCTCGCCGATGCCGCTGCTTGCGCCGGTGATCAGAATGACTTTCGATTCGTTGGGTACGTTTGCCATGTTGCATACTCCTATCGTTGATTCGGATCTGGCCGCATAGGTCGCCGCTTGAATTGGGACGCCTTGCAGTCACGTTTCGGCCTTCAATGAAGCGGTATGGTTTGTCGGCCGGTGAGTGAATGATAGGGATGACCTGCCTGTTGGCGAATACACGGACCGATGCCGTTATTGCCTATTCCTATCGAATGGGCTGGCGCAGCGGGAGAGGCGCGGCTAGAATGGCGTCTGTAGGCAAACAACAGGAGACTGCGGTGTCGAAGGTCCGCTCCCCCGCTTCCGCCAAGATGGTTCGTCTGATCGAGAAACTGGCGCCCAATGAGGGCTACACACAGTCGACGCTCGACAGCGTTCGGCTGATGCGCTCAGACCGCCCCCTCGGACGCACACCGGTGTTGTACGAGCCGAGCATCGTGATCGTGTGCCAGGGCCGCAAGCTGGGCTTCCTGGGCAATGAGGTCTATGTCTACGACGCACAGCACTATCTGGTGCTGTCCGTACCGTTGCCGTTTTCCACGGAAACTCAGGCTTCGCCAGAAGAACCCATGTTGGCGGTGTCCATCCGTCTGGACCTCGTCGAACTCAGCGAGCTGATCACGCAGATCGGTGCAGCAGGACATCTGCCTGAAGAGCCGCCAAACGGCATGGTATCTACGCAGCTAGACGAGAATCTGGCTGGCGCAACCGTCAGGCTGCTGGATGCATTGACGGTGCCAATGGATGCCCAGATTCTGGGTCCAGGCCTTGTGCGGGAGATTTGCTACCGCGTGTTGACGGGGGCACAGGGCGGCGCAATGCGTGCTGCTCTTGCCCACCACGGGCGCTTCGGCCGCGTCGCGAGAGCGCTGAAGCGCATCCATACGGACTATGCGGCACCCCTCAATGTGACACGCCTGGCTGAAGAAGCCGGCATGAGCGTGCCAGCCTTTCACGCCAACTTTCGCATGGTGACCCAGACTTCGCCAATCCAGTACATCAAGTCGACCCGCCTTCATCAAGCGCGCCTGATGATGATTCGCGACGGCGTCACCGCTGCGGCAGCAGCGGGACGCGTCGGCTACGAGAGCACTTCACAGTTCAGCAGGGAGTTCAAGCGGCTTTTCGGGCGAACGCCGGTGGAAGAGGCACGCGACATGCGTGAGTCCTTCACTCTCTCGCCGGCGGTGCGATTTGTCGCTTAGGTGCGCGCTACTGGGCCACGTCAACAACGATCTTGCCTCTTACGTGGCCGCCCCTGCTGTGGTCAAGCGCCTTGCCGACGCCCGAAAGCCCGTAGACCGAATCGATATGGGTGCGCAGATGGCCCGACGCATGGAGCGCTGCCAGGTGCTCAAGCTGCATCGCGTCGCTACGCGTGGCGAAGTGTCTGCCGTTCGCCTGTGCAGCTTTGGCCCGGGCTGCATCGGGTCTGGCGACCGTCGAAACCAACGTGCCGCCCGGTTTCAGTACGGACCATGATTTCTCCTGGGTTTCGCCGCCGATCAAATCCAGCACAAGATCTAATGTCGAGACACGCTCGGCGAAATCCTCCGTGCGGTAATCAATGAAGGCATCAGCGCCCAGGCTTTCCACGTATTCGCGACTCAGGGCCGAGCCCGTGCCAATCACGTGGGCACCGGCCAGTTTGGCAAGCTGCACGGCTGCACTGCCGACGCCGCCTGCCGCACCGTGAATCAGGACAGATTGACCAGCTCGCAAGACCCCGTGCTCGTGGAGCGCCTGCCATGCCGTCAACGTCGCCGCGGGAGTCACAGCGGCGTCCGCGAACGCCAGGGATGCGGGCTTGCGTGCCAGCCGGGTTGCCTCAACCACGGCGCGCGTGGCGAAGGCGCCGACAATGCCGATGAATCCCATCACCTCATCCCCCGGCTTCAGCGTGTTCACGTTGCGCCCGACGGCGATGACAGTCCCTGCTGCGTCCACGCCCGGCGTGAACGGCAACGGCAGTGGGATGAAAGCCTGCATGGCGCCGCTTACGATTTTCCAGTCGATGGGATTGACTGACGCGGCGGCAACGTCGATCAAGACTTCGTTGTCGCCCGGTACGGGGTCGTCCGCCTCGACCAGCGTCATGCCAAAGGGGCTGCCGTAGGCAGTCACTTGGATTGCTTTCATCAGATGCTCCTGGAAGAGACGCCCACTACAGGGGCGTCAAGGGCAATCGCTGCCTGAACCGGGTCGAAATACTCGCGAAGATGCACGATGCGACCGTCACGGGCAGTCAGAAAAACGACATACTCCTGGCGGTAGGTGCGGCCGGTCGCCGCAATCAGGCCCTCTCCACGCACCCGTGCAATCGCATGCTGCGGGTCGTCCGTCGCAGTCACGATGGCGTCGGAGAAGCGAAAGTTCTTGACCGCCCCCACGAACCAGCTTGCATGCCGCAGAACAGATTCGCGACCTTCGAGTTTCAGCGGATGACCCAGGCTGGGTGCGTACGGCAGATCCCAGACGATGCTGTCGGCGATCAATCCCTGCCATTGCTCTGGCTCGTCGACAAGAAACTGGAGGTGTTGCTCCAGCAGCGTTGTTGCGATGCTCATGATGTCTGCTCCTGCGATGTGTCAGGCGGCAACGCGCTTGGCCAGCGCGCGACGGCTGTCCACACTGAAGGCGCCGGGGCCGAACGCGACCACCTGCAAGAGACCACCGGCCATTGCCAGGTTCTTAAGAAAATGGAACATCTGGTTCTGGTCAGCGAGCGCGTGGTGAAAGATCAGCGCGGTCACGACGGCGTAGGCAGCAAGGAGGAGAGCCACCACTCGCGTCTTGTAGCCAATGACCAGGAGCGTGGCGCCGGCCAGCTCCAGCACCAGTGCGCCAATCAGTCCGAGCGCTGGCGCGGGGAGACCCAAAGATCCGATATAGGCCATCGTCGCGCCAGGGGCCATCAGCTTGCCAATGCCGCTGATGAAGAAGATGACCGCGATAAGGGTGCGGCCAACGGCGGGGATTGCGGAGTGTTCGTCCAGCGAGGCGTTCAGGTTCGAGTTCATGGTGTTCATCCTTTCAAAGAGTGGATGAACGAAGAGTAGAGACTTGACACCTATCTAGATAGAATATATTTCTAGATACAATCCATCTACTCTATAGATATATTCTCGATGCCGCCTCGCTGGACCAGCTTCGCACCTTCATCGCGGCCGCCGACGAAGGCAGTTTCTCCGCTGCGGGCCGCAAGCTCCGCGGGCGCAGTCCGTGGTTAGCCATACACTGGCCAACCTGGAGGGCCAGATCGGCGTGCGGCTTTTCGATCGCGCCGGACGTTATCCAAGGCGTACTGGTCGCGAAGTTCGTGGATCACCTGCCGCTCTACCGGCAGTCGGTGATCTATGCGCGCGAAGGTGTCGAGCTGGATCGCTCGCTGCTGGCGAAGTGGGTTGGTCACCCTGCGGCGCTGCTGCAACCGCTCGTCGACGTACTGCGTCGCCGCGTCATCCGCGTCATCCGCGTCATCCGCGTCATCCGCGTCATCCGCGTCATCCGCGTCATCCGCGTCATCCGTTCAGCTGGTTCGAGTGAGACGCCGCGGGACGCCCCGTCTAACCTTGGACATCATGGGCGCAACTGTATCCGGTCCTGATTTTTGAACTAACAGAAATTTTGCCGTTGGGTCTAGTACTTTCAGATCGCTCTTCTGACGCGGGACCTCGAAGAGCATCTGGTGGTCCGTGGTTCCCCGTTGCACGCGTCGCCAAGTCCTGTACGGCAGTAGAGTGAACCACTTTGGGCGACTCCCTTGCGGGCTTGACCTGAGTTGAGAAACACGTGATCTCGCCGGTACGATGTAGGGAGTCACCGGACCATTTTTCCAATGGACTTCGATCGTGGAAGCAACTGAACTTAACCCACATGTCTCGCCCGACGGGCGATGCATCATTTTTGTACTATCAAACTGCGGCCGCGAGTTCGCGTGTCATGTGCAGCGGGAAGTGTTGGAACAGCACTTCTGGGTGCCTACAGGTGCCAGCGAGACGCGCATCCTCCAAGCGGTAGCGGACGGCCGCGGGCGTCTCGTTGCCATAGCAGAGCGCAAGATCCTCGCGCATGGCGACGGACCTGTCACGCTTACGATGGCCGATTTCAACAGTCATCGCTAGACCGTTGCCTGTGCCTACCGAAAGCCTGCCGGCCACCGCAATTGTTGCCCGCCCCGTTCCCGATCATTCTCATTTCATCGACTACAACGCGAGCTTCGGTGCGCCATAGACCCCCATAATTCGGTCCACTACCGCTCACCTCGCGGGTCTCCTTTCAGCCGCAGGCATCAGTCCTTGCAACACGCTTAACCTTGGTTGCTTTCTATCAGACCTTTGATTCATCCTATTCGTATACCCGGCTTGGTCGCGTGGGCGATCCTGCTGGTCTTGCTCAGGCGCTCGGCCAGCAGCATGTACGGGTTGCGATCGGAAGTGGAGATTTCCAGCGGGTGACCCTGCATTCTTGCATTGGCGTGGCTATTGGTAGCGGGACGTCTGCGTCCCCCAAGGCGACTGGATCTGTCGCCCGAATACCCCATCGACTATGCGTGCCCTGATCGCTGCCTGACGTCCGCCGGCGTTGCGATTGGCAACGCGATGAACTTCGACTCCGGCATCTCTCCCCAATCCTGGGAAAACGGCAGATAGAAGCTGACCATCCAGTCATCCATAGCCTTATGAGCCGCATATGGATGCACGATCTCACCATCGTCACGAACGCGGTCAAATCCGAAAATTCTCTTGTGCGGATAATCTGAGGATTTGTGTCTGGCCTCTCTCATGCGACGAACCGCGTCGTTCGGATAGCCCGGATGGCCAAGCGTATCGGCCTCGACAATCGCCGCTTCGATGTGCTGCTCCACGGTTAGATGGCAATCTCCAAGTCTCTCTTCGCTGAGAACTACTTCCTCAACCATGTATGGCGGCCCTTGATACCAGTTCGGATCGCGCTCGACGAGTCGAATGGCGATCACCGTCCGAGATCCCACGTCCGTACATCGCCATCTGAAAGGTCCCTCAACGAACTCGAGTCCGATGTGAAAGTCAGCGAGATCCATCTCTATTCACCATTCGATTTGGCATCGATGCCTCCAACACGTGCATTCAGCACTACCTGACGAAGGACACCGAGGCGGTTCATCTTGGCCAACCTTGGCAAGCTTGTCGCTATATCCGGCTCTCGGACACCGATCGACACGCATCCCAAATCGACCTCCGCGCAGTCAGATAAAACCCATAGTTTCCCGGATCTGATTCAATGGAACTGCTCGCCGGTCGATCGGGCCGATACCATTCTTCGCTTGCACGATATGCCGGCGGCTTATTAGTGCCTCCACCGCAGCGAGTCCTTCCGAAAGCTCGCACCCTGTCGTCGTCGGCATACGCCAGCACCGGTACAGATAGTGTGCATTCTCAGCCTCCGCCGCGGCGCATGTTACTGGCGAAATACGTGAAAAATCGAAGCCACATCGGCATCGCGCCATGTTCGGCCGCGTCATCACAATCGGCTTTTGGCACTGTGGGCAAACGTCAAGCAACTGAACGGAATGCGCGGGACATGCCGTCATCCATGTCAGCCGATGTACGGCGAGCATGATCCCATCGTCTACAACACACAGCGGACAAATGCGTTCGCGCGCCCGAACAAGCAGATGCCTCGCCTCGATCACATGATGACCAATCGCGTACCCGAACGCGGTTCCACGCGCCCGTCCGCCGGTTTCAATTGGACACATCATTCTCATGGTGCATTGCCCAATGCGGCAAACACGCGACAGTTCTGCAATCTCGGCTGAAACCAATGGACCGAAGGCCACACAACCGACGTCCCGTAGCAACGCCTCAACACTTCGCAGGCCGTTCGCATCCACCAGACGCATGAGCATCGACGACAGCGATTCGTCAGGATGTGGGTCGACGCGAAGTGCAAGCGGTGATCGTGACATCGAATCCTCCCGGCTCGTGGGTCAAGAAACCCAACTCCAATTTCCCATATCGAACTCGCGACCGATACAACATTCGTCACTAACGATAGGCACCTGACTGCATACTCATCAGTGTCGTGATCACCAGTTCCTCTCCATCGGTGCTATCGAGATAGATAACGGGCTTCCTCCATCCAAGTGAAGGGACCTCTTCTTGCAACCACGTACACAACCACCTTTTCGCGTCGAACCCCTCCGGCTCACCTGAGTCATTGACCATTCGCTGCACAAGATTCACCAACCTATCCCAGACCTCATCCGACACGCGCTCGACCATGCATTCGGGTCGACATGCGCCACAACGGCACGTTTTCACGATGTTCACCGTATCGAAATTTGACATCCCACTGCGAACCCGGTGGCGATCTGATCAAAGTCGGATCGCCACCGGCCAATTACGACCTCGCGTCACGCGACTCGCGACGCATTGCGTCCTATCGCGTCGACAAGGGCATGGTGGAGGAACGCGAACTGCGGCTCAGGGAGCTCAGAAAACAAGCGGAAAGAAATATGCTCAACGCTTCGCGCCGAGTCCACGAGCGACTTCGATCGCGTCGGATACTGTCGTTCCGCATTGACAAGTTCTGCAAAGCCGTCGGGCCAGTCCATCAAGACGCGTCCGATCTTCTGCATTCGCGGGCCAAGTTCATCAATCGCCTTCGACCGCAGCCCCTTGTCCGTCGAACCACTTGTCGCACCACTTACGCGGTACAGAAACGACAGCACGCGCAAGAGTTCTCCCAGATCAAGCGCTGAAAAATCCGGTGGCACGTCCAGCGGACAACGCGGCACATCTCGTTCAAAGCTCATGCGCCACCGCCGATCGATGAGCCGGGCAATCAGCATCTCGCTCGCCTCCGCAGGTTGACACGTTGCCGAGCCAAGCTCACTCCCACACTGACAACGCGCCAAACTGGGCCGCATGGCCGACACATCGCGCTTACAGTTTGGGCAGCGATCGAGGAGACGCACGCCGTGAACGGCGCAACTCGTTGCGAACACGTATGCGCTCACGCCAAGCATATGTTTATGCTCCGCGATGCACGCCGGACATATGCGCTCGTTGGCGCCGACAAGAATCAAATCGGGTTCGACCCAGTGACCATAAAAGCTGATCTTGATACGTTTCGTTCCGTTACGGTCAATCGCGCCCACGGTCAGCGGTGTCATCGCCCGGACCAACTTCGACGAAAGCCGACAAACACTGGCAAGCGCATCAGCCTCCGAGGCAAAGCGCGGCCGGAATGCCGCCATGCCCGCACGTCGTAGAACCATCCCCGGCCCACTCAGCCCATTGACCTCGGCAACGCGATGCAACAGCGACGAGAGCGACTCTCCGCGATGCGGTGCGACGCTAAGAAGAAGCGGGGTCGTCATTGCACGTCTCCCGCAAAAGGTTCACCGGGTTTGTTGAGAGGGTAACCGTTGAACTTCGCATCGAACGGATTGCGTGCCGGCGGCGCATCCTTCCAGATATGGACGAGAAATGCCGCGGCAAAGTCATTCAGCGAGACGCTTTTCGCCCCGCGTTGTTCTGCAATCCGATACGCACCGTTCAACAGTTTGCACATGTAGTCCACCAGTCCTGATGTCGCGTAATACAACTTCATCGCGACCCGCTTATTTGCGATGTCCATCATCGGCAGAGGCATATCTTTGGCAAGTGCATGCATCACGCCAATGAACCTCTCACCACCCTCCTTAGTGTTGGCATCGAACGAGCGAATCTCCGCCACACGAGAAAACCGGCGCCGCAACTGCCCATTGACCTGCAGTACGCGGAGCAGCGAAGGCAGCCCCGAGAGCACAACAGCGGTGGGGAGTCGGTCCAGCAGCACCTTCAACCAGTTCGCGACCTGTCTCAATGAACGACGATCGCCCTCGACAAAGTGCTGAAACTCGTCGAGCATAATGATCTCGACGCCACAACCATGTACTAGCTTGACAATCTGTTCCGTCAAGCGCGCACTCGATTGACCAGCTTGCGGAAGCTCACCCAAGGCAATCAGGATCGCCTCTGCAAGAGACCGGACGGTTGGCACCGCAGGCACGATCACGTAGAGAACCGGTACGTGCCGGCGCAGTACCTCTTCACGCACCGGGAATTTGGCACGGTAGCATTCGAGCACGGTCGACTTTCCGGCACCAGACTCTCCGATGGTGGCCAGGCAACCGGCTTCGCCGGATTCCCGTAGCCACTGATGGATGTCCTCGATACTCTTGAGCGCAGCAACGAAATCGGGATGTTCGACGATGCTTTTGCGGACATTGAATCGTTTCATGACGATCTCCTACCGTTCGGTACGCTTCATGACTGAAAATTCAGGAAAACTATCGAATCTGACGACCGTGGAATCGACTTGATCTGACTCGGCGGTATCGTCCACGGCGTTCCCGCCGGCGGTTCCCAACAAAAGTTCCTTGCTCGACTTCCCCTTGATCTGCGCAACCCATTTACGCTTCTTGAGTTTCTGATCAAGTTCCGCCTTGGCAATATCGTCTGCGAGACGGATACGTGCCTTGCGAAGCGAGACGGGGTTGATGTCGATGCTGCTGTCTCGCATGCCGCCGGTGATCTCGTTATGCATCCATCGCGTTAGATCCTTCGTGTAATCCGGATCCGTACAATCGACGCGAAGGTATTCCTTGCTTCGCGGGTCGTAGACGAAGATATGGCCGGTCTGATCGTTGAAGTACCGCACCCGCACTTTTTCATCGTCGGGAATGCTGTGACGGAGCAACTGCAGTGCAGTGGAATTGTATGAAAGGTGATCAAATGTCACGCCACTATTTGTAATAGGGCGCATGATCGCGTCCGAAAATGCGATGGATAACTGAACCGGATCGGCCGGCATATAGGTAGGTGTCAGACGTGCACTTTCCTGCCAAGCCTGGGCTGGCGTCTTGCGCTTCAAGCCGCGATGTGGCGTGTGCTGGTAACACTCCACAATCCAGCGCACGACAAACACCGTCAACTCCTCGAGCGAAACGCACGCAAGCTTCTCGGACGGGTAGTCTCCACGATCCTTGGTATTCGATCGGGTCGTCCCGGGGATCAAGTGAAAGAGCTGTTCTGCTATCGTGCGCATGAACCGTTCGATGCGGCCTTTGAACCAGGGTGCACGCCTCGGGCAGTACACGAGTGAAATACCCAGATCGTCACAGCCTGCTCGCATGGCGGACCCGTGGAATTCCCACGCGTTGTCGCCGACGACCATCTCAGCCACACCTCGCGCCAGCCATTCAAGGTGTCCCAGACCCAATCGATTCAACAGATCGCACTTGCTGAGCATGGCCATTTGCATTGCCCATCCGACCTCCTCCTGGCCAGGTGAGCGCGCCCCGATATGAAACCCCATCACCATACGAGTGTGCGCGTCAATGATGAGCGTCAGTACGGGACGAACGATGACCATACGGGTGCGCTCACAGACGCACATCAAGTTCACTGGCGTGTGGTCAATTTCCCACCGTTCGTTGAGCCTTTTTGTCTTGAGTCGGCGAAACACTGGCCGATACTGCTTCAGTGCTTCGGCGCGACCCTCCCGGGCCGCAGTAACGAGATAGCTGTTCAGTTTCTCGACATGACGATAAAGCGTTGACCTACTTATCGTTGGCAACGGATTATCTGGATCACGTTCGTTATGAACGTCGATGGCCTCCTCGACATGATCGTACAATCTCGCGACGTTGAGTTTCTGGTCGTTGAGATAGTGCGTATCGATCACATCTTCCACCAGCGTGAGCAGTGGACCATCGAGGATTTCGCGTCGCCCCTTGTTTTCATGTCGCGGCACCACGTCCATGACATCACTCGAATGTAGGTAGCGCTTGCGCCAGCGACAGAAGGTTCGATAGTCCGGCGGCATCGATGCGCCAACCTCGCACGCCACCCGTTTGATGACCTTCTCGACCTCGCGAACGCGTGAGCACTTCGCCGCCTCGACGGCTCTCAGATAGACGAGCCTTGCACGCATTACGACAATATCTTTCTCTTCGAATGTTGAAACATCGCGCCGAGCAACGACGATCGGTGACGCCCCTGTCTCGAGCAGCGATTCGACTCTGACGGACCATTGGCCGTTACCATGCCGTGCCCAGATTTCCGCCTCGTGCAGGCGTATTGGCGAGCCGTACTCGGAGCTGAGTTCGATTCGACCATCGGGCATCGCACTCTGGACACGCCAGACGTACTCGCCCTCGCAGAACTCGACGCCACGTTTAAGCAAAAATTTTTGCATGACGCACCTCCGAAGGAGCGACGTAGATGGCTGCGTCGGAGGTCAGTGGCACATCGAGATCGATGCCTGCGGCGCCATTGGCGATCCAGGTCAACGCGACGTCGCGCGTACGGGCCAGATGCACGAGATTTCGGAAAGTCTTCGGATGCTTCTTTTCAACAAGCCACTGTGCTTCCCGAATCCGTTCGGATGAAATTCGCCCCCGCCACGGCCGCAAGAGCCGCAGCGTCTCGTGACGCGTGCCGGCGATGTAGGTACGTTCATCCCAAATGAAGAGGGCGTATCCATGCTGCGCGAGGACGGCCCTCGCACGCGCCATGCGGGCCTGCACTGAAGGCTTCTGTAAATCCTTTGCGGGCTTGGCTTCGACGAAGACAGTCGAACCGTCGCGACGCACAACCTCGTAGTCGGGCGTGTATCGAAAAACCTGACTGGCCTCACGGAGGACAAATGTTCTATCTTGAGCGCTACGGAAGCGCAGTACCTCCTGGCTGAACTCGAGCAAGAGGGTCGTGGCCTCTTCAGCCAGGGAATACCATGGCGTCGAGCAAGCGTTTTTGACGGATGGCGTGAAACCTCGAAAATTTCCGCCACTGCGGGTATCGTACGAAGGCATGGTGATGTCTCCTGCGCCTCGACGGGCGCGTGGATGAGAGGGCGCCGGCCCGTATGGGCGAGCGCCGACCGCGTGGATGTCACTTCCACGCAACTAGGAGACGAGTTGGGGCTTGACGCGAATGAGGAGGGAGCTATACTGAAGTTGCTTAGGCCTCAGCATTTCCCCGCTAATCCGGGTCGAAAGAACCAATCCGTCCTAGATGGGTTGGTTTTTTCTTTTCTGTCGAATAGGCAGTACTCCTAACTCAATAGGTCGATGGGGAAAAACATTTCGGGGTGACGTTATCGATCCAGCTTCGTAACCAGTTCGTTCAGCAGAGTGACTTCGTCACTGTTGAGACGCGTCGATGCCCTGACCAGGCGATTGATTACGCGCAGCGTATCTGAACCGAGTTCGTCAGGCAGCCGCAGTTTTTTTTGGGAATCCTGGGCCGCCCCCAGCAACAAAGCGACATCGGCTTCGCTCATTTCGAGTGCCGCGGCGATGCGCTCGATTTGCTCGGTTGACGGTGGTGGTTTGATGGCGCGCTCGAGCTTCCAGACGTACTGGATCGCGACCCCAAGCCGCTTGGCCAAATGAGTCTGACTGAGACCAGCTCGCTGTCGGTGATACACCAGCGCATTCGAAAATGGCGTCATCGCTTCGCACCTTGATGTTTCCTATCTCTCAATCTATGCCGTGACCCAGCCGGCCGGCAAGGGAATTTTTCTTTTTCCGCGCGACAACACGGGCAGAAGAAATCTCGCGTGAATAGAAAAATAGTGGGGCATGTTATGGAGACGCAGAAAATGAGAAGAAAATAATTTCCCTTTTTGTACAAGTCCCGGCTCTGGCGTTTCCCGAGTAGGGTCAATTCGTTCGTAAAACCTCTGGACCGAGTGCGCGCTGAAATCGGCGAAAATTAACCGATAGGTGTTCAAAACGCACACAAATTTTCGACGACGGACGAGCACCGCCTGCCGGCCGACCGGCGACCGTTGTGTGAAAGTTACACTTTTAGGGCAAGTCTGAGCCGGGTAGCAGATCGACAACGGATGGCCAATCTGCATTCCATATCACTGCATCAAGACGTAGGGATTCGTGCGGCGGCAAGGCGTATTCGCCGCAAGACGGCCGCACTGAGCACTCAAGCCGCTTTGGAAATCGCCGATACGATCGACAACATCGTCCCGGGCGATCCGCCCGCACTCTTGCAAACGCGCGGTGACGATAACCTCCGACTTCGAACGACCATAGAGCGACATCCGCCTTCAAAGGGTCAGACGCGCTCGGACCAAGGGGCACAAACGATTAACTGGTTGGGCAGACTTCGTTACGCCAGCCCTCGAATCAGCTGGGGATTCGGTAGCTCCGGCAACACCATGAGTGCTCGGCTATGACGGGACGGTAGGCCAGTCGGCTCGCGTTCGATCAAGATCGCGCGCAATCCGTATTCAATCGGGCCGCAATAATCGTTGGGCAGACTATCTCCCACCCACAGTACAGTATTGTGGATGCCAATCACGGCATCGCCGCCCAGTTGGGCGATCACCCACCCGTAAAAAGGAGGTGCTGGTTTTGTGTAGCCGATCTCGAATGACCAGGCATATGCGTCGAGCGGAAACGGCAACAGTCTCAGCAGCGGCTCGGCGTAGGGCATCGCAAGGTTTGATGCCACCGCGATCTTGATACCCCGTTCTTTCCATCCGTGTAGTACGTCAACTACTTCTGGGTATAACTCAATGCTCGCCAGTTCAACGGCAAGGTCCGCTTCGAGCGAAGCGATTAGCGCGTCATCGTGAACACCCAGATGCTGCCCAGCGTCGCGCAGCGTCAGTGGCCTGGTCATTATCAGTTTGCGAGCCGCCGAGCGGTCGTCGCAACAACGCAGCAGCTTTCCATAGGGGTGCAGACGATCCCGGATCCGGCAAAGTGTTCCGAAGGCATCGAAAACCACAAACTTGATCCCTTCTGCATCCTGCAAAGGAAGATCCGACTGCGTCTCACTGAGTCGGTTGGTTACCCAATTGGTCATTTCGCGCCGTACCTCCTTAGACTCTAGCTTCAAGTGCAACACCTTTGATGAGATAGGGTGTTGCGATGACGAATTACAAGCATCTGAGCGCCGAAGAGCGCGCGGTGATCATGATCGAGAAGGCCCGGAACACGAGCGTCAGAGCGATTGCAAGGCTGCTTGGCCGCAGCGCGTCGACGATCACACGAGAACTGGCGCGCAATCGTACGGAAGCGCCTCGCTGCTATGACGCCACAAGCGCGGCCAGAGCCTATCGGACGCGCCGCGAGCGAAGTCGGCGTCAGGCGAAACTGGCAGCAGGAAGCACGCTGTACTGGCGGGTGCATCACGATCTGGTTTATCGGTGCTGGTCGCCGCAGCAAATTGCTGCGAGACTTCGCGAGATGCATCCAGACAACCCCGAGCAACGAGTCAGCCACGAAACGATCTACGCGGCGATTTATACCCATCCCCGCGGCGGCTTGAAGCAGGCCATGATTGAGGCCCTGCGTCAGGAGAAACCGGTGCGTGGCAACGCACGCAAGACGCTGGCCCGCAAGAGCTTTGTGCCGGAAGAACTTCGCATCGTCCATCGGCCCGAGGCAATCGAAACGCGCCAATGGCCCGGTCATTGGGAAGGCGATCTCATCAAGGGGGCCTTCAATCGTTCCTGCGTCGGCACACTGGTCGAGCGCAAGACGCGCTTCGTGGTGCTGTGCCGCATGGATGGCTGCACGGCCGAGGATGCACTGGAAGGCTTCACGCGCCAGATGAAGAAGCTGCCGGCCTTTCTGCGGGAAAGCCTGACCTACGATCGCGGATCGGAAATGACCTGTCATGTCGAGCTGGCTGAACGATTGAATCTGGATATCTGGTTCGCGGATCCCTACGCGCCTTGGCAACGAGGCAGCAACGAAAATACCAACGGCCTGCTGCGCCAGTTTCTACCCAAAGGAATGGACCTGTCAGGCGTGACCCAGATGCAGTTGAACGATATTGCCAAGCTGATGAACGGACGCCCTCGTCAAACCCTCAACTGGAAAACCCCCGAAGAGGCCATGGCGATGGAATTGGCTGCCACCGGGTTGGCTAAACGTTGCACTTGATTCTTGAGACCGCCCTCTTACTGTTGATTTCCACCGAATCTTGACCCACCGGTGGATCAGTTCTGCGTGGACATCAACAATCACAGTGCACCACGAGGTGCCCGCCATTGTGCAGCGAGGGCGTCAGTACATTAGGCTAATGTTTGTCGCGATCAGCAGACTTCTTGATAGCTCAGTCTGCAGCAGGATAATGCCTAGATCGTCCCGGCACCTACAGCGCACCCAGTGAGAACGGTTCTTGAACGGTTAAGTGTACTAACTCACTCCTCGCCATCGAAAACTGATGTCGCATGCTTGCGGCGCTCCTCGCGCCAGTACTTCGGAGTTTGCCGTGGCACGCGTTTGGCTGGCATAGACTTGGGAGTCTCAGCAATCAAGTCATCGTGTCGCCGCGAAGGTGCCTGGCTAGCTACGCGCGGAATCCCACGCTCTGAGGCTGCCGAGAACTCTTGCAGAAAACTGGTTTCTACGACAGGGATACCTAGATCCACGGTCCGTCGAAACAACGGCTCAGGCTCTATCGGCCGTTGGTCAGGCCTTTGGGGCATCTGACCAGACTGCCGGTCGTCTGACATTGAGCCGCCTGACCGAAGTGCTTCGACGACTGAGGCACTGACCGGGGCACGGGGCAGGGCCACGCGTGTACCGCCGAATTTGCCCGCCCGGATGCCATCCCAGGGACGAGCATAAACCACAGCCTCCCGTAGTTCAGCGCTCGCCGGATTGGTCGCGGCACCTCCTTCCAATCCGTAAATTGGTGTCCAGGAAGGCTCTGCCGGACTCTTGCCATAGAAAGCGAAGTACGCCCCCGTGGAGCAACGCGCCCTCGCATAAGCCTGCGCTGCCAGGTAGGCAGCGTGAAATCGTTTCGTTTCCTTCTTTCCACGATGAATAGCTGCCATAGTCTCTACCAACACCGTCGCGCCCATGGCAAAAATCGGCAGCCCGCGCTCAAGTGCAACCTCCAACATCTTGCGGACATCGGCCTCTGTCTTATCGTCCCGCTGGAGAGCAAGAGCAGCTGAAACGATGGCGCCGTCCGCCAAATAGGGGACCCACTCAACAAGGTTATCAACCCAGTGTCGACGGCGCTGCAGACGCCGGTCCTTGAGCAAGAGGTAAGCGCCGGCAGCTGCGGCCACCGGATCTCGTCGCTTGGCATAAAGCGACAGGTCTGCCGCGTTCCAGGCTTCGGCTAGACGATTCGCATCTGAAATCGCACCGCGCGCCAGATAAGACATGATCAAATCGTTGTCCGGCTCGGAGCGCCCGATGGTGATTTCGAGCGTATCCCCCTCCTCCGTCGGACTGCGCGTCAAAGCCACGCGCACGGGGCCACCTGGAGGTAGCGCCACCAAGCGCCAAGCCACCTCCTCGCCACCGATCTGCAGCAAATGAGGTGCCTGCGGGAGGTCGAGGACAATCATCTGCATCCCATTATCACGCCTCCGATCGACCGCTCGCGCGTCTTGGGCTTCCCATCGGCCATCACGCAAGGCCCATAGCGTCATCCATACCTTGCCGATACGCCTCGGTGGAATATTCCCCGATACAGCGCTAGTCTGCAGATGGTGCAGTGAGCGGAACGGCGCCACCCATTGCAGCCACTCGTGCGGGCTGTCGTTTCCGAGATCCAGCGTGGCACTACCCCGACTGCCGTGCAATTCAGCCGTCTGCTGCAGAGTCTCCCCGTTGGGCAGCCTGCCCAGCACATGCACCCGATCTAGACCCTCTGCTCGCGGCGAAAGCTCAAACTGCGTCGGCCGCCCCGCCGAGGCAACCCCGCTGGCGAGCACTGTCCCATCGGGGGCATAGACGTCGACCGGCAGAGTCAAAAGCCGCCTTTCTCTCGGCCAACCTGATACAGACACGGTCAATTGCACCATGGCCGTCCTCCTTCAAGGTATGACGAAGCGGGAGGTAAAGACCGCTTTCGTAAGAAACCGTCGAGTGATTACCTGCTCGCCGTACTCATTGTTCATGGCATTGGTACCGTACGTCCATTCACCCTGCTCCTTGACAAAACGGGCAGGGCCAGCCGCGAGCGTCTTGACGTCTCTCAGCTTCGCAGCATCCTCCATGAACGCACGTGCCACGGGCCGATAACCTTCTGGTTCGATATCCAACTCCACCACCACGGAAGGTCGCCGAGTCTGGACGTGCATCGGCACATTCCAGTTACCTTCGCCTTCTGTCTGGCCCAATTTCTGCCGTTCACCCCTCTCCGCCTGCTGTGAGAGCGTCAGCAGCACCGCCGCGGCATCGCGCAGGTCGGATACACCAACACCATAGCCTGGCCCAGCGGTGTCTTGGCTTCCGCAATGCCCCTGTAACGCCTGCAACAGCGCCGCTGTGAACCGAGCCACACCGTCCGGTGGCGCATAGGCAAGCCGGCTTGTGGTGGTCGCGCGCAGAACAGCCCATTCAGTGGTCTGCGGTGCACCATTCCGTCTACCGCCGATTAGCGCTCTTGGGCCGTCGATCTGGTTGATCAGTTCCTCGCTGAGTTCCATACAGGCGTCGATCAAGAAAGTCAGGCTGGCTGATGTCTTGCGGATCGAAGCTTGGCAAGTGTTGGACACATGGAAGACCCCTTGCCAGAGATCATCCGGATCTTCGCCGAAATCGTCAGCCACCAAGAATTGGCTAACGCCGTCACTTACGCCATGTCCACAGAAATGAAACACTCCGCGACTGTTGGGATTAGCACCAAGCCTACTGAGCCATTGTATGTAGGCAGCCTTGATATTGGCCAAGGTTGGCCGCGTGGTCGGTGAGACGGCGCCAGATGGCGCCTCGTAAGGATCGGCAGGTGAAGTCAACATCACCAGCGAACCTAGCGGCGCATCAGGGTTGTGGAACGCTAGGTCAGGCGGCAGTTGTCGTCCAGCCGGCATCGCGTCGGCGCCGCTCAGAAACCAATCCGCCATGGCCCCGGCGGACAGCCGCGGCGAACGGAGCGACTTCAAGCCACCGTATCCCGCTGCGGCCAAGCTCGGGTATTCGCCGCAGCCAACCAACAGCACGTGAGTCGCGGTGATCGTCGGGTTTTGCCGCACCGCATCCGATTCGAAGACCAGCCCCATCATGCGCCCTCGTTCAATCGGGACGCCAGCCGCTTGTAGAAACTCGGCCGCGCGAAATAGCCGCCATGAGCCTCCAGAAGCCCGTAGCCTGTGTCGAAGCGGTAATCGACCACGCCGTTGAAGACTTTCTCAGCGCAGAATGAAAACACATCGTTCGTGTCGTATACATTCAACCAGCGCGCAGCGCTCGCCGGTCGCTCCAGTCGGTCCTTGTCGGGGTTGATCGACGGCTTCAGTAGTTTCGCGCCATAAAGATCCATCTCCGCAAACAAGGCCACTTGTGACCCCACGGTAACGAACTGGTCTACTTTGACATCAGGTGCAAAGTAGGTGAGCAGGTCGTACATAATGACGCCGCCCAGGCTGTGCCCGATAACGATGAGTCGATCGTCGCCGTCCTGTCTGGCTGCCTCGGCCGCGCGCAGATTAGCCAGCACGTTCTCAAGGATCTTGCCCGGCTTCTCCGGGGTGCCACGCTTGTCTAGGTAAACAAAGACGTCACCGAGGAAGCGTGATGCCTTGGCATGCGCCCACTTACGCCCCGTACCAACAACAGCTGCTGACAAGACGTCGCTAGGCGCGCTGGCCAAACGGCTAACCGCCTCGCGCAAGGATTGAAGCCAATTGCCCAAGCCCAGTGCCTCCGAGACCTTTCCCCCCGCATGAGCTACGCGGAAGGGTTCGATCTCCGTCATCAGCCGCTCAACGAATGCTTGGTTGGACAATGACGGCTCCTGAAAAGCCCAGGCTGGAACGGGATGCTTCTCCGCATAGGCCACGGAAGCCACATAGCCGTCGAGTACCTCGCGATAGCCCTGACTAGACTGCTGTATCGCGGATGCCGTATCCCAGACGAGGTCCACGGCTGTCGCGAAACCCTTGGTCTTGCTTAGTCGCCCAAGGTTTACGCCGTCCCGCCCGTACTGGAATCGCGCTTCGCCAAGCCAAATCTCGGAATTGGCAACAACGCCGCCGGCACCACCAAGCGCAAGCGCCTCGACATCATCCGATCCCGACGGCACAGAGGCCTGGTTCCAACGGAATTTCACCCCTTCCCCGCCCCAGTAAGGAAAGAAGACAGAGACCTTCGCGACATCGAGACCGAGTCTGGGCGCGAGTAGCGTTTTCAGAAACTCCGTTTTGCAAGCCACCCCCTCCGCATAGTCCACATCCTCGATCCGGTTATTGACACCGTGCACGAAAACGATGGGCATTTTCCTCCTCCTTGCGCTTGATTTTTGCGATCACACCTTCAACGATGATATCGCCTTTTATCCCATTAATTTAGCCGACCCATATTAGCGAGATCGGAAGCAGTTACTGACGAGGCTGCAGGTAAATTGCATATTCCATCACCTGCTTGGCGTTACGCTTCCCTTGCGCTTTATACACGTGATTCATCTGGAAAATTTCGATGCTATGAGCAACGTCGCTCAAATGCTTAAGCGTCCCCTTTATAGAAGCCGTGCCGGAACTGGAATAACTCCATAGGCAGGTCCACCCATTCGCAAGGCAGGCGTGCAGGACCTTAGCGATCTCCCGTTCGATCAATTCTGGACGTCGTCCGCTGAATGGCGATGCGAATCGAACTTGGCTACCCCGCTGCGGCAGCCGCCCCTTTCCGGACACGGAATGCGGTTGGTATTGAACGACCGCTTCCAGCACGTGGTAGTAACGACTGTACTCGTCTCGGGTATAGGGTGGATCGACGTACACGCACATCGGTCGCTGCTCTACATTCGGCTTCAGAGCTTGCAGCGCGACCTCCCAAGGTCCAGGCATCACTTCGACAGGATACTTAACGTGCTCACTCTCCTCCGCTAATCTCGTTAGACGGACGAAGAACTCGTGTGACACTGACAACGAGCGTTGCTTTAACGCCTCTGACAAGTCGCCACGCCGCTTGCCGTCTGGAGCGATATCAAGTTTCGGTTGCGCGAAGTGCCCCCCGTACGTATACGCACAGGCGCTCGCCGCGCATACAAGAGCGCCAAGCGCCCACCTCCGATCGCGTTCCTCAGGCAAATCGTCAATAGCTTGACGCAGGCAATCTAGTTCGGCCCCTTGACGTTCGCCGAAGTAAAGACCTGAATAAAGGTGCGACAAGAGATGTCCATTGCGCCAAGCATCCGTCACGGCCTCGATACCGCCCCGGTGCTCGTGCTCCCAGGCTAGCGTGCGACGCTGAAGGCTTGCGGCAACGGAGTCCTGCACCGTTGGCGACAGCTCCGAATTCAACAACCGATCCTCTTCATCGATTCGCTCCCGATGCTCGTCGGAGAGCGACTCATAGCGAGATCTCGCACCTCGTATCACCGTCTCCGCAATCACGGTTCCGGTTGCGAGCGTCATTCCGCCACCTTGAACCAGACCAAGATATCTACAAAAGATCTGTGCATCTGACGCAATGGTTGGGTAGTGACGCGAAAAAGCGCCCGCCATGGCACCGGAACCACACATTAAGTCCACTATCGTGGTTCCATCTGATGCCACAGCATCCACTACGTCCAGTATTTGGCCCGCTAATGCAGCCTTTGAGCCCATGTAATTCGCAGATCTGGCAAATAGCCCGCTACGACTCGCAGCGAGCTGTTGGTGCCGCAACCTGCTTTGGGTCGCGCGTTCCATCAGCGACACATCAAGGGTGTATGCCCGATACTCGCGCAAATCCAGCTCTTGCCATGACGACGCTTGCTTGCAGAGATTGCCTGTCCTTCTGTCTACCCAAAGCGGCAAAAGCTGCATCCACAGCTCTTCCGCTGAAGACCGGACTGCGGCGGCTCCCGCCGTCACACACGTATGGGAACCGAGAGGGGTAATGATTGCTGGAGCAAAGAGGTCGTCAGTGAGCTGTGGCTCGTTGCCCCAATCGAACGCCGAGGACGTGAGGATAGACAGCCGATCGAACTGGCCTTGAGATACCCACGTCTGATTGTCTGGCCCAGTGATTGTCGGCAGCATTCCAATCCGCTTCCACTGTGCATGTGTTGGATCGGACTCGTCAAACAATCGAATCAACGGCACATTATCAGTTATCTTTCTCAAGTTGCCACCGCAACGACGAGGCCAAAGGGAGAGTCATGTGGATCATTCGCCAAGCGTAACCCAGTACCTGGAAGGTGCTCCATGAATAGAGAGGAATTCATTCCCTTGTGAAAATTCATGATCCAAACACCTCCTGGCGCTAAATGGCGCGCGACGGATGTTAGCGTCTGATCCAGATCGCATGCGTAATGCATCACATATGCACTCAATGCGACGTGGATATCTTGTTTTCCGGAATGGAATTCGTCTTCAGTCATGACAGGAAGGCCGGCATTGTGCGCCGCCAGCCGGACCTCATCACCGATATCGAATCCTCTAATCGTTGGCACCTGCACTGGCAACGTTGTCCCCAAGATCGTCCCTGGCCCGCATCCGATGTCAAGCAACGTCGCACATGAGGAACGGTTCCTAAGCTCTTGTGCGTGATCAAACAGGAACTCATAACACGCTTTGTTTCTCGTCGCGTCGATCTCAAGTCCGTAGCGATCTCCTAGCCAATTGAAGAACTCTGCAACCAGATGACTGCGTGCGATACCGTCCGACACTGGGGCCATGTAAGTATGCTCGAAAACACGTGCCCATCCAGAGCCACCGTTACGCCACACGGCACTGGGCGCCGAACAGGTGCAGACTAAAACAGCCAGGCTTGGCGAGCGATACGTCACCGTGACATTCGGCTCACGCAGCAACGTGCCAATCAACGTGTCATCGGCAGGAAGAATCAGTCGATCAGCATTAGTCACTGGACAAATCCACAATTCGTTTAGCAATGCGACGATGAACACCGTCGACGCGCATGTGCAGACTTAAGGCGACATACGTAAGTTGCCCCATTCTAAGTTGGGGTAGCGACGACGTTTCCTCGGACGTTCCATTCGCTAAAAGCGATTGGGCAAGTTGAATCGAACCGTACAGGCTGTAAGGCAAACCAATAAAGGCCTCGACTGTGCGCCACACAAACACCCAGTCCACGATGTTCCCTTCGGTCACGTCGCCAACCCTCGGCGAGGCCCAGATGGAAACAAGACCTTCTGGCGAGGGTGAACCATCAGGCTTAGGTTTGTGCGGCACGACCAGCAATGCGCGGCGAGTGGAACGATGCTCAGAGCCGGCGTTGTAGCAAGACGCCAACTCCCGTATAAACACCTCCACCTGATTGTCCTTCTCCAGAATCTCTCCAATGCGGCTCTGCGGCCCGATCAATACTTCCGAGGCGTAACGCGCCATATCATCACCTTGCGACCGAAGGTAAGCGGGTATAGCATCTTGCTGAGGTGCTTCGAGCACAAGCTTGAACGCGATCAGCTCTCTCAAAGTCTGAAACGCGTCATCGGCAGACCGTCGAGTCGCTGCTCGACGAAGCACATCGATGATGACTGGGTATGCCTGGGCCGCAGTCCGACAGCGAACCCCATCGATCGACTCAAGCGCTTGCGACTCCAGCATCTTGCGTGCCAAGACGTCCAAAGTCGGATTCGCCTCGCCTGCTTGGTGAAATTCCTCCGCGACCTCCACTGGCGCATTCTCGTATAGCGATTCGACCAGTTCCTCTGCAGTCTTTACGATTTTGAGGTTCTGTTTCAGCATTGGCATCAGAACACGTACCGTGTCGGAGCTGATATCAGCGAGTGAAGCGACTTCATCAATATTCCAACCGACCTCCTGCTTCAGACGGCGAACTGTTTCGCTGTTATCGCACGCTCTACCCCATCCGAAGATGTATAAAGTATCGGTACCACGCGCTGCTGACTGACATACTTGTGCAACAGCCACCTGCCAGAAATCAGGCAGACCTCCACCTGAGTTCGGCCGATCATCGATTACCACTACGTGGGAAAATATGTCGAGTGGTAATATCTCTTTACCTTCAAACGCGGGTCGGTCTGACAAACCGACCTGCAACCCAATCAAAGGCGCCGATTTTCTCTCGCGCTTGGGAGTGAGGATTTCTGCTTGTTCAACGCCCTCACAACCTTCGAGACTGCCCCCCCATTTCACATTCCCGTCAACCAACACTTGCGCACGCGCGCCGTCAGATGTGAACGCAACACGTAGGTCATTGGGGAGTGTTTGGTCGGCAGTATATTGCGCCCGTAAAATTCCGCTGGCGACTGCAATTGCTAACGCGATTTGCGGCACTACTTGCGCCGGCTGCTCTTGCAGCAAACTTCCCATTGAGCAAGTCGGCGTCGTCTGGATATCAAGCCACTGCGTGAGATGTTCTATCGCTTCGTCAAGAGTCGCCGCTCCGCCCACCTTGTGATTCTGCGCCACCAATTCGATCATCCCCAATCGCGGATCAGGGAATGTAGGACGAGATAGGCACGCCCGACGTCGAATCAATACAGTGCCGAAGTGAGCAAAACTACAGGCCGTCGTACTAACGCCCGACACCCCAACGACACTCGCAATAGAAAGCCGTCCACGGCGCTTTTCCTTGTCGCGACTCTCGCTGTTCGATTCCGCTGCCGATGTGATGTTCTCACCGTCGACCAGCGGCGATTTTGTCGCCTCTTCTGCTTGATCGATGGTCTGCTTGATTCGCTCAAACGTCACATCGTCGTGCAGAAACTGCATCCCCAGCGTCAAGTCAATATTATGGGAGCGGCCATCATCTCCACGAAATGCATGTTGTTGAATTCGCTGGCGCAGATCGTAGAGTGCCTTCATCATGGGAAGCAGGCCCACGTCAGGCAAGATCAGGTAGTACTCGTCACCGCTCGGGTGAAAAGGCAGTCCGCCGTGATGCAAGCAGAGATCATGTAGCTCACGATTGACCATGCGAATTGCTTCGTCGCCCTTCTCATGACCCGCTTGGTCGTTCAGGTTTTTGAATTTGTCCAGGTCAGCAAACAGAATCGCGATGGATCCTCTGTCGGGAGACAATTCTCGCAAGCGTTCCACTGATTTCGGCAGACGGACGCGTACAGACTCTCGTTTCCAGGCCAAACCGCCGGCAGGGCGCATATCCTCGCCCCATAGTGCCTTCGCCAAAACTTTCAGCCGTGGAAGAATCTCCTGCTCTTCTGCCGTCTCCGGAAAGCAATCGCCGAATACCGTGAACTGCACATCGGCACTTAGATCACCTTTCTGCAACACAAGGGAAGGCGCGTCGTCTCCAAGCGCCCCCCAGAAATATTTCTGGCCGAGTTGATCGATTTGTACCCTAAGGCGCCGGGCGAACAATGCCCCCGCAATCTCGTCGAGTCGACACGTCACCTCCCGAGGCGAAAGGAACAGCCAGTTGGTCTCCTCGATCAGCTGTTCCAGCGCGGCCTTCGCTTCACTGCTAGTCATTTCCATGTCGCGTTATTTTCCCCGTTAGTAATCTGCGAGCCTGGGCGACCAATTGAAGTGCTTCGATCACACCATTCGTAGATGGGTATGTTGTTCGAAAGCGGCTAGACGATTGTGCTTGAGTAGACGCATTCGCGACACAAACGCTCACTCCCACGGCCTGAAGCAGTTCGACGTCGTTGTCGTTATCGCCTATTGCCATCACCTGATTTGGAGCGATCCGCAAATAACCCAGGAGGGACTCCAAGCCTACCGCCTTGCTCGACCCAAATGGCCGCACCTCAATATAACGTGATCCGCTGACCGTCGGCGAAATACCAGGAATGCGCTCGAGCACTACCGCAAGTTGCGCTCTCACAGTAGCGTCCTCGGACCAAAGCAATGCCGCAACGCAATTTGCGTCCGATGGCACTGACTCAATCGGAGATACCGGAAGTCCGTTGAATTCCCGCTCGGGCGGTATACCTTGACCAACGAATGTTGCCCATTCACCATCCAACCGGCCGGCGAGATCCGCATGCAACCAATACAGTAGGGCACTCCCCCCGAGGCTTGATACCGCGCCCGTCAGCGCGTCAATCGACTCAGTACTCAGAACGCGTTGCGCCAACAGTACACCAGCGGCCGTCATCACGACGCTACCGTTGTAGAGGATGACCGGAATGTCTTTATGTCGAGATACTGCTTCGATTGCAGGCCGAGCCCCGGCAAGCGCCCGGCCAGTAGCAAGCGTCAGCGGGACGCCACGGGATTTCAGGCGATTCACCAAGTGAGATCGCTTACCCCACTCAGTTTTGGTCGGCAGGTCATCGGAATTTGTAAGCAGCGTGCCGTCCAGGTCGAGCACGACGAGTTCAACCTGAGCAAAGGGCTTGAGGTCCTGAACATCAGACAGGGCGTTTGGTAGGGGAGCCGGTCGGCCGATCGACGATGAACACATGATGCCTGGAACGCCGTTTCCGGCTTGTTGTGGTGTAGCCCAATGCGTTGACCTCATATTCCGTCATCGTACCCCGCGCACTGAGACAGGCCCTGAGATCGGGCAAAGGAATAAAAGCGTCATCGCAATACTGCACGACAACGCGCTTCCAGCCAACCTCACCCAACAATTTCTGGAGGTAATCGAGTCTCATTGCCTGTCGGAACTGAGCACTCTCCACACCAATTGTTTTGGGTAGCCCTGCAAGGCTGTCCGGGTTTGTTCGCGGCCGGTTCAACTGGGCCAAAGATTCTGGCAGATGATAATAACGGGCATAGTCCCGGTCGTTGTATGGCGGATCGAGATACAGCAGGTCGAAGTTGCGGCCTCGCAAGGTTTCCAGCGCGTCGCCACGGAGGGCTTGCCCAGGGGGAAAGCCCGAAGATACCGGCAGGAATGACAGGGTGAAGGGACGTAAAGCCTTGCGATCCCAATGTTTGAGGTGGGCATAGTAGGTGCCGGCCGTGTTGGCGCACGCGTCCATCGCGTCAACAAATGAGGAGACCAGGTGCGCGCGTTCCGAGGTCGATAGCCACCCGTTTTCATTCCATCGGCACATCTCGTCCCAAACACCTGCAATGCGAATCGCGTTTTCGACGGTGAAAAACATTCTCTGTCTGGCAAACTCGTTCACGATCCATGACCGTGAGTTGCGCTGTTGAACCAAATGGTCAAGCACTGCTTCCCGTGAGTCCAAATTCAAATTCCGACGGACATGCAAATATCTTGGCACGCTCGAGCAAACCACCCGAGTATGTTGAAAAGCATGTGGCATGGACAGGATATCGCAAGTGGTGACGCGAACATTACGCTGCCGCAGTGCAGCACCAATAGTTCCAAGCCCCCCGAAAGCATCGGCCGCCGTCTGGATTCGCATTCCATCAAGGGCGAGGCCAACTACTGCCTCGAGCGTCGAGGATTTCGAGCCGAAATAGCGCACAGAATCGCCCCTCCCTATGATGACGAGTACGGCTCAGCGCGTACGCCAGTCTGATCTGCAAATGTGTCTCGCATCCAGTTCAATAGCAACGCACGTTCTACATCCGGCAGACCAACTATTTTTGCGCGGAGCCGCTCCTGTTTACGCCGAATACGTTGTCGATCACGGTACGATTCGCCCACCCATTGCAGATCTGCAGGAACGGTTGGCGGATCGTAATTGAGCCAAACGCGTTCCTCGCGCGCGCAGCCGTGGCTCCCCATATTGAATGAGAGTTCACGCCAATCACGAAGACGCTCGCTGTAGAGATCGCTGCCATACCCCGAGATCATTACGCGGCACGGAACGTTGACGAGCACATCAAGCAAGGCTTCATGATCCGACGACGTATACTCGTGACGATAGATTGTCGAGCGACGACGCGTAGCAGGTAGGTACGGAGGGTCCAAATAGATGAACTCGGCTCCTTTAAACTCAAAAGTCCTCAAAAATTCTAAAGCGTCACGTTGAACAAGGCGCAAGTTCGGAACTTCGTCGCCACGCCACTTGGCCAACACCTCCGGATCCGACTCGATGCCGATGTTCACGGACGCGGGAAGCTTGTTCCGTAGCACGGCTCCCATGCCGAGATACGCTTCGATGTACGTCTCGTGCTCCGGGATGAGATTGATCAAGCGACGAAATAATTGGCCTTTGCCACCGGGATATGTCATGCAAGTAGCATCGTCGGAATTGACGATGGTGTCAAGTGGCCTGTGCGTCCCACCAGACGTCGAACCTGACGCAGCACCAACGCAGTGGCATAAAGCACGGAGCCAGCGCTGCAGCGTTGCTCACATTCACTGTTCAGCTTGAGTGTGAATTTGCGGCCGTATTCCGGTCATGTTGATGCAACGGATTCCATCAATCGCCGAGGCGGTAGGATCGATAAATGTAACCGTCTTGGTTACGTACATTGCTTCTCGACCTTCGATATCGCCGGATCAGTTTCCGGCACCGCGTATGAGTGCGGGCACTTACTTCATAACCTCGATCGTCGGTCGACAACTAGACTAGCTAGCGAAAAAGCACCGACGGCGACTAGGCGAGCAGGCACAAGGCGTGGTTTTGCTCGCGGCGACGGGTAAGGTGCAGACGCAAAATTCCAAATATGTCGCCATTCAAAGAACATTATTCCAATATTTTTTCATGACTAAGCAGAACACAAGCGATACTTCTTCTTTTAATCTCAAAAATTCAAAGACAACTTATTGAGACTGCGGACATCTTTTCTGAGAGACAACAAAAGCCCAGCACAAGCACCGGCCCTAACCCCTCTCCCGTACCGGCAATCGCCAGACCAACTGTACCGGTACCGTACCGTCAACCGTCGCTAAACTGACCTCCATCCCAGTCTCGAACCGAATGGAGAATCCGCGATGGAATTCCTCACCCTGAGCGCGCTGCCCGCCGGCATGCTGTTCGCGCTCGTCACGTCGATCACACCCGGCCCGAACAACACGATGCTGCTCGCATCCGGCGTCAATTTCGGTTTCCGCCGCACGATGCCGCACCTGTTCGGCATCAGCATCGGCGTCGCGATCCTGATGCTCTGCGTCGGCTTCGGCCTCGGCGAAGCGTTCAAGCGCATGCCGCTGCTGTATACGATCCTCGAAGCCGCAAGCGTCGCGTACCTGCTGTACCTCGCGTGGCGCATCGGCACGTCGGGCGAAGTGAAGGCAAACGGCGGCAAGCCGCGGCCGATGACGTTCATCGAAGCCGCCGCATTCCAGTGGGTCAACCCGAAAGCCTGGATGATGGTGCTGACCGCCGCGACGACGATCCGCCTGTCCGCCGACTACGGCATGAACGCCGCGTGGATGGCCGTCGTGTTCATCCTGATCGGCTTTCCGTGCATCAGCCTGTGGGCCGCGTTCGGCCTCGGCCTGCGCCGCTTCCTGTCGAACCGTCGCGCGTTGCGCATCTTCAACGTGACGATGGCCGTGCTGCTGATCCTGTCGCTGTATCCGCTCATCGCGCATCTGCTCCCGCAGTGAGCGCTCACAGCGCGCCCGTTGAGATTCATGTGATGCAGGCGTACCCTTTCGGTACGGGCGCGCGCAGCCGCTTCGCGGTCGCGCCGCTGCCGCCGGGAGAAAGCCGATGAAACCCATGCTGAGGACGGGCGAGCATATCGAGGGGATGCACTGGATCGCCGAGTATCGCCCGCTCACGCACGACATCCGCGTGCTGCGCGAGAACATCGAAGTCGGCATTTACTGCGCGCCGCCCACGCTGTTCGGCGAAGAGGAGGAGATGGGCGCCGCGAACCTCGCCGATCATCGCGGCCGGGAGGCCGCGCTGCGCGCGTATCTGCGCAACTTCGTCAAGGAACACGACGCGGAGGAATAGCGGCGCGAAGTGTGCCGTTCGCAAAGGGCCGGCGCATCGCACCGGCCCGCGCTTCACTCAATGCCCGAGCGATTCGATCTTGCCTGCCGGCTGCGCGACGCCATGCGGCCGCGCCATCTGCTTGATCAGCAGCGCGATGCACGCGAGCACGCCCGCGACGGCGATCGTCGCGAACACGCCCGCGAACGTGAAGTGCCGGCGCGTCAGTTCGGCGACGAGGAACGACCCGGCGATCCCGCCGAAGCGGCCCACGCCGAGCATCCACGCGACGCCGGTGCCGCGCCCCTCGGTCGGATAGAACGCGGCGGCAAGCGCCGGCATCGACGATTGCGCGGTGTTCATCAGCACGCCGGCCACGAACACGACCAGCACGAGCAGCCCGACGTTGCCGGCCGCCTGCCCGATCGCATACACGCTCACCGCCGTCAGCGCATAGCACACGGCGATCACGCGGTTCGCGTTGAAGCGGTCCATCAGCACGCCGCACAGCACGGCGCCCACGCCGCCGAGCGGGAACAGCGCCGAGATCAGCGTCGCGCTCTTCGGCGTCAGGCCGGCATCCTTCAACAGGATCGGCATCCAGTTGATCGACGCGTAGAAGATCACGAGGCCCATGAAGTACGCGATCCACAGCATCACGGAGCCGACGATGTACGAGCGCGACAGCACGACGCCGAGCCCCTTGCCGCCCGTCTGCGGCGCGGCCTCGGTCATCGCGAACGAGCCGGCATTCAGCGCGTCGCGCGAGATGCGCGCGAGCGTTGCGCGGATCTTGTCGACGGCCTGACCGCTCGCGACCATGAAGCGCACCGATTCCGGCATCTTCAGCAGCAACAGCACGCCGAGCAGCAGCGGCGTCACGCCGCCGAGCATCAGCACGCTGCGCCAGCCGAAATGCGGAATCATCCACGCGGCCAGGAAACCGCCGAACGCGGCACCGAGCGGGAAGCCGCAGAACATCAGGTTGATCACGGTCGCACGGCGCTTGTCCGGGCAGAATTCGCCCATCATCGTGACCGCGTTCGGCATCGCCGCACCGAGCCCGACGCCGGTGACGAAGCGCAGGATCGTCAGGTGTCCGATGGTCGTCGAGAACGCGGACACGAAACACGCGACGCCGAACAGGAATACCGAGCCGAGCAGCAGCGAGCGACGCCCGAGCCGGTCGGACAACGGGCCCGACACGAGCGCGCCGCACGCGAGGCCGAACAGCGCGGCGCTCAGCACGGGCGCGAGATCGGGCTTGGTCAGGTTCCATTCGCCGAGTAGCGACGGCGCGATGAAGCCGATCGCGGCCGTATCGAAGCCGTCGAGCAGCACGATCACGAAACACATGAGGAACACGAGCCATTGAAAGCCGCCGAACGGCTGCTCGTTGATGAAGGTCTGGACATCGACCACGGGTGCGCGATTCATCGCGAGTCTCCTATGTCGACCGGAATTGGCGCTTCAGCGCCTACTCCGGTCCCATGCAACGCTAATATGTATATGAGCAATACGGCATGTCGGCCGCGCCCTTCCTTTGTTCGCCCACCGGCCATCCGGTGTGCCGCGCGCCGATGCTCTGCCGGCACGTTCATCGCTCCCATCGTCGACGGCCCGCTTGCGACAGCGGGCCACGCGATCGGTTGCGGTCGCCGTCAGCCGACCGCTCCTGACCGGCCGTCTTACGCGGCCGCGTCCTGTTCCTTGAAGATCTTGTCCGCGAGATGGAACGCGGAATTCGCGGCCGGCACGCCGCAATAGATCGCGGTCTGCAGCAGCACTTCCTTGATCTCGTCGCGCGTCACGCCGTTGTTGCGCGCAGCGCGCAGATGCAGCGCCAGTTCCTCACCTCGGTTCAGCGCGACCATCATCGCGATGGTCAGCAGGCTGCGCGTATGGCGCGGCAAGCCGTCGCGCGTCCAGATCTCGCCCCACGCATAGCGCGTGATCAGGTTCTGGAATTCGTCGGTCACCTCGGTGCGGTTCTCGAGCGAACGGTCGACGTGCGCATCGCCGAGCACCGCACGGCGCACCTTCATCCCTGCTTCGTAACGTTCCTGGTCGTCCATCGTCGGTGCCTCACGCGGTCAGGAAATCGAGCAGCGCGCGGTTGAAGCCGCCGGTGCACTCGATGTTCGAAATATGCGCGGCATCGAATTCGACGTGACGCGCGCCGGGAATCGCGGCAGCCAGCGCGCGGCCCTGGTCGGGCGGCGTCGACATGTCCTTCGCGCCGGTCACGACGAGCACCGGCAGCGTGATGCCCTTCACCTCTTCGCGCAGGTCGGCCGCGTTCAGCGCATCGCAGTTCGCCGCGTAGCCGTCCTTGTCGGTATGCACGAAGGTGTCGCGGATCGCGTCGAACAGTCGCGGCTCACGTTCGACGAACGCATCGGTGAACCAGCGCGGCAGCACGGCGTCGGCGAGCGCGGCCATCCCTTCGGCGCGTGCCTTCTGCGCGCGCGGCACCCACACTTCCGGCGAGCCGATCTTCGCGGCGGTGTTCGACAGCACCGCGCGAACGATGCGCGACGGGTAGCGCGCGGCCAGCGCGGCGCCCGTCAGCCCGCCCATCGAGATCCCGCAGAAATGCGCGCGCGCGATGCCGACGTGGTCGAGCAGGCCGATCACGTCGCCGGCGAGCTGGTCGATCGTGTACGAACCGGCCGGCGCGTCGGAATGGCCGTGGCCGCGCGTGTCATAGCGCAGGATGTTGAAGTGCGGCGTGAGCGGACGGATCTGCGGCGCCCACATCTGCAGGTCGGCGCCGAGCGAGTTCGAGAAAACGAGCCACGGCGCGTCGTCGCGCGCGGCACGGTCGATCCGGTAATGCAGTTTCACGCCGTTGACAGTGGCGAAAGGCATCAATGTTCTCCTGGTTGGGTCGTGCCCGCATGCAGCGCGAGCACGGCGTCGACATAGGCCTGCGCCTCGCCGACGTAATGTGCGGGATCGAGCAGCCGCGCGAGCGCGTCGCGCGACAGGTGGGCGGACACGGTTGCATCGGCGGCGAGCACGTCGAACAGCGTCGCGCCGGTGCGCACGGCCTCCTTCGACGCATGCTCGACGACGTGATGCGCATCGAGCCGGCCGACCCGGTCGCCGAGCGCGAGCATCACGGCTTCGCCGAGGATCAGCCCGTGCGTCAGGTCGAGGTTCTCGGCAAGGCGTTCTGTATTGACGTCGAGGCCCGCGACGATCTGCGCGATCTGCGCGAGCGCGCCGCCCGTCAGCCGCGCGAGGTCGGGCAACGCATCCCATTCGGCCTGCCAGCCGCCGAGCGCGCGCTCGTGCTCCTGGACCATCCCCGCGAACACGGTCGCGACGAGGTTCGGTGCGCGTACGGCGGCGGTCAGCACGGCCGCGCAGCCGACCGGGTTGCGCTTGTGCGGCATCGTCGACGAGCCGCCCTTGCCGGCGGCGGCCGGCTCGCCGAGTTCGCCGACTTCGGTCTGCATCTGCAGCGACACGTCGCGCGCGATCTTGCCGAGCGTACCGGTCAGCATCCCGAAGCATGATGCGGCTTCCGCGATGCGGTCGCGCTGCGTATGCCACGGCACGGCCGGCACGGCGAGTTTCAGGTCGGTCGCGAGCGCGGCCGTGACGCCACGCGCGTGCTCGCGCAGGCTCGCGAGCGTGCCGGCCGCGCCGCCGAATTGCAGCACCAGCACGCGCTCGCGCAATTCGGCGAAGCGCGCGCGATGGCGCAGCAGCGCATCGAGCCATTGGGCGAATTTCAGGCCGAGCGTGATCGGCAGCGCCTGCTGCAGCCAGGTGCGGCCGATCATCGGCGTCGCGCGATGCGTGCGCGCGAGCGCCGCGAGCGATGCGCACGCCTGGTCGAGCATCGGCTCGAGCACGTCGAGCGTGTCGCGCAGCTGCAGCACGGTGGCGGTATCGATGATGTCCTGGCTCGTCGCGCCCCAGTGCACGAACTTCGCGGCCTCGGGGTCGTCGGCCTTCACTTGCGCGGTGAGCTGCTTGACGAGCGGAATCGCGAGATTGCCGCCGAGCGCCGCGCCGTGCGCGAGCGCGTCGGCGTCGAGCCGGCTTGCGTCGCACGCGCGTTCGATCGGCGCGACCGCGGCGGCGGGAATCACCTGCTGCGCGGCGAGCGCGCGCGCGAGCGCGGCCTCGACGTCGAGCATCCGCTGGATCGTCGCGCGCGGCGACCAGATCCGGTTGAGCGGCTCGGTGCCGCAGATGAGGGAGGTCAGGCGGGCGCTGTCTTCGAGCATGGCATCAGATTGGGTAAACGGCGTGCGCCTATTGTCCACCCAAGCGTGCCGGCGTGCGCTCGATCGCGCGCGTCGGCACGCCTGCGGTTCAGGCGGCGGCCTTTTGCGTCGCGTCGATCAGCGGCACGCCGGTCAGCTTCTGCAGTTCGTCGAACGACAGGTCGGTGAAGATCTCGCTCACCGCGAGGCCGTCGGCCGTCACGTCGAGCACGGCGAGATCCGTATAGATACGGCTCACGCATTGCACGCCGGTGACCGGATACGAGCACTGCGCGACGATCTTGCTTTCGCCCTGCTTCGTCAGGTGCTCCATCATCACGAACACCTGCTTCGCGCCGATCGCCAGGTCCATCGCGCCGCCGACGGCAGGAATCGCATCGGGCGCGCCCGTATGCCAGTTCGCGAGATCGCCGTTCGCGGACACCTGGAACGCGCCGAGCACGCAGTAGTCGAGGTGGCCGCCGCGCATCATCGCGAACGAATCGGCGTGGTGGAAATACGCGCCGCCGGTGAGCAGCGTCACGTGCTGCTTGCCGGCGTTGATCAGTTCGTCGTCTTCCTCGCCCGGCGCGGGCGCGGGGCCCATGCCGAGCAGGCCGTTCTCGCTGTGCAGGAAGATTTCCTTGCTCGGGTCGAGGTGGTTCGCCACCAGCGTCGGCACGCCGATGCCGAGGTTCACGTACGCGCCTTCGGGGATGTCCTGCGCGACGCGCTTGGCCATTTCATCGCGGGTCAGTCGTTTCATCTGGATATCTCCCTTAAGCAGCTTGCGATGCAGCGTGTTCGGCGGCCAGCTCGGCCGCATGAGCGGCCTGCGGCACCTCGACGATGCGCTGAACGAAAATGCCCGGCGTCACGATGTGTTCCGGGTTCAGCGCGCCGAGCGGCACGACTTCCGACACCTGCACGATCGCGACCTTCGCGGCGCTGGCCATGATCGGCCCGAAGTTGCGCGCGGTCTTGCGATACACGAGATTGCCCCAGCGATCGCCCTTGTACGCCTTCACGAGCGCGAAATCGGCGTGGATCGGCGTCTCGAACACATACGGCTTGCCGTCGATCACGCGCGTTTCCTTGCCTTCCGCGAGCTTGGTGCCATAACCCGTCGGCGTGAAGAAGCCACCGATGCCGGCGCCCGCCGCGCGGATGCGCTCAGCGAGGTTGCCCTGCGGCACGAGCTCCAGCTCGATCTCGCCCGCGCGGTACAGCGCATCGAACACCTGCGAGTCGCTCTGGCGCGGGAACGAGCAGATGATCTTGCGCACCTGCTTCGCCTTGAGCAGCGCCGCCAGGCCCGTCTCGCCGTTGCCCGCGTTGTTGTTGACGATCGTCAGGTCGCGCGCGCCCTGTTCGATCAGCGCGTCGATCAGCTCGGACGGCATGCCGGCCGTGCCGAAGCCGCCGATCATGATTGTCGCGCCATCGTGGATGTCGGCCACCGCCGACTGAAGCGATTCGAAAATCTTGTTGACCATGTCTCTTCCTGATACGAACCCGCGGCACGATGCGCGGCCTGTCGAGGGGACACGCGCGTGCCGCGTGCCGCGCCGGGCCGATTTCGACCCCGGCATTTGTTCGCCAATCGAACCTAGATTCGATTAGCGAACGATGGGCCGATCATAGAGTCGTGCACAGCGCGTTGTCAAGGCGGGTTGCCTCGGGGGTCCCTGCATCGTCGAACGGCAGCCCGACGTAGTTTTCGGCGAGCGACTGCGCGGCGGCCCGCGAGCGCGTCACGTATTTCAGCTCGGCAAACTTCAGGCGATTGACGAACGGCGAATCCTCCGGCGACGAATGCAGCATGTTCGTCATGAAGTACGAGAAGTGCTCGGCGCGCCATACGCGCTCGAGGCAGGTCGCCGTATACGTGTCGAGCGGCGTCGCATCGCCCGTCCGGTAACGTGCGCCGAGCGCGCGGGACAGCGCGCGGACATCGGCGACCGCGAGGTTCATCCCCTTCGCGCCGGTCGGCGGCACGATGTGCGCGGCGTCGCCGGCGAGGAACAGCCGGCCGTGCTGCATCGTCTCCGACACGAAGCTGCGCATCGGCGTCACGCTTTTCTGCGTGATCCGGCCCTCGGTCGGCGTCCAACCCGTGTCGTTCGAGAAGCGCGTGTGCAATTCGTCCCAGATCCGCGCGTCGGACCATTCGGCGAGGTTTTCGTCGGGTTTGCATTGCAGGTACAGGCGCGTGACGGTCGGCGAGCGCATCGAGAACAGCGCGAAGCCGTTGTCGTGATGCGCGTACACGAGTTCGTCGAGCGACGGCGCCGCGTCGGCGAGGATGCCGAGCCATGCAAACGGGTAGACGCGCTCGAACGTGTTCAGCCGCTCGGCCGGGATCGTCTGGCGCGCAATGCCGTGGAAGCCGTCGCAGCCGGCGATGTAGTCGCAGTCGATGCGCTCCGCGCGGCCGTCCGCGTGCTTGAACGTGACGAACGGGTGTTCGCCTTCGACGTCGTGCAACGCGACGTCGCTGACTTCGAAGTGCATCGGGTGGCCGTGCTCGACGCCGGCCGCGATCAGGTCGCGCACGACTTCATGCTGGCTGTAGACGGTGATCGCGCGCCCGCCGGTCAGCTCTGACAGGTCGATGCGGTGACGCTGCCCGGAGAACAGCAGCTCGATGCCGTGATGTTCGAGCCCTTCGCGGCGCATCCGGTCGCCGAGGCCGGCTTCGTTCAGCGTATCGACCGTGCCCTGCTCCAGCACGCCGGCACGGATGCGGTTCTCGCAGTATTCGCGCGAACGCGCTTCGACGAGGATGGAATCGACGCCTTGCAGGCGCAGCAGATGGGAAAGCAGAAGGCCGGACGGACCGGCGCCGATGATCGCGACTTGGGTGCGCATTGTTCGTCTCCTGAACATTGGTTCGAGTAATGGAACACATTTGAGCGCTTTCCCGACTATGCGGCAACGCGATTCAGGAGATATGTTGTATACGTTTTGAAGATATTGGCCCGATGATGGATTCGCTCGATCTGAACCTCATTCCCTACCTCGTCGCGCTCGACGACACGCGCAACGTCAGCCGCGCCGGCGACCTGCTCGGCGTGAGCCAGCCGCGCGTGAGCACGGCGCTCGGCCGGCTGCGCGAGTATTTCGGCGATCCGCTGTTCGTGCGCACGTCGCGCGGGATGGAGCCGACGCCGCGCGCGCTCGCGCTGCTGCCGGCCGCACGCGACGCGCTCGCGCAGATCGAGCGCGGCCTCGTCGCGCCGCACGACTTCGACCCGGCCGCGAGCACGCATACGTTTTCGATCGCGCTGTCGGACGTCGGCGAGATCGTGTTCCTGCCGAAGCTGCTGCAGGCGTTCGCGACGCGCGCGCCGCACGCGAACCTGCGTTCGGTCTCGCTCGCGCACGATGAAGTCGGGCGCGGCCTCGAAGCCGGGTCGATCGATCTCGCGGTCGGCTACTTCCCCGACCTCGGCGGCAGCAACTTCTTCCAGCAGCGTCTGTTCACGCACCGGTTCGTCTGCCTGATGCGGCGCGGCCATCCGCTCGAACAGACGCCGCCGTTCACGGTCGAGCAGTTTCTCGCGTGCGGGCACGCGGTGGTACGCGCCGAAGGCCGCAGCCAGGAAGTGCTCGAGAAATATCTCGCGAAGCAGCGCATGCAGCGCCGCGCGGTGCTCGAGACGCCGCACTTCATGAGCCTGCCGTTCATCCTGAGCCGCACCGACCTGATCGCGACGGTGCCGCATGCGATCGGCTATGCGTATGCGGCCGAACATGCGTTCATCGTGCCCGTCGAGCCGCCGCTCGCGCTGCCGCGCTTCGACCTGAAGCAGCACTGGCACCGCAAGTACCACAACGATCCGCGCACCGCGTGGCTGCGCGGCGTCGTCGCGTCGCTGTTCAACGACGAGCAGGACGAATGGCCGAAGTGAGCGCTAGGGCCGCACGCACGACCCGCGAAAGCATGAAACAATTGCCGGATATCGGCCGCCGCAGGCGGCCTACGATGGAGCCACTACATGGGTAAAAAATCCGCGCGGCCCGAGCAGGCCGCATCCCGGCCGAGCCGTGAAGAAGCCGAGGCCGCCGTCCGCGTGCTGTTGCGCTGGGCCGGCGACGATCCCGCACGCGAAGGCCTGGTCGACACGCCCGCGCGCGTCGTGCGCGCGTACGAGCAGTTCTTCGCCGGCTATGCGGTGGAGCCGCGCGACATCCTCGCGCGCACGTTCAGCGAAGTCGACGGCTACGACGAGATGATCGTGCTGAAGGACATCCGCTTCGAGAGCTACTGCGAGCACCACATGGTGCCGATCATCGGACGCGCGCACGTCGCGTATCTGCCGAACCATCGCGTGGTCGGCATCTCGAAGCTCGCGCGCCTCGTCGACGCGTTCGCGAAGCGCCTGCAGATCCAGGAAAAGATGACCGTGCAGATCGCCGATACGCTGTTCGACGTGCTGCAGCCGAAGGGCGTCGGCGTAATCCTCGAAGCCGCGCACCAGTGCATCTCGACACGCGGCGTGCACAAGCCGGGCGTCGAGATGGTCACGTCGCGCATGCTCGGCTCGTTCCGCACCGATCCGTCGACGCGGCGCGAATTCCTGTCGATCGTCGCCAATCCTTCTTCAGTCAACCTGACGAATACGTAATGGAGTCGACGAAGCAAGCGGCGCATGCGCCCGTCGTGCTCGTGACCGGCGCCGCGCGCCGGGCCGGGCGCGCGTTCGCCGAGTATTTCGCCGCGCACGGCTATCGCACCGCGGTGCACTACGACCGTTCGGCCGACGCCGCAAACGCGGCGGCCCGCGCGATCGCCGAACGCGGGCACGATTCGATCGCGCTGCAGGCCGACCTGTCGGATGCCGCGCAGATCACTTCGCTGATCGACCAGGTGTATGCGCGCTTCGGGCGCCTCGACGTGCTCGTCAACAACGCGTCGGTGTTCTGGCAAGACCACTTCCCGAGCTTCGATCTCGCGGCATTCGACCAGGCGTGGGCCGTCAACTGCCGCGCGCCGATCCTGCTCACGCGTGCATTCTACGAACGGGCGCGCGCGGCCGGCACGCAGGGTGTCGTCGTGAATGTGGTCGATCAGAAGATCAAGGAAAACTTTCACCGCGATCATTTCAGCTACACGGTCGCAAAGGCCGCGCTCGGCAACCTCACGCAGATGCTCGCGCTGTCGTCCGCGCCCGTACTGCGCGTGAACGCGGTATTCCCGGGGCTGATGCTGCCAAGCGACGACCAGACGCAGGCCGACTTCGAACACGCGAGCCGCGCATCCACGCCGCTCGCGCGCATCGCAGGCCCCGACGACGTCGCGAGCGCGATCCTGCTGCTGACGGGCAACGCCTATAACGGCGTGGATTTCGTGGTGGATGCGGGGCAGAACCTGATCCGCGTCGACCAGGACGTGCTGTACAAGCACCGCTCGCCCGCCGGCAAGCACTGACGCACGCGCAGCGGTGGCAGGCAGCCGGCGGCCGCGCGCCGTGTTACGGCTTCTCGCCGCTGCCGCCTTCGCGGGCCTTGGTCTGCGCGACGCTCGTGCCGGGCGGCACGCTGTGCGTGAGCCACACGTTGCCGCCGATCACCGAGCCGTGCCCGATCGTCACGCGGCCGAGAATCGTCGCACCCGCATAGATCACCACGTCGTCCTCGACGATCGGATGCCGTGCGTTGCCCTTGACCAGCGCGCCTTCGCCATCGGCCGGGAAGCTCTTCGCGCCGAGCGTGACGGCCTGGTACACGCGCACGCGCTCGCCGATGATCGCCGTCTCGCCGATCACGACGCCGGTGCCGTGGTCGATGAAGAAGCTCGGGCCGATCTGCGCGCCGGGGTGGATGTCGATGCCGGTGGCCGAATGGGCGATCTCATTGATGAAGCGCGCGAGCAGCGGCACGCCGAGCTGGTGCAGTGCGTGCGCGAGCCGGTGGTGCATCATCGCCAGCACGCCGGGATAGCACAGCAGGATCTCGGTGATGTGCTGCGCGGCCGGATCGCCCGCGTACGCGGCCTGGATGTCGCTGACGAGCAGCGCGCGGACCGCCGGCAACTGCCGGCCGAACTCGCGCGCGATCTCGAACGCGCGCTCGTCGAGCTCCGCGAACGGCGTGTCCGCATGCTCGGGCAGGAACGGCAGCGCGCGGCGAATCTGCTCGCACAGCACGCGCAGCGTGCTTTCGAGCGTGTGGCCGACGTAATAGTCGACGCTTTCGTCGGTGAGATCCGGCGCGCCGTAATGCGTCGGAAACATCGACGCGCGCAGGCCGGTCACAATCTTGCAGATCGCATCGCGGGACGGCAGTTCGCGGATGCCGCGCGGATGGCGCGTGCGATGGAGTTCCTCGCGCGACTCGCGCAAGCCGGCGACGATTTCTTCGAGGCCCCACTGACGGACGGGTGATGTCGACATATGCAAATGCAGGCGGCCGCGCTCGGTCGCACGGCCGCTAATAAAGTGACGGGTTCCACAAGATTACCGCGTTTTTTGTCCGGGAGCGGCACACCGGGGGATCGGCCGGACGGCCGACGATGCCGGAAACGCGACGGCGTCAGATCACGATGCTGCTCGCGTCGATCCAGCGCACGGCCCAGTCGCGCGCGTGCGCGATCGCGGCGCCTTCGTCGTTGAACTGGAGCTCGGTCGGAAAAAAACGGTTCGCAACCAACTCCCCGTCGCTCGATCGGGAGATCACGACGTAGGGCTTGAACGAACCGTCACTGGCGCGCGCGGGCGCGCAATTCAACAGATAACCGCGGTGCGTGAAGGCAGTAGTCGCTTGCATGAATCCGCCACCTCTAGTCCCTTGCTTTGTTGTTCACTACCCGTCTTTAAGGGTGCTGCGGCGCCCCGGCGCGGGCAGAGGCGGCGAGATCGCATCCCCTGTCGCCGCTTCGTAGGAAAAGAATCATACTCTGTAGAAAACGCGTCTTCTAGCTGAAATAAATCACGACAAATCAGTGCGTGCCGAGCGACCGCGGCGGGCGCCCGCGCACCTCTTTCCCGTCTTATCCGGAACGGGATTTGCTTCGATCCGGAGCGCTTCGCCGCCAGGAGAGCCGTGATGGAATCATCCGGTCAAACAGGTCGTTCGCATCCGCACAGCGTCGAGCTCGACAACGACGACACCCATGACAGCACGGTCGACACCGACGGCAAGAACCGCGAGGCCTGGCTTCTCGCCGGCGGCGGGCCGATCTCGCCCGACCAGATCACCGGCAGCAACGCGTCGCTCGTCAATGCGATGCCCGAAGCCGGCGACGGCCTCGCCGGTTTCGACAGCCGCACCGGCGGCAACCATCCGGCGTTCGCGCTGCGCGCGGGCTACGCGGTGATCGAGAAAGGCTTCGCCGCACCGTCGCCCGCGGACGATGCCCAGTTCGGCCCCGTCCACCGGATGTACGGCAGCGCGTACTGGCCCGGCCACGGACGGCGGCCGGAACGCGTGATCGAACTGACGGCCGTGCCGAGGTAGCCGGCACGGCGTTTGAATCGATCGTTCGTTTGCGAATCGATTTCGGTCAACAATCAATGCCGGCGGATCGGCGCACGCGACAGGTGCTCAAGCGAACGATGCCGCGCATCGGCATCGGCAGCTTCATGCATGCCGCGAATCGCGCCGACGCACATGTATTGATCGAAGTCATGTCGAAACGGCGCGGTTGCGATTGAATGGCGATGCGTGCGGTTCATCGGCGTGACTTCGCACCGTGTCGGTGCGGCATGTGCGCGCCGCGACGCATGCGCCGGTGCAACGCGGGATTCCGATGCCTGCGCATTCGCTCCCCGCGACGATGCCGTCTTCACCCGTCAATGTCATGGGTTCGACTGCCGCGAGCCGCGCGGCGACCGCGCGGACGACGGATGCGACCTGGCGCCGCGCGCATGGTCGTGCGCTGCGGCGACAGAAGCGTCGCGGCCGCGCAGCAACGCGGGCACCGCACTGCAAAGTCCCCGCCATTGGTTTACTCTGCCTCGCAGCATTGCTCAGACGGATCGGCCATCCGGCCGACTTCGTTTCAACCCGCCACTCGGAGACACTATGTACAAGCGTATTCTGGTTGCCGTCGACGGCAGCAACACGTCCCGCCATGCATTCGATGCCGCGCTGGCGCTCGCGAAAGCACACGGCGCCGAGCTGCAACCGTTCTACGTCGTCGAGAACGCCGCGATCTACTACAACGTGCCGGGCTACGATCCGTCGGTGCTGCGCGATCAGCTCGTCGCTCAAGGCAACGATCTCGCGAAGGATTTCACGAAGCTGATGCAGGCAGCGGGCGTGAAAGGCGACACAAAGCTGGCCGAAGCGACGTCGCTCAACGATGTGTCGCAGCTGATCCTCGAAGGCGCGAAGGCGTTCGGCGCCGATCTGCTCGTGCTCGGCACGCACGGCCGCCGCGGGTTCCGCCGTCTCGTGCTCGGCAGCATCGCGGAACAATGCGTGCGGCACGCAACGCTGCCCGTGCTGCTGATTCCGGCCGCCGCCAACACGCACGAGCAAGCCGCGTGAACGGCGTTCGGCATCCGCGGCCGATCGCGACGTTTTGTCACCCGACGGCGGCATCTTGCGGTGGGACAATGATTCAGTCGATTCAACGCCGGAGTAAACGATCATGCTGACGCCCGTCGCCACACGTACCGCCGCCACGCCTCATGCCGGCAGCTGGGCTCCTCGCCAGGCCGCGCACTGCTCGTCGTGCGCAATGCGGCACCTGTGCATGCCGCAAGGCCTGGCGCCCGAAGCGCTCAGCCGCCTCGAATCGGTCATCTGCGCGGCGCGCCCCGTCAAGCGCGGCGAAGCGCTGTTCCGCGAAGGCGACGCGTTCGACAACCTGTACGCGGTGCGCTCGGGTTCGCTGAAAACCGTCGCCACGCGCCACGACGGCCGCGAACAGGTCACAGGCCTGCATCTCGCGGGCGAAGCGCTCGGCCTCGACGGCATCTGCGATGACACGCATCCGCGCACCGCGGTCGCGCTCGAAGACAGCTCCGTCTGCGTGATTCCATACAGCGCGCTGAAGGCGCTGTGCTCGGAAGCCGGCTCGATGCAGTTGCGCATGCACAAGCTGATGAGCGAGCAGATCGTGCGCGAAACGTCGCAGACGATGCTGCTCGGTTCGCTGAATGCCGAAGAACGTGTCGCCGCGTTCCTGCTCGACGTATCGTCGCGCTACCTGAAGCGCGGTTACTCGCCGTCGGAATTCAACCTGCGGATGACGCGCGAAGACATCGGCAGCTATCTCGGCATGACGCTCGAAACGGTCAGCCGCACGCTGTCCAAATTCCAGAAGCGCGGCCTGATCGAAATGCAGGGCCGCCACGTGCAGATCATCGACTTCGACGGCCTGCATCACGTCTGATCCCGCACGGCGCGCATCTCGCGTGCCGCCCGCGTGACGTTACCGATCAATCGAGAAACAGCGCGGCGCGCGCCTTCAGCGCCGCGCTGAAATCGTCGAGCCAGCCGATCGACAGACGCCAGCTCTGCCAGTAAAGATCGATGTCGACGGTGCGCCCGCGCGACATGTCGACCAGCTCGCCCGCCGCCAGTTGGCGGTCGACCATCCGGTCCGGGCACATCCCCCATCCCAATCCCGTTTCGCATGCGCGCAAATAGCCCGCGACGTGCGGTATCCAGTGCTGCGGCGGATCGAGATCCGCGCGCGTCACGCGCCGGATGAAACGCGCCTGCAGCCCGTCCTTCGGATTGAACATCACGCACGGCGCGCGACGCAGCGCATCGCGCGTGATGCCCGCGCCGAAATAGCGTTCGTAAAATGCCGGCGAGCACACCGCGCGATAGCGGATACGCCCGAGCCGCTGCGACCGGCATCCCTGGATCGGCTCGGCCTGCGCGGTCACGGCGCCCTGCACGCTGCCATCGCGGATGCGCGCGGCCGTGTAGTCCTGGTCGTCGATCACGAGGTCGAGCAACGTTTCGCGCTCCGTGCAGAACGGCCCGACCGCGTCGATGAACCACGTCGCGACGCTGTCGTCGTTGACGGCCACGCGCAACATCGGCCATGCGCTCGCGATCTGGCCCGGCAGCGCCGGCATCCGGCCGCCCAGCTCGGCCTCGAGCAGTTGCACGCGCTCGGTATGCCGGCACAGCAGTGCGCCCGACGTCGTCGCGACGCACGGCTGCCCGCGCTTGACGAGCACGCTGCCGACGCGCTCCTCCAGCAGCTTCACGCGCTGCGACACGGCCGACGGCGTGACGTTCAGCTCCTTGGCCGCGCGCTCGAACGAGCCGTACCGGATCACGGCCGCGAGGGCATCGAGCAGGGCGTAGTCGAGCATTAGATTTCCTTAATCCGCATTAGGTAAATTAGCTTCTCTTATTTTCATGCTGACCGCAGACTAGCGCTACCCGATTCATCCGTCTACTGCTTCTACTGCGTCTACCGCTGTCACCACCATGAACTGGCTCGCTTTTTCCCATGGCGCCGCACTGTGCGCGTCGCTCATCGTCACCATCGGTGCGCAGAACGCGTTCGTGCTCCGCCAAGGCATCATGCGCTCGCATGTCGGCAAGATCGTGCTGCTGTGCGCGCTGTCCGACATGATCCTGATCGGCGCGGGTGTCGGCGGCGCATCGGTGCTCGTCGAGCGGTATCCGACTTTCGTCCATGCGGTGCTGTATGTCGGCCTCGCGTATCTCGCATGGTTCGGCATCAACGCGCTGCGCCGCGCGTTCAAGCCTGGCCACGCAACGCTCGACGTGCGCGGCGACGCGGTCGCGCCGCCGCCGCAGAGCGGGCTCGCGATCGTGCTGATGACGCTCGCGTTCACGTGGCTCAACCCGCACGTGTATCTCGACACGTTCCTGCTGATCGGCACGGCCGGCGCGCGCGAGCCGGAAGGCGCGCGGCTTGCGTTCGCGATCGGCGCGATGACGGTCAGCTTCGTGTGGTTTCTCGGGCTCGGCTACGGTGCGCGATTGCTGGCGCCGTGGTTCCGCAAGGCCGTTGCGTGGCGCGTGCTGGACGGCGCCATCGGCAGCATGGTGCTGTTTCTCGCGGCGGTGCAGTTGCGGTGAGAGAGGGAGCTGTCGCGGCAGATCCGGTCTGCCGCGACGTCAGGTCGTCCGCTTGCGGTTGCGAACGGTGTCGCGTGCGGCGTCAGGCCGTCGACGTCGCATCGGGCAGCGCATCGCCGCCGCCCGCCGCCGGCTGGTTGCTGGCAAGCTGCGGCTCGCCGACCGCCGTCGGGTCCGCCTGCTTGGCCGGATCGGCCTTGGCCACTTGCGTGGCGGCCTGCTCGGCCTTGTCGCCTTCGTAACGCCAGTACAGGAACTTCTTGCCGCGCTTGCCCATGAAGTACTGGCGGTTGACCGTCCAGCGGCTCGACTCGGCAAAGCCGACGTGACCGTCTTCCATCTGCTTCTTGAAACCGGCAATCGAATCGTGCACATAGCGATCGAAGAACAGGTCGAACGTCGCACGCGCCGCCTGGTCGGCGCGAACAGCACGGTCAGCGTCGGCGCGAGCTACGACAACGGCCCGTTCGGCGCGGGTGCGGCCTATACGAACCAGAAATACGGCGCGTCGGCCGGGCTGCCGCCGACCAGCGTGCGCAACTGGGGCGCGGGCGTGCATCAGCGCGCGAACCATGGCAGCAACGCACAGATCAACGGCGTGATGGACGCGAACGGCGCGCTGCAGTCGATCGCGCGGATCGGGTTCAGTACGCGATTCTAGGTTCCAGCCCCCGGCGAATCCTGTCGGCGGCGACGCAATCGGCCTGTCCGGCCAACTGCAGGACGCAGGTTCCGGCGACGCTGGTACATCCGTGCACCGGCCGCAGGATTCACATGCCCGCACCGCACATCTCGTCACGCGCGCACTGTAACCACGTGTAATCGATTTGCAGATCAATACTCCGTACGCTGTCGATACCCTTCCGCGCGCCCGATTTCCCCGCAGGCGCTGCTTCGCAGGATGGGAGAGATGCCGGCGCCGCGGGCGTCGTCACTCAGCAGAGTGTTCTTCAACGATAAAACGTGAAAGGAACTGCCATGTCTCATAGCTTGGATACCTTCAAATTCATCGATGTCCTGATTGCGTTCGATGTCGATGAGATCCTGAAAAAGAACAACAACTCGCTCGGCACGGAGCCGGATAAGGCGACCTCGCTCGGGAACGACCCCGATTCCGTCTACATGATCACCCCGCTGGCGGATGCGGCGGATGGCTATAGCCAAGGCTCGGTGCAAGGTGTGTACCAAGGCGAGGCCGGCAGCAACTTGCTGCTCAAGGCCAATGTCGACGACGTGATTTACTGGCGCACCGTGTCTCTGACGTACACGGAAAGCTACAAGTGCTTCCTGTATCGCTTCAAAGCGATCACCCGCAATCTTCTGGGCGAAGTTTCGTACCACACCGAGAACGTCAACGAGCCTTACCCGGTACAGGGCTGGCCCGACAACAACAGTGTGAAAGCGGAGCAGCGCGCGGACTACTGGGCGCAAGCCACCGTGCTCGCTTCCGGCCAAGAGACCTATGCGTTCGTCGTCGCCGTTTACGACCGGCACGCGCAACTGAAGGGCTACGTCACCTGGGATGCTTACCTCACCATCAACAACCGGTAATCTCGAACCGGCACCTCGACAAGACCGGAACGTGATCGGCGTGAGGCGCCCGGCAGCACCGGGTGGGAGCAATCGGCCCGCCCGCCGCTTTCCGCCGGCGAATCCGTCGCGCCGCCATGAAAGGACAATCGGTCAAGTCACAGAAACAGCAGCGCCGGATTCAGTTCCTGTTCGCCGCACGGCTGCGCGCGCCATCCCAGTTCCACCGGAACCGAATAAAGCCGTCGCGCGCCAAAACGCGGCCAGAAATGGCACAGCCCCGGCGCGATGACTTGCACCACGGACAAGCCGATGTCGGGCCGCGTCTTGTCGACGACGAGCACGTCCACGCCGGCCGCCGCGATGCGCCCGACGCAATGCGCGAGCGCCGCCGGCAACGACGCAGCGTCGATCGGCCGCCACGTCGAGCGCGTCGTGCAGCGCATGCAGTTCGCCGGATACAGGAAACCGGTTGCCGACAGTTTGTCGCGATCCCACGGGTGCGGCGCCTCCGCTGCGACATCGAGCAACTGGTTGACTTCGGTCAGCGCGCGCTGCACCGCGATTCGGCCGTCCGGATGGCAGCCGAAGCCGATCGAGAAGCGCCCGTCCTGCGGATTTTCCGCCAGCGCGGCCACGGTCGGCACCCCGAGATCGGTGGTGATGTCGAGCGCCCACAAACGCCACCCGAACGTCGCGTACTCACGCACGAGCGCATCGAAATACGGATCGTCGAAACTCGCGAGATCGATGCCGGGGCGCGGGATCCGGTTGTACCACCAGATCGCGACCGCATCGCGCTCGATCAATTCGAGCATGCCCTGCAAAATCGCCTCGTCGACGCTCGATCCCGCCGCGCAGCCGTTGGGATTGTGCACGCATGTGGCATGCACCCGCGCACTGTCGGGTGTTTCCGCATAGCAGTAGCTCAGCGGCACGAGGTGTCGCCTGCTGGTCACGAGCGACCAGGCCGGCGTCCAGTCGATGACGTCGCGCGCAGTGAAACGCGGCGGCACCTGCTTTCGAACATCGCGGGTCAGCGCGTTGATCGCGTCGCGCGCGTCGAATTGCCGTTCGCTGAACTGCTGAAGATCGTTCACGTGAATCGGTAGGGCGTCGCATGCCGGATCGGCGAGCAGGCTTTCCATGCTTCCTGTCAGCGTCGCCTCGTCGCCTTGATACACGCTGCTGTATCGTTCGAGCGCCTCGCATAGCGCGCTCACACGGGCTTGATCGTCGGTGCGGCCTTTGCCGGAGCAGATCCTGTCGAACCGGTTGCTTCCCGGTACAGCGGCCGGACACACGAGAAAGCCCGACGCATAGACCTTGCGCAGGCCCGCGTGTCGCTTCGGCATCGGGTGCAGATACGCGATCGCGCCGCTGACCGGCGATATCAGATGGGCATAACGCTCGAACACCTGTTGCGGATCGGCGGTACGGTAGCCGCCATCGGCGCGCGCCAACGGAGCATGATCGGCGAGCCGCGGCGCCCGCGCCGCCTGCTCGCGCATCCACGCGGGATTGCCGCAGCACGGGCATTGCGGGCGCCTGAGCACGCGGTGCCGCTCGGCGGCCAACGTGTCGATACGCTGCGCCACGATATGCGTTTCCAGCCGTTCCGATGCCGTGCGGCTAACCGCGATCTGCTCGACCGTCGCCGCCACGAGCGCCGCCGTTGCAGCTGCCCCGGCACGCGAGGCGGCCGGCGGCAGACGCGTCGCGTCGCTGCCATGATGGCGCGCAAGCAGCGCCTCGACAGGCCGGTTGATGCGAATCCAGTAGCGCACGCATTCGATGCACGGCGCGTCGGCCAGCGCACCGCGGCCGGCTAGCAACGGCCCGATCAGCGTCTGCACGCCACCGGCCGCCACGACGAGCAATGCCCCGCCGCGCGCCGCCACACGGGCGGCGCACGCGGCGAGATCGTCGCGATCGTGCGTATCGGTGATCGCGACGGTCAATTCGGCATCCTGCACGACATCGATGCCGGCCGTGTCGAGCGCGCGCCTGAGCGCCGCATCGTCGGCTCCGAACGCCTCGACCGCGACGCCCAGTTGAACGACACGCGCACACGCCGCGTCGCCGTCTAGTCCGGTGCGCTCGAAGAAGCCGCGCGCCGCATCGTCGTCGTGCGGCGTGTCGGCGCGCACGTACCCGCGACGCACCAGGTGATCGAGCCGCGCGAGCACGTCCCATTCTCCGAACGTGCCGGCAAGCGATGTCATGATCTCGGCGATCGTCATCCGCGCCCGCAGGCAGGCGGCGATCCGCACGAAGATCGCACCCGACAGCATCGCGCGCTTGAATTCGTCGACGACGAACAGCGTCTCGGGGCCCGCATCGAGCACGAGCAAATGCGGTTTGAAGCGCAACACGCGCGAAAGGTCATCAAGCATCGTCGGGTTCCGTGCGGCGGGTCAACGAACATCGCGCGCCCCGGCAGCCGGCCCGGGGCGCGCGACGGTGCGCGGTTCGGCCGCGCCAGGTCAGCAGCAGGTGAACAGGTAGCTCGGCCCGGCGTCGCAGTAGGCCGCGAGCGCGACGGCCTCTTCGTCCAGGTTCGTCGGCTGCGCCGGTATGCCGACCGTCATCACGTTGCGCGGCAGGTTCCAGCTCCCGCTGCCGTTTCCGTGGCTCGTCCAGCCATGATCTCCGTCCGTTTTGACGACCTCGATGTCGATGATCCACGGGCACTGGTAACCGAAGTATTTCGCGAGCGTCTCCAGCGGCTTCTCCAGCAGTTCGCCCTTGAACTCCGGGTTCCGCCAGGAAAGCGCGATCGCACGCAGATAGACCTTCTGAAACTCCAGCATCGATTCGAGCGTCGGATTAGCGTTGTCCTTTGCCATGTCGGTTTCCCCGAGGTCATTCCATGATGGTGATGTGGTTCGCGTTGTACGCGGCCAGCGCCTGCGCGAACTGCGCCTCGTCCGCCGGCGCGGGCGGCAGAAACAGGGTGAGCTTGTTTTTCCGGCCGGCCGTCCAGTCGCCGTTGACGCCCGGCGTCCAGGCCGACGATTTGGTCTGCACCTTCAGGTCCAGGTTGAACGGAAAGTGATAGTCGAAATGCTCGCGCAACGCGTGGACCGGATCGGCCTCGAGTTCATCGAGAAACGCCGGTGAATGCCATGCGAGGGCGATCGCCCGGATGATGGTTGACCGGTATTCGAGAAACTGTTCGTACGTCGGTAATCGAAGATCCTTGCTCATCGGTATGTTCTCCTGATTGACGAATGGAACCACTTACGGCAACGACTGCAACATCGCTTCGGCGAGCCTGGCAATGCGGCCCATGCCCGCCGTTGTTGCGACTTCGCATGCATGCCGGCACGCGACCAGCGCGGCCACGCCGCCGCATCGCGGATCGGCCTGGCGCAAGTACTCGGACTTCTTCAGCAGCAGTTGTGCTTCGTAATACCGTTCTCCGGTCGACTCGCACCATGCGAGACACTGCTCGATCTGCGCGAGCGCGGCGTGGTAGTCGCCGCGCCCGGCGTCCAGCTCGGCAAGCAGCGACGCATAGTAGGTCAGGCCGAGCAGGCCGCCCGACTGCCGCTGCGCATCGAGATGCGCGACGACGCCTGCACGATCCCCTCGTGCCCACGCATGAATGATCGCGGCGTAGTGCTCGACCGCGCGCAGCCGATGCACGTCCGACAGACGGAGAATCGCTTCCGACAGCGTGCGGGCCGCGTCGCGATCGCCCGCCAGCTGGTGCGTGCGTGCGAGGTACATCATCGTGACGCCGAGCGTCGGCAGATGGTCGAGGCAGGTCGCGCAATACACCGCGTCGCGCGCCATCGCGAGCGCGGCCTGCGGATCGTCGTCCATGCACCAGCGCACGCTCGCGAGCGACGCCATCGTCCATGCGCGCGTATCGAGCCCCAGGACGCGCCGATGGTCCGCGTCGCGCCGCACGTCGTAGCAGGCCAGCACCGCGTCGAACGCGGCGCGGGCGCGCGCATAGTCGCCGTCGACCCACAGGCTCATGCCGCGCATCGCGTCCGCCGCGACCTGGACGCCGGCATCGCCGCGCTCGGTCGCGAGCGCGTCGAGCCGCATGCCGATCCCGCGCACGGTGGGGCGATCGCCGGCGACGTGGTAGTAGGTCGACAGCGTCCATAGCGCGCTGATCTCGAGCTCCGGGTCGTCGAGCGTCTGCATCTGCCGCAACAGTTGCTCCGCATGCTCGCGCACCTGCGGATCCGCCCAGCCGAACCGCGCCATCGTCGCGTGCGTCAACGTGGCGCGGATGCGCGCGCTGTCGTGCTCGCGTTGCGCGTAGTCGGCGTTGCCGAGCCAGTCGAACACGGACTGTCCGTAGCGGATCGCATCGTCGTACCGGGAACGTTCGAGTGCGCGGCGCGCCGCGTCGATGCCGTGAGCGATCGCGTCGGCGAAGGCACCCGCGCGCGCGAAGTGCCCGGCGACGCCGAACGCATGCGCACCGGCGCCGCGGTCGGCCTCCGCGACCAGCGCGCGGCCGACGCGTGCGTGGTTGCCGCGCCGCACGGCGGGCGGCATCGATTCATAGGCCGCATCGCGAATCAACGCGTGGCGGAACGAATAGAACACGCGATCGCGCCGATGTTGCGCGTACACGATCCGCTCTTCGAGCAGCAGCCGCAGATGCGCATCGAGCGTGGCGCGATCGTGCGGCGATGCGTCGGCGAGCAATTGCGCATCCACCTCGAGCCCGATGGTCGCGGCGAGCTGCGCGGTGTCGCGCGCGTCGTCGATCCGATCGAACGCGAGACCGAGCATGCCGCCCAGGCTGAGCGGAAGCGGATAAGGGTCCGTGGCCCGCAGCCCTGCGAGCGAGCCGTCCGCGCCGTTCATCATCAGCTCGCGCGCGACGGCCTCGATGAACAGCGGGATGCCCGCCGTGCGATGGGCGAGCTGGTCGAGCCAGGCCGGATCGAGCACGCCCTGGCCCAGACACGCCGACATCAGGCGCTGCGCGTCGTCGCGCGGCAGGCGGCGCAGCACCACGCGTTCGGTCGCGGCGCGCCAGCGCTCGAGCTTGTCGGGACGCGACGTGAACACGATGCCGAGCGCCGCTGCATGCGGCGAGCGCTGCAGGTACGCAAGAAAGTCCTCGGTCGAGCGATCGATCCACTGGACGTCCTCGACAACGAGCAGTACCGGACCGCCGTTGCCGAGCGACACGATCAGTTGCCCGAGGACGTCGAACAGCGCGTGCTGTTCGCGCGCACTCGACCACAGGAACCCCTTCGCATCGCAGGGCAGCCCCAGCCAGGTCGCGAGCGCGACACGGGCCGCCGCGTGATCGCATTCGAGCGGCGCGATCATGGCGTCGATCGCCGCGAGCGCGGGACCGGCCGGGCTGTCGGCGTCGATATGCCAATGCGCGCCGATGAATCGCAGGATCGGAAACAGCGCATGATTTTCCCGCTCGGGCAGGCACCCGCAATGCGCGAAGGCGTGGCCGTGGATCCGGACGGCCTCGCACAGCTCGTGCACGAGGCGCGACTTGCCGATTCCCGCATCGCCGACGACGAGCCGCGGCACGCCGTGCGGCGCAGGCTCGCCGCGCATCATGCGACGATGCCGCGCGAGCGTCTCCCGCCACGCGCGCAACAGCGCGTCGAGTTCGCGCTCGCGGCCGACCATCGGCGCCCGCATGCCGGAGTCGAGCGAATCGAACGGCGTATCGGCGCGACGCTCGCCGAGCAATTCATGAACCGGCTGCGGCACGAGGCCCGCCCGCGCCAGCCGCAACGAGGTCGGCCGATAGTCGGCATGCCGTTCGAGCGCGAGCCGCGCATCGTCGCTGATCAGGATCTGCCCGGGCCCCGCAAGCCGCAGCAGCCGCGCCGCCGCCGCGGGCGTCGAGACGCCCGACATGCGCGATGCATGAGCGAGAACCTGCCCGACGTGAATCGCGGCGGCCACTTCGACGCGCCAGCTTTCGCCGCCGGCCGGCACCGGCAGCCGTGCGCGCTCGGCCACCCGCACCATGTCGAGCGCCGCGCGCGCCGCACGGCGCGCCGGCCGGTCGATGTCGCCGTGCAAGCCGAAATGGAACAGCAGCGTGTCGCCGAGCCGTCCGTCGACCTGCGCGCCATAACCAACGGCGATGTCGGCGCACTTCGTCAGCCATTGCTCCTCGTAGCTGTCGAGCAAGTCGCCGTGATCGGTTCCGGCGTGGCGTCGCCGCCCCTCTCCGGAGATCGTCACGCAACAGCACAGCGTGGTGATCTGACGGTACTCGCCCACCGTTGCGATCGTCTCGCCGCGCGGCGCGAACGGGCGCGGACGCATCTGCCCGCTTGCGCGGCCGGCATCGAACTGGCCGACGAGCGCGGCGAAGTTGAGCGCGCGAAACGGCTCCGCGAGTTCGTCGGCCGACGCGGCGCGCTGTTCCGGATTCTTGCTCAGCGCGCGCCGCAATACCGAGCCGAGCGGATGCGACGCGATCGACCGAGGGAGCGCGACATCCACCGGGCTGAGCTGCTGGTAGAGAATGTCGGCCACGCTCGCACCGTGCATGACGACATCGCCCGTCAGGCATTCGATCACGATCAGGCCCCACGCATACAGATCGCTCCTGGGCGTCGGCGGCTCGTTGCGCAATTGCTCGGGCGCGCAGTAGGGCGGCGAGCCGAGCACCTCGGTCGCCAGCGTCGAGGTCTGGCGCGCGAGGTCTTCCGTGCCGGGCAGCAACGCGCCGATGCCGAAATCGAGGAGCTTCGCGTGTGGCCCGTCGTCGGCCATCGTGATCGCGATGTTCTGCGGCTTCAGGTCCCGATGCACGATGCCCCGCCGATGCGCGGCCGCGAGCGCGTCGAGCACCTCCGTCATCAGCCGGCCCGTGTCGACGGCCGACAGCGGCCCCTCTGCCGCGAGCCGGTCGCGCAAGGTCCGGCCCTGCACCAGCTCGAATACGGCGAACAGCCGGCCGTCGGGCGCTACCCCCTGGTCCAGCAACGTCACGATGTTCGGGTGCCGCAGCGCCTCGCACAGGCTCGTCTCGCGCTGAAAGCGCACGCGTCGACGCGCGCGCTCCGTCGCGGTACACGCGGCGTCGTCCCGCATCAGCTTGATCGCGACGTCCTGCCCCGTCGCGCCGCAGGTCGCGCGAAACACCACGCCATTGCCGCCTTCGCCGAGCAGCGAGCCGAGCCGGTAATGCCGCTTGCCGGCAAGTTCCGCGAAAGGCGCGGCGGGCTGCCGGGGTTGCCGGGGTTCAAGTGCTTCCGGCATGACGGGCGCGCGGAACACGGTCGGCAACACGGCCGGTTCTCCCGTGCTCACGAGTAGTGGGCGACCGGGTCCGGCGCCGGACGATGCACACCGATACGCGGCTGGGCGGCCGGCACCGACTGGCATTCGAGATGCTCGCCGCGCATGACGCGGAACGGAAATTCGCCGAACCGGACGCTGCCGCGCCGGCGCTCGACGAGCTGGCTCGCGTCCAGCCCCGGCAGGGCCGCGAACTGGCTCCGGGCGCGATGAATCTGCACGTTGACATGGGACGTATCGATGCCGAGCATGCGCGCCAGCCGGTCGAGTTCGATCCAGCCTTGCGTGGCGGCGTCGTAGCCGGCCTGCATGTCGGCCGCGCGCGCCCGGGCGAGCGTGACGAGACTGTAGTGATGGGCGCGCTCGCCGAGGTCGACCACGCCGCCGCGGACATGCAGCAGCATGCGCACGTGCTCTTCGTCGCGGCTGACGAAGAATTCGAGCAGTTGCGCCGGCGCGGCCGAATCGGCAGGCGCGGCAAGCATCATCGTCGAGCCGTTGCGCACGACCGCCAGACGCCACGTGACGTCGCCGGTCGATACTTCATCGCCGTCATGGAGCGCGCGCGGCGGCAACGTGTCGTCGCACAGCCACTCGCCGGCCGGCGACCGGACGATCGTGACCGGCTGCGCGGCGCGTGCGGCCAGGATCTGGCGCGGCGCGAGCACGATCGGATGCGCGGCGCCTCGTATCGGCCACAGCGTATCGGCCGGATCGTCGAGCGCATCGACGCGCCACGGCGCGATACCCGCCCTGCCGAACCGGATCACGTCGCCTGGCTGCAGCACCGCGTGCTCGCCGTGGCGCAACCGCATGCCCGAAACCGACGTGCCGTTGCTGCTGTGATCGTGGAGCTCCCACCGCCCGCCGATCCAGCGGATATGGGCATGGACTCGGGACACCGACGCGTCCCGGACGACCGTGTCGCAGCGCGCGGCATCGCGGCCGAACACGTGATAGGCGCGGAGCAGGCACGCTTCTCCGGATGAATCGTTCTTGAGTATCGCCATGGTCGCCCCGCGTCGGATTCGCCCGGATCGCTCGAGTGACGCATCGGCGCTGCCGGGTGAGAGATTGATTCGATGATCGCGAACAATGTCGACTGTTCGCCGCCTCGTTACCTGATTTCTCGTCAGCTTCCTTTCGAATCGTTGCTCATCCGGCACCTGTTATTTCGGTCAATTGAATGGTCGACCGTTTTGTCGTTTTAAAATCGAGCAACTTGTTGAAAATCCTGCCAAACAAAATCACGCGCCGCAACCGGAATACTCAATCCTCGGTTTTATATTGCAATGCTTTACATTTTCGAGGAATTTTCGGGCTGCAAATAAAGGGTCGAAAATCTTCATCGACGTGCAAAACCACGGCCGGCGCGCGTTACCCGGATGAGATCACATTGAATGACGGGCCGGATTCAAGCACCTTTGCAGCCGCAGAAATTTTGTTTGATGAACAGAAAATAAATTAAATCATTTCGGTAATTTAAATAATTACCGCCAGAATTCTTAAAATCAGTATTGCTTTATTTATTCCGACAGCCCGTTGCACCACGGCGAGTTTCTCGCAATGTCATCGGCAGGCGAATGAGGGCGGCATAGTTGTGCCTCACGATCAATGGCTCGCAGCAACGGCGAAATCAGACCTTACGGCGATCGTCCGATCGACTCGCCAGGTCGATGGAACGCATCGACGGGAATCCTCATCGCAAACAGACGGACACGGCACCCCTCCATCCCACCCCAAATAAATCCCCCTTGACGCCATATCTTTCGATATATATCTTTAGATATGTTTTACGACATATAGGACACGATCATGCGACACAACCCCTCCCGCGGCCATGCCCGATGCGACGGTCATGGTGCGCATGTCCGCCCTGACTGGTTCGCCGGTCTCTGGTACGCGATCGGTCGCCACCGTCGCGGCCACGATCCGTTCGGCGGCGGCCCGTTCGGCGGCCGTGGCGGGCGCGGCGGCTTTGGCGATTTCGGCGACGACGGCATGCCGCGCGGCCGCCAGTTCACATCCGACGATCTCCAGTTGCTGCTGCTCGCGCTGGTCGCCGAGCAACCGAGCCACGGCTACGAGCTGATCAAGGCGCTCGACACGCGTTCGAACGGCTTCTACAGCCCGAGCCCCGGCATGGTGTATCCGGCGCTCACGTATCTCGAGGAAGTCGGCTTCGTCGCATCGCAGGCGGAAGGCAATCGCAAGCGCTATGCGCTGACCGACGCCGGCCGCGCGCATCTCGACGCGCAACGCGAGCGCGTCGACACGCTGTTCGCACGCCTCACGCACCTCGCACGCAAGATGGAATTCATGCGCCGCGCGTTCGCCGGGGAATCGGCAGGCAACGACGCGCAGGACGAATCGCAGGCCGGCTGGCTGCCGGAGTTCGTCGAGGCGCGCGTCGCGCTCAAGCGGGCGCTGCTGCACAAGAGCGCAGCCGGCCCCGACGAACAGCGCCGCATCGCGGCAATCATGCGCCGCGCGACGGCCGAAATCGAAGGCGGCACCGGCGCGTAATCCGCGCCGCCCCGCCAAACCCAAGGAGAACGGATTGATGCAGAACACATCCGAGCGCACCGTGACCCGCGTGCGCCATACCCTCAAGTTCCGCCTGCTGCAGGTACTGCGCGTGCATGCCGTGACGCCGCATCTGCTGCGCGTCACGCTCGGTGGCCCCGATCTCGCGGATTTCGAATCCGCATCGTTCGACGATCACGTGAAGGTATTTTTCCCGCCGCCCGGCGCCGAACGGCCCGCGATGCCGACACTCGGCGCGAACGGCCCCGAGTTTCCCGAAAGCGAACCGAAGCCGGTCGCGCGCGACTTCACGCCGCGCCGCTTCGACCGCGCCGCGTGCGAACTGGATCTGGAATTCGTGCTGAACCATCCCGGCCCCGCGTCGCAATGGGCTGCGCAGGCGCGCGTCGGCCAATGGCTGGGTATCGGCGGGCCGCGCGGTTCGTTCGTCGTCCCGACCGGTTTCGACTGGCACCTGCTGATCGGCGACGATACGGCGCTGCCGGCTGTCGCACGGCGTCTCGAGGAACTGCCGGCCGGCGCGCGCGCGGCGGTCGTGCTGGAAGTCGCGGATCGCACCGCGCAGATTTCGTTCGATACGCGGGCCGACGTGCGTGAGATCTGGCGCTTCCGTGCGGAAGCCGACGCGGCGAACGGCGACGTGCTGCTGAATGCGGTTCGCGACCTGCCGCTGCCGCCGTCCGGCGACGGCTACGTGTGGGCGGCCGGCGAAGCGCTGTCGATACGCGCGGTGCGCCAGCACCTGACCGGCGAGCGCGGCGTCGACAAGTCGCGCATCCGCGCGGCGGCCTACTGGAAGCGCGGCGCGGCGGCCGTGCACGAAACGCTGGAAGATTGACGCATACGGGCTCCCGCCGACGAGTATCCGGCTTACGGGCACCCGGCCGGCGAACGGGTGATGCGACCGTGGCGCCGGCGCACCGACGGGCTTGGCATCGGCATCGCGGCTGGTATATATGTACGTCTGCGACGCCGCTGTCACGCGACAGCCGCCGCAGCCCGTCCAGGAGCGCCCGGTCATGACAAAAGAAAGCCACGCTTCGCCTTTCCTTCGCAACCTGAAGATCGCCGGCTATTGCGGCCTCGCCGCGGTCGTACTCGCGCTGTTCGTCGCGATGTGCGCGATCCTGAAGGAAAGCGCCCTTGAACGCGACGCCGCGCAACACCCGGCCGATACGCCCGAACTGCACGATGCGGGCGGCGGCCCGTCAGCATCGGCCGAACCGGCCCACACGCCGGGCTCGCCCGGCTGACGGCCTCCTGCCCGACTTCCTTCCGCTTACGGCGCGTGCCGGCGCCCCATCACGACCGCGTGCACCGTATCGCCGAACCGTTCGAGCAGCGCGGTCACACGTTGCCCGTACAGGTGCGCGGCCAGCGCGCCGGCCGTGCCGACCAGCACGCCGCCCGCCATGTCGAACGGCCAGTGCACGCCCGCATAGATACGCCCCACGCAATCGCCACGGCCATCGCGGCCATCACGAACCCGGTGAACCGGGTCGTGCCGCCGAGCATCAGGCCGACCGCCATGCTCCACGCGAACGTCATGTGATCGCTCGGAAACGAGCTGTCCGGCGCGTGCGGAATCAGCTGCGCGCCGACGCCGGCCGTGAAGGGCCGCGGTGAGAACCAGAAATGCCCGAGCACCTGCGCGAGTGCGAGCGCCGCGCATACGCCTACGCCGGCTTCGATCGCCTGGCGCCGCGTCGGGCGCGCACCGAAGATCCAGGTCAGCAGCAGCATCGCGGGCAGCACATAGACGAGCCAGTCGGCGGCGAAGATCGCGACGCGGGCCGCGCCCGGCTGCGGCGCATGCCCGGCGTTGATGGCGGAAAAAAGGGCGAGATTGAGGTTCTGCATGAATCCGGTTGCGTGGAACATAAAGATTCGACCGGTTGCCCGGTCGGACACGAACGATGCTAGGGCGCGCCCGCTTAAGCGATGCTTAATGCGGCAGGCCTGCGGGACAGGGCGCGACCGCCGCGGCGAACGTAGTTAGAGCTTGCAGTGCAATAAAAGTTCACGAAATTGTCATATTCCCGGGCGACCGCCTCCCGAAAAGGCTCACCTGATATCCCGTAAAGACTCACCTTTTTCACATCGTGGCGTCATCGACGCATGCGAGCATCGGGGCGCCGGGCGCCATCCACGCCGGTTTCGTCGTTTGTCTCAATATTTACGCGGTAAATCCGCCGAAATCGGCAACAATTAATTCCAGATGCGGCGTCGCACAACGGCAACGCACAGGCATACGATTACGAGCACTCATCCACGAAGCGATCAACAACAAGGAGTCCGCATGAAACCCAGCGATGTCCGATCGAAAGCGTTTGCGATGCCGTTGACCAGCCCTGCCTTCCCGATGGGCCCGTACCGTTTCGTCGACCGTGAGTTTCTGATCATCACGTATCGCACCGATCCGGACCGTCTCCGTGAAATTGTCCCCGAGCCGCTGCAGATCACCGAGCCGCTCGTGCATTACGAATTCATCCGCATGGCCGATTCGACCGGTTTCGGCGACTACACCGAAAGCGGCCAGGTGATTCCCGTCGAATACAACGGCCAGCCGGGCGGCTACACGCTCGCGATGTATCTCGACGATCACCCGCCGATCGCCGGCGGCCGCGAGCTGTGGGGCTTCCCGAAGAAGCTCGCGTCGCCCACCCTGCATGTGAATACCGATCACCTCCTCGGCACGCTCGACTACGGCAAGGTGCGCGTCGCGACCGGCACGATGGGCTACAAGCACAAGGAACTCGACATCGCCGAGCAGACGAAGCGCCTCGCCGGCCCCAATTTCCTGCTGAAGATCATTCCGCACGTCGACGGCACCGCGCGCGTGTGCGAACTGGTGCGCTACTACATGCAGGACATCAAGATGAAGGGCGCGTGGACGGGCCCCGCATCGCTCGAGCTGGCGCCGCACGCGCTCGCGCCGGTAGCCGACCTGCCCGTGCTCGAGATCGTCGAAGCCCGGCACCTCGTCGCAGATTTGACACTCGGTCTCGGCGAAGTCGTCTACGATTATCTGGCTCAGTAACACGTCCGCAGTCCTTTCTCCCTGTCAATCCTTTCACCACGGGAATTCGAAATGAGCAACCTGAATGGCAAAACCGCAGTCGTCACGGGCGCCGCGAGCGGCATCGGCAAGGAAATTGCGCTGGAGCTCGCGAAAGCGGGCGCGGCCGTCGCGATCGCCGACCTGAACCAGGACGGCGCGAATGCGGTCGCCGACGAGATCAACAAGGCAGGCGGCAAGGCAATCGGCGTCGCGATGGACGTGACGAACGAGGAAGCCGTGAACAGCGGCATCGACAAGGTTGCCGAAACGTTCGGCTCGGTCGACATCCTCGTGTCGAACGCGGGCATCCAGATCGTCAACCCGATCGAGAACTACGCGTTCTCCGACTGGAAGAAGATGCAGGCGATCCACGTCGACGGCGCGTTCCTGACGACGAAGGCCGCGCTCAAGCACATGTACAAGGACGATCGCGGCGGCGTCGTGATCTACATGGGTTCGGTGCACTCGCACGAAGCGTCGCCGCTGAAGTCGGCATACGTAACGGCCAAGCACGGCCTGCTCGGACTCGCACGCGTGCTAGCGAAGGAAGGCGCGAAGCACAACGTGCGCTCGCACGTCGTGTGCCCGGGCTTCGTGCGCACGCCGCTGGTCGACAAGCAGATTCCGGAGCAGGCGAAGGAGCTCGGGATCAGCGAAGAGGAAGTGGTGAAGAAGGTGATGCTCGGCAACACGGTCGACGGCGTGTTCACGACGGTGCAGGACGTCGCGCAGACGGTGCTGTTCCTGTCGGCGTTCCCGAGCGCCGCGCTCACCGGCCAGTCGTTCATCGTCAGCCACGGCTGGTTCATGCAGTAACGCCCTCGCCTCCCTGACGGGAGGCGATTCCCGCACCTGGCAAAACACGTCCGCATCGGAACTTCCTGTTCCGCTTGAGCGTGTGCTTCCACGTGTCGCTGCAGAAGTTCCAGACGTAGTTCACCGCACGGCTCCGTTTGTTCAGGAGTCCGTTGAGCGACTTCACGCGATAGCGGTAGACAAGGATCAAACCGATCACTCCAACGATGGAATGCCGTCTGTCGACGTCACTCCTTTCCTCTCCGCCATCGATGGCGGGATTTCTCGGAGCAACTGATGAAACCGCATGCCCGTACAGAAAAGCAGGCCGTCGATGCGACGGACTTGCATCACGAAGCCGGCCCGCCGGCCACTGCGCGGTCATTGCCGTACGAAACGATCGCGCTCGTCCTGCAGGGCGGCGGCGCGCTCGGCGCATATCAGGCCGGCGTGTTCGAAGGGCTGCACGAGGCGGGCATTCCGCTCGACTGGATCGCGGGCATCTCGATCGGCGCGCTCAACACCGCGCTGATCGCCGGCAATGCGCCCGAGCATCGCGTCGAGCGGCTGCGCGAGTTCTGGGAAACGATCTGCCAGCCGGCATTCTTTCCGGCGATTCCGGCCGCGTTCGAATTCGCACTGTTCAACAGCATCGACCAGATCCGTACGTTCTTCACCGCGTCGCAGGCCGCGAGCGCGATGATGCAGGGCCAGCAGGGCTTCTTCTCGCCGCGCTTCCCGCCGCCGCTGCCGGGCGTGTCCGACCATCCTGAAAAGATCAGCTGGTACGACACGTCGGCGTTGCGCACGACGCTGCTGAAGCTGTGCGACTTCGACCGGATCAATTCGGGCGAGACGCGCATATCGGTTGGCGCGGTCAATGTCGGCACCGGCAACTTCGTGTACTTCGACAACTCGCGCATCCGTCTCGCACCCGAGCATTTCATGGCGTCCGGCGCGCTGCCGCCCGCGTTCCCGCCGGTCGAGATCGACGGCGAGTATTACTGGGACGGCGGTGTCGTGTCGAACACGCCGCTGATGGAAGTGCTCCGCACACGGCCGCGCAGCGACACGCTCGCGTTCCAGGTCGACCTGTGGAGCGCGCGCGGGCCGCTGCCGCGCACGATGGCCGACGTCGCCGAACGCACGAAGGACGTGCAGTATTCGAGCCGCACGCGTTTCGTCACCGATACGCTGCAGCGCGAACAGCGCTACCGCAACGTGCTGCGCCACGTGCTCGAGCAGGTGCCGGAAGAACAGCGCAAGAACGACCCGTGGTGCATCGAGGCCGACGCGATGTCGAGCGGGAAGAAGTACAACATCCAGCACCTGATCTATCAGCAGAAGGCGTACGAGCATCACTACAAGGACTATCAGTTCGGTCTGTCGACGATGCGCGACCACTGGTCCGCGGGCCTCGACGACATCCGCAAGACGCTCGCGGTGAAGGACGGCCTCGCGCTGCCTAACAACGACGCGGGCTTCGTGACGCACGACATTCACCGCCGCCGGTGATGCCGTGTGCGACGGATCGGGGCGATGCATGCGCCGGTCCGTCCTTTTCTCCGATCTCCGATTCGACATGCCGATTTTCATCGCACTGTTCGCGCTTATCGCCATTGGATGGGGCGCGGTTCACCTGTTTCACGTCATCGCCGCGCAGTTCGGCCAGCCGGTCGCGATCGCGGCCGCGGTGCTCGCCGCCGCGGTCCTGATCGCGCTGGTCGCGTGGTGGATCAAGCGCCGCCGCGACATCGCGCCGAATACGAAGGAAGAAGGCTGGACACATATCGTGCATCGCGCATGGGGCGAGTTGCGTGTGTCCGCGACGCAAGGGCTGCTGTGGCTGTCGCACGAAGGCGCGGACGGTCGTTATACGCTGTCGCAGCTCGACGGCTGCCAGGCCGCGCCGATCGGCGGCCGCTGGCATCTCGTCGTGCGCGTGCGCGACGCGGTGCGCAGCGAATGGAAGCTGCCGATGACGGACAAGCGCGATGCACGGCGCTGGGCGCGTGTCCTCATGCTCGCGAAGGACAACCGGCTCTGAACGCACGGGCAGCCGTGCCACGCTCCGCTATCGCGCGCCGAGCACCCACAGCGCATCAAGCACGTGCTGCGTCGCCCGCTCGACCGGTCCCGCCCGATGGGCGATCCCCAGTTCCCGCCACAACGCCGGTCGCAGTGCGCGCATGACGATGCGTGCATCCGGCAGCGGCGCTCCGGCCTCATGCGGCAACAGCGTCGCGCCGTAACCGGCGGCGACCAGGCTCTTGATCGCATCGTTGTAGTTGAGTTCGATCCGCGGCTCGGGCCGATGGCCGCCGAGCGCGAACCATTCCGTCGTGAGCCGCGACAGGCGCGTGGTCGCATCGTTGAGAATCAGCGGACGCGCGGCCAGATAGGCCGGCGTCACGCGAGCCGGGAGCCGCCAGTCCGCTGGCAGGAAGGCCATCACCGGATCACGCCGCCACGCGCGGATCGACAGCCCCGCGACCGACGCCTGCGGCAGCGCCACCAGCCCGACGTCGAGCGTGCCCTGCGCAATGCGTGCCAGCGTGTCGTGCGACGTGAGCACCGCGATCTGGACGTCGATGTCCGGATGCTGTTCGCGCAGCCGCGCCACCGCCTGCGGCAACAGGTGCGCGATCGCTCCGGTCGACGCACCCAGGCGCACCCGTCCGGTCAGCCCCTGCACCTGACGCTGCACGTCGTCGAGTGTCGACTCGACCTCGGCCAGCAGACGGCGCGCCCGCTCCACCAGCACTTCACCGATGGTCGACGGCCGCACGTTTCCGCGCGTGCGGGACAGCAGCGGCACGCCGATGCGGCTTTCCAGTTCCGCTATGTGAAGACTGACGGTCGGCGGCGCGAGATGAAGCAGTTGCGCCGCGGCCGCGAAGGATCCCTGGTCGGCGATCGCGACCAGCGTGCGCAGGCGGTCCAGACTGATCTCCCGCATTCCCCACCTCTCGTTCAGGAAAACTGAATCCGACAATCAGCAAATTCAACTTTTCATATTCTAGGCGTTCGATCGACGATACGGTTTCTCCCGACGACCGAACGCAAGGAACGTGACCATCATGAGCCTCCCCACTGTCTATATCGACGGCGACCAAGGCACGACCGGACTGCAGATCCACGAGCGCCTGCGCGAGCGCAACGATTTGCAGCTGCTCACGCTGCCGGCGGCAGAACGCAAGAATCCCGTACGGCGCGCCGAGGCAATCAACGCGTGCGATATCGCAATTCTGTGCCTGCCCGACGCGGCCGCGCGCGAAGCGGTCGGCTTCATCCGGAATCCGGCGGTACGCGTGATCGACGCGAGTTCGGCCCATCGCACGGAACCGGAATGGGTCTACGGCTTTCCGGAGATGGTCGATGGGCACGCGCAGAAAATTGCGCATGCGCGGCGCGTCACCAATCCGGGCTGCTACCCGACGGGCGCGATCGCCCTGCTGCGGCCGCTGCAACAGGCCGGCCTGCTGCCGCGCGACTATCCGGTGAGCATCCATGCCGTCTCCGGTTACTCGGGCGGCGGGCGGACCGCCATCGACGAATTCGAATCGGACGGGGCTTCGCGCGCGAAACCGCTGCAAGTCTATGGCCTCGCACTCGCGCACAAACATGTGCCCGAGATCCAGCTGCATGCCGGGCTCGCGCACCGTCCGTTGTTCGTGCCGGCGTACGGCGCCTATCGGCAAGGCATCGTGCTGACCGTACCGATCGAGTTGCGCCTTCTCCGGGCCGGCGTGACCGGCGAGCGGCTGCACGCGTGTCTCGCGCATCACTACGCGGACGCGCGTCATGTCGATGTCACGCCGCTCGCGGACACGCGCGCGATCACGCATCTCGATCCGCAAGTGCTGAACGGCACCAACGACCTGCGGCTCGGCGTGTTCGTCCATGCCGATCACGGTCAAGTGCTGCTGTCCGCCGTGTTCGACAATCTCGGCAAAGGGGCATCCGGCGCAGCTGTGCAGAATCTCGACCTGATGCTCGGCGCGTCGAGTGCGGCATGACCCGCCCGCCGGCACCGTCGAAGTCCGGCCCGGCGAGCGGATCGACAGCGCGGCGCAGCCGGCAATGCTTCTGTACGCGCTGCACGCTGCATGCTCGCGACCGCCATTCGCGAGCTGTGAAAGAGCGTCTACCGATGCCTGCACACGCCCCCGTAAAAGCTCACCTTTGGCCGGCCTCACGCCATATCGTCACCTGCGGCGGCATTCAGGCCGGCCAGCGTCTCCGCCAGAAAATCCACGCACACGCGCACTTTCGCCGATGCCGCGACGCGTTCCGGATAAACCGCCCAGATGTTCGCGGGCTGGGTCGCGTCCGGCAGCACGCGGCACAACGCGCCGCGTTCGATCAGCGGCCCGGCTTCCCAGATCGAGCGCAACACGATCCCGCGCCCGGCCAGCGCCCATTGCACGGCAACCTCGCCGTGATTCGTCGACAGTGCGCCGCCGACCTTCACCGTGGCCGTTTCTCCACGCACGTTCAGCCGCCAGACGCCGAACGGATGATCGCGCTCCTTGATCGCGAGACAGTCGTGCGATGCGAGATCCGCGAGCGAACGTGGCGTGCCGCGTCGCGCGAGATAGTCGGGCGACGCGCACAGCACGCGGTAGTTCGCGGCGAGGCGGCGCGCGATCAGGTGATCGGAGATTTCGTCGCCAATACGCACGTCGAGGTCGTAGCCTTCGCCCGCGACGTCGACGAGCCGGTCGAACAGATCGAGCCGCACGTTCAATTGCGGATAGCGTGCCGAGAAGTCGAGCAGCGCCGGCGCGACGACGTGCCTGCCGAAGCCGAAGCTGCTCGAAATGCGCAGCGTGCCGCGCGGCACCGTGCGCGTCGTCGACACGTCCTCGACGAGATGATCGACGTCGTCGAGAATCTTCTCGGCGCGTGCGAACACGCGTTCGCCGGCTTCCGTGACCGTCACGCGGCGCGTCGACCGATGCAGCAGGCGCGTGCCGAGTTGCGCCTCGAGCAGCGCGATGCGCTTGCTGACATAGGCGGGCGACACCGCGAGCTGCTCGGCGGCCGCGCTGAAGCTCGTCAGACGGACGACCAGGCTGAACACGCGCAGATCGTCGAGGTTCGGTGATTTATTCACGATTCGTGGAAAGTCGATTAACCTTTCGTGCGATTTTAATCCGAATGGAAATAAATAAAATGGCGTGACGTGCCACTGCATCCCCGGCAGCAGGCCGACCAGCCAAGGAGCTTTGCATGACCGACAGGACTTACAGAATTGCCGTGATCCCCGGCGACGGCATCGGCCGTGAAGTGATGCCCGAGGGCCTGCGCGCGCTCGACGCCGTGACCGCACGCTTCGGCATCCGCTTCGATTTCGTGCAGATCGACTGGGCGAGCTGCGACTACTACGCGCAGCACGGCCAGATGATGCCGGACGACTGGAAGGCGCAACTGTCGGGCATGGACGCGATCCTGTTCGGCGCGGTCGGCTGGCCCGCAACGGTGCCCGATCACATTTCGCTGTGGGGCTCGCTGCTGAAGTTCCGCCGCGAGTTCGACCAGTACATCAACCTGCGGCCCGCGCGCCTGTTCGACGGCGTACCGTCGCCGCTCGCCGGCCGCCGCCCGGGCGACATCGATTTCATGATCGTGCGCGAGAACACCGAGGGCGAATATTCGTCGGTCGGCGGCACGATGTTCGAAGGCACCGACCGCGAAGTCGTGATGCAGCAGTCGATCTTCACGCGTCACGGCACCGAGCGCGTGCTGAAATTCGCGTTCGAGCTCGCGCAGCGGCGCGCGAAGCGCCTCACCGTCGCGACCAAGAGCAACGGCATCGCGATCAGCATGCCGTGGTGGGACGCGCGCGCGGCCGAGATGGCCGAACGCTATCCCGAAATCGCCGTCGACAAGCAGCACATCGACATCCTGTGCGCGCGCTTCGTGCTGCAGCCGGACCGCTTCGACGTCGTCGTCGCATCGAACCTGTTCGGCGACATCCTGTCGGATCTCGGGCCGGCCTGTACGGGCACGATCGGCATCGCGCCGTCGGCGAACCTCAACCCCGACCGCACGTTTCCGTCGCTGTTCGAACCCGTGCACGGCTCCGCACCCGACATCGCGGGGCAGTACATCGCAAATCCGGTCGCGATGATCTGGTCGGCGGCAATGATGCTCGACTTCCTCGGCAACGGTGCGGGCCTCGAACGCGAAGCGCACGATGCGATCGTCGCCGCGATCGAAGACGTGCTGCGTGCCGGACCGCATACGCGCGATCTCGGCGGCAACGCGGGCACGCAGGAAGTGGGCGAGGCGATCGCCGCGCGGATTGCAGGCTGACGGTCAGGCCCGGTGCGAGCAATCGCACCGGGAAACGGCTTCACGAATCAGCCTGCGGTGAGCAACGACACACCGCCACGCGCACTGCTTGCAGTGTCTTTCGTTGAAATCGATCCGATCGGTGAGTTGCACATCATGTTCACGCACACCGATCGCCAACAGACCGTCGATCCGGTTCGATCGGTGAGATGCATTGCGTGGTGAAGCACACCGCTGCGCATCGATAGGTGCATCACGCGATATCGACATGTCCGCTTTACCCGGTGCGATGCCGTTTCGATCTGCGCGAAGCACACAGTCCGACGCGGCATTTCACCTGGTCCCGAAAAATCTCACCTTAAGCGCATCGACTCCCGAATTTCCTCACCATAGAGCACGGTCGATGTGTTCGCCGATCCGCTGAACTGGCGCGGCGAGAACGTCACAGCCCGAGATCGGACAGCCCTGGATGATCGTCCGGACGGCGGCCGAGCGGCCAGTGATAGAGACGGTCCGCCTCGCGAATCGGCAAGTCGTTGATACTCGCGTGGCGATGCGCCATCAGGCCGTGTTCGTCGAACTCCCAGTTTTCGTTGCCGTACGAACGGAACCAGTTGCCGGCGTCGTCATGCCATTCGTACGCAAAGCGCACCGCGATGCGATTGCCGCCGTACGCCCACAGCTCCTTGATCAACCGGTAGTCGAGCTCGCGCGTCCATTTCCGCTGCAGCAGCCCGACGATCTCGTCGCGGCCGGTCACGAATTCCGCGCGATTGCGCCATCGGCTTTGCGGCGTATAGGCGAGCGACACGCGCTGCGGATCGCGTGTGTTCCACGCATCCTCGGCGGCACGCACCTTCTGGCGTGCCGATTCGAGCGTAAAGGGCGGAACGGGCGGACGGACTTCGGGGGAAGCGGACATGGATTTGCTCCTGTTCAGGGTTCTGGCCGCGGACGACCGCGGCCGGTTCGGATTCGCCGCACCGACTACCGCGAAACGGTGTCGAGCAGCAGTTCGGCTGTCGCGCGCGCATCGCGCGCGGCGTTGGCGTCGCCGCTGACGAGCGCCACGCCGATCGCGCCGTCGATCAGCACGAGCCACTGACGCGCAAGGCGCGCGAGCCCGCGGCGCTCGATTCCCGTTGCGTCGGCATACGCATCGAACCGCTCGCGCACGAATGCCAGCAGGCGCGCCTTGTGCATACGCGCGACGACGCGCACGGGATCGTCGGCGTCGGGAATCTCGCCCGACGCGTTCAGGAACGCGCAGCCATGAAAGTCGGGCTGCCCGAACCAATCGCGCAGCACGTCGAACATGCCGAGCAACTGCGCGCGCGGCGCGTTGCCGCGCGCATGGGTTGCATCGACGAACCAGCGCATCCAGCGCTCGTCGCGACGTTCGAGCGCGGCGACCACCAGCGCCTCTTTCGATTCGAACTGCGAATAAAAGCTCTTTCGTGCCGCACCGGACCGCTTCACGATCGCGTCGACACCCGTTGCATGGATGCCGCCCGAATAGATCAGCGCTTCGGCCGCATCGAGCAGCCGGTCGCGAACGCCCGGTTCGCCGGAAGTGTCGTGTCGTGTATTCATGCGTTTACGGTAGAACGATCGTTCTCCGTCGTCAACTCCTGTGTTAAATCACCATATCGGTGAAAGGGCTGAATCGCGGCCTGGCCGCGCGATGCGGCCCGCCGCGTTTACGACATTTTTTCTTGAAGCGGATGCGTGACGCTCACTACACTTCGGTCACCCTGTCTGGGCGAAAGGACATCATGCAGCGACCGGAATCCGCGCGCCCCGCGCGCGCCTATGCGGCTTATGCCAAGCGGCTCGACGGCCGCGTCGTCGTGCGGCGCTTCGATCCGCGCAGCGATTCGTACGACGCGCTGACCGCGCTGCTGCATCGCGCGTTCGCGCCGCTCGGCGCGCTGGGCTTCAACTGCCCGTGCGTCGATCAGCCGGCATCGGCGACACGCGAACGCGTGCTCACCGGCGAGTGTTTCGTCGCGCTCGGCAACGCGCATCTGGTCGCGACGATGACGATGCATTCGCACGATCCCGATTCACGCTGCGATCCGTATCGCAGCCGGCACGTCGCGACACTCGGCCAGCTGGCCGTCGATCCCGTCTGGCAGGAGCGCGGCATCGGCCGCTCGCTGCTCGCGTTCGCGCAACGGCGGGCGGCCGCGCGCGGCGCGACGCACCTCGCGCTCGACGCGCCGTATGCAGCGGTCCGGCTCATCGATTTTTATCGTCGCGAAGGATTTCAACCGGTCGACGTGATGCGTTTTCCGGGACACAACTACGACAGCGCGATCCTGTGCAAATCCGTCGGCGTCGCGGACGACCGCATGCGTGCCTGCGACACGGCGCAGATCGACGTTGCGCGGCAAGCAGGTGCGGCGTCATGAAACACGAAGTGCAGAAGCACGATGGCGATGGCGATCGCGCGCAGCTCGCCGTCCGGCAGGCACGCGTGCGTGCGGCGCTGCGGCTGCGCGGCGTGATGAAGCTGACGATCGTCACGATCGCGGTCGCGCATGCGCTGACGTTCGCGTTCGAAGGCCTGCTCGTCGCGGCCGGTTTCGCGCCCGAAGCCGCGACGTTGCTGTTGTTCCGCTTCGTGACCTGTGCGCTCGTCAGCTTCTGGCTGCAAGCCGATGCATCACGCGCCTGTCGGTACGCGGTGCAGCACGGGTTCGTCACGGTTTCCGGCCCGCACGGCGATCTGATCGACGTTGCGCCGCAGTGCCCGAAGCGCTGGCTCGTCGTGTTGAATCTCCAGCTCGAACCGCGATGGTTGAACGGTGAACAGACCAGGTAGCAGTCCGCGCACCGCTCGATGCAGATTGCGTTGCGTATGAGTGAGTGGGAACGAGGTTCACCAGCTCACGGTTGACGTCCCGGTTCGGCACGGCATCGCATGAGGTACGTAGCGAGCAATTGCTCGACAAGCGAAGCAGGGGAGCGTGCGGAAGAGGAGGAACAGGCGCCGATTGGCGTGATGGAGGGAAGCGAGGTAAGGGCTGACAGGTGAAGCGAACGCGCGATTGCAAGTCACCGATGTGCGATCGCGTCGCAATTCGACGCGCAAACACATCTCCCGAATAATCTCACCTCAAGCCCGGATTCGCGCGTTCCGATCGTGACGACACACATGCAAACGAAAGCGGGGCAGGCGGCGAACGAGCCGCGCTGCCCCTTCGGCACTCAGACCGTCCAGTCGAGAATCACCTTGCCGCTTTCGCCGGACAGCATCGCGGCGAAGCCTTGCTCGTAATCGTCGGCCTTAAAGCGATGCGTGATGATCGGCGACAGGTCGAGGCCGCTCTGCAGCATCGCGACCATCTTGTACCAGGTCTCGAACATCTCGCGGCCGTAGATGCCCTTGATCTCGAGCCCCTTGAAGATCACCTGGTTCCAGTCGATCGCCGTCTGCGCGGGCGGGATGCCGAGCAGCGCGACCTTGCCGCCGTGGTTCATCGCCTCGAGCATGCTCGTGAACGCGCTCGGCACGCCCGACATCTCGAGACCGACGTCGAAGCCTTCGGTCATGTGCAGGTCGGCCATCACATCGCGCAGCGACTCGCGTGCGACGTTGACCGCGCGCGTCGCGCCCATCTTGCGCGCGAGTTCCAGCCGGTAGTCGTTGATGTCGGTGATGACGACGTTGCGCGCGCCGACGTGCTTCGCGATCGCGACGGCCATGATGCCGATCGGGCCCGCGCCGGTGATCAGCACGTCTTCGCCGACGAGGTTGAACGACAGCGCCGTGTGCGTCGCGTTGCCGAACGGATCGAAGATCGACGCGAGATCGTCGGAGATCTCGGGCGGAATCTTGAACGCGTTGAATGCCGGAATCGCCAGATACTCGGCGAACGCGCCTTCGCGGTTCACGCCGACGCCGACCGTGTTGCGGCACAGATGCCGGCGCCCCGCGCGACAGTTGCGGCAGAAACCGCACGTGATGTGGCCTTCGCCGGACACGCGATCGCCGATCGCGAAGCCGCGCACTTCCTGCCCCATCTCGACGATCTCGCCGACATATTCGTGACCGACGTGCATCGGCACGGGAATCGTCTTCTGCGCCCAGTCGTCCCACTTCCAGATATGGATGTCGGTGCCGCAGATCGCCGTGCGGCGGATCTTGATCAGCACGTCGTTGTGGCCGACTTCGGGGCGCTTCACGCGCGTGAGCGTGAGGCCGGGACCGCGTTCCAGCTTTGCCAGTGCTTTCATGGTCGCGCCTCCGTCAGACGATGCCGAGCGACTTGCCGACGCGCACGAACGCGGCGACCGCCTGGTCGATCTGTTCGGGCGTATGCGCGGCGCTCATCTGCGTGCGGATGCGTGCGCGGCCGCGCGGCACGACGGGGAACGAGAAGCCGATCACGTAGACGCCTTCGCCGAGCAGCTGGTCGGCCATGTTCGTCGCGAGCTGCGCGTCGCCGAGCATCACCGGGATGATCGGATGCGCACCGGGCACGAGCGTGAAGCCCGCTTCGGTCATCTGCTCGCGAAAACGCGCGCCGTTCTCACGAACGCGCTCGCGCAGCTTCGCGCCTTCGTCGCTGCCGAGCAGTTCGAGCACCTTCAACGATGCCGCGGCGATGCTCGGCGTGAGCGTGTTCGAAAACAGATACGGGCGCGAGCGCTGGCGCAGCAGTTCGACGACCTCGCGGCGCGCAGCGACATAGCCGCCCGATGCGCCGCCGAGCGCCTTGCCGAGCGTGCCCGTGATGATGTCGACGCGGCCTTCGACGCCGCAATGCTCGGGCGTGCCGCGGCCGTGCGCGCCGATGAAGCCGACCGCGTGCGAATCGTCGACCATCACGAGCGCGCCGTAACGATCGGCGAGATCGCAGATGCCTTTCAGGTCGGCGATGATGCCGTCCATCGAGAACACGCCGTCGGTCGCGATCAGCTTGTGGCGCGCGCCCGCCGCATCGGCTTCCTTGAGCTTCGCCTCGAGATCGGACAGGTCGTTGTTCCGGTAGCGGAAGCGCTTCGCCTTGCACAGGCGGATGCCGTCGATGATGCTCGCGTGGTTCAGCTCGTCGCTGATCACCGCGTCGTTCTCGTCGAGCAGCGTCTCGAACAGCCCGCCGTTCGCATCGAAGCAGCTCGAATAGAGGATGCTGTCCTCGGTGCCGAGAAACGCGGCCAGCGCGCTTTCCAGCTGCTTGTGCACGGTTTGCGTGCCGCAGATGAAACGCACCGATGCCATGCCGAAGCCGTCCTGGTCGAGGCCGGCTTTCGCCGCGTCGATCAGGCGCGGATCGTTCGCCAGACCCAGATAGTTGTTCGCGCAGAAATTGAGCACGCCGGCACCGCCGGCAAGCCGCACGGCCGCCGCCTGGGGGCTCGCAATCTCGCGCTCGGTCTTGTAAAAACCGTCCGCGCGGATCTGGTCGAGCGTCCCGCGCACCTGGGCGAGAAAGGCATCACGCATCGCAAAGCTCCTGACAGGGATTCGCATTCCGCAGCGCGCCGCTCGTGGCGGCGGCGCAACGGCCTGCTACTGTTATAGTCGGTCGTTCGGTTGACCGCATTTATCCGATATTCCGAACTAGAATTCGAAATATCGAACAACTCTAAGCGAACGGAATCCAAATGGCAAGTTCCTCCGGATCGCGGCGCCCGCCTGCCGGCGCCGCATCGCAGCCGCCGGCCGCCACGCCGCCGCGTGTCGGCGAGCAGATCCAGCGGCTGCGCAACGAGCGCAAGCTGACGCTCGACGACCTGTCGCGCGCGGCCGGCGTATCGAAATCGATGCTCTCCGAGATCGAACGCGACAAGGCCAACCCCACGATCGCCGTCGCCTGGCGGCTGACCAACGCGCTCGGCATCACGCTCGACGAGTTGTTCTCGCAGCCGAAGGCGCCGGAGACGATCCGTGTAGACGGCCCGCACGACATTCCGACGCTCGCCGGGCACGACGGCCGGTACCAGTTGCGTGTGTGGGGCCCGATCGATCTCGCCGGCAAGTTCGAGTGGTACGAGCTGACACTGCCAGGCGGCGGCGCACTCGTATCGAACGCGCACGAACCCGGCACGCGCGAACACCTCACCGTGCTGCAGGGCGCGATGGAGATCGAAGCCGCGGCGGCCAGCCGGCGCCTGAAGGCCGGCGACACCGCGCGCTACCCGGCCGACGAGCCGCATGCGATCCGCAATCCCGGCAAGGCCGAAGCGCGGGCACTGCTGATCGTGATACATCGCTGACGGCGCGTGTAGCTGACCAAAGGGCTAGTTGCGGAAAATACTGTATGTTTGTACAGTATACGGACATTCCGCCATGCATGGGCCGGAGCCGGCGCACGGAGGCGCCCGCCCCGGTCGACAGGAGCCTGCGATGACAGAAGAACAAGATTTGGCCGCGCTCAGCTTCAAGGCTGCCGCACACGACCTCGAGCTGATCGTTCGCCATATTGCCGGGCGCTATATCCGTCAGCGCGTACCGCTGACGTGGCGCCTGCTGCACGCGATCGAAGCCGAGGCGCTCGCCGATCTCGGCTTTGCCAGCCGGCACGAAGCCGGCATGCGTCAATTGTTCGAACGGCCGTCGGACATGGCGTTTCCCGAAACGGACGATCCGATCGACTTCGGGCGCTCGAATGCGCTGCCCGCCGTCTTTTCGTTCGCGGTTCTCGCATACGAAGCGGCGGCAACGTCGCGCGACACGGCGCCCCGCGAGCGCGCTCACCGTCCGTCCAAGGCGTGGGGCGACTGACTGCCAACCCGGGCCGCCGCGCATGGCGGCCTGTCCAGCCTCTTGCTGCCCGAGACGTTGCGGAAAGGGCTACCATATACGCAACTAACGGAATAAATAACATGTCCCTTCCCGCCTCTCCCGACACGCCGGCACGCCCGGAAGAAAAGGATCTGTTCGACCGCGGCGCATCCGACTGGATTGTGTCGCCCGAAGCCGCATTCGACGCGTGGCTGGCCATGCAGGACTATCGCCGCTCGTCGGCCGACGTCTATCGCACGCAATGGGGTGCGTTTCTCACGTGGATGCGCGCGCATCAGAAAAATCTGGCAACGGTCGATACGGCAACGATCGCGAACTTCGTCGGCGAATTGCCGATCCGGAAAACCCAGCGATTACGCTATCTGCGGCTGATCGAGCGTGTGCTCGACCACATCCGGCGCACCGAGTACGCGTCGACCAACCCGGCCCGTTTCATTGCTCAGGATGGCGAAGCGAACTGGCGCAAGGCGCGCGACAACGAGCCGACCGGTTTCCTGACACCCGCCGAACGCGCAACATTGCTCGCGTATCTGTTTTCGCCGATCGGCGTATCCGGTTCCGCGTACTGGAAAGAGCGGCGCGATCGCGCGCTCGTGGCCGCGTTTCTCGGCGCCGGCATTAAAACCGGCGAAGCGCGTGCGCTTACGATTAGTTGCGTCAATACGAGCGGAACATCGCTGCAGATCCAGTCGGCGCACCCAGCTTACGCGCGCGAAACCCATCTGGCATCGTTCGCGATCGCGCTGCTCGAAGCGTGGCTCACGGAGCGCAAGCGCCAGGAAATTCCGGGCGAGCTCGTGTTCCCGGCGTCGCATGCCGGGCGGCCGATGCACAAGGCGACGATGCTGCGCGCCATCGATGCGATCGTCGAATCGGCCGGGCTCACGTCGTCGCGTACCGCGCGCGCGAGCCCGCAGACGCTGCGCAATACCTACGCGGCCGAACTGTTCGAAAACGACGTACCGCCCGAACGGGTCGGCAAATGGCTGGGCTTCATGCGGCCGATCTCGTCGAGCCGCCTGCATCGCGCGTGGAAAAACTGGCGCGATGGCCTGACCGACAGCAACGGTGACGGTGACGCGTCCGACAGCGACGAAACTCACTGATCCGGAAACGGCTGCTCTCGCGACACGATCCGTGAGCAGCCTTGCATGGCGCAGCCTCACCGTTTCACAGCTCCCGAAAAACCTCACCTCAAGCGTCCTGGATCGTCTCACCGGTGCGGATGCCGCCGATCTTCGGGTCAGGTGTGCGCAAAACGCGCGATAGCTTCGAATCGGGACGGCCATGCGCCCGAAGCGTGCTCGCATTCAGGGCACGCCACTTCAAAACCCTCGTCGCTCTGCGACAGTTCCGGTTCGCCATCGCAACGCGGGCACTGGGCCGGTACCGGAATCTCTTGATCCAGCGACGTGCCGATCGCGGCAAACGCTTCCGCATCGAGTTGCCCGGCATTGGCCAGGCGCCGGATCAGCGCGGCAATTTCCGGATTCATCCCGCGGCTCGCGCGCAACGAACTCGCGTCGCGCGTCGCACGTTCCAGTTCGTCGCTCTGGCTGCGCAACTGTTCTTCGAGCCGGTCGGCGCGTGCCTTGGCCGAGCTCAGTTGCTGAAGGAAATCGAATTCCTTGCGCTGAACGTCGCGCAAGCCGCTCTGGTAGGTCGACGCCATGCTGCGAAGCGAGTCCAGCTCGACCAGCATCGGCTTGACGCGGCGTTCTGCTTCGGCCACCGCGTCCTTGATTTGCTGAGCGTAGTGCTCGGTGCGCTGCTGCAATTCGGCTTGCAGCGCATCGATGCGGTCGCGCAGCACGGCGTTTTGCGCTTGCTCGGCGTCGACGCGGCCGGCTGCGGCGGCCAGTTCCTTCTCCAGTCGGGCGACTGTGGTGAGCAACGTCGCTTCGCTTGCCGAACCGTGCGTTGTCTGTGATGCGAGCTGAACCTCGAGTTCGGTCACGCGCGCCTGCAATTGCTCGTTCCGGGCTTCGCCGCGCGCGAGCGCGCTTTCGAGCGTCTCATGGCGGACCGTAGCATCGCGCAACCGCTGTTCGGCGTCGGCAATGCCGGCTCGAACCTGCTCGCGATCGCCATCGAGACTGTCGCGTGCCGCTTTCAACGCTTCTTCATAGAGCGCGCCGAGCAGCGCACCGGCCTTTTCCTCGACGGCCTTCGGAATTGCCGCACCGTCGAGCCTGATCTTGGACGCAGAACGGATGCGCTCCCAGAAATGATCGATGTCTTTCGGGATGTCGCTGGCGCTGCCGGTTTGGGTGAGATCGCGGACGTTGGCCGCCGACGGCCGGATACCCAGATCGAAGAACAGGCGCTTGCACGCATGCAATGACAATTCCTGGCGCCGCGCACCGCTTGCACGTAGCGATTCCAGTTCGTCCCGAATGACTTGGCGCATTTCGTCTAGGGTCATGGCAGAGTTCGCAGACATTGAAATGTGGAAATCATAACGAAATACGTATCTATTGATACCTTCTGCGGGGCGACGTTGCGAATTTACGTCGCTTTGCATAGAAATCGGGTCTGTGAGCTTCTCTGGACGAACGTGGCCCAAAATTCCGTGAAACAAAGCGAAGAAAGTCAGCCAAGTCCTTGTAATACAAGTACTTTCCAGCAGACCCCGAAAATCGGCATTTGTTTCACGTGACGGCGGATCCGATTCCCTGTGGGTGTTCAGGGTTTGGGGTCTCTGTGGAAAACTCGTCAGCCGAAGTCTTGAGAGTATTAGAAGTAAACACCCTTGAACCCTTAGTTAAAAACGTTAACGCCACGGCACAGCCTTATGTAGCAAGGCTTTCCGGCCGACAAGGTGAAGTTTTACGGGAGCCAAGGTGATCTTCTGCGGGAGCTGACGTGATGGGGTTCAGGGAGCTGCGTGAGCCGTTGCAGGAAAGGTCGTGAGCGGATTCGGGATCACAGTGAAACACGAGATTTCCAAAAGGTGAGGGTTTTCGGGGCCTCACAGCCACAGAACCCGCACTGTGCCTGACTGCACAGTTTTCTGCCTGTGCAGACATAGGTGAGAATTTGCGGGACCCTCTTCGCGCCCCGATTCTGCCCATCTTTTAGGCAGTTTTGGCGAAAGGTGAGGTTTCACGGGACTCCACAGGAATTTGGTGTGAGGATTTCCGGGAAACGAACGCCATTTTGCACAGTAAAAGTGCTCTCCGGGGCCTGTGATGCACTAAAGGTGAGGCTTTTCGGGAGGGAAATCCGGGTTTTCCTGCCCTGATCTAACTGAGGTGAGCTTTTTCGGGGCATGGATCACAGGCTGTGATCGTGGTCACAGGTGAGCATTTTCGGGAACGGTATTTGCTCGAAAAACGGTCAAAGGTGAGGCTTTTCGGGACTTGTGAGCGGTCGGAATCGCTGAAAAGCCCGCCAGGACTGGAAGAAATCTCGTTTTTGCTGTGCCCCTTTTTGGCACAGGTGAGGATTTTCGGGAGTCGACATACGGTTGTCGTATGAAGGACTCTCGTCGAAAGGTGAGGTTTTTCGGGGGATGTCTGCCGGGCACAGCCAAATGCCTTCTGTGCATAAGTATCGGAAGGCATTGGAGTTTTTGATACCGCGACAGTTACGGTGAGGTTTTTCGGGAGCCATTCTCGTGCCCGTTGCTGTGCCGCATTTTTTCAATGAGGTGAGCGTTTTCGGGAGGCTCCGATAGCCAATCCCGCGTGTGCCGGACATTCGGTGGCGTCGAGACGAAAGGACAAGCTGTGCTCAAGGTGAGTATATTCGGGACCCGACTCGGTTTGGGCGCTGTACAATGCGCGCCCGGGCCGGCACAGCAGGTCCGATCGGGCGGCGCGGGCCGGTTTCGACGGCGCGTTTCCGGGTGCCGGATTCGATCACGATCACCCGGCGAGCCCCGCCTGTACATGCATACAGCTCGATGCGGCGCAATCGGTGACGCACGATGAGGTGCGATCGCGACCCTGTGGCGAACTCACGGGCGTGCAGTCGCAAAATTACGACAAATCGAAAGGTGAGCCGATACGGGAGCGAGTTTCGCACGTGTCATGCACAGGGGAAATTCTGTGAATCGGCGCATCCCGCGGCACGTCTGGATGAGTCCGGAACGCCGCAATTCCGGACAGGTGAGCGTTTTCGGGAGCGGTTGGGGTGAGTGCCATTTTGCACGCGCGCTTCACCGGCTATGGTGAGCATGTCGTTCTGGACGCACATCACCGCAGGCGCTATCCTTCCGGAAAACTTCTCCTCCGACCCGACGTATGGCCACGACGAAGCGCGCCAAGAAAACCGATGTGGATGTGGTGAGTGCCAGTTCAGCCGAGTTGCGCAAGGCCGTCGAGGCGATCGCAATTCAGCCGAAGAGCGGCAAGATCACGCTCCTGACCCGCAAGCTGTTCAACGTCCTGCTGGCCGTCGCGCAGCAGGCTGACGACTCGGGCGATACGTATCGCGCGCTGCTGTCGGACATCGTCGCAAACTCCGCCTTCGATTCGAACGACACCGCACTGGTGAAGGAACACCTGCGCCGCATGGTGTCGGTGCAGGTCGAATGGAGTACGGGGACCTCGAGCCAGAAGCCGGGCCGCAAGTGGGGGATCTCGACGCTGATCGCCGACGCGGAAATTCTCGAGGATCCGGCGACCCGCCGCGTGTGGGTCGAATTCTCGTTCGCGCCGAAGATCAAGAAGAAGCTGCTGGACCCGGTCCAGTACGCGCGCCTGAGCCTGCAGTTCCAGAGCCAGCTGCGCAGCAGCGCCGGCCTCGCGCTGTACGAGATCTGCGTGCGCTATCTGACGAATCCGAGCCACCTGACGATGCGCGAGCCGTGGGAATGGTGGCGGCCGATCCTGTCGGGCACGCCCGACACCGAAGCCGGCGACGAGGCGAAGCGCGAGTACAAGTACTTCAAGCGCGACTATCTGCGTCCGGCGATCGCGGAAGTCAACGCGGTCACCAACATCTTCGTCGAGCTGATCGAGCACCGCGAAGGGCGCCGGGTCGCGGAGATCCAGTTTCGCGTGACCGAGCGCAAGCAGCCGATGCTCGCGCTCGACGAACACCCGAACGTGTTCGACAGCACGCTGGTCGACCGGATGGTGAAACTCGGGATCCCGCTGAAGGAAGCTCAGACGCTCTACGCGGACAGCGAAGAGAACCGGATTCGCGCCGCACTGCAGATGACCGAGCAGCGGATGCGCAGCACGACGCTGCCGCCGGTGCGCAGCGCGCCGGCGTTGTTCAAGGACGCGCTGAAGAAGGGTTATGCGCCGCCGGTCGAGTCGGTCGACGCGCTGCCTGCCGGCACGCCGTCCGCGAAGGTCGCAGCGGCGCAGCCGGACGACCTGAAGGCGCGCCTGCTGAGCGAATTCTCGGCGTTCCGTCGCAAGGAAGCGAAGGTGCTGTACGAGGAGCAGGGTGACGCCGAGCGCGAAGTGGCGCGCGAGTCGTTCGAGTCGGAGGCGCTGCCGACGATGGGCTCGCATCTGCGCGACGACTGGCGCAAGCGCGGCCTCGATTCCAAGCTGGCCGAGACGGCCTTTTTCGACTGGCTGGCCCAGAAGACCTGGGGCGAGCCGACGGACGGCGACCTGCTGTCGTTCACGCTGAATCAGTCGCGGGCCGCCTGAGGCCCGCTCAGGCCCGCTGACGGGCCTGCCGCCGGCCGCCTGCCCGGCCGGGCGGGCCCGGCGTCTTCACCAGGCCTTGCCGGCCGCTTCCATCACTCCGACAACAGCATCCGCTCGAGCTGCTCGAGGATCGCGTCGCGCTTGTCCTTCGGGAGGCCGCGCAGGCGCAATTCGATGCGGTCTTCGCCATACGACTTCAGGTCGCCGACCGACTTGCCGCCGAGCTTGATCTCGAGACGCTGCGCGTAGCGCTGACGGCCCGCGGCCTTCGGCGTCTCCTGCGCAGCGACGCGGCCCTTGACGATGTCCGACACCTGGCGCGTGCTGAGATCGTCCGACACGATCTTGTTGATCAGCCGCAGCGTGGCCTCGGTGCCGCGCGCATTGTGATAGCGGCCGACCTGATACGCCATGTTCGAACCGAAGCGATCGGGACGCGCGACCATTTCCTGCATGATGGCTTCCGGCAACTTGCCGATCGACAGCGCGACGGCCACCGTCGACTCGTCGAGGCCGAGATGCTCGGAGAGCTCCTTCTGGCTCTGGAAATGCTTGTCGTCGAGGAAGCGGCGCCACACGACGGCGTTGTCGAACACCGTCTGCGAATCGCGCTGGACGTTCAGATCGTAGCCGAGCTTGTAGCTCTGGATACCGATCGGCACGTCGATCACGATCGCCTTCACCGATTCCTTGTTTGCTTCCTTCAGCGCCCGCACGCGACGGCCACCGTCGCTGACGAAATACGTGCCCGGATTGTCGTAATCCGGAATCACGTGGATCGCCTGCTGCTGCCCCTGCTTCGCGAGGTTGACCGCGAGTTCGGCAATCGACGACTTCAGATAGAAGTGCCGCGGATTGAACGGGCTATGCTTGATCGCCTTCAACGACAGCTCGATCACCTGCCCGGGCGCATAGCGGTTCTCGAGGCGCCATGCGCGATATTGCTGCGATTCGTCGATCGACGGATCGAGCGTGAGTTCGGGAGCGGGCGGCAGCGCGATGTCTTTCTTCGCGGATTTGGTCGGTGCCGCGGCGGGCGTCTCGGACTTGACGATGCCGTCAATCGCATTGAGCCGATCGAGCGCCGTGCGCTTCTCGCTCGTCGTGATATCCGGGCGCGCTTGGAATCCTTTTGCAAATTGGGAAGGTTTCATGTGACTCCTTTGTGCGCATAAAGTCAGGGCAGCATGGCGACGATTTCGTCGGCACATGCGCGAATTTCGGCGGCGGCGAGCTTGCCGCCGCGATCGTTCATCTGCAGCACGGTCTGACCGAGCGCCATCGCCTGCTTGTACGCTTCCCGCGTCGGGATCTGCGTCTTCAGCAACGGGAAGCCGAGCTCTTCGAGCGCGCGCTTGAGTTCGCGGGTCAGCATGCGCTTCTCTTCGGTCTTGTTCAGCAGGAATACCGCGCGGAGGTCTTCGTTCATGACCTGCGCCTGCTGGATCAGCTTGACCAGCCCGACGCTCGACCAGTAATCGGCCGGCGACGACGAAGTCGGGATCACCGCAATCGATGCGGCCAGCAGGACAACGCCGGATACCTTCTCGGTGATCGACGGCGGGCAGTCCACGACGATGATGTCGTAGTCGTTGATGAACTTCTTGATCTCGCGATGGATCTGGCCGTCGGCTTCGGCAAGATTGACGACCGGAAACGGAATGCCGGTGTCGCTGTCGCCGGATGCACTCGACCAGTGAACCAGGGTGTTTTGACGGTCTGCGTCGATGACGAGGATGCGCTTCCCTTTTTCATGGAACGCGGCGCCGAGGTGCATGGCAATCGTGCTTTTGCCGACGCCACCTTTTTGTTGAGTGACTGCAATGATTTCCGCGGCCAATTTTCACTCCTATTTTGGTCGTTGGAATTCTACAGGACGATATTTATATTTCAATGAAATTGTCGTTCGACAACTACGCGTTAGCCATTCGGGCTATCGGTTTATGCGCATAAACGAACCGGCGATGATCGGTGACGTGATCGGATGGCGTGGCTGATGTCGGCGGACGTCGATGAACCGCGCGATGGATACGTCGTCACGAAGGGCATCGTCGGTGTGCTCGGCGGGTTGCCGGCGATACCGACGTGGGCTGCCCTTTCGGGTGACGGTGGCGGATGTTCGTCTGCGGGCGGGTGAGTTTGTGCGCATAAACTCTGCGGCGACTGGGGAGGCCAACCATGCGGCAGGACAGTCGAGCATGGTTGAGCGCCGGTGTGATCTTATTCGCCCCGGTCAGATATGCAGCTCGGTAGGTGTGCCATTGAGCCTACGGGCATCGGCATCACGCCATACCGAGCCGCTACGTTTATGCGCATAAACCGAGGTCGATGGATGGCGAGTGCCGAGCGATCACGTGCCGCCTCTGGATGAATTCGGCAAGCGAGGATGCCCTGACACGGCAGCGCATCGATGCGACCGATTGCTTCGGTGCCGTGACTGTCGACGCTCGTCGGCGCGATGAATCGCCCGGTACCCTGTCGAGCGATCGCTGGGTTTATGCGCATAAACCAATCGGCGTACCACGCTAGCTCCTGCGCTTTTCGCCACCCATGCACGCATCACGATGCGCAGGCTCACGAATCCTTATCCTTGCCGCACGACTTTATGCGCATAAACACATCAGCCCCTTGAAGCGTATCCCCGATACATCGCCTCTCCCGTGACCCGTGTCGCTGGCGGCGTCTTCCCGTCAACCGGCCTCCCCAAAGCATCGAATTCGCGCACGGCTACCCCATTGCCGACCCCACCGGAACACCCGATGCAGACTGGCTACAATACAGCCCTCCCCCATCCAGGCCAGAATGATGATCACGATCTACCACAACCCCCGATGCTCGAAATCGCGCGAGACGCTTGCGTTGGTCGAGACGCTGAACACGACAGGCTCGACGGTGAACGTCGTCGAGTACCTGAAGACGCCGCTGACGGTCGAGGAACTGGAGGCGCTGCATCGGCAGCTCGGCCGCCCGGTTCGCGACATGCTGCGCGACGGCGAGGAGCCGTACAAGACACTGGATCTGGCACGCGCGGATTTGACCGATGCGCAAGCCTACGAGGCGATTGCCGCTCATCCGGTCTTGCTGCAGCGTCCTATCGTCGTTTATCGTGGGAAGGCGGCCATCGGCCGGCCGCCCGAATCGGTGCAAGCGCTGTTCGAATAATTCTTGTCCGGCGTATTTTTCTTATTGCATCAGCCCGGCGCGCACGCCAGCAATTGAAGCCGGTGGGATCGCCGGGCAGCGCACACCCACCGCCCGGACAATAGCGGCAACGCGGACCGGATCTAGCCTGCCCCGGACGACGTGTCGTCGTCGCCCGGTTCCCGCCCCGCCGCCGCTTTCGCGGCCGTCCGCAGCAGTGCAATCTGCCCGCGATAGGCTCTGCAGCCACTGCAGGTCGGCAGGTGCACGCGCACCTGCAGGCGCTCGTGCAGGGTCAGATGCCGGTCCAGCGCATCCGACAGCAGGCGCGTCACGTCAGTACATTTCCCCGGCAGCATCTTCGGTCGTCAGTCCTTTTTCGCTCAGGCAGGTTCGCAGGCGCGTGCGCGCCCGATACAGCAGCACGCTGCAATGATTCGTCGTCAGCGTCAATTCGCTGCAGATGTCCGTCATCTCGACGTCGAGGAATTCGCGCATCATGAACACGCGCCCGATCTGCTCCGGAAGGTGATCGAGGCAGGCCTGGAACAGCGCCCAGAACTGCTGCTGCTGCAACAGCGTCTCGGGGCGCGGCCATGGCCGCGGCTTCGCATGCGCGGCCCAATGCCCATTTTCCTTGAACAGCTCGCGATCGAGCACGGACTCGCCGTCGAGCTCGGCGTCGAGCGCGGACAGGCTCACCGTCCGCTGCCGCGCACGCAGTACGTCGATCAGCTTGTTGCGCAGGATGCCGAACACCCAGGTCTTGTGGGCCGACAGCCCCGCGAAATCGCCCGCGTGCGACCAAGCGGCGGTCAGCGCTTCCTGCACGGCGTCTTCGGCCGCGTCGGCATCGCGGAGCTGGAGTCGCGCGAAGCGCAGCAGGTCGCGCCGCAGTTGCGCGAGATAAACGGGGTCGTCGTACGCGGACGGCATGTCTGGTAAGCAGTGTCTCGAGGCGATCGCGCTTGCGCCACCGGGCTGGCGCATCGCGGTGCGAGCAGCTTACTGGGCGCGGCGCCGGCCCGCAACGTATGTTCCGTCACGAATTCACGAAACCGGCCGGCGCGCTGCGCTATGCTTGCCGAAATCCGTATCGCGCGCCGAAGGCGCCGCGCGGCGGGCAGTTTGTAACGTCAGAACATAACGGTCGAGTTATCCACAATTTCTGTGGAAAACCTTGTGGAAAGTCGGCCGGACGGCCCCGTCTGGCGGTTCGCGGGCTGGCCTGCCTATAAACAGACCTTTGTCACCTGTTCGGAAGCAATCGATCCGATTCCTCACTCACCGGAAGGAGAACGTCATGTCCTATCGTATTGCGGTCGTCGTCGGCAGCCTGCGCCGCGCTTCGTCGAACCGCGCGCTCGCGCACGCCGTGATCTCGCTCGCGCCCGCCGATTTTTCGTTCGAGTTTGTCGAGATCGGCGAACTGCCGCTGTACAGCCAGGACTACGACGCGGATTTCCCGGAAGTCGCGAAGCGCTTCAAGCAGTCGATCGAAGCCGCCGATGCGCTGCTGTTCGTCACGCCCGAGTACAACCGGTCGATTCCGGGCGTGCTGAAGAATGCGCTCGACTGGGGCTCGCGCCCGTGGGGTTCCAACTCGTGGTCGGGCAAGCCGGGCGCGGTGCTCGGCACGTCGCCGGGTGCAACGGGCACGGCGCTCGCGCAGCAGCACTTGCGCAACGTGCTCGCGTACCTCGACGTGAAGACGCTCGGGCAGCCCGAGATGTTCATCAAGCACGACCCGGCGCGCATCGACGAGCAAGGCCAGATCGTCAGCGAGGACACCCGCAAGTTCCTGCAGGGCTTCGTCGATCGCTACGCGGGCTGGGTGCGCCTGCTGAAGGCGGCCTGACGACTTCGGCGTGATCACCGCGGCCGTTCATGCAGCCGGCGCAGGCACCGGCACCGGCCCGCATGCAGCGGGTTACGTGCCGGTGTGCCGCGCGTCACGCGCTTCGCGGATGCCCAGCAGGATCTCGTCGAGCAGCGCGATATCGAACGGCTTCGACAGCACGCGGACGTTGACGGTGCGCGTGCGGTCGAGCTCTTCCGCATAACCCGTGACGAGAATCACGGGCAGCTTCCCCGGCCGCTTCTCGACCGCTTCGGCGAGGTCGATGCCGTTCAGGCGGCCCGGCATGTGGATATCCGAAATCACGAGGTCGAACGCGTCGTTCGCGGCTGCGCCTTCGATCAGGCGCAACGCGTCGTCGGCGGTGGGCGCATAGGTTACGCGGTGCCCGAGCAGCGACAGCAGCGCTTCGGTGCCGGCCGCGACTTCGCTGTTGTCCTCGACGAGCAGCACGTGCAGCCCGGCGAGCGCGCTTGCGTCTTGCACGACGGCCTGCGGCCGAGCGACGACGTCCTCGGCGCGCGCGCGCGGCAGGTAGAGGCGCACCGACGTGCCTGCGCCGACGGCGCTGTCGATCGTCGCGAGTCCGCCCGAGCGTTCGCAGAACGCGAACACCTGCGGCAGCCCGAGCCCCGTCCCCATCCCCTGCGCCTTCGTCGTGAACAGCGGTTCGAACGCGCGCGCGAGCACGTCGGGCGCCATGCCCGAGCCCGTGTCGTCGAGCGAGATCTGCACGAAATCGCCGGTCAGCGGAAAGCCGTCCTCGCGGCGCAGCGTCACGTTGCGCGCGCCGACCGTGAAGCGGCCGCCGGTCGCCATCGCGTCGCGCGCATTGACCGCGAGGTTGATTACCGCGAGCTCGAGTTCCGCGACGTCGACGCGGATCGGCCAGACGCCAGGCTCGATCGCGACGACCAGCGACGATTTCGAACCGAGCGACGTCTTCAGCAGTTCGCGGCACGTGCCGACCCATTGCCCGACGTCGATCGTCTCGTTGTGCAGCGGCTGCTTGCGCGCGACGCCAAGGAGCTGGCGCGTGAGCGACTGCCCGTTCTTCAGCGCGCGTTCGATTGCGCCGAGTTCCTTGTCGAGATGCTGGACGCCGCGTCGCCGCGCGATCTGCACATTGCTCGAGATGATCATCAGCAGGTTGTTGAAGTCGTGCGCGACACTGCCGACGAGGTTGCCGAGCGCCTGCATCTTGCGCGACTGCCGGTACGCGGATTCGATCGAGCGCCGCATCGACGCTTCCGCCTGCCAGCGGTCCCACGCCTCCTCTTCCGCCTTCAGCCGCTTGAGCGACAGCCAGATCACGGACCACAGCGCGATCGACGGCGCGAACATCGAGATGAACAGCACGCTCAGGTGTTCGTACCATTCATGCCAGATCGCCGACGTGCGGTATGCGCACGACACATAGACGGGATAGCTGCCGACCTGGCGGTACGCGACGATCTCGCTGCTTGAGCCGTCGTGGCGCACGCGCACGACACCCGCGCGCGGATCGTTGCGTGCGTCGCCGAACGTGGCCGTGCGATCGGTATGCGCGAGCGACGGCGGCGGCGGATACGATGCGATCACCGCGCCGTCCGAGCGCGCGAGCGCCATCGTCATCGGCGTGCTCGCGCCGCCGAGCAGGTCGCGGTAGAACGCGTTGAAATACGACGATTTCAGCGCGATCGACACCATCCCGGCGAACGAACCGTCGCTATGGCGCCGCGCGACGCCCGTGTTGAATACGGGAATGTTCTCGAGCTTGAGCGGCCCCATCATCAGCCGCGAGATGTGTTCGATGACCTTGCCGTCGCGGATGCCGGCGAAGTCGTCGCGGTTCGCGATCGACGCATAGGGCGCCGGATAGTAGAGGCTGTTGGCGAGCAGCATCCCGCTCGCGCCGAAGATCGACACGGCGGCCACCTGCGGGTAGCCGCCGCCGATCGTGTTCAGCGCGTCGTGGATGTCGGATTCACTGTTGCGCACGGTCGCGTCGTCCATGTCCTGCACGAGATCGACGATGCGTGCATCGAGCGTTTCGCTCAGGTCGAACACCTTGAGCGCGTGCTCTTCGGCGACGCGCACGGTGCGCATCGTCACGTCGCTCGCGGCGGCCTCGCGCGCCTTCAGGTCGTTGTACGCCATCACCATCACGTAGATGCACGGCAGCACGATCGCCGCGACGAGCAGCACGATCAGCGTCACGCGCCGGACCGCGAAATCGTGCTCGGGCGCACCGGACGCGTAGGTGCCGTCGTCCTGCCAGTCGTCGGCGGGAGCGGAGGCGGGGGCGTGGGAGTCGGCAGGCCGGTCGGACGTCATCGAGGCAGCGGGTGAGGCAGAGGTGCCTGCCATCATAAACGAGTTGCGACGGGCCGCCGCACCGCGCCGTACACGCACAATTCTGCCTATTCCGGCAGGGGGAAATTGTCGGATTGAAAACGCGACGAATCCGGCAGCGCAAACGTACACAAGGAAAAATTTTGCGTACTTATCTCGAAAATGGTCGCGGCTGTTTTCGGAATGGTGCAGGATTGGATCGATTCTGTTCGAAATGGTGAAAATGGCGAGTTGCACCGACTTCGGTTTACTCCGAGAATCGCGCCTTGCTTTCCCTATGACAGATATATGCGCCCGCCGGCGTTCGCCGCGCGGTGCGTCGCGCGCACCTGCGTCGCGGCGCCCGCGCACGGCCGCCAGGTGGTTGCCCGCGCCCGAACGCATGGCGCCTCAAGAAGTGCGCCGCGCGGCCGTTAACGCGAGAGAGACCATTCCGTATACCGTATCGCCCCATGCCTTTGCCGATTGTAATTGCCGACGATTCGCTGCTCGCTCGCAAACTTCTGACAAAGGCGTTGCCGGGAGACTGGGACGTTGACGTCGCGTATGCAGCGAATGGTCGCGAGGCCTTGGCGCTCTATCGTGACGGCAAAGCTTCCGTGATGTTTCTGGACCTGACGATGCCCGACATGAGCGGATATCAGGTTCTGGAAACACTGCGCCACGAAGATCTGAACACGTTCGTGATCGTGGTATCCGCCGATATCCAGCCGCAGGCGCAAGCACGCGTGCGCGAATTGGGCGCGATCGCATTCGTTGCCAAGCCCGTGACGTCGGACGCATTGCTGCCCATTCTCAAGGAGTATGGGTTGTATGCCTGAATCGGTGTTCACGGCGGAGCAACGCGACGCGTTGCAGGAGATCGCCAACCTTGCAATGGGCCGCGCCGCCGCGCGGCTTGCGTTGCTGCTCGGGCGCTTCATCGAGCTGTCGGTGCCGCGCGTGCGCGTCGTGAAAGCGGCCGACGCGGGCGACGCGCTGCGCGAGATGACGGGCATTCACGACAACGTGACCGCCGTGCGCCAGGGCTTCCGTTCCGACATCAAGGGCGAGGCGATCGTGCTGTGCCGCAGCGCGAGCGTCGCGCGGCTCATGACGATCGTCGATCGCACGTTCGGCGATGGCGTGTACGGCGGGATGGCGACGCCGGACGAGCTCATGTTCGACGTCGCGAACGTGCTGATGGGTGCATGCGTCGCGTCGATCCTCGACGAGCTCGGCCGCAAGCCCGTGTTCTTTCCGCCGGGGCTGCTCGGTTCGAACGTGTCGTTCGACGACGTATTCCAGCCGCCCGAGCTCGCGTGGAGCGTCGCGCTGCTGCTCGAGGTGAACTTCGGGCTCGAGGATCATGCGTTCCGCGCCCACTTCGTGATGCTGATGGCCGAGGATTCGATCCGGCTGATGGGCGACGCGCTCGACGCGTTGCTGTCCGCGCTATGACGGCCGTCGCACCGTCGCTGAGCGACCTCGTGATCGAGCGGGTGGGCTTCGGCCTGTTCGTGCTCGACCGTTCGATGAGCGTGCTGATGTGGAATCGCTTCATGCAGGACCACAGCGGCATCCCGGCCGCCGACGTGATCGGCCGCAACCTGTTCGACTGCTTTCCCGACCTGCCGCGCGCATGGCTGTCGCGCAAGCTCGAGAGCGTGTTCCAGCTCGGCAGCTTCGCGTTCAGCTCGTGGGAGCAGCGGCCCTACCTGTTCCGCTTCGAGCACGACCGGCCGATCACCGGCGGCGTCGACTACATGCAGCAGGACTGCACGTTCATGCCGCTCACGCGCGGCCGCGAGGTCGAGGCCGTGTGCGTGACGATCTCCGACGTCACGCATGTGAGCGTGATGCAGCGCGAGCGCGAGGAAGCGGTCGCGAAGCTGCGCGAACACGCGAATCGCGATGGCCTGACCGGCATCGCGAACCGGCGCTTCTTCGAGGCGCGGCTCGGCGACGAATTCGCGCGCTGGCAGCGCTACGGCGGCGACATGTCGGTGCTGCTGTTCGACCTCGATCACTTCAAGACGATCAACGACCGCTTCGGGCATGCGGCCGGCGATGCCGTGCTGCGCGAGACGGCGCGCCGCGTCGCGTCGATCGTGCGCGCGCAGGATACGTTCGGCCGTTTCGGCGGCGAGGAATTCGCGCTGCTGCTGCCGTGCACGAATCTCGACGAGGCGATGCTGGTGGCCGACAAGGTGCGCGACGCGATCGGCAGCTCGCCGGTCGATGCCGAGGGCGTCAGCGTGCCGGTGACGGCGAGCGTCGGCGGCGCGTGCGCGAAGACGGGCGCATCGACCTGCGACGTGCTCGTCAACGAGGCCGACGCCGCGCTCTATCGCGCGAAGCGGCTCGGGCGCGACCGTTCGGTCGCCTACGCGTAGGCGCGCCCGCTCCGCACCGCGCGAAGCGGTTTCGCCCCGTGCGTGCCGCGTTCAGCTTTTCGCGATGTCGGCCAGCACGCCGGCCAGCACGGCCGGTTCCGACACGAACGGCGAATGGCTGCTGTCGAGCTGGTGCACGCGGGTCGGGTTGCCGGGCGCGAACGCATCGGCTTCGTCGATGAAGCGCTGCTGCAGCGCGGGCAGGATCACGCGATCCTGCAGGCACTTGATGTAGTGACGGTCGATCGCGCCCCAGCGCGCGGCGGTCGTCGGGATCGCGGTCGCGAACGGCGCGGCCGGCACGTCGCAGGTCATCAGGTTCGCGACAGCCTCGAAATCGGCCTGCGGCACGTCGTCGTAAAGCGCACGCTTCATCATCTCGCGATAGGCTGCGTCGCCGCTGCGCGGATCGATGCGCAGCGCACCGGCGACGCGCGGGCTCGCGAGCATCAGTGCGCCGAGCATCTCGCCCTTGTTCTCGGGCGCGCGCACGTAGTCGAGGCCCGGCACGCCCGAGGCCGGCATGAATGCCGCGAGATAGACGATCTTCGCGATCTTTTCCGGCGCGCGTTCGGCCGCAGCCGTGATCGCGAGGCCGCCCATGCTGTGCCCTACCAGCACGACCTTGCCGCGGCCGAGCGCATACGCGTCGTCGACGGTTTGCATCACCTGCGTCGCGTAATCGTCGAGCGTCGTGTTCGCGACCGGCGACGGCTCGGCGCCGAACGCGTCCTTGTCGAGCGGCCGTTCGAGATAAGACGCGGGAAAGCGGGCGTTGATGCCGTGCGCGGGCAGGTCGCGCGCGATCGACAGGTAGCCGCGCGCGGCCAGCGCGGCCGCGACGTGCGCGTAGCACCACGCGCCATGCCACGCGCCATGCACGAGCACGAACACGGGATGGTCGGCCTGCGGGGGGCGGTTACGTTCGTCTCCATGGTGTCCGTGTTTTTTCGAGAAAGCTGTCATCTTAGACGAACCCGTGCGCGCCCAAGCGCGAACGCACGGCGCGATCGCGTTATCGACAGCGGTCCGTCCCTTTTGTCTCGCGCAGGCCACATTTCGTCCGGATCCGATATGAATTTGAGCCGAAGCGCGCTAATTTGTTGCTTTGCTCGCAATTGCGCCCCATGAACGTCGACTATCTCTTCTACCGGAAGCCGGACAAACCCGGCCCCTATTCGCTCGACGACCTGGGCGACATCGCGCCGCCGATCGGCCCGGGCGAGCTGGTGCGCGCGGGGATCGCGCGCGTGTTCGAGCAGATCGACTGGCAGGAATCGCCCGACGTGCCGGGCGCATGGTTCGGCACGGGCGGCGCGGTATTCCAGTTCACCGTGGAGCCCGACGGCCGCGTGACGAGCTTCATGGGCTCGCGCCTCGAACGCCGCTCGATGCTGCAGCTCACCCGCGAAATGGGGCTCATTGCGCTCGACCTGCAGCGCGATATCGTTTACGGCTGACGGGCCGCCGGCGCCCGCTGATGTCGAGCGGCGCCCGTTCCCGCCGAGGCCGGCCGCGCCGGCCTGCCAACGGCTCCCGGCGCCCCGCCGGGCATGGCGCGTGTCCGCCATCGAACTTCAAAGATTGCTATACTTTCGCCCAATTCCGGCTTCCGGCCGGTAATTTGTGCCTGTCTGTGTCGATCGTTCGCATATCTCGCACGCATTTGACACCCTGACCATCCCAGCCGGGCATGGCTTCTTCAATCGCCCCGCGTGGGTGTCTCCGTGGAGCTTGTCTTGGCCGTTTCCAATTCCGTCGTGGACGAACAAGAAACCGACGCCGCTGCCGTCACATCGGGCAGCTCTTTCTATCTTGCGATGCGCATCCTGCCGGCCGTGCAGCGCGATGCGATGTTCCAGGTCTACGCGTTCTGCCGCGCGGTCGACGACATCGCCGACAGCGACCTGCCGCGCGCCGAGCGTACCGCGGGGCTCGACCGCTGGCGCGCGGACATCGACGCGTGCTTCGCGGGCCGCCCGCCGCGCCATCTGGCCGCGCTCGACCGCGAGATCCGCGCATTCAACCTGCAGCGCGACGATTTCCACGCGATGATCGACGGGATGGCGATGGACGCGGTAGAAGACATCTGCGCACCCGACGAGCCGACGCTCGACCTCTTTTGCGATCGTGTGGCGAGCGCGGCCGGCCGGCTGTCGGTGAGAATTTTCGGGATGCCGGAAGCCGAAGGGATCGAGCTGTCGCACCACCTCGGCCGTGCGCTGCAACTGACGAACATCCTGCGCGACATCGACGACGACGCGGCGATCAACCGCTGCTACCTGCCGCGCGAGCTGCTTGCGCGCGAAGGCATCGCGATCAGCGATCCGGCGACGATCGTGCGCGATCCGGCGCTGCCGCGCGTGTGCGCGACGCTCGTCGAGCGCGCGCTCGATCACTTCCGCCAGGCCGACGCGGTGATGGATACCTGCCCGCGTGCGCAGGTGAAGGCGCCGCGCATCATGTCGGGCGCGTATCGCTGCATTCTCGAAGCCGCGATCGCACGCGGCTTTGCCGCCCCGCGCGCCCCGCTGCGCAAGCCGAAAGCGCGCATGCTGATGATCGCCGCGCGCTACGCGCTGTTCTGAGTCGACCGAGTCGATGCCCAGAACCGTCCACGTGATCGGTGCCGGACTCGCGGGCCTGTCGGCCGCGGTCGAGCTGCAACGCCGCGGGCGGCACATCGTGCTGCATGATGCGCACGCGCATGCGGGCGGCCGCTGCCGTTCGTGGTTCGACGGGACGCTGAACACGACGCTCGACAGTGGGCTGCATGTGGTCTTCGCGGGGCAGGCGGCAACGCAGCGCTACCTGCGTGCGGTCGGCGCGGCCGATCAGCTGGTCGGGCCCGCGCTACCTGAATTTCCGGTCGTCGACGTCGGGTCGCAGCAGCGCTGGACACTGCGCTTCGGCAACGGGCGCTGGCCGTCGTGGCTGTTCGATGCGGCGTCGCGCGCGCCGGGCACGACACCGCTCGACTACCTCGCGCTCGCCCCGCTCGCGTTCGCGCGCACGGGCCGCTCGCTCGCACAGACGATGCGATGCGACGGCGTGCTGTGGGATCGTTGGCTGCGGCCGTATTTGCTCGGGATACTGAACGTCGAGCCGCGCCACGCGAGTGCCGAGCTCGCTCGCGCAGTGCTGTGCAGCACGTTTGCCGCGGGCGGCCCCGGCTGCCGTCCGCTCGTCGCGCGCCACGGGCTCGGCAGCGCATTCGTCGAACCGGCGCTGCGGATGCTGCAGCACGGCGGAGCGCAGATCCGGCTGAACTCGCGGCTCGACGCGTTCGAGTTCGGCGCGCACGGCAATGCGGTCGACGCGGCCGTGATCGGCGGCGAGCGCGTCGATCTCGCGCCGGGCGACGCGGTCGTGCTGGCCGTGCCGCCCGAGGTCGCGCTGCCGCTCGTACCCGAACTCACCGCGCCGGATACATTCAGCGCGGTCGTGACCGCGTATTTCGCGGTCGAGCCGCAGGCCGGCAGCCCGCTGCAGACGACCGTCGTCAACGGCGTCGTCGATGCGGTGCGCACCGGCGGCGGCCAGCTCGCGGCGACGATCCGCGATGCGGGCCGCTGGCTCGACATGCCGCGCGATACGCTCGCGCGGCGGATCTGGGAAGACGTCGCGCGCGTGACCGGCGCGAACCCGGAAACCATCCCCGCGTGGCAGCTCGTCGTCGAGCCGCGCGCGGGTTTTGCGGCGGTGCCGTCGCAGGAAATGAAACGTCCGGCCGTGCGTACGCGCTGGACCAATCTTGTGCTGGCGGGCGACTGGATTGCCACCGGCTTGCCCGCCACGATCGAGGGCGCGATCCGTGCCGGCCAACTGGCCGCGGACGTGCTCCAGACGCAATAACAGAGGGACCGATGAACGATCTCACCGAAATGGCTACCCTGTCCGCCGGCACCGCGCCGGTCGGCATCGACGCGGCCGTCGCGCGTGCGACCGACGCGCTGCTGGCCGCGCAGAACGCGGATGGACACTGGGTCTACGAACTCGAAGCCGATTCGACGATTCCCGCCGAATACGTACTGCTCGTCCACTATCTCGGCGAGACGCCGAACCTCGAGCTCGAACAGAAGATCGGCCGGTATCTGCGCCGCATCCAGCAGGCGGACGGCGGCTGGCCGCTGTTCACCGACGGCGCGCCGAACATCAGCGCGAGCGTGAAGGCGTATTTCGCGCTGAAGGTGATCGGCGACGACGAGAACGCCGAGCACATGCAGCGCGCGCGCAAGGCGATCCACGCGATGGGCGGCGCCGAGATGTCGAACGTGTTCACGCGCATCCAGCTCGCGCTGTACGGCGCGATTCCGTGGCGCGCGGTGCCGATGATGCCGGTCGAGATCATGCTGCTGCCGCAATGGTTCCCGTTCCACCTGTCGAAGGTGTCGTACTGGGCGCGTACCGTGATCGTGCCGCTGCTCGTGCTGAACGCGAAGCGCCCGCTCGCGAAGAACCCGCGCGGCGTGCGCATCGACGAGCTGTTCATCGATCCGCCCGTCAACGCAGGGCTGCTGCCGCGCCAGGGTCACCAGAGCGCCGGCTGGTTCGCGTTCTTCCGTGTGGTCGACCATGCGCTGCGCGCGGCCGACGGCTTGTTCCCGAGCTATACGCGCGAACGCGCGATCCGTCAGGCCGTGTCGTTCGTCGACGAGCGCCTGAACGGCGAGGACGGCCTCGGCGCGATCTATCCGGCGATGGCCAACGCGGTGATGATGTACGACGTGCTCGGCTACGCGGAGGATCACCCGAACCGCGCGATCGCGCGCAAGGCGCTCGACAAGCTGCTCGTCGTGCAGGACGACGAAGCGTATTGCCAGCCGTGCCTGTCGCCGGTGTGGGACACGTCGCTCGCGGCGCACGCGCTGCTCGAAACCGGCGATGCGCGCGCCGAGGAAGCCGTGCTGCGCGGTCTCGACTGGCTGCGTCCGCTGCAGATTCTCGACGTGCGCGGCGACTGGATCTCGCGCCGCCCGAACGTGCGGCCCGGCGGCTGGGCGTTCCAGTACGCGAACGCGCACTACCCGGACGTCGACGATACGGCCGTGGTCGTGATGGCGATGGACCGTGCGCAGAAGCTCAGGCAGTCGGATGCGTATCGCGAATCGATGGCGCGCGCACGCGAATGGGTTGTCGGCATGCAGAGCAGCGACGGCGGCTGGGGCGCGTTCGAGCCGGAAAACACGCAGTACTACCTGAACAACATCCCGTTCTCCGATCACGGCGCGCTGCTCGATCCGCCGACCTCCGACGTGTCGGGGCGCTGCCTGTCGATGCTGTCGCAGCTCGGCGAGACGGCCGCGAACAGCGAGCCGGCCCGCCGCGCGCTCGACTACATGCTGAAGGAGCAGGAGCCGGACGGCAGCTGGTACGGCCGCTGGGGGATGAACTACGTGTACGGCACGTGGACCGCGCTGTGCTCGCTGAACGCGGCCGGCCTCGGGCCGGAAGATCCGCGCATGAAGCGCGGCGCGCAGTGGCTGCTGTCGATCCAGAACAAGGACGGCGGCTGGGGCGAGGACGGCGACAGCTACAAGCTGAACTACCGCGGCTTCGAGCAGGCGCCGAGCACCGCGTCGCAGACGGCCTGGGCGCTGCTCGGCCTGATGGCGGCCGGCGAGGTGAACAACCCGGCCGTTGCGCGCGGCATCGACTATCTGATCGCGGAGCAGAAGGAACACGGCCTGTGGGACGAGACGCGCTTCACGGCGACGGGCTTCCCGCGCGTGTTCTACCTGCGCTACCACGGCTATCGCAAGTTCTTCCCGCTGTGGGCGCTCGCGCGCTACCGCAACCTGAAGCGTGACAACGCGACGCGCGTCACGGTCGGGATGTAACGCGTGGGCGCATCACGGCACAACGGCGCATTGCCCGTCATCGCGGTGACGGGGATGGCGTTCGAGGCGCGCATCGCGCGCGGCGACGGCGTCGAAGCCGTATTCGCCGCGCGGGCCGACCGGCTCGAGCGCGCGCTGGCCGACGCGACCGCGCACGGTTGCGCGGGCATCGTGAGCTTCGGCACGGCGGGCGGCCTTGCGCCCGATCTGGAACCCGGCGCGCTCGTGATCGCGAACGCGATCGACGGGCCGTTCGGCCGCGTCGAGACCGATACGGGCTGGAGCGCGCGGCTCGTCGCCGCGCTGCACGACACGCCGGTATGGGCGCGCGTCACGCGCGGCACGATCGCGGCCGTCGGCGCGCCGGTCGTCAGCGAACAGGAAAAGGCGTCGCTGCATCATGCGAAGGGCGCGCTCGCCGTCGACATGGAGTCACATATCGCGGCGGCCTTCGCGGCCGCGCGCGGCGTGCCGTTCGCGGTGTGCCGCGCGATCGTCGATCCGGCGTGGCGCACGCTGCCGCGCGCGGCGACGGCCGGCCTGCGCGACGACGGCAGCACGGCGATCCTGCCGATCCTGCGCGAATTGCTGAAGCAGCCGTCGCAGCTCGGCCCGCTGCTGCAGGTCGCGAGCGATGCGCGCGCGGCGCGCACGACGCTGATCCAGGCGCGGCACGCGTTCGAGCGTGCCGGTGCGATGCGGATTGTCTGAGCGGCACGCGCCGCGTTTCTCTTTCCCTTCTCTCTCTCATTTTTAGCGGACAAAAAAAGAGCGCTGCATGATGCAGCGCTCTTTGTCTTTGCGGCGGTCGCCGTTGCAGCGTTACTGCGCGGCAGGCGTGCTCGCGGGCATCGCATGGTCCGCACCCGGATCGTCGTACTGCGGCAACCCGGGCGCAGCCGGCGCATTGTTCGGCGCGGCGCCCGATGCGCCGCCCGACTCGCCCGGATCCTCGTAGTTCGGCAGCCCCGGCACGGCCGGCGTCGCAGCCGGCACGGCGCCCGATTCGCTCGGCTCGCTGTAGTTCGGCAGCGCGGTCGACGACGACTGGCTGCGATACGTCAGCGACTTGCGCTGCTGCAGGTACGCGTCGCGCACGAACGAATACGGATCGAGCGCCGCCTGCTTCAGCAGGTCGGTCGCGCCGAGCAGGTCCGAACGCGCGCTGATGAACTGCGCGATGTACATCGGGTTGCGCGCGGCCGGCTCGATGTAGTTGAGCAGGTTGAAGCGCACGTCCACCGCACGGCCGACGCCGTCGCGGATCGTGCTCGGCCCGAACACGGGCAGCACGAGGTACGGGCCGGACGGAACGCCCCAGCGCGCGAGCGTCAGGCCGAAATCCTGGTGATGCTTCGGCAGCCCGGCCGGCGTCGCGATGTCGATCAGGCCGGCGACGCCGAACAGCGAGTTCATCGTCACTCGCATCAGATCCTGCGTCGCATCGGTGATGCGCAACTGCAGCAGGTTGTTCGCCATGTTGCCGAGATCGCCGAGGTTCGAGAAGAAGTTGCTGATCGCGGTGCGCACGGGTGTCGGCGTGATCTTCTGGTAACCCTTCGCGATCGGCACGGCGATGTTCGAATCGACGGTGTCGTTGATCTTGTACATCGTCCGGTTCATCGGCTCGAACGGGTCGTTGGGATTGCGGTTCGGTCCCGTCGCGCAGCCGGTCAGCATTGCGCTGGCGGCGACGGTCGCCGCAATGATTCGCACCTTAGTCATTGATTCCTTGCGATTGGTTCTTGGCGCGTTTGACGCGCGGTTTGCCCATCAGGACGGGCTGGAACACCACGGCGCCGATCAGCGTGCAGGTCAGTGCCAGCGCGAGCAGCTTGCCCATGCTCGACGTGCCCGGGTGGTGCGACAGCCACAGGCTGCCGAATGCGGTCGCCGTCGTCGCGGCGCTGAACAGCACCGCGTGCGTGAGGCTCGAGTGCAGCAATCCCGTCTGCCCCGCGCGCCACGCCATCACGAAATAGACCTTGAATGCGACGCCGACGCCGAGCATCAGCGGCAGCGCGATGATGTTCGCGAAGTTGAGCGGCATGCCGAGCACGACGCACATCTCGAGCGTCACGACACCCGACACGAGCAGCGGCACCAGCGTGCGCAGCACGTCGCCGAAGCGGCGCAGCGTGACCCACAGCAGGATCGTGATCGAAATGATCGACCACAACGCCGCATGCAGGAATGCGTTGATGATCGTGTCGGCCGAGTGCAGGATCGAGATCGGGCCGCCGGTTGCGCCCGGTTCCGCGGCCTTTACGGTCTTCGCGAAACGGCGCAGCATCGTGTCGTCGTTCGGGTCGACGCCCTTCGGCACCTTTGGCGAGATCTGCACGAGCGCGTGACCGTCCGGCGCGACCCAGTCGCGCACGAGCGGCGGCGGCAGCGATTCGCGCGTGATGTCCTGCGGCTGCAGCAGCGCCGCGAGCTGGTTGAGCGCGATGCGCAGCGTATCGGAGAATGCGCGCTCCGCGCGGTCGCGCGTCGCGCTGTCGGCGGCGGCGAGCTTCGCGAGCGACGCGGACAGATGTTGCGCGGCGGCCGCGCCCGGGCCCGGGTGATCTTCCGCCGCATAGCCGAGCAGATCCGACACGCGCTTGAGCGCGGCGACGCGCTGCGCGTCGGTCGCGGGCGGCGCGGCCGGCTGCGTCAGCGCGGGCAGCAGGTCGCTCGCGGCAGCGGCGATCGCCGCGCGCTTGGCCGGCTGGTCGGTGGGGATGAAGGTCGACAGGGTGGTGGTGCGGCCGACTTCGGGCAGCGCGTCGAGACGCTTCGCGGCCGCATCGGCTTCGGCGAGCGACGGCGCGAGCAGCGTGACGTCGTTGACGGCCGCTTCGGGCGAATCCTTCAGCGCGAGCAGCGTTGCCATCGATTCGCTGTTCGGATCCTTCAGGTGCAGCGGGTTGAAGTCGAAGCGCAGGAACGCGAGCAGCGGCAGCGCGCCGATCACGACCGCGAGCGTGCCGATCAGGATCGGCTTGCGATGGCGATCGAGGAAATCGTCGACCGGCGCGAGCCACGGGAAGCCCGGCGTCTTCGATTCGCCCGGCGGTGCGAACAGGCGCAGCAGCGCGGGCAGCAGCGTGAGCGTGGTCAGCAGTGCGACGAACATCCCGACGCCCGCGATCAGCCCGAGCTCGGACACGCCGCGATAGGCGGTGGGGATGAACGAGAAGAAGCTTGCCGCAACGGCCGCCGTGGCCAGCGCGAGCGGCATGCCCATCGAGTGCGCGGCGCCGATCAGCGCGTGATCGATGCGCTGATCGCGGAAGCGTTCCTCGCGATACTTCACGCCGTACTGGATCGAGAAATCGACGCCGAGGCCGACGAACAGCACCATGAACGCAACCGAGATCATGTTCAGCGAGCCGACCATCGCGAGGCCGAGCGCGGCGGTCACGACGAGGCCGACGAACAGCGTGACGAGCACCGAGCCGATCATCCGCTTCGAGCGCAGCGCAAGCCACAGGATGACGAGCACGGCGAGCAGCGTGAGCACGCCGTTGAGCGCCGCGCCGTCCTCGACCGATGCGAATTCGTCGTCGGCGAGCGGCTGTTCGCCGGTCAGGCGCACGGCCGCGCCGTAGCGCTTTTCGAGGTCGAGCGAACGGGCAGCGTCGCGGATCACCTGGCTGGTTTCCGCGCCGGCCTTCAGCGCGCCGTAGTTGACCACGGGCTGCACGGTGACGAATGCACGCGCGGGCTGCCGTGCGGCGTCGCTGTCGACCAGCGCGCGCCACGAGAACGCGGCCGGCTTGCCGGCCAGCACGTCGTCGACCGTCGCGGCGCTGCGCGCGAGCAGCTTCGCCATCGCGGGCAGTTTCACCTGGCCGGTCAGGAGCGGCTGGCCGAGCGTGGTGGCCAGCGTCGTCGCGAGCCCGGTCAGGCTCGGGTTCTTCGCGAGTTCGTTGACGAGCGGGCGCGCGCTCGCGAGCTGCGACGTCGTATCGGAGACTTCCTGCGGCGACAGGAACAGCAGCCCGTTGTGCTCGAAGAACGGCCCGCCGCCGGGCTCGGCGACCTGGCCGATGCGGCCGGCTTCGGCCTGCTTCTGCAGCGCTTCGGTCAGCGCATGCGCGGCGGCATTCGCGAATTCGGGCGCGGGCGCTTCGACGACCGCGAGGATCGTGCCGTTGCGTTGCGGGAACGCTTTATCGACGGCCTGGCCGAGCGCAGCCCATTGCGGTTCCGCATCGACGAGCTTGCTGATGTCGGTGTTGATCTTGAAATGCTGCGCGACGTAGACACCGCTGAGGGCAGCGATGACGAGCGACAGGACGACGACCCAGACGGGACGGCGCACCGACCACGCAACGAGTCGGACGATGAGATTTGTCACCATGTGGCGGTGGGGAGCGGCTGGCAAGGGCAAAGTAGCCAAGTATACCGGCGCGGCGCGGCGGCTGACGTGACGTTGCGGGTTTCGGGGCGGGAAGGAGATTTGTTCGCGGCGGAGGAATCGGCACGGGCGGCCGGCCGGTTTGTCGGTAGGCATTTACATAATCGACGCTGCGCCGTCTGTTGCCCGCGCCTGTGACAAATGCAGCTGAAAGGTAACAGTCGGTCACGGCGCGGCAACCGGGCGTCAGGCCCGGTATACTTCGCTGCACCGGCCGATGCAAAGAGCCGGTCGTTTTTTCCCATCGAGTGCGAATAATCGTATGAAACGTCATCTGTTTGCTTTCGTCGCGGCGGCCGCCGTGTCGGTTTCCGCTTTCGCTCAGAGCGCGCCGGTCGATATCGTCCGTAATGCGGTCGAGGGCACCGTCACCGCGATGAAGGCCGATCCGGCCGCACGCGGCGGCGACATGGCGAAGGTCACGCAGGTCGTCGAGCAGCGCTTCCTGCCCGCGACCAACTTCGAGCGCACGACCCGCATCGCCGTCGGCGACGCGTGGAAGCAGGCAACGCCGCAACAGCAGCAGGAGCTGTACAAGCAGTTCAGGCTGCTGATGACGCGCACCTACGCCGCGTCGCTCGCGCAGCTCGGCAGCCAGGACGCGAAGTTCTCGTTCAAGGCCGGCGGCGCGTCGGGCGCCGACGCGCTCGTGCAGTCGACGGTGACGACGCCGGGCGACAGCCAGTCGGTCGGCTATCGGCTCGGCAAGGTCGGCAACGACTGGAAGATCTACGACATCGACATGTCGGGCGCGTGGCTGATCCAGGTCTACCAGGGCCAGTTCAAGAGCCAGCTCGCGTCGGGCGGGATCGACGGGCTGATCGCGTATCTGCAGAAGCACAATTCGCGGACGAACTGACGGCCGCGGCGCGGCTCGCAGTCCGGATGCATGAAGGGCGCCTCGGGCGCCCTTTTTCGTTGCGGATCACGGCGCCGCGCTGCCCTACCGCCGCCGATGCTCGACCGCAAACTTGATCAGCTCGGCCTGCCCCTCGATCTCGAGCTTGCGCTTCAGATTGAGCCGGTGCGTTTCCACCGTGCGCACCGACAGCCCCGTCTGCTGCGCGATCTGCTTGCTCGACAATCCCTCGGCCAGCGCATCGAGGATGTCGCGTTCGCGCGGCGTCAGGCGATCGAGCGGCGACGCGGTTGCGCTCGCGTGGATCATCCGCGCGGCGAGCCCTTCGCTGAAGAACGTCTGCCCGGCCAGCACCGCGCCGATCGCGCGAACGATCTCGCTCGCGGGCGAATCCTTCAGCAGGTAGCCGCTCGCGCCGGCACGCACGGCCTGCGTCACGTATTCGAGGTTGTCGTGCATCGACAGCATCAGCACGCGGATGCCGGGAAAGCGCTCGTGAAACACGCCCGCGAGCGTGATGCCGTTCATCCCGTTCATGCCGACGTCCATCAGCGCGAGATCGGGTTCGAGCGACGCGGCGAGCGCGAGCGCCTCGTCGGCGTTGCCGGCCTCGCCGACCACGGACAGGTCGGCCGCTTCGAGCCGCATCCGCAAGCCGTCGCGCACGAGCGGGTGATCGTCGACGAGCAGCAGTCGGGCGGCGGGCCGGGCGGTGTCGGGGGCGCTCATGCGTGAAAGGTCTCCTGTTATGGGGCGCGTCGTCACGCGGCGCTGCGCAGCGGCACGCGCGCGGCGACGATCGTGTGGCCGACCTGCGACGTGATCGTCAGCATGCCGCCGAGCGCGTCGAGGCGTTCGCGCATGTTGCGCAGGCCGATGCCGCGGCGCGCGTCGGCCTGCGAGCGTTCGGCGTCGAAGCCGCAGCCGTTGTCGGCGATGGTCAGCATGACGGACTGGGCGCCGACGTCGAGCGTGACGGCCGCGCGCGTCGCATGCGCATGATGCACGATGTTGCTGAGCGCTTCCTGCGCGATCCGGAACAGCGCGGTGTTGACGGCCTCGGGCAGCGGCCGCGTGCCGCTGTGCGCGACCTGCGTATAGCCGATGTCGATGCCGCTTTCGGCGCCGAGTTCGCGGACCAGCTGCTCGAGCGCGGCCGCGAGGCCGAGATCGTCGAGCATCGACGGCCGCAGCGCATGCGAGATGCGTCGCACTTCGCGCAGCGTGTCGCCGAGCCGCCCGACGCCCGACACGAGCGCCTGCTCGGCCTCGGGCACGCGCGACGTGCCGCGTTCGAAGCGCGCGAGCGCGGATTCGAGCATCAGCTTCGCGGACACCATCATCTGGCTGATCCCGTCGTGCAGTTCGCGCGACAGCCGCGCGCGTTCCTGCTCCTGCGATTCGACGACGCGCTGCGCGAGCAGCTTGAGCTTCGCGTCGGCGCTGCGCGACTCGCTGACGTTCAGCACCAGCGCGCACACGGCGATCGCCGCCGCGCCGGTGAGCGCGATCGCGGTGAGCCAGCTCATCGTGCGCTCGATATTCGCGGACGCGCGCGCGTCGATGCGCTGCAGCGCGGTGTCGACGTCGTCGAGATAGATGCCCGTGCCGACCATCCAGCCCCAGCGTTCGAGCGCGACGACATAGCCGAGCTTCGGCGCGACGCGGCCCGTCGACGGCCGCTGCCATGCGTAGCGCACGTAGCCGCCGCCGTGCGACGCCGCGCCGATCAGCTTCTGGATCGTCAGCGCGCCCTGCGGGTCGCGCATCGACCAGAAGTTGTGACCGACGCGCTCGGGCTCGCGCGGGTGCATCAGCGAATTGCCGTGCAGGTCGTACACGAAGAAATAGCCGTCGGGCCCGAAATCCATCTTCTGCAGCATCGCGAGCGCCTGCGTGCGCAGCAGCGCGTCGTCGCGCGCATTGCGGCCGCTCGCGTCGTAGAGCGGCATGATCGCGCTCGTCGCGAGCTCGACGTAGTGCTTCAGCTCGACTTCCTTGCTCGACAGGTACGCGGCCTGGATCGTCGCGTGCTGCGTGCGCGCGAGCGACGTCGCCTGCTGGCGCACGCCGAAGCCGATGCCGGCGATCGCGAGCAGGAACGGCACGATGGCCAGAAGGAAGATCTTTGCCTTGAGTCTCATGGTGGTGCGAAGCGGCCGCGAACCGGTGCGGCCGGCTAGGTGCGGCCGGCCAGGTGCGGCCGGCCGGGCGCGTCAGCCGCGCGGCCGCGTATCGAGCCGACATTGTCGGCGATTTTGCACGCGGGCGGCTGCGACCGGGCGGCTGCCCCGCCGCAACTCAGGTGACCGGGCGCTCAGGCCCGCCGCGACTCGAGCTTGTCGGGAGATGCGGCCGTCAGTACGACGATGCGGTTGCGCCCGCCTTCCTTCGCGCGATACAGCGCATCGTCTGCGAGCTTCAGCGCGGCCTGCATGTCGTCGTCGAGTTCGGGATAGCTCGTCGTCACGCCGATGCTGACCGTCAGGCGGCCGGCCGTGCCGGCGTCGTGCCGGATGCCGAGATCGAGGATGCCCGTGCGGATCGTCTCGGCGATCGTCACCGCGCCGTCCGTGTCGACGTCGGGCAGCACCACGACGAACTCCTCGCCGCCGTAGCGCGCCGCATAGTCGGCCGGGCGGCGCAGGCAGCCGCCGATGCAATGGCCGACCGCGGCGAGCGCGTCGTCGCCGGCCTGGTGGCCCTGCGTGTCGTTGTAGTGCTTGAAGTAATCGACGTCGATGAACAGCAGCGACAGCGTATGCTGCGAGCGCGCGGCGCGGCGCCATTCGCGCGCGAGCGTGACGTCGAGCATCCGGCGGTTGTCGAGGCCCGTGAGGCCGTCGGTGCGCGCGAGCGCCTGCAGCTCGGTTTCCGCGCGATGGCGCTTGCGCAGCTGCACGTCGAGCAGCAGCGACAGGCCGACGAAGCCGATCGCGAGCGCGACCATCGCGGAGCCGACCGGAATCGCACGGTCGTACCACGCGGCATAGGTGTCCGCTTCCGAGCGCGCGACCATGACGATGAGCGGCAGGTGATCGAGGTGCCGGAACACGTACAGGCGCCGCACGCCGTCGATCGTCGCCGTGTCGGCGAAGCTGCCTTCGCTGGCGGTCATGAAATGCCGGAACGTGCTGGCGCGGCTGATGTCGCGGCCGACGATCTTCGGGTCGTACGGTTCGCGCGCGAGCATCAGGCCGCGCGTGTTGATCAGCGCGACCGAGCCGCGGTCGCCGAGCGACAGGCGCGAGAACAGGTTCTGGAAATATTCGAGCCGGATCGACATCACCGCGACGCCGCCGAACGACCCGTCGGGCTTCGTGATCCGCCGGCTGAGCGCGATGCTCGGCGAGCCGCCGCGCAGCCGCGAATGGTACGGGTTGCTCACGTACAGGCCGACGTCGGGGTGGTCGCGGTGGATGGTGAAATACGGCTCGTCGCTGAAGTTGACCTTGCGCGGCACGTCGCTCTTGCCGTCGACCTCGATGTCGCCCTTTGCGTCGAGCACATAGATGCCGCCGAGGTACTTGGCCGTGGTCGCGCGGTCGAACAGCACCTGGCGGCGCAGCGGCATCGGCAGCGCAATGACCGCGGGGTCGTTCGCGCCTTCGACGACAGCCTGCAGCGACAGCGAATAGATCTCGATGTTGCGCTCGATGTCCCACGACGCCATCAGCGCGAGGTTCTGCTGCATCGTGCGCGAGCGGTCGCGCGCGTCGATGCGGCCTTCGTACAGCAGGACCCCGCACAGGAGCAGCAGGACCAGCGCGATCAGCAGCCCCGTGTAGAAGATCAGGTGCGGCAGCAGGAACCGGCGCAGATGAGCGGCGACACGGCTTGTCCGGCCGGATTCGCTGGGCATTGCGTAGTCGGTTTCTGCCATGGTCCGTGGATCGATGGGCATCGTCGCCAGGCGGCGGGCCGATGCGATTGTTCGTATGACGTGTCGACAGCGATCCGGTGTGCGGCCCTCTTCCGGCACCTTCTTCCCGCCCGGCGGAGAAAATGGACACCGATTATCGGTAATCGCGACCAGATATACCGGTAAGTCATGCATTCATTGGCGGCATCTGCCGCGATTCGACGATCCGACGAATCGGGCGGCGCGGATTCAACCGAGTATAACGCGCGCATTCGCGTGCGCGGAAAATGTTGCGACCCGTTGATGGGGGTCAAATAACAGTGAAATCCCGGGCTTGCAAATATTGGGCAGAGCGTTGCAGCACAAGGCTTTGCTGCAAGGCGGTGCAAGCGCGCCGCGTAGGCGGTTTAACGGCGGGCGCATGCGAAACTTGAAAGCGCGCGATATGCGCCGATTATCGGTTTCTACATACGGTTTTCAATGGCCGCGCGAACGTAAAAATGAAAACGGGCGGCCATGACGGCCGCCCGTTTCGTGAAGCGGCATACGGGCCCCCGGCATACGGGCCCCCGGCATGCGGGGGCCGCATGCGCATGCTCAGGCGCCGCGCTGTTGCGCCTTGTACGCGAGCCGGAACCGGTGCAGCAGCGGCTCGGTATAGCCGCTCGGCTGCGACGTGCCCTGCAGCGCGAGCGCACACGCGGCCTTGAACGCGGTCGACTGGTCGTAGCCGGGCGCCATCGGGCGATAGTTCGGGTCGCCGGCGTTCTGCTGGTCGACGACGCGCGCCATCCGCTTGAACACGTCGAGCACGAAGGCCTCGGTGATCACGCCGTGGCGCAGCCAGTTCGCGATGTGCTGGCTCGAAATGCGCAGCGTCGCGCGGTCTTCCATCAGGCCGACGTCGTGGATGTCCGGCACCTTCGAGCAGCCGACGCCCTGTTCGACCCAGCGGACGACGTAGCCGAGGATGCCCTGCGCGTTGTTCTCGACCTCGCGCAGAATCTCGTCTTCGCTCCATTTGGCACGCTCGACGACCGGCACGGTCAGCAGGCCTTCGAGCAGCGTGTCGCGCTCGCTCGCGTACGGCGTCTTTTCGAGCTCCTGCTGGACGGCCTGCACGTCGACGAGGTGGTAGTGCAGCGCGTGCAGCGTCGCGGCGGTCGGCGACGGCACCCACGCGGTGTTCGCACCCGCGCGCGGATGCGCGATCTTCTGCTCGAGCATCGCGTGCATCAGGTCCGGCATCGCCCACATGCCCTTGCCGATCTGCGCGCGACCGCGCAGGCCGGCCGACAGGCCAGCGAGCACGTTGTTGCGCTCGTACGACGTGATCCAGGCCGACGACTTCATGTCGCCCTTGCGGATCATCGGGCCCGCTTCCATCGCGGTGTGCATCTCGTCGCCGGTGCGGTCGAGGAAGCCGGTGTTGATGAACGCGACACGCGCGGCGGCGGCCGCGATGCACGCGGCGAGGTTCACGCTGGTGCGGCGCTCCTCGTCCATGATGCCCATCTTCAGCGTGTTGCGCGGCAGGCCGTACAGATCCTCGATGCGCGCGAACAGCGTATCGGCGAATGCGACTTCGACCGGGCCGTGCATCTTCGGCTTCACGATGTAGATCGAACCCGTGCGCGAATTGCGCTTCGCCTTCAGGTCGTGCAGCGCGCACAGCGTCGTGACGACGCCGTCGAGGATCCCTTCCGGAATCTCGTTGCCGTCGCGGTCGAGCACCGCGCCGTTGGTCATCAGGTGGCCGACGTTGCGCACGAACAGCAGCGAGCGGCCGTGCAGCGACAGCGTGCCGCCGTCGGGCGTCGTGTAGTCGCGGTCGGCGTTCAGGCGGCGCGTGAAGCTTTTGCCGCCCTTCGCGACTTCCTCGACCAGCGTGCCCTGCATCAGGCCGAGCCAGTTGCGGTAGAGCTGGACTTTGTCGTCGGCGTCGACCGCCGCGACCGAATCCTCGCAGTCGATGATCGTGCTGACCGCCGCTTCGAGCACGACGTCCTTCACGTTCGCGAGATCGGCGCGGCCGATCGGCGTCGACGCGTCGATCTGGATCTCGATGTGCAGGCCGTTGTGCTTCAGCAGGATCGCGGACGGTGCGCCGGCTGCGCCCTGGTAGCCGACGAACTGCGCCGGCTGTGCGAGATGCACGACACCCTTCGCGGTTTCGACGGCGAGCTGGCCGTCCTGCACGCGATAGCGCAGCGCGTCGCCGTGCGAGCCGCTTGCGAGCGGCGCCGCGTTGTCGAGCACGTTGCGCGCGTAGTCGATCACGCGCTGGCCGCGCGTCGGGTTGTAGGTCGCGGTGCGTTCGGCGCCGCCGTCCTCGGGCAGCGCGTCGGTGCCGTACAGCGCGTCGTACAGGCTGCCCCAGCGGGCGTTCGCGGCGTTCAGCGCATAGCGCGCGTTCGACAGCGGCACGACGAGCTGCGGGCCGGCCTGCGTGGCGATCTCGCTGTCGACGTTCGCGGTGGCTGCCGCGACGTTCGACGGGACCGGCACGAGGTAGCCGATTTTTTCGAGGAACGCGCGATAAGCGGCGTGGTCGCGCACGGGGCCGGGGTGCGCGCGGTGCCAGGTGTCGAGTTCCTGCTGCAGGCGGTCGCGTTCCGCGAGCAGTTCGCGGTTGCGCGGCGCCAGATCGTGCACCAGGGCCGAGAAACCGCTCCAGAATGCGGCCTGGTCGATGCCGGTGCCCGGCAGTGCTTCGTTTTCAATGAACTGGCTCAGCGCTGGCGCGACTTGCAGTCCTGCTTGGTCGATCATCGTTATCCTCCCGGGGAAAAATGCGCGCGCGGCTAGAGGGCCTGCTCACGCTAATAACGGGCTTGCGAACGAGCCTTGCCGGCCGCAGTGCAAGAAGCAAGGAGCGCCGTTTGGCCGAGCCAAACAAGCGACGCGCGACGCCGCAATGCGGCCGGCAAGGCTCGTTCCCGTGATTTAAAAAAACCATTTATGGGGCTGGCCACCAGAAGGGCCGATCGCTGCGTCATGCTCCTTGCGCTCGGCCCTTCTGGTGGCCAGCGCAAGCCCGTTATTAGCGTGAGCAGGCCCTCCTTTATTCCGCGACGCTTTGTGTGCCGGCGCGGGCGATCTGCGCGTCCTGCTCGGACTTTACGCCAGACACGCCGATCGCGCCCGCAATCCGGCCGCCGACCGTGACCGGCACGCCGCCTTCGAGCAACCCCGTCAGCGGCACGCTGAGAAACGCGGTGCGGCCACCGTTGATCATATCCTCATAAGCCTTCGTCTCGCGACGGCCGAGCGCCGCCGCGCGCGCCTTGTCCTGCGCGATATGCGAGCTGGCCGGCGATGCGCCGTTCAGCCGCGCGAACGCGAGCAGGTGGCCGCCGTCGTCGACGACGGCGATCGACACGGCCCAGCCGTGGCGTTCCGCCTCCGCGCGGGCGGCGGCGAGCATGCGGTCTGCATCGGCGAGTTCGAGTTCGGGTTTCGTCTGCATGGATTTCCTCCGGAACCAGGTCAGTTGATCAGTCGGTTGTCGACGAGCTCGATCCAGTGGCGCACGGGTGTGCGGCCCGCGCCGTTCAGGTGAGTCTGGCAGCCGACGTTGGCCGTGACAATCAGGTCCGGCCGCGCGGCTTCGAGCGCGTCGAGCCGGTTGTCGCGCAGTTTCGTCGCGAGTTCGGGCTGCGTCAGCGAATATGTGCCGGCCGAGCCGCAGCACAGGTGGCCGTCGGCGATATTCGTCAGATCGAAGCCGAGCCGCGTCAGGATGCTTTCGACCGCGCCGCCGAGGCGCTGCGCGTGCTGCAGCGTGCACGGGCAGTGGACCGCGACGCGGCGTGGCGTCGCATCGGCCAGCGCGTCGAGCGGCTCGGCCGCGATCACCTCGGCGAGATCGCGCGCGAGCGCGCTGACGCGGCGCGCCTTCTCCGCATAGACGGGGTCGGAGCGCAGCAGGTCGCCGTATTCCTTGACGAACGCGCCGCAGCCGCTCGCCGTCAGCACGATCGCTTCCGCGCCGGCCTCGATCGCGGGCCACCATGCGTCGATGTTGCGGCGTGCGCGGGCGAGGCCGGCGTCCTGCGCGTTCAGGTGATATTCGGTCGCGCCGCAGCAGCCGGCCTCGCGCGCCGGGCTCACGCTGATGCCGAGCCGGTCGAGCACGCGCGCGGCGGCCGCATTGGTGTTCGGCGACAGCGCGGGCTGCACGCAGCCTTCGAGCATCAGCACGCGCCGTGCGTGACGCGCGGCCGGGCGCGGCGCGGCCGCGGGCACGGCGGCCGGAATCTTGTCCTGCAGCGTGCCGGGCAGCAGCGGACGCAGCGTGCGGCCGGCCTTCAGCAACGCGGCGAACGTCGCCGGGCGCGGCACCACGTGACGCAGCCCTGCGCGCAGCAGGCGCTCGCGCGCGGGACGCTGCGCGCGCTTCTCGGCTTCCGCGCGGCCGATGTCGAGCAGCGTGTGGTAGCGCACGCCGGACGGGCAGGTCGTCTCGCAGTTGCGGCAGGTCAGGCAGCGGTCGAGATGCTGCTGCGTGCGCTCGCCGCACGGCTCGCCTTCGAGCAGTTGCTTGATCAGGTAGATGCGGCCGCGCGGCCCGTCGAGCTCGTTGCCGAGCACCTGGTAGGTCGGGCAGGTCGCATTGCAGAAGCCGCAGTGCACGCACGCGCGCAGGATCGCTTCCGCTTCGTCGGCCCGGGCGAGGGCCTTGCTTGCTTCGCTGAGATTGGTTTGCATCGGCGGGTCGCTTCGAAGGTCAGAGGTCGGCGTACAGGCGCCCGGGATTGAAGATCGCGTGCGGGTCGAGTTGCGTCTTGAGTTGCCGGTGCACGCGCAGCAGCGCGCTCGGCAGCGGCTGGAACGGCTCGTGCGTCGTGCCCGGCGTGAAACAGGTCGCGTGGCCGCCCCATTGCGCGGCGAGCCGCTGCACGTCGGCCGGCGCGGCATCGCTTTTCAGCCAGCGCTGCGCGCCGCCCCAGTCGGCGAGCTGCGCGCCCGGCAATGCGTCGAGCGGCGCGGCGGCCGGCACCGACACACGCCACAGCGGGCGCGGATCGTCGAAGAACGGCAGCGCGAGATCGCGCAGCCGTGCCCAGAACGCGTCGTCGACGTCGTCCATCCGGTCGCCGCCGATCGTGTCGCGTGCGGCCTTTACCGAGCCTTCGCCACCTTCGATCCGCACGCGCAGTACGCCGTCCGCGTGGCATGCGCCCGCGAGCGGCAGCCCAGCGCGCCGCCACGCGGCAACATGCTGCACGGCCTCGCCGGCGGCGAGCGGCAACGCGAGATCGCACGTCGCGCGCGGTTTCGGCAGCACCTTCAGCGACACCTCGGTCACGACGCCGAGGCAGCCGAAGCTGCCGGCGAGCAGCCGCGACACGTCGTAGCCCGCGACGTTCTTCATCACCTCGCCGCCGAAGCGCAGGTGCTTCGCGCGGCCGGTGATCACGCGGCAGCCGAGCACGAAGTCGCGCACCGCGCCGGCCCACGGGCGGCGCGGCCCCGACAGCGCCGCCGCGAACATCCCGCCGACCGTTGCCGCGCCGCCGAACGCGGGCGGCTCGCACGGCAGCATCTGGCCGGCCGAGTCGAGCATCGCTTCGAGATCGGCGAGCGGCGTGCCCGCGCGCGCGGTGACGACGAGCTCGGTCGGGTCGTACGCGACGACGCCGCGATGCGTGCGCACGTCGAGCGTGCGGCCTTCGACGGGGCGGCCGAGGAACGCCTTGGTGCCGGCGCCGCGGATATGCAGCGGCTGGCGGTCGCGGAGTGCGGCGTCGACCTGGGCGACGAGCGCAGCGCTGTCGTCGATCGATTCGATTTCGCGTCGCATCAGAAGCGCTCCAGTTCGGGAAACGGCAGCTTGCCGTGATGGACGTGCATCGCGCCGAATTCGGCGCAGCGGTGCAGCGTCGGGATGTTCTTGCCGGGATTGAGCAGCCCCTGCGGATCGAACGCGGCCTTCACCGCGTGGAAGAACGTGATTTCGTCGGCATTGAACTGCACGCACATCTGGTTGATCTTCTCGCGTCCGACGCCGTGCTCGCCGGTGATGCTGCCGCCCGCCGCGACGCACAGCTCGAGGATCCGGCCGCCGAGCGCTTCCGCGCGGTCGAGCTCGCCGGGCCGGTTCGCATCGAACAGGATCAGCGGGTGCATGTTGCCGTCGCCCGCATGGAACACGTTCGCGACCGGCAGCCCGTATTCGGCGGACAGCGCGGCGATTCCTTCGAGCACGCGCGGCAGTTCGCGGCGCGGGATCGTGCCGTCCATGCAGTAGTAGTCGGGCGACCTGCGGCCGACCGCGGGGAACGCGTTCTTGCGGCCGGCCCAGAAGCGCTGGCGCTCGGCCTCGTCGCGTGCGACGCGGATATCGGTTGCGCCCGCGTCGCGCAGCAGCGCGGCGACGCGTTCGGCATCCTCGTCGACGTCGCTCGCCGCGCCGTCGAGCTCGCACAGCAGGATCGCCTGCGCGTCGACCGGATAGCCCGCGTGGATGAAATCCTCGGCCGCGCGGATCGCGAGGTTGTCCATCATCTCGAGGCCGCCGGGAATCACGCCCGCGCCGATGATCCGCGCGACCGCCGCGCCGGCCTCGGCGACGTCGTCGAAGCTCGCCATCAGCACCTTCACGCACGGCGGTTTCGGCAGCAGCTTCACGGTCACTTCCGTGACGATGCCTAGCATGCCTTCGGAGCCGGTGAACAGCGCGAGCAGGTCGAAGCCCGGTGCATCGAGCGCATCGGCGCCGAGCGTGAGCGTGTCGCCGTCGATCGTCAGGATCTCGACCTTCAGGATGTTGTGCACCGTGAGCCCGTATTTCAGGCAGTGCACGCCGCCCGCGTTTTCGGCGACGTTGCCGCCGATCGAGCACGCGATCTGCGACGACGGATCGGGCGCGTAGTAGAGGCCGTGCGGCGCGGCCGCCTGCGAGATCGCGAGGTTGCGCACGCCGGGCTGCACGCGCGCGGTGCCGGCGTCGGGGTCGATGTCGAGAATCCGGTTGAACTTCGCCATCACGAGCAGGATGCCTTTTTCGAGCGGCATCGCGCCGCCCGACAGCCCCGTGCCCGCGCCGCGCGCCACCACCGGCACGCTGTGCGCGGCCGCGACGCGCAGCACCGCGCGCACCTGCTCGACCGTGTCGGGCAGCACGACCGCAAGCGGCACCGTGCGGTACGCGGCGAGGCCGTCGCATTCGAACGGCTTGAGCGCCTCGCGCTCGTGCAGCACGTCGAGGCCGGGCGCCGCCGCGTGCAGCGCGGCGACGAGCGTGTCGCGGCCGACGGTCGCCAGCGGACCGTCGATCCGTTCGTCGTAGATGAAACTCATCGGTCTGTCTCCGTCTCCACCATGCGGGCGGCCGCGCGAAGCGCGACACGCCGGATGGACGGGATTCTTGGCGGGCCAGGCGCGCCTGTCCAGACGTCTTCCATGTGGTCGTACCAGTTTTTGAGAAGGCCCCCGAAAGCTGCCATGCGGAGAACCAGAAAACCGAATCAGGAAAAGGGTTTGTGAGAAAATCGCCGATATCCGTCCAAAGTGGTCGTACCAGTATGGAAATGCAGGATCGAGAGGGGCCGGCGCGGCGCGTGGCCGACGTCGTCGCCGAGCGGATCGAGAAGCTGATCGTCGACGGCGTGCTGAAGGCCGGGCAGGCGCTGCCGTCCGAGCGGCGGCTGACCGAGAAGCTCGGCGTGTCGCGCACGGCCGTGCGCGAAGGAATGAAGCTGCTGCACGCGCGCGGGATCATCGACACGATGCACGGCAAGGGTTCGTTCGTCGCGAGCCTGACCCCGCAGCGCGAAATCACGCCCATGATGCATCTGCTCGGCTCGCAGCCGCGCACGCTGTACGACCTGTTCGAGGTGCGCGGGATGCTCGAGGCGGAGGCAGCGCGACTCGCCGCGCTGCGCGGCACGCCGGCCGATTTCATCCTGATCAGGCGCCGCTACGACGAAATGACGGCGGCCGACGCGCAGGATCTCGATCCCGCCGCGCGCGCGAAGCTCGACCACGCGTTCCATCTCGCGATCTGCGAGGCGTCGCACAACCCCGTGCTCGTCAACACGCTGCAGTCGCTGACCGACCTGCTGCTCAGTTCGGTGTTCGCGTCGGTGAACAACCTCTATCATCGCGAACCGCTGAAGAAGCAGATCGACCGCCAGCATGCACGGCTCTACAACGCGGTCACGGGGCGGCTGCCCGAGCAGGCGCGCAAGGCCGCGAGCGAACATATCCGGCAGTGCGTCGACTATCTGCGCGAGATCGAGCAGGAGGAGCAGCGGCTCGTGCGTTCGACGTTGCGGCTTGAAGGGTGGACCTAGGGGCGTTGGTTCTTGTCCGGTGATCAGGCGGCCGTGCAGTCGGCATCGTCCTGCGCTTCAAGTCTGGATGCCCAGCCGGACTTGGCTTCTTTCAGCACGATTCGCTGTTTTTCTGCACGCTCGATCGCGTTGATGCGTTCGATTGCCGACGCGATAGGAACATTGCCGTCCGCGTGTGCGAGGTACAGCAGGCGAACCAGTTTGTCGGCCCAGCGCGGTACTTTGCCCGACTTCTCCCAGCGGGCAACCGCCTGCTCGTTGTTGCCGAGCAGCTGGGCCAGTCCGCTCTGCGATTGCATCAGGCCGGCACTGCGCACATACCGAAACTCGACGCCGGTGAGCGGAGCGGTTTTTTTCGCGAGCGCGAGACAGATTGCGGTGCAGCGTCCGTCCAGATCGTTGATGGACACACCGTCGCCATAGGGTGTTTTGTGCAGCGTATATCCGTTCGCCAGCCATACATTTTTCAGGCCACCGTCGGTGTAGTGATACATATCAGCCCCTTGGTGCGTCAATTCAGCGTTTGGTGACTTCCATCCCGGTGATCACCGTGAGGTGAGGAGCGGGATGATCCACGAGTACGGCCATGCCGACATTGACGCCCGACACATACCGCTCCATCACACAGCGCAGGCCCGATGCCCGCATGTCCGGTTCAGGCTCGTTCACGATGACGCCCTTGCGCAGCGTTTCCAGCACCATCGGATCGTTGATCTTCCGCTACCGCATCCGGTCGCGTGCATGGCCGACGAACACGATGTTCGCTGAAACGGCCGCACATACCCGGATGTGCTTCTCGATCTGTCGTTTGGATGGTCGCCCCAATCGCACACCTATCATTTTGATAGGTTGAAGTCTGCGCTGTCTGATGCGTGTTGAGGATAAATTTTGGCTATTGGGCACAGTCTGCCTGGCGTCGCGCAGTCGAAAAAAAGCCCGCCGAAGCGGGCAACCTCACGATGCGGAGGGGGAGATGCGTGAGCGCGGGCGGCGCGCGTTCAGCCTTTCGTCGCGCCGAACGTGAGCCCCGCGACGAAATGCTTCTGCATCGCGAAGAACATCGCGACCGACGGCAGCGCGGCGAGAATCGACCCGGCCGACACGAGGTTCCATGAAGTCGTCCATTGCCCCTTCAACGCCGCGACGCCCGCGGTAATCGGCGCGGCTTCGTCGCCTTGCGTGAGGCACAGCGCCCAGAAGTAGTCGTTCCACACGAACGTGAACACGAGGATCGCGAGCGCCGCGAGCGCGGGCCGGATCAGCGGCAGCACGATCCGCCAGAACACCGTCCATTCGCCCGCGCCCTCGATGCGCGCAGCCTCGATCAGCTCGAACGGCAGCTGCTTGATGAAGTTGCGCAGGAACAGCGTGCAGAAGCCGGTCTGGAACGCGACGTGGAACAGGATCAGCGCTTCGACGGTGTTGAACACGCCGAGCCGGAGCGACAGGTCGCGCACCGGGATCATCAGCACCTGCACCGGCACGAAGTTGCCGGCGACGAACGTGCCGAACAGCGCGGTGTTGCCGCGAAACCGGTAGGTCGCGAGCGCGAAGCCGGCCATCGCCGCGAGCGCGATCGAACCGAGCACCGACGGCACCGTGATCTGCACGCTGTTCCAGAAGTAATGCAGCATCGGCGACGTCGTCAGCGCGTCGCGATAGTTCTCGACCATCGCGAAGTGCCGCGGCCAGCCCCAGTAGTGCCCTTCGACCAGCTCCTCGGTCGAGCGCACCGACGTGACGAACACCGCGATCATCGGCAGCAGCCAGATCAGCAGTGCGACGGGCAGCGACAGCTTGTAGAGCCGGCGCGAGACGGGCTTCCATTGGGCAACGGGAGTCGGAAACATGATGGCCACCGGTCGGGTTATTGCTCGTTGCGCAGCATGCGGCGCAACTGGAACACGATGTAGACGAGCATGATCGCGAACAGCACGACCGCGATCGACGCGGAATAACCGAGCCGGTAGTACTTGATCGCCTGGTCGTACATGTAATACGCGAGCACGGTCGAACTCTCGAACGGGCCGCCGCTCGTCATCACCGAGATCAGGTCGAAGCTGCGCAGCGCGCCGATCACCGTGACGACGATCGCCATGAAGGTGGTCGGCCGCAGTTGCGGCAGCACGACGTGCCACAGCAGCGCGAAGCCGCGTGCGCCTTCCATCCGCGCCGCTTCGATCTGTTCCGGGTAGACCGACGTGAGGCCGGTCAGGTACAGGATCATGCAGTACGCCGTTTGCGGCCACAGCGCGGCGAATACGATGCCGAGCGTCGCGTAGCGTGCATCGCCGAGCACCGGGATGCCGTGCCCGGCGAGCAGCGCGAGCAGCCCGAAGGTCGGATCGTAAAACCACGAGAAGATCAGGCCGACGACCACGCCGGACAGCACGAACGGCGCGAAGAACAACGACTTCACGAGCCGGATGCCGCCGACCGCCTGATTCAGGTACAGCGCGAGCGCGAGGCCGAGCGGCGGTGCGAGCATGAACAGCGCGAGCCAGATCACGTTGTTGCGCAGCGCGGTGTAGAACGTCGGCGCGTGCAGCAGCTCGACGTAGTTCGCGAGCCCGACGAAGCTGCGCTCGGTCATCCCGTCCCAGTTGTACAGGCTCAGCCACAGCGTCGACAGGATCGGCCAGATCACATAGACGGCAACCATTGCGCAGGCCGGTGCGAGAAAGAGCCACGCGGCGCGCCGTTGCCGCCGCACCGCGGGCGACGGACGGCGCGCGGGCAGCGCGGCGGCGGATGCTCCGCGCGGCGGCGCGGCGCCGGCGGGTGGGGTGGACGTGATCGGACTGGACACGGCAAGCCTCCTGTACGGACGCGGCGGCACAGGGCCGCCGGCTGGGTCACGCGGTCACTTCTTGTAGATCCGCTTGCGGGTCTGTTCGAGCTGCGCGAGCACCGTATCGAGCTGCGCGGGATCGGCCATGAACTGCTGCATGCCCTTCATCCCCTCGTCGGCCATTTCCTTCGTCATGTCGCGGTCGTAGAACTGCGCGACGCCACCCTTCGTGTCGGCGAGGATCCGGAAGCCGATGCGCGAGATCGGATCGGCCGGCTCGGGCGACTTGCTGTTGGCCGACAGCGAGCCGAGGCCTTCCGCGAGCTTCGCGCCCATCTCGGGCGTTTCCACGAATGCGAGGAACGTGTGCGCGTCGGCCTTGTTCTTCGCCTTCGTCGGGATGTGCAGCGATTCGACCGGGCCGTCCTCGGCGGTCGGCACCTTCGGGTCGATGATCGGGAAGCGGTAGTAGCCCATTTCAGGCTTCACGTTCGGCGGGAAGCCGGCCGCGATGAAGGTGCCCATCAGCATCATCGCGGCCTTGCCCTGGAACAGGAACGGCTGTGCGCCGTCGAGATCGTAGGACAGCGCGTTGTCGATGAAGTAGCCGGCATCGATCAGCGATTTCCACGTCGTGTAGACCTTCTTCACGCGCGGGTCGGTGTACGGCACGTTGCCGGCCATCAGCTGCTGGTGGAATGCGTTGCCGTTCACGCGCAGGTCGAGATAGTCGAACCAGCCGGCGAGCGTCCACGCGTCGCGGCCGCCGATCGCGACCGGCGTGATGCCGGCCGCCTTCAGCTTCTTGCACGCATCGAGAAACTGGTCCCAGGTCTTCGGCTCGTCGGCGATGCCGACCTTGCGGAACAGGTCCTTGCGATAGAACAGCCCCCACGAGTAATAGACGGTCGGCGCCGCGTACTGCTTGCCGTTATACGACGATGCGTCGCGCGTTGACGCATACATCGCGCCCCAGCCGTTCTTCGTCCAGTCGCCGCTCAGGTCCTCGAACAGTCCGCGCTTTGCGTAATACGCCATCCGCTCGCCCGCGTGCCAGTTCACGACGTCCGGCGCGACGGTCGTGAGCCACGCGGGGAGCTGCACCTTGTACGCTTCCTCGTCGACGAAGGTCGCCTTCACGTCGATGTCGGGATGCGCCTTGTGGAATGCGTCGAGCGTCGATTGCCAGACCGCGCGCTGGCTGGCGCCCTTGAACGCGATGTTGACGGTCAGCGTGCCGGCGCTCGCCGGCGCGGCGGCGCCGAACGAAGCGAACGCGATGGCGGCGGCCGCGGCGAGCCGGACGGCGGCGCGAAGGGGGCGATGTGTCATGGTTGTCTCCATTCCTGTGTGTCGTTGTGCGTGACCGGCGCGTCGCGGCGCCGGTGGCGGGTGCTACGAACGGCTTCGATACACGGCGACGCCTTGCGGCTCGACCTGCGCGGCGCCGAGCACGAACGCCGACGGCGGCACCGCGTCGATCGTGTGTGGCGTGCCGCCATAGTTGAATACGTAGGTCAGGCCGCCGCGCCGGCTCACGCGCACGCCGTCGCCGAGCGGCGTCGGCGCGAGGCCCGCTTCGGCCGCGACATCGGCGAACAGTTGCGCGGTGGTCGCGTCGTCGAACAGCGCGGCCCAGTAGTGCAGCGCGCCATGCGACACGCAGGCCGGATGACCGTCGGCGAAGCGCGCGCGTACGACGCTGCGCGTGTCGTCGTGCAGCTCGACGAAGTCGCGCCAGTGGCGTGCATCGCCCGCGAGCGGCGAGCCGTCGCGCAGCGCACCGTCGATCCGTTCGGTCACGTTCGGCCGCAGCGATTCGACGCGCCACACGCGAACCGGCAGGATCGGCGCGAGCGGGCCGGGCGGCAGCGTCGGCGGAATCTGCAGGTCGACGGTCTTCGAGCCGGTGCGCGGCCCGAACACGGCATGCGCGCCCGATGCGGCGAGCCGCGCCGCGAAATCGTCCGGCACGATCGGCAGCGGTGGCACGACCACGAGCCGGTAGCCGTCGAGCGGCGCATGCACGGAGACCACGTCGACGTCGAGGCCGAGCGAGCGCAGCGCCGAGTAGTACTCGAATGCGAAGCGCGGGTAGTGGAAATCGGCGCCCTGCGGCTGCACCTCGAACAGCCACTTCGCCTCGTAGTCGTAGATCAGCGCGACTGATGCGCGCACCGGATCGTCCTCATCAGCGCCGACGTCGTGCACCGCCGCAATCTCGCGCGCGACGCGTTGCGCTTCGCGGCCGCCTTCGTCGAGCTGGTCGTCCGGCGTGTGCAGGCCCGCATGCATCTGCTCCTGCGCGAACGGCGCCTGCCGCCAGCGGAAGTACGACACGCAGCCGGCGCCATGCGCGAATGCCTCCCAGCTCCACAGGCGCACCATGCCCGGCAGCGGCGCGGGGTTCCAGTGCGCCCAGTTCACGGGCCCCGGCTGCTGCTCCATCACCCAGAACGGCAGCTTCGACATGCCGCGATACACGTCGTGATTGAACGACGCGAAATCGGGATGGCCGGTGCGCAGCCAGCGCGTCTTCACGTCGGGCGCGAACCATTGCTCCTCGAGCGCGCCGAGCGGATAGCTGTCCCACGTCGCGATGTCGAGGTCGCGCGCCACCTCGTAGTGATCGAACTCGGTGAACAGCTGCATGAAGTTGTGCGCGACGGGCCGGCCCGGCGAATGCGCGCGGAGCACGTCGACCTGCATCCGGTGATAGCGCGCGACCTCGTCCGACGCGAAGCGCCGGTAGTCGAGGCGATGCGACGGATGGGCCTCGGTCACGGTGCCGACGGGCGCGTCGATTTCGTCGAAGTGGCGATACTCCATGCTCCAGAACACGGTGCCCCACGCGCGGTTCAGTGCGTCGATCGTGCCGTAGCGTGCCTTCAGCCATTCGCGGAAGCGCACGAGCGCGGCCGGCGAGTAGCTGACGACGGTCTGGTGGCAACCCAGCTCGTTGTCGGTCTGCCAGTAGCGCACGGCCGGATGGCGGCCGTAGCGTTCGGCGACCGCCGTGCAGATCTGGCGCGACGCTTCGAGATAGGTCGGCGACGAGAAGTCGTAGTGGCGGCGCGAACCGAACGCGCGCGGCCGGCCGTCCGCGCCGATCGCGAGGATATCGGGATGACGGTCGACCAGCCACTTCGGCGGCGTCGCGGTCGGCGTGCACATCACGATCTCGAGGCCGGCCGCGCCGAGCACGTCGACCGCGCGGTCGAGCCAGCCCCAGTCGTATTCGCCCGGCGACGGCTCGATGCGGCTCCATGCGAATTCGGCGATCCGCACCTGCTCGATGCCGAGTGCTTTCATCCGGCGGGCGTCGTTCGCCCACATCGATTCCGGCCAGTGTTCCGGGTAATAACAGACTCCGAGGCGCATACGCGATCCTTAAGCGTAGTGATGGACGTGGACGTCGGCGCACGCGGGCACCGCGCGGCCGTCTTCGGCGAAGAGATGGCAGGCGGCGGCCGGCGCATGCACGTGCACGCGTTCGCCGCTGTGCACCTGTGCGTCGCCGGGCACCTTCGCGATCAGCGGCGCGCCGCCGGGCTGGTCGAGGTGCACGTAGGTCTGTTCGCCCAGGCGCTCGACGAGCGCGATGTCGCGCACGAGCGTCGTCGCATCGTGCGTGGCGCCGAGCGTCAGGTGCTCGGGGCGAATGCCGAGCGTCACGGCTGCGCCGGCATCGAGCGCGGAGCCGTCGCGCGGCAGCGTGAAGGTTTCGCCGGAAGGCGCGACGGTGACGGTCGTGCGGCGGGCATCGGATGCGGTGACGACGGCCGGCAGAAAGTTCATGCGCGGCGAGCCGATGAAGCCGGCGACGAAGCGGCTGGCCGGATGGTGGTAGAGGTCGAGCGGCGCGCCGACTTGCGCGATGCTGCCGTGCTGCGCGGTATCCGCGCCGGCGTGCAGCAGCACGATCCGGTCGGCGAGCGTCATCGCTTCGGTCTGGTCGTGCGTCACGTAGACGACGCTCGCGCGTTCGAACTGCCGGTGCAGCCGCGCGATCTCGATGCGGGTCTGGCCGCGCAGCGCCGCGTCGAGATTCGACAGCGGTTCGTCGAACAGGAACACGCCCGGCTCGCGCACGATCGCGCGGCCGATCGCGACGCGCTGCCGCTGCCCGCCCGACAGCGCCTTCGGCTTGCGCTCGAGCAGCGTGTCGAGCTGCAGGATGCGTGCGGCATCGCGCACTTTCCGGTCGATCTCGGCTTTCGGCACGCGCGCGAGCTTCAGCCCGAACGCCATGTTCTCGTAGACCGTCATGTGCGGAAACAGCGCGTAGCTCTGGAACACCATCGCGACGCCGCGCTCGGCGGCCGGCACGTCGTCGACGCGACGGCCGTCGATCGACAACTCGCCCGCGCTCAGGTCCTCGAGCCCGGCAATCATGCGCAGCAGCGTCGACTTGCCGCATCCGGACGGCCCGAGGAACACGCAGAACTCGTGCGCGCCGATCTCCAGATCGACGTCGCGAATGACCGGCGCGTGATCGCCATAGGCTTTCTGCACGCGTCGCATCGAGATGCTCGCCATTGTCTCCGCTCCATGTTCTAATGCGCCGTCATGATTGCTTAAGCGCTTAATCATCGCGATCAAAAAAAGAAGCGATCCGATCGCGGCCGAGTCGCACCCGGTGGTCGGGCGGCAAGGTGTGCGCCGATAGTGCGCCGCTTCGGTGAGCGAAGCAAATACTGGATCGACGTCTCATATAGTGAGCAAACGATGGCGACACTGGACGAAGTTGCGCGCCGCGCCGGCGTGACGGCCGCGACGGTATCGAACGTGCTGCGCGACCGTGGCCGGGTCGGCGAGGCCACGCGTGCGCGGGTGCTGGAAGCCGTGCAGGCGCTCGGGTATCGGCCGCATCTCGCCGCGCGGGCGCTGGCGGAAGGGCGCGCGCCGACGGTCGCGCTGATGGTATCGAGCATCGCGAACCCGTTCTATCCGGAGTTCGCGCTGGCGGTCGAGCGGGCGGTGCGCCGCAACGGGCAGTTCCTGATCGTCTGCAATACGAACGAAGATCCGTTGCAGGGGCGCGCGTACCTCGACCAGATCGCCGGCACGATCTCCGAAGGCATTCTCGTGACCAACGCGAACCTGCACCTGCCGGATCTGCTCGACGTCGCACGGCGCGGCGTGCCGGTCGTGCTGTGCCTGTGGGAGCGGCCCGACGCGCCGCCCGACGGATTGCCGTGCGTGGCCATCGATTTGCGCGAAGCGGGGCGGATCGCGACGCGGCATCTGCTCGAACTCGGGCACGAGCGCATCGGCGTGATCGTCGGCGGGGCGGCGAGCGGCGTGCAGGCGGCGCGTTACGACGGTTTCGTCGACGTGATGCGCGAAGCGGGGCTCGACGCGTCGATCGTCGCGGCCGAGCACGATTCGATCGAAGGCGGCGTGCGCGCGGCGGGCCGGCTGCTCGACGCTCACCCGCGGCTGACCGCGCTGGTCGCCACCAACGACCTGCCGGCGATCGGCGCAATGCATGCGGCGGCCGATCGCGGCAGGCGCGTGCCCGACGACCTGTCGATCGTCGGCATTACCGACATCCATCTGGCAAGCGACACGCGGCCCACGCTGACGACCGTCGCGATCCCGACCGCCGAAGCCGCCGGCCTCGCGGTCGAATTGCTCAACGCGCTGCGCGAGGCGGGCGGCCGCAGCGACGACGCATCGCGCGTGCGGACCGCGTCGCTGCCGCGGCTGGTGGTGCGCGGTACGACAGGCCGCGTGCCGAGTGAGCGCGCGACGCGGTAAATATCGTGCGTGGCGGCGCCGGGTGCTTCGAGGTTGCCGCCGCAATCGGCGCGGGCCGGCGCGCAGTCGCGTGCGATGTGGAACACGGCAAGCGCCGCGCCGGCCTCAACCGCCTACGACGAGACGCATCATGATGCTTCTGGCCGATTCGAGATGCGCGATCGTCTTCGAACGGGCGGCGCGCGCATTGCCCTCGCGGCACGCCTTCAGGATCTCCTCGTGCTCGACCTGGAACGACGGCGTATCCGCGAGCAGCGTGGCCTGCAGACGCTCGTAGCGTTCGACCTGGCTGCGCAGTTCCCCGATCGTCTTCAACTGCCGCGCGTTGCCGCAGCACGAATACAGCAATGCGTGGAATTCGCGGTTCAGCTCTCCTTGCCGGCGCGACACGGTCGCATCGCCGAGCAGGCGATGGACGAGTTCGGCGCGCGCGAGCGTCTCGTCGTCGAGCCGCTTCACGCTCCGGTAGATCGCATCGCCTTCGAGCAGCGCGCGCAGGTCGTAGATTTCCTGCACGTCCGACGCGCTCAGCATGCGCACGACGGCGCCGCGATTCCTGAAGATGTCCAGCAATCCTTCGCGTTCCAGACGCTGGATGGCTTCGCGCATCGGAATCCGGCTGATCCCGAAGCGGTCGGCCAGGTCGCGCTCGACGAGCCGCTCGCCGGCTTCCAGTTCGCCGTTGATGATCATGTCCCGCAGCGATGCGGCCACCGCGTCCGCCGTGGAGTCGAGTTTGGCTTCCATGCCTGCGTGTTCCTCACTTCATTTTGGAATAATGGTATACCAAACGGAATTCCGGTGCCAAAATGGCAGCCATTGGCGGGCTTCATAAAATGAACTCGGGCCCGGTGGAAGCAACCGACCTCAATGGAGAGCGAGATGGCATCTGGTGAACACAAATATCGAGTCGCAGTGCAGTGGACGGGCAACCGCGGCACCGGCACGTCGGGGTATCGCGAGTACGGCCGCGATCATGTGATCCGCGCCGGTTCGAAGCCGGACATTCCCGGTTCGTCGGATGCGGCTTTTCGTGGCGACGCGTCGCGCTGGAACCCGGAAGACCTGCTGCTGGCGTCGGCATCGGCGTGCCACAAGCTCTGGTACCTGCATCTGTGCGCCGAGGCCGGTATTCGTGTGCTCGCGTATGTCGACGACGCGGAAGGGACGATGCTCGACAGTCCGGAGCAGGGGCGCTTCACCGAAATCGTGCTGCGCCCGCACGTGACCATCCAGGCAGGTGACGATCGCGAGCGGGCGGAACATCTGCATCACGATGCGCACGCGAAGTGCTATATCGCGAATTCGGTCAACTTCCCGATCCGCTGTGAACCGGTGATCGAGTTTGCGGCGGCGTGACGCGTTGGCGATGAAATCCAGACGGAGCTTTGCCATTACCCAGGCAATGCAAGCATGGCGCCGCACTTCGTGCTCGAAGAAGTCGGCAAGCCGTTCGAGCTTGAGTACATCGACCGCACCCACGATCAGCACAAGTCGCCGGACTACCTCGCGCTCAATCCGAACGGACTGATTCCGGTTAGCAATTCAGGTTGTGCGTCCCGAAATGCGCCTGTCCATTGTGACAGGACGGATTGGCGACTTCTCATAAATCTCGAAAGACCCTTGCGTGACTAATCGAACGTCGAAACATTCAACCGCGAACAAAATTCGTGCGTAACAGGCGGGCACACGACAGGCGCGCGAGAAGTCGATCGGGTTTGTCGCCGTATGCTTTAGGAACTCGACCTGAGATGCCCGAACGCACGTCAATCAGACGAATCTGAAATTTGTGGTTTCCCCTCAACAGCTTGGTAATTTTTGACAGTCATTTTTCGGCGTTTCGGTAAGCTCGCGTCCAATAACCAACGAGTGGACGCGGGCCGCGTCGACGGGAATGAACAAGAATACGCACCGCCTGGTGTATTCCAGGCTTCGGGGTATGGTGGTCGCCGTCGCGGAGACGGCGACGGCTGAGGGGAAATCGGCATCGGGCGAGGCGCGCGCGCGGTGGCGTTCATCGGCGTCTGGCACGCACGCCGTTGCAGCGTGCGTCGTCGTGCTCGGCATGCTACCCGCCCTGTCCGGTGCGCAGATCGTCCCGACGCAGGGTACCAGCACGCAGGTGATCCAGACGCCGAACGGCTTGCCGCAAGTCAACGTGGCGCGTCCGTCGAGCGCAGGTGTCTCGGTCAACACCTACAACCAGTTCGATGTACAGAAGGCTGGCGCGATCCTGAACAACTCGGCCACGATGGTCCAGACCCAGCAGGCAGGCTGGATCAACGGCAACCCGAATTACGGAGCCGGACAGGCCGCGCGGATCATCGTCAATCAGGTCAACAGCCCGAACCCATCTCAAATCCGCGGCACAGTCGAGATAGCAGGCGCCCGTGCGGAACTCGTCCTGGCTAACCCCTCAGGGATTTTTGTCGACGGCGGCGGCTTTCTCAATACCAGTCGCGCGACCCTGACAACCGGCGTGCCATTCTATGGTGCCGATGGGGCACTTGCCGGCTACAACGTTAACCGCGGTCTCGTGACCGTCGCTGGTGCGGGCCTGAATGCAGCCAATATCGATCAGGTCGATCTGATTGCACGCGCGGTGCAGGTGAATGCTGCGGTGTACGCGAAGAACCTGAACGTGATCGTCGGTGCGGCCCAGGTCAACCACGACACGCTTGCCGCGACACCGATCGCTGGAGACGGCCCCGCACCGTCGGTTGCAATCGACGTGAGTCAGTTGGGCGGCATGTATAGCAATCGGATCTTCCTCGCCTCGAATGAGTTCGGTGTGGGGGTAGCCAACGCCGGCACGATCGCCGCGCAGGCGGGTGACCTGACGCTGCAGTCGAACGGCCGACTCGTGCTCACGGGTAAGACGACTGCGAGCGGCAACCTCGCGCTGTCGGCCGCAGGCGGCATCCAGAATAGCGGCACGACGTACGCGCAGCAATCGCTGTCGACGAACACAGCAGCCGATCTCGCGAACAGCGGGACGCTCGCGGCGCAGCAGAATACGACAGTGAATGCCGGCAGCGTCAATTCGATCGGCACGCTCGGCGCGGGCGTGAACAACGACGGCTCCGTGGCACACAGCGGCGACCTGAACCTGACGGCCTCCGGCCAGCTGACCGCGGTCGGCCAGAATGTCGCGGGCGGCAATGCGTCACTGACGGGCGGTAGCGTGAATCTTGCCGGCAGCCAGACAGCGACGAACGGCAATCTGTCGCTGAACGCGACGGCCGGCGACGTGAATCTGTCGAATGCGACGACGAGCGCGCAAGGTGCCATTCAGGCGAATGCATCGGGCACCGTGATCAACGATCACGGCAGCCTGTCGAGCGGCAACAGCACGACGCTGACTGGCGGTGCCCTCTCGAACCAGGGCGGCAAGGTATCGTCGCAAGGCCCGCTGTCGGTGAATGTCGCCGGCCAGATCGCCAACCAGTCTGGCGAACTGGTATCCGAAAGTACGGCGGACGTGCGTGGCGGCGCCATCGCGAACAACCAGGGCACCGTTCAAAGCGCGGCCGGCATGACAGTGGCCGGCACAACGCTGGACAACACGGCGGGTCGTATCACATCGCTCAACGGCGACGGTTTGTCAGTGACGACGAGTGGTCAGTTGACCAACGCCGCGGGCACGACCGCGAACGGCGCACAAGGCGGTGTCATTGGCGGGAACGGCGATGTTTCGGTCCGCGGCGCAAACGTTGTCAACCACGGTGCGATCACTTCCAACACCAATTTGCATATCGCGGGCCAGTCCGTCGATAACGGCGGCGGCACGCTGCAGGCCGCGCAAAACGTCGCGGTGGATGCCGGCACGCACCTGACGAACAACGGCGGCTCGATCGTCGGTCAGACGGCCGCGCTGACTGGCACGACCCTCGACAATAGCGCGGGCGCCGTGCAGGCAAGCCAGGTGTCGTTGAACGCGACGGACCTCGTGAACCACGGCGGCACCATCACGCAGACCGGCGCCGGCGCGATGGCCGTCAATGTGTCGGGTACGCTCGACAACTCGAATGGCGGCACGCTGCAAACCAACAGTACCGATCTGACGCTGGCACCGACGACAATCGTCAACGATGGCGGCACGATTACCCATGCCGGCAACGGCACGTTGACGCTTGGCGGTGGTTCGGGCTCGGTATCGAACGTGGGCGGTTCGATCGCCAGCAACGGGCGCGTCGTTGCGCAAACCGGCACGCTGAACAACACGTCGGGCTCGATCAACGCACAGAGTGGACTGGCGGCAACCGTCGGCGGCACGCTGAACAACGCGAACGGCAAGCTGCTGTCGAACACGGACCTGAGGGTCACCAGCGGTACGCTGGCGAACGACGGCGGCCAGATTGGTGCGGGCACGAACACGACGATCCACACTGGTTCGATCACGAACCAAGGCGGCTCGATCGTCGCGCCGAACCTGTCGGTCACTGCCGATTCGATTCTGGACAATAGCGGCGGCAAGCTCGAGGCCAATCGGCTTGCGCTGACGGCCGCGAACCTTGTGAACCACGGCGGCACGATCACGCAGTATGGATCGTCAGCGATGGGGATGAACGTCAGCGGCACGCTCGACAACTCGGCCGCCGGCGTGATCCAGACCAACAGCACGGACCTGACGCTCAAGCCCGCGGAACTGAACAATGCCGGCGGCACGATTACGCACGCCGGCACGGGCACGCTGACGATCGCGCCGGGTACCGGGACCACTGCGGGCGCCAGCGCGCTGAACAACGCGTCGGGCACCATCGTGACGAAGGGAAAAGCCATCGTCAATGCGGCCACCTGGAACAACGCGAGCGGTATCCTCGCCGCGCAGCGCGGCATCAATGCCACGATTGCGGGCGACGTGAACAATGCGCAGGGTCTGCTGCGATCGGATGCCTCGCTGTCGTTGAAGAACGGCGGTGCCCTGTCGAACCGGGGCGGCCACGTCCAGGCCGGGCAATCGACTGCGGGCGACACCAGCACGCTCGCCATTCAATCGGCTTCGATCGACAACGCGGACGGCGCCATTGTCGACCTCGGTGCCGGCAAGATGACGGTGCAAGGCGGTAGCCAGATCGCCAACAGCCACGCCGGCGGCATAGCGGGCATGGGTGCGATTACCGGCAACGGCGAGGTGACGGTCAGCGCAGCGTCGATCAGCAACACGCAAGGCGGTCAACTCAGCGGCGCATCGCTGCATGTTCAAGGCAACGCCTTGGACAACAGCGGCGGCACCATTGGCAACGTCACGAATTCGAACGGCGACGTGGACGTCACGACGACCGGCGCGATCGCGAATACGAACGGCCAGATCAGCTCAACGCACGACCTGTCGGTCGCGGCGGCCACGCTGCAGGGCGGCGGCACATACAGCGCAACGCACGACGCGAACGTTAATCTGCAGGGCGACTACACGGCGGCCGCCGACACCCAGTTCAACGTCGGTCACGATCTTGCCTTCACGCTGCCCGGCACCTTCACGAACAATGCGAACCTGGAATCGGTCAACAACCTGAGCGTCAATGCAGGCAATATCGTCAACGTGGGCGCCTTGACGGCCGGCGGCTTGCTGCACACGCAATCGACCAACCTGATCAATACCGGCGCGCTCGTGGGTGCCAGCGCCTCGCTCAACGCGACGAACACGATCTCGAACCTCGGGCCGACCGCGCTGATCGGTGCATCGGACAGCAACGGCACGCTCGAGATCCTCGCGCACGACATCGAAAACCGTGACGACACGACTGCGACCGACTCGATGGCGACGACGGCCATCTTCGGTATGGGCAAAGTGGTCCTGGCCGGCGGCAAGGACGCGAGCGGCAACTACAGGAACGCGGCGCTGGTCAATAACGTGTCCGCGCTGATCCGGTCCGGCGGCGACATGGAACTGCACGCCGACAAGATCACGAGCACGCGCCGCGTGATGAAGACCTCCACCAGCCAGATCGATCCGGCATCGCTTGCGCAGTTCGGCATTCCGATCAAGGGCCGCACGGGCCAGCCCGGCGTGAAGGATTCGGACAGCATCGGCGGCGTCTACACCGAGCCGCCCCACAGTGGCCAGTGGAACAGCGACTATCAGTTCACGACCTACTATGCCGATAGCGCGACGGCGACAACCGTGACGGACATCAGCCCGGCCGCGCAGATCGTGTCGGGCGGCAGGATCGATACATCGTCGGTCGGCACGCTGCAAAACTACTGGAGCAACATCGCGGCGGTCGGCGACATCAAGATGCCGGCGCACTACGATGCCGACGGCTGGGCGGCATCCGGTCAGAAACTGCCGGGCGTGTCGGTCTCCTACTCGGGGCAGTACCACTACAACAACTACGACAACAGCGAACACGACTGGCAACTGCCGTTCGGCAACGCGCCGTTCGTGACAGGGCGCCCGGGAGGTTACACGCAGGCGGCGCCGGCATCGATCAAGGATTACACGCTGCCGGGCTATTTTTCGACGTTGAGTTCCAACGGCACGATCTCGGGAACGGGTGTCAGCGTCAGCAACACGGCGGCCAACGCGTCGATTCCGTCGCTCGGCTTGTTGCCGGGGCAGTCGGTGCCGGGTCTCACGCCCACCAACCTGAGCGGTAACGCGAGCGGCGCGAAATCGGGTGCGTCGTCGGTGCATGGCGGTCCGCCGGCGCCGGTCGATCCGATCATCGCCGGCGCGACGGCGCTGAATGTGCTGAACAACCTCACGATTCCGCAGGGCGGGCTGTACCGGCCGACTACCGCGCCGAATGCGAACTACGTGATCGAGACGAACCCGGCGTTCACGAACCAGAAGAATTTCATTTCGAGCGACTACTTCTTCGGGCAGCTCGGCGTCGACCTCACGCATATTCCGAAGCGTCTCGGCGACGGCTTCTATGAGCAGCAGCTCGTGCGCAATCAGGTGACGGCGCTGACCGGCAAGGCGGTGCTGGGGCCGTACGCGGATCTGCAAACGATGTATCAGTCGTTGATGTCGGCGGGCGCGGATCTGTCGAAGTCGCTCGATCTGCCGATGGGCGCGAGCCTGTCGGCCGAGCAGGTGTCGAAGCTGACCAGCAACGTGATCATGATGGAGACGCGCGTGGTGGACGGCCAGTCGGTGCTGGTGCCGGTCGTGTATCTCGCGCAGGCGAACCAGCAGAATGTCAGCGGACCGCTGATCAGTGCGACGAACATCGATTTCCAGAACGCACAGACGTTTACGAACAGCGGCACGATCAAGGCGGACAACACGCTGGCGATTCAGGGCAAGCAGATCGACAACGCGTTCGGCGCGCTGCAAAGCGGCGGGCTGATGTCGCTGAAGACCGAGAACAACATCGACCTGACGTCGGCGAACGTGAAGGCCGGCAGTTTGCAGCTGGACGCCGGCAAGGACCTGATTCTCGATACGGCGACGAAGACGAACACGCGCGTGAGCCGCGACGGTGCGACGAGCGTGGTGACGACGCTCGGGCCGACCGCGAAGCTGGACGTCACGGGCGACGCGTCGATCACGACGGGCGGCAACTTCCAGCAGAACGCGGGCAGCTTATCGGTCGGCGGCAACCTCGGCATGAACGTCGGCGGCAACTGGGATCTTGGTGCCGTGCAGACGGGTGAGCGCAAGATCGTGCAGCGGGCCAACGGTGTGTCGAACACCGACATCAACAAGGTGGCCGGCAGCTCGGTGACGGTCGGTGGGCAATCGAATGTCGTCGTGGGTGGCGATCTGACGGCGAAGGGCGCGCAGATCGACCTCGGGCAAGGTGGGACGCTTGCAGCCAAGGGCAACGTGACGCTCGGCGCGGCGAGCGCGACATCGACCGTGAACGCCAACAGTTCGGGTAAGGACAGTCACGGCAGCTCCGCGGACACACTGCACACGTCGGATCAGGCGCTGACCGGGACGACGCTCAAGGGCGGCGATACGGTGAACATCGTGTCGGGCAAGGATATTACGCTTTCCGGCAGCGCGATCAGCCTCGACAAGGGCAACGCGAACCTGCTGGCGGCCGGCGACGTGAATGTCGGTGCTGCTACCGAGACGCACGTACTGAACTCGCATGAAACGCACAGCCACAGCAATGTCGTGAGCGGCGTGAAGGTCGCGAGCGGGATTGACCAGACGATGACGCTCAATCGCGGCAGCCTGGTATCGGCGGACGGCGTGAACATTGTCAGCGGCAAGGACGTCAACGTTCAGGGCAGCACCATCGTCGGAACGAACGACGTGACGCTCACGGCAGCGCGCAACGTGACGGTTACGACGTCGCAGGATACCGTGCAGTCGTCGAGCTACTACGACAAGAAGGAGTCCGGGCTGATGTCGGGCGGGGGACTGTCGGTATCGGTGGGCAACAACTCGCTGAAGACGACCAGTCAGACAACCGAGGTGTCGAACAATGCCAGTTCGATCGGTTCGCTGAAGGGCAACTTGAGCATCACGGCTGGAAACGACCTGCACGTGACGGGCAGCGACCTGATCGCAGCGAAGAATCTCAGCGGTACAGGCGCGAACGTGACGATCGACGCAGCGCAGGACAAGAATCACCGCGGCGAAACGCAGGAAGTCTCGAAGAGTGGCCTGACGTTGGCATTGAAGGCGCCGGTGATCGACGCAGTATCGAATGCCGTTGGTCAGTCGCGCGCGTCCGGCAATAGCCAGGATGGTCGCGCGGCAGCGCTGCACGGGATGGCGGCAGCCAGCGCGGCGTGGGATGCGAACGTGGCCGCGGGCGACGTGGTCAACGCGCTGGGAGCAGGCAAAACACCTGAATTCAAGGTCGAACTCAGTGTTGGCAGCAGTCATAGCAAGAGCGCGTTCTCCGAAGACAGTGTGACGAATCGCGGCTCGAACGTGAACGCGGGCGGGACTGTGGCGTTTGCGGCAACCGGGAACGGGCAGCCGGGCAGCGGCAATGCGACGATCGCCGGCTCGAACGTGAACGCAAACGATGTGATATTGGCCGCGAAGAATCAGGTCAATATCATCAATACGACGGATACCGATTCGACGCGCAGCACGAACGAGTCGAAGAGCGCGAGCGTGGGCGTGTCGGTCGGCACAGGTGGGCTCGGTGTTTCCGCGGCGATGTCGAAGGCCAACGGCGATGGCAACAGCGATCTGGCCACCCAGAACAACAGCCATGTGAATGCTGCAAACGGCGTGACGATCATCTCGGGCGGCGATACGAACATCATCGGCTCGAACGTGAAGGGCAATCAGGTGAACGCCGATGTGGGCGGGAATCTGAACATCGTCAGCGTGCAGGATACGCTGACGAGCGCGGCACATCAGTCGAGTTCGGGTGGCGGCTTCAGCATCAGTCAGGGCGGCGCCAGTGCGAGCTTCAGCCAGAGCAAGGGCAACGCGTCGGGCAGCTATGCGGGCGTCAATGAACAGGCCGGGATTCAAGCAGGTGACGGCGGTTTCAATATCAACGTCACCGGTAATACCGACCTGAAGGGTGGGCTGATCGCGAGCGACGCGGATGCGTCAAAGAACACCCTGACGACAGGTTCGCTGTCCTTCTCGGACATCCAGAACCAGTCGCACTACGATGCGAGTTCGAGCGGCTTCAGCGCGGGCGCGACGACCGGCGATGGCGGGATGAACTACAGCACGCACGGCAGCACGTCGGGCAAGAATGCGGGTGGCGCCGCGCCCATGCTTGGCCAGAACGACAGCGGCAGTGATAGCGCGACGACGAAGAGCGGCGTAAGCGCGGGGGCGGTCACAATCACGGATTCGGCGAACCAGAAGCAGGATGTGGCGAGCTTGAATCGCGATACGACGAATACGAACGGTACAGTCGCCAAACTCCCCGACATGCAGAACCTGTTGAGCAATCAAGCGGACATGATGGCGGCGGCCAGCGCGGCTGGCGAAGCGGTGTCGCGCCGGATCGGGGACTATGCCGACGAGATGAAACGGCAAGCCGAGAAGAATGGTGACCAGGCAGGTGTCGATGCGTGGAAGGAAGGCGGAGCGAATCGCGCACTGATGCAAGGTGCAGGCGCGGCGCTGGTGACGGGACTGGCCGGCGGCAATGCGGTAGGTGGCGCAGCCGGTGCGGCGATTGCGTCGATCGCGTCCGGCAAGCTGAACGAACTGAGCAGCGCGATCGCAGGCAGCGATCCGACCGGCAACGCCAATATGAATCAGGCGCTGGGCAACATCGTGGCAAACGCGCTTGCGACGGGGGCCGGTGCGGCAGTGGGCGGTGAATCGGGGGCGTTCTCTGGGTATAACGTCGACCGGTTTAATCGGCAGCTCCACCCTGACGAAAGACAGTGGGCGAAGGATAAGGCGAAGGACTTCGCGAAGTTCTATGCAGAAAAGACTGGCAAGTCACTCACTGCGGAGCAGGCGCAGAATATGCTGCTGGCGAACGGCTATCGTTTGGTGGATGCGGCGGCGAGCAAGGGACCGGGAGGGGACGCAACAGCGGTGGCGTATATCAGTCAGAACGGTGGCGGGCTGTTCCATGCGACGTCGGCGGAGTACAACAGTCCGTTCTTGTCTGGGAACAAGGATGGCTCACTGACACCAGAGCAGCGAGCTTTGCCAGGATCAGTGGCGAACCCGACAGCGGGCCTGGTGATCGTTGGTGGCCTTGCTACTGCAGGCCTTGTACCAGAAATTATTGCCGGCGGATCGGCAGGGCTATCGTATGCTCAAGACCTGTTTGCTGCCTATAAGGCTGCACAGGCTGGGTACTCGCTGACGACAGCGGCAGCAACTGGAGCAGCAGTCTCCGGTGCGACGTATACGGGCGGGGCAGTGGCCGGTGCTGGCTTAGCAACCCTGAAAGGGAACAACTTCTACGATAGTTTTAATCAGAAATTTTCACTAGCCGGGCTGGCGACTGCGACGACATTTGGAGCTTATAACTCTATGTTTACTACATCGATGTTGGGCTGGGCGGGGATTCAGAATTCGATCATGAATATCACGACTATTCCGGGGGTCGTAATCCGTGGAATCGGGCTTGCGCTAAGCCAAACGGCAGGCAAAGCAGCGCAGGCAATTGTGAAGTCAGGTGAACCTCAGAAGCAGTAAGGAGCAGACATGTCGATTGAATCCATAAGCGGCCTTATAGGAGGATTCTTTGGGCCAGTTTTCGGAAAGATTCTCGGAAAATTTCGCCTTTGGAAGGTTTTCATTGCTTCGATAGTAATTATCTATCTAGGGTTGTTTGTGGCGGGTCTTGTGGTCGTTGGCTTTAAGGCTACAGCATCTAGGTTTGGTGAATTCCTCACCCCTTTTGCGCTGCTTGTATTTGTTGGCTTGTCTGCTGCCATCACTCTCGTTGCGTTTTTAGGGCGCTCTGCACACAGAAATAGAGAGAGTTGACTTGCTTTCAGGACTGCTGATTTGATTCTAAAAATTCATGAAAGAGAGGTGGAGGTTTGTTTGATGGTGGGCCAAATCTACGAGATCCGATCAAAAGTCCGTTCCGTCAGACTTGGTTGCGCAGATCTGTAGAAATTTTATTCACGGGAATCGCAAAGGCAACGCTGGTGGTTGCGATACTTATTGCGCTTGTGCTGGCCGTTCTCTCTGGTGGCGCGGACTGTAGCGGTGCTTGGCCAACCACAAGACGAGCACGATTTAGAGTATTCCTGCTTCTGGTCGTCGTTATTGCAATCTTGACCGGCGTTACCTATGCGATCCGCCTGCAATCGACAGCTTAATTGGATAATATAATTTTTTCGCCTCCACATTCTCACTTCAAGCAGAATTTGCAGCCGAACGAAAAGAAGGATATCCACACGGGGCGAGAAAGTGCTGCGATGGTGGCGCCGCGAGCTGCGAACGCAGATCGATCTGATCGTTTCGAAGTGATGCAACGATAGCGCGAGTGACACAGTGTGATCCACGATAAAACATTCGAAAAACACATGAGAACTATTTGCCGGGGGAATTCTGCTGTGGCAGCACTGCTGCTTATCGCGACCAGTGTGTCGGCGCAGGAAGCGCCGCGCCCGATCATTCCGGGCAACGACCAGCAAACCCGACAGCAGGAAGAGGCGCGTGAACGCGAACGGGCCGTCTCTGCGCCCGGAGTGCGATCGGACGTGACGGCGAGCGCTGGGTATCCCACGCTACCGTCGGAAACGCCCTGCTTTCGGATCGAGCGTTTCGCACTCGACGTACCCGATGCGCTGCCCGCTTCCCTGAAATCGCAAGGCGCGTCGGCGTTGCCGATGGATCGCTTCGCGTTCGCGCGTGAATGGTTTGAGCACTACACTGGCCAGTGCGTTGGCAAACAGGGTCTCGACATCCTCGTCAAGGGCCTGTCGCAAGCGATCCTGGCGCGCGGGTACGTGACGACGCGCGTGCTGCTGCCCGAATAGGACCTGTCGACCGGCACCCTCAAGTTTTCATTGATCCCGGGTGTGATCCGCCATGTGCGCTTCGCCGACGAAAAGCTCCGCGGCACCTGGAAAACTGCATTCCCGACTCGCGACGGTGAGCTACTGAACCTGCGTGACCTCGAACAGGGCCTCGAGCAGATGAAGCGCATAACGAGCCAGGACGTGTCAATGCAGATCGTGCCGACCGACATGCCCGGCGAGAGCGACGTCGTGCTCGACGTGAAGCGCAGCAAGCCGTGGACGGTCGTCGCATCGATCGACAACTCCGGTACGCGCGCGACCGGCCGGCTGCAAGGCAACTTGTCGCTCGGCATCGATAACCCTCTCGGCCTGAACGACCTCTTCAACATCGGCGTGAGCCAGGATCTCGAGTTCGGCGACAAGCGGCTCGGTTCGCATGGCTGGAACGGCTTTTATTCGATTCCGTGGGGCTACTGGACCGCAACGCTCTCCGCATACACGAGCACGTACTACCAGCAGATCGCCGGCGTGAACCAGACGTTCGTCGCGAGCGGGAATTCGAAGACGGTCGACTTCAAGCTGAACCGCGTGCTCTCGCGTAGCCAGAACGACGTTTTCGGTGCGCAGTTCAGGCTGTCGCGCCGGTTCGGCCAAAGTTTCATCGAAGACACGGAAATCCCGCAGCAGCGCCGCAACAACACGTTCATCGAGTTTGGCCTGACCGATCGCCACTACTTCGGCAATGCGCAGTTCGATGGCACGCTCGCGTATCGGCAGGGCATCGGCGCGTTCGGCGCGCAAGACGACAGCCTCGCGGCCGACGGCGGTCCGACGTACCGCTACAAGATGGCCGTGCTCGACGCGAACCTGTCGGTGCCGTTCGCGATCGCGCAGCAGCCGTTCCGCTACGTCACGACGTTCCACGGCCAGTACACGGGCAATACGCTCTACTACACCGACGACCTGACGATCGGCAGCCGCTATACGGTGCGTGGATTCGATGGCGAGACGATGCTGGCCGCGGCGCGCGGATTCTACTGGCGCAACGAACTACAGGCGCCGATTGGCCAAACCGGACAGGCCGTCTATGCCGGCATCGACTACGGCCGCGTGTGGGGCCCGCAGCCGGTCGCCCTGGTTGGCACGCAGCTCGCGGGTGCCGTGATCGGCGTCAAGGGCAGCGTCGCGACACGATTCGGTGGATATGGTTACGACCTGTTTGCCGGCACGCCGATCTACAAGCCGTCCGGGTTCCCGACGGCGCGTGTCACGGTTGGTTTTCAGGTGACGGCGCAGTTCTGATGGTGAACGCGCAAGCCCATGTTGGGCCCACTGTCGTCGGAGACGAGACCGGCGAGGATTCGGAGCTGACGGCCTTTCTGACCGCGCAGATCGCCGCGCTGCTGTCCGAGAGTCACGAGCCGCGGCCCCGTTGTCCGCGCTGCGGCGGCAGCCATATCACAAGTGCGGGATTCCGAACGCGCCCTATCGGCCGGCTGCCGATGTTCGAATGCCAGACGTGCCAGCGCTATTTCGGCCGCACTGTTGACACGCCACTGGGCGAAAAGCACCTCAAAAGGCTCGACCTGTTCGTGTCCCTGCTGTCGCAACCGATCTCATGTCTCGAAGCCGGCGAGCGGATGGGCAGCTTGTCTTCAGATATTGCGGAGCGCGTCACGGCCTGGCGTAGCTGGTTGCTGCGACTCGATCCGAGTGGTCAATGGGAGCGCCGAGTGCGGCTAGGTGGTCGATTGACCGAACTGGAACCCGGGCCGCTGGCATTTGACGAGATCGGCGCGTGCGAGGACACGAGACTGACTGCACGTTTGATACGCGAGTTCGATAAATTGAATTCGACCAGTCGCCGGCCGCCACCATGTTCGACCTGTAGCAGTCGAAAGACACATTTCGCGGGTCAATCCAAGGGCGGCATTCCAAACTTTTCGTGCGGAACCTGCAAGAAGAAATTCAGCCGCCGCAGCGGCACGCCGTTCGTGAATACGAAAACCGATTCAATAGAGCGCATGAGGGAATTCACCCGCTACCTGGCGCTGCCGCTGTCGATCATGCAGGTGTCGGAGATCGTTGATACGAGTCCCGCGATGGTGCAGAAATGGCGCGCCCGGTTTGCCGAGTTTGGTGACCGGCTCGATCCGAGCGGCAGCCTGTCCTCGAGAATCCGCCTGGGTGTCACGCCGGACGAGACGACGCCGTGTCCGTTTTGCGGCCGAGTGGGAACGGCGCATCATACGGATGGCCGCGGCTGGTCATGTGCAGGATGTGGCCGGCTGTTCTCGATGCGACGGGAGGTGATCGATCCGGACGGCCGGTTGCATATTGTGGGCGAACAAACGTGAGCTATCTGAACACTTGATACCCTACGAACTGCACGACGGAAGTGTTTCGATCGACGAAAGGGCACAGCTTTCCCCCGGGCGACCAGGAGTCCAGCCGCCGCGTCACAGCGCGACGCCGTAAACCTCCCGCGCAGCCGCCCGGATCGCATCGGCCATCACCGTGACGGCCGGCGAATGCAGCCGGTCGGTGCGCGTGATGATCCCGAAATCGTCCATCCGGCAATCCATCTCCAGCGGCAGCACCGTGACGATCCCGTGTCGCGCGTAGTAGCGCGCGACGTCTTCGGCCAGCACCGCGATCATGTCGCTCTGTTCGAGCAGCTGCGTGATGAACAGCAGCGCAGACGTCTCGACCAGATTCGCCGGCGGCGCGAGGCTCGCGCGCTGGAACACGAGTTCGAAGCGATGGCGCAGCACGCTGCCGGCCGGCGGCACGACCCATGCGGCGCGCTGCACGTCCGCGAGCGACAGCGGCGCCTGCGCGAGCAGCGGATGGCCGGGCCGCACGACCGCCGCCACCGTCTCGCCGATCAGCGGCTCGTAGCGCAGCCGCAGCTTGTCGTGTTCGGCGGAGAGCCGGCCGAGCACGATGTCGATCTTGTCCTGCGCGAGATGTTCGAGCAGTACGTTGCTGGTGTCGATCTCGACCGACACGTGCAGGCCCGCATGCGTGCCCTTCACGGCGGCGACGGCCGGCGGCACGAGCCGCAGGCCCGGCGACGTGATCGCGCCCACCGCCACGTGCCCGAGATGGCCGGCCTTCAGCGCGGCCAGTTCCTCGCGCGCCTGGTCGAGGCTGCCGAGCGCCGCGCGCGCGTGGCGGATCAGCGCGTCGCCGTACAGCGTCGGCCGCATCCCGCGCGGCAGGCGCTCGAACAGCACCGCGCCGATCGATTCCTCGAGTTCGCGCAGCAGCTTCGACGCGGCCGGCTGCGTCATGTTCAGCGCGGCCGCCGCGCGATGAATGCTCCCTTCGTCGGCGAGCGCGACGACCAGCAGGAGCTGGCGGGTCTTCAGGCGGCTGCGGTTTCCCCACGGGCTGGCGTCAGTCATCGTACGGGTTTATATCGATATCGGAATCGATATCGTAATCGCCTAAAACGTCATTAGCGAGTTATCAAAATTCTGCCTAGACTGCGCCGGTATCCCGTCACCACAGGACTGACGATGTCGGCAACAAAACCCAGGCTGCGCTCCACCCAATGGTTCGGCACGAACGACAAGAACGGCTTCATGTACCGGAGCTGGATGAAGAACCAGGGCATCCCCGATCACGAGTTCGACGGCCGGCCGGTCATCGGCATCTGCAACACGTGGTCCGAACTGACGCCGTGCAACGCGCACTTCCGCAAGCTCGCCGAGCACGTGAAGCGCGGGATCTCCGAGGCGGGCGGCTTCCCGGTCGAGTTCCCGGTGTTCTCGAACGGCGAATCGAACCTGCGGCCGTCCGCGATGCTCACGCGCAACCTTGCGTCGATGGACGTCGAGGAGGCGATTCGCGGCAACCCGATCGACGCGGTCGTGCTGCTGGCCGGCTGCGACAAGACGACGCCCGCGCTCTTGATGGGCGCGGCGAGCTGCGACGTGCCGGCGATCGTCGTGTCGGGCGGGCCGATGCTGAACGGCAAGCTCGAAGGCAAGAACATCGGTTCGGGCACGGCCGTGTGGCAGCTGCACGAAGCGCTGAAGGCCGGCGAGATCGACCTGCACCACTTCCTGTCGGCCGAAGCCGGCATGTCGCGCTCGGCCGGCACCTGCAACACAATGGGCACCGCGTCGACGATGGCGTGCATGGCCGAGGCGCTCGGCGTCACGCTGCCGCACAACGCGGCGATTCCGGCCGTCGATTCGCGCCGCTACGTGCTCGCGCACATGTCGGGCATCCGCATCGTCGAGATGGCGCTCGAAGGGCTCGTGCTGTCGAAGGTGCTGACGCGCGCCGCGTTCGAGAATGCGATCCGCGCGAACGCGGCGATCGGCGGCTCGACCAATGCGGTGATTCACCTGAAGGCGATCGCGGGCCGCATCGGCGTGCCGCTCGAACTCGAGGACTGGATGCGCATCGGCCGCGATACGCCGACGATCGTCGACCTGATGCCGTCGGGCCGCTTCCTGATGGAGGAGTTCTATTACGCGGGCGGGCTGCCGGCGGTGCTGCGCCGGCTCGGCGAAGGCGGGCTGCTGCCGAACCCGGACGCATTGACGGTGAACGGCAAGTCGCTGTGGGACAACGTGCGCGAAGCGCCGAACTACGACGACGAGGTGATCCGCCCGCTCGACCGGCCGCTGATCGCGGACGGCAGCATCCGCATCCTGCGCGGCAATCTCGCGCCGCGCGGCGCGGTGCTGAAGCCGTCGGCGGCGAGCCCCGAGCTGCTCAAGCATCGCGGCCGTGCGGTCGTGTTCGAGAACCTCGAACACTACAAGGCCACGATCAACGACGAAGCGCTCGACGTCGACGCAAGCTCCGTGCTCGTGCTGAAGAACTGCGGGCCGCGCGGTTATCCGGGCATGGCCGAGGTCGGCAACATGGGACTGCCGCCGAAGCTGCTGCGCCAGGGCGTGAAGGACATGGTGCGGATTTCCGATGCGCGGATGAGCGGCACCGCGTACGGCACGGTCGTGCTGCACGTCGCGCCGGAAGCCGCCGCCGGCGGGCCGCTCGCGGCGGTGCGCAACGGCGACTGGATCGAGCTCGACTGTGAGGCCGGCACGCTGCATCTCGACATCACGGATGACGAACTGCAGCGCCGCCTGTCGGACGTCGATCCGACCGCGGCGCCGGGTGTGGCCGGCCAGCTCGGCAAGGGCGGCTACGCGCGGCTGTACATCGATCACGTGCTGCAGGCCGACGAGGGGTGCGATCTCGACTTCCTGGTCGGTACGCGCGGCGCGGACGTGCCGAGCCACTCGCATTGAGCGGCGAGCGAGAAGCGAAGCACAGGTGAAGCAGGGCAGACCGGCGACGACGCCGGCGCAGCCCACCCATGGAGACACGATGACGACGACGCAGCACCCGTCCGCGACACCGGCCGCGGCTCAATCCGGCCCGTCGGCCGCCGTCGACGAACGGCAGTTGATGCGCACGCTCACGCGCAGGCTGGTGCCGTTTCTCGCGTTGATCTACGTGGTGGCCTATGTCGACCGCACGGTCGTCGGTTTCGCGAAGCTGCACATGAACGCGGCCGTCGGCCTGAGCGACGCTGCGTACGGGCTCGGCGCGGGCCTGTTCTTCATCGGCTATTTCCTGTGCGAGGTGCCGAGCAATCTCGCGCTCGGCCGCTTCGGCGCACGCGTGTGGTTCGCGCGCATTCTCGCGACGTGGGGCGTGATCACGATGGCGATGGCGCTCGTGCAGGGGCCGGCCAGCTTCTACGTGCTGCGCTTCCTGCTCGGCGCGGCCGAAGCCGGCCTGTATCCGGGCATCCTGTATTTCCTCACGCAGTGGTTTCCGATGCGCGGCCGCGCGCGCGTGATCGGGCTGCTCGTGCTCGCGCAGCCGATCGCCGGCATCGTGACGGGGCCGCTCGCGGGCTGGCTGCTGTCGACGCACGGGCTGTTCGGACTGTCGAACTGGCAGACGCTGTTCGTCGTCAGCGGCCTGCCGGCCGTGCTGCTCGTATGGCCGACGCTGCGGCTGCTGCCCGAATCGCCGGACCGCGCGCGCTGGCTGAACGATGACGAGCGGCGCTGGATCGCGCGCCAGCTCGCCGCCGATCGCGACGCGTACCGCCCCGACGCGCACCGCAATCCGCTCGCCACGCTGGCCGACCGGCGCGTGCTGCTGCTCGCGGCGCTGTTCCTGCCGTTCCCGCTGTGCATCTACGGGCTGTCGCTGTGGCTGCCGACGATCATTCACGCGTTCGGCGCGGGCGACACGGCCACCGGCCTGCTGTCCGCCGTGCCGTACCTGTTCGCGGTGATCGGGCTGCTGGTCGTGCCGCGTCATTCGGATCGCACGCGCGAACGCTACTGGCACATCGTCGTCGTGTCGGCCGCTGCGGCGCTGACGATGGCCGCGAGCGCATGGGTGCGGCAGCCTGCACTGCAGTTCCTGTTCATCTGCCTCACGGCTTTCTCGCTTTACTCGATCCAGGCCGTCGTATGGGCGCTGCCCGGCGAATTCCTGACCGGCACGAGCGCGGCGGTGGGTATTGCCGCGATCAATTCGCTCGCGAATCTCGGCGGTTATGTCGGGCCGTACGGCATCGGCCTGATCAAGCAGTCGACCGGCAGCCTCGCGGCCGGCCTGTATTTCCTCGCGGCGACGCTGCTGTTCGCGGTGCTGATCACGTTCGTGGTCCGCGCGACGCTGCGCGCGCCGCAGCCGGCCGCGGGCGCGCTCGCCCGCGAATCCTGAACGCATTGTTTTCCGGCTGAACGCCGCTTCGACCGACGCAGGACCAGAACATGACATCGAGCAGCACGCCGCGCTATCGCGGCATCTTCCCCGTCGTCCCGACGACGTTTTCCGACACCGGCGAGCTCGACCTCGCGAGCCAGAAGCGCGCGGTCGATTTCATGATCGACGCGGGCTCGGACGGGCTGTGCATCCTCGCGAACTTCTCCGAGCAGTTCGCGATCACCGACGACGAGCGCGACGTGCTCACGCGCACGATCCTCGAACACGTGGCGGGCCGCGTGCCGGTGATCGTCACGACGTCGCACTACAGCACGCAGGTGTGCGTGGCGCGCAGCCTGCGCGCGCAGCAGCTCGGCGCGGCGATGGTGATGGCGATGCCGCCGTATCACGGCGCGACGTTCCGCGTGCCCGAAGCGCAGATCTTCGATTTCTATGCACGCGTGTCCGACGCGATCGAGATCCCGATCATGATCCAGGACGCGCCCGCGAGCGGCACCGCGCTGTCGGCGCCGTTCCTTGCGCGGATGGCGCGGGAGATCGAGCAGGTCGCGTACTTCAAGATCGAGACGCCCGGTGCGGCGAACAAGCTGCGCGAGCTGATCCGGCTCGGCGGCGATGCGATCGAAGGGCCGTGGGACGGCGAGGAGGCGATCACGCTGCTCGCCGATCTCCATGCGGGCGCGACCGGCGCGATGACGGGTGGCGCATACCCGGACGGCATCCGGCCGATCCTCGAAGCGTGGCGCGAAGGCCGCCACGACGACGCGTATGCGCGCTACCAGGCGTGGCTGCCGCTGATCAATCACGAGAACCGCCAGTCCGGGATCCTCACCGCGAAGGCGCTGATGCGCGAAGGCGGCGTGATCGCGTGCGAGCGGCCGCGGCATCCGATGCCGGAACTGCATCCGGACACGCGCGCGGAACTGCTCGCGATCGCGCGCCGGCTCGATCCGCTCGTGCTGCGCTGGGCGCACTGAGCGATTCGCGAAGGAGGAATGCACGATGAGCAAGCAGGTTTCGCTGGGCGTCGTCGGGATCGGCAAGATCGCGCGCGACCAGCATCTTCCGGCGATCGCCGCCGAACCGGGCTTCGCGCTGACTGCGTGCGCGAGCCGCCACGCGGAAGTTGCCGGCGTGCGCAACTATCAGGATCTCCGCGCGCTGCTGGCCGCCGAGCGCGAGCTCGACGCGGTGTCGCTATGCGCGCCGCCGCAAGTGCGCTACGCGCAGGCGCGCGCGGCGCTCGAAGCCGGCAAGCACGTGATGCTCGAGAAGCCGCCGGGCGCGACGCTCGGCGAAGTGGCCGCGCTGGAGGCGCTCGCGCGCGAGCGCGGCCTCACGCTGTTCGCGACCTGGCATTCGCGCTGCGCGAGCGCGGTGGAGCCCGCGCGCGCGTGGCTCGCGACGCGCACGATCCGCGCGGTGCAGGTGCGCTGGAAGGAGGACGTGCGGCGCTGGCATCCGGGGCAGCAGTGGATATGGGAGCCCGGCGGCCTCGGCGTGTTCGATCCGGGTATCAACGCGCTGTCGATCGTCACGCGGATCCTGCCGCGCGAGCTCGTGCTGCGCGAGGCGACGCTGTTCGTGCCGAGCGACGTGCAGACGCCGATCGCGGCCGAACTCGATTGCGCGGATACCGACGGCGTGCCCGTGCGCGCGGAATTCGACTGGCGGCACGGCCCCGTCGAGCAATGGGAGATCGCGGTCGATACGGCCGACGGCGTGCTCGCGATCAGCCGCGGCGGCGCGCAATTGTCGATCGACGGCGAGCCGGTCGAGATCGGCCCCGAGCGCGAGTATCCTGCGCTGTACGCGCAGTTCCGCGCGCTGATCGCGCGCGGCGAAAGCGACGTCGACGTGCGGCCGCTGCGGCTCGTCGCCGACGCGTTTCTATTCGGCCGGCGCGTCCAGACCGACGCGTTCGGCCGCTGAACGTGCCGGCGCGCTTCGCCGCGACCGCGCACGACAAATGATGAAGACCCAAATCGATACCAGGAGACACCACATGACCCGCACGACTCACACGATTCGCCGACACACCCTGCGCGCGCTGCTGGCCGCGCTTTGCATCGCGCCGCTCGGCATGCAGGGCGCAGCGCGCGCCGACGCGCCGCTGAAGATCGGCTTCCTGGTGAAGATGCCCGAGCAGGCATGGTTCATCAACGAGCAGAACGCGGCGTCCGCGCTCGGCCAGAAGGAGAATTTCTCGGTCGTGAAGATCGGCACGCCCGACGGCGAGAAGGTGCTGGCCGCGATCGACAACCTCGGCTCGCAAGGCGCGCAGGGCTTCGTGATCTGCGCGCCCGACGTGCGCCTCGGCCCGGCGATTGCGTCGCGCGCGAAGCGCTACAACATGAAGTTCGTGACGGTCGACGACCAGCTCGTCGATTCGAGCGGCAAGCCGCTCGCGAACGTGCCGCACCTCGGGATGTCGGCGACCAAGATCGGCAACCAGGTCGGCCAGGCGATCGCCGACGAGATGAAGCGGCGCGGCTGGAAGCCCGAGGAAGTCGGCGCGCTGCGGGTCACGAACTACGAGCTGCCGACCGCGAAGCTGCGCACCGACGGCGCGACGCAGGCGCTGCTCGCGAACGGCTTCCGCAAGGAGAACATCTTCGACGCGCCGCAGAAGACGACCGACGACGAAGGCGGCTTCAGCGCGGCCGCGCCGGTGCTCGCGCGGCATCCGAACGTGAAGAAATGGGTGGTCTACGCGCTGAATGAGGAAACCGTGCTCGGCGCGGTGCGCGCGACCGAACAGCTGCACATCCCGGCGGCCGACGTGATCGGCGTCGGCATCAACGGCGCGGGCGAAGCGTTCGCCGAGTTCCAGAAGAAGGAGCCGACCGGCTTCTACGGGACGATCGCGGTCAGCTCGACGAACCACGGCAAGGACAGCACGCAGAACCTGGTGGACTGGATCCGCAACGGCAAGACGCCGGCGGCCGACACGCAGACGAGCGGCAAGCTGATGACGCGTGCGAACTGGCAGGCCGTGCGCGCCGAGCTCGGTATCTGAGCACGCGGGGCGAAAACGCAATGACGACGCAGACGATGACGGCCGTGTCCCAAAGCGACGACGCTGAAGCCGGCGCGGCCGCCGGCCCGCTGCTTGCGCTCGACGGCATCACGGTGACGTTCCCGGGCGTGCGCGCGCTCGACGCCGTGTCGCTGTCGGTGCGTGCGGGCGAAGTGCACGGGCTGATGGGCGAGAACGGCGCGGGGAAATCGACGCTGCTGAAAGTGCTGTCCGGCGTGAACCAGCCGCAGTCCGGCACGCTGACGCTGAACGGCACGGTGCAGCGCTTCGCGTCGACGCGCGCCGCGCTCGAGGCCGGCATCGCGATCATCTACCAGGAGCTGCATCTGGTGCCCGAGCTGACGGTCGCCGAGAATCTGATGCTCGGGCAACTGCCGAGCCGGCTCGGCGTGGTCGACGAGCGCACGCTCGCCGCGCGCGCGCTCGATGCGCTGGAGCGGCTCGGCGAGCATATCGATCCGGGCATTCCGGTGAAGTATCTGTCGATCGGCCAGCGCCAGATGATCGAGATCGGCAAGGCGCTGATGCGCGACGCGCGCGTGATCGCGTTCGACGAACCGACGAGCTCGCTGTCCGCGCGCGAGACCACGCAACTGTTCCGGATCATCCGCGCGCTGCGCGCGGAAGGCCGCGCGATCATCTACGTCACGCACCGGATGGAGGAGGTCTACGAACTGTGCGACCGCGTGACCGTGTTTCGCGACGGCCGCCGGATCGACACGTTCGATTCGGTCGCCGATCTCGACCGCGACCGGCTGATCGGCTGCATGGTCGGCCGCTCGATCGAGGACGTGTATGGCTACCGGCCGCGCACGGCCGGCGACGTGCTGATCGAGGCGAAGGGGCTGGCGGGGCCCGGGCTGTCGGAGCCCGTGTCGTTCACCGCGCGGCGCGGCGAGATCGTCGGATTTTTCGGGCTCGTCGGTGCGGGCCGCTCGGAGCTGATGAAGCTGCTGTACGGCGCGGTGCGCCCGAGCGCCGGGCATGTCGAGCTGGGCGGGCGGCGCGTCGCGTTCGCCAGCCCGCGCGACGCGGTGCGCGCCGGCATCGCGCTTTGCCCGGAAGACCGCAAGCAGGAAGGCATCGTCGCGATCGCGTCGGTGGCCGACAACCTGAACATCAGCGCGCGCCGGCATTTCAGCCCGGCGCGCATGCTGCTCGACGCGCGGCGCGAGCGCGAGCTCGCGCAACGCTATATCGAGCGGCTCGCGATCAAGACCCGCGATGGCGATACGCCGATCGGCGCGCTGTCCGGCGGCAACCAGCAGAAGGTCGTGCTGGCGCGCTGGCTGGCCGAGCGCATCGACGTGTTCCTGATGGACGAGCCGACGCGCGGCATCGACGTCGGCGCGCGCGCGGAAATCTACAACCTGTTCTACGAACTCGCGGAAGCGGGCCGCACGGTGATCCTCGTGTCGAGCGATCTGGCCGAGGTGATCGGCGTGTCGGACCGGATCATCGTGATGAAGGAAGGACGGATCGCGGGCGAAGTGGAGAAGGCGCAGGCGACGCCCGATGCGCTGATCAAGCTCGCGCTGCCGCGCTAGCGGCTTGCTGTTCAACCGGAATGCAAAAGACATGAGCCAGGCAATGCAACCCCAACGTACTTCCCCGTCTCCCGATGCCGCTGCCGCGCCCATGAGGGCGCGCGGCGGCATGTGGCAGCTGATCAACCGCTCCGGCATCGTGATGGTGTTTCTCGTGCTGTTCGCGACGCTGTCGCTGACCGTGCCGGATTTCCTCACGCCGCGCAACATCCAGGGCCTGCTGTTGTCGGTCACGCTGATCGGCTCGATCTCGGTGACGATGATGTTCGTGCTCGCGCTCGGCGAGGTCGACCTGTCGGTCGCGTCGATCGTCGCGTTCTCGGGCGTCGTCGCGTCGACACTGATCACCGCGACGCACAGCGTGCTGTTCGGCATCGTGGCCGGCGTGCTCGCGGGCGGCGCGGTCGGGCTCGTGAACGGCGTGCTGATCGCGCGCTACCGGATCAACTCGCTGATCGTCACGCTCGCGATGATGGAAGTCGTGCGCGGGCTCGCGTTCATCACGTCGAGCGGCGACGCGGTGATGATCTCCGAGGAACGCTTCTTCGAACTCGGGTCCGGCTCGTTCCTCGGCATCTCGTATCCGATCTGGAGCAACATCATCGGCTTCGTCGTGTTCGGCTTCCTGCTGCGCAAGACGGTATTCGGCAAGAACGTGCTGGCCGTCGGCGGTAACGGCGAGGCCGCGCTGCTCGCGGGGCTACCGGTGATGCGCATCAAGATCACCGTGTTCGTGCTGCAGGGGCTCGTGACGGGCTTTGCCGGCGTGATGCTCGCGTCGCGGATGAGCCTCGGCGATCCGAAGACGTCGGTCGGCCTCGAACTCGGCGTGATCTCCGCGTGCGTGCTCGGCGGCGTGTCGCTGACGGGCGGCGTCGCGACGATTTCCGGCGTGCTGGTCGGCGTGCTGATCATGGGCTCCGTGCAGGATGCGATGAGCCTGCTGAACGTGCCGACCTTTTACCAATATCTGATACGCGGCGGAATTCTGTTGCTCGCGGTGCTGTTCGACCAGTATCGTCGCAATCAGCGGCGCGCGATGAAGATCTGACCGGCAGCGCGCCGCCCGCAACGCGACGGATAGTCGCGACAGATATCGGGAGACGGCATGCAACAGACTCATCCGGCCGCGTCGGCGACGCTGCTGGCCGACAGCCGCAATACGCTCGGCGAAGGCGCGACGTGGTGCGATGCGACACACACGCTGTACTGGACGGACATCGAAGGCGCGCGGCTTTGGCGATGCCGCGCGGACGGTTCGGACCTCGCGCACTGGCCGATGCCGGAGCGGCTCGCGTGTTTCGCGCTGACCGACGATCCGGACGTGCTGCTCGTCGGGCTCGCGACGCATCTCGCGTTCTTCGACCTGCGCAGCGGCGCGTTCACGCGGATCGTCGACGTCGAATCCGACCTGCCGACGCGGCTGAACGACGGCCGCTGCGATCCGTTCGGCGCGTTCGTGTTCGGGATGAAGGACGAAGGCGGCGAGCCGCCGCGCGCAGTTGGTGGTTTCTACCGGCTCAATGCCGACCTCACGCTCGAACGGCTCGCATTGCCGGCTGCGGCGATCGCGAACAGCATCGCGTTCTCGCCGGACGGCTCGAAGATGTATTTCTGCGATTCGCTGGTGCGCGAGATTTTCGTCTGCGATTACCGCGCGGGCGGCGACGTCGCGAACGTGCGGCCGTTCGCGCGCCTGACCGATGCAGACGGCGACCCGGACGGTTCGACGATCGATCGCGACGGCGGCCTGTGGAACGCGCAGTGGGGCGGCAGGCGCGTCGTGCGCTATGGGCTGGACGGTGTCGAGACGGAACGCGTCGACGTGCCGACCGCGCAGCCGAGCTGCGCGGCGCTCGATGGCGAAGGCCGCCTGTACGTGACGAGCGCGCGCGTCGGGCTGAGCGACGACGCGCTGGCAAGCGATGCGCATGCGGGCGGCGTGTTCGTCGCGCAGACGCGGCATGCGGGGCTGCCGACCGCGCGGTTCATGCCGAAGCGCGCAACCTGAGCGCCACGGCGCGGCCGGCGGATGCGGTGCTACATGACCGCGCCGCGATCGGCGCATTCGCCACTCGGCGCGTCACTCGCGCGGCGCGTCGAGCCCTAGCTCCAGCCCCAGCAACGCGACCGCGTTGTCCTTCAAAATCAGCGGGTGCACGTCGGGCCGGAACCCGGCGCCGTGGAAATCCTCCAGCCATCTATCCGGCCGTATCAGCGGAAAATCCGACGCGAACAGCACCTTGTGCCTGAGCAGCGTGTTCGCATACTTGACCAGCTCCGGCGAGAAGTACTTCGGCGACCATCCCGACAGATCGATGTAGACGTTCGGCTTGTGCAGCGCGATCGACAGCGCCTGCTCCTGCCACGGCCACGACGGGTGCGCGATCACGATCTTCATGTCCGGAAAGTCGGCCGCGACGTCGTCGAGGTGGATCGGTTCGGAGTACTTCAGACGCAGCCCGCCGCCGCCGCGCATGCCCGATCCCATCCCCGAATGGCCGCTGTGGAACACGGCCGGCAGCCCGTGTTCGGCGATCACCTCATAAATCGGATACGCGAGCCGGTCGTTTGGAAAGCACCCCTGCATCGTCGGGTGGAACTTGAAACCCTTCACGCCGTGTTCTTCGATCAGGCGGCGCGCCTCGCGCGCGCCGAAGCGGCCCTTGTGCGGGTCGATGCTCGCGAACGCGATCATGACGTCGGCGTTGTCCTGCGCGAATTGCGCGATCTCCTCGTTCGGAATGCGGCGCCGGCCGATGTTCGTCTCGCAGTCGACGGTGAACATCACGAAGCCGATGCGGCGCTCGCGGTAATACGCGATCGTCTCCGGAATCGTCGGCCGGCGGCCCTGCTTCAGCACCGTGCCGAAGTACTTGTCGGCCGCGTCGTCGAATGCCTTCGCGAACAGGTCGGGCGGCTGGCAGCACGACACTTCGGCATGCACGTGCGTGTCGATGGCGATCAGGTTGCGGATGTCCAAGCGTGTCTCCTCATGTCGTGAAGCGCAGGCGCCGCGCGGCGCGAAACCGCGCGTTAGTGCCCGTTTAGGGGTTTGTCCCGAGCCGCTTCCATTCTACTTTACATATCAGGCTACCTGATAGTAAATTGGCGTGGAGTCGCGTAGGGCGGCACGGTCATTGGAGAACGAAGATGAGTTACGAAGGTCGCTGGAAAACGGTGAAGGTCGTGGTCGAGGGCGGGATCGCGTGGGTCACGCTGAACCGTCCGGACAAGCGCAACGCGATGAGCCCGACGCTGAACACGGAGATGATCGACGTGCTGGAAACGGTCGAGCTCGACGCCGAAGCGCAGGTGCTCGTGCTGACCGGCGAGGGCGATGCATGGACGGCCGGGATGGACCTGAAGGAGTATTTCCGCGAAGTGGACGCGGGCCCGGAGATCCTGCAGGAAAAGATCCGCCGCGACGCGAGCCGCTGGCAGTGGCAACTGCTGCGCATGTATTCGAAGCCGACGATCGCGATGGTCAACGGCTGGTGCTTCGGCGGCGGCTTCTCGCCGCTCGTCGCGTGTGATCTCGCGATCGCGGCCGACGAAGCCGTGTTCGGCCTGTCGGAGATCAACTGGGGCATCCCGCCGGGCAACCTCGTCAGCAAGGCGATGGCGGACACGGTCGGGCATCGCGAGGCGCTGTACTACATCATGACCGGCGATACCTTCACCGGGCCGCAGGCCGCGAAGATGGGGCTCGTCAACAAGAGCGTGCCGCGTGCGCAACTGCGCGACGAAGTGCTTGCACTCGCCGCGAAGCTGCTGGACAAGAATCCGGTCGTGATCCGCAATGCGAAGCACGGCTTCAAGCGCTGCCGCGAACTGACGTGGGAGCAGAACGAGGACTACCTGTACGCGAAGCTCGACCAGGCGAACTATCGCGATCCGGAAGGCGGCCGCGAGCAGGGCCTCAAGCAGTTCCTCGACGACAAGAGCATCAAGCCGGGCCTGCAGGCGTACAAGCGCTGACGCGCGACGCGGTACGCAACCGGACTGAGCGGAGACAGCGAAATGCACGAAGTGACTTTGTTGATCGACGGCGTGTCGCGCGGCGCGTCGGATGGCGGCACGTTCGACCGGATCGATCCGGCGACGGGACAGGTGGCGTCGCGCGCCGCCGCGGCGACGCTCGCCGATGCGGACGCCGCGGTCGCGGCGGCCGCGCGCGCGTTCCCCGCGTGGGCGGCACTCGCGCCGACCGAGCGCCGCCGGCGGCTGCTCGCGGCGGCCGACCGGATGGACGCGCGCGCCGGCGAATTCATCGAGACCGGCCGTGCGGAAACCGGCGCGATGGCGAACTGGTACGGCTTCAACGTGATGCTCGCGGCGAACATGCTGCGCGAGGCCGCCGCGATGACGACGCAGATCGACGGCGCGGTGATTCCGTCCGACGTGCCGGGCAGCCTCGCGATGGCCGTGCGCCAGCCGTGCGGCGTCGTGCTCGGCATCGCGCCGTGGAACGCACCGGTGATCCTCGCGACCCGCGCGCTCGCGATGCCGCTCGCGTGCGGCAACACGGTCGTGCTGAAGGCGTCCGAAGGCTGCCCGGGCGTGCACCGGCTGATCGGCAGCGTGCTGCATGACGCGGGGCTCGGCGACGGCGTCGTCAATGTGATCACGCATGCGCCGCACGACGCACCCGCGATCGTCGAACGGCTGATCGCGAACCCGGCGGTGCGGCGCGTCAACTTCACCGGGTCGACGCGCGTCGGCCGGATCGTCGCGACGCTCGCCGCGCAGCACCTGAAGCCGGCGCTGCTCGAACTCGGCGGCAAGGCGCCGGTGCTCGTGCTCGACGACGCGGATCTCGATGCGGCGGTCGACGCGGTCGCGTTCGGCGCGTTCTTCAACCAGGGCCAGATCTGCATGTCGACCGAGCGCGTGATCGTCGACCGGAAAGTCGCCGATGCGTTCGTCGAGCGGCTCGTCGCGAAGGCGCGTACGCTGAAGGCCGGCAACCCGGCCGCACCGGGTGTCGTGCTCGGCACGCTGGAAAGCGCGGCGGCCGCGCAGCGCATCGCGACGCTGGTCGCCGACGCGCGCGCGCACGGCGCTGCGTTGCCGCTCGGCTGCGAAGTCGACGGCGCAGTGATGCAGCCGACGATCGTCGACGGCGTCACGCGCGACATGAAGCTCTATGCGGACGAATCGTTCGGGCCGGTCGTGACCGTGCAGCGCGTCGACGGCGACGAAGCGGCGCTGGCGGCCGCGAACGACAGCGAATACGGGCTGTCGGCCGCGGTGTTCAGCCGCGACATCGCACGCGCGATGCAGGTTGCGAAGCGGATCGAGTCGGGCATCTGCCATATCAACGGCCCGACCGTGCACGACGAGGCGCAGATGCCGTTCGGCGGCGTGAAGGCGAGCGGCTACGGCCGGTTCGGCAGCAAGGCGTCGATCGCCGAATTCACCGACCTGCGCTGGATCACCGTGCAGACCGCGCCGCGCCACTACCCGATCTGAGCGGGCCGCCGCGTCGCGGCAACGACAACGACACAATGAAGTTCCCGCCGCGCGTCGCGAACGCGCCGGCGGAACCGACTGGAGACAGACCTTGGATGCGGATCCGACCCAACTGCACGGCATCGCCGCCGCGCAGCCGGCCCCCGCCGGCTACCGCCCTGTCGCGATCGGCGCGGCGCCGCCCGACATCGCGCAACGCGACGGCTGCTGGACCCTGCGTGCATCGACCGCGCTCGGCGCGTATCCGCGCCGGCTGACCGACCGGCTCGTCAGCGGCGCGCAAGCGCACCCGGACCGCTGGCTCGTCGCGCGGCGCGGCCCCGACGGCGCGTGGATCGGAATCAGCTATGCGCAGATGCTCGAACGCGCACGCGCGATCGGCCAGGCGCTGCTCGATCGCGGGCTGTCGGCCGAGCGGCCGGTCGCGATCCTGTCCGGCAACGATCTCGAACACCTGCAGGTCGCGTTCGGCGCGCTGTGGGCCGGCATCCCGTATGCGCCGCTGTCGCCCGCGTATTCGCTCGTGTCGAGCGACTACGGCAAGCTCCGCCATGCGCTGGCGCTGCTGACGCCGGGGCTCGTGTTTGCCGCGGACGGCGATGCGTTCCGCGCTGCACTCGATGCGACGGTGCCGCCCGACGTCGAGCGCGTGGTCGTGTCGGCGGCGGACGGGATGCGCGGCGTCACGCGCCTCGCGTCGCTGCTCGACACCGTGCCGGGCAGCGTCGACGCCGCGCACGATGCGATCACGGGCGATACGATCGCGAAATTTCTCTTCACGTCCGGTTCGACGCGGCTGCCGAAGGCGGTGCCGACCACGCACCGGATGCTGTGCAGCAACCAGCAGATGCTGCTCGAAACGTTTCCGCAATTCGGCATCGAGCCGCCGGTGCTGGTCGACTGGCTGCCGTGGAACCACACGTTCGGCGGTAGCCACAACGTGGGGATTGCGCTGTACAACGGCGGCACGCTGTATATCGACGACGGCAAGCCGGTCGCCGGCAAGTTCGACGAGACGCTGCGCAACCTGCGCGAGATCGCGCCGACGGTGTACTTCAACGTGCCGAAAGGCTGGGAGGAGCTGACCGCCGCGCTCGAAACGGACGCGGCGCTGCGCGCGACCTTCTTCTCGCGCGTGAAGATGTATTTCTTCGCGGGCGCGGGGCTGTCGCAGGCCGCGTGGGACCGGCTCGAGCGCGTGACGCTCGCGCACTGCGGCGAGCGGATCCGGATCATGGCCGGCCTCGGGATGACCGAGGCCGCGCCGTCGTGCATGTTCACCACCGGGCCGATGTCGGGCGCCGGCTACATCGGCCTGCCCGCGCCCGGCTGCGATGCGAAGCTGGTGCCGGTCGACGGCAAGCTCGAGGCGCGCTTTCGCGGGCCGAACGTGATGGCTGGCTACTGGCGCGCGGGCCGCGACGACGCGCGCGAGGTGTTCGACGACGAAGGCTATTACCGCAGCGGCGACGCGGTGCGTTTCGTCGACCCGCAGCGTCCGGAGATCGGGCTGATGTTCGACGGCCGCATCGCCGAGGATTTCAAGCTGTCGACGGGGACCTTCGTGAGCGTCGGGCCGATGCGCGCGCGGATCGTGTCGAACGGCGCGCCGTATGTGCAGGACGCGGTCGTGACCGGAATGAACCGCGACGACGTCGGCGCGATGATCTTTCCGCGCATCGACGATTGCCGCCGCCTCGCGGGTGCGGGGCCGGCCGCCGACGTGCGCGACGTGCTGCAGGCGCCGGCCGTGCGCGCGTTTTTTGCGGACCTGCTGGAGCGGCTGAACCGCGACGCGACCGGCAGCGCGACGTTCATCACGCGGCTGTACCTGCTCGACACGCCGCCGTCGCTCGATCTCGGCGAAATCACCGACAAGGGTTCGATCAACCAGCGGGCGGTGCTGACGCAACGCGCGGCAGTGATCGAAGCGATGTATGCGCGCGACGCGGCAGATGCGGGCGTGATCGTTGCCGGCGCGGCGCGCTGATGTCGAGCGTCGCGCCGCACTGCCATGCGGCGGCGGTGCGGCTCGCTCCTGGGCGATCAGCGGGTAAGCCACGATCGAAACCGCCGAATCGGGTCTGTGTTGCATACAGTGCGCCGATCGCCGATCGCCGAGATGCGGGCGACGCGAGCGTGTCCGCCATGCGGGCCGCGTGAGGTAAGATGGCCCGCGATCTTCCTCCCGACACCTTCATGAGTTCGACACCCGTCAAACCGGCCGGCGCGAAACGCGCTGCCCGTGCCACCGAGGCCAAACCGCCCATGCGTGCCCAGCAGCGGCTGACCTACCTGATCGGCAATCTCGATCGGCTGCTGCGCCGCCAGATGAGCGATGCGCTCGCACCGCTCGGCGTGACGCTCGCGCAATACACGGCGCTGTCGGTGCTCGAGGCGCGCGGCGCGTTGTCCAATGCGCAGCTCGCGGTGCGCTCGTTCATCACGCCGCAATCCGCGAACGAGGTGATGGTCGCGATGGCGGCCCGCGGCTTCGTCACGCGTGAGGCCGATCCGAATCATGGCCGCGTGATCCTGCTGCGCCTGACCGACGAAGGTTCGGCGATCCTGCGCGAATGCGAACGGGTGCTGCGGCCGCTCGAGCGCCGGATGCTCGGCGACGACCTGACCGCCGCCGACGCCGCGCAGGTCCAGCGTACGCTCGAGCTGTTCGTGCGCAACCTGCGCGACTGAGCCGCGCTTTCGCTTCATTCGTCGCGCCGCACGTCCTTGCCTGGCCGGCTTCCGCGCGCGTTGCGGGTTAACACCGGCGCATCACACACTTGAAATATCAGGTTACCTGTTATTAAATCATTCCGTCCTTCGATGGGATGACGGTCCGCTCGACCGGCTGGTCGCGCGGATTTTATTTCGGACAATGAATCAGGCTACCTGATAATGTCTGATGCATGGTCCGATCACGACAAAGACGCCGCGCATGCGTTTCGGCATGACGCGCAGTACAAGGTTTGGAGACGACATGGACACTTCCGTTGCCGAGAGGCCGGCCGTCGCGACGACGCTCGGTCTGTGTTTTGCGATCGCGCTGCTCGAGGGGCTCGACCTGCAGTCGGTCGGCGTCGCCGCGCCGCGCATGGCTCACGAGTTCGGGCTCACGGTTTCGCAGATGGGGCTCGCGTTCAGCGCAGGCACGTTCGGCCTGCTGCCGGGCGCGATGCTCGGCGGATGGCTCGCCGACCGGATCGGCCGCAAGCACGTGTTGATCGCGTCGGTCTGCCTGTTCGGGCTGCTGTCGATCGCGACCGCGCACGTGTCGAGCTTCGCGATGCTGGTCGTCGTGCGCGCGCTGACCGGCCTCGGCCTCGGCGGCGCGATGCCGAACCTGATCGCGCTGTCGTCCGAAGCGGCCGACGCGCGCTCGCGCAGCAGCGCGGTCGCCGTGATGTACTGCGGCATTCCGTTCGGCGGCGTGATCGCGTCGCTGATCGGCGTGCTGCTGGCCGGCGACACCGAATGGCGGCACATCTTCTACGTCGGCGGCGTCGGGCCGCTGCTGCTCGCCCCGCTGCTGCTTGCGCTGCTGCCGGAATCGCGCGCGTTCCTCGACGTCAGCGCATCGGGCGCCGCGCGCCCGAGCGTCGCGCACACGCTGTTCGGCGGCGCACGCACGGGCACCACGCTTGCGCTCTGGCTCAGCTACTTCTGCACGCTGATCGTGCTGTATTTCCTGCTGAACTGGCTGCCGTCGCTGATGGCGGCGAAGGGGCTCGCGCGCAGCCAGGCCGGGATCGTGCAGATCTTCTTCAACATCGGCAGCGGCCTCGGCGTGCTCGGCATCGGCATGTCGATGGACCGGATGCGGCCGTCGCGGGTCGTCGGCGGCATGTACGCGGGAATCGTGCTGTCGCTCGCCGCGCTCGCGATCGCGCCCGGGCTCGTATGGCTGTCCGCCGCGGCGTTCGCGGCCGGGATGTTCGTCGTCGGCGGCCAGTCGGTGCTGTATGCGCTGGCCGCGATGTACTACCCGACCGCGATGCGCGGCACCGGCGTCGGCTCCGCGGTCGCGGTGGGCCGGCTCGGCTCCGTGGTCGGCCCGCTCGCGGCCGCCGAGCTGCTCGCGATGGGCCGCAGCGCGTCGGTCGTGATCGGCGCGAGCATCCCCGTCACGCTGGTCGCCGCCGTCGCGGCGCTGGTGCTGATCCGGCGGCCGCAGGCACACGACTGAGTTTGTTTACTTTCACCCACGAGCGCCGGCAGAGCGCGATATCGACGCAGGTCTGGAGACACCAACCATGAAGCACACCAAAGCCTTGCTGGCAGCCGGCGCATGCGCGCTGGCCGCGACCGGCGCGCACGCGCAATCGAGCGTGACGCTGTACGGGATCATCGACACCGGCGTCGAATTCGTGTCGCACGCGAACGCGGCCGGCGACCACGTGGTACGGATGCCGGGCGTGACCGGCGAGATGCCGTCGCGCTGGGGCCTGCGCGGCAGCGAGGATCTCGGCGGCGGCTACCAGGCCGTGTTCGTGCTCGAAAGCGGCTTCAACGTGCGCGGCGGCGATCTCGGCCAGGGCGGGCGGCTGTTCGGCCGGCAGGCGTTCGTCGGGCTGAAGGGCGGCTTCGGCACGCTCGCGTTCGGCCGCCAGTACACGATGACCTACCTCGCGCTGCAGGGCGCGGACATCATCGGCCCCGACATCTACGGGCTCGGCTCGTTCGACGCGTACGTGCCGAACGGCCGCGCCGACAACGCGGTGACCTACCTCGGCACGTATCGCGGCGTGACGCTCGGCGCCGCCTATTCGTTCGGCCGCGACGGCGCGGGCACCGGCAATTCGCCGGGGCAGGGCACGTGCGCCGGGCAGGTGCCGGGCCACGCGGTCGAATGCCGCAACTGGTCGGCGATGCTCAAGTACGACAGCGCGTATTTCGGCGCGGCGGCGTCGTACGAGGAGCAGCGCGGCGGCACCGGCGCCGCCGCGAACTTCTTCGACGGCGTCGCGCCGGTCGCCTTCACGAGCAGCGCGGGCAAGGACGCGCGCGTGCACGTGAGCGCGTATGCGCAGGCGGCGGGCGCGCGGATCGGCGCGGGCTGGATCGGGCGGCGCGTGTCGACCGGTTCGCCGGCCGCGCCCGGCGCGCATTCGGACCTGTTCTTCCTCGGTGCGTCATATGCGGTCAAGCCGGACTTCATCGTCGACGGCGAAGGCTACCGGATCGTCAACAGCGCGCACGACACGCGCGCGACGATGGCGACGCTGCGCGCGACCTACCTGCTGACGAAGCGCACGTCGGTATACGCGCAAAGCTCGTATCTGTGGAACAGCGCGCATGCACGCTACGCGGTCAGCGGCGGCGGCCCCGGCACGACGCCCGGCGCGGGGATGGGGCAGCTCGGCGCGATGGTCGGCGTCAAGCACATGTTCTGATCCGGCAACCTGACGAACGGGAGGTATCTTGAACAGAAAATCTGCATTCCTCTGCATTGCACCGATCTCCGCGGCGATGCTCGCCGGTTGCGGCGGCGACGATTCGGTCAACGCCGTGCCCACGCACCTGAGCGCCGCGACGCCGGCCGCGATGGCTCAGACTTGCGACGCGCTCGCGGCGAAGCTCGCGTATGCGAATACGTCGTTCACGTCGGTTGCGACCGCGGCCGCCGGAGCGCTGACGGTGGCCGGCAAGCCGATCGCCGAGCACTGCGTGATCGAAGGGAAGATGAACGAGCGCGTGAGCGCCGTCGACGGCAACACCTATGCGATCGGCTTCGAGATGCGCTTGCCGAAGGCGTGGAACGGCCGCTTCTTCTACCAGGCGAACGGCGGGCTCGACGGCAATGTCGTGACCGCGACCGGAGAGATCGGCGGTGGCGGGCCGCTGACCGATGCGCTGAACCAGGGCTTCGCGGTGATCAGCTCGGATGCCGGGCACAGCGGCGCGCAGAACCCGCTGTTCGGCCTCGATCCGCAGGCACGGATCGACTACGGCTATGGCGCCGTCGATGCGCTGACGCCGATGGCCAAGCAGGTGATCCGTCTCGCCTACGGGAAGGCACCCGACCGCAGCTACTTCGGCGGCTGCTCGAACGGCGGCCGTCACGCGATGGTCACGGCGGTGCGCAACCCGGCCGACTACGACGGCATCATCGCCGGCGATCCGGGTTTCCATTTGCCGAAGGCGGCGATCGGCGAGATGTACGGCGCGCAGCAGTTCGCGAAGATCGCGTCGGCGACCGGATCGAACGGGCTGCCGGATATTCGCAGCGGCTTCACCGACGCGGAGCGCCGGTTCGTCGGCGCGAAGATCCTCGACAAATGCGATGCGCTCGACGGCGCGGCCGACGGGATGGTGCAGGACGTCGCCGCCTGCCAGGCGCACTTCAGCGTCGAGACGGACGTCCCGACCTGCGCGAACGGCACGCGCACGGGCGCATGCCTGACGACCGCACAGAAAACCGCGCTCGAGAACGTGTTCGCGGGTGCGCGCAACAGTGCGGGCACGGCGCTTTATGCGAGCTTTCCGTACGATCCGGGCGTGGCCGGCGGCGGCTGGGCTGCGTGGAAGCAATCGAATTCCATCACGCTCGATCCGGTCGCGATGGCGTTCACGTTCATGTCGCCGCCGAAAAGCACCGCGACGCTCGCGAACCTGCCCGGCTTCGCGCTCGGCTTCGACATGGACAACGACGCGCCGGCGATCTTCGCGACGAGCGGCGTGTACACGCAATCCGCGTGGTCGTTCATGACGCCGCCCGACGAGACGAACCTGTCCGCGCTGAAGTCGCGCGGCGCGAAGCTGCTCGTCTATCACGGCACGGGCGACCCGGTGTTCTCGTCCAACGACACGAGCGACTGGTACCAGCGGGTCGCGCAGGCGAACGGCGGCGATGCGTCGAGCTTCGCGCGCTTCTATCCGGTGCCGGGGATGAACCACTGTGCGGGCGGGCCGGCGGCCGACCAGTTCGACATGCTGACGCCGCTCGTCGCGTGGGTCGAGCAGGGGCAGGCGCCCGCCGCGATCGTGGCCGCCGCGCGCGATGCGACGAACGCGGTACCGAACGCGGACGTGCCGGCGTCGTGGGGCACGGGGCGTACGCGCCCGCTGTGCCCGTATCCGCAGGTGGCGCGCTACAACGGCTCGGGCGACGTGAATTCGGCGGCGAGCTTCAGTTGTCGCTGACGTAGCCGTGGATGGGATGCGGCCGGCGCGTGCAGTCGCGCGCCGGCCGCTTCATGGCCGTACCCCACAGCCGCACTCACTCGCCGGTCTCGACCGGCACCTCGAGCCCGACCTTCACGCGGCTCATGCTCACCAGCGTCTTGAACCGCTTCACGTTGTTGTTCGCGAAGAACAGCTCGCGCGTGAGCGCGTTGTACTGATCCATGTTGCGCACGGCGAGGATCAGCACGAAATCCCATTCCCCCGTCACGTAATAGCACTGCTGGATCTGCGGGCACCGCTCGAAGGTCCGCTTCATCGCGTCGAGCTGGTCGATCTGCTCGCTCTCGACCTCGACGTTCACGACGATCGTCAGCGGATGATCGACCTTCTCCGGCGCGACGATGGCCGTATAGCGCTCGATCACGCCGTCTTCCGCGAGACGCTTCAAACGCCGGTTCACCGCCGCCGTCGACAGATTCACGCGTGCGCCGAGTTCGCTTTGCGGCGTCTGCGCGTCGCGCTGCACTTCCATCAACAGCTTGCGATCGAACGCATCGAGTGGGGTCGTCATGATGGTGCGTGAAACCTCGAAAGAACGAGAAATTTTTGCATCCAGGCAACCGATTTGGCGATTTTGTTGACCGACATGCGCAATATTATTTTTCGAACCGACGGCGAACGCAACCCGCGCTTGCCCGATCCGACCCACCCGACGGACCGCCGGCGCGGTCCTGTTCCGGAGCCTTTCGCCATGCTGATCGCCAACCCCCGCGCGTCGCGCGCCGCCTATCCCGACGCGCTGCGCCGCGTGATGAACATCGCGTCGGCCGACGAAAGCGGCGCGTGGCTGTCGCACTGGCCGCTCGTCGGCAACGCGCGCACGCCGCTGCGCGCGCTGCCGGACCTCGCCGCGCGGCTCGGCATCGCGAGCGTCAGCGTGAAGGACGAGTCGTGCCGCTCGCCGCTCGGCAGCTTCAAGGCGCTCGGCGCGCCGATCGCGCTGATTCGGCTCGTGAGGCGCCTGCGGCGCACCGACGATCTCGATCCGCAAGGGCTGGTCACCGGCCGCTACGCAGCGCAGCTGGCCGACCTGACGGTGATCAGCGCGACCGACGGCAATCACGGCCGTGCGCTGGCCGCCGCCGCGCGCGCGATCGGCTGCGGCTGCGTGATCGTGCTGCACGCGAATGTCGACGCCGAGCGCGAACGCGCGATCTCGGCGTACGGCGCGCGGATCGTGCGCATCGCGGGGAACTACGACGAATCGGTCGTATGCGCGGCGCAGCTTGCGCAGGCGAACGGCTGGTACGTCGTGTCGGATACGTCGTACGACGGCTACGAAGCGATTCCGCGCGACGTGATGCAGGGTTATGGCGTGATCGCCGCAGAGGCCGCCGCGCAGGCGGCGCAGGACGACGGGCGGCCGTTCACGCACGTGGTGCTGCAGGGCGGCGTGGGCGGCCTCGCCGCGGGCGTGGCGAGTTACCTGTGGGAGCGCGATGGCGCGCGGCGACCGCATTTCATCGTCGTCGAGCCGCGCCAGGCCGACTGCCTGTACCAGAGCGCGCTCTCGGGGCGCGCGGCGAAGGCGACCGGCAGCGTCGATTCGGTGATGGCCGGGCTCGCGTGCGGCGAGGCGTCGCCGCTCGCATGGGATTTCCTCGAGATGTGCATCGACCACTTCATGCTGATCGACGATGAAGATGCCGTGCACGCGATGCGCGGCCTCGCAGCCGGCAGCGAACGCGATGTGCCGCTCGTCGCCGGCGAATCGGGCGCGGCCGGCATTGCGGGGCTGGAGGCGCTGATGCGCGACCCTGCGCTCGCGCGGCAGGCGGGGCTCGACGCAAGCTCGCGCGTGCTGGCGATCAATACGGAAGGCGCGACGGCGCCGTCCGTGTACCGGCGCTGCGTCGGCGACGCGGCCGACGCCGTGCTCGCGCGGCAGCGCGACTGGCTGAGCCGCGCGGCGGTAGCGGCCTGAACGACCAAACGACCGACGAGGCAAGCGCAATGGACACGATGGACGCAATCGAAGAAAGCACGCTGCAGGGGCAACTGAAGACCTGGCGCCGGCATCTGCACCAGCATCCGGAGACGGGTTTCGAAGAGGTGAACACGTCGGACTACGTTGCGCGCATCCTGACGACGCTCGGGCTCGACGTGCATCGCGGCATCGGCGGCACGGGGCTCGTCGCGAACCTGACGGCCGGCACCGGCACGCGCGCGATCGGCATCCGCGCGGACATGGACGCGCTGAACATCGCCGAGCATGCGCCGGGCCGCGAACACGCGTCGCGCACGCCCGGCAAGATGCATGCGTGCGGGCACGACGGCCACATGTCGATGGTGCTCGGCGCGGCGCAGCTGCTGGCCGAGCGGAAGGGCTTCGACGGCACGGTGCGCTTCATCTTCCAGCCGGCCGAGGAGCATGGCCGCGGCGCGAAGGCGATGATGGCAGACGGGCTGTTCGAGCGCTTTCCGGTCGACGCGATCTTCGGCGCGCACAACATGCCGGGCATGCGCGCGGGCACGTTCTCGACGCGCGCGGGCGGCATCATGGCGAGCGAGGACAATTTCGTGATCCGGATCGACGGGCGCGGCACGCATGCGGCGCGCCCGCACATGGGCATCGATCCGATCGTGATCGGCGCGCAGATCGTGCTCGCGCTGCAGACGATCGTGTCGCGCAATCTCGATCCGGGCCAGCAGGCCGTGATCTCGTGCACGGAGTTCATCACCGACGGGCTGCGCAACGTGCTGCCGTCGACCGTGACGATCAAGGGCGACACGCGCAGTTATTCGCGCGACGTGCAGGCGCGGCTGGAAACGAGGATGCGCGAGATCAGCGAAGGGATCTGCCGCACGCATGGCGCGACCTGCACGTTCGACTACACGCACGAGTTCGTGCCGACGGTGAATTCTCCGGAGTGGGTCGACACGGCCGTGCAGGCCGCCGCGCATATCGCAGGCACCGGCGCGGTGAACGCCGACGTGCAGCCGATGATGATCTCCGAGGATTTCGGCGCGTTCCTGCAGGCCGTGCCCGGCAATTTCGTGTTCATCGGCAACGGCGACACGGCCGATCGAGGCGGCGTGCCGCTGCATAACGCGACGTACGATTTCAACGACGAGATCCTGCCGGTCGGCGCACGTTATTTTGCGGAGGTGGCGCGGCGGGCGTTGAGGCCCCGGTGATACGCACCCGGTGGCAGTCAGGCGCGCTGGCGCTCACTTCGCCGTGCCGGGCTCGCATTCGGCGACGCCGCGGATTCGAGCTTCAGCCCATAGTAGAAGGCGACCAGCAGCGCGAGCCACGCCGGGCCGACGAGCAGTGCGACGCGCGTATCGGGGAAGTACGCCATCAAGCCGATCACGAATGCGAGGAACGCCAGCGCAAACCACGAACCGTAAGGCCAGAACGGCATGCGAAAGCCGAGCGTGCGCTGTTCGCTCGGTGCGAGGGACTGGCGGAATTTCATCTGCGTAACGAGGATCACGCCCCAGGTCCAGATCGCGCCGAACGTGGAGATGGACGTGACCCAGACGAAGACCTTCTCGGGAACGAGGTAGTTCAGCAGCACGCCGGCCAGCAAGGCGGCCGCCGAGACGAGAATCGCCCGGCGCGGCACGCCGCCGGCGGTCGTTACGCCGAACGCGCGCGGTGCGTGACCCTGTTGCGCAAGGCTGTACAGCATGCGGCCGGTACTGAAGATGCCGCCATTGCACGACGAAAGCGCGGCAGTCAGCACGACGAAGTTGATGATCCCGGCGGCGGTCTTGATGCCGAGCCGCTCGAACGTCATCACGAACGGGCTGCCTTGCGTGCCGATCTCGTTCCACGGGTAGATCGACAGAATGACGAACAGCGCGCCGCCGTAGAAGATCATGATGCGCCAGAACACGGAGTTGATCGCGTTCGGAATGGACTTTTGCGGATTGGCTGCTTCGCCTGCCGTCAAGCCGATCATTTCGACGCCGAGGTACGCAAACATGACCATTTGCATCGACATCATGACGCCCTGCATGCCGTTCGGGAGAAAGCCGCCATTCGCCCACAGGTTCGAGATGCCGGTCGGCACGCCATGATTGCCGTAGCCGAACACGATCATGCCGAGACCGACTGCGATCATCACGACGATCGTCACGACCTTGATCAGCGCGAACCAGAATTCGAGTTCGCCGTATGCCTTGACCGTCAATAAATTGACGGAGCCCATCATGCCCAGTGCGGCGAGCGCCCAGATCCAGCGCGGCACGTCGGGAAACCAGATACCCATGTAGATGCCGACCGCGGTGATTTCCGCGATGCACGTGACCAGCCAGAGGAACCAGTAGTTCCATCCGGTGAGGTAGCCGGCGAGCGGGCCGAGATAATTGCGCGCGTAGCGGCTGAACGATCCGGCAACGGGCTCGTGCACGGCCATTTCACCCAGCGCGCGCATGATGACGAAGATGACCGCGCCGCCGATGATGTAGGAAAGAATGATGGCGGGCCCCGCCATTTTGATTGCGTTGGCCGAGCCGAGAAACAGTCCGACGCCGATAGCGGCGCCGAGTGCCATCAGGCGCATCTGCCGTTGTCCGAGACCTCGATGTAGATCCGATTCGTTTTGCTGCGTCAGGACACTCTCTTTGAATTTGAACGAAAGGAAAAGGGACGCGACGGGTTCGCGAGCGCGGAACGACTCTGCCGGGTTCGCGCTGCCGGGTTCGCGCGCGATCGAGACGACCGTGGTCAGCCGTGCCGGTCGCTTTCGGCGCGAGGCCGGGCAGGCGCGATGGTCGGGTGAGCTGTCGGTTAACGATGAAACGGATGAAACGCGCACGCGAGTCGGCACGCGGCGCGAATTTGAAATATGGAGTGCGAATGAATGGAAAGGATCGGGTGTTGCATCGAGCTGCGTCTCCGTCGAATAGGAAAATCGGCTCTCGGATGGAGCCTTGTGTCAACGGCTATGCTAGCGACGGAGGTTGAGTTGTTGTTATCGAAAAAATGACGATTTCAGGAAAAAATACTGGCGTCCGGCATTCATGAACAAGATATGAATGTCGATAAGTCGATATTCCAGTTGTTTGCAGGGCGGGCATGCAGCCCCGCCGTCATAGTTCGGCCGACCGTTGCCCCGGTGCATGCCGAGAGCATGCCCGGTACGCAGGTCGATCCGACGGATCTACCGAAGTAGTCTTGCGAGCATGCGTCCGGCTCGCGCGTGCCGGCGAGCCGGACGCGCGTCACGTCACACCAGTTCGCCCAGGCACGCGTCGAACTGCGCGACGAGTGTGTCGACGTCGTCGCTCGTCGTCTGCGGGCACACGAGCATCATGTTGTGGAACGGCGTGATCAGCACGCCTCGGTTCAGCAGGTACAGGTGCACGATGTGTTCGAGCTCGCTGTCGAGTTGCGCGCCGGCAAGCGTGCCGTTGCGCGGCGGCTCGGGTGCGAACTGGAATTCGGTGCGCGCGCCGATGCGCGTCACGCACCACGGCAGCCCGTGTTTCGCGATCGCCTGTTCGAGCCCGGCGGCCAGCCGCGCGGCGAGTTCGAACATGTGCGCATACGCGGCGTCGGTCGCGACTTCGGCCAGCGTCGCGCGCATCGCATGCATTGCGAGCATGTTCGCGGTGAGCGTCGTGCCGATGCCCGAATGGCCGGGCGGCGCGTTCAGCTTCGCCTGCTTCGCGCGTTCCGCGAATTCGGCGCTGAAACCGTATACCGCGCACGGCACGCCGCCCGCGATCGGTTTGCCGACCACCAGCATGTCCGGTTCGAGATCGTGCGCGACCGCGTAGCCGCCCGGGCCGCTGCTGATCGTGTGCGTCTCGTCGATCACGAGCAGCGTGCCGTAGCGGCGCGTCAGTTCGCGCGCCGCATCCCAGAAGCCCGGCTCGGGCAGCACCATGCCGATGTTCGTCATCGCGGGCTCGGCGAGCACGCATGCGACGTCGCCGTCCTTCAGCGCCGCTTCGAGCGCGTCCAGATCGTTGAATTCGACGACGCGCGTGTTCGCGAGCAGGTCGTACGACTGCCCGAGCAGGCTGTCGCGCTGCACGGGGCGGCCGTCGACGAGATCGACGAACACGTCGTCGACCGTGCCGTGATAGCAGCCGTTGAACACGACGATCGTGTTGCGGCCGGTGGCCGCGCGCGCCCAGCGCAGCACGAAGCGGTTCGCGTCGCTCGCGCTCAGCGCGAACTGCCAGACCGGCAGCCGGAAGCGGCGCGCGAGCTCGCGCGACACCCACGCGGCGTCCTCGCTCGGCAGCATCGTCGTGTAGCCGCGCGCGGCCTGCTCGACGAGCGCGCGTGCGACGGGTTCGGGCGCATGGCCGAACATCGCGCCCGTATCGCCGAGGCAGAAATCCACATAGCGATGGCCGTCGACGTCGGTGAAGGTTGCGCCGCGCGCTTCCTTCACATACAGCGAGAACGGCGTCGACCAGTCCTGCATCCAGTGCAACGGCACGCCGAACAGCAGGTGCTCGGACGCTTCCGCGGACAGTGCGCGGGACGCCGGCATGGCTTCGGTGAACGCACGGCGCTCGTGATCGAACAGCGCGCGGGCGCGGATAAGGTCGACTCCATGGCGGGAAGGCAAGTGGGACTCCGGGGCAGTGAAGATGAGGAAACGATAGCGCGGGCGGCGGGGGGCTGAACAGGGGCGGAATTACCGAGGCGAACGGAAGCGCGAATATCCGTTGCGACTGACGATGACACTGCCGCGCCTGAAGGCAGGCGTTTTCCGCGCGAGTGTTATTGCCCACGCAGGCCCGACGTCGCCGCAAGCGGTCGTCAAGAAGATCGCGCTGACGGCGCACATCGGCGACAGCCTGTTCGTGCCGAAGCCGGACAATTCCGCGTGGTACGACGTAGTCGAACTGAACGCGACGGACCGTACGCAGCAGAGCTTCGCCTCGACACTGCCGATCCGCGTGCGCACGACGAACCCCGATATCAACGTCACGCTGCTGCAGCCGCTGCGGCTGTCGAACGGCCGCGCCGAGATGGCCCACGCGAAGGTCGTGCTGACAGGCAACGCAGGCAACGCGGAAATCGCGTCCGGCTCCGCGCGCACGCTCACGCTGGTGAAACCCGCACGCGACGGTTTTGACGGCTACGACGAAACGCGCAACCTGAAAGTCAGCGCCCATGTGCCGGCCGTCAGCGGGGCAGCCTCGACCAACGGGACTTACCACGGCGATCCGGTGCTGATGTTCGAACCGGCCACTTCGGCGGGACGCGAGCCGGCAACGGGGGCGGTATCGGCTGCCGGCGAGTAGGTCGTTGCCCCGGCGGACGTCGTCGGCCGGGGTGTTTCAGTTGAAGTTTTTGCGCATAAACATACGACAACATATCTCTAGGTAGGCAATCACTGATGTGAGTGTGCACACACATCCGGGGAATTAACTCAGTAAAAACAGGGCAAACGACAAATGCGTGTCCGGCTTCGATCGCATTTAGACTGCGCGTTGTAGTACGACGACGTATAAATGGCGATCCGCCGCCTGGCGTATCGATACCCCATACACTGAAGGAGTGCCCATGGCCGCAAACAGCCGCCGTTCGTCCTCGTCTGCCCGATCGCCGTCGCCGAAGCCGGTGTCGCGCCGCGCATTCATCGGCTGGAGCGGCGCGCTCGCCGGCGGCGCCATGCTCGGCGGACCGCTCGCGGCGACCCGGGCGTTTGCGGGAGGCCACATGCCCAATGCGTCGGCGGTCGACTTCGTCTGGGGCGAGCATGGAGCGGCGGCGCGCATCGCCGCATCGCTCGCGCACGTGTCGCGGCTCGCGCTGCGCGGGCGCGACTTCGACGTGACGCACTACGGCGCACGCCCGTGCGCGACGGTCGCGCAAACGTCGCCGTACACGAACGTCGCGAAATCGCCGGTGAGCCCGGGTTCCGAACTGACGACCGCACCCGGCGCGTTCGATTCGCGTCCGGCGTTTCTCGCGGCGATCGACGCGTGCCGCCGCGAAGGCGGCGGGCGCGTGGTCGTGCCGCCCGGCAACTGGTACTGCGCGGGGCCGATCGTGCTGCAGAGCAACGTCACGTTCCACCTGAGCGCGAACTGCACGATCTACTTCAGCCCGAACCCGGCCGACTACGCGAAGGACGGCCCTGTCGATTGCGGCGCGAACGGCCGGCTGTACTACAGCCGCTGGCAGGCGAACGATTGCCTGAATTACGGCGCGCCCGTCTACGCGCGCAACGCGACGAACATCGCGCTGACGGGCGAAGGCCCGACGTCGGTGCTCAACGGGCAGGCGATGACGCCGTTCTCCGGCAGCGGGGCCGGCAGCGTCTGCTGGTGGACCTACAAGGGCTCGTCGGGCGCGTACGGCGCAGGCGCATCGGTGCCGAGCCAGGCCTATGCGAATCCGAACAACGTCGACCTGCGGATCGTCGCGCCGGCGATTCCGGACGCGCTCTACGCGCTGCTCACATCGCCGGTCACGCCGTGGCAGCTGGACCAGAACTACCTGCCGGCGCTGTCCGAGGCCGGCGTGCCGGTCGACAAGCGCATCTTCGGCCTCGGCCACTACCTGCGGCCGTGCATGGTCGAATTCATCGGCTGCACCAACGTGCTGATGGCGAACTACCAGACGCAGAACACGCCGTTCTGGCAGCACCATCCGACCGCGAGCCGCAATGTCGTGATTCGCGGCGTGACGACGAACAGCATCGGCCCGAACAACGACGGCTTCGATCCGGACGCGTGCACCGACGTGCTGTGCGAGGACTGCACGTTCAACACCGGCGACGACTGCATCGCGATCAAGTCCGGCAAGGATCGTGACACCGAATACGGGCCGGCAAAGCGGCACCTGATCCGCAACTGCACGATGAACAGCGGGCACGGCGGCATCACGCTCGGCAGCGAGATGGGCGGCGGCGTCGAGCAGATCTATGCAACCAACCTGTCGATGCTGAACGCGAACTGGCAGACCAACCCGCTGAACATCGCGATTCGCGTGAAGACCAACATGAATCGCGGCGGCTACGTGAAGGACTTCCACGTGAAGGGCGTCACGCTGCCGAACGGCGTGACGCTGAAGGGCGGCGGCTACGGCAGCGCACTGCTCGCGGGCAGCCCGATCAACGCGAGCGTGCCGCTCGGCGTCGTCACGCCGTCGGCCGGCAACCCGTCGGCCGCGCAGGGCGGCATCGTCACGTTCGACTGCGATTACCAGCCCGCGAACGATGCGGTGCGCACGCGCGCGCCGGTCGTGCAGAACGTGACGATCTCGGACGTGAAGGCGAGCAACGTGACGTTGAACGGCGTGACCGCGTCGTGTTTCCAGGCGATCGTCGCGCAGGGGCCCGTTGCGTTCGACTACAACGGCACGCCGCCTGCGCCGGCCGTGCAGCCGATCGCCGGCGTGACGATCAGCAATTGCGACTTCGGCACGCCGGTCGCGTCGGGTACGCCGGCGGTCACGTCGCCGGGGCCGATCTATGCGTTCAACGTGAGCGCGCTGACGCTGACGAACGTGACGATCGCCGGGCAGATCGTCAATGCGACGATTACCGACAAGCGGTGACTTGAGGTGAAGGGCGTTCGCGTGCGGTGGTCGATGCGCGCGAACGCAAGCTTGATTGAACGCGTCAAGCCAGCGTCTTGACCATGTGATGTTCGTCGTAGAAGCGCCCGTCGACGAACAGCGAGCGCGGTTCCGTGCCGAACCGGACGAACCCCTGCGACGCATACAGCCGCTCCGCGGTGCCGTTGACTTCGTTCACGCACAGCATCAGTTGCTTGCACTGCCACGCTTGCGCCGCATGAGCGGTCGCGCTTTCGAGCAGCGCTTGCGCGATGCCGCGCCCGCGATACGCGGGATCGACGAACACGCCCCAGATCGTCGCCTTGTGCGCGACCTTCGCACGCGCATCGCGGCGCACGCCCGTGATGCCGACGAGCGTGTCGCCGTCGAACGCGCCGAACACGGCCTGCGCGGGCGTCGGCGTGATGCGTGCGGCGAATTCGTTGACCGGCACCTGCGATACTTCGTCGAGCGTGGGCAGGAAAGACGTGGGCGCGGTGTCGACCGCACGCAGGCGAAGGGTTTGGAAGCGGGCGGCGTCGGCCGCGTCGAGCAGGCGGGTCGTGATCGTCATCGAGGGGATTCCGGTGGAGGGCGGCTGTGCATGCCGGCGCGGGCTACCGCGGCCGCGGGATGCACCGTGCCTATGCTAATCGGAATCCGGATGACGCGTGGCGGCGTTCGCGGCAACCGCGGGCGTTCGCGCGGCCGACGTGCATCGTTGCCCGGTGCCGAGCGCGTGTGACGGCAACACGGTCGGTTTGTGCAGGCGAGCGATGGAACGGCTGTGCGACGCGTCGCGCCGGAGGCGGACGCGAATGTGGAGGGGCTGCGAAAATACCGGCGGCGCGTGATGCGCGCCGCGTCGACACGAAGGATGAGGAGGACGTAAAACAGGCGCGCCGCGGTGCCGAACCGTCACACGATCTCAACGCGCGAGGTGCGCCCGCTCAGGTCAGGCGCACCGAATCGGCATCAATACCGCGACAACTGATTGCCATTGATCTGCACGCGATCGCCCGGCCGCAGGTTGCCCGGCGACTGCACGTCGAACGAGCGCGTCGAGCCGTCGCTCACCTGCACGTCGATCCGGTAGCTGCTCGGCGGTTGCGCCGCGCCCATCTGCTGGCCGATCTGGTTGCCCGCAACCGCACCGCCGAGCGCACCGATCACGGTGGCCGCCTCGCGGCCGTGACCGCGGCCGACCTGGTTGCCGAGCACGCCGCCGATCAACGCGCCGACGACGGTGCCGGCGACGCCCGACGGGCCGACCGAGCCGCTGACCGGCCGGATGTTCGCGACCGTGCCGTACTGCGTGCCGTAGCCGTTGCCGTACTGGTTGCCGTATTGCTGCTGATTGCCGTACTGGTCGTACGGCTGCGACCCGTATTGGGGCTGGTTGCCGTATTGATCGTACGGTTGCTGCTGCACGTAGCCCGGTTGCGAATACGCGGGCTGCGCATAACCGGGCGTCGCATATTGCTGCTGCGGATAACCCGGCTGCGCGCCGTAATAACCGGGCGCGACGCAGGCGGTCAGCGGAAGCGCCGCCACGGCGACGAGCGTGGCGAACAGAACGGTCTTCGTGGAAGGAATGCGCATCATGATGTTTCCTGCATCGGCAACGTGTTCGCCGGCGGAACCCGGACGGGTGGCGAACTCGGCGTGAGTATAAGGAATGGCCGGATGCGCGTCCGGTGCGGCCGGGTAACAACGTGTAAAGTCTGTTGCCGCGTAAATCGCGGCTTGCGCGGGGCGGTCGCGCAGCGGCCGGCAAGGGCAGTGGCGCCCGTTCGGCAGCTTCGACGACGCGCATCGGTAGCGGTCCGGCGGAGTGTCTTTTGAGGCGGTCGGCCCCTCGGTGCAAGCGCCCGAAACTTCGGCTTCCGCGACGTCGCCCGACGGGCCAATGCAGGCCGTCTCCGACGAGATCGGACCGCGCTGCCGCACCATTCTTGCGTGGCGTTTGCGCCGCACATCGCGAAATCGAATGCGCGGCATCGCGACATTTAATTGGCCTCGGGCGGCGGCGTCCGATATCGTGGCCGGATTCCCTGCCAACGGTCGCGCCGCGCCGGCTGCGGTTCCTCCCCCTGTCCGCGTCGGTGTCGCGCAGCGACCGCCCCACGGATTCCGAGCCATGACCGATCGTATCTTCATCAACGCCGTCGACGCCGGCGGCCGGCCCATCAACCTCGTCGTCCGTGACGGCCGTTTCATCGCGATCGGTGCCGATTGCACGGCCGCGCCAGGTGCGGAGACGATCGACCTCGACGGCCGCGTCGTGCTGCCCGGCTTCGTCGATGGCCACATCCACCTCGACAAGAGTTTCGTCGGCGATCGCTGGGTACCGCACGAACCGGTCGGCTCGCTGCGCGAGCGGCTCGCGGTCGAGAAGCGCCAGCTCGCGGCTGCGCCGCCGATCGTCGAGCGCGCGAACGCGCTGATCGCGCAGGCCGCCGCGTTCGGCACGGTCGCGATGCGCAGCCACGTCGACGTCGATGCGACAACGGGCCTGTCGAACCTGCAGGCCGTGATGGCCGCGCGCGAGCAATGGCGCGGGATCGTCGACATCGAACTTGTCGCGTTTCCGCAGGCTGGCGTCGTGACGTGCCCGGGCACCGCCGACATCCTCGACGCGGCCGTGCGCGGAGGTGCGGACGTGGTCGGCGGGATCGACCCGACGACGCTCGACGGCGATGCGGACGGCCAGCTCGACATCGTGTTCGGCATCGCCGAGAAGCGCGGCGCGAAGATCGACATCCACCTGCACGAACCGGGCGAGACGGGCATCGCGCAACTGCTGCGGATCGCGGCGCGCACGCGCGCGGCGGGGCTCGGCGGGCGCGTGAACGTGAGCCATGCATACGCGCTCGGCGAAGTCGGCTACGACGACGTCCAGCGCACGGCGGCGGCCCTCGCCGACGCCGGCGTGTCGATCCTGACGAACGCGCCGGGCGACTGCGCGTTCCCGCCGGTGCGGCAGTTGCGCGACGCGGGCGTGCACGTGTTCGCTGGCAACGACAACATCCGCGACGCGTGGTGGCCGTACGGCAACGGTGACATGCTGCAGCGCGCGATGATGGTCGGCTATCGGTCGGGCTTCCACACCGACGAAGCGCTCGGCATCGCGCTCGACATGGCGACGCACGCCGGCGCGCGCGTGATCGGCAAGGAGAACTACGGAATCGCGGTCGGCTGCGACGCGACGTTCGTCGCGGTGCGCGCGCCGAATGCGGCGGCGGCCATCGCGGGCGTGCCGGCCGAACGCCGGGTGTTCCGCCGCGGCGAAAGCGACACGGGCGCGCCGGTCGCCCCCGCGCTGCGCTTCACGCGCTGACCGACCCGACCGCGGGCACAGCACGCGCCGTGCCCGCTTCGCACTGACCGACCACACGGGAACCGACATGACGAACCTGCTGATCCGCAATGTCCGCACGAGCGCCGACGCTGCGCTCGACATCCTGATCGAAGGCGATCGCATCGCGCGCGTCGGCCCGTCGCTCGACGCGCCCGCCGGCTGCACGATCGAGGACGGCGCGGGCGCGCTCGCGCTGCCTGGCCTCGTCGAAGGCCACACGCACCTCGACAAGACGCACTGGGGGATGCCGTGGTATCGCAACCAGGTCGGGCCGCGCCTCGTCGACCGCATCGAGAACGAACGGCACTATCGCGCGACGAGCGGCCATGACGCGGGCGCCGCGTCGCTCGCGCTGGCGCGCGCGTTTCTCGCGGCCGGCACCACGCGCATCCGCACGCACGTCGACGTCGATACCGAGGCCCGGTTGCGGCACCTGCATGGCGTGCTCGCGACGCGCGAGACGCTGCGCGGGCAGGTCGACATCCAGATCGTCGCGTTTCCGCAATCGGGCGTGCTCAAGCGGCCGGGCACCGACGCGCTGCTGTCCGACGCGCTCGGCGCCGGCGCCGATCTGCTCGGCGGGCTCGACCCGTGCGCGATCGAAGGCGATCCGGTCGAGGCGGTGGACGTGCTGTTCGCGATCGCCGAGCGCCACGGCCGCGGGCTCGACATCCATCTGCACGAGCGCGCGTCGATGGGCGCGTACTCGCTCGACCTGATCCTGCAGCGCACGGCCGCGCACGGCATGCACGGGAAAGTCACGATCAGCCACGGGTTCTGCCTCGGCGATATCGCCGAACGCGAGCGCGATGCGCTGCTCGCGCGGATGGCCGAACTCGGCGTCGCGATCGTCACGACCGCGCCCGCGGCGGTGCCGGTGCCGCCGGTGGCCGCGTGCCGCGCGGCGGGTGTGACCGTCATCGGCGGCAACGACGGCGTGCGCGACACGTGGACGCCGTACGGTTCGCCCGACATGCTCGAACGCGCGATGCTGATCGGCATGCGCAACGATTTCCGCCGCGACGATGCGCTCGAAGTCGCGCTCGATTGCGTGACGCACAGTGCGGCGCGCGGTTGCGGTTTCGCCGACTACGGGCTGCAGCCGGGCAACCGTGCGGACGTCGTGCTCGTCGATGCGCTGACGTTCGCCGAGGCGGTCGTCGCGCGGCCGGTGCGGCGTCTCGTCGTATCGTCGGGGAAGATCGTCGCGCGCAACGGCGCGCTGGTCTGAGCGGAGCATCGCGCCGGTATGATCCGGTTTTAAGCCGGATTTCCCGGGAGACGACGATGCGAAGCACGACAGCGGCACGGGCCGCACGATGGACGGCGGCGGCCCTGTTCGCCGTGACCGCCGCGCATGCGGTGGCGGGCGGCCCGAACGACGTGCAGCAGGAAGCCAATCGGCGGACGGTGCTCGCGTTCTACGAAAAAGGCCTGAACGAGAAAGACGCGGACGCCGCACTCGCGTATGTCGGCGAGCGCTACGTGCAGCACAACCCGAACGCGGCCGACGGCCGCGACGGCTTTCGCAAGTTCGTCGCGTTCCTGCGCGACAAGTATCCGCAGTCGCACAGCGAGATCAAACGCTCGTTCGTCGACGGCGACTACGTGATCCTGCATGTGCACGCGGTGCGCGAACCCGGCACGCGCGGCAGCGCGATCTTGGACATCTTCCGGTTGGAGAACGGCAAGATCGTCGAGCACTGGGACGTCAACCAGCCGGTGCCCGAACAGGCCGCGAACGGGAACACGATGTTCTGAGTTGTCCGGAGCGTGCAGCCCCCTTCCTCCTTCCTGAACGAACTTCGCCGTTCGACTATTCCTCGTGCTCCAGCATCGCCGCGAGCGTCTTCGTCAGCTCGCTGACCATCGGGTCGGCCGTCGGCCGATGCAGGATGGCGATGTCCATGTGCTCGATCGGCGCGAAACCCTGCTTCGCGGTCAGCACGGTGTGCTCGTCCGTCACCACGCGCGCGGGCAGCACGCTGATGCCGAGCCCGTCCGCGACGGCGGCCTGGATGCCGCTCAGGCTCGACGTCGTGAAGCTGATCCGCCAGCGGCGGCCGCGCTCCTCGATCGCCTTGATCATGTCGTCGCGATAGAGCCCGCGCGGCGGAAACACGACGATCGGCACCGGGTCGAGATCGATCGACGGATGCTTCGCGCTGTCGATCCAGCGCAGCTTCTCGGGCCAGCGCACGACGGCCTCGCGGCTGTCGCGCCGCTGCTTGATCAATACGAGGTCGAGCTCGCCGCGGTCGTATGCGGCGCTGATGTCGCGGCTCAGTCCGCACGTCACTTCGAGCTTGATCTGCGGATGCGCGCGATTGAACGCGGCGAGCGCATGGGTCGTGCGGCCCGCCGCGAAATCGTCCGGCACGCCGAGCCGGATCGTCAGTGCGACCGTCGCGCCCGACAGCGCTTCCAGCATCTCGTCGTTCAGCGCGAGCATGCGCCGCGCATAGCTGAGCACCGTCACGCCCGCATCGGTCGGCCGCACGTCGCGCGTGCCGCGGTCGAGCAGGCGGTGCCCGGCGATTTCCTCGAGCCGGCGCACCTTCTGGCTGACGGTCGACTGCGTCGAGTGCAGGCGCGCGGATGCGGTCGTGAAACTGCCGCAGTCGGCGACCATCACGAGCGCACGCAGCAGGTCGAGGTCGAACAGGGGTCTATTCATTTATGCACTTTTTCTGATTCGAATATTTCATTTTCAAATGCGTGCGACGACTTTTAACATGGCCGGACGCCGCGGGCAATCGCGGTTTCGCCGGGCCCGGCGCGGCGTCGCGCGCTGCGGGGCGCCTGACGCATTGCATCGGCCGTGCTTCGGCGAGCGCGGGCACGCAAGGAGGAAACGGGATTTTTTCAGACGGATCGCGATCATCGGGTCGTTTGCATTGACGACGCTTACGTCGGCCGTAGCCGCCGCCGACGGCGGCGCGCTCGAGGGTCGGCTGCGCAGCGCGGCCGATCGCGGCGATGCGGGCGACGTGCGTGCGCTACTTGAACGAGGCGCGCAGGTCGATGCGCGCGACGGGCAGGGCCGCACGGCGCTGCTGATCGTGACGCACGGCAATCACGACGGTGCGGCGCGCGTGCTGATCGATGCGGGCGCAGACGTCAATTCCGGGGTGGTATAGGGCGCATCGCCAATACCGATGGTTCGGGATCGGGCGAGGTTGGGCATTGATCGCCTGTATAGACGTCGATATCCAGCGGATACCCGGAAAACCACGCTCTGTGGAGTGCGTGCGTTGCGCAGGGTAAGCACCCGAAAATTTCGAAATGTCGCGAAAAACAGCAATATTTCCGATCCCACTCCCACCTTCCTCCCCGATTCCCGCCCCCACCCGACCTCCATTCGCGCCATCCTCGCTTCCCCCGCTTGCGCTCGAAAATTGAGCGGTCTAGACTGCGCCGCAGTTTCATCGAAGTCCCCGTCTTTCGCGCACCGCACCGCGTCGGCATCCCGGCGCGGCGCCATCCAACGGACGCCGGCGGTCGCCCGCCGCGTCGAGACCTTCAAGGACACGTCATGAACCGCACTGCAAAGCTCCTCGTTACCGCGCTGGCGTTCGCTCCGCTCGTGTCGTTCGCGCAGGACACGTCGACGATCCGCTGGGGCATCGATCCCACGTATCCGCCGTTCGAGGCGAAGCAGCCCGACGGCTCGCTCGCCGGTTTCGACATCGACCTGCGCAATGCGATCTGCGAGGAACTGCGTGCGAAGTGCGTGTGGGTCGAGCAGGGTTTCGACGGGATGATTCCGGCGCTGCGCGCGCGCAAGTTCGACGTGATCATGTCCGCGATGACGGCCACCGACGAGCGGCTCAAGCAGATCGATTTCTCGAACAAGCTGTATGCGTCGCCGGGCGCGCTCGTCGCGCCGGTCGGCTCGAAGCTGCTGCCGACCGCGGCGTCGCTCGCGGGCAAGCGCATCGGGATCGACCAGGGCACGACGCAGGAGGCGTACGCGAAGGCCGAATGGGCGACCAGGGGCGTGACGATCGTCTCGTACCAGAACCAGGACCAGGTGTACCAGGATCTCGTCAACGGCCGCCTCGACGCGACCTTCCAGGACAAGACGCAGGCCGGCTACTCGTTCCTGAAGACGCCGCGCGGGAAGGGCTACGCGTTCGCGGGCCCCGACGTGACCGACGCGCGCATCACCGGCTACGGCGTTGCGATGGGGCTGCGCAAGGGCGACGCCGACATGAAGAAGCGGCTGAACGACGCGATCGTCGCGATCCGCGCGCACGGCACGTACCGGAAGATCGCCGCGAAGTACTTCGACTTCGACATCTACGGCACGAAGCCGTGAGTACCGCACCGTGACCCCGTGATTCATTCAATCGACAGGCAAACCATGACGAGTATCCAGGACCGCGTCGCGAAAGCCGTGACGCCCGAACTGATCGCCGCGTTTCGCGAGGAAGGCGCGGTCTGCGTCAAGGGCATCTTTTCGCCCGACGAAGTAGCCGCGCTCCGCGCCGGCATCGACGCGAATCTCGCTCAGCCGAGCGAGCGCGCGAAAGTCGCGAGTCGGCCCGACGATCCGGGCTGGTTCTTCGAGGATTTCTGCAACTGGCAGCGCAACGACGCGTACCGCGACTTCATCGTGCGCTCGCCGGCGCCGTCGGTGGCGGCCGCGCTGATGGGCACGGAGCACGTGCGGCTGCATCACGACCACCTGCTCGTGAAGGAGCCCGGCACGCGGCAGCGCACGCCGTGGCACCAGGATCAGCCGTACTACAACATCGAAGGCGACGACAACGTCAGCATGTGGATTCCGGTCGATCCGGTGCCGCTCGAATCGACGCTGGAATTCGTCGCGGGCTCGCATCGCGGGCCGTGGCTGATGCCGCGTACGTTCATGGACAAGGAGGCGAAGTGGTTCCCGGAAGGCAGCCTCGCGGACCTGCCCGACATCGAAGCCGATCGCGCGGCGTTCCCGATCCGCCACTGGGCGCTCGAGCCCGGCGACATGGTGTGCTTCCGGATGCTCACGCTGCATGCGTCGGGCGGCACGCAGAACCGCCGGCGCGCGTTCTCGATCCGCTTTGTCGGCGACGATATCCGTCACGCGCCGCGCCGCTGGAAAACATCGCCCGATTTCCCCGGGCTCGCGGAGCAACTGCCGGACGGTGCGCTGCTCGAACACCCGCTGTTTCCGGTCGTGTGGTCGCGCGACGCAGGGCAGGCCGGCGCGATCTGACCGGCGCATGCAACGCGCGCGGCGGCCGTTTCCTGACGAAACGGCCGCCGCGCGTTTTTGTGCGTATCAGCGTGTCAGCGTGTGACGAAGGTTCAGGTCGGGTGGCGCCCGGCGCCCGGCTTGAAGCGCGAGCCGAGCCGGTAGCGGTTGCCCGGATGCAGGAAATGCACGAACGTGACGGGCAGCCCGTCCGTCCAGGTGCGGCGCGTGAGCGTGAGGCATGGCTCGTCGGCGCGCATGTCGAGCAGCCGCGCCTGTTCGCCGGTCGGCAGCGACGCATCGACGACGTGCTCGATTTCCAGTTCGTAGTGCGATACGTTGTTGTACAGGTACTCGGACGGCGGCTCGACCTGGAAATCCTGGTCAATGAAACCGGGCGCGGCGGCCGGGTTCACGTAGCGGTCCTCGAGCTGGATCGGGCGGCCGTTTTCCTCATGCACGCACACCACATGAAAGACCGGCGTGTTGACCGGCAGGCCGAACGCGGCCGCGACGTCGAACGACGCGGGCTCGCTCGACTGGCTCAGCACGCGGCAGCGGTATTCGTGGCCGCGCGCGCGGATTTCGTCGCGGATATGCGCAATCATCAACAGGTTCGACTGCGGCTTCGCCTCGGCGACGAAGGTGCCGACGCCCGCGATGCGCTTCAGCACGCCTTCCTCGGTCAGTTCGCGCAGCGCGCGGTTGACCGTCATGCGCGCGACGCCGAACTGCGCGGCTAGATCGAGCTCGGACGGAATGCGGTCCCCGGGGCGCCAGTCGCCCGATTCGACGTTCCGGCGAACGAGCGTCTTGATCTGCTGGAACGGTGCGGTGGCCTTTGTGACCATCGGAAGATCCTTGCGCGAAGAAGTGACGAGTCTAGTCGTCGTGGCTGACGATGACCAGGATCTCCGCCTGCGCGGCGCCGAGGCTGCGCGTGCGGTGCGGGATGAGTGCGTTGAAATAGACTGAATCGCCGGTCTTGAGTTGCACCGTCTCGTTCGGAAATTCGATTTCGACGCGCCCCTTGTGCACGAACAGGAACTCCTCGCCTTCGTGCTCGCGGAACGTCGACGCGACGAATTCATGCGGCGGATGCACGACGAACGGCAGCATCTTCTTCGGTGCGACGCCGGCCGCGATGCTTTCGAAGCGGTGCACGTGGCTGTCGGCCGCCGCACCCATCGCCGTGCGCTCGCCGGCGCGTGTGACGGTGATCAGCTCGCGATTGCGGCTTTCCGAGAACAACTGCTCGACGTCCACGTTCAGCGCCTTCGACAGCTTCAGCGCGACCGCGATCGACGGCACGCTCAGGCCGCGCTCGACTTTCGACAGATAGCTCTTGGTGAGGCCGGTCTCGTCGGCCAGCACATCGAGCGTCCAGCCCTTCTGTTTTCTGAGCAGCTTCAGGCGAATCGTCATGGGGCGCCAGGTGTCCTTCGAAAAACCGATTGTAACGCATGACACAATGTGTCATATAATGGATCGAGTGTCACGAATCCGGCGGAAACGGCTGCGGACGACGCGACACATCCGACCCAATTCAGGAGGCGAACATGGCGGAAACGCTGAATTTGACGAAAGAGGCGCTGGTCGCGCTGGCGGAGCGGCGTCTTGAAAACGAGGTGGCTGACAGCGGCTGGTCCGCGCGGCAGAAGCTTGCACTCACGTGCCGAATCCTGTTCGACGCGGGCCACGATTCCGGCCTGGCCGGGCAGATCACCTGCCGCGCGGGCGACGCCGCGTACTACACGCAGCGGCTCGGGCTCGGTTTCGACGAGATCTCGGCCGCGAACCTGCTGCGCGTCAACGAGGATCTCGACGTCGTCGACGGCGAAGGCATTCCGAACCCGGCCAACCGGTTCCATACGTGGATCTATCGCGAGCGCCCGGACGTGAACTGCATCATCCACACGCATCCGGCGCATGTCGCGGCGCTGTCGATGCTCGAGCAGCCGCTCGTCGTGTCGCACATGGATACCTGCCCGCTGTACGACGATTGCGCGTTCCTGAAGGACTGGCCCGGCGTGCCGGTCGGCAACGAGGAAGGCGAAATCATCTCGAAGGCGCTCGGCAGCAAGCGCGCGATCCTGCTGTCGCATCATGGCCAGCTCGTGGTCGGCAAGACGATCGAGGAAGCATGCATCCTCGCGCTGCTGATCGAGCGTGCCGCGAAGCTGCAACTGCTCGCGATGTCGGCCGGCGAGATCAAGCCGGTGCCGCCGGCGCTGGCGCGGGAAGCGCACGACTGGATTTCGAAACCGAAGCGCGATGCGGTGACGTTCGACTATTACGCGCGCCGCGCATTGCGCACGCATCGCGACTGCATCGCGTGAACGAGCGCATCGCTTCCGTCGCGTTCATTCATCATTGAGGAATACACATCATGTCTGTCCTGCTGCAAGGCATCATTGCCTACCCGGTCACGCCGTTCTCCGCCGACGGCGGCGTCGACCTGAAAACGCTCGATACGCTGATCGAGCGCCTGATTGCCGACGGCGTTCATGCGATTGCCCCGCTGGGCAGTACCGGCGAGAGCGCGTACCTGTCCGACGCCGAATGGGAGGCGGTTGCCACCGAGTCGATCCGTGCGGTGCGCCGGCGCGTGCCGACCGTCGTCGGCATCTCCGATCTCACCACGGCGGGCGCGGTGCGCCGCGCGCGCCTTGCCGAACAGGCCGGCGCCGATGCGGTGATGGTGCTGCCGGTGTCGTACTGGAAGCTCGGCAACGACGAGATCGTCGCGCACTACCGCGCGATCGGCGACGCGATCGGCATTCCGATCATGCTGTACAACAACCCGGCGACGAGCGGCGTCGACATGTCGCCCGACCTGATCGTGACGATCTGCCGGACCGTCGACAACGTCACGATGGTCAAGGAGAGCACGGGCGACATCGGCCGGATGCATCGGCTCGCGCAGTTGAGCGACGGGACGATTCCGTTCTACAACGGCAGCAATCCGATGGCGCTCGCCGCGCTGGCCGCGGGCGCAGCCGGATGGTGCACGGCCGCGCCGAACCTGAACGCCGCGTTGCCGCTCGCGCTGGTCGGCGCGATGCGCGCGGGCGACCTGACGCGCGCCAGGTCGGCCTTCCATGCGCAGTTGCCGTTGCTGCAGTTCATCGTCAACGGCGGGTTGCCGGTGACCGTGAAGGCAGGATTGCGCCTGCGCGGCTTCGACGCAGGCGAACCGAGGAAGCCGCTGCTGCCGCTTGGCGAAACGCGCACGCGCGAGCTCGAACGCCTGCTTGCGGCACTGCCGGATGGTGTGCCGGCATGAGCGATGAAGCACGGCCGGCGATCGCGGTTGCGATCGACGCGGTGCGGGTCGGCACGAGCCGGCCGCTGGCCGGCACGCCGCACGCAAGCGCGATCGACAAGCGCCCGGTCGATTCGCGTCTGTGGTTGGGCGCGCTCGGCTTTGCCGGCGACGAGCAGGCCGATGCGCGGCATCACGGCGGGCCGGACAAGGCGGTCCACCACTATGCGCACGATCACTATGCGTGGTGGTTCGCGCAGATCGGCGCGCGCGACGTGCTCGCTCGACCGGGCGCGTTCGGCGAGAACCTGTCGACGCATGGCGTGACCGAGCACGACGTGTGCATTGGCGATGTGCTCACGCTGGGCGGCGCCGTGCTTCAGGTGACGCAGTCGCGGCAGCCGTGCTGGAAGCTCAACACGCGCTTCGATCATCCGCGGATGGCCGCGCTCGTGCAGCAAAGCGGCCGGACCGGCTGGTACTACCGCGTGCTGCACGAAGGCTGGGTGGCGCCGGGCGACGTGCTGGCGCTGCATGAGCGCAGCTATCCGCAATGGCCGCTGTCGACGGTGCTCGACGTGCTGTATCGGCGCACGCTCGACATGGTCGCGCTCGAAGCGCTGTGTGACGTCCCGGTGCTGCCGCCCGGCTGGCGCAGGATGCTCGAAAAGCGCCGGACGGAGCGGCAGGTCGAAGACTGGACGAAACGGCTCGACGGATGACGGGCCGCGGCCCGTGGCTCACGGCTTACCTGGCCGGCAATTCCCGCACGTCGGCCGTCGGCGTGGAGCCGAACGCATCGCTCAGCGCATAGCCGATCAGTTGACGTGCGGCCGCCTCGGGCGTCGCGAGCGCGCCGCTCGACCTCAACTGGTCGAACTTCTCGCGCATCGGGAAGTTGTCTTCGTTGGTCGAGCGGATCGTCGCCTGCATGCCCGTATCGACGACACCCGGCGCGACGCTGCAGATTCGCAGCGCGTGGTTAGCGTCGAGCGCGACCGCGCGCGCATGGTGATCGAGCGCGGCCTTGGTCGCGCAGTAGATGCTCCAGCCCGCGTACGCATTGCGAGCCGCACCGCTCGACAGGTGCAGGATCCGGCATTCGGTCGTGGCGGATGCCGCCTGCGCGAGCGCGGCCGACAGCATCAGCGGCGCTGCGACGTTCAGGCCGACCGCGCGCGCAACGATCGCCGGGTCCTGCGCGGCGAGCGGGCCGATCGGATCGACGATACCCGCGTTGTTGAACAGCAGCACGATCGACGCGCCGTCGACGAAGCTGCGCAGCGTGTCGCCGGCCAGCCAGGTCGCGACGGCCGACGCGTCCGACAGATCGAGTTCGACTTCGGCGAAGCGGTCGCCGGCTTGCGATGCGAGCGACGGATGGCGGCTGCGCGACACGCCGAGCACGGCGATGCCTTCCTGCAGCAGTTGTTCGGCGAGCGATGCGCCGAGGCCGCGCGTGTGTCCGGTGACGATGGCGCGCACGTGCGGCGCGGTTGAGGATGCAGTCATGGTGGCGAACGAGTGATTGGGTGAAAAGGTGAACGGTGTCGACGAGCGGCGCGCAGGCGTGGCGGCAGTGCGTGTTGGGCAGGTTATGCGTGATATTGGCGTGCAGGGGTGTGCAGAGGCGGTTGCGCGCGGCGCCGCGGGTGTCCGCTTGGCATATCGTAGCGCCGGCATGCGTGCGGCGCAAACGCGGGCATGATTCCGCGGCTGCGCCGCAGGCTGCGGCGTGTGTGCAGCGCGAATTCGCGAGTGCCGTGCGCGTGCATCGTCGCGCGGCACCGGGAGGCCGATACGTTGGACGAAAGCGACTGCGGCAAGTGCGCGCGCCGGCGCGGCGAGCAGCGCCGGGCCACGCAGCGCGAGCTATCATATGGCTCGCCCGTTCGCGATGCCGGACGGGCCTCGACCGTTTCCCCTCATCTGCTGCACGCTGCGAAGCCACCATGAACACCACGCCGGATACGCCCACGCCACGCGCCCTTCGCGATCTCACGCCTCTCGAGGCCCGCATTCTCGGGGTGCTCGTCGAGAAACAGCACACGGTGCCGGACACCTACCCGCTGTCGCTGAATGCGCTGACCGCGGGCTGCAACCAGAAAACCGCGCGCTCACCGGTGATGAACGTCAGCGAGGACGAAGTCACGACCGCGCTCGACGGGCTGAAGCACCTGAGCCTCGTGATGGAAGGCAGCAGCAGCCGCGTGCCGCGTTTCGAGCACAACATGAACCGCGTGCTCGGCATCCCGAGCCAGGCGATCGCGCTGCTGACCATTCTGCTGTTGCGCGGCCCGCAGACGGCGGCCGAGCTGCGCCTGAACAGCGCGCGCCTGCACGGCTTCGCGGATATCTCGTCGGTCGAGGCGTTTCTCGACGAACTCGCGGCGCGCGCGCAGGCGCTCGTCGTGCGGCTGCCGCGTGCGCCGGGCGCGCGCGAGAACCGCTGGATGCACCTGATGTGCGGCGAGGTGAACGTGGCCGACTTCGCGAGCGCGGATGCCGGCGGCGCGGATTCCGTGCCGCCTTCCGAATTCGAGGCGCTGAAGGCCGAACAGAAGCGCCTCGCGGATGAAGTGGCGCGACTGAATGCGCTGGTTCAGCGGATGGCCAGCGAACTCGGGATCGACGTCGACGCGCAGGGCGGCGCGGGCTGATTCACCGCGCGATGCGACGCGGTGCCGGCGCGGTGCCGGCGCGTGCACGCGCGCCGTGCAGCGGGCATCAGTCGCCGCGACGCCATCGCTACCAGCGGCACCCCGATTGCGGCGAAGCATCGACATCCAGCGCCCTGCCGAACGCGGTTTTCTTGCCGGTGCGCGCATTGGTGTAGGTCATCGAATAGATGTTGGCGCCCTGGGACATCATTTCGTATCGCCCGTTGATCTTGCCGTCGACCATTTCGACCCAGGTTGTCGTGTACTGGTGCGGACGGTCTTCGGCGAGCACTTCGTCCTCTTCGTGTTCGATCACCAGCGGGAGGGCCGTTTTCGATTTCGCGTACCGGACCATGCCGCCCGTCCATTTGACCGCATCGTCGTAGTAGGTGCGCATCTCGAAGCGCACGGGTTTGTCGCCATCCGATGTGAAGCAGAACACTTCGGTGGAAACCTTGGCGAGCGCCGGCAACGAAATGCAGAGCAGTACCGCGGCAAGAGCTTTTTTCACGATGGTGGTGTGCATGAGATAAAGCGACATTTCAACCGACACTGATCCGCGTAGCCCCCGAATCGACGAGACGGAACAGCAGATCCTCGACGGCCGTCTCGGGCGCGGAACCGAGATCCGCATTGACGCGCCACCCCTGTTCCGTGCGAACCGGTTCCGACAGGTAGTGAATGATGCCATGCAGCCCGTCTTCGGCCGGCGTGTTCTCGTCGTCCACATCGAACCACGCGAGGAACCATGTCTTGAACGCATCGACCGCCGTGCTTTCGTCGAGGCCGTCGGCCTCGATCGCGGCCCAGTCCCACACGAACGGGCGGATCGACACGGCCGCCGTTTCGAGGTCGAACGCGAATGGTTCGAAATCCAGTTGCGAGGTCGAATCGACCATCGACGGCTGGCCGGCTGCGTCGCCTTCGGCCGGGATCGTGTCGGCCCGGCACGGCAGCGCGAGCGGCCCTTCGGTGGCCAGCGCACCGTCGGCCTGCCGGTAGGCCGGTTCGACGATCACCGCCGGTTGCGCTGCCGCTTTCGCGAGCAGGTCGATATAGGGTTGGCGGACGGCGCGGAGCAGTTCGGATACGGTCATCGTGGCGTGTCGGTTGGGCAGGAAGCGATCGGTCACAGGCAGGCGGCGCGCCGCGCGGCCCGCATCGCACGACGGGCCGCTTCGGTAACGGACAGCCGTGATCGTACGGCACTTCATCCGGGCGCGGGCAGTTGGCCGAACGGCCGGGGCGCCCGCATCGCATTGCGGCAGATTTAGACGTTTACCTTCAAACAACGGAAAACGCACATCGAACGCGTTCTCGTTGTGCTTCAATTCATCCGGTTTGTACTCCTACTAAAATTACAGATTCCGAACAAGTCGGATCATTCATTCACAGGAGACAGTCGATGGCACGGAAATGCATTTGAGGTGTCAATCGCGATGGTCCGCAACACCGCCGAACTTCCTTCGATGAAAGCAGGTTATCCAAGGGGCCCCCACTCATGTCCTCCAGACGTTTGATGATTGCTGCGGCCGCCGTGTCCGCCGCGCTGGCCATCATTGCTCCGCCGGCCAGCGCCGGCGCGCCGACCGTGTCCGATCCGTTTTATACGTACACCGGCGCCACGCCATTGGCATCGATTCCACCGGGCACGGTGCTGAAGACGCGCGACGTCACCTATCACGTGGCAGGCATTCCGACCGCGCTGACCGCGCAGCAGTTGCTGTATCGCACCAGCAACGCGCAGAACCAGCCCGTCGTCAACGTGACGTCCGTGATCCGGAGCGCGGTCAGCAACGGCCAGGCCATCTCGTACCAATCGGCCTACGATTCGCTGAACCCGTACGACGAGCCGTCGCAGGTGATCGCCGGCGATCGCGACGTCACGAAGGTCATCAACGTGGGCACGCTGCTGTACAGCGCGGAATCGATTCCGCTGTCGACACTGCTGCTGCTGGGCTACAACATCATCGTGCCCGATACGGAAGGCCAGACGGCGGACTTCGCCGCCGGCCCCGAATACGGGATGACGACGCTCGATTCGATCCGCGCCGCGCTCAATACGCCGTCGACCGGCCTGAATCCGTCGAGCAAGGTCGCGATGATCGGCTATTCCGGCGGTGCGATCGCGACGAACTGGGCCGCGCAACTCGCGCCGAGCTATGCGCCCGACATCAACCGGCAACTCGTCGGCGCGGCCGAAGGCGGCGTGCTGGTCGACCCCGCACACAATCTGCGCTATGTCGACGGCAGCATCGTCTGGGGCGGCGTCGCCGCGGCCGCGCTCGCCGGGCTGGCGCGCGGCTACGGCTTCGACCTGACGCCCTATCTCAGCGACACCGGCGTCGCCGTGTTCAAGGACATCCAGAGCCAGTCGCTCGCGTACATCCTGCCGAGGTACACGGGCCTGCGTTGGGCGACGCTGTTCAAGCCGCAATACGCGAACGACATCAACAGCATTCCGGTGTACGTGACGTATGCGAACAAGGTGAATGCGGGGCTGGCCGCGTCGCCGACGATCCCGATGTTTATCGGCCAGGGCACGGCGGGCGCGCTCGACGGCACGTTCAGCAGCCAGGTGGGCGACGGCGTGATGCTTGCGTACGACGTGCGCGCGCTTGCGCAGAAGTTCTGCGCGAGCGGCACGCGGGTTACGTACAACGAGTATCCGCTCGAACATGCGGGCGCGATCGTACCCTGGGTGGCCGGCATGCTGCCGTGGCTCTACGACCGTTTCAACGGGAAAGCCGCGCCGAGCAATTGCTGGCTGACGGCGCTGCTGCCGAGCAATTCGCTGGCGCCCGAGACGCCGCACTAGACGCGCCGGGCGACGCGGCGAAGGGCAGGGCGATCCGCTGCGGATCGCCCTTTTTTGTCCCGCGTTCGGCCGTCTGTCGCATTTACCTGACCGCAGTCACCCGCATTCCCCCGCCGCGACCGGCTGCCGTCTCTCCCGGGTGCCATAATCAAGCCTGCACATCATTCCAGACGTCCCCCCGGAGAATCACCATGCAGAACCTCGACAATCCTTCCCACGATCGCGAGGTAGGCAGCGCCGACGCGACGCAGGACACCACGCGCATCGACGACGTCCGCATCGGCGCCGTCCGCCCGCTGATTTCGCCGGCGCTGCTGCTCGACGAACTGCCGGTGCCGGCCGCCACGCAGACGCTCGTCGAGGATACGCGCCGCGCGATCGGCGACATCCTGCACGGCCGCGACGACCGGCTGCTGCTCGTCGTCGGCCCGTGCTCGATCCACGATCACGACCAGGCGCTCGACTACGCGCGCCGCCTGAAAGTTGCCGCCGATGCGCTGAAGGACGACCTGCTGATCACGATGCGCGTCTACTTCGAGAAACCGCGCACGACGGTCGGCTGGAAAGGCTATATCAACGATCCGCGCCTCGACGGCAGCTTCCGCATCAACGAAGGGCTGCGCGCCGCGCGGCAACTGCTGCTCGACGTCAACGCGCTCGGCCTGCCGGCCGCGACCGAATTTCTCGACCTGCTGAGCCCGCAGTACATCGCCGACCTGATCGCGTGGGGCGCGATCGGCGCGCGCACGACCGAAAGCCAGAGCCATCGCCAGCTCGCGTCGGGGCTGAGCTGCCCGATCGGCTTCAAGAATGGCACCGACGGCGGCGTGCAGGTCGCGTCGGACGCGATCGTCGCCGCGGCCGCAAGCCATGCGTTCATGGGGATGACGAAGATGGGGATGGCCGCGATCTTCGAAACGCGCGGCAACGACGATGCGCATGTGATCCTGCGCGGCGGCAAGAACGGCCCGAACTACGACGCCGCGCATGTCGAGGCGAGCTGCGCGGTGCTGCGCAAGGCCGGGCTGCGCGAGCAGGTGATGGTCGATTGCTCGCATGCGAACTCGAACAAGTCGCACGAGCGGCAGATCGACGTCGCGCAGGATCTCGCGCGGCAACTGTCGCAGGGCGAGCACCGGATCGTCGGCGTGATGGTCGAGAGCCATCTCGAGGCCGGGCGGCAGGATCTGAAGCCGGGTGTGCCGTTGCAGTACGGCGTGTCGATCACCGATGCGTGCTTGAGCTGGACGCAGACGGAGCCGGTGCTCGATGTGCTGGCGGAGGCGGTGCGGCATCGGCGGGTGTATTCGCGGAATGCGTGATGGGGCGGCGCCGACATGAGTGCTGCGTCATCGCGTTCGATGCAGCATCTCGCGAGTGGCGCTAACATGGGCCGGTGCGATGTGTCGCGCACGCAGGCGGCTAGGCCGGCCGCGGATATCGACAACAATTCACCGGAGTGCATAAAAGCATGGCGTTCTACAAAACCCTCATCGCAGCAACCGTCCTCGCATCGAGCGTCAGCGCACATGCGCAGATCGCCGGCGCACAGCCGATCAGCGTCACCGTCGAGCAATCGCAGGCGCTGCTCGAAGGCTGGAGCGTGAAGAAGAGCGTACTCGGCAAGGCCGTCTACAACGACCAGAACCAGAAGGTCGGCACCGTGCGCGACCTGATCGTCGCGCCGGACGGCTCGGTGTCGGCGGCGATCGTGTCGGCCGGCGGTTTCCTCGGCGTGGCCGCGCACGACGTCGCGGTGCCGATCGCATCGCTCGACGTGCGCAACGGCAACATCTACCTGCCGGGCGCGACCAAGGATGCGCTGAAGGCGACGCCGGCGTTCCAGTACGCGAAGGTGCCGTCGCCGCCGAAGCCGAAGAAGGTCGACGACAAGCACTGATCGATGCGGCCCGGCGCGCGCTGCGCCGGGCCCGGCCGACCGCGGGCCGTGAACGGCACCGCGCGTCGGCGCGATCGTCGGAGGCCGGGCGCCACATCATGGCGGCGAACGGATTGCGTCGACGATCGATGACGATGCGGTTGCGTTGCCGCCGCGCATCCGGCTCGAATCGGCATCGCGATTCACGCCGCATCGCGAACGCCGGCGATCAGCTTGCCGGCATCGTCCCGTCCACCCACACCCCGTCGAAACCGAACGCAACCGGCCCACTCAGGAACACGCTGCCGGTGCCGTCCCATTGAACGGTGACGTCGCCGCCGTCGCATTCCACCCGCACCGCAGGGTCGAGCAGCCCGCGCCGGATGCCGTTGACCACCGCGCCGCACGAACACGAACCCGAACCGAGCGGCACGCCGCCGCCGCGCTCCCAGATGCGCAGGCGGATATGCGTGCGGCCGATCACCTGAACGACATGCACGTTGGTTTTCAGCGGAAACAGCGGATGCGTTTCGATCGCCGGGCCGAGCGTTTCGATATCGATCGCATCGAGATCGTCGACGAAGAACGTGCAGTGCGGATTGCCCATGTTGCACGCGGCCGGTGCGCCGGGAAGCGGAAGGGCGAGCGTGTCGACGGCTTCGGCGACGGGCACGTCCTGCCAGCCGACGCGCGGCGCGCCCATCTCGACCGTGATCAGCCCGTGCGCATCGTGCGAACAGAGCAGGCGCCCGCGGTTGGTGCGCAGCACGACCGACGCCGCGCCGGTTTCCCGCATCACCTTCCACGCGACGCCGCGCGTCGCGCTGCCGCAGGTATCGAGCATCGAGCCGTCGGGGTTCCAGAACGCGACGCGGGCGGCCGCGTCGTCGCAGTCCGATAGCACCGCGAGCTGGTTGAAGCCGATGCCGCGATGCCGGTCGCCGATGCGCCGGACGAGGTCGCGGTCGATCGCATGCGCATGATCCTGATCCTCGCCGCGCAGGTCGACGATGACGAAGTCATCGCCATTCGCGTTCATCTTCTGAAATCGGATCGGCATGGCGGTTCCGGAATCGAGGCAGGCAAACACTGTACGTGGCTTGCCGACTGCGATCAATCGCGGCCCGTCGGTTTGCATAAATTTGTTCCTACAACATCCCCGCCAATTGGCCGTCACAGAGATTTCGGGAACAATCTTTTTGGGCAAAAATTTGCATGAAATTGTATCTTGTCCAAGCGATTTTGGTGACTTTGTAACTAATCCCGCATTGCCGATTTCGATGTACTAGCCTTCTCTCGCAGAAGCATCGCTAGGGCGACCCCGACCAGAATCAAGTCCGTCGCTCGGATGAGGAAAAGCGCGAGATGGCAACTGACGACTCCGAAAAGCAGCCCAAGTTTTCCCAGCGAATAGTGCGGGGGCGGGCCATTGATACGTCCCATTGGGTGACGCCGGACGTAGGCGCGATGACGGATTCTCGACAGGCACGTTATTTCGCGAGGAAGAAGGCTGTTGAGTTGTACTTGGAGGGGGCGACGTCAGAATCGATTGAGCAAGCAACATCTCTCGGTGCAAAGCAGGCGTATCGACTCATCAACGAGCGCTGTCTTGAGACTCATGAAGATGGCCGAGAGTACGGATGGCGGGGATTGATCCCATACGAAAGAGTGCGACCGTATCGGCGTACCAAGCGAATTCGAGTGGATAACTACGGCGGTGGTGCGGCCGGCGCAATGCAGGTCGTTCTGGATGCCCACCCTGAACTAAGGAGAGACTTCGACGCGAGGATTCAAACTATTCCGCGCGCCGGCAAGCTTGCCGAGATCAAGCGCTCAAGAACACGTCATCAGAGTTGGTTTCTCGACCAGCTTCGGGCGCTCGGTTACGAGATACGTAACGAATGGCCCTTTAATACAGCTAGCCGCGGATACTATTCCATAAGACGTTATATTGAAAAGGTTCTGTCTGCGAATCCGAAGGCATTGGCACATGAAGCAGGCGGGCCAGATTTGGTTAAAAAACTGGCGACTGGCGACGGGACCAATCGTCCAGTTTTCAGGTTTATGCAGCGGGTAGAGATGGACGCGCATAAATTGGATGGCCGGTTTTGTGTGCTGCTACCACAGATCGGAGGTGGCTTCCTCGAAAAAATAATCCATCGGCTCTGGGTTATTGTTCTGCTCGAAATAACTTCCAGAGCAGTGATTGGGTATTACCTTAGTTTGAGACGAGAGGTTTCAAAGGACGATGTGCTGCGGGCGATCAAGGGATCGCTGACCCCGTGGGTTCAGCGGCAGGTGACGTTTTGTGAAGAGCCTTACAAGCCTGGAGCAGGATTGCTATCAATTCTCGGCCCAGCCTACATTGGCCTCTGTTGGGACGAAACGAGCGTGGATGGTGCGCTCGCGGAGACCTGCCAACATGTTCGCCAGTCGCTCGAAGAAGTTGTTCGGTCCAAACTGCTTGATCCATCGAATTCATTTTCTAGGCGACGCAGCAAAGACGATCGCCCTTTTATCGAGGCGTTTTTTCGTCATCTGGCTGCGCTGGGATTTCAGCGCCTATCCAATACAACGGGGGCCAAACCAAAAGACAAGAAAGGACGTGACCCGGACGATGTAGCAGTGACGAGTCGATTTCAATACGAGTATGCAGAAGAACTGATCGATGTGCTGATAGCAAACTACAACAGTACGCCGCATCGGAGCATCGGAAATCGTACGCCGCTAGAATACGCAGAGTTCCTCTATCGTCAATCGTCTTCGGCGCTACGGCATGTAGATGCCGAGATGGTCAATTCGATGTTCAGTGTCCGAAAGCTCTGTACCGTCCGAGGCGGAGCTAGTAAGGGGCGTCGACCCTATGTCGAATTCCTCAACGCGACTTATTCGAACGAGGTACTGGGCGCTCGATATGATCTCGTCGGATCAAAGATATGGGTAATTGCACATAGGGAAAATGATGCCCGCATTGCGATGGGGGTCGAGATCAGCGGTACGTCGTTGGGTGTGTTGAGAGCGGCTCCTCCTTGGAATGGTTTGCCGCACAGCTTGGCTGTCCGTACGGCGATTTGCCAAGCGAACAGAGCCAGGAAGTTCGATATTTCACCTGGAATGGATCCCGTTGAGGCATTGATTCATTATTCAGAAGCGCAACCGAAGGGCAAGCTTCCGGTGCACCCGGCATATCTTGAGGCCCGTCGCATTATTGCAGCCGCGGCGACACAATCAGTTGGAGATATGATGCTGGACGCTGCGATGAAGCGGGATGATGAAAATCAAGACGATAAGGAAACCGAATATATTGATTCGAAGAAATCCGATCGGCGCCCAGGTCATGTCAAACGACCAGAAGCGGCGACGCCTTTGCCACCACGGCGGATCGCGTCGACGAGGTCACGATGACATTCTCGCTCCCAAAACATATTGACCCCACTCACTGCATCGTAACGCAGCAGTATGCGGTCTATACACTGCCCATACACGAAATGATATCCAAGATTGGCGATTGGATCGATCAGCAGTGTCCAGGGGCGTATCTCATGGGGGCATCGCGCCTTGGGAAGTCAAGATGTATTCAGTATTTCCTCGCTCAAGTGCTACGCGAGCGCTTCGAGGTCGAGCTTCCTCTCATTGTCTGGATTCGCCCGCCCGACAGTCAATTGAGCGAGGCGGGCTTCTGGCACATGTTGCTGCGAGCTTCGCGATTTGCGCTCGTCAATGTGGCGAAGCCGCCACCGCGCGCAGAAGGGCGTTACATGTGTCTGCAACGCTTCATTGCGATTGCAGAGTGGGCACGCCGAAACTATGTGATCTTGTTGATAGACGAAGCACAGGGTATGACATTGCGAGAATGGCAGTGGTTGATGGGACTGCAGAACGATCTCGACGAAAAGGGGTATCTGCTGAGCGTCATTTCAGTCGGATCGCACCAACTGAACTACAAGTACGACTATTTCGCAGGCACCGGAAATGCCCATGTTTCGGCTCGATTCATGGCATCACATGCGCAGTTTCATGGCTTGCGTACAACGGAAGAGTTGGAGTGCGTATTGACAGGCTACGATGTCGACTCTCGATGGCCCGAGGGTAGCAATGTTTCATTTCTCGAGTATTTTGCGCCAAAATATTTTTCAATGGGGCGGAGGTTGGTTGACTGCAGTCCTGATCTCTGGAAATCTTTGCAAAGCCTATCCCCCGATAGTGCCAAGCGATTCGGGGAGTTCCCTATGCAGCATATCGCTCGAACTATTGAGGCGACGCTTTTTGAATTGGCCCGAGGAGACGATTGGGATGAGGTGACATCATATGAAAACTGGCTAAAGCGGTTAGCTAAGACAAATTTCTCTGACCACATGCGGATTATTTGTCCGCCATCGTAGCATGACATATCTAGAGTTTAATTGGTGGAGCGGATGCGCGAGGGCATATGAGTCGGGGTTCAGCATTTTTCTGCGGTTCTGCGAACTCAATCACCTTAGCATTCGAAGAGCCCAAGAAGTCTTGGCATTTAACCCTCATCGACCATTCAGCTCGCCTGACACAGAGATTGATCGGCTAGCGGCTCTACTAGGCGAGTCTTCCTCAAGGCTTCGTACGGCATTTTATCCAGATCTTAGTTTGAGCAGTTGCGGAAGCTACAGTCTGAACCCGGGCGGTCGCGACGAGCGTGTCATTCGATTTTGTCCCGAATGCGCGAGACTTGGATACCACAGCATGTTCCATGAAGTCGCATGGTTAGTCATGTGCCCATTCCATGGTGTTCCGTTACAAGTTGCTCAACCCCCTAGGTATTACGGCACCATACTAGAACACTATATAAGGACACTTCAATATGTAATGAAAATTCATTGTGCTGGCTGGCCCCTTGTTCAACGTGGGCCCGCGGATGACGGACTTGGTAGTGTGCCGGCCAGCATTCTAGATTGGGCGAGCCGATCAACAAAATCAAGTGCTGAATTTTCAGATAAAGATATTTTGTTATTGAATTCTCGTGGATTGTCTGATTCATCGTTTAATCTTCATAAGCTTGGTCAAATCTATGTCATCGAGCCGGTGCCAGAAGAGATAAAAATGTATGTGAAATCCGTCGATGTTAATTGGAGAATCGAATATCGACGATTTGATAGGGGTGGCGGATATTTTTATCCTGATGTAGAAGGTAGGCGTGCGATTTCAGTTCTATTTGATTTCTATATGAAAACACAGCCTCTATCGCATAATCCGCCACCATATGTCGAGTATTTAAACAGCCTGATTGAGGCGCTTCGAACTAAGCAGATCGCGTGTCGCTGCGATTGCTTCGATGTAGTAGAGACAACAGGGGAAGTTCTTTGGCGCAAGGTGATTGGAGTGCACGGTCAGAGCTACAGGCGACGGTGTCCCTACGAAATGACATTGGACGAACTCGAAGCTCGATGGGGGCGCTGGACCGAAGTTTGGGCGAAGCGTCTCGCGGATCAGGAGTTTGGCAGATTGATCGTTCTTTCGCAAAGCGCTCGAGATTTCGGCTTTGTTCGATTGGCGAGCGACGATGCGACGTGTTCTGATGAGTACTTCCAGCACCTGCATAGTCCCTTCGATAACTATACGTGGACCCTCGAACCTTCCGAACTTGACTTGCTTAATGCGGCGGCGAAGTGGCAGATCGAGGCTGAGTTTGACTCAATGACTGTGTGGTTGGATAGCCTCAACAGCGACAGAGAACCATTAGAGTACGCGCATCCGGCGGGCTTCGTCCGTATTCAGTCAGACGGCGACGAGCTAGTGTTGATGCGCTGGGTTCGCGACGTTGATGCCTCATAGTGTTATCTACCGTGAGACGATTTCGGGAGAATCTCGACTTCATTTATTGACCTACTCTAGAACCGCGGCCTCCGGACTGACGGGGATAGGTAGTTGAGCGAGGGTGCTTGCGGTCTATAAGAGCCGAGCATATCTATGGCTAACTAAGAGTCACAACACAACTTGGACGTAGGGCTGCACACGCCATATTGTGGCGGCATGGCAAGACGTAAACTCAGATCGGATTTGTGGGCGGTGCTGGAACAACCGATTCCAGAGTTCACGCCATCGAGCGAGGGTGGACGACGATGCGCGATCGATGATCGAATAGCGCTAAATGACATCTTGTATGTACGCAAACCGGTATTCCGTGGGATGGTTTCCCCTAGGAGTTGAGCTTTGGCATGACGAGCTGACGATGTCTACGAGACTAGCAAGACGATGGCGTATGGAAACGACTTCATCTGGCGACGCTTCGTCGGCTGCATGACCACGACCAGGTCGATTGGGAACTGGCAACCTCGATGGAGCTAGCGTCCCCTAGGAGGCAGGAAGCCGGCCCAGACCCGACAGATCGAGGTCGGTTCGGATCTAAGCGGCACATCGTCGTAGACGCACGCAGCGTCCAGCTACCTGTCACGGTCACAGGCGCCAACCGGCAGAATTCGATGGTGTTCGAGTCTATGCTTGACGCCATTCCGGCAGTGCTGGCTTTGAGCGGATAACCGCGTAAGCGTCCGGGAAAAAACTGAATGCGAACAAGGGGTATGTCTTTGCTCGTTGTCAGCGTTATGTGAAAGGCGCGGCATCAAGGCCAGCCAGAATTTCCAGTCGCGGCCTAGGAAGTAGCGAGCGGCTCGGTCGGCATCGCTGTCGTCGAGCGCACGCGTGCTTGGCTCACAGGGTTCGCCAGCTTTGGACTTGCTTCGAGCGACGCCGTGATTCATGTCGCTTTGCTCTTTTTGGTGGCTGCTGTTATCTACTAGCGATTATCGCACCATGGGCTTCACGCTCGGGCGACATCCGTTGGCGCTGCTGCATGATCGCTTAAAGTGGGTCGCTTTTACGCGTGCATCAACATGCGGCCTCAGGATAATGCCTTGAAAAACTCGTACCGCCACGAGGGGGGGCGACATGCGATGCAGCCCCGCCCGCATGTCAGCGCCCATATCTGAGTCGCGCACTTGAATCGTTTCCGTCCGGCTGCCCCGAAGTGGGTTCGCCATCAACTTCCCGGCAGCACTGGCCCAGCCGTTCCGCTATACAACTCCGCCCGCAGCGCTCCCGTCCGGTACAGGTTCGCACGGAACCGCATGCGACCGCATTCCCCGTCACGACTCCGGCTTGGCGAGTCGCGGCTCCAGTTCCGGCTGATCCCTCATGGACTCGATGCGCCAAAACCCGCCGAAGCGCAGCAGTGCCAAAACAACCGCAAACACCGTTGCCCCGGTCCCGAACATGATCCAGCGATTGGGCAACGCGGACAGGGTCGAGACGATCAACCCGCCAATCGGAAATCCGAGCAGTGAGATAACCATAACAATGGACGCCGCACTAGCGAATCCTTCTGGCGGCAACAGGTTGTTCCGGAGGGTTCTCGACCACACGGAAAACGGTAGTGAAATGGCCATGGTCAACGCGCTGACCGCGAAGAAAAATACGCCGGACACCACTATCTGCGCCATCAGGAACATAGGGATGAGGAGCACTGACGCTCGCCCCAGCAACTTCATCCTGCCGGCAAGCGCGGGACGACTGTAAGCGAGGTGAAATAAACCGGATAGCACCGCGCCCGATGTAAACAGCAACGCAACATCGCGCTTGCCGAGGCCGTACTCACCGATCACGATATCCGGGATCAGCGTGATTAACACCGCGAGCACCGTATTGATAAGGAGCATGCACAGCGCGAGAGTGACTAGCCGCTGGTTCCGGACGAGCCGGTCCGCCAGAATCCTGAACGGTACCCGTTCCCCCCGCTCTGCATCGGAAGCCACCGCTTTCGGAATCACCGCGTAGAACAGGAAGGCCAGGCACGCGAACAGCAGCGCATAGAGCAGAAAGAACTGCTGCACGCTGAACGCAGCGATGACCGAAACTCCGATCAGCGGCGCGGCAATCTGATTGGCCTGCTGGGACACGGAGAAGAACGAGTAATAACTGCTGACCTGCGCATTCGGCACTCGGGACGCGACATACTTCTCGAAGCTCAGATATGCCACGATGTTGGCGGCGGAAGCCAGCGCGGCAAATAGCAGCATCAGTGCGATGTTCGGCAGCACGCCGGTTAGCAGCACCAACATCAGCGCGACGACCGCCCTGAGAATCGATGGGTGGAAAAAGCAGGCGCGGCACCCGAACCTGTCCACGAGCCAGCCCGCGATGGGCAACAACAGAATCGTCGGTAACCACTCAAGCACGACGATCATCCCCAGCATCTGCTTGCTGCCTGTCAGTTGGTACACATAGAGTGGCAGGACGAACAGTGCTAGCCGTTCCAGAAACGTCTGTAGAAGAACGACGCTCTTCAGCCCGATCAGCTTATCGATCAATTGAATCACTCCCTCTTCTGATCACGTAGTTTCCGATGTACAGCGCGTCCAGATTGGCTGTGAAAAGCGTCGCAATCGCCTCTCTCGCGGTGCGTACAATGGGTTGCCCTTTGATATTGAACGACGTATTCAATACCACCGGCATCGACGTGCGCCGTTGCACCTCGTCCAGCAGTGCCCAGTATTTTTCGGATTTCTCGCGGTTGACTGTCTGCACGCGAGCCGTTCCATCGACGTGCGTGATGGCGGGCAGAGACGCGACCCACTCCTTTCGAACCGGAATCGTATATAGCATATGCGGCGACTCGAAATTATCCGGCAGTTCGAAGTAGGTATTCGCGCACTCGTATTTCACCGACGGCGCGAAAGGGCGAAATTCCTCGCGCTTCTTGATGCGCGCATTAACCCGCTCTTTCATGTCCGGCGCGCCCGGATTGGCCAAGATGCTGCGATTTCCCAATGCGCGCTGACCGAATTCCATGCGGCCTTGCACCCATGCAATGATGTTGTTGTCCTTGATATCGCCGGCTGCAGCCTCAAGCAAAGCCGTGTCATCCAGTTTCTGGACATCGATGCTGGATCCAAATTCGCTGATGGACGCCCTAATCTCATCTTCGTCGATTTCATGCCCCCAGTACGGCAGGTCATTGGCCAGAAAGCTGGCACGTTTCCCATTCGATTTCTCGACATGAAGCAGCATCGCGGCGCCGACGGCAGTGCCACCATCGTCCGCCGCAGGCGGGATGAAGATCTGCTTGAACAGCCCGCTGCGCAGCAGCTTACCATTGGCCGTGCAATTCAGCGCCACCCCGCCCGCAAAACAGATATTCTCGGCACCTGTTTGCTCTTTCCAATGGCGGATCACATGGAACAGCGCTTCTTCAATGCGTTGCTGTAACGCCGCCGCGAAGTCCCGATGGGCCTGCGTAATGGTCTCGCCAGCCTCGCGCGCCTTGATCACGTGTTCATCCAGCCAGCGCCGGAAGCCCCGGCCGGTCTGTCGCTCCAGTTCGTTGACGTTGCGCTCGAAAGCTCGGACCACGACAGTTCCGCCGTCGGACAGTTCGACCATGTCCTGGAAGGCGCGTCTGAACACTTCGGGATCGCCGTAAGGCGCCAGCCCCATAATCTTGTATTCGTCGGAGTTCACCCAGAAGCCCAAATGTGCCGTGATCTGAGAATACAGAATGCCCAGCGAACTGAGCGTGCCCTGTTGATGCAGCAGATTCAGCGCATGACCATGCCCCTCGTAGACCGAAATGGCGGTCATCTCGCCCAGACCGTCGGCGACAATCACTAGCGACCGTTCGAATCCGGACGGATAGAATGCCATCGCCGCATGCGCCAGATGATGATTGCAGGGTGTATACAGCGTGTCGACATGGTCGAGCGAGAAGTGTTCCCTCCAGAGATCGGCCTGAATCTTCGGTGCCAGCACCTGATCGTAGTACCGGGAATTGCGCTCACCGAGTTTGAACAGCTTCTGATAGGCCTGATAGTCGAAGCTGTGGGTGATCGCATCGAGGTCGGATGCGACGATCCCGGCCACATCCAGGCAGTACTGGATCGCGTGGCGCGGAAAGTCGGACGTAAATTTTTCGCCGGTGAATCGTTCCTCAGCCGCTGCTGCAACGATCTCCCCATCGATCATCAGGCAGACCGACGAATCCATCCCCTGACACATCGCATATTCGTTTTCCGTCAGGCCGTCAAAAGCCTCTCGGCGATAACGCACGGATCCGTTCAGGCCGTTGTAACCCAGTATTTTCACGAAGACCTCAGTTGCTCAGTTGAAATTCCTGCATGTCGACTTCGGGATATCGCTCACCGAATCGAGGCTGCAGCTTGATGAGTGCGTCGAACTGCGCGAATACCGAATCCGCCGCCGCACCGAAGCGAATGTTCGACTTCAGATGTCCGGGATTTGACGTACCGATCACCGGGTGAATGTATTGCTGCCGGCTCTGGGACACCCACCTTATCCAGCCCAACGCCGCCTGATTCAACGTCATGCCGGTCGCCTTGCACGCGGTCTCCAGTTGCCCGACGGCACGCCTGACGGCTTCAAGGCTGCCGCCCTGATAGCGCGGAATCCCGCTTCGACAATCTTCCTCGCCGATGTGCTGTGTCGCGCCGGAAAGGAAGCCTCGCGAGAGCGGGCTGTACGCATAGAAACGCACGCCCCTTTCGCGGCAGGCGTCAAATACACCGTCGTTCAGGGGAGTTGCCCGAAGCATCGAGAATTCGGATTGCACCGCATCCAGTCGGCAGACGCCGGCGCTGAGATCCGTCAGGATGCGGTCCGCCTCCATGATCGTGCCGGCATCCACCTCGGACAGGCCGATATGACGGATTTTTCCCGCGCGCTTCAAGCCGGCAAGCGCGTCGAGCGACGCCTTCAAATGCGCGCGCCCGACATCCAACCGATGCAAGTAGAAGAGATCCAGATAGTCGGTCTGCAGCGCGTCAAGCGACGCTTCGCACGACGACACGATGTATTCAGGCGAGTTGTCGACGACCCGGCCCCAACCGCCGCTCGTTAGCCGGATGCCGCACTTGCTGGCGATGAAAACGCCTGCACGGTCAACCTGAAGCTGACGGAGATGCTGCCCCAGTAACTGCTCTGAGGTAGGACCGCTGTCCACCGGCGCATAGCAGTCGGCGGTATCGAACTGATTAATTCCGGCGTCAAGCGCAGCCTGAACGACGAGCGCGCTGCTATCCGTGGACCGTCGGCCGTAAACCGGCGCCGACCAGTTCATGGTCCCTACGCACAGATCATGTACATCCCGGCCGGACGCGGTGGTCAAGACTCGCTGCGGTTCAGGCATGAGCCATCTCCTCTAGATGCCTGGTGCCGTTCAGCACCGCGACGCGCTTGTGCATCCGGTCGCATGAGTCGACAAATATATCGATCTCATCCTGGATTTTTGTATCGCCATCTGCTTCGACAGCCATGATTGGCGCGAGCCACGGCTCTCTGCCCAACGCGTACACGAAGACCATTGAGGGCCGAAATGCACTGACCAGTTCGGACGCGCGACGCGAACATGATCCGTTTAGGCGCCGCGTTTCCGCATGCACGCGCCCAGTCTGGCGCGCCATCATCGGCCCGTACAGCCAAGTGAAAGGCGCGCCTTTCGACTCCATGCCAATAAACATGATGTCGATATCGCGCTCCGCGAGTTTCGCTATCTGCTCGAGATGGCGCGTGTTATCGAAACGCGCGTCGGCTACGAACAGATATCCGCTATACGCAGTTGAAACGACGAACATCGCCTTCGAGGTGACGTTCAACTCGCCATGCTCACCCTGGAACGGAAGCGCCTGAACGGAGACCGTCTCGCCGATCGGAAACGTCTGGAAGCTCTTCAACTCCACGACGTTCTCGAATCCCATGGATCGCAGCACCATGTATGGCGAAGGGTCGAGCAGCGTCGAGCCGGCGCAGCTGGGAACGAGAATCCTCGTGACCCGGTGCCGGATGTTGAGCAGGGTCTCGATGCAGAAGTGATCGATGTGCAGATGTGTGATCAGCACCGCGTCGATTCTTTCCGGCAGATCCGCGATCGTCAGCCGCGCTTCGTCCTTACGCGTCGCATAGCTGATGAACGGGTCGACCAGCACGCTTAGGCCGCCAGAGCGGACGAGAACGCAAGCGTGGCCGAAATAGTCCACTTCGTCGCGATCTGTCCGCGCCACGTCGATCCTGGACCGGAGCGGCTCGCGCGTGAACAGTGCCAGGAAGTCAGCCGTGCGCGCATCGTCGACGCCCAGCGCTGCGCAAAGCGAGTGCACTTCGGTCTCGTCGATGCCGCGCGATCGGGAGGCAAGCAGGCGTTGCACCCCCTCGTCGTCGAAGCCTCGCTGAATCGAAAATGCGTTCGGCCCAGCGAGCCTGGGCGTACTCAGTGCGAAGTCCTTTTCATCGGGGTCGCCCTCGTAGATCAGGAACGACTGCAGCGACCGGTCGAAATACCGGCTCCGATAAAGCATCGGTTCATTGATGCTGAAATGCGCGCGGTTCCATGCGTCGTAGCTCAACTCGACGCAGGCGGCGAGGTCGTCCGGCAGCGCGGCCAGATAGTGGGTCAGCGAGGAGCCCGTTTCATCAGCCAACGTTTCGCCCAGCCGGTCGAAAGCGTCGGCCAACTGAAACAGCGGCAGCAGTTGTCCGGTCAGTTCGTCATACAGGCGCCTGGCCGACTCAACCTTATCGTGGTGAAGCGTCAGGAATGGCCCGCCCTTCAACCGTGGGTCGCTGACCGCCTTCACGTGCGTCTGCGGCGCATCGACAAACGACTTGAGTAACTTTCCCACCAGCCGCCTCAGTAGCATGGCAGCGGAGGCGGGCTGAAACAGGTACGGGGAGGCGCGGTATCGCGCTATCAGCGGCTCAACGATCACCTCGGATTTCAGATATAGCCGCTCAGGCCTGCTCACGGTGCTCGCCCTCTTTCTGGATCACGTAGAATTGCACGACGGAGCCATCCTCGACTGCGGCTACGCAGGAATGTACGCGACAGCCCTCGCCAAGCAGTTCCGACCTATTAAGCAGAACCGGCGTGTGCCCGAACAGAACGGCATATCCGCCGTCCTTCAAGCAGCGCATCACCGACCGGAACAGGTCCAGCGCTTTTGAACGTGACACCACTTCGGCATTCAGGAAGCGGAAGAAGATCAGATCGACAGACTTTTCCGCGGGCTTCGGATGCAACGAATCCCCCACGTGGAGTTCATCGGCCTTGCCCTCGGCAAACCTGATCATGTCGGCGCTGATGTCCTGTCCGATCGTATAGATGCCGGGATGCGCCTGCTTCAATTCGAACAGAAATTGCCCCGTCGAGCAGGCAGGGTCGTACACCACGAGATTTTGGGTGTTGAGTTTGTTCAGGAAACGGGCGGACAACGCGCGCAAGTAGATCTCGCCCAGCCCCAACAGGTGCGCGCGATGCTCATCGATGTGCCAGCCGTTGCCCGGAGTGTTGATCTCGACCTTGTCCGCGCCGACCAGTTGGACAAAGGGATAATGAATCTCCGCCGCCGCCGCCGCCGCCGCCGCCGCCGCCGACGACGACGCCGACGACGACGCCGACGCCGACGCCGACGCTTTCAGCGAGGCGAGCACCGCCTCGATCTCGCGTTTCTCCATCTCCGTATAAAATACCTCGACGCCTTCTTGCGAGGTCTGAAAGTATTCGAGTCTGCCGAGGATCATCTCGCTAGAAATCTTCGAGCAGAAGAAACCCGGCGACCCGTGCGTCGTGACGATATCGGACAGGATCTTCGATCCAACGAACGATTGTCCGCCGGTCTTGACGACGAAAAAGCGGTGCGGCTGACCGTCCCACCGTTCGTCGGCCGAGCGAATCGCGCCTGGATGGTAATCGCCAGTTTCGAATTTCCTGACCCGCGCCTCCCGCTCCTGATATTCGTGACGGTAGATCTCCGGAGAAACCTTGATTGCCTCGTCCCAAATGTCTACGAATTTATGCATTTTCAGTCCCGGTAACTTGACTAGACCAGTACATCTTCAAGGTAAGCAATCATCACTTCGGCCGAGCGATGCGACGACTTGGCGGTCTCATAGAACCGTTTCAGCGAATCGGTCTTTGTGCGGGATCCCGGCGCGACGGGCAGATAGTCGAACGTGGCTTGGTTGTAGATGGAGCTAAATGGCGCAAGCGGACACTCGGGCCGATTGCTGAACCAGACGCGCAAGTTTTGGCCGAACTCCTCGGGATCCGCGCTGGAAACAGGCGATGACGTGAGATTTGCCACGTGCTGCAAGACCTCGTCGAACGACACGGTTTCGCTGGAGTTCACTTCGACGAGCGAACCCCAGAGCGCTGGGTAACGCATCACTTCATCAATCATCTCGGCCACGAAACCTGCGGAAACCGCATCGATATCGCCGACCCCGGCCGGGAACTGGCCCATCTCGAGGCATTGCCTGATTCGAGCGGTCATGTGATCCCGGTCTGCCCGCTGTCGCGACTTTTCCCCCACGACGAGCGGCAGGCTCAGTACCTTCGTATCGAGCGCGCCGGAGGCGCCGCGCACCAGTTCCTGCGCCATCCACTTTGAGATGTCATACGCGCTTTGTGCGCGCTTCGGATCGGCCTGGGCACTGCTGGAACCCAGATAGATGAACTGGGTGCATGCCGCCAGCAGCGCGGAGTGCAGCAGGACCGAAGTCGCTTTGACGTTCGGCGCGAACAACTTGGCAAGCGGATAGACATGGTTCACCTCGGCCGCCGCGTGGATCACGTGGGTGACAGCATGGTCGCGCAGCAGCCGGGTTCCCTGCTCGAGAGACAGGCTGTTCAGATCGACTTCCACGCATTCGCTTGCGCCCAGTTCCGCGAGTTCGGCGGCCGTGCGCGGATTACGGGTGGCGGCAATTACGCGGACCCCGCCATTGCGCGCTAGATGAGCCAGGACTTCGCGACCGATGATGCCCGTTCCGCCCGTCAGGAAAACGGTGACGGGCGGCGACCGAGGCGGGTCGAGGCGGGCGCCCAGTTCCGATGCAGCGGCCCGAATGGTGGCCAGATGCGCGTCGAACTCCATGAACGCTTGCTCAAGCCCGTTCGAGGACGCCGCTAGGGGCGCGTCGATCTGCGCGGACAAGCCGGCAATCGTAGGCGTATCGAGAAACTTGTCGAGATCCAACTCCTTGCCGACCCGGCCTTCAAAGGCCACCATCAATTCCGTGATCAGCAGCGAGTCGCCGCCATTTTCAAAGAAGTCCTGATGTTCCGACAAGGCTCGGCCCAGCACCTTCGCGAAAATCTCGGCCGCCATGCCAGTGCCGTCCGCGACGACGGAAGCAACAGGCGGTGTCAGGCTCCTGCGGTCGATCTTCCCTGCCGCGTTCAGAGGCATCCGCTCGTACTTCACGCAGTGCCGGGGCAATGCGTGGCTTGGCAAGCTTTCCTTCAGCACGGTACGAACGCGTGTATCCGGTAGGCTTCCTTCGTAGTGCAGGCAAAGTCCGTCGTCCTCGACGGTCAGGGTCGCTAGATCGATGCCGGTGATCTTCGTCACTAGGGCCTCGATCCCACGGAGGTGAAGTTGCTGCCCTCGTACCTTGACTTTGGCATCGCTGCGCCCCAGCAGCAGCAATTCGCCCTTCTCGTTGATTTGCCCTAGGTCTCCCGTGTTGAACACTAGTTCGCCCTGGCTGTTGCGGAAATAACCCTGTTCTGGATTCGTCGTGACGACCTGTCCCACGTAGCCCGCGCCCACGCCCAGCCCGCCGATCACCACGAGCCCGCTGCTGCCCGCGGGCAGGGCTTCGCCCCTCAGATCGGCGATGTAGGCTCGGAGATGACCAATGGGCTCGCCCACGTTGTTGTCCGCGATGCGGCCGATCTGCTTCGTGTGTGTGCAGACCGTCGCTTCACAGGGCCCGTACGCATTGATCACGGCCACGTGATCCGGGATGCCGCTCAGGAGATTCTGCGGAATCGGCTCCCCGGCAAGCACTAGCGTCTCCAGCTTGCCGAGGGATTCGGGATCGAGCCGCACCGCGACGGACGGCGTCAGCGTCAGGTGGCTCAGGTTTCCGATATCACGCTTCAGGCTCTGGACAAGCGCATTGTCTCGCGCGTCTAGAATGAACAACGTGCAGCCGTTGAACAGGCTCACGAAGATCTCAGAGAAGATTGCGTCGAAGCTAACGGACGATGCGAGGCCCACCACCGCGCCCGGTCGCAGCCCGAACCGAATCCCTTGCTCATGAATCAGGTTAGCCAGCCCCTGCCGGGTGATTCTGCAAAACTTCGGTTCGCCAGTGGAACCGGAGCTTCTCGCGAGATACGCGATGTCCTGCCAGCCGGTGCAGGCAAACTGCGCGTGGGTATCGAACCGACAAGCGCTCGCGACAGAGACCGCCTCCGTTTCTCCGTCGCCGGCCAGCGACACGGTCAGGAACGGCTCGAGGCGCTCGCGATCGCGCGCTAGCACCGACTCCGTCTCATGAGGGTTGGTCACGAAAAACGGCACGCGCATGGACAGGCACGCGACTGCCAAAACGACCAGCTGATACGACCTCGGCAAGCACAATTCGACCACGTGCTGCGCTCCGGCGCCCCACTCCCGAAGCAGATGTTCTGCCTCCTCCTGCCACTGACGGAACAGCGCGTGGTCAACGCGGTGCTGCCGGTTGACCAGGACCGGATACTCGGGATGACAGGCAAAGATCTCGTACAGGGAGGATTCGAGGCAAGGAATCGCTTGTTCACGCATCGCCGATCACTCCGACTTCAATCGAGTACGAGCGAATGATGGATCGAGCATCCGCTTGCGCCTGTTCCGCGCTCGCATTGCACAGGATGAATTTTCCGGAGGCGGGAAACGGCATCGCCGCAACATTGAGCTTCGCACCGACACCCGGGGTGTCGTGATGCAGCACAGAATCGGGCAGCAGGCTCAGACCGTTGACCTTTTCGACCTCGCACGGCTTCGTCGTCGGCAGCGCGATATAAACATAGGTGCCGACTTTTCCCGTATCGATCGAGCGGGTGGGACCCGCATACTGGGAGGCCTGCCCTAGGTCGACCCGGATCGACTCGGCCACGATGTCGAAATCGAACACCTTCTTCAGGGTCGGAGAAACACCTGCGCCGCCGAACCGGTTGCCGATCTCCAAAAACACCAAGTCGTCATCCGGCGTGCAAAACACCTCGCCGTGAAACACGCCGCGCTCCAGTCCGAGTTCGCGAATCACGTCCAACCCCAGCTCCTGTACGCGCGCGAACAGGCTCGGATCGTCGATGGTATAGGAAACCAGATGCTGTCCCTCGTGCACAACCTCGAAGCAACCGTGGAAATACTCTGAGACGCTGAAAAACCTGAACGCACCGTTCTCGTACAAACCATCGAAATGCAGCAGCCGGCCTTCGATGAATTCTTCCGCCTCCACTTCGCTTACGTCGTCCAGCTCGCGCAGATAGTCGACACATGACGCCGCATCCGTGAAGACGCGAATCCCCTGCGCCGCCGCCTGCGACTTTGGTTTGACGATGACCTTGGCGCTGCGCGCGAACAGCTCATCGACCTTCCCGGCGATATCCGCTTCGTCGCTGAACGCGACGAACCACGGATAGCGAATGTCCGAGTTCCGCAGCGCGGATTTCATGACGACCTTGTCGCGGAACCGCTCGGCTATGAGCGGCTTTGTGCCGGCAAGTCCATAACGTTCGCGGAGTTTCGCAGCGGGCAACGTCACGTGTTCGAACATGCCTACGATTGCGGTCGGTTTGCCGAACGCCGCTGACAGTTCATCGGCGAGCGACTCGATCTGATCCATCGCATTGTGGTACTCGTTCAGGTTGAGATTGTGCGCAACCTTCAGTTCCTTCACCGCGGCGAACTTTGTCAGTTCATCCGGATACAGCTCAAGGAGCTTGCTGTGGATGATCACCGTCACGTTGGCGTGCTCGAAGTCGATGAAGCTCTTGAACGCCGGATGAAATCCGATATGCAGAATATGCTCTTTCATCACCGTCTCTCCTCAAATCTCGACGCCGCGCAACGAAATGCGGTGCATCTTCCGCTCTTGCGGGAAATAGTCAGAGATCGCGTAGTGCTGCGTGGCCAGGTTGTCCCAAATGGCGATATCTCCTTGTTCCCACGTGTGCCGCACCTGGAACTCCGGTTTGCTTACCCAGCGGTACACCTCTTCAAGAATGGCTCGGGATTCGTCCAGAGCCATTTCATCGATATGCGTGGTGCTGACGCGATTCACGAACACAGTGGTTCGCCCGGTCTTGGGATGCGTCATGAAGATCGGATGCCGGATCGCGGGAAACCTTCTTTGCGCTTCGGCGAGCGCCGCGTGGTTATCTTTGAAAATGCCGCGATAGATCTGGGTGAAATCGTGAAAAGCCGCACGGTCTTCGCAGCGGCTTTTCAGCGCGACTGGCATGTCGTTGAATGCGCGGGTCGTGGATGCCCAGAGGGTGTCGCCGCCATACGTAGGCACCTCAACCGCCTGCAGAATCGATCCGAAAGACGGGTTGGCCAGCCAGTTTAGGTCGCTGTGCCACTCGTTCAGATTGCCCTTGTTGTTCTTGCCGTGGTAAATGCCGGTGATTTCCGGAAAGCCCTCGTACGGCTGAAAAGGGCTAATGCCGGGAACGATCGGATCTTCCGTCGAGGAAAAAGGATGAACCAGGCTCCCCCAGAACCGCTCCGAGAAGGTTCGGTACGCCTGAGGTCCGAGCACGTTGCAGCCCTTGATGAAGATGACTTCGTGTTCAAGCAGCAGATTCCGGAGTGCCGCGATTTCGCCGTCGGATGCCGCCTCCACATCGAACCCATGGATTTCAGCACCAAATCCGTCACGCCGCTTCTTCGTTGCTATCATTGTGGAATCCTAATTTAATGATTGGTGTTTCTATTGTTGTTATATCAATCAGACAAGGTCAATCACTAGAAAACTGCGCATGACGTATCGGCGGCCGCTCTTATCCACTCTGGCTCAAGAGCACTGTCCGACCATGCACCAGCCGCAGCGCCCATCCTGCGTCTCGCTCGATCGCGAGCAGCGTGGCGAGTCCAGGGCTACCTTCCGGCTTCGTCACTTACTCTTCATATCTAGACATATCGCCGACCACAACGTGCCAGCACTAGCGAGCAATTCTTCTCGACATGGACCCGGTCTTGCGAGAACGGGAAGAACCGAGCGCTCACGCTTGCGTATTGCATGGCGTGTTGATAATTGCTCAAGAAAAGAAAATCGGCACTCAACTAGTTATTATTCTGCATGGGGACTTTTCATTAAAAATCCGTCCTGATAAGCATGGGCGATTTAATCGGGACCTTCGTGGGAAAGTCACGAATGCGCGAAAATTACCCCTCCCTAAAGATCTGGGTGAGAGTCAAAAAGCCATCCAAGAATTTTAAATCCACGAAATTTACATTGTAAATGCATGCATATTACAAATTCATTTTGCGATCGCTTCGGCCAGGGAATGATGCTGGTATTAAGGTGAAAATGTCCAGATCCAGCACCATCTTAAATTGGCGCCATTAACCACGCCTACCTAACGAGGTGATGCGTAGCAAGCAACGATTGGACGATACATTAAAAAAAACGGTGCCGTCAAACTTTTTTTGATGAGATGGGTTGGTCAATCCAAACCCTGAGCTGCCATACGATTGTCATCAAATGCATCGACCAAGGATTCCAAAGTTTCGATTTACGCAATGGTGCGTTTCCTTTCTTGGTTTGTCCGAAAGGCGCCGCCAGGTACACCGTCACTGTCCCTTCGCCACGCGACCCGCCGGGCCCGGCCACATGTGGCACCGGCATCGGGTACGTGCATATGGCGTCCCGAATTAATATTGAAAACGTCAACTTTCAATTGTTTAAGTTCGTTATTATCAACAATGAAACAATGAGATGAATATTTTCATCATTGCGAATTGGCTGTGTGCAATCTTCGTGCGTGCCTCCCGTTGAGTGTCAGATTTGTCAGAAAAATAAAAATTGACTCGATCGTTTCGAATCGATAGCATCGATCCGACTCATGAACGGACAAGCAAAAATCAGCCGTGACCGCACTTAAATAACGTGCTGTCGGTTTCATTCATGTCCGGCGACTTACGTTATACGTTCCGGTGCTAACCGCCGATATGGGATATTTCATTTTTGGCATTTATCGAAACACGTCAGGTCCATCCGTAACGATGTCGACGCACAGCGCTTATGATCACGACACTAAGCAAGCTCTATCCCGCTTGTAGCGCATGGTTTTCAGGGAGCGGGCGTTTCCTTTTCGTTGCAATTCTGCCGCGGCCGAGTTCCCAGCATCGACTCCGATTCGTCAGCCGCCGCTTCGAACAGGCATCAGTGCCACGCATTGGATATTTCGTATTCCTCGGTGAGACAGCAGAAGTCGATTGTTGATCCCGGTGGTCCCCGGCCGAATACGCAGTGCCTGTCAGGCGCGCGGTCCCGTCGTATTCGCCATCGCGTGCCCAGGAATTCGCCGTCGCTCCGACATGTCGTGCTCCGTGCTGCTTTCTAGCCGGGAAAACATGCGTCAGCTATCAGACGAATGATCTTTTCAACGCTTCCGTGCCGACTGGAAAAACGACGGTGTGACAGTCAAGATCAGCATGCAGTGCAACTGCGAGCCGCTTCACACGCGTCCGCCACAGCCCGTTTCGCCCTCGATTCATTGTTGCTGCGACGCGGAATCGCCAACTCTACATTTCATCGATTTCTCATGTACACCGAGGCTCTTTCGATATCCGTCAAGCGCAGCAATCCCGATGCACCGTCGATCGTACGCGGTGCTGGCTGCCATCTGTTTGACGAGGCCGGGCGCAGCTATCTCGATATGTCCGGCGGCAGCGGCGCGGCCAACCTTGGCTATTCGCGGCCGGAAGTGATCGACGCGATCCAGCGCCAGGCCGAGTGCTTGATTCATACCGGCTGGAATATCGACAACCCGCAGCGCCACGAGATGATCCGCAAGCTCGCGCACTTGCTGCCTTATGAGAGTGCGTCCGTAATGGGAGGCGTGACCGGCGCCGAAGGTATCGAGATTGCCGCGAAAATAGCCCGCGCCCGAACTGGCCGCGACAAGATTCTCTATTTCGGCAACGCATTCCACGGTAAGACGCAAGGCGCGCTGTCGGTCACGGCAAATCCCGCCTTCCGCACGCACCTTGCCGCCACGTTGCGCGACAATCCGCGCTTCGCGCTGGACGACACCTACGAGGGCGGTCCGCAGGATTTCGATCGCTGGACTAAGGCATTCCGGCATCACCTGGGCGCGCTGAAGACGGGAGGTGAATTACCGGCTGCGATCCTTGTCGAGCCGATCCAGGCCGCGGAAGGCATTCACCCGGTACCCGAACCTGTCCTCGAGGCAATCCTCGCCGCCGGCCGCGAATTCGAAGTGGTCACGATCTTCGACGAGATCTACACGGGCTTCGGTCGCACCGGCACGCCGTTCGCGAGCCATATCGACCTGAAGCCGGACATGATCGTGATCGGCAAAGCGCTCGGCAACGGACTGCCGGTGTCCGCCGTCGCGGGCGCGCCCGACCTCGTCGACGGAATCGGCTATGCGGAGCACTCGTCGACCTTCACGTTCAGCCCACTGGTGTGCGCCGTGGCGTCGCGCGTGCTAGATATTTACTTGACCGAAAAGCCGTGGGAGCACGCGACGGAAATGGGCGCATACCTCACCGGCCGCCTACGCGAAGTCGCCGCCGCTGACGCCCGCGTGAGCCGGATCCGGGGGCGTGGCCTGATGCTGGCATTCGATGTCGTGGACGAAGCAGCGGCCAGCCCGGTCATCGGTCCGTTGCGCGCGAAGCTCGAACAAGCAGGCGTGATCGTCCGTACCGGTGGGCTGCGCGCATCGACCGTGAAAATTACCCCGCCGCTCGTGATCGGCAAATGTGAGGCCGATGCCTTTATCGCCATTCTGAGCGGCGCGCTGGCCACGCTCTAAGCGGCCCCTCCCTCTCTTAGCGCGCGTCGGTCGCGTCCAACGTTGAATGACGGAGTCATCGTGTTCAGGCATTTGAATTCGACGCATCACGAAACGGATCCGGTCGTCGTCATCGACGACGCACGCCACTACCGGCGTTCCGAACTGTTGTCGATCATCGCGCGCGTGAAAGCTGGGCTCGACGCTCGACCCGGCGCGCGGGACGCCATCTTAGTCTACGGCTCGCATGGTTGCGCGGCGTACGCGGCATTGATCGCCGCGCTGGCGACCTCGGCGCGCGTTGTGGTGCTGGATCAGGCCACGCCGCTCGTGCCGCTGGCCCCGGTCCTGCGCACGCTGGATGTGCGCATGGTGCTAAACGCGAGCCCGCTCGCAGACGTCGAATTGGCAGGCGCGGACACGCTGAACGTCGATTCGTACTTCTCCGGCCCGCCGCCCACCGACGCGCAGCCGCTCGAACCGCGCTGCGGCGAATACGTGATCTTTACCAGCGGCACCTCGGGCGAACCGAAGGCGATCGTCCAGTCGATGGCGGCGCTCGACGCGCACATCCGAAATTACGCGCTCTACCTCGGCGCGGCGCCGGGTGACCGCGTACTGCAACTGGCGTCGTGCGCGTGGGATGCGGGCCTGATGGATGTGTTCCTGTGCCTGCTGCATGGCGGCGTGCTGTGTACGATCAACCCGCGGCAGCATGACCTAGACGCGGTGCGCGACTTCATCGACGCGCACGACATCGATACGCTACACATGACCGTGCCGTACTTTCGCCGCATGTATGCGGAGCGTGCCGCAGGGCCCTTGGCGCGCAAGCTCGTGATTGGCGGCGAGTTGATCTACGGCGGCGATCTCGAACGCTTCAACGCGGCCTTTCCGCACGACGCGGAACTGTTCAACGCCTACGGTCCGACTGAATGCACGGTCGCGCTGTACGCTCGGCACTGCAACGGGCCATTTGCGATGGAGCGCAACTGGCCATTGTCCCACGGCGTCGACGGCGTGACCGTCGCGCTGCTCGACGGAGGCCGGGTCGTGACGGAGCCGCACGCCATCGGCGAACTCGTGATCATGTCGGACTGGGTTGCCCGTCGGATGAATCCGGCATCCGGCGCGATCGAGGCGCTGACAACAGTGCGCGACGGTCTCGCCACGCCGTGCTATGCGACCGGCGACCTCGCCTATCACGCCCCGCAAGGCGGTATCGTCATCACCGGGCGAAACGACTCGGTCATCAAGGTCAATGGCCAGAAAGTCAGCCTGCACGAGGTTGAAGCTGCGCTGCGCACCACGCCCGGCGTTCGGGACGTCTGCGTGTTGACCGACGACGTGCAAGGCGAAGCCGCCATCCTCGCGGCGATCGTCCCGGCCGGGGCCGAATGGGATCCCGTTGCCGTGCGCCGTGATTTGGCCGCGCGTATTCCGCTGCATAAGATCCCGCGGCATTTCCTGTCACTGCCGGCGCTGCCGCTCAACAAGAACAACAAGGTCGATCGCACGGTGCTGCGCGCGCTGTTTCGAGCCGAGCCGTCCGCCGCGCCGTCTGGTCACATCCTGCTGCGCGAAGTGGCGGCGTCGCTTGGCACAGCGTCGGCCGATGACGCGCTCAGTTACGTCGACAACGGCGGCGATTCGCTGCGCGCGCTGCAGGTCGTCGCCAGCCTGAAGCGTCAGGGGTACGGGCTCGATCTGTTGGCGCTGCTGTCCGATACACCGCTTCGCGCGCTGTCCCTGAGCGCCGCGCCGGGCGGCCGCAAGCGCGTATCGGTGCAGCCGCTACAACGGTCCGTGATGCCGGTGAAGCGCTTTCTCGAAACGCGGGGCATCCCCGATCTCGACGCTTGGTGCCAGTCTTTCGTGCTTGAATACCGTGGCGCGGCCAGCGTTGCCGACGCCACCGCGCAGCTGAACGCCGTACTCGAGCGCCATTGCCAAAGCTGGTCCGGCTGGCATCTAGACCCACGGTACCCCGAACATGTGTCGATCGAGGATGCGGTCCGCGCGAGCGAAGCACGGATCTCGCTCGTCGCGCGCACGCGGCTCGCGTGCGCCGTCGCGCGCGTGGAGGGTGTGCTCCACTTCATCGTGTCGTGCCACCAGTTTCACGTCGACCGCTATTCGTGGATCCTGTTGCTGTCGGAATTGGATCAGGCCGCGATCCGGGGCGTCGACACGCTCGCCGCTTGGGACTCTCCCCGGTACGCCGTCGAATGGGAAGCGCATTATGCGCTTCGGCTCGCGTCCGAACGCGACGATGCGTTCTGGCGTGCGCTGCCATGGGACCGCTGCGCGTCGCGCGCGCAGGCGACCATGCCGTTTCCCGCGCGCGACCAGTTCAGACGCACGGCAGTCCGCGTAGCCAGCAGCGATCTGCCCGCGTTCGATGGTGGCGTGTCAGTGCTCGGCAATGCCTTGTTGGCAAGCCTGATGATCGCGCTGGCCGAGCAAAGCAGAAACGTCACGCAGAAGGTCCATGTGCTCGATCACGGGCGCCATCTCGGCGGCGCGGACTTTCCCGTCGACGGGGTGTTCGGCTGGCTAACACTGATTTTCCCTGTGGTGCTGGAGATCGACCGGGCCCACCCGTCCGCCGTATTGCGCAACGTCGAGGCCTACCTCGCACGGGTCAAGCCGTTCGCGCATTCGTTCGGCAACGCGTTTTTCGGCGACCCGCAAACCGCGCGCGGCGGCCTCTATGATTGCGACGTCAGCTTCAATTTCCTCGGCGACATCGAGATCTCGTCGAGCAGCACTTGGCGCGTCAGTCCAGCTTCGATGCGGACCATGCACGGCGCGCAGAGCCATCATCTGGAGATTACCGGCTACCGCGCGGCGGGTGACCTGCATCTGAGCCTCGACCACGATCCCGCAGTGTTCGACGCAGCCGAGATTGACCTGCTCGGGAGCGCGCTTCTCGCCGCGCTGATGCACATGGCAGCGTTCGCGGCGGCGGATGCGACATGACGGCCCACTCCGGTTCCGACGCGCGGCCGGACACCCGCGCGACCCTGCTGCTGTTCGCGGTCTGCGTAATCATCTGGTCGACGAACTGGTTCGCGATCACGATGCAGGTTCGCGAGACGCCCGTGCTAACTTCGCTGTTCTGGCGTTTCCTGTTGGCCGCTCTCACGCTGCGTGTGTGCACGTCGGTTCTCAGCCGCGATGGCGTGCCCGGCGCGCGCGTTCCCTATAAGCTGCTCGTGGCGATCGGCGTGACGTACTTCTTCGGCGGCATTGGCCTGACCTACGTGGCTTCGAAAGTTCTGACCAGCGCGTACGTCGCCTGTCTGAGTACGCTCGTCATCTTCTTCGCGATCGCAATCAAGCGGTTCGCCTACGGCACGCGCATCTTGCCCAGCAACGTGGCCGGCGCGCTGTTGTCAACCGCTGGGGTGCTTGTCTACGGCGGCGCCGGCATGGCTTCCGCATCGTGGTGGGGTATCACGGTTGCGGGGGCTGCGTTCGCGCTGATTGCGATCGGCTCGGTCTTGTCGGAGCACGCGCAAAAGCGCTACGGCGTGACCTCGATCCGAATCAATACCACCGCGATCAGTTGGGCGTGCGCGCTGTATTTCCTACTGGCGCTCGCGACCGGAACTTCGCTGCGAGTGCCCGTGACCGCCATGTACCTGCTGCCGCTGCTGTATCTCGGCATCGTCTGCTCCGCGCTGGTCTTCGTGCTCTACATCGCGCTGATCGGGCGAATCGGCGCGGAGTACGCGGGCTACATCAGCTTCATCTACCCGTTCGGCGCCGGGTACCTGTCCGTGCTCGTCGGGGAGTCCAGCCTTTCATACCGCGCAGTGGGCGGCAGCGTGCTCATGGTCGCGGGATGTTTGATCGCAGCCCGTTACACGCGCATCGCCTCCCTGCGCGCCGGGGCCAACAAGGGGTGACCTAACATGCTTCCGTTTGACATTCGACCGGCTACGGAATCCGACGCTGAACGGATCTTCGATACCCATCGAAATTCCGTGGTCCAGCTGTGCGCCGCGAGCTACTCGGCGGAACAGATCCGCTGCTGGCTGGAAGGGCGTAGCGCAGCGATGTACCTCGACCCGATTCGCCGGGGCGACCTGTGGGTGGCCGACGATGGCGGCCTGCTCGGTTTCGTCGAGGTAGCGGGCGACGAGCTGACCAAGCTGTTCGTGCGCGGCGACCACTCGCATGCCGGCGTCGGCACTGCGCTGCTGAACCGGGCAATCGCCGAGATCTCGGCGCGCGGACACGCACGCGTGTATCTCGAGGCCACCACGAATGCCCGTCCGTTTTATGCGCGACACGGTTTCGCGGTGATCGGGCACGGGCACTTTTCCCACGGCGGCAGCGCCGTGCCGCTCGAGATCACCCACATGGAGAGAACCGCCCCCTTCGTCTGACGCGACATTCGGCGCCGTACGGCAAATGCGCCTGCGCAGCGCGGCCCCGTGCCGCGCGCGTGGCGGGCTGCTGTCCGGCCGCGCCGCGATTCCCCACGATCCTCCCCGATTGCCCGATATCCGCCATGTCCATAGTCAAGCTGAAACAGGAAGTTCTCGAACCGGCGCTGTGCGCTGGCTGCGGCGCATGTGGCCTCGTCTGTCCGAAGCAGCTGATCCGCTTCGACAAGGACCGCATCACGCCGGTCCTCGACTTCGATACCGATGCGTGCGCGACGTGCGACGCGCCGTGCCACGCGGTCTGCCCGGGCGCCGACCCGGCCACCGACGCCTCCGAGGAGCATCTGTTCGGCCGGCGGCGCACGGTGGACGAACGCTGGCTCGGCATCGTCGGCAGCGTGCTGGGCGCGACTTCCACCTCGGAGGAGATCCGCGCGCGCTCGGCGTCGGGCGGCGCGGCGACCGCGCTGCTGCTCGAAAGCCGGCGCTATCTCGACGTCAAGCACGTGCTGTCGATGGGCCGCGACGCGGCGGAGGGCTGGCGCGCCGCGCCGGTCGTGTCGAACGAGACGGAGCACATCGTCGGCAACGCGCAGTCCACCTATCAGATGGCGCCGTATCTGGTGGCGCTGCGCGCGGTATACGAAGCGACCCCGGGCGACAATGTCGCGGTGGTCGGGCTCGCCTGTCACATCCAGGCGCTGCGCAAGCTGCAGCGTCTCGATTCCGCGCTCGGTCGATGGGCGCGCGAACGCATCGTGCTGCTGGTCGAGACGGCCTGCTCGTCGAACACGCTGCCCGCGGGCACCTCGAGCATCGTGTCCGGCGTGCTGGGCCTGGAGCTCGACGAGGTCGTCGACGTCAAGTACCGGGAAGGCGCGTATCCAGGCAACTTCCAGACCCGCACGCGCGACGGCCGCGCGCATGTCGTGCAGTTCTGGGAAATTCTCGGCAAGCTCAAGGAGAACAAGACGCACCGCTGCCTGACCTGCGGCGACTGGATGAGCGGGCTCGCCGACATCAGCGTGTCGGATGGCGACCCGAACATCTTCGACGCCAGCGTCAACGGCGCGACGATCGCCAAGCACGCGCGGCTGATCGTGCGCACCCCGCTGGGCGGCGCACTGATCGAGCATGCGGTCGAACAGGGCGTGCTCGAGCGCTGGGCCATCGACCTGTCCGGGTTCAACCTGGGCCTGGAACGCAAGCGGAACCGCCGCCGCCACTACGAGCTGAGCGCGCTGCCGATCCCGAAGGGGCCCGGCGCCGGCGATGCATTCGAACGCGACAGCCTTCGTTCGGATGACGAATTGATCAATCCGGAAACCTACAAGCGTTGACACGATGATCCACTACGAAAACGAAGTGGTCCGCGGCGGCATCGCCGCCGATGCCGCGGGCTGGCGCGCGATTGACGCGCTGATTCCGCCGGACAAATCGATCAGCCACCGCGCGCTGCTGTTCGCCGCGCTCGCGCCCGATCCGGTCGTCATCCGCGGTCTCAACGGCGGCAAGGCGGTCACGCTGCTGCTCGATGCGCTGCGTCAACTGGGCGTCGACCTCACATACGATCCCGGCGAGCGCCGGGCGAACGTGAACGGCTCGCTGCGCGCCGCCGACTTCCCGCCGGACACCTCGGTCTACCTCGGACCGTCAAGCGCGGCGGCACGTCTGCTGATGGGCGCGCTGACAGGCCTCGGCAAGCGTTGCATCGTGGATGGCGACGCCACCCTGCGCGCCCGGCCGTTCGACTGGATCGTCGAGCCGCTGACGGAAATGGGCGGGCGCTTCGAGTATCTCGGCGAACCCGGCGCGTTGCCCATCCGCATTCACGCGTCCGAGTTCAGCGGCGGCTGCGTCGAAACGCGGATCGGCAGCGCACAGGCGGTATCCGCGGCGCTGTTTGCCGGCATCGCCGGCCGGCGCGCGGTGCGGGTGCGTTATCCGGTGCGCGCACGCGACCACACGCAGTTGATGGCCGCGAGTTTCGGCGACGACGTCGCTGAAACAGGCAACGAGGTCGCGTTCTCGCCCCGCGCGTTCTCCGTGCCTGCCGAACTCGTTGTGCCGAAGGATCCGTCGGCGCTCGCCTATCCGGCCGCGCTGTTCCTGCTGCGCTACCGGAACGATGCGGACGCAACCGTCACCTTCACCGGCGTGTGTCTGAATCCGACCCGGCTCGGGTTCTTCGACTGGCTCGCGCAATGCGGTTTCGACGTCCGCACGCGCGAAACCGGGCGCGCACTCGGCGAAGCCGTCGGTGACGTGATCCTGCGCGGCGGCGGCGACGCCCGCGCGACGGATCTCGGCTCGAAGGAACGCTTCCACGCGATGATCGACGAAGTGCCGCTGGCGGCGGCAGTCTGCTGCGTGCTGCCCGGTCGCGCGGTGTTCCGCGACCTGTTCGAACTGACGTTCAAGGAAAGCGACCGCATCACCGCGACGCGGACGATGCTCGCCGGCCTCGGACTGCGCGTCGACATCGACGGCTACGACATGCACGTCCCCGGCGGCCAGACGCCGGGCCCGGGCCCGGCAGTGCCGTCGTTCGGCGACCATCGCCTGTCGATGACGGCCCAGGTGCTGCTGAGCGCGCATGCGCTCGCGGCGGAGATCGACGAAGGCCGCTGCTACCGGACCTCGTTTCCGGAATTCGGCGACTGTCTACGGGTTCTGAAGGAGGCGGCATGACCCCCACGCGCTATACGCTGATCGCCGACGGCCCGCGCGGCGTCCGGCTGCACCGCGAGAACCTGCCGCCGCTGCGCGACACCGAGGCGCTGGTCCGCGTCACGTACTCGCTCGTGAGCCCGGGAACGGAACGGTACTATGTGGCCCAGCTGCGCGAACAGGGCGGCCAGCTGCCGCTCGGCTACTGCGCGATCGGTGAGGTGGTCGCGGCCGGCGCGGCCGTGCACGGCGTGCGGCCCGGCGAGCGCGTCGTCGCGATGGGCTGGCAGATCGCCACCCACTCGGACTACATCGTCGTGCCGCGCAACCTGCTGTGCCGCGCGGACAACGCGCTGCCCGCCCGGCATGCGATCCTCGCGGCGATCGGCGCGACCGCCGTTCACGCGGCGGACCGGGCCGCGCTCGGCGCGGGCGACCGCGTGCTGGTCGTGGGCGTCGGGCTGGTGGGCACCCTGATGGCAATTGTCGCGGCGGCGGCGGGCGCCACGGTCGCCGCGACGGATCGGGATCGCGCCGCGCTCGAACGGGCCGCCGCGTGGACCCCGTTCGACCTGCCGGATCCGCCGTCTGTGTCGGGCGGCTGCTTCGACCGGATCTTCATCTGCGTCGACGCCGATCTCACGCCGCTCTTTCCGCGTCTCGCGCCGCTGCTCGACCAGGAGGGCCGGCGCGGCAGCCGGCCGAAGCTGGTCAATGTCGGCCGTGTGACCGGCCGGATCGACCTGTCGCCCGCACTGGGCAATCTCGATATCGTCAACGTGTCGCGCTGCGGCGCAGGCTACCGGAACGACGCCTATCACCACGGCCTGACGGACGTGCCGGTCGTGGACGGCGAGGCGCATGTCGACCGGAATCTCGCCCGCTGCATGGCGATCCTCACACAGGCCCCCGCGCAGCTCACGCGTCTTGCGTATCGCGCGTACTCGGTCGACGAGGCGCTGCTCGCGTACAACTCGGCCGGATTCTTCCCGCCGGGCATCAACCTGATCACGCACCATTCGGGAGAAGCCTCGCGATGACGAACGCCACGATCCCCGCCATCCTTGCGCAGGTGTTCCAGCGCGAGGCCGATCGCGAAGCGCTGTGGTCCGCAACCGGCACGTTGCGCTATCGCGAATTGGACATACTGTCGGCAACGATCGCAGCCCGTCTCCGGTGCGCGGGCATTGGTCCCGGCAAGGTCGTCGGCCTTGACCTGCCGCGCTCGATCCGACAAGTCGTGTTTCTCGTCGGCATCGTGCGCGCGGGCGCGGCGTTCTGCTATCTCGATTCCCGACATCCTGACACGTGGAATCGCAGCATAGTCGAGCGCATCGGCATCCGGCACCTCGTGTCGCAAGCCGCCCCCAGCTACGCGCGCGGCATCACAGCGCTCGCCCCGGATGTATTGCTGCAGCCCCTGTCAGACCCCGTCCCGCCGGCGTCGCCCGCATGCTCAGCCGACGACTGGCTGTACGTCAACTTTTCAAGTGGCACCACCGGCGCGCCGAAGATCATTCCCTGCACGCATCGAGGCGTGTTGAACTTCTGTCACGACGCCCCGCATCTCCCGCCGCTCGGTCCCGGCACGCGGCTCGCTTACAGTTCGCCGCTGACGTTCGATGCGTCGCAGTTCGAGATCTGGGCGGCGCTGCTCAACGGTGGCGGTCTGATCGTCAACGACGATTCGCCGGTCACGGCGGGCTTGCTGAGCCATTGGGTCCGGCGTGCATCGCTAACTACCCTGTGGCTTACGACCTCGCTGTTCAACGCGCTGGCCGACGTCGCACCGCGCTGCTTCAACGGCATCCGCGATCTGATCGTGGGTGGCGAGGAACTGTCGCCGCGTCATGTAGCGCGCATCTATGCGGAGAACGCGTCAATCACGATCCACAACGGTTACGGTCCGACCGAGAACACGATCATGACGTGCGTCTTCCAGATCCCACGCGACTTCTCGTTCCCGGACAAGATTCCGCTCGGCCGCCCCGTGCGCGGACATGAGCTGCGCGTGCTCGACGCTAGCGGCGCGCCGTGCGCCGACGGCGAGATCGGTGAGTTGGCCATGTCCGGCCCAGGCCTGTCGCCCGGCTACATCGGTGACGACGCGCTAACGCACAAGCGGTTCCGCTACCTCGAAATCGACAGTGAGCGCGTGCGTCACTATTTGAGCGGCGATATGGTATCGCGTGACGTCGCCGGGCTTTATCACTATCACGGACGTGCCGACGATCAGCTCAAAATCCGCGGCAATCGCGTCGCGTTGTCCGACATCACGCTCGCCTACTCGTCGTGCGAGGGGCTGCGGGAATGTGTGGCGCTGGCGGTTAGGGGCGCGGGCGGCGCGTGGATCGGATTGACGTACGTGCCGGACGGTGACGATCCCGGCACGGCCATCCTCGCGGCGTTCGGGAACGCGCGACTGCCGGCGTTCATGGTGCCGGCACGTTTCATGGCGCAGGACGAGCTGCCGTTGCGCGAAAACGGCAAATTGGATGTCGTGCTGCTGCGCGCACGGTTCGAGGCGCTCGAACGCGAGGTTCGCGACGCAGTGACCGGCGACGCGGACACGTCGCTCGACGTGTTGCGGCGTCTGCTCCGCCTGCCCCGGCTGGGAAATGACGACGACTACTTCGACGCGGGCGGGGATTCACTGGGCGCGATCCGTATCGTGAGCGCGATCAACCGGCTCACGGGTGATGACAGTTTCAGCGTCGCGGACTTCTATGCGACTCCCACGCTGAGCGCGCTGAGCGCGTATCTCCAGCAAGCTGGGGTCGTCGTGGAGGCGCGCGCATCCGAACCTGGGGCGGAGCCCGGGGAATACCATGTGTTTAAAATCTCATGAAAACGGAACGTCGAGCGTGGCGACACATCCTCCTTTCCTGACGGTCGAGACGATTGCCGGACGCTACGCGGCGATCCATGGCGAGTACCACGCGGCGGCTGCGTTCGCGGCGTCGAACCGCGCTTGGCTGCGGGACAGTCCGGTGCTAGATTTCGTGCCGCTGAATAAGGCGCAGTGCTCGATGGTGTATCCGGAGCTGCTCCACGGCAACCGCACGGCGAACAATGTCACGTATCTTTTCAAGCCGGACGGCGAGGCCGCGAGGCCCGGGACCCTATCGCGGCTGTGCACGGCCCTGGCCGCCCGCTTTCCAATCCTCGCCTGTCGCATCACTGATGACGCGGGCGTCTACGGCTTCGATCTTGCGGACATCCATCCGCCGGAAGACTGGCCCTGGCCCGAGCATCCGGCATTCGACAGCGAGGCAGCCTGCAGCAGGTATTTCCTGCGGGCTGAGCTGTCGCTCTTCGATGATCCTCTGTTCCGGCCGTTCACCTGCACGATTCGCGGCGAACCCCGCACCGGGGTGCTGCTGCACCATATCGTCGGTGACCACGTCGGGCAGATCGAATTGCTGCGGGCGCTGCGGGGGGCGCCGGCGGCGTCCGGGGATTTAGCGGAGCCCACGGAGCTCACCGCCGATCTGGAATTCATCTTGACGAACCTCGCGCTCGCCGACGAGCACGAACGCGATGCGGATGCGTGCCTGCCCCACTGGTCCGATCTGAAAGCGCGGATCGCGGCGGCGCGGCAGTCGTCCGGGTCGGACTTCCCTACGGCGGGCGCGACGGTCACTTGGCACCGGCAACGCATCACCGGCACGTCGCTCATGCCGGCCGGCGCGCACAGGCAAGCCCTGTTGCTGGCGCGCTTTAAGCGTGCGCTGACGGCCGCGTTCGGCGTGTCGCAACCGCTCGTGCACGCGCTGTTCTCGATGCGCAAATCGCGGCGAGGGACTGGCTTCAGCACCTACGTGCTGCCGCTCTTGCTCGACCACGCGCACTTCGGTGAGCATTCCGATCCCGCGCGCGCGACCGGCTATCTGCTGGCCACGCGCGCCCACGGGGCGATCGGCGCGGAAGCTGCGCTCGCGGCTGCCGGATTGCGAGCGCATGAGGTTCGCGTGCTGTTCAACTTGGTGGATATGCGCAACGATGACGATCAGGGTTTTAGCGGGCTTGTCGACGAGACCGTGCCGTCTGAATCATGCAAGAGCGATCTCGACCTGACGCTGCTGTGCACGCGCGACGCGGTCGACATCGTGGTGACCTCGCGTTTCGAACCGGCGCGAGTGGCTGCGTTCGCGCGGGCTTTCGTGGAGGACGCGTGACGAAGGCGCGCCTGCTGTTTCTGCCTGATTTCGTCGGCTATCCGATCTGCTATTTCGATCTGGAGAAAAAGCTGGCCGGGACGGTCGACGCGCATCTGATCGACTACAACGCGTTCTGGCCATACGACAGCGTGGACGAACTCGCGGCCGCAATTGTCGAGTCGGTGGTAGGGGAGCACTATCACGCGGTGGCCGGTTACTCGTTTGGCGCGCATGTGGCTGTCCGGGTTGCGAACGTGCTGTATGCGCGCGGGACGGTGTCGCATCTGCATCTGATCGATCCACCTGTGCTCGCGGAGGTCGGCGCAATTGCCCACGACGTCGAGGCCCAGCTCAAGCGCGATGCGCGGTATCGCTATGTGTTCGATCTTGCCGAGTGCGAATTGACGGATCTGGATCTCGTGTTCCGGAACGTCCGCCTGCTCGACGAATTGCCCAAGCGCTATCCGGCTACGCTGCCGTGCTCGTTGTACGTGGCTGGCGACGACCAGCGTTACATCGCGTGTGCCGACCAGTTCGTTGGTGACGGCGTGCCGATCACGCAGTTCGCGATCGCAGGAACGAATCATCGGGAGATCCTGCAATGCGCGTCGCTCGCGAGAGCGCTGGCGACGACGCGTGATGCCGAGACGGCGCGTCAGGCCCGGCCCGGCCTGACGCGCGCACCCGAGCACACGACTGTTGGCGCCGATCGCGATGCCAAGGCCGCTTTTTGACCGTGTGATCCAGCAGACGCGCGCGTGCCCAGAAGACCATCTGACTCTAAACGGAAAAATTTGCGGAAATCCAGGTTCCGCCTGCAAACGACTGCAACACTACATCATGGCGGACAAATGTTCGCCTATTACCACCGCAGCGAGCACTTGATGACATCGGTCGAAAGTAAAATGTCAGCTCCAAGTGATGTATAGACAGATAACTTTTCTTATCGGTCTAGTATCATAATTGTTATAAACTGAAAGTCATGGAAACGCGTGACACCCCTCCCACCGACGTGACCGAACTTGACTTTCCCGACGAAGCCGAACTTGCCGCGCTGCGCGGCTGGTACGCCGGCCTGAACGCGCGGGCCGCCGTAGGTCGTTATCTGGGCGATCGCCGGGAGGCCGGAGCATCGTCACGTGGCATCCTCGGCAAGATTCGCCAGCGGCTCATCGCGTACGCGCAGGCTCGACATCGCGCCGACCTGGCGGCCGCGTTCCCGATTCGTCCAGCGAGGACATCGGGCGACAGCGTGACCCGTGCGATCGAGACGCTGCGCAACTTGCATGTGCCGACGCCGCGGATCGCCGACCCGATCGATCAGTGGTTGCCACCCCGCATTGTCGAGGCACTTCACGCACACGGCATCCAGACGCTGGCCGATCTGACCGTACGGATCCCGCGACGACGTCGCTGGTGGTCCGTGATCGCCGGACTCGGCGTCGCCGGCGCGTGCCGTATCGAGGCGTTCTTCGGTGCGCATCCCGAGTTGACCGAACGTGCGCGAGCCTTGATCGCCGCCGCACAGCCCGGCACTATCGTGCCGTGGGAACAACTGCGCGTGCCGCACGAGGTCGACGGTTCGCGAGGCCAGTTCCGCGCGCCACGCACGGCCTGTCTGCTGAGCGCGTCCAACGATTACGAGGCGATCCAGTCCTGGTTGTCGCTGCATGAGTCGACCGCCACCCAGCGCGCGTACCGAAAAGAGGCGGAACGCCTGATCCTGTGGGCGATTGTCGAGCGCGGCCGCGCGCTGTCGTCACTTAACACCGACGACGCAATTGCTTACCGGAGCTTCCTGCGGCGGCCGACGCCGCGTGAACGATGGGTTGGCCCGTCACGGTCACGGCACAGCATCGAATGGCGACCGTTCACTGGTCCACTGTCGGCCCGATCAGCAGCCTATGCGCTGAACGTCCTGTCTGCTCTGTTTCGCTGGCTGGTCGAACAGCGCTACGTGCTCGCGAATCCGTTCGCAGGAGTCAAGGTCAAGAGTTACGCGCGGCGCACGGGACTGGACGTGTCACGTGGGTTCTCCGAGGGCGAGTGGTTGTTGATCCGCACACTCGCTGACGGTCTCGAGTGGTCGTATGGCTGGAGCGCGCCGGCCGCGCAGCGCCTGCGGTTTCTGCTGGATTTCGGGTACGCGACCGGTCTGCGTGCGAGCGAACTGGTCGGCGCGACGCTTGGTGATATCCGCCGCGACGAGCACGGCGATAACTGGTTGCACGTGCTCGGGAAGGGGGACAAGCTTGGCAAGGTAGCCTTGCCATCGCTCGCTCGGACAGCCCTGGATCAATATCTCGTGCAGCGCGGGCTTCCGATCACGCCGGTGCGCTGGAATCCCGCGACGCCGATCATCGCGAGCCTCGAGGCTGAGGGCACAGGCATCGAACCCCGACGATTGTCACGCGTGTTGCACCGATTCTTCGTGCTGGTAGCTGATGCAATCCAGGACGAGCGGCCGGCGACTGCGGAGAAACTGCGCCGCGCGAGCCCACACTGGATGCGGCACACTCACGCGTCGCACGCGCTCGCACGTGGCGCCGAGTTGATCATGGTGCGCGACAACCTGCGCCATGCATCGGTCTCGACGACATCGATCTACTTGCATAGCGACGAGATCGAGCGGGCCCGACAGTTCGATCAGGCGTTTGGGGTCCGCAAGGGGTAACCGTTAGAGCGAGAACGCTGGCGCAACGGTAGTTGGCATACGTGCCCGCCAGGAGCCCACAAAATGCGTCAGATGCCAGGCGGCAGAAAGAGGCGGAGTTGCTTTGACCTGTCTATGACGTCAGTGTCTGACATGTAGCGCGCGCGATATCTTGGTTTGGCGTCCGGAGCATGCATTGTCACGTCGCCCTCCTCGATCAGTGTAGCGAGGGCGCTTTTGTACATCGATGCGGTGGCTGGTGTACCGTTGCATGTATCGGCGAACAGGCTTGCGAATGATCTTGGGCCCGGCTGATCAAAAATTCGTCTGGCCAACTGGATGACGAGTTCATGGTCTGTCTTCGCGCGTGCGACTTCGTCAAACTTGAACCCACCATCGAATTGCTGCAGGAAACCCATGGTTTGAGGCGCTAGCATATTTAAGCCGGCGCCCCCGTAGTGCACGAAATGGTTGTGGTGTTGCCAGTGAACCTGCTTCATGACGTCTTGCGCTCGATGGTGTTGCGACAAGTGCACAAGCCAGTATTCGCCGTGTCCGGAGCCGGTGCCCCGAATGAAGAAGGGGGTGAAGAAATCGGCGCCACATCCGTCAACGAGCGCTTCATACAGTGCCGCTTGGATGAAACGACGCCAGTCTGCTTCATCCCGTTTGATGTCCTCAATCGATCGTCCGCCGAGACGCTTCAGAACATCGATGCGAAGCGTCGTCGAAATCTTCCGAGCCAATTCGTCGTTCGTGTATGTTGCAAATGATGAAACATGAAACGTCAGAACAATTTCGGCGTCCCGGGCGTTTGAGAAGATTTGCCTAATAAGCGGCGCGGGTACCTCGGTGTAGCCATATTGATCTAGGAAAAAAAGTGCCGTTCCTGAGCGGGGTGTGTGCTTAGCGACCGCGGCGAGTATGTCGCTGACAGTCGATCCGAAGGTGGCGTGTAACAAGTGGATCGTCGTGCCGATCGATCGACCGTAACCGCGCGCGCTCAAGACATTGCGCAAATGACTAAGCGCTTTGGTATCCTTGTCGACAAAGATGTACTGGATGTCGAACAGAACTTGCTTAGGGCGCTCTAGATTGATGAGGCGCGACGCTTCTTCAACGGCTTGGAGCATACGCAGAGGAGAGCCGTCGACGAGTTGTCCGGTGCCTTCCAGATAGTAGAGTCCACCGCCGCAGAACCCGTCGACGAGCGTCATTCTGATTCTGTCGCGACCGCGAGCGTTCAGCAAACGTTGCTGGAAATAGCGGATCAGGTAGTCGACCAGAACTTGGTGCTTGATCAGACTGTGTGGTTCTAGTTCGGCCGGACCATTACTCCAATCATAGTGACGCTTTGCCAAGTCAAAACCCCGGTAGCAGATTGAATGACTACGGTGCGGTTCTCGGAAACTGATCCCAGTGCTTGCCAGCTAGTATCCGTCCTGCTTTGCCTTTCCCAATGGCCGCAACCGACACTTCTGAGCCGTCCGTACGGATTACATGGATCGGCGTGCTTTTCTTTAATATGTCGGCGACATACTCGATCGGTGCCCAGTGCCCCCATTGTTTGAAATGGAAAGGTACTTTTGCCTTGGCACATTGGCGTTGCAACGCTGACGGCCATGCCGGGTCCATGGGGCGTGAACGTGGCCCGGACTCTCCACCTGCGATGACCCAATCAACACGATTTCCCTTCTCGTTTCTGACCAGATATTCAGATAGATCAAGCGCCGACAAAAGGGGTTCGCACGATAGGAATCTGACAGAAGGCGAAGAGAATTCCAGTAGGTATTTGATGCGTTTCTTAGCTGTTGCCTGATCTTCCACGGTAGTCCCAAGCCACACGTTCTTAGGGAACTCGTAGCCCTTGGGCAACTGCTTACGGACAAGATGGATGCGTTTTGTGAGCAACAACCAATCCAGATTGGGCGTCTCTGCGATGAGATCGAGCAGCCGGTGGCGGGCGTCAATCAAATCGGGACGATTCTCGAAGACGTCCGCCATCGACGCACAGAAAACTCTCCTACGGGTTTTCTCGCTCGCGGCCTCTCTATCCCACTTCAGTGGCTCTTTCCAGTGGGCCTCACCAAAGAAGCGACGCGGCGTGTTGGGTCCCCAAAGACCTTCTCCCAAGCGCTTCGCCCACGTCTCTGCGTAGCAGTTGTCACACGCAGCCGACACCTTGACACATCCCCACCAAGGGTTGAATGTGTGGTGTGTCCATTCTATGCGAGTTTCTTTTCCCATTACAGGCGACTTGTCCTCAGTTACGGCTGGATTGTACTCGCCATTGATTCGGCAGCGAAAGTCCGCCTGACGGGCGCTCGTACGTTTGTTCAGGCAGCGGGTTTTGTGCGCGCATTCAGGCAGGCTTCTCTTTGGCTGATGCACGTGCAGATGAGTACCTGGATGCGCCCGTTAGTGGTGGGTGTTCGTGAATTCTATCCCTTTCCGGCCATTGCACGGAACAAGAGAGAACAGTGTGAAAACTGAAGAGAAAGTTGCACTGGATCCCATCGATGGATTGCCAGCCATGGTAGTCGGGCGCTGGGTTACGGACGAAAAGCATCGAATCGTCAAGCGATACATCGACGCATGCTGGGCCGCGCGGCAGAAGTTCACGAGTCAACGGACGTACATCGATTTGTTCGCTGGAACTGGCCGTGTGAAAATCAAGCACACACAGACATTCCTTGATGGCGGACCCCTTGCCGCCTGGCGCATTGCTCAACAACGAAGGGGCGCGTTTTCCGATTTTTTTGTCGCAGACGCAAATGCCGAATACCTTGCTGCGTGCAACAAGCGATTGTCCGGTCTCGGCGCACCGGTGAGGTCAGCGGTTGGGCGAGCCAATGAGACGATCGACTGGGTGATGCCACAACTGTCGAAAGGCGGGTTCCACCTTGCGATGCTGGATCCGTTCAACGCCGGGCACCTGCACTATTCCATTATCGAGAGGCTCGCGTCGATGCCTACTATCGACATAGTCGTACATTTGAGCACCGGCGATATCCAACGAAACATCGCTTCAGGCTTGGAGTCAGAGGAATCGTCTTTGGATAGCTTCGCTCCGGGATGGCGGCATGTTGTGTCGAGGCAAAGTTCCAAACAAGAGATGCGCCACGCATTCATCTCGCATTGGAGACGATTAGTCGAGATGACTGGAATGAAAGTGTGCGACACGATGTATCCCGTTAGAAATAGCAAGGAGTCGACAATGTATTGGCTATGCCTTTTGTCACGACATCCGCTAGCAGAGAAACTGTGGCGCGCCGCATGCCAATTTGAGTCTCGAGATCTATTCTAGCGCGACGGTTTATGCTCCCAGCGCGAGGTGGGTGTCCGTATGCGATGGCTATCGCGCTCACAATCCGGCGGCTGACAGCAATTCGGATGGGCGACACGACAGCGCTGCCGAGATCTTCACCAGATTGAGTAGGGTGACGTTCCGTTCTCCGCGCTCGATTTTGCCCATGTGGCTTCTGTCGATGCTTGCGAGATGAGCAAGAGATTCTTGTGAGATATCGAGCTCCAGCCGGCGCGCACGAATCGTCCTCCCCACTTGCTTGAGGTGCGCCTCCGTGTCGTTTCGGCCCGATACCCTTTCCATGGAGATATGGTCGAGGTATCATCTTTTTCTGGCCACGGCATTTACGACCCATTCTTGCGCCGTGGAGTGACGAATGACGCGAGGGCGAAGGGGGCAACCGCTCTCACATCCTCGTCAAGCGACAATGAAGTAAGGAGCAGTGATGCGTGGGGACGGAGCGCTGTCGGATGTGCGATCTGTGGTTGGCGAAGTAGTCAACGGGCTCGCTGACATCTCGGAAATGCTTGCACGGTGTGAGGACGGGAACATAGATGTATCGCGCGGGCATCTCGAGATGATCGAGCGGACGTTATTGAGCGGATCCGTCGATGTTTGGTATAGGGGCAGGTATGTGTCGATACCGTTCCGCGACCTTTCCGAATGGTTTCGAGACCCTGTCGTGATCGGTGCGTCGCGCTATCAGGTCACGGAGGAGGCATTTCGGCGCTGGATCGACTGTGATCACGAACACGGGGTTGGACAGATCTTTCTGCCATGCAATCACGCCGGCTGCAAGCAGCGCCGCATGCTGACCTTTTACGATCCGGTCGAAATGCAGCAGATGGAACGTCGGGCTGCTTCAGAGACTTGGTATTGTCATCACCATCGGCTATTGGCTTGGGAGTCGTCCAGATCGTTGAGTGATGATCACGTGGATTTGCTCCTGCGCGCGCATCGCGCTCCTGGACTCAACCGGGAGCAGTTGAAAAGCATGAAGCGCGATACGGACTTTTTAATATCGATTGGTCTGTTGGTGTCCGCTCCGCCTGTCAGCGGCAATCGAAGGACATACGCGTTCCACCTGACTCCACGGGGTGAGACCGTGGTTCGTGCGTTGGACCAGTAATCTACGGAAACGTCGATGCGCGCTGACTCGACAGACGATCCACGCCAGATTGAGCGATTCCGAGAACATCTCCGCGTTGTGAGAGCGGCGGTGGCTATCTCTGGAAATCGTCCGGTTGCGATTGACTGGTATAAAAATGAATCGCTGTCTACATTCGAGGGTAGAACAGCGAAAAGCCTAGTGGCCGATGGTCGAGCAGAGGCCGTTCTAAGGTACCTTGCTTCGATAGCGAGTGGATGGGCTGCATAGCCATATGCGGTGCCCCTAGCGGGCGTAGAATGAGGGGACAAGAAAGTTTTGGGAATCATTCTGTCACCAGTATGCTTTCTAAGCATCGAAAACAGGGTGCGGAGTTTGGTGGTCAGAGGGAAATCCCGCACCATTCTCTGCCCCACCTATTTTCGGGTACAGCGATTGGTTGAACGGCGGCAGATGTTCGACCAGGCGACAAAAGCGCGCGCTCGGTCGCTTGTGTACCTTGGGTGGAGAGGAGCAGGGTCAGCCGGATAATCTGCATGCGACGAGCACGGCACCAGGGCTATAAAGCCACTCAAGTCAATTGTGATGTGTACATGCCTATCGTAGAACCAACTGGCAGCGCGGACTCCGTTCCGTCGGATTCTCGGCTGGAAAACATCTCACCAGCTATCATCGAAATGCTCGCTGCTCAAGTCCGGCGGATGGTCGAAGAATCTGGAAGCCCCGACGACTTTGATGCTCAATCGTGGCTCCGTGAATGGCTTCATTCACGAGTACCCGCTCTAGGCGGACGACGTCCGATAGACCATCTCGACACCCCCGAAAATATAGATCTAATATCCAGCATGCTGGCAAGCGCCCAATCCGGCGCCTACTGGTAATAGTTGCGAGCCTGTCTGGTTAAAAGGCGTGGTGGGGGCTAGGTACAAATTTATGCAAAATTTGGGAACAAATTTATGCAAACCGACGCGGCCGGATGGCGTCCATGCGACGCGTGCCTACGTAATTCTACGTAGCCTCGCATACGTAATTATCCGCTTGTAAGCTGCCCCCGTCGCACGGAATACTACGGCCCATTGCCGCGGCCTTTGCAAGACCGTGGCATGACGCATCGACGTCACGCGTGTGCGGCCACTTCGCCGCATGCCATCAAAACCACATTGGAGACCAGGAGACGCCATGAATCGGGCTTCCAGTACCCTGCTCTGGATCGCGGTCGCGCTGCTCGGCGCGTTCTCGTTCGGAACGATCGCACTCGCGCACGGCGAGCGCGTCAGTGCCCTCTGGATCGTGATCGCCGCTGTCTGCGTGTATCTGATCGCGTATCGCTTCTACAGCCGTTTCATCGCCAGCAAGGTCATGCAGCTCGACGGGCTGCGGATGACGCCGGCGGTCAAGTACAACGACGGCCTCGACTACGTGCCGACCAACAAGTACGTGCTGTTCGGCCATCACTTCGCCGCGATCGCCGGCGCGGGGCCGCTCGTCGGGCCCGTGCTCGCTGCGCAGATGGGCTACACGCCCGGCATGCTGTGGATCCTTGCCGGTGTCGTGTTCGCCGGCGCGGTGCAGGACTTCATCGTGCTGTTCATCTCGACGCGCCGCGACGGCCGCTCGCTCGGCGATCTCGTCAAGATGGAGCTCGGCACGGTGCCCGGCGTGATCGCGCTGTTCGGCGCGTTCCTGATCATGGTGATCATTCTCGCGGTGCTCGCGCTGATCGTCGTGAAGGCGCTGACCAATTCGCCGTGGGGCACGTTCACCGTCGCCGCGACGATTCCGATCGCGCTGTTCATGGGCGTCTATACGCGCTACATCCGTCCGGGCCGCATCGGCGAAGTGTCGATCATCGGCTTCGTGCTGCTGATGGCGTCGATCGCGTTCGGCCAGACCGTTCACGATTCGCCCGCGCTCGCCGCATGGTTCACGTTCAGCGGCACGCAGCTCACGTGGATCCTGATCGGCTATGGCTTCGTCGCCTCGGTGCTGCCGGTGTGGCTGCTGCTCGCGCCGCGCGACTACCTGTCGACGTTCCTGAAGATCGGCACGATCCTCGGCCTCGCGATCGGCATCCTGGTCGTTGCGCCGGAACTGAAGATGCCCGCGCTGACGAAGTTCGTCGACGGCACGGGCCCGGTGTGGTCGGGCAACCTGTTCCCGTTCCTGTTCATCACGATCGCATGCGGCGCGGTGTCGGGCTTCCACGCGCTGATCTCGTCGGGCACGACGCCGAAGCTGATCGACAACGAAACCAACGCGCGCTTCATCGGTTACGGCGCGATGCTGATGGAATCGTTCGTCGCGATCATGGCGCTGGTCGCCGCATGCGTGATCGAGCCGGGCATCTACTTCGCGATGAACGCGCCGGCCGCCGTGCTCGGCTCGACGCCGGAAGCCGTCGCGAACACCGTCACGCAGTGGGGCTTCGTGCTGACGCCCGACATGCTGACGCAGACCGCGAAGGCCGTCGGCGAAACGACGATCATCGCGCGTGCGGGCGGCGCGCCGACGCTGGCCGTCGGCATGGCGCACATCCTGCACCAGGTGATCGGCGGCGAAGCGATGATGGCGTTCTGGTATCACTTCGCGATCCTGTTCGAGGCGCTGTTCATCCTGACGGCCGTCGACGCCGGCACGCGCGCGGGCCGCTTCATGCTGCAGGATCTGCTCGGCACGTTCCACCCGGCGCTCAAGCGTACCGAGTCGCTGCCCGCGAACCTGGTCGCCACCGGGCTGTGCGTGGCCGCGTGGGGCTACTTCCTGTACCAGGGTGTGGTCGATCCGCTCGGCGGCATCAACACGCTGTGGCCGCTGTTCGGCATCTCGAACCAGATGCTCGCCGCGATCGCGCTGGTGCTCGGCACCGTCGTGCTGTTCAAGATGAAGCGCGAGCGCTATGCATGGGTGACGATCGTGCCGACCGCGTGGCTGCTGATCTGCACGCTGACGGCCGGCTGGCAGAAGATTTTCGATGCGAACCCGAAGGTCAGCTTCCTCGCGCACGCCGCGAAGCTGCAGGCCGCGGTGGACGAAGGCAAGGTGCTCGCGCCGGCCAAGTCGATCGCGCAGATGAAGCGGATCATCTTCAACGACTACATCGATGCGGCGCTGGCCGGGCTGTTCATCTTCGTCGTCGTCAGCATCGCGGTATACGGCGCGATCGCCGTGCTGCGCGCGCGCCGCGAGTCGAGGCCGACCGTGCGCGAGACGCCGTACGAAGCGATGCCGGCCGCGCAGGCGCTCGGCAGCGGACGTTAAGGGGAGGCCGCGATGTTCAGCGATCTCGGCAGCGACCTGCGCAGCGCGGGGCGTTACCTCGGGCAGGCGTTGCGGCTGATGGTCGGCCTGCCCGACTACGACACCTACGTCGCGCACATGCGCGAAACCCATCCGGACCGCGAGCCGATGACGTACGAGGAATTTTTCCGCGAGCGTCAGAATGCGCGGTACGGGTCGGGAGCAGGGAAGTGTTGCTGAACCAACCGGGCCGGTGAAACGGTTCGTTGATCGACAAGGAAGCGCCGCGATGGATTTCGCGGCGCTTTTTCTTTGGCGGGGTGGGCGGCGCGCCTGTCGCGGGTATCGCCGCGTCGTTTGCCGGTGCGCAGCACGGCAACGTCCGGTGGCCGGTATCATAGAACTCATTTTTTCCCGGTGGACCCGCAGGAGAACACGTCGTGCATGTCGGTGAGCGTTTCAACAGCATTTCCCATCTCGTCGGCGCGGTGCTGTCGGTGGCCGGCCTCGTGGCGCTCGTGACGATGGGCGCGCTCGAAGGCGACCCGTACAAGGTGGTGAGCTTCAGCGTGTACGGCGCGATGCTGATCCTGCTCTACGCGATTTCGACGCTGTACCACAGCGTGCGCAACCCGCGCCTGAAAGCGATCCTGCAGAAATGCGACCATTCGGCGATCTACCTGCTGATTGCCGGCAGCTACACGCCGTTCACGCTGGTCACGTTGCGCGGCCCGTGGGGCTGGTCGCTGTTCGGCGTGAGCTGGGGGCTCGCCGTGCTGGGCATCGTGCAGGAACTGACGCTCGGGCGGCGCACGCGCATGCTGTCGATGATCCTGTACGTGCTGATGGGCTGGCTCGCGCTCGTCGCGGTGCGCCCGCTGATCCATGCGCTGCCGCCGGTGGGCACCGCGTGGCTCGTGGCCGGCGGCGTGATCTACAGTGCCGGGATCTACTTCTTCGTCAACGACGAGCGCATCCGCCACGGGCACGGTATCTGGCACCTTTTCGTGCTGGCCGGCAGCCTGTGCCAGTTCGTCAGTGTCGCGATGTATGTCGCGTGAGCGCAATGCGGCGTTGACCCGGTGACGACGCGCCACGGGCGCGTCCGGGGAATGCGCTGTCGGCGCGCGGTGGTCTGCATGGGCGCGGCCCGCTTGCCGGCGGCCGTCATGCGCGGTCGGGCGCCGGCGTCGCGGCCTGCAGCGCGAGAAAGCCGACCCATCCCCAGTACACGCGATGATGAGCGATCAGCCCGTCGCGCAGATCCATCACCTCGACGAGATCGACCTGGTCGCCTTCCGGCGTTTCGCGCGGATATTCCCATGTGAGCTGGCGGCCGTTCGAGAAGAACAGCCCGGTTCGGTACCAGCGTCCTAGCCTGTTGCCCGGATTGCGCAGGCCGGCCGCGAAGAATTCGCCGATCGCGGCCTTGCCGTGCAGCACGCCGGAGCCGTGCGCGGGCAGCGTGACGACGGCGAGCGGTGTTTCGAGCACCGCGTCGTCCGCGTACAGCGCCATCAGCGCATCGAGGTCGCGAGCGACGACGGCGGCATGCCAGCCTTCATGGATGCGCCGGGCATCGGCGTCGGCGTCGGTGTCGGTGTATGTCATGGCGGGTTCCCTGAAGCGTCGATAACGGAACCCACTGTATTAGCGCGACGCCGCGAGACGTTTCACGTCGGCCCGAAACGTGGATGCGGCCCTGGTTGAAGGCGGCCGCGCGTCAGCCCTTATCCGGCCAGCGCGTCGAGATTCAGCACATACGACTTCCCGATCCACACTGCGCAATCGCGATGGTCGCGCAGGTCGTCGCCGGTATTCGGGTGCAGGAAGATATCGAGTGCGCCGTGATTCAGTACGAGCCACGGCACGATGTCGTCGAATCGCGCGGCGTCGAATGCAATCTGGTACGACCAGGTCGGATGCGGGCCGACGAGGCGTTCGTGAAAGCGGCCGAGTTCGATGACCGCGCCGAACCGTTCGTCGACGATCTGGCGAAACGCCCAGGCCGCGTCGCGGCTGGCCGCATCGAAATAGACGTGCGCGTGCCAACTGTCGATGGCGGTGGTGTCGAGGGCAGCCATGGAAGGACTCGATAAAAAAGGGGAATGCGTGAAGCGCCGTGCGAACGGCCGATGCGTGATTATCGCGCGTCCTTGCCGTATGCGTCGTGTCACGGCCCGGCAATCCGAAGCCGATGATTTGTCCTGTATCAGAAGAATCGTTTGATCCGATGAAACCGGGTTTGTGGTATTCGCCTGCGCGATATCACGCCGGAAGCCGTGCCGGCACGTGCGCCGGCCGCAATCGCACAGTCAACACGTCATTTCGGAAATTGAAAAAGCGTTGCGCGCGTCGCGTCGGTTCGTCCGGAAAAATGCGAACAGGCAGTTGAATGAAATAAAGAAATTCCGTTTCGGCGGGATGGGCGAATGACGCAGATCGCACGCCGAATGCAAGGCTGAAAATATCAATTGCGAAATCGGCTATTCAAGCGAAATGCGGCCCGACATACGATGGCTTCAACGCATCGACGATCGTGATCGATGCGGGGACAACCATCTGGAGCCACCATGCGATCCCTCGTTCCCGTTGCTGTTCTTTCCTGCGCACTCGTTGCGCTGCCCGCCGTCAGCTTTGCGCAGTCGGCCGGCTCAGACTGGTCGCCGCATGCCGCGCGGCTGAGCTGGTCGGCGGCGCGCGCCGAAACCGACGCGCAACTGATGCAGATGACGCGTGCCGGCTATCGCGCGACGACGGCCGGCAACCAGAACTATCCGCTCGCGATGCAGCGTGCGCTCGAACGTGTCCACAATCCGGTGCCCGACCGGTCGCGCGAAGAGCGGGCCGCGATGGAAGCGCGCGCCGCGCGCGACGCGCAGGGCGGCCATCCGGTCAAGGCGTTCTTCGTGAAGACCGCGTACTACCTGAAGGGCGAGAACACGTTCTGATGCAGGAGACGCGCATGGCTTGCCCGATCCGATTCGCCGACGTCGTGCGCGCGTCGGCGCCGCGCCGGTTGCCGGATGCGCGAGCGACGCCGCGACGCAGCGTCGCGCGACGCCGTGCGAAGCGCAACCACGATGCAGGCCGCGGCACGATCGCGTGCCGCGCCGCGTGGCCGGATTTCGCGGCGAGCGATGCTGCCGCCAGCGAGCGCGAATCATGAAGGCCAGCCGGAAGAACCGTCGCCACGTGCCGCTGACCCGCGAATGGCTGCTACCGCTGCCGCCCGCGCATGCACGCGACATCTCGCTGAAATGCCACATGGCGCTCGTCGCGCTGCGCGGCGAGCATGGCAACGAGGCGCTGCTGATGCGGTTGCGCACGAGCGTCTATCTGGTGTTCCTGGCGATCGACGATGCGGTGTGCGTGGACGCGGACATCGACCTGTGCGTCGATGCGGAGCGTGCGCTCGATGCGGGCGTGGCGCGCGCGGCGCAAAGCGGCGCATGGGCGCTGCGCGACGACGAGTGTGCGGTGCTCGAGCGCGTGCTCGCGGCGCACGACACCTGCGTCGCGACGCTCACGCGGCATCGGCTCGCCGAGCTGTGGCGTCAAGTCTGCATGTTCGCGACGAGCGGCCAGCCGGCACTCGTGGCGAGCGCGGCGGAGAAGATGCGCGTGCATGCGGCCGAATCGCTCGTCGCGTAGTGCCGAGCGCCAGTTTTGCAGGGAGGGTGGAGGAGACAGGGCCGGCCGCACCGGCGCGGCGATGCAATCGCGCGACGTCGGCGATTGCGCGGCCGCCGCGGCAACGTGGTGCGGGCACAATCCAGCGGCCCAAAACAAAAGCGCCACGGAGCGAACTCCGTGGCGCTTCATTCATGCCCGCGTGCCGGTGCGCAGGCGCAGCCCCCGCGACGCGAAACGCGCTTAAGCCGCCGTTGCCGGCTTCGCCGGCTTCTGCAGCTTGCCCTTGCCGGCGCGCTGGATTTCCTCGAGCTTGATCTCGACGTGGCGCGAGAATACGTACTCGGCCGGACGCTGCTTCGCGATCGAGATGTCCGGTGCGAACGGGCCGTCGGTCTTGATGCCCTTCGTGCTCACGCGCAGCGCCTTCAGCGGGTGCGCGATCGTGTCCATCACGGCCGTTGCCTCGAAGCCGCAGTGGACCATGCAGTCCGCGCACTTCTCGTAGTTGCCGACGCCGTAGTTGTCCCACTCGGTCGTTTCCATCAGTTCCTTGAAGGTCTTCACGTAACCTTCGCCGACCAGGTAGCACGGCTTCTGCCAGCCGAACACCGTACGCGCCGGGTTGCCCCACGGCGTGCACTTGTACGTCTGGTTGCCGGCCAGGAAGTCGAGGAACAGCGACGACTGGCTGAACGACCAGCGCTTGCCGCCTTCGCCGCGCTTCAGGATTTCGCGGAACAGGTTCTTCGTCTTGTCGCGGTTCAGGAAGTGCTGCTGATCCGGTGCGCGCTCGTACGCGTAGCCCGGCGACACCGTGATGCCGTCGACGCCGATCGGCCCCAGCGTGTCGAAGAACTTCGCCACGCGCTCGGGCACTGCATCGTTGAACAGCGTGCAGTTGATGTTCACGCGGAAGCCGCGGCGCTTCGCTTCCTTGATCGCCGCGACGGCCTTGTCGTACACGCCTTCCTGCGACACCGAGTGATCGTGCGCCTGCTTGTCGCCGTCCAGGTGGACCGACCAGACGAAATACGGGCTCGGCTCGTAGTCGTCCATCTTCTTTTCCATCAGCAGCGCGTTCGTGCACAGGTACACGAATTTCTTGCGCTTCATGATGCCCTTGACGATTTCCGGCATCTCCTTGTGGAGCAGCGGTTCGCCGCCGGCGATCGACACGACGGGCGCGCCGCACTCGTCGACGGCCTGCAGGCATTCCTCGACGGACAGGCGCTGGTTCAGGATCGGATCCGGATAATCGATCTTGCCGCAGCCGTTGCACGCGAGGTTGCAGCGGAACAGCGGCTCGAGCATCAGCGCGAGCGGATAGCGTTTGTTGCCGGACAGGTGCTGGCGCACGATGTATGCGCCTACACGGACTTGCTGGAGCAGCGGAATAGACAAGGGATGTCCTCCTTAAACTTCGCGGGCGACAGCTTGCGTGAGCTTCGCCGGCAGCTTGAATTCGACTTTTTCTTCACGGCCCGCCATCGTCGCGACATCGACGGGCCCCAGCGCGCGCAGCGCGCCGATTACATCCTCGACCATCTCTTCGGGCGCCGACGCGCCGGCGGTCAGGCCGACCGTCTGCACGCCCGCAAACCATTCGGCTTTCACTTCCGAGCCGTCGGCGACGAGATAGCTCGGCACACCGCTTTCGGTGCCGATCTCGCGCAGGCGGTTCGAGTTCGAGCTGTTCGTCGCGCCGACGACGAGCAGCACGTCAACCTGTTCGCTCAGCTCGCGCACGGCGGCCTGGCGATTCTGTGTGGCATAGCAGATGTCGCGCGTGTCCGGGCCGACCAGGTCGGTGAACCGGCGCTGCAGCGCTTCGATGATGCCGCGCGTGTCGTCGACCGACAGCGTGGTCTGCGTGATGTACGCGACCGGCGTATCGACGGGCAGCGTCAGCGTATCGACTTCGGCTTCGCTCTGCACGAGGATCACTTCGGCCGGAATCTGGCCGATCGTACCCTCGACTTCCGGGTGGCCCGCGTGGCCGATCAGGATCAGCCGGCGGCCCGCCGCCACATACTGGCGGCCCTGCACGTGCACCTTCGTGACGAGCGGGCAGGTCGCGTCGAGCACGTCGAGCCCGCGCGTTTGCGCATCGCGCTCGACCGTCTGGGCGACACCGTGCGCGCTGAAGATCGCGACAGCGCCGTGCGGCACCTCGTCGAGTTCCTCAACGAATCGTGCCCCTTTATTACGCAGGTTTTCGACGACATGCCGGTTATGGACGATCTCATGACGCACATAGACCGGCGCACCGTGCTGTTGCAGCGCGCGATCGACGATCTCGATTGCACGGACAACCCCCGCACAAAAGCCGCGGGGCTGGGCAAGGATGACTCGCATAAGTGAGCGAACTCCGACGACAGACGCCGGGGTTCGAAGAGCTGGCACCAACTCGATCGCCCCGGCTTGAAGTTATGAAGGCAGGAACGAACCGGCCAGACCAGGCCCCGGAACCCCGAATTAATCGCGCATTTTAACCCTATCGGGAAGTCCGTGCTCTGGTGCCGTGTCATCCGTGTTGCAATTGCGGGAGAGCCGCGTCGGCGCTGGCGCGCGCGGAACCCAGTAAACTACGCGGTTTCGCGGGCAGCCGCTCCGGCCGCCCGGCGTCGCGCTCATTTCAAGGCCATTCGATGACCGTCGATTCTTACGCGTATTGCCCGGCCGCCCGTGCGGTTTCGGGCGTTTTGTTCCTGACCCCCATTAAGCATGCCGGTATCCGGCCGGAGGCGCGCCGATGATGCTGGCGATCGCTTTCCTGGTGTCCGGCCTGTCGCTGATGATCTGGATCGTGCTGCTCGTCGCGCGCGGCGGCTTCTGGCGCGCGGTGCCGGCGCGGCCGCTGCCGCCCGACGCGCGCGGCGCCGCAGCTGACGCCGGCTGGCCGGCCGTCGTCGCGGTCGTGCCGGCGCGCAACGAGGCCGACGTGATCGCTCGCGCGGCGACTTCGCTGCTCGAGCAGGATTATCGGGGCGACTTTCATCTGATCATCGTCGACGACCACAGCGACGACGGCACCGCGGACGCGGCCCGCGCGGCGGCGCTCGCGATCAACCGCGCCGACCGGCTGACGGTGCTGGCCGCGAAGCCGCTGCCGGCCGGCTGGTCGGGCAAGGTGTGGGCGCAGTCGCAGGGGATCGCCGCAGTGCAGACGCTCGGCCTGCCGGCCGACTACCTGCTGCTGACGGATGCCGATATCGGCCACCCGCCCGACGCCGTCGCGCAGCTCGTCACGCGCGCGCAGGCCGAGCAGCGCGATCTCGTGTCGCTGATGGTGCGGCTGCGCTGCGATTCGTTCTGGGAAAAGGCGCTGATCCCGGCGTTCGTGTTCTTCTTCGCGAAGCTCTACCCGTTCTCGTGGATCAACAACCCGCGCAACCGGACGGCCGGCGCCGCGGGCGGCTGCATGCTCGTGAAGCGCACGGCGCTCGAGGAAGCGGGCGGCATCGAGTCGATCCGCGGTGCGCTGATCGACGACTGCAGCCTCGCCGCGCAGATCAAGCATCGCGGCAGCGGCCGCCATCCGATCCGGCTCGACCTGGCCGACCGCAGCGTGTCGCTGCGTCCGTACGACAGCTGGCGCGACATCTGGAACATGATCGCGCGCACCGCGTTCACGCAGCTGCACTATTCGCCGCTGCTGCTGGCCGGCACGCTGCTCGGGATGGTGATCATCTACCTCGTGCCGCCCGTCGCGGCGCTCGCGTACGGTGCGCGCGCGTGGCCGGCGTGGCTCGCGTGGGCGTCGATGTGCGCCGCGTATGCGCCGATGCTGCGCTACTACCGGCGCTCGCCGCTGTGGGCGCCCGCGCTGCCGCTCGTTGCGCTGTTCTACGTCGGCGCGACGTTCGCGTCCGCGTGGCGCTACTGGCGCGGCAAGGGCGGCCAGTGGAAGGCGCGTGTGCAGGCGCCGGTGGATCGCTGAGCGTTTCGCGCGCCGTTGGCGCGCGTCCCGGGACGCTGCCGTTCCGGCAGCCGGAAAGCAAACAGCCCGGTGGAAACCGGTCGGGCTGTGTCGTTTTCGGCGGTGCCGCCTGCCGGTGCTTACCGCTGGGTCAGCATCATGTACATCTGGATCACCACGTCGGGCGAGAACGTGAACGGCACCCAGCCGAAGCCGGTGTGGCGGGCGACCAGCAGGCGGTCGCCGTTCGACTGCTTCTGCACGGCCATCATCGGGTTCTTCGTCGACACGAAACGCCAGCCGGGCGGGATGCCCTGCGGCGGTTCCGGCTGCATCGACGCGCGCGCATGCGCCAGTTCCTCGATCAACTGGCCGAGCTGGTCCGGGTTCAGCGTGATCGATTCGCCGTTGATGGTTAGCGCGATCTCGTTCTGCGACGGCCGCGCCACGTGCAGCGTCGCTTTGTCGGCCGGAGCGGGGGCGGCTTCGGTTTCGGTCGCGGCTTCGGCTTGCGCCGGCGCGACGACAGCGGTTCCGGTGTCGGCCGTCGCATCGGCCGCAGCCGGCGCGGGGGCGTTCACAGCCGGTTCGGCCGCCGGCGTGTGCGCCGGTGCCGGTTCGAAGGTTTCGGCGGTTTCGGCGGCAACGGCCGGGGCGGCAACCGCGTTCGTCGCGGCTTCCTTGACGACGGCCTCGACCAGCGCTTCGGCGTCGGCGACGGCCTTCGCGTGGTGTTGCGCGGCGGCTTCGGCCTGCGCGATCGCTTCGGCATGGCGCTGTGTGAGGGCTTCGGCCTGCGCGGTGGCGTCGGCGTGGCGTTGCGCGGCGGCTTCGGCCTGAGCGATCGCTTCGGCGTGGCGTTGCGTGACGGCTTCGGCCTCGGCGGTCGCGTCGGCATGACGCTGCGCGGCGGCCTGCGTTTCTGCGATCGCTTCCGCGTGACGCTGCGCGAGCGCTTCGGCCTCGGCGATCGCGGCCGTGTGGCGCTGCGTGGCCGCTTCGGCTTCGGCGGTCGCTTGCGCGTGACGCTTCGCGGCGGCCTCGGCTTCGGCGGTCGCTGCCGCATGGCGCTGCGCGGCCGCATCGGCTTCGGTCGCGGCGGCGTCATGACGTTGCGCGGCGGCCTCCGCTTCGGCGATCGCCGCTGCGTGACGTTGCGATGCGGCTTCGGCATCCGCGTGACGTTGCGCGAGTGCTTCGGTCCGTGCGGTGGCTTCCGTATGGCGCTGCACGGCGGCTTCGGCTTGCGCGGCGGCATCCGTATGACGGTGAGCGGCGGCTTCGGCGGCGGCGGCGGCTTCCGCGTGGCGCTGCTGCGCGGCTTCGGCGTCGGCGGCTGCCGCCGTGTGGCGCTGCGCGGCGGCCTGCGCTTCGGCTTCCGCGGCAGCGTGACGTTGCGCGGCGGCCTGGGCTTCCGCTGCTGCGGCGCGCGCGAAGGCTTCCGCGCTGCGGGCCGCCTGCTGCGCGGCGTGGTGATCGTGGAGGAGCTGATCGACGCCCGCGTTGAGCGAATCGATCTGATCGTTCAGGTTCATGCGTGTCTTCTCTGCGTAAGACCCGCGATTTTACCCGCTGCGCCGGTGCCGGTCCGCGCGCGACGTGTAACAAAGTGCGCAAGGCGGCGCGTCGCGCGCCGCTTTGTGTTATTTCAGGTACCCCGCCGAGCCGAACCAGTCGAGCGCATCGCGCAGCCCTTCGCGGTACGGGCGGGCGCGGTAGCCGAGCTCGCGCTCTGCCTTCGCGGACGTGAAATACATCTTGTTCTTCGACATCCGCAGCCCGTCCACGGTGACGAACGGCTCCTTCTTCGTGAACTTCGCGACCGCTTCGGCGCCGACCGCGAGCGGGTACAGCGGCCAGCGCGGCAGCGCGATCGTCGGCGCCTTGCGGCCCGTCATCTGCGCGATGTCGGCCAGCATCTGCTGCAGCGGCAGGTTCTCGCCGCCGAGGATGTAGCGCTCGCCGATCCGGCCGCGTTCGAGCGCGAGGAAGTGGCCGTGCGCGACGTCGTCGACGTGCACGAGGTTCAGCCCCGTGTCGACGAACGCGGGAATCTTGCCGAGCGCGGCCTCGACGATGATGCGGCCGGTCGGCGTCGGCTTCACGTCGCGCGGGCCGATCGGCGTCGACGGGTTGACGATCACGGCCGGCAGCCCTTCGTCGGCGATCATCCGCTCGACCGCGCGTTCCGCGAGCACCTTGCTGCGCTTGTAGACGCCGATCGCCTGCTCGGGCGTGAGCGGCCGGTTTTCGTCGGACGGGTCGCCCGCGCTCGTGACCTTGAGCGTCGCGACGCTGCTCGTGTAGACGATCCGCTCGACGCCTTCGGCGCGTGCCGCACGCATCGTCGCGACCGCGCCTTCGAGGTTCGCGCGCTCGATCTCGTCGGGATCGGGCGCCCACAGCCGGTAGTCGGCCGCCACGTGCAGCAGGTAGCGCACGCCGCGCAGCGCGGCGCGCATCGACGCCTCGTCGCGCATGTCGCCGGTGACGATCTCGGCATCGAGATCCGCGACGTTCGTGCGCGGGCTGGTCGGGCGTACGAGCACGCGCACCGCATAGCCTTTCTGCTGCGCGATGCGCGCGACGGCCGAGCCGACGAAACCGGACGCGCCGGTGACGAGAACGAGATCGCGGGAGGTATCAGTCATCAGATTGGTTCCAGGAAACCCAGCCCTTCACGCTGGGGATGAAAAGAGTGGTTGCGGAATGGCCGCTTCTCCAGAGCTTGAGGTACACGCAAGCCTGTGACATGGTTTGAGGCATGGATATCTAGCGCGCCTATCGATTTCGGTTCTACCCTACGCCAAAGCAAGCGGAGATTCTTGCGCGAACGTTTGGGTGTGCGCGCTTCGCGTACAACCACATGCTGCGAATGCGCACCGATGCGTGGCTGCAGCGTCAGGCGCGTGTCGGCTATCACGAAATCTCCGCCGCGCTCACCGCGCTGAAGAAAACGCCCGAACATGCCTGGCTGAACGAAGTCAGTTCGGTTCCGCTCCAGCAGGCGTTGCGCCACTTGCAGACTGCGTTTGCGAACTTCTTCGCCAAGCGCGCGAAGTACCCGAAGTTCCGGTGCAAGGATGGCATACAACCGGCCGAGTACACGGCAAGCGCCTTCAAGTGGGACGGTACTTCGCTGAAGCTGGCGAAGATGGACGCGCCGCTCGCGATCCGCTGGTCACGAACAATTCCGAAAGGCGTGAAGGTAACTACAGTCACGGTATCGAAGGACACTGCCGGTCGATACCACGTCTCGATGCTTTGCGACGACGTGATTTCCGCAAAAGCGGAAGCAATCGGCGCGGTCTGCATTGACTTCGGGTTGACAGGTTTTGTCGTTCTTTCGACGGGCGAGAAGGTTCCTGCGCCGAATGCGTTTCGCAAGAACGAAGCCAAGCTTGCCAAGTTGCAACGGCGACTGGAAAAGAAGCAGAAGGGTTCCGCCAACCGCCGGAGGGCGAAACTCAAAGTCGCACGCATGCACGCCAAGGTGGCAGATTTCCGCAGGGATTTCTTGCACAAGCTTTCGACCCGGCAGATCGACGAAAACCAAGTGATCGCCATCGAAAGCCTTGGCATTAGCCGCATGCAGCAGAACCGACGGCTCGCGAAATCGATCAGCGACGCAGGCTGGTCGGAATTCGTGCGGCAGTTGACGTACAAGGCAGCGTGATAGGGTCGCACGCTGATCGCCATCGATCGCTGGTACCCGTCCAGCAAACGTTGCTCCGATTGCGGCCATACCGTAGCCAGCATGCCATTGAAGGTGCGCGCTTGGGCCTGGCCTGCATGCGGGGCGAACCACGATCGCGACACCAACGCTGCGCGTAATGTTTTGGCCGCCGGACTGGCGGTGTCAGCCCATGGAGAAAGCATAAGTCCCATGTCTCTTTGAGGCGATGTCGGGTTGCATTCGGCGAAGTGGGAAGCCCCTACCTTTAGGTAGAGTGGCAGTCAAGCGTTTCCTGCAGGGCCGCGCGCGAGCGGCGCGGCGGTTGAGCGTCGGCGAGATTGTACGTGGTCGGCGCGCGCGGCGACGCAACGCCGGCATCCCGGCTGGCCGTGCTTCCGTGGCGGCGCGCGGCCGGCCCGCCGCACGCGTGTGCGAAGCGGCCGACGCGACTACAATGCCGGGCTTGAATGCAACGGGAGGGCGACGCGATGAGCCGCAATGAACTGGACGAACGGATCGAGACCTACTACGTGCGGGTGCGCGGCGTCGTGCAGGGCGTCGGCTTCCGTCATGCGACGGTGCGCGAGGCGCATGCGCTGAAGCTGCGCGGCTGGGTCGCGAATCTCGAGGACGGCAGCGTCGAGGCGATGATCCAGGGCCCCGGCGCGCAGATCGACCGGATGCTCGCGTGGCTGCGCCACGGGCCGCCGGCCGCGCGCGTGACCGAGGTGACGTTCGAGGAACGCCGGACCGAAAGGCGCTTCGAGCGTTTCCAGCAGCAGTAACAGGCGCACAACAACCATGACGGGGTATCCGGAAGCCGGGCGCGGCCTCTTGCTGTCGGTGACGGCATCGACGCTGTTCGCGCTGATGTCGGCTTACGCGAAACTGCTCGCGCCGCTCACCGGGCTCGACATCTTCGCGTGGCGCGTACTGTGGACCGCGCCGGGCGCGCTCGCGCTGATCGCGCTGCGCGGCCGCTGGCCCGTGCTCGTCGACCTCGCGTGGCGCGGCGTGCGCGACTGGCGCCTGCTGATCGCGCTGCCCGCGAGCGCGGCGCTGCTCGGCCTGCAGTTGTGGCTGTTCCTGTGGGCACCGCTGCACGGCCGCATGCTCGAAGTGTCGCTCGGCTATTTCCTGCTGCCGCTGACGATGGTGCTCGTCGGCCGCTTCTACTATCACGAACGCCTCGACCCGCTGCAGTGGGCGGCGGTCGCGTGCGCCGCGCTCGGCGTCGTGCACGAAGTGTGGGCGACCCGCGCGTTCGCGTGGCCGACGCTCGTCGTCGCGCTCGGCTATCCGCCGTATTTCGTGCTGCGCCGCCGGATCAACGCGGATTCGCTGGCCGCGTTCGCGATCGAGATCGCGCTGCTGTGCCCGGTCGCGTTCGCGATGGTCGCGGCGAGCACGACGCGCGTCGCGAGCAATCCGGTGCTGTGGGCCGCGCTGCTGCCGGGGCTCGGCGTGCTCAGCACGCTCGCGCTCGCAAGCTACCTGAAGGCGAGCCGGATGCTGCCGATGGCGCTGTTCGGGATTCTCGGTTACGTCGAGCCCGTGCTGCTCGTCGCGGTGTCGCTGCTGCTGCTCGGCGAGACGCTGAGCGTCGCGAAGCTCGCGACGTACGGGCCGATCTGGGTCGCCGTCGCGCTGACCGCGTGGCACAGCGCAATGCTGATGCGGCGATTGCCCGCGCGCGGATAAGTTTCGATCTTGATCGTGGTGCGGCGGCCGTATGGAACGTGCCGCGCGTCGCGTATCGCTCGACGATCGAACAGCGGTCGAACCGTGATCGAACACATCGATGCTGACTGCAAACTGGCGCCGTGCTGGCGTGAATCTGGCAGCGCCGCCTGCTTCATTTCGCCAGCCTCGCGCCTGTAATCGAACAGAAGATTCGGTTGCACTTTGTTACTTAGGGTCTCCCCCGATCGGCCATAGACTGGTCTGACCGACTTCCCTTCGTATGCAGCTTTCCAATGAACGGTCATGTCCGTGCCTGGCCGGCCGGGTTGGCGCGATGCGAGCATACGCGCATCGCCGCTGATCGCGCTCGCCTTCTCCTTCCCGATCCATTCCCCGGCGCCTGTCGCGCAGCCGTTGCGCAGGTGCGCTCATGTCGTTGAGCATGCCGCCTTCCGCCGCGGTCCAGCCGTCGCGCGGTGGCCGCCTGATCGAAGTCGATTTCTTCCGCGGGCTCGTGCTGTTGATGATCGTCGTCGATCACATCGGTGCAAGCGTGCTGTCGCGCGTGACGCTGCACGCGTTCGCGCTGTGCGACGCGGCCGAGGTGTTCGTCTTTCTCGGCGGCTTCGCGACCGCGAGCGCGTACGGCGCGATCGCCGAACGGCAGGGCGCGCGCGCCGCGCAGCGCCGGTTCGTGCGCCGCGCGATGCAGATCTACCGCGCGTTTCTCGCGACGTCGACGCTGATGCTCGTCGTGTCGGCCGTGCTCGATCACTACGGGATCGATGCGCCGAACCTCGCGCTCGACGACGTCAGCGTGATGCTCGCTTCGCCGCTCACGGGCCTCGCCGAATTGCTGACGTTCCAGCGCCAGCCGTATCTCGCGTCGGTGCTGCCGATGTACGTGCTGTTCGCGCTCGCGTCGCCGGTGCTCGTGCCGTTCGCACGCCGCCGTCCGTGGCTGCTGGTCGTGCTCGGCGTCGCGTCGTGGCTGGCGGCGGGCTGGCTCGGCCCCGAGCTGCTGGATACCGACGGCTTCCGCTGGAGCTTCAACCCGTTCGCATGGCAACTGATGTTCGTCGCCGGCGTGCTCGCGCGCTGCCAGCCGTTCTACCGGCGCATCGCGCTCGGGCGGTGGGGCGCCGCGGCGACCGGCGTCGCGTGCGCGGTCGTGCTCGGCTGCGCGAGCTACAAGCTGTTCTCCGGGCTGCCGCTGCCCGAAGGCGTGCTCAAGCGCGATCTCGCGCTGCCGCGCGTCGTGAGCTTCGCGGCCGTCGCGTGGCTGATGGCCGATTGCGTGCGCTACGGCTGGATCGCGCGGATCGCGCAGGGCGTGCGGCCCGTCGTCGCGATCGGCCAGCGCGGGCTGATCTGCTTCGTCGCGGGCGCGGCGATTTCGCTCGTCATCGATTCGCTGCTGCACCCGGTCGCGCACGGCGCCGATCTGCGGCACGTCGGCGTGGGCCTCGTGGCCGACGCATGCGCGCTCGGGCTGATGATGGCCGTGGCCGGTTCGGGAACGTGGATCGCGCGGTGGCGCAGTGCGGCCGCGTGAGCGGCGCGGGAAGGCGTGCGTGCGGCACGCAGCGTGCCGCGCGGCGTCAGTGAGGTGAGCCGATACGGGAGCGGGGAACGGCGGTTGCGTCGTCGGATTCGGCGTCGTCGCGATCGTCCGGCGCCGGGTCGTCGTGCTCCGCGAGTACCGCGTCGGCTTCGGCCGCGGCGCGGGCGGCGCGAATCGCGGTGCAGCGCTGAGCGTGCCGGATGTCCGACAGTATCCTCAGCAGCCGCGTGGTCTTGCTTTTCATGATCTTCTCCCGCCAGTGCGCATCGCGACGGATCGGATGCGTTTCCACCAGTGTAGGACGCGATCGCGCAACCGGCAGGGGAATGTGGCGTGCATGCCGCACGCCAAGGGATAGTACTTACTGGGCCGCGGTGACGGCCGGCGCCTGCAGCGCTTCCTCGCGACGCTCTTCCGCGCAGCGCTGATGCTGGCGCGACAGGCGGTTCATCGGCGGCAGCAGCAGCAGCGCGAGCAGCATGCCGATCGCGGCGAGCCAGCCGAGCTTCTCGAACAGCGACAGGTAGAGCGGCAGCGATTCGGTGGCCGGCAGCTCGTGCGACGGCATCTGCGCGAAGTTCGCGACGACGCTGCCGAGATACTGCGACACGCCCGTCGCGACGAAATACGCGCCCATCATGAAGCCGCTCATGCGCGCCGGCACGTAGCGGGCGATCATCGCGAGGCCGAGGCCGCTCACCAGCAGTTCGCCGAGCGAGTAGAGGCCGTAGCCCCACACCATGAACCACGACGATACGCGGCCGTCGACCGCGTAGCGGCCGCTGATCGTGAACACCAGGTAGCCCGCGGCGACCGCGCCGAAGCCGAGCGCGTACTTCGCGGCGACCGGCAGGTCGCGGCCGCCCTTCGCGACGGCGTTGTAGACCCACACGAGCACCGGGCTCAGCAGCATGATCCAGATCGGGTTCAGCGCCTGGAACTGCGCGGCGCTCCACGTGAACAGCGTCGTGCCGAACAGGATGAAGCGCGGATCGACGTTGCGCAGCGCGAACAGCGTCAGCGACGTCGACATCTGCACGTAGAAGATGAAGAACAGGATCACCTGGCCGATCAGCACGAGCGCCGCGATCAGGCCCGCGCGCTCCGAGCGCTCCGACTTCGCGATCATGTACGCGAAGATCGCCAGGATCGCGAACGCTGCCGTCCACACGCTGGCGACCGCGAGCTGCTTGTGCTGCAGCACGTACAGCGTGACCAGCGCGAGCGCGACGCCGCCTGCCGCGACCGCGCCGAGGCGCTTCCAGCGGATCGGCTGTTCGTCCGGCTGCGAGCCGACATGCGCGAGCGTGCGGTGCATCAGCATGAAGTTGAGGATCGCGAGCAGCATGCCGCCGCAGCAGACCGCGAACGCGGCGTGCCAGCCCCAGTGATCCTTGATCCACGGCGTCGCGAGCATCGACACCGTCGAGCCGATATTGACCGCCATGTAGTAGATCGTGAACGCGCTGTCGATGCGCGCATCGTCGCCTTCATAGACGCGGCGCACGAGGTTCGCCGCGTTGGCCTTGAACAGGCCGTTGCCGACGACGATCACGCCGAGCGACGCGTACATGTACGTCAGGTGGTCGTTCGGTACCGCGAGCATCAGGTAGCCGGCGCACAGCACGGCCGCGCCGATGATCATCGTGCGGCGGGCGCCGAGCACCTTGTCGCCGATCCAGCCGCCGATCGACGGTGCCGCATAGACGAGCGCGGTGAACGCACCCCAGGTCAGGTTCGCATGGCTGTCGGTGAAACCGAGCCGGTCGACCATGAAGAGGACCAGGAGCGCGGCCATGCCGTAGTAGCCGAAGCGCTCCCACATTTCGATGAGGAAGACCGTCGTAAACGATCGGGTTTGTGAAACAGGTGAATGCATCATCAATCTCGGTTGAAACGGACGGCACGGATCACGCGTCGTCTTGGGTCTAACTGGCGCCAGTGCACAATGGGCCGGGTAGGCCTGGCATCGGCGATGGAACAGTCGGGCGGTTAGCCCGGGCCGGGGGCGAACACCGCCCGATGAGGCGGGGAACGACCCCGACCGGCGCGCGAGTGGTAACGTTCGCCGGTCCGGTGCGTCCGGTATGCGCCACTTAGGGAAACTCCCGATATGGCAGCAACTTTCAGGAAGATTCGTCTCATCATCTATTTGTAAACTTCTCGGCCGGCCCTCCGAAGATTCCCGGAGAGCCGCTTGCAGCTTGCCTGTGAAGCCGGCGAGTCTGGCAAGATAGCGCGTCGTTTCGCACGCTTCGTGCCCTGTTTAGTGCACCGGGCTCAACACCGAAGTCGTGCGCGAACCTGAAGACTAAGCTATATCGATCTAACTTAGTTATTTTCCATCAAACATTTTTTGACGATCACTTTTCGGCCTGCTATGGTTCCCCCCACTGAAAACTCGCGGTCAGCAGACGCTGCCGCCGTACTGGGCAGCAAGATTCGCGCGTTGCGCCAACGACTCAAGCGCACGCTCGACGACACCGCTACCGCCGCGGGGATTTCGAAGCCGTTTCTGTCTCAAGTCGAGCGCGGGCTCGCGTCGCCGTCACTGACGTCGCTGGCCGGTATCGCGCACGCGCTCGGTGTGACGGTGCAGTACTTCGTGGATACGCCGAGCGAGGAACGCTCGGTCTGCCGAGGCGAGCAGTTGCGCTTCTTCGGGTTTGCCGATTCGGCGAACCTGTTCGCGCGGCTGACGAACGTATCCGAAGGGCGACAGCTCGAGGCGATCCTCGTCAGGTTGCCGCCGGGGCAGAAGCGGTCTGAGGTGACGACGCACGCAGGAGAAGAGTTCCTGTATGTGATTGAAGGGGAAGTGTCTCTGACGCTGGAAGGCAAGACGTTCGTCCTGCAGGCCGGCGACAGTTCGCACTACCAGTCGACGGTCCCGCACAGCTGGGTCAACACCGCGAAGATCGAGTCGGTGGTGGTCTGGGTCGGTACGCCGAGGCTGTTCTAACGCACAGGTATTCCTTCGTTTCCAAGACGGAATGCCTGTCGAAAGAAACGTAAGGAATACTAAGATGAAATACGGGAATCACGGGCCTCCTCGATCGCTGCACCCGTCAGCGTCTCACGCGTAATCCGCGGCATTCGCCGCGCGACGCTCACCGAACCTACTTTCTCAAGACTGCCACGATGAAATCCTTGCATGCCATGTCGGCCGTGCTGGCCGCGCTCGCCCTGACGACGCCCGTCGCCCACGCCGTTACCGTTCCGTCGAACGTCGCGCTCGCTCCTCAGCAGGACCTGACGCGACAGGTGCCCGCCGAAGTCGAGTCGCTCGACCCCGCGCACATCGAATCGTGGACCGGCAACACGATCGGCCTCGACCTGTTCGAAGGGCTCGCCCGCATCGATGCGGCCGGCCAGGTCGTGCCGGGCGTCGCGCTGTCGTGGGAGCGCAAGACGCCGCAGACGTGGATCTTCAAGCTTCGCCACGACGCGAAGTGGAGCAACGGCCAGCCGGTGACGGCCGCCGATTTCGTCTATGCGTGGCAGCGCCTCGTCGATCCGAAGACGGGCTCGAAATACACGATCCTCGTCGAGTTCGTGAAGAACTCGAAGGACATCATCGCCGGCAAGGCCGCGCCGTCGACGCTCGGCGTGCGCGCCGTCGACCCGTACACGCTCGAGGTGACGACCGACGTGCCCGTCGCGTTCTTCCCGGAGCTGACCGCGATGGTGCCGCTCGCGCCGGTGAACAAGGACACGGTGACGAAGCTCGGCGACGCGTGGACGCGCCCGGGCAACATCGTCAGCAACGGCCCGTTCCAGCTGGTCGACTGGCAGCCGAACAACCGCATCGTGATCACGAAGGACGCGAAATACTGGAACGCGCCGAAGGTCGTGATCAACAAGGTCACGTACCTGCCGATCGAAAGCGACGAGACCGCGATGCGCATGTATCAGGCCGGCCAGATCGACTACAGCTACTCGATCCCGTCGGGCATCTTCCAGCAGGTCAGCAAGCAGTTCGGCGGCGAACTGCGCCCGGGCCTGCAGCTCGCAACGTACTACTACTACCTGAACAACAGCGATGCCGCGCTGAAGGACAAGCGCGTGCGCCAGGCGCTGTCGATGGTGATCGATCGCGACGTGCTTACGTCGAAGCTCACGCAGGCCGGCGAGAAGCCGATGTACGGGCTGATGCCGAACGGCACGAAGGGCGTGCAGCCGTTCACGCCGGAATGGGCGTCGTGGCCGATGGCCAAGCGCGTCGAGACCGCGAAGAACCTGCTGAAGCAGGCCGGCTACTCGGACGCGAAGCCGCTGTCGTTCACGCTGACGTACAACACCAACGACCTGCACAAGAAGGTCGCGCTGTTCACCGCGTCGGAATGGCGCACGAAGCTCGGCGTCAACACGAAGCTCGAGAACGTCGAGTTCAAGGTGCTGATGAAGGAGCGGCATGACGGCAAGGTGCAGATCGCGCGCGACGGCTGGTTCGCCGACTACAACGACGCGATGACCTTCTTCGACCTGATCCGCTGTGGCAGCTCGCAGAACACCGTCGGCTACTGCAACAAGCAGGCCGACACGCTTGTCGACGAAGGCAACCAGAAGCTCGACGACAAGGCGCGCGCCGCGCTGCTCACGCAGGCACACGATGCGGCAATGAACGACACGCCGATGGTGCCGCTGTTCCAGTACTCGGCCGACCGGCTCGTCAAGCCGTACGTAGGCGGCTATTCGCTGAAGAACGTGATCGACATGCGTGCTTCGCAGGACATGTACCTGATCAAGCACTGAGCGGAGCGATCATGCTGGCCTACGCTTTGAGGCGCACGTTGTGGGCGGTGCCGACGATCCTTGCGGTCATCACCGTCTGCTACCTGCTGCTGCATTTCACGCCCGGCGGCCCGTTCGATACGGAGAAGCAGCTGTCCGCCGCGACGCTCGCGAACCTGAACGCGAAGTACCACCTCGACGAGCCGCTGTGGAAGCAGTACCTGCTGTATCTCGGCTCGCTGCTGCACGGCGATCTCGGCCCGTCGTTCCGCTACGTCGACTGGTCGGTGAACGATCTCGTGAAGAAGGCGCTGCCCGTGAGCCTCGGCGTGGGCGGCGTGTCGATCCCGCTCTCGATCGTGTTCGGCGTGCTGCTCGGCACCGTCGCGGCCGTGCGCCGCGACAGCTTCATCGACCGCTTCGTGATGCTGATCGGCAACTTCGGCAACGTCGTGCCGCCGTTCGTGCTCGGCCCCGTGCTCGTGTGGATCTTCGCGATCCTGCTGAAGACGTCGGCCGGCAACGGCTGGCTGCCGGCGGGCGGCTGGGGCGACGGCGGCTGGCAGTACCGGCTGCTGCCGATCGTGCTGCTGACCTTCATCAACGTGTCGCTGCTCGCGCGCGTGATGCGCGGCTCGATGATCGAGACGCTGTCGAGCAACTTCATCCGCACCGCGCGCGCGAAGGGCCTGCCGGGCTCGACGATCGTGCTGCGCCACGCGCTGAAGCCCGCGCTGATGCCGGTCGTGTCGCTGTTCGGCACGGTCTGCATCACGTCGATCACGGCGGCCGTCGTCACCGAATCGGTGTTCGCGCTGCCGGGGCTCGGGCAGCTCGTCGTGAACGGTGCGATCAACCGCGACTACACGCTGGTGCTGGGCCTCGTCGTGCTGACGACCGTCTGCGCGGTGCTGTTCAACCTGCTGGTCGACCTCGCGTACGCGTGGCTCGATCCGCGCATCCGTTATTGAGCGAGGCACTGCGATGACTCCGACTACTCCCGTCGTCGGCCTGCCCGTGCAGACCGACTCGCCGCCGCGTTCGCGCTCGCCGCTCGCGCTCGCGATGGCGCGCTTCCTTCACAACCGCGCGGCCGTGTTCAGCCTCGTGCTGCTCGCGCTGGTCACGCTCGCGTGCTTCGTCGGCCCGTGGCTGCTCGCGGCCGATCCCGCCGCGAGCGACTGGGGCTCGATCAGCCTGCCGCCGACCTGGGCGAACCAGCACTGGTTCGGCACCGACGAGCTCGGCCGCGACCTGCTCGTGCGCACGCTGATCGGCGGCCGCGTGTCGATCGAGGTCGGCCTGCTCGGCACGCTCGTGTCGGGCCTGTTCGGCGTCGCGTGGGGCGCGACCGCGGGCTTCGCGGGCGGCCGCGTCGACTCCGTGATGATGCGCATCGTCGACATGATGTACGCGATCCCGTACCTGCTGATCGCGATCCTGATGATGACCCTGTTCGGCCGCTCGTTCATGCTGGTCGTGCTGACCATCAGCGCGTTCTCGTGGATCGACATGGCGCGCGTCGTGCGCGGCCAGACGCTGTCGCTGCGCAACCGCGAATTCGTCGATGCGGCGCGCGCGATCGGCGTGACTCCGGCGTCGATCGTGCGGCGCCACGTCGTGCCGAACCTGCTTGGCGTCGTCGTTGTGTACGCAACTGTTTCGGTACCGAACATCGTGCTGACCGAATCGGTGCTGTCGTTCCTCGGCCTCGGCGTGCAGGAACCGATGACGAGCTGGGGCGTGCTGATCCAGGACGGAGCGCAGAAACTGGAATCGATGCCATGGCTGCTGCTGGCCCCGGCCGTCATGCTGTGCGTGACGCTCTACTGCGTGAACTTCGTTGGCGACGGCCTGCGTGACGCGCTCGACCCGAAGGATCGCTGAAATGGTTGCATTACTCGAAGTCGATAACCTCGGCGTGCGCTTCACGCGCAAGGACGCGCCGCCGATCGACGCCGTGAGCGGCGTGTCGTTTTCGCTCGAGGCCGGCAAGACGCTCGGCATCGTCGGCGAATCGGGCTCCGGCAAAAGCCAGACCGTGATGGCGCTGCTCGGCCTGCTGGCCGGCAACGGCACGACGACCGGCACCGCGCGCTACCGCGGCGACAACCTGCTCGAGATGGATACGCGCGCGCTGAACGCGGTGCGCGGCGACCGGATCGCGATGATCTTCCAGGATCCGATGACGTCGCTCAATCCGTTCCTGACGATCGAGCGGCAGATGACCGAGACGCTGCAGCTGCATCGCAAGCTGTCGCGCAAGGAGGCGACCAAGCGCGCGATCGAGGCGCTCGAATCGGTGCGCATTCCCGACGCGGCGCGGCGCATCCGCATGTATCCGCACGAGTTCTCGGGCGGCATGCGCCAGCGCGTGATGATCGCGATGGCGCTGTTGTCCGAGCCGGAAATCCTGATCGCCGACGAGCCGACCACCGCGCTCGACGTGACCGTGCAGGCGCAGATCATCGACCTGCTGCGCGAACTGAACCGCGAGCGCGGCACCGCGATCGTGCTGATCACGCACGACATGGGCGTGGTCGCCGGCCTCGCGGACGACGTGATGGTCATGTATGCGGGCCGCACCGTCGAATACGCGCCGGCCGATTCGATCTTCGCGGCGCCGTCGCATCCTTATACGATCGGCCTGCTCAACGCGCTGCCGCGCCTGACCGATGCCGACGATGCGCCGCTCGTCGCGATTCCCGGCAATCCGCCGATGCCCGGCACCGCGCCGGCCGGCTGCGCGTTCGCGAAGCGCTGCACGTATGCGGAAGAACGCTGCGGCGCAGCGCGCCCCGCGCTCGAAACTTATGGCGCCGTGGGTGCGGTGCGCGCGTGCCACCGCCCGGTGGCCGATCTGGCGGGAGGTCTGCGATGAGCGTCAATGAAAGCCGCAATGGCGGCGCGACGGACGACACGCTGCTGTCCGTCGACGATCTGAAGGTGCATTTCCGCGTGCCGCTCGGCGGCTATCCGTGGTCGCCGAAGGGCACGCTGCGCGCGGTCGACGGCGTGTCGTTCGACGTGAAGCGCGGCGAGACGGTCGGGCTCGTCGGCGAATCGGGCTGCGGGAAGTCGACGCTCGCGCGCGCGCTGATCGGCCTCGTGCCGATGACGGCCGGCACCGTGAAATGGCGCGGCGAAGCCGTCGTGCCCGATCACCTGCGCGGCACCGCGATGCGGCGCGAAGTGCAGATGATCTTCCAGGATCCGCTCGCATCGCTCGATCCGCGCATGACGATCGAGCAGGTCGTCGCCGAGCCGCTCGTCACGCACCACGCCGGCCTCGGCCGCACCGAGGTGCGCCGCCGCGTGGTCACGATGCTCGAACGCGTCGGCCTGAACGCGCATCACCTGCTGCGTTATCCGCATGAATTCTCCGGCGGGCAGTGCCAGCGTGTCGGCATCGCACGCGCGCTGATCGGCGAGCCGAAGCTGGTGATCTGCGACGAACCCGTGTCGGCGCTCGACGTGTCGATCCAGGCACAGATCGTGAACCTGCTGCGCGACCTGCAGCGCGAACTGTCGTTGTCCTATCTGTTCGTTGCACACGATCTCGCCGTGGTGAAGGCGATCAGCCGGCGTGTGCTCGTGATGTATCTCGGCCGCGTGATGGAGTTCGGCACGCGGCATGACGTGTACGGCGTGCCGCAGCACCCGTACACGAAGGCGCTGCTCGATGCGGCGCCGACGCCGGAGCCGGCGCGCGAGCGTGCTCGCCGTCCGATGCTGCTGGCGGGCGAGATGCCCTCGCCGCTCAACCCGCCGTCGGGCTGCGCGTTCCGCACGCGCTGCCCGGTCGCGATCGACGCGTGCGCGCAGGACGTGCCGCTGCCGGAAGTGCGGCAGGGGTCGGCGGCGCGTGTCGCGTGCATCCGCGCGGGCGCGGCGTGATTTGAAGTAACGCAACCAATAAAACCAGGCAGGTCAACAGGGGTAGGTACGGCGCGAACGATCTTCGCGTCGCGGGTACAGGCGCGTCCTTAGCCGGGCACGCCGGGGGGCCGGGAGCGGATCGCAACCGGCGTGGACGATATCAACACAAGACGAGAATCACGATGAAAAAACAGAAGACGATCGGGACGGCATCGAAGATGCTGCTTGCATGGGGACTGCCGGCACTCGCCGGCGTCTCGCTGACGGGCGTCGCGCACGCCGACGACGCAGCCCCCGCGCCGCTGACGGTCGCGCAGGCCGCGCCGGCCGCCGGCACGGGCACGGCCGTTGCGCAGGCAACGACCCCGAACGCCGTTATCAACGCCGAGGCAACCCAGGCCGTCACGCCGCCCGACGAACCGTCGGCCCAGTCGAAGTCGAAGGGCTTCATCGCCGACAGTCATCTCGACTTCCTGTTCCGCAACTATGCGGACGTGCTCGACAACAAGGGCGGGCCGCATCGCCACGCGTGGGTCCAGGGCGCGATGGCGAACTTCGAGTCGGGTTATACGACGGGCCTGATCGGTATCGGCTTCGACGCGTCGCTGTATGCGGCACTGAAGCTCGATGGCGGCCAGGGCGCCGGCAGCATGGTGCACATCGCGAAGGGCGGCGGCGGCAGCAACCAGCTCGCGTGGGCCTACCCGGGCATCTACGACATCAAGGCACGCATCTCGAACACGGTGGTCAAGTACGGTCTGCAGGCCGTCGACAACCCGTTCATGGAGCAGCACGACAACCGTGCGCTGCCGCCGACGTTCCTCGGTGCGACGATCGTCAGCAATGAATTCAAGAACGTGATGCTCGAGGCCGGCAGCTTCACGAAGACCGACGCACGCGGTCATACGACGCTCACCAACCTGACGACGCAATACGGCGGCACGCGCGTCAATCGCCTGTCGTATGTCGGCGGCACGTGGGATTACTCGCCGAACGGCGAAGTCGCGCTGTACGCGAACCAGGCCGACGACGTGTGGCACCAGTACTACGCGTCGGTGAAGCACAGCATCGGCAGCCCGCAGACGATCAAGTGGACGGGCTTCGGCAACGTCTATTCGACGCACGACACGGGCGATGCGCTGCAGGGCAAGATCGACAACAACGCATACAGCCTGTCGGTGGCCGCGCAGCACGGCCCGCACGAGCTGCTGCTCGGCTTCCAGCAGGTGCTCGGCGACCAGTTCTTCGACTATCTGAACGAAACGAACGGCATCTTCCTGACCAACTCGATGGACGTCGACTACAACGCGCCGCACGAAAAGTCGCTGCAGCTGCGTTACACGTTCTACGGCAAGGAAGCGGGCCTGCCGGGCTTCAAGGCGATGGTCTGGGGCGTGACGGGCTGGGGTGCGGACGGCAGTGCGGGCGCGGCGAACGACCCGACCAAGTCGAGCATCTACTGGAGCAACGGCGCGCCGGTGCAGGGCCGTCACCACGAGTTCGGCTTCATCCCGTCGTATACGTTCCAGAGCGGCAAGCTGAAGGACACGAAGGTCACGTTCATCGCGATGTGGCACAACGGCTCGGCGCACTACTCGGATGCAACCAACACCGAGTACCGTCTGGTCGTGAACCTGCCGCTGCACGCGTTCTGATCGAAGGGGGCGCACGGCCCCCGCATCGCGCGGCCGGCCTGCGATCAGGGCGATCAGGCCGGCTTGTGCAACCCCGCGACCGGATCGTTCGCGGCGGGCATCTCTTCCGCGAGCGACGTGAGCTGGCGGCCCGTATCGCGCCACGCGTCGAGGCCGCCGCGCAGCGCGAGCGCATCGGTGAAGCCTGCGTCGAGCAGGCGCTTCGCCATCAGCGCGGCCGTCACTTCGTTCGGACACGAGCAGAACACGACGAACTTCTGCGTGAGCGGATAGCGCGCGGCGATGTCGCCGATCTGCCGCTCGTCGGCGAACTGCGCACCGGGAATCGTGAACGGATCGAGCTTGCGGTGCTCGGGCGAGCGCACGTCGAGCACCACCGGCGCGGTGGCGTCGCGCAGCAGCAGGTCGAGTTCGTCGACGCCGATCCGTGCGTTCGCGAGCTGGCGGATCAGCGCGCGGCGGCGCATCCAGCGCACGGCCGCATAGATCGCCAGCAGCGCGACGATGACCAGCAGCACCGCGCGGCCGAGGTGGCTCGCGCCGGCGAACAGCCAGTCGATCTGCCGGTAGAACACGATTCCGGCCACCAGCCCGACGATCGTCCACAGCGCGGCGCCGAGCGCGTCGTAGCCGGCGAACGTGCGATAGCGCGTGCCGAGTGCGCCGGCCATCGGTACCGACACGAGCGACAGCCCGGGAATGAAGCGCGCGACGGCGAGCACGCGCACGCCGTAGCGTCCGAAGAAGCGCTCGGTCTTTCGCACGCAGGTATCGCGCGACAGCGACAGCCGGCAGATCGTCTTCAGCGTCGTGCCGCCGTATCGCCGTCCGGCGACGTACCAGACGGTGTCGCCGACCAGCGCGCCGAGTACCGACAGCGCGACCACCGTCACGAGCTGCGAGCCGATCATCGCCGGATGCATCGCGGACATCGCGCCGAACAGCACGAGCGTCGGCATCGCGGGCACCGGCAGGCCGATCGCCGCCGCGAGCACGTTGGCGAACACGAGAAGCGGCCCGTACTGGGCGACGAGGTCACGAAGGAGCATGACGGCTGGCCGAAAAGGAAATGCGTGGGCAGGAAACGCAGATGGGCCGATTATCGGCCATTTTCAAGACAGCGGCGGGAATGACGCAAAGCGCCTGACGGCGGCAGGGGAATGCCGGTGAGCCGGCGCGTTGCGCGCGGCTCACCGTGCGAAATCAGGAGGGAGTGCGGGCGAGCGACGCAGCGCCGTGGTTTTCGCCGGGCAGCTCGGCACCGTGCGAGCGGATCGCCGCGATCAGTTCGGCCGGCGTGATCTCGTAGCGGACCTCGCGGTGTATGCCGGGCTTGCGTTCGTCGATCTCGATCAGCAGCACGCTCTTGCCGTCGCCGGTTGCTTCGAGCCGAAGCGAACGCAGTTGGCGACCATCGGCCGCGTCGTGTTCGGTGAGCAGGGTCATTGCCCCGGATGAGCCGGTTGTGCGCATCGAACCTATCCTCGTGTCGTGGGTGCCGTAACGGCGAAGATGTGTTTGTTGAATACAGCTTGTCGCAGTTTAACGCGAACGGGCCGCAATACGGAGCATTTTCGTTGAGGCGAAATGAGGGTTGTACCGCACATCCTTCTGATGTTTGAGCCGCGCCAGGCGGGCGTTTCAGCCGGATCGCGCGCGGCCGGGGCCGGCACCTGACCGGCGTTCTCGGCCGCGCTGGCGCGGGCGGCGACACGCGGTGCAACACGCGTCGCCGCGTCGCCGTGGCAGCGTCAGAAGCGGTCGGGCAGCCCCATCGCCGGGTCGCTGACCGAGTGGCGGCCCGTTTCGACGCGGCCGGCCACCCGGCGCGAGAAGCTCGCATCGCTGTCGGCGGTGACGATGAAGTCGTACCAGTGGCCGGTCGAGTCGAGCTTCCAGTGCAGCTCGGACTGGTCGCCGGCGTGCACCGTGACGGTCCACGTGGTGCCCGTGCCGTTGCCATTGCCGTAATAGTGACCCTGGTTGTTGCCGTCCTCGTTGCCGTGGCCATGACCGCGATCGTCGTTCGCGCCGCGGCCGGGCAGCGGCCCGTAGACCTGGTTCGACTTCACCGTGAAGCGCACCGTGCCGCCGCCGTCGTTGCGCAGCCGCAAGTGGAGGTTGCCGCTCGCGCCCGCATAACCGACGCGGACTTCCGGACGAGGCGCGCGGGTACCGGCCAGACGGCTCAGGTCGCCGGTGAAGCGGCGGTGATAGCCGTTCGGGCCGAGCACCCACAGGTCATATTTGCCGCCGTTGTCGGCGCGCGCGGCCCAGTCGCCGTGCAGTGTCTTGCCCGGCTCGACGACGTAGCGCCGCGGCAGGCGGTCGAGGTGCAGCTTGTCATAGACGTGAAACACGGCGGCGGCGCGTCCCGTGTTCGCGAACTTCAGCGTGACCGTACCGGTGCCGGCATCGGTGCGCGCGCTCGCATGCAGCTCGTACGGCAACGCGCGCGACGGGCGCACGCCGGTGGCCTGCGCGGGCAGCGCCGGCGCGGCCGGCGGCGCGATCTTCGGCGCGGCCTGCTGCGCGGCGCTCAGCGCGTCGACCTGGCTTTTCGTCGTATGGCCCGCGAGCGTCGGCAGCGGCTCGTTGTTCGGCGAGCGGAAGTTGAACGCGCTCGTCAGGTCGCCGCACACGGCGCGGCGATACGCGCTGATCTGCGGTTCGGCGACACCGAAGCGCTTCTCGAGGAAGAGCAGCGTCGACGTATGGTCGAACACCTGCGAATTGACCCAGCCGCCGCGGCTCCACGGCGACACGACCCACATCGGCACGCGCGGGCCCGGGCCGTACGGGCGGCCGTCCGCCGCCGGCTGGCTCGACGTGGCCGGCGTGAAGTCGTGATACTCGACGGCGACGTCGGCGTCCCGCAGCGTGTGGCCGCCCGCGAGCGTGCCGTCGGCGTTGCGTGACGGCACGGCCGGCGACGGCATGTGGTCGAAGAAGCCGTCGTTCTCGTCGTAGTTGACCAGCAGCACCGTCTTGCTCCACACCTCCGGGTTCGCCGTCAGCGCATCGAGCACGGCCTGCACGTACCAGCCGCCCTGCGCGGGGCTCGACGGCCCCGGGTGTTCGCTGTACACGGACGGCGGGATGATCCACGACACTTCCGGCAGCTTGCCGTTGCGGATGTCGTCGCGCAACGATTCGAGAAAGCCGTACGGCATCGTGTTGCCGAAGCCCTTCGCGAGCGGGCTCAACGGATCGTCGATCGCCGGATCGTAGAACGCGCCGGCCGCCGTCACGGGCTGCGTGATGTCCGTCGACGCGACGTACGCGGGCCGGCGCGCGGCCGGCATCTGCTCGATCGCCGCACGCCAGTGGCGGAAGCTCATCATCTCGTTGCAGCCGAAATTGTCGATCAGGCTCTGGTAGACCTTCCAGTTCACGCCGGCCTGCTGCAGCCGGTCGGCATAGGTCGTCCAGGTCCAGCCCTGGCTCGACGGGCCGATGTCGTTGCCGCCGTTGAACTGGTTGTTCAGCGCGGCGATCTTCACGCGGCTGCCGTCGGCCGGGCTGATGCCGTTCGGGCCGTTGGTGCCGCTCCAGTAGAACAGGCGGTTCGCGATCGTGCCGGTGTGCATCCCGCAGTGGTAGTGGTCGCACAGCGTGAACGCATCGGCGAGCGCGCGCTGGAACGGTACTTCCGCCGCGTCGTAATAGCCCATCGACAGCGGCGTTTTCGCGTCGGGCCAGCGGTTCATCCGGCCGTGATCCCATGCGGCCTGCGCATCGGCCCACGCGTGCGGCGTACCGCCCGCGCGCTGCGCGTTGCCCTGGCTCGCGTCGAGGTGATACGGCGTGCAGGTCGTGGCGGGCGTCGCCTTCGTGTACGTCTGGTAGAACACGTCGCGGCCGTTCGGCGACGGCACCGCGAAGCGGTCGCCGTAGCCGCGCACGCCCTTGAACGTGCCGAAGTAGCTGTCGAACGCGCGGTTCTCCATCATCAGCAGCACGACGTGCTTGACGTCCTTGATGGTCCCTGTTTCGTGAAACGCGGGAATGGCGAGGGCGCGGCGGATGCTCGGCGGAAACGCGGACAGCGCGGCGGCGGCGAGGCCGGAAGTGGCGGTCTGCTGAAGGAATTTGCGGCGTGACGTCATGGCGTTCGGATCCTGTGATGGTGGGAGCGTTCGTGACTTCGTCTGGATGCACTCGTGCGTCGTCCCCCCAGGACGATCCGCGATGCGTGTGCGTTCGAGTGTGTCGGCCGCGCGTGGCGGATCTGCGCGCATCGCGCGACGTGTGGGTCGAGCGGATGCATCCGCCGTCGTCGCGGTCCTGCGCGCCGCGCGCTCGTGATGCGCGGGCAGGACGTCGGCATACACCGGCCCGGCGCATGCCGGGCTGGGCGGCTCCCAGTCTAGGGAGCCGACATGACGTCGACGTGATGAAGAAATGACATCGCATGTCGTGCGCATGACGTTGTGTGCGCAACAATCATTTCGGGTGCGATGCGTGACGGAAGCGGGTAAGGAATTACCGATCGCCGCATGCGGAATCGGGCATATTTTTCCGAACCGCGGCCTGCGGCGTGATCGTGTGTCGTTGCAGATACAACGGCATCGCGCGACGACGTGTCGCCCATGTTTCAAATGCATGAAATCGGCTAAGCTCGAAACGTCGCTGCGCGTGTGCGCAGTCCGCGCCGCCGGCGCGACTTTCCAGAACCGGCCCACCCATGACCGACATCAAGATCCGGCACAGCGAGACGCACGACGTCGACGCGATCCGGCAGATCGCCGCCCATCCCGCGGTGTACATGAATACGTTGCAGCATCCGTTTCCGTCGCTCGAGAAATGGCAGCAGCGGCTCGAAAACGCGCGCGAGCGCGGCGTGAGCCTCGTCGCTGAAATCGACGGTGCGGTGGTCGGCCATCTCGGCCTGCATCCCGAGCCGAATCCGCGCCGGCGCCATGCGGCGGGGCTCGGCATGATGGTCGACGGGGCCCGTCACCGGCGCGGCGTCGGCGGCCGGCTGCTCGCGGCCGCGATCGATCTCGCGGAAAACTGGCTGAACATCACGCGTCTCGAGTTGACCGTGTTCACCGACAACCGCGCGGCGATCGCGCTCTACGAGAAGCACGGTTTCCGGATCGAAGGCGAATCGCCGGGTTATGCATTGCGCGACGGCGTGCATGCGTCCGTGTATCACATGGCGCGGATCAAGGGCCGGCGGTGAACGGGCGGCCGGCGCGGGCGTGACGGAACGCGCGGCCACGGTGCCGCGCGTCATATTCATTCGAGAATTCGTTCGTTTTCCGCAGGCCGCGCCGGTCGCATCGTTGATCGATTTGCCGGTCGCATCGGCCGGCGTGCGCTTTTTTTGCGTCGATGCGTACGCCATGCGCCGCTGCATTCCGGCGTGCGACTCGCCGCACGCCGGTGCGCTTCATCGTTTCATGAACATCGCTTCATGGTCATCGTTTCGCGCGACACATCTTCCCGCAACCGTCTCTTTCAACGGAACCTGCTTCGATGAAAACCGCTCTCCGGAATCTGACTGCCGCCTGCCTGTTTGCCGCCGCGGGTGCGGCGTTTGCCGCTGCAGCGCCTTCGGGCGCCGCGGTGGCGAGCGCGTCGCCCGAAGGCGCGCATCTGCCGCCCGGTATCGCATGGCAGCACGGTGATGTCGATGTCGCCTTTGCGCTGGCGAAGCGCACCGGCAAGCCGCTGCTGCTCTACTGGGGCGCGGTGTGGTGCCCGTCGTGCAACCAGGTGAAGTCGACCATCTTCAGCCAGCAGGCATTCAAGACCCGCTCGTCGTTTTTCGTGCCCGTGTATCTCGACGGCGATACCGAAAGCGCGCAGAAGCTCGGCGAGCGTTTCAAGGTGCACGGCTATCCGACGATGATCCTGTTCCGCCCCGACGGCACCGAGGTGACGCGGCTGCCGGGCGAGGCCGATCTCGACCGCTACATGCAGGCGCTGTCGCTCGGGATGACGGCCGCGCATCCGGTGCGGCAGACGCTCGCGACTGCGCTGAAGAACGGCGCGTCGCTGACGCCGGACGAATGGCGCCTGCTGGCCGACTATTCGTGGGACACCGACGGCGCGCTGCCGGTGTCGGCCGATCGTGTCGCCGAGACGCTGCAGTCGCTCGCGCAACGCGCGCGGGCAGCCGGCGCGAAGGCCGAATCGGCGCGGTTTGCACTGAAGTCGGCGGTGGTCGCCGCGTCGGACGATCCGGCGCAGGCCGGCGCGCTCGACAAGGCGGCGCTGGCCGATTCGCTGCGCACGGTGCTGCGCGATCCCGCGCTGGCGCGGGCCGATTCGGACGTGCTGGTCGCCGCACCCGCGCGCGTGGTCGCGTATCTCGGCGGCGACGACGCGCAGCGCGCGAAATTGCGCGGCGCGTACGACACGGCGCTCGCGCGCCTGTCGACCGACACCACGCTGTCGTCGATCGACCGGCTGATGGCACTGCACGGCCGCGTGCTGCTCGCACGCGGCGACGCGCGCAAGGGCGCGGCGCTCGCTGCGCCGGCGCTGGCCGACACCGCGCGCAAGCAGATCGCCGCGTCGGTGCAGGGAGCCGCGAATGCGTATGAACGGCAGGCGCTCGTCAGCGAAGGCGCGGACACGCTGACCGACGCAGGGCTGTACGACGAGTCGGATGCATTGCTGAAGGCCGAGCTGCCGCGTTCGTCGACGCCGTATTACTTCATGTCGGGGCTGGCCGCGAATGCGAAGGCGCGCGGCGACAAGGCCGCGGCGCTCGACTGGTATCGCAAGGCATACGACTCGGCGAGCGGGCCGGCGACGAAGCTGCGCTGGGGCGCGACCTATTTTGCGAATGCGGTCGAACTGGCGCCGGACGATTCGGCGCGCATCGAAGGGATTGCCGCGAGCGTGCTCGCGCAGGCCGACAAGACCCGGGACGCGTTCTACGGCGCGAACCTGCGCGCGTTGACCAAGGTCGTCACGCAATTGAACCGCTGGCGCAGCGGCGGCGCGCACGATGCGTCGGTCCGGTCGGTCGTGAAGCAGTTCGATGGCGTATGCGGGAAACTGCCCGCGGGCGATCCGCAGGCAGCGGCGTGCGCGAAGCTGATCCAGCCGGTGAAGGCGTAACGGCGCACGCGCACATCGTCGAGCGGGCCGGACGATAGATTACCGGCCCGACTCCGACGACGCGCCGCGATCGCTGCCGTATCCGGCGTCGTGCTGACGGGCGATCTTCGCTTCGGCGGAAACGATGCTGGCCGGATAGAACCAGTCGCTCGACTGGAAGCCGGCCTGCTTGAGCGCCTTCACTTCGGCGTGGACCTGCGCGCGCGTCAGCGGCTGGTTCGACTGCGCTTGCGCGGCGAGCGGGGCCGATACGGCCAGGGCAATGGCAACGGCTTGGATCAGGCGCTTCATGAGCGGGACCTCCATGATTTCGGTGATTCGCCGCGCTTCGTTCGTCGAAGCGACGGGCGACGTTGAAACCAGTGTAGGCCGGAGCAGGCGCGCGAAAAATGCGATCGCGCCCAACGCAGTGTTTTGTAGCGGGTAACAATGGGCAGGCGGTGGCGGGCGATGCCGGATGTCGGCTTGACGAGAGTGACGGGCGACAGGCCACGCGAGCTGTGCGGCGGTGTGGAGCCGACCGGTTCCGGCGAGCGGGGAAATGAAATCGGACCGGATGCGAACTCCGGAATCCATTCCGGTTCGCATCCGGTCCGATCGTGACAGGCCAGTGGGGCTTGCAGAGGCCTGCACGGCGACGCGGCAGGCCGGAAGGCGGCGTACGGAACGCCGCCTCATGCAGGCACTTACACGAGCCCCGTCGTGTAGTACACCGCGATCACGAAGAACACCGCGAGCGTCTTGATGACGGTGACCGCGAAGATGTCGCGATACGACTCGCGGTGCGTGAGGCCCGTGACTGCGAGCAGCGTGATGACCGCGCCGTTGTGCGGCAGCGTGTCCATGCCGCCGCTCGCCATTGCGACGACCCGGTGCAGCACGTCCATCGGAATGTTGGCTGCCTGTGCACCCTTGATGAACAGGTCCGACATCGCGGCGAGCGCGATGCTCATGCCGCCCGACGCCGAGCCCGTGATGCCGGCGAGCGAGCTGACCGACACGGCCGCGTTGACGAGCGGGTTCGGGATGCTCTTCAGCGCATCGCCGACGACCAGGAAGCCCGGCAGCGCGGCGATCACGCCGCCGAAGCCGTATTCCGACGCGGTGTTCATCGCGGCGAGCAGTGCGCCGCCGACGGCGGCTTTCGAGCCGGCCGCGAAGCGGTCGCTGACGCGCCTGAACGCGGTCAGCACGACCAGCACGATGCCGAGCAGCAGCGCCGCCTCGACCGACCAGATCGCGACGACGGTCTTGATCGACGTCGTCACCGGCGTGTGCACGCCCGGCAGCACGTCCGGCGCGACCGTGTACGACGCGGCGCCGTACCATTGCGGGATCAGCTTCGTGAACAGGAAGTTCGACACGCCGACGAGGATCAACGGCAGAATCGCGAGCGCCGGGTGCGGCAGCGACGTCGCCTCGACGCGCTCCGGCTCGTTGACGAGCGATGTGCCGTAGCCTTCGCCCTTCGCCATCGCCGAGCGGCGGCGCCATTCCAGATAAGAGAGGCCGACGACGACGATGAACAGCGAGCCGATCGTGCCGAGCGCGGGTGCGGCCCACGCGGTCGTCTTGAAGAACGTGGTCGGGATGATGTTCTGGATCTGCGGCGTGCCGGGCAGCGAATCCATCGTGAACGAGAACGCGCCGAGCGCAATCGCGCCGGGCATCAACCGCTTCGGAATGTTGCTCTGGCGATAGAGTTCGGCCGCGAACGGATAGACCGCGAACACCACGACGAACAGCGACACGCCGCCATAGGTGAGCAGCGCGCACACCGCGACGATCACCGCATTCGCGCGCGAGCGGCCGATGTAGCGGATCGCCGCATGGACGATCGACTCGGAGAACCCGGACAGTTCGATCACCTTGCCGAACACCGCGCCGAGCATGAACACCGGGAAATACAGTTTGACGAAGCCGACCATCTTCTCCATGAAGATGCCGGAGAAGACCGGTGCGACGGCGGCGGGTTCGGTCAGGAGCACCGCGCCGAGTGCGGCAATCGGCGCGAACAGGATCACGCTGTAGCCGCGATACGCGGCGTACATCAGGAACGCCAGCGCGGCGAGGACGATCACGAAAGACAAGGGGAGTCTCCTAATGGCTTTGGTTGTTGTTCGATCGCGCGATGCGCCGCGGACCGGCTCAGGTTCGTGCAGGTTTCGTGCCATCGGCCGGATTGCGCCGCCGGACATGGGTCCGACGGAGACCGGCGGGGCCGCGCCGGTCCATGTCTGACGATTCTACAGAAAACGTCTCCATCCGGAGACGTTACGGCCATCCGGCCAGCTCGTGAAATCGGGCAGGGCTTTCCCGGACAACCCGTTGTGGCGTGTCTCCATAGTGAGATAATCCGTCTCGTTCCGGAGACATCCGGCCGAAAATACACGGAGACGAAGACACGATGATGAACGACTGGGCCCGCCTGCCCGTCAACTACGGCGACGTGCTGCGGCGCGCCGCCGAGTCGCTGTTCCGGACCTTCGAGGATTCGAGCGCGGGCACGGTGGTCGTCGATCGCGACGCGCGCGTCGTGTGGATGAACGAGCGTTACGCGGCGCGCTTCGGTTTCGCCGATCCGCAGCAGGCCGTCGGCCTCGACTGTGAGGCCGTGATCCCGAACAGCCTGATGCGCGAGGTCGTGTCGACCGGGCAGCCGATCCTGCTCGACATCATGGAGACGGGCCGCGAGCCGCTCGTCGTCACGCGCCTGCCGCTGAAGAACGAGGCCGGCGAGACGGTCGGGGCGATCGGCTTTGCGCTGTTCGATCAGTTGAAGACGCTTACGCCGATCTTTTCCCGCTACGTGCAGCTTCAGCAGCAACTGATCGCGACGCAGCGCTCGCTCGCACAGGCGCGTCGCGCGAAATACACGTTCGCGAGCTTCGTCGGCACGAGTGCCGCGAGCCTCGAAACCAAGCGCCAGGCGCGGCGGGCCGCGCAGGTCGATTCGCCGGTGCTGCTGCTCGGCGAGACGGGCACCGGCAAGGAACTGCTCGCACACGCGATCCATGCGGCTTCGGCGCGTGCGCTCCAGCCGCTCGTAACGGTCAACGTCGCTGCGATTCCCGACACGCTGCTCGAAACCGAATTCTTCGGCGCGGCGCCCGGTGCGTACACGGGCGCCGACCGCAAGGGGCGTGTCGGCAAGTTCGAGCTGGCCGATCGCGGCACCCTGTTTCTTGACGAAATCGGCGACATGCCGCTGCCGCTGCAGGGCAAGCTGCTGCGCGTGCTGCAGGACAAGGAGTTCGAGCCGGTCGGCTCGAACCGGATCGTGCGCGCGGACGTCCGGATCATCGCCGCGACGTCGGCCGACCTGCCGGCACTCGTGGAGGCCGGGCGTTTTCGCGCGGATCTCTATTACCGACTCAACGTGCTGACGATCCACGCACCGCCGCTGCGCGAGCGGGCGTCCGACATCGCGGCGCTCGTGTACGCGACGCTCGAGGAACTGGCCGCGCAGCACGGACGCGCCGCGCACTGCGAGCTGACCGACGACGCGCTGCGGATGCTGTGTGCGTATCCGTGGCCGGGCAACGTGCGCGAGTTGCGCAATACGCTCGAACGCGCGCTGATGCTGTCGGACCGTTCGGTGATCGATGCGCGTGCGCTCGCGCCGTTCCTCGGGCCGGTACGCATATCGACGGACGGCGCGTCGCCGGCGCAGCGGGTCGCGGCGGCATCGGTCGAGCAGGGCGCGGGCGATGCATCCGGTGCGCCGGCCGCGTCGTATGCCGATGCATTGGCGGCGTGGGAGCGCCAGTTCCTGATCGACGCGCTGGCGGCCTGTGACGGCAGGGTCGTGGAAGCCGCCGCGCGCATCGGGATCGGTCGCGCGACGCTGTACAAGAAGCTGGCGGCGCTGGGCATCGACCGGTAGGCCGATCGGCGGCGCCGACGCGGCCGGAGTTGAAGCATCGAACAGGAGATCACGATGAAGCGGATCGGTATCGCAGGTTGGCTGACCATGTTGCTGGCGACCTCCGCGCTCGCGCAGTCCGGCGGCGCGGACGCGCCCGAGGCGCGGCGCAACTGGTACAACGATCCGTTCGTCGCGCTGTCGCAGGATCTGGCCGAATGCCCGCTGCCGCTCGGCCCGTGGATGACCCGCGCGGAGATGTCGGACGATGCGCATTACCGCGCCGAACGTGGCACCACCTGCTGGCTCGCGCACCGCTGCACGAAACCGAATTCGTATATGTATGACGCACCGATCGCCGACGCCGCGAAGGCGCACTTCGCGGGCTCCGATCGCCTGCACGGTACGAGCCTGTGGATCACCGTGCAGCGGCGTTTCATCTATGTCGAAGGATGCGCGGATATGGCGTTCGATCGACAGGCGCTGCAACGCGAACTCGAGGCGCTTCCGGACGTCGAGCAGGTGTTCGTTCGTATCACCGACGATCCGCGCCGGAGCTTGCCGTACAAGGCGCGCGGGCAACCGGACCGCGCACCGAACTGACGACGGAAGGGCAGCGCATGGCATACTCGCGACATTTAAAAAATGGTTGACGGGAAGAATAATGAAACACATGCTTGCGTCGGTCTGTCGGTGGCCTCGGGTGGCCGGATTGTTGGCTCTGGTCGCAGGGCTCGGCGGGTGCGGTGGCAGCGCGCCGCTGTTCACTTCGGACGGGCGCCCGACCACGCAGGTGCAATGCACCGGCAGCGGCTGGAGCAATTGCACGGACAATGCCCGGGCCATGTGCAACGGGGATTTCGAAGTGATCCAGCAATCGACTGATGACGCCGTGCGAAATCTTCTCTTCGCATGCAAGAAGAAAAGCGGTTACTGATCCCGAAATGACCGGCCGAGGAGACCGCGATCGGGCGAAGCGCTTTTCTGCCTGCTTGGAGTCGTCTATTTTTCACGAATAACACTCACGGAGTCCCATCCATATGGCGACCTACAGGCAACTGACCGCGCAGCTCGAACGACTTCAGCAAAAGATCGACAAGGAACGCGAAAAGGCGATTGCCGACGCGATTGCCGATATCCGCGCGAAAATCGACGAATACGACATTACGCCGGAAGAGCTTGGTTTTCGTCCGGTAGGGACGGCCGCCGCTACCTCGAAGCCGAAGCGCACATTGCCGCCGAAATACCTGAATCCGAAGACGGGCGAAACCTGGAGTGGCCGCGGGCGCGCGCCGGCGTGGCTCGGCAAGAATCGCGCACGTTTCCTGATCAAGGACTGACTCCCGAAAATCCTCACCTTTCGTGCGTTGACTGACGGTGCGAACGGCCATGCGGCCGTCGCACCGTTTTGTTTTTGTGCCGTCGCCGTGCGATTCCCGCTGACGAATTGCAGTGCAATGCCGCACGATTAACGGATCCCGTTTTGCGAATTCGCCGCGATTCGGCTGCTTATCGCGGTGAATTCCGGTAAACAACCGTGCAATTGCGCAGTGCATGTGCATTGGCAATCGCCATTTCCGCGGTGCACGCCTGCCGCAGATTTGCATCACCTTTCGCGTGTTTGCGCGTCGTGCCGTGCAATTCCCGAAGATACTCACCATGGCTCCTGTAAATCCTCACCTTTGAGGAAGCGGCGGCGTTGCGCCATGTTGCTTGCGGCATGCGGCCGATGTCGCGTCGCGCTTGTGTTGCAGATCCATGGTGCGAGCGTTGACGTTCGTCGGGTAGTCGGCCGTTCGGCATATAGGCAGCCGCATGCGCTTCGCCTATGCTTGGGGTTCGCGTCGAGCGGCGCGCGGCCTGTCCGTGCCGTATGCCGCTCGGGTCGTCTTTCGTTACCGCAGGGAGCCGATGTGACCGTTCGCCATCTCGATGCGTTGTTCCAGCCCAAGTCCGTTGCGGTCGTCGGCGCGTCGTCGCGCGTGGGCAGTATCGGCGCGATGGTGTGGTCGCGCGTGCTCGACGGCGCGTTCGACGGGCCCGTGTGGCCCGTCAATCCGAAATATCGCGAGCTGAACGGGCATACGGTCGTGTCCGACGTCGACCGGCTGCCCGCGCCGCCGTCGGTAGCCGTGATCTGCACGCCGCCCGCGACCTGGGCCGGTATCGTGCGCAAGCTCGGCGAACTCGGCACGCGCGTCGCGGTGATCGTCGGTGAGGCGCGCACGGATGCCGATCGAACCGCGCTCGATCGCACGCTGAAGGCGGCGAAGCCGTTCGTGCTCCGTATCGTCGGGCCCGGCAGCCTCGGTGTGCTGTCGCCCGCGCGGCATGCTCATTTCGGCGCGCCGGCCTATACGGCGCGCTCGGGCGGCGTCGCGTGGGTGTCGCAATCGAATGCGTTGACGAACGCGGCGCTCGGCTGGGCCGATGCGCGGGGCCTCGGCTTTTCGCATGTCGTCGCGCTCGGCAGCGAGTCCGACGTCGATGCGGGCGACGTGCTCGACTATCTGGCGAGCGATCCCGGCACGCGCGCGATCCTGCTCGAACTCGATACCGTGCGTGCCGCGCGCAAGTTCATGTCGGCCGCACGTGCGGCCGCACGCAACAAGCCGGTGCTCGCGTTGCGCACCGGGCGCGCCGATCCCGGCGACGCGCTCTATACGGCGGCGTTCCAGCGCGCGGGGATGGTGCGCGTCGATGCGCTCGACGATCTGCTCGACGAGATCGAGACGCTCGGCGTCGGCCGTGTCACGGCGCGCGGCGCGGCGACGCTCGTGACGAGCGATGCGGGCGTCGCGAAACTGGCGGTCGATGCGGTCGCCGAGGTGCGCGACGTGCTGTCCGACTGGTCGCCGGCTGCAACCTCGGCCGTGTCGGCCGCGCTACCGCATCTGGCTGCGCCCGGCAATCCGCTGACGCTGGGCGATGACGCGCGCCCCGAGCACTTCGCCGCGGCGATCAAGGCGCTCGCGCCGTTCCCGCAAACTGGCACGCTGTTCGTCGTCCATTCGACGTCCCACAGCGCGCCGGCCGATTCGGTTGCGCGCACGCTGATCGAATCGCGGCAGTATGCGCATCGCGGCATCCTCGCGTGTTTCTTCGGTGCGGTCGACGCGGCGACGCGCGATGCGCTGCACGCGAACGGCATTCCCGTACACACGACACCGCAGCGGCTCGCGCGCGCGTATGCGCGTCTCGTCGACTACAACCTCGGGCGGCAACTGCTGATGCAGACGCCCGAGGGCACGCCGCTGCAGCCGGCCGAGTGCGTTGCGTCTGCACAGGCCGACGCGCGCCGCATGGTCGAAACCGGCCAGCATGAACTGGCCGGCGAAGCCGCGCTGCGCTGGCTGTCCCATTTCGGGCTGCAGGGCGAACAGGCGGGCGAGCCGGCCGGCGCGAAAGTCGTCGATGTCATGGTCGACATGTACGACGATTCGAACTTCGGTCCGGTGTTTCGCTATGCCGTGCCGCCTGCGGACGGCGTGTCGGCGCCATTCGTCGTCTACGGCCTGCCGCCGCTGAACACCGTGCTCGCCCGCGCGGTGATGGAGCGCTCGCCGTATGCGCGCCGCACGCCCGTCGAGCCGACGCTCGACGCGTTGACGGCGCTGTCGCAGGTCGTCTGCGACGTGCGCGACGTCGTCGCGATGTCCGTCACGCTGCGTGTGTTGTCCGATCGCGCGCAGGTGATCGCGCCGCGCATCACGCTGGCCACGGGGCGCAGCCGGCTTGCGATCATGCCGTATCCGCGCCACCTCGAGCAGACGCTCGAGTGGCGCGGCGAGACGGTGACGATCCGTCCGATCCGTCCGGAAGACGAGGCCGCGCATAACGAACTGCTCGGCGCGATGACGCCGGACGATCTGCGGATGCGTTTCTTCGGCGCGGTGCGCGGCTTCGATCATTCGCAAGTGGCGCGCATGACGCAGATCGACTACGACCGCGAGATGGCCCTCATCGTGTCGTACACCGATGTGTCGGGGCGCGACCATACGCTGGCGGTCGTGCGCGCGGTCGCCGATCCCGACAACGAGACGGCGGAGTTCGCGATCGCGGTACGGCCCGATCAGAAGGGCAAGGGGCTCGGCCGGCTGCTGATGAACCGCATCATCGACTACGCACGCTCGCGCGGAACCGCATGGATGATCGGCGAGGCGCTGCGCGAGAACTCGGCGATGATCTCGCTCGCGAAGTCGTGCGGTTTTGAGGTGTCGACGACGGAGGAGCCGGGCGTCGTGGGTTTCAGGATGCAGTTGCAGCCGTAGCGTTTGTCGGCTGCGTGAAGCGCGGCGCTATCGCATGCAGTCGATGGTGCCAATCCTTCACCGTGTTGCACCTGTTTTCATTCAGAGATGCAAAACATTCGAGCCGGCATCTTGTACGAAACGCCTAAACGTATCGGGCTCGTTCGCTACGTCGATATCGACGCACGCATAGCGCCCGGAGGCGTTTGCTGTGTGCCGCACTATCGGCTTCGCACAGCCGTTTCACCCGAGGCGTTCACGCGCGTTCGCAACCGCGTTCCGGCCTCGCCAATTCGGAATCAGCGCAAAGGTGAGACTTTTCGGGAGCCGCGAGTGAGCTTTTCCGGGGAAGTGTGGTGAGCCGATACGGGAGCATTCGGTGGGCCTTCCCGGGAACGGCCGGTGAGCACCTGCGGGAGGCGCTGGTGAGCCTTTCCGGGACACGTTGGTGGAGGGGTTGCGGGAGGGGCCGGTGAGGACATTCGGGAGACGTTGGCGAGGGTCTCCAGGAGCTTTGGGTGAGCTTTTTCGGGAGGTGTTGGTGAGCGCTTGCAGGGCACCAAGGTGAGACTTTTCGGGAGCATGCGGACGCACGGCTCCCGCGAGCGCGGCGCCGGCCATTGCCGGCGCCACACGTGGGTGCGAGCACGCATGAACCGTGCCCGCGATCAGATTCAGGCAGCGAGTTTCGACGCCGCGTCGTTCACCTGGTCGCGCGAAATCGCGAGTTCCTCGAGGTGCGGATCGGCATAGACGGCGCCGGTTTCGCGCTCGAGACGGGCGATCGTCAGCGCGCAACGCGCGGTGTCCTTCGGCATTGCGATGAAGCGCTTGACCGACTCGCCGGACGTGAATGCTTCGAACAGCGCGCCGCGCACGTCGTCCGGAAGCGTCTTGGTCCACTGGTACGGCTTGCCGTTGAACGTGATCGACGGCGGCAGCGTGCGTTCCTTCTTGGTCGCCGTGATAAGCCCATAGGTGCGGGCCGCATCGCCGATCTGCTCGGGCGAGAAGAGCTCGTCGGGCGTGATGTCGAACTGCTCGATGTAGTTCTCGATCGCCTGCATCGCGGCGGCACGATCGTCGCGCTTCTTCTGCGCGCGCGCGACGATATCGCGCAGCTCGTCCGCCTCCTCGGGCGTGATCGTGAAGCTTGCCTGCTTCTGCTGAAGTTCGGAGAAACGCTGGAATTCTTGATCGTTCAGAAGTTTGGCCATGACATCCATCGGACACGACGGCCGCGACAGCCGGCCGCCGTAGTTTTTGAGAGGGCCGCTATTCTAGCGTAGCGCCGTGAGCGCACGATGTGGCACCGTGGATCGGGCACTGCACAGGTATTGCGCGACCGGGTCCGGCGCAACTGCGCCGGACCCGGTGCGCTTCGTTGAACCCGCGCGTCAGCAGGCCTCGATGCGGCCCATCGACAGATGGGCGGCCGTGTCGCGCAGCCCTTCGACGGCGACGTCGACGGACGGTGCCGTGTGCACATCGATCCGGCGCATGTACGGGCAGGTCAGTACCGCGATCGCATGGCCGGACGGCCCGAGGATCGGTGCGGTCAGGTCGGTCACGCCGTATGCCTGGCGGCTGTCCTGGCGCAGATAGCCGGACTGCCGGATGGACTGGCACGCATGCGCGAGTTCCTGCTCGTTCAGCGGCGCTTCGCCCCTGACCTTGCGATGCTCGGCCAGCATGTGCGCGCGCTGCTCGGCGCCCTGGAACGACAGCATCACGCGCCCCGACGCCGTATCGGCGAGCCCGACGCGCGAGCCGAGCCGGACCGACACGCCCCACGGGCCGGGCCCGTCGACCTGCGCGATCACGAGCAGGTTGCCGCGATCGTAGACCGACAGGTGGCACGACTGTTCGGCGGCATCGGCGAAGCGCTGCATCGGCGGCAATGCCTCGGCGATCAGCCGGTTCATCGGCGGATGCCGGTGCGCGAGCGCGAACAGCTTGAGGCTGAGCGTGTAGCGGTCGCCGCCGGTCGAGCGCATCACATAGCGGCGTGCGACCAGGCGTTCGAGCATCCGGTAGATTTCGCTCGCGTTGCGGCCGAGTTCCTTCGTGATTTCGGTGCGGGTGAGTCCTTCCTTCTGCTCCGACAGGAGTTCGAGGATGTCGAGGCCTTTGTCGAGCGCGGGCGCGCGATAGCGATCGATTGCGGCCATCGATTCCCGTGCGTCGCAGCCGGAAAGCGGGTCGTTGGTTGTTTGCATTTTTAGTGTGAGGTTGGGGGGATTACCGTCGATCGGTTGGCGACGCACGCTGGCCGGTTCTGCACGTGCATAAGTCGGCCCCGCGTATGGCGATGAAAACCATTCATACGAGCTTAGCAATAAACATACAGTGTGCAATGCAGCGTCCATTTACCGATCATTACCTGACAAGAACGGATTGGCAAACGTTTCCGATGACAGGGGCACCCCGAATAGCCAGTATTCAGGCGCCGATGGCAGGCAACGGCGACCTGCGCGGCGGATCGCTTTGCGTTGGCGCGTCCAATGTTGCGCCGCAGTGTCTGCAGGCGCACCAATAGTCGGTATCCGTCGCCCGTCATTTCACGGTGCGCGGCCGATGGTACAAAGGCTTGCGGGCCAGCGACGGTGCGGCCGCGCGTGAAGTCGGCCGGCATCGGCCGGCACGCGTCGCGGGTACCGGGCCGTCGTCGCCGATGCGCAGACCGGCGGCCGCCCGTTCGATGCGCGCCGTGCTTTTCGTGCGGCGCCGCGATCGCTGCGCACGCGCGACCCTTGCGCGTCGACGGCATGCCGGATGCGGTGCCAACGCGCGCAATCGACGATCGACAATCAGTCCGGCGCGCGGCCGCGAATGGCCGCGTCGGCCGGTATCCTGTCCCATTCGACAACAGAGGTTGACCACGATGAAACTGCTTCGCTATGGCCCGTCCGGCCAGGAAAAGCCCGGTATTCTCGACGCGGACGGCCGGATTCGCGACCTGTCCGCGCACGTGCCGGATCTTGCCGGCGATGTGCTGTCCGACACCGGTCTCGCGCGGCTGCGCGCGATCGATCCGGCCACGCTGCCGCTCGTGTCCGGCGAGCCGCGCATCGGCGCATGCGTCGGGCACGTCGGCAAGTTCATCGGCATCGGCCTGAACTATGCCGATCACGCCGCCGAAGCCGGCATGCCGGTGCCTAAGGAACCGGTCGTGTTCGGCAAGTGGACGAGTTCGATCTGCGGCCCGAACGACGGCATCGACATCCCGAAGGGTTCGGTCAAGACCGACTGGGAAGTCGAACTGGGCGTCGTGATCGGCGCGCGGTGCAAGGATGTCGACGAAGCGAGCGCGCTCGATTACGTCGCGGGCTATTGCGTCGTCAACGACGTGTCCGAGCGCGAATGGCAGATCGAGCGCGGCGGCCAGTGGGACAAGGGCAAGGGCTTCGACACGTTCGGCCCGATCGGTCCGTGGCTCGTGACGCGCGACGAGGTGCCCGATCCGCAGCGTCTCGACCTGTGGCTCGAAGTCGACGGCCACCGTTATCAGAACGGCAACACGCGCACGATGGTGTTCACCGTGGCGCAGTTGATTGCCTATCTGTCGCGCTGCATGACGCTGCAGCCGGGCGACGTGATCACGACCGGCACGCCGCCGGGCGTCGGCATGGGCATCAAGCCGTCGCCGATCTTCCTGACGGCCGGCCAGGTGGTGCGCCTGGGGATCGAAGGGCTCGGCGAGCAGTTGCAGCGCACGCGCGGCGCACAGTAACCGCACGAGCCGCGATCCCGTCGAGCGACCGCTGCAGGCGGTCGCCGGAAACCGGGCGCTGACGCATCAAAACCAGGAGCCCGATTCCGCGCAATGCGGAATCGGGCTTCTGCCATTTGTACGCGGTGTACGCGGGCGGGTCACACGACGTTGTCGAGTTCGCAATGCGCTTCCAGCCGATACCCGTCGGGATCGACGACGAACGCCGCGTAGTAGCCGGGGCCGTAGTGTTCGCGCTTGCCGGGGCCGCCGTTGTCCTGGCCGCCGTGCTCGAGCGCGGCGCGGTAGAACGCGTCGACCTCGACGGGCGAAGCGGCCTTGAACGACAGGTGCAGCCCCGATTCGGGATCGGCGGCGACCGGGCGGGCAGCGTGCTGCAACCACAGCTCCGGTTCGGTCGTGCCGTACCCGATGGATCCGTCGTCGCTATACAGCCGCTTGTAGCCGAGCGCGCCGAGCGTGCTGTCGTAGAACGCGCGGCTGCGGTAGTTGTGGATAACTCCGCGGGAATGGCGATCGATCATCTGTGGCTCCTTGAACTGAAGGGGGCGTCAGTACAGCAAACCTTTTTATAACTACCATGCTGGTTATGTTAGAAAGCGTCCGGACGCTTGTCAACCGGCATGGTGGTTAGATACGATGGCACCATGAGCAATACGCAACCTTCCGTCACGATGGACTGCCTGATACCGGCGCCGCCCGAAACCCTGAGCATCGATTTCGCGAACACGCTGTACTGGCGTGGCAGCGAGGCGCCGACGGAAACCTTCGGAGCGATGGACGACCTGCTGGCGTGGTGCCGCGAGCAGGCCGGCGTGCCGGCCGGGCTGGCCGACCGGTGCCGCGTGCGCGGTAGGGAGGAAGGCGAGCCGGCGATGCTCGCGCGTGCGCTCGCGTTGCGCGAGGCGTTGTATCGGCTCTTTCATGCACAAGCCGAGCGGCACGAGCCGCAGGCCGACGATCTCGCGCTGCTCGGCGGCTTCCTGGCGGAAGCGTCGCCGCGGGTCGCGCTGGCGCGCGTCGACGGCGGTTATGCGTGGCGGATCGGGGACGCGGGCGCAACGCTCGCGGGGCTGCTGAGCCCGGTGCTGTGGTCGGCGATCGACCTGCTCGGCGGCGCGCGGCTCGCGAAGGTCAAGCGATGCGCGAACGACGCATGCCGGTGGCTGTTCATCGACGACAGCAAGAACGGCAGCCGCCGCTGGTGCTCGATGTCGTCGTGCGGCAATCGCGCGAAGGCGTACCGCCACTATCACAAGGCCCACTGACGGGCACGTTCAGGCACGCGCCTGCGAGCGCATCGGCCCCGAACCTGCCTATTTCGCCGACAACTTCCGCCACAGCGTCGTCTTGCTGATGCCGAGCATCGCGCATGCGCGGTCGCGGTCGCCGCCGCACGCGTCGAGCACCGCGCGGATCTCGTCGGCTTCCGCGCGGCGGCGGCGCGCGTGCAGCGTCTGCGTATCGTCGGTATCGGCCGCGTCGGGCGGCGCCGCGAACAGCTCGGGCGCGATTGCCTGCAGCGCGTCGGGATCGAGCGCGGCGCACGCGGCGGCCGGATCGTTTTCATCGGCTTCCTCGGCGAGTTCCACCGCGATCCGCTCGATCACGTTCTGCAGTTCCCGCACGTTGCCGGGCCACCGGTAGCGCGCAAGCGTTGCCTGCGTCGCGCCGAGCACGCGCGCAGCGTCGCCGGCGTCGCGCAGACGTTCGGCGAGGCGCGGCTCGCGCCGCGCGGCCTGCACGAGCAGCGTCGCCGCGAGCGCGGGGATGTCGGCCGCGCGCTCGCGCAGCGGCGGCAGGCCGATGTTCAGGATGTTGAGCCGGTAATAGAGATCCGCGCGGAACGTGCCTGCCTCGACGGCCGCGAGCAGCGGGCGGTGCGTCGCGGCGATCACGCGCACGTCGATGCGGATCGGCTCGGTCGAGCCGAGGCGGATCACCTCGCGCTCCTGCAGCACGCGCAGCAGCCGGCTCTGCAGCGACGGCGGCATCTCGCCGATCTCGTCGAGAAACAGCGTGCCGCGGTGCGCGGCCTCGAACAGCCCGGTCTTGCCGCCGCGCCGCGCGCCGGTGAACGCGCCTTCCTCATAGCCGAACAGCTCGCTCTCGAGCAGCGCTTCCGGAAACGCGCCGCAATTGACCGCGACGAACGGGTAGCTGCGCCGCGCGGACAGCGCGTGCAGGCTTTGCGCGATCATTTCCTTGCCGGTGCCGCTTTCGCCGAGCACGAGCACGGTCGCGTCGGATTTCGCGTAGCGGCGCACGAGGTCGCGCACGCGCGCCATCGGCGCCGATGCGCCGATCACGTCGTCGAGCGCGTAGCGCGCCGCGAACTGCTGCGTGGTCGGCTGCGAACGCAGCGCGCGATCGAGCCGTTCGACCGCGCGCGATTCCTGGAACGTCAGCACGCTGCCCGACGTGACGCCGCGATCGACGAGCGGCCCGCGATGCACGACGTAGCGCACGCCGCGCACGGTCGCGAGCGCGTCGCCGTCCTCGCCGCGCAGCGTGCGCAGCTCGGGCCGCAGGTCGACGAGCGCGCGGCCGACGGCCGCCGCGGGTTCGACCCCGAGTGCCGACGCGAGCCGCTCGTTGATCGCCTCGACGCGGCCGCGCGCGTCGAGCGCGACCACGCCGTCGCGCAGGTGCTGAAGCAGGTTGTCGAGCCGCTGGCGGCGGAACGCCTCGGCGTGCGTCGCATACGCGACTTCGAGCGCCGTATCGACGGCCTTGCGCACCGATGCATGCGAATACAGGAACACCGCGCCCATGCCGGCACTGGCCGCAAGGTCGGTGACGAGGCCGGGGCCGACGATCGTCTCGATGCCGCGGTCGCGCAGGTCGTGCACGCAGGCTTCCGCTTCCTGCGCGGACTGATATGACGCAAACTGCACGTCGAGGCCGTATGCGGCGACGAAGCGGCGCACTTCGGGCGGCGTTTCCCCGGCGCTGACGAGCGCGATCCGCGACGCGTCGCGCCGGGCGCGCGCGAGCGCCTGCATCACGTCGAAGCCGGTCGGCGACACGACCACGACCGGCACCTGCGCACGCGTCTTCAGGAAGGCGCCGTTCGAGCCGGCCGCGACGATCACGTCGGGCCGCGCGGCGCCGGCCTCGGCGATCGCGCTGAGCGCATCCTCATACGCGCGCGTCACGATGCGCACGTCGGCGCGTTCGTCGAATTCGCCCGCGATCTCGCGAAAGAAGTCGCGCAGGCGGCTGATGCCCATCGCCCAGATGCGCGGGCGCGCCGCGCGATCGGCCGGGTCGACGGGCTTGGTCGAGGAGAGGTCCATGGCGATCGATTATGCGCGCGGGATTTCATTTTTGAAACATGAAATTGCCGAATTGAAATTTCCTGGCACTGCATCGCCCGCGCCGGTTGCTTAAGAATCAGTGGGTTAGCGATGTTTCGCGAGCTGGCCCGGTCCTTGCTGTTATCGGGCATTCCTTCAGGAGGCCGTTCATGAGCAACACGCATCTTCAGAGCGCCGGCGCGAAATTCCGCGCGGCAGTCGCGGCCGAGCAGCCGCTGCAGGTGGTCGGCGCGATCACCGCATACGCAGCCAAGATGGCGCAGGCGGTCGGCTTCAAGGCCGTGTACCTGTCGGGTGGCGGCGTCGCCGCGAACTCGCTCGGGATACCCGATCTCGGCATCAGCACGATGGAAGACGTGCTGATCGACGCGAACCGGATCACCAACGCAACCGACCTGCCGCTGCTCGTCGACATCGACACGGGCTGGGGTGGCGCATTCAACATCGCGCGCACGGTCCGCTCGTTCATCAAGGCCGGCGTCGCGGCCGTGCATATCGAGGACCAGGTCGGCCAGAAGCGCTGCGGCCATCGTCCGGGCAAGGAAGTCGTGCCGGCGGAGGAAATGGTCGATCGCATCAAGGCCGCGGTCGACGCGCGCACCGACGACCAGTTCGTGATCATGGCGCGCACCGATGCGGCCGCCGCCGAAGGGATCGACGCGGCGATCGAGCGCGCGGTCGCGTATGTCGAAGCCGGCGCCGACATGATCTTCCCGGAAGCGATGAAGACGCTCGACGACTACCGCCGCTTCAAGGCGGCCGTGAAGGTGCCGATCCTCGCGAACCTCACCGAGTTCGGCTCGACGCCGCTGTTTACGCTCGACGAACTGCGCGAGGCGAACGTCGACATCGCGCTGTACTGCTGCGGCGCGTATCGCGCGATGAACAAGGCCGCGCTGAACTTCTACGAGACGCTGCGCCGCGACGGCACGCAGAAGGCGGCCGTGCCGACGATGCAGACGCGCGCGGAGCTGTACGATTTCCTCGGCTATCACGAATACGAGCGCAAGCTCGACGAACTGTTCGCGCAGGGCAAGAAGTAACGCGGCCCGCGCCCCCGATACACGCATTCGAGTGTTGTATGGGGCCAGAGTGCGCCTTGCGTGGGACCGGAGCAAGTGCTGAAGCACTAACACCGGTCGACAAGCGCTGAAGCGCCAACACTGGCCGACAAATTTTGGAGAACGGAAACATGAGCGAGACGAAAGACGCAGCAGCACCGGCCGCCGCAGGCGCATTCAAGCCGAAGAAGTCGGTGGCGCTGTCGGGCGTGACGGCCGGCAACACGGCGCTGTGCACGGTCGGCAAGACCGGCAATGACCTGCACTACCGCGGCTACGACATTCTCGACGTCGCCGAGTCGTGCGAATTCGAGGAAATCGCGCACCTGCTCGTGCACGGCACGCTGCCTAACCTGACCGAACTGGCCGCGTACAAGACCAAGCTGCGCGCGCTGCGCGGCCTGCCGAGCGCGCTGAAGGCGGCGCTCGAGCAGATCCCGGCGTCCGCGCACCCGATGGACGTGATGCGCACGGGCGTGTCGGTGCTCGGCACCGTGCTGCCGGAGAAGGACGACCACAACCTGCCGGGCGCGCGCGACATCGCCGATCGCCTGATGGCGTCGCTCGGTTCGATGCTGCTGTACTGGTATCACTTCTCGCACAACGGCAAGCGCATCGAAACGGAAACCGACGACGATTCGATCGGCGGCCACTTCCTGCACCTGCTGCACGGCAAGACGCCGTCGAAGTCGTGGGTCGAGGCGATGCACACGTCGCTGATCCTGTACGCGGAGCACGAATTCAACGCGTCGACGTTCACGGGCCGCGTGATCGCGGGCACGGGCTCGGACATCTACTCGGCGATCACCGGCGCGATCGGCGCGCTGCGCGGGCCGAAGCACGGCGGCGCGAACGAAGTCGCGTATGAAATCCAGAGCCGCTACAGCTCGCCTGACGACGCCGAAGCCGACATCCGCCGCCGCGTCGAGAACAAGGAAGTCGTGATCGGCTTCGGCCACCCGGTCTACACGATCTCCGATCCGCGCAACAAGGTGATCAAGGGCGTCGCGCACAAGCTGTCGAAGGAAGCGGGCGACACGAAGCTGTACAACATCGCCGAGCGCCTCGAATCGGTGATGTGGGAAGCGAAGAAGATGTTCCCGAACCTCGACTGGTTCAGCGCGGTGTCGTATCACATGATGGGCGTGCCGACCGCGATGTTCACGCCGCTGTTCGTGATCTCGCGCACGTCGGGCTGGAGCGCGCACATCATCGAGCAGCGCATCGACAACAAGATCATCCGCCCGAGCGCGAACTACACGGGCCCGGAAGACCTGCAGTTCGTGCCGATCGAGAAGCGCTGAAACGCCAGCAGCGTGCAGCGGCCGATGCATGACGCATGCACGGCCGCCGCGCGCTGAACGTCCTACCCAGTCTGCCCCCACATCATGAATACCGCCAACCGCAAACCCCTGCCCGGCACGTCGCTGGATTATTTCGACGCGCGCGCCGCGGTCGAAGCGATCGCGCCCGGCGCCTACGACACGCTGCCGTACACGTCGCGCGTGCTCGCCGAAAACCTCGTGCGCCGCTGCGATCCGGCAATCCTCGCCGATTCGCTGAAGCAGATCATCGAGCGCAAGCGCGAGCGCGACTTCCCGTGGTTCCCGGCGCGCGTCGTGTGCCACGACATCCTCGGGCAGACGGCGCTCGTCGATCTCGCCGGCCTGCGCGACGCGATCGCGGACGGCGGCGGCGACCCGGCGAAGGTGAACCCGGTCGTGCCAGTGCAGTTGATCGTCGACCACTCGCTCGCCGTCGAATGCGGCGGCTTCGATCCGGACGCATTCGCGAAGAACCGCGCGATCGAGGATCGTCGCAACGAGGATCGCTTCCACTTCATCGAGTGGACGAAGAAGGCGTTCGAGAACGTCGACGTGATCCCGCCCGGCAACGGCATCATGCACCAGATCAACCTCGAGAAGATGTCGCCGGTGATCCAGGCGCAGGACGGCGTGGCGTTTCCGGACACCTGCGTCGGCACCGACAGCCACACGCCGCACGTCGACGCGCTCGGCGTGATCGCGATCGGCGTCGGCGGGCTCGAAGCAGAGAACGTGATGCTCGGCCGCGCATCGTGGATGCGCCTGCCCGACATCGTCGGCGTCGAGCTGACCGGCAAGCGCCAGCCCGGCATCACCGCGACCGACATCGTGCTCGCGCTGACCGAGTTCCTGCGCAAGGAAAAGGTGGTCGGCGCATACCTGGAATTCCGCGGTGCGGGAGCTGCGAGCCTCACGCTCGGCGATCGCGCGACGATCTCGAACATGGCGCCCGAATACGGCGCGACGGCCGCAATGTTCTTCATCGACGGCCAGACGACCGACTACCTGCGTCTCACCGGCCGCAGCGACGAGCAGGTGAAACTCGTCGAGACCTACGCGAAGGTGGCGGGCCTGTGGGCCGATACGCTGGACAATGCACAGTACGAGCGCACGCTGACGTTCGACCTGTCGAGCGTCGTGCGCAACATGGCCGGCCCGTCGAACCCGCACAAGCGGCTGCCGACGTCCGACCTCGCCGCGCGCGGGATCGCCGGCCAGTGGGAAGAGAAGGCGGGCGAGATGCCCGACGGCGCGGTGATCATCGCCGCGATCACGAGCTGCACGAACACCAGCAACCCGCGCAACGTGATCGCCGCGGCCCTGCTCGCGCGCAACGCGAACGCGCGCGGCCTCGTGCGCAAGCCGTGGGTGAAGAGCTCGCTCGCGCCGGGCTCGAAGGCGGTCGAGCTGTACCTGGAAGAAGCGAACCTGCTGCCGGAACTCGAGAAGCTCGGCTTCGGCATCGTCGCGTTCGCGTGCACGACCTGCAACGGGATGTCGGGCGCGCTCGATCCGAAGATCCAGCAGGAGATCGTCGATCGCGACCTGTACGCGACGGCCGTGCTGTCCGGCAACCGCAACTTCGACGGCCGCATCCATCCGTATGCGAAGCAGGCGTTCCTCGCGTCGCCGCCGCTCGTCGTCGCGTATGCGATCGCGGGCACGATCCGCTTCGACATCGAGAAGGACGTGCTCGGCCACGACCAGGACGGCAAGCCGGTCACACTGAAGGACATCTGGCCGACCGACGAGGAGATCGATGCGATCGTCGCGTCGAGCGTGAAGCCCGAGCAGTTCCGCAAGGTCTACGAGCCGATGTTCGCGCGCAGCGCCGATGCGGGCGAGCGCGCGGCGCCGCTGTACGACTGGCGGCCGCAGAGCACGTACATCCGCCGTCCGCCATACTGGGAAGGGGCGCTTGCCGGCGAACGCACGCTGCAGGGCATGCGCCCGCTCGCGGTGCTCGGCGACAACATCACGACCGACCACCTGTCGCCGTCGAACGCGATCCTCGCGAACAGCGCGGCCGGCGAATACCTCGCGAAGATGGGCTTGCCGGAAGAGGACTTCAACTCGTACGCGACGCACCGGGGAGACCACCTGACCGCGCAGCGCGCGACTTTCGCGAACCCGACGCTGATCAACGAGATGGCGGTGGTCGACGGCGCGGTGAAGAAGGGCTCGCTCGCTCGCGTCGAGCCGGAAGGCAAGGTCATGCGGATGTGGGAAGCGATCGAGACGTACATGAATCGCAAGCAGCCGTTGATCATCGTCGCCGGTGCCGACTACGGCCAGGGCTCGTCGCGCGACTGGGCCGCGAAGGGCGTGCGGCTCGCGGGCGTCGAGGCGATCGCCGCCGAAGGGTTCGAGCGGATCCACCGCACGAACCTGATCGGGATGGGCGTGCTGCCGCTCGAGTTCAAGCCCGGCACGAACCGGACGACGCTCGGCATCGACGGCACCGAGACCTTCGACGTGATCGGCGAGCGCAAGCCGCGCGCCGACCTGACGCTCGTGATTCACCGCAGGAACGGCGAGCGCGTCGAGGTGCCGATGACGTGCCGGCTCGATACGGCCGAGGAAGTGTCGATCTACGAAGCCGGCGGCGTGCTGCAGCGCTTCGCGCAGGACTTCCTCGAATCGTCGCAGGCGGCGTGACGGGTTACATCGAGAACACAGACATGGCTCACATTCCTCAAATCAGGATTCCCGCGACCTATATCCGCGGCGGCACCAGCAAGGGCGTGTTCTTCCGGCTGCAGGACCTGCCCGATGCGGCGCAGGCGCCGGGCGCCGCGCGCGACGCGCTGCTGCTGCGCGTGATCGGCAGCCCCGATCCGTACGGCAAGCAGATCGACGGGATGGGCGGCGCGACGTCGTCCACCAGCAAGACGGTGATCGTGTCGAAGAGCGCGCGGCCCGGCCACGACGTCGACTACCTGTTCGGGCAGGTCGCGATCGACAAGGCGTTTGTCGACTGGACCGGCAACTGCGGCAACCTGTCGGCGGCGGTCGGCCCGTTCGCGATCAGCGGCGGGCTCGTCGATCCCGCGCGCGTGCCGCGCGACGGCATCGCGACCGTGCGGATCTGGCAGGCCAACATCGGCAAGACGATCGTCGCGCACGTGCCGGTCACGAACGGCGCGGTGCAGGAGACGGGCGACTTCGAGCTGGACGGCGTCACGTTCCCGGCCGCCGAAGTGCAGCTCGAATTCATGGATCCGGCTGCCGAGGAAGAGGGTGCGGGCGGGTCGATGTTCCCGACCGGCAACCTCGTCGACGATCTCGCGGTGCCGGGCGTCGGTACGCTGAAGGCGACGATGATCAATGCGGGGATCCCGACGATCTTCGTCGAGGCGGAGGCGATCGGCTATACGGGCACCGAGCTGCAGGACGCGATCAACGGCGATGCGAAGGCGCTCGAGAAGTTCGAGACGATCCGCGCGCACGGCGCGCTGCGCATGGGGCTGATCGATACGCTCGACGAAATCGCGACGCGGCAGCACACGCCGAAGATCGCGTTCGTCGCGAAGCCGGCCGATTACGTCGCATCGAGCGGCAAGCGCGTGAACGCGGGCGACGTCGACCTGCTGGTGCGCGCGATGTCGATGGGCAAGCTGCATCACGCGATGATGGGCACGGCGGCGGTCGCGATCGGCACGGCCGCGGCGATTCCCGGCACGCTCGTGAATCTGGCGGCGGGCGGCGGCGAACGCAACGCGGTGCGCTTCGGGCATCCGTCGGGCACGCTGCGCGTCGGCGCGGAAGCGCAGCAGCAGGAGAACGGCGAGTGGACCGTCACGAAGGCGATCATGAGCCGCAGTGCGCGCGTGCTGATGGAAGGCTGGGTGCGGGTGCCGGGCGACGCGTTCTGACGCATGCCGGTTCCGGCGTGCCAACCGGTACGAGCGACGCTCGCTCCGATCCCTGCGAAGCGGATTCCGCCGCGCAGGGATTTTTCGTTTGATGCGCGCATGACGGACGCGATCCGGTGCGCAATGCATGGGACCGGCGTACATATCTAAGCGCGGATGCTGGTCGACCGCAACGCATGGGACCAGTGTAAGCGCTAAAGCGCTAACGCTGGTCGACAGGAGAATCGCATGCCGCTCGATGCGCCGCTTGCCGGCATCCACATCGTCGAATTCGAAGGTCTCGGCCCCGGCCCGCTCGCAGGCTGGATGCTCGCCGGGATGGGCGCGCGGATCACGCTGATCGCGCGGCCGTCCGGCCGCACGAGCGCGCCGGACGCGCTGCGGGGCCGCGACGGCGATCTGCTGCGCGAAGGCAAGGCGATCGTCGAGCTCGACCTGAAGGCTGCGGCCGGCCGCGATGCCGCGCTCGAACTGATCGCGCAGGCGGACGCGCTGATCGAGGGGCTGCGGCCCGGCGTGATGGAGCGGCTCGGCCTCGGGCCCGAAGATTGCGCACGCCGCAACCCGAAGCTCGTGTACGGGCGGATGACCGGCTGGGGCCAGCACGGCCCGCTCGCGGCCGCGGCCGGGCACGACCTGAACTATGTCGCGCTGACGGGGCTGCTGTCGCTATCGGCACCGAACGACGGCCGGCCGGGTTTGCCGCCGACTGTCGTCGGCGATGCGGGCGGCGCGCTCGGGCTCGCGTTCGGGATCGTCTGCGCGCTGTTCGACGTGCGCGGCGGCGGGCCGGGGCGCGTGGTCGACGGCGCGATCGTCGACATCGTGTCGATGCTCGGTTCGCTCGCGCTGTGGGCGCGCGCGAACGGGCAGCTCGACGGCGCGCAGCCGAGCCTCTTTCATGACGCGCCGTTCTACGACGTGTATCGCTGCGCGGACGGCGAATGCGTGACGATCGGCGCGCTCGAACCGCCGTTCTACGCGCTGCTGATCGAACGGCTCGGGCTCACCGACGTCGATCCGGCGTCGCAGTACGACCGCGCATGCTGGCCCGCGCTGAAGGCACGTTTCGCCGACGTGTTCGCGCAACAGCCGTCCGCGCACTGGCGCGCGCTGCTCGAAGGCACCGACGCGTGTTTTGCGCCGGTATTGAGCGTCGCCGACGCGGCCGCGCATCCGCACAACGCGGCGCGCGAGATCTATCGGACCGACGAGAACGGCAACGTGCGGGCGCGCGTGGCGCCGCGGTTCCTGCCTTTGGCGGGCGATGGGGCAGAGTAGGCGTGTCGAACTTCACGGCGCGAGAGCGAATTCGGTATCGCCTGTATGGCACCCGCAATCGTACTAAATAGGGTGCTAAATAAGGTACAATTAAAATTCGATCGAAAAAGGAGCGGACATGCCCCACACCATCCTGGCCAGCGTGACGGCGAGCGTCTCGGAGCTGAAGCGGAACCCGATGGGAACCGTGGCGGCGGGAGAGGGCTTCCCGGTCGCGATCCTGAATCACAACGAACCCGCGTTCTATTGCATCCCGGCGAAGACATGGGAGGCGATGGTCGAGCGTCTCGAAGATATCGAAGACAACGCGCTGGCCGACTCGCGCACCAAGGAGAAAGCCGTCAAGGTCAAGCTGAATGACCTTTGAACTCGCCTTTCTCGAAGCTGCGTTGAAGGAGTGGAAGAAGCTCGATCGCACCGTTCGCGATCAGTTCAAGGCCAGGCTCGCCGAACGGCTCGAGAATCCTCGCATTCCGTCGGCGAAGCTGCACGGTCATCCGGACCGCTACAAGATCAAGCTGCGCAGCGTCGGCTATCGCCTCGTGTACGAAGTGCGCGATGCGCAGATCGTCGTACTGGTTGTCGCGGTGGGGCGTCGCGAGCGCGATGCGGTCTATCTCGCCGCAATGAAACGCTAGCGCGACACGCGCTGCGTGTTCGGCGTTCTCTCATTGACCTCGGGCCGGGCAGCCGCTCAGGCCGTTTCCTCCGGCGTATCCGGCATCTTGCCGTCGCCGACGCGATTGATCGTGCCTTGCGCGATCGCGACGAGCCGCTCGTGATCGCCGTCGATGACGAACACATGACACTGGCAGGTCGCCTGGTGCCGGCCCGCGTAGACGAGCTTCGCGCGGGCGACGAGCGTGCCGTTCACGGCCGGCCGCAGGTAGTTGATCTTGTATTCGGCCGTGATCACGCGCGGGCCGAGCACGAGCGCGCCGGCGAACGTCAGCGCGTTGTCGGCGAGATAGCTGATGACGCCGCCGTGCACGAAACCGTGCTGCTGCCGCAGCTCGTCACGCACGTGCAGGCACAGCGACACCTCGTTGTCGCCGATATGCATCAGCTCCGTGCCCAGCAGCATGCTGAACGGTTGCGCACGCAATGCGCCGCGCGCGTGGTCCGTGATGTCGGTCATCGACTTTCCTCGAAATGAGTGCCCGCTTGCGCTGAACTCTAGGAAGGGGGCTGCGGATAAGCAAGGAAATTCGTCCGCGATTCATGCGATTGCAGGCGTGATGTGACGCGATTATTGCGTTGAATGCCGGAGACGTCCTTGTTTGCGGGCGATTCGGCGCGAATGTCCAAGCGATGCACGTCACAGGCCCGCGTTGCTGGCCGCGCCTCGCCGGCTGCACCTGAACCCCCGCTCCTAAAGTCCGACGAAGAAATGCCGCTAATGCCGGGGCATTGCCTCCTCGTCTGCTCTCCAGGAATCTCCCCATGTTCGGAAAAATCAAGCTCGCGTCGGGTCTGCTCGGCGTGTTGACCGTGTTTTGCCTCTTCCTGTTCGCGATCGAAGCGCTCGGCTTCCGGGCGCTCGCGTCGACGCGCAGCGGCGTCGACGATCTGTCGAACGTCGCGATCGCGCAGGTCAACGCGGCCAACCAGGCGACCGAGCACCTGCTCGACGCGCGCATCAACCTGTCGCGCGCCGGCACGCGGATGGTGCGCGGCGGCCCGAAGCCGGAGGACATCATCCGCCATGCCGGCGCTTCGCTTGCCGAAGCGGACAAGGCGTTCGCCGCGCTGACGGCCGCGCAGCCGGTCGACGACACGAACCGCACGCGCGTCGCGGCGCTCGCGGAGCGCTATCGCGCGCTGCGCGGCGCGCTTGGCGAACTCGTGCAGTTCCTCGACGCCGACAACATCCAGGCCTTCCTCGACCAGCCGACGCAAGGCATCCAGGACGCCTACATCGCCGAACTGCATCGCTTCGCCGAATACGGCAGCGCATCGAGCCGCACGGCGCTCGACACGATCGACGGCGGCATGCTCTGGTTCAAGTCGGTCGGCATCGCGCTGCTGGTGGCGATGCTCGCGGCGAGCGCCGCGATCTACGCGGCCGCGCGGCGCGCGGTCGTCGCGCCGCTGGATGAAGCGGGCCGCCATTTCGAGCGGATCGCGCAGGGCCGGCTCGACGAAGCCGTGCGGGCGGGCGGCGTATTCGAGATCGACCGGATGCTGCGCGGCCTCGCCGCGATGCAGGCGAGCATCGCTGGCACCGTGCGCACGGTGCGCCACGCGTCCGACGCGATCCACCTCGGCGCGGGCGAGATCGCGGGCGGCAACGCCGACCTGTCGGCGCGCACGGGCACGCAGGCCGCATCGCTCGAGGAAACGGCCGCGAGCATGGAGGAATTGACCGCGACCGTCCGGCAGAACACCGACAGCGCACGCGCGGCCAGCGCGCTGGCCGACGCAGCGCTCGAAGCGACGAGCCACGGCGGCGGCGTGGTCGACAGCGTGATCGACCGGATGCGCGGCATCGCGCAGAGCTCGGGGCGGATCGCGGAGATCATCTCGGTGATCGACGGCATCGCATTCCAGACCAACATCCTCGCGCTGAACGCGGCGGTCGAGGCCGCGCGGGCCGGCGAACAGGGGCGCGGCTTCGCGGTCGTCGCGGGCGAAGTGCGCTCGCTCGCGCAGCGCAGCGCGCAATCGGCGAAGGAGATCAAGGCGCTGATCGAGGATTCGGTCGCGCAGATCAACGGCGGCGCGGAACTTGTCGAGCGTGCCGGCGACGCGATGCGGACGGTGTCGGCATCGATCACGCGCGTCGTGCAGACGATGTCCGAGATCACGGCCGCGTCTGTCGAGCAGAGCGTCGGGATCGAGCAGGTGAACCAGGCCGTCACGCAGATGGATCAGCTGACACAGCAGAACGCGGCGCTGGTGGAGCAAGTCGCGGCGGCGGCCGCGTCGCTGAACGACCAGACCGCGCACCTGATGCAGGCGGTGTCGGTGTTCGAGCTCGGCGATGCGCGCGGCGAACGAGCGGGACTCGGCGAACGCGCGGCGCCGTCGTTCGCCGACGCAGGTTACGAACCGGCCGGCAGCGCCGCGTAGGCAGTCGCGAGATGGTAGGGCGTCGTCGACGGCATGTCGGCGCGCGACACCTGCCCGTCCGCCGTCTTGCACTCGAACCAGCCGCGCGGATGCAGGAAGCGCGCGGCGAAGCGCTCGATCTGCTGCGCGAGCGGCGCGGAGGCCGGCGTGCCGCCGTGCGTCGCGAGCGCGCGCAGGTACTCGGTCTGCGCCCAGATCCGCTGCGTGCCGTCGATGCACGCGCCTTGCGCGTCGAGCGCCGCGCAGACGCCGCCCGTCTGCGCATCGACGCCGTATTGCTCCGCGAACGTGAACGCGCGCGACAGCGCGTCGGGGAGCCCGGTCTGCGCGAGCCGTGCACCGGCCGCATCGACCAGATAGAACCACTCGAACTGATGGCCGGGCTCGAAACGGTTGTCGGCCGCCCCGAGCGGCAGCTCGGCGACGCAGCCGGTCGCCGCGTCGACGAACGTGCGCTCGACGGCCTGCGCGGTGCTAGCGAGCGCATCGTCGAACGCCGCGTCGCCGAAGGCGTCGGCGGCTGCGAGCCATGCTTCGGTCAGATGCATCAGCGGATTCTGCAGCGCGCCGCTGCCGGATGGCGAGAAATCGGCGTGGCGCGCCGCATCGAGAAGCGCGTCGCCGCGGCGCGGCGCGAAGCGGTCCTGGATCAGCGCGGCGGTTTCCTCGGCCACCGTGCGCGCGGCGGCGTCGCCCGACGCCGCATGCCATGCGGCGCACGCGAACACGATGAACGCGTGCGTATAGAGATCCTTGGTCGTATCGAGCGGCGCGCCCTGCGCGTCGACGCTGTAGATCCAGCCGCCGTGGCGCGCGTCGCGGAAGCGGCTGCACAGCGCGGCGAACAGCGTGGCCGCATGTGCTGCGTCGCCGGCCTGCGCGAACACGAACAGTTGCCGCGCGCAGGCCATTGCGCGATAACGGGTGACGGGCAGCGGCGCGTGGGTGGCTGGATCGACGGCCTCGAACGGCAGCCGCAACATGTGGTCGAACCCGGAACCCCGCCAGATCGGCAAGACGACGTGCGCGAAATGGTGGCGCAACTGGGCGGCCTGGGTGGAAGCGGAGTCGGAAACGGACATGACGGGGTTGAGCGCTTGGATCGAATCGTGTCGGCGCGGCCCGGAGGATCGGCGCGGCCGGGGCCAAGGATAAAACATTCCGCGCGGCCGGCACAAAAAAAAGGAGATAAATCGGATGCTCAGCAACCTGGAACTCGTGATGCGGCTCGTTCTTGCGGCGGCGCTCGGCAGCGTCATCGGCTTCGAGCGCGAGCGCCTGTCGTGGGCGGCCGGCCTGCGCACGCACATGCTCGTGTGCGTTGGCTCGACGCTGATCATGATCGTGTCGGCGTTCGGTTTCGCCGACGTGCTCGGCAGCAGCGAGCACATCGTGCTCGATCCGTCGCGGATCGCCGCGCAGGTCGTGTCGGGCATTGGCTTCCTCGGCGCGGGCTCGATCCTGCTGCGCGGCGAGATCGTGCGCGGGCTGACGACGGCAGCGAGCCTGTGGTCGGTCGCCGCGATCGGCCTCGCGGTGGGCGGCGGCCTCTATGTGGCGTCGATTTCGGCGACGATCATCATCCTGATCATCCTGGCCGGCATCAAGCCGCTGGAGCGGCGCTATTTCACGGTGCGCCAGCGGCGCCAGCTTGCGCTGACGGTCGTGAGCGGCGCGCTGACGTTCGATTCGCTGCATGCGGCGCTCGGCCCCGACAGCGCGCGCGTGAAGCAGTTCATCCTGCAGCGTGCCGACGACACGGGCGAGCACGACGAGGTGCGCATCGCGCTCGCGCGGGTGTCGGAACTCGAATACCGGGCGATCTGCGACAAGCTGCGCGCGTTGCAGGGCGTCACGCGTTTCGAAGAAGGGAACGGGCTGTCGGGCGACGAATAGGCTGAATCGGTTGCGGGGCGTGCGGCAATGGCCGGCCACCGATTCCGTTCGACTTCCGGTTCCGCGCTCGCGGGGCCCGTTATCCGATCTCCATGACCTCTGCCGAATTATTTCGATAAGATCAATGAATTCAATGGGTTGGCGATGGGTTGGATTTTTGGCCCCTCGGCCAGCCCATCGTCGGCGCTGGGCTTGGCTGGGACAACATGTCCGAGCGGCATTCGGTGGCGAATCACTCCGCTTCGTTTTATCGGAGAGACGCAATATGACAGGGTCAAACGAGAAGTGCCGTCTCGCGCGTCGAACTGACCCCTTCTCGGATTTTGGGCTCAGCCTGCAGTTCCTGCGATGCGAACCTATTTCTATTGACTCTATACTCGTCAGATCTTCACAAGCAAAGATCGGAGGACTGGGGTGCTGGTGGCAGTTAAATTGCCGTCGGGACCAACAATTGACGTTTGGGACCTCTGTTCAGCCATTGCACAGGCAGTCTGGCCGACAGAAGGCTTGCACGGAATTGACTGCATTGACGGGGGGACTTATTCGAACACCCTCTGTAGCAGAACACAATGCAGCGCCAAAGCCGTTGGAGCCGCTCACGGTGGCGGATGGACCTACGGCGCTCTCGCAGACCCCGTCGGCAACAGCCGAAGGTTGGATGGCGAAACACTGGCTCACCGCGCGGCCATAGCCGTCGAGAACCACTCGCTTGTACCTCGATCGTCAATGCCGGGCCATACGAGTGAAGCGTCGACAATGGCGCCAGCAATTTCGAGTCGACGAGATGATGCGCGATGCCGGCGAAAGTCGGGCGGGCGGACAAGCCGGCCTGCGTAACGCACGATCGTGCTCCTCGATGAATTCTCTCGCCGCATCGATGAAGGCGCCCCCTCTCTCGACAGCCCGACGCTTCTTGGGTTGCGACCAAGCAATCGGAATCCCGGCGGTTCCTCCAGCCGCTTCACCTTGACGCTGACCACGCCTTGTGTGGTATCCAGGTAGTCCGCCGCTTTCGTAAGGCTTCCAAATTCCGTAACCAATAGAAAGGTACGAACGACATCTACGTCAAGCGCGATCCTTGCCGATCATCCGAATTTGTTGTGTTTGAAATAGCATTATTGATATTTTAAAAAATTTCACGGAACCTCATAATTCCATCGATCAACATCAGATGAGGTTTATTTGGCGGATATGTATTCGTAGAGCCATCAATTGCTTGCGCCCATCATCCCGCTCTTTATCGATGATCTCCGGATGCGGTAATTGTCTTGTGGCACGATATTCATGGCGGATATGCGCGGATACGCAGATCCGCTCGATACTACGTGTGGCGCGCCGAGATTTTCGTGGAACCCGTGATTTATGCGATTCGAGCAAGAATTCAACGGGGTCGAAGATGTCTTGCTCGCGCGAGGCTTGCTTTCGGCCGTGTGGGCGGAAGTTTGTCTGCAATCTTTGTAGAGCCAGGACAAGAGGCTCGCGAAGAAAATCCCCGCTATCCATCGGATATGAAGTGGCGCCAACCTGTCAAGAATTGCAGCTCGGTGTCCGACCGGATTGATAGGTCGCGCCTGAATCAAATGTTCGCCCCAGCCCAGCCCCTGAATGTCAGCTCGCACTGCAACGCCGATGGCATGCGGACATCAGTCATGAACGAGTATTCCGATAGAAAACATAAAGCCGGCCGCTCACGACTGATTTTTTAAAAGCTATTCGTGAGAGAACTTCGTTGAATGAAATCATTGGTGGAAGTAATCTCGTGAAAACTACGGCGTTCCTGAAAGGCGAGCTTCCGGCGACGCCCAAGAACGAACGCCTCGTCACCTCGAGAACTGCCATCCGACGGATCCTGCATGGCGGCGACGACCGGTTGCTCGTGAATGTCGGACCGTGCTCGATACACGACCCGGCGGCGGCGCCCGATTACGCGGCGCACCTGTCGCAGGCGAGACTGGCGCTGCATCAGGATCGCGAAATCGTCATGCGCGTCTACCACGAAAGGCCGAGAAGCCGTCTCGGCCGGAAAGGTCTTGTCAACGCTCCACATCTCGACGAGGCCCACGACATTGACGTCGGCCTGCAAATCGCCCGAAAGCTGCTGCTGGATGTGACGTCGCTCGCGCTTCCCATTGCAACCGAGTTCCCCAGTATCGGTAGTCGAAACTATCTTGCGGATCTCATCTGGTGGGGGCGATCGGCGCGCGTACGAAGGAATCGCAGGGTCATCGTGAAATGGCCTCCGGCTTGCTGTGTCCGATCGGATTCAAGAACAGTACCGACGGCGCGCTGGAGATTGCGATCGACGCGAGTCGTGGCAACAGCGGCAAGTTGCACAAGAACCAGTTGCGGGTCTGCGCATCGATCGGCGCCCAGATAGCTGCCGGCAACGTTCACATCGCAGGGCTCTTGCTCGAGTCGAATCTTGTCGCCGGCGCTCAGGTCGTATCTGCTCATCGTGCGCTGGTCTATGGCCAGAGCATTACCGATGCCTGCATCGGTTGGGACGATACCGTCGACGTGCTCAATCGCCCCGCGTCTGTAATGCGCACACGCCGACAGGCAACCCACGTGTCGGCTGGTCAAGTATTTCAACCAGCGGTCCCTGACATCGGGGGGGGGCTGCCGTGCATCCGGTCGACATCCCGTCCCGAAAACGGCCTGGCGCAACCAAAACCCGTTCGAATACGCGATGGACAGCCAGTCGTCATGCCGATCAGTTCATTCACAACCGCTCAATCGAGCCACAAGGATGATTGAAATGCCATATTTGATTTCCGGCGCCCCTCCATTTGTGCTGGCGATTCTATGATCGCCGAACATTACATAAGGATTGCTGAAATTATAAGTGACGCTATCTGAATTGCCTGATTCCGCAAAGGAATTGGCCGAATTGCGTGAGCAATGCGTTCCGGAAAGGATGTGCCAGAAGGAAATTCGCATGCAGGGTTCCGGATGGAACCGGCAGGCATAGGCGTTGTTGAAGAAAAGCCAGAACCGAGTGGTTGTTATTCATTGATTGTGAGAGGTCGCTCCATGTGCGTCGAACGGGTTCCATACCGCTTAATCACTGTCGCGACGGCCGCCGTTTTCCTGGCCGCGTGCGGGAAAAAAGAATCGGCACCGCCGCCGCAAACGCCGGAAGTCGGCGTCGTCACCGTCCAGCCGCAAGCCGTACCGGTCTTCACCGAACTGCCGGGCCGCACCAGTGCATTCCTCGTCGCGCAGGTTCGCGCGCGGGTCGACGGCATCGTGCTGCGCCGTGAATTCACCGAAGGCACCGACGTCAAGGCCGGCCAGCGTCTGTACAAGATCGATCCGGCACCGTATATCGCCGCGCTGAACAGCGCGAAGGCGACGCTCGCGAAGGCGCAGGCGAACCTCGTCACGCAGAACGCGCTGGTCGCGCGCTACAAGGTGCTGGTCGCCGCGAACGCGGTCAGCAAGCAGGACTACGACAACGCGGTCGCCACCCAAGGGCAGGCCGCGGCGGACGTCGCGGCCGGCAAGGCGGCGGTCGATACCGCGCAGATCAACCTCGGCTACACGGACGTGGTCTCGCCGATCACGGGCCGCGTCGGCATTTCGCAAGTGACGCCGGGCGCGTACGTGCAGGCGAGCCAGGCGACGCTGATGTCGACGGTGCAGCAGCTGGACCCGGTGTACGTGGACCTCACGCAATCGAGCCTCGAAGGCCTGAAGCTGCGCCAGGACGTGCAGAGCGGCCGCCTGAAGACGAGCGGCCCGGGCGCGGCAAAGGTGTCGCTGATCCTGGAGGACGGCAAGACCTACTCGGAGCCGGGCAAGCTGCAGTTCTCGGACGTGACGGTCGACCAGACCACCGGCTCGGTGACGATCCGTGCGGTGTTCCCGAACCCGGGCCGCGTACTGCTGCCGGGGATGTTCGTGCGCGCACGGATCGAGGAAGGTGTGAACGAGAACGCGTTCCTGGTGCCGCAGATCGGCGTTACGCACGACCAGAAGGGCCAGGCGATCGCGATGGTGGTGAACGCCAGCAACAAGGTCGCGCCGCGTCCGCTGAAGACGACGGGCATGCAGGGGCAGAACTGGATCGTCGAAGGCGGTCTGCAGGCGGGCGACCGGGTGATCGTGCAGGGCGTCGACAAGGTGCGTCCGGGCGCGACCGTGAAGACCGTTGCGGCCCAGCTTGCGCAGGCGGTCGGCGCCGCCGCAGGGGCTGCAGCGCCGGCCGCCTCGTCGGCTGCAGCGTCGGCTGCCGCCCCGGCGAGCGCCGCCGCCGCGTCGAGTGCTCATTAACAGGGAGCCTGTTTCATGGCAAAGTTTTTTATCGATCGCCCGATCTTTGCATGGGTGATCGCCATCGTGCTGATGCTGGCCGGCGTCGCGTCGATCTTCACGCTGCCGATCGCGCAGTATCCGACGATCGCGCCGCCGGCCGTGCAGATCACCGCGAACTATCCGGGCGCTTCCGCGAAGACGGTGGAAGACACGGTGACGCAGGTGATCGAGCAGCAGATGAGCGGGCTCGACAACTTCCTGTACATGTCGTCGACGAGCGACGATTCGGGCAACGCGACCATCACGATCACGTTTGCGCCGGGCACGAACCCGGACATCGCGCAGGTCCAGGTGCAGAACAAGCTGTCGCTCGCGACGCCGAACCTGCCGCAGGTCGTGCAGCAGCTCGGCATGTCGGTGACGAAGTCGAGCAGCAGCTTCCTGATGTGGATTGCGTTCAACTCCGAAGACGGCAGCATGTCGAAGGACGACCTGACGAACTACGTCGCGTCGCACGTCCTCGATCCGATCAGCCGCATCAACGGCGTCGGCCAGACACTGCTGCTCGGTTCGCAATATGCGATGCGCGTATGGCTCGATGCGACGAAGCTGACGAACTACGGCCTCACGCCGTCCGACGTGACGGCCGCGATCAACGCGCAGAACGTGCAGGTCGCGGGCGGCCAGATCGGCGGCACGCCGGCGAAGCCGGGCACCGTGCTGCAGGCGACCATCACCGAGGCGACGCTGCTGCGCACCCCCGAGCAGTTCGGCAACATCCTGCTGAAGGTCAACCAGGACGGCTCGCAAGTGCGCGTCAAGGATGTCGCCAGGGTGTCCCTGGGGACGGAAAACTACAACTTCGACACGAAGTACATGGGGCAACCCACGGCCGGGCTCGGCATCCAGCTCGCGACCGGCGCCAACGCGCTGGCGACCGTGAGCGCGATCCAGGCGAAGGTGGCTGAGCTGTCGCGATACTTCCCGCACGGGCTGGTCGTCCACTATCCGTTCGATACGACGCCGTTCGTGCGCCTGTCGATCGAGGAAGTGGTCAAGACGCTGCTCGAAGGCATCGTGCTGGTGTTCCTCGTGATGTACCTGTTCCTGCAGAACCTGCGTGCGACGATCATCCCGACGATCGCGGTGCCGGTCGTGCTGCTCGGCACGTTCGCGATCATGGCGGCGGTCGGCTTCTCGATCAACACGCTGTCGATGTTCGGCCTCGTGCTCGCCATCGGCCTGCTGGTCGACGACGCGATCGTGGTGGTGGAGAACGTCGAGCGGGTGATGGTAGAGGAGGGCTTGTCACCGAAGGAAGCGACCCGCAAGGCGATGGGCCAGATCACCGGTGCACTCGTCGGCGTGGCGCTCGTGCTGTCGGCGGTGTTCGTGCCGGTCGCATTCTCGGGCGGTTCGGTCGGCGCGATCTATCGTCAGTTCTCGCTGACGATCGTGTCGGCGATGGTGCTGTCGGTGCTCGTCGCGCTGATCCTGACGCCGGCGCTGTGCGCGACGATCCTCAAGCCGATCCCGAAGGGCCACCACGAAGAGAAGAAGGGTTTCTTCGGCTGGTTCAACCGGACCTTCGACAAGAGCCGCGATCAGTACCACGTCGGCGTGCAACACGTGATCAAGCGCTCGGGTCGCTGGCTCGTCATCTACCTGGCCGTGCTTGTCGCGGTCGGCCTGTTGTTCGCGCGCCTGCCCAAGTCGTTCCTGCCGGACGAAGACCAGGGCTACATGTTCGTGATCGTGCAGACGCCGTCCGGCTCGACGCAGGAAACGACCGGCAAGACGCTTGACAACATCAACACGTACCTGACTACCGCGGAGAAGGATGTGGTCGACTCGGTGTTCACGATCAACGGCTTCAGCTTCGCGGGTCGCGGCCAGAACTCGGGTCTCGTGTTCGTGAAGCTGAAGGACTTCTCGGCGCGCCGGCGTTCGGACCAGAAGGTCCAGGCGCTGCTGCGAAGGACCGCTGCGCATTACGCGAAGTACAAGGATGCGGTGGTGATTCCGTTCAACCCGCCGTCGATTCGGGAACTCGGCAACGCGTCCGGCTTCGACTTCGAGCTGACGGACAACGCCGGTCTCGGCCACGACGCGCTGATGGCGGCACGCAACCAGCTGCTCGGGATGGCGTCGAAGGACCCCCTGCTCGCGCTGGTGCGCCCGAACGGCCTGAACGACACGCCGCAGTACAAGGTGGACATCGACCGCGAGAAGGCGGATGCGCTCGGCGTGACGCCGGACGCGATCGACCAGACGTTCTCGATCGCGTGGGCGTCGAAGTACGTGAACAACTTCCTCGACACCGACAGCCGGATCAAGAAGGTGTACGTGCAGGCCGACGCACCGTTCCGGATGACGCCGGACGACCTGAACGTCTGGTACGTGCGCAACGGGTCGGGCGGGATGGTGCCGTTCAGCGCGTTCGCGACCGGCCGCTGGACCTACGGTTCGCCGAAGCTGGAGCGCTACAACGGCGTCTCGTCGTTCGAGATCCAGGGGCAGGCGGCGGAAGGCAAGTCGACCGGCCAGGCGATGGCCGCGATGGAAGCGCTCGCGAAGAAGCTGCCGGAAGGCGTCGGCTATTCGTGGACGGGTCTGTCGTTCCAGGAAATCCAGTCCGGCTCGCAGGCGCCGATCCTGTACGCGATCTCGATCCTCGTCGTGTTCCTGTGTCTCGCGGCGCTGTATGAAAGCTGGTCGATCCCGTTCTCGGTGATCATGGTCGTGCCGCTCGGCGTGGTCGGCGCACTGCTCGCGACGACGCTGCGTGGCCTCGAGAACGACGTGTTCTTCCAGGTCGGTCTGCTGACGACCGTGGGCTTGTCCGCGAAGAACGCGATCCTGATCGTGGAGTTCGCGCGCGAGCTGCAGGTAGCGGAGAAGATGGGGCCGATCGAGGCCGCGCTGGAAGCGGCGCGCCTGCGGCTGAGGCCGATCATGATGACGTCGCTCGCATTCATTCTCGGCGTGCTGCCGCTCGCGATCAGCAACGGCGCGGGCTCGGCGAGCCAGCACGCGATCGGCACCGGTGTGATCGGCGGGATGATCACCGCGACGTTCCTCGCGATCTTCATGATCCCGATGTTCTTCGTGAAGGTGCGCCAGATCTTCAGCGGCGAGCAGGAAGATGCCGATCTCGCACTGCGTCTCGCGCAGGCGCATTCGCGTCACGAAGATCGACAGCACAACGACGAAGACGCCGGCAACAACGGACATTGATGATGCAAAAACACGCTATGACTGCAAGCGCGGTCGCACTCGCCACCGCGCTCCTTGCCACGGGCTGCACGATGGCGCCGCATTACAAGCGGCCCGACGCGCCCGTCGCACAGGCGTACCCGGCCGGCGGCGTCTACGCGACGCAGCCGGGCGCTGCCGGCGCGCGCAGCGCGAACGGCCAGGCGGCGACCGCCATCGGCTGGCGCGAATTCTTCGTCGATCCGCGCCTGCAGCGGCTGATCGAGATCGCGCTGAAGAACAACCGCGACCTGCGCGTGTCGGTGCTGAACATCGAGGCGGCGCGCGCGCAGTACCAGATCACGCGCGCGGGCCTGTTCCCGACGCTCGACGGCACCGGTACGGGCAGCATCCAGCGATTCCCGGCCGGCGTATCGACGACGCGCCAGCCGCTGATCACGCGCACCTACAACGTCGGGCTTTCGGCGTCGTGGGAACTCGACCTGTTCGGCCGCGTGCAGAGCCTGAAGGACCAGGCGCTCGCGCAGTACCTGTCGACCGCGTACGCGCGGCAGGCGCAGGAAATCTCGCTGGTGTCGTCGGTGGCTGACCAGTACCTGACGCTGCTGTCGACCGACGATCTGCTGAAGGTCACGGAGAACACGCTGAAGTCCGCTCAGGCGCAGTACGACCTGACGAAGCTGCAGTTCGACAACGGCACGGGCTCCGAGCTCGAGCTGCGTCAGGCGCAGACGGTGGTCGAGACGGCGCTCGCGAACCAGCAGGCGCAGGCGCGTGCGCGTGCGCAGGCGCTGAACGCGCTGGTGCTGCTGATCGGCGAGCCGCTGCCGGACGATCTGCCGCCGGGCATGCCGCTCGACGCGCAGAACCTGCTGACGGACGTGCCGGCCGGGTTGCCGTCGGACCTGCTGACGCGTCGTCCGGACGTGATGCAGGCCGAGCAGACGCTGCTGGCCGCGAACGCGAACATCGGCGCGGCACGCGCGGCGTTCTTCCCGAAGATCTCGCTGACGGCGGCATTCGGCACCGCGAGCCCGACGCTCGGCGGCCTGTTCAAGGCCGGTACGGCGGCGTGGTCGTTTGCGCCGAGTATTGCGCTGCCGATCTTCGAGGGCGGTTCGAACATCGCCAATCTCGATCTCGCGCACGTGCAGAAGCGCATCGAGATCGCGAACTACGAGAAGGCGATCCAGTCGGCATTCCGCGAAGTGTCGGACGGGCTGGCCGCACGCGGCACGTACGACCAGCAGATCGCCGCGCTCGAGCGCAACGAGCACGCGCAGCAGCGCCGCTTCGACCTGTCGGACCTGCGTTACAAGAACGGCGTCGACAGCTACCTGTCGGTGCTGACCGCGCAGACGGATCTGTACTCGGCGCAGCAGACGCTCATCAGCGCGCGTCTGGCGCGCTGGACAAACCTCGTCGACCTGTACCGCTCGCTGGGCGGCGGCTGGGTCCAGCGCGCCGGCGAGACGCCGCGCGCGCCGGATGAGCCGGTCGACTACGGCAACGCGGCCGTACCGTTCGCTTCGGCCACGGCGGCGCGGGCGAACTGACCGCGAGGGCGACGAAAAATGGTTCGCAAAACCAAGGAAGAGGCGCTCTTGACCCGGGAAGCCATTCTCGACGCGAGCGAGCGCCTTTTCGATGCATGCGGCTATGGTGCCGCGTCGCTCGAGGACATTGCCGAGGCGGCCGGTGTCACGCGCGGCGCGGTGTATTGGCACTTCAAGGGCAAGAGCGATTTGCTACTGGCGCTCTTTGTCCGTGCGCGGGAGTCGTTTCGCGGCCAGTTACTGGCACTTGCGCGGCGCGGCAATCGGCGCGCGAGCATCAAGGCGTTCTGCCGCCTGTTATTGTCGGGCGGCGCGCGCTGCGCCGAAGCGAAGGCGTTCTGCCGACCCCGCGGCAAGCTGCTCCCGCACGACGAGATTTTCCTCGCCGAGCCGTTGACGGCGCACCTCGCGATCGAGCTGTTTCAGGAGATGCATGAGACGCTCGTCGCGATCCTGAACAAACCCGGCGACGCCGGCGAAAACGGCGCGAATGCATCGTCGGGCGAAACCGAAATCGACGCCTATTTTCTTCAGGCGTTGCTGGTGGGGCACGCGCGTCTACGCGCATTTTACGCGGCGCCGCGCAAGATGGGCGATGCCGCCGCGCGGATCGTCGGGCGCGGCATCGAGGCGGTCTCCGCGCGCCACGGCACGCGCGCTCGCGCCGCGAATCGGGTCGGCGCGACTCCGATAGCCCGACCCTAGGCGGCGCGCCGGGCCGCCGGCACGCAATCGCAATTTGCGCCACTTTTTCGCTCAGATGCATCGCGACATCGGCGTCGTCGATGCAATGACGATACGGAGAGATTGGCGCGATTATGCGGATTCTGATACTTGGTGCAGGAGCGACGGGCGGTATTTCGGCGGTCGCCTTACAGCGGCGGGGCGCTACGGCCCCATGCTTTTCCGGACGCCGAAGCCGGAACCGAGCCTTTTCCATGTCCGGCATAGAGCTGACTGACCGCCTTGACGGCTCTTTCGTTGACGGCCACCGCTTCGCGATCGGGGAGATTGATCGTCGAGTAAGTCAGGACGCGCCGCAGAAATGCTTCGGCTGCCGAGTCGGTTACTTTGCGTTCGGACAACGCCTTGGCCCGGACCATGAACGCGTCCCATGTGGAGACGGCGATACCGAGCTGGCGTTTGACGGCAGTCGCGTCGAATTGCGAGCGGTGTGAGACTTTGATTGCGCCAGCGTTGTCGCCCGGGGCGATCTGCAAGGTATTGTTGCAGACGACGCGCACCGACGTGAACTGCGCGGTAGTGGCCAACGTCCCGTCGCAGGCGGTGGCCAAGAGCAGATAACCGTTGATCGAGTCTTTGCCCTTGAGGGTGCCCGATTGCCCCGCGCGGGCGAGGGTCCGGAGCTTGCGGCCTTCCTTGAGCGCACCCGCGGTCTCGAGCTGGAAGCCGCCGATCTCCGTCAGGTCTCGATAAAACTCCAAAATCTGTTCAGGTTGCACGACCTGATAACGAGCGGAAACGACGGACAGCGGTGCCTTGGTGTCCGACCGGTACAACACCTTCTGTTCGGGAAACGCGTGAATCGAGCCGAGGCTTCGATTGCCAGCGGAGACGAAGCGCACTTCGGCTTCTTCGATCCGCCAGTCCATGCCGGCGGCACGCCTCCAGACTTCGAGCGGTTGTTTCGGGGCGAGCTAGTTTCCAAGACCGTGCGGAGTGGTCCGGCGATCGAGCCCACGACGGCGCCAGTCTCTGCGCCAGCGAGCGCGGCGGCCATGCCACCGGTCGCTCCAGCGACGCTGCCAATCGTAGAACCAGCCTTGCGGGCGCGATTGCGCGTGTCGATACGCGAGGACAGACAACGCGGACAGCGGATTGCCGATCTTGGAGGCGACGGTGCAGCGGCCTTGGTCGGCGCCGGATCGGGCTTGCCCGGCTTGCCCATCAACGATTCGATCGCGTCGTGTAGGTCGTGGCGAGCTTCCGTATCAGGGGATGCGCGGGCGAATTCTTCACGCCGGCCGAACGGTGGATAGTTATTGCTCAATTCGGCGCTGGCTTCTTGCGCGGCGTGGACCATGTGATCGGGATACGGCGCGAACGCTTCCCATTCGTCGAATTCGTCGATATCGACGCAATGCGGGACGGTAGTGCTGGGAGTCGGCGAGGAAGCTACTGGGAGTGTGGGGGTATCGGCCGGTCCATAGTGGCGAGCCAATAAAAGCCCGCCGCAAACATTGCGACGAGCACGAGGCCCAGGCCGATCAGCACAAAGGCAGGGACGGCTGACCTGCTCCGCGCGTTTAGTACGGTGACGGTGTAGCGTCCGTTCTGCGCAAGAAAGGCATTCTTTGAAAGACCGGTTGCGGCCCGCGCGCAGCCGCCGAGGTCCATAAAAAAACGGCGACGCCGAAGCGTCGCCGTTTTCACATCCGCCCGCGTTCGCGTTACTTCGCGACGACGACGGGAATTCCCTTCAGCATGCCCGCGCCCTTCATCTCGTCGAGCGCGTGCTGCACGGCCGCGCTCGTCGCCGCGTCGATGCCGAGCTGCAGCGCAAGCTCGCGCTCCGCGCGCTTCACGCCGGCCAGGTTGCGCACCTTCACGTGACCGAAGCCGCGCACGCGTGCGTGCAGGTCGGCCAGCTGCACGACCTGCGCCGCATTGCCGGCCGTCGTCGCGGCGAGCGCTCGGGCGAGCGTCGTCTCGTAGTCGTCGGCGAGCGCGCGCTCCATCCTGCGCTCGACCGTGCGGCCGAACGGATCGAGCCACGTGCCGCGCAGGCTGCGCACGCGCGCCAGCATGCCGAACACCGGCCACATCCATTGGCCGAACACGCGCTTCTTCGGCACGCCGCCGTCGCGGCCGGCCTTTGCGATCGTCGGCGGCGCGAGGTTGAACTTCACGCGATACGCGTGACCCGGCACGCCTTCGAACTGCGCTTCGAGCGCGGTGCGGAATGCGTCGTCCGTGTAAAGCCGCGCGACCTCGTATTCGTCCTTCACCGCGAGCAGCCGGTAGAACGTCGTCGCGACTGCACGCGTCAGCGCGTCGTCGCCCTTCGCGCGCGCCGCGTTCACCAGCGCCCGGTAGCGCTCGACGTAGCGGGCGCCGCCGTACGCGTCGAGACGCGCTTCGCGATCGGCGATCAGTTCGGCAAGCGTCTCCGGCGCGGCGTGCGCGGCCACCGCGTGACGCGCGTTCCACAACGCGTCGAGGCCCGCCGCGTCGCCGGCCGCCATCCGGCCGATCGAGAACGCGAGCTTGTTCATCGGCACCGCGACGTTGTTCAGCTCGATCGCGCGCATCATCGCGGCGAGCGACACCGGCACGAGGCCGAGCTGCCACGCGTAGCCGAGCATCAGGATGTTCGCGCCGATCGAGTCGCCGAGGAATTTCGCGGCGAGCGCCTGCGCGTCGCAGCTCGACAGATAGCCGTCGCCGGCCGCGTGACGCATCTTCTCGAGCAGCGCGTCCGCATGCAGGTTCGCATCAGGGTTCTGCACGAACGACGCGTTCGGGATCCGGTGCGTGTTGACGACGATCCGCGAACGCTCGTGACGCACCGTCTGCAGCGCTTCCGCACTCGCGCCGACGACCATGTCGCACGCGAGCAGCACATCGGCCTGCTGCGTGTCGATGCGCACCTGGTTCAGCCAGCGGTCGCTCGCGGCGATCCGCACGAACGACAGCACCGAGCCGCCCTTCTGCGCGAAGCCCATGAAGTCGAGCACCGATGCGCTCTTGCCTTCGAGGTGCGCGGCCATGCTGATCAGCGCGCCGACCGTCACGACACCCGTGCCGCCGACGCCCGTCACGAGCATGTCGAACGGCGCCGCATCGAGATGCGTCGCCGGCACCGGCAGCGCGTCGACACGCACGGCGAGCGCCGCTTCGTCGAACGCGGCACCCGCGGCCTTCTTCAGCGCCGCGCCTTCGACCGTCACGAAGCTCGGGCAGAAGCCGTTCACGCACGAATAGTCCTTGTTGCACGACGACTGGTCGATGCGGCGCTTGCGGCCGAGCGGCGTCTCGAGCGGCTCGACCGACAGGCAGTTCGACTGCACGCCGCAGTCGCCGCAGCCTTCGCACACCGCGTCGTTGATGAACAGGCGCTTGTCCGGGTCGGGGAATTCGCCCTTCTTGCGGCGGCGGCGCTTCTCGGCCGCGCAGGTCTGGTCATAGATCAGCACGGTGACGCCCGGCGTCTCGCGCAACTCGCGCTGCACCGTGTCGAGCTCGCTGCGGTGGTGGAACGTCGTGCCCTTCGGGAACAACCCGTGATGGCCGTCGTACTTCTCCGGTTCGTCGGACACGACGACGAAGCGCGACACGCCTTCCGCCTCGACCTGCCGCGCGATCTGCGGCACCGAGATGCTGCCGTCGACCGGCTGGCCGCCCGTCATCGCGACCGCGTCGTTGTAGAGGATCTTGTACGTGATGTTCGCTTTCGCGGCGACTGCCTGGCGGATCGCGAGGATGCCCGAGTGGAAGTAGGTGCCGTCGCCGAGGTTCTGGAACACGTGCTTCGTGTTGGTGAACATCGCATGCGCGGCCCAGTCGACGCCCTCGCCGCCCATCTGGATCAGCCCCGTCGTGTCGCGCTCCATCCACGACGCCATGAAGTGGCAGCCGATGCCGGCCTGCGCGATCGAGCCTTCCGGCACCTTCGTCGACGTGTTGTGCGGGCAGCCCGAGCAGAAGTACGGCGTGCGCTTCACCGCGTCGGCCTCGTTCGACAGGATCTGCGGCGCGACGAGTTCGACGACGCGTTCGCGGCGGTCGAGCGCCGGCTTGTGCCGCGCGAGCCAGTCGGCGAACACCGGCAGGATGCGCGACGGGCGCAGCTCGCCGAGTTCGGACAGCAGGCAGGCGCCGGCAGCGTCGTGCTTGCCGAGCACGCGCGGGCGCGCGCCTTCGGTGCGGTTGTACAGGTAATCCTTGATCTGCTGCTCGATGACCGGGCCTTTCTCCTCGATCACGAGCACTTCGGCGAGCCCGTCGACGAAGGTCTCGATGCGCGTCATCTCGAGCGGATACGACAGGCCGACCTTGTAGATCCGCACGCCGGCCGCGTCGAGGTCGGCCACCGTCAGGTCGAGACGGCGCAGCGCTTCCATCAGGTCGAGGTGCGCCTTGCCGCAGGTGACGATGCCGACGTTCGCCTGCGCGCTCGGCGCGATCCACTTGTCGATGCTGTTGGTGCGCGCGAAATGGCGGACCGCGTCGAGCTTCGCGGCGAGGCGCGCCTCGATCGTGAGGCTCGGCAGGTCGGGCCAGCGGTTATGCAGGCCGCCGGCCGGCGGCGTGAAGCCGGCCGGCGCCGGCCACTGCGTCTGCAGCCCGTCGAGGTCGACGGTCGAGCCCGACTCGACCGTTTCCGAGATCGCCTTGAAGCCGACCCAGGCGCCCGAGTAGCGCGACAGCGCCCAGCCGTACAGGCCGAATTCGAGCATGTCGGCGATGTTCGCCGGGTTCACGACCGGCATGTGCCACGCGATCATCGCGAAGTCGCTCTGGTGCGGCATCGACGACGACACGCAGCCGTGGTCGTCGCCCGCGACGACGAGCACGCCGCCGTGCGGCGACGAACCGTACGCGTTGCCGTGCTTCAGCGCGTCGCCGGCGCGATCGACGCCCGGGCCCTTGCCGTACCACATCGCATACACGCCCTCGACCGTGCGCTCGGGATCGGCCTCGACCCGCTGCGTGCCGAGCACGGCCGTGCCGCCGAGTTCCTCGTTGATCGCGGGCAGGAAGCGCACGCCGCTGCCGTCGAGCAGTTTCTTCGCCTTCCACAACTGCTGGTCGACCATGCCGAGCGGCGAGCCGCGATAGCCGCTGACGAAGCCGGCCGTGTTGAGCCCCTGTTCGGTGTCGACCGCGCGCTGCATCAGCAGCAGGCGGACCAGCGCCTGCGTGCCGGTCAGGAAGATCCGGCCGCGCGTCGCGGTCAGGTTGTCGGTCAGGCGGTAGTCGGACAGGGCGGGCGGGCCGTCGACGGGCAAGCGGGCGGTCATGGGGAGGTGTCCTGTTTCTGTTCTTTCACTGGCGCGGTCTTGAAACCGGTGCAACGCGACCGTGCATCGCGGCCGTTCAATGCGGCTATTTTTCAGTGACGGAGGGAGATTTTTTTTTCTGATCTCTGCCGCCGGCCGCCACCACAAGCAAAAACCACCATCGAATGGCGCAAACAGGAGACAAATCTTGCGCAACGTTTCGGGTGTACTGTCTGGCGTCGCGCCGTCAGGCCACGATGGCGCGCCGCAGCCGCAGCACTGCGTCCCGCATGTTGCCGGGCAGCGTCGCGCCAAAACCGATCACGAGCCCGGCCTTGCCGCCGCCACGGTAATGCGCAGACAGCGGTGGCGTCTGCAGCCCGAGCGCCGTGGCGGCTCTCCACACCACGAGATCCGCGTCCGGTGCAGCCGCGCCACGCAGCTCCGCGACGAGATGCAGGCCGGCATCGGGCGCGCCTCCCCAATCGAGCACGTCCGCGCAGTGGCATTCGAGCGCGGCCAGCAGCGCATCCCGACGCTCGGCATAAAGCATCCGCATGCGGCGCAGGTGCGTCGCAAAATGCCCTTCGCCGATGAATTCCGCGAGCGTGACCTGCAACGGCGTCGGCGATTGCCGGTCAACCAGTGCGCGGGCGTGCGCAAAAGCCCCGGCGAGCCCCGGCGGCGCGATCAGGAAGCCGATCCTCAACCCGGGCGCGAGGACCTTCGCGAACGTGCCGACGTAGATCACGCGATTCGCGGCGGATTGCCGGCCGAGCGCGCGCAGCGGGTGCAGCGGCCGGCCGGCGTAGCGGTAGTCGCCGTCGCAATCGTCCTCGATGATCCAGGCGTCCGTACGCTCGGCCCAGTCCAGCAGCGCGAGCCGGCGCCGCAGGCTCATCGTCACGCCGAGCGGGTACTGATGCGACGGCGTAACCACCGCGAGGCGCGCGTCCGCGGCCAGCCGTGTACCGGCCTCGACGTCGAGGCCCTCCGCGTCGACCGGCACCGGCACCGCTCGTGCGCCGGCGCTTTCGACCGCGCTGTGTCCCGCGACGAATCCCGGGTTCTCGATCCACACCGTATCGCCTGCGTCGATCAGCAGGCGTGCGGCTAGCTCGATCGCGTGCTGCGAGCCGGACGTGATCACGACGTCGTCGGCATCGCACGGCAGGCCGCGCGTCACGCCCAGATGTTCGGCGATCGCCTCGCGCAGCGGGCGGTATCCGGCCGAATCGGCGTAGCCGAGCTGGTCGACGGTCGGCCGGCTGCGCCAGAAGCGGGCGGACAGTCGAGTCCACGTGTCGTACGGGAACGCATCGAACGCGGGGGTGCCGGGCGCGAGCAGGCCCGGCCCGCGCGGCACCGGCGTGACAGGCAGCCCGGCCAGACGGCGGCCCCGCTCGGACAGCGCCGGGTACGCATCGCCGCGCGCTGCGGTAACGGACAGCGGCGCCGTGGCGACGGGCGGCGCCAGATCCTCCGGCAATACGTCCGGCACGTAGATGCCGGAGCCGCGCTGCCCGCGCGCATAGCCCTCCGCGATGAGCCTGTCGTACGCCAGCACGACGGTCTGCCTCGACACGCCCAGTTCGGCCGCGAACGATCGCGTCGACGGCAGGCGCGCACCGGGACGCAGGTGGCCGCGCAGCACCGCCTCGCGCAGGTGACGGGCGATCTGCTCCTGAAACGGCAGCGCCGCTGCGGGATCGACGGCGAAAGCGCCCCAGACGGGCGGAGTGGCGCGTTTGCTCATTGCCTGAAAGTGGAGTGATTCAGTTTCCGAAAGTGGGCTTAGATAATAGTGCCACTTGTTGCTATCGTGCAAACCATGTCATTCCTTTCCCGATCACGCGCATGACTATCGAAGCGTCTTCCCTGCGCCGCGGCCTCGCGCTCGCGTCGCTCTATACGGGCGTATTCCTGCCGCCGCTGGATTACTTCATCGTCAATCTAGCGCTGCCTGCGATTCACGTCGGCCTGAAAGCCAGCGACGCGCAGATCCAGCTCACGGTCTCCGCATACGCGCTCGCATATGCCGTCGTCCTGATCACCGGCGGGCGCCTGGGCGATCTGTACGGACGCCGGCGGATCTTCATGATCGGCATGGCAGCCTTCGTCGTTGCATCGGCGCTGTGCGGCATGGCGATGAGCGGCGAGGTGCTGGTCGCGAGCCGCGTCGTGCAGGGCATCAGCGCGGCACTGATCACGCCGCAGGTCCTCGCGTCGATCCGCACTGTCTTTCCTGCGCAGATGCAGGCGCGCCTGATGGGCCTCTACGGGTTCGTGTTCGGGCTCGCGTCGGTGGCAGGGCAAGTCGGCGGCGGCGCGCTGATCGATCTGCATCCCTGGGGACTCGACTGGCGCGTGGTATTTCTCGTGAACGTGCCGATCGGCATGCTCGCGCTGGTGGGAACCTGGCGGTATCTGCCCGAGAGCCGTGCGGAGCGCGGCGCGCGCATCGACGTCCCGGGCATGGTCGCGCTGACAATTGCGCTGATGCTGCTGATCTATCCGCTGACTGTCGGCCGCGAGCTGCACTGGCCCGCATGGACGTTCTGGAGTCTCGGCCTGTGCATACCGGCATTCGTTGCGTTCATCCGGATCGAGCGCTGGATTGCGCGGCAGGCGCGCGATCCGCTCGTCGATGTGGCGGTGTTGAGCCAGCCGGTCGTGGCAATCGGCTTGCTGCTCGCGTTCCTCTTCTACAGTATCGCGGCGTTCTTTCTCACTTATGGCATCTACCTGCAGGAGGGGCTCGGCTGGACCCCGCTGCAATCGGGCCTCGGCCTTGCTCCCTACGGTGCTGGCTATCTGCTCGGGCCGCTCGCGACGCCATGGCTCGCCCGCCGCATCGGCGAGGGCCTGATGCCGCTTGGGTTCGGTTGCCTCGCCGGCGGCTTCGGGCTCTGCGCATCGCAACTGGGCCATGGTGCGCCGGAACTGCCGTTTTATATCGGTCTCTTGATTGCCGGGACTGGGCAAGGGTTGGCGCTGCCGTCGCTGCAGCGGATCGTACTTGCGGACGTCGACACGCGCCATGCCGGCATGACCGCCGGAGCAATTGTCGCGATGCTCTATATCGGCGCCGCTTTCGCGGCCGCCTGCATCGGCGGTGCGTTCTTCGGCGCGCTCGGCGAGGGCGGCGGCGCGGCAGCGCACGCGCATGCGATGCGCATCGGCCTCGAATGGATGCTCGTGCCGCTCGTCGCGGGGTTCCTGGTTAGCGTCTGGATGGTGCAGCGTCGCGATCGGACGACGAGCGCCGTGCGTGGCATGTGACCCGGCGCGCGAGGTCCCGGGGCGGGCTTGCCCGCGTGCGGCACGGGGCGCTCACGCCGTGTCCGCGACGCGATCCTTGCCGCCATACGAAGCGGCAATGACGCGCAGCGCCTGTTTCGCGCGCTCGTCCAGCGAGCCGCTGTGCAACATGACATCGGAACTCGGCAGCGGCGGCAATCCGAAACGGGGGCCGACCTCGACGGATCCGGCCGGCGCCGCGGGCCGGGCCAGCGCTGCGACGGCCAGACCCGCGGATACGGCGGCCGCGACCGTATTCACGCCCCCACCCACGAAGACCTCAAGCCAGGGAATGCCCGCGTCGTCGAGCGCCCGCGACGCCATCGCGCGGACCCTGCACGTGGCGGGCAACGAAGCAACACGTAGCGGCGTTCCCGGCTCGTAATGCAAGCTCGGCGCGGCGTACCAGCCGATCTGTTCGTTGGCGATCACGCAGCCGTCGTCGCGTCCGTCGACGTGCCGGACGATCGCGGCGTCGAGATTGCGGCCATCGAGTTCGGCGAGCAGCCGGCGGGAATTGTCGACGCGCACTTCGATCGTCAGCCCGGGATCGAACACATGAAGCATCGACAGCAATGCCGTCAATTCCGTACCGACGAGATTATGGCTCACGCCGAGCATCAGACGCGCGGGTGGTAGCGTCAGCCCACGCAGCGCGCGGTCATGCGCGGCGACGAAATCGCGCGCGGACTCGACGAATGCATTCCCTTCCCGCGACAGTCTCACGCTGCGCGGCGTGCGATCGAGCAACCGGTATCCCAGGCGCTCCTCGAGGCGTTTCAATTTCACGCTGACCACGCCCTGTGTCGTATCGAGAAAATCTGCCGCCTTCGTAAAGCTTTCCAATTCGGCAACCAGCAGAAATGCGCGAACGGCGTCGACATCGAGTGTAGCCATGGCCAATCATCCAGATTTGTTGTGATTGAAATAATTATTTCGATATTCAACACATACTCAGGGAACTCCATAATTCTGTCAACTCGCCACGAGTGATAGTGATTGAGAACGGATATTATTGAGAGGGCCACATGAATAACTCTATCTGCGCCACCAACCGAACGGCTTTATCGCAATCGGGCCTCTTTCGCACCGGGTAAACCGCTGGCGCAGGTTTGCGCCGGGCATACCATGCGCGCGCCGGCAGCTATGACGGAGTCGGTCCGGCGATATGGTGCAGACCGATTTGCCTTCCGGGATCCTGCAATCGAGATCGCATGATTCACGCTGCTCCGGAAATTTGCCGGGACGGCGGGGCCCGCTTTTTGATTACGCTCGTTTTTGACGAATTGCATTCAGAAAGCTTTCGAATTGCACTTGCTACTCCATCGAATATTCATGGAGATGGATTGGTGCGACCAGAATTTCGCCCAATTGCGTATCGGACGGATTTAATCGATCAATAAGCCCGCCGGAGTGCATTGCCGGATTTTTGAAAATATGACGTAACGCAATCCGTCTACTTCGGTTAGACAGCCTATTCATCAATTTGCAATACCAATGATTAGCGAGGAAGCCATGAACGAGCAACGCGATCCCCCCGTGTTCGTCTCCCCTCCTGCACGCCTGCGGTGCGAACTGCCGGCCGATCGCGACGAGGTGCGCTTCGTCGCCGAATCGCGGGATGCGATCCGCCGCATTCTGGATGGAGACGACGACCGGCTTCTCGTGATCGTTGGCCCCTGCTCGGTGCACGAGCGCACCGCTGCGTTAGATTATGCGGCGCGCCTGTCCGAGGTTCGGCGCACGTTGCATCGCGACCTGGAAATCGTGATGCGAGTCTATTTCGAGAAGCCGAGAACCTGTCTCGGCTGGAAAGGCCTGATCAACGATCCGCATCTGGACGAATCTCACGACATTGATGCCGGGCTGCGGATCGCGCGCCAGTTGATGCTGGACGTCACGTCGCTGCGTTTGCCGGTTGCCACTGAGTTCCTCGACGTCCTGAGCCAGCACTATCTCGCGGACCTCGTATCGTGGGGCGCGATCGGAGCCCGCACGACCGAATCGCAGATCCACCGTGAAATGGCGTCCGGGCTAGCCTGCCCGATCGGATTCAAGAACGGCACCGACGGCGACCTGAAGGTTGCGATCGATGCGATCCGCTCGGCACGCAGCCGCCATCGCTTTCTCGGCGTCGATGGCGATGGCCGGTTCGTCAGGCAGTCGACGGGCGGAAATGGCCACGGTCATCTGGTCCTGCGCGGCGGGAAGGTGCCCAACTACGACGCGCAGAGCGTGGGCGCTGCCTGCGAGCAGCTGGTGGCGCACGGGCTAGCGCCCCGCGTCGTCATAGACGCGAGCCACGGCAACAGCGGCAAGCAGCACGAGAACCAGTTGCCCGTGTGCGCATCGATTGCCGCGCGCGTCGCGGCCGGCGATGCCTGTGTCGCCGGCGTGATGATCGAGTCTAACCTCATCGCCGGCAACCAGTCGCTCGGCGCCGGCGCTGGGCTCGTCTACGGCCAGAGTGTTACCGATGCCTGCATCGGCTGGAACGACACGGTCGCGACGCTCGAGCGGCTCGCCGCCGCGACCCGCGCTCGCCGGCGCCCGTCCGCCGGCGCCCGCGCCGATCTGGCGCCGCTCTCTTCGACCGCATGACCGATGGCCACCGCCGGTCGCGTCGCTCGGCCGCCAAGCCGAGTACGCGCACCCCGGTGCGGCAAAACCCGACACACTCTCTTTTCGCTCCATGGACAACCTCACGCACGCGCCCGATGAACGCGAGGTCGACCGGCACCGGCGGTCGATCAAAGCGATCGACCACGAATTGCTCCGGTTGCTCAATCGTCGCAGCGAGCATGCGCAACAGATCGGCTTATTGAAGCTGCGCGCGGGGCTCGCGATTCTGCAGCCGTTGCGAGAGCAACGGATTCTCGACCAACTCAAGCAGCTCAACCCGGGGCCGCTGCGGCCTGCGCAGGTCGAACAGATCTGGGGGGAGATCTTCTCCGCATCGAGGAGCCTGCAGCAGGCCGCACCGATTGCCTTCCTCGGGCCCAGCGGTACGTATAGCGAAGATGCGGTGATCCGGTTTTTCGGCGACGCGGCCTTGCGCATCGGTTGCGCGACGCTCGATGACGTATTCGACGCGGTTGCGTCAGGTGCCGCACCCAGCGCAGTCGTGCCGTTCGAGAATTCCGCGCACGGCTGCGTCGCGGACACGCTCGATCTGCTCGCCCGCACCGGCCTGCCCGCCAGCGGGGAAGTCGTCCTGCCGATCGTGCACTGTCTCCTGTCGCATGCGCGGGATCTGAGCGCGGTCGACTGCGTGCTCGGGCATGCGCAGGCGCTCGCGCAATGCAGGAACTGGCTCGATCGCCACTTGCCCGGCGTCGAGCGACGCGCTGTCTCGAGCAACGCTGCGGCGGTGAAGGCGGCCAGCGAAAGCGCCACCCACGCAGCGCTCGCCGGCGAGCGCGCCGGGCAACTATACGGCATTGCGGTGCTGCATCGCGCAATTCAGGACCAGCCGTCGAATCGCACACGGTTCCTGATCATCGGCGACGCGCCGCGCGTCGAGGCGAGCAACGGCAAAACGCTGATACGGGCCGAGATCGAGCATCACGCCGGCAGTCTCGCCCGCTTGCTTGCTCCCCTGCAAGCCCACGGCGTCTCGGTCGAATTCCTCGAAACACGCCCGCTCGGCAACGGCGTATGGACGTATTGCTTCTATCTCGAGCTTGCGGGCTTTCCTCACGAGGCGCCGGTTGCGGCAGCGCTGGCGGAGATGACGCGACGGGCGTCGGCGTTTGCGGTGCTCGGTTCGTATGCGCGCTCGACCGCGTGCGTGGCACCCGCCGCACCGCTCCCGACCGACCCTGCCAAGGAGCGCGCGCAATGAACCGGCCCGCTGACCATGCAATGCACCGCATCAAGCGGATTTTTACATCGCTGGACGACCGCCTGATCGTGCTGCTTCGCTGCACGCCGCACACGCTCGCGCGTCGCGACACGATGAAGTGCCTCAACACGCTGCGCTCCGCTTACGAGGACGATCTGGAAATCGTGCCGTTTCTCGCGGCGAGTTGCCGGCGCACGTTGCCGGAGGCCGTCGAACGAACGCTCGGCCGCCGGGTGCGCCGCACCGACTTCTCGCTGGCCGTCGAGCACGACGCCATGCGCGGGTCCGGCTTGCCGTCCGCGTGGTGGCTGTGGGACGGCCGCGCGCCGCTGCGAACCCCGTCCGATGCGCCGCTCATCGCGACGCTCTGTCCGGCTGTCTCCCTGCCGGAACTTGGCTGGGCACTGCCGCTCGCCGAAGGCGATTGCCTGACGGAACGCCTGGCCGCGCTCGCCGACGGCGCGCTGCCGGCCGGCGGCCGGCGCCTGCTGGTCGACCTGCGCGCACACGGTGCAAGCGGCATGCGCATGCTCCGGCATACCCGACTGGCGGCCGAATCGATCGGCTCGCATCGTGACCTGCTGGGCGGCGCGGTGCTCGATCTGCGCGAACTGGTCGACCTGCGCATGCCGCCCGCGCCGTCATCACACGACGCGTGCGTCCATCTCGACACTACCAAGGCGCTGCTCGACGAACTGGCGAACGTCGTTACGCATTGCCGCATCGCGACCTACACACGCGCAAGCCGATCGCTATGGCGGCGCTTGTAGTCCCCGGAAGCGGACAGGCGGACACCGACGTTCCCGCCGCCGCTCCCTTTCACCTCTCGATTCACGTCTCTATCAAGGATTCGACAACATGACGACGACCAAGGCAAAGGTGAAATTCGATCCGCTCGATCCGCTGCTGCTCACCCGCGAACTGTCGGACGACGAAAACACGTATCGCGGACGGGTGCGCGCGTTCGCGACCGACGTACTTATGCCGCGCGTGCGCAGCGCGTTCCGGCACGAGCACGAGGACCGCGCGATCTTCCGCGAAATGGGCGCGCACGGCCTGTTTGGCTGCATGGTGCCCGAGCAGTACGGCGGCGAAGCGCGCAATGCCGTCTGCTACGGAGTTGCCTCGCACGAAATCGAACGCGTGGATTCGGGCTACCGGTCGCTGCTGACGATCCAAGCGTCGCTCGTCATCTTCCCGATCCTGCATTTCGGTTCCGACGCCCAGCGGGAGCGGTATCTGCCGAAACTCGTATCCGGCGAATGGGTGGGCTGCTTCGGGATGACCGAGGCGAACCTCGGTTCCGATCCCGGTGCGATGCAGACGCGCGCAGTCAAGGTGCCGGGTGGCTATCGTCTGATCGGCGAGAAGAACTGGATTACGAACGCACCGATCGCGGATGTGCTGGTCGTCTGGGCGAAGGCGGAGGACGGCAGCGTGCTCGGATTTATCGTCGAACGAGATGCCGTTGGGCTGTCGACGCCCGTCATCGAAGGCAAGATGGCACTGCGCGCGTCGACGACAGGGAAGATCGTGCTGGACGACGTGATGATCCCCGATGCACAGGTGCTGCCCGGAGTGAAGCGTTTGTCCGATCTCTTCAGCTGCCTGAATTCCGCCCGCTATGGGATCTCTTGGGGCGCACTTGGCGCCGCGGCTGCCTGCTACGAGACCGCGCGCGATTACACGCTCGCCCGCAGCCAGTTCGGCAGGCCGCTCGCCGCCAACCAACTGATCCAGAAGAAGTTCGCCGACATGCTGACCGAAATCTCGCTCGGGATGCTCGGCTGCCTTCGCTTCGGCCGAATGACCGACGACGGCATCGCGAGCGTCGAACTGACGTCGATCCTGAAGCGCAACTCGTGCGGCAAGGCGCTGGACATTGCCCGCGTCGCGCGCGACATGCTCGGCGGCAACGGCATCTCCGACGAGTACTGCGTGATCCGTCACTTGCTCAATCTCGAAGTCGTGAATACGTACGAGGGCACGCATGACATCCACGCGCTCGTGCTGGGCAAGGCGATCACCGGCCTGAGCGCATTCGCGAACTGAGCGCCTCGATCCATCCCGACTGGAGATCAACATGCACCCCATGCAAGAGCTGCTCGTCGTCGCGGAACGGATCGGTCGGGTTGCCCATCTGCAACTCAACCGACCGACGAAGGCGAACGTACTCAACGCGGAACTGATGGCGGCCCTGTCTGCCCACCTGGCGCACCTCGATGGCGATGATGAAGTCAGCGTAATCGTCATCTCAGGGCATCCGAAGTTCTTCGCCGCCGGCGCGGACCTGGCTGCGATGGTCGAGCTCGACGCCGCGGACGTGATGCGCGAACGCTTTCTCACCGGCGCGTGGGAATGCGTCGGGCGCGTACGCAAACCGGTCGTCGCCGCGGTGACAGGCTATGCGACCGGAGGCGGGTGCGAACTCGTCCAGGCCTGCGACGCCATCATCGCGGGCGAGTCGGCCCGCTTCGGACAGCCGGAACTGGCTGTCGGCACGATTCCCGGGCTCGGCGGCACGCAACGCCTGCCGCGCTGCATCGGCAGAATGCGCGCGCTGGATTGGTGCCTGCGCGCCCGCATCGTCACGGCACGGGAAGCGCACGACGCCGGCCTCGTCACGCAGGTGGTCGCTGACGAGAACGTCGTCCCGCACGCGATCGCGTACGCGCAAGAGGTGGCGGCCTACTCGCTTCCGGCACTGATCCTGTTAAAGGAAGCGATCAACCGCACGGCCGAGATGCCATTGTCGGCCGGCCTCGATTTCGAAAAACGCCTGTTCTACTCGACTTTCGCGTTCGAGGACAGACGAGAAGGCATGGCCGCGTTTCTCGCGAAGCGAGCGCCCGTGTTCCGGCATGCGTGACGCACGCGCCATTTCATTTTCATGAGGAGCAGGTCGAGCATCATGACGAAACGCTATTTCACTCAGCAGATCGTCGTCCGCTATTCGGACATCGATTACATGGGGCACGTCAGCAACGCGGTCTATTACCAGTACCTGCAGGACGCGTACGTGAAGTTTATGTACGGGTTGCTCGAGGCACCGTTCAGCGAACGCATCTCGCAGATCACCGTGAAGACGGTATGCGAGTACGTCGATCAGGTGCGGCTCGGCGAGGTGCTGAATCTGCGCGCAAGCGTCGTCCGGTTCGGCACACGGAGTTTCGACATCGAGTATCTGCTGGCACGCCGGGACAACGATGAGCATCTGGTCGCACGCGGCCTGTCGACCCACGTCACGTTCGATTACGGAAACAACGTATCGATTCCGCTGCCGGACGACCTGAAGGCGGGCGTGCTCGCCTATCAGGGCAGCCTGTAATCGCAGCCGTCGATTCGGCCGACCTGTCTGTCGGTACGCCAGTGTGCACCCTCCAGACGATCGGCTGCCGTACCACGCTGGCTCGATCCCGGTCGCTGACGCAGCTTTTCGGGATCGGGCCGCATTACCGACAAGGCCTGAACATGGCTCACGCTTCCCGGCCGCACGACGGCCTGGCCGCCGAGAACGCGGCGGCGCCGAACCACCCTGGTGCGCCCGGGACGGACCGCGAAAGCGGCCGCCGGTTCTGTCTCGTCGGCCTGATGGGCACCGGCAAGACGACGGTGGGACGGCATCTGGCAGAGCGCCTGTCAATCGACTTCGTCGACGCCGACGCCCTGCTCGAAGTGCGGCTGGGCTACCCGATCCGGGAATGCTTCGCGCGCGACGGTGAACGGGCCTTCCGCGCCCGGGAGTCGGAGGTGATCGAGGAAATCGCCCGCTGGCCCGATGTCGTGCTTTCGACCGGCGGCGGTGCCGTGCTTTGCGCACGCACCCGTTCGACGCTGAAGCGCCGCTTCACTGTCGTGCACCTGACCGCCACCGTCGACGAAATCCACGCCAGAACGCGGCACGACCGATCCCGCCCGCTTCTGCAGACCGACGATCCGGTTGCTACGCTTCAAAGTCTGATGCAGCAGCGGCACGAGCTCTACGAAGCCTGTGCTGATCTCACGGTTGACACGACCCACCGCTCCGTCGCGGCAATCGTGACCCATCTGACCCGCCTGCTGATGTGATGCTGGCCGACGTACGCGGTGCGTTGCCGAGCCCATCACGCTGAAGCGCCGCGCGGTCGACGTTCTATCGAGACCGTAGAGGATGGTCATCGCTGAACCGAGTTCGAACATCTTCTTCGACCGGCAGGCTCGGAGGTGCTGGATGGAGGTGGACTTCAGCGTGGCTTGCGGTCTTCCCCGACCTCAGCAATCGTGCTGGGACCAACAGCCCATTGACCCGCGTCCAGACGCTCATAGGTGCCAGCGAGACAATTGACCGGGATTTTTGATGCGCTGCTTATCGACGGTACTACAAGTGCCTTCGCAAAGGTGCGCCTTGAGATTGCGCTGACGAAGCAGCGTCGGAGCGGACGGCGGTCTCGTCTGGACGTCGGACGTAATAGGCGACAGACGAAGAAACGGTAGCCGGGCCAGCTCGCGGCCAGGTCTTCGTCAAGACGAATGACGTACTTCTTTCAGAAATAGACGTCGCCCTCCACACGAAAGCAGCGTCCTTCGTCGACCACTGTGCAGTGTTCTTCAAATAATTCTTGAAGGCTTCATATAGCGATTGGTAGTTGGCCTGGGCATCGACTGGGAAGGCGGTCAGGGCATGCTGATGCAACATCATCATCACGGGCAGGCCCCCGTCTCGAATAACCTCTTCAGAGAACGTAGCCCCCGCCATGACGTCCGCCAGAGTGGATTGCTGCGCTGTCGGCAGGCTCAAGGTCTCAGGAGAGCTCTCTGCATCGAGTGCCTCCTTCAACTCGCTTTCGTTCGCCGCGTCCTGATACGCGTCGAGCACGTCGGGGTTAGGAGCAGTCCGGTCACCTTGCCGTCGAAGACTGGTTTGTCGGTTGGTTTGAGCGCTTTGGCTTGTTTGTCGGTTAGCATCGGTTTCTGGCCCATCAAGTAGCCCATCGAGGATCACTGGACAGGGCTGGATGGTGTCTGGGTAAAATGGCCGGGTTGATGATGCAAGCTATTGATTTGTTGAAAGATAATCGGATTTCGATGGATGTTATTGGACAATAATTTGGCAGACATGACCGAATCCGTTTCCACGCCTCGCTCCCGTTCCCGTTCCAATCGTTCGTCGGCCCGTTCCCGCCAGCGCTCGGCGGCTGCCGCGGGCAGCACGTCCGCGAGGGCGACGTCGCGGCCCGGCAGCACGCCGGCCGGCGATGCGCCGCGGGACGAACTGACGCTCGACCTGTTCGGCGATCCGGTGCTCGAGCCGGGCGAGCGGGTGCCGGTCACGGCACGCGACGAAGCGGTTGCGCAAGTCGAAGCGGCGGCCGGTGTCGCGGACGATGCGGCCGCCGGGCGGCAGGCCTCGCTGGACGGGTTCAGCGCACCGGAGGCCGCAAGTGCGCCGGGGCATGCGGAAGCTGAAGGCGCGGTGAAGCCGGAAGTCGCGGCGGCGGTTGACGGTGTTTCGGCGCCCGAAGGCGGCGATGCTGCGACCGCGGACGGTGTGACTGCGGCTGATGGCGTTGTGATGAAAGTGGTCGATGTGCCTGCGGCCGATGGCGTTGCAGCGAAGGCAGCCGATGTGCGTGAGGCCGATGGCGGCACGGTGGCGGTAGGCGAGCTGCAAGCGGCAGATGGCGCTGCGGCGAAGACGGCCGATCGACAAGCGGCTGATGACGAAGTTGCGAAAGCTGCTATCGAAGCGGCGGCCGGCGTCGCGGCCGTCAAATCCCGCGAAGGGCGCTCTTCCGGTGATGCGGTGAAGGAGCGCCGCTCGTCGTCGGGTGGCAAGCGCCGGGCGGCTGCCGGCGCAAGCGACGCGACGTCGGTGCAATCCGCACCGGTTGCGACGAGCGTCGACAAGGCGCCGGACGCGACCGGATCGAACCCGGGGGCGGACGCCGTTTCGACGGTCGAGCCGCAGACGCCGGCACAACCGGTCGAGCCCGCGAACACCGCGAACACCCGTGACGCTGCCCTGACCAACGCCTCGCCATCGCAGGTCACGCAGCCTGTCGCTTCCGCCGCGTCCTTCGTGACGAAGTCGTCGTCGGAACGCACGCAGCCGGCCGCGCCGGCCTTCGATCCGGACACGCACCTGCGTCCGCTCACGGACCGGCTCGCCGCGCTGCAGGCCGACATGGACGGTTTGACGCGCGCGGCCGATCGCGAGATGCGCCGTGTCAATCGCCTGTTGCTGGCGCTGGCCGTCGTCGTGCTGGCGGGGCTCGTCGCGCTGATGCTGCAAACGCGGCAGATCGCGCACCTGAAGCAGGACGCGGCCACCAAGCAGCAGCGGATCGATCGCCTGGCGGCCGATCTGTCGACGCAACAGGCAACGCTGATGACGCTCGAGGAGCACCACGAAGCGCTCCTGTCGCAGGTCGACCGGCTTCAGCGCAATGCGAACCGCGACGCGGCCGTCGCGAAGCGTGCCCGCCGCACGCGCTAATAGTTCCGACCCTATCCTGGAAGCCCGACGGGGCAAGGATCGCCGCTCCGCGCCTGCGATCGGTGGCGGCGCACGTGCGGCAAACTGATGCGGCGTACTGGCAGAGTTCAGGGAAAACCCTTAGAATGGAGCTTGTCTAAGGGAAAACCCTAGATACAACTGTCAGGAGTCTCACATGAGCTTCATCCTTGCTCTGCTGCAAAAGATCGACGACCTGTTCGTATCGCCGCACCTGCCGCTCGACGCCGATTACTCGTACGCTGCGCGTCATGCCGAAGCCGAGCGCGTGCGCCGTGCGCATCTCGTGCCGATCGTCCTGTATCGTCGCTGATTCGCTGATTCGCTGATTCGCTGATTCGCTGATTCGCTGATTCGCTGATTCGCTGATTCGCTGATTCGCTGATTCGGCGCGGCGCCTGCTACACCTGCCCGCTTGTTTTCCGCCGCTGCCCCGCGCGCCGGCGCGACCGTCCCGCTACACTGGAAGTTGGATTCCTCTCACGGCGACCGGGCCATGCTGCAGATGCGGCCGATGACGGCCGGTGAATTCCACGCGTACCGCACGCGAGCCATCGACGGCTACGCGCGCGATCTCGTTTCATCCGGACAAAACGCTGTCGAAGACGCGGCCGATCGTGCGCGCGCCTGTTTCGACATGCTGCTGCCGGACGGCCTGCGGACATCCGGCCAGATCCTCGTCATGCTCATCGACGGCGCCAGCGGCGACGCGGTGGGCGACCTCTGGTACGCGATCGTGCCCGAAGGGCCGAACCGTACGCTGTTCATCTACGACCTCGACATCGTCCCGTCCCGGCGCCGCCAGGGCTGGGCCACGCGCGCGCTCGATGCGCTCGACGCAGAGGCGCGCCGGTATGGCATCACCGAGATCGGGCTGTCGGTGTTCAATCACAACGCGGCGGCCCGCGCGCTGTATCGTGCGTGCGGCTTCGCGCCGATCACGACGACGTTGATCAAGCCGGTAATCCCGGGCTGAATCCGCTGGCGGGTGCTCCGTCGTCACGCGCTGCCGATTCGACGCGCCGCAGACGGCAAACGCCGGCCCCCCTCCCGATCCTTCCTGTTCTCCAGGCGCCGAACGCCGAACGCAAGTCCGGCTGGCGTCACCGGCACGCATCAGCGCGCCCGCCCTTTCCATCTCCGCAGCAGCAGCGCGTTGGTCACGACGCTGACGCTGGAAAACGCCATCGCCGCGCCGGCAATCACCGGATTCAGCAAGCCGAGCGCCGCGAGCGGTACGCCGACCAGGTTGTAGACGAACGCCCAGAACAGGTTCTGCTGGATCTTCCGGTACGTGCGTTTGGAGATGTCGATCGCGTCGGCGACGAGCGCCGGATCGCCGCGCATCAGCGTGATGCCGGCCGTGTGCATCGCGACGTCCGTGCCGGTCGCCATCGCGATGCCGACATCGGCCGCGGCGAGCGCGGGCGCATCGTTGATCCCGTCGCCGACCATCGCGACGATCCCGCCGTGCGTGCGCTTCAGTTCGGCGACGACGCGCGCCTTGTCGTCGGGCAGCACCTGCGCATGCACTTCGCCGATACCGAGCGACGCCGCGACGGCCGCCGCGCTGCCGCGGTTGTCGCCCGTCACGAGCACGCTCGCGACGCCGCGCGCCGACAGCGCCGCGATCGCGTCGCGGGCGCCCGGCTTCACGGTGTCGCCGAACGCGATCAGCGCGAGCAGCGCGCGCGGCGCATCGGCGCGCATCAGCCACGAGATCGTGTTGCCCGCGCGTTCGAGCTCGGCCGCGCGAGCGTCGAGCGCGGGCGACACTGACAAGCCGAGCTCGTCGCGCCAGCGCGTGCTGCCGAGCGCGAGCAACTGTCCGCCGACGCGTGCTTCCACACCGCGTCCGGCCACCGCGCGCGCATCGGCTGCGATGGCCGGCGGCGCTGCAGCACCGCGTGCGGACACGTCCGCATCGTGCGCGGCGACCACGGCGCGAGCGAGCGGATGGTCGCTCTGACGCTGCACCGCCGCCGCGAGCGCGAGCGCTTCGTTGCGCGGCATGCCGACGGCTTCGAATGCCGTCACGGACGGCTTGCCTTCGGTCAGCGTGCCGGTCTTGTCGAACGCGATCACGGTAGCGCGCTGCGCGAGTTCGAGCGCCTGCGCGTCCTTGATCAGCACGCCGTGCCGTGCTGCGACGCCCGTGCCGGCCATGATCGCGGCGGGTGTCGCGAGGCCGAGCGCGCACGGGCACGCGATGACGAGCACCGCGACCGCGTTGAGGATCGCGGTTTCCGTCCCGGCGCCGGCGATCAGCCAGCCGGCCAGCGTCAGCAGTGCGATGCCGAGGATCGTCGGCACGAACACTTCGCTGACACGATCGACGAGCCGCTGGATCGGCGCCTTCTCGGCCTGCGCGGATTCGACGAGGCGGATGATGCGCGCGAGTGTCGTCTCCGCGCCGATCGCGGTGGTTTCGACGACGAGCGCGCCTTCGCCGTTGATCGAGCCGGCGGTGACGGCGTCGCCGTCGTCCTTCGGCACGGGCAGGCTTTCGCCGGTGATCAGCGATTCATCGATATGCGAGCGGCCCGACACGATCCGGCCGTCGACCGGTACGCGCTCGCCGGGGCGGATGCTGACGTTCGTGCCGACGCGCACCTGCGACAGCGGCACGTCGCGTTCGACGCCTTGTTCGACGACGCGCGCGCGATCGGGACGCAGCGCGTTCAGCGCGCGGATCGCCTCGGTGGTCTGGCGCTTCGCGCGCGATTCGAGCCATTTGCCGAAGCGCACGAGCGTGACGATGACGGCCGACGCCTCGAAATACAGGTGGCCGGGATGCGCGGGATCGCGCAGCAGCATCCACAGGCTCAGCCCGTACGCGGCCGACGTGCCGAGCGCGACGAGCAGGTCCATGTTGCCGGCGCGCGCCTTCACCGCATGCCAGGCCGCGCGGTAGAAGCGCGCGCCGAAGCCGAACTGCACGATCGACGCGAGCGCGAGCTGGAGCCAGCCGGGCAGCATCAGGTCGATGCCGAACGGCGTGACGAGCATCGGCGCGACGAGCGGCGCGCTCAGCGCCGCCGACCAGATCACGAGGTTGCGTTCGCGAACCGCTTCGCGGCGCTTGCGGGCGTCGGGATCCTGCGCGGGGCTGGCTGATTGCGCGTCTGCGCCGGGCGTTGCATCGGCCGACGGCGCGGCGGCGAGCGATGCGCGGTAGCCGGCCGTCGTGACCGCAGCGATCAGCGTAGCAGCGTCGAGTGCGCCGGCGCCGTGCACCGATGCGTGCTCGGTCGCGAGATTGACCGACGCGCGCGTGACGCCCGGCACGGCGGCCAGCGCCTTTTCGACGCGGCCGGCGCAGGACGCGCAGGTCATGCCGCCGATGTCGAGTTCGAGATCGGCGGAGGCGGTGGATTTTGTCGGTGGGGTGGCGATGGCGGCGGCGCCGGCGACCGGCGTCGCGCCATAGCCGGCCTGTTTTACGGCTTCGGCGAGCCGCGCGGCGGAAACGTCGGCCGCGGCATCGACCGTGGCGCGCTCGGTCGCCAGGTTGACCGATGCTCGCGTGACACCCGGCACTTTCGCGAGTGCCTTCTCGACGCGCGACACGCATGACGCGCAGGTCATCCCGTCGATATCGAGTTCGATCGCGGTCGTGGTTGCAGGAAGTGCTGCCGCCGACACGGGCGGCGTTTCGTCGCGCAGCATGTGCGCCGCATGCGCGGTCGCGACGGCTTCGACCGCCGCTTCACGTACGGCCGCGCGGTAGCCGGCCTCGCCGACCGTGTCGACGAGCCGGCCGGGTTCGACCGATTCCTGCGCGGTCACCGTCGCCGTATGCGAGTCGAGATCGACCGCCGCATCGACGACGCCCGGCACGGCGGCCAGCGCGCGCTGCACGCGGCCCGTGCAGCCGCCGCAGTGCATGCCGTCGACGGTCAGTTCGATCGTTTGCAGCGCTGCGGAGGCAAGTGGTTCAGTCATATCGGATTTCCCAAAAGCGCGGTTCGTGCCGCGAATGGTTCCAGTGTCAACATTCCCACGATGGTAAGGTCAAGCGGTGGCGACGATGCGACGCATCGTCCGGATGCGGCGTCGCATCGCCCCAAACCGCCGAAGTGGGGCCTGACGGTCAAGGAACTAGCGCTCGCCCCTCTATTCGGCATATTGGGGGATGCCCTTAGGCGCTATGATACCGGCCTGACATCAGCGCCCACCGTCGCGAAACGGACATGCGGGCAGGCTGAGGTGCCTTGCGTTCGCCGTTCGCGAGTGGAGCAGGGCGTTGACTGAAAAGAACGATATTCGGCCAGTAATCGATGATTGAAAACCAGCGAGAATCAGTTTCTCTGCGGCGCGCGTGCGCGTCGCTGGCCATGGCGGCATTGCTTGCGGGATGCGCGTCGCAACCCGATGCGATCCAGCGGAAAACCGGCTGGATGCGTGCGGAAGCCGCCGACTCCTATATCTATGCGTATCCGCTCGTGCTGATGGACGTCGCGAAGGAAGCGGCGACGGGCGGCGACGGCGCGCAACCGGGGCAGGCGCCGCTCAACACGCTGCGCCACGCGCAGGCGCTGCCGCCCGTCGGCGCGGTCAATCCGCCGCTGCCGGGCGTCGACACGCTCGACTCGACCGGCTGGCTCGACGTCGCCGCCGAACCCGTGATCGTCACGCTGCCCGACACGCGCGGCCGCTACTGGGACGCGCGCGCACTCGACATGTGGACGAACGTGCTGTGGTCGTCGTCGAGCGTGCCGGCACGCGGTGCCCGCAGCGCGGCGCGATCGCAAACGATTGCCTTTGCCGCGAAGGGCTGGCAGGGCACGCTGCCGAAGGGCGTGCAGCGCGTCGACGTGCCGTCGGGCAATGCGTGGCTCGAAGTGCGGCTGCAGACGAGCGGCGGGCGCGATCTCACGAACGTGAAGAAGCTGCAGCGTGCGATCCGCGTGGTGCCGCTGTCCGTTTACACGGGCGCCGCGCGCGGCGCGTCGGTCGCGGTCCATGCGGGCAGCGCGCCGTCCGAAGCGGTGGGCGGCGGCACGCCGGCCGAGCAGGTCGCCGCGCTCGACCCGAAGGCGTTCTTCGCGCGCTTCGCGCAGGCGCTGCAGGACAACCCGCCGCCGGCCGACGACGCGCACGCGCAGGAATTGCTCGGCGACATCGGCGTGTCGGCCGGCTACCCGGTGCTGTGGACGGGCGACCGCCTCGCGGCCGCGACGGCGGGCGTCGCCGAGGCGCGCGCGCGGCTCGCGACGCCGCCGTCGAACCTGCTGAACGCGAACGGCTGGAGCTGGATCGGCGACACAGCCGGCAAGTACGGCCAGGATTACGCGCTGCGCGCGTACGCGGCCTACACGCAGTTCGGCACCGCGACGCGCGACGACGAAACGCTCGCGGTCGTTCGCGTGGACAGCGACGGCCATCCGCTGAACGGCGCGAACCGCTACGTGCTGCATTTCGCGCCGGGCGCGCTGCCGCCGGCGCGCGCGTTCTGGACGCTCACGCCCTACACGACGAACGGCGCGCTGCCCGACCTCGGGTCGGCGCGCCGCTCGCTCGGCGATCGCGACCGGCTGCGCCGCAACCACGACGGCTCGATCGACATCGTCGTGTCGGCGTCCCCGGGCGGCGCGTATGCGGGCAACTGGCTGCCGGCGCCGCGCACCGATTTCGCGCTCGCATTGCGCCTGTACGCGCCGAAGCCGCAGGCGAGCGACGGCTCGTGGATGCCGCCCGTCGTCGTCCGGAAATGAACGGTTGACCGCCGTCGTTGTCCGACCCGCGGGCGCGGCGGCGGCGCCCGACGTCCGTACCGTCACCTCCTGAGCCTATACTTTCGGGATAGCGTGCGCGGCCGCCCGGTTTTCCGGTGCGGCCCGGCATCCATTCCCGAGATATTCAAGCATGGCAAGCGCAGACAAGAAAACCGTATCCTCGACCCTCCATGCCCTCGGTGGCGTTGCACGCTCGCGCCGAACCCGGCGTATCGGTATCGGCGTACTGATCTTCCTGGTTTTATTCGGACTGCTCGGGTTCTTCGCGGCGCCGCCGCTGATCCGCCATGTCGCCGAACAGCAGTTGAGCAAGCAGCTCGACCGGCCGGCCACGATCCAGCGCATCGCGCTGAACCCGTACACGCTGAATCTCGAAGCCGACGGCATCCACCTCGGCGAGCGCGGCGGCCAGGGCGACTTCATCGACATCAGCAAGCTCGTCGTGAGGCCGTCGTGGTCGTCGCTGTTCCGCGGCGCGCCGATCGTCAACGAAATCCGCGTCGATTCGCCGCGCTTTCACATCGTCCGCTACGACGCGCAGCGCTTCAACTTCACCGACCTGATCGAGAAGTTCTCGACGCCGTCCAAACCCGAAAGCAAGCCGACGCAGTTCTCGGTGTCGAACATCCAGGTGAACAACGGCCGGATCGACTTCGACGATCGCCTGCTGAACGAAAAGCACGTCGTCGACAACTGGACGCTCGGCATCCCGTATATCGCGACGCTGGCGTCGAAGACCGACATCTTCGTCGAGCCGAAGCTGCGCATGCGTTTCGACGGCAGCCCGATCGCGATCGACGGCAGGACCAAGCCGTTCGCGCAGTCGCGCGAGTCGGAGATCGCGCTGAAGTTCGACCGTCTCGACGTACCGAAGCTGATCTCGTACGTGCCGGCGAAGCTGCCGGTGGCCGTGACGAGCGGCCTGCTGAGCAGCAACCTCGCGATCAATTTCGTGATGAGCGGCGAGACGCCCGCGCTGCGCGTGTCGGGCACCGTCGACCTGAACGACGCGAAGGTGACGGACCATGCGTCCGCGCCGCTGTTCGCCGCGCGCGGCGTGCATGTCGCTGCGGCCAGCCTCGAGCCGCTGCGCAATGCGATGCACTTCGACGAGATCCGGATCGACCAGCCGGTGGTCGACCTGGCGCGCGACAAGCAGGGTGTGCTGAACGTCGAGAAGCTCGCCGCGCAGCCGGGCGCCGCACCGAAGGCGGAAGCCGGCAAGCCGGCCGCGTCGGGCGTCGCGGCCGCTTCCGGGATCGCCATCGCGGCAGCCAGCGGTGCGAAGGCAGAAACCGCCGCCGCGAAGGAGGCGCCGCCGCTCGACCTGACGATCCGTCATTTCACGATCGACGGCGGCACGGTCAACGTCGACGACCGCGTGCCGGCGCCGCCGACCGCGCTGTCGCTCACGAAGCTCGCCGCGACGCTCGACGGTTTCTCGCTGCAGGGCAAGACGCCCGCGAAGTACACGCTGTCGACGTTGCTGTCGCGCGGCGGCGACGTGACGGCCGAGGGCGCCTTCAATCTCGCGGCGAAGCAGGCCGGCACGAAGCTGACGGTCGCTGCGCTCGCGCTGCCGGCGCTGCAGCCGTACCTCGGCGAGGCGACGCGCGCGCGCGTGCTCGACGGCACGCTCGGTGCGACCGTCAACGCACAGGCCGACTGGGGCAAGACGCCGCTCGCCGCGCAGGTCGCCGACAGCACGGTCAGCCTGAAATCGCTGAAGATCGCGACGCCGGACGCAAAGGCGCCCGCGATCGTGCTGCCCGACGCGAGCGCGAAGATCACGAAGGTCGACGTTGCCGCGCGCACCGCGGAGATCGCGAGCGTCGACGCGAGCGGGCTCGCGCTCGACGTGAAGCGCCTGAAGGACGGCAAGATCGACCTCGCGGCGCTGGGCGAACCCGCGCAGGCAGCGGTGCCGAAGCGCACGGTCGCGCGCAAGGCCGAGGCCGCCGCGCCGTCGTGGCACTACCGGATCGACGCGCTGAATGTGAAGGATTCGTCCGCGAACTTCACCGATCTGTCGACGCCGCGCCCGGTGAAGCTGGCGATCAAGCCGCTGGATCTGTCGGTGCAGAAGCTCAGCGACGACATGACCAAGCCGCTGCCGGTGCAGCTGAAGGCGACGCTGAACCGCAAGGGCTCGCTGAACGTCGCGGGCGACGTGACCGCGCAGCCGCTGAAGGTCGGCCTGAAGATCGACGGCAACCGCCTCGACGCGGCCGCATTCGAGCCGTATTTCGGCAGCGTGCTGAACGCGACGATTGCGAGCGCGCTGCTCAACGCGCAGGGCAACCTGACGTTCGCGCAGATGAAGGACACGCCGCGCGCGACCTATCGCGGCGACGTCGCGCTCGTCGACGTGCGGATGCTCGACAAGGCGACGTCCGACCCGTTCGCGGGCTGGCGCTCGCTCGCGCTGTCGAACCTGAAGGCGAACTACGACGAGAAGGGCACCGACGTCGACGCCGCGCGCGTGACGTTCTCGAATTTCTACGGCCGCGTGCTGCTCGATGCGCAGGGGCGCCTGAACCTGAAGGACGTCGTCGCGAAGGAGTCGGGCCCCGCGCAGTCGCTGACGCGCGACGCAAGCAAGGGCGAGCCGGTGCCGCTGTCGCCGCAGGCCGCATCGACGCCGGCCGCGGCCCAGGCCGCATCGGCCGCGTCCGCGCCGGCGGTCGTGAAGGCCGCACAGCCGCCGCAGCACCCGGTGCGGATGCACTTCGGCGAGCTGCTGCTGCAGAACGGCCGCGTCACGTATACCGACAACTTCATCAAGCCGAACTACACGGCGAACCTGATCGCGATCAAGGGCACGGTCGGCGCGTTCGGCACGGATTCGACGACGTCCGCGCCGGTCGATGTCGCCGCGAACCTCGCGGGCAACGGACCGATCTCGATCAAGGGTTCGGTGAACCCGCTGATCGAGAAACCCGCGCTCGACCTCACGGCGACCGCGCACGACATCGAGCTGACCAACCTGACGCCGTATTCGGCGAAGTACGCCGGCTATCCGATCACGAAGGGCAAGCTCAACGTCGACCTGCACTACCAGCTCGCGAACGACCAGTTGACGGCGAACAACCACATCTTCATCGACCAGCTCACGTTCGGCGATCACGTCGAAAACGACACGGCGACGAAGCTGCCGGTGAAGCTCGCGATCTCGCTGCTGAAGAACACGCGCGGCCAGATCGACGTGAACCTGCCGGTGTCGGGTTCGTTGTCGAATCCGGAGTTCAGCATCGGCGGGCTGATCTGGCATGCGGTGCTGAACCTGATCGCGAAGGCCGTCACGTCGCCGTTCACGCTGCTCGCGAATGCATTCGGCGGTGGCGGCGGCGAGGATCTCGGCTACGTCGAGTTCGCGCCGGGGACGTACGCGCTGACCGACGCGCAACAGCAGAAGCTCGATACCGTCGTGAAGATGCTGACCGAGAAGCCGTCGATCCGCCTCGACCTGATCGGCCGCGTCGATCCGGCGAAGGACACGCCGGGGCTGCGCGACGCGTATGTCGAGCGGCTGGTGCGCCAGCAGAAGCTGAGGGATGTGATCGGCCAGGGCGAGAGCATCGATCCGATGTCGGTGAAGGTCGACCAGGCCGAATATTCCAAATACCTGACGCGTGCGTACAAGGCAGCCGACTTCAAGAAGCCGCGCAACCTGGTCGGCCTGCAGAAGACGCTGCCCGATGCGGACATGAAGCAGGCGCTGGCCGATCACGCGCCGGCCGACGACAACGCGCTGCGTGCGCTCGCGCAGCAGCGCGCGCAGGCCGTGCGACAGTACCTCGAAGGAAAGATCGATTCGAGCCGCGTGTTCGTCGTCGCGCCGAAGCTCGATGCGAAGGGCATCGAAGACAAGGGCGCGACGACCCGCGTCGACTTCGGGCTCCAGTAAGGCGTCGTTTCATCCGCTGCCGCCGCGTCCGCACAAGCCGGGCACGGCGGCTTTTTTTCAGCGCGCGACGATCGCCGGTTCGCGCTTGTCCAGTTCCTTCCTCGCGGCCAGCGGCAGACGCGCGTCGTCCCACTGCGTCAGCCATTCGACTTCCTTCGCGGTGAACACTTGTCCGTAGTTGCGCAGCGCGTACTGCAGCGCGTCGACGACGTGATGGCGAATGATTTCGGGGGTGCGTGCATCGTCCAGCACGAACCGGAGAGCTTCCAGGGTCGACATAGTCGTGCTCCGGGTCAGGGAAAACCCTTTATCACACGCCAATAGTCGCGGGCCAAGCCGAAAAAAAATTCCGGCCGCGCACGCCGACGCACGGAGCGGACCGCATTGCGACCGCTTCATGTCGCTTGCGTTTGGTTACGTTTGACAGAGAACAGAAAGCCCCGCTTCATCCGACCGCCGCACGATCCGGCGATATTTTGCGCGCCTGATGGCAAGTCACGCAGTTCAACATCAATCGATGAGGTGGGGTGATGATTTCGTTCTTCGGTAAGCAGCGGAAGATGGCCGCGATGGTGGCGGGCGCGCTGGCGCTCGCAAGCATGGGCGCGTACGCGGCGCAGCAGGACGGCGACAGTCAGGGCGGGAACGACGGCCACGCGCGCCGCGTCGTGAAGCACGTGCTGCTGATCAGCGTGGACGGCCTGCACGAGCAGGATCTCGCGCGCTGCATCGGCGCGAACACGTGCCCGAACATCGCGGTGCTCGCCAAGAGCGGCGTGACGTACACGAATGCGTACACGCCCGGCCTGTCGGATTCGTTCCCGGGCCTCGCGGCGCTCGTGACGGGCGGCTCGCCGAAGACGGCCGGCCTGTTCTACGACGTATCGTACGACCGCAACCTGTATGCGCCGAGCGATACGACGTGTTCGGGCAAGCAGGGCTGGAACGTCGTGTTCGACGAAACGACCGGCATCGACGCGATCAACGGCGGCAAGCTCGTGCACCTCGACGGTGGCGGCGCGTTCAACCCGCAGGCGATCCCGCATGCGCGCGTGGGCGGCCAGTGCGTGCCGGTCTATCCGCACAACTACCTGAAGACCAACACGGTGTTCGAGGCCGTGAAGGCCGGCGTGCCGAATGCGCACACCGCGTGGGCCGACAAGCACGCGTGGGGCTACGACTGGCTGAACGGCCCGTCGGGCACCGGCGTCGACGACCTGATGCGCACCGAGATCAACTCGATCGACCCGGCGACGAACACCGACTACACGGACGTCTATTCGCACACCGCGCGCTTCGACAACCTGCACGTGCAGGCGCTGATCAACCAGATTGAAGGCCGCGATTCGACGGGCACGAAGAGCGCACCGGTGCCGACGCTGTTCGGCGCCAACTTCCAGACGCTGAGCGTCGCGCAGAAGTCGCCGGTCGCGAAGGGCGGCGGGTATCTCGACGCGGACTTCACGCCGAACGGCCAGGTCGCGAACGCGATCACGTATGTCGACAACTCGATCGGCCATGTCGTCGCGGCGCTGAAGCAGGCCAACCTGTACACGTCGACGGCCGTGATCGTGACGGCGAAGCATGGCCAGTCGCCGACCGATCACACGAAGCTCGTGAAGAACGGCGATACGCTGACGAAGCTGCTCGAAGCGAACAACTACCTCGACCCGAACGGCAACTTCGGCCAGAACAATACGTCGACGGGCAACCTGAACGACGGGTCGGGCCTGGTCGGCACGGGCTTCGTGCAGACCGACGACGTCGGCCTGATCTGGCTGCGCGACCGCAGCCAGCGCACGGCCGTCGTGCAGACGCTGAAGGCGAACCTCGGCTGCAACGCGCCGGGGATCTGCGCGGACGGTTCGCAGGCGTACATCCTGTACGGCGCGGCGCTCGCCGACCGCTTCGGCGATCCGGCCAACGGCCGTACGCCGGACATCATCGTCCAGCCGAATCCGGGCGTGATCTACACGTCGAGCACGAAGAAGGACGAGGAGCACGGCGGCAACGCGCCGGACGACAGCCACCTCGGCCTGCTCGTGTCTTACCCGGGCATCCATCGCGCGCGCACCGTGAACGATCTCGTCGGCACGAAGCAGGTCGCGCCGACGATCCTCGAACTGCTCGGCGCCGATCCGCGCCTGCTGCATGCGGTCGTGGCCGAGAACACGCGCGTGCTGCCGGGGCTCGGTATCGGGCGTTGAGCGTGACGGGCGGCGCGGTGCCGCGATGCCGGCGCCGCCGTGCCGTCCGAGCCTGTCCGGCGATGCCGCCCGGGCTTGCCCGGCCCCGTGCCGTCCGAGCCTGTCCGGCTATGCCGCCCGGGCTTGCCCGGTCCCGTGCCGTCCGAGCCTGTCCGGCGATGTCGCCCGGGCTTGCCCGGTCCCGTGCCGCCCGAGCCTGTCCGGCTATGCCGGACAGGCTCATCCGTTCGCGCATTCGTCGAGCATCCATTCCCTGAAGCGCCGCAACGCAGCGCTCGTCTCCAGGCGCTCCGGCGCGTAGCACAGGTAGTGCCCTTGCGCGTCGACGTCGACGGGGGCGTCGAACGGTTCGACGAGCGCGCCGGTCGCGAGATTGTCGACGATCAGGAAACGTGGCACGAGCGCGAGCCCGAGCCCGGCCTGCGCGGCCTGGATCAGCACCGAATACTGTTCGAAGCGCGGCCCCGATAGCGCGTTCATGTGTGCCGCGCGATGGCGTTCCGCCCACATGGACCATGCGATCTCCGCCTGCTCGTGCACGAGCCGCGGCGCGGATGCCGCGTCGGCCGGCGTGCGCAGCGCATGCCGCGCCGCGAATTCACGGGAACAGACCGGCACGAACGTCCGGCCGTCCAGGTAATCGCAGCGCACGCCTTCCCATGCGCCGTCGCCGTAGCGGATCGCCGCGTCGAGTCCGAACGGAAACACGTCGCCGTGGGCCAGGTGGCGGCGAAAACTCAGCGTGACGCCCGGCGCGGCGGCCAGAAAGCGCGCGAGCCGCGGCACCAGCCACTTGGTCGTGAAGGTCGGCACGCTCGCGATCGTCAGCAGATCGCTGTTCTCGCGCGCGCTCAGCAATTCGATCGACGCGTTGCCGATCTCGCGCAGCGGGCCGATCACGCGTGCGTGATAGACCTGTCCGGCCCGCGTGAGCACGAGATTGCGCCCCTCGCGCACGAACAGCCTGACGCCGAACAGCGCCTCGAGATTCGCGATCTGCCGGCTGACCGCGCTGGGCGTCAGGCCGAGCTCGCGGGCCGCATACGAGAAGTTCAGGTACTTCACGGAACTCGCGAACGCGTGCAGCTCCGCGATGTTGGGAAACAGGTGCTTCACGGCGAACTATTCCTTGCGCGCACAGATCGATGCGGGCGTTGTACGTTTTTTTCATGACGATGCCATGTCGGATCCGCACACTGCGTCCGTCACGACAATGCATGCCGGCCCTGTCCGGCGGGCGTTGCGTGACCCATTCCGTATTCGTCAGCGAGTTTCGCCATGCATCCGCCATCCGCTCCGGCCCCCGCCGAAGCTATTCCGATTCGTCGTAACAAACGGCCGCGCGCATTGGCGGGACGCCTGCTGCTGCAGGCATTCGTCGCGGCCTTCGCGTTGTATCTCGCGTTGCCGATCGCGCTGCTGCTGATCGGCTCGGTCGGCCAGTCGTGGACGAACACGCTGCTGCCGTCCGGCATCACATCGCACTGGTTCGCCGATCTGGCCGCGAACCGCAGCTTTACCCGCGCATTCGGCGTGAGCCTCGTCGTCGCGCTCGCCTGCTGCGCGATCAATGCCGTGCTGGCGCTGCCGCTCGCGTATGCGCTGCATCACCGCGCACTGGCCGGCCGCGGCTTCGCGGCGCGCGTCGTGATGCTGATGCCGATCGCGGTGCCGGCGCTGACGCTCGGGTTCGGCTACATCGCGATCTTCAGCGGCGATGCGCTGCCGTGGCTCGGCACGCTGCCGCTGATGATCGCCGCGCACGCGGTGCTGACGCTGCCGTACCTGCTGCAGACGCTGCTGAGCGACCTGCGCCACCTGGGCCTCGCCCATCTCGAGGCGTGTGCGGCAACGCTCGGCGCGACGCCGCTGCGGCAGTTCTTCACGATCGTGGTGCCGAACCTGCGGCACAGCCTGTTTTCCGGCCTCGTGATGGTCGCCGCGCTGTCGACCGGCGAATTCCAGATCTCGAACCTGATCGCGGGTTTCCGCTATCGCAACTATCCGATCGTGCTGCTGCAGGCGTTCTACGGTGCGTCGGGGATGGCCTGCGCGGCGACCGTCGTGCTGCTGGTCCTCGCCGTGCTCGCGACGCTCGCCTCCGTCTTCACCGTGCAACGCCTGAAGTGAAACCGTCATGAGTCTCGATTTCGAAAACGTCAGCTTTCAGTATCCGGGCGCCCGTCACGGCGTCGACGCGGTCACGCTGTCCGCGGCCCAGGGCGAACTGCTCGCCGTGATGGGCCGAAGCGGCTCCGGCAAATCGACGCTGCTGCGCCTCGCCGCCGGGCTGCTCGACGGCTACCGCGGACGCATCGCGATCGTCGGCCGCGACATGGCCGGCGTGCCGGTGTGGCAGCGCGAGATCGGGATGGTGTTCCAGCATTACGCGCTGTTTCCGAACCTGTCGGTCGTCGACAACGTCGGCTATGGCCTGAAGATGCGCGGCATGACGGCGGCATCACGCCGGCGCCGCGCGCTCGAGATGCTCGAACGCGTCGGCCTCGCCGCGCAGGCCGACCGCAGTACGGCGCTGCTGTCCGGCGGCCAGCAGCAGCGCGTCGCGCTGGCCCGCGCGCTCGTGATCGAACCGAAGCTGTTGCTGCTCGACGAACCGCTCGCGGCGCTCGATGCCGGCATTCGCCACCAGCTGCGCGACGAGATCCGCGCGCTGCAGCGCGCGTGCGGCGCGACGACGCTGCTCGTCACGCACGACCAGGACGAGGCGCTCAGCATGGCCGATCGCGTGGCGATCGTCGACGGCGGACGCGTACTGCAGGCCGGCACCCCGCGCGATTTGTACGAGCGTCCGGCGACCGCGCAGGTCGCCCGCTTCGTCGGCCATTCGACGCTGCTGCGCGGCCGCGTGCTCGCGCACGGCGCGGTCGACGTGCGGTTCGCCACGCTGTGCGCGGATACGGGTGCGCACCGGCCGGGCGACACGGTCGACGTGCTGGTCCGGCCGGAACACCTGCAGCCCGATCCGCCCGAATACGTCCCGAACCGCATCGACGGCCGGGTCGACGAGGTGCGCTATTTCGGCGCGACGCAGCGCTTCGACTTCGTGCCGGCCGGCGCGACCGACGCGCTGCTCGGCGAAGGGCGCGAGCTTCCCGCGCGCTGCGTGTCGATCGAGCCGCGCCACCTGCTCGTGCTGCCCGCCGCGTAAGCGCGGGCGACCCTATTCATTCAACGGAGAATCACGATGTCTGCACGCCGCCACTTCCTTCTTGCGACGCGCCGCCGCCTGCTGGCGCTCTGCGCGTTCGCGACCCTCGCGCCGGCGCTGGCCCATGCCGCGCCGCTGTATCCCGGCGAGGACGCGCTGTACGAGAAGGCCGCCGACGAAGGGCTCGTCGTGTCGTTCGACACGGGCCCGGAATGGGCGAACTGGAAATCGCTGTTCGCCGAATTCCGCAAGCGCTACCCGAAGGTCGAGATCACGTACAACGACATCGGCTCGGCGGCAACGGTCGTCGCGCTCGACAAGTCGCGGCGACGCCCGCAGGCCGACACCGCGTACTACTTCGCGGCATCGGCGCTCGATGCGACGGCCAAGGACGTCGTCGCGCCGTTCAAGCCGGTCAATTTCGACAAGCTGCCGCCGGTGTTCCGCGCGGCCGACGGCCGCTGGTTCGCCGTGCACTCGCTGAACATCGCGTTGCTCGTCAACCGGAAGCTCGTGAAAAACGTGCCGCAGCGCTGGTCCGACCTGCTGAAGCCCGAATATCGCAATGCGGTCGTCTATCTCGACCCGCGCTCGACCGGGCAGGGGCAGGTCGCCGTGTTCGCCGCCGCCTATGCGAACGGCGGCGGCGTCGACAACCCGAAGCCGGGCGCGGATTTCTTCGGCAAGCTGAAGCAGGCGGGCAACGTGCTGCGCGTCGAGGGGACGACGCCGTACGCAAAGTTCGTCAAGGGCGAGATTCCGATCCTGATCGGCTACGAGAACGACGGGCTCAAGGCCAAGTACACGGACGGCATGGGCGACGCGGCCGAAGTCGTGATTCCGCAGGACGGCAGCGTATCGGCGCCGTACGCGATGAGTCTCGTGAAGAACGGCCCGAACCCGGCCGCCGCGCAGTTGTGGCTCAACCTCGTGATGAGCGATGTCGGCCAGGCGCTGTTCGCGCAGGGCTACGTGCGCCCGGCCGTACCCGGCACGCCGGTTGCGCAGGAGCTTGCCGCGAAGCTGCCGAACGCGCCGCAGGTGCGTCCGCTCGACATCGCGAAGGCCGCGACGCGCAAGGCCGAGGTCGACCAGCTCTGGTCGCAGGCCACGCTCGGCAAGTAAGGGGCGCGCGATGCGGGTCTCTTCCATGCAGCGCGGTGTCCTGCGCCGCTACGGCGCGGTGCCGGCGGCCGGGCTGTTCGCGGTGTGCTTCGCGCTGCCGCTTGCCGCGCTCGTCGGCGCCGCGTTCGACGGCGGCGGTCGTGCGTTCTCCGCGGTATTCGGCGATCCCCTCGTCGCCGACGCAATCGTGCGTTCGCTGGCGCTCGCGATCGGCGCCGGCACGCTGTCCGTCGCGGTCGGCGTGCCGGTCGCGTTCGTGCTGGCCCGGCAGTCGCCGGCGCGCCGCCGCTGGTCGCTCGCGCTGCTCGGCGTGCCGCTTGCGTTCTCCGGCCTCGTGATCGCGTACGGCTTCATCCTCGTGTTCGGCCGCGCCGGTTTCGTGACGACGCTGCTGGCGTCGCTCGGCGCGGATCCGACCGTGGTCGGCGGCGCGATCTACACGATGCCGGGGCTCGCTTTCGCTTACGCGTACTACCTGATCCCGCGCGTCGCGCTGATTCTCTACCCGGCGCTCGCGAATCTCGACCGGCGGCCGCTCGAGGCGGCGCTGACGCTCGGCGCGCGGCCGTGGCGCGCGTGGTTCGATGTCGCGTGGCGCGAGCTGTGGCCGTCGATCGCGTCGGCGTGGTGCCTCGTCAGTGCGATCGCGCTCGGCACGTACGGCACGGCGCTCGCGCTGGCCGGCACGCAGATCAACATCCTGCCGCTGCTGATGTACCTGAAGCTGTCCGACGGACAGACCGATTTCTCGCAGGCCGCCGTACTGTCGATCGTGCTGACGGCGCTCTGCACCTGCGTTCTTGCATTGGGGGAAGGACTTGCACGGCAACGACATCATTGAATGGTCGAACCAGGCGCGCGACGCGCTGGAGCAACTCGCGCAACGGCAGCGCGGCGCCGACCGGCACCGGATGCCCGTCGGCGTGATCGGCCCGCGCGATGCGACGGACGTCCAGCTCGCCATCGCCGAGCGGATCGCGCACGGGCTCGCGGCGGCGGGCGTCGCGATCGTCGGCGGCGGCAAGCAGGGCGTGATGGAGGCCGCCGCGCGCGGCGCGCATGCGGCAGGCGGCTGCGCGATCGGACTGCTGCCCGAGGACGATGCGCAGCACGCGAATCCGTATCTGAGCGTCGCGCTGCCCACCGGGCTCGGCATCACGCGCAACGCGCTGATCGCTCGCGCGTCGCTGTGCCTGATCGCGGTCGGCGGCGGCCTCGGCACGCTGTCCGAAGTCGCGCTCGGGCTGCAATGGGGCAAGCCGGTGTTCACGATTTGCGACGCACCGCAGGTGGCGGGCGTCGAGAACTTCGACGAAGCGGACCTGCTCGTCGCACGGGTCGCGCAGTGGCTGTCCGGTTCGGCGTAGGTCGGCATTCCGGGTAACCGGATGCATCGTTTCGGGTGGTATCGATTTACTAAATAGGAATCCTCTATATGAAGAAGATCACTTTTGCGCTTTGCGTTGCCGGCGGCGTCTGCACGGCGGCGCATGCGCAAGGCACCGTCACGCTCTACGGGATCGTCGATGCGGGTTTGGGGTATACGAGCAACCAGCGCGTCGCGACGAGCAAGGGGGCGTCCGGTTCGCCGGTCGCGTATCGCGGCGCGTCGAGCTACAGCTTCGCGAGCGGCACGTGGTCCGGCAGCCGCTGGGGGCTGAAGGGCAAGGAAGATCTCGGCGACGGGCTCGCGGCCGTCTTCCAGCTCGAGAGCGGCTTCAACATCGGCACCGGGCAGCTCGGCCAGGGCGGGCGGATGTTCGGCCGCCAGGCATGGATGGGGCTGTCGAGCACGCGCTACGGTACGTTGACGATGGGCCGCCAGTACGATCCGATCGTCGATTTCGTCGGCTCGATCGGGCCCGGCTCGTTCCTGACCGGCATGGGTGCGCATCCGGGCGATCTCGACAACATCGACAACCAGTCGCGCGAGAACAATTCTGTCAAATACGTGAGCCCGTCGTTCGGCGGCTTCACGTTCGGCGGGCTGTACGGCTTCGGCAACCAGGCGGGCAGCGCGAAGAACCAGAACACGTGGAGCGTCGGCGGCCAGTACGTGAACGGGCCGTTCGCGTTCGGCGCGGCCTACCTGTATGCGACCAACGCATTCGGCGCGAACGGCGGCGCATGGACCGGCTCGTACGACGGCACGTTCGCGTCGTCGATCAACGAGGGTTTTGCGTCGTCGAAGAGCATGCAGATCGTCGCGGCCGCGTCGACCTACCAGATCGGCGCGGTGACGCTGGGCCTGTCGTACAGCAACACTCAGTATCGGGCCGGTGCGTTCTCGACGTTCCGGGGCAACGCGACCTACAACTCGGTCGGCGGCACGGCGTCGTGGCAGGTGTCGCCGGCGCTGCGCGTCGCGGCCGGCTACGACTTCACGCGCGGCAGTTCGGTCGGCGGTGAAGCCGCACCGAAGTATCACCAGTTGAATCTGGCGTCGTACTACTACCTGACGAAGCGGACCGCGCTCTACGGTCTCGTCGGCTACCAGAAGGCGAGCGGCAAGACGCTCGACCCGTACGGCAACGTCGTCGCCGCGACGGCATCGGTCGGCGACGTCGGCAACGGCATCTCGTCAGCGGGCAACACGCAGACGCTCGTGCGGATCGGCATGCGCCATACGTTCTGATCGTCGCGCGATCGCGCTCCGGCGAATTCGATTGGCCCTCGCATGTCGCGAGGGCCTTTTTTCGTCCGGTCGATCGCCCGGATCATGCAGGGCCGGACTTGAAATGGGGAGAGCAACCGCCATATTGGCAGCGCATGAACTTTCAACGACGCCTCCAGAGGATTCCCGATGCGCCTTCTGCTTGCCCTGCTGCTGCCGTGGTTCCAGTTTTTCACGATCGGCCGCCCGATCGCCGGCGTGATCTGCCTGATCCTGCAGCTCACGATCGTCGGCTGGCTGCCGGCCGCGATCTGGTCGGTGTATGCGCTGAGCCAGTACAAGACCGATCGCAAGATCGAAGCGGCGCTGCGCGAGCGGCGGTAAGCGGCGGGAGAGGGAGGAGGCGCGGCGTCGTGCATCCGGCAGGCGTCCGCCGTTGCGTACGGGCGAAATCGCCCGGCGACGAGAAAACGGTCGCCCGGAACGTCGTTCGATCCGGGCAGCCGCTTCGTTTACTTCACCGCAAACAGCGTCAGATTCATGAAGATCTTGAACGCATAACCGAGCGTGACGGCGCCGACCACGCCGCCCGCCCACAGCACGACGAACCACATCCAGCCGCGCATCCGCGGCCGGGGTGCCTCGGGCGGGCGATCGGCGGAATCAGTGGTGGTAGTAATGCTGGTCTTCATGGCGCACCTTGCCTCGGAATACCCAATAACCCATCGTCGTGTAGGCGATGATGATCGGGAGGATAACCGCTGCGCCGACCAGCGTGAAGGTCTGGCTGGAACGCGGCGCCGCTGCTTCCCAGATCGTCATCGTCTGCGGAATCGCATACGGGAACAGCGTGACGAGCAGGCCGACATAGCCGAGCAGCACGAGCGCCAGCGCGAGCGCGAACGGCGTCATGTCGTGCCGGTCGCGCACCGCGCGACGCATCCACACCGCACACCCGGCGACCAGGAACGGCACCGGCAGCAGGCGCCAGAACAGCCCCGTATCGAACCAGCGCTGCGCGATGGCCGGATCCTGCAGCGGCGTCCACAGGCTGACGACGGCGATGAAGCCGAGCAGCACGACGGTCAGCGGCCACACGACGCGATGCAGCCGGCGCTGCAGGTCGCCTTCGGTCTTCGCGACGAGCCAGCAACAGCCGAGCAGCGCATAGGTCACGATCAGGCCGAGGCCCGTCAGCAGGCTGAACGGGGTGAGCCAGTCGAACGCGTCGCCCGCGAACACGCCGTCCTTCACGTTGATGCCCTGCAGGAACGCGCCGAGCGCGATCCCCTGGAAGAACGTCGCGCCGGCCGAGCCGCCGATGAACGCAAGATCCCACAGCTGCTTCGTGCGTCGCGCCTTCGCGCGGATCTCGAACGACACGCCGCGGAAGATCAGGCAGACCAGCATGAAGATCAGCGGCAGGTACAGCGCCGACAGCACGGTCGAATAGACGATCGGGAACACCGCGAACAGCCCGGCGCCGCCGAGCACGAGCCACGTCTCGTTGCCGTCCCACACGGGCGCGACGGTGTTCATCATCAGGTCGCGTTCCTTCTCGTCCGGAAAGAACGGGAAGACGATGCCGATGCCGAGGTCGAAGCCGTCGAGCACGACGTACATGAAGAGCCCCAATGCGATGATCGCGGCCCAGATTACGGTGACGTCCATAGGTTTTCTCGTTTGCGGATGGGGTGGGCTCAGACGGTCTCGATCAGCTCGTCGACGGCCGACATCGGGCGGCGCGCGGTGTGATCGGGGCGCGTGTCGGGCGTGTCGTCGGGCAGCGCGGGGCCGGCCTTCATCAGCTTCAGCATGTAGTACACGCCGGTGCCGAACACGAGGAAGTACACGATCACGAACGTCATCATCGACAGGCTGACCTGCTGCACCGACAGCGGCGACACGGCCTGCGCGGTGCGCATCACGCCATACACGACCCACGGCTGGCGGCCCGCTTCGGTCGTCACCCAGCCCGCGAGCAGCGATACGAAGCCGGTCGGGCCCATCACGAGCGCGAAGCGCTGGAACCACTTCGATTCATACAGGCGGCCGCGGCGGCGCAGGAACCACGCGAGCGCGGCGAGGCCGATCATCGCGAAGCCGAGGCCGACCATGATCCGGAAGCTCCAGAACACGACGGTCGAGTTCGGGCGGTCCTCGGGCGGGAATTCCTTCAGACCGCGGATCTCGCCGTCCCAGCTGTGCGTGAGGATCAGGCTGCCGAGGTGCGGCACCTTCACCGCGTAGCGGGTCGTTTCCGCCTGCATGTCCGGAATCCCGAACAGGTTGAGCGGCGTGCCGCCCTTCTCAGTTTCCCACAGCCCTTCGATCGCGGCGATCTTCGCGGGCTGGTGCTTCAGCGTGTTGATGCCGTGCTGGTCGCCGATCACGGCCTGCAGCGGCGCGAGCACGAGCAGCAGCCACAGCGCCATCGAGAACATCTTCTTCACGCCCTTGTCGCGGCGGCCCTTCAGCAGGTGCCACGCGCCCGTCGCGGCCACGACCAGCGCGGCGACGATGAACGCAGCGATCGCCATGTGGAACAGGCGGTACGGGAACGACGGGTTGAAGATGATCGCGAACCAGTCGGTCGGCACGACGCGGCCGTCGACGATCTCGAAGCCCTGCGGCGTCTGCATCCAGCTGTTCGACGCGAGGATCCAGAACGTCGAGATCAGCGTGCCGATCGCGACCATCAGCGTCGCGCCGAAGTGTGCGCGCGGGCTCACGCGGTTCCAGCCGAACAGCATGATGCCGAGGAAGCCGGCCTCGAGGAAGAACGCGGTCATCACCTCGTACATCAGCAGCGGCCCGGTGACGGCGCCGGCGAAGCTCGAGAAGCCCGACCAGTTGGTGCCGAACTGGTAGCTCATCACGACGCCGGAGACGACGCCCATCCCGAACGCGACCGCGAAGATCTTCGACCAGAACAGACAGAGGGTCTTGTAGTACTGCTTGCCGGTCTTGAGCCAGCGATATTCGAGCACGGCGATGAAGCTGGCGAGGCCGATGCTCAGCGCCGGAAAGACGATGTGAAAGGAGACGGTGAACGCGAATTGCAGGCGGGCCAGATCGAGGGCCGAAAGTGCGGTGTCCATACCAGATGACCGAAGCTGACGATACCCGCCGGCGGGTGCCGGCGGACCCCGGCCGACAGGCGGCGGGGTTGGCTGGAGTATGTGCCGCGATGTTGCACCGCGAAATGCGCCAACTCGTCGCAGATGTCCAGCTTGCCGCGCGCGATTTCGGGATAAATCATTGATTCGTATCAAGAACGCCGTTCGCGGCGCGCGCGGCTGCGGCGTGGCGGTCTGACGCACGTGCGGCAATATGGCGCGTCGCGTCATCGGAGCGATTCGATCCGCACGCTCGTACCGCGCGGAACCACCGGCGCGCCACCGTGCGCGGCCGATCCGTTTCGACGCGTTAGCCCGTAATGCGGGCGACGCGCGGGAGGGGCGTGGCAGATGGGGTCTGTCACGTTGGTAACGCCGCGCAACATTCGCGTGTTCACCCGTGATGGATGCCGAACGGCGCGCGGCGTAGCGTTCGAGATGTCGGGTTCGCATCGACGAACCGGTCTGCCGGAGAACGTGACGTGAATGGATCGAAGCTCGCGCTGGCCGCGGCGGCCGCGGTGGTGCTCGTGACGGGCGGCGCGGCGCATGCCGCCCGGGTCGGGGTCTACATCGGCCCTGGCTACCCGTATTACTACCCCGTCGTGCCCGCGCCGTATTACTACCCGCCGCCAGTCGTCGTGGTGCCTGTCGCTCCCGGCCCGTCACCCGAGTATGTCGAGAAGGGGCAGCCGCAGGACGATGGCGATGCGGACCTCTGGTACTACTGCGACGCGTCGCGACACTACTACCCGTATGTGAAGACCTGCAAGTCGGGCTGGCGATCGGTGCCGGCGCGGCCGCAGTGACGGAGGCGCGACGATGAAATCCGCATTTCGACCTTTGCGCGTGCCGGTCGTGCTGGCGCTGGCCGGCCTCGTTGGCGCGTGCGCATACATGCCGACCGGGCCGAGCGTGATGGCGCTGCCCGGCACCGGCAAGTCGTTCGACCAGTTCCGTGCCGATGATGGAAACTGCCGCCAGTACGCGTTCGGGCAATCGGGCGGCGTGAGTGCCGGGCAGGCGTCGACCGCGAGCGCGGTCGGCAGCGCGGCCGTCGGCACCGCCCTCGGTGCGGCGGCCGGCGCCGCGTTCAACGGCGGTACCGGTGCGGCCGTCGGCGCCGGCGCGGGGCTGCTCGCGGGCAGCGTCGTCGGCGCGGGCGCCGCGCAGGGCTCGGCCTACGACATCCAGCGCCGCTACGACTACGCGTACCTGCAATGCATGTATGCGACGGGCAACCGCGTGCCGGTGCCGGGTGGGATGAGCGGCGGCGGGGGCGGCGGACATGGCGGCGCGCCGCGCGCGGCGCCGCCGATGCCGCCGGCGGGTGTCCAGCCGCCGCCGCCGCGGTATTGACGGGTGCGTTCACCGGTTGCGCCGACGTGTGCGCAACGCACGCGCCGGTGGCCGCCGGTGCGCGATCGGTTCTCGACCGTCGGCACGCGCTGCACGAATTGCGTACACTCTGAGTCTCGTTTCGGCAGGGCCGGGCGCATCGGTTCCGGTCCGCGTTCACTCAGGGCACGAAGATGATCGATTTACGCAGCGATACCGTGACACGTCCGAGCCAGGCGATGCTGGCCGCGATGACTGCCGCCGAAGTCGGCGACGACGTATGGGGCGACGACCCGACCGTGCTGCGCCTGCAGGCGGCCATGGCCGAGCGGACCGGCAAGGAAGCCGGCCTGTTCTTCCCGAGCGGCACGCAGAGCAACCTGGCCGCGCTGATGTCCCATTGCGAGCGCGGCGACGAGTACATCGTCGGCCAGCTCGCGCATACCTACAAGTACGAAGGTGGCGGCGCGGCCGTGCTGGGCAGCATCCAGCCGCAGCCGATCGAGAACGCGCCGGACGGCACGCTGCCGCTCGCGAAGATCGCCGCGGCGATCAAGCCGATCGACAATCACTTTGCCCGCACGCGTCTGCTCGCGCTCGAGAACACGATCGGCGGCCAGGTCTTGCCGGAAGGCTATGTGCAGGAAGCTGTCGCATTCGCGCGCAGCCGCGGGCTGTCGACGCACCTCGACGGCGCGCGCGTATGCAACGCTGCCGTTGCGTCGGGGCGCCCGATCGCCGAGCTGTGCGCACCGTTCGATACCGTATCGATCTGCTTCTCGAAAGGGCTCGGCGCACCGGTCGGCTCGGTGCTGGTCGGCAGCCGGGCGCTGATCGAGCGCGCGCAGCGCTGGCGCAAGGTGCTCGGCGGCGGGATGCGGCAGTCGGGCATTCTCGCGGCGGCGTGCCTGTATGCGCTCGACCACAACGTCGAGCGGCTCGCGGACGATCACGCGAACGCCGCGCATCTCGCGGCAGGCCTCGCGCGGATCGAATCCGTGAAGGTGCTGTCGCACGCGACGAACATGGTGTTCGCGCAATTCCCCGAAGCCGATTGCGCGCCGCTCGAGGCGTGGCTCAAGGAGCGCGGGATCCTCACGCAGATGCTGTACGCGTCGCGCTTCGCCACCCACTGCGACGTGTCGCGCGCGGACATCGATACGTTCGTCGACGCGGTCGGCGCGTATTTCTCGCAGCGGCGCGCATAATCGCCGCGAGCCGGGCCCGTCACCGGCTCATGTCATTTCGGCAGCGGCGCGAGCAACCGGCGCGCCGCTTCGACGACCCGAGCGGACAGCGACGCCATCGTCGGCGACTGCACGGTCCATGCGTGCCAGTACAGCGTGACGTCGGTCGGATGCGCGGGCGCGAGATCGACGAGCCCCTGCGCGTCGAGCGGCGCGGTGCCGATCAGCGGCTCCGGCACCATCGCGTAGCCGAGCCCGTGCCGCACCGCCGCGAAGTGCGAATGGGTGCCCGGCACGTAATGGCACGGGTATGCACCTTCGGGCAACCCGAACTTCTCCTTCAGGAACGACGACTGCAGCGTGTCGCGCCGCGAATACGCGACGACGGGCGCGTTGCGCGCGCTCGCGCGGTTGAGCCCGCGCGGAAACCAGCGCACCGCGAACGCGGCGGCCGCGAGCAGCCGGTAGCGCATCGTGCCGAGCGGCGTCGCGACGCAGCCGCGCATCGGCTTCGGCTCGGTCGTCACGCAGCCGACCGCCATCCCGCTTTCGAGCAGCGCGAACGTGTGGTCCTGATCCTCGACGATCAGCTCGAACAGGATTCGCTCGCCAGCGAGCACGGACGTCAGCGCGGGCAGGAACCACGTGCCGAGGCTGTCGGAATTTAGCGCGATCGTCACGGAGATCGGCGATTCGCGCTCGGTCGCGAGCGTGCTTTGCAGGTCGGCCTGCAGCAGTGCGACGCGGCGTAGGTGCTGCAGCACGCGCTGCCCGGCCACCGTCGGGCGGCACGGCCGCGTGCGCAGCACGAGCGGCGTGCCGAGGCTCGCCTCCAGCGCGCGGACCCGCTGCGTGACGGCGGACGCGGTCACGTGCAGGCGCACGGCGGCCTGCTCGAAGCTGCCCGTGTCGGCGACGGCCAGCAGCGCGGCGGCCTGCTTCGGATCGATCGTCAGCGACATGTCGACGGAATTCCTGTGAACGGGGACGAGAACAGGCCGTAGTGTAAGGCAGCGCGCGCCGCCGTCCGGGCGCGGCGAATCGTCCCGCCGCACGTCATTCGTCGTCGGAATCGGTTGCCGCGTATGGGATGCCGGCGGCGCATGCATTTTGATCTACGCTATATGGATGTGTGAAACGCGGCAGGTGCGATGCTGATTGCCCGGCGTCGATGTCATCATGCCGACGCCGGTGCCGGACGACGATGCGCAGCGGACGCAGCCGTGAACTTCCGGATCATGCGGCGCGGCAGGCATACGGAAGGGGCTGCATTCGCATCCTCTTGGCCACTCGTCGGCGACGTACGGCACATGGGCCGCACAACACCAACCTGAACAGGCGACGGAGCGACTTCGTGATGATCTTCCGGCAACTTTTCGACCCGCAATCGTCGACATACACGTATCTGCTCGCCGACCGCGCGTCGCGCGAAGCGCTGCTGATCGATCCGGTGTTCGAGCAGGTGCGCCGCGACGCCGCGCTGCTCGACGAGCTCGGATTGCGGCTCGTCACGACCGTCGACACGCACGTGCATGCCGATCACGTGACGGGCGCGTGGCTGCTGAAGCAGCGCACGGGTAGCGCGATCGCGATCTCGGCCGCGAGCGGCGCGCAGGGCGCCGACCGCTACCTGAACGACGGCGACCGCTGCGCATTCGGCTCGCGCTACCTGACCGTGCGCGCGACGCCCGGCCACACGAACGGCTGCATCAGCCTCGTGCTCGACGACGAATCGATGGCGTTCACCGGCGACTGCCTGCTGATCCGCGGCACGGGCCGCACCGACTTCCAGCAGGGCGACCCGCGCGCGCTGTATCGCGCGGTGCACGGCCGGCTCTTCACGCTGCCGGCCGCATGCCTGCTGTATCCGGCGCACGACTATCGCGGGCTCACGGTGACGAGCGTCGGCGAGGAGCGGCGCTTCAATCCGCGCCTCGGCGGCGATCTCAGCGAAGACGATTTCGCGGGCTACATGCGCAACCTCGGGCTCGCGCACCCGCGCCAGATCGACGTCGCGGTGCCGGCGAACCTGCAGTGCGGCGTTGCCGCGAACGCGCCCGATGCGCAGGCGTCGCCCGACTGGGCGCCGCTCGTCTATACGTTCGCCGGCTTCTGGGAAATCGATCCGCAATGGCTCGAGGATCACCTGCCGGCGGTGCAGGTCGTCGACGTGCGCGAACCGGACGAATTCACGGGCCCGCTCGGCCACCTGCCCGGCGCGATGCCGATTCCGCTCGGCGAACTGGCCGCGCGCACCGGCGAGATCGCGCGCGACCGGCCGGTCGTGACCGTGTGCCGGGCCGGCGGGCGGTCCGCGCAGGCGAACGTGATCCTGCAGAAAGCCGGCTTCGACGCGGTCGCGAATCTCGGCGGCGGGATGCTGCGCTGGCGCGCCGAAGGGCGCATCGTGATGGACGGCCGGTCGTAGCGCGCCGAGGCCGCGCAAAAAAATTTCGGACTGATGTCGAAACGGCCGGCCGCCGTTCGTCGTCAAGGTATCCGAGATCATGTGGCGCCGCATGCCGCAGCGCCGAAACCCTGAGAGACCGCACGATGATGCCGACGCTTTACGCCCATCCGTTTTCGTCCTACTGCCAGAAAGTGCTGACCGCGCTGTACGAGAACGGCACGCCGTTCGAGTATCGCGTGCTCGCGCACGACGATCCGAAGCCGATGCAGGAACTGACCGCGCTGTGGCCGCTGAAGCGTTTTCCGGTGCTGGTCGATGCGGGCCGCACCGTGGTCGAGGCGTCGATCATCATCGAGTATCTCGGCCTGAACCATCCGGGCCCCGTGCGCCTGCTGCCCGACGATCCGCACGCGGCGCTCGAGGTGCGGATGATGGATCGCTTCTTCGACAACTACGTGTCCACGCCGCAGCAGAAGGTCGTGCACGACGCATTGCGGCCGGAAGCCGAGCGCGATGCGCGGGGTGTCGCCGATGCGCGCGCGATGCTCGAAACGTCGTATGCGTGGCTGGACCAGAAGATGGCTGATCGTGAATGGGCGGCCGGCGAGCGCTTCAGCCTCGCCGATTGCGGCGCGGCGCCGTTCCTGTTCTACGCGGACTGGACGCACCGGATCGATCCGTCGTTCGCGAACGTGATCGCGTACCGCAAGCGTCTGCTTGCGCGGCCGTCGTTTGCGCGCGCGGTCGACGAGGCGCGGCCGTATCGCTCGTTCTTTCCGCTCGGCGCGCCCGATCGCGATTGATCTGCGCGGCCGTCGCGCGGCGTGCTGCCGCCGCGCACGGCCGGCAGCGCGTGCCGGGGCGACGGAAAGAAAGCAGCGGCAGCATCGCGGCGCCCGCCCGTCACATCGTGTGCGTGGCCGACTGCGCGAGCGTCAGCAGTTCGTCGAACTGCGTGATCAGCTCGAAGCACAGCAGGAACGCGAGCGTATAGGCCGGCGCGGGGAAGCGCCGGATCATTCCCAGCACCTGCGGTGCGAAGCGCGACCGGACCGTGTCGCGCGTCAGCAGCCATGCGATCGCGATGCCGATCGCGGCGCCCGCGATCAGGTCGGTCGGGTAGTGAAAGCCGAGATATGCGCGCGGCACGCAGATGAACACGACGGAATACAGCAGCGCGAACACGCCGGCGCGGCGCGCGATGATGAAGATGCCGGTCGCGATCGCCATCCAGAGCATCGCGTGATCGCTCGGAAACGAACTCCACGCCTGCAGCGTGGCCGCACGTAGTTCGGCCGACGGGAAGTGCAGGTGCAGGTCGGGGTTGTAGATCGGCCGCACGCGGAACGGCAGCACCTGCGCAAGCAGCCGGCCGATCGCGAGCGCGATGAGCCCGCTCGCGATCGTTGCGATGACCAGCTCGCGTTGCCGCTCGCGGTCCGGGCCCGGCTGGAACCACAGCCAGCACAGCACGGGAATGAGCACGAAGCCCTTGAACGTGTACAGGCCGGCGATCACGCGGACCGCGTGATTCATCAGCGGGCCGAGCGTCACGTGGGTGAGGAAGATCTGGATCGTGGTGTCGAAGTTGTTCATGTTCTGTGACCCCGGCGGGCGCGCAGCGCATGACGTACGGCCGGCAGGATCTGGAAGCGCGCTCGCACCGGAGCGCAACGGGGGGCAAGTATGTCACCCGTTATTTCGAAGAAAATGCAAAAAAATACCGGGAATCCCCTGATAAAACGGGGTTGCGCGGTAGGGCCGGATGGCGGAGCGCCGAGCGGCGGGGCACGGCCGAATCGTCCGACGTTTGTGCGTCGATGCGCGCAATCGCCGGAAAAATAATTGGTTGAACTGGACAATGCCGCAGGCTGGTGCGGACCTTGCGCCGGATGAACGAATGCGGGTTACGCGCTGTGCGAATCTGTCAGGCCACGCAGCATGATGCATGCGCCGGTCGAAAATAAAAGAAAAGGCGGGCAAGCCCTGTGGGCCTGCCCGCCTCGGCCGAGCGACGTCGAATTTCAGTTGCGCCAGACCCGCGCGGCGAGCGCGGCCAGCGACGTCGCGACGGCCAGCGCGGTCACCGCATTCCAGCCCAGTTGCGCGAGCAACAAACTGCCGATCGCGGCACCGGCTGCCATCCCGACGAACATGCCGACGAACAGCACCGCGTTGAGGCGGCTGCGCGACGCGGGATCGATCCGGTAGACGATTGCCTGGTGCGCAATCAGCGTCGCCTGCACGCCGAGATCGAAGCCGATCGTCGCGACTGCGAGCAGCACGAGCTGCGCGTGCGGCGGCATCAGCGGCGCGGCGGCCATCGACGCGAACGACAGCATCGCGATGCCGATGCCGATGCGCGTGACGCGTTCGGGACCGTGATGGTCGGCCAGGCGCCCGGCGATGGGTGCAGCCAGCGCGCCGGCGGCACCCGCGAGGCCGAATGCGCCCGCGGCCGCGCTGCCGAGGTGGAACGGCGCGCCGTGCAGCATCACCGCGAGCGTCGACCAGAACGCGCTGAACCCGATGGCCAGCAGCCCCTGCGCGAGCGCGGCGCGGCGCAGTGCCGGATGATCGCGCCACAACGCGCCGAGCGAGCCGATCAACGCGCGATACGGTAGGCGCGTGGTCGGTTCGAAGCGCGGCAGCCCGCGCGCGGCGACGATGCCGATCGCGGCGACGCTGGCGGCCGCGAGCGCGAACATCGCGCGCCAGCCGGCCGTGTCGGCGACGAAGCCGGCCACGACGCGCGACAGCAGGATGCCGAGCAGCAGCCCCGTCATCACCGTGCCGACGATGCGGCCGCGATGCGTGTCATGGGCGAGCGTCGCGGCGGCCGGCACGACGTCCTGCGCCATCGTCGCGGTGAGGCCGATCGCGAAGCTCGCCGCGAGCAGCAGCCCGAGAGACGGCGCGACGGCGGCGAGCAGCAGTGCGGCGACCAGCGCGGCGGCCTTGGTCACGATCACGCGGCGCCGGTCGAAGCGGTCGCCGAGCGGCGCGAGCAGCAGGATGCCGAGCGCATAGCCGAGCTGCGTGAGCGTCGGCACGAAGCCGATCGCGCGCGCCGACGCGCCGAGATCGGCCCCGAGCGCGCCGAGCATCGGCTGCGCGTAGTAGAGCGGTGCGACACCGAGGCCGGCAGCCGCCGCGAGCAGCAGCACGAGCCGGCGATCGGGCATCGAATGGGCGGCCGGGTGGGCCGCGGTGTGCGCCACGCGGGACGTGGCGTCGAGACGGGTCGGAGTGGACATGGCGTGCATCCTGGTTTGGATAACGGGATGGACGCGAGTGTGGCGGTGCGCGGCCGGCGACGGTAGTGCCGCCTCGCGAAGATTTGTTATACGCTCCACGAATGAACGAAGAATCTTCAATTTCCCCCACTGCTGGCGGCTCTCCGCGCATTCAGGCGGTGCCGGCGGACGGCGCCGGCTATCGTTTCGAGCTGATGGAAACCTTCGTACGCATAGTCGAGGCCGGAAGCCTGTCGGCCGCTGCCGCACAACTGCATACGACGCAGCCGACGATCAGCCGGCGGCTGCAGGCGCTCGAACGCTCGCTCGGCATGCGGCTGCTGCAACGGACGACGCACACGATGCGGCTGACCGTCGATGGCGAGCGCTGTTTCACGCGCGCGAAGGAACTGCTGGCAAACTGGGCGGCGTTCGAGGCCGATCTGCGCGGCGCGCAGGAGGAGCCGGACGGGCTGCTGCGGGTCGCGGTGCCGCACGCGTTCGGGCAGGAGCGTTTCATCGGGCCGCTTGCGCAGTTCCTGCGCGACTATCCGCGCGTGTCGGTCGAGTGGCTGCTGCAGGACGAAGTGCGGGATTTCGTCGGCAGCGGCATCGATTGCGCGATCCTGGTCGGCGAGCCGGCCGATCCGTCCGTCGTCGCGATTCGGCTGACGAAGGTGCCGCGCTTCGTGGTCGCCGCGCCGTCGGTGCTGAACGGCGCCGACCTGCCGGCCGACCCCGACGCGCTGGCCGCTTTGCCATGGCTCGCGTTGCGCACGTATTACCGCACCGAGCTGGCGCTGACGCACGCCGTCACCGGCGAGACGCGGCGCATCGCGATCCGCCCGCGCATCACGACCGCGAACCTGTACGCGCTGCGCAGCGCGGCACTGCTGGGCGTCGGCGCGTGCGTCGGTTCGACATGGATGCTGGCCGACCATCTCGCGCGCGGCGAGCTCGTGCATCTCGCACCCGAGTGGCAGGCCGCGCCGCTGCCCGTCTACCTGGTCTATCCGCATGCGCAGTTCTATCCGTCGCGGCTCGTGCGGTTCGCCGCAATGATGCGCGAGGCCGTGCCGGGGCTCGTCGAAGGGCGCGAAGTCTGACACGGGCTGCGCCGTCAGCTGCGCCGGATCCCTTCGGGTAGCGCGCTGATGCGGCGCACCTCGGGCGAATCGAGCCATGCGCGGGATGTAGCGCAGTCGGCGAACATGCCGGTCGCATCCTCGCCCCAGAACAGGTCGCCGTCGAGCTCGAAGGTGGGTACGCCGAACACGCCGTGCGCGATCGCACGATCGGTGTTCGCGCGCAATGCGTCCTTCACCGGCTGTGCTTCGACGGCCGTCACGCCTTCCGGAAAGCCGACGGCTTCGCACAGCGCGGCGAAACCCTCCGTCGTCGACACGTCATGGCCGTCGCGCCAGATATGCCGGAAGATCCGCCGGATCGCATCGAGCGAATTGCCCATCGCGATCGCGAGGCGCAGCGGCTTGATCGGGTTGAACGGGTGGGCCGGCGGCATCCGGAACGGGATGCCGAGCTTGTCCGCGCGGTATTGCGCGTGGCGATAGGTGAAGACGCGTTTCGCCGCGATCTCCGCCGGCGCTTTCTGGCCCCAGTGCGCGAGCAGCGCACCGAGCACGATCGGCCGCGGCTCGAACGCCGCGGCGGGCGGCAACCGGTCGAACTGTTCCTGCTGCAGGTAGGCGAACGGCGAAACGAAATCGAAATACCAGGTGGCGGTGTGCGCGGCGTTCATGGCGGATGCCCCTCTTGTGCATGGCCGGTTGACGGTTGCACGCATGGTGCGCACACGGGCGGCGTGCGATGCGTGCATCGGCGGCCAGTGTCGCATGTGGCCGCCTTTTGCGCTGTCGCGCCGCCGGACGCTCGCCCGGCCGGCTACGACCCCGCGGCGTCGTCCGCTGCCGCCGCGTCGCTCGCGGTGCCCGCGTTCGCCGATACGCCCGCACCGGCCCAAGATGGAGTTTCCCGCATGACGATGCAAGGCAACTATCTCGCCGTCCGCCCCGACTGGCTCGCGTCGGCGCTCATCCCCATTTCTATGAACGGCCGGGCTGGATCTACATGCTCGACGACTATCTGCAGGACGCGCGCTCGGGCCACAACATCCAGGCGTCCGTCTACATCCAGGCGCAGACGCGCTACCGTGATTCCGGCCCGGCCGAACTGAAGCCTTACCGGCTCGGCTGACGCGCGTCACGGCACGCCCGCGCGTGCTTACCCTGCCTCGACCAGTGCCGCGAGCTTCGCCAGCGCCATGCGCCAGCCGGTCTCGTTGTCGGCGACCGGCACGCCGGGCGGTATCCCGTCGTGCACGGCGTCCACGCGCGTGCCGTCCGCTTCGTCGGACAGCGTGATCGTGATCGTCATTGCGCCGCGCAGCATCGGATCGTCGGTTTCGAACACGTCGATCTCGACGATCTGCTGGTCCGGCACGAGCGTGACGAAGCGGCCGTGATAGGTATCGGTGCGTGCGGTGGTCTTGCCGGTGTCGGCCGACGGCGCGTCGTAGCTCAGCGACACGCGCAGCGCGCCGCCTTCGCGTGCATCGTAAGCATGCACGCGGCACGTCATGCCGTCGGGCACCTTCCATTGCTCGACCGCGTGCGGATCGAGCAGCGCGCGATAGACGCGCCCGCGCGGTGCGTTCAGGTGCCGGCTGACCCGGGTCGAATGCGTGTGCGTATGCAACATGTCGCCTCCCGCGGAGCGCGCGCGACGGTGCACGCCGGATGCCGGCGTGTCGTCACGCTTCCTTCAGGAATCGTAGGCGCGGGCGGGGCGGCATGCAATGACCGCGCGCTCGCCCGCGTTCAGCTGTTCAGCCGTTCAGCGCAACGTGGCCGCGAATGCGTCGAGCTGCGTGATGCAGGTGTTCCAGCCCTCGAAGAAGCCGAGCGCTTCGTGGCGCTCGCGCGTCGCGGCGTCGGGGTGCATCACGCGCGCCTCGTAGCGGCAGCCCGCAGCGTCGTCGGCCATCGTAATGATCGCCGTGAAGCCCAGCCACGGCACCTGCGGCCGCCAGCCGCCCGCGAGCATCGACGTGAACGCGATGCGCGCTTCGGGCACGATTTCGAGGAAGCAGCCGGGATTGTCGCTCGTACCGCCATCGGGGCCGCGCATGAACGTATGGAAGGCGCCGCCCGGCCGCAGGTCGAACGCGCGCACCTCGGTAGTCCACGGCTTCGGGCACCACCATTCCTTCAACAGTTCGGGGTCGGTCCACGCACGCCACAGCGCGTGGCGCGGCGCGCGCAGCGTGCGCGTGATGACGAGATCGTGGGCTTCAGCGGGTTCGACGTGGCTTGCTGACATCTTGATCCTCCTGGTGACGGCGTTCGACGAATTCGACGAGACGATCGGATCGCGCTTCCCACAGCGCACGCTGCGCGGCGAGCCATTCCTCGGCCTCGGTCAGCCGGCTGCCGACCAGTGCGCAGGTGCGCGAGCGGCCGGTTTTGCGGGTCTGGACGAGGCCGCTGCGCTCGAGCACGGCGACATGCTTCATGAACGACGGCAGCGCCATGTCGAACGGCGCGGCCAGCGCGGAGACGGTCCGCTCGCCCTGGCCGAGCGCGCTGACGATCGCGCAGCGCGTCGGGTCGGCGAGGGCGTGGAAGACGTCGCTGATGCCGGGTTGAAAGTTAGCCATGCGGCTAAGTATAGGCGATGCAGCGGAAATTTTCGTCGCGTGGGATGATGGGGCGGTAACACACGCCAACCTGCGCCGCGTTGCCGGACGCCTGCTGCCGTTGCACGCAAGCCTCGACGACGGGCCGGCATTCTTTTCAATCCGGACGCATCGCGAACGACCGCGTGCGGCCTGGCTGACGACTGGAGATGGCATGACCGAACCTGTTACCGTCCGCCGCGTCGGCGCGCGCGACGCGAGGGCCTGCGTCGACGCGCTGGCCGACGTGCTGATCGATTGCGTCGAGGGCGGCGCGTCCGTGAGCTTCATGTTGCCGATCGAACGGCCGACCGCCGTCGCGTTCTGGACGCGCGTGGCCGACGGCGTGGAGAACGGAGAACGCATCCTGCTCGTCGCCGAGGACGCCGAAGGCCGGATCGTCGGCACCGTGCAGGTCGTGATCGCGCAGCCCGAGAACCAGCCGCATCGCGCGGACATCGCGAAGATGCTGGTGTCGCGGCACGCGCGCCGGCAGGGCGTCGCCGCGCGGCTGATGGCGGCGGCCGACGCGGCCGCGCGCGACGCCGGCAAGACCGTGCTCGTGCTCGACACCGTGACGGGCGGCGACGCCGAGCGGCTGTACGAGCGGGCCGGCTGGCAGCGCGTCGGCGTCGTGCCGAACTATGCGCTGATGCCCGACGGCGCGCTTTGCGCAACGACGTTCTTCCACAAGCAGCTCGCGTAGCGGCGCTCGTCGGCATCCGCCATGCATCCCGTCGCCCCGGCTCTCCTGTTCCTCACGCTTGCGGCCGGTGTCGTCGCGTTGCTTGCGCCTGCGGTGCTCGCGGCCGCGTGGCGACGCCGCACGCAGGTGCCGTGGCGCGTGTTTTTCTACGGCATGCTGACCTTCTTCGTGTTCCAGCCGGTGCTGCGCGTGTGGTGGCAGGTTCCGCTGTACCGCTGGCTCGCTCACGACCCGCGCTGGCATGTGCCGATGCTGGTGTTCGCGGCATTGACGGCCGGGCTCTTCGAGGAATGCGGGCGCTGGATCGCATTCCGGTATCTGCTGCCGAAGCGGCGCGACGCGCAGACGGCCGTGATGCTCGGGCTCGGGCACGGCGGGCTGGAGGCGATGCTGCTGGTCGGCGTCGGGTTTCTCGCGCTCGGCACGGGCTACCTGCTCGCGCACGCGGGCGTCGTCGTGCCTGAGGGCGTGCAGTCGCTGATCGGGTCGCAGTTCGCGGGCATGACGCTCGCGTCGCCGTTTCTCGCGCTGCTCGAACGCACGAGCGCGCTGGCCGCGCATGTCGGGCTGTCGTTGATCGTGCTGCAGGCATTTGTGCGCGGCACCAAGCGCTGGCTCGCGTATGCGATCGCGATCCATTTCATGTTCGACCTCGTCGTCGTGCTGCTGACGCGGTACTGGCATGTCGATACCGTGCTGGTCGAGGCGATCCTGTTCGCGTGCAGCGGCGCGATCCTGTGGCGGGCCATTCGCTGGAGCCGGTGGGAGGCAAGCGCCAGCGACGCGCGTACCGGGCACGCCGCGTGACGCGCGTCGCCTGTTTCAGCCTTGCGCGGCGCGGTTCGGTCGCCGGATCGCCGGCCGTTCTGCGGTTCGCCGCCGGCTGGCGAGGCTCAAGGCCATGCCGGTCGTGACGATGGCGATGGCGATGCCGGCGAGCGCCGGGACGTGTCGCCGGTCGCGCTGAGAGTCGAGAGCCGGTCGGCGCCGCATGCCGGTCCGAAAGAAAAACAGGGCCTGCAACCGTGCAGGTCCGATATATTCACGCCGGAAGAACTCCAGCAAAACGCCACGGAACCGCTGCCTCGATGAAACGCTCGCATGTCGCTTTCGCCCTCATGGGCCTGCTCGTCGCACTGCCGATTGCCGCGTATGCGCTCGTCAAGCCGCTGCGCATCGTCGCGCCCTCGCTGATCCCCGGCGTGTCCTGCCCACGCGCCGACATCTGCACGGACGATGCCGCGAAGCTTGGCGATGCACAGCAGCTCTATCGCGACGGCTATGCGCGCGCGGCGGCGGCTGTCGGCGGGTTCCGCGACGCGCCGCGCGTCGTGTTCTGTTCGACGCGCGCGTGTGCCGACGCATTCGGCCTCGGCCAACGTGCGGCGCTGACGCTCGGGAATTTCGGCGTGGTCATCGCGCCGCGCGGCTGGCAGACCTACTTTCTCGCGCACGAACTGATCCATCACCGCCAGGCGGAAGTGCTCGGCAACCTGGCCGTCGCGATCAAGCCGCGCTGGCTGATCGAAGGGATGGCGTATTCGCTCAGCGAAGATCCGCGCCATCCGTTGACGGAGCCGTTCGAATCGTGGCGCACGCATTTCGATGCGTGGCATGCGGCGCTGGGCGGGCAGCCGCTGTGGGATGCCGCGCGGGCGGTCGAGTAGCGCGGGAGCGCGGAAAGCGCGGCGAGCCGCCGGGCGCACCCTTATGCCGGCACAACCGGACCGTCGCGTCCGTCGACGAGCATATCCCGTCCCGCGTCGAGGATCTCATTGGCCAGCGCGGGATCGGTGCCGGCGATCGCGCGCGACAGCACGAGCGCCCCGACCATCTGGCTGAAGACTGCGAGCGCGTCGCGACGCGTCTGTTCCGGCGTCGCGCCTTCGGTCCCCACCATCTTTTCCAGCCGGTCGAGATACGCGGCGAGGCCGCGCGCATAGCACGCGCGCGCCGCCTCGGTCAGTCGCGGCGCGTCGCCCGCGAAACCGGACAGCGGGCACCCGGCCTCGACATTGTCGCGATGCGCCGCCGACAGATACGACGCCACCTGCGCGGTGAGATTGCCGGCATTCGGCGAATCCGCGCGGTCCTGCATCGCCTTTTCCATCACCTCGGCGACCAGCGCATCTTTCGACTTGAAGTGGTTGTAGAACCCGCCCTGCGTGAAACCGGCTTCCTTCATCAGCTCCGTCAGCCCCACGGCGTCGACGCCGCGTACGCGGAACAGCCGCTCGGCGGCCGCGACGATCGCGCTCCGGTTCTCGGCAGCCTGCTGTCTTGACACCCCCATCGATCCCTCCCTGATTCTGCTGATCGCGTCGATTGAAAAACACAATGGCGATCACAATTGACACGCCCGGGCGGCGCGAACACAATGCACCGCAAAGACAATGGTGATCGACATTGATATCGAGTGTAGCCGACTTGGCGGATGGTGCGAAGCCACGGCCGGAATACGGATGGCAATCGGTCAAGGTCTTTGGCGCCGCAGGGTGACGGGCAGCGGACGGCTCGCCGTCTGCCTCCGGCGGCGCAGCGATTCGGTACGCAATGGCAGCGTCGTTTTCCACCGGATCTCACGTGCGCGACGAGCCGGCGCACAGGCGATTCATCATGCGAAAGGAACGATCATGAAGATCGAAGGTGCAGTCGTTTTCGTGACGGGCGCAAACCGCGGGCTCGGGCTCGAGTTTGCGAAGCAGGCGCTCGCGAGAGGCGCGCGGAAGGTCTATGCGGCGGCGCGCGATCCGGCCACCGTGACGCTGCCCGGCGTCGTGCCCGTGAAGCTCGACGTGACCGATCCGGCGGCCGTTGCCGCGGCGGCCGACGCGGCGCGCGACGTCACGCTGCTGATCAACAACGCAGGCATCGCGCGGCTCGGCAGCCTGACGGACGACGGCGCGCCCGACGCGCTGCGCGATCACTTCGAAACCAACGTGTTCGGGATGCTGGCGATGTCGCGGGCGTTTGCGGGAATCCTCGCCGGCCATGGCGGCGGCGCGATCCTGAACGTGCTGTCTGTCGCGAGCTGGGTGAACCGGCCGATCCTGTCGGGCTACGGCGTGTCGAAATCGGCCGCGTGGGCGCTGACCAACGGGCTGCGCCATTCGCTGCGCGAGCAGCGCACGCAGGTCGTCGGGCTGCATGCCGGCTTCATCGACACCGACCTGACGCGCGGCCTCGACGTGCCGAAGGCCACGCCGGACGACGTCGTGCGCCAGGCGTACGACGCGATCGAAGCGGGTGCGGAGGAAGTGTCGACCGACGAGTTCACGCGGCGCGTGAAGGCCACGCTGTCGTCAGGTGTGTATCTGGAAGAACCGGCGCCGCGTTGATGCCGCCGGGAAGCACGACCCGCCGCCCGCGCGGTGCGCGCGGCGGGTCGTGCCGTCAGGCCGTCGTATCGATGATGCCCGGGATCTTCACGTCCGGGTTCACGTCCGCGTCGTAGTCGACGCCGGCGATCTCGAAGCCGAACAGCCGCAGGAAGTCGGTCTTGTAGCCGGCGAAGTCGGTCAGCTCGTACAGGTTCTCGTTCGTCACCTGGTCCCACAGCGCGACGACCTTCGCCTGCACCTGCGGATCGAGTTCCTTGTAGTCCGCGCGCAGCCGGCCTTCATCGTCGACGTGCGGCGTCGTGCCGTACAGGCTGTCCTTGAGGAGCCCGTACACCTGCTCGATGCAGCCTTCGTGCGTGCCGGTTTCCTTCATCACCTTGAACAGCAGCGACAGGTACAGCGGCATCATCGGGATCGCCGAGCTGGCCTGCGTGACGACGGCCTTCAGCACCGACACGCGTGCATCGCCGCCGTGCGCGGCCAGCTTGTCGCGGATCGACAGCACCTTCTTGTCGAGATCCTTCTTCGCTTCCCCGATCGAGCCGTTCCAGTAGATGTCGTGCGTGATCTGCTCGCCGAGATACGTGAACGCGGTCGTCTTCGCGCCGTCGGCCAGCACGCCGGCTTCATCCAGCGCGTCGATCCACATCTGCCAGTCCTCGCCGCCCATCACGGCGACGGTGCCGTCGATCTCTTCCTGCGTGGCGGCCTCGAGCACGGTGTCCTGGATCACTTCCTTGTCGGTATTGATCCCGCGGAACGACACCGTCTTGCCGATCGGCTTGAGCGTCGAGCTGATCGTTTCGCCCGTCTTCGGGTGCGTGCGGCGCGGTGCCGCGAGGCTGTAGACGACGAGATCGACCTTGCCGAGATCCTGCTTGATGGTGTCGATCGTGACCTGCTTGACCTTGTCGGAGAATGCGTCGCCGTTGATGCTGCGCGCATAGAGCCCCTTTTCCGCGGCGAATTTCTCGAACGCGGCGCTGTTGTACCAGCCGGCCGTGCCGGGCTTCGATTCGCTGCCGGCGCGCTCGAAGAACACGCCGAGCGTGTCCGCGCCCGAGCCGAATGCGGCCGAGATCCGGGCGGCGAGGCCGTAGCCGGTCGACGCGCCGATCACGAGCACCTTCTTCGGGCCGTTGGCGATCGGGCCGTGCGAAGTCACGTAGTCGATCTGTTCCTTGACGTTGGCTTCGCAGCCGACGGGATGAGTCGTCACGCAGATGAAGCCACGCACGCGCGGTTTGATGATCATGGAAACCTCTTGTCAGAAAGGCGGAAACGGCCTGAAATCGGAAAAATCCCGCGCATTGTAAAGGAAGCGGCCGATCGCGGGCGCGCGCGGCAGGAAGGTGCCGGATCGTCCGGTTATTTCTCTCTTGACAGAAATAACTGAAATGAATAAATTTCCCGACATGGAACTCACACCGATTGCCGAACGATTCATTCTCCACTGGGGCGAAATGGGCTCGCGGTGGGGCGTCAACCGAACCGTCTCGCAGATTCACGCGCTGCTCTACCTGGCCGGCCGGCCGGTCGCGGCCGACGAGATTGCCGAGACGCTCAACGTCGCGCGCTCCAACGTCAGCACCAGCCTGAAGGAACTGCAGGCGTGGCGGCTCGCGAAGGTCGTGCATGTGCTGGGCGATCGCCGCGACCATTTCGAGACGTCGACCGACATCTGGGAACTGTTCAAGCTGATCGTCGAAGGGCGGCGGCAGCGCGAGATCGAGCCGACGCTCACGGTGCTGCGCGATTGCCTGACGAGCCCGGAGATCGCCAACGAGAGCCGCGAGACCGAACAGCGTATCCGCGACACGCTGCAGTTCGTCGAGACGCTCACGACCTGGTCGGACGAGATGCTGCGGCTCAAGCCCGATACGCTGATGAAGGCGCTCGGCATCGGTGCGAAGATCAGCCAGACGGTCAGGCGCAAGTCGTCGAAGTAGGCGGTAGCGGAAGTGCGGGCAGGCAGCCCGCTTTTTTCGGAATTGATATTTCTGTCTGTACAGAAATAACTGTAATAAGAGGATGAAAATGAATGCAGTCATGCCGTCGACGTGCCAGAGCGACCGCACCGGGGAACGCAGCGTGACCGTCCTCGTCTGCGGCGCGAACGGCTTCATCGGGCGGGCACTGTGCGCGCAGCTCGAAGCCGGCGGCCATCGCGTGCTGCGCGGCGTGCGCGATGCGGCCGGCCCGCGCGACGTCGCGATCGACTTCGCGAAGGACATCGATCCCGACGCGTGGCTGACGCGGCTGGAGGGCGTCGACGTGGTGATCAATGCGGTCGGCATCCTCGCCGATCGACGCGGCGCGACGCTCGACGCCGTGCATCGTGCCGCGCCGTGCGCGCTTTTCGCCGCGTGCTGCCGTGCGCGAGTGCGGCGCGTGATCCAGATCTCGGCGCTCGGCGTCGAGCGCGGCGATACGCGGTACTTCGCGAGCAAGCACGCAGCCGATCGCTTCCTGCAGACGCTGCCGATCGACTTCCGGATCGTGCGCCCCGCGCTGGTCTACGGCGCGGCCGGTACGTCGGCGCGGTTTTTCCGGATGCTCGCGAGCCTGCCCGTGCATGTATTGCCGGCGGGCGGCCATCAGCGGCTGCGCCCCGTGCATGTCGACGATCTCGCCGAACTCGTCGCGCGGCTGGTCATGCAGTCGTTCGATTCGCCGGCGGCCGGCGGCGCGGTGATCGACGTGGTCGGCAACGACGAGGTCGAATACCGCGAGATGCTGGCCCGCTACCGGGCCGCGCTGGGGTTTCCGCCGGCCGCCGGCGTGACGCTGCCGGGCCCGCTGGTCGGCGCGGCGGCCGCGCTGCTCGGCACGCTGCCGGGTGCGATGTTGACGCGCGATACGTGGACGATGCTGCGCGGCGGGAACACCGGCGATCCGGCGGCAGCCACGGCCGTGCTCGGCCGGCCGCCGCGCGGCATCGGCGGTTTCATCGGCGCGGACGCGGCCGCGCTGCGTCGCGACGCGCTTGCGATGTGGCGGCGTCCGTTGCTGCTGGGCGCACTCGCGATCGTGTGGATCTGGACGGCCATCGCAAGCGCGTTCATTCATCCGCTGCACGCGAGCCTCGCGCTGCTTGCGCATGCGCACCTGACGGGGTTGCCTGCGCTGGCCGCGCTCTATGCGGCTAGCGCGCTGGACTTCGCGTTCGGCATCGCGACCGTTGCCGCACCGTCGCGCCGCCTGTGGGCCGCGCAAGCCGTGCTGATCGTCGCGTATTCGGCCGTCATCGCGGTCACGATGCCGGGCCTGCTGGCCGAACCGTTCGGCCCCGTGCTCAAGAACGTGCCGATTCTCGCGATCCTGTTGATCCTGTTTTCAGAAGAAGAACACGTATGAATACCTATCTCGTCGTCAAGGCGTTGCATATCCTGTCCTCGGTGCTGCTGGTCGGCACGGGGTTCGGCACCGCGTTCTACTTGTTTTTCGCGAACCGCACGCGCTCGGTGCCCGCGATCGCGGCCGTGTCGCGGCTCGTGGTGCGCGCGGACTGGTGGTTCACGACACCGGCCGTGATCTTCCAGCCGGCGTCGGGGTTGTGGCTCGCGCATACGGCCGGCTGGCCGTGGCATACGCCGTGGCTCGTCGCGTCGATCGTGCTGTATGCGATCGCCGGTGCATGCTGGCTGCCGGTCGTGTGGCTGCAGGTCGAACTCGCCGCGATGGCGAAGCTCGCGCACGTGAACGGCGACGCCGCATTGCCGGAACGCTACTGGCGCTATGCGAAGCGCTGGGAACTGCTCGGCTATCCGGCGTTCTGCGCGATGCTGTCCGTCTACTTCCTGATGGTGCTCAAGCCGGTGTAGGGCCGTCGCCGCCGCGCGGAGCAGCGGTGCGGCGCACCTGAAAGCAGTCAATCGATCGATTCATGATGCTTGCGATAACAAGAAGGAGTGCAAATCATGGACTCAAGTGAACTAGTGCTGTACTTCGACGGACGGTGTCCGTTATGCGTCGCGGAAATTCGGCGTCTCGCGGCCTGGAATACGCGAGACCGGCTGGCTTTCGTCGATATCGCCGAGCCGGGATTCGATCCGGCGCCGCTGGGCGTCGACCTGCCCGCGCTGAACAGCGAGTTGCATGCGCGCCTACCCGACGGACGCATGCTGACCGGCATGGACAGCATCCTGGCCGCCTATACGCTGGTCGGGCGCCGCTGGCTCGTCTGGCCGCTTCGCGTGCCGGCCATGCGCGCCGCGCTCGCGCCGCTGTATCGCCGCATCGCACGCAACCGGCATGCCGTTTCCAGTTGGCTCGGCTATCACGCCGAAGCGCACTGCGAAGGGCCGGCGTGTCGCATCGGCAAGGCCGCTGAAAACACGGCGGCAGATCGTCCTGCGCGCGACAGCATCCGCCGCATCGTCGTGCGCTGGATGTATGCCGCGGCGATCGTGCATCTGCTCGTCGGCGTGGCCGCTCCGTGGCTCGCCGGTGCTCCGTTCGTCGATGCGTATCACCGCGGCATCGAGCTGCATTTCTGGGCGGGCGTGGCACCCGAACCGGCGCGTGCCCAGCAGATATGGTGGATGTCGCTGATCGCCGCGACGGTGCAGTGCGCGTCGGTCTGGATGCTCGCGCTCGTCCACCTCGGCAACCGGTTGCGCAAGGGGGAAACGTGGGGATGGCTGCTGGCCGGCCTGCTGGTCTGGGCGCCGCAGGACATGCTGTTTTCATTGCAGGCCCGTGTATGGGGCCACGTGGCGATCGACGCGGCCGCACTCGTCGCGATGGTTCCGCCGCTTGTCTGGCTGTTGAGGAGGGATACCGCGTGAACACCTTGCCTGCCTACGACTGGGCGCTCAACCTGCTGATCGTGCAGGGCGCGATGGGCGCATTCGATACGCTTTATCACCACGAGCTCACGCAGGACCTGCCGCACAGCCCGCGCGCGCGGCTCGAGCTGGCGATTCATGCGGTGCGTTCCGTGCTCTACGGCCTCGTGTTCGCATCGATCGCGAACGTCGCGTTTCACGGCGCCTGGGTCGCGGCGATCGCGGCGGTGGTGCTCGTCGAAGTGGCGCTGACGTTGTGGGACTTCGTCGTCGAGGACCAAAGCCGCAAGCTGCCGGCGACCGAGCGCGTGCTGCACACGCTGCTGGCCGTCAACGGCGGCGCGCTGTTCGGGATGCTCGCGATGCAACTGGCCGTCTGGGCGCACGAACCGACCGCGCTGCACGCGATCCACGTCGGCTGGCGCGGCTGGCTACTCAGCCTGTTCGCCGTCGGCGTGACGATATCGGGTATCCGCGACGGGATTGCCGCGTGCCGGATCGCGCGACACGCCCCGGTCGCCAATCCGTTCGCGGGGCAGCCGGCCGGCAACGTGCTCGTCACCGGCGGCACGGGTTTTATCGGCGAAACCCTCGTGAACCGGCTGCTCGATGCGGGGCATACGGTCACGTTGCTGGCGCGCGATCCGCTGCGCGCGGCCTACCAGTTCCAGGGCCGCGTGCGCAGCGTGACGTCCGTCGAACAGTTGCAGCCGCACGAGCACTTCGACACGGTGATCAATCTCGCGGGGGCGCCGGTGCTGGGCGCGCGCTGGAGCAAGCGCCGGCAGGCGCTGCTGCTCGCCAGCCGCGTCGGCGTCACGCAGTCGCTGATGCGCTGGGTCGAGACCGCCGAGGTCAAGCCGAGCACGTGGATCCAGGCATCCGCGATCGGCTACTACGGCGTGCGGCCGGCCGACGAACGGCTCGATGAGGGCAGCAGCGCCGGCTCCGGCTTCATGTCCGAGCTGTGCCGGCAGTGGGAACGGTCCGCACAGCCCCTCGAACGCCATGGGGTGCGCGCGGTGGTGCTGCGGCTGGGCGTCGTGTTCGGCCCCGGCGGGGCGTTGCGTCCGATGCTGCTGCCGCATTACTTCGGGATGGGCGGGCGATTCGGCGACGGCGCACAGGTCATGAGCTGGATTCACCGGGACGACGTACTTCGGATCATCGCGCGCGCGATGTCGAGCGAGGGCATGCACGGCGTCTACAACGCGGTGGCGCCCGGGTCATTGACCCAGCGCGAGTTCGTGCAGGTCGTGACGAAAGTGCTGCGCCGCCCCGCATGGCTGCACGTGCCGGCCGCGCCGCTGCGCTGTGCGATGGGCGAGATGGCCGAGCTGCTGCTGGACGGGCAGCGAGTGATGCCGGCCCGGCTGCATCAGGACGGGTTCATGTTCCGGTTCCCGACGGCGGAGCACGCGCTGCGCGACCTGACGAATCGGCCGCACGCCGATTTTGCGGGCCCGGCCTGTTGTTTCCCCCAAGGTCGTGTATAAATTCGACGTGACCGCGCCCGGGACGTGTCGTGCGTCCCGAACGCTCCGCATCCGACCTCACAAGGAGACTGCATGCTGCACATCCTCGGCAAGATCCCGTCCATCAATGTCCGCAAGGTGCTGTGGCTGTGCACCGAGTTGAACCTGCCGTTCGAACAGGAAGACTGGGGCGCGGGTTTCCGCACGACCAACGATCCGGCCTATCTCGCGCTGAATCCGAACGCGCTCGTGCCCGTCATCAAGGACGACGATTTCGTGCTCTGGGAATCGAACACGATCATTCGCTACCTCGCAAACCGCTATGGCGGCGATGCGCTCTATCCGGCCGAGCCGCAGGCGCGCGCGCGGGTCGATCAATGGATCGACTGGCAGGGTGCGGACCTGAACCGCTCGTGGGTCGGCGCGTTCCTCGGCCTCGTGCGGAAATCGCCCGATCATCAGGATCCGGACGCCATCGCGCAGTCGATCGCAGGCTGGACGAAGCACATGCGCGTGCTGAATGCGCAGCTCGAATCGACCGGCGCGTTCGTGGCCGGCGGCACCTTCACGCTCGCGGACATTCCGATCGGCCTGTCGGTGAATCGCTGGTTCGGCACGCCGTTCGAGCATCCGGATTTCCCGGCGGTGTCGCGCTATCTCGAGCGTCTTGCGACTCGCGAAGGCTTCAAGACCTACGCCGGCAGCGCGAATCCGTGACGCATCGCAGGTAGCGCGCGGCGCGGCGGCGTTGCAATCGCCGCCGCGTCGCCGCGTCGCCGCCGGCACGCACGGGCCTCGGGCTCGCCGGCCTGTCGTCACGCGCCGGGCGCCGGCACCGCGTCGAGCACGCGCGCGAGAAACGCTTCGTGATTCCATGCGGACTCCGGCCGCGACAGCCCGAGCCGCACGACCACCAGCTGACGGCTCGGCACCACACTGACGAACTGGCCTTCATGGCCGACCGCATGAAACGCGTCGGCCGGCATCGCGCTCGCATGCGGATCGCGATCGTTGAACGGCTCCGGCACCTTGACCCACAGATGCGCGCCGAATTCCTGGCGCGGCGACTGCGGCGTCGCGCGCGTCAGGTAGCGCACCCAGCCCGCCGGCAGCAGCCGCTGCCCGTTCCACTCGCCGTCCTGCAGCAGAAACTGCCCGAAGCGCGCCCAGTCGCGCGCGCTCGCATACATGTACGACGAGCTGCCGAGCGTGCCGGACGCATCGGGCTCGAACACCGCGCTGCGCATCCCGAGCGGAGCGAACAGCGCGCGGCGCGGAAATGCGAGGTAGTCATCGTTGCTGCCGCCCATCGCTTCGCGCATCACGCGCGCGACGATCGCGCTCGTGCCGCTCGAGTAATACCACTGCGTGCCGGGTGTCGAAGCGAGCGGTTTCGCCGACGCGAACCGCGCGGTATCGGGCTGCGTGAACAGCATCACGGCGACGTCGGACAGCGGGTCGTCGTAGTCCTCGTTGAATTGCAGGCCGCTCGTCATCCGCAGCAGTTCGTCGAGCGTGACGGCCGCGCGCGGGTCGCCGCTGCCGCGCCATTCGGGCAGCAGCGCCGATGCGTCGGGCGACAGCTTGTGCTGCGCGACGAGCATGCCGACCAGCGCGGCCGTCACGGTCTTCGTCATCGACCAGCCGGGCAGCGGCGTGTCGGCCGTGAAGCCGGGCGCATAACGTTCGGCGATCACCTTGCCGCGCCACATCACGACGACCGCGCGCGTGCGCCGCGGCCGTGCCGGTTCGGGCTCGTCGAATGCGCGGTCGAGCGCGGTCTGCAGCTTGTGCGCGTCGATGCCGGCGGGCGGCGCGGCGGGCGCGGGCTGCGCGGGCGGCGGGTCGGGAAGAAGGGGCAACGCGGCCGGCAATGTGGCAGACGACGGCCCGAGCACGAGCGTGCAGCCGAGCCCGGGCCGGAAGTCGGCTTCGCGCCCGGCGAAGCCGGCGAACGTCGCTACCGCACGATGATGGTCGGGATCGAGCGACGGACGTACCAGTTTCAGCAGCGGATGCACGCCGGCCATGATGTCGACGTCGATCACGGACGCGGCCGGGCGGCCCGACACGTACACGCCGGAACACAGCGCCTTGGCGGCATAGCCTGTGGCGATCGGCGCAAGCCGCGACAGCATGTATCCGGCATAGCCGACCGCGGCCAGCAGCACGAGGGCGGCGCCCCGTCGGATCAACGTCTTGATGGGTGTCGTCATGCGCGAGCGTCCTCGGTTGTCTGCAGGCGGGCGATGAACCGGCAGTGTCGCAGGTTCGGGCGAGCGCTGGCAATCGCGGGCGCCGGCGACGCCCGGCGGTGTCGATCGGACGCATGTTGCGCGGCGGGTGCGAATCGTATGTGTCGATCGCGAGGTTCGAACGGGCCGCATGCAGCCCGTTCACATGGCGCGTCATTGTGCGTTGTTGTTGTCGTTGTCCAAACGCAGTGTCCAGACCGTCGCGGTATTCGTGTTGTCGTTGACGGCCGCGAATTGCGACTGGCCTTTGCTGCCTCGCCCGAATGCAAGGCCGAATGCCGCGCCCGGCACGATATCGACCTGCATCTGCGCGACGAAGCGTCCGTCCACCGTGAATTCGACGATTTCGCTCGGATGCTGCGGGTCGGCGTTGACCGCGTCGCCGTTCGCGGTCACGAGATGGCCGTTCGGCGCGAGCGCCAGCGCGAGCGGGCCGTGCAGGTGCTTCGTGTCGAAGTAGATCATCCGGCCGACGCCGCCGTTGCGGTTCGTCGACGCGGCGTTCTGGATCGCGAACACCGCGTTGTCGCCGGTGGAAGCGACATACAGGACGTCGACGTTCGGGTCGTACGCGAGGCCGGTCGGGCCGACGACGAGTGCGTTGGGGTCGGTCCGGTTCACGTAGCCCGACGCGATGATGTGCGAGCTCGGCAGCATCGTGACGCCGTCGTTGCCGATCGCCAGTTCGATCCGCGCGACCGTCCCGTTCAGCACGTTCGACACGAATGCGGTCACGCGCTGGCCGCGATCGATCACGGTCATGTCCCACGGCCCGTCGAGCAGTGTGGCGCTGACCAGTTGCGTGACGAGATTGCCTTGCGGATTGATGACGAGCAGCGAGCCCGGCGCGACGACGGTCTTGCCGTCCGGCGCCGGTACGTTGCCGGCCAGCACGAAGCCGCTGCGCAGCACCGCGAGCGCGGTCGTCAGGCCGAGATTGCGGCCCTGGAAGAACGTCGCCGGCGTATTGCCGGGCGACAGCTTGACGATCGTCGTGCCGGTGCCTTGCGCGTTCGACGCCGCGTTGAAGTTGGACACGACGACGTCGCCCGGTTTCAGCGTGCTCCAGGTCGGCACGCCGCGCGGCACGAACGCGATGCCGTACGGATTGAGATCGCCGTTGGCCGGCACGGTCGATGCGGTGACCGACGAAGGCGGCAGGATGACGTCGTTGCCGCCGGCCCACGCGAACGTCGACGACAAGGCGGCCAGCCCGGCGGCGCAAGCCGCGCGGCATAACGTGCGCGCCAGCGCGTGCGAGGCGCGCGCGTATGCCGGCGGGGGCGCGGCGAAGACGGGCGGGGCGGGGGAACGACAGGTGGGGAGAGGGTCCATGGCATGACTCCGGTTGATGAACGAGCAGTCATCCCGGCTGCCGGCCAGCGCAGCCGACGGGTGTCCGGCGCGGGTTCGCGATCTAGCCGCGCGAACCCGCGCTCGAAATAAACGGATGGCGACGGCTGCTTATTCCATCCCGCTGCGCACGTTGCATGCGCGTCGGCAGCCATTGTTCGCTGCAATGGCAACACGGCCTGACAAGTTGAAATATCGAGCGCCGTCGGCCGATAGTCGTCCGGCATAGAATGCTTACCCTGTCCAACCGTTATCGGAACGCGCCATGTCTTACGACAACAACAACCCGTTCGCAAAAATCCTGCGCGGCGAACTGCCGTGCGTGAAGGTCGCGGAAGACGACGCGACCCTCGCGATCATGGATCTGATGCCGCAGGCCGACGGTCACGTGCTCGTGATCCCGAAGGAGCCGGCCGCACAGATCTTCGAGCTGTCCGGCGACGCGGCCGCGGCCGGCATCCGGATGACGCAGCGCGTCGCGGCGGCGGTGCGCGCGGCGCTCGAGCCGGACGGCGTGTTCATCGGCCAGTTCAACGGCGCGGCGGCGGGCCAGACGGTCCCGCATGTGCACTTCCACGTGATCCCGCGCCGGGAAGGCGTCGAGCTGCGGATGCATGCGCGCGACATCGCCGACGCGGCAACGCTCGAATCGATCGCGCAGCGCATTCGTGCGCGTTTCGTGTAAGAAGCGCGTTCGCATGCGGCGCGGCGGCGCACATGCCGGCCGTCGCGCTGCGGCAGTCTGTTTCAGCAGTCACGTCGGGTAACACGTGTAACCGCGCACGAAACTCGGCCCGGCAAGCCGCGCGCTAGACTCGGCGCATTGTTTCATCGAGCGACAGGAAGAGCGGATCGCCTCTTCGTGCCGGCCGCCGCCGCTCGCGGCGGCAGGGTCTTCGCAAGGTGTCATTCGTCTTTCGCGCCGGGAATCGAGCCATGTCCAGACTTCTCATCACGCTTGCCCTGATCGGCGGCCTGTCCGGCTGCTACGTCGCGCCGCCGTACGGTTACGCGCCCGCGCCGGCCTACTACGGCTACGCGCCGGCGTATTACGCGCCGCCCGTCAGCATCGGGATCGGCGGCAACTTCCGCATCCGCTGATCGGGCCCCCGGCGCGGGCCTTGCCCGCACCGGTCCGCTGCCCTTCGCCGGAAGATTCGCGCGGATTCGCGCGCCGCATGACGACGGCACGCTGCGCATCGTGCGCACGGTTCCTATACTTCACAGGAAAGTGCATTCGGTGAGGCAGCCATGTCCGTCACACGCAAGGTCGCTGTCCTGTCGGGCGTATCGACGCTCGTCTATCTCGGGCTCGCGGTGCTCGGCATCGGCGGGTTCGCTGCCTTTTTCTCGCATCCGCCGTTGACCGTGATCGTCGTCGCGACACTCGCGATGGCCGTCGCCGCGATGTTCACCGAAGGCAACCTGAGCGCCGGCGAGCGCGAGAACCGCGACAACCGCTGGGTGCTCGCGGCATTCGCGGTGAGTGGTTTCCTGCTCGCGTATCTGCCCGCGCTGACCGACCGGCTCGATGTCTGGACCCTCGGCGGCGATACGGTGCGGTGGCTCGGCGTCGCGCTGTACATCGCGGGCGGGGTGCTGCGCCTCTGGCCCGTGTTCGTGCTCGGCAAGCGCTTCAGCGGGCTCGTCGCGATCCAGCCGGGCCATACGCTCGTGACCGACGGCATCTACCGCCGCATCCGCAATCCGAGCTATCTCGGCCTGCTCGTCAATTCGGTCGGCTGGGCGCTCGCGTTCCGCTCGGGCGTCGGCGTGCTGCTGGTCGCGCTGATGATGGTGCCGCTCGTCGCGCGTATCCGCTCAGAGGAAGCGTTGCTGCATTCGCAATTCGGTGCCGAATACGACGCGTATTGCGCGCGGACCTGGCGGCTGCTGCCCGGCGTGTACTGACCCCTCATCGCGCCGCCTGACCATCGTTTCGGCGCGCGCTTACGACACGTGCCCGATGTGTTGCCACGTGTGTCTCGAACGTGCGACGTTGCACGTGGCCAGCGTGCCGTTCCACCGGGCCGGACCCTCGTGGAAGTCAATGCCGGAAAGGGTTTCAGGCGATTTCGGGGAGTGCGTTCGACGTCCGTTATTCGTAAACAACTTGTTACCAGAATGTCCACGGCAGGGGTGTGGGACCGATGCTATTCTTCGCCGCAAGCTCAATGAAATGAATTGGTCCGGGGTTCGGCACAATGCCTGAACCGACATCGATCGATTCAGATCGTCGTACCGAGCGGACCTTCGATAACCAGATTGCGAACAAGGAAGAATACGGGAATGTGGAAGAAAATCGCCCCCGCTCTCGTCGTCGCCGCGCTGACCGGCACGACTGCACTGCCGGCATTGGCCGGTGACTTGAACAATGCGCTTGGCGGCGCGCTCGGCGGGGTTGCCGGCGCAGCGGTCGGCGGCGCGGTCGGCGGCAGCACCGGCTCGGTAATCGGCGGCGCCATCGGCGGCGGCGCGGGTGGCGCGGTGACGTCGAACCGTCGCGAGCGTACCGGCGCGATCATCGGCGGCGCACTCGGCGGCGGCGCAGGTACCGCGGCAGGCAACGCGATGGGCGGCCGCACGGGCGGCCTGCTGGGCGCGGCGGTCGGCGGCGGCGCGGGCGCGGCGCTCGGCGGCAACATGTCGCGCAGCTCGTACGAACGCGATTACGGCGATCGCGGTTATCGGGGCGATCGCGGCTATCGTCGCCACAAGCATCATCACCACCGCGACTGGGACTGATCGCCGCTGGCGCGGCACGGTGCGCGACCCGCGCACCGTCGCGCCGACGGCGTCGGCACCCGACGCGAGAATCGGCCCGGCGGCCTGCCGGGCCACCATCGCCGGCTAGCCCGGCGACCCTTTCCGGCTTCATTGGCCGCTGCCATACACCCGACCGACGGGCCGGCAATTTCTCTCCGCGCCGTATTTCCCCGCTTCCCGACTACAAAGCCTGCCGCGCCTGAATGCGTCAGCGCAAGATCGGCGAACGCCATTACTCAGATTCCGTTCGACAAGTCTGCCGGTTCCAGCCTGACGATGGTTCGCGACCGGGGCGGAGTGCTTCGCGGCCGCGCGCGCATTGACCATCCACGATCTGCGTAACCAGATGTATCGCGACCCGCGCGTGCAACCGGTGTTGCCGCGATCGGACGCGTCGTATCGCCAACGTTCGGGCGACCGTTCGCATCACCCCGACCGTCAGGATTTGCCCGATATGCAGACCGCCGCGCCACGCCGCTTCGCCGCGCATCGCGGGCGCCGGCGGGTAGTGGGAAATCGAATGGATAGCATCGCAACATTTAATTGGTCGATTGCGATCGACTTCGCTATCGTCAACGGCGCCCGCGTACGGAATCGAACCGAGCCATCCGCCGCGTCTCGCCTCGTCGCATCATCGCGAGCGCCGCGGCCCGGCCACCGGCTCCGCCAGCATCGGTCGACGCGTCCGATCGAACGGACGGATCCGTCGCGAAGCCTGGCCGACCGAACGAAGGCGCATGCGCTTTCAAGCCACCCCGGCAACGATGTCCCGCCGCCGCATGCGCGCCCCACGCGCATGCGTGCCGCCCGATGCCGTTTGCGCCCGGGGCCGGACCAACCCATTGCCTGGATGCTTATGTCTAAGACAACGTATTACGCGCCGCACGGCGGCCACCCGCCGCAGACCGATCTGCTGACCGATCGCGCGATGTTCACCGAGGCGTACGCGGTGATCCCGAAGGGGGTGATGCGCGACATCGTCACGAGCTGGCTGCCGTTCTGGACGAACACGCGCCTGTGGGTGATCGCCCGCCCGCTGTCGGGTTTCGCCGAAACCTTCTCGCAGTACATCGTCGAAGTGAACCCGGGCGGCGGCAGCGACAAGCCGGAGCAGGACAAGAACGCCGAAGCCGTGCTGTTCGTCGTCGAAGGCGAAGCCGAGCTGGAGCTGCAGGGCTCGAAGCACGTGCTGAAGCCGGGCGGCTACGCGTTCATTCCGCCGGGCGCGGACTGGACGCTGCACAACGTCAGCGATACCGCGGTGCGCTTCCACTGGGTCCGCAAGCATTACCAGGCCGTCGACGGCATCCCGCTCCCCGAAGCCTTCGTGACCAACGAGCAGGACGTCGAGCCGATCCCGATGCCGGGCACCAACGGCGCGTGGGTGACGACGCGCTTCGTCGACATGAGCGACATGCGCCACGACATGCACGTGAACATCGTGACGTTCGAGCCGGGCGGCGTGATTCCGTTCGCTGAAACGCACGTGATGGAGCACGGCCTGTACGTGCTCGAAGGCAAGGCCGTCTATCGCCTGAACCAGGACTGGGTCGAGGTGGAAGCGGGCGACTTCATGTGGCTGCGCGCGTTCTGCCCGCAGGCATGCTATTCGGGCGGCCCTGGCCGCTTCCGCTACCTGCTGTACAAGGATGTGAATCGTCACATGAACCTGACGCTGAACCCCGCGCGCTAAGCGCCGCGCCGGCAGTCGAATACGAAAGCCCGTCGGTGCATGCCGGCGGGCTTTTTTTCATGGACGGTGCGGCCGGCGTCGTGCTCGCTACAGGCCGAGAGCGGTCGCGGCCAGCGTCGCGACCTGCAGCCGCGTATCGGGCAGCAGGCCGTCTTCGATCAGCCATACGGCCGACAGGCCCGCCCACGCGAGAATCCACTGCAGCAGCCGGCGGCGGTCGAGTTTCGCGGCGTCGGCCACGCACGCGATGCGCTGCTCGAAGCGCACCGGGTCGGTCGCGATGTCGTGCGCGGGATTGCAGAACAGGTTCGCGTAGTCGAAGCCGCGTTCTCCGCGCAGCCCCTTCGGGTCGATCGCGAGCCAGCCGCGTGAGCCGAAATGCAGGATGTTGTCGTGATGGATGTCGCCGTGCAGGACGACTTCATCGACGGACTGTACCGACAGCAGCGCGCGCGCCGTTGCGGCCGATCGGCGCAGCACGTCGTTGGCCGTGGCATCCGACAGCAGCGCATGGAACCAGTCGTGCAGCGGCACGACCGCAGGCGGCTCCGGCGCACGATGCGCATGCAGCCGCGCGACGACGTCGCACGCGATGCGCATCGCGTCGTCGTCATGACCCGAAGCCGAAAAGCCGGCCAGAGACGGCGCCGGCTGCGCGCGTTCGAGCAGGATCGCGTCGCTGTCGTGCTGCCACACCTGCGCGGTGCCTTGCCCGCTCCACCAGGTCATCAGCGCGTTGCCGCGACGCTCTTCGTCGCACGTGGCGACTTTCAGCATCGCGGGCCACGCGTGCCAGAGAACGGGCAGCAGGCTGCCGCTCGCGGTCAGGATCGGGCCGCCGTCGGGAACGAGGCCCCACAGGCCGATGTATCGATCGAACATCACGCGATGGTACAGGCGAACCGGACCGCATGCCGCGCGGTTTGTCCGACGGTGCGCCGCAGGCCCGCATGCGTTGCGCGAACGGCCCGGCGCGCTTTCCTAAATAAAATTCAGCCTGCCAAACTTTGGCTAAAGAATGTTCCGGTTTCGCGCCATCCCTTCGACAATGCGCGCCTTCTGCGATCGGCAGGCGCCTGTCGCGCACCGGCCGTCGCGGCATCGAAGAAGGAGCCCGACATGACCGACCACACCGCTTCCCCTCCGCCGCAACCCGCGCCGCCGCGCCGCCGACGCGCATGGCGCACGCTCGCGGGCGCGCTGCTCGGCCTGACGCTCGCGTGCGCGGGCATCGGCGCATGGACGATCCAGCGCATCTGGACGCAGTTGCCGTCCGTCGAGCATCTGGCCGTCTATCGTCCCGCGCTGCCGCTGCGGATTTTCTCGCGCGACGGCGACTTGCTGGCCGAATACGGCATCGAGCGGCGCGAGTTCGTGCCGCTCGAGCGCATTCCGCCGCTGATGCGGCAGGCGCTGCTCGCGGCCGAGGACGCGAAGTTCTACCAGCACGGCGCGGTCGATGTCGGCGGCCTCGCGCGGGCGACGTTCGCGAACGTCGTGACGGGGCAGCCTGGGCAGGGCGGCAGCACGATCACGATGCAGGTCGCGCGCAGCTTCTACCTGACGCGCGACAAGGTGCTGAGCCGCAAGCTCGCCGAGATCCTGATGGCGGCCAAACTCGAACGCGAATACAGCAAGGACAAGCTGCTCGAGCTGTACATGAACGAGATCTATCTGGGCGAGCGCGCGTACGGTTTCGCGGCGGCCGCGAACGTGTATTTCGGCAAGCCGCTCGACGCGCTGAGTGCGGGCGAAGCGGCCGTGCTCGCGGGGCTGCCGAAGGCGCCGTCCGCGTTCAACCCGGTCGTCAATCCGGCGCGCGCAACGGCGCGGCGCAACTATGTGCTCGGCCGGATGCACGCGCTCGGCCAGCTCGACGACGCGACGTACCGCGCGGCCGTCGACGCGCCGATCGCGCTGGCGACCACGCCGCCGCCCGGGATCGTCGCCGCGCCGTATGTCGCGGAGCGCGCGCGCCGCATGATGGTCGAGCGTTTTCACGACGATGCCTATACGCTCGGCCTCGACGTGACGACGACGGTCTCGATGCGCGACCAGCGCGCGGCCGAAGCCGCGCTCGACCGCACGTTGAGCCGCCAGGCGCGCGCGAAGCGCGATGCGCGCAACGGGCTCGAAGGCGCGCTCGTGTCGCTCGATGCGGCCACCGGCGACATGCTCGCGCTCGTCGGCGGCGCGGATTTCAATCGCAACGTGTTCGATCATGCGCTGCAGGCGTATCGCCAGCCGGGCTCGAGCTTCAAGCCGTTCGTCTATTCGGCGGCGCTGGAGAAGGGCTACTTCCCCGGCGTGCTCGTCGACGATACTCAGCGCACGCTCACGCATGCCGAAACCGGCGCGCGGCCGTGGCGTCCGCGCAATTTCGGCAATCGCTACGAGGGCTTCATCCCGGTGCGGCGCGGGCTCGTGCGCTCGAAGAACCTGGTCGCGGTCAGCCTGATGCAGGCTACCGATGCACGTTACGTACAGCAGCACGCGGTGCATTTCGGTTTCGACGCGCAGCGCAATCCGGCGTCGCTGCCGCTCGCGCTCGGCGCGGGCGCGGTGACGCCGCTCGAGCTCGCGAGCGCATACGGCGTGTTCGCGAACGGCGGGACGCGGATGGAACCGCGCCTGATCCTGTCGGTGAAACAGCGTCACGGCGGCGCGATGTACGAGGCGACCGCACCGGCAGGCGAACGCGTCGTGTCGGCACGCAACGCGTTCGTGATGGACAGCATGCTGCGCGACGTCGTGCGGGCCGGCACCGCGCGCGGCGCGCTGGCGCTGCGCCGCGACGACGCGGCCGGCAAGACGGGCACGTCGAACGGGGCGAAGGACGTGTGGTTCGCCGGCTATTCGTCGGGCATCGTCGCGGTCGCATGGCTCGGCTACGACACGCCGCGCCCGATGGGGCGCGCGACCGGCGCGACGCTGGCCCTGCCGGTCTGGCTCGACTACATGAAGACGGCCGTCGACGGGCGTACGCCGGTCGATGCTTCGCCGCCGCAGGACGTCGCGCTCGTCGACGGCGACTTCGTCTACGCCGAATACACGCGCGGCTCGTGCACGGCCGACGTGCCGTCGTATATCCGCAGCCGCTTCGCATGCGGCGGTGCGGCGGTGCAGGACGCGTCGGACGCGCCTGCCGACAGCGGCAAGCCCGACGAGCCGATGCCCGGCGCGGTCGATGCGGCCGAGCGCGAACGCGTGCTCGACCTGTTCCGGACCGACGACTGACGCGCGCGATGCATACGCTCTATCTGATTGCGATCGTCGCGGAAGCGATGTCGGGGGCGCTGATGGGCATGCGGCGCGGGATGGACCGCTTCGGGCTCGCGCTCGTCGGCGCGGTGACGGCGCTCGGCGGCGGCACCGTGCGCGACGTGCTGCTCGGCCACTATCCGCTCGGCTGGATTGCGCATCCCGAATACCTCGTGATCACGCTCGTCGCGGCGACCGTCGCGTCGTGGGTCGCACGGCATGTCGCGCGGATGAAGACACTGTTCGTCACCGTCGACGCGATCGGCCTCGCGGCGTTCACGATCATCGGCTGCGACATCGGCGCATCGGCCGGCACGGCGCCGATCATCGTCGTGCTGGCCGGCGCGATCACGGGCGTGTGCGGCGGGATGCTGCGCGACCTGCTGTGCAACGAGATGCCGCTGATCCTGCGCGAGGAACTGTACGCGAGCGTCGCGTTCGTCACGGGCACGCTGTATGTCGGGATCCAGCATCTCGGCATCGATGCGGGTTTCGCGACGGTGGTCGCGCTGGCGGTCGGTTTCGCGATGCGGATGCTTGCGGTGCGGCTCGGGTGGAAGATGCGGACCTTCGGCGCGGCGGACGTCGGGCATTGAGCACGGCCCGCGCGCCGAAATTCAGTCCGGCTGCATCACCTGGAAGACGTTGCCTTCCGGATCGAGGCCGTTATACATCCGGTACGCGAAGCCGTCGTAGCGCTTGAGATCGCGCACTGTCATGCCATCGCGGGCGAGCCGGTCGCGATGCGCGGCGATATCGGCATCGATCGAGAAGACGAGCTTCATGGTGCTTGCATCGGCATTCGCATGCGCGGACAAGGCTGCCTGGCGAAACGCCGGGCCTGCCAAATGCAGCACCAGTTCGATCGCGCCCGCATCGAGCACGACCCATGCACCGTCGATTTCCTCGATGACGGGCAGATCGAAATGCCGTTGGTAGAACGCCTTCAGCAACGCGACGTCGCGGACGTACAGGATGATGCGGGTCATCGGAAGCGGCACGAGAGGCTCCTCGAAAGGGATGCGCGAATGATATTGGGTGAAAGTCGCAGTTGACGGCAGCGTAGGACATAGAGCGACGCAACGACCGTGGAGTATTTGCCTACGCTACGCAGGCACCATCACCGGCGGCGTACCGTCACCGGTTTCCACCATCTTCACCGCGAATCCGTAGCACAGCGCGATATGCGCGGGCGTCATCATGTCGCGCGGCGCGCCGTGCGCGACGATCGTGCCGTCGGCGAGCATCGCGATCATATCCGCGTGTCGCGCGGCGAGGTTCGGGTCGTGCACGATCGCGAGCACGCCGAGCTGCCATTCGCGCGCGACCGCGCGCACGGTATCGAGCAAGCGGTGCTGATGCGCGAGATCGAGCGCGGCGGTCGGCTCGTCGAGCAGCAGGTAGCGCGGGCAGCTTGCCGCACCGTCTTCGTCCGGCCATAGCTGCGCGAGCACGCGCGCGAACTGCACGCGTGCGAGCTCGCCGCCCGACAGCGTCGTGACATCGCGACCGACGAGCGCTTCGGCACCCGCGCGTTCGAGCGCGCGCCACGCGATGTCGCGATCGCGGTGCGACGTCGCACCGCTGCGCCGCGCATGCGGATAACGGCCGAGCAGCACGATTTCGTCGACGCTGAACGGGAAGGCCGGCTGCGAGGCCTGCGGCAGCACCGCGCGCAGGCACGCGAGCCTTGGCGCGTCGATGCGCGCGAGCGGTTCGCCGTTCAGCGTAACGTTGCCCGTCACGCGCACGCCGTTCGGCGCGACGCTGCCGGTCAGTTCGCCGGCGAAGGTCTTCAGCAGCGTGCTCTTGCCCGCGCCGTTGCGGCCGAGCAGCGCGGTCACGCGGCCGGGCTCGATCGACAGCGACAGGTCGCGAAGGATGGCGGTGTGTCGGCGGGTGACGTCGAGATGGTGGGCGGTCAGCATGGTCGTCGTGACGTAAGGGTTAAGGGCCTGTTTTCGCTATTAGCGGGAACGGGCCCTAGCCGAGCGCGCCGCGGCTTTTCCACAGCAGCGCGAGGAAGAACGGCGCGCCGAGCAGCGCGGTCAGCACGCCGAGCGGGATTTCGGCGGGCGCGGCGACCGTGCGCGCGGCGAGATCGGCGGCGAGCGTCAGCAACGCGCCGAGCAGCGCGGCGCCGGGCAGCACGACGCGCTGGTCGGGGCCGCACGCGAGCCGCACGCAATGCGGCGCGACGAGCCCGATGAAGCCGATGATGCCCGCGCACGACACGAGGGCGCCGACCGCGAGCGCGACCGCGACGAGCACGCGCCGCTTCAGCCGCTGCACCGGCACGCCGAGATGCAGCGCCTCGGTTTCGCCGAGCTGCAGCGCGTTCAATGCGTCGCGTTCACGTGCGAGCAGCACGCAGCCGATCGCGACGCACGGCGCGACAGCCGCCAGCGCGGACCATTGCGCGCCGCCGAGGCTGCCGAGGCTCCAGAAGGTCAGCGAGCGCAGCTGCGCGTCGTCGGCGACGAACGTGAGCAGCCCGATCGCCGCGCCGACCAGCGCGTTGATCGCGATGCCGGCGTGCAGCAGCAGCGGCAGCGCGAGCCGGCCGCGCGATGCGGCGAGCCGGTAGACGAGCGCCGCGACCGCGAGCGCGCCCGTGAAGGCCGCGACGGGCAATGCGGCCGCGCTCACGTGCGCGGCAAAGAGAGCGGGGCCGAGCACGATCATCGTCGTCGCGCCGAGTGCGGCGCCGCTCGACACGCCGACGAGCCCCGGATCCGCGAGCGGATTGCGGAACAGTGCCTGCATCGCGGCGCCGGTCGCGCCGAAGCCGCCGCCGACCAGCAGCGCGAGCGCGACACGCGGCGCACGGATGTCGAGCAGCACCGCGCGTGCCTGCCGCGCGGCCGCATCGCCGGTCAGCGCGGCCCATGCCTCCGCGAGCGGAATGCGGTACGCGCCGACGCACAGCGCGACGACGGACATTGCGCACACGAGGCACGCAAGCGCGGCCAGCGCGAACGGCGCGAAACGGCGCGACGTGCCGACGCGCGCGGCGCCGGAGCGCGACGCGGGCGACGGTGCGGGGAAAGGCGAGGCGTGAGCGGGCATCGGGGCAGTCCGGAATCAGGCGAGCGCATCAGACAGGCGTCGGTGCAGGGTCGTGACGGCGAGCGGCAGGCGCGGGCCGAACCCGAGCAGGAACAGCGCATCGAGCGACACGACGCGTTGCGCGCGGCCGGCCGGTGTCGCGCCGAAGCCGGGCGTGGCGAGCAGCGCGGCGCGGCCGCCGACGGCCGCGAGCCCTTCGTCGGAGATCAGCACGACGTCGGGCGCGGCGGCCGCGAGCGCCTCGGTCGTCAGCGGCTTGTAGTGATCGAAGCCCTGCATCGCGTTGCGCGCGCCCGCGTAGCGGATCATCGCGTCGGCGGCCGTGCGCTGGCCGGCGACGAGCGCCTGGTTGCCGGTATGGTTCAGCACGAACAGCACGCGCGGCGGCTGCGCGCCGCCGGGTGCGCGCGCGGCGACCGCGTCGCGCGCGGTCTGCCAGTCGCGATCGAAGCGCTGCAACAGCGCGGCGCCCGCATCGCGCACGTCGAGCGCCTGCGCGACGCCGATGATCTTTGCGCGTACCGACTCGACGTCGTGGCGTTCGTCGAACGTCGTCACCGCGACGCCGGCGCTTTTCACCTGAGCGATCGCGGTGGGCGGGCCGGCTTCGGCCGACGCGAGCACGAGATCGGGCCGCAGCGACAGCAGCCCCTCGGCCGACAGCGCGCGCTGGTAGCCGACCTTCGGCAGGCGCTTCGCGGCGTCGGGGTAGGTGCAGGTCGTGTCGGCGCCGACGAGCCGGTAGCGCGGCGCCTCGGCGCCGCCGAGCGCGAACGCGGCTTCCGCGAGCGCGCCGCCGATCACGACCACGCGTTTCGGCGCGGCCTGCGCAGCTTGTGCGAGCGCGCGGCCCGGCAGCGCGCTGGCGAGCGCGCCGGCAGCCGCGCCCGCCAGCACCGTGCGGCGCCGCGGATCGAACGATCGCGCGCTCACCGCGCGCCTCCGTGTGCGGCCGGCGGCAGCGTCGCGACGAGCGCGCGCCAGTCGTCGCGCTCGACCTTGCCGGGCTTGCGCTCGCCGAACAGCAGCGCGACGTGGTCGCCTTGGCGGTCGAACAGTTCGAGCGACGTGACGATGCCGTCGCTCGTCGGCTTCTTCACGACCCATGCGGCGGCGATCAGGTCTTCGCGCACGTGCAGGTTGAAGCCCGGATCGAGCACGTTGATCCACGCGCCGACTTCGCGCACGTTCGCGACGGGGCCCGTATGGATCTGGATCATCCCCGCATTGCCGACGAACACCATGATCGGCTGGCCGCTTTGCGCGGCCCGCTCGAGCACGTGACGCAGCGCATGCGCGGTTTCGGCCGGATATGCGTATTGCGGATCGGCGAGGCGCAGCGCCTGCATGCGGCTCACGCCGAAGCGCTGCGTGATGCCGAAGAACTGGTGCGTATCGGTCATCGCATCCCACGCGGCGCGGAATCCCGCGACGTCGATCTCGGTGTCGGCGCGCTCGGGCGTCTTCGGCGCGGCGGGCGCGACGTCGAGGCCCGGCTCCTGCAACGGTGCGCGCCAGCGTTCGACGAATGCGTCGTACGCGGCGTGGTCGCTGTGCGCGCGCAGGTAGACCTTGTGGATCGCACGGCCCTGCGCGTCGAAGAACTGCAGGCTCTTCAGCGGGCCGTGCGCGGTCTCGTCGCGCACCGCGAACGCCGATACCCAGTGGCGATAGAAGATCCGTAGGTCGATGTCGCCGAGCGCGAGGCCGACGGGGCCGTCATGGCTCATCTGCGCATATTCGCCGTCCTTTTCGTGGACGGCCGTGTCGTTGCGCGTGAGCGCCATCACACGGCCGAGGCGCGGCATTTCCTCGAACATCGCCGGAAAGCGCGCGTCGAGCCGTACGACGTGCTCGCCGACGAACGCGGCGAGCGCCTCGCCTTCGCTGACGCCGAGCGCCTGCGCGACGTCGCGGTTGCGCAGCTGGCGCTCGGTCTTGAGCTTGATGAACGCGTCGCGCAGTGCGGCGGCCGCGCGGGCCGGGCTGGCCGGTTGACCGGGAAGGGCGGATTGCATCATGTCGGACTCCTTCAAGTAACGGTTGGGGTGGCAGCGCGGGCGTCGCGCATCAGAAATCCACTTTCATGCTGACGGCGACCGTGCGTCCGGGCGACGTATACGCATCGAGCACCTGCGAATCGGCCGCGATGCCGCGTACGTCCGACCAGTTCCAGTATTTGCGGTCGAACAGGTTGCGGATGCCGATCGTCGCGCTCACGTGCTTGTTGAAGCGGTAGCCGCCGCGCAGGTCTACGACGAACGACGACGGCGGCGTGAAGCACGCCTTGTTCGAACAGTCGGACTTGTCGACGTCCTTGTCGCGCTTGGCGGCCTGGAACAGCAGGTCGGTCTGCACGAACCAGCGCTCGCCCGGCTCGTAGCGCACGCCGAACACGGCAGAGAACGGGTTGACCGTGTTGAGCGGCTGGCTGGCCGCGCCGTCGTTTTGCGTCGAGCCCTTCGTGAACGCCATCGCCGTCTTCAGCGTGATGCCGTTCGGCATCGCCCATTCGGCGCGGCCTTCGAGGCCGTGGATGCGCGCGTCGGCGAAGTTCACGTACTGGAATACGGACGGGTCGGTCGGCCGGCCGCTGCCGGCGATCGTCGTGCGCGAGATGAAGTTGCGGTAGCGGCCCGTGAACGCGGCCGCGCTGTAGCGCACGACGCCGTAGCCGGTGCCGGCCTTGCCGCGCAGGCCCGCTTCGAACGTGTCGCTCGTCTCGGGCTTCAGGTTCGGGTTGCCGATCGACGTGTAGCCGTACACCGGGTTCGAGAAGCTGCTGTTGACCTGGTCGGGTGTCGGCGCGCGGAAGCCGTGCGCGTACTGCACGTACGGAATGACTGCGGGCGTGATCTCGTAGAGCACGGCGACGCGCGGCGACAGTTCGTTCGCGCTCGTCGACACGGCCTTGCCGGTGAACAGCGGATCGTTTCCGGTCGGGCTCAGCCGGTACGTGTCGAAGCGCAGGCCCGGCGTGACGAGCAGGCGGCCGTAGCCGATCTGGTCCTGCACGAACGCGCCGAACAGCGTGTAGTCGGTGTCGGGGAACGCCTTGTTCGGGAACGCTTCGCCGACGCCCGGCACCGTGCCGTCGCGCATGTTCGTCACGCGCGACAGGCTGCCGTCGACGCCGTACAGCAGCTTATGCACGAGCGGGCCCGTCGCGAAGCCGCTTTCGGCAAACGCGGAGCCGCCGAACGTGCGTTCCTTGTACTGGTTGTCGCGCGAGCGCGAACGCAGCGGCGCGCTGCGCGTCTCGAACGCGTACTGGTCCTGCTTCGCGTCCTGGTAGTAGAACTGCACGTGCGCGGTCTGGAACCAGCGGAACGCGTCGTCGCGGAAGTCGTAGTCGACGCTGAAGCGGTTGCGCTCGAGCCGGTCGTTCGTCGTGAGACCGGGCGTGGTCGGCGGATTGATCGCGGACAGCACGTCGGTGCGCACGCGCCGCTGCACGGTTTCCGCGGTGAACTTGATCGTGTCGCGCGCGGTGGGCGTCAGCACGAGCTTGCCGAGCAGCGATTCGGAATAGACGTCCTGCGGGTTCGACGTCGTGCGCAGCGTGCTCGCCGAGTTGTTGCCGCCGCGCGTGTCGACCTCGTGGCCGCGCCGGCCGTCGGCGATGATCATTCCCTGCACGCGGTCGTTGCCGCCCGCGGCCGACACGGTCGCGCCGATGCTGCGATCGGCCGAGTCGTAGCTCGGCCGGAACGAGAAGTAATAGGGCTTGTGGTAGATCGACAGCAGGTCGCGCGGATCCTTCGTGATGAAGTTCACGGCGCCGGTCAGGCCGTCGCTGCCGTAGAGCGCGGAGGCCGGCCCGCGCAGGATCTCGATGCGCTTGAGCGTGTCGAGATCGGCGTAGTCGCCGCGCCCCGCTTCGAGCGGCCCGAACGAGAACGCGTTCGGCAGGCGGATGCCGTCTTCCATCAGCAGCACGCGATTGCCTTCGAGGCCGCGGATGTTGATGCTCGAATCGCCGTCGCGGCCGCCGCCGAGCGCGGCGCTGCCGGGCCGGTAAGCGGTGCGGCGCACCGTGATGCCCGGCTCGTAGCGCAGCGCGTCCTTGATGTTGGTGGCCTGCTGCTCCTCGAGATCTTCGTCGGTGATCACCGACACCGACGCCGCGGTGCGGCTCGCGGCGGTGGCGGTGCGGGTGGCCGTGACGGTGACGGGGTCGAGCAGCGCTGCATCGCCGTGCGTGGACGCGGCGACGAGGACGGCAGGAGGCGGGGTGGCGCCTTGCGGCGACGAGTCGGCGTGAGCCGGGGCGGCGGACAGGCCGAACGCGCCGAACAGCGCGACGCAGATCGGCCGCCGCGCCAGCGGATAGCAATGCACAGGTGGTCTCCCATAGACGAAAACAAGCCCGAAGGCTGGCTGGGTGACGCGTTCACCTGGCTGGCCCGTCCGCGCGCGGGATGCGGCGAACGGTGAATTGAAAGGAAACTGATAATTTTACCAGTGTAAATGAGAATTATTCTCAATACAAGAAAGGAAAGCGGCCCGTGCGGGTGAGCGCTTACCTGCGCGGCTCGAGCGAGCCGCGGGCGGAAAGTCGGGAGACGTGCCGGCGCGCCGGCCCTAAGCCAACGCTTCGATGCGGATCAGCAGGTTGCGCGCATGCGCGATGAACGCATCGTGCGTTGCGCGATCGCTGTGGCTTTCGAGGCCCGCCTGTTCGGCGAACGCGATCTGTTCGGTGTAGAGATCGACGAGCGCGCGGCGTTCGTCAAGGGGAAGCGCGCGGATCATCGACACGAGCAGCAGTTCCTGCGCGCGAAGCATGCCGGACAGCAATTGAACGTTCATGCCGACCTCCTCGGACGATGCGGCGGCGGGCCGCTCTTTCCATACTAGGCGGTCGGCGTACGCAGCGCAGGCGCGGGGCTTGCGAGGATGCGGCGGGAACGCGATTCGATAAGGACGCTTCGGCCCGATGCAGCCATGCACCGCACGAGCCGAAACGTGCCGCGCACACCAGCAGACCGCGAACCGGAGCGTGCAGCGATGTGAAGCGGAATCAGCCTGCAGCCGTCGCGGCCTGCGCATCGCGCACGACCTGCGCGACGCGTTCGACGAATTCGGCGTCGACGCTCGACAGCGCTTCGCGCTTGCCGTCGGGCATCTCGACCATCAGGCGATACGTGACGTCCTGCGTGGTCCAGGCGAGATAACCGACGACGGCGAGCATCACGCCGACGACGAGTGCGGCGCTCGATGCGCCGAAGCCGCCTGCGATGGCGGCAGCCGCGCCGATCAGCGAGATCAGCGACGGAACGATGCGGTTCTTCGGAATCTTGACGACGTCGACGTGGCGGATGTCACGCAGTGCGAATACTTGCCCGGCGGCCGACAGGCCGTTGCGCGTGATCATGACGCCGCGTTCGTTGAATGCGTTTTCCATCGTGTGTTGCGTGGACGAAAACGCGCAGCGTAGCAGGTTTCGTTGCCGCGTCAAACGAGACCGACTGCCGCACGATGCGTGCGGGACGGCCGAAATACGGGAAACGGGTGGAACAGGAAGGCGTTCAGAACTGCAGCCGGCCGTCGCCGTAAAGCCGGCCCGGCACGTGCGACGCGACGACCTCGGCGATCTCTTCGTCGGTCGATTCGGCCGGCACGATCTGGCGCCGCGCGGGCGCGTCGAGATGCATCGTCCATTCGACGAGCCGGTACGGGCGGCCCCACGGGCGCTGCATTTCTACCGATACGCGGCAACTCTGGACCGGCAGCGAGTGTTGGCACGTCAGAATCGCGTGCAGATGGCTGAAAACGGTATCTTCGATCATCATGGCCTCCGATCCTGTCTTGTGGGCAATCGATGGCGGCGCCGTCGGCATTAAAAAAAAAGCCGCCGATGCTCAGGCGGCCAACAGGGGGGGTGAGAGCATCCTCTCAGCCCAGAATTAAGCGAAACTTAAAAGCAGATAAAAAAGCGCCCCGCGTGGAGCGGGGCGCTTCTTGCCGTCGTGATCCGCGAGTTAAGCGGATGCTTTAGAACTTGTGACGGATGCCGACGCGAGCGGCGAGCTGGTTCGACGAGCCGTTGCCCGACGTGTTGAAGTAGCTCGTGCTCGAACCGATCTGCGCCTGCACGTTGTTGCCCGACGCCTTCTGGTAGACGACGAGGCCGTACACGTCCGTACGCTTGCTGAGCGCGTAGTCGAGCGCCAGGTTGCCCTGGTTCCAGTGCGCCGAGCTGCCGCTTTGCGTTGCGTTCGTGTACGTGTAGCCGGCGGCTGCCGACAGGGCCGGCGTGATCGCGTACTTCAGGCCTGCTTCGTATGCGTTGTAGAACGTGCCCGATGCGCCGCTCGCGAGCGGGGTGAACTGCGTGCGCGTCCACAGCAGCCATGCGGTCGCCGGGCCGAAGATGTAGCGGCCGCCGACGCCGTACGTGCGCAGGTCGCGGATGTTGCCCGTGCTGATGTTCGCGATCGTCGTCGAGAACGCCGGCGTCGACTGGCTCGGGAAGCGGATGTCCGTGTACGCGGCGCCGATGGCGAACGGGCCGTTCGCGTAGTTCAGGCCGAAGCTGTATGCGCGCGACGAGCCTGCCGTCGTCGTCGTGCCCGACGTCGTGGCCGGTGCGCCGGCGAAGTCGGTCGAGTTCGAGAAGCCGTACAACGCGCCGAACGTGAAGCCGGCGTAGTTCGCGCTCTGGAACTTCACCGAGTTGTTGATGCGGCTGGACGTGAGCTGGTCGACGTCGTTCACGTGGTACGCGTAGTTACCTGCAACCGTGTTGCCGCCCGTCGAGTAGTTCGAGCCGAGGACGTCGGTCGAGAACGAGTACTGGCGGCCGAACGTGACCGTGCCGTATTGCGACTGGCTCAGGCCGACGTAAGCCTGGCGGCCGAAGATCGCGCCGCCCTGGCCGATCGTGCCGTTGCCGCTGTTGAAGCCGTTTTCGAGCACGAAGATCGCCTTCAGGCCGCCACCGAGGTCTTCGGTGCCGCGCAGGCCCCAACGGCTGCCCTGGGCAACGCCGTCGTCGTACTTGAACAGCTTGCCCGAGCCGCCGTTTGCGGTCTTGCTGTGGTTCACGTAGCTGATACCGGCATCGATGACGCCGTACAGGGTCACGCTGCTTTGCGCGTGTGCCGTGCCGGCCGTTGCTGCGAGGGCGGCGATGGTCAACAGTTTCTTGTTCAAAGGATTCTCCGAGCGAATAAATGGCGTGTCCAGTTGCGGTTCCGGCGCTCTCTGTGGGCGCTTTCACGGACCGGCGGCAACTTTATCGGCGGGCCACGTAATGAATATGACAGCGACTGTCATATGAAGAATGTGTGGTGCCGATGCGACACTGGATTCTGCCCGGTTGTATAGCAGGGAGTTATACCGATTTCGGCTGAGATTCGATCCGAAGCGGGAATATGCACATGAAATAAGCTTGGTTGGCGGTGTTAGGGCCCCGTGCCACGATCCGTGCTCCAACAACGACACGGGACAAGAGGACACCATGCGACGTTCGATCCTGACCGGCCTCGGCGCACTCGCCGCGGCGCTGGCATTCGCGGCGCCCGGCGCGCACGCCGACCCGCAAACGCTGAAGATCGGCACGATGAGCGGCCCCGACGCGCAGATCTGGACCGAAGTGACGAAAGTGGCCGCGCGCGAAGGGCTTGCGATCAAGGTCATCGAATTCAACGACTACGTGCAGCCGAACGCGGCGCTCGATTCGGGCGACCTCGACGCGAATGGCTTCCAGCACCAGCCGTTCCTCGACAGCCAGATCAAGCAGCGCGGCTACAGGATCGTCAACGTCGGGCTCACCTACACGGCGCCGATGGGTTTCTATTCGAAGAAGATCAAGTCGCTGAAGGACTTGCCGGTCGGTGCGAAGGTCGGGATCCAGAACGATCCGTCGAACGGCAACCGCGCGCTCCTGCTGCTGCAGAAATACGGGGTGATCAAGCTGAAGCCGGGCGCCGGCACGAACGGCGTGAACGCGACGCCGCTCGACGTCGCCGAGAATCCGAAGAAGATCAGGATCGTCGAGCTCGACGCCGCGCAGTTGCCGCGCGCGCTGCCCGATGTCGATGCCGCGTCGATCAACACCGACTACGCGGTGAAGGCGGGGCTCACGCCGGTGAAGGATGCGATCGCGATCGAGGATCTGCGCGGGCCGTACGCGAACCTGATCGCGGTGCGCACGCAGGACAAGGACAAGCCGTGGGTGAAGAAGCTCGTCGCGGCTTATGAATCGGACGACGTGCGCAAGTTCATCGACCGGAAGTTCAGCGGCGCGATCGTGCCGGCGTTCTGAGCGTCCACGCGTGCTGCCGCCCGGCCGGATCGCCGGGCCTGTCGGACAGCAAATCGCCCGCGCAAGCGGGCGATTTCATTGGTGCATGTTGGAGCGCGTCGATGCGCGCCGTTACCCGGCGCGCGGGCCGATCTCAGGCCGACAGCAGCGAACCCGTGCGGATCGCGGTCGCGCCGGCGATTCGCGCGACTTCCATGCCGGCCGTCGCGAAGCGCACGATCTGGCGCGCGTACAACACGCCCGACACGCTGCTCTTCAGCGTGACGACGCGATCGGTCAGCGGATCGACGATGTCGGCCACTTCCTGGCCGGCCTCGATCATCGCGCCGACCGGCGTGCGGAACACGATCACGCCCGATACCGGCGCGACGAGCGGATCGGTGCCCGCGAGCGGCGTGGCCGGATGCGCGAGCGGCGGCAGCGGCGCCGGCGTGCCGTCGACGACGCCGCGCTCGGTCAGGTATTCGACGATCGCCTGAGAATCCTTTTCGGCGAACTCGTACGACACGTCGCGTTCGCTGCGCAGTTCCACCGTGACGGAAATCGCGCCGTTCGGGATCGGGAAGCGATCGCCGAAGCGGCTGCGCAGATCCGACCAGCAGAAGCTGTGGATCTCGTCGAACGGGTTGCCGACCGAATTCAGCGCGAGCAGCGACGCCTGCGCGTCGAGATAGCGCGACAGCGGCTCGACGTCCGGCCACAGATCGGGATTCGTATAGAGGTGCATCACCGCATCGCTGTCGCAGTGCAGGTCGAGCACGATATCGGCGTCGAACGACAGCTTCTGCAGCGCGAGGCGCTGCGAGTCGAGCTCGGTGCGCGGCTTCTGCTCGTCGAGCGCTTCGCGCATCGCGGCGCGCACGGCGACGAGGTTGTGCTGCGCGTCTTTCGTGAGCCGGCTTTCGACGCGCGGCAGCACGAGCGCCGCGAGATCGTAGAAATTGCGGTTGAAGTTCTGCATCGAGCCGAGCTCGAAGCGGCCGAGGTGATCGCCGAACACGTGTTGCGACAGGCCGATCGGGTTCGGCACGGGCACGATGACGACTTCGCCGCGCAGCTTGCCGGCCGTCTCGAGCGCGGCGATCTTGCGGCGCAGCAGCGCGGCGACCAGCATGCCGGGCAGTTCGTCCGCGTGCAGCGACGACTGGATATAGACTTTCTTGCCGCCGCGCGGGCCGTAGTGGAAGCTCGTGATCTGGCGTTCGGTGCCGACGGCGGGGGAAATCAGCGGATGGGTCTGCGTTTGCATGATGAGGGGAGTGCGGCGCAGCCGCGAATGATCCGGTGTGCGTGGAAGATCGATTGTACGTTGCCTGCGTCGCCGCCATCAAACCGGTACCGGAACGCGTTGTTTCTCCTTGAGAATCATGGGGTTGGCGCGGAAAAAAAACGGGCTCCCCGTGGAGCCCGTTTGCGTCGAAGCGAATTGCTCGCTTGCTTGCCGTATTACTTGCCGTAGACGTCGAAATCGAAGTACTTCTTCGCGATCTTGTCGTACGTGCCGTCCTTGCGCATGCCGGCGATCGCGCTGTCGATCTTCGCCTTCAGGTCGGTGTCTTCCTTGCGCAGGCCGATGCCGGCGCCGTTGCCGAGCGTCTTCGGATCGTCGATATCCTTGCCGGCGAAATCGAAGCCCGCGCCGCGCGGCGTCTTCAGGAAGCCGATCTCGGCCTGCACCGCGTCCTGCAGCGCGCCGTCCAGACGGCCCGCGATCAGGTCGGCATAGACCTGGTCCTGGTTCTGGTAGGGGACCACCTTCACGCCCTTCGCCGCCCAGTAGGTCTTTGCGTAGGTTTCCTGGATCGTGCCCTGTTCGACGCCGATCGACTTGCCCTTCAGCGATTCGGCCGTCGGCAGCAGGCCGGCGCCCTTCTTCGCGACGAGGCGCGTCGGCGTGTTGAACAGCTTCGACGAGAAGCCGATCTGTTCCTGACGCGCCGGCGTCATCGACATCGACGACAGCACGCCGTCGAACTTGCGCGCCTTCAGCGCCGGAATCATCCCGTCGAAGTCGTTTTCGATCCACACGCACTTCGCGTTCATGCGGCGGCAGATTTCGTTGCCGAGATCGACGTCGAAGCCGACCACCTTGCCGTCGGGGCCTTTCGATTCGAAAGGCGGGTAGCTTGCGTCGACGCCGAACCGCACGGTCGTCCAGTCCTTCGCGTACGCGCTGCCGGCCGATACGGCAAGCAGGGCAACGGTCACAGCCGCAAGAATCTTTTTCACTCGGTGACTCCTCGTTTTGTTCGATGGGTGCGCGGTTGTGCCGCGCCGTAAGCCTTCGGTCCGGCACGGCTTCGCGCCGGACTGTCCGTTTCGCCCGCCCGATGCGGGCGCGCGACGTGCGGAGATTATCAAGACAAAATACCGGCAGGGCGCCTAGGACAAGCCCCGATACCGGGCCCGGCGGCAGCGCGCGGGAGCGCGCGACCGTTTCAGGCACAGGAACGATTCAGCCGAGCGTTTCGTTGACCGCCCGCTGCAGACACGTGACGAATTGCGAAACGGCGGGCGTGGGCAGCATGTCGCGCCGCGCGATGATCGACAGGTCGAAGCGCGGCATGCTTTCGTCGAGTTCGGCCGTGCGGATGCCGAGCGGCGCGACCATCGCGGCGAGCGGGCGCGTGAAGCAGCCGATCACGTCCGAGCGCGCGACGAGCCCGAGCGTCACCGCGAACGACATCGGCGATCTCAGCAGGCGTTTCGGCAGCGGCAGCCCGCGCGCCTCGAACATCCCGACCATCACGCTGTGCGGAAACTGCTCGGCGCCGACGGTGACGATCCACTCGGCGTCGAGCAATTCCTCTAAACGGCGCGCCTGCGCGAGCGGGTGGCCTTCGCGCATCACGACGGTGAATTCGGTCGACAGCAGCGGCGATTGCGTGAAATCGCGGTCGAGCGCGGGCACATGGTGCATCGCGGCGATGTCGAGCGTGCCGTTGCGCAACTGCGCGAGCGCGTCGGGCACCGTCACTTCCTCGAGATGCAGGCTGACGTTCGGCATCGACCGGCGGAACGCCGTCACCGCGTGCGGCAGCGCCGTCAGCGCGATCGACGGCATCGTGCCGACCGCGACGCGCCCCGACATCTCGCCTTTTACCTGCTCGACGGCCTCGACCGTGCGGCGGATGTCGCCGAGCAACTGCTCGGCGCGCGGCAGCAGCGCATGGCCGCAGGCGGTCAGCTCGACGCCGCGCACGCTGCGCGCGAGCAGTTCCGCGTTGAGCGCCGTTTCGAGTTCGCGGATCGTGTGCGTGATCGCGGGCTGCGTGACGCCGAGTTCGCGCGCGGCGGCGCGCAGGCTCTTGAGATGCGCGGCGGAGACGAACGCCTGGAGCTGCGCGATGTTCAGGGGATTGCGGATGCGGGTCATCGGTCGGGTCCGGTTGGCGCGAAAGGGGGCTTGGGCGGGCGAGGTGGCGGGGGCGGCGGCTTCCGGTAGCGATCCTGACGGTTGTGCGCGTGGGTTCACGTCGTCGGGTCGACGCATCGGGCGCCGATGCGCAGCGCGAGCATCATGCGCCGGACCGCGCGCGGAACGCGTGACGATACCGCTGCGGCGACGTGCCGACGATGCGCGCGAACCGCTCGCGAAACGCGGTCACCGAACCGAACCCGGCCTCCGTTGCCACATGTTCGATCGACAGCTCCGTGACTTCCAGCAACTGCTGCGCATGCCTGACGCGCGCGGTCTGCAGCCATTGCCGCGGCGACGTGCCCGTCTGCTCCTGAAAGCGCCGCGTCAGCGTGCGCACGCTCGTCGACGCCTTGCGGGCCATCGCGTCGAGCGTGAGCGGCTTGTGCAGGTTGGCCTGCAGCCAGTCCATCAGGCTTTGCAGCCCGTCGGTGCCCGTCGGCCATTCCGGCGCGATGAACTGCGCCTGCCCGCCTTCGCGGACGCGCGGCGCCACGGCGTAGCGTGCGGCGTCGACGGCGACCGCCGCGCCGTAGTCGGCCTGGATCATGTGCAGGCACAGATCGAGGCCGGCCGTTGCGCCGGCCGACGTCAGGATCTGCCCGTTGTCGATGAACAGCACGTTCGGGTCGACCGTCACGTTCGGGTAGCGGCGCGCGAGTTCGCCGGCCGCCAGCCAGTGCGTCGTCGCGCGCAGGCCGTCGAGCAGCCCGGCTTCCGCGAGCACGAACGCGCCGCTGCAGATCGACGCGATCCGGCAACCGCGCGCGGCCGCCGCGCGCAGGGCCGCGATCACGCGGCGCGACGTCGGCGCAAGCGGCACGGACGTGCCGGGGACGACGATCGTGTCGGCGTCGGCGAGCGCATCGAGACGAAACGCGGGCCGCAGTTCGAACAGGTCGCCGGCGACGCGCGCATGCTCGCTGCACACGCGCACGCGGTACGCATGCTCGACGCCGGGCGAACGCACGCGCGCGAACGTGTCGCATGCGACGCCCAGATCGAACGGGACGACATCGGGCAAAGCGAGGACGGCGACCGTATGCATGGCGTTCGAGGTCGTGGCCAGAATCCGTTTAAAGATGGCATTCTAGCCAATGGATCGGGCCGGTACCACACGCCATAATTGCGGCTGACCAACCTTGGGGGCTCATCGATGAAACAAGACGATCGCAATGCGTTGCGCAACCTGCAGTACCTGTCGCTGCTGGAGGCGACCACGCTCGTCGTGCTGGTGTGCATCGCCGTGCCGCTCAAGCATCTGGCCGGTTATCCGGTGGCGGTATCGATCATGGGCCCGATTCACGGCATCGCTTTCGCGATGTACGTGTGGGCGGTCGTCGGCACCGCGTCGAGCGGGCTGTGGAGCAAGGGCGACGTCGCGCGGCTCGTGCTGTCGGCCGTCGTGCCGTTCGCGGGGCTGGCGAGCGCCGGATGGATCGCGCGCAGGAGGCACGCGCAATGATCTACCTGCTGCTCAAGGCTGCGCATGTCGTCGCCGTCGTCACGTTCGTCGGCGGGCTGCTGATGCTGTCCGTCGGCGTCCGTATCGCCAACCTCGCGGTGCATCGCGAGGTGCGGCGCTGGGATCGTTCGGTGACGGCGCCCGCTCTCGCGATCGTCTGGATCACGGGGATTGCGATCGCGCTGAACGGACACTGGTTCGGCGCTGTGTGGCTGTCGGTGAAACTGGCGGTCGTTACCGCGCTGTCGGCGCTGCACGGGATGCTGGCCGGCACGCTGCGGCGCATGGAGCGCGACGATCTCGTCGTCGTGCCCGCGCAATGGCTCGGGCAGGCAGCGGGCGCTGTCGTGGTCGCGACGGGGATCGTCGTCGGGCTGGTCGTGATCAAGCCGTTTTGATGCGTGGACTTACGCCAGCGCCGTTTCGACGGCCGCCAGCATGCGGCGCCGGATCCACCCGCTCCCCAGCCGGATCGCGAGCCAGTACGGCGTGAACAGCCGCCGCGTCCGTGCGATCGGGCAGTGGATGAAGGTTTCGGTACGCAGGATGTACGCACCCGATGCCAGCCCGACGACTTCGAACCGGAGCACCAGCTTCGCGTCGCGTGGGTCGTCGTGCCGGACGAAGGCCGTTGCATCGGCGATGGCGCGCACGTCGGTCGTCGGGCGCCAGAAGCGTCCGACGAGACCGAGCGACAGCGACGTGTCGTCCCGGTGAAGCAGCGTGAATGTGTGGAAACCGAAACGCGCACGTTCGCTTCGGGCCGGCCCGTTGCGAAGCGTGTCGACGACGGCCGCCGGGAATTCGCGCACCGTCATCAGTGCATCGATGACCGGATCGGCGCGCATGTCGAGCGACGCGACCGCGTCGATGATGCGGGCCGGCGGCGCGCCGATCGGCCGCGATTCATGCACTTCGTGGAAGCCGAACGACGGGAGGAACGGCGGTTTGCGCGCCGAGGTCCGGCTGCTCGATTCGGAGACGATGCCGAGCGCGTTCATGGCGGCTCCTGAAGGCAAAGCTCGATCGTAGCACCGGGCGCGAATTCGCGCCGCGCCGCTTCGACGATGCGCGTCGCGCCGCATCGACAAAAAAAGCCTGGAAACTCGCGTTCCCAGGCCGGGAGGCCATCAACGATGATGGTGGAGGAGACGTTGTCGTCCCGATGCGCGCCGTCTTTCTACCGGCGACGTCGCGCACGATCCGCGGTCAGATCGCCCAGCCGCCGAGATAGAACGTGACGAGCGCGGCCGCGATCAGCACGGTGCCGACGTTGAGCTTGCGGAATTCACCGCTCGCGATGCGGCCGATCACGAGCGTCGAGAAGCCGAGCATGATGCCCGTCACGATGTTCGCGGTCAGCACGATGAACACCGCGCACACGAGGCCCGACATCGCGTCGACCATGTCGTCCATGTGCAGCTTGCTCACGCTGCCGAGCATCAGCAGGCCGACGTACATCAGCGCGGGTGCCGTGGCGTACGACGGCACGAGGCCCGCGAGCGGCGAGAAGAACATCACGACGAGAAACAGCAGGCCGACCACGGCCGCCGCGAGGCCCGTCTTCGCGCCGGCGGCCACGCCGACGCTCGACTCGATGTAGGCCGCCGCCGGCGCGCCGCCGAGGAAGCCGGAGAAGATCGAGCTGATCGAATCGGCGGTCAGCGCGCGGCCGCCGTTGATGATGCGGCCGTTCTCGTCGAGCTGGCCGGCCTGCCCCGCGACCGCGCGGATCGTGCCGGTCGCGTCGAACACGGCGGTCATCACCAGCGCCAGCACGCTCGGCAGCACGGCCATCGACAGCGCGCCCTTGATGTCCATCGCACCGATCAGCGACGCGTGGCCCGGCGCGCTCAGCGACGGCAGCGCGAAGATGCCGTGGTACTTCACGGCCGGGTCGAACACGAGGCCGAATACCGAGATCGCGATCACGACGAGCAGGATGCCGCCCGGCACGCGACGCTTTTCGAGGCCGAAGATCGCGGCGAGGCCGACGACCGACATGATGACCGGGAGCGCGGTGATCTGGCCGAGCGAAACCGGCAGGCCGGCGCCCGGGTTCTTGATCACGAGGCCGACGTCGTTCGACGCGATCAGCAGCAGGAACAGGCCGATGCCGATGCCGGTGCCGTGCGCGACGCCCGCGGGCAGGTTGCGCAGGATCCACGAGCGCACGCCGGTGACCGAGATGCCCGTGAACACGAGGCCCATCAGGAACACGGCGCCGAGCGCGACCGTCGGATGCAGCCCCTTGCCGAGCACGAGGCCGAACGCGGTGAACGCGGTCAGCGAGATCGCGCAGCCGATCGCGATCGGCAGCTTCGCCCATAGACCCATCAGCAGCGAGCCGAACGCGGTGGTCAGGCAGACCGCGACGAACACGGCGCTCGTGTCGAAGCCGGCCTTGCCGAACATGCCGGGCACGACGAATACGGAATAGACCATCGCGAGGAACGTGGTCACGCCCGCGATGATTTCGCGGCGCTGCGTGCTGCCGCGCGACGAAATGCCGAAGTACCGGTCGATGACTCCCGTGGTGCCAAAGTCAGTTTCTTCCGCGCCGACGCCGACCGTCGGCTGCACCGGGGTATCACTCATGAGCTTGCTCCTTTATCAGCATGCTGAAACGGCCCGTAGCGAGCCGTCGTCAGGGTGTCTCGAATCTGGTTGGAATTGTCGGCAACGTCGTGGGGACGAATGGCGCGCGATCCGTGTCGTTACGCGCGAATCGAAACGATCGCGAGCGTGTCGCGTCGTACGACGCGCGGTATGGTCGACCCCGTCACGTGTGCTTTGCCGTAGCGAAGGTTAGGCGAACCGCCCATCACGTCCCATTGGGGGAAGAGCATGCAGCGCATGTCGCAGCGCTTATATCGGCGTGAAACGGGGCTTCGTCGTGCCGGAACGCGTGTATACGCCTAGTTCGAATCCGTTAAGGCGACTATTTGAATGCGGGGTCGGCGGGCAGGGTTGAAGCGGGAGGTGCCTCGAATATTGCAAATATCTTTCATTGCTGCCGCGACGGCCGGTGGAAATGGGTGTGCGTGACGCGATTCGCGGGCGCGCGCAACCTGCATCCGGACGATACGGTTGCCGTGACCATGTGCTTCTTGCGTCCTTCCATGCGTCAGCTGTGCGCGAGCTGCTCGAGATACGCGCAGAACATGTCGGACATCGCGACCGAATAGGCTTCGATTTCTGCCGGTGTGCGCTCGGTTTCGGAGAACGCTTTGCCGCCCGTCGTGAGCGTCGTCTTGATCAGCTCGCACGCGAGCGCATGGGTGGTGTCGGACACGTCGGGCAGCGCTTCGCGCATGAACGCGCTGAAGATCCGGTTGCCCTCGGCCTTCACTTCCTGCGCCTCGGGCGCGTCGCGATAGAGCGGCGCGGCGTCGTCGAGCGCGATGCGCATGCGCGCCTCGTCGCATTCCGAACGGATGAACGCGTGGACGGCAGTGCGCAGCCGCTCGGGCGGCGTCTTCTGCGTGTCTTGCAGTATTCCGCACAGCATCTCGGACGTCTGCCGCCATTCGTCGTGCTGCAGCCGGAACAGCACGGCCGCCTTGTTCGGGAAGTACTGGTACAACGAGCCGACGCTCACGCCGGCGCGCTCGGCGACGCGCGCCATCGTGAAGCGCTGCGCGCCTTCGCTTGCCAAAACCTGAACAGCGGCCTGAAGGACGTCTTCGACGAGACGCGTCGAGCGGGCCTGCTGGGGCTGTTTGCGCGTGGCGATCCGGGTGTTTCGGCGGTCGGTCATGAGCGGTCTGCCAATGCGAATAGTAAAACCTGAATAGTTCGTCATATTCTAATCGGGTGCAACGACGCACTCAACCCGATACCGGAGATTCGCATGACCACCCTGATTCTCGATCCGCTTGCCTCGCTGCTGGAGCGCCTGTTCGACGAGGCCGACGCGTCGTCGCCCGCGACGAGCCCGGACTTTGCCGACCTGTCGCACGACGAGCACGCGCGGCTGATGCGCAGCAAGACCGACTACACCGATTTCTATGCGCGCCTGAAGGACTACCCGCTCGCCGTATCGCGCGACACGGGCACGCTGTTATACATGCTCGCGCGCAGCCGCGGCGCGCGGGCGATCGTCGAATTCGGCACGTCGTTCGGCATTTCGACGCTGCATCTCGCGGCCGCGCTGCGCGACAACGGCGGCGGCCGGCTGATCACGAGCGAGTTCGAGCCGTCGAAGGTCGTACGCGCGCGGGCGAACCTGACGGCCGCCAGGCTCGCCGATCTCGTGGAGATTCGCGAAGGCGATGCGCTGCGCACGCTGGCCGCCGATCTTCCGGATACGGTCGATCTGCTGCTGCTCGACGGTGCGAAGGCGCTGTATCCCGAGATACTCGCGCTGGTCGAACCGCGGCTTGGGGCGGGTGCGTTCGTCGTTGCCGACAACGCGGAATACAGCCCCGACTACCTCGCTTATGTGCGCGCACCGGAAAACGGCTATCTGTCGGTGCCGTTCGGCGGCGATGTCGAGTTGTCGATGCGGATACGCTGATCACGTCGCAACCGTAACGATGGCGCGGACGATTTCATGCTTCCATTCATCAAAGATAGGAAAACTGATTAAATGGATTTCAGGTCGGATGACGGTCGTGCGGAGTCGATCCCGTAAACGCTAGACGCCGATTGCGCAGGCTGCAATTCGGAAATGGCAATCGCGGCGATAGTTGCCGCGATTGTGACGGAAGGGATGTGCGCGGCCGCTCGTCGCGGCGGTCGCGCGGAAGCGGCTCAGGCCGCGCCGGCCGGCGTCGGCGCGTGTTCTGCGATCAGGCGCTCGGCCTTCAGCGCGTCCCACAGTTCGGACGGAATTGGCGCCGCGGCCAGCCGCAGGTTCTCGTCGATGCGATCGGGCCGGCTCGCGCCGGGGATCACGGCCGCGACGGCCGGGTGCGCGAGCGCGAACTGCAGCGCCACCGCGCGGACGTCCACACCGAAGCGTTCGACGATCTGCCGGATGCGCGCGACGCGATCGAGCATGTCCTGCGTCGCCGGCTGATACTCGAAGTGGGTGCCGCCGGCGAGCACACCGGAATTGTACGGACCGCCGACGATGATGCCGAGCCCGCGCGCGACGCTTTCCGGCATCAGCCGTTCGAGCGCGCCCGCATGGTCGAGCAGTGTGTAGCGGCCGGCGAGCAGGAAGCCGTCGGGATCCGAGCGTTCGAGTGCGAGCTCGCACGGCTCGACGCGGTTCACGCCGAGGCCCCAGCCCTTGATGACCTTTTCGTCGCGCAGCCGCGTGAGCGCCCTGGCCGCGCCCGACATCGCGACGTCGAACACGTCGAGCCAGCGCTCGCCGTGGAAGTCGATGGCCGGATCGTGGATCCACACGGTGTCGAGCCGGTCGGTGCGCAGCCGCTCGAGGCTCGCTTCGATCGAGCGCAGCGTGCCGTCCTCGGTGTAGTCGTAGACGATCTTGTTCGGCAGGCCGTGGCGGAACAGGCCGCCCTTCTCGCCGAGATCGCGTTGCGACGCGTCCTCGTGTTCGTCGAGGACCAGCCGGCCGACCTTCGTGCCGAGCGAATATTCGTCGCGCGGACGGCCGGCGAGCGCTTCGCCGAGGCGCAGCTCGGCGAGGCCCGCGCCATACAGCGGCGCGGCGTCGAAGTAGCGGATGCCGCTTTCCCAGGCCGCGTCGACCGTGGCCAGTGCTTCTTGGTTCGGGATGTCCCGATACATGTTGCCCAGCGGCGCAGTGCCGAAACCCAGGCGGGAAGGGAGCGTGATTCTCATGTCGGATTCCTGCGGATCGTTCACGCGGCGGCTTGCGCGAGGGTCGGGTAGTCCGTCAGGCCCTGTGCGCCGCCGCCGAACAGCGTGTTGCGGTCGTGCGGCGTGAGCGCAGCGCCGGTGCGCAGGCGCTCGGGCAGGTCGGGGTTCGCGACGAACGGGCGGCCGAATGCGACGAGGTCGGCCCAGCCGGCGGCGATCGCCTCGCGCGCGCGCTCGGCGGTGTACGCACCGGCGTAGATCAGCACGCCCGGGTACGCGGCGCGCAGTTGCCGCTTGAATTCGACCGGCATCAGCGGCGCGTCGTCCCAGTCGGCTTCCGCGATGTGCAGGTAGCCGACGCCGAGTTCGCCGAGCAGCTTCGCGGCGGCGAGGTAGGTCGTTTCCGGATCGTCGTCGACGCAGCCGTTCAGCGTCGTCAGTGGCGCGAGGCGGATGCCGACGCGTGACGCGTCGCCGGTGCCTTCGATCAGCGCCTGTGCGACTTCGCGCAGGAAGCGCAGCCGGTTTTCCAGCGAGCCGCCATACGCGTCGGTGCGCGTATTCGCGTTCGAGTCGATGAACTGGTTCACGAGATAGCCGTTCGCGCCGTGCAGCTCGACGCCGTCGAAGCCGGCTTCGATCGCGTGGCGCGCGGCGGCGCGGTACTGGCCGACGATCTCGCGGATCTCGTCGACCGTCAGCGCGCGCGGCTCGGACGCCTGCACGAAACCCGGCGTGCTGCCGTCTTCACCGGCGATGAACACGTTCACGCCCTTCGCCTGGATCGGCGACGACGACACGGGTTGCCGGCCGCCGAGCAGGCTCGTGTGGCTCAGCCGGCCGACGTGCCACAGCTGCGCGAACATGCGGCCGTGCGCGGCATGCACGGCGTCCGTCACCTTGCGCCAGCCGGCGACCTGCGACGGCGTGTGAATGCCGGGCGTCCACGCGTAGCCCTTGCCGAGCGGCGCGATATAGGTGCCTTCGCTGACGATCAGGCCCGCGCTCGCGCGCTGCGCGTAATACGCGGCCATCAGTTCGTTGGCTTCGTCGCCGGGCTGGCTTGCGCGCGAACGCGTCATCGGCGGCATCACGATGCGGTTCGGCAGCGTCAGCGTGCCGAGTCGCAGCGGTTGGAAAAGCGGGTCCTGGGTCATGGTGAATTCCTGTCGGTGCCGCGGCCGGCTGGCAGCGGACGGGTCGATTGAGGGGGGCGGCGCGCTTAGTCCCACTTCGGCGCGAGGCCGGCCGGGTCGACTTCGCGGCCGTTGCGGTCAAGCGCGGCGATCTGCGCCATGTCTTCGTCGGTCAGGCGCAGCGTCTGCGCGAGCAGGTTGCTCGCGAGGTTCTCGCGCTTCGTCGACGACGGAATCACCGAGTAGCCGAGCTGCAGCGCCCACGCGAGAGCGACCTGTGCGGGCGTCGCGTGGCGACGTTGCGCGATCGCGCCGATCACCGGGTCGCCGAGCACCTTGCCGTACGCGAGCGTCATGTACGACGTCACGTGGATGCCTTCGCCGTTCAGGAATTCGACGAGCTTGCGGTTCTGCAGGTACGGGCTCAGTTCGATCTGGTTGGTCGCGATCGCATCCTTGCCGACGGCCGCGATCGCTTCCTTCGTCAGTTCGATGTTGAAGTTCGAGATGCCGATCTGGCGCGTGAGGCCCTTTGCCTTCGCATCGGCCAGCGCGGTCATGAACGCGTCGATCGACACGCCGTTGTCCGGGGCCGGCCAGTGGATCAGCGTCAGGTCGACATGGTCGGTGCGCAGCTTGCGCAGGCTCTCTTCGAGGCTCAGCACGAGCTTGTCCGGCGCGTAGTTGTCGACCCAGATCTTGGTGGTCAGGAACAGGTCTTCGCGGCGCACGCCCGATGCGGCGATCGCTTCGCCGACTTCGGCTTCGTTGCCGTAGATCTGCGCGGTGTCGATCGCGCGGTAGCCGACCTCGAGGCCGTTGCGGACCGAGTCGATGACGACCTGGCCTTGCAGGCGGAAGGTGCCGAGGCCGAATGCGGGAATCTTGCTCATCGTGTGCTCCTGGGAGAAGGGGAACCGTTGCGGTATGCGAGTCATTCTGGCGTTTGAGACTGATGAGATAAACGCCTTTAGAGGTCAAAAATATTTGATTTGAATTCAAATATCGGTTGTGAGCCGGGCCCGCTGAGGGCCGTTGCCGGCCTTATGCGACGCGCGTTTGCGCGCTCGCGTTCGCATTCGCATGGAACGCCGGCAGCACGTCCGATGCGATCTCGGCCATCGTCTCGTCGAGCGGACGGCGGTTGCGGCGGAAATGCAGGCCGATGTGCCGCACGCCGGCGTCGCGCATCGCAGCGAGTTCTTCGGTCAGCGCGATGCGTCCTGCGCGGGCGCCGAAGCGGTGCCGCTGCAGCGGTTCGTGCTGGTCTTCCGCGAGGTCGAGGTGGATGAAGCTCACATACGGCTTGTCGCCTGCCACGGCACGCCAGTTCGCGGCGCGCTGCGCGTGGTCGGCCGGCGTGCCCGGATACGCGAGGCAGCCGTCCATGTGCTCGCCGATCCATGCGGGCGTCTGCTGTGCGAGGCCAGCGACGAGCAGCGGCACCGGCGAACGGGCGGCCGGCAGCACGTCGAGGCCGGGCGGCAGGTGCACGCGCGCGCCGTCGCGCAGCAGCGCGATCTGGTCGCGGAAATTCGCGCCGCGCGATGCGAAGTCGCGGCCGAACAGCGGATATTCGACCGGCCGGTCGCCGCTCGCGACGCCGAGCAGCAGTCGGCCGCCGCTCAGTTCCTGGATCGTCGCGGCCGATTTCAGCGTCAGCAGCGGTTCGCGCAGCGGCAGCACGACGGCCGCCGTGCCGAGCAGGATGTCGCGCGTGATGCCGGCGAGGTAGCCGAGATACGCGAACGTTTCGAACACCTGCGCGGCGTCGCCGAACGACGGGTCGTACACCGGCACGTCGCGTACCCAGAGCGCGCGGAAGCCGAGCGTGTCGGCCAGTTGCGCGAGCTCCGCGTGGATTTCCAGGTCGGGTACGCCGGGGCTGCGGCCGTCATGCTGGCGCTTCGCGTCGCCGGCCGGCGACCAGTCGTTGTCGAGCGGCAGTTCGATGCCGACGCTGAAGCCGCCGTCGGCGAGTTTGTCGAGTGAAGTGGACATGGTCGGGCTCCGTTCAGACCGCGCGCAGGCTGCCTTCGAGCCGGTAGAAATCGAGCGACGACGCGGTGAAGAACGAGCGCGACGTGCCGGCGGCGAAATCGTCGATGTGCACGACCGTCGCGCGGTCGGCTTCCTGCCACGAGATCGCGTAGGTCTCGCCGGCGATGTGCTGCCACGTGCAGGCGACTTCGCCCTTCGCGCCGGCGTATGCGCCTTCGGTGATCTCGTAGCGCATGTGGCGGCCGTCCTCGTCATACGCGTTGAGCGCGGCGAGGCCGTCGTAACGGACTTCGAATGTCTTGCCGGCGAACGGCGGACGTCGGGTCGATGCGTTCATGCTGATCAGCTCCTGCAAAAAGGTGTGACGTTCAATGGGCGAGTTCGACGGGTTCTGCCGTGCGTGCCGGCAGCCCTTGGTGGCGGTCGAGACGGCCGCTCAGCGCGGTGAGCGCGAACGCGCCGAGCGTGACCACCGCGGCGATCCACGGCGTGTGGCCGAGGCCGACGTTCGCGACGATCAGGCCGCCGAGCGACGAGCCGCCGGCGACGCCGAGGTTGAACGCGGCGATGTTGAAGCCCGATGCGACGTCCGTGGCGTCCGGCGCGAAGTGGCGCGCCTGCTTGACGACGTACACCTGCAGCCCCGGCACGTTGCCGAACGCGACCGCGCCCCACGCGAGCATCGTCAGCACCGCGAGCCATTTGACGTGGATCGTGAAGGTCAGCGCGAGCAGCACGATCGCGAGCAGCAGGAAGATTCGCTTGAGCGCCTTCACGGGGCCGACGGCGTCCGCGAGCTTGCCGCCCCATACGTTGCCGAACGCGACCGACACGCCATAGCCGACGAGCACGAGGCTCACCTGCGACGGCGTGAAGCCGGCGATCTGTTCGAGCAGCGGCGCCATGTACGTGAACGCGATCAGCGAGCCGCCGTAGCCGACGGCCGTCATCGCATAGACGAGCAGCAGGCGCGGCTGCGCGAGCACGCGCAGCTGGCGGGCGAGCGGCGCCGGCGGCGTTTGCGGCAGAGCGCGCGGCACGAATGCGACCGCGCCAAGGAACGCGACGAGGCCGAACAGCGCCACGATCAGGAACGTCGCACGCCAGCCGAAGTGCTGGCCGATGAAGGTGCCGAGCGGAATGCCGGCGACGAACGCCACGGTCATCCCGCTGAACATCGTCGCGATCGCGCTGGCCGCCTTGTCCTTCGGCACGAGCGTGGTGGCGATGATCGAGCCGACCGAGAAGAACACGCCGTGCGCGAGGCCGGTGAGGATGCGCGCGACGATCAGCGATTCGTAGCCGGGCGCCTGCCATGCGACGAGGTTGCCGACGGTGAACAGCGCCATCAGCGCGGCGAGCAGCGTCTTGCGCGGCACGCGGCCGGTGAGCGCGGTCAGGAGCGGCGCGCCGATGGCGACGCTCAGCGCGTACAGGCTGACGAGCAGCCCGGCCGACGGCAGGCTGACGCCGAGGTCGGCGCCGATCGTCGGGATCAGCCCGACGATCACGAATTCGGTCGTGCCGATGGCAAACGCGCTGATGGTCAGCGCAAGCAGGGCGAGTGGCATGATGGGATCCTGGTTCCAGTAAGGATGGATCGCAGTGTGCCGCCTTTACTTTTGCGGAAAAACTGGTCTATAAACCAAATTGTTTTGATTTCAGATCAACAATGAAAATCACGCTCGACGAACTCCAGGCCTTTGCCGCCGTGGTCGACACCGGTTCGATCACCGCTGCCGCGCAGCAGCTCGACCTCACGGTTTCGGCGGCGAGCCGCACGCTCGCGCGGCTCGAGGAAAAGCTGAAGACCACGCTGCTGCGCCGGACCACGCGGCGGCTCGAACTGACCGAGGAAGGGCGCGCGTTCCTGCAGGACGCGCGCGCGATCATCGAGTCGGTCGAGAACGCGGAGGAGCAGATGCTCGCGCGGCGCGAGATGCCGTCGGGGCGCCTGCGCGTCGATGCCGCGACGCCGTTCATGCTGCACGTGATCGTGCCGCTCGTGCGCGGCTACCGCGAACGCTTCCCGAAAGTCGAACTGGAGCTGAACAGCAACGAAGGGATCATCGACCTGCTGGAGCGGCGCACCGACGTCGCGATCCGGATCGGCCGCCTGAAGGATTCGACGCTGCACAGCCGGCGCATCGGCAACAGCCGGCTACGCATCCTCGCGAGCCCCGCGTATGTCGAAGCGCACGGCCAGCCGCGCAAGGTCGAGGATCTCGACAAGCACACGCTGCTCGGCTTCACGCAGCCCGAATCGCTGAACGTGTGGCCGATCCTCGGCACCGACGGCGAGCCGTGCCGCATCGAGCCGGGCATCTGGTCGTCGAGCGGCGAGACGCTGCGGCAGCTCGCGCTGGACGGCGCGGGCATCGTCTGCCTGTCGGATTTCATGACCGCGCAGGATCGCGAAGCGGGGCGGCTCGTGCAGGTGCTCACGCGCCAGACGCTCGACGTCGAGCAGCCGATCCATGCGGTGTACTACCGCAATACCGCGATTTCGTCGCGGATCGCGTCGTTCGTCGATTACATGATCGAGGTGCTGGGCGGCGGTGGCAGCGGCAGCGATGCGCCGGCCCGGCGCAAGGCCGCGTGGCTGGAGCCGCGCTAGCGATGGCGGGCGGCTTGCGGGGGAAGGCGGGGAAGACGGGGCGGGCATACGCCCCGATTGGCCCGGCGTGCCGCGCGGCGGCACGCCGTCGTGCTGCGGTTACGCTTCTTCGGACCAGGACATGCCGTCGCGCGCGAGCAGCGCCGACGAGGCCGCGGGCCCGAACGTGCCGGACGTATACAGGCGCGGCCGGTCGCCGAGCTGCTTCCAGCCGTCGAGGATCGGCTCGACCCACGACCATGCGGCTTCGAGCTCGTCGCGGCGCATGAAGTGCGTGAGGCGGCCGCGGATCACGTCGATCAGCAGCCGCTCGTACGCTTCCGCGCGCCGTTCCGGAATTGCCTGCTGCAGGTCGAGGTTCAGGCTCACGGGCACCATGTTCATGCCGCTGCCCGGTTCCTTCGCGAGCATCTGCAACTGGATCGATTCTTCCGGCTGGAGCTGGATTACGAGGCGGTTGCCGTAATGGCGCGGGCCGGTCGGGATGATCGAGAACGGCATGTCCGCGAACTCGATCACGATTTCCGACTGGCGGCGCTGCAGACGCTTGCCCGTGCGCAGGAAGAACGGCACGTTCGCCCAGCGCCAGTTGTTGATGTGCGCGCGCAGCGCGACGAAGGTTTCCGCGCGGCTGTCCGCCGGCACGTTGTCTTCCTCGAGATAGCCCTTGACCGGCTGGCCGTCGACCGCGCCGGCCGTGTACTGGCCGCGCACCGTATCGCGCGCGACGTCCGACAGCGCCATCGGCCGCAGCGAGCGCAGCACCTTCAGCTTCTCGTCGCGCACCGCGTCCGGGTCGAGCGACACGGGCGGCTCCATCGCGACGATGCACAGCAGCTGCAGCAGGTGGTTCTGCACCATGTCGCGCAGCGCGCCGGTATGGTCGTAGAAGCCCGCGCGGCTGCCGACGCCGACCGTTTCCGCGACCGTGATCTGCACGCTGCGGATGTTCGGCGCCTGCCACAGCGGCCCGAAGATCGGGTTGCCGAAGCGCAGCACCATCAGGTTCTGCACGGTTTCCTTGCCGAGATAGTGGTCGATCCGATAGATCTGCGATTCCTCGAAGTGCTTGCCGACCGCATCGTTGATCGCCTTCGCGGACGCGAGATCGTGGCCCAGCGGCTTTTCGAGGACGACGCGCGAGCGCGCGTCGACGAGGTGCGCGGCCGACAGGTTGTCGCAGATCGTCGTGAACAGCTCCGGCGACGTCGACAGGTAGAACACGCGGATCGCGTCGCCGCGCGCCGCTTCGGCGAGCCGCAGGTAGTCGTCCGGCGCGTTCACGTCGATCAGCACGTACTTGAACAGGTCGAGGAAACGGCTCCATGCGTCGGCGTTGAACGCCTTCTCGTCGATGAACGGGCGCGACTGCTCGTCCATGAACTTGCGATAGCCGTCGATGCCCCAGTCGCGGCGGCCGACGGCGATGATGCGCGTGTCGGGCGGAAGGTTGCAGTGCAGGTGCGCCATGTACAGCGCGGGCAACAGCTTGCGGGCGGCCAGGTCGCCGCCGCCGCCGAAGATGATCATGTCGACGGGCCGGTCGGCCGCGGTCTGGGTAGGCTGATTCGTCATGAGTGGTTCGCGGTTTGAAACGGGGAACGTGAAACGAACGTCGAAGGCATCGGGTGCCGGATGGCCGACACCGGTACGGCAAAACGATAATAGTGCACGGTTTTGATGGATTGCGTGTGCGTTCCCCCAACATGTAACAGGGCTTGCATTCCGCTGAACGGCTTGATTATGATTGAGCGCTCACTCATTAAAGGAATCGAACGTGGCCCGACCGCGCAGTCCCGACAAGCACGAAGCCATCCTCGCCGCCGCAGCCCGCGCGCTTGCCGAGGACGGCGCGACCGCGACGACCGCGCGCATTGCGCGGCTCGCCGGCGTGGCGGAAGGCACGGTGTTCACGTACTTCGAGACCAAGGATGCGTTGCTGAACGCGCTGTACCTGAGCCTGAAGGCCGACATGCGCGAAGCGATGATGGCCGGTTTTCCGGAAGGCGCGCCGGCCGAACAGGCCGTGCGGCACGCGTGGAACGGCTATGTGTCGTGGGGCGTCGCGAATCCGGACGGGCGGCGCGCGCTGCAGCAGCTCGGCGTGAGCGGGCGCATAGACGACGCGCATCGCGCGGCCGGTGCCGAAGGCTTCGGCACGATCCGCTCGCTGCTGCGGGAGCAGATCGTCGCGTCGCGCGGGTTGACGGCCGACGAAGCGCACGCGTTCTGCGCGGCGCTGTTTACGTCGATCGCGGAAACGGCGATGGAGTCGGTCGCGCGCGATCCGGCGCGGGCCGATGCGTACCGGGAGGCCGGGTTTCGTGCGTTGTGGGCTGTGCTGCACGCGGTGTGAGCGTGAGACGAACGATGTGACGAAAGGGGTGGCCGTCGCGACGGCATAGGCGGTGCGTGCGCCGCACGACGGAAGGCAGGACGGTTTCAGGCAGGGCGAAGCATCGCGCTAATCATCGATGCATCGTCGATATTAATGAGTGAGTAATCATTCATTTTCGTGGTTTCATCTTTTCGAGGAGTGGAAAATGTCGAAAGTCTGGCTGGTAACAGGGGCCGCGCGCGGCCTGGGGCGAGCGATTTCGGCGGCCGTGCTGGCGGCGGGCGACCGGCTGGTGGCCGGTGCGCGCGATCCCGCGCGGCTGGCCGATCTGGCCGAGCGTCATGGCGACCGGCTGCTGTCGGTCGCGCTCGACGTCACCGACGAGGCGGCGGCCGCGCAGGCTGTCACGGCGGCACGCGAAGCGTTCGGCCGCATCGACGTGCTGGTGAACAACGCGGGCTACGGCCATACGGCGCCGTTCGAACAGATGGGCGCCGATGACTTCCGCGACCAGATCGAAACGAACCTGTTCGGCGTGATCAACCTGACCCGCGCGGTGCTGCCGACGATGCGCGCGCAGCGCGCGGGGCACATTTTCCAGGTGTCGTCGGTCGGCGGGCGCACGTCGACGGTCGGGTTGTCCGCGTACCAGGCGGCGAAGTGGGCGGTCGGCGGGTTCAGCGACGTGCTGTCGAAGGAAGTTGCGCCGTTCGGCGTGCGCGTGTGCACGCTCGAGCCGGGCGGGATGCGTACCGACTGGGCCGCGCAGGCGAAGCGCAGTGTCGACGACCTGCTGCCCGACTACCAGCCGTCGGTCGGGAAGGTTCTCGAATTGCTCGGCGCGTATGGCGGCCACGAGGTCGGCGATCCGGTGCGGATCGCGAAGCTGATCGTCGAGCTGTCGCGTCGCGACGACGTGCCGATGCGCCTGCTGCTCGGCGGCGATGCGCTGTTCGTGTGCGAGCAGGCGGAAACGCAGCGCGCGGAAGAGGCGGCCCGGTGGCGGGATGCGACGCTGTCCACGCAGTTTCCGGATGCGAAGCTGCCGGAGGGGCTTGACGCGTTGAAGCGCGTGTAACGAGCACGGCCATGCGCCGCTCGTGCGGCGGCGCGGGTCGTGCGTAACGGCAGCCCCGATGCGAGCGGCCGGACAAGCGGATACCGGCCGCTGTGACGAGGACGCGATACACGATCGCCCCCGTACTAACCCTGATTAATAAACCTTATCGCGGTGAAAAATTCCGCATCTTATTGAACCGATATCGGCTCGATATAGTGGCTCGCTTTCCCGCACGCGACCTCCGCGTGCGGCTGACACGCTGACGATCAGCAGGAGCCGCTTGATGACCACCGACGTCCGATTCACCGAAATCGAGGATCTGCTGCCCGCCGCCGGCGGGCTGCGCGAGATCCGTCACCACATCCATCACCATCCCGAACTCGCGTACGAGGAGCACGACACGGCCGCGCTCGTCGCGGACAAGCTCGGGCAATGGGGCTGGCAGGTGACGCGCGGGGTCGGCAAGACAGGCGTCGTCGGCACGCTGCGCGTGGGCGACGGCGCGCGCAGCATCGGCATTCGCGCCGACATGGATGCGCTGCCGATCGTCGAGGCGACGGGCCTGCCGTATGCGAGCGGCACGCACGGCAAGATGCACGCGTGCGGCCACGACGGCCACACGACGATGCTGCTCGGCGCCGCGCAGCATCTCGCGAAGACGCGCAACTTCTCCGGCACCGTGCACCTGTATTTCCAGCCGGCGGAAGAGCACGGCGTCGACAGCGGCGCGAAGAAGATGATCGACGACGGCCTGTTCGAGCGCTTCCCGTGCGACGCCGTGTTCGGCATGCACAACCATCCGGGTGCGGCACCCGGCGTCTTCCTCACGCGGCGCGGCCCGTTCATGTCGGCCGGCGACAAGGCGATCATCACGATCGAAGGCGTCGGCGGCCACGCGGCGCGGCCGCACCTGACGGTCGACCCGGTCGTCGTCGCGGCGAGCATCGTGATGGCGTTGCAGACGATCGTCGCGCGCAACGTCGACCCCGCGCAGCCGGCGGTCGTCACGGTCGGCTCGATGCACGCGGGCACCGCGAACAACGTGATCCCGAACGGCGCGCGCCTCGAACTCAGCGTGCGCTCGTTCAGCCCCGACGTGCGCGCGCTGCTCAAGCGCCGGATCGTCGAGCTGGCCGAAACGCAGGCCGCGAGCTACGGCGCGAGCGCGAATGTCGAGTACATCGAAGGCTACCCGGTCGTCGTCAATACGGATGCCGAAACGGATTTCGCCGCGCAGGTCGCGCGCGAGCTCGTCGGCGACGCGCACGTGGTCGAGCAGACCGACCTGCTGATGGGCAGCGAGGATTTCGCGTTCATGCTGCAGCAGCGGCCGGGCTCGTTCGTGCGGCTCGGCAACGGCGAAGGCGAGGACGGCTGCATGGTGCACAACCCGAAATACGACTTCAACGACCGCAACCTGCCGATCGGCGCGGCGTTCTGGACGCGTCTCGTGGAGCGTTACCTGGGGCGGTGATCGCGGTGGCGCGCGGCCGGCGCTTCCGGCCGTATTGAGAAGGAGACCGGAATGATGCAGAAAGACGATCTCGCACTGCACCCCGCACCGGCGGTGGCCGTCGAAGCCGGCGCACCCGCCGTGACGCAGCGCGGCGCGATCGCGGCGGCCGTGATCGGCAACTGGCTGGAATTCTTCGATTTCACCGTGTACGGCTTTTTCGCGGTGCTGATCGGCAAGCTGTTCTTCCCGTCGAGCGATCCGACCACGTCGCTGCTGCTGTCGGTCGCGACGTTCGCCGCCGGCTTCTTCACGCGCCCGCTCGGCAGCGTCGTGCTCGGCGTCTATGCGGACCGCAAGGGGCGCAAGGCCGCGCTGAACCTGACGATCATGCTGATGGCGCTCGGCACGGGCCTGATCGCGATCGCGCCGACGTATGCGCAGGCCGGCATGGCCGCGCCGCTGCTCGTCGTGTTCGCGCGGCTGATGCAGGGCTTCTCGCAGGGCGGCGAATTCGGCGCGGCGACCACGACGCTGCTCGAACAGGGCGGCACGTCGCGCCGCGCGTTCCGCGCAAGCTGGCAGCTCGCGACGCAGGGCGGCGCCGCGCTGATGGGCTCGGGCTTCGCGGCGCTGCTGTCGAACACGATGACGAAGGATGCGCTCGAAAGCTGGGGCTGGCGGCTGCCGTTCCTCGTCGGCGTGCTGATCGCGCCGGTCGGCATGTATCTGCGCCGCCGGCTCGCGGACGATGCACCCGGCAACAGCCATCACGCGATCGAGCGCGGCGTGCTGCACGAGCTGTTCTCGAAGCACACGCGCACGGTGCTGCTGCTGATGCTCACGGTGATGGGCGGCACGGTGTCGACCTACATCCTGACCTTCTACATGCCGACCTACGCGATCCATACGCTCGGCCTGCCGATGAAGCTGTCGATGTTCGTCGGCGTCGCGTCGGGCTGCGTGATGCTGGTCACGTGCCCGCTGTTCGGCTGGCTGTCGGACCGGATCGGCAGCCGGCGCCTGCCGATCTTCGTCGGCCGCGGCGTGCTGGTCGTACTGCTGTTCCCGGCGTTCTGGCTGATGAACCATCATCCGACGCTGTCGGTGATCCTGCCGCTGACCGCGCTGATGCTGCTGTTCTATTCGCTCGGCTCGGCGTCGGAGATGGCGCTGATGTGCGAGTCGCTGCCGCGCCATGTGCGCGCGACGGGCATCTCGATCGCGTATGCGCTCGCGGTGACGATCTTCGGCGGCACCGCGCAGCTCATCGCGACCTGGCTCGTGAAGACGACCGGGAGCAAGCTCGCGCCGGCCGGCTATGTGGCCGCGTGCGTGGTGTTGTCGCTGATCGCGGTCGCGATGCTGCGCGAGACGGCCCAGGAGTCGATGGACTGATGCGTGATGTGGCCTGAAGTTACCGAGCAGGGTGGTCGGAACGGGCTGGATGACCCCGACGAAACCGCGGGCTCGAGCATACCGCTCGCCAAGCCATCAGCCTTGGCTACTGCCCATCCCTGCGCTGTACGCGAATACGGCGTTCCCGCAGGAAGGTAGGGCGGTTGCACCCCAAAATGAGCCGCTACGACAATAGGCCGGCCGTCTGAGAGCAGCCATCAAAAACAGGAGAAAATACCTGTGCCGTGGCAATACAGCCAAGGTACCGGGCAGTTGACGCAAGGAACCGGTCCCGTCGTCGGGCGGGGATATTCCGGCCATGGAGCCGGACAAAACAATCCGCAGATACAGAACCAGGTCGGCATGTCGGAGAAGACCGGCAAGGATCTGTATCGCCAGATCTACGACATCACGTTCGTCGACAAGTCGGGCGCGAAGTTTCAGGTCATCACGAGCAGCGAAGCGTCTTCCAGCGAGCGCTCGATGAGTGGTGTCGACGTTTATGTGGTCACTCGAAAGATCGATGGTGGGCAGTAGCACGATCGGCCCCAAGCATCACGAATGAGGTGCGGCATTCACCTACTCGTGATGCAGTCGCCAGCCTCCAGTCCCGTTCGGTGTAACTCCCTGCTCGATCACGAAGTCTTTCGTTATGGCCACGCCGTTCGCCATGCCCGGACGCTGCCGTACCGTGACCAATCCGCATGGCCGCGCGAGCTGGCCGGTGCGCGAGGTTGCGGGCCGGCCGGCTACAGTCGATCGAGCGCGAGGTGCGGGGGCAAAGCGGCCAGCGATCTCGATAGCGTCAGGTTGCAGGCTGCCATTGGTAGCGGCAGCAGCGGGTCCACTTTATCGAGTCCGCGAACCATGACTTGTCCGAGCGGACCTATCGTTTTGCCGCTGCCAAGCTGCTATAAGGGGTGAAATTGGAAATCAATTATACGGACCCACATTATCAAGAATGATTCCAAGGCACGTCATTTTTGCGATATACCGATGGCCATCAGATCGATACGGAACCTTCCATTGATGGAGGTCTGTGACGTATTCGAAATTTTCATCAAAAATGATTTTAGACAAGCCATTTTGTTTGGCGTATTTTTCGACGAATCCCGTTATTTCGCGACGGCTCATTTCGGGGCACGTGCCATCTCCGCCGTCCCAATTTCTAACGTAAACTAGAATAGCAAATAAAACCGATGCGCATACTAGTAATGCGCCACTGACGGCCGCCGTGTATTTGAGTATTTTTTTTGTCAAAATTCCCTCCGAAATCAAAAAACCCGGTTTGTCGATGTGAGGAAAGCTTTTGAGCTTTCCTCATGTCGGTTCACGGCCAGTGCAATTGACTTATGGTCTGCGCCCGAACCCCCCCGGCCGTGCCGTATGGACCGCCGCTGGCGTTCCATCTGGATTCGATGCTTTGATGCTGGCTCTGGCTCTGGCTCTGGCTCTGGTTCTGTTGACGTTGAGTGGTTGCGATCCCGTAAAATAGATCATGAAATCTTTATGATCAGTGAATTCTCCAATTTTTCGGACGAACGTAGTCAAGGCCTCTTGTATCGACGGGCGAGACCGCGAAGCATCAAAGTCGAATTTGTCTGGATTGAGTGTGTATTCGCCTCTGAAATAGAAACTGTCATCACTTCCTAAAAATAGCTCACCTTGGATGTGGCCGCTCACTCGTCCAAGTGCCGATCCGACAATTAATTCTTGGTTGCTCAATAAATTCGTGCTGAACTGGGCATCGATCCGATAGGATCCAGATCCCATGGCATCGTTGACGATAATGTCTCTTATCGGAGATATCTGCTGAACGCCGATTCCAAGTCTCAAAGATTTTAGGTCGACTGATTTTGGATCTCCGTTTCCTCTAATCCAATTGTAGTAAGCTGAAAGGGTGAAAAATGGAGTGGCGTAGAATTTAAAACTCTCAATGGGTGGAGTCGGGAGGTGACTGAAATAATAGTCACTGAACAACCCAAATGCTGTTGCGAGGCCACTAAACGTCGTATCGGAGAGGCCATACTGGGTCGCACCAGTAATGCCTTGCCAGCCCATGTCTGCAATCCACGAAGTGAAAAGGGCATAAGTTGAAATTTGCGCTTGCACAACTTGTTTACTTGCAAGTTCCATCCCATACCCAAATTCATAAAGCACGTCCCGCGAACGTCCGGCGCCAGCAGCTTCGAGAATTTTTTCCCATTGACTAATCTGAATTTGCCAATTTGGAATATGCCGCCACGAATATTATCTCCATTTATTGCTCAATGATAACCCCCGGCGGGCCCATTGGGCGTGGCTATGGGGAGGGCGAGTTCGGTCGGTGCCGTAACGCTGATTGGCGGCAGAAGATCGTCCGCCGGACCGTGCCCTTGCGCGAGTGCTCGGATAGGACTGCTTGCTAATAAAGCAGTGGAGGCCCCAAGAAAGTGTCGTCTCTTCATCTAATGGTCCCAGTAGCGTTTGGTTTTCTGCGAAAAAGTCAAACCGATTTTAAAGTTGACAAAGTCAACACGCTTTGCCCTCGGGGGTTGCAGGAGGCATGACACGCGTGACCGAGATTGTTGCCACTCGGTTATTCTTCCAATTTGACTTCATCAACCTTACTAGTATCTAACCAATTCGTATGATGTTGCAAGCAGAGTGAGACAGCGTCCAATCGAACTCGCACGATGTCGTCAACAAAACTCCCGTGACGTCGTCGGCAGTGCACCGAGCAACTCGGTCCTGTCGGCGGGCTTGCTCGCGATCAGATGCGTGACCTTCCCCTCGGCCTGCCAAACACCATAGACGGCAGGCAGCGCGGGCGGCGGCGCGGCCATACGCGCTTACCGCCCGCGCACCATCCGCAGGTACGACGCGAGCATCGTCGCGAGTTCCTGCGCGGCCGGCGCCAGCGGCACGGCCGCGCGCTGCAGCAGGCAGACGTCCTGCGATTCCGCCTGCTCGCGCACGGGCACCTTGGCGAGCGCGCCGGCGAACGGGCCGTGCCGCGTGATGGCTTCGGTTTCGAGTGCGAGGGAATCGGTCTGCGTGACGAGCTGCAGCGTCTCGAACATCCCTTCGACGGTCGCGAGGATCTTCGGCGGCGGCTGGCCATGCGCGTCGAAGTACGCGAGCAGCCGGTTGACGACCGGGTCGGCGCTCAGGTTCGGCGAGCGCGTGGACACCCACGCGTAGCCGGCCAGTTCGGCGAGCGATTGCGCATGCATCGCCGGATGCCCGGTGCGGCACACGACCACCGGCGCCGACGCATGCAGCGGCGTGACCGCGAGATCGGTCGTGTCGGTCTGCTTCGCAACGTGCGAGATCGCGAAATCGATCGCGCTTTCCCGCAGCCAGCCGATCATCATCCGCGACGTGCCGGTGCGCAGGTGCACGTCCACCTTGTCGAAGCGCGCGCGAAACGCGGTCAGCACGGGCGCGAACGCGTCGATCAGCGGTTCGGTCACGAGACCGAGCGTGACGGTGCCTTCGTATGCGCCGCTCAGTTGTCGGATTTCCCGCTCGACCTGCTCGCATTCGCCGAGGATCGAACCGGAACGCGCGAGCAGCCGCTGGCCGACGGCCGTCGGCACGATGCCGCGATTGGTGCGCGTGAACAGCGTCGCGCCGAGCGTCGCCTCGAGGCTTTGCAGTTGCTGCGTGACGCCGCTTTGCGCGAGATCGAGCGCGCGCGCCGCGGCGCGCAGGCTGCCGTGTTCGACGACGGCCTGGAAGATGCGAAGCTGGGATAGCGTGAACGCCATGGGCAAGCGCGATGCCGGTGATCGGAAATGCTGATCATGATAAGGCAGCCGACGATTCCGGCGGCGGCGCGTGCGCACTACGATCGTTGGCAGTCCGGCTCATGCCGTTTGCCCCTCTTCCTGCCTCCCGTCGACCATGAAACGCTTCCTCGTCCCGCTCGTTTCCCTGTGCATTGGATTGGCGGCCACGTCCGCCAGCGCGCTCGACGCGCATGTCGTGCGCCTCGGCATCGACCCGACCTATCCGCCGATGGACGCGAAGGCGCCCGACGGCAGCCTGAAGGGTTTCGACGTCGATCTCGGCAACGAGATCTGCCGTCGCGCGCAACTGCGCTGCCAGTGGGTCGAGCTCGAGTTCTCCGGGATGATTCCCGCGCTGCAGGCGCGCAAGATCGACGCGGTCCTGTCGTCGATGGCGATCACCGAGAAGCGCGAGAAGCAGATCCTGTTCTCGTCGAAGCTGTTCCGTTTCAAGTCGCGGCTCGTCGCGCGGCCCGAGAGCGGGCTTGGCAGTTCGGCGGCGTCGCTGGTCGGCAAGCGCGTCGGTGTGCAGTCGGGCACGCAGTTCGAATCGTGGGCGCTCGCGCACTGGGCGCCGGCCGGCGTCGGCGTGATGCCGTACAAGAGCCAGGACGACGTGTTCGCCGATCTCGTCAACGGCCGGCTCGACGCCGCGCTGCTCGGCACGGTGGAAGCCGATTACGGGTTCCTGCGCCAGCCGCGCGGCAAGGGCTTTGCGTTTGTCGGCGCGCCGCTCGACATGGGCGATCGCGGTGTCGGCATCGGCATGCGGCAGTCCGATACGGCGCTCAAGGCGTCGATCGATGGCGCGATCGCGTCGATGCTGAAGGACGGCACCTACGACAGGATCGCGAAGCAGTACTTCGATTTCAACCCGTACGGCGACTGAGCGCCGTGCATGCCGGGTTCCCCGATTCCTCCGCTTTCATCCGTTCGAGACCATCGATGCAGATTCGCACCACGCCGCTCCTGTCGCCGTCGATCGGCACGCAGCGCACGCTGACGAGCTTTCATTTCGGGCCGGCCGATACCGGCCGCAAGATCTACCTGCAGGCCGCGCTGCACGCGGACGAGACGCCCGCGATGCTTGCGGCGTTCGTGCTGAAGCGGCGTCTCGCGCAGCTCGATGAGGCAGGCCGGCTCGCGGCCGAGATCGTGCTCGTGCCGGTCGCGAACCCGGTCGGCCTCGATCATCATCTGCTCGGGCAATTCATCGGCCGTTTCGACCTCGCGAGCGGCCGCAATTTCAATCGCGGCTTCCTGCCGCTCGCGGAAATTGCTGCGCGTGCGCGCGACCGGCTCGGCGACGACCCCGAACGCAATCGCGCGATCGTGCGCGAATGCGTCGGCGCGGCGCTCGACGATATCGCGCCGCGCGCCGAATTCGACGCGCTGCAGCTCGCGCTGCTGAAGCTGTCGCATGACGCCGATGTCGTGATCGACCTGCATTGTTCGCTCGAAGCGGTGATGCACGTGTACACGAGCGACACCGCATGGCCGGAAGTCGAGCCGCTGGCGCGTTATCTCGGCTCGGAGGTGTCGCTGCTCGCCGAGGATTCGGGCGGGCACGCGTTCGACGATGCGCATCACCTGATGTGGTCGCGGTTGCGGCAGCACTTGCCGGCCGGCACGCCGATGGCGGCCGGCGCCGTGGCCGTGACGGTCGAGTGCCGCGGCCAGCGCGACGTGACGTATGAATATGCGGAACGCGATGCCGATGCGCTCATCGACTATCTGGTGTGGTGCGGCGCGGTGCAGCGCGAACGCGCGCCGCTGCCGCCGCTTGCCGCGCCGGCCACGCCGCTCGCAGGCAGTGAGCAGTTCTATGCGCCGGTGAGCGGGATTCTCGTGCACCGTGCGGCGATCGGCGCGACGATCCGCGCCGGCGATCCGCTGTTCGACATCGTCGATCCGCTGACGGATGCGATCACGACAATCTCGAGCGGGACCGATGGGGTGTTCTATATGCGGCGCGCGATCCGTTTCGTGACGGCCGGTGCGCCGCTCGGCCGCGTGACGGGCACGGTGCCGGTGCGCACGGGGATGTTGCTTGGGGCGTGAGCGGCGCGCGCGACGCACCTGACCGGTGCGAAGTCGGCGAAAAATTTCGGTTTCCTCAAATAATCACTCGCCGCTCAATGTCGGCTTGCGCTGGGGCGGCCGACTCTCCATGGCCGACGAGGCAGGCTGCATCGCCGGCGGGGACGGTCATGGCTCGCCGTGATTCCCCGCCGCACGCCTGCGGGCCTTGCCGCGCGCCGTTGTCTTGCCGTTGCGTCCGCCCGCGTTCGAGAACATCTTCATGTCGCGCAGGAGGCCGCGCAGCAACGTGTCGGCGGCCACGCCGAGCGTGCGTCCCGCCTTGACCAGCAGCCGCGCGTTGGCCGTTTCGAGCAATGGATGCACGACGGGCAGCGCGGCGAGTTCGCCGGCCTCCAGTTCCCGATACGCAGCGAAGGCGGCGAGCAGCGTGACGCCGTTGTTGCGCTTGACGAAGTGGCGCAGCACGGCAAGCGAGTTGGTGGTGAGCGTCGGGTGGATCTGGATGTTCTCCGCGTACGCGAGCATCTGCACGGCTTGTCCGAGACCGAACGCGGGCGGCATCAGGGCGAGCGGATACTCGGTCAGTTCGCGTACTTCGACGGCGCGGCCCCGCACGGCGAGCGGGTGCCCGGGATGCACGAGCGCCACCACCGGCTGCGGCGCGGTGGCGACGTACTCGATGTCCGGATGCGCCGGCGGATTGTAGGCGAGGCCGATATGCGCGCGGCTTTCGGCGACTTCCTGGAGCAGCGTGCTGACCGGAAGGATATCGACGGTAACGTCGAGCTTCGGATAGCGGGCGCAAAAATCGGTGAGCACCTCGTCCATCAGGCAGTCGATATAGCCTTCGCTGGTGGCGATGCGGATCTGGCCGTGTTGCAGCCCGCGCAGTGCCTGCAGGCGGTCTTCGAACAGTTCCTGCTGGGAGCGGCAGCCGCGCCAGTATTCGAGCAGGTGCGCCGCGGCCTCGGTCGGCTGCACGCCGCGAGGCTGGCGCTCGAACAGCGGGGCCCCGATTTCTTCCTCGAGCAGGCGGATCTGCCGCGTGATGACGGACGGCGACGTGTTGATGCTGTCGGCCGCGCCGCGGATGGAACCGTGCGTCAGGACTTCATGGAAATAGCGCAAGCGGCGCTGGTTCAGTTCGCGCATGGTGTCGGTCCGTTTGCCGGTGAAGTGTTGCTCGTTGAGCAACGATAACTCGCTTAGGTTGCTCTTGCGCGGCTTTTTCGTCTCCTCGACGATTCGAACAGAGTCGAACATCGATGCGGGATTTGAAGCAATACGCCCTAAAGGAGAGCGCATGTCCGCCATTCCATCCCCTCAAGACCCGGTCGCGCCCGACAGCCCGGCCCGTCAGGCCCTGTACCGCAAACTGAACTGGCGCCTGCTGCCTTTTCTGCTGCTCTGCTACACGTTCGCCTATCTCGATCGCGTGAATATCGGGTTCGCCAAGCTTTCCATGCAGAGCGACCTGGGTATCTCCGATGCGGTGTACGGGCTGGGAGCGGGCATCTTCTTTCTCGGCTATGTCCTGTTCGAGATCCCGAGCAACCTGCTGCTGCCGCGGATCGGCGCACGCAAGACCATCAGCCGGATCATGGTGTTGTGGGGCCTGACGTCGGCCGGCATGATGTTCGTCCATGACGAGACCACGTTCTACGCGATGCGCTTCCTGCTCGGCGTGTTCGAGGCCGGCTTCGCGCCGGGGATGATCTTTTACCTGACCTACTGGTATGGCCAGCGCCGCATGGCCGGCGTGATGGCGGTCGTCATGCTCGCCGGCCCGATCGGCGGCGCCTTCGGTTCGCCGCTGTCGGCATGGCTGATGACCGGGCTGTCCGGTGCCCACGGCCTGGCCGGCTGGCAGTGGATGTTCGTCGTAGAAGGCCTGCCGTGCGTGCTGTTCGGCGTGCTCGCACTCAAGGTCCTGTCCGACCGGCCGGCCGACGCGACATGGCTGACCGACGACGAAAAGCGGATGCTCGCCGCCGAGCTGCACACGCCCGGCGCCGGTCATCACTCGTTCGGACAGGTGTTGCGCGACCCGCGCGTGTACCTGCTGGCGTTCGCCTATTTCACGATCATCTGCGGGATCTACGCGGTGAGTTTCTGGCTGCCGTCGATCCTCAAGGCGGACGGCGTGACCGATACCATGCAGATCGGGCTGTACTCGATGATCCCGTATGTCTGCGCCGCGATCGCGATGGTCGTCATCGGCGGCAGGTCGGACCGCCGCGGCGAGCGCCGTTTCCACAGCGCGGTGCCGGCCCTGATCGGCGCGATCGCGCTGGCCGTGGCGACGGCGGCCAACGGCAATCTCGTCGTCTCGCTGGTCGGCATGACGATCGCCACGTCGATGATCTGGGCCGCGTACACGGTGTTCTGGGCGATTCCGTCGCAATACCTGAAGGGCGATGCCGCCGCGGGCGGCATCGCGCTGATCAATACGATCGGCCTGATCGGCGGCTTCCTGAGTCCGACCATCATCGGTGCGATCCACTCGGCGACGGGCAGCATGGCAGCCGGCCTGCTGGTCATGGTCGCGCTGTTGGTCGCGGGCGCCGCGGTGCTCGTGGCGAACCGGCTTCCCGCGCCGCACGATGCGTTGGCGACGGCGTGACATCGCGGGCGCGCAAGCGTCCGCGACATCCATCGCGGCGCGGGACTGAAGGTGCTTTGTGCGGGTGCATTGACTCACTATTTCCGGAGACACGCTTTTGAATACGCGCATTTTGATCGCCGGCTTTCAGCATGAAACCAATACGTTTGCGCCGTCGAAAGCGGCTTACGCAAACTTCGAGCGCGGCGAGGGCTTCCCGGCCATGGTGCGGGGCGACGACGTGCTTGCGCTGCGCGACGTCAATATTCCCGCGGGCGGATTCATCGTCGCGGCGGAACGGCGTGGCTGGACCCTGCTGCCGGTCATCTGGGCGGGCGCAAGCCCGTCGGCCCACGTGACCGAGGATGCGTTCGAGCGCATTGCCGGCGAAATCCTCGCGGCGGTTCGCAACGGAGGCTACGACGCGGTGTACCTCGACCTGCACGGCGCGATGGTCGCCGTGCATACCGACGACGGCGAAGGCACGTTGCTGGAGCGCGTGCGCGCCGCGGTCGGCCCGGCCGTGCCGGTGGTCGCGTCGCTCGACCTGCATGCCAACGTCACCGCGAAGATGCTGCGCGAGGCCGACGCGCTGGTCGCCTTCCGCACCTATCCGCATGTCGACATGGCCGAGACCGGCGAACGCGCGGCCGTGCTGCTCGAGCGCCTGCTCGTCTCACGGGCGGCGGGTGGCCGCCCGCTGCATCGCGCGGCGCGCCGGCTGCCGTTCCTGATCCCGATCAACGCCATGTGCACGCTGCTCGAACCTTCGCGTGGCATGTACGTGCAGCTCGCGGCGCTGGAAACCGGGGCCGTCGCGTCGCTGTCGTTTGCGCCCGGTTTTCCGGCGGCTGATTTTCCCGAATGCGGCCCCGTCATCTGGGGTTACGGTGATGACGCGGTGTCGGCCGAGGAAGCCGTGCAGGCACTCTACGACAGGATGCTGGCGGACGAGGCCGCGTGGCAGGTGCCGTTCCTGTCGCCCGATGCCGCCGTGCGCGAAGCCATGCGGCTCGCCGAGGGGGCCGGCAAGCCGGTCGTCATCGCCGATACGCAGGACAATCCCGGCGCGGGCGGCGACTCGAACACGATGGGCATGCTGCGGGCGTTGCTGCGCAATGGCGCACGAGATGCGGCGATCGGCCTGATCTGGGATCCGGCGGCCGCGGCGGCGGCTCATCGCGCCGGTGTCGGTGCGTTCATCGATGTGGCGCTCGGCGGCGTCTCCGGCGTGTCCGGCGACGAGCCGTATCACGCGCGCTTCGAGGTCGTGAAGCTGTCCGACGGCGTATGCCGGTATGACGGCCCGATGATGAACGGCATGCGCGCGGATATCGGGCCTGTTGCCTGCCTGCGGATCGATGGCGTGCTGATCGTGGTGAGCAGCGGCAAGGCGCAGATGCTCGACCGCAATCTCTATCGCGTGGGCGGCGTCGAGCCGGAAACGATGCGCATCCTCGTCAACAAAAGCTCCGTGCACTTTCGCGCCGATTTTCAGGGCATCGCCCACGCGGTGCTCGTTGCCACGGCGCCGGGCCCGATGACGGCCGATCCGGCCGAGTTGCCATGGACCCGGTTGGCCCCGGGCATCCGGACGAAGCCGGCGGGAGCGGCATTCACCGGTAACGGTTGACGCGCGCACGCCGTCGACGCATGGCCGGGCGGGCTCTACGTTTCCGCCCGGCCACGTCGCTCACCCCCGCCTTGCCACCAGCTCCGACACCGTCTGCGCGGCCTGCTGCAGCGGCCCGAGAAACTCCTTCACCATCTGCTTCGCGGTATGCCGCTGCGCGTTGCCGCTGATGTTCATCGCCGCGATGATCTGCCCGCGCCGGTTGCGGATCGGCGCGGAGATCGACATCAGGCCCACTTCGAGTTCCTGATCGACCACGGCCCAGCCTTGCTGGCGCACCTGTGCGATCGTCGCCTTCAGTTCGCCGAGGTCAGTGATCGTGCGCGGCGTGTGCGCGCGGATGTTGCTCTGCGCGAGCGTTTCGTCGAGCGCCGCGTCGTCGAGCGCGGACAGCAGCACGCGGCCCATCGACGTGCAGTACGCGGGCAGCCTGCTGCCGATCGACAGGTTGATCGTCATGATCTTGTGCGTCGGCACGCGCAGCACGTAGACGATCTCGGTGCGGTCGAGCACGGCGGCCGAGCAGCTTTCGTGGATCTGCGCGGACAACTGCTCCATCACGGGATCGGCGAGATTCCAGAACGGCATCGACGTCAGGTACGCAAAGCCGAGCTCGAGGATCTTCGGCGTGAGCCGGAACAGCCGGCCGTCGGCCTCGACGTAGCCGAGCGTCTGCAGCGTGAGCAGGATCCGGCGCGCGCCCGCGCGCGTCAGGCCGGTAGCCGACGCGACCTCGGTGAGCGTCTGCTCCGGGCGCGCCGCGTCGAACGCGCGGATCACCGCGAGGCCGCGCGCGAACGACTGCACATAGGAGTCGCCGGGTTTCTGTGTGTCTTCGGTTGTCATGGGCGGTTGGAATATCGTGCAGCCGAGAAGATAGCGCATGGGGCCCGACACGCCAACCGCACGTGGACCGGGCGCTTGACAGGTCGTCCCCGCACTCCCTATGATGCGTTGAACGTTCGATACACGATCTTATGTTCGTATATAGAACATTTAAGCGCATCCCGGCGGGTTATGCAAGGGGCGCGCCCCGTTCATTTCCCAGCCTTGCATGTGGCCGGAGCCAGCGCTAAAGCGCCAACTCCAGCCAACCACGCCATGGGATCGGACTAAGTGCTAAAGCGCCAGGTCCGATCGACAGGAGACACTGATGACCGAAGCTTTTCTGTGTGATGCGATCCGTACCCCTATCGGCCGTTACGGCGGTGCGCTGTCCGGCGTGCGCGCCGACGACCTGGGCGCGGTGCCGCTCAAGGCGCTCGTCGAGCGCAACCGCGGCGTTGACTGGACGGCGATCGACGACGTGATCTACGGCTGCGCGAACCAGGCCGGCGAGGACAACCGCAACGTCGCGCGCATGTCGCTGCTGCTCGCGGGCCTGCCGCAGGGCGTGCCGGGTTCGACGATCAACCGGCTGTGCGGTTCCGGGATGGATGCGGTCGGCGTGGCCGCCCGTGCGATCAAGTCGGGCGAGGCCGCGCTGATGGTCGCGGGCGGCGTCGAGAGCATGACGCGCGCGCCGTTCGTGATGGGCAAGGCCGCGAGCGCGTTCGCGCGCCAGGCCGACATCTACGATACGACGATCGGCTGGCGCTTCGTCAATCCGCTGATGAAACAGCTTCACGGCGTCGATTCGATGCCGGAGACGGCCGAGAACGTCGCGGTCGACTACAACATCAGCCGCGCCGACCAGGACCTGTTCGCGCTGCGCAGCCAGCAGAAGGCCGCGCGCGCGCAGCAGGACGGCACGCTCGCCGAGGAAATCGTGTCGGTCACGATTGCGCAGAAGAAGGGCGATCCGGTCGTGGTGTCGCGCGACGAGCATCCGCGCGAGACGTCGCTCGAAACCCTCGCGAAGCTGAAGGGCGTCGTGCGCCCGGACGGCTCGGTGACGGCCGGCAATGCATCGGGCGTCAACGACGGCGCCGCTGCGCTGCTGCTCGCGAACGAGGAAACCGCGAAGCGCTTCGGTCTCACGCCGCGCGCACGCGTGCTGGGCATCGCGACGGCCGGCGTTGCGCCGCGCGTGATGGGCATCGGCCCCGCGCCGGCCACGCAGAAGCTGCTCGCGCGGCTCGGGATGACGATCGACCAGTTCGACGTGATCGAGCTGAACGAGGCGTTCGCGTCGCAGGGCCTCGCGGTGCTGCGCATGCTCGGCGTCGCCGACGACGATCCGCGCGTGAACCCGAACGGCGGCGCGATCGCGCTGGGCCATCCGCTCGGCGCATCGGGCGCGCGTCTCGTGACGACCGCGATGTACCAGCTTCATCGCACGAACGGCCGCTTTGCGCTGTGCACGATGTGCATCGGCGTCGGCCAGGGCATCGCGATCGCGATCGAACGCGTCTGACCCGCGTGACGCGGCGAAGCGACCGGACATGCGCCGCTTCTCCGTTCCCCGAACGATGCGCGGCACGACAATCGTCGTGCCGCGCATTGTCGTTAACCGGCCTGTGATATCTGCCGGAGGCGCGCGTCGAGCGCGTCGATCTCGCTGTCCGCGAACACCTCGATGCCGTGCTGGCGAAGCAACGCCGCCGTGACGCCGGCCCCCGCATGCCGCCGGTTCGCGAAACTCCCGTCATAAATGAAGGTGCTGCCGCACGACGGACTGCCGTCGGCCAGGATCGCGAAGCGGCAATCGTACGTGCGCGCGAGCGCCAGCGCGGTTTGCGCGCCGGAGACGAATGGCGCCGTCACGTCGGTTCCGTTCACGTCGACGATGCGTGCGGCGCCCGACAGCACCCGCTGCCCCGATGCGCCGTCCGCGATTTCGGCGGGCGGGCGCGGCACGCTGAAGCCGCCCGCCAGCTCGGGGCAGACGGGCACGAGACGCCCTTCGCGCTGCCACCGTGCGAGCGCCTCATGCGCGGCGGTTTTGGCCGAGCCGTTGTAACGCACCGGATGACCGACCACGCACATGCTGACGAGGATTCTCGGCATGGCCTGCGGCGGTGGTTCGTTCTGCAATTTCGCTCCCCATGTCGGCCGATGGCGGCTGTGGCAAAGCGGGAAATTCTACGCGTCACCCGCATGCCGGTGCGTCAGGCCATCGGCCCTTCCAGATGAATGTCTTCCGGCTCGAGCGCGTACAGCGCCGGGTCGGGCGACGCGCTGACCGTGAAGCCGAGCCGCAGGTAGAAGTCGATCGTGCGCTGCGACGGCGTCGCCGACACATACAGGCGTTCGGCGCCCATCGCGCGCGCCTGCGCGTGGGCCGCGCGATAGAGCTGCTCGCCGAGCCCGCAGCCGCGCCAGTCGCGGCTCACATGCAGGAACTTCAGTTGCAGCATGTCGTGACACGGGCCGACCGGCCGGCTGTCGACGACGACCGCCGCGACCAGCCGCGCGCCGTCGAACATGCCGCGGAACCAGCCGCCGCGATCGTGGCAGTCGAGCAGGATCGGCGTGTAGTGATCGGCTTCGCCGGCGGGCCAGCCGGCGACATCGTAGAACTCGGGAACGAGATGCAGCGCGCCGTCGCGCAGCACGTACAGGTGGTCGATGATCTCGCGCCGGTCGATGGTCCACACGAGCGGCACCTCGTCGCGTGCGAGCGTGCGTGCGCAAAGCGCGTCGCGTTCGGCGGCGGTACGGCGCGTCATGCGGCCGCCCGATGCAGGGCGATCCCGCGCGTCCATGCGTTCTGGCCTGACAGCCGGCAGATCGCACCGTACGACGTGAACACGCGATTGAAGCGCTCGCCGCGCGCGGCGGCCTCGGGTATCCGGTCGAGCACGTCGGCGCGCTCGAACCGCGCGGGCAGACCCGCGTCGGCTGACAGCTGCCGCGCGAAGCAGATCGCTTCGTCGGCGATGTCGACGCCCGTCGCGTCGGCGCCGTCTCCGAGCAGTTCGCGTTCTTCCGGAAACAGCGTCGAACCGCCATGGCGGAAAAAGGCGGGCTGATCGCCTTTGTGGCTGTTATGCGCGACCGTCGCCGTATTCCGGGACAGCCGATTCAGTTCGTGCAATGCATTTTTCATCGAATTCGAATATCGGTTGAATTGAGCAGAATAGACCGAATCGTTTCGCCGCGCGCAACGGATGCCGGTATTGGCACGCCGCGCGGCGAGTTGTGACATGCGGGGCGGCGGGCGCAGCGATTATCGCCGGATTATTTGATCGAAATCATGGTGCAGGCCGAATTGCATATTTTATGTGCGGAAAGGGTAAGGTTTACCGCCGGATTGCCGACAGTAAAAATGAAGACCGTCGTAAAGCGATAAACCGTTTTTCGGCTACTGAGCGCAATTTCAGCGCGACGCGGACGACAGATCCGCCTTTCGGAGCCTTGCATGCGCAACAACCAGCCCGTTACCCAACAAGAATTCGATTTTCCCGACGACGTCACGCTGATGTCGACGACCGATGCCGACGGCACCATTACGTACGCGAACACGACGTTCGCGCACGTGAGCGGCTTCTCGAACGAGGAACTCGTCGGCCAGCCGCACAACGTGGTGCGCCACCCGGACATGCCGAAGGAGGCATTCGCCGACATGTGGGCGACGCTCCGGCGCGGCGAGCCGTGGACCGCGCTCGTGAAGAACCGCCGCAACAACGGCGATCATTACTGGGTGCGCGCGAATGCGATCCCGGTGATGCGCAACGGCGAGCCGCAGGGCTATATGTCGGTGCGCACGAGGGCGCCGCGCGACGAGACCGAGTCCGCCGACGCGCTGTATCGCGCGTTTCGCGAAGGCAAGGCCGGCCAGCGCCGGTTCCACAAGGGGCTGGTCATCCGCACCGGGCTGCTGCGCATTGCGTCGCTGTCGCAGACGATGTCGGTGCGCGCGCGCGTTCATTCGGCCCTGTGCGTGCTGGCGCCGGCTGTCATCGGCGCGGGCTGGGCATGCGGGCTGGCCGGCGCCGGGCTCGCGGCGTTTGCCGGCGTGACCGTCGGCGCTGCGGCGGCGGCCGGGCTGTGGCTCGACGCACAGATCGTGCGTCCGCTGCGGCGGCTGCACGACCAGGCGCTGAATGTCGCGACCGGCGAGAGCCGGCGCGGCGTGCGGATGAACCGCGTCGACGAGATCGGGATGACGCTGCGCACGCTTAACCAGCTCGGGCTGATGTTCCGCTGGCTCGTCGACGACGTCAGCGAGCAGGTGCACAACGTGCAGCGCGCGAGCAACGAGATCGCGCAGGGCAACAACGACCTGAGCGCGCGTACCGAGCAGGCGGCGTCGAGCGTGCAGCAGACGGCTGCGTCGATGGCCGAGATGACGGCGACCGTCGACAGCAACGCGGAAACCGCACTGCAGGCCAACCGGCTCGCGGTGTCGGCGAGCGATGCTGCCGGGCGCGGCGGGCAGGCGGTGAGCGAAGTCGTCACGACGATGAACGACATCACCGACAGCTCGCGCAAGATCGCGGACATCATCGGCGTGATCGACGGCATCGCGTTCCAGACCAACATCCTCGCGCTGAATGCGGCGGTTGAAGCCGCGCGTGCGGGCGAACAGGGGCGCGGCTTCGCAGTGGTCGCGGGCGAAGTGCGGGCGCTCGCGCAGCGCAGCGCGAACGCGGCCAAGGAGATCAAGACGCTGATCGGCGCGAGCGTCGAGCGGGTCGAGTCGGGCGCGCGGATCGTCGACGGCGCGGGCAAGACGATGGAGGACATCGTCACGCAGGTAAAGCGCGTGTCGGACCTGATCGCGGAGATCAGTTCGTCGACGGCCGAGCAAAGCACGGGCGTCGCGCAGGTCGATCAGGCGGTCGTGCACCTGGACAACATCACGCAGCAGAACGCGGCGCTCGTCGAGCAGAGCACGGCGGCGTCGGAGAGCCTGAAGCAGCAGGCGACGCGGCTGGTCGATGCGGTGAACGTGTTCAGGTGATCGTCGGGGGCGCGCGCGATGTGCGTGCCCGATCAATGAATTGCGGCCATCGCCCGCCATGCGCGTTCAGGTTTTCCGATTCAATCGAAATACGCCAAACGAGAAATATTTGTATTTCATATTTTGCGTTTATGCATTGAATCGAGTCGAAGGGAGTACCGGCAATGATCAGACGAATACCCGTCAAACCGTTGCCTGGCCTGGGGTTTAATTTCATCAATAAACAAATTATTTGGTGAAACCCAGTTGATGCACATTTAATGCATATTTTTGCGAATTCGGCATAATGTTTTCGCCGAATTTGCCGAAAGCGCAGGAGCATGACCCACGCGCATGCGGATCGACCGCAATGCGCGGCGTCTCGAATCAATCGACAAGCGGGCGCAAGATCCGCTACCCGGAGCTCCACACCATGCGTAATAACCAGCCCGTCACGCAACGCGAATTCGATTTCCCCGACGATGCGACGCTGATGTCGACAACCGATGCCGACAGCCATATCACATACGCGAACGCGGCATTCATCCAGGTCAGCGGATTTTCTCCCGACGAGATCGAAGGTCAGCCGCACAACGTGGTGCGCCACCCGGACATGCCGAAGGAGGCATTCGCCGACATGTGGGCGACGCTCAAGGGCGGCGAGCCGTGGACCGCGCTCGTGAAGAACCGCCGCAAGAACGGCGACCATTACTGGGTGCGCGCGAACGCGGTGCCGGTGATGCGCAACGGGCAGCCGAAGGGCTACATGTCGGTGCGCACGAAAGCGTCGCGCGACGAAATCGCCGCTGCCGAGGCGCTGTACAAGGAATTCCGCGAAGGGCACGCGGGCAACCGGCATTTTCACAAGGGGCTGATCGTCCGCAAGGGCATTGCGGGTTTCACGTCGCTGTTCCAGACGATGTCGGTGCGCGCGCGGCTTCATGCGTCGCTGTGCGTACTCGCGCCGGTGCTGGTGGCCGGCGGCTGGGCCTGCGGGCTGGCCGGCGGCCCGCTTGCTGCGTTCGCGGCGGTAACGGCAGGCGCCGCCGTTGCCGCGGGCCTGTGGCTCGATGCGCAGATCGCGCGGCCGCTCATGCAGTTGCGCGACGAGGCGCTGCGCGTCGCGACCGGCGAGAGCCGCAGCGGCGTGCGGATGAACCGCGTCGACGAGATCGGGATGACGCTGCGCACGATCAACCAGCTCGGGCTGATGTTCCGCTGGCTCGTCGACGACGTCAGCGAACAGGTGCACAACGTGCAGCGCGCGAGCAACGAGATCGCGCAGGGCAACAACGACCTGAGCGCGCGTACCGAACAGGCGTCGACGAGCGTGCAGCAGACGGCCGCGTCGATGGCAGAAATGACGGCGACCGTGTCGAGCAACGCGGAGACGGCGCTGCAGGCGAATCAGTTGTCGGTGTCGGCGAGTGAGGCCGCCGAGCGCGGCGGGCAGGCGGTGAGCGAGGTCGTCGCGACGATGAACGACATCACCGACAGCTCGCGCAAGATCGCGGACATCATCGGCGTGATCGACGGCATCGCGTTCCAGACCAACATCCTCGCGCTGAATGCGGCAGTCGAGGCCGCCCGTGCGGGTGATCAGGGGCGCGGCTTCGCGGTGGTCGCGGGCGAAGTGCGGGCGCTCGCGCAGCGCAGCGCGAATGCGGCGAAGGAGATCAAGACGCTGATCGGCGCGAGCGTCGAGCGGGTCGAGTCGGGCGCGCGGATCGTCGACGGCGCGGGCAAGACGATGGAGGACATCGTCACGCAGGTAAAGCGCGTGTCGGACCTGATCGCGGAGATCAGTTCGTCGACGGCCGAGCAAAGCACGGGCGTCGCGCAGGTCGATCAGGCGGTCGTGCACCTGGACAACATCACGCAGCAGAACGCGGCACTCGTCGAGCAAAGCACGGCGGCGTCGGAGAGCCTGAAGCAGCAGGCGACGCGGCTCGTGGATGCGGTGAACGTGTTCCGCTGATCGCAGGGAGGAGAGGCGACGCGGGCGCGGCGGAGAGGGGCACCGGCCCGCGTCGGACCGCCCGGTTCCGGCCGGGCGGTCAGGGCCTGTCACCGAAGCGACAGGCCCTGAACCGTCACACCGCGAGGCAGAGGTACTTGATCACGACGTAGTCGTCGATGCCGTAGTGCGAGCCTTCGCGGCCGAGGCCCGATTGCTTGACGCCGCCGAACGGCGCGACTTCGTTCGAGATCAGGCCCGTGTTCACGCCGACCATCCCGTATTCGAGCGCTTCGGCGACCTTCCACACGCGGCCGATGTCGCGGCTGTAGAAGTAAGCGGCCAGACCGAACTCGGTGTCGTTGGCGAGGCGGATCACCTCGTCGTCGCTGCCGAACTTGAACAGCGGCGCGAGCGGCCCGAACGTCTCTTCCTTCGCGACCTTCATCGCCGGCGTGACGCCCGTCAGCACGGTCGGCTCGAAGAAGCCGTGGCCGAGCGCGTGGCGCTTGCCGCCCGTCACGACGGTCGCGCCTTTCGCGAGTGCGTCCTCGATGTGCGCCTCGACCTTCAGCACGGCCGCTTCGTTGATCAGCGGGCCTTGCGTGACGCCCGGCTCGGTGCCGCGACCGACCTTCAACTGGCCGACCGCCGCCGCGAGCTTCTGCGCGAACTGGTCGTACACGGCTTCATGCACGTAGAAGCGGTTCGTGCACACGCAGGTCTGGCCGCTGTTGCGGTATTTCGATGCGATCGCGCCCTGCACGGCCGCATCGAGATCGGCGTCGTCGAACACGATGAACGGCGCGTTGCCGCCGAGTTCCAGCGATACCTTCTTGACCGTCGCCGCGCATTGCGCCATCAGCAGGCGGCCGACCGGCGTCGAGCCGGTGAACGACAGCTTGCGCACGATCGGGTTCGACGTCAGTTCGCCGCCGATCGCCTTCGGGTCGCCCGTGACGACGCTGAACACGCCGGCCGGCACGCCCGCGCGCTCGGCCAGCACGGCCATCGCGAGCGCGGAGAACGGCGTTGCCTCGGCCGGCTTCACGACGATCGGGCAGCCTGCCGCGAGCGCCGGGCCGACCTTGCGCGTGATCATCGCCGCCGGGAAGTTCCACGGCGTGATCGCCGCGCACACGCCGACCGGCTCCTTCGTCACGACGATGCGCTTGTCGCTCGCCGGCGTCGGGATCGTGTCGCCGTACACGCGCTTGCCTTCTTCCGCGAACCACTCGAGGAACGACGCGGCGTAGCCGATCTCGCCCTTCGCCTCGGCCAGCGACTTGCCCTGCTCGGTCGTCAGGATCAGCGCGAGGTCGTCGGCGTTTTCCATCATCAGGTCGTGCCACTTGCGCAGGATCGCCGCGCGTTCCTTCGCGGTCTTCTTGCGCCACGCCGGCCATGCGGCGTTCGCGGCGTCGATCGCATGACGCGTCTCGGCCGTGCCCATCGCCGGCACGGTGCCGAGCAGGCCGCCCGTCGCCGGGTTGCGGACTTCGAACGTCTCGCCGTTCGATGCGTTTTGCCATTCGCCGTTGACGTACGCCTGCTGGCGGAACAGCGACGGATCTTTCAGTGCCAGGGTTTCCTGAACCGTGCTCATGTGTATGTAGCCTGCGTTGAAGATGAAGGACGAAACGGCCGCCGCCGTCTTGACGACGGCGGCGGCGCGTTCAGTGGGCGGGAACTCAGGCCGGCACGCCGACCGTTTCCTTCAGCACTTCCTCGAGGATCACGAGCGCTTCGTCGAACACGGCTTGCGGGATCGTCAGCGGGAACAGGAAGCGCACGACGTTCGAGTACACGCCGCACACGAGCAGCAACAGGCCGCGCTCGAGCGCACGCGCCTGCACGCGCTTCGTGAATTCCGCGTCCGGCTCGCCCGAGCCCGGCTTCAGGAACTCGACCGCGACCATCGCGCCCGGGCCGCGCACGTCGGCGATCTGCGGCACGTCGGCCTGCAGCGCGTTCAGCTTCGCCTTCAGCACGTCGCCGAGTTGCGTGGCGCGCTCGCACAGCTTCTCTTCGTCGATGATCTCGAGCACTGCGTGCGCCGACGCGACCGCCAGCGGGTTGCCCGCGTACGTACCGCCGAGGCCGCCGGGCGCTGCCGCGTCCATCACGTCCGCACGGCCGACGACGCCCGACAGCGGCATGCCGCCCGCGAGGCTCTTCGCCATCGTGATCAGGTCGGCCAGCACGTCGTAGTGCTGCATCGCGAACAGCTTGCCGGTACGCGCGAAGCCGGTCTGGACTTCGTCGGCGATCAGCAGGATGCCGTGCTCGTTACAGATCTTGCGCAGCGCGCGCACGAATTCGGCCGGCGCCGGGTTGAAGCCGCCTTCGCCCTGGACCGGTTCGAAGATGATCGCGGCGACGCGCTTCGGATCGATGTCGGCCTTGAACAGCATCTCGATCGCCTTGATCGAGTCGGCCGTCGTCACGCCGTGCAGCGCGGTCGGGTACGGTGCGTGGAACACGTCGCCCGGGAACGGGCCGAAGTTCAGCTTGTACGGGGCGACCTTGCCGGTCAGCGCCATGCCCATCATCGTGCGGCCGTGGAAGCCGCCCGAAAACGCGATGACGCCCGGACGGCCGGTCGCTGCGCGCGCGATCTTGATCGCGTTTTCGACGGCTTCGGCGCCGGTCGTGAAGAACGCGGTCTTCTTCGGGAAGTCGCCCGGCGCGCGTGCGTTGATCTTCTCGGCCAGCTCGACGTACGACGCGTACGGGACGATCTGGTAGGCGGTGTGCGTGAAGCTGTTCAGCTGATCGGAGATCGCCTTGACGATCTTCGGGTGGCGGTGGCCCGTGTTCAGCACCGCGATGCCGGCGGCGAAATCGATGAAGCGGCGGCCTTCGACATCCCACAGTTCCGCGTTCTCGGCGCGGGCTGCGTAGAAATCGCACATCACGCCGACGCCGCGCGGGGTAGCGGCGTTCTTGCGGGCCTGCAGGTCGGCATTCTTCACGGTCATCTCCTTGATGTTCTTTCCGGTGAGTAGAAAATCGGGCGCGTTGACAGCCCATGGAGGCGACTATAATCATATTTGGCTCTGGCAATCAGAGCCATTTCAATAAATATTCAGGAGCCAATCATGCGCGCGAGCGTGTTGTCGGACTGGCTGGCGCAGCGCCTCGTGCGCGGCGGCGAACAGCCGATCTACCGGCAGCTTCACCGGCTGCTGCAACAGGCGATCCTGTCGCGCGAACTGCCGGCCGGCACGCGCGTGCCGTCGTCGCGGCTCCTGGCCGCCGAGCTCGGGATCGCGCGCAACACGGTCACGCAGGTTTACGAACAGCTTGCGCTCGAAGGTTATGTCAACTCGGCGACGGGCCGCGGCACGTTCGTCGCCGACAGCGCGCCGGACGAGATCGTCGGTGCGCCGCCCGACGCGGCGGCCGGCCCGGCCGTCGTGGTGCCGTCCGCGCGGCGGCTGTCCGCACGCGGCACGCGGCTCGTCGACGGGGCAGGGGTGTCGAAGCGCCAGGGCGGCGCGTTCATGCCGGGCGTGCCCGATGTGTCGCGATTTCCGGCGCGCGTGTGGACGCGGCTGCACAACAAGTACTGGCGGCGCCTGCGCCCCGACCTGCTGACCTATGCGCCGGGCGGCGGGCTCGCGCTGCTGCGCGAGGCGCTGGCCGACTACCTGCGCACGTCGCGCTCGGTGCGCTGCACGCCCGAGCAAATCGTGATCACGACCGGCATCCACCAGTCGATCGACCTCGCGGTGCGGCTGCTGACCGATCCGGGTGACGCGATCTGGACCGAGGACCCGTGCTACTGGGGCGTGCGCAGCGTGCTGAACGTGTCGGGGCTGACCACGCGGCCGATTCCGGTCGACGAGGAAGGCATCGCGCCGTCGGCCGCCGATCTCGCCGAACCGCCGAAGCTGATGCTCGTCACGCCGTCGCACCAGTATCCGCTCGGGATGGTGATGAGCCTCGCGCGGCGGCGGATGCTGCTCGAATACGCGCGCCAGCACGGCTGCTGGATCATCGAGGACGACTACGACAGCGAATTCCGCTACGGCAGCCGGCCGCTCGCGTCGCTGCAGGGCCTCGATACGGCCGGGCAGGTGATCTACGTCGGCAGTTTCGGCAAGACGCTGTTCCCCGGGCTGCGGGTCGGCTACCTGGTCGCGCCGGAGCCGCTCGCGGAAAGCTTCGCGACCGCGAGCGCCGAGTTGTATCGCGAAGGGCAGTTGCTGCAGCAGGCCGTGCTCGCCGAATTCATCGCGGAAGGGCATTTCGTGTCGCATATCCGCAAGATGCGCACGCTGTACGGGCAACGCCGCGAGGTGCTGCTCGATGCGGTCGCGCGCCGCTACGGCGACACGCTGCAGGCGCTCGGCAGCGACGCGGGGCTGCATCTCGTCACGCAATTGCCGGAAGGCGTCGACGATCGCGCGGTCGCGCAGGCCGCGCTCGAACGCAATATCGTCGTGCGGCCGCTGTCCGGCTATTACGCGGATCGCGGGCGCGCGGCGTCGGGGTTGCTGCTCGGTTATGCATGCGTGCCGGAGGACGAGATCGCGCCGGCATTCTCGACGCTTGCCGAGGCGATCGACGAGCGGGCGTTCGGCGGGGCGGCGGTGGCTGCTTGATGGTCGATGGTGTCGCCGCGTCGCGGAGCAGTGCGAGTCGATCGCCACCTTCTCCGCGGTGCGGATAGAACGTCTGGGCGGGCGTCGGCGCGACGAAGATCGTCGGCCCGCGCGCCTACAACCGGATCAGCGCCGCACCCGCCACGACCAGCGCACACGCGGCGAGCCGCTGCGCGCCGGGTCGCTCGCGCATCACGAACCAGCCGATCGCGACCGCGAAGATCGAACTCGTTTCGCGCAGCGCCGATACGGTCGCGACCGGCAGGTGCCGGTACGCGAGGATCACGATCGCATACGCGGCGAGCGAGATCGTGCCGGCGATCGCGCCCTGCGTGAGCGCGGTACGCGAGCCGAGCACTGCGCGCGGGCCGCCGCGCAGCGCGCAGACGAGTACGAGCTGCGGCACGCTCCACAGCAGGTACACCCACGCGATGTAGCCGAGCGCGCTGCCGGACACGCGCGAGCCGATCCCGTCGCAGATCGAATACGCGGCGATGAACACGCCCGTGAGCAGCGCATACGGCACGCCTTCCCCGGAGAACCTGAAGCCGCGGCGCAGCGCGAGCGACATGATGCCGAACGACACGAGCGCGATGCCGGCGAAGCCGAACGGCGTCGGCCGCTCGTGCAGCACCGCGAACGCGAGCACCGATACGAGCAGCGGCGACATCCCGCGCGCAATCGGATAGATCTGCCCGAACTCGCCGCTGCGGTATGCGCGCGCGAGCGTGAAGCAGTACGCGACCTCGAGCGCGGCCGATGCGGCGACGTACGGCCAGGCGGCGGGCGCCGGCGCGGGCAGCAGCGCGGCGCCGGCGATGCCGAACGCGAGATACGGCAGCGACATCGTGCCGAGCTGGACGAGCCGGTCTTCGCTGATGTGCAGGAACGCATTCCAGATGGCATGCAGCAGCGCGGAGCACAGCACGAGGCCGATGAACAGGTGATCCATGAATGAAGGGGCGGACGAAGGCGGGCGCCGACAATTATGTGGGTATCGGGCGCGCTCGCGCGGAATTGTCGATAATGGAGCGTTGTTATTCACCGGATGCCGACGATGACCGAAGCCACCCAAGCCCAGCCTGCCGTTCCGCGCCTCACGAGCCTGTCGCACGGGGGCGGTTGCGGCTGCAAGATCGCACCGGGCGTGCTGTCCGAACTGCTGAAGCGCGCGACGCCGCCCGCGCTGTTCCCGGACCTGCTGGTCGGCACCGAGACGTCCGACGATGCGGCTGTTTACCGTCTCAACGACGAGCAGGCGATCGTCGCGACCACCGACTTCTTCATGCCGATCGTCGACGATCCGTTCGACTTCGGCCGCATCGCGGCGACCAACGCGCTGTCCGACGTCTACGCGATGGGCGGCAAGCCGATCCTCGCGCTCGCGCTGGTCGGGATGCCGATCAACGTGCTGCCGCACGAAACGATCGCGGCCGTGCTGCGCGGCGGCGAATCGGTGTGTGCGGACGCCGGCATTCCGGTCGCGGGCGGCCATTCGATCGATTCGGTCGAACCGATCTACGGGCTCGCGGCGATCGGCGTCGTGCATCCGTCGCGCGTGAAGCGCAACGCGGCCGCGCGCGCGGGCGACGTGCTGGTGCTCGGCAAGCCGCTCGGCGTCGGCGTGCTGTCGGCCGCGCTGAAGAAGAACCAGCTCGACGCCGCGGGCTACGCGCAGATGGTCGCGACGACCACCAAGCTGAACCGGCCGGGCGCCGAGCTTGCCGCGCTGCCGGGCGTGCACGCGCTGACCGACGTCACGGGCTTCGGGTTGCTCGGCCATACGCTCGAACTGGCGCGCGGCGCGCACCTCACCGCGCGTGTGCACTACGCATCGCTGCCGTGGCTCGCGGGCGTCGAGGCGTTCGTCGCCGACGGCGTGTTCACCGGCGCATCGGGCCGCAACTGGGCCGCGTACGGCACCGACGTGCGGCTCGCCGACGGCCTGCCGCCCGTCGCGCAGGCACTGCTGACCGATCCGCAGACGTCGGGCGGCCTGCTCGTCGCGTGCGCGCCGGAAGCGGTCGACGAAGTCCTCGCGTGCTTCCGTGCCGACGGCTTCGACCACGCGGCCGTGATCGGCGAGATGGTGGATGGGGCGGCGCGGGTCGAGGTGGCTTGATCACCGCTCGTCATGCGGATACTTTTGCTGCCGCTGGAATCGATGCCTTTCGTTGACGGCGTCGAGGATCGATGAGCGATTTCCTGTTCGGGCTGATGATCGCACTGTCGGTCGGGCCCGTCGCGCTGATGATCGCGAACTACGGGATGCGCGCCGGCACCGCGAGCGGCGTGCGCGCGGCAGTCGGTGTCGCGACGGCCGACGGTTGCTATGCGATCGTCGCGTTCACGATTGGCGCGATGCTCGCGGGCACGCTTGCGTCGCACCTTTTGCTGTTCCGTGTCGTCGGTGCGCTCGTGTTGCTCGCGATGGGCACATGGATGCTGTGGCAGGCGCTGCGGAACCGGCGCCGCACGCTCGACGGCGATGCGCCGCCGCCGGGCAGCCGCCCGTTCACGTCGATGTTTTTCGTCACGCTCGCGAACCCGCTGACGATCCTGCTGTTCTACGGCTATGCAACGGTCGCCGTCGGTGCGCCCCGACACTGGCTGCTCGGCGCCGCGTGCGTGTTTGCGGTCAGCCTCGCGGGGCAGCTCGTATTCGCGTTCGGCGGCAGTGCGATCGGGCGCATCGTGAAGTCGCCGGGGTGGCTCGCGGCGAGCCATGTGGTCGCCGCGCTCGTGGTGCTCGGTTATGGCGTTGCGGGGCTCGTGCGCGCGTAGCGGTTCGGGAGCCGGCCGAAGGCGGCGTCGACGGGGCGATGCGCAGAGGCACGTCGGCGGGCGTTCGTTCCCGCCAACCGGATAGCATTCCTGATGGTTGTCGTGCACGGCGACGGTGCGAATCCAACGAAGCACATCGCATTGCGCAACACGCACACCGTCGCACGAAACACGGCTAGCCGTTTCGTAACCGGGTTCCGCATCGCGCGGGCCCGTTCTATACTCCTTCGCGCAGTCTCCGAGAGCCGTTCTCACCCAACGTCATCGAAACAAGGAACGCCGATGCTGACTCGCTCCATTCTTTCCGCCGCCGCATTCTCGCTCGCGGCCTGTGCGACCGCGCCGTCGATCGCGCAGGACAACCAGGGCAACAACGCGGGCAACACTGCATTTGCCGAGACCGGTGCACAGGGCCGCCCGGTCAAGGTCATGATCATCACGATGTTCGGTCCGGAGGGCCAGGCCTGGCTCGACCGGATCGGCCCGTGGCGCGACATCGCCGTGCCGGGCCTGTCGCCCGACTATCCGGCCGTCCACTGCAACAAGCAGGACGTGTGCGTGGTGACGACCGGCATGGGTTATGCGAACGCGTCGGCGACGATCATGGCGCTGACGTTCTCGCAGCGCTTCGATCTGCGCCGCACGTATTTCCTGATCTCCGGCATCGCGGGCGTCGACCCCGCGCAAGGCACGGTCGGGTCCGCCGCGTGGTCGAAGTACCTCGTCGATTTCAGCCTGCAGTGGGAGCTCGATGCGCGCGAGATTCCGTCCGGCTGGAACACCGGCTTTCTCGGCATCAACACGAAGAGCCCGAACGACAAGCCGCCGCTCGATTACCGCACCGAAGTGTTCCAGCTCAATCCGCAATTGACCGACGCCGCGTACGCGCTGTCGCGCAACGTCGTGCTCGCCGACAGCGCGCAGGCGCAGGCCGCGCGCGCGAAGTTCACGTATGCGCCGGCGAACCGGCCGCCGACGGTGATCCAGTGCGACACGTCATCGGGCAACACGTGGTTCTCGGGCACGCTGATCGGTGAGCGCGCGCGCCAGTGGACGAAGATCCTGACCGACGGCAAGGGCACTTACTGCATGACCGCGCAGGAAGACAACGCGACGTATGAAGCGCTCAAGCGCGCGGCGAGCGTGAAGCGGGTCGACCTGTCGCGCGTCGCAGTGTTGCGCACGGGGTCCGATTTCGACCGGCCGTATGCGGGGCAGACGAGCGCCGACAACCTGCTGAACTACGCGGACCAGGGCGGCTTCGCCCCGGCGACCGAAAACCTGTACCGCGCGGGCAATCCGCTCGTGCAGGACATCGTGACCCACTGGGGCGAATGGCGCGACGGCGTGCCGCGCCGCTGACGGCCGGACGATGACTCGGCCGGTGATCAATGTGAATGCGGGGCCGAACGGAACGGCGTCCAGACCGGCGTGGTGTCGTCCCAGTGATCGAGCGGCGAAGGAAGTTGGTCGTTCATCATGTGCTCTTGCAACTAACTGACTCAGCGAGTCGTCGATGGGTGTTTCGCGACGCCGCGCACGGGGCGACCCGCTGCGCGGCGTTGTGCGTTTACCGGCCTCCGCCGGCGAGCTGGTTGCTTTCCGGCATCGAGCGATACGGGCCTTGTGCGAGTTCGAGCCCTTGCGGATACGAATTCGCCTTGCGCAGGTACGCGAGCGTGCCGTCGCGGCGGGCCTGCTCGACTTCCGCGCTCACTTCGGCGCGCGTGCGCGGACCGTAGTGCTGCGAGTACCGCGACGTGTTGCCGTAGTCGTCGGCGTGCGGCGTGCCGGAATCGGCGAAGGCCGGTGCGGACACGGCGAGTGCGAGGGTGACGGCGGAGAGAAGGGTGCGGCGGTTCATGACGTAACTCCTGTATCGAGATGGGTCGGCGCTTCAGCGCCGACTCGGATCCCGTGCTTGCATTGCGTCGGAGTCGGCGCCTGCTCCAGGGATCGGTTCGATGCGCAACGGTGTGTGCGCGACAGGGTTTACTCTAGGGGGCGGCGGCAACGCGATAAATGGCGCTGCCGCGAATTGAATTGTCGTCAGGCTGGAACAATCGTTATCCGCACGGACCGTGAGGATATCGTCGCGAGCCTTGTGCCGCGGGGCTGCCGGCCGCTGGCCATGCGGGGGCGCGCCGTGTGCGCGGCGCGGTCTTCCGCGCTGGCGCACTGATCCTTTACGCATGGCGGAACAATGGCGGCGCGGAGCATGCGGTGTGCGGGGCGGGAATCGGTCGTCGGGCCGGCCCGACGCATCGCAGCGCGCATGCGGCAGTCAGATCGCTTCGAGACGATAGCCGAGCTATAGACCGCGCTGAGCCGCACGCCGTTCGACGGCTGGAGCGCGAGCTTCATCCGCAGCCGATAGATGTGCGTGTCGAGGCTGCGCGACACGCCGACCATGTCCCGGCCCCAGAGCGAGCGTATCAAGGCTTCGCGCGGCATGATCCGTCCGAGATTGCGGAACAGCAGCACGGCGAGCTCGAATTCGCGTGGGGTCAGCCCGATCCCGCGGACCGGGCGGACTGGTCCGGCGTGGTTGCGTGGTCACGATCGCAACCGGTTCCTGATCGATGCGATGTCGCCTGTCAAATATTAGGATTGTTGATCATTGGATTTTTGAAGATTCGTCATGTCGGTCTCGAGGAGCTTCGTCGGCATCAGCGTGACGTGCGAGACGATCGAGGTCCGCATCTCGTCGCCGAGGGTGATCCTCGGCTACCGGAACGAGACGTTCGGCATCGAGTCGATGACCGATGCAATTGCCGGATTGGCTCCTGCGCGCGTCGTGCTGGAGTCGTCCGGCGGCGCTGAATTCGAGGCGGCTTGCGCGCTGCAGGCCGCGCGACTGGCGGTGGCCGTTGTCTATCCGCATCAGGCCCGCGATTTCCCCGCGGGCGCGGTCGAAATTCCGCTCGAACGAAAAGGGGCGCGTGCCCGTTTGCCGACGGAACTGGCCTGCAAGTTCGATCAGCATCCGTCGTGCGTCCAACTCGTCGAGCCGTTGTCCGACCCGCAACTACTGTACGTGCAGGCACTGGTGCAGCGCCGTCGGCAACTCGCGCGCACCCTGATCGCCGCATATCGGCTGCTCACGTGCTCTCAGGCGAACGTGCGCGGCAGCATCGAGCAGACGATCGCGTTCACGGAAAACCAGATCGGCATGATTGACCGCTTTTGCGCGCGGCACGTGAGCGCGCAGCGCGCGCAACTGGCGCGGGCGAAGCGGTACGGCCGCGGCGCACCCGGCGTGGGGGCCGCGGAATTCATGCGCGCGTGGAGAGCGAAGTGAAAAAGGCGCCAGGGTGCGCCAGACCTACGCGACCCACTCGTTGATGACCGGCGTATCGAGCGCCGGCGCGCGTTCGGCTTCCTCGAACGTGCGCTTGCTGCACGTTGCGTCGAGGCTGCCCTTGCCGCTCAGCAGCGGGCAGCGATCGAACACTTCGGCGATCCAGTCGACGAACACGCGCACTTTCGGCGACAGATGGCGGCTGTGCGGATATACGACCGAGATCGGCATCGGCAGCGGCTTGATGCCGGGCAGAACCTCCTTGAGCCGGCCTTCGCGCAGGTGCGGCAGCACCATGAAGAGCGGCGGCTGGATCAGCCCGAAACCTTCGATCCCGCAGGTCACGTACGCATCCGCGTCGTTCACCGACACGATGCTTTCCATCTTGATCTCGGTTTCCTTGCCGTCGATCAGGAACGACCAGTCGATCGTGCGGCCGGTGCGGCTCGAGAAATAGTTGACGGCCTTGTGCTGGCTCAGGTCCTCGATCGTCTTCGGCTCGCCGAAGTGCTCGAGATAGGCGGGCGCGGCGACCGTCACGCCTTCGAACAGGCCGACCCGGCGCGCGACGAGCGACGAATCCTGCAGCGCGCCGACGCGGATCACGCAGTCGACGCCTTCCTGCAGCAGGTCGACCGGGCGGTCGGACAGGCCGAGCTGCAGGTCGATGTCCGGATAGCGCGTGTGGAATTCGCACAGCGACGGAATCACGAGCAGCCGCCCGATCGAACCCGGCATGTCGATACGCAACTTTCCGTGCGGCTTCCGGTTGTTGGCCTGGAAGCTCGCTTCGGTTTCCTCGACGTCCGCGAGGATCCGCACGCATCTTTCGTAGTACGCGGCGCCGTCCGGCGTCAGCGACAGCCGGCGCGTGGTCCGGTGCATCAGCCGCACACCGAGGAACGCTTCGAGATTCTGGATGATCGTCGTGACGGACGCCCGCGGCAAGCCGAGCGTTTCTGCTGCCTTGGTGAAGCTGCTTGTATCGACGACGCGAGTAAACACCTGCATGGCCTGAAGCCGGTCCATCACAACCTCCGCAATCTAATTTGCCGCCGGAACAAGAAGGCTGCGCCACCTCGTGGGTGAACGCAGCCTCGGATTGTTCGGGGTCGTTGAATTGTGTTGCCGGATTATAGGCATTTATCCCAATGTCTGCCGGACCCAGAATTCGTTCCATCTCGAAATGGATGCTGCATCGTCATGGACGCTTCTGAATTCAGCAAATTCCTGAAAGCCGCGCTGCCCGCTCAAGCCTTGGCGGGCGCGGCGCTGACGGTCGCCGAAGTGGAAATTCCCGGCTACGCGCAGGACATCGTGCTGCGCCTCTACCGCCGCCCGGACAAGACCGGGTTGCCGGTAGTGCTTTATTTCCACGGGGGCGGTTTCGTCCGCGGTTCGCTCGAAGACGCTGATTTCGCCGCGCGTTTTTTAGCAGAACGCTTACCAGCTCTCGTAGTGTCGGTCGATTATTCGCTCGCGCCGGCCTTTCCTTTTCCGGCCGCGCCGGAGGATGCGTATCGCGCGGCCGTGTGGGCCGCGACGCGCGCCCGCGCGTTCGGCGGCAATCCGAAGAAGATCGGTGTCGCGGGCCACGACGCGGGCGGGCAGCTCGCGAACTGTCTGGCATTCATCGCACGCGACCGCGGCGAAGTGTCGATCGCCGCGCAGGCGCTGTTCGGGCCGATGCTCGACCCGAGCATGACGCGCATCGGCGACGCCGAGCGTCTCGCGTCGGACATCACCGCGCGCGAATGCGCGGCCTGTTATCGCGCGTATCTGCCGCAGGCCGCGCAGCGCATGCATCCGTATGCGGCGCCGATCGAATCGGTGCGCCTCGCGGGGTTGCCGCCGACGCTCGTCGTCACCGCGCAGAACGACGTGCTGCACGTCGAAGCGGAGAAATATGCGGGCTGCCTGATCTCGTCGGGCGTGCTCACGCAGGTGATCCGCTATCCGGACATCACGCACGCCGCGCTCGCGACGCACGAAGCCGCATTCGAGGAAGCCGTGCGCTTCTTCCAGTGCCGCTTCCAGGCGCGCCAGCCTAACCGTTCCGAATAACCAGAACCAATCCACGTTTATTGGAGATCCACATGGCCATCCTACGCACCTCCCGTTCCCGAATCGCGACAGCGGCGATCGTGACGCTCGCCGTCGTCGGCCTCGGAACGTTCGGCGCAATGCGCGTGAACGCGAACGCGCCCGAAAAAGCGGCCGCGCCGCTGCCCGAAGTCGATGTCGCGACCGTCGTGCCGCAGACCGTGACCGACTGGCAAGGTTATTCGGGCCGCCTCGAAGCGATCGAGAAGGTCGACGTACGCCCGCAGGTGTCGGGCACGATCGTCGCGGTGAATTTCAAGGACGGCGCGCTCGTGAAGAAGGGCGACGTGCTGTTCGTGATCGACCCGCGCCCGTACCAGGCCGAAGTCGACCGCGCGGCTGCGCAGCTCGCGGCTGCCCAGGCCCGCAACGGCTATGCACAGACCGACTGGCAGCGCGCGCAGCGGCTGATCGGCGACAACGCGATCGCGAAGCGCGATTACGACGAGAAGCAGAACGCAGCCCGCGAGGCGGCGGCGAACGTGAAGGCGGCCGATGCCGCGCTGGAAACGGCGCGCATCAACCTCGGCTATACGCGGATCACCGCGCCGGTGTCGGGCCGCGTGTCGCGCGCGGAGATCACGGTCGGCAACGTCGTGTCGGCCGGTGCGGCGGCCGCGCCGCTGACGACGCTCGTGTCGGTGTCGCCGATCTATGCGTCGTTCGACGCGGACGAGCAGACCTACCTGCAATACATCAACGGCGCGCGCGACGGCCGCAAGGTGCCGGTCGAGCTCGGCCTCGCGAACGAAACCGGCTACTCGCGCAGCGGCGTGATCGATTCGGTCGACAACCGGCTCGACACGTCGTCGGGCACGATCCGCGTGCGCGCGCGCTTCGACAACGCCGACGGCGCGCTCGTCCCGGGCCTCTACGCACGCGTGAAGGTGGGCGGCAGCGCGCCGCACCAGGCGCTGCTCGTCGACGACGCGGCGATCAACACCGACCAGGACAAGAAGTTCGTGTTCGTCGTCGACCAGCAAGGCCGCGTGTCGTACCGCGAAGTGCAGCAGGGGATGCAGCACGGCAACCGGCGCGTGATCGTGAGCGGGCTTTCCGCGGGCGACCGCGTGATCGTGAACGGCACGCAGCGCGTACGGCCCGGCGAGCAGGTGAAGCCGCACATGGTCCCGATGACGGGCGGCGATGCGCCGTCCGCGCCGCTCGCGAGCACCGCGAAGCCGGCCGCACCGGCGAAGGCGGATTCGTAAGCGGCACGCCGCTTCGCATCCGCGTTCAACCAGACAGAGCCAGAAATGAACATATCAAAATTCTTTATCGACCGGCCGATCTTTGCAGGAGTCCTATCGGTGATCATCCTGCTCGGCGGGGTGATCGCGATGTTCCTGCTGCCGATTTCGGAATATCCGGAAGTCGTGCCGCCTTCGGTGATCGTGAAGGCGCAGTACCCGGGCGCGAACCCGAAAGTGATCGCCGAGACGGTCGCGTCGCCGCTTGAAGAGCAGATCAACGGCGTCGAGGACATGCTCTACATGCAGTCGCAGGCGAACAGCGACGGCAACATGACGATCACCGTCACGTTCAAGCTCGGCACCGACCCTGACAAGGCCACGCAGCTCGTGCAGAACCGCGTGAACCAGGCGCTGCCGCGCCTGCCGGAAGACGTGCAGCGGCTCGGCATCACCACGGTGAAGAGCTCGCCGACGCTGACGATGGTCGTGCACCTGATCTCGCCGGACAACCGCTACGACATGACCTACCTGCGCAACTACGCGCTGATCAACGTGAAGGATCGCCTGTCGCGGATCCAGGGCGTCGGCCAGGTGCAGCTGTGGGGTTCGGGCGACTACGCGATGCGCGTGTGGCTCGATCCGCAGAAGGTCGCGCAGCGCGGGCTGTCCGCCGAGGACGTCGTGCAGGCGATCCGCGAGCAGAACGTGCAGGTCGCGGCCGGCGTGATCGGCGCGTCGCCGTCGCTGCCCGGCACGCCGCTGCAGTTGTCGGTGAACGCGCGCGGCCGTCTGCAGACGGAAGACGAGTTCGGCGACATCGTCGTGAAGACGACGCCGGACGGCGGCGTCACGCGCCTGCGCGACATCGCGCGGATCGAGCTCGATGCGTCCGAATACGGGCTGCGCTCGCTGCTCGACAACAAGCCGGCCGTCGCGATGGCGATCAACCAGTCGCCGGGCGCGAACTCGCTGCAGATCTCGGACGAAGTGCGCAAGACGATGGCCGAGCTGAAGCAGGACATGCCGGCGGGCGTCGACTACAAGATCGTCTATGACCCGACGCAGTTCGTGCGTTCGTCGATCAAGGCCGTCGTGCACACGCTGCTCGAAGCGATCGCGCTGGTCGTGATCGTCGTGATCGTGTTCCTGCAGACCTGGCGCGCGTCGCTGATTCCGCTGATTGCGGTGCCGGTGTCGATCATCGGCACGTTCTCGCTGCTGCTCGCGTTCGGGTATTCGATCAACGCGTTGTCGTTGTTCGGGATGGTGCTCGCGATCGGGATCGTGGTCGACGATGCGATCGTCGTCGTCGAGAACGTCGAGCGCAACATCGAGAGCGGGATGAACGCGCGGCAGGCGACCTACAAGGCGATGCAGGAAGTGAGCGGGCCGATCATCGCGATCGCGCTGACGCTCGTGGCCGTGTTCGTGCCGCTCGCGTTCATGTCGGGCCTGACCGGCCAGTTCTACAAGCAGTTCGCGATGACGATCGCGATCTCGACGGTGATCTCGGCGTTCAACTCGCTGACGCTGTCGCCGGCCTTGTCCGCGATCCTGCTGAAGGGCCATGGCGACAAGGAAGACTGGCTCACGCGCGTGATGAACCGCGTGCTCGGCGGCTTCTTCCGCGGCTTCAACAAGGTGTTCCATCGCGGTGCGGAGAACTACGGCCGCGGCGTGCGCGGCGTGCTGTCGCGCAAGACGCTGATGCTGGGCGTGTACCTCGTGCTGGTGGGCGCGACCGTGCTGGTGTCGAAGGTCGTGCCGGGCGGCTTCGTGCCCGCGCAGGACAAGGAGTACCTGATCGCGTTTGCGCAGCTGCCGAACGGCGCATCGCTCGACCGCACCGAGAAGGTGATCCGCGACATGGGCTCGATTGCGCTGAAGCAGCCGGGGGTCGAGAGCGCGGTGGCGTTCCCGGGGCTGTCGGTGAACGGCTTCACGAACAGCTCGAGCGCGGGCATCGTGTTCGTCACGCTGAAGCCGTTCTCCGAACGGCACGGCAAGGCGCTGTCGGCCGGTGCGATCGCCGGCGCGCTGAACCAGCAGTACGGCGCGATCAAGGACTCGTTCGTCGCGGTATTTCCGCCGCCGCCGGTGCTCGGCCTCGGCACGCTCGGCGGTTTCAAGATGCAGATCGAGGATCGCGGTGCGGTCGGTTATGCGCGGCTCGCGGATGCGACCAACGACTTCATCAAGCGCGCGCAGCAGGCGCCGGAGCTTGGCCCGCTGTTTACGAGCTACCAGATCAACGTGCCGCAGCTCAACGTCGATCTCGACCGCGTGAAGGCGAAGCAGCTCGGCGTGCCGGTCACCGACGTGTTCAACACGATGCAGGTGTATCTCGGTTCGTTGTACGTGAACGACTTCAACCGCTTCGGGCGCGTGTACCAGGTGCGCGTGCAGGCCGATGCGCCGTTCCGTCAGCGCGCGGACGACATCCTGCAGTTGAAGACGCGCAACGACAAGGGCGAGATGGTGCCGCTGTCGTCGCTCGTCACGGTGACGCCGACGTTCGGCCCGGAAATGGTGGTGCGCTACAACGGCTACACGGCGGCCGACATCAACGGCGGCCCGGCGCCGGGCTTCTCGTCGGGTCAGGCGCAGGCCGCGGTCGAGCGGATCGCGCACGAGACGCTGCCGCGCGGCGTGCGGTTCGAGTGGACCGACCTCACGTACCAGCAGATCCTCGCGGGCGATTCGGCGATGTATGTGTTCCCGATCAGCGTGCTGCTCGTGTTCCTGGTGCTCGCTGCGTTGTATGAAAGCCTGACGCTGCCGCTCGCGGTGATCCTGATCGTGCCGATGAGCATTCTGTCGGCGCTGACGGGCGTGTGGCTCACGCAGGGCGACAACAACATCTTCACGCAGATCGGCTTGATGGTGCTGGTGGGGCTGTCGGCGAAGAACGCGATCCTGATCGTCGAATTCGCGCGCGAACTCGAGCACGACGGTCGAACGCCGCTCGAGGCCGCGATCGAGGCGAGCCGGCTGCGGCTGCGCCCGATCCTGATGACGTCGATCGCGTTCATCATGGGCGTCGTGCCGCTCGTCACGTCGACGGGTGCGGGTTCGGAGATGCGCCATGCGATGGGTATCGCAGTGTTCTTCGGGATGCTCGGCGTGACGCTGTTCGGGCTGATGCTGACGCCGGTGTTCTACGTCGTGCTGCGTACGCTTGCGGGCGGCAAGATCCACGTCGCCGGCAAGGACTCGGCCGGATATGGCGTGCCGGCCCAGGGCGTACCGGCTTCGGATGCTTGAGGATAAGAAGATGGACAACATGCACAACACGAATGGCCTGATGCGCTTCGCGAAGGTGGCGGCCGCGAGCACCCTGCTCGCGACGCTGCTCGCCGCGTGCGCGGTGGGCCCCGACTACAAGCGCCCGGATGTGTCGACGCCCGCCGCGTTCAAGGAAGCGCCGACGCTCGCCGCGGGCGAACAGGCCGGCACGTGGAAGACGGCCGAGCCGTCGGACGGCGCGCATCGCGGCGAATGGTGGACGGTGTTCGGCGACCCGGTGCTCGATTCGCTCGAGACGCAGGCGCTCGCCGCGAACCAGAACCTGAAGGCCGCGGCCGCGCGTGTCGAGGAAGCGCGCGCGGCGACGCGTTCGGCGCGCTCGCAATGGTTCCCGCAGGTCGGCGCCGGTTTCGGGCCGACGCGCGAAGGGCTGTCGTCGGCGTCGCAGTTGCAGCCGCAAGGCACGGGCCCGACCAACGCGACGCTGTGGCGCGCGCAGGGCACGGTGTCCTACGAGGCCGACCTGTTCGGCCGCGTCGGCCGCAACGTCGAGGCGTCGCGTGCCGACCAGGCGCAGAGCGAAGCGCTGTTCCGTTCGGTGCAGCTCGCGCTGCAGGCGGACGTCGCGCAGAACTACTTCGAACTGCGCCAGCTCGACTCGGACCAGGACCTGTACCGCCGCACGGTGGAGCTGCGCGATCAGGCGCTGAAGCTCGTGCAGCGCCGCTTCAACGAAGGCGATATCAGCGAGCTCGACGTGTCGCGCGCGAAGAACGAGCTGGCCAGCGCGCAGGCCGATGCGGTCGGCGTCGCGCGCCGGCGCGCGGCCTCCGAGCATGCGCTCGCGATCCTGCTCGGCAAGGCGCCTGCGGATTTCGCGTTCAAGGAAACGCCGATCGTGCCGGTCGGTGTGAAGATTCCGGCGGGCCTGCCGTCCGCGCTGCTCGAACGCCGGCCGGACGTGTCGGCGGCCGAGCGCGCGATGGCGGCCGCGAACGCGCGGATCGGCCTCGCGAAGTCGGCGTACTTCCCGAAGCTCGACATCACGGGCGCGTTCGGTTATGAAGCGTCGACGCTCGGCAACCTGTTCCTGTGGTCGAGCCGCACGTTCCTGCTCGGGCCGTTCGCCGGCACTGCGCTGACGCTGCCGCTGTTCGACGGCGGGCGCCGTGCGGCCGGCGTGCAGCAGGCGCGTGCGCAGTACGACGAACAAGTTGCGAACTACCGGCAGCAGGTGCTCGTCGCGTTTCGCGAGGTCGAGGACAATCTCGCCGACCTGCGCCTGCTCGACGACCAGATCCGCGCGCAGGATGCGGCCGTCAATGCGTCGCGCCGCGCGGCGACGCTGTCGCGCACGCAGTATCAGGAAGGCCAGGTCGCGTATCTCGACGTGATCGACAGCGAGCGGTCGGTGCTGCAGTCGCAGTTGCAGTCGAACCAGTTGACCGGTGCGCAGGCCGTGTCGACCGTGAACCTGATTCGCGCGCTCGGCGGTGGGTGGGGTGATGCGCCGACGGCGGTCGGCGATGCGGCGACGGCCAAGCAGGAAGTTGCCGTGCGTTGAGATATAGGCTCGCGACGGACCACCGTAGCAAGTGGTCGATCGAAGAACCCCGATCCGCGATGACGCGGATCGGGGTTTTTTATTGGGCTTTTATCGGCCGTCTGCTATGCCTGCTGCTCCAGTTGCACGTCCGTGCGTTCCGCGATCACCACCGCATATCGGGCGGACGCATCGGTGGTTGCGTATCAATTGCAACTAACGGTCAAGCGGTCGTGCGTTGACCGACGGTGCGGCGGCGGTCGCCGCCGCACCGGTTACGTCGTTTCGCCGGCAGCACGCAGCACGCGCACGAGTTCGCTCGCCGCCTTGCCGAGCCCCGTGTGCTTCGGCCGCCGCAGGTACACAGGCAGCGGCAGCCCGTTACGGATGTTCGCGAACGCGAGCGGTGCGAGTTCGCCTGCCGCGACGTATCGGCCGATCATCGATGCGGGCAGGTTCGCCCAGCCGTGACCGGCTGTCACGAGCGCGATCGCCGTGGCCATGTCGGTCACCTTCCATGTGCGGTTGCCGATCACGGGCCGCACGTCGGTCAGCGGCCGCTCCGGATCGGCGATCACGATCTGCCGGAAGCCCGACAGTCGCTCGATCGCTTCAGGATGCGCGGCTTCGGCGATCAGCGGATGGCTCGGCGCGGCGACCGCGACGAGCGTTTCGGTCCACAGTGCATGGATCTGTTCCTGCGGATGCAGGTCGAGCCCGCCGTACGCAACGCACAGATCGACGGTGCCACGATGCAGCGCGTCGACGATCGCGTCCTGAGGTGCCGTGACGATGCTGATCGCGAGCGCCGGATATTTCGCGGCGACGGCCGTCAGTGCACGGGCGACGGGGGCGCCGTCGAGTTCCGCCGCGAGGCCGAGCCGCAGCGTGTCCTCGACGCCTTCCGACAGGTGCTGCGCATGCGCGCGCAGCGCGTGCAGCCGCTCGGCGATCGAGCGTGCATCGGGCAGCAGCGCGGCCATCGCTGCGGTTGGCGTCGGTTCGCGCGTGCCGCGATCGAACAGCACGAGATCGAGTTCGGCCTCGAGGTTCGCGATCGCCATGCTGACCGCCGACGGCGTGCGGCCGAGCGCGCGCGCGGCAGCCGAGAACGATCCTTTGTCGATGACGGTCAGCAGCATGTCGATGTGGTCGCTGGTCAGCATGCATTGCCTCCTGTCAGAAAAATTGAAAGGACCTGACTTTTGCGGGCGAAGTGCCCGCTGTAGTCTCGCCACCTCGTTCGATATGAAGGTGGTGGGTCATGCAAGGATGGAAGAGACGCATAGTCTACGTCGTGATGTTCGAGGTGCTCGGCATCCTCGTCGCATCGTCGGTGCTCGGCATGCTGAGCGGCGCGAGCGCGACGACGAGCGGCCTGCTCGGCGTGATGATCTCGACGACGGGCGTCATCGTCAATTTTCTGTACAACCTGGGGTTCGAGGCGTGGGAGCGGCGGCGTGCGGAAACGACGCGCACCGTCGCGCGGCGCGTCGTGCATGCGATCGGCTTTCAGGTCGCGCTCGTGACGTTCCTGATCCCGCTGATCGCGTGGTGGCTCGACGTGTCGCTGGTGCAGGCGTTCCTGTACGACGCGGTGCTGATCGTGTTCTTCCCGATCTTCACGTTCGCGTACAACTGGTCGTTCGACAGCGTGTTCGGGTTGCCGGATGCGGTGACGCGCAAGCCCGAACCGATCATGTGACGCGAACGCGCATGCGGACGAAGCGCTGCGATGCAGGCAGTCCGCATCGCAGCGCTTGGAATGAGAAAGGGGAGTAAGCAACGGGCGGCGCGAATGCCGCCCGCGAGCGTTACGCGGCGACGAACTCGTGCACGTAACGGTTGAACACCGCGGGGCTCGCCGCGTTCATTCCGTGCGACGCACCGGCGACGGTCTGCCGTTGCGCATCGCCGATCCACTGCGACAGCGTGTCGACGTTGTTGCGGAACATCTTCGGGCTGCGCTGGCCGTCGATCAGCAGCGTACGGCACGCGATGTCCGACGCCGAGTGCTGCGAATACGCGGGCAGCGGATCCTGAAGCTGCTTCGGCAGCGTGCTCGCGTTGTCGATCGCCATCGTGCGAAAGCGCGACGTGCTCTTCTTCCATGCGCCGGGCAGGCTCACCGAATCGACGAACATCTCGAGGCCGGCTTCCACTTCGCCTTCGCCGATCAGGTTCACGGCCTTCGTGCGCAGTGCGATCGCGGCGGCCGGCAGCGCGGCTTCGCGCACGCCCGGCTGTTGCAGCGGGCCGCCCGGATCGGCGAGCGTCAGCGTGTCGACGAGTTGCGGATGCTGGCGGGCGACGTTGAACGCGACGCTGCCGCCTCGCGAGTGGCCGACGAGATGCACGGGGCCGAGATCGAGTGCGTCGATGAATTCGGCGAGTTCGTCGACGTGGTTCTGCCAGCTGAACTCGTCCTGAATGCCCGCTTCGACGGCCGGCCAGTAGTGGCTCAGGCTTGGCGCGATGCAGCGGTAGTTGGCCGACAGCGACGCGAGTTGCGGCTCCCAGTAACGGTAGTCGCACAACGATCCGTGCACGAACACCATCGGCGCGCCGCTCCCCCGCTCGACATACGGCAGGCTGATGCCCGACGAAAGCGTCGCAAATTGCAGGTCCGGGTTCGCGAGCACCGACGGCTCGATTCGCATGTTCATGACTGAAAACTCAATGGGTGCGTCATCACGTCGCAACTATGCCTCACGGCAAGCTGCAAGGAAAACGCATAATTTTCATCGTCACGATCAATTTTATTGATGGTTCGGCTGAAAACCCTTGTCGCAGGGGGAAGGTGCGCCAGCGCATCAAATCATCAGATGATTAAGAGTGCAGCTGGAGGCAGCATGCGGCGTCTTGTGGGGATGCGCATCGCGCCGCGGAAGGAGAGGGCGAGAGAGAGCCGCAACGATTGCCTGCGCCTTCAAGAGGCGACCATCGTGACAAGCAGGGCGGCCGCGGCTAACGCCAGTTTTGGTACGGGCCGATCGTGGCCACGCCGCATCTACCGGCGACAGATTCGACATCCATCGGGTGAGTGCTTGCTATTGCGATAGAACCCGTTGATATACGTTATCTTGACGTCGCAGGACACCGCGATCGACCAGGTAGCGCCTCAGTCGGGCGTAATCGGCTGTGAACAATTGACAGATTTTGGATATCTCCGATTCGGTGTAACGCGTATCCGGCGCGAAAGCCGTTGCGATCTTCTCGATGGAGATATCTGTTTCCAGCTGTCGATCGCTCAGATCTTCCGCGTTGCGATGCTGGCGATCGACCATCTCTCCCCATATCGTACCGACATCCGAAAACCCATTCTGGTCGCGCTGAATGAGACCGATGCTCAGCAATCGGGTCAGGATTTTGCCGACGACCTTCGCATCGAGGCCCACTTTTTCCTCGATATCGGCAACACGATTGTTGCCGAGGACGATCGCAGCGTAAACGGAGCGCGCTTCGCTCGACGTCATCGCGGCAAGGATGGCGTCCTTGCGAAGACGCAGTTTCAATGCATCCTCGCCAATCGGCAAATAATCGCTGCGAATCGGAATCTCTCCCAAGGCGACGAGTTCGGACTGCAGCGGTTGCGAACGGAGCACACGTTCACTTTGTTGGCGCTTTCGGAGGATACCCAGGCCGCTCTGGCGGTATTTGTGCAATTCCGGCAGCGTGACGAGTTCGAATGAATTGTCCTGCCTGCGAAACAGCTCCTCCCAGATCGGCGTTCTGACTCTGCGAACACGTTGTGTTCCCTCCATGTTGACGGTGGTCAACATGGTCGGCTCGTGAAGGCACAAGTATCCGCCGGGCGCGATGTGGTCCCACAGTGTCGCGACGAAACGGACGTCGTCGGCGGGTGTGCCCGCATCGATCCACGCGATATCGACTGGTCCCCATGACGCGATGGTGGCTTCATCGAGTGCGTAGAAGTTGCTTTTGACGAATGTGACGAGGTGCTCGTCGATATCATGATTCTTCAATACAGCCCACGCTTCTTCGGCCGAGGAGCCTTCCGCGGTAAAGTCGTCGATGGTGATCAGCCTGGGTTGATAGACATCGGGGATTCCTGTCGGATCAAGAAGCGCGCTGCGCTCCTGCCATGCTGAGCTATCCAGTAGATTCTTGTCGTGCAGCCAATCCTGCCGAGCCTGCTGGAGCGCCTTCGCGATGAAAACCGTGCTGTCGCCGGCGCCGATCTCGACGACTGTAACGGGGCGGGCCATGCGGATGAGCGCGGAGATCAATGCAGCGCTATTCTCCGTACCCATTCCGGGTCTAATCAGTTGCACGGGCGTTTCCTCCGGAGATCAATCTCAACATGCCGGCTTTCGCAAAATGCACGACGGTGGGGGGCAGCGTTTCCGTTATCTCTTCCGAGAGCGTGTCCAGTGAGAAGATACGTCGAGACGCTTCGCTCAATCGGATGGTTCGGCCGTTGAGCTGGTTGATGGCGACGCGTCCAATTCCCGGAGCGTCGGAGACGATACAGGTGGGCTCGATCAGATAGCGGAGCGGAGGCGATGCCGGAAATATCTGGTCGGTCTCGATGAACCCGTGTCGATATAGCGCAATCAGCAGCGTGCCGGTTTTGTGCGGCACGCCATTGATCTCCAGACGCGGCAACGCCTTCACCGTCGTTCCTTCGACGAGCGCCTGAACGTCTTCATCGCGAAATCCTCCAAACGCCTGCGCGCTTTCGACCACGACAAGCGACGATCGAATTCCTCGCGCGCCGACAAGTCGAGGCGCACTGCGAGTAATGCGCACCGACCTGGCCCACCTGACCGACGAGTCCGGCGGCAGGGACTCCGGATAGGTTGCAAGCGGGTTCCGTAACTCCGGCGGCATTGATTTGCCGAGGGTGTAGTTGCTGTCGGCGTGGGCGTGGCCGCCCTGGAGATATTCGGCGAGCTGCCACGCATATCCCCCCGTGCCTCGATAGAAGTTCGGTCGAATCGGATCTGTTCTCATGGTGGTTCAGGCCGATTTCAATATGACAATTGCCGTCGCCATGCCCACGGCGGCGCCGTCCTGCACTTCGGATGCGACGACTTTCTCGATCGTGAGGCCGCTTGCCTTCACAATGGGAGCGAGTGTCGAGGGGGTCCACATCCGGTCTCGAAGATCGCATACCACGCCTTCGATATCTCCGCTTTCGTTCCGTCCTGATTGCGCGAAGACCGATCGATGCATGATCAGCTTGTCACTGTCGTATTTGTAGGCCCACCAGATGAGCGCGGCTTCGCCGTTGCTGCGCCGAAATGGCACAACCGTGCAGCGCTTGTCCATGAACGCAAGACGCTCGGGTGTACCGTCGCCGAAGACGGCGACCATGATCCGCGACTCGGAGTCGCGCAGCTGCGCCTTCGCGCTACAGAGCAACGCTTCGAGCTTGTTGTCGTCCAGAATGAAATTGACGGTTGCATCGCCGAAGGTGACGACGTCGAATCGGCGTTGCGTGATCGATGTCGGAAGGTCGAATATGTCCCCCCGAAGCGCGTGAATGTGGCCGCGATTGATGGACGCTTCGAATCGATCGATGGCGATGGGGGAGATGTCGATGCCAAAACTCTCCTGCAGTGAGAATTTTTCGGCGAGGTGCAGGAGCAGTCTGCCGTCGCCACAGCCCAGATCGAGAATGCTGTACCCATCCCGGACGAGGGATTCTGCGGCGGCGAAATCCCATGTCGCGCGGACTGTTGTCGATTCATACTCGTCGAACAGTGGTTCGTCGAAGTAGTAATGGCTGACTCGGAGATCCGCCACGCCCGATGACACGATGCGATCCAACGGGGCTTGCAGGTTGATCGATTTCGTATCGCTTGGCTTTGATCCGAAGCGTCCTATGGCATCCATCATCAAGCTCCTTTTGTCATCATGCCGGGTCGGTTTCTGACATTCAACGCGAAGCCGCATGCGCCGGTGATTGCCGTTGCGACTCCAACTGCTACGAGGGCCATGCTCACATGCGCGGTACTGATCATGCCGGCGCTCATGAAACCGAGAAATACCGAAGTCTGGATGCAAAATATATAGGCCGGCATCAGGTTGACCCGCTGCTTTGGAGGGATCGCCTTCATCATGAAACTCGACGTGAGCGCGTTTTGGATGCCATTGGCCAAGCCGATCACAAACGTCGCGCACATGATGATCCACGCGGTGTCGCTCAAGGCGAGCCACAAGATGCCGAAGCCGATGACGCCAGCGGCAATGGACGCGCCAGCTGCATCGCCGAACCTCGCCAGCACTCCGGAACAAGCAACGGGACCGACGATGAGCCCCACACTCAACGCGCTGACAACCAATCCGTATATTTCGGCACTGAACTGCAGATCGGTGCGAATGCGAAATATCAACAGAACGTTGAGCGTGGAGGTCAGCACGACAGTCACCCACAACGGGGCGACCGCGCGGGTCACGCCGGCGGTGCGAAAGAGGCCCGGCAGGTCCAGCCGGCCCTTTTGCTTGTCTTGCTTGGGCAACTGGCCGGATTTTTGAACGAAGGAATCCAGCGCATTGAAACAGAGCGCGGTGACGGGCGCAGCGACCAATACCAACAACGCCAGCAGCAGCAAGCCCCGCGAACGCTCGGCCATGCCGTATAGCAATCCGCCGAGAGCCGGGCCACCGACGTAACCCATGTTTCGCATCGATTGCGTAATCCGGTTGATGCGATCGATGTATCGTTCGTCTCTTGCGTAGGTCGGAATGGCGACCATGATTGCCGCCCACAGCAGGGACCCGGTGGATCCGAGCGCCATTGACACGGCGACGTAGCCCCAGAACTGATTGGCCAGGGACGCGATCGCGATCAGAAGCGACTGAAGGACGAATATCGCAGGAATCGTTTGGCGAGGCCCGCTTCGCTCGAGGATCACCGGAGCGATCGGACCGGAAAGAATGCCTCCGATGAGACCCGCGGCGAGCAACATCGATACGGAGGAAGTGTGATCGGCCAGTCTCAGGGCAAAGGTCACTTGAGCCGCTTCATCAGCGAAGCTGCCAAACGACAGGCAGATACAGATAAAAACGAGTGCCCATCGACCTCTGAGCCCCATCAAAGCGCACCCCATTGCGCCAGCGAAGCGGTGACTCTCAGGAGGTCATCATTCAGCGATGGGTCTTGCTTGCGTGACATATCCGCAATGTTCACGTGTTGACCGGTGGACAAGCGATTCAGAAAGTCGTGCATTACGCGACTGTATCGGAAGCTGCTGCAGTGGCCATTGGCCGCGACCAGGATCTCGCCATCCTGCAATACCGGCATCCACTGCAGCGTGCTGATGGCGTTGAGGGAGATGACGTCGTCCAGTTCATCGACTTCGACGATCGGACGACCGGCATTCAAGCGGCTACTGGTATCCGAGATGAGTTGGGAAATCATCATTCGTCTTTTCAGAGATGCACCGGCGAGCAAGGCCTGCAAGGACGAAAGCAGCAGCTCGTCATCGGGATTGAGGCTTACGATGCCGGAGGAGCGCACGTCATGGCGTGTACGAGTGGGCACCGGAAGCTGGCCCTTCACGTAGTTTGCGTTTTGCTGCGTATCGCTGCCGGTTTCCCAAAAAGCGATATTCACGTTTGCCGATACGTCGGATCGTGTTTCGGCAACGTGCAACCAGTTCTCGGGGAAATAGGTTACTCGATTCGTTTTGTTCTCGAGCGGAGTGCTCTCGGGCTTGAATGGTTCGTAATCGGGAAATCGTATTCCAGCGAGATCCGACCTGCTTCCAGGCCAGGTGAACATCGTTTTCCCGTCGCGCAGGGTGAATCCGAAATTATGCGCGTGATCGGCATGAATTCCGATATAAGTGGATGAATATCGTCCAATAAAGCAATCAATATCGACGCGGCCACCTGGACGATAGCCTATCGATGAGGCAAGCTGGTCTGAGAAGGACTTTGCGACGTCCCAAATGACAGGGCTTGCCGCGTGAAGTCCATAGTACATGACCGTCCATTCGTCGTCGCCGGCAAGACGCGCGATTCTCGATACATAACCGTCAAACGTAGTGTCGGTCGGAAGCACGAGAAAGTCAGGGCGCGGCTCTGGAGTGCGCTTTCCATTGAAGGCGGTTATGGCTTCAGAATGAGCGTTGCGAGATCGAATGTCGTTCGTGCAAGTAGAATATTCCTTGAGTGCATCCAGCACATCTTTATCGTTGAATGGGATCTGCGATATGGTGAGCTCCGCCGCTTGCTTCCCCCATAATTCATTCACAAATTTCGGCGACAACAACGCGACCATATTCGACTCTCCATTCGGCGAAACATGGGCAGGTGAGCAAGAGGCCAAAGCCCTTGCCCACGGAGCGGATTCAGCGGTGTATGCGTATTACTGCGGGTTTCATGCAGCTTCTGCGACAGCCGAGACTTCCTCGTCGTTACGTTGAGCGTATTTGACGTTGGCCACGACCGGCTCGATTTCGACGTCGTTACGCTGGGCGTATTTGACGTTGGCCACGACTGGCTCGATTTCGACGTCATTACGCTGGGCGTATTTGACGTTGGCTACGACCGGCTCGATTTCAGCAGCGGTCAACTCTTTACTTCTCGTTATGTTTTTCAAGGAAATTGTCATATTGATGCTCCTTTTTAACGAAACGAAATTTATGCAACGTGGTGCGCACATCCTCGTTTTTCATTGAGAGGTTGCCCGCCATGTGAGAGTGCACCAAATGAAATGTGAATGTCAAGCTTTTGTAAGAAAATTAAATTCAAAAGACATTCCATGCGCGAAGTGTGCTGGATGAGTTTATCTGCCGATGGTTATTGATTTTGGTGCTTGATAGCCTGTCAGAATTATTGGGATTTATTGAGATATTTATCCTGATCAGACATCCGACTCTAAACTTCTAAAAAGTCAAAACATGATCCGACCCTTCGGAGTTTTTTTTGCAGATAACGCGAGCGGGGTTTTTCATGAGCGCTTCAGAGGGGCGCCATACATCCGAGCCGGGTGCGGTCGTCCGATGTGGTGCAGCCAGATGAAGGCGTGCTCGACGATCTACCGGGCTGTGCCGAAACCATCGCCATTCAACTAATACCGGCGGGCAAGCTGGATGGAGACGCCGGCGGAATTTCTAGCGCACCACCAACGCCGGCGCGGTCTGAAGCTCGACGGGAAGATCGTTGTCGGCGGCGAACTGCATCGCGAAGTCGAACGCGTCGGTGCATACGTCGCGCAATTCGTCCGACACGAACAGGCATTTGACGCCGCCGTCGACGACCGGCATCGCGAGTCGCGACAGCGCGCACGGACAGCCGGGCCGCCGCTCGCCGACGAACAGCGTGATGACGCCCGCGAGCCGTTCGGGCCAGTCGCTCGGGCGGAACGTCTTGTGTGCGCGAGTGACACCGCGGATCAGGTGGCCGTCGATGCGGCCGCGTGCGGTGATGTCGATGCGATCCATGCCGTGCGTATCCTTTCGCGTCATTCGCCGCCGTCGGCCGCCGCGTCGCCGCGCGCGGGAATCCGCAGGTTGCGCAGCTTGTGATAGAGCGTCTTCTTCGGCATGCCGAGCGCGACGCTCGCATCCGCAACGTTGCCGTGGTGACGCTGCAGCATGTCCTCGATCAGCATCCGCTCGAAATACGCGAGCTGTTCCGCGAGCGTGCCGCCGACGGCAGGCGCGCCGGCCGACGACAGCAGGCTGTCGCCGGTCAGCCCGAGCACGAAGCGGTCGGCCACGTTCTGAAGCTCGCGCACGTTGCCGGGCCATGCGTGCGTCATCAGTTCGGACACCTGCGCAGCCGTGACGACCGGCGCCGGCTGCCCGAAGCGCCGTGCGGCCGCGAGCACGAAATGCTCGAACAGCAGCGGCACGTCCTCGCGCCGCTCGCGCAGCGGCGGCAGTTCGATCTGCGCAACATTGAGGCGATACAGCAGGTCCGCACGAAAGCGCCCGTCGGCCGCGAGTTCGGCGAGATCGGCCTTCGATGCGGCAACCACGCGGCAGTCGACCGGAATCAGTTCGTTCGCGCCGAGCCGCTCGACCACGCGCTCCTGCAGCACGCGCAGCATCTTGATCTGCAGCGGAATCGGCATCGTCTCGATCTCGTCGAGGAACAGCGTGCCGCCGTGCGCCCATTCGATCTTGCCGATGCGCTTCTTGATCGCACCGGTGAACGCGCCGGCCTCGTGGCCGAACAGTTCGCTCTCGAAGATCTGCTCGGGCAGGCCGCCGCAGTTCAGCGCGACGAAATGCGCATCGCGCCGGCCGCCGAAGTCGTGCAGGCTGCGCGCGATCAGTTCCTTGCCGGTGCCCGTTTCTCCGGTGATCAGCACCGACACCGACGTATCGGCGAGGCGCAGGATCTTCTTGCGCACGTCGGCCATCGCAGGCGACTTGCCGAGCACGTACGCCTCGATGCCCTGCCAGTTGTTGAGCGCCGCGCGCAGCCCCTGCACCTCGAGCGTCAGGCGGCGCTTCTCGACCGCGCGCGCGACCCGGCCGGCGATCAGGTCCGACGAGAACGGCTTCTCGATGAAGTCGTATGCACCGACCTGCATCGCGCCGACGGCCGTCGAGATGTCCGCGTGGCCGCTGATCAGCACGACCGGGATCTGCGCATCGACAGCCGTCACGCGGTCGAGCAGCTGCAGCCCGTCGATGCCCGGCATCCGCACGTCCGACACGATCACCACCGGCGCGCCGGGTGCGACGTGCGCGAGCGCGTCGGCGGCCGACGCGAACGCGTCGACCGGGAACCCGGCAAGCGCGACGGCCTGCTCGACGCCGATCCGGACGTTTTCATCGTCCTCGACGACCAGCACCCGAATCTCATCTTCCATGCTCTGTCCTTTGCAGCGTCGCCGCCGCGAATTCGATACTGAACTGCGCGCCGCCTTCGTCGCGGTTCGTCGCGGCGATCTTCGCGCCGAACGCCTCGACGATGCGCGACGTGATCGCGAGGCCGAGCCCGAGGCCCTGGCCGCGCGGCTTGGTCGTGACGAACGGCTCGAACAGGTGCGGCAGCACGTCGGGCGCGATGCCGGCGCCGCTGTCGGCGATCGTGAAGCGCACGCGGCCGGCTTCGTCCGCTTCGGCCGCTTCGATGACGATGCGGCGCACGGGCGCGTCGTGCACCGCGTCGAGCGCGTTGCCGAGCAGGTTCACGATCACCTGCTGCAACTGGCTCGATTCGGCCGACACCGCCGTGCCGGGCGCGATGTTCACGTCGAGCCGCACGCCTTCGTCGCGAATCCGCGCATCGTAGATGAGCCGCGCATGCGCAACGGCCTCGTTCAGCGACACCGCGACGCGCTCGACGTCGGGCTTGCGCGCGAAGGTTTTCAGCTCGCCGGTGAGCACCGCCATGCTGTCGACGAGCTTGCCGATCCGTTCGAGATTGGCATCCGCCTGCGCCGGCTGGCCGCGCGCGAAGAACGTGCGCGCGTTGTCGCACAGCGTGCGGATCGCGACGAGCGGCTGGTTCAGCTCGTGCGTGAGGCCGGCGGCCATCTGCCCGAGCACCGCGAGCTTGCCCGCGTGCACGACTTCCTGCTGCGAATCGCGCAGCCGCTGCTCGGTGCGCTCGCGCTCGTCGATCTCGCGCTGCATCCGCTCGTTCGCGGCCGTCAGCGCGGCCGTGCGCTGCGCGACGGTCAGTTCGAGCCGGTCGTTCGCGCGGCGCAGCGCATCCTGCGCGTTCAGCCGCGCGACGATCGCCCGGCGGCGCTGGATCGCGTAGCCGGCCAGCAGCGCGGCGATCAGGAACGCGCCCGTGACGAACACGAACGCCGTCTGCTGCTGGCGCCGCGCGCCCGCGATGTCGAGCAGCACCATCAGCGAATCGCCGGCCTGCGGCGCGGGCCGCGACATCACCAGATAGCGCGTGCTGCGGCCGGCGCGGCGCGGATCGGGGAACGCGCCGAGCCACGCGGCCGTGCTGCGATCGCCGATGCGGCGGTACGGCAGCGCGTCGACGGTACGGCCAGCGTATTGGCGCGACGCCTGGATGTCGTGCTGCTGCTGCGCGGTGATCGGGCGCAGCGCGGTGAATTTCCAGGCGGGTTCGGTCGAGATCACGACCACGCCGTTGCTGTCGACGACCATCGCTGCGACGCCCGGCGCGCGCCATGCCGATTCGAGCGAATCGACGCTGATCTTCACGGCGGCCACGCCGATCGGCACGCCGTCGTCGCGCACCGCGCTGGCGAAGTAGACGCCCGGCACGCCCGTGTTGGTGCCGATGCCGAAGAAGCGGCCGCTGCCGCGCGCGAGCGCGTCCTTGAAGTACGGCCGGTACGACACGTTGGTGCCGACGAAGCTGATCGTCTCGTTCCAGTTGCTGGCGGCGATCACTTCGCCCTGCAGGTCGATCACGTCGACGGCGCCGCTGCCCGCGTCGCGGTTCACGGCTTCGAGGTACGTGTTCACCTTGTGCACGAGGTCGGGCGCGTCGTGCGGCGCGGCCTTCAGCATCGCGCGTACGCCGTCCTGCCGCGCGACCAGCCCGGGCAGGATCTCGAAGCGGCCAAGCTCGCTCTTCAGGCTCGATGCATACAGGTCGAGCCGGTGCGCGCCGGTTTCCTCGAGCGCGTCGATCGCGCGTTCCCACGCGAAATCGACGGCCGCACCGGCCACGCCGACATACAGCACGGCGGCCGACGCCCAGCCCCACCACGGGATTCCCTTGAAGCTTTTCTGCACGTTCGCCCTCATCGAAGCCCGCAACCGGTCGTCCGCAACCGGCCGTCCGCAACCGGTCGTCCGCAACCGGCCGTCCGCAACCGGCCGTCCGCAACCGGCCGTCCTGAACGACGCGCGCCGCGCGCCGGCAAGGCCGGCGGCGGCGCGTGCGAAACAGCCGGCGCGACGGGGCGCGCGGCGGCGCATCACCCGAAGTGCGCGACCAGGATCAGGGTCACCGTGACGACGATCGCGCCGCCGATGCGCGTCGCGATCTGCGCGAACGGCATCAGCTGCATCCGGTTCGCGGCGGTCAGGATCGCGACGTCGCCGGTGCCGCCTTGCCCACTATGGCACGCGTTCACGATTGCGGTGTCGATAGGGTACATCTTCATCAGGCGGCCGACCACGAAACCGGTGCCCATCAGCGTCGCGACGGTCGACACGATGGTCACGACGTTGACGATCGTGAACGCGGCGGTCAGCTTGTCCCACGGCGTCATCGCGACGCCGATCGCGAACAGCAGCGGATACGTGACGGCGGTCGAGAAGAACTTGTAGACGACGAACGCGCCCTCCTGCAGCGGCGGCGACACCGCGCGCGCGAGCTTCACGAGCACCGCGAGGAACAGCATCGCGACCGGCGCGGGCAGGCCGAACAGCTTGTGCGCCATCAGGCCGACGAGGTATAGCGTGATCGCCGTGATGCCGGCGCCCGCGATGTGCGTGACGTCGACGTGGCCGCGGATTTCTTCGTTTTCCGGCGTCATGTCGCCGCTTTCGCCGACCTGCAGGCGGCCGTTGCCGGTCAGGTGCGGCAGGCGCTTGCCGAGCATGTCGAGCGCGCCCGACAGGATGATCGCGGTCAGGCTGCCGAGCATCACCGGCGGCAGCACCATCGCGAACATCTCGCCTTGCGGCAGGTGCATCAGTTCCGAATAGCCGATCGACAGCGGAATCGCGCCTTCGCCGACGCCGCCGGCCATGATCGGCACGACGATGTACAGCAGCGTGTGGCGCGCGCCGAGGCCGAGCGCGGTGCCCACCGCCGTGCCGACGATCGCCGCGGCGACCGAGCCGGCCGCGAGCGGGACGAAGATCTTCGCGAAGCCCTGGATCAGCACGCGGCGGTCCATGCTCAGGATGCTGCCGACGATGATCGACGCGATGAACAGGTACAGGAAGTTGGTCGACTTCGTGAATTCGACGGTCAGGTTCAGCACCGGCTTCGGCAGCAGGTGGTAGTACGTGAGCGCCGACGGCACGAAGGTCGCGAAGATCGCGGCCGCGCCGATGTTGCGCAGCAGCGGCAGGCGCTTGCCGAGTTCGGCGCACGTGAAGCCGAAGAACGCGAGCACGGCGATCGCCATCGAGATCTCGCCGGGCACCTTGCCCGTCACCGCGAAGCCGACGATCAGCCCGAACAGGATCACGTAGACCGGCAGCGGGATGATGCCGATGCGGATTTCCATCAGCTTCCACCAGCCTTCCGGCCAGAAGCGTGCACGCGTGGCGGGGCCGGCTTCGGCAATCGGCTCGGGATGGGACGGGGTATGGATAGAGGTCTGCAAGACGTGTCTCCTGATGTTGGAATGCCTGCATAGCTTCGCGGCATCGTGTGCCGACTATTACGCAACCTCCGTGCCAAGGCGCCGGCCTGTCGGCTTGTTTGCAGATCATTGATTCATAAGGGATTTGTATCGTCTGCGGAAAGGGCGGCGCGAAGGCCGTTCCGAGATTTCGGAATTCGCGCGGCGGGCAGGCCGAGATTTCGGCCGGATGGCCGGCCAGGCACCTGGCCGCGCCCGATCGCCCGCCATATCGCCGCGCGCGATTTTCTTCGCACAATCGCTTCGTAGACCGCCCCCCCGCCGCTCTCTATCATCGGCTGATCCTTTTCCGATGCGACGACGACCGTCCGGAGAACGCCCGCGCGTTCGCCGCGGTGTCGCTCATCCATCGATACCGTCTTTGGACAGGAGAGTGGTTCCCATGCTGCATGCCGTTTTTTCCGCCCGCTTTTCCTCCGGCCGCTTCGCGCGGCCGGCCCGCCTGCTCGCGGCCGCGCTGCTCGCCGGGTTGTTCGGCGTCGGGCTGCTGAACGGCGCGCGCGCCGACACCGCGCCGCTGAAGGTCGGCATCTCGACCAGCCCGCAGATCGAAGCGCTGAAGATCGCCGCGAAGGAGGCGAAGGCGCAGGGGCTCGACGTGAAGATCGTCGAGTTCACCGACTGGAATACGCCGAACGCGGCGCTCGCGAACAAGGACATCGACGTCAACTACTTCCAGCACATCCCGTTTCTCGAGAACGCGAACAAGCAGGGCGGCTACAACTTCGTGTCGATCGCGCCCGGCACGATCATGAAGATCGGCCTCTATTCGAAGAAGGTGAAAAGCTTTGCCGAGCTGAAGGACGGCGCGCGCGTCGCGATCGCGAACGATCCGGTGAACGGCGGGCGCGGGCTGTTGCTGCTGCAGCGTGCGGGGCTGATCACGCTGAAGCCGGGCGCCGATTACCGCGCGACGACGCACGACATCGTGTCCAACCCGAAGCACCTGAAGATCATTCCGCTCGAAGCGTCGCAGCTCGCGCGTTCGCTCGACGACGTCGATCTTGCGCAGGGCTATCCGAGCTTCATCAAGCTCGCCGGCACGACCGACCCGAACAGCGCGCTGCTGTTCGACGGCACCGAGAACAAGATCTTCGCGATCCAGTGGGTCGTGCGGCCCGACAGCGTGAACGACCCGCGCATCCGCAAGTTCATCGCGATCTACCAGCACTCGCCGGCGGTGCGCAAGGCGCTCGACAACGCGTTCGGCTCGCTGTACGCGATCGCGTGGTGACGGAGGCTGACATGACGACGGCGAACCGGAAGATCCTGCTCAACGCATTCAACATGAACTGCGTCGGGCACATCAATCACGGGTTGTGGACGCATCCGCGCGACCGCTCCGCGCACTACACCGATCTCGACTACTGGGCCGATCTCGCGAAGACGCTCGAACGCGGCAAGTTCGACGGGATCTTTCTCGCGGACATCGTCGGCGTGTACGACGTGTTCGGCGGCGGCCCCGACGCAGCGCTGCGCGAATCGGTGCAGGTGCCCGTCAACGATCCGCTGCTGCTCGTGCCTGCGATGGCGCAGGTCACGCGGCATCTCGGCTTCGGCGTGACCGCGAACCTGACCTACGAGCCGCCGTACCTGTTCGCGCGCCGCATGTCGACGCTCGATCACCTGACGAAGGGGCGCGTCGGCTGGAACATCGTCACCGGCTATCTCGACAGCGCCGCGCGCGGGATGGGCCTCGCGCAGCAGATCGGCCACGACGACCGCTACGAGCGCGCGGACGACTACATGGACGTCGTCTACAAGCTGTGGGAACAGAGCTGGGACGACGACGCGGTGATCCGCGATGCACAGGCACGCGTGTTCGCGCAGCCGGGCAAGGTGCGGCGCGTGAAGCACGACGGGCCGTTCTATTCGGTCGACGCGATCCACCTGAGCGAGCCGTCGCTGCAGCGCACGCCGGTGCTGTATCAGGCCGGTTCGTCCGCGCGCGGCGTCGAGTTCGCGGGCCGGCACGCGGAATGCGTGTTCGTGAACGGGCAGAGCAAGGCCGCCGCGCGAGCGGCGGCGCTCGACATCCGCGCGGCCGCCGCGCGGCAGGGCCGCGATCCGGCGTCGATCCGGATCTTCGCGGGCGTGAGCGTCGTGACGGCCGAGACCGAGCGGCTCGCGCGCGAGAAATTCGACGAATACCGGCGCTACGCGAGCCCCGAAGCCGGCCTCGCGCATTTCGCGAGCTCGACCGGCATCGACTTCGCGAAGTACGGTCTCGACGAACCGATCTCGTACGTGAAGACCGATTCGATCCAGTCGGCCGTCGACGCGATCTCGCGCAAGAGCACGACCGGCACGTGGACCGTGCGCCGGATGCTCGAACAGATGTCGCTCGGCGGACGTTATGCGCCGATCGTCGGTTCGCCGTCGCAGGTCGCGGACGAACTGCAGTCGTGGATCGACGAGACCGGCATCGACGGCTTCAACCTGACGCGCACCGTGATGCCCGAGTCGTTCGAGGATTTCGTCGACTGGGTCGTGCCCGAGCTGCAGAACCGCGGCGTCTACAAGGAAGACTACGATCCCGCGCCGACGCTGCGCGAGAAACTGTTCGGCGCGGGCGCGCGCCTGCCTGCGTGGCACACCGGCGCGCAGCATCGGCCGGCCGCCGCGCGCGAACCCGCGCATCCCGCGCATGCCTGAACGTGACGGAGCGAAGCGATGACGCAATTGTTCGATACGCTGGGTTTCATCGACGCATCGGCCGCGCGCGCCGGCGCCGCTGCAAGGGTGCATGAGACAACGGCTGCGCCGGCCGATGGCGTTGCCGTGTCGCTGGAGCAGGTCGGCAAGGTGTTCGCGACGCCGCGCGGCCATGCCGCCGCGCTGCGCGATGTGACGCTCGACGTGCGGCGCGGCGAGGTGTTCGGGATCATCGGCCGCAGCGGCGCCGGGAAGTCGACGCTGCTGCGGCTCCTGAACGGCCTCGAACGACCGAGCTCGGGCCGCGTGCGCGTGCAGGGCGTCGACGTCGGCGCGCTCGACGAAGACGGGCTCGTCGCATTGCGCCGCCGCACCGGCATGGTGTTCCAGCATTTCAACCTGCTGTCCGCGAAGACGGTATTCGAGAACGTCGTGCTGCCGCTGAAGATCGCCGGTGTGCCGAAGGCCGAGCGTACGCGCAAGGCCGACGCGCTGCTCGAACTCGTCGGGCTGACCGCGAAGCGCGACGCGTATCCGGCGAGCCTGTCGGGCGGGCAGAAGCAGCGCGTCGGCATTGCCCGCGCGCTCGTGCACGATCCCGAGGTGCTGCTGTGCGACGAGGCGACGTCGGCGCTCGATCCCGAGACGACGCAGTCGATCCTCGCGCTGCTCGCCGACATCAACCGCCGCCTCGGGTTGACGATCGTGCTGATCACGCACGAGATGGAGGTGATCCGTGCGGTGTGCGACACGATCGCGGTGATCGAACAGGGCGAAGTCGTCGAAACGGGCCCCGTGTGGCGCGTGTTCGGCGATCCGCGCCACGGCGCGACGCGCGCGCTGCTCAGCACGCTGGTGCACGACCTGCCGGCCGAGCTGGCTGCGCGCGTGCAGCCGCTGCCCGAGCAGGCGGCATTGCCCGCCGGCGCGCAGGTCGTGCTCGACGTTCGTTATACGGGCGAGAGCGGCGGCGAGCCGGACGTCGGCGCGCTCGCGGCGGCGCTCGGCGGTTCCGTGCGTTTCCTGCACGGCGGGATCGAGCGCATCCAGGGGCATGCACAGGGGCGGCTCGTGATCGCGGCCGCGCCGCGCGCGGATGACGCCGGCCAGTCGTCGGCACGCGGCGGCGCGGTTGCCGCGCTGCTCGAACGCGCGCGCCGCCATGCGAATCACGCGGAGGTGCTCGGCTATGTTTGAGCTCTGGTGGCCCGAACTGCTCGACGCGATCCGCGACACGTTGTCGATGGTCGCCGCGTCGGCCGCGATCGCGGCGCTGATCGGCATCCCACTCGCGGTGATCCTCGTGACGACCGCACCCGGCGGCATCTACGCGCGGCGCGGCGTGAACGCGGTGCTCGGCGCGCTCGTCAACGTGTTCCGCTCGACGCCGTTCATCATCCTGCTCGTCGCGCTGCTGCCGTTCACGCGCGTGCTGATCGGCACGACGATCGGCGTATGGGCGGCCGTCGTGCCGCTGTCGATCGCCGCGATCCCGTTCTTCGCGCGGATCGCCGAAGTGAGCCTGCGCGAAGTCGATCGCGGGCTGATCGAGGCCGCGCTCGCGATGGGCGCGAAGCGCCGCCATATCGTGTGGCACGTGCTGCTGCCGGAGGCGCTGCCCGGCATGCTCGGCGGCTTCACGATCACCGTCGTCGCGCTGATCGGCTCGACCGCGATGGCGGGCGCCGTCGGCGCGGGCGGGCTCGGCGATCTCGCGATCCGCTACGGCTACCAGCGTTTCGACACCACCGTCATGGCGACCGTGATCGTGATCCTGATCGCGCTCGTCTCGGCCGTGCAGATCACGGGCGACCGCCTGGTCCGACGCGTGACCCGGCGTACCTGAGCGGTGCCACAAGCATCCGCTCGTTTCATTCATGATCCTGAGAGAACGAACCCTATGACCTTGCCCATCGGCGCGCCGCGCGAATGGAACGGACAATTCGAGGAAGCGCTGTTTATCGACGTGGCGCGACGCCATCGTCCCGGCTTCCCGACCAAGCTCGCCACGCCGCCGCGCGAGCCGGCCAACGCGGACGAGCTGGCTGCCGTCGCCGACTACTACACGAAGATGGCGTCGCACGACCTGTTCATCGTGCAGGTCGTCGCGAAGGCGATCGACACGCTGTTCCGCGACGATCCGCATTTCCAGCTGATCCTGTCGCGCCAGCTCGGCGACGACGGCGCGCATGCGGTGATCGGCCGCGAGCGCGTGACCGAACTCACGGGGCGCGATCCGCTGCCGGAAATCGACCGGCTCGTCGCTGCACACTGGGCGCGCATCGGCGATATCGCGGTGCGCGACGTCGCGGGTTTTCTCGCGTTCGAATGGCATTACGAGCTGCACATCCTCGCGAAGCTGTGGATCCAGCGCAAGACCGGCCGCATCGGCGACGGCGCGATGCGCGAGCACGGCGAGAACCGGATCCGGCCGGACGAGGAATGGCATCGCGTGCAGATCGTCCAGTGGTGGTTCGACAAGCTCGCCGCGCTGCCGGCGGCGGAACGCGACGCGCTGATCGATCGCGTGATCGCGGCCGACGAGGAAACGCAGGCGCGGCTCGACGGTTATCTGCACGACGAGTACGCGCATACCGCGCATGTGTTCGGTGCGGATATCGCCGAATATCGCGCGATCTACGACGACTGGCGGCGCGAGATCCTGTCGCGGCTGACCGGCCGCCGGCTCGGCGCGCTCGGCGCGCTCGTGCCGCTGTCGGGCGAAGCCGTTGTGCAGGAAGCTGCTCGGCAGGAAGCCGTCGCATGAACGATCCACGCGGCCTGGCGACGTTTGCGCCGAATACCGACGATGCGCCGGCGTTCGACCGGAGCGCATTGACGCGCGCGATCGACGCACTGCGCGCAACCGCCGCCGCACGCGATCGCGCGGGCGGTCACGCGACGCAGGAGAAGCAGTGGCTCGCCGATGCGGGCCTGCTGACGCTTGCGGTGCCGCGCGCGTTCGGCGGGCAGGAAGCCGCGTGGCCCGCGATCTACGACGCGATCCGGCAGATCGCGCGCGTCGACAGCGCGCTTGCGCATCTCGTTGGGTTCCAGTGCCTGCAGGTGGTGAGCGTCGATGTGTGGGGCAGCGCCGCGCAGCGCGAACGCTATCTGCGCGGCACGGTCGAGCAGCGCTGGTGGTGGGGCAATGCGGTCAATCCGCTCGACACGCGCCTCGTTGCCACCGCGACGCCGGACGGCGGCTACCGGCTCGACGGCGTGAAGGGCTTCTGTTCGGGCACGCGCGGCTCGCAGCGGATGACCGTGTCCGCGCACGATCCGGAAACCGGCCGCACCGTGTTCGGCGTGGTGCCGACCGATCGCCCGGGGATCACGGTCAACGACGACTGGGACCCGATCGGCCAGCGCCAGACCGACAGCGGCAGTGTGCGCTTCGACGGCGTGACGCTCGCCCCGGACGAGGTGCTGCACCGTTCCGAGGCGCCGCCGACGCCGCGTGCGACGCTGCGCACGCTCGTGTCGCAGCTCGTGCTGACGAACCTGTTCGTCGGGCTCGCGGAAGGCGCGCTGGCTGAGGCTCGCGATTATGTGCTGAAGCATGGCCGGCCGTGGATTCACTCGGACGCGGCGCAGGCGAGCGACGATCCGTACACGCTGCAGCGCTTTGGCGACATGCGCGTGCGGGCCGTTGCCGCAGCGGCGCTGGCCGATCGCGCGGCCGGCGCGCTGCAGCACGCGTGGGCGCGGCACAATGCGCTGACGTCGGACGAGCGAGCGGAGGTGGCGCTCGCGGTATCGGACGCGAAGATCGTCGCGCAGCGCGCGGCGCTCGACAACGGCGAAGCGCTGTTCGACGCATGCGGCGCGCGCGCGACGGCCGCGTCGCTCGGCCTCGACCGCTTCTGGCGGAATGCGCGCACGCATACGCTGCACGATCCGCTCGACTATCGGCTGCGCGATGTCGGCCGGTTCGCGCTGACGGGAGAATTGCCGCCGGCGTCGCTGTATACGTGATACGTGACGACGGGGCCGCGGCGGGGGCGCTTCGCGGCGGCTCCACGCCGACCGACAAGCGTCGGTGCCCTCCGCGCATGCCGGCACATCGTTCGTTCCGCCCCCTGGACGCCTTACGACGGATGCGCGGTCACGGGCTGGCCCGTGCATACGGTCGTGCATGGGCAGATAGCCGTGCGCGACGGCGCGCTGAACGGGCAGCCGGCAGGGCAGATCGCGACGTTTCCGGATACGGCGGCGCAGCCTGCTGCGGCGACCGGGAAACCGGCGTGCCGCGTGAGACCGTGGCGCCATCGGCGCGTCGCGCCGATGGCTTGCCTTGCAGCGTCAAGCAACCGTCTCTTGACGCTTCACGGGCCGAGCACGCTTACCAGCGGTAGCCGACGCCCGCACCCGCACCGAACGAGCCGTGGCCGGAAACCGCCGTCGTCACCGAACCCTTGACCAGCCATTTCGCCGTCGCGACGGAAAGACCGATCGCCATCGCGCTTTGACCGCCATACGTGCCGCCGCCGAGCGCGACCACCTTTTCACCCGGCAGCACGGCTTGCGGCATGTTCGCCATCGCGATCGCGCTTGCCGTGCCCGCATTCGCGTCTTTGCGATACTTCGACATTTCTTCGCGAACCGAATTGATTGCGCCGTTCAACTGACGAACGTTGACGCCGTCCGTCGGCGCCGTGCCGTCGGCCATGTTGGTGAGCTGACGCTCGGCGCCCGGCGCGCCGATCGATACCGTGTTGTCCCGGTCGGCGACCGAATTCGCTCCCAACGCAACCGAATTGCTGGCGGTTGCGCGGCTGTTCGTGCCGATCGCGGTAGAGTCCTTGCCGGAGACATTCGACCCTGCGCCGATCGCCGTTCCGTTCGGCGCGGTGACTCTCGAATTCGTGCCGATGGCGGTTCCGTTCGCCGCCGTGACGGTGGAATTGACGCCGATGCCCGTACCGTTGTCGCCCGAGACATTGGAGCCGTCGCCGATCGCGGTCCCGTTCGGCGCGCTGACCCGCGTATTTTTGCCGATTGCGGTGTCTGTATCGTCCGTCACAGTGCCGCTCGGGACGCTCGTCGAAATTTTGCCGACGGTCGTCGTGAGCGTTGCCAGATCCGCCGTCAACGTGGAAACCTGATTTGCGATCGAGAAGAGCTGCGAGCCGTTGACTGCATCCGTGCTGGTCGCGCTGATCGCGCCGGCCGCGACGTTCACGATCTGACGCTCGGCGCCCGCGCTGCCGACGCTGACCACACCTACCGGCGTGCCTGCGAAGCCGCCGTAGCTGACGCCGTTGAGCGTCACGCTGTTGACGGTGGTGAAAGCGCGAGTAGATGCGTTCGAGCCCAGCGCGACGGAATTCGCATCGGCGGCGTTCGCGCCTTCGCCGATCGCGACCGCATTCACCGCGGATGCCGTCGCACGCGCAATGGCGATGCTCCCGACAGCGGAGGCCGAACTGTCGACGCCGAGCGCTACCGCATCGTTCGCGCCGGCGTTTGCCTGAAAGCCGAGTGACGTACCGCCGGCCGCAATGCTGCCCTTGCCCACGGCCGTGGAGAATGTCGTGGTGGCGCTGGCGCTTTGCCCGACCGCCGTCGACTGGTCGACGGCAAACGCGCCCTGGCCGAAGGCGGATGCCGTCGCGCCGTTCGCGATGGCTCCGTTACCGACTGCCGTCGCCTGGGTTCCGGCCGCGCTTGAGGCCGCGCCCACCGCCGTCGCCTGGTCGCCGGTTGCCACGGCATTTCCGCCGACGGCCGTCGCAAGCGTACCGGTCGCGGCCGCCATGCGGCCGATCGCGACGGTTTCGCTATAGGCTCCGGTCGACGAGCCCGAATTCGCGACTGCCGCAGTGCCGATCGCCACGTTGTCGCAACCCGTTGCCGCGGCCGGATACGTGCCGCTTCCCGAGATGGCGATGTTGCCGACACAGCCGGCCGACGTTTCGGTCGACGTCCCGTTCTGCACATAATCGGCGCGCGCGGGTGCGGAAGCCGCGAATGCGACAACCGCTGCGCTCACGGCGATGGCCAGCGCTGCTTTCGATTTCGCCGGCGCGCGCAATGCCGGATTCCCCAACCCTCGATGCATCTTGCTCATGTTTTTCCTAGGCTCGATATAAAAATTGTGTTGTGGCTTGCTTGTCGTTCTCACGATTTCCCGATCGCAATGCATTCGCGATTTCTTTACCGAAGCCCTCTTTCGAGTACAGTCAAATTGAAAAGACGTACTAAACAAATTTGACATTCGGCTGAGTGAGTCATGGGGGAAATGGCACAGGTGCCGCTACATTTGAGTTTTCCGGAACACGGACGCGTCCCGGATCTGCAGCATTGAGATGCGACGACGCATTTTGATCGGACTCACCAGCGCCCAGGTTTGCCATGGCGCCCGATCTCTATGCTTTGGGGAAAATTCGTCGTCTTGACGGTTGCGCCGACCGCCGGCATACCAGTGCTGGCGAGGAAGCCGGCGTTCGGGCGGCGGCTTCCGTCAATCTCCGCTGCCCGCTTGCTACTACGCAGCCAACGCGTCCGCCAGCTTCCGCATCGCGTCCACCGTCTCCGGATTCGCCGGAAAGAGCGCTTCGATCGCGAGTTCCGACAGCGTTACGTCGACCGGCGTGCCGAACACTGTCGTCGTACTGAAGAACGTCAGCTCGCCGCCCACGGTGCGCAGCCGCAGCGGCACGGCGATATCCGCGAAGTCGGTGCGCGCCTGCGCGTCGTCGGGCTGGCCGGCAGGCGCCGGATACGCGGCGAGCTCGTCGCGCAGCGCATGCAGCGTGCGGTCGCCGCTTGCATCGATCTGCCGCTGCAGCCGATGCAGGATGTGCGCGCGCCATTCATGCCAGTTGACGATCTGCGACGCGAGGCCGGCCGGATGCAGGCTCAGCCGCAGCACGTTGACGGGCGGCTGCAGCAGCGACGGATCGGCCTGCGCGACCAGCGCGCCGAGCATCCGGTTCGCGGCGAGCAGCGTCCAGTGGCGGTCGACCGCGAGCGCCGGGTACGGCTCATGGCCGCGCAGCACGGCTTCGACCGCATGGCGTGCGGCATCCAGCTGCGGATCCGAGAACGGCCGTTCTCGAAAGAGCGGCGCAAAGCCGGCCGCAACCAGCAGCGCATTGCGTTCGCGCAACGGCACGTCGAGCCGCTCCGCGAGATGCAGCACCATCTCGCGGCTCGGCTGCGCGCGGCCCGATTCGACGAAGCTCAGGTGGCGCGCCGAGACTTCCGCGTCGAGCGCGAGCGCCATCTGGCTCAGGCGCCGGCGCTGGCGCCACGTGCGCAGCAGCGGGCCGATGCCGGACGCGCGGCCGGCGGACGGGGAGGGCGAATGGAGGGCGGCGGTCGGGTTCATGCAGCAGATGATAGGCAATCCCGCGCGCGTTGGGCATTACCTGCGACGTAAGCATCGCGCCGTTCCCCGGGCGCACCCCGACGCTGCGTTACCATAGCTTCCGTGCCGCCTGAGAGGCGATTCCGGACCCGCGACGACAATGCATGGGCCGGTTCCGCGCACGTTTACAACAAGGCATTCCAGGGGAATCCAACAATGAAAATGAAAAAGCTTGCCGTCCGGCTCGTCTGCGTGGCGACGCTCGCACTCGCCGCGACCAGCGGCCACGCGCAGACCGAAGCTGCGCAGGTGGAAATGAGGGCCGCCGCCGCGGCCGCCAACGAGGCCGTCGTCAAAGGGCCGACCGACATCGACGTGAAGCACGAAGCCGTGCTGAAGCTGAAGGCCGGCGAGTCGTTCGTGCCGGCCGCCGAAGCCGGCCGCTACCTGCGTTCGATGGGCAACTCGGTCGACGAATCGAAGCTGGTCGGCCTCGTGCTGCCCGACGATCCCGACGCCGACTGGATTTCGGTCGTGTCGTTCGAGCCGAGCGGTTACATCCGCGACGACGACGCGAAGGACTGGAAGCCCGACGAACTGCTGAAGAACCTGCAGGCCGGCACGGAGGAGAACAACCCGGCACGCAAGGAACGCGGCCTGCCCGAAACCGAGGTGGTCGGCTGGGCAAAAGCGCCCGCGTACGACGCGGCCACGCACCGGCTCGTGTGGTCCGCGATCATCCGCGACAAGGGTGCGGCTCCGAACGCCGCGAACGACGGCGTGAACTACCGGACGCTCGTGCTCGGCCGCGACGGCTACCTGTCGCTGACGATGGCGTCGACGCTGGCCGATCTGCCGAAGTACAAGGCGTCGGCCGACGGCCTGCTGTCGAACATCAGCTTCAACGACGGCAAGCGCTATGCCGATTTCAACAAGTCGACCGACCATGTCGCCGAGTATGGCCTCGCGGCGCTGATCGTCGGCGTCGGCGCGAAGAAGCTCGGCCTGCTCGCGCTGATCGGCGCGTTCGCGGTGAAGTTCTTCAAGATCGGCGCGGTTGCGCTGCTGGCCGGCGGCGCGGCGCTGAAGCGCTTCTTCGGGCGCAAGCCGAAGGCGGCCGCGGTGCCGGCCGTCGCCGATGCGTCCGACTTGTCCGGTGCGGAGCGCAAGGAATGACGAAGCTGTTGCTGCTGATCTTCGGCGGCCTCAAGCTCGGCAAGGTGCTCGTTTCGGCGGGCACCATGCTGGCGTCGATCGCGGTCTACGCGCTGTTCTACGGCTGGCGGTTCGCGGCCGGTTTCGTCGCGCTGCTGCTGGTGCACGAGGCCGGCCACTACCTGGCCGCGCAGCGGCGCGGGCTCGACGTCGGGTTGCCGACGTTCATCCCGTTCGTCGGCGCATGGATCCAGCTGAAGGAGATGCCGCACGACGCGGAAACCGAAGCGTACGTCGGGCTCGCCGGGCCGTTCGTCGGCACGCTCGGTGCGCTGGCCTGCTACGCGGCTGCGCGCCACTATGACAGCAACCTGCTGCTCGCGCTGTCGTACACGGGCTTCTTCCTGAACCTGTTCAACATGATTCCGCTGTCGCCGTTCGACGGCGGCCGGATCACCGCGGTGCTGTCGCCGCGCATCTGGTTCGCGGGCGTGCCGGTGCTGATCGCGCTGTTCGCATATCGCCCGAGCCCGCTGCTGATCGTGATGGCGATCCTCGCGCTGCCGCAGCTGAAGCGCGCGTGGCGCTACGATCCCGACGCGCCGGAGAACCGCGTGTACTACGCGACGTCGATCGAGACGAAGACGACGTATGCGCTGTGCTATGTCGGCCTGCTCGCGTTCCTCGCGCTGATGACATCCGGCGTGCACGACATGCTGCGTGTCGTGCATTCCGCGACCTGATGCAAGAACGGCGGCCGCTTTTACGCGGCCGCCGTCGTCTTCCATCCTTTTCCGCCGAAGTTTTCCGCCAAAGCTCAAGCGTCGCGATGACGCAGCTCGACGCGCCTGATGTCCTTCACGATCACGAGATAGCTGAACACGGTGACGAGCGCGTTCAGCCCGACGAACACGAGCGCGCCGTTGAACGAACCGCTCGCGCCGACCAGGTAGCCGATCGCGATCGGCGCGACGATGCCGGCCGTGTTGCCGAACATGTTGAACAGGCTGCCCGACAGGCCGATCGCTTCCTTCGGCGCGGTATCCGCGACCACGGCCCAGCCGAGCGAGCCGATCCCCTTGCCGAAGAACGACACGGCCATCAGCACGATCACGAGCGCTTCGCTGTCGACGTAATTGCAGCCGATGATGACCATCGACAGCAACATCCCGCCGACGATCGGGATCTTGCGCGCGAGCGTCAGCGACACGCCGCGGCGGATCAGCGCGTCCGACAGCATCCCGCCGAGCACGCCGCCGAGGAACCCGCAGATCGCGGGCAGCGACGTCATGAAGCCGGCTTTCAGCAGCGACATGCCGCGCGCCTGCACGAGGTAGATCGGGAACCACGTGAGGAAGAAGTACGTGAGCACGTTCACGCAGTATTGACCGAGATAGACGCCGATCAGCATGCGGTTCGACAGAAGCTGGCGCACGTAGTACCAGCCGGCGACGCGGCTGCCTTCGGACGCTGGACCGGTGCCGCGCGACTTCGACCGCACGAGGCCGCCGCCCTGCTCGATGTGATCGAGTTCCGCACGGTTCACGGCCGGATGGTCGGCGGGATCCTTCATCACGCGCAGCCACAGGAACGCGAGCGCGATGCCCGCGAGGCCGAGCCACAGGTACACGTGGTGCCAGCCGTACGCATGCGTGAGCCACGCCATCAGCGGCGAGAACACCACGGCCGCGAAATATTGCGCGGCGTTGAAGATCGCCGACGCCGTGCCGCGCTCGGCGGTCGGGAACCAGCTCGCGACGACCTTCGCATTGGCGGGAAACGCGGGCGCTTCGGCGATGCCGACCGCGAAGCGCATCGCGAACAGCGCGGCGACCGCGAACGCGGCGCTGCCGCCGAGGCCGATCGTGCTCTGCAGCAGCGTGAACGCCGACCACAGGAAGATGCTCGCCGCGTACACGCGCCGTGCGCCGAAGCGGTCGAGCAGCCAGCCGCTCGGCAGTTGCGCGAGCACGTACGCCCAGCTGAACGCCGAGAAGATGTAGCCCATCGTCACCGGATCGATGCCGAACGCCTTGCGGATCGGCGTACCGGTGATCGACAGCGTCGCACGGTCCGCGTAGTTGAGCGTCGTGACGACGAACAGCATCGCCAGGATCCAGTAGCGCACGGCGGTCCGGCGCGCAGTGCGCGCGAGGTCGATCGGGAGATCGCGAGGGGTGGTCTGATTCGGCATGTTAATGTAGTACGTCGTCGTATGACATGGGCGGAAGTTTATGGGCAATGCCCGGATGCAGAAACCTCGGGTTTTCCCTTTGACGAGTGACGCCAGATAGTGAGAATGCCGTGATAAGGTTGACTGGAAAAGGATTTCAGGCGCGCCGCGGGACGGCCGAAAGTCGGCGCGAATGATGAATTGGTGTCGGCAGACATCGTATCTGTTGAGCTACAATGGACAATCCATTCCCGAACCACGGAGCACACCCCATGCAACTGACAGGAGAGATGCTGATCGGCGCCGAAGCGGTGGCCGGCTCGGCCGGTACCTTGCGCGCGTTCGACCCGACGAAGGGCGAACCGATCGATGCGCCGGCGTTCGGCGTCGCGACGCAGGCCGATGTCGACCGCGCGTGCGAACTCGCGCGCGACGCGTTCGATGCGTACCGCGCGCAGCCGCTCGCGGCCCGCGCGGCGTTTCTCGACGCGATCGCGGACGAGATCGTCGCGCTCGGCGACGCGCTGATCGAGCGCGCGCACGCCGAAACGGGCCTGCCCGTCGCGCGGCTGCAGGGCGAGCGCGGCCGCACCGTCGGCCAGCTCCGGCTGTTCGCGCGCGTCGTGCGCGACGGGCGCTTCCTCGCCGCGTCGATCGATCCCGCGCAGCCCGCGCGCACGCCGCTGCCGCGCGCGGACCTGCGGCTGCAGAAGGTCGGGCTCGGGCCCGTCGTCGTGTTCGGGGCGAGCAACTTCCCGCTCGCATTCTCGGTGGCCGGCGGCGATACGGCGTCGGCGCTCGCGGCCGGCTGCCCGGTGATCGTGAAGGCGCACGAAGCGCACCTCGGCACGTCGGAGCTGGTCGGCCGCGCGATCCGCGCCGCGGTCGCGAAATGCGGGATGCCGGCCGGCGTGTTCTCGCTGCTGATCGGCCCCGGCCGCGTGATCGGCGCGGCGCTCGTCAGCCATCCGGCGGTCCAGGCCGTCGGCTTCACGGGTTCGCGGCAGGGCGGCATGGCGCTCGTGCAGCTCGCGAATGCGCGCCCGCAGCCGATTCCCGTCTACGCGGAAATGAGCAGCATCAACCCCGTCGTGCTGTTCCCGGCCGCGCTCGCCGCGCGCGGCGACGCGATCGCGACGGGTTTCGTCGATTCGCTGACGCTCGGCGTCGGCCAGTTCTGTACGAACCCCGGCCTCGTGCTCGCGATCGACGGCCCCGACCTCGACCGCTTCGAGACTGTCGCCGCGCAGGCGCTCGCGAAGAAGCCGGCCGGCGTGATGCTCACGCGCGGCATCGCCGATGCGTATCGCAACGGCCGCGGCAAGCTGGCCGAACTGCCGGCCGTACGCGAAATCGGCGCGGGCGAGGCCGCGCAAACCGAATGCCAGGCGGGCGGCGCGCTGTACGAAGTCGGCGCGCAGGCGTTCCTGGCCGAGCCGGCGTTCAGCCACGAGGTGTTCGGGCCGGCGTCGCTGATCGTGCGCTGCTGCGATCTCGACGAAGTCGCGCGCGTGCTCGACGCGCTCGAAGGCCAACTCACGGCCACGCTGCAGATGGACGCCGGCGACAAGCCGCTCGCGCGCCGGCTGCTGCCGATCCTCGAACGCAAGGCCGGGCGCCTGCTCGTCAACGGTTATCCGACCGGCGTCGAGGTGTGCGATGCGATGGTGCACGGCGGGCCGTTCCCCGCGACGTCGAACCCGGCCGTCACGTCGGTCGGCGCGACGGCGATCGAGCGCTTCCTGCGGCCCGTGTGCTACCAGGACTTCCCGGACGACCTGCTGCCCGAAGGGCTGCAGGAACGCAATCCGCTCGCGATTCCGCGTCTGCGGGACGGGAAGGCGGAGTGACGGGCCGGATCGATTGACGGCGCGATACCCGGTGGTCGGTGCGCCGGGGCAGAGAAACAGAAAGGCGGAAGTGGCCGGTGGGCCGCTTCCGCCTTTTTGCATGGCGGGTGTTCGTGCCGCCGATCTCGTCGGGTCAGTGGGCGGGGTGAGCGGCGAGCTGCAGGCGGTCGGCTGCGGCCAGCAGGTGCCGGTCGCGTGTCCACAGCTCTCTGCCCGCTGGTCAGTCGAACCGAAGCGAGCCGGTGTGCGTCGACGTAACCGATGCCGAGCCCATGAAGCGGCACGACGTCGATCTTGCCGTCTTCCGCGTCCGTCGAATTTCTCATACAGTAGCGAAGCCCCGGACCGCCCGGTCCGCGGGCGAGCCTGAGAGACCGACAAAAGACAACGAGGGAACCCTCCGATGAACATCAACAAGCGTGGCGATCACCTGTTCGCGGCCGGATTGTGGAAAGCGATCGGCGACGTCGCGAAATCCGTGCGCACCCAGATCGGCCAATACAGCGAAGGGCGCGTGCTCGCGAATGCGCTGCTGGAATTCCAGCGCGACCTGGGCGGCAGCGAATTCGACCTGACGATCAACCAGGGGCGGCTCGTCACGGGCGCCGACGCGCATTCGCTCATGTTCGGGCAGGCCGTCCGACGTTTCCGGCAGGACATGGAAGCGCTCGTGTTCGCGCTCCAATACCGGCGCAGCATCGACGAACGCGACCAGGGCCTGCGTGCCGAAGCGTTGACGCAGGCGAACAGCCAGCTCGCGACCGCGAAGCAGTCGGCGACGATCACGGTCGGCCGGTTCTTCGATGCGGTCGTCGATCGCGACGTGCTCGGACAGATTCTCGACGGCGAATCGAAGGCGCGCGCGCGTACGGGCGCGCAGGACCAGATCGAGGCAACGCGGGTCAAGCTGGGGAACGTGCGCTACCGCATCGTCGGGATCATCGCGCAGATGTGACGGAGGCGGCCGGCCTGCGAAGCGGGGCGGCGTCGGACGGAGCGGCGGGGGCAGCGCACATCGTGGCGGATGCGTGCACGGTTACCGATATAAACGGTCGCGGCAGGGTCAAACCGGCGCGCGACGCAGGAACAGCCGGCCGCGGCGCCGATAAAAGCGCCGCGCCGGCCACCCCCGCTTACTGCGGGCCCATCTTCCTGATCAGCACGTCGAGCTCCGCCGCTTCATCGTCGGTGAGGTCGACGAGCGGTGCGCGCACGGGGCCCGCGTCGTGGCCGACGAGCTTCGCGCCCGCCTTCACGATGCTGACCGCATAACCTGCTCGGCGATTGCGGATCTTCAGGTACGGCAGGAAGAAATCGTCGATCAGGCGGCCGACCGTTGCGTGGTCGTCCTTCGCGATCGCTTCGTAGAATTCCATCGCCGTCTTCGGGATGAAGTTGAACACGGCCGACGAGTACACCGGCACGCCGAGCGCCTTGTACGCGGCGGCATAGACTTCGGCCGTCGGCAGGCCGCCGAGGTACGCGAACCGGTCGCCGAGGCGGCGGCGGATCGTGACCATGCTTTCGATTTCGCCGACGCCGTCCTTGAAGCCGATCAGGTTCGGGCAACGGTCGGCGAGGCGCTCGAGCATGTCGGCGTTCAGCTTCGAATTCGCGCGGTTGTACACCACGACGCCGATCTTCAGCGCGCGGCACACCTGCTCGACGTGGTCGGCGATCCCTTCCTGGCTTGCTTCGGTCAGGTAGTGCGGCATCAGCAGCACGCCGCTCGCGCCGAGGCGCTCGGCTTCCTGAGCATATTCGATCGCGACGCGCGTCGCGCCGCCCGCGCCGGCGAGGATCGGCACCTTGCCCTTGCAGGTTTCCGTCGCGACGCGGATCACGTCCGAATACTCGCGCTGCGTGAGCGAGAAGAATTCACCGGTGCCGCCGGCCGCGAACAGCGCGCTCGCGCCATACGGCGCCAGCCATTCGAGGCGCTCGGCATAGGTGGTCGGGCGGAAGCTGCCGTCGGCGGCGAAGTCGGTCAGCGGAAACGACAGCAGGCCGTGGGAAATGATCTGTTTGAGTTCTTGCGGTGAAGTCATGGTTGGGGTCGTCCGTCTAGCGCGAGTGCTGGGTTCGTCGGGAACGGCATACGAGCCACATTGGCGATGTCGTTGTATGTCATCGTACAACGAGGGAAAAGGTGGCGCAAGCGGTTTGCTGGTCGTCCGATAGTAGGGTCTTTCCGGATACGGGTTTACGCAGAATCCCCGGTTGATGTCGAATGTCGTATGATGACTAACGATATGACCGGCCGCTTCCAGGAAATTCCGATGACTGCTTCTCCTCTTTATATCCGCGTGCATCCGGACGACAACGTCGCGATCGTCGTCAACGACGGCGGCCTGCGCGAAGGTGCGACGTTCGCCGACGGGCTGACGCTGCGCGAAGGCGTGCCGCAGGGGCACAAGGTCGCGCTTGCCGACCTCGCGGCCGGCGACCCGATCGTCCGCTACAACGTGGTGATCGGCTATGCGCTGACCGACCTGCGGCGCGGCAGCTGGGTCAACGAGCGCACGATGCGCATGCCCGAGCCGCCGGGGCTCGACGACCTGCCGCTCGCGACGCGTGCCGCGCCGCCGCTGGCGCCGCTCGAAGGTTATACGTTCGAGGGCTTCCGCAATGCCGACGGCTCGGTCGGCACGCGCAACATCCTCGCGATCACGACCACCGTGCAGTGCGTGTCGGGCGTCGTCGAGCATGCGGTGAAGCGGATCAAGGCCGAGCTGCTGCCGCGCTACCCGAACGTCGACGACGTGGTCGGGCTCGAGCACACGTACGGTTGCGGCGTCGCGATCGATGCGCCCGACGCCGACATCCCGATCCGCACGCTGCGCAACATCAGCCTGAACCCGAACTTCGGCGGCGAGGTGATGACCGTGAGCCTCGGCTGCGAGAAGCTGCAGCCCGAGCGCCTGCTGCCGCCCGGCACGATTCCGGTGGCCGCCGACGGTGCGACCGACAACGGCGGCGTCGTGTGCCTGCAGGATGCCGCGCACGTCGGCTTCAACTCGATGATCGACTCGATCATGACGATGGCCGAATCGCATCTCGAGCGGCTGAACCGCCGTCGCCGCGAGACGTGCCCCGCGTCGGATCTCGTCGTAGGCGTGCAATGCGGCGGCAGCGACGCGTTCTCGGGGCTCACCGCGAACCCGGCCGTCGGCTTCGCGGCCGACCTGCTCGTGCGCGCGGGCGCGACGATCATGTTCTCCGAGGTGACCGAAGTGCGCGACGGCGTCGCGCAGCTCACGTCGCGCGCGGCGAACGAGGATATCGCACGCGAGATCATCCGCGAGATGGACTGGTACGACCGCTACCTGCAGCGCGGCCGCGTCGACCGCAGCGCGAACACGACGCCCGGCAACAAGAAAGGCGGCCTGTCGAACATCGTCGAGAAGGCGATGGGTTCGATCGTGAAGTCGGGCAGCGCGCCGATCGCAGGCGTCGTGCGCCCCGGCGATCGCGCGCGGCAGAAAGGGCTGCTGTACGCGGCGACGCCCGCGAGCGACTTCATCTGCGGCACGCTGCAACTCGCGGCGGGGATGAACCTGCACGTGTTCACGACCGGCCGCGGCACGCCGTACGGTCTCGCGCAGGTGCCGGTGATCAAGGTCGCGACGCGCAGCGATCTCGCGCGCCGCTGGCACGACCTGATGGATCTCGACGCCGGGCAGATCGCGACTGGCGCGGCCACGATCGAGGACGTGGGCTGGGAACTGTTCCGGCTGATGCTCGACGTCGCGAGCGGCAAGCGCCGCACGTGGGCCGAGCAATGGAAGCTCGCGAATGCGCTGACGCTGTTCAATCCGGCGCCGGTGACCTGACCGCGCGGTGGTGACGGCAGACGATGCGGGCGCCCACGGGCGCCCGTTTTCGCTGTGGCGGCTGGTTCGCGATTCGGCGCATGCGTGTCGTACGCGGCCGGCGCGAATTCCTTACCTCGCACGTAATCGACCGCCCGCGCGAGGCCGGCGACGATGGCTGCACGCGGACACGAAACGTTCGCGACATCGTCCCCTCATCGACGCAAGGAGCCTCGCAATGAACACCACCCAATCCGCACAGTCCGCTCACGCCGACCTGATCGACCGCTACTTCGACGCATGGAACGAACCCGACGTCGCGCGCCGCCGCGCGCTGATCGAGGCGACCTACGCGAGCGATGCGACCTATCGCGATCCGCTGATGGCCGGCGACGGCCACGCGGGCATCGACACGATGATCGCGGCCGTGCAGGAGCGTTTCCCCGCGTACCGCTTCCGCCGCACGACCGACGTCGACGCGTTCGGCCAGCATCTGCGGTTCTCGTGGACGCTCGTGTCGCCCGACGGCGCGGCGATCGTGAAGGGCTCGGACTTCGGCACCGTCGACGCGTCAGGCCGTCTCGCATCGGTCACGGGTTTCATCGACGAAATGCCGGTCACGGCGTCGTGACGCGAGCGATACCTGCCCGGCGGCGATCGGGATCGGGTAACGTTATGCGTTCGTTCCTGATCCCGGAGACAAGCCGACATGCTGAAGAATCTCGACCCGCTGCTGCACGCCGACATCCTGCACACGCTGCGCGCGATGGGCCACGGTGACGAAATCGCGATCTGCGACGCGAATTTTCCGGCGGAATCCGTCGCGGAGCACACGGTGGTCGGCCGCGCGCTGCGGATCGACGGCGCCGATTCGGCGCGCGTCGCGCGTGCGGTGCTGTCCGTGCTGCCGCTCGACACGTACGTCGACACGCCCGCATGGCGGATGGAAGTCGTCGGCGACGCGGCCGCGGTGCCGCCCGTGCAGCGCGAGGTGCAGGCCGAGATCGACCGCGCGGAAGGGCGCGCGGTGCCGCTCACGGGCATCGAGCGTTTCGCGTTCTACGAGCGCGCGCAGCAGGCGTATGCGGTGATCGTCACCGGCGAGCTGCGCGGCTACGGTTGTTTCATCTTCAAGAAAGGCGTGCTGTTGAGCGACGCGGGCTAAACGCTGTTTTCGTGCCGCGACCACCGGCCGCGCGGCCGCCGCAGTGTAAAGATTTGCTACAACCTTTTTCTTGGACACGGCCGAAAGACCCTCTATGCTGGCCCATTTGCCGCGGACGCCGCAGGGTCGCGCGGCCCCGAGCCGCGTGGGCGCGCCACGTCCGGCCGGCCGAACTGCATACGAGGAGAGAGGCATGACGCGTTCCGTCGATTCCGGCGTCATTTTTTTTGCACGCCTGGCGCTGGCGGCGTTGTTCCTGTGGGGCGGCGTGATGAAGCTGCTCGGCTACGGCGATTTCGTCGGTTACCTGCACGGGCTGAACGTGCCGTATCCGCAGGTTGTCGCACCGATCGTCGTCGCGATCGAGGGGCTCGGCGGCCTGCTGCTGATCGTCGGCTACAAGGTGAAGCCGCTCGCGCTGCTGATGGCGTTCTATACGGTCGCGACCGCGATGGTCGGGCACAATTTCTGGGACGCGACGGACGCCGCGGTCCAGCACGAGATGGTGATCCATTTCTGGAAGAACATCTCGATAGCCGGCGGTTTCCTGCTGCTGTTCGTCACCGGCGCCGGCGGCGCGAGCATCGACGGCCTGCGTCGTCCGAGTTCGTCGTACGGCGGCCTGCGCTGATCGCGCGGGCGCCGTTGCGCTGACGCAAAACGAAAGGGCCGAATCCCGCACGCCGCGGGATTCGGCCCTTTGTTCATGGGACGGGCGCGTGCGCCGCGTTCAGTGCGCGTCCTTCACGTCCTTCGCATCCTTCGAGAACTGCACGGCGATCGCGCCGAGCACGCAGATCGCCGCGACGTACACGACCGGTGCGAGCGGATTCGACTTCATCATCAGCGACACGATCACCGGCGTGAGGCCGCCGAAGATCGCATACGCGACGTTGTACGAGAACGAGATGCCCGAGAAGCGCACGACGGCCGGGAAGCTCTTGACCATCACGAACGGCACCGCGCCGATCGTGCCGACCATGAAACCCGCGATCCCGTAGTAGAGCGGCAGCGTCGACGCGTCGGCCGCGACCTGCACGAACAGCAGGTAGTAGCACGCAGCGAGCCCGAGGCCGCCGATGCCGAGTACGCGCTTCGCGCCGATCCAGCCCGCGAGCGAACCCGCGGTGATGCAGCCGGCCGTCAGGCACAGCGTCGCGACGCTGTTCGCGAACAGCGTCGTCGCGGGCGTCAGGTGGAACTGCTTCTGCAGCAGCGCGGGCGTCATCAGGATCACGACGACGATCGCCGCCGACAGCATCCACGTGAGCAGCATCGATACGATCACCGCGCGGCCGTGGTCGCGCAGCACGGCCTTCAGCGGAATCTCGGCCGCGAGCGCCTTCTTCGCCTTCATCTCGGCGAACACCGGCGTTTCATGCAGCCAGCGGCGCAGGTACACGGAGAACAGCCCGAACACGCCGCCGAGCAGGAACGGGATGCGCCAGGCGAACGCACCGACTTCGGCGCTCGAGTAACGGCTGTTGATGCCGGCGGCGACGAGCGAGCCGAGCAGGATGCCGGCCGTGAGGCCCGCGGTCAGCGTGCCGCAGGCATAGCCGATATGGCGCGACGGCACATGCTCGGACACGAACACCCACGCACCCGGCACTTCGCCGCCGACCGCCGCGCCCTGCAGCACGCGGAACAGCAGCAGCAACACCGGCGCGAGGATGCCGATCGAGTCGTAGGTCGGCAGCAGGCCCATCAGCAGCGTCGGCACGGACATCATCAGCACGCTCAGCGTGAACATCCGCTTGCGGCCGAACAGGTCGCCGAAGTGCGCCATGATCACGCCGCCGAGCGGACGCGCGAGATAGCCGGCCGCGAAGATGCCGAACGTCTGCAACTGGCGCAGCCAGTCGGGAATGTCGTGCGGGAAGAACAGCTGCCCTATCGCCGGTGCGAAGAACACGAAGATGATGAAGTCGTAGAACTCGAGGGCGCCGCCGAGTGCGGCGAGGCCAAGGGTCTTGTAGTCGCTGCGCGTGAGCGCGCGTTCGGCGGCGCGAGGCACGCCGCTCAATTCGGAAGCTTGCATGGTCAGGACGATCGGTTTTCGAATGTTGTTGTCGGTGCTGCGTCTCCAGGGCCCGCTATCGGCATGGACTGACAAGGCGCGGCTTGCGTCGTCGAGGCGTGCCGGGTGCCGGATGGGGCACGAAACACACACCGCCGCACCGGGATGGGGCGCGGCGCAGACGAAGCGTCAAAGCGGGTGGGGGGATTCTACAGGAGCGCGAAATGCGCGAGCGCGGGCGTGCGCCGAGGAAGGCTTCGGACGTCCAGTCGAAGCGTGCGCGGCGCGGGCGGCCGGTGAGCCGCTCACGCGCCGCGCGGGGCAGGTCTCGCGTATCAGTTGCCGGCGATCGTATCGACCGGCTTGAACGTGCCGTGCTCGACCTTGTAGATCGTGACCGGCGCATCCTTCAGGTCGCCCTTCGTGTCGTACGCGATGCTGGGGGCCGACACACCCTTGACCGACACCTTGCCGAGATACGGCGTGTATACCTTCGGGTCGGTCGAGTTCGCGTCCTTCATCGCGGTGAGCAGCGCGATCGTGCCGTCATACGAGTACGGCGAGTACGTGACCACGTCTTCGTTGAAGCGGGCCTTGTAGCGGGCCGCGTAGCCGGCGAAGCCCGGCATCTTTTCCTTCGGCAGCCCGCCCATGTACACGATCGCGCCTTCGGCCGCTTCGCCGCCGACCTTCAGGAACGTCGGCGAGCGCGACATCTCGCCCGTCACGAACGCCGACTTCATCCCGAGCTGACGCATCTTGCGGATCATCGGCGACGATTGCGCGTCGCCGCCGCCGTAGAAGACCGCGTCCGGATTGACGCCCTTCAGGTTGGTCAGGATCGCCGAGAAATCGAGCGCCTTGTCGTTCGTGAAGTCGCGCTTGACGATCGTGCCGCCCGCCGCCTCCACGGCCTTCGCGAATTCGTCGGCGATGCCCTGCCCGTAGGCCGTGCGGTCGTCGATGATCGCGATGCGCTTGAAGCGTAGCGTCTTCACCGCGTACGTGCCGACGATGCGGCCCGCTTGCGCGTCGCTTGTCAGCAGCCGGTAGGTCGTCTTGTAGCCGCGCGCCGTGTATTGCGGCGACGTCGCCATCGAGATCTGCGGCAGCCCCGCGCGATCGTACAGGTCGGATGCTGGAATGCTGGTGCCCGAGTTGAAGTGGCCGATGATCCCGCGGACGTTGTCGTCGATCAGCCGCTGCGCGACGGTCGTGCCTGTGCGCGGGTCGGCCTGGTCGTCCTGCGAGTCGAGCTGGAACGTGACGGGCTTGCCGCCGATCGTCGGACGCGTCGCGTTGAAGTCGGCGATCGCGAGCTGCACGCCCTTCTGCATGTCCGTGCCGTAGTTCGACTGCGGGCCGGTCAGCGGTGCGGCGAAACCGATCTTGACGACGTCGGCGGCGATGGCGTGCGTGCCCGACAGTGCGCAGGCGGCAGCCAGCGCGACGTGCGATACCTTCAGCTTCACTTTCACTTCCCCTTGATGGCGTGGTTGGGCCGCCGCCGGCTAGCGGGCCGGCGCCGGTAAACCGGGCGAGACGTCTCGGTCGGCAGGCCGGTGCGAGGGCCGTACCCACTCGTCGCATGCAGCCTGGGCTGTGCCGGAATCGGCGTGCGCTGCGGGTGATGCGGCGGGCCGTGCGCGCCGATTGCTGCAGCGGCGCGGTGTCGTCTCGTGACCGTGAAGCGAAGTCTAGACAGCGAAAATGCGCGCGTCTTGCGCGTTCGGTGCGCGGCCGGCGACGATATCGGCATATCGTCGATAACCCTGATATATGCCGAAATCGTCATGCAGAGTGCGCAAACGCGCCAAGACGCTGTGCGTCCATGTTTTTTAGGATGGTGGATTCGGGCGCGCGTTGCCGGTGCGTCAACACGGCAGGTCGGCATCGGCGCATGCGTGGCTGAATGCGGCGGCGCATGCGGATTCGCGGCCGGCCGCCGTAGCCGCAGCGCAGTAGTTGCGCGCGCAACGTATGTCGCTTGCCGATGCCGGCCGATCGGCGGCGCGATGCGACGGCTGCCGCCAGCTTGCCCGCCCCAGCGATCGGCGCGACGCGATTGAAGGGGCGATCCTATAATCGACGCCATCTGCCACTCGCCTCGCGGATGCCGGGATGACGACCTTGCTTGCCGTACCGCCCATGAGCCTGTCCGATACGTTGCGCTACCAGCCCGACAACGCCGATTTCGGCGCGATGCTCGCGCACTTCCGCCTGCTCGAACCGGTGTTCGATGCGCTGCCGGACGTCGCGTTCTTCGTGAAGGATGCGAGCGGCCGCTACGCGCTCGTCAACCGCACTTTGGCGATGCGCTGCGGCTACAAGGACAAGCGCGACCTGCTCGGCAAGACGACCGACGAAGTGTTTCCGCGCCGCTTCGGCCGCAGCTATTTCGAGCAGGACATGGCGACGATCAACGCCGGCCAGCAACTGATGGACCAGCTCGAGCTGCACCTGTATCCGGGCCGCCAGCCGGGCTGGTGCCTGACCTGCAAGGAGCCGCTGCGCGACGCCGCGGGCAGGGTGGTCGGCCTCGCGGGCATCTCGCGCGACCTGAAGGCGCACGAGGGATCGCATCCGGCCTACAGCAAGCTCGCCGACGTGGTCCAGCATATCCAGGATCACTACGTGCAGCCGCTGAACCTGAAGCATCTCGCGCAGATGGCCGGGATGTCGGTCGCGCAGCTCGAACGCTATTTCCACAAGGTGTTCCACCTGACGCCGCGCCAGGTGCTGCTGAAGACGCGGCTCGATGCGGCTACCGCGCTGCTCGTCACGCACGACAAGGTGACCGACGTCGCGGCGCTATGCGGCTACACGGATCACAGCGCGTTCACGCGCCAGTTCAAGGCGACGGTCGGCGTGACGCCGACGGAATACCGGTTGATGCTGCAGGAGCGGGCGGGGTGACGAGGTGCCGGCCGGCGAAGCCGACGCGGCGAATGGGCGGGAGGGGGCGTGAAACCGGGGAGCGGGCGGAACAGCTGCGGTTCAGCGGTAGCCGAGCCCTTTCAGGACGGCCGTGCCGTCTTCGGTCAGCCGAAAGCTCGGGGCCGTATCGGGGTCGAGCTTGACCATCTCGACGAGACCGGCTTCCTGCAGCGCAGGCAATTCGGCTTTGGCGTTCGCGCCGATCGGTGCATGCAGCAGCACGAGCAGCGTCGCGATTTCGTGATGACTGAGCAGGCGGCGCAGCATCGTCTTCTTTGCAGGGGGCGCGGCCTGGCGGCCCGCGGGTGCTTCTACGGCGCTCATCGCTTTGCTCCTTTTCGAGATAACCATCGGGTACTGGTTGCGGATGGTGCCGTCGAAGACTTAAGCGATTCTTAAAACCGTGGCGGGCGACGCGATGCTGCGCTGCGGTACGGGTTACCGTATGTAACGTCATACGGAGTGCGGCTCCCGGCCGGGTCGCGGTTAGCCGCGCGGGCTGGTGCTCGGCCGCCCGATTCGCCACGATGGTGCATGTCGGATGCGGCCCTTTGAGTCGGCCGCGGCCGGGACGTGCTCCGGCCCCAAGCCCTTGATTCGCGTCCTTCCCTTATTTCCTGCGCTGCGCCTGCGCGGCGAGCCGCACGGCCGCGTTCGCCGCGCCGTAGCCGTCGTATCCGCCGCGCCGCTCGACGATCTCGAGCGAGAAGCGGTTGTCGACCAGTTCCGTATACGCGTGCAGGAATTCGCCGCCGTGCTCGTCGCGGTCGTACAGCAGGTGGTGCGCGCTCAGCGTGTCGATCAGTTCGTCCGGCAGTGCGTAGCGCGCGGCGAGATCGTCGTAGTAGTTCGGCGGAATGCGCAGGAACGGTACACCGTCGGCCGCGAACGCGGCGATCGTCTTCACGATGTCGTCGGTGCGGAACGCGACGTGGTTCAGCCCCGTGCCGTGGTAACGGTCGAGCGATTCGGCGACGGCGGTGTGACGGTCGACCGACGCGTTCAGCGCGATCCGCACCGAGCCGTCGGCGCTGCGCACCGCACGGCTGCGCATCAACCCGTACGGATCGGGCACGAGCCAGCTGCGCTCGGCCTCGAAGCCGAACGCCGTCTTGAAGAACAGGATCCACGTGTCGAGCGCGTCGGCCGGCAGCGCGAGGCACACATGGTCGATGCCCGTCAGCGGGCCGACTTCGCTCGGGCCGTCGATGTCGGTCAGCACGAAGTCCGATTCATACAGCGTCGGCGCGTTCGGCGCTTCGTCGACGAAATACTCGAGGCTGCCGTCCGGTGCCTGCACGCTCGGCAGCACGCGCTCGTTCGGCCCGACGCGGCCGGAGAACGGTACATAGCCGAAGCCGGCCGCGCGTTCGAATGCCACTTTCGCGTCGTCGACGCGGAACGCCGACGCGCACAGCGACAGCCCGTGCCGCTGGAAGAACACATCGGCGAACGAGTCGCGCTCCGCGTTCAGCACGATCGACGCGGCGCCGTGCTGGAACAGCGTCACGTCCTTCGAGCGATGCCGGCCGGCGAGCCGGAAGCGCATCTTGCCAAGCCATTCGCCGACGGTCGCCGCCGCCTGCGCGTCGACCGCAAATTCGATGAACTGGAACCCGACGTGCGCGGGCGGCGCCGGCGGCGCGAAGAGCGGCTGGCCGGCGGCCGGCGCACGGCCGTCCTGCGCAAGCCGCGCGCGTGTCAGTTCTTCCAGATAGAGCAGCGAGCGATGGCCGTCGGCGGCCGTGATCGCGGTCGGCGCCGCGCGGAAGCCGTCATTGAAGATCTCGAGCGACAGCGGCCCCGTGTAGCCCGATTCGATCACACGCGCGGTGAAGCGCGCGAGGTCAAAGTCGCCCTGACCCGGGAACGAGCGGTAGTGGCGGCTCCATTCGAGCACGTCCATCGCGAGTTTCGGCGCATCGGCGATCTGCACGAATGCGATGCGGTCGCCGGGAATCGCGGCGATCGCATCCGGCGAATCGTCGAGCGACAGCGTGTGGAAGCTGTCGAGCGCGAGGCCGAGATGCGGATTGTTCACCGCATTCACGAGTTTCCACGCATGGCCGTACCGGTTCACGACACGGCCCCACGCAAGCGCTTCGTACGCGGCGACCACGCCGGCCTCCCGGGCGGCTTCGGCGAGCACGCCGAGCTGGTCGACGAGCAGCCCGTCGTCCGCGATCGTGTCGGCCGACACGTTGCTGCAGACGAGGATGCGGTCAGTGCCGAGCGCGTGCATCACGTCGAACTTGCGCTTGATGCGATCAAGGTTGCGTGCGAGCTGTGCCGCGCTCACGCCCTCGAAGTCGCGAAACGGCTGGAACAGCACGATGTCGAGACCGAGATCGGCGGCCATGCGCCGGACGTCGGCCGGCGATCCGTCGAAGTAGACGAGGTCGTTTTCGAAGATTTCGACGCCGTCGAAGCCTGCGGCCTGGATGGCGGCGAGCTTCTCGGCGAGCGTGCCGGACAGTGACACGGTGGCGATCGAGCGCTGCATGGGCGAATCCTGCGGACGAGCGGGGCATGGCGTCGGTCGAACCGGCCCTGAATGAACCAGTCATTGAGTTCCGGGCGCACGCCATATCCCGAATTTACTGGGTAGGTGACATGGATTATACAAACTAACTAGATGGTACAAATTAGCGAAAACCCGAAAAGACATTGCGCTTTCGCAAGCGCACACTAGCGCCAAATCTTGACGTCAGGGTGCGAAGTCGACTAGCGATTCGCCCCCGTTTTAGGAGCAGAATCACCATGAGCAAGCACAAGGTGCTGGTGCTGAACGGCCCGAACCTGAATCTGCTGGGGACACGCGAGCCCCATATCTACGGCGCGGAAACGCTCGCCGACGTCGAGCAGCGCTGCCGCGCGGCGGCCGACGGGCTCGGGCTGGAGATCGATTTCCGTCAGTCGAACGCGGAGCACCAACTGATCGACTGGCTGCATGCGGCGCGTCACGACACGCACGGCATCGTGATCAACCCGGCCGCCTATACGCATACGTCGGTGGCGCTGGCCGATGCGCTTTCCGCGATCGCGAAGCCGGTGATCGAAGTGCATATCTCGAACGTGCATCGCCGCGAGGCGTTCCGCCACCATTCCTATGTGTCGGCGGTCGCCGAAGCCGTGATCTGCGGCTGCGGCACCGAAGGCTACGTGTTCGCGCTGCAGCGTCTGTCGACGCTGTTTGCGCAGGGAGCCGCGCGATGAGCCGCCCGTCGTTTCTGATCGGCCTGATCGGCCAGGGTATCGGCGGTTCGCTGTCGCCCGCGATGCACGAGGAAGAAGGCTTTCGCCAGGGCTTCGGCTACGTCTACCGACGCATCGATCTCGACGTGCTCGGCGTGACCGCCGACGCGCTGCCGCAACTGCTCGATGCTGCGCAGCGGATGGGCTACAACGGGCTCAACATCACGCACCCGTGCAAGCAGCGTGTGATCGAACACCTCGATGAACTGTCGGACGACGCCCGTGCGCTCGGCGCGGTAAACACCGTGCTGTTCAAGGACGGCAAGCGGATCGGCCACAACACCGACTGGTCGGGCTTCGCGAAATCGTTCCGCCGCGGGCTGCCCGGCGCGTCGCTCGAACGCGTCGTCCAGCTCGGCGCGGGCGGCGCGGGCGCGGCCGTGGCCCATGCTGCGCTGCAGATGGGCGCGGCCGAACTGACGATTTTCGATGTCGATGGCGCGCGCGCCACCGCGCTCGCGGGCGAGCTGCAGCAGCGCTTCCCGGCCGCGCGCGTTGCATCGGGCGGCGCTCCGTCCGGCGACGATCTCGCGGCCGCGATGCGCGCCGCGACGGGCCTGATCCACGCGACGCCGACCGGCATGACCAAGCACCCGGGCCTGCCGCTGCCGGCCGAGCTGCTCCACGCGGGCATGTGGGTAGCCGACATCGTGTATTTCCCGCTTGAAACCGAACTGATCCGCGCCGCGCGCGCGGCCGGCTGCGCCACGCTGCCAGGTGGCGGGATGGCCGTCTATCAGGCCGTCGACGCGTTCGAGATCTTCACCGGACGCACGCCCGACCCCGAGCGGATGTTCGATCACTTTCAGTCGCTCGTCGCGCGCTGACCCCCTTATAGAAAGAAAGACCAGGAGACGACCATGCAGCACACCACCCATACGAGTGCCGCGCCGGCGCAGGCGGCCGGCACGGTCCGGCGCACCTCGGCGCGCTACAAGATTCTCGCGCTGCTTGCGATCGGCACGATGATCAACTACCTCGACCGCACCGTGCTGGGGGTGGCTGCGCCGCAGCTCACCAAGGAGCTCGGCATCAACGCGGCCGTGATGGGCATCATGTTCTCCGCGTTTTCGTGGACGTACGTCGCGATGCAGGTGCCCGGCGGCCTGTTCCTCGACCGCTTCGGCAGCAAGATCACCTATTACTGGTCGATGACGCTGTGGTCGCTGTGCACGTTCCTGCAGGGCTTCGTGCCGGGCATCGCGACGCTGCTCGCATGCCGGCTCGGCCTCGGCGTGACGGAGGCGCCGTGCTTCCCGACCAACAGCCGCGTCGTCGCGACGTGGTTCCCGCAGAACGAGCGCGCGATGGCGACGGGCACCTATACCGTCGGCGAGTACATCGGCCTCGCGTTCTTCAGCCCCGTGCTGTTCGCGCTGATGGGCGCGTTCGGCTGGCGCTCGCTGTTCTGGGTCGTCGGCGCGGTCGGCATCGCGTTCGGCCTGGTCTGGTGGAAGTTCTATCACGAGCCGCGTGATCATCCGGGCGCGAACCCGGAGGAACTTGCGTATATCGAGGCGGGCGGCGGTCTCGTGCACGGCGCACGCAAGGACGGCAACAACGGCGGCAAGGGCGAGCAGAAGAAGTTCAGCTGGGCGATGGCCGGCCAGCTGTTGAAGAAGCGCCAGCTCGCGGGCATCTGCCTCGGCCAGTTCGCCGGCAACTCGACGCTCGTGTTCTTCCTGACCTGGTTCCCGACCTATCTCGCGACCGAGCGCCACATGGGCTGGCTGAAGATCGGCTTCTTTGCGGTGATGCCGTTCATCGCCGCGTCGGTCGGCGTGATGTTCGGCGGGATCTTCTCCGACTGGCTGCTGCGCCGCGGCAAGTCCGCGAACCTCGCGCGCAAGCTGCCGATCATCGCGGGCCTGCTGCTCGCATCGACGATCATTCTCGCGAACTACGTGCAGAGCAACGAGGCCGTGATCGCGATCATGTCGGTCGCATTCTTCGCGCAGGGGATGGCCGCGCTCGGCTGGACGCTCGTGTCGGACATTGCACCGGACGGCCTGCTCGGCGTCACGGGCGGCATCTTCAACTTCGCGGCAAACCTTGCGGGGATCGTCACGCCGCTCGTCGTCGGCTTCATCGTCGCGTCGACCGGCTCGTTCGTCGGCGCGCTCGTGTTCATCGGCGTGATCGCGCTGGCCGGTGCGCTGTCGTACATCTTCGTCGTCGGCGACATCAAGCGGATCGAGCTGTAAGCACAAACTCCACGCACATCTCGTGCGTTCGCCCGGCGGCCGGTTGGCCGCCGGGCTTTTTTGTATGGGCGCCCGCCGGTGTGCCGGCTTGAGTCCCGGCTCCCGTGCCGCGTTATGCGCGCCGCACGGTGATGCCGAGCGATTCGACCGCCTGCGCGATTGCCGCGACCGCGCGCCGGATATCGTCGGCATCGATCGCGCCGATGCAGCCGACGCGGAACGTCTCGAGCTGCGTGAGCTTGCCCGGATACAGGATGAAACCCGCGTCGCGCACCGCGTCGTAGAAGCGGCGGAAATCGTAGGCCGGATGGTCGGGCGCGTGGAACGTGACGATCACGGGTGCCTGCACGCTCTCGTCGAGGAACGGCACGAAGCCGAGCGTGCGCATCGATTCGACCAGCGTCCGGCAATTCTCCGCATAGCGCGCGCCGCGCGCGAGCTGGCCACCTTCGGCGAGGTACTGGTCGAGCGCGGCGCGCAGCGCGGCGATCACATGCGTCGGCGGTGTGAAGCGCCACTGGCCCGTCTTGCGCAGGTACGCATATTGATCGTGAAGATCGAGCGCAAGCGACCGCGCGTTGCCTTCGCTCGCGTCGAGCGCGTCGCGCCGCACGATCGCGAAACCCATCCCCGGCACGCCTTCGAGGCATTTTCCGCTCGCCGAGATCAGCGCATCGATGCCGCTGTCCGCCAGCGCGATCGGCAGCGCGCCGAACGAACTCATCGCATCGACGATCAGCCGCTTGCCGTGCAGCCGGCACACGGCCGCGATCGCGTCCAGCGGGTTCAGGATGCCGGCGCTCGTCTCCAGGTGCACGAGGGCGACGTGCGTGATGCGCGGCTCGCGTGCGAACGCGGCCTCGACCGCGGCCGCGTCGACGGCCGCGTCCTCGCCGAACGGCAACGCGATCGCATCGATGCCGAGCCGGCCGAGGATCTTCAGGATGCGCGCGCAATACGCGCCGTTGTCGGGCACGAGCACGACGCCGCCGCGCGGCACCAGCGTGCCGAGCGCGGCCTCGACCGAGAACGTGCCGCTGCCCTGCATCGGCACGCACACGTAGTCGCCGCCGCCGCGCGCGATCGCGACGAGGTCCGTGCAGACGCTGGCCGTCATCTGGTTGAAAGCGGTGTCCCACGAGCCCCAGTCATGTTGCATCGCGTGGCGGGTTGTGGCGGACGTGGTGAGCGGGCCGGGCGTGAGCAGGATCGGATCTGGCATGGTTTTTCTCCAGCAAAGGGCGAACGAAACGCCGGGCGGCATTTCCGAATGACTTGCATGATATTGGCAAAATGTGTCATTTTTTGGAAATTGTGGCGCTCGTCACGGGTTTGTCATTGAACGCTGTGATCCTTCGGTTGCCGCGCGAAACCAATCGCAGCGCGGCGGCGAGGCGGGCCGCTTATCGGCCTGCCCGGAGATGACAGGCCTTGCATGGGATCGGAGGAAGTGCGGAAGCGCCAACGCCGGCCGACCGCGAAGCATGGGGCCAGGGTAAGTGCTGAAGCGACGACTCTGGCCGACAGCGCCGGACATGCCCCGGCCGTTTGGTATTCCGCCTACGGAGAAGTGAGATGACACTGCAGAATTCCTCGCGCGCCGCTGCCGGCGCGTTCCGCAAGCTCGCGCTGGCCGCCTGCGCCGCCGGTCTGCTGCAAGGTGCCGCGCTGCCGGCGCATGCGGCAAACGCGGTCGTGCTGTATACGGCGGACGGTCTCGAGAACCTCTATCGCGATGTGCTGCCGGCCTTCGAGAAGAAGGAAGGCGTCAAGGTCAACATCGTGACGGCGGGTAGCGGCGAGGTCGTCAACCGCGCGAACATCGAGAAGAATTCCCCGAAGGCCGACGTGATCGTCACGCTGCCGCCGTTCATTCAGCAGGCCGGCCAGATGGGCCTGCTGCAGGCATACCAGAGCGTGAACTACAAGAACGTGCCGGCGATCGCGAAGGCCGAGGACGGTACGTGGGCGACGTTCGTGAACAACTACTTCTCGTTCGCGATCAACCCGGACGTCGTGAAGAACCAGCCGAAGACGTTCGCCGACCTGCTGTCGCCGAGCTACGCCGGCAAGGTCGCGTACTCGAACCCGGCCACGGCCGGCGACGGGATGGCCGTGCTGATCCTGACGACCTCGCTGATGGGCGAGGACAAGGCGTTCGACTACCTCGCGAAGCTGTCGCAGAGCGTGAAGTTCCACACGAAGGGCACGGGCTACCTGAACGTGCTGCTGTCGCGTAACGAGATCAGCGTCGCGAACGGCGACCTGCAGATGGACCTCGACGATGCCGAACACGGCGCGCTGTCCGTCAAGCCGATCTTCCTGGCAGCGAAGGAAGGCGACCAGCCGACCACGTTCCAGCTCCCGTACGGCATCGGCCTGATCAAGAGCGGCCCGAACCAGGACGCCGGCAAGAAGCTGATCGACTACCTGATGTCGACGGAAGTGCAGTCGAAGGTGCCGGACATGTACGGCATCCCGGGCCGCACGGACGTGCCGCTGGCCGGCAAGAACGGCGAGGCGGTCAAGAAGGCGATCGCCGGCGTGAAGCTGATCCCGGTCGACTGGGCCCAGGTGATGGCGAAGAAGCCGGTGTGGATCGAGCGCTGGAAGAAGGACGTGATCGGCAGCTCGGGCAAGCAGCTCGACGTCGTCAAGCCGAAGTGATCGGCGCACGCCGCCTGTATCAGCGAGCAAGAGGATGAACCCGGTGGAAACCACCCTGACCCATCCCGGCGCATTCGGAGCCGCCGAACCGCACGCGACGCTGCGGTCCGGCGCGCCGGGCGGCGTGCAGATCCAGCACCTGAGCGTGCGCTACGGCGCACGCACGGTGCTGGAAGATCTGTCGCTGTCGATCGGCGCCGGCGAATTTCTGACCGTGCTCGGCAAGAGCGGCTGCGGCAAGACCACGCTGCTGCGCTTCATCGCCGGGTTCGTGAAGGCCGACGGCCTGACAGGCACGCTGACCGTTGCCGGACGCGACCTGACCTATGCGCCGCCGCACAAGCGCAATCTCGGTCTGCTGTTCCAGAATTACGCGCTGTTCCCGCACCTGTCGGTGTTCGAGAACGTCGCATTCGGGCTGCGCGCGCGCGGGATGGCGTCGTCGGAAGTGACGAGACGCGTCGCCGACGCGCTCAAGCTCGTGCAGCTCGGCGATGCGGGCCACCACCTGCCCGCGCAACTGTCGGGCGGAATGCAGCAGCGCGTCGCGCTGGCCCGCGCGCTCGTGATCGAGCCGGACGTGCTGCTGCTCGACGAGCCGCTGTCGGCGCTCGACGCCAACCTGCGCGCATCGGTGCGCAGCGAACTGAAGGCACTGCACGAGCGCCTACCGAACCTGACCGTCGTCTGCGTGACGCACGACCGCGACGACGCGCTCGTGCTGTCCGACCGCGCGCTGCTGCTGCGCGACGGCCGCATCGCGCAGCTCGGCACGCCGCAGCAGCTGTACGACGCGCCGCAGGACGGCTACGTCGCGCGCTATCTCGGCCAGGCGAACCTGTTGCCGCCGCGCGTGATTTTCCCGCTGGGCGATCCGCGTCACGAAGTGCGCGACAAGGTCGCGTGCGTGCGTCCCGAGCGCCTGACCGTGATGCCGCTCGCGGCGGGCGGCCTGCACGGCACGGTGTCGTCGGTCGAATGGCAGGGCGCGGACCTGTCGATCGCGGTCGTGATCGACGCGGCGCCCGACGAACCCGTGCGCGTCACGATGCAACGCGGCCGCGGCGCGGCTCCCGAGCGCGGTGCGCGCGTTTCCCTGCACTGCGAGGCAGACGATGTCGTCCTTATCGAGCCCTGAAGCTGGCCTGCCGCCGCACGTGCTCGCGTCGGCCGCCGCGCACGCTGCCGTCGCGCGGCGCCGCAAGCGCATGGGCGACCTGCACCTGGCCGCGCTCGCGGTCGTCGTGCTGGGCCCGCTCGTCGTCTATCCGCTGGTGCGGCTCGTGCTGCTGAGCGTATCGGGCGATCACGGGCTGAGTTTTGCCGCGTACCGGACCTTTTTCGGCAACCCCGACACGCGCAACGTGCTGCTGACGACGCTCGGCGTGCTGTTCGCGAGCGCCGGCACTGCATCGGTGCTCGGCGTGCTGCTGGCTGCGCTGCTGTTCTTCAAGCCGTTTCCGGGTGCATCGCTGGTCACGCGCTTCCTGGAACTGTACGTCGCGTTTCCGTCGTTCCTCGTCGCGTTCACGCTGATCTTCCTGTACGGCTCGCAAGGGTCGATCAGCATCGCGCTGCAGCACCTGTTCCATCTTGAGAATCCGCCGCTCGATTTCCTGTTCGGCATCGGCGGCGTGATTCTCGCGCAGACCGTGTTCTATACGCCGTTCGTCGTGCGGCCGACGCTCGCGTCGTTCGCGACGCTCGACCTGCGGCTGATCGAAGCCGCGCGCAGCCTCGGCGCGCCCGGCTGGATGCTCGCTCGCCGCGTCGTGCTGCCGATCGCGTGGCCGGGCATCGCTGCCGGCACCGTGCTGTGTTTCCTGCTGACGCTGAACGAATTCGGGATCCTGCTCGTGCTCGGCAGCGCGCGGCTCGTGACGCTGCCGGTCGCGATCTACAGCAGCGCGACCGTCGATCTCGACCTGCCGACCGCGTCGGCCGGCGCGGTCGTGATGCTCGCGCTGTCGCTGGCGCTGTATACGGTTTATCGCCGGGTGAACCGGCGTGCGATGGGGGGAGCGATGTCCGCTGAATTCCGTATCGGGCAGGCCGTGCCGCGCCACGGGATCGGCTGGAGCGACGCGCTGCTCAAGCATGCGTCGCGCGCCGCGCTCGCGCTGGCCGCGTTCGCATGCTTCTGGCTGTTCGCGCTGCCCGTCATCGTCGTCGCGCTGTCGAGCGTGTCGACGCAATGGTCTGGCACGATCTTGCCGGCCGGCTACAGCCTGCGCTGGTTCGAGCGGCTCGGCTCGCCGGAATACGACGCGCTGCTGACAAGCCTCGAAATCGGCTTCGGCGTGTCGGCGATCGGCACGATCGTCGGGCTGTGGCTTGCGCTTGCGCTCGAAGGGCGCGACCGGCGCGGCCTTGGCGCGGTCGTCGACGCGCTCGTGATGGTGCCGAACGGTGTGCCGAGCGTCGTGCTCGGGCTCGCGGTGCTGATCGCGTATCACCAGAAGCCTGTCGACCTGTCGAGCTCGGCGGCGATCGTCGTGCTCGTGCAGCTCGCGCTGATTCTGCCGTTCTGCTATCGCTGCGCGGCCGCCGCGCTGCGTCCGGAGCTGACCGTGCTGCGCGAAGCCGCGGCGAGCCTCGGTGCGCCGCCCGCGATGGTGCTGCGCCGCGTGCTGCTGCCGCAGCTCGTGCCGGCGCTGCGCGCGAGCCTCGCGCTCGGCTTCGCGCTGTCGCTCGGCGAGCTCGGCGCGACGCTGACGGTTTATCCGCCCGGCTTCGCGACCGTGCCGATCGTCGTGATTGGCCAGGTCGAGCGGGGTTATTACCTTCCGGCATCGGCGCTGTCGCTGCTGATGCTCGGCGCGTCGCTCGCGGCGCTGCTGCTGATCGCCGCGCGCGTGCCGCGCGGCACGCGGGCTGCATCATGAACGCCGCGTTCGCATTGCGCCGTCCCGATGAAGCGTCCGCGACCGGCTCTTCGCCGGATCTCGCGGGACGCTCGGTCGACGTCAACGGCCGGCGCTACCGGCTGCCGGTCGAGCCGACCGTCGTCGTCTGCGTCGACGGCTGCGAGTACGACTATCTCGAACGTGCGGTGGAAGCGGGCGTCGCGCCGTTCATCGGCCGGATGATCGCGGAAGGCACGGCGTGGCGCGCCGATTGCGTCGTGCCGACCTTCACCAACCCGAACAACCTGTCGATCGTCTGCGGCGTGCCGCCGTCGGTCCACGGGATCTGCGGCAACTATTTCTGGGACGCGGCCGCCGACGGCGGGCGCGGCGCCGAAGTGATGATGAACGACCCGGCCTATCTGCGGGCCGGCACGCTGCTCGCGGCGGCGTCCGACGCCGGAGCGCGGGTGGCCGTCGTGACAGCGAAAGACAAGCTGCGCCGTTTGCTCGGCTGGCAGATGAACGGCATCTGCTTTTCCGCGGAGAAGGCCGCGCAGGCGAATCTCGCGGAAAACGGCATCGCCGACGTGCTCGACTGGGTCGGCCTGCCGTCGCCGGATGTCTACAGCGCGGCGTTGTCCGAATTCGTATTCGCGGCCGGCGTGCGGCTCGCGCAGACGCGGCAGGTCGACCTGATGTACCTGTCGACCACCGACTACGTGCAGCACAAGTGCGAGCCGGGCAGCGCCGGCGCGAACGCGTTCTACGCGATGATGGACGGTTACCTCGCGCAGCTCGACGCGCTCGGCTGGGCGATCGGGCTCACGGCCGACCACGGGATGAACGCGAAGCACGATCCCGCGACTGGCCGCCCGAACGTGGTATATCTGCAGGATGCGTTCGACGGCTGGTACGGCGCTCAGGCTGCGCGCGTGATTCTGCCGATCACGGATCCGTACGTCGTGCACCACGGCGCGCTGGGTTCGTTTGCAACCGTCTACCTGGCGCCGGGCGTCGACCGTGCCGAGGCGATGTGGCGCGTCGGCGGCCTCGACGGTGTCGAGCTCGTGCTCGACAACGCGGAAGCCGCCGCACGTTTCGAGCTGCCGGCCGACCGGATCGGCGATCTCGTCGTGATCGGCCGCCGCGACATGACGCTCGGCACGCGCGAGCGCGAACACGACCTGTCGGGCCTCACGGTGCCGCTGCGTTCGCATGGCGGCGTGTCGGAGCAGGAAGTGCCGCTGCTGTTCAATCGCCGCATCGAGCGGGACGATCCCGCGCGTCGCCCGCGCAACTTCGACGTGTTCGATTTCGTGCTGAACAGGATCGCGACATGATGGCCCACCCCCGGCAAGACCATCCCGAGTTTCGCGCCGCGGCGCTGCGCTGGCGCGGCACGCGTGCGACGCGCGAGCGCACCTTCGATATCGACGATCCTTATACGGGCGCCCGGGTCGGTACTGCGCCGCTCGCCAGCGTCGACGACGTGCGCGCCGCGTTCGGTTATGCGATGGCCTACCGGCCGAAGCTCACGCGCTACGAGCGTTCGCAGATCCTCGAACGTGCTGCCGCGCTGCTGCGTGAGCGCACCGAGGAAGCGTCCGACCTGATCACGCTCGAATCAGGGCTGTCGAAACGGGATTCCCGCTACGAGATCGGCCGCGTTGCCGACGTGCTGAAGTTCGCGGCGGTCGAGGCGCTGCGCGACGACGCGCAGAGTTTCTCGTGCGACCTGACGCCCCACGGCAAGGCGCGGCGCGTGTTCTCGCAGCGGCAGCCGCTCGACGGCGTGATCGTCGCGATCACGCCGTTCAATCATCCGATGAACCAGGTTGCGCACAAGATCGCGCCGGCGATCGCGACCAACAACCGCGTGATCGTGAAGCCGTCGGAGAAGGTGCCGCTGTCGGCGTTCTATCTGGCCGATCTGCTGTATGAGGCCGGGCTGCCGGAGCCGATGCTGCAGGTGCTGACCGGCGATCCGCGCGAGATCGCGGACGAACTCGTCACGCATCCGCATGCATCGCTGATCACGTTTACCGGCGGCGTTGCAATCGGCAAGGCGATTGTCGCGCGGGCCGGCTACCGGCGCGTCGTGCTGGAGCTGGGCGGCAACGATCCGCTGATCGTTCTCGAAGACGCCGATCTTGAACGAGCGGCATCGCTGGCGGTGGTCGGCTCGTACCGGAATTCGGGCCAGCGTTGCACGGCCGTCAAGCGGATGCTGGTGCAGCGCTCGATCGCGCCCGCGTTCACCGAGCTGCTCGTCGAGAAGACGCGCGCGTGGAAGTACGGCGATCCGTTCGATCCCGCGAACGAAATGGGCACAGTGATCGATGAGGCGGCAGCGCGGCTGTTCGAGGCGCGGGTCGACGAGGCGGTTGCGCGGGGCGCGCGCCTGCTGACCGGCAACGTGCGGCGCGGCGCGCTTTATGCTCCGACCGTCCTCGACAGCGTCGATCCGTCGATGGCGCTCGTGCGCGAGGAGACGTTCGGCCCCGTATCGCCCGTCATCGCATTCGACACGATCGACGACGCGATCAGGATCAGCAACGGGACGGCGTTCGGGCTGTCGTCGGGTGTCTGTACGGACAGCACGGCAGCCGTCGTGCGATTCGTGAACGAGTTGAACGTCGGCACCGTGAATGTATGGGAGGTGCCCGGATATCGGATCGAGCTGTCGCCGTTCGGCGGGATCAAGGATTCGGGGCTCGGTTACAAGGAAGGCGTTCAGGAGGCGATGAAGAGCTTCACGAACCTGAAGACGTTTTCGCTGCCCTGGGAGTGAACGAATGGCATTGACGGTGGAAGAGATCCACGGGCTGTATCGCGAGCACGGCCATGCGGCCTATAGCGGTGAACCAGTCACGCAGCTCGAGCATGCGTTGCAAAGCGGATTGCTGGCGGAAGAAGCGGGGGCCGACGAAGCGCTGGTGGCGGCGGCGTTCTTGCACGACCTCGGGCATCTGCTGAATCGCCAGGGCGAGACGCCGAGCGCGCGCGGGATCGACGACCTGCATCAGTATTACGTGCTGCCGTTTCTGCGGCCGTTGTTTTCCGACGCGGTGCTGGAGCCGATCCGGCTGCACGTCGATGCAAAGCGCTACCTGTGCCGCACGGACTCCCGCTACTTCGAGAGCCTGTCGCCGGACTCGGTGCGCAGCCTCGCGCTGCAGGGCGGCATCTTCAGCGAAGAGGAGACGGCGGCGTTCCTGCAGCGCCCGTTTGCGGAGGACGCGCTGCGTCTGCGCCGCTGGGACGATACGGCGAAGGAAGCAGGAAAAGTGACGCCGAATCTCGATCACTATATGGAGATCGTCGCGCGCCAGGTGCGCGCGGCCTGACGGTTCGGTTGCTTCTATATAAGGCCCCGCACGCGGCAGCGTGCGGGGCCTTATATTTTTTGCGAAACCCCTTGCGCGATCGACGCGGGGTGCATAGAATCACGCCTCTTTCGCGCTAACGGAAACGCGGCGCGGAAGAGGGGAAGCGAAGCCGGTGGTGTGCAGCAGGTTGGGTGCACGGCTGGCGCAGGAAGATGAACCCCGCAGTCGCAACGAAGTGGTTGAAAAAGTTGTTGACGAGCTGCGAAACACGGTTCATAATCTCGCTTCTCTGCTGCTGAAAACGCAGCGCTGCTGAGAAACACGAAGTTTCTCGCAGAAATGCTCTTTAAAAATTAACAGCCGATAAGTGTGGGCGCTTGATGGAAGCGAGCTGATCCTCGGATCAGATAGCGAAAGTATCAAGAGTCTCACACTAAAGTAAGTCAGGTTTATGAAGCAATTCATATTCCTGTCAGCTTTGAGTGAGCGACCGGTTCGAAAGAACCGAAAACAGTAACAGGTTTAAACTGAAGAGTTTGATCCTGGCTCAGATTGAACGCTGGCGGCATGCCTTACACATGCAAGTCGAACGGCAGCACGGGTGCTTGCACCTGGTGGCGAGTGGCGAACGGGTGAGTAATACATCGGAACATGTCCTGTAGTGGGGGATAGCCCGGCGAAAGCCGGATTAATACCGCATACGATCTACGGATGAAAGCGGGGGACCTTCGGGCCTCGCGCTATAGGGTTGGCCGATGGCTGATTAGCTAGTTGGTGGGGTAAAGGCCTACCAAGGCGACGATCAGTAGCTGGTCTGAGAGGACGACCAGCCACACTGGGACTGAGACACGGCCCAGACTCCTACGGGAGGCAGCAGTGGGGAATTTTGGACAATGGGCGAAAGCCTGATCCAGCAATGCCGCGTGTGTGAAGAAGGCCTTCGGGTTGTAAAGCACTTTTGTCCGGAAAGAAATCCTTGGCTCTAATACAGTCGGGGGATGACGGTACCGGAAGAATAAGCACCGGCTAACTACGTGCCAGCAGCCGCGGTAATACGTAGGGTGCGAGCGTTAATCGGAATTACTGGGCGTAAAGCGTGCGCAGGCGGTTTGCTAAGACCGATGTGAAATCCCCGGGCTCAACCTGGGAACTGCATTGGTGACTGGCAGGCTAGAGTATGGCAGAGGGGGGTAGAATTCCACGTGTAGCAGTGAAATGCGTAGAGATGTGGAGGAATACCGATGGCGAAGGCAGCCCCCTGGGCCAATACTGACGCTCATGCACGAAAGCGTGGGGAGCAAACAGGATTAGATACCCTGGTAGTCCACGCCCTAAACGATGTCAACTAGTTGTTGGGGATTCATTTCCTTAGTAACGTAGCTAACGCGTGAAGTTGACCGCCTGGGGAGTACGGTCGCAAGATTAAAACTCAAAGGAATTGACGGGGACCCGCACAAGCGGTGGATGATGTGGATTAATTCGATGCAACGCGAAAAACCTTACCTACCCTTGACATGGTCGGAATCCTGCTGAGAGGCGGGAGTGCTCGAAAGAGAACCGGCGCACAGGTGCTGCATGGCTGTCGTCAGCTCGTGTCGTGAGATGTTGGGTTAAGTCCCGCAACGAGCGCAACCCTTGTCCTTAGTTGCTACGCAAGAGCACTCTAAGGAGACTGCCGGTGACAAACCGGAGGAAGGTGGGGATGACGTCAAGTCCTCATGGCCCTTATGGGTAGGGCTTCACACGTCATACAATGGTCGGAACAGAGGGTTGCCAACCCGCGAGGGGGAGCTAATCCCAGAAAACCGATCGTAGTCCGGATTGCACTCTGCAACTCGAGTGCATGAAGCTGGAATCGCTAGTAATCGCGGATCAGCATGCCGCGGTGAATACGTTCCCGGGTCTTGTACACACCGCCCGTCACACCATGGGAGTGGGTTTTACCAGAAGTGGCTAGTCTAACCGCAAGGAGGACGGTCACCACGGTAGGATTCATGACTGGGGTGAAGTCGTAACAAGGTAGCCGTATCGGAAGGTGCGGCTGGATCACCTCCTTTCCAGAGCTATCTCGCGAAGTTGAGCGCTCACGCTTATCGGCTGTAAATTAAAGACAGACTCAGGGGTCTGTAGCTCAGTCGGTTAGAGCACCGTCTTGATAAGGCGGGGGTCGTTGGTTCGAATCCAACCAGACCCACCATTGTCTGGCGGTAGTACCCTGAAGTTCTCTGTATATGGGGGCATAGCTCAGCTGGGAGAGCACCTGCTTTGCAAGCAGGGGGTCGTCGGTTCGATCCCGTCTGCCTCCACCAATCACCAACGCTAAGGGCTTGGTTCAGAGACTGAACCGAGAATTTTGCATTGGCGATTGAGCCAGTCAGAGTGATACGTAGTAGGTATCGGCTGTCGTTCTTTAACAATCTGGAAGAAGTAAGTAATTTGGATAGCGGAAGCGTCTTGAGATGGACGTGGAAGTTATCCGGGTTGTGATTGTATCGATGTATCTCAAGATGATTCGAACTCTATGTTTGACTCAATTTGGAATACGGCACAACGCGAGAACTCAACCTGTAGCGACTGTCGATGAGACAGACTCGTTATAGGGTCAAGCGAACAAGTGCATGTGGTGGATGCCTTGGCGATCACAGGCGATGAAGGACGCGGTAGCCTGCGAAAAGCTACGGGGAGCTGGCAAACGAGCTTTGATCCGTAGATGTCCGAATGGGGAAACCCGGCCCTTTTGGGTCATCCTGGACTGAATACATAGGTCCAGCGAAGCGAACGCGGTGAACTGAAACATCTAAGTAACCGCAGGAAAAGAAATCAACCGAGATTCCCAAAGTAGTGGCGAGCGAAATGGGATGAGCCTTGCACTCTTTATTTGTATTGTTAGCCGAACGCTCTGGAAAGTGCGGCCATAGCAGGTGATAGCCCTGTAGGCGAAAACAGTATGAAAGAACTAGGTGTGCGACAAGTAGGGCGGGACACGTGAAATCCTGTCTGAAGATGGGGGGACCATCCTCCAAGGCTAAATACTCGTGATCGACCGATAGTGAACCAGTACCGTGAGGGAAAGGCGAAAAGAACCCCGGGAGGGGAGTGAAATAGATCCTGAAACCGCATGCATACAAACAGTCGGAGCCTCGTAAGGGGTGACGGCGTACCTTTTGTATAATGGGTCAGCGACTTACGTTCAGTAGCAAGCTTAACCGTATAGGGCAGGCGTAGCGAAAGCGAGTCCGAATAGGGCGTTCAGTTGCTGGGCGTAGACCCGAAACCAAGTGATCTATCCATGGCCAGGATGAAGGTGCGGTAACACGTACTGGAGGTCCGAACCCACTAACGTTGAAAAGTTAGGGGATGAGCTGTGGATAGGGGTGAAAGGCTAAACAAACTTGGAAATAGCTGGTTCTCTCCGAAAACTATTTAGGTAGTGCCTCGTGTCTCACCTTCGGGGGTAGAGCACTGTCATGGTTGGGGGGTCTATTGCAGATTACCCCGCCATAGCAAACTCCGAATACCGAAGAGTGCAATCACGGGAGACAGACATCGGGTGCTAACGTCCGGTGTCAAGAGGGAAACAACCCAGACCGCCAGCTAAGGTCCCCAAATATAGCTAAGTGGGAAACGAAGTGGGAAGGCTAAAACAGTCAGGAGGTTGGCTTAGAAGCAGCCACCCTTTAAAGAAAGCGTAATAGCTCACTGATCGAGTCGTCCTGCGCGGAAGATGTAACGGGGCTAAGCTATATACCGAAGCTGCGGATGCGAGCTTTGCTCGCATGGTAGGAGAGCGTTCCGTAAGCCTGCGAAGGTGCGTTGAAAAGCGTGCTGGAGGTATCGGAAGTGCGAATGCTGACATGAGTAGCGATAAAGGGGGTGAAAGGCCCCCTCGCCGTAAGCCCAAGGTTTCCTACGCAACGTTCATCGGCGTAGGGTGAGTCGGCCCCTAAGGCGAGGCAGAAATGCGTAGCTGATGGGAAGCAGGTCAATATTCCTGCACCATTGTTAGATGCGATGGGGGGACGGATCGCGGAAGGTTGTCCGGGTGTTGGAAGTCCCGGTCGCTGCATTGGAGAAGGCGCTTAGGCAAATCCGGGCGCGTAATTCAAGGGTGTGGCGCGAGCTCCTTAGGGAGCGAAGCAATTGGAAGTGGTTCCAAGAAAAGCCTCTAAGCTTCAGTCTAACGATGACCGTACCGCAAACCGACACAGGTGGGCGAGATGAGTATTCTAAGGCGCTTGAGAGAACTCGGGAGAAGGAACTCGGCAAATTGGTACCGTAACTTCGGGATAAGGTACGCCCTTGTAGCTTGACTGGCCTGCGCCAGGAGGGTGAAGGGGTTGCAATAAACTGGTGGCTGCGACTGTTTAATAAAAACACAGCACTCTGCAAACACGAAAGTGGACGTATAGGGTGTGACGCCTGCCCGGTGCCGGAAGATTAAATGATGGGGTGCAAGCTCTTGATTGAAGTCCCGGTAAACGGCGGCCGTAACTATAACGGTCCTAAGGTAGCGAAATTCCTTGTCGGGTAAGTTCCGACCTGCACGAATGGCGTAACGATGGCCACACTGTCTCCTCCCGAGACTCAGCGAAGTTGAAGTGTTTGTGATGATGCAATCTACCCGCGGCTAGACGGAAAGACCCCATGAACCTTTACTGTAGCTTTGCATTGGACTTTGAACCGATCTGTGTAGGATAGGTGGGAGGCTATGAAACCGGAACGCTAGTTTCGGTGGAGCCGTCCTTGAAATACCACCCTGGTTTGTTTGAGGTTCTAACCTTGGCCCGTGATCCGGGTCGGGGACAGTGCATGGTAGGCAGTTTGACTGGGGCGGTCTCCTCCCAAAGCGTAACGGAGGAGTACGAAGGTACGCTAGGTACGGTCGGAAATCGTGCTGATAGTGCAATGGCATAAGCGTGCTTAACTGCGAGACCGACAAGTCGAGCAGGTGCGAAAGCAGGTCATAGTGATCCGGTGGTTCTGTATGGAAGGGCCATCGCTCAACGGATAAAAGGTACTCTGGGGATAACAGGCTGATACCGCCCAAGAGTTCATATCGACGGCGGTGTTTGGCACCTCGATGTCGGCTCATCTCATCCTGGGGCTGTAGCCGGTCCCAAGGGTATGGCTGTTCGCCATTTAAAGAGGTACGTGAGCTGGGTTTAAAACGTCGTGAGACAGTTTGGTCCCTATCTGCCGTGGGCGTTGGATATTTGAAGGGGGCTGCTCCTAGTACGAGAGGACCGGAGTGGACGAACCTCTGGTGTACCGGTTGTCACGCCAGTGGCATCGCCGGGTAGCTATGTTCGGAAGAGATAACCGCTGAAAGCATCTAAGCGGGAAACTCGCCTTAAGATGAGATATCCCTGGGGACTAGATCCCCTTGAAGGGTCGTTCGAGACCAGGACGTTGATAGGTCAGGTGTGTAAGCGCAGTAATGCGTTCAGCTAACTGATACTAATTGCCCGTAAGGCTTGATCCTATAACAAGTCTGTCTCGATAGCCGTTAGCGCTTCAGCGCTTACGGATATCGAGCGTCGAGTGCGAGGCACTCGACGTACGACGGTTGAAGTGCCGCGTACGTGTGAGATACAACCTCACAACCCCAAAATTACTGCTTCTTCCCGATTGGTCGCGCTGCGAAGCAACGCGACAACCCTCTTTGCCTGATGACCATAGCGAGTCGGTCCCACCCCTTCCCATCCCGAACAGGACCGTGAAACGACTCTACGCCGATGATAGTGCGGATTCCCGTGTGAAAGTAGGTAATCGTCAGGCTCCCTAAGCCAGGAACCCCCGCCCAAAAGGCGGGGGTTTTTGCATTGGCGCGGCGCAAATGCGTGCCGCGTCCCGCAGGGGGTAGCGCGCCCTTTTCGTCGCATCAACAGCAACTCACTCACGACCGTCGGTCGCCTCGGTTCTCTCGAGCGCGACACGGTGAGCCATATCGCTTCCCTCTCCCTCACCTATCTGGCGAGGGTTACATGATCTGCGATGCATGCCCGGCGACAATGCGCCAGCCGGCGCCCGATCGACGCCACAGGCGCGTATAGGCAAACGTGCCGTCGAACGCAGCGCCGTTAAAACGGCCGGCGAGCGTCGCCTTTGTCGTGGTCAGGATCATCTCGCCGATCGCGCGTGCATGCGTTTCATGGAAATCGAGTCTGTCGAGACGCAGCAGCTTCGCGCGATGCGTGGACAGATCGTCCTCCTTCGAGATGACCTGTCCGGTTGGAACGGTGAACACCAGATCGTCGTCCAGCAACGCATCGAGCGCGTCGACATCGTTGGGCGAGCCTCACTGTCCGGGGGCGTCACTCGGCGAGCGCAGCACGAAACCGTCCCGGAAATCTATGCGCATAAAGTGCAGTCGTGCGACATGAGTCGGCAAAGCGGAGACCAAGCCCTTCAAGGTAATATCGCCATTCGCCCCGATCCCCCGGTGCTTGTCTGCGCCGATTGGCGGTCGGTGTTTTCCGCATTCCGTCTCCTGCACCGTTCATGACTGACAGCCCTGCTCAAGGTGGTCGGACGACCGACTTCTTGCCGTACCTCGTCGCCGCAACGTTCTTCATGGAGTACCTCGACACGACCGTGATCGCGACCGCGCTGCCGCAAATGGCGCACTCGTTCGGTGTCGGGCCGAACGCGCTGAGCCTCGGGATGACAGCCTACATGCTCGCGCTTGCGGTGTTCATCCCGATCAGCGGCTGGATTGCCGATCGATATGGATCGCGCACCGTGTTCGCCAGTGCGATCGTCGTCTTTACCGGCGCGTCGGTGCTGTGCGGGCTATCGGATGGCGTGGTGACGTTCACGGCTGCGCGGCTGCTGCAGGGTGTCGGTGGGGCGATGATGGTGCCGGTCGGGCGGATGATCGTCGTGCGCAGCACCGAGAAAGCAAAGCTGATGCGTGCGATCGCGACGATCACGTGGCCGGGCATCGTCGCGCCCGTCGTCGGGCCGCCGATCGGCGGCTTCATCACGACCTATGCGTCCTGGCGATGGATCTTCCTGTTGAACGTCCCGTTCGGCATCGCCGCGCTCGTCTGTACCTGGCTGATCGTCCGGAACACGCGGGCCGACGAGCAGCGGCCGCTCGATTGGGTCGGCTTCGTGCTGGCCGGCGGAGCACTGACCTGTCTGTTGATCGGCACCGAGGCGGCCGGCCAGCAGGACGTCCACTTCACGCGCGCGGCCGTCCTGGTGGGCGCGAGCGTGTTGTTCGGCATGGCTGCGTGGCTGCATGCGCGGCGTTGCGTGCATCCGCTGCTCGATTTCACGACGCTGAAGATACCGACGTTCTCGGTGACGGTGATCACCGGCTCGATCACGCGGATGGCGATCAACGCCGTGCCGTACCTGCTGCCGCTGCTGTTCCAGATCGGTTTCGGGCTGTCGCCGTTCCAGTCCGGTTTGCTGCTGCTCGCGAGTGCGCTCGGCAATCTCGGCATGAAGGCAGGAACGTCGTGGATCCTCGACCGCTACGGATTCCGGCGCGTCGCGCTCGTCGACGTGACGATCGTCGGCATCTTCACGATTGCGTGCGGCTGGTTGACCGCATCGACGCCGCTGGCGATCACGCTGTTCGTCGTATTCGTCTACGGGCTGACGCGGTCGATGCAGTTCACGACGCTCGCGACGCTGGCCTATGCGGATATCCCGGCTCACCAGACGAGCGCGGCCAGCACGTTGTGGAGCGCTGCGCAGCAAATGACGATCGGGATGGGGATCGCGTTCGGCGCGTTGTCGCTGCGGCTCGCGGCACTGGTGCGTGGCGATGCGGCCGGCATGCATTACGTGCTCGACGATTTCCGTTGTGCATTCGTCGCGGCGGGCGTGCTCGCACTGCTGACGTTGCCGGGCTACGCGCGATTGGCCTCCGATGCAGGCGATCGGCTGCGGGCGAATGTGGCGCGAGGGTAGGACGGACGGCTAATCGCGTTTGTGTCGCGACAGGTGAGTGCTTTTGTTTCCTGTCGCTCGCCAGCAACGTCGAATCGTCATGGCTGTGATGACTTGCCGGGGAGCGCAAGCTGTCATCCGTCAAAGCGGACGAGCGGGCAGATCGCACGGCGATGCGTGGTCGTAACGCCCCCGGAATGATCGCGCGCGACTGGCGCGACAGATGCGAGGTGCTCCTCGCGCGAACCCGTTGGTGCGATCAACCGCACGACCGTATCGTGCTCGTCCCGATTACCGTCACTGGGCATCATGGAAGATGATGCCGACCGTGTGGCGATGGCCGCTTCTGATCCGGCTTACGCCGTGGCGCAGGTTGACGCGATAGACGCCGCGCGTTCCCTGCACGGGCCTGCCGTGCACGGCGAAGATCGCCGCGTCGCCTTGCGTCAGCGGCACCACTTCCGCACGCGACTGCATGCGTGGCCGCTGTTCCGTCAACACGAACTCTCCTCCCGTGAAATCGCGGCCCGGCGCCGACAGCAGGATCGCGACCTGCAGCGGAAACACGTGCTCGCCATACAGATCCTGATGGAGGCAGTTGTAGTCGTCGGCACCGTATTGCAGGATCAGCGGCGTCGGTCGTGTTTGTCCCGCGGCGTGGCAGCGGTCAAGGAAGGCAGCATGGTCTTTCGGATAGCGGACGTCGATTCCGAGTGCCTGGTTCCAGCGATTCGCGATCGGCGCGAGATGCGGGTAGATCGTCGTACGCAGTTCCGAGACGATCGCGGGCAGCGGATATGCGAAATACTTGTATTCGCCGCGCCCGAATCCGTGTCGCGCCATCACGATGCGTGAACGATAGAGCGCATCCCGCGGATAGAGCGATACGAGCGCATCGCACTCGCTTGCCGAGATCAGGCCCGGCACGCGCGCGCATCCGTAGCGATCGAGTTCGGCATCGACGGCCGTCCAGTCGACCGTGTCGGCGCGTTGCGCGATGTCCAGCGATTCGACGGCAGGTTGCAGATCGGCGATGTTCACGGGCGTACCTCGTTCGTCAGCAGTGTGGCGCCGTGCGGTCGCTCGGAATGCTCAGGAAACGTCGCGCGCACAGTCGAGTCCACGAAGAAAGTTGATGAACCCAGTCTAGCGACTTCCGTGCGCCGGCGCGCTCCAGATCTTGCGCTCCAATTCGGAAAAGGAAGAGAGGAAAGCTCGCGATGTGGCATGGACGCACCGAATGCGTCCACGTCGGAGCGAAGAAGCGAGGGTCGAATCTCCAACAGCAGGCGGCCGGCTTCCGCCGGCCACCCGCCCCGTCCCCGATCAGGCCAGCAACCGGAACAACCAGTAGAGTCCGCCCGCAAGTGCGATAGACGCCGGCAGCGTCAGCACCCACGCGAGTACGAGGCTGCGCACCGTGCTCCATTGCAACCCGGACCCGTTCGCCGCCATCGTGCCCGCGACGCCCGACGACAGCACGTGTGTCGTCGAAACCGGTAGCCCGTACACGTCGGCGGCGCCGATCGTCAGCATCGCGACGAGTTCGGCCGACGCGCCCTGACCGTACGTCAAATGCTGCTTGCCGATTTTCTCGCCGACGGTCACGACGATCCGCTTCCAGCCGACCATCGTGCCGAGGCCCAGTGCGATCGCAACGGCGACCTTCACCCACGTCGGAATGAACTTGGTCGCGTGATCGAGTTGCTTGCGATAGTTGTCGATCGCGAGCTTGTCGTCGGCGGCGAACGCGGGCTGGCCCGACTTCTCGATCAGGCGAATTGCTTCGGATACCAGATACATCGTGTTGCGCACGTTGTCGACGTCGCGCTGCGGCACGGCTGCCATCGAGCCCGACGCGCCGACCGCAGTCGCGAGCGACGTCGACAACTGCTGTACGGCCGGCAGCACGGCGGGCGTCAGCTCGCGACGCTGCACGTAGTGCTCGACGTCGGCGCGCGGGTTCGCGGACGGCGCGACGCCGCTCGTGTATTTCCCGAACGTCGCGGCGGCCTGGTTCGCGACCGCAACGAAGGTCTGCGATTCGGCGGGCGTAACGGCCTTGTTCAGCGCATACGCGGTCGGCACCGTGCCGATCAGGATCAGCATGATGAGGCCCATTCCTTTCTGCCCGTCGTTCGAACCGTGCGCGAACGACACGCCCGTGCAGGTGAGGATCAGCAGGCAGCGAATCCAGAACGGCGGCGGCTGGTCCTTCGGCGGCTCCTTGTACAGCTCGGGAATCCGCACGATGGCCTTCAGCACGAGCAGCAGCAGCGACGCGCACAGGAAACCGACGATCGGCGAGAGCAGCAGCGACTTGCCGACGCCGAGCGCCTGGCCCCAGTCGACGCCGCTCGTGCCCGACGGCCCGTGCATCAACTGGTTCATCAGCCCGACGCCGATGATCGAGCCGATCAGCGTATGCGAGCTCGACGAAGGCAACCCGAAATACCAGGTCGCGAGGTTCCAGACGATTGCGGCGATCAGCAGCGCGAACACCATCGCGAAGCCCGCGCCGCTGCCGACCTGCAGGATCAGTTCGACAGGCAACAACTGCAGGATGCCGAACGCGACGGCGCCGCTCGAAACCATCACGCCGAGGAAGTTCCACATGCCGGACCAGATCACCGCGACGTTCGGTGTCAGCGAGTGCGTATAGATCACGGTGGCGACCGCGTTCGCGGTGTCGTGGAAACCGTTGACGAATTCGAAGCCGAGCGCGATCAGCAGCGCGGCGCCGAGCATCAGGTACGGGAACAGCGATCCTTCGCGGACTGGCGACAGATCGTCGATCAGGTGCGTGGCGATATAGACGGCGCCGATCGCGAGCACCAGCAGGAAGAAGGCATAGCCGACCTGCCGGTTGCGCTCGACGGAGCCGCGATTGTTCGCGGCGGACGAAGCAGGTTGATTCATGACGGCATCTCGTGAGGGAACCGCGTCCGATCCTAGCTGCGGCCAGCAGTCAGTTTGATGACAATCGGGATGACGAACGGTATGTCTTACGGCGACGTAAGGTGAATGTCGGCGCGCGACCGAGATGCGACACGTCGGCCCGTATCGCGGCCCAGATAGTGAACACGACACGGCAGGGACTTACGCATCGGTGTCGCGCCGATCGTCGTTCGTCATCAATGCCCAGCCGTGCGGTGATGCAACGAAGGTCATGCACGACAGCGGCGCGACGTCGATGCGGGTTGCAGCGTCGGGATTCATCCGCAGTACGTGTGCGACGGCCGCGCGAACGATCGCCGCGTGGGTGACCGCGACGATGTCGCGGCCAGGCGGCAGCGCGTTCAACCATGCGCCGACGCGGCGAGCGGCGGCTTCGAACGACTCTCCGCGATGCGGTGACGCGGATGGATCGGCGATCCATGCACCCAGTTCGTCCGGCAGGTCGCGTGCGAGGTCGTGCAGCCGCTTGCCGCGCCAGTTTCCGTAGTCGATGTCGCGCAGCGCGTCATCGACGTCGGCATGCAGCCCGAGCGCATCGGCGGTCTGCCGCGCGCAGCGTGCGGGGCTGCACAGCACGAGCGAGCCGGCGACGCCTGCCCACCGGTCGCGCAGCGCAGCGGCGTTCGCGAGCCCGTGAGCGTCGAGCGGATCGTCGTCGGGAAACGCGCCGGTGCGCATTGCCCGGGTCGATGCGTGTGCGATCAGGCGCAGCGAGGCATGCATGTTGATGTCGGTTTTCGAAAGGGGCCGGGGCGGTTGTGCGGTCGTCCGCAGACCTTCACTTCAATACGCGGACGTTCGCGCGTACAATTCGCCCGATACGAAACGCGGAAGCCGGTGCAATCCCGGCGCGGTCGCGCCACTGTAACCGGGGAATCCCGATCCCGGAAGCCAGACCTGCCTTCGTACCCATCCAACATTTGTCGGGGCGCGATTCCCCTGAGGTGCATCCATGAGCGAAGCAGTGCTGAAGCCGGTTGCCGTGCCGGCACCCATCCCCGTCCGTGAACTGTTGCCGTGGGCCGTGTTCGTCGGCCTGATCCTGCTGCTCGCACTCTATTTCGTCGGCGCGGAACAAGGCGCGACGTCGCTCGTGCCGGGCATGTACGTGCATGAATTCGTCCACGACGGCCGCCATCTGCTCGGCTTTCCCTGCCACTGACGCGGAGTACACGATGGTCGGAAAGCTGCTCATGCGCGGGATGCTCTCAGGCATCGCCGCGGGCCTCCTCACGTTCGGTTTCGCGAAAATCGTCGGCGAACCGCAAGTCGATCAGGCGATTTCCTTTGAAGAAAAGCTCGAGGCCGCCAAAGGCGACGTGCCGGAGCACGAGCACGAACTGGTCAGCCGCGACACGCAGGCCGGCCTCGGCCTGTTGACGGGTGTCGTGACCTACGGCGCGGCATTCGGCGGGCTGTTCTCGCTGGTCTTTGCGTATGCATACGGGCGAGGCGGCCGTCTCCCGGCACGGCCGCTGGCCGCGTGGCTTGCGCTGGCGGCGTTCGTCGCGCTCGTGATCGTGCCGAACATCAAGTACCCGGCCAATCCGCCGTCGGTCGGCGATCCCGACACGATCGGCTATCGCACGGGCCTGTTCTTCCTGATGATCGCGATCTCGATTGCGACGATGGCGTTCTCGGTCAGCGTGCGCCGCCATCTGCTGGCGAAGCTCGGCCAATGGAATGCGTCGATCGTCGCGGGGCTCGTGTTCATCGCGATCATCGCGGCCGTGCAGGTCGGGCTGCCGTCGATCGACGAAGTGCCGGCCGCGTTCCCGGCCGCCGTGCTGTGGAAGTTCCGCGTCGCGGCCATCGGCATGCAGGCGATCATGTGGACGACGATCGGCCTGCTGTTCGGCGCATGGGTAGAGCGCGGCGAACGCATCGGCATGCGCGCCGCCTGACACGTATCGCGACGGGGCACGCCTAGCGCAGCATGCGCGGCGCGTTCCACGTCGATTCGCGCGCAAGCGCGACGAACGCGGCCAGATAGTCGATCGATGCATCTGCTTCGCGGATGCCGAGGAAGATCTGCTTCGCGATCCCCTGCTTGCCGAGCTTGACCGGCACGACCGGCATCCGGTCCGCGTATTCGTCGGCGAGCCATCTCGGCAGCGCGGCCATGCCGCGCCCGCTCGCGACCATCTGCAGCATGATGTCGGTCGTCTCGATCGACTTGTGCCGCCTCGGCACGATGCCGGCCGGCGTCAGGAACTGGTTGTAGATGTCGAGCCGGTCGGTTTCGACCGGGTACGTGATCAGGATCTCGTCGGTCAGTTGCTCGGGAGTCACGTAGTCGGCGTTCGCGAACCGGTGTGAGTCGGCGACCACCAGCACCTGCTCGTAGTCGAACACGGGATCGAAGCGCAGGCCCGGCTTGTTCAGCGGATCGGGCGTGACGAGCACGTCGATGTCATAGCCAAACAGCGCACCGATGCCGCCGAACTGGAAGCGCTGCTTCACGTCCACGTCGACGTCGGGCCAGCGCGACAGATACGGCGACACGACCTTCAGCAGCCACTGGTAGCACGGGTGGCACTCCATCCCGATGCGCAGCGTGCCGCGCTCGCCCTTCGCGTACTGCCTCATCCGCTCCTCGGCGAGCTCGAACTGCGGCAGCAGCCGGTTCGCGAGCTTCAGCAGATAGTGCCCGCCCTGCGTGAGCCGCAGGCCGCGTCCTTCCCGATCCCAGATCGGCGTGCCGAGCTGCTGCTCGATTTTCCGGACGGTGTGGCTGAGCGCCGATTGCGTGAGATGCAACGCATTGGCGGCCGCGGTCAGCGAGCCCTGGCGCTCGACTTCACGAATGACGACGAGATGGAATCGTTCCAGCATGGATATCGCTTATCTAACAGATGCATGAACAAATTTAATGGATGAATGAAATAATGCCATTTTATTTCATGGTTTGAAATCCCTATCATGGCTGCCGGATCTTCTATTTCATCTGGACGGCAGCTTCATGGTCAGGACACACAACCTCGGTTTTCCGCGCATCGGCGCGAAGCGCGAACTCAAGTTCGGTCTCGAACGCTACTGGAAGGGCGAATCGTCGCGCGACGAGCTGAAGGCGCTTGGCGCCGGGCTGCGCCAGCGCCATTGGCACGACCAGCGCGATCTCGATCTCGCGCCGATCGGCGATTTCGCGTTCTACGACCAGGTGCTCGACATGAGCTTCACGCTCGGCAACCTGCCCAAGCGCGTGCAGGGCTTCCACGGCGACGTGCTCGACAACTATTTCCGCGTTGCGCGCGGCCGTTCGGCGCAGTCGGCGCAAGAGCATGCGGCGTGCTGCGGTGGCGTCGCGGCCGGTGAAATGACGAAATGGTTCGACACGAACTACCACTACATCGTGCCGGAATTCCACGCGGACACGAACTTCTCGCTCGACCCGTCGCGCCTGCTGCAGCAACTGGCCGAGGCGAACGCGCAGGGCGTGAATGCCAAGCCGGTGATCATCGGCCCCGTCACGTACCTGTGGCTCGGCAAGGAGAAGGACGATTCCGACCGTCTCGCGCTGCTGCCGAAGCTGCTGCCCGTGTACGGCGCGCTGCTCGATACGCTGACCGCGCAGGGAGTCGAATGGGTGCAGATCGACGAACCGATTCTCGTCACCGAACTCGACGCCGAATGGCGGCAGGCATTTCGCACCGCGTATGCGGCACTGGAGACGCGCCGCATCAAGCTGCTGCTTGCCACGTACTTTGGCCAGCTTCAGGACAACCTGACGCTCGCGAGCTCGCTGCCGGTCGACGGCCTGCATGTCGACGCGATCAATGCACGCGACGAAATCGACGCTCTGGTGCGCGAGCTGCCCGCCGAGCGCGTGCTGTCGGTTGGCGCGATCAACGGCCGCAACATCTGGAAGACAGACCTGAGCGCGACGCTCGACTGGCTCGAACCGCTCGCGAAGCAACTGGGCGATCGCCTGTGGCTCGCGCCGTCGTGCTCGCTGCTGCACGTGCCGGTCGATCTCGCGAGCGAGGAGAAGCTCGACGCGGAGATCCGTTCGTGGCTCGCGTTCGCGCTGCAGAAGCTCGACGAGCTGAAGGTGCTCGCGACCGCGCTGAACGAAGGCCGCGACAAGGTGGCCGATGCGCTTGCCGCGAACGCCGCCGTGATCGACTCGCGCCGCCGCTCGCCGCGCGTGAACAACCCGGCGGTGAAGGCCGCGATCGCGCGCATCGACGCGCAGCTCGGCAAGCGCGTGAGTCCGTATACGCAGCGCGCACCGAAGCAGTCGGCGCGGCTGAACCTGCCGGCCTTCCCGACGACGACGATCGGCTCGTTCCCGCAGACCGCCGAAATCCGCCAGGCGCGCAGCCAGTTCAAGGCAGGTGCGCTGGATGAAGCCGGCTATCGCATGGCAATGAAGGCTGAAATCGAACGCAGCGTCCGCGAACAGGAGTCGCTCGAGCTCGACGTGCTCGTGCACGGAGAAGCCGAGCGCAACGACATGGTCGAATACTTCGGCGAGCAGCTCGACGGCTACGCGTTCAGCCAGTTCGGCTGGGTGCAGTCGTACGGTTCGCGCTGCGTGAAGCCGCCGATCCTGTTCGGCGACATCAGCCGCCCGAAGGCGATGACGGTCGAATGGATCACGTATGCGCAGTCGCTGACGAACAAGCCGATGAAGGGCATGCTGACCGGCCCCGTGACGATCCTGAACTGGTCGTTCGTGCGCGACGACCAGCCGCGCTCGGTGTCGTGCTACCAGCTCGCGCTCGCGATCCGCGACGAAGTGCTCGATCTCGAGAAGGCCGGCGTGCGCGTGATCCAGATCGACGAGGCCGCGCTGCGCGAAGGGCTGCCGCTGCGCCGCGCGCAATGGAGCGAGTACCTGAAGTGGGCGGTCGAGTCATTCCGCATCACCGCGAACGGCGTGCGGGACGAAACGCAGATCCACACGCACATGTGCTATTCGGAGTTCAACGACATCATCGCGTCGATCGCCGACATGGACGCGGACGTGATCACGATCGAGACGTCGCGCTCGGACATGGAACTGCTCGACGCGTTCGACAGCTTCAGGTATCCGAACGAGATCGGGCCGGGCGTGTACGACATCCATTCGCCGAACATTCCGACGCAGGATCACATCGTCGGCCTGATGAAGAAGGCGGCCGAGCGGATTCCGGCGGAGCGTCTGTGGGTGAACCCGGATTGCGGCCTGAAGACGCGCCAATGGGCGGAAGTGATTCCTGCGCTGACGAACATGGTCGCGGCGGCAAAGGCGCTGCGCAGCCAGGTGCAATAGCAAGCGCTGCGCCTGTCGCGACGACTATATCCGTCCGCACGGCCGGTTCTGCAGCGTGTTCGGCGACAAGCGCACTGCGATACTTGTCGTGCGCGCGACCTTCCGGCGGCGAAATGAAAAAAGGCGGCGTGGTTGCGCCGCCCCTTGCATGCGATGACCGGGCAGGCGAGTGACGCAGCCTGCCCGTTGCAGGACGTTACGCGGTGCGCGCGCCGCGCGGCAGCGGCTCGTTCGCCTTGCCGGGCGCACCGGCATCGTCGATGCCGACGCGGCGCGAGATCAGCCACACGCACAGCGAAGACAGGATCGCGGCACTCGTGTACTGGATCGCGAGCGGCCACCATTGCGGCGCGACGTTCTGCGCGATGACGGTCGCGACGAGCGGCGTGAGGCCGCCGGCGAGCGCGCCGCACACCTGGTATGCGATCGAGATCGCCGTATAGCGGATCCGCGCGACGAAGATGCCGCTGACGAAGCCCGCGACGACCGAGTAGTAGCCCGATTCCGCGAGCGTCGCGAGGCCGACGCCGACCGTGATCGACAACGGCGTGCCCATGTGCACGAGCGGCAGCATCACGAACGGGACGATCGCGGCCCATGCGCCGGTGATCAGCAGTACCCGCGTGGTGCCGAAGCGCTGCGCGAGGAACGCGGCCGCGAGCTGTACGACGAACTGCAGCACCGCGACGATCGCCATGCAATGGAGCACCATCGACCGGTCGAGCGACAGGAACTGCGTCGCATAGCTGATCATGAAGATGTTGCTGAAATACACGCCGGCGATGCCGTACACGTTCGCGCCGATCGCGAGCAGCAGCAGCGGCCAGTACTTGAGCGCTTCGCGCACCGGGTTTTGCGCAGTGGTGCCGCTCTTCCTGACTTCCTCGAACTCGGGCGACTCGGACACGCTCGCGCGGATCACGAAGCCGACCACCAGCAGCACGGCGCTCGCGAGGAACGGCACGCGCCAGCCCCAGCTCATCATGTCGTCCTTCGACAGCGTGCTGATCGCGCCGAACGCGAGCATCGACAGGATCAGGCCGCTCGCGCTGCCGAGCTGCGCGAACGATGCGAAGAACGTGCGCTTGCCTTCTGGCGCATGCTCGCCGGCGAGCAGCACCGCGCCGCCCCATTCGCCGCCGACCGCGATGCCTTGCAGCACGCGCATCAGCACGAGGAGGATCGGCGCGATCACACCGGCTTGCGCATGGGTCGGCAGCAGGCCGATCGCGACCGTCGACACGGCCATCAGCATCAGCGTCGCGAGCAGCGAACGCTTGCGGCCGAAGCGGTCGCCGAGATAGCCGAACATCACGCCGCCGAGCGGCCGCGCGAAGAAGCCGACCGCGAACGAGCCGAACGACGCGAGCAGGCTGACGAAGCGGTTTTCGCCGGGAAAGAACAGCGGCCCGAACACGATGGCGGCGGCGGTCGCGTAGCTATAGAAGTCGTACCACTCGATCGTGGTGCCGACGAACGAAGCGAGCGCCGCCCGCTTCGGTTGCTTGACGGAAGTCCCCATCTTTGTGTGTGCTCCTCTGGAATCCTCTGATTTGGAATAGGTGGCGGCGCGGGATCAGTCGCGGTACTTGACGCCCGGCAGCACGCACAGCAGCTCGTACGCGAGGTTCGCGCCGAGCAGCGCCGTGGTGCCGAACGGGTCGTATGGCGGTGCGACTTCGACGAGATCGCAGCCGACGATGTTCAGCCCCTTCGCGCCGCGGATGATCTCGAGCGCCTGCGGCACCGTGAGGCCCGCGATTTCCGGCGTGCCCGTGCCCGGCGCGTAGGCCGGATCGATGCCGTCGATGTCGAAGCTGATGTAGACGGGCGTGTCGCCGACGCGCTCGCGCACTTCTTCCATCAGCGGCGCGAGCGACTTGTTCCAGCATTCCTCGGCCTGGACGACGCGGAAGCCCTGCTCGCGGCACCAGTCGAAATCCTCGGCCGCGTAACCCGTGCCGCGCAGGCCGATCTGCGTGACCTTGTCGCCATGCAGCAGGCCTTCCTCGACCGCGCGGCGGAACGGCGTGCCGTGCGCGATCTTTTCGCCCATCATCGTGTCGTTCACGTCGGCATGCGCATCGACGTGGATCAATGCGACCTTGCCGTGCTTGCGGTGGATCGCGCGCAGGATCGGCAGCGCGATCGTATGGTCGCCGCCGAGCGTGATCGGCTTGCAGTCGTGCTCGAGGATCGCGTCGTATGCGGCTTCGATCCGCGCGATCGAATCGTGCAGGTTGTAGGGATTGATCGCGACGTCGCCGATGTCGGCAACCTGCAGCGAATCGAACGGCGCGGCGCGCGTGGCCATGTTGTACGGGCGCAGCAGCACGGATTCGGTGCGGATCTGGCGCGGGCCGAAGCGCGCGCCGGTGCGGTTGGACGTGCCGAGATCGAACGGCACGCCGACGAAGCACGCGTCGAGGCCTTCGGCGCTCGCCACGTGCGGCAGGCGCATCATCGTCGCGATGCCGCCGCAGCGCGGCATCTCGTTGCCGCCGAGCGGCTGGAAATGGGTGTGGTCGTTCATGGGACGCCTCTTCCGATGTGGGGTTGCCGTATCATTCGACGCGGCTTGGCGCACAGTTTTACGCGCTCCGCCGGGAAAGAAGAATGCGAAGATATCGACGTTAACATCGATCTTCATCGATGTATGGAAGGGGAAGAGCGTGCTGGGGAATCTGTCGACCCTCGATCTGAGGTTGATCCGCGTGTTTCTCGCGGTCACGGACGCGGGCGGCGTATCGGCCGCGCAGGCCGTGCTGAACGTCGGACAGTCGACGATCAGCGCGCAGCTGGCGTCGCTCGAGACGCGGCTCGGCTACCGGCTCTGCGAGCGCGGCCGCAGCGGTTTCCGGCTCACGCCGAAGGGCGAACGGTTCCATGCGATGAGCCGCAAGCTGCTCGCGGCGCTCGACGAATTCGGGATGGCCGCGCGGCACATGGACCGCCAGCTGGTCGGCACACTGAACATCGGCCTGATCGGCCATACGCCGGTGAGCCAGAACGCGCGGATCGCCGAGGCGATCGCCGCATTCCGCACGCGCGACGAGGCCGTGCGCTTCTCGATCTCCGTGCGCGCGCCGGGCGATCTCGAGGAGAAGCTGCTGAGCGACGAGATCCAGATCGCGGTCGGTTATTTCTGGCACCGCGTGCCGTCGCTGCACTACACGCCGCTGTTCATCGAGCGCCAGGTCGCGTACTGCGGCCGCGGCCATCCGCTGTTCGACGGTGCCGGCACGCTGACGCCGGCCGACGTCGCGGGCTTCGAATGGGCGTGGCGCTCGTATCCGCTGCCGGAAGCGCAACTGTCGACGACGCCCGACCGCGTGACCGCGACCGCCGACAACATGGAGGCCGTCGCGCTGCTGATCCTGTCCGGCCACCACCTCGGCTACCTGCCTCAGCACTTCGCGGCGCCGTACGTCGCGCAGGGGCTGCTCGCGCCGCTCAATCCGGAGCAACTGCGCTACGACGTGACGTTCCACATGGTCGTCGCGCGCAACGGGCGCGGTAATCCGCTCGTGGAGGCGTTTCTCGAGGATCTCGAGCGCGCGCACCAGCGGCCGGACATCGCGTGACGCCGGCGCCGCCGGCAATGTGAACGAGCGTTACGTCGGCGCGGCCCGCTGCGCGCATCACGGCACCGGCAACCCCGCGTCGTGCTTCACCTCGCGCAGCGACAGCGCCGATTCGATCGACGTCACGCCCGGCAGCATCCGCAGCGAGTCGCGCACGAACGTGCCGTAGTCGTCGAGGTCGCGCGCGACCACCTGCAGCAGGTAGTCGGCCGTTCCCGCAACGTTGTGGCATGCCAGGATCCGCTCGATGCCCAGCACTTCCCGTTCGAACCGGTCGGCGACCTTGCGGTCGTGCGTCGCGAACCGCACGAGCACGAACGCGACGACGCCGAAACCGAGCGCCTGGCGCGACAGTTGTGCGCGGTAGCGCTCGATGTAGCCGTCGTTTTCGAGACGTTTGAGGCGCCGCGCACAAGGCGTCTCGGACAGGCCGACGGATTCGGCGAGACGCGCGATCGGCACGCGGCCGTCGCGCTGCACCGCAGCGAGGATCGCGCGATCGGTTTTGTCGAGATCGGTCATATTGGCGGAATCCGTTTTCAGGTTCCGTGATTGTGGCGGATTCCACTATAGATCGCCAATCCTGAGCCGTAGATGGCCAATAACCCCTCCCCCTTCAGCGGCAACATATCGTCATTGAAGGACGGGGGCAGAACATGATTTCCACGCATTTGCTGTTGATCTATCTCGCCGCGCTGGCGGCCATTTATGCGGTGCCGGGGCCCGACATGGCGCTCGTGCTGCAGACCAGCATCGGCCGCGGCGTGCGGCCGGGGATGGCGGCGGCGGCCGGCCTGTCGCTCGCGCGTACCGCACACGTGACGCTGTCCGCATGCGGCGTCGCGGCGCTGATCCGCAGCGCGCCGTGGCTGTACGAGGTGATCCGCTACGGCGGCGCGCTCTATCTCGCGTATGTCGCGATCCAGGTGTTTCGCTCGCCGGTGTTCGCGCTCGGCGACGGCGACGCGGCGGCGGGCGAGCTGCGGCAGTCGTTGGTGAAGGGCCTGCTGACGAACCTGCTGAACCCGAAGGCGCTGCTGTTCTGCTCGGTGCTGCTGCCGCAGTTCGTGCGGCCGGAGGCCGGGCCGGTCGTCTGGCAGATGCTCGAACTCGGCGCGCTGCTGGTCGCGGCCGGCGTGTGCTTCGACCTCGCTTGCGTGTTCGGCGCGTCGCGCATCGCGGCGTGGATGCGCGCGCATCCGCTCGCGCAGACGGTGCAGCGCTGGACGTTTTCCGCGGCGCTGATCGGTTTCGCACTGCGCCTGTCGATGGACTGAGCGCCGCCGTTGCCTTGCCGCCGCGCAGGTCGACGGGCCGCGCGGCGCCGATGCGCAGATCGGCGAAGGCTGCGCGCAATGCCGGCCTTCGCGCGCATGCCCCGCCGCGGAAGGGCGCGCGCGCAAATCATCTGACTGTTCTAAACTCCTTGTAACTTCGCGCTGCTGCGAACCGACTGACCGAACGGAACCGACTTCCGCCGGCTATGTCCGATTTCCTGGCTGTTCCGTGCAACGCGGTACCAAGGAGGGTCTGAACATGGCAAGGCATCTTCACGCCGACCGTGAACCCCGAATCGTCGCCGAGTCCAAGTGCCTCGGCCCGTGCGATCCGGCAGAACGCATCCACGTCACGATCATGTTGCGGCGGCAGGAAGAAGGGCAACTCGATACGTTGGTCCACCAGCTCGCCACCGGCGACGCACAGGCGAAGCCGCTGTCGCGCGACGCGTTCGCGCAGCGTTTCTCCGCCAATCCCGACGACATCCGCAAGACCGAGGACTTCGCGCGCCGTCACCAGTTGACGGTCGATCGCGTCGATCCCGTCGAAAGCGTCGTCGTGCTGTCCGGCATGATCCAGCAGTTCGAAGCGGCATTCGGCGTGAAGCTCGAGCGTTTCGAGCATCGTTCGATCGGCCAGTATCGCGGCCGCTCGGGCCCGATCACGCTGCCCGACGATCTCGGCGACGCCGTCACGGCCGTGCTCGGCCTCGACAGCCGCCCGCAGGCGCGGCCGCACTTCCGGCTGCGCCCGCCGTTCAGGCCAGCGCGCGGCGGCACGGCGGGCGTCACGTTCACGCCGATCCAGCTCGCGTCGCTGTACGGCTTCCCGGCCGGCGACGGCGCCGGGCAGTGCATCGCGATCGTCGAACTCGGCGGCGGCTACCGTGCGGCCGACATCCGGCAGTATTTCAGCGGGCTCGGCATCAAGACGCCGCCGACGCTCGTCGACGTGAACGTCGGCACCGGCCGCAACGCGCCGTCCGGCGACCCGAACGGCCCGGACGGCGAAGTCGCGCTCGACATCGAGATCGCCGGTGCGATCGCGCCGGCCGCGAAGATCGCGGTCTACTTCGCACCGAACAGCGACGCGGGCTTCATCCAGGCCGTCAACGCGGCCGTCAATGACAGGACCAACAAGCCGTCGGTGATCTCGATCAGCTGGGGCGGCGCGGAAGCGGTCTGGCAGGCGCAGTCGGCGCAGGCGTTCAACCGCGTGTTGCAGGCGGCGGCTGCGCAGGGGATCACCGTGTGCGCGGCGTCGGGCGACAGCGGCTCGGGCGACGGGCTGCAGGACGGCGCCGATCACGTCGACTTCCCCGCATCGAGCCCGTACGTGCTCGGCTGCGGCGGCACGCAGCTCGACGCGCTGCCCGGGCAGGGCATCCGCAGCGAGGTCACGTGGAACGACGAGGCGGCGGGCGGCGGCGCGGGCGGCGGCGGCGTCAGTACGCTGTTCGACCTGCCGGCGTGGCAGCAGGGGCTCGCCGTCACGCGCGGCGACGGCAGTCGCACGCCGCTCGCGAAGCGCGGCGTGCCGGACGTCGCCGGCGATGCGTCGCCGCAGACGGGCTACGAGGTATCGGTCGCCGGCACGGCTACCGTGATGGGCGGCACGAGCGCGGTCGCGCCGCTGTGGGCCGCGCTGATCGCGCGGATCAATGCGGTGGCCGGCGCATCGGCCGGTTGGGTCAATCCGGTGCTGTACAAGAATCCGGGCGCGCTGCGCGATATCACGAAAGGATCGAACGGCGCGTATGCGGCTGCATCGGGCTGGGACGCATGCACGGGCCTCGGCAGCCCGGACGGCGCGCAGCTCGCCGCGATCCTCGCGCGCAAGCCGTCGAGCTGACGCGTCGGCACGCGCCTTTCCGTTCGACGCGGGTTTCCTGCCCGCGTCTTTTTTCACCTCCAGGAGCAGCACGATGGGCATCGATTCCGCATCTTCCGGCGGCGTGTATCCGCTGCATCACGGCGACCACAATTCGCATGGCGTGCCGCCGACCATCAATCCGGTCGCGCTGAGCCACGGCCGCGACCAGCCGTTCTTCGATCCGGTTGCATACGGCAACGGCCCCGACGATTCGGTGACCGACACGACCGAAGCGGCCGCGATCACGCATCACACGATCCTGATCGACGGGAAGCGCATCGCGTACACGGCGACGGTCGGCCATCTCGTGACGGTCGACCCGAGCAGTTCGCAGCCGGCCGCGAAGATCTTCTACGTTGCATTCACGGCCGACGGCGCGAAGGAGGAAACGCGGCCCGTGACGTTCTTCTATAACGGCGGGCCCGGTTCGTCGTCGGTGTTCGTGCTGCTCGGTTCGTTCGCGCCGAAGCGCATCAAGACGTCGATGCCGAGTTTCACGCCGCCCGCGCCGTACCAGATGGAAGACAACCCGGACAGCATGATCGACCACAGCGACCTGGTGTTCATCAACCCGGTCGGCACCGGCTATTCGGCGGCCGTCGCGCCGAACAAGAACCGCAACTTCTGGGGTGTCGACCAGGATGCGGATTCGCTGAAGCAGTTCATCAAGCGCTACCTGACGAAGAACAACCGCTGGAATTCGCCCAAGTACCTGTTCGGCGAATCGTACGGCACCGCGCGCAGCTGCGTGCTCGCGTACAAGCTGCACGAGGACGGCGTCGACCTGAACGGCGTCACGCTGCAATCGTCGATCCTCGACTACCGGCAGGCCGGCAACCCGGTCGGCGCGCTACCGACCGCCGCGGCCGACGCGTGGTATCACAAGAAACTCGGCGTCACGCCGGCGCCGGCCGATCTCGGCGCGTTCGTCGAGGAAGTCGCGCAGTTCTCGCGCACCGACTACCTGAACGCGCTGCGCAAGGCTCCGCATGCAGACCCGGCCGCCGTGCAGAAACTGTCGCAATACACGGGCATCGACACGGCGACGCTGCAATCGTGGAGCCTCGACATCGCCGGCTACGACGCGCGCGGCAATTCGCTGTTCCTGACGACGCTGCTGCATGCGCAGGGGCTCTCGCTCGGTTCGTACGACGGCCGCGTGACCGCGATTTCGACGGGCATCGCCGGCAAGATCGACCCGAACTCGGGCGGCAACGATCCGACGATGACGGCCGTGACGGGCGTCTATACGGCGATGTGGAACAGCTACCTGAACGAGCAGTTGAAGTTCACGTCGAATTCCGCGTTCACGGACCTGAACGACCAGGCGTTCCGGAACTGGGATTTCGGCCACATCGACCCGACCGGCGCGCAGCAGGGCATCGATGCGCAGGGGAACGTGATCCTCTACACGGCCGGCGATCTCGCCGCGGTGATGGCGCTGAACGTCGACCTGAAGGTGCTGTCGGCGAACGGCTTGTACGATTTCGTCACGCCGTTCTACCAGACCGTGATCGACCTGCAGCAGATGCCGCTCGAGGATCAGAAGGTGCGGCAGAACCTGTCCGCGCGTTTCTATCCGTCGGGGCATATGGTGTATCTCGACGGCGGTTCGCGCACCGCGCTCAAGCGGGATCTCGCGACGATGTACGACGCGACGGTCAGCGATACGGGCGCGCGGATGCGGATTCGCGCGCTGCAGGCGAAGAAGACGGGCGGGCACGCGTAGCGTTGCCCGTCGTTTGGTTGCCGCGCCTAGCCGCTTCGGTGCGCGTGGCGGTCGGGTTCCGGCGCGGCCGGCCGGTCACGCGGCCGCAGCGCCGGATTGCGATGCGACGGTATTTTCGTGCTGGTGGCCGGCCTGCGCGGTCGGCCAGTCGAACGGCGTGTACGGCAGCGCGCGCTTGTGGCGCGAACCGTCGTAGAAGCGCAGCACCGTTTCGTACACATGGTCGCTGACCGGCTTGCCTTCAAGGAAATCGTCGATCTCGTCGTAGCTGACGCCGTATGCGTGCTCGTCGGGGCGCAGCGGGCGCAGTTCCTCGAGATCGGCCGTCGGCACCTTCATCACGGTCGCTTCGTCGCCGCCGAGCGCGCGGGCGACTGCGCGCACGCGGCGCTTGTTCAAGCCCGCGAGCGGCAGGATGTCCGCGCCGCCGTCGCCGAACTTCGTGAAGAAACCCATCAGCGATTCGGCTGCGTGATCGGTGCCGATCACGATGCCGCGCCGTGCGCCGGCCACCGCGTACTGCGCGATCATGCGCTCGCGCGCCTTGATGTTGCCGTGCACGAAATCCTGTTGCGCGGGCGTATCGAACGCATGACCGGATGCGACCAGCGATGCGAGCATCGCATCGGCGGCCGGCTTCACGTCGACGGTCAGTTCCTCGTCCGCGCGCACGAACGCGAGCGCGCGCTGCGCATCGGCTTCGTCGTTCTGCACGCCGTTCGGCAAACGCATCGCGATGAAGCGCGCATCGTAGTCGTCGGCGCGCAGGCGTTCGACCGCCAGTTGCGCGAGCCGCCCGGCCGTCGACGAATCGACGCCGCCGCTGATGCCGAGCACGTAGGTCCGCAGGCCGGTCGACCGAAGGTATTGCGCGAGGAAATCGACGCGGCGGGCGATTTCGCCCTCGGCGTCGAAGTGCGGGGCGACGTTCAGTTCGGCAATGATCGCGCGTTGGCGGCTGGCGTAATCGGCGGATGTCATGAAGGTGGTTCCGGAACGAAATGCAAGGCGCTCATCATAAGCGCAATCGCGGCGGGGCGCCGCGCCGGGCGTGCGATCCGGCCGCCTTGCGTTGCTTCGGCGAGACGCGCTGCGTCGTCGTGGTGCATGGTGTGCCGCGCGGGTGCAGGATGCCGTGCGATGGGCATCCGCGTGACCGGCTGCGATGAGTTTGGCGGCCGGTATCGGCGCGGACGTACGACCGCGTGCAGTGTGCCCGCGTCAGCGCCGCGCGAGCACGACGCCCGCCAGCGCGAGCGCGAAGCCGAATAGCTGGATCACCGCGAGCGTCTCGCCGAACAGCAGGTAGCCCTGCAGCGCGGCAAGCGGCGGCGCGAGGAACAGCAGCGACGTCGCGCGCGCCGCGTTGCCGCGCCGCAGCATCCACATCAGCATCGTGACCGCGCCGCCGGACAGGAACACGACGCCCCACACGAGCGATACCCACAGCGCGGGCGCGCCGATCCAGCGTGTTTCATGCAGCAGCGCGACGAAGATCGCCGCGACGATCGCCGCGCCGAAGTTCTGCACGGCGACCGCGGTGCGCAGGTCGCTCTGCGCGAGCTTGCCTTTCTGGTACAGCGAGCCGGCGGTGATCGACCCGACCGCGAGCACCGATACGGCGACCACGAACCACGCAGGCGCTGCGCCCGGCGGCGGCGCGACGCCGCCCGCGACCTTCGGCGCCAGCACGAGCGCGACGCCGGCGAGTCCGAGCGCCATCCCGAACCAGCCGCGCGCGGGCAGCCGCTCGTTGAACAGCGGGACGGCGAGCACGGCGGTGGCGAGCGGCTGCAGCGCGCCGAGCAGCGCCATCACGCCCGCGTTCAGCCCTTGCGCGACGGCCCAGTAGCTCGCGCCGAGATAGACGCCCTGCAGCAGCGCGCCCGCGATCAGGTGGCGCGGCCACTCGCGGCGGGCCGGCCACGGCGCGCGCGCGGCGAGCGCAACCGCGCCGAACAGCGCGGCCGTGCCCGCGAAACGCGCGAGCAGGAACAGGTTGGGATCGGCGTAGGGCTTGATTGCCCGTGCAACGATGAAGCCGGTGGACCACAGCGCGACGAAAGCGGCGGCGACGATCGAGGTAAGCATGCGAGGCGGGCCGCGATGCGGCCGGACGGAACCGTAAAGTCGGCCAGTATCGGGGGAAGCGGCACCGGCGTCTTGTCGAATCCTGCACTCGTGCCGCGCCTCGTGCGAATGCGCCGGCGCTCGTTGCGCGCCGGGCATCCGGCCTCCGGCTTCCCGCACGGGCCTGCTATCCGCAAGCGCTAGCGGGGCGCGGACGGGAGGGGCGCCGCACCGCTAGCGGTGCGGGCAAGCGCGAAGCTGCGGAGATCAGTCGATCGAGAACGTGTCGAGCGGCTGGTTGGCGCGCGCGTCGGTCGCGAAGCGCGCGGCGAGCTGCTCGTAGAGCCGGCGCGCCTCGTCGAGCGTCAGGTCGATCCAGTACGGATCGCCGGCCGCATCGTTGAGTCGTTCGGGCGGAAACTGGATTTCGATCACGCTGCCTTTGCGATACATGGTGCGAGCCCCTTTGCTTGGTCTGTCGTTCGGCGAAGCGCAAAGTGTAGCAACCGGCGCCGTGCCGATTCGCGCGCGTCAGGCAATACAGAATTTCGCTTTGGGGGAATGTGGCGGCCGCCCGGCCGCGTTTCGCGCCGCAGTCAAATACCGGTAAAGCGGCCGTAATACAATGCCCAGCTTACCCATTACCAGTCGCCCCGGGCGCACACGCGATGCTGGCGGAACAACGTCATCAATACATTCTGTCGGAGCTCGGACGGTCGGGCGCGTTGTCGGTCGCGGAACTCGTGCGCTCGCTCGACGTGTCGCGCGAAACCGTGCGGCGCGACCTGAACGCGCTCGCCGCGCGCGGCCTGCTCGTGATGACGCATGGCGGCGCGCTGGCCGCCGACCGCCGCGAACCGAGCCTGTCCGAGCGCGAAGCCGCGAACGCCGAAGCGAAGCGCACGATAGGGCGGCGCGCGGCCGAATTCGTGCCCGACGACGCATCCGTGCTGATCGATTCGGGCAGCACGCCGCATGCGGTTGCGCTTGCGCTCGCCGACCGGCACCGGCTGTCGATCTACACGAACGACTGGCGCACCGCGTTCGTGCTTGCGCGGCGCAACGGCAACCGCGTGACGCTGCTCGGCGGCGAGCTGTCCGACGACGAAGACGCGACCTTCGGGCTCGACACGATCCACCAGCTCGCGCAATACCATGTCGATTTCGCGTTCGTCGGTGCCGGCGGCATCACGGCCGACGGCGAGTGCACCGACTACTCGCGGATCGCGGCGGAAGTGCGCAGCCGGATGATCGCAGCGGCCGGCACGGCGATCATCGTCGCCGACCATTCGAAGTTCGGCCGCGTGACGCCGGTGCGGATCAACGGCGCGGCTGCTGCGCGCTATCTCGTGACCGAACGTGCACCCGACAAGGCCGTGCGCCGCGCCCTGACCGCGCGCGGGATCGAACTGCTCGTGTGCTGCTGACGCGCGTCCGACATACAAGGTTCATCGTACCGTCATCCTGCGGGAAGAACCTCTGCCGACACTGACCCATTCATTTCGACCGGCCTCGCGGCCAGGGAGCAACGAATGACCGTCAGCGTGCGCAGCTATCTTTCCCCCACCCTGGTCCTGCTGGCCTTCGACTGGCCCGATGCGGCGACGCGTACCGATTTCCTCGGCTTCGCGATCCGGCGCACGCCGGGCTTCTGGTCGGCCGACGGCAAGACGCGCGCGCCGAACAGCTGGCTGCCCAACCGGCTGACGTTCGACGGCCCGGCCGCCGACACGCAGGGCGATGCGCCGACCGACCAGGCGCCGATCCAGAAATTCATGTGGTGGGACGCGCGCATCGATCCGCAGGACCGCGACGCGTCGTTCCGCTATGACGTGTATCCGATCGTCGGCACGCCCGACAGCCTGCAGGTGCTCGACGCGCAAGCCGGTGTATGCGACGTCGTGCTGCCCGCGCATATCGAGGACGGCATCGGCACGTGGTTCAACCGCGCGGTGGTGAGTTCGCAGGCGTTCGCGAAGCAGGTCGCGGCGCTGGGGCTCGCGCCGAATGCGGCGCCGAGCGATGCGCAGGCGCTGAAGCTGCGCACGTGGCTCGCGAACGACATGGAGCAGGTGTTCGCGGAGATGCTCGACCCCGCGTCGCGCGCGGCGTCGGCCGTCTATCATCTGACCGACACGCTGTGGGCACTGCCCGCGTTCGAAGCGTTCGGGCGCAAGCACGGCGACGCGTCGCTCGCGATCGTCTACGACGCGCACACGACGGCGCGCAAGGGCCAGCCGCCGCTGCCTTCGCCGAACCAGCCGGCGGTCGACGCGCTGCAAGGGCTCGCGACGCTCGCGCCGCGCGACAGGACGCACATCATGCACGACAAGTTCATCGTGACCGATGCGCCGTCGAACCCGGCGCCCGCGCGCGTGCTGACCGGTTCCGCGAACTTCACGACCGAGGGGCTGACGGAGCAGGCCAACGTGCTGCATGCGTTCGACTCGCCCGCGCTTGCCGCGCTGTACAACGATCGCGCGCATGCGCTGGCCGGCAATCCGTCGATCGCGGAGACGGCGCGGCTGTCGCCGGGCTGGTCGGCGCCGATGACGATCGGCAGCGCACAGGTGCGGCTGGCGTTCTCGCCCGAACCGTCGGGGCAGCGCACCGAGATCGATACGATCGTCGCCGCGATCGCGGCTGCGAAGCATTCGGTGTCGTTCTGCCTGTTCATGCCGACCGACGCGGCGTTGCGAGACGCGTGCTTCGCGGCCGGCGACCGCGGGCTGATGATGTTCGGGCTGGTGAACAAGATCAACATCGGCAGCGCGACGAAGGCCGGTGCCGCGCAGCAGGCCGGCCAGCCGCTCGATGCGGCGACGCTCGCGAACCTCGAGCTGTATCACCGCAGCCGCGACAACCACGACGTGATCGATGCCGAGTACTTCTCGCCGGCAACGGTGCCGCAGGGCTTCGAGCCGGAATTGCGGCAGTTTCCGGGCGAGCCGGCGCCGGCCTATCCGCCCGTCGTGATCCATCACAAGTTCATCGTGATCGATGCGGAAGGCGCGAATCCGGTCGTTTATACGGGCTCGGCGAACATGAGCCGCAATTCCGAACAGTACAACGACGAGAACCTGCTCGAGATTCGCGACAAGCGGATCGCGGCGATCTATCTGGCGGAATTCCTGCGGCTCTACGAGCACTATCGCGCACGGGCGCTGGCGATCAGTGCGAAGCAGCACGGCGCCGGCACGGGCACGCATGCGCGGCTCGCGCTCGCGCCCGATTCGAGCTGGGCGAAGAAGTATTACGTGGCGGGAAGCCCGGAAGAGAAGGCGCGGATCGCGCTGGCGTCGGCCGCGCCGACACATTGAAGTGCTGACGCGCGAAGGGCACGGACGTTTCGTGGCCCCGGCTGCTACGGCCGCCGCTTACGCGGCGACGTAGCGCAGCACGGCGTCGGTGATCGTGTCGCGATGACGCGCGCGCAGGCGCGGCGCCGACGGGTCGCGGCCGAACGCTGCGCCGAACGTGTAGCGGTTCGACACGCGGTGGAAGCAGAACGAGCTGATCAGCAGGTGCAGGTCGAACGCGTCGATGTCCTTGCGGAACGCGCCGCTTGCCGCGCCGCGCTCGACCAGTTCCTCGAGCGTCTTGATGATGCTGACGTTGCGGTTCTTGAACGACTTGAGCTGTTCGAGATACTTCGCGCCGTGGATGTTCTCGATCGACACGAGGCGGACGAAGTCGCGATGCTTGTCGTGATAGTCGAACGTGAATTCGACGAGGCGGCGCATGCCTTCGCGCGGCTCCATGTCGCCGACGTGCAGTTCCTGCTCGAGCGCGCGGATGTCGCCGTACACCTTCTCCAGCACGGCCTCGTACAGGCCTTCCTTGCTTTCGAAGTAGTAATAGAGCATCCGTTTCGTCGTGTTCGTGCGCTCGGCGATCGCGTCGACGCGCGCACCGGCGAGGCCCATCGCGGAAAATTCCTGCGTGGCGACATCGAGGATGTTGCGCTTGGTTTGCTCGGGATCGTATTTGCGCCGCGCATCGGACGCAAGCGCGCGGCTTTCGGACGTGGCGGCCTTGCTTCCTGCTTTCATGTGAATTTGTTCTGGCTTCGCGGCGGCTGGGACGGGGCATTCTAGCATGTGGGAAATCCGCGTCCTGCCGACCTTCCGCTCTAATCGGCGGGCAGTTGCGGCCGCCGCGGCCGCTCAGCGGCGGCAGGACGCGAGCGCGTCGCGGGCCTGGTATGCGGTGTACGTGAGCTGCGCGGCGGCGAGGCCCGCCAGCCCGAACGTGCGCGTGAGCCCGAACTCGGCGAAGCCGTCCGGCACCGGCCGGCCTTCGGCCAGCGCGGCCGCGAGCGCTTCGCCGGCGACCGTGGTCGGCGCCATCCCGTGGCCGCCGAACGCGATCGCGTGCCACACGCCGTCCGCGTCGCGGCCGATCTGCGGCATCTTGTGCCGCGCGTAGCTCATCAGCCCGCCCCACGCGTATTCGATCTTCACGTCTTCGAGTTGCGGATACACGCGCAGCAGGTCGCGCCGCAGCAGGCGCGCGATCGCGTCGGGGCCGCGGTCGAGCACCGAGATCCGGCCGCCCCACAGGATGCGCGTGTCCTTCAGCGGGCGGTAGTAGTCGAACGCGAAACGCGTGTCGTAGATCGCGTACGGCGCGTCGATCGCGTCCGGCAGCCGCGCGCCGAGCGGTTCGGTCGCGATCACGTAGGTGGCGATCGGCAGCACCGCGCGTTCGATGCGCGGCGACACGCCGCGCGCGTAGCCTCCGCCGGCGAACACGACGTCCTTCGCGCGCACCGCGCCCTGCGCCGTGCGCACGACGTACCCGGCGCCTTCGCGTTCGATGCCGAGCGCGGCCGAGCGCTCGTACACGCGCGCACCGCCGCGCGATGCGGCCGCCGCGACGCCGAGCACGTACTTGAGCGGATGGAAGTGGAATGCGTTCGGCTCGAACAGGCCGCCGTAGTAGCGCTGCGTCTTCAGCCGCGTGCGCAGCGCGTCCGTGGACACGGGTTCCCAGTCGACGCCGAGTTCGCGCTTCATCAGCGTGCGCACGCTGTCGAGCCGGGACGGATCGTCGAACCAGTTCGCGAGCATCACGCCCTCATCGACGATGTCGCAGTCGATCCCGTAGCGCGCGATCCGCGCGCGGATCAGGTCGACCGCATCGACGGTGAGCCGGTACAGCCGGCGCCCTTCGTCGCGGCCGAGCGTGCGCAGCAGGTCGGCGTTGTCGAGGCTGTAGCCGCCGAATACGAAGCCGCCGTTGCGGCCCGATGCGCCGAAGCCGACCCGTTCGCTGTCGAGCACCACGACATCATGCGCGCCGCGCTCGACGAGGCCGAGTGCCGTGCACAGGCCGGCGAGGCCGCCGCCGACGATGCAGACCTGTGTGTCGATCGTGCCGGACAGTTGCGGGTAGGGCTGGCGGGTAACGGTGGCTTCGTAGAAGTTCTGCATGCGATTTCGTTGACTCGTAACGGCGGAAAAACGGACGGCGCGCGTCGATCTTGCCTGAACGCGCGCGGCGCGTCGAATGGGAGCTGTCAGGGCGCCGGCCGCCGCGGTCGGGCGGCGGCCGGCGCGATGCGGGCCGTCAGGCGCCCGGCGCCGGGTTGGCCGGGCGGGCGACGTAGCCTGCATAGCCGGTTTCGGCCTGCGGTGCTACTTCGGGCGTCGCGTTGCGTTCGATCCACGGCGCGATCTCCATGTCTTCATAGCGCACCAGGCGGCATTTGCGCACGAGCGCGTAGCCGAGCCAGATCGCGAGGAAGAACGGCAGGCCGACGTAGGTCGCGGCGACGCCGGCCCAGTCGACCTTGTCGGCGAGGAATGCCTGGTAATCCTGGCCGAGCGCGACGACCGCGCACAGCGCGAATGCGAACAACGGGCCGAACGGGAACCACTTCGACCGGTACGGCAGCTGGTCGAGCCGGTAGCCCTGCTTGAGGAAACCCTTGCGGAACCGGTAGTGGCTGACCGCGATGCCGAGCCACGTGATGAAGCCGGCCATGCCCGACGTGTTCAGCAGCCACAGGTAGACGGTCTTGTCGCCGTATAGCGACGTGAGGAAGCACAGTGCGCCGACGGCGGTCGTCGCGTACAGCGCATTGCGCGGCACGCCGCCCGGCGACAGCTTCGCGAACACCTTCGGCGCGCGGCCTTCGACCGCGAGGTTGTAGAGCATCCGCGTCGACGCATACATGCCCGAGTTGCCGGCCGACAGCACGGCGGTCAGGATCACCGCGTTCATCACGCCGGCCGCGAACGCGAGGCCCGCGTGGCGGAACACGAGCGTGAACGGGCTCACGCCGATGTCGGTCACGTCGCTCTTCAGCAGGCTCGGGTCGGTATAGGGAATCAGCACGCCGATCACGAAGATTGCGAGCACATAGAACAGCAGGATGCGCCAGAAGATCTGCTTCACCGCGCGCGGGATCGTCGTGCGCGGGTTCTCCGATTCGCCGGCCGCGACGCCGATCATTTCGGTGCCCTGGAACGAGAAGCCCGCAATCATCGCGACGCCGAGCATCGTCGCCCAGCCGCCGGCGAACGGCGCGTCGCCGATCGTGAAGTTGCCCCATCCGGCGCTCGGGCCGCCCTGCATGATTCCGAAGATCATCAGCAGGCCGACGCCGACGAATGCGAGCACCGTCAGCACCTTGATCAGCGCGAACCAGTATTCGGCTTCGCCGAAGCCGCGCACCGACAGCGCGTTGAGCGCGAAGATCAGTGTGAGGAACAGCGCGCTCCACCAGACGCCCGGTACATGCGGAAACCAGTAGTGCATCACGAGCTGCGCGGCGACGAGCTCCACCGCAAGCGTCACGGCCCAGCTGTACCAGTAGTTCCAGCCGAGCGCGAAGCCGAAGCCTTCGTCGACGAACTTCGCGCCGTAGGTCGCGAACGAACCCGACACGGGCATGAACGCGGCCATCTCGCCGAGGCTCGTCATCAGGAAATAGACCATCAGGCCGATCACCATGTATGAGAGCATCGCGCCGCCGGGGCCGGCCTGCGAGATCGACGCGCCGGACGCGACGAACAGGCCCGTGCCGATCGAGCCGCCGATCGCGATCATTCGCAGATGGCGGGCCTGCAGCGCGCGGTGAAGGGACGGCTTCGCGGGCGGCGAGCCGGACGGACGGGGCGAATCGGGGCGGGCATCTGAATGCATGGCGGGTGCTGGGCGCTGTCTCCGGGATTGTTTTTTCGGCGACGAAGCGCGACGCGTTGCCGGCCGGGCAGCGGTGGTGCTTCGCGGGAACGGGCCGGATGAGCCGGGCCGCGATGCGTGTCGCGTTCGTCTGTCGTCCGGCTGCCGTAGTGGCGGCCGGCGGCGCGCCGGGTGCGTTGCACCTCGACGTCGCACCGATTGTGTGTGCCCGATGCATGGGGCGGCAAACGATATTTCCGAACAGGGTGATGCGGCCTTGTCATCAACTTGCGTCGCGTCGGGACGCGTCCGGCCGCCCGGCTAGGGGCTTTGCAAACGTCCCGTATCAGCACTAAAAAGCATCGGTCCGGGCCGCCGAGGTGTTGCGTTTTGGGAATGAAGTCGTGAGTTAATATCAATAGCGGCCCGACTTGTGGCCGCCGACAATGTGTTTCATGGATCGTGCCCCGCGAGGCTGGGGCGCGCCGTCCGGCCGGGTTTCCGGCGGCGGCGCAGCACGATGCGCCGTGCGGCGCACCGGGCCCGCCGAGCTGCGCATCCGCTTGCACATGGCGCGCGAACGCGCTCCAATCGAATCACGCGGGCGGCGCCGCCGCCGCACCGATCAATCTGTCCCTGAAGAGGAAGTGATGCAATTCAACGACATTCTTGCCGCGCTCGATATCGATCTCGCCCAGTGGAAAGGCAATGCGCTGACCGCGCGTTCGCCGCTCGACGGCGCGACGCTCGCGACGCTGGCCGTCGACACGCCCGCCGACGCCGAGCGCAAGATCGACGCCGCGCACGACGCATTCCTCAAGTGGCGCACGGTGCCGGCGCCGGTGCGCGGCGAACTCGTGCGCGTGTTCGGCAACGTGCTGCGCGAGCACAAGGCCGCGCTTGGCCACCTCGTCACGCTCGAGGCCGGCAAGATCACGTCGGAAGGCCTCGGCGAAGTGCAGGAAATGATCGACATCTGCGATTTCGCGGTCGGCCTGTCGCGCCAGCTTTACGGCCTCACGATCGCGTCAGAGCGCCCGGGCCACCGGATGATGGAAACGTGGCACCCGATCGGCGTGTGCGGCGTGATTTCGGCGTTCAACTTCCCGGTCGCGGTGTGGGCATGGAATGCGGCGCTCGCGTTCGTGTGCGGCGACCCGGTCGTGTGGAAGCCGTCGGAGAAGACGCCGCTTACCGCGATCGCCTGCCATGTGCTGCTCGGGAAGGCGCTGCGCGAGTTCGACAAGACCCATCCGGGCGTCGCGCCGGAAGGGCTGAGCCAGCTGGTGCTCGGCATGCGCGATGTCGGCGAGGTGCTGACCGCGTCGAAGAAGGTGCCGGTCGTCAGCGCGACGGGCAGCGTGCGGATGGGCACGGAAGTCGCGAAGGTGCTGAGCCAGCGTCTCGCGCGCGGCATCCTCGAACTCGGCGGCAACAACGGGATGATCGTCGCGCCGAGCGCGGATCTCGACCTCGTCGTGCGCGCGGTCACGTTCGCGGCGGTCGGCACGGCCGGCCAGCGCTGCACGACGCTGCGCCGCCTGATCGTGCATCGCAGCATCGTCGAGCAACTGCTGCCGCGCATCGAGAAGGCCTACACGTCGGTGAAGGTCGGCAACCCGCTCGAAGAAGGCACGCTGGTCGGCCCGCTGGTCGATCGCGCGTCGTTCGACGCGATGCAGAAGGCGCTGGCCGATGCACGCGAGCAGGGCGGCGAGGTGAAGGGCGGCGAGCGCGTCGACGTCGGTCACGCGGATGCGTACTACGTGCGCCCGGCAATCGTGCGGATGCCGAAGCAATCGGCGGTGGTCGAGCGCGAGACGTTCGCGCCGATCCTGTACGTGATGGTCTACGACAACTTCGAGGATGCGATCGACGTGCACAACGCGGTGCCGCAAGGCCTGTCGTCGGCGATCTTCACGAACGACATGCGCGAGGCCGAGCAGTTCATGTCGGCGGCGGGCAGCGACTGCGGGATCGTCAACGTGAACATCGGCACGAGCGGCGCGGAGATCGGCGGCGCGTTCGGCGGCGAGAAGGAAACGGGCGGCGGGCGCGAGTCGGGTTCGGATGCGTGGAAGGCGTATATGCGTCGCGCGACGAATACGATCAACTACAGCCGGCAACTGCCGCTTGCGCAGGGCGTGAAGTTCGACGTGTGATGTCGCGCGGCGCGCGTTGCGCCGCTTGACGATGAAACGGGCCGGTTGCCGCGATGCGGTGCCGGCCCGTTGTGTTTGGGGCGATCGGGTATCGTGCGCGTCGGCGCCGATCGGGATTCCTGACGCGGGCCGGCGACGAACGAGCGGTGTCCGGGGACGATGTCGTGAGCCTTCACATCGAGCGCGGACAGCCTGTTCAAGTCGAATACGCGCTCGCGCGCAACGCCCGTTACTTCTCCACCGTCGGCATGTTCTGCACGACCAGCATCTGCGGGCTCGACAGCGTGATCCCCGCCGCACGCAACTGCTTCAGGATCTCGAACAGTAGATCGCTCTTCGTCGAACTCGCGATCCGCGGGCTCGACACGTAACCCGTCACGCTCAGCGTGATCCCGTCCGGCGCGAGCTGGCTGAACGTTACCGACGGCGCCGGCTTCTCGAGAATCGCCTCGTGCGTGCGGTACGCATCGAGCAGCAGGTCGCGCACCTGCTCGGGATCGGTGTTCAGCGGGAACGTCAGCACCAGCGTCGCGACGCCCTGCGTGCTGTTGCCCATCGTCACGTTGCGCAGGTTCTGCGAGATCAGTTGCGAGTTCGGCACGATCACGGTCGAGCGGTCGCTGAGCTGGATCTCGGTCGCGCGCACGTTGATGCGGCGGATGTCGCCTTCGACGCCCGCGATGCTGATCATGTCGCCCACCTTCACCGGACGCTCGGTCAGCAGGATCAGCCCCGACACGAAATTCTTCACGATCTCCTGCAGGCCGAAGCCGATGCCCACCGACAGCGCACTGACGATCCACGCGAGGTTGTTCCACCTGACGCCGAGCAGCCCGAGCGTCATCAGCACGAGCAGCACGTAGCCGACGTTGGTGAACAGCGTGATCAGCGACACGCGCATTCCCGTATCCATGCCGAGCGCGGGCATGAACTCGCCGTCGAGCCAGCGGCGCAGCGAACGCAGCAGGTAGAAGCCGATCGCGAAGCCGATTACCGCGTTCAGGATCCGGTCCGGCATGATGTTCAGGCTCTGCAGCCGCTGGCTGCCGATCATCGCGACCGCGCTGTCGAGCAGGTCGCCCGGTGTCGTGCCGAAGCCGCCCGTCAGCAGCGCGATGGCCGCGATCAGCATCAGCAGGCTCGTGCCGAAACCGGACAGGACCGTGCGGGCCTGGTCGAGGTGCCGGTCTTCGAGCGCGAACAGGTGCTTGATCTGCTGGCCCGTCGACAGGCCCGCGGAGAACAGGCTTTCGCTCGCGTCGCGCGTCAACTGGATCAGGATGTAGGTGGCGCACAGCACGATCTCGAACCACACGAGTTCGTAGGTGATGAAGCGCGCGACCGTGACGTAGCCGATCAGGAGTGCGATCAGCGACACGACGATCGCCAGCGTGACGCCGGCATGGATCAGCCCGGCGAGCGTCGAGCGCTGCTCGGGCGCCTCGCCGGCCGCCGCGAGCGCGCTGCGCGCGCGGTTCGAACGCAGCAGCGACGCGCCGACCGTCAGCGCGACGACGAGCGATACGATGCCGCGGCCGAACAGCGTGACGGACAGGCTGGTGTCGACGATCCGGTTGATCGATTCGAGCGTGCCGGACATCAGCAGCAGCGCGGCCAGGATGCCGGGGAACGGCTTCATCGCGAGCGCGACGGGATCGGCGAGCGCCGGCAGGCGCCAAGACGGATGCTTCGTGCAGAGCAAGGCGCGGCCGAGCCCGGCGATCAGTGCGCAGGTCGCCGCGAGCTTCGCGAACTGGTCCCACAGATCGGTCAGCGCCGGCGTGAGCTCGTAGTGGCGCGCGACGGCGAGGTAGAGGATCTGAACGGCAAACGCGGTTGCGAGGAATGTCGACAGCGCGGTCGACAGCGCCAGCGCGCTGCGGCGCAAGCGGGTGGGCGGCAGGCGGTTCAGGCAGATCCACGCGAGCCCGCGCTCGATGAGCCGGCGGCCGCCGAGCCACATCGCGAACGAGGCGACCAGCAGCAGCGCGGTGATCGGCCGTTGTCCGGGTACCCACGACGAGCGCAGCATGTCGCGCAGTTCGTCGTTGAAATCCTCGAGCCGCTGGACGTCGTCCGGCGGAAGGTGAAACAGCGGCAGCCAGAACTGCGCGCTGAAGATGCCGCTCGAACGGAACGCGAGCTGGTTCTTCAGCAGGCTGCGATGCAGCTTAGCGAACTGTTCGGTCAGGTTCGCGAGGTTGGCCTTCTGGTCGGCGGTCTGTTTCAGCGCCGCATCGAGCTGCGTCTTGCGCGCGGTCAGCGTCGCGCGCTGCTTCGCGACGGCCGGCGTTTCCGGCGCGGCGCCTTCCGCAGGCGCCGGGCCGAGCACGTCGAGTTGCGCCTGGATCTGCGCGCGCTGCGGAACGAGCTCGCTCTGCAGCTTCGCGACATCGGTGCTCAGCTCCTGCGTCGCATCGTCGAGCGCGTCCAGTTCCTTGCTGTTGGACGCGGTCGAGGTCTGCTGCTTGATGCGGTCCTGTTCGGCCTGCATCTGCTTGAGCTGCGCGACGGCGTCGTTCAGCGAGATGGCCGGCACGGACGCGTCCGTGCCGCTCGCGCCCGGGGCGGAAGCAGCCGCCGGAAATGCCGACGCGGTCGCGATTGCCGCGAACTGCAGCAGCGCGATCAGCGCGATCCGGCGGGCGTGCGTGGATAGTCGTTGTATGAACATGGAATGCTTACGATTTTCCGACAATGCCGGTCGCCGAAAGGCATCCGGAAGCCGGTAGTTGGCCCGGTAGCATGTTACCGGGGCGCGGAACGCGTGGTTGCACCGATTGCGTACCCCGTTTTCGGCGATCCCGGCGGTGCGCGCCGGCGCGAAACGGCGCGGCAGGCCCGTACCGTCGGGCCGCAGCCGCCCGGGGCGCGGCTCGGGCGGCGCCGGATCGTCGTTCCGACGCGTGTTCCGTACCCGACAGACGGTTACGCAAGTTACACATTGTCCGGCGCGAAATCGGGGGAGTCCGCATCGGTTCGGTGCACGCGGCGCGGCCGGCCCGCAGGCGCGCAGGTGCGCCGGACAGGCGTGCCGGTACAATGCAGCGATTCGCCCGACGGCGGCTCGACGGTCGCCGGACAACAACACACAACACGACACGATCAGGAGACGCGCCCAAGATGGCCTCAACGGACAGCCTTTCGCAGGCACCTGCCCAATCCCCATCCATCGACCCCGGCTCGATCTCGGCCCGCCTCGACCGCCTGCCGCCGACCCGCAGCGTCTGGAAGCTCGTCGTGCTGCTGAGCCTCGGCTTCTTCTTCGAACTCTACGATCTGCTCTACAGCGGCTACGTCGCGCCCGGCCTCGTGAAAAGCGGCATTCTTTCGGCGACGACGCACGGGCTGTTCGGCACCACCGGGGTCGCGAGCTTCATCGCCGCGCTGTTCTCCGGGCTCTTCATCGGCACGATCGCATGCGGCTTTCTAGCCGACCGCTTCGGCCGCCGCGCGATCTTCACGTGGTCGCTGCTGTGGTACACGGCCGCCAACGTCGTGATGGCGTTCCAGGACAGCGCGGCCGGGCTGAACTTCTGGCGCTTCGTCGTCGGTCTCGGGCTCGGCGTCGAGATGGTGACGATCGGCACGTACATCTCCGAACTCGTGCCGAAGCAGATCCGCGGCCGCGCATTCGCGTGCGAGCAGGCGGTGGGGTTCGTCGCGGTGCCGGTGGTCGCGTTTCTGGCTTATCTGCTCGTACCGCACGCGCCGCTCGGCCTCGACGGCTGGCGCTGGGTCGTGCTGATAGGCGCGCACGGCGCGCTCTTCGTATGGTGGATTCGCCGCGAACTGCCGGAAAGTCCACGCTGGCTTGCGCAGCAGGGCCGGGTCGACGAAGCCGACCGCATCATGCGCGCGCTCGAAGCGAAGGTCGAAGCCGAATACGGGCGGCCGCTGCCGCCGCCCGCGCCGGCCGAACCCGTGCCGCCGCGCGGCAGCTTCCGCGACATGTGGGTGCCGCCGTATCGCAGCCGCACGATCATGATGACGATCTTCAACGTGTTCCAGACGGTCGGCTTCTACGGCTTCGCAAACTGGGTGCCGACGCTGCTGATCAAGCAGGGCATCACGATCACGTCGAGCCTGATGTATTCGAGCGTGATCGCCCTCGCGGCGCCGATCGGCCCGCTGATCGGCCTCGTGATCGCCGACCGCTTCGAGCGTAAATCGGTGATCGTCGCGATGGCGGCGGCGATCGTCGTCTGCGGGCTGCTGTTCAGCCAGACGACGGTGGGCGCATTCCTGATCGTGCTCGGCATCGGCCTCACGCTCGCGAGCAACATCATGTCGTACAGCTTCCACGCGTATCAGGCCGAGCTGTTCCCGACGTCGATCCGCGCACGGGCCGTCGGTTTCGTCTATTCGTGGAGCCGCTTCTCGGCGATCTTCTCGTCGTTCGTGATCGCGGCCGTGCTGAAGGGCTTCGGCACCTTCGGCGTGTTCGCGTTCATCGCGGGCGCGATGGCGATCGTGATGGCCGCGATCGGGCTCATGGGGCCGCGCACGAAGGGCATCGCGCTCGAAACCATCTCGAAGTAGTCGGTGGTTGCGCACGCGTGCCGCGTGGTTTGTGCGGCATGTGTGCGATGCGGTTTTCTCAGCAGGAAACGGCATCGCCGAAATGGTTTGGCATGCGAATTTGTTTAGTGGAAACATCGTTTCGGGCGAAACGCACGAGCCTGTCGGGCGCACGCTTTGAAACGCGCAACCTATAAGACTGACACGCAACGAAGCCGCAAGCGGCAACGAGTTGAAACAAAGCGTGACGAAGCACAATCCGCCGCGAAACCATGCCTTTCTTCGCTGCCGATTCCTGCGCTGGCGCGTAGAATGAAGGGCCTGACGACTCATTAGCCGCCATCGGACCGCACGCGTTGCATCAGCGAACGGCTCCGCCGCGAAGAGGCGTCGGCGCCGGGCGCATGCGATGCGCCGGACGTGTCGATGGCTCGCGCGGAAGATGCGCCGCTCGCAACAGCAGCATGCGGCGGCCGGATCGACCGATGGCTTCGAACGTATGATGCTTTCCAGCCTGACGCGGCAATTTGCGAAGCCGCGTTGCCGTACCCGCGCAGTTGCCGCGTATGTGTGGCTCGCTGCCGCGCTGCCGGTTTCCGTTCTTGTCTGGCGGCCTGCCTTTGCGGCATCCGGCGCGCCGTCGTCCGCTGCTACGTCATCCTCATCAGTTGCGTCGCCGGCGTCGGCGGCTTCCCAAGCACATCCGGCTTCGTCCGCGCATGCGTCGTCGGGTGCGTCGGCCGCGCAGCCCGCGCCTGCGGCATCGCATGCGCATCATGCGGAGCCTGCCAGCGAGGTGTCAGGCGCATCGGCGGCTTCCGCCGCGTCCACTGCCGAACCAGTGTCGGCCGCGTCCGCCGTACCGGCCAGCGAGGCCGAGCCGCCCGTGCCGACCGCGCCGCGCCGGCATCCGCCGCTGTCGGCCGACGAGGCGAAAAACGCGACGGCACGCGCGATCGACATGCGCAAGCGCTTCACGCAGGAAGTCACTCGGCGCCTGAACGTACCGTCAAGCGAGCAGCGCGCGTACGGCGAGCGGCTCCAGAAGGCGCTCGCCGATGCGGACCTCGGCGACCTGGCCGGCGAATACGTCGCGATGGTCGACCGCGCGCCGAACGTGCAGGCGCTGTTCATCTACTTCCGGGCGACGCCGGCCAATGCGTGGCTGATGATCGGCGCATCGCCGGTCGGCACCGGGCTGCCGGGCAAGTACGATCATTTCGTGACGCCGCTCGGCGTGTTCCATCACTCGCCCGACAACATGGATTTCCGCGCGGAAGGCACGACGAACGACAACGGCATTCGCGGCTACGGCCGCCGCGACATGCGCATCTACGACTTCGGATGGGAGGACGGCGAGCGCGGCTGGGGCAAGGGCGGCGTGTCGCCGATGCGCTTCCAGATGCATGCGACCGACCCCGACCGCCTCGAACCGCTGCTCGGCATCCGGCACTCGAAAGGATGCGTGCGGATTCCCGCGTCGCTGAACCTGTTCTTCGACCGGCACGGCCTGCTCGACGACGACTACCAGGCGCGCGTCGAGGCCGGCAGGTCGCTGTGGGTGCTGCGCCGCGACCGCGACATCACGCCGATCGCGGGCCGCTACCTGGTCGTGATCGACAGCGCACGCAAGACGCGCCCGGCGTGGTCGCCGTTGCCGGGGCGCAACGCGTGGTCGAAGCTGCCGCAGGGCGGCGATACCGCCGATTGACAGATGCTCCGGCAGGCACTGGAGGCATGACGATGAGAATAAATCCGTTTTATTGATACATAAGAAAAGCAAACTTTTATTATCCGATCCGGGTTCGTATAGTCGAGGCCAGTTTCGCGGAACCCTGCCGCGCCTGGACCACCACCGATCACACGGCCCGCATGAAAACTCTCTACAAGCTCGCTCCGCTCGCGATGCTCGGCGCCTTCGCGACCCATGCCGGTGCGCAAAGCAGCATCACGCTGTACGGTCTGATCTCGGCCGGCGTCGGGTTCGCGACGAACCAGGGCGGCAAGAACGCCTGGCAGGCGCTGTCCGGCACGAACCAGAACCCGCGCTGGGGGCTGAAGGGCAAGGAGGATCTCGGGCAGGGACTGTCCGCGGTTTTCCAGCTCGAGAACGGCTTCAACGTGATGACGGGTACGGCCGCGCAAAACGGCCGCGAGTTCGGGCGCATGGCCTACGTCGGTCTTGCCGACCGCACGTACGGCTCGCTGACGTTCGGCCGCCAGTACGACGCGATTCACGACTACATCGGGCCCGTGATCATCGCGAGCAACGGCGTGAACATCGGCGACAACGACAACGGCTACAACGACATCCGCGTGCAGAACTCGGTGAAGTACGTGAGCCCCGTCTACTACGGCCTGAAATTCACCGCGCTGTACGGCTTCAGCAACGCGACGGGCTTCGCGAACAACAGCGCATACAGCTTCGGGCTCGGCTACGAGCGCGGCCCGCTGCGCTGGAGCGCGGTCTATGCGCAGTACAACCATCCGTACAGCAGCACGAACCAGGACGGCGCGATCGCGAACGACTATGCGTCGCCGCTGCTGATCTTCAGCAAGAGCGCGATGACGCCGGCGGCATACGCGAGCCGGCAGCGGATCGCGGGCACGGGCGGTTTCTACACGATCGGCCGCGCTCAGTTCGCGGCGATGTTTACCGACGTGCGCTACGATTACCTCGACAATTCGCACCTGCACCTGCAGAACCTCGGCGTGAACGTCGTCTACACGATGACGCCGCAGCTCTTTCTCGGCGCCGCGTATGCGTTCACGAACGGCAAGTACGACGTGATCGACAAGCGCCCGAAGTGGCACCAGGTGAACCTGCAGGCCGACTACTTCCTGTCGAAACGCACCGACGTCGCGCTGACGGTGATCGTGCAGCAGGCGGCCGGCGACGCGGACCATGCGCAGATCTTCGCGTACTCGCGCTCGACCGGCACGCGCCAGATGATGGCGACGCTCGGCGTCCGGCACGTTTTCTGAGCCCGACCATGACCCATCCGATCGCATCGCGCCGCACCTTCCTGAAACTGTCCGCCGCACTGGCCGGCACCGCGCTGCTGCCCGAAACGGGTGCGTTCGCCGCCGGCGGCGACGCCGCGCGCCGCACGGTGATCATCGATACCGACCCGGGGCAGGACGACGCCATCGCGATCCTGTTCGCGCTCGGCGCGCAGGACCGGCTCGACGTGCGCGCGCTGACCGCCGTCGCGGGCAACGTGCCGCTCGACCTGACCGAACGCAATGCGCGGATCATCCGCGACTGGGCCGGCCGTACGAAGACGCTGCCTGTCTATGCAGGCTGCCCGCGCCCGCTCGTGCGCGAACTCGTGACGGCCGCGAACGTGCACGGCAAGACGGGGCTCGAAGGCGTCGAACTGCACGAGCCGCACGCGCCGCTCGCGACCGGCCACGCGGTGTCGTACCTCGTCGATACGCTGAGCCGCGCGGCGCCGAACAGCGTGACGCTTTGCGCGCTCGGCCCGCTGACGAACATCGCGACCGCGCTGGTCGAAGCGCCGCAGATTCGCGGCGCGCTGCGCGAAATCGTGCTGATGGGCGGCGCGTTCTTCGAGCGCGGCAACATCACGCCGGCCGCCGAGTTCAATATCTACGTCGATCCGCAGGCGGCAGAAGTGGTGTTCGGCAGCGGCGTGCCGATCGTCATACTGCCGCGCGACGTCGCGGTGAAGGCGCCGATCACGCCGGCGCGCGTCGCACCGTTCCGCGCGCTCGGCAACCGCTGCGGCGCGATCGTCGCGGACATCATGACGGCCGAGCTCGCGTACAACAAGAAGCGGCGCGGTGTCGACGACGGGCCGATGTACGACCCGACCGCGGTCGGCTATCTCGTCGATCCGACGATGTTCAACGGACGCAAGGTGAATGTCGTGATCGAGACGACCGGGCAGTGGACGCTCGGCGAGACGATCGTCGACTGGAACGGGCGCAGCGGCCGCGCGGCGAACGCGACGTGGATCGACGAGGTCGACGCGGACCGCTTCTACGCGGCGCTCGTCGAGCGCATCGCGAAGCTGCCCTGAGCACGTGACGTCGCGCGGCGAACGGAATCAGATGTGCTTCGCAATCCACTCGCGGCACGCGCGCACGTGCGGGCCGCGATCGTCGGCGGCGAGCGAGATCAGCGAGATCGCGCGCGTGACGCGTGGTTTGTCGACGCGCAGCGCGACGAGTTCGGGGTCGTGCAGATGCATCGTGTAGAGGCTCGGCAGCACGGCGGTCGCGAGGCCGTTGCGCGCGAGCGCGTAGAGAGGCTCGGTGTACTCCATCCGGTACGTGACGTTCAGGCGCAGCTTCTCGGCGCCGCCGGTGCGATGCAGCGATTCGCTGACGCTGCCGCGCACGAACACGGCCAGCTCGCGATCGACGAGCTTCGCCCATGTGACGCTCTTCGCGCGGGCAAGCGGATCGTCGTGCCGCACGACGATCACGATCTCGTCCTCGAACAGTTGCCGGTAGCGCAGCGTGCCGTCGTCGCTGTCCGGTTCGCGCACGCCGATGCCGAGATCGGCGACGCCGTCGCGCACGGCTTCGACGAGTGCGCTGTTCGGCAGGTCGGTGAGCGTGAAGCGCAGCGTCGGATGCGTGCGGCGCAGTGTGTTGAGCGCGGGCAGCAGGCGGCCCGCGACCGACGGGATGAACGCGATCCGCACGGTCTGGATGCGTTCGCCGATGAGCCGCGTCATGTCGTCGAAGGTGCCGCGCGCCTGGTTGAGCAGGCGTTCGGCGAGCGGCAGCACGGCTTCGCCTGCGGACGTCAGCGTGAGCCGGTGCGCGGAACGCGCGAACAGGCGCCCGCCGAGCAGGAACTCGATCTGGCGGATCGACGCGGTCAGCGCGGGCTGCGTGAGCGACAGCGCCTGTGCGGCCTGCGTGAAGCTGCGTGCATGGGCGAGCACGACGAAGTGCTGGACCTGCCGCAGCGTGAGCGCGGGCAGCAGCGACGAGCGGTCGGACGACATCGGGCAATAACGGTCGGGATGCGGTACGCGGCAGTATAAGACCGCGCTGCGCGAATCGGCACAGGACAATATTCGGAATCACAGGAGAACCACCATGTCAGCGACTGACACGATGCCGGCGCGAGCGCCGGCCAACTGGCTCGAACGCCGCTTCGCGCTCGCCGCGCGCGGCACGAGCGTGCGCACCGAGACGATCGCGGGCGTCACGTCGTTTCTCGCGGCCGCGTACCTGCTCGTCGTGATCCCGTCGCTGCTCGCGACAGGCGGCATGGAGCGCGGTGCGGCGACGACCGCGACGATCGTCGTGTTCGTGCTGTTCACCACGCTGATGGGGCTCTACGCGAACCTGCCGTTCCTCGTCGGCCCCGGCATCGGCGGCTCCGTGATCGTCGGCGTGACGCTGGCGACGACGGAACACGTCGGCTGGCAGACGGGCCTCGGCATCGCGTGCGTGTCGGGCGTGCTGTTCTTCCTGCTGACGATCCTCGGGGCACGCGGCGTCGTGGTGCGGCTGATTCCGGTGCAGATCAAGCTCGGGCTCGGCGCGTCGATCGGGCTGTTCGTCACGATGCTCGGGTTGCGCAATGCGGGGATGGTCGTCGCGAACGCGAAGACCAACGCGTTCGCGCTCGGCGACTTCTCGCGGCCGGGCGCGCTTGTCGCGCTGATCGGCCTGGCGGTTGCGGTCGTGCTGCAGGCGCGCAAGGTGCCCGGCGCGATCCTGATCGCGATCCTCGCCGCGGCCGCGGCCGGCGTGCCGCTCGGTGTCACGCACCTGCCCGCGTCGTTCGTGTCGCTGCCGCACAGCATCGCGCCGATCGCGTTCAAGCTCGATATCGGCAGCGCGTTGAGCCTCGCGGCCGCGCCGTATCTGTTCGCGTTCTTCGCGGCGGAATTCTTCTCGACGCTCGGCACCGCGCTCGCTGTCGGCGCGAAGGCGAACCTGCTCGACGAACACGGCAACCTGCCGGATATCAACCGGCCGTTCCTCGTCGATTCGCTCGCCGCGACGATCGGCCCCGTGTTCGGCATCCCCGCGCTGACCGCGCTGATCGAATCGGCGGCGGGCGTCGAGGCCGGCGGCCGCAGCGGGCTGTCGTCGCTGGCCGCGGCCGTGCTGTTCGCCGCGATGCTGCTGTTCGTGCCGGTCGCGCTCGCGATCCCGAAGGAGGCGACCGCGCCGGCGCTGATCCTGATCGGGCTGTCGATGTTCGCGACGATCCGCCATACGCATTTCGACGACTTTACCGATGCGCTGCCCGTGATGTCGATGGTGCTGCTCACGCTGATGTCGAACAGCTTCGGCACCGGCATCGCGGGCGGGCTGCTGTGCTACGTGCTCGTGAAACTGCTGGCCGGCCGCTGGCGCGATGTGTCGTGGGGGCTCGTCGTGCTCGCGATTCCGCTCGGTTATTACTTCTGGACCGTCGTGAAGCCGCACTGAGAGACGGCTTTCGCGACGAAACCGCAATACCCAAAGAGAAAGACATGAAGGAAACACCAGGCAACGTCCCGGCCGCGCGCACGGGCATCGAGATCACGCCGGCCCATCGGGCCTTCTTCCACGCGCTGCCGAAGGTCGAGCTGCATTGCCACCTGCTCGGCGCGGTGCGGCACGACACGTTTGTCGCGCTCGCGGAGCGCAGTGGCGCGCCGATCGAGCGCGCGGAGATCGATGCGTTCTATGCGCGCGGCGACAAGCCGGTCGGCGTGCTGCACGTGCTGCGCGCGCTCGACAAGTATCTGCTCACGCAGCCTGACGATTTGCGAAGGATTGCGTACGAGTATCTGGAGGATGCGGCCGCACACAACGTGCGGCACGCGGAATTCTTCTGGAATCCGACCGGCACGGTGCGCGTATCGGGCATCGCGTATGCAGACGCGCAGGCCGCGATCGTGACGGCGATCCGCGATGCCGCGCGCGACTTCGGGATCGGCGCACGCCTGATCCCGAGCATCGACCGCGAGCAGGATCCCGACGAGGCAGTGGCGATCGTCGAATGGATGAAGGCGAATCGCGCGGACGAAGTGGCGGGGCTCGGGATCGACTATCGCGAGAACGACCGGCCGCCGGAACTGTTCTGGAAGGCGTACCGCAACGCGCGCGCGGCCGGTTTCCGCACGACCGCGCATGCGGGCGAGTTCGGGATGCCGTGGCGCAACGTCGAGACGGCGGTCGACCTGCTGCAGGTCGATCGCGTCGATCACGGCTATACGATCGTCGACAACCCCGAGCTGTGCGCGCGCTATGTGGAACGCGGGATCGTCTTCACCGTCGTGCCGACGAATTCGTACTATCTGCGCACGCTGCCGCCGGAGCAATGGGCGGAACGGCATCCGATGCGCAAGATGCCGGGCCTCGGGCTGAAGATCCATCCGAACACCGATGATCCGACGCTGCACAAGGTCAATCCAGGCGAGGCGTGGGAGCTGATGTTCAGCCATTTCGGCTTCACCGTTGCCGAACTGAAGCAGTTCATGCTGAACGGGATCGACGGCGCGTGGGTGGACGACGCGACGAAGGCCGCGTGGCGTGCGGCGTGGGCGCCGGAGTTCGATGCGCTGGCCGCCACGCTCGCGGCGGGCTGAGCGCAGGTATATGTTCCGCCGACGGTACGCTCAGCGAAAGAATTTCAGCCAGTCGAACAGGCCGGGATGCGGACGTCGCCTCGACGCCGGCGCTGGCGCACTGCGCGGCCGGAAGTCGGGCGAGAATTGCGCACGCGGATCGATCGCACGCGCGCGCAGCGCCGCATCGTAGAAACTGCCGACGATCGGCAGCGCGCTGTGCGCGCCCGTGCCCCAGTAGTCGCTGCGAAGCGTCACGCTGCCGTCATCGAAGCCGACCCATGCGCCGGCCACCAGTTGCGGATGCATCAGGATGAACCAGCCGTCCGTGTTGTCCTGCGTCGTGCCTGTCTTGCCGGCGACGTCCACGCGAATCCCGTAGCGCGAGCGGATGTCGGCGCCGGTGCCGCGATCGACGACATCGCGCATCACGTCGACGAGCGTCTGCGCGGCAGGCACCGGCAACGCGCGTTCGGGAGGCGCGCTGCCGAATGCGGCGAGCACCTTGCCGTCGCGATCCTCGATGCGCGTGATCGTCTGCGGCGCGACGTACACGCCGCGGTTCGCGATCGTGCCGTACGCGGACACCATCTCCTTCAGCGTGACGGGGCTCGTGCCGAGCGCGAGCGACGGCACCGCGTCGAGCGGACTGTCGCGCACGCCCATCGCGCGCGCGAGCTGCGCGACCTTCGCGGCGCCTTCCTGCCGCATCACCTGCGCGGTGATGCGATTGCGCGACAGCGCGAGCGCGTCGCGCAGCGTCATCGGCTCGCCCGTCGGCGGTTCCTCGTCGGTCGGGCGCCAGACCGCGCGGCCGTCGATCGGGATCGCGACCGGCCGGTCGATGAACGTATCGCCCGGCCGCATGCCGTCCGCGAATGCGGCGCCATAGACGAACGGCTTGAACGTCGAGCCCGGCTGGCGCCGCGCCTGCGCGACGTGATCGAACGGCTCGCTGCCGAAATCGGGGCTGCCGACCCATGCCCTGATCGCACCGTTGCGCGGATCGATCGCGACGAAGCCGGCCTGTACCTGCGTCTTGCGCTCGCACAGCGCGCGCATGAACGCGCGATTCGCGCCGAGCTGCTTCAGCGCCGCCGCATCGGCGAGCCCCGCGTCGCGGGCGCTGCGATAGTCGGGTGTCTGGCGGATGAAGCCGCGGAACAGGTCGTTGCGCAGCCCGCAGCCGGACGGGCCGCGCCATGCGCTGTCGGCGATTGCCTGCAGCCGCTCGGTCTGCTGCGTCAGCGCCTGCGTCGCCATGTCCTGCAGCCGCGCATCGAGCGTCGTGCGCACGACGAGGCCGTCCGAGTAGAGGTCGTAGTTGTTGCGGTCGGCCCACGCGATCAGCCACTTGCGAAGCTGCACCGCGAAGTGCGGCGCGAGGCCTGGCTGCGCCGTCTGCGGCTCGAAGTCGACGCGCAGCGGCTGGCGCTGCAATTTCGCGAGCTGCCGCGGCGACAGCATGCCCGTCGTCGCCATCCGGTCGAGCACGATGTTGCGCCGCTGTACCGCGCGTTCCGGATTCAGCACCGGGTTGTAGTAGCTGTTGCCCTTCAGCATCCCGACGAGCGTCGCGCTTTCGGCGATGTCGAGCTGGTTCGCCGATTTGCCGAAGTAGGTGCGCGCGGCCATTTCGACGCCGAACGCGTTGTACAGGAACGGCACGGTATTCAGGTAGGTTTCGAGAATCTCGTCCTTGCTGTACACCGTCTCGATCTTGAACGCGGTGATCAGCTCCTTCACCTTGCGCGTGAGCGTCAGCGAACGGCCGACTTCGTCCGGGTACAGGTTGCGCGCGAGCTGCTGGGTGATCGTCGAGCCGCCCTGGCGCGCGCCCGAGAACGTATGCAGCCCGGCCGCGATCGTGCGGCGCCAGTCGATGCCGTGATGCGAGTAGAAGCGGTGATCCTCGGTCGCGATCAGCGCGTCGACCATGTGTGGCGAGATTTGCTTGAGCGGCACCCATTCGCGGTTGACGGGCCGGAACTCTGCGATCAGCTCGCCGTCGGCCGACAGCACGCGCGCGGGGCGATCGATGCGTGCCTTGCGGATGTCGCCGATGCTCGGCGTGAACGGGACGAACGCAAGCAGGACCAGCAGGCCCAGCGCCGGTATCGCGGCGAGCGTCAGCGCCACGCCGCGCCGCGTCGGATGACGCAGGCGATGCAGCACGCCGGCGCACAGCGCGCGGGTGCGCGCACGGCAGGCGGCGGCGAGCGGTGTGACGCGGGCGCGGCAACGGAGCCACGCGTCTCGAAGAAACGGCACGAAGCGATTCACGGCGGCAGGGGCGTGGACGGAAGAGGCGCGATCCTAGCAAACGGCGCACGCGTGCCGGCAGCCGAAACGGCCCTTTGCTTGCAGGATTTACAGACGATTACGTTTGTTGCCTGCGGACAACCTTTTGCGGCGCGACCGGCCGCTAATCTTCCGACGAAACCACGTCCGCGAGCCGCTGCGCGGCCGCCTCCATCTGCGCTCGACCGAACCCGCCGAAGCCGAGCACGAGCCCCGGGCGGGCCGTGCCCGGCGCGAACATCGGCGACACCGCGCGCACCGCGACGCCGGCCTGCGCGGCGCGCGCGACCACGTCGAGATCGTCGATCCCTTCGGCGAGCCACAGCACGACGTGCATCCCCTGGTCGCCCGGCTGCACCCATGCGCGTTCGCGCGGCAGCCGCGCGCCGAGCGTGTCGATCAGCAGCGCGCGCTGCTCCGCGTACACGCCGCGAACGCGGCGGATGTGGCGATCGAGATGGCCTTCCGCGATGAACGCGGCCAGCACGTGCTGGTCGGCGGTCGGCGCATGGCGATCCATCAGCACGCGCGCGCCGCAGAACGCGGGCACGAGATCGTCGGGCGCGATCACGTAGCCGAGCCGCAGTGACGGAAACAGGATCTTGCTGAACGTGCCGAGATAGATCACGCGGTCGGGGTCGAGCCCCTGCAGCGACGGAAACGGATAGCCTTCGTAGCGCAACTCGCTGTCGTAGTCGTCCTCGACCACCCATGCCTGATGCGTGCGCGCCCACGCAAGCAGCGCGTTGCGCCGCGCCATGCTCAGCGGCATGCCGAGCGGGTACTGGTGCGACGGCGTGACGAATGCGGCGCGCGCATGCGGCGCCAGGCGGATGCCCGCGTCGACGTCGATGCCGTCGGCATCGACCGGCACGCGGACCATCGCGTCGCGTCGCCCGGTGCTTTCGAGCAGCGCGGTGATGCCGCGATAGGCCGGATTCTCGACCCAGGCCTGGTCGTTCGCGCCGAGCAGCACCTGGCTCGCGAGATGCAGCCCCTGCTGCGTGCCGCTCGTGATCACGACCTGGTCGGCCGTGCAGCGCACCGAGCGCGACCGGCGCACGTAGTCGGCGACCGCTTCGCGCAGCGGCAGCGCGCCTTGCGGATCGGCATAACCGGACGGCGCGCCGGCGCCGCGCGTGCGCAGGCGATTGCCGAGCCGGCGCCAGATGTCGTCGGGCGCGGTGAGGCCGACCGGTACCGAGATCGCGAACGGCAGCGCCGGCAGCGGACGGAATTCGCGGGCGATCCGCGCGAAGGTCGCAGCCGGCTCCGGCAGCCCGGCGTGGGCCCGGCGCCTGCGTTGGGCGGGCGGGTCGGGTTCGTCGACGGGCGGCGGCTCGGCGAGCGCGTTCGCGACGCGCGTGCCCGCGCCGCCGCGCGATTCGAGGAAGCCTTCGGCGACCAGCTGCGCATACGCATCGACGACGGTGCCGCGCGCGACCTGCAGCGCGGCCGCCAGCAGCCGCGTGGACGGCAGCGTATCGCCCGGACGGACGTCGCCGCGGCGCACGGCGTCGCGCAGCGCCTGCGCGAGCTGGCGGCTCAGGTCGCCGGCCGCGCGGTCGAGCGCGCCGAGCGACGGGATTTCGACGTTCCGGGCCGTTCTTGCCATGATTCTGGTCTGCTGAAAATGTTTCAAACCGGCTCTACAGCATAAACCAGTTTGGAGTAACAATCTGCGCAAGACGGGCCAGTGCCCGAGCCATTTCAACCGCCGTACGACCGTGGAGCCGACATGTACGTCCCGCCGATTTCAACGAGCCCAACCCCGATGCGCTGCGTGAGCTGATCGTGCAGCATCCGTTCGGCAGCCTGATCACGCAGGGGAAGAGCGGACTCGACGCGAACCACATCCCGTTCGAGCTGCTGCCGGGCGACGGCGGGCTCGGCGAGCTGCATGCGCACGTCGCGCGCGCGAATCCGGTCTGGCAGGATGTCGCGAACGGCGACGAGGTGCTCGTGATCTTCCGCGCCGGCGACGCGTACATCTCGCCGAGCTGGTACCCGAGCAAGCAGGTCGCGCACCGGCAGGTGCCGACCTGGAACTACGTGGTCGTGCATGCGCACGGCCGCATCACGGTGCGCGACGACGAGAAGTTCGTGCGCGGCGTGGTCGCCCGGCTGACGCGCACGCACGAAGCGTCGCAGCCGGTGCCGTGGAAGATGGGCGACGCGCCGGCCGATTATCTCGACACGATGCTGCAGGCGATCGTCGGGCTGCAGATCGAGATCACGCGGTTCGTCGGCAAGCGCAAGCTCGGGCAGAACAAGGCCGAAGCCGATATCCGCGGCGCCGGCGACGCGCTGATCGCGGACGGGAAGCTCGCGATCGGGGAAGCGATGCTGATGGAAATCGAGCGCAAGGTTAAATAGCTCTGCGGCCGTAAAGTGAACCAGGATCGCCAACAAGGTCACGGTGGCGCACGAGACGGCCCATGTGCGCCAAGGCCATTGTTTGTATGCCAAGGAATTGAGTGCGGCAAAGACAATCGACGGCGATAGGAGAATCAGAAAGCATTGTTGAGAATAAGTCGTATGAACGGAAATCCATGCAACGAGCCCCTCACAAAAAACCATCCGGTGATGTCGGCAGCCGTTTCATTTGGCCTCTATGGGGCGAATGGTTAGGCGCTAGCAGGCTGTTGAAATTGGATACGGTGTAAACGAGCCCTGAGGGCGGTGCGTTAGAGATATCGTGTTCATGACCTTGGGCAGACGAGAGCGATGCGCGGAATGGACGAGATGCAAGAACCGCTGTTCACGACGGTAAAGCTGGAAGATTTTGTTCCGGCCGATCACCCATCGAGGCCGCTTCGACTGCTGGTCAATCAAGCGCTGAAGCGACTCAATGGGCTGTTCAGCACGATCTATGCAGACAGCGGTCGAGCATCGATTGCGCCCGAGAAACTGCTGCGTGCGCTGCTGTTGCAAGTGTTTTACTCGGTGCGTAGCGAGCGCATGCTGATGGAACAAATGCGCTACAACTTGCTGTTCCGTTGGTTCGTCGGGCTGGCGATTGAAGACGCCGTTTGGGATCACTCGGTGTTCTCGAAGAACCGCGATCGTTTGCTCGAGCACGAAGTGGTCGAAGCGTTCTTTACCGAAGTCATGAGCTTGGCCGACAAGCAAGGGCTGCTGTCTAGAGAACACTTCTCGGTCGATGGCACGCTGATCCAGGCGTGGGCCAGCCACAAGAGCTTCCGACCCAAGGACGGTTCGGACGATCCACCGGCCGGCGGTGGCCGCAATGCCGACACCGACTGGAAAGGCAAGCGGCGCAGCAACGACACGCACGAATCGAGTACCGATCCGGATGCGCGTCTGTTCCGAAAGGGGCGGCAAAGCGGAGCCATCCTTTGTTATCAGGGGCACATCCTGATGGAGAACCGCTCGGGCTTGGTGGTCGGCGCAGTGGTCAGCCACGCTGACGGTTTCGGCGAACGTGTAAGTGCATTGCGCCTGCTCGACTGTGTGCCGGGTCGTCACGCCAAGACGCTCGGCGCCGACAAGGGTTACGACATGCGCGACTTTGTCCGGGATTGCCGGGCTCGCAAAGTGACGCCACACGTCGCGCGCAACGACACGCATCAAGGCGGCAGCGCGATCGACGGCCGCACTTCGCGACACGCCGGCTATGGCATCAGCCAAGTCATTCGCAAGCGCATCGAAGAGCACTTCGGCTGGGGCAAGACCGTCGGCAGGATTCGACAGACTGCGTATCGCGGCATCAAACGGGTCGACCAGCACTTCAAACTGACGATGCTGGCGAGCAACCTGACTCGAATGGCTCGAATACTGGCAGCGGTGCCACAAGGAGCGGCGCGATGAGCCGCCCAAGCGCTGCCGTTGCGCGGCAACGCGCCGGCCGACCCGCTCACCAGCGGGGCATCCGGCACGATCCGTCTGAAACTCAGCAGCCAATCGCATACGAAACCCTTTTAAACCGCGTTCCGGTCGTCAAAACGAGGCGCTTTTCAACAGCCTGCTAGGGCCTAGCATGGGCATCACATAGGTCGCAAGGTGAAACAGAACCGCCAACAAGGTCACGGTGACGAACGAGACGGTCCATTTGCGCTGAGACCATCGTTTGTAAGAAAAGGCATTGAGTGCGGCAAAGACAATCGATGGCCATAAGAGAATAAATAGCATCGTCGCGACTAGCCCGGCGTGAGATCCACAGGGTTCTCCACAACCGGCTGAAGGGGACGATGGTTTGGGCCAATTGATTCGATTGAAAATATAGAACGATGCCCCCGTGACGAGTAGACCCCATACGAAACCTAGAGCAACGAAAGCTATGCGCTTCATTTCACTTCCAAAAATAAAATTTCCTTGGATTCCCCTAGATCAGATATCCTATTTTCGATTCGACCGCGAAACCATGACATTGGATCTGGCATTGTTTGTCTGCCAAGGCGAAACCGCCAAAATGAGGCAAAAGACGGAGTAAGCGTATCTTTGTTCCACAAATCAATATGGCCGCCGCTCAATGCGCCGGCGGAGTCGCCTTCCTGCCGCCAATAGCCGAAAAAGTAGATGATGCCGGTTCGACCTTTTACCTTGTCTTGCCATTCCTGACCGGTGATGTTTTCAGGCTTACCCATACCTAGAAACGGACGAAGCTTCAACCATTCGGCCAGTTCGTAAGCGCGGGTCGCGGTCGCCTTTCCATTCAGAATCAAACGGCCGAGCGTCTTCTTGCCAGGCATCGGTTTTAACACATTTTGCGAAAACGACTTCATGTCGCTACCAATGCTGTGAAACGTGACGCTCATGCGAATGGCGCATTGGTTCTCATACTCGCCAGTGGGGTCGTTGTATGGGTCTTTAGTCGGGTACGCGTTCCAAAACTCCTGAAAGGATAGCGCTTTGAGTTGTACGGGCTTCTTTGATTTCGGTGTGTCGATCGTGCGGACCTTCGTGGCGGGATTAGGCATGCCTTACCCCTCCGTGTTGTTTGGCAATGGCCTCGTCTCCCCAATAGACGGTGAACTCTCCTGAGGCATCACCGGTATGGATGCGTGGTAGCTCGCCGCTCGCATCGAGCACGCCTGAATGTACGTCCGTCCGCAGTCTCGATGTAGTACGGATAGCCTTCTGGCCTGACAATGGCACCGCTGGCCACCGTCGCAGCGACTTGCTGGTGAAATGCGCCTTTCCCTGATCGATGCGACGCCTCCCGTTGTCGTGCGACTCGAAACAACTTCTCCGAGGCCCTTTAGCCCGTCACTGCACCACGCCTCACCGGCAAGTAATGCAACGATGCGAGGTGGAGTCGAGCAGCCACACAGGACGACATCGTCGTCTAGCGCGACTTCTCCCCGGAACTTGAGTCGATATGGGCCGCCTGCTTTCGCGATGGTGCCGATGCTTTGGCATGCGGGGCAGAATGCACTACCCCCAATCAGGGCTGCTTGATGGCCGTGCACGAGGAATCGCGGGCCGTCGTATGGGCTAATTGTCCCGCCGCTTGAAAGACTATCGCCAACAACGGCAATTCTTCTATTCATTGTTCGGCCCTCTCGGAAAGCAGTAATCGTAGCTGCGCGGCGCTATAACGTGTCTTGATATTGATAGGATGGCTTGAGATGGAGCGTTGCAGCCATCAACTGTTGCGGACAAAACATCATGCTGCGATCGCCGAATCGGTTTCCGCCGGCCGCTGGTACCCTCTATTGCGTTCGTTTCTCCCCTGTCGCCGCCTGCGCGAGCGCACCGCGAATCGCCGCCTCGGTCTTGTCGTACCCGCCTTCGCCATAACGCGTATAGACGACCTTTCCACTCGCATCGATCAGGTACAGCGCGGGCCAATACTGATTCCCGTACGCGCGCCACGTGTCGTAGCGGTTGTCCTGCGCGACCGGATACCGGATGCCGAAGCGCTTGATCGCATCGGCGACGTTGCCCGCGTCTCGCTCGAACGGATATTCGGGCGTATGCACGCCGACCACCACGAGCCCCTGATCGCGATATTTCCGGTACCAGTCGTTCACGTACGGAATCGTATGAATGCAGTTGATGCACGAGTACGTCCAGAAGTCGACCAGCACGACCTTGCCGCGCAACTGGTCGAGCTTGAGCGGCGCGCTGTTGTGCCAGCGGTCGATGCCGGTGAAATCGGGTGCCGGCGTGCCGGCCAGCGAGGTCGTCGTGCCCGCGTCGGCGCGGGTGCCGGCGAAGGCGGCGAGCCCGGCCGCGGCGGCGAGGGCGATGACGAGGGCGGCGGTCTTGAGGCGGGGCAGCATGGCGTTCTCCTGATCGGGAGGCCGCCGCTCGGAGCGGCAGCCGGACGGGTTTCGACAGGCCCCATTAGGCTGCGCCGACGTATCTGCGATGTGTCCGGCAAGCCGCGCGTGTGCAATGTTGTGTGTCGTCACGGCCGCGCGATACATTGGGATACAAACGCGTGCCCGCCGTGCGGTATAAAAGCGGACAACGCCTGCCGAACTACCCGACACCGACACCGACAACGACACCGACTCATGGACAAGATCGACCACGTGCTGATCGTCGACGACGATCGCGCGATCCGCGAACTGATCGCGGGCTACCTGGAGAAGAACGGCATGCGCGTGTCGCTGGCCGCGAACGGCCGCGAGATGCGCAACGCGCTGGACGACGGCGCGCCCGACCTGATCGTGCTCGACCTGATGCTGCCGGGCGAGGACGGCCTCACGCTGTGCCGCGATCTGCGCGCCGGCAAGTTCCGCACGGTGCCGGTGCTGATGCTGACCGCGCGCGGCGAGGAAACCGACCGCATCATCGGTCTCGAGATGGGGGCCGACGACTACCTGGCCAAGCCGTTCGCGGTGCGCGAGCTGCTCGCGCGGATCCGCTCGGTGCTGCGCCGCGCGCGCATGCTGCCGCCCGGCATGCAGGTGACGGAAACGGCCGAGCTGCTTGCGTTCGGCGAATGGCGGCTCGACACGACGGGGCGCCACCTGCTCGACGCCGAAGGCACGCTGGTCGCGCTCAGCGGCGCCGAATACCGGCTGCTGCGCGTGTTCCTCGATCATCCGCAGCGCGTGCTGACGCGCGACCAGCTGCTCAACCTCACGCAGGGGCGGCAGTCCGACCCGTTCGACCGGTCGATCGACCTGCTCGTGAGCCGGCTGCGCCAGCGGCTGCGAGACGGTGCGCGCGAACCGCGCTACATCAAGACGCTGCGCAACGAGGGTTATGTGTTCTCGTCGGCCGTGACCGCCGTCGACGGTACGTCATGAGCGCGCGCACGCTGTGGCACTGGCCGCGCTCGCTGTTCGCGCGGCTCGCGCTGATCCTGTGCGTGGGCCTCGCGCTCGCGCAGACGCTGTCGTTCTGGCTGACGGTGACCGAGCGCGACCAGGCGACCACCAACCTGATGATGGGCTACATCGAGCGCGAGGTCGCGAGCTCGGTCGCGCTGCTCGACCACCTGCCGCCCGCCGAGCGCGCCGTGTGGCTGCCGCGCCTCGCGCGGCGCAGCTATACGTTCATCCTCGGCCCCGGCGAAACGGGCACCCCGCCGGAAGCGCGGCTGTCGGCGCGCGTCGAGCGGTCGATTTCCGACGGCATCGGCGGCGACTACCCGCTGACCGCGAACGCGATCCCCGGCGACCGCGAACATCTGCAAGTGCACCTGCGGCTGACCGACGGGTCGCCGCTGACGATCGACATTCATCCGATGTCGACGGTGCCGCTGTCGGGCTGGCTGCCGGTCGTGCTCGTGCTGCAGCTCGCGGTGCTGGCCGCGTGCTGCTGGCTCGCGGTGCGGCTCGCGACGCGCCCGCTCAAGCAGCTCGCGCAGGCCGCCGACGCGCTCGGCCCCGACCTGAAGGGCGAACGCCTGAACGAAGACGGGCCGTCCGAGGTCGCGCGCGCCGCGCGCGCGTTCAACGCGATGCAGGACCGCATCGCGCAGTACATGGCCGAACGCATGCAGATCCTCGCGTCGATCTCGCACGACCTGCAGACGCCGATCACGCGGATGCGGTTGCGCGTCGACGTGATGGACGACGACGTGCAGGGCACGAAGCTGCGCCAGGACCTGATCGAGATGGAGCATCTGGTGAAGGAGGGCGTCGCGTATGCGCGGACGCTGCACGGTACCGAGGAGGCCGCGCGCCGCATCGATCTCGACGCGCTGCTCGACAGCATCGTGTACGACTACACGGATGCGGGGCAGGACGTCGCGCTGCACAGCCGCGCGCCGCTCGCGCTCGTCACGCGGCCGAAGGCGCTGCGCCGCATCGTCGGCAACCTCGTCGACAACGCGCTGAAGTTCGCGGGCGCGGCCGAGATCGACGTGCACGTCGCGCCGGACGGCGGCGCGGTCATCGCCGTGCTCGACCGCGGGCCCGGCATTCCGGACGATCAGCTCGACGCGGTGTTCGAGCCGTTCCGGCGCGTGGAGACGTCGCGCAACCGCGAGACGGGCGGCACGGGGCTCGGTCTTGCGATCGCGCGGCAACTGGCGCTCGCGATGGGCGGCACGCTCACGCTGAACAACCGGCCGGACGGCGGCGGGCTGGAGGCGAGGCTGACGCTGAGGAATGCGGGGTAATGCGATGCGGTGCGCTAGCGCCGCGGTTTCGGGTTCGTGTCGACGGTGAAGCTGAAGCGCGACGTCACACGCGCTGCAGATGCGTGTCGACCAGTGGTGCGAGCGCATGCGCATGCACGGCTGCGAGATCGTGCCGGCCGCCCGGCACGACCTGCAACTGCGCATCGGGCAACCGCTCGAGCAGGCGCCGGCCGGCCGCGACGGGGCTGATCGGATCGTCGTCGCCCCACAGCAGCAGCGTCGGCTGCGCGATGCGGCCGATGTCCCGCGACAGGTCGGCGCGGAACGTCAGGAACCAGTCGGGCAGTTGCGGGTTCGCTTCGGCGAAGCCGGCACGCCAGTCCTGCGCGCCGAGCCCTTCCATGTCGAGGCCGCCGGACGTGACCGTCAGCACCAGGTGCGTGACGAGTTCGGGTTTGTCGAGCGCCGCACGCATCGCGATCACGCCGCCCATCGATTGCGCGATCACGGCGGTCGGCCGGTCGATGGTTTCAAGCACATGACGCACGAGGCTGTCGAAATCGTCGACGGACGGATCGCGCGGCGTATCGCCGAAGCCCGGATAACCGACGATCCGCCGCTCGGCCGGATACGTCAGCAGACCAGCCAGCGGTTGCCAGAAAGCGGTGCTGCCCGATGCGCCGGGCAGGAAGAGCAGTTGCGACGGAACGGGCATGGCGAGTCGGTTTTCCGATGAACGAAGCGGGGTGACGGGGAGGCGCGGGCGCGTCAGCACCGGCCCGTGAGCAGCGCGACGGTCCAGTCGTCGCGCCCACGCACTGCCGCGGTGGCGGCGGCCGTGTGCCAGTCGTATTCGACCGCATGGAATTCGACGTTCCAGCCGGCCGCCGTGCGCGACACCATCGCATAGCGCGCATGCGGCGAGCCGGTTTCGATGCGGTGCGGATGCGGCCTCTCGTCCGCGTACGCCTGCAGCCCGACGCTGCCCGGGTTGACGATCAGCCGGCCGTCGGCGAGTTTCGCGGTGCGCGGCACGTGCGTGTGGCCGCACAGGATCAGCGACGCCGGCGCGTCGCCCGCGCGCTGCGCGATCTCGTCGGGCGTTGCCGCGCGGCAGCCGTCGGGCGTGACCGTTTCGAGGAAATAGACGAGGTCGCTGTCCGGCGTGCCGTGCACCATCAATACGTCGTCGTCGAGCGTTGCGCGTTCGGGCAGCGCGGCGATCCAGTCGAGATGGTCGGCGCGCAGCGTGTCGCGCGCCCAGCGATCCGACAGCCCCATCGACTCGCGATCGCCGCTGAGCAGCTGCCGTTCGTGATTGCCCTTGACGGTCGGCAGGTCGAGTGCGATCAGGCGGTCGGCCGTTTCGGCCGGATGGAGCGCGCCCGACACGATGTCGCCGAGATTGACGATCACGTCGGCGCCGCGGCGGCGGACGTCGTCGAGCACAGCGTCGAGCGCGGCGAGATTGCCGTGGATGTCGGAGAGCGCGGCGATTTTCATGGCGGACCGTCGAGGCAGGGAACCGCGATTGTCGCCAATTCGGCGCGGGCCGTCCAATCGCGCTTGCGGGTGATGCCGCGCGCGGCGCGTCAGTCGGAAGCTAGGCGCGCGTACATCGCGAAATCGCCCGGCGTGCCGCGCACCATCCGGTACGCGCGCAGCAGCCCTTCGTAGCGGTAGCCGCACTTCTGCAACACGCGCGCGGAGCCGGCGTTGCTGGTCAGCACGACGCCCTGGACGCGCATGAAGCCGCCGTCCGCGAATGCCCACGCGGTGACGGCTTCGCACAGCGCGCTCGCGATTCCGCGCCCCCAGTGCGACGGCGCGAGGTCGTACGCGATTTCCGCCGAGCGGTTCGCGGTGGATACCGTATGCAGCCCGATCGTCCCGGCGAGCGCGCCCGATGCGGTGTCGACGATCGCAAGACGCCGGATCGAATCGGGGGCGGCCGATTCGATGTTGTCGAACAGCGGCAGCAGATCGTCGCGCGAGCGCAGGTTCCAGCTCGTGTGGCGGATCACGTCGGGGTTCGACAGGTACGCGTACCACGCATCGAGATCCGCGCGTTCGAGCTGCCTGAGCGACAGGCCCGGAAAGCCTGAGCGGGGCGGCGCGTCGACTCTCATCGGAACCCGCCCCTACGCGGCATGACGCCGGTACAGCGCCAGCGAACCGGCAAGCGCGAGCAGCATCGCGCCGCACGTGCGTTCGAGCCACAGCGCGCCCGAGCGCTTCAGCAGCCGCACCGCGCGTGCGCCGAGCAGCGCATAGCCGAACATCACCGCGCCGTCGAGCAGTGCGAACGTGACCGCGAGCGCGACGTATTGCGGCGCGAGCGGCGCGGACGGATCGAGGAACTGCGGCAGGAACGCGGAGAAGAACAGATAGCCCTTCGGGTTCGTCACTGCGGTCAGGAAGCTCTTCGCGAAGATCGACGCGTTGCGCCCGGGCGCCGCGCCGCCATGCGCGGCGGCGACGTCGAGCGAACCCTTCGACGTCAGCAGCCGGATGCCGACATACGCGAGGTACGCGGCGCCGAGCCACTTCACCACCGAGAACCAGAACGCCGACGCCATCAGCAGCGCACCGAGGCCGAGCGCTACCGCGACGATCAGCACGAAGTCGGACAGCATCGCGCCAGCGAAGCCGTAGGCCGCGCGGCGCACGCCGTAGCGCGAGCCGTTGGTCAGCGCGAGCAGCACGGTCGGGCCGGGTGTCGCGATGCCGACGAACGCGACGGCGGCGAAGATCAGCAGGGTCGTTTCATTCATGAAGGAACTCCCGATGGAAGGCGCGCGTTCGATTATCGGGTGCGTGCGCCCGTGCTGTACAGGCACGGCAGTCGAGCGGCCAGTCGCGCTTTCGACTATCTCGACTTTGGCAAAAAACTGTTTTCATTATTGCGCTTTAGTATGGGACCGGTTCCATCTACCATGGCGGCCGCGGCGGGCCTGCCCAGCCGCGACGCCGCGCGCGCCCGTCGCAGGCGCGCGTTCCCGCGTGCGGACGCCACGACCGTGCATGGCCGGCGGAGCTCGCCGCCGCACGCGCTACTCGCATAGAACAACGGGTTCACCGCCCGGAGACACAAAACCATGAACAAGCAACTGATCGCAGCACCGCTGCTGCTCTCGCTCGCGGGCAGCGTTTTCGCACAAAGCTCCGTCACGCTTTACGGCATCGTCGATGCGGGCGTGACCTATCGCAGCAACGAACGGGTCGGCTCGGCGGGCGCATACACCGGGCATTCGAGCGTCGGGCTCACGACCGGCAACCTGTCCGGCAGCCGCTGGGGCATCAAGGGTTCCGAGGATCTCGGCGGCGGGATGCGCGCGCTGTTCGTCCTCGAGAACGGCTTCGACATCACGAACGGCACGTCGGGCCAGGGCGGCCGCCAGTTCGGCCGGCAGGCATTCGTCGGCATCGGCAGCGACCGCTACGGCACGGTCACGCTCGGCCGCCAGTACACGTCGCTCGACGATTTCGTGAGCCCGGTCGGCCCATCGTCGTTCATCGGCGGGTTCGGCGCGCACCCGGGCGACATCGACGATCTCGACCAGACCGCGCGCGTCGACAGCTCGATCAAGTACACGAGCGCCAACTACGCGGGCTTCACGTTCGGCGCGCTGTACGGCTTCGGCGGCCAGCCGGGCAGCATGAAGCCGCGCAACACGTGGAGCGTCGGCGCGGCGTACGCGGCGGGCCCGCTGCGTGTCGGCGTCGGCTACGAGCGCTCGGACAACAGCAAGACGGGCGCGACCGACCCGACGACGGGCAAATGGCAGAGCACCGACGACGGCCTGTTCAACTCGTCGATCAACGAAGGCTATGCGAGCGCGCAGTCGCAGCAGGTCATCGCGACGGGCGCGACGTACGACTTCGGCCCGGCCGTCGTCGGCGTGAACTACAGCAACGTGCAGTACCGCAGCGGCGACCGTTCGCTGTTCGCCGGCCACGCGACGTTCAACGTCGCGGGCGTGTTCACGCGCTGGAACGTGCGGCCGCAGACGCAACTGTTCGCCGGCTACAGCTACACGCGCGGCAGCGATGTCGATGGCGTCGACGATCGCGCGCAGTATCACAACGTGACGCTCGGTGCCGTCTACGACCTGTCGAAGCGCACCAGCGTGTACCTGCTCGGCGCGTACCAGCATGCGTCGGGCATGACGCTCGACGCGCTCGGCCGACCGGTGGCCGCGACCGCGTCGGTGTCCGACAAGGCGAACGGCCATTCATCGGACTCGCGGTCGCAGGCGATCGTCAGCCTCGGGCTGCGCCAGAAGTTCTGACGCGCCGAGGTCGTTGCGGTCGCAACGTCGTTCGCAGCCGGTGCGGGCGACGTTGCACGCCGGCTCCTGTACTGTCGCCTCTGTTCTTCGAGGAGACGACATGACCGGAACGCAATCCGCGCGCTGCCTGTGCGGAGCCGTCACCGTCACGCTGCGCGGCGAGCCGGCGGCGCGCGAGAACTGAACGATCGCGACCGCGTGCCGGTGCGCGGCTTGTTCCGCCGCATCTTTCTTCAGTCTTCCTTCCTTTCTTTCGCCCGCCGCGTTCGCGGCACGCCCGATACGCCGGTTTGCGAAACGACGATTGCGCCGGACAATATTTTTTCTCTTTCATTTTAATTTCGATTTGTAATCATCGAACCTCTTTCCGGCGGAATGAAAAGGCAATGCGGGCATGTCAGAAAAAATGACGCATTCGCATTGGGCGACCCGGAAGAAAATGCCGGTGAAAAGCGCCGAAATCGCGCTGCCGGCGGGCCCTTGCAGTGCGGCGAGCGGGTTTGACCATCATTGACGAAAAAGCGCCGGACGGCATAAAGCACGCGGTGAATAATTCGGGATGACGGCGAATGCGCTCTTGCCTGAATCACCAATATTTCATGCGTCGCGATTTACAGTGTCGACACACGATCGTCCGGGAGCATTATTCATGTCAATGAAACAAATTCGCGCGGCATTGCTGGGAATGTGCATGGCCGTGCTGGCGCCCGCGAGTCACGCGCAGGCGCAATACTCGACGGACTGGATCGCGAACACGTTCGGCACGCTGGCTGCGCACGTGGGCAACGGCGCGCGCTCGATGTGGGTCGCGCCCGAGGGCGTGATCTACACGGCGTCGCGCTGGGACGAGAACGCGGGCGGCGTCGCGATCTACCAGAACGGCCAGCCGCTCGGCACGATCGGCATCCACGACGAATTCCAGGGCGGCGCGATCACCGGCAATTCGTCGTCGCTGTTCGTCGCGCTCGGCTACAACCGCACCTTCGGCAGCGGGTCGGTGGGCCGCTACAACCGCGGCACGAACCAGCGTGACCTGCGCATCCCGGTCAGTGTGTGGACGGGCATTCAGTACGCGGACGTGATCACGGGCCTCGCGACGGCCGGCAACCTGCTGTACGTGAGCGACTTCTACGGCAACCGCGTGCGCGTCTATACGACGGACGGCGTCTGGCAGCGCGACATCGGCGTATCGGGGCCGGGCGCGCTGGCGCTCGACGCCGCCGGCAACCTGTGGGTCGCGCGCAAGAGCGCGGGCGTCGTCGCGCAGTTCAGCGCGACCGGCACGGCGATGAACACGATCCAGATGGCGGCCGGCGCGCGGCCGGCGTCGCTGTACTTCGATGCGTCGATGGGCCAGCTGATGGTGGGCGACGAAGGGCCCGACATGAACATCAAGGTCTACAGCGGGCTCCTCGGCCTGCCGGTCCAGGTCGGCACGTTCGGCGTGCAGGGCGGTTATCTCGACACGACGACGGGCATCAAGGGGCAGGTCGGCGACAAGCGCTTCACGCGCGTCGCCGCGCTCGGCAAGGATTCGGCCGGCAACCTGTACGTGCTGAACAACGCATGGGGCGGCGGCTGGGATCTCGGCCGCAACGGCAGCACCGACCTGCATTCGTACAGCCCGACGGGCGCGCTGCAATGGAAGCTGCAGGCGCTGAACTTCGAGGGGATCGCCGCGCCCGATCCGGTGACCGACGGCGCGTTCTTCTACAGCGGCAACAACGTGTACACGGGTTCGGCGGGCGGCACGTTCGTCGCGAACACGGTCGACCCGTTCACCTATCCGAAGGACCCGCGCCTCGACATGAAAGACTATCAGCGCGGCCAGCACTTCGGCCAGCTCGTGATGGTCGGCGGCAAACGGATTCTCGTCGCGTCGGGCCAGAACCCGGGCAACTTCAACTTCTATTACTTCAACACGGCGAGCGGCTATATCGCGATTCCGGCCGGCTCGCTGCCCGGCAAGCCGTTCAACACGACGCTGCAGGTGACGGCCGGTTTCGCGATCGACGACAACGGCGACGTGTGGGCAGGGCTGGACGGATCCAACGCGATTTCCCGCTACCCGATGACGGGCTTCGACGCGACCGGCAAGCCATCCTGGGGCAAGCCGACGACGACGCCCGTGCCGAGCACCGTGTCGCCGGTCACGCGAATCATCTACCAGGCCGACAGCGACACGATGATCCTCGCTCAGGGCCTCGCTGGCAATTGGGACTGGACCGCGATGAACGGGCACATCGAGGTCTATCACGGCTGGAAGAACGGCAACACTAGCGCGCCGAATCCGGTGATCAACCTGACGAGCGCGAATCCGAAATCGATCGCGGCGGCCGGCCACTACCTGTTCGTCGGCTACGTACACACGGTGCCGAACATCGACGTGTTCGACCTGAACACCGGTGCGCTCGTCACCACGCTGACGAATTCGAACACGTCGGCGATGGACGTCGGCAACGACGTCGACTCGATGTACGGCGTGCGTGCGTACCTGCGCTCGACCGGCGAGTACGTGATTACCAAGGACAACTACAACGGGTCGAGCATCGTCGTGTATCGCTGGCGTCCGTGACCGCGCCGGCCGAGCTGGCCGGTGCGGCCCGGCGTCATGGTGCGCCGAGCACGCGGCCGTTCACGCCGAGCCCGTACATCGAGTCGGGCGAATCGTGGAACTTCGCGCGCGTGTCCTGCACGGATCCCGTGAAACGCGGGTCCTGCGGACGTTCGTGGCTATCCATGAAGGTTGCGACATCCCACGCTTCCTGATCGGTCAGCGTGCCGCCGAGCCCGAGCGGCATGTTGGCCTTGATGAAGCCGGCCGCATTGCGGATGTCGCCCATCCCCGCGCCCCAGTTGAACGAGCGCGCGCCCCACAGCGGCGGGAAGGCCGGCTTGCCGCCGCTCGACTGCCCCTGGCCGTCCGCGCCGTGGCACAGCGCGCAGTGCTGCGTGTAGACGGCGGCGCCGCGTGCGTAGTCGGCCTTCTGCGCGGGCGGCGGCAGTTTCAGGAAGCCTTGCCCCGGCAGCTTCGTGCCGACCGGCGCGCCCTTCGCGAGCCAGTACGAATAGGTTTCGAGCGCGACGAGGATCGGGTCGCCGGCCGGCGGCGCCTTGCCGTTCATGCTGTAACGGAAGCAGCCCTGCAGCCGTTCGGCGAACGTGTTCACGTGGCCGTTCTTGCTGCGGTAGGCCGGATACAGCAGGTACGCGGCCCACATCGGGCTCGAATCGGGCCGGCGGCCCGCGTCGAGGTGGCAGCTCGCGCAGGTCAGCTTGTTGCCGACGTACTTGCCCGCGAACTCGGGCGTGTGCAGGAAGATCTGCTCGCCGAGCTTCACGGTCTTGCCGCAGTCGTCGGCGGGCATCGCGGATTCGGCGGGCGGCGTGAACGGTTTGGCTGCTGCCGCGGTTGCGGCCGCTGCCGGTGCGGTCACGGGTGCGGAAGCCGCGGCCGGCGCATCCTGCGGCGCTGCCGCGAACGCGAGCGAGGGCATCCAGGCCGCGCCGATCAGTGTGGCGCGTGCGCGGCGGATCAGCGTCGTGCGGTCGATCATCGCTTGTCTCCTTGTGCGGCGCCGCCGCGCGCATAGTAGGCGGCCACCGCGTCGATGTCGGCATCGGACAGCTTGCCGGCGATCATCGGCATCAGCGCCATCGGCCCGGGCGGGCGCGTGCCGTGTTTCCAGCCGTTCAACTGGCCGGCGATATACGCGGCCGGCTGCCCCGCGAGCGGCGGAAACGCGGTGCCGACGCCGAGGCCGCCGGGGCCGTGGCATTGCGCGCACGCGGGCAGGCCCTGCGACCAGCGTCCGCGCGTCGCGAGCCACGCGCCGGTGTTCGCGGGGTCGATCGACGCGGCGTCGGCGGTGAAGACGCCGGCCGGCGCGGGCAGGCGCGCGAAGTACGCGGATACCGCGTCGCGTTGGTGCGGCGTCAGCAGTTTCGAGAGCGGCTGCATGACCGGGTTCTGGCGGCTGCCGTCCGCGAACGCTGCAAGCTGCGCGGACAGATACGCGGCGTTCGTGCCCGCGAGGCGCGGGAAGCCGGCCGCCGCATTGCCTTCGCCATGGCTGCCGTGGCAGCCGACGCACGCGGCGACGCCCGTCGCCGAGCCCTGGGTCGCGAGCGTCTTGCCGAGCGTCGCGTCGTCCGCGTGCGCGTGGCCGGCCAGCAGTGCCGCTGCGGCAAGCAGCAGCGGTGTGAGCCGGCGTCGCCGTGTGTCGACCGCATCGTTCACGTGTCCCCTCCTTGTTGTATGTCGCGTGCGCGCCGCTACGCGGCCGGCGCGACCACGCGGTCAGCCTGCGTCGGGCCGGTCATCCGCCGGCGCGAGGTGCTGCATCGGGGTCGTCGCATCGTAGCGACCGAAGCCGTAGCGCTGGAAAATCCGGAGCGCTTCCGGCGACCGGATGAACGTGAGCCACGCGCGCGCGGCTTCCGGATGCGGCGCGTCCTTTACCATCGCGCCCGCATAAATCGCCGTCGTATTCTGCGCGGCCGGAATGTCGATGTGCATCAGCGGATGCCCGACCTGTTCCTGGAATGCCGCTTCGGATTGCCACAGCACGCCGGCGTCCGCGCGCCCCTGCATCAGGAACAGCGCGGTTTCCCGATGGTGGATGTGCGTGAGCTCGGTCGTGCCGGCGCGCACCTTGTCGTCGTAGACGGTGCGCGCGAGCGCGTCGCCGCCAGCCTTCACGAGCGACGCGCGGATCTGCCGCGCGACGCCTTCGAATTCCGGGTTCGGCATCGCGAGCTTCACGTCGGGCCGCGCGAGATCGTTCAGCGACGCGATGCGCTTCGGATTGCCGGCGCGCACCATGATCGTCAACCGGTTCGTCACGTACGGCACCGCGGGGCCGGCGAGCGTGCCGTCCGCGATCAGCCCGTCGATCTTGCCGAGCCCCGCGAAATACGCGTCGGGCTTGACCGTCCACGTCATGTTGCCGACCGTGATCGTGCCGCCCGCGTGGATCTGCTTCACGAGCAGGCCGGGCGGGATCGTTTCCCAGTAGATGCGGCCGCGGTATTCGGGATGGTCTTCCTCGAACTTCGCGACGAGCGGCGCCATCGCGAAGAAGTAGTTGCCGCCGACGAACAGCACGAGCTTCGGCGCGGTGAGGTCGCCGTGGAAATCGGCGAGCACGTCGACCTGCGGCACCGTGAATTCGAGGCCACGATGAAGCGCGTCGTTGTTGCGGCCGTCCTGCCAGGGCGGAAAGATGCGCGCTGCTGTGTCGGCGGGCGCGGCGAACGCCAGCGTGGACGCGCAGCACAGCCAGGCGGCCAGCGCGGCGCGCAGCGTGCGCCGCCGGCGGCGCGACGGCGATTGCGGGTGGGTCGAGGTCATCGCAGGCCTCATTTCGCGTACGTGAAACCGGCCTGCTGCAGTTCGGGCAGCGTGCCGACCGCGCCCGGCGTGACGATCGCCGACGGGATCACGTGGTTGGTCAGGTCGGCCGCGAGTGCGTCGAGCGGCAGCTTGTCGGGATTCGCGTTCGCGCCGTCGAGCCGTTCCGCGAGTTCCCAGATCGCGTTGTGGCACGACAGGAACACGACGCCGCGCTGCTGCAGGGCGGCGATGCTGTTGTCGTGCGACGAGAATGCGCCGTCGGGCAGCGCGTGATCGTGCGCGCCTTTCGATTGCGCGGGCTTCGCGTCGAGCAGCGTGTTGGTCGGGAATGCGGCGCCGGCCAGGTTCGCGAGGCCGTATTTGCCCCACGCGGCCTGGTCGAACAGCGCGAGATGCGCGCTGCCGTGCGTGGCCGACACGACGAGGAAATCCGGATGGCCGTACGACCAGACCTGCGCGTTCAGCGAATTGCGCATCAGGTTCAGCCACGGGCCGCCGAGCTCGGTGTTGTCCCACACCTGCTTCGGGCCGCCGCGATAGCCGATCACTTCGGCGAGCGCCGCGTGATCCCACTGGTCGGGGCGGTCGAGGATCATCGGCACCGTCTTGAAGTCGCGCCGCCTCGGCACGGCCGCGAGGCGGCGCGTGAGGTCGGCGAGGCGCGTGGCGGCGCCGGGCAGCAGCGTGCCGGTTTCGGGCGCCGCCGCGTGAACGCGGTGCGTGGCGGCGAGCAGTGCGGAGCCGGCCGCGAGGCCGAGTGTCTTGAGCGCGCCTCGGCGCGCATGCCCGTCGGACATGGCTTGACTCCCAGGAACGTTTTTGTGGGGGCGTGTCGCGTTGCCGTGAGGCGGCGCAGCGTCGCCATCGCGTAGCCAGTCTAGAGGCGCACGATCGATACCGGAAATCGCGATATCGGATGGGAGATATTCGGGGGGCTGATGATCGGGCGGGAGGCGGGGGCGACGCCGCGGAGCGCGGCGTCGCGTTGCGAGTCGTCGCGCGGCGGGCGTCAGTGCGCCGCGCGTTCGCGCAGGACCGCAGACGGCCGGCCGTTGCGCACGAATACGCCTGCCAGCACGGCGCCCACCAGCGCAATCGCGCCGGCCAGCACGAACGCCGACGCGAACGAACCGCTGCGCTCGACGATGAAGCCGGTCACGGCCGGCCCGATCACGCCCGACAGGCTGCCCATGCAGTGCAGGAAGCCGCTCACGCCGCCGACGCGCGCCGGGTGCACGACATCCTGCACGATCGCCCAGTAGATCGCGCCGGTGACGTACAGGAAGAACAGCGACACGGACATCAGCGCGACCGCGCCTTGCGTCGACTGCACGGTGCCCGCGATCGCCACGCACGCGCCCGCGCCGAGCAGGCAGGTGACGAGCACGATCCTGCGCGACAGCAGCAGGTTGCCGGTGAGCCGGTAGAGCGCATCCGAGATCGCGCCGCCGCACGCGAGGCCGACCGTGCCGACGAGCCAGGGCACGACGGTGGCGATGCTCATCTCCTTGATGTTCAGGTGATGCGCGCGCACGAGATAGCTCGGGAACCAGCTCAGGAAGAAGAACAGCACGTAGTTGTAGCTGAAGAACGCGACCGCGGTCGCCAGGATGCGCGGCTGGCGCACATAGTGCGACAGCGTGCGCGCAGGCGCCGATGCATCGTCGTCGCCCGCGCGGGCGGCGGCAGGCACGTTCGGCGCGTCGTTCACCGGCATGGCCGGACGGTCCGACGTCGACACCATCCACAGCACGACCCACGCGAGCCCGATCGCGCAGACGATCCAGAATGCCGGCCGCCAGCCGAACTGCGCGGCCAGCAGGCCGACGATCGGCCCGGCGATCGCGCCGCCGAGCGGCGAGCCCGCACTGAGCAGCCCCATCGCGGTCGCGGCGCCGTCGCGCGGCAGCCAGTTGTTGACCATCTTGTTCGCGGCCGAGCACAGCGGGCCTTCGGCCATGCCGAACAGCAGCCGCACGATCAGCAGGCTCACGAAACCGACGGTCAGCGCGGTCATCCCGCAGAAGATCGACCAGAGCCCGACCGCCAGCACGTACACGAGCTTCGGCCCGAGCCGGTCGGATGCAAGCCCGCCGATGAAATTGAACAGCGCGTAGCCGACGAAGAACGTGCTGAACACGAGGCCCATCTGCGCGGCGTCGATGCCGAGATCGGTCTGTACGATCGGCGCGACGATCGACAGCGCGACGCGGTCGAGATAGTTGATGCCATACACGATGAACAGCAGGAATACCGTGAACCATGCCTGCGACTTCTGCTTCATGTCTGTCTCCTTCGTGCCGGTGGGCCGGCCGTCAAGTCTTTTCCATCGTTCGCCGCGTCGACACGGACATCGGCGGGCAGGGGTGTCACGCGGTTCGCGTCGGCGGCGGCAAACCGGCCGTGCGGGCGTTCAGCGCGCGTGCAGCGGTGCGAGCAATGCGTCGGTGCCGTGCGCGCGCAGCGTCGACAGATGCGCGCCGACGCGCGCGACCAGCGCGTCGGGCCACGCGGCCGTGCCGGCGAGCGCGGCACTCGCGAGTGCCGCCCGCACCGCGTCGTTCGCGTCGCCGGCCGCGCCGAGCGTTTCGGCAAGCGCCGCCGCGCCCGGGTCGCTGATCGTCAGCGGCCGGCCGCAAGCGTCGCGTGCGGTGGTCAGGTAGTACAGCCAGAGCGCAAGCGCACGCTCCAGATACGGGCGCTCGACGCCCGCCGCCGCGCTTTCGGCGAGCGCGGGCAGCCAGCGCAGCGGCACCTTCTGCGTGCCGTCCATCGCGATCTGTTCGGTGCGGTGCGCGAGCGTCGGATTCCGGAAGCGCCGCACGAGCGTCGCGCAATAGTCGTGCGCGTCGAAGCCGGACGGCACGTCGACGGTCGCGAGCAGGTCGTGCGTCATCACGCCGTCGACGAACGCCGCGATCACCGGATCGGCCATTGCGTCCGACACGGTCGCGCGGCCGCGCAACTGCCCCGCATACGCGATCGCCGAATGAGAGCCGTTCAGCAGCCGCAGCTTCATCGTTTCGTACGGCCGCACGTCGGCGACGAGGCGCGCGCCGGCGTCTTCCCAGCGCGGGCGCGGGCCGGCGAAGCGATCCTCGAGCACCCATTGCGAGAACGGCTCACAAACGATCGCGGCCGCGTCGCGCGCGCCGAGATGCGCTTGCGCCCAGTCGAGCGATTCGCGTGTCGCGGCCGGCACGATCCGGTCGACCATGCTGTTCGGGAACGCGACGTCGTCGCGGATGCGCCGCGCGAGCGCGCCGTCGTCGATGCATGCCGCGTAGTCGAGCAGCAGCGCGCGCAGCGTGTCGCCGTTCGACGTCATGTTGTCGCAGCAGGCGACGGTGAGCGGCGCGCCGGCCGGCCGCTGCCGGAGCCCGGCGGCGATCACGCCGAGCGCGGTGCGCGGCGCGTCGGGCGTCGCGAGATCCTGGCGGATCGCGGGATCGTCGTCATCGAGGCCGCCGCCGGGCCGGCGGCAATAACCTTTCTCGGTCACGGTCAGGCTGACGATCGACACGCGCGGATCGGCGATCAGCGCGAGCAGCGCGGGCAGCGATTCCGGTGCGAACAGCGCGCCGTGCACGGCGCCGACGATCCGGGTGCGCGCGCCGTCGCCGTCGCGTTCGGTCACCGTGTACAGGTGGTCCTGCGCGGCGAGCAGGTCGACGGTATGGCGCCGCCGCAGCTCGACACCGACGATCCCCCAGCGGAGATCGCCTTGTTCGAGCACCGTTTCCGTATGGATCGCCTGATGCGCGCGGTGGAACGCGCCGAGGCCGAGATGGACGATGCCCGTGCGGACCGCGTGCCGGTCATAGCGGGGGCGGCGCGTGCCGGGCGGCGCGGTGTGCAGGAAGTCGGGTGCGGGTGGCATGACGATCGGTAACGGGTTGTACCATGGTAGATGTAAGAGTGAGTGAAGGTTATTGCGGGTTTTTGACGGAAGTTATTGGTGTAAACGCCAGTTCGATCAGTTTATTTGTGTTGTGTACCATGGTAGTTATAGAAATCGAGTCGGATGCATCGGCAAACATGAGCGAAACGGCAGCATTTGAGGAAGACGTCGTCGTCACGGCGTTGCAGGGGTTCTCGCTGGACGAGAGCCGGTCTTATACGGAGCAGGTGCACGCGCTGCTGCGCCACGCGATCGTGCGGGGCGCGCTGCCGCCGCACACCGCGCTGTCGGAAGCCGTGATCTCGACGACGATCAAGGTCAGCCGCACGCCCGTGCGCGAGGCGTTCGCGCAGCTGGCCGACGAGCGGCTCGTGCAGATCCACCGGAAGGTCGGCACGTTCGTCGCGCCGATTCCGGTGTCGATCCTCGAGGAAGGGCGGTTCGCGCGCAGCACGCTCGAATGCGCGAACCACGTCGAGCTCGCGCAGAAAATCACGCCCGAACAACTCGCGGAGCTGTCGCGGATCATCGACGCGCAGCGCGCCGCGGTGGCCGCGCACGATGTCGAGGCGTTCTTCGAGCTGGATGAAGCGATGCACGGCCGCATGTTCGCGTTCGCGGGCCGGCCGCACGTGTGGGAAATGCTGCAGCCGATGAAGCGCCAGTTCGACCGCGTGCGCTGGCTGCTGCTCGACCGCGTCGAGGATCATGCACGCCGCGCGCTGCAGGAGCACGAGCAGATCCTCGCGCATATCGCGTCGCGCAACATGGCGCTGCTCGGCGCATCGGTCGCTACGCACGTCGACCGGATCGGCTCGCATCTGCCGGACGTGCGCAGCCGCGCCCCCCATTACTTTGTCGACTGAATCGCCCGCTGGAGGAGCGCAGTGAAAATCGAACGCTTGCAGACCATCGTCACGTGTCCGGGCCGGAACTTCGTGACGGTGAAGATCGTGACCGACGAAGGCGTCTACGGCCTCGGCGACGCGACGCTCAACGGGCGCGAGCTCGCCGTGCGCGCGTACCTGGAAGAGCATGTATTTCCCTGCCTCGTCGGCCGCGACCCGCGCAACATCGAGGACATCTGGCAGTACCTGTATCGCGGCGCGTACTGGCGGCGCGGGCCCGTGACGATGACGGCGATCGCCGCGATCGACATGGCGTTGTGGGACATCAAGGGCAAGCTCGCGGGCATGCCTGTCTACCAGCTGCTCGGCGGCAAGAGCCGCGACGGCCTGATGGTGTACGGCCACGCGAACGGGCGCGATCATGAGGAAGCGGTCGACGCGGTGCGCGCGCATATCGAGGCAGGCTTCCGTGCGATCCGCGTGCAGTCGGGCGTGCCGGGGCTCGACAAGGTGTACGGCGTCGGCAAGACCGCGGGTGCGTACGAACCAGCCGAAAAGGGCCTGCCGCCTGAAGAGCCGTGGGATACCGCGCTTTATCTGCGCCATACGCCGGAGCTGTTTCGCAAGGTGCGCGACGCGGTCGGCGATGCGCCGCACCTGTTGCACGACGCCCATCACCGGCTTACGCCGATCGAGGCCGCGCGGCTCGGCCGCGATCTCGAGCCGCATCGTCTCTTCTGGCTGGAAGACGCGACGCCCGCCGAGAACCAGGACGCATTCCGGCTGATCCGCCAGCACACGACGACGCCGCTCGCGGTCGGCGAAGTGTTCAACTCGATCTGGGATTGCAAGGACCTGATCCGCGATCAGCTGATCGACTACATCCGCGCGACGATCGTGCACGCGGGCGGGATCACGCACGTGCGCCGCATCGCCGACTACGCGGCGATGTACCAGGTGCGCACCGGCTTTCATGGCGCGACCGACCTGTCGCCAGTCTGCATGGCGGCGGCCGTGAACTTCGGGCTGTGGGCGCCGAACTTCGGCATCCAGGAACTGATGCCGCACAGCCCGCTGACCGATGAAGTGTTTCCGCACAGCTACCGCTTCGAGGACGGTTATCTCGTGATGGACGACGTACCCGGCCTCGGCGTCGACATCGACGAGACGCTGGCCGCGAAGTATCCGTACGAACGCGCGTACCTGCCGGTCGCGCGGCTGCGCGACGGTTCGATGTGGAACTGGTGAGCGGCGAAGAACCGAAGGAGAGAACCGAAATGTTGAGCGTCGTTGTCGATCGTCCGAACAGCATGGGCGTGCGCGAGGTGCCGCTGCCCGTGCCCGCCGCCGGCGAAGTGCGCGTGAAGGTCCGCTATGCGGGCATCTGCGGGTCGGACCTGCACATCTTTCACGGCAAGAATCCGTTCGTGTCGTATCCGCGCATCATCGGCCACGAATTCGTCGGGACGATCGAGTCGGTCGGCGAGGGCGTCGATGCGGCGCGGCTCGGCGAGACCGTCGCAGTCGATCCCGTGATCAGCTGCGGGCATTGCCATGCGTGCACGATCGGCCGGCGCAACGTCTGCCGTCACCTGACCGTGCTCGGCGTGCATCGCGACGGCGGCTTCAGCCAGTACACCTGCGTGCCGGCCGGCAATGCATACCGGATTCCGGCGGAGATCGCCGACACCTGCGCGGCGATCGTCGAGCCGTTCGCGGTGGCCGCGAACGCGACCTCGCGCACCGGCGTGCTGCCGGGCGACGTCGCGCTGATCTACGGCGCCGGCACGGTCGGGCTGACGATCCTGCAGGTGCTCAAGCGCGTGTACGGCATCCGCGCGTTCATCACCGACCGGCTCGACGCGCGCCTGCAGCTCGCGCGCAAGTGCGGCGCGGCGGAGGACGAGATCATCAACACGAGCGTCGAGCCGTTGCCGGACGCGCTGGCGCAGCGCGGCGTCGACGGCGGCCCGACGCTGATCTTCGATGCGGTTTGCCATCCGTCGATTCTCGAGGAGGCCGTGCGGATCGCCGCGCCGGCGGGCCGGATCGGCGTGCTCGGCTTCTCGTCGGAGCCGTCCTCGATCGTGCAGGCGGAACTGACGAAGAAGGAACTCACGCTCGCTGCGTCGCGGCTGAATTGCGCAATGTTCCCGCAGGTGATCGACTGGATCGGCCGCGGGCTGATTCAGCCCGAGCATATCGTCACGCACAAGGTGGGTTTCCGCGACGTCGCGCAGGCGTTCGAGATGGCCGAGCAGCGGCCTGCCGAGAGCTGCAAGATTCTGCTCGATTTCGCGGGCGGCTGATACCGGTTCGCGCCGCGAGCCGGGGCGGTGGCATCCGGTTCCGGATCGAACCGCACCACAAGAACTTCAGGAGACACGCAGGATGATCCGAATTCCGTTCGAGGAGTTGCAGGGCGCCATTTATCTCGCGCTCCTGAATGCGGGCATGAACGAGCGCGACGCGGGCGTTTGCGCACGGGTTCATGCGGAGGCAACCTGCGACGGCGTCAATTCGCACGGCATCAATCGCGTCGCGCGCTTCGTCGACTACGTCCGCAAGGGCTGGGTGAATCTGCAAGGCGTCCCCACGCCGGTCAAGCGCTTCGGCGCGATCGAGATCCTGGACGGCAATCGCGGCCCCGGCGTTCTGAATGCGTTGTCCGCGACCGAGCGCGCGATGGCGATCGCCGATGAGCAGGGCGTCGGTATCGTCGCGCTGCGCAACACGACGCACTGGATGCGCGGCGGGACGTATGGCTGGCACGCGGCGGATCGCGGCTACATCGCGATCTGCTGGACGAATACCGAATCCTGCATGCCGGGCTGGGGCAGCAAGAAACCGCGCGTCGGCAACAACCCGTTCGTGATGGCGGTGCCGCGGGACAAGGGCCCTATCGTGCTCGACATGGCAATGTCGCAGTATTCGTACGGCAAACTGCAGGCTACCCGCCTCAAGGGGAGAAACATGCCGTTTCCCGCAGGTTTCGACAGCGAAGGGAAGCTGACTGTCGAGCCCGGCCCGATCGAGGCGTCGATGCGGATCCTGCCGATGGGTTACTGGAAGGGCTCGGGATTCGCGATCATGCTCGACGTGCTGGCCGCCGTGCTGTCGGAGGGGCTGGCGACGAACGGGATCGATGCCGTGCAGCTGGGAAGCTGCACCGGCTGCTCGCAGGTGTTCATCCTGATCGACCCGCGAAAGCTGGGCGGCGAAGCGTTCACGAACGAGGTCGCCGACGGCGTGGCCGATTATGTGAATACGTCGGAAGTCGCGGAAGACAGCGACGAGGTGCTGTACCCCGGACAAAGCGCGCTGCGAACCCGCATCGAACAGCGGCGGCACGGCGTTGCCGTCGACGACGGAATCTGGGCCGACGTGCTCGCGCTTGCGGAGCGATGAGGCCGCCGAATCCGTGACGCGGCGCCGGCAGGCGACCCGGCCCCGCCGCGAGCATGCGAAACGTACCAGCGTACGGATCGGTCCCGTCGCCGTCGAGGTTCCTGTATTAATCGGGAGAGCTGATCATGAAGGCGGACATCACGCTTGCGCTCGGCGCAGGCATCGAAGCGCTGCACGAAGACGCGTTGTACCGGAAGGTGATCCTGAGGATCGTCCCGCTGTTTTTCCTCGGCTTCATCATGTCCTATCTGGATCGCGTGAACATCGGCTTCGCCAAACTGCAGATGGCAGCCGATTTCGGCCTGACGAATGCGTCCTTCGCACTCGGCGCGAGCGTGTTCTTCTGGGGCTACATGCTGTTCGAGATTCCGAGCAACCTGATTCTCCGGCGGGTCGGCGCACGCGCATGGATTGCGCGGATCATGATCACGTGGGGGATCGTGTCGACCCTGATGATCTTCTCGAGGAACGAGGCCGCGTTCTACTCGCTTCGCTTCCTGCTTGGCGTATGCGAGGCCGGGTTCGTTCCGGGCGTGATGTATTACACGAACACGTGGCTGCCCGCCCGGCGCCAGAGCGGCATGTATTCGCTGTTCCTGATGGCGTTGCCGATTGCCGTCGTGTTCGGTGCGCCGCTGTCCGGCGCGATCATGGAGACGATGGACGGCGTGGCGGGCGTCAGGGGGTGGCAGTGGCTGTTCCTGCTCGAAGGGCTGCCGTCCGCGGTGCTGGGCGTCGTCATCCTGGCGCTGCTGCGGAACCGGCCGGCCGACGTCGATTGGCTGACACCGCGCGAGAAGCAGATCATCGAGGCGAATGTCGCGAAGGAGGCGGCGTTCAAGTCGCATCGCGTCGCGGACGCGTTCCGGACACCGAAGATCTATGCGCTGATCGTCGTGATGATCCTCTTCAACACCGCTTTCTATGGACTGACGTTCTGGATGCCGACGCTGTTTCATGATGCCGGCGTCGCGAACAGCCTGGATGTCGGGCTGTTCACGGCCATCCCGTTCAGCGTCGCGGCGATCTGCATGTACGTGAACGCGAAGTACGCGGAGAAGTCCGGGCGGCTGCGCAGGCACGGCGTGGTGCCGGTCGCGCTGGCCGCCATCGGGCTGTTCGTCGCGACGGTGGCGCATGACAGCTTCTGGCTCGCGCTGATCATGCTGACCGTCGCGACGTCGGGCATCCTGTCGCTGATGCCGATCTACTGGACACTGCCGGGACGCGTGCTGTCCGGTGCGGCCGCGGCGGCCGGCCTCGCGCTGATCAACGCGTGCGGGAGCCTGTCGGGGATCCTCGGCGCGATGATCATCGGCTATGCGGGCATCCGCACCGGCATGGCGATCCTTGCCGGCTTCCTGTTGCTATGCAGCGTCGTGTTCTACCGGGTCTGTCCGCCGACGGCGGAATGACGTCGAGCCGGGCCCGGCTTCCGGCTGCCCCGGCCGTCAGAACGACACCGTCGTCGTCAGCGTGACGAGTCGCGGCTCGCCGACCGCGATGATCAGGTTGTTGTTGCTCGACGGGTAGTAGGTCTTGTCGAGCAGGTTCTTCACGTTGAGCTGGAAGCGCGTCGGGAACTTGCCGATCGTCGTTTCGTAGGCCGCGAACGCGTCGACGGTCACGTAGCCGGGCAGCGTGAAGCTGTTCGCGGTGTCGCCGGAGCGTGCGCCGACCAGGCGTGCGCCGCCGCCGAAGCGCCAGCGGCCGGGCAGGTTCGCGATCGCCGTGTCGTACACCGCGAACAGGCTGCCCGTGTGGCGCGCGACGTTGACGAGCGGCGTATTGCTGTCGCGATCGGTCGCGTTCGTATACGCATAGCTGCCGATCACGCTCAGGTGGCGCGTGATCTGCCCCGCGACGTCGAGTTCGATTCCGCGCGAGCGCGCGGTGCCGATCGTCGACGTGATGTCGCCGTTCGTGATCGCGACGTTGCGCTTGTCGATCTGGTAGACCGCGAGCGTGCCCGTGATCGCGGGCTTCAGGCTGAACTTGAGCCCGGCCTCGAGCACGCGGCCGTATTCCGGCGCGAGCGGCGCGGCGACGTTCGTTGCGACATTCGGCTTGAACGAGCGGCTCACGTTCGCATACGCGGTCAGCGCCGGCGTGAGTGCATACGCGAGCCCGAACTGCGGCAGCCAGACATTGCCGCGCGAGCGGTCGGCGAACACGAACGGCCGCCCCATCCCCGATTCCTGCTGCCAGTTTTCCCAGCGCAGCCCGCCGACCGCTGTGAGACGCTCGGTGAGCTTCACCGAGTCCTGCACGACCATCGAATACGCATGCACCACCGAGCGCGAATCGCTTTGCTTCGGGTTGGGCGTGCCGCCAGGCGCGAGCAGGCCGTACACGGGATCGTAGAGATTGAAGCCCGTCGTTGCCTTGCCGCGGATCGTGTCGCCGCGGAAGCTGCGCTGCCGCTCGTATTCGCCGCCGATGTAGATCGCGTGGTTCATCCCGGCAAGCGTCACGTTGCCGAGCAGGCCGAGCGTTGCGATCTGGTCGGAATCGTTGCGCCCGAGGTTCGCATCGGACGAGCGCGTCAGCGCGCCGGTCCTGCTGTTGAACGCCGTGGCACGCGTGATGTACTGGTCGTAGCGATCGCGGCCCCAGCCGTAGGTCGCGCGCACGCGCCACGCGTCGGAGAAGCGGTGCTCGATGCGCGCGCGCAGCGTTTCCTGGATGCCGCTGCTTTGCGACCACGCTTCCTCGTAGCGGCGATAGCGCAGCGCATCGTCGAGCTGGCCGTTCACGAGCACGGTGCCGCGATCGAACGGCGTCGTGTAGTCGACGTACTGGTAGCTGACGTCGACCGACGTGTTCGCGTCGTGCCACGCCAGCGCGGGCGCGATCAGCGCGTCGCGCTGGCGGCCGAAGCTGCGCCAGTAGCGGCTCGTGTCGTATTCGCCGGTGAGCCGGAACGCGAGCGTGCCGCCCGCGACCTGGCCGGGCTTGCCGAGCGGGCCCGTGAGATCGAACAGCGCGCTGCTGCCGCCGTGGCTCGTGTGCGACGCGGAGATCGAGCCGCCGAACGTGTCTTCCGGCTTGCGCGTGACGAGGTTGATCACGCCGCCCGGATCCTGCATCCCGTAGAGCAGCGAAGCAGGGCCTTTCAGCACTTCGACGCGATCGATCGTCGCGAGATAGCTGTGCAGCACCGGCGTGCGCACGCCGTCGACGAGCACCGAGCCGTCGTTGTTCGATCCGAAGCCGCGCTTGGTGAACGCGTCGCGCGTGCCGCCGAGCGTGTTCGTCTGCGTGACGCCGCTGATGTTGCCGAGCACGTCGTCGAGCGAGCGTGCCTGCTGGTCCTGCATCACGCTGCTGCTGACCACCGCGACCGATTGCGGAATCTCCTTGAGCGGGCGGTCGCTGCCGCCCGCGATGCTGCTGGTGCGCGGCTGGTAGCCGATCGTCGGATCGACGGCCGCCGATGCGTTGACGCTGATGGCCGGCAGTTCGCGTTCGGCGGGTGTCGATGCGGGCGTGGAGGCGGATGCGGACGCAACGGGTTCGGCGTTGGCGCGTTCGGCGGCGTCGGCATGCGCGCCGCTTGCGACGCAAAGAGTGATCAGGGCAGGCAGGCTCGTGCGCCACGGGCGAAGGGTCCGGGCGCGGCGGGTGGTTCGACGGGATGGCATGAATCGATGCAGGGCGGAGTGCTAAGGATCGTGTCGCGGGCCGCAGCACTGCGCCACAACCGGGATGCGGATGATATATGTAATGAGAATTATTTGCAATTGTAATGGGGCAATCGGCAGCGGGCGGGCGTTGGTTGCCGGGCCGTCGGCCGTCTGCTACCGTAGCGGCCAAAATCAGACGCAGTGAAATTCAATGAGAGAGCCGGGGGCCGTACCATGTCATCTTCCTGCCACGTCGCGTTCGGCGCGACGCAACGTACCGCACTCGACCTTGCGGGTGGTGAAGTGATCACAGCCGTGTTCCGCCATTCGAACGATTAAAACGGAAGCGAATTCATCTGGCGTTATGCCGGGCAGCCGGCACCGCGCCGCTTTCAATCACTTCAACCACCAAGCCTGACGGGAGACCACCCAATGAAAAAGATTTCCGCGCCGTTCGCGGCGGCCGCGCTTGCGGTGTGCGCGATGCTGGCGGGCGTTCACCAGAACGCCTGCGCCGCACCGGCGGACGAGCCCGCGATCGATGCGCGCTACAGTGTCGTGATCGAGGCCTATACGCAGGACATGGCTGCCGCGAAGACGAAATACGACGGCAAGCGCCTCGCGTTCGTCGGCGCGGTGATCCGGATGGGCAGCGATCCGGGCGGCACGTACTTCGGCGCGCTGACGACCGACGGCGGGCAGTTCGACACGCATTTCGACGTGGCTGACCAGGCCGCGCTGAAGCCGAAATTCCCCGGCGGCGAGATCAAGCCGTTCACGGCATCCGCGAATTTCCGCTTCAGCTGCGTGAACGAAGGCTATATCGACGCGCCGGTGCTGCCCGGGTTGAAGCTCTCGCACTGCCGGCTCGCCGATTGAGGTAGTGCGGAGGCCGGCGTTCAGAACTTCTGCTGGATGCCGGCCATCACGCCGAGCTGATTCATCCCGGTACCGACCGTCCCGCCGGCGGCGACCGCGTTTGCGGCCAGCGTGCTGTTGAACATGTAGCCCGCCGACGTATAAACGGTCGTCCGCTTTGACAGGAAATAGTTCGCGCGGCCGACGAGCAGCGTGGCGTTCGTGCCGCCTTCGCTGTTTTCGCGACGCTGCAGGTAGCGTACGCCCTGCAGGTCGAGCGCGAGGTAGGGCGTCGCGTAGTACGTGCCGCCGGCGAACACGATGTCGGCCTGCAGGTGTTCGGCCGCCGCGAGGTTGCGGCGGATCCACCCGGCGCCCAGTTTCGCGGGGCCGATCTTCACGTAGCCGGCGACGATGTCGCGCGTGTCGGTGTACGCCGGATTGTTCAGCGGCGCGAGCGCGCCGCCGCCGCCGCGCATCACGTCGTGCGATGCGGCCAGCCCGAAATTGCTCGCGTCATAGGCAAGCATCGCCGTGTATTGACGACAGGCGATGATGTCGCCGGGCACCTGTCCGGCGCAGCCCGTCGCCGACGGTCCTGCCGGCCCGGCCGCGTCGCGGCCGAAACTGTAGGTGGCGCCGAGCGTCACGCCGTGGAACGTGCCCTTGTAGCCGATTGCATTGTCGCTGCGCGCGTTCGGCAGATAGGAGTCGAAATCCGCCATCGAATGAATCGACGGACCGATCACGTCGGCATTGGTCAGCACAATCATCGACATGTTCATCTGGCGGCCGAGGGTCAGCGCGCCGAAGGGTCCGTTCACGCCCACGTTCGCCTGCCGCCCGAACAGGCGCCCGCCGTAGTTCAGCGCGCCGGTGCCGGGCTGGAAGCCGTTTTCGAGCACGAAGAAGGCCTGGTAGCCGCCGCCGAGATCCTCCGTGCCCCTCAGGCCCCAGCGTGACGGCACCTCGCCGGTCAGCGTCGGCATCCCGGTGAACGAGCCGCCGTGCGCGGCGTTGTTGTAGTAGGACATGCCGGTATCGATGATCCCGTACAGCGTGACGCTGCTTTGCGCGCAGGCCGGTCCGGCCAGCGCCATCGCCGTCGCGAGTGCGGCGCCCAGTTTCGTTTTCATGGCTGTCTCCAAACAGTATGTAGATATACTTATCGATTTTTTTATGCCCCGGACATGTCCGGGATACCGACGGGTATCGGCAGGACTGCGGGCGCGTTACGACATCGCCGGATCGCGTTGCCGGTGCGGTGCCGCGGCACGCGCGCCCGCCACGGCGACGGCGATCGCCGCGCCGACCATCGGCACGAGGAACGCGAGATAGAGATGAGGCACGGACCAGCCGTCGTCCAGCAGCGCACCGACCGTCATCGGCGACAGGATCGCGCCGAGGCGGCCGATGCCGACCGCGAGGCCGATGCCGGTCGTGCGGATCTCCGCGGGATACGGCGTCGGCGACAGCGCATACATGCCGGCCACGCACGCATTGATCACGGCACCGAGGAGCACTGCGACGGTCATCCCGATGCCGAGGGAGCCTGTGTTCGCACCGAACACGACCATCAGTGCGCCGCCCAGCAGCAGCGTCGCGCCCAGCAGGTTGCGCAGGCCGAACCGCGTCGACAGCAGGCTGAAGAGCGAGGCGCCTGCAATGCCGCCGAGATTGAGCAGTACGCCGCCGGTCACGCCCTGCGATGCCGACAATCCGGCCTGGACCAGCAGCTTCGGCGTCCAGCTCACGACGAAGTAGAAGCTGCCCATTACGAGAAAGAACGCGATCCACAGCGCGATCGTGCGGCGCGTGAGCGGTGCGCGCAGCACGGCCGTCCAGCTCGACGCGGGGTTCGCCGTGTCGATGGAAGCAGTCGCGGCCGGCAGCGTGTCGAGCGGTGCGCGCTTCATTCTCGCGAGGATGCGGTTGATTTTCTGCAGCGCGTTGTCCGGACGCCGAGCCAGCAGGAAGTCGAGCGATTCCGGCAGCAGCGCCAGCACCATCGGGATCGACATCAAGGTCAGGATGCCGCCGAACGCGAACACGCTGCGCCATCCCCATACCGACAGCAGGTAACCGGCAATGACGCCGCCGGCGGTGGCGCCGATCGCGTAGCCGGTCGACTGCATGCCGATCGCGGCGCTGCGCCATTTGTTCGATGCGTACTCGCCGCTGATGACGGTCAGGCTCGCCAGCATGCCGCCGATGCCGAGCCCCGTATAGGCACGGGCGACCGCGAGTTGCAGCGTGCCGTGCGTGGCCGCGCAGGCGAGCATCCCGGTCGAGATCACGGCGAGGCAGAGCAGGATGATGCGGCGGCGGCCGACCCGGTCGGCCAGCGGCGCGATCAGCACCGAGCCGATGCCCATGCCGGCCAGCCCGGCACTCAGCAGCAGACCGATTTCCTTGCCGCTCAGTTTCCATTCGGCCGCCAGGTGCGGCGCGGCAAACGCGATGGCCAGCACGTCGAACCCGTCGAGCATGTTCAGCACGACGCAGGCTGCGACAGCCGTCGTCTGGAACGCGCTCATCGGGGATTCGTCGATCGTATTGCGGATATTTGCGCTCACGTCAAAGACCCTTCATAAAAAATAGTATGACTAATCGAATAGGATGAAATCGAAGCCGGCAGTAGCAAATGGGACGAAAGCGAATGCGTGGGCTGACGGGCAACCCCAGGGAACGCTCGTCGCGACCGGCAGGCGTCGTTCGCGCACCGGCGCGATGATTACGCGGGTTCGGATTGCAGCAGCCGCTCGATCACGCGCCGTGCGCGATTGGGCCCTGCGTCGACGTGAATGTCGATCTGGTGGCGGCCCGGAAACCGCATCTGATTCCGGTATTGCGCTTCGATCACGGTCTTGTCCTCATCGAACGTCGCCGCTGATTGCTCGATGACCGTTTGCGCGACGCGTTCGACATCGTGTTGCGGATTGGTCGCGACGGTCCAGAAGTAGTGCGTCGTGGTGTCCGTCTCGGGCGTGATGCCGTGGAAGCCGCGCATGTGAAAGCCGCCGCGCGACGGATCGCGCAGGTCGCCGGTGCCGGCGTCCATCGCACCGGTCCAGATCCGTATATGCGACACGTGGAATTCGATTTCCTGCCAGCGATCGACGCGGCCCGCGAACGGCCATGCGGCGGTGTAGGTCGGTGGCGGGTCGGAATCCGGCATCCGGCGGACCAGCGTCACCGTGTCGCCGTCGGTGCTGACGCGGGTTTCCGCGCCCATGTGCAGCGGCGCGTTGCCGCCGATCGTTTTCAGATGGACATAGCCGAGGTGGCTCAGGTCCATCAGGTTGTCGTGAATCAGCTGATACGGTGCGTCGTAATGGTAGTTGCCGCCGCCGAACCGGTATTGCGGATCGGTGTGGAATGCATAGCGCGGCGGCGCGCAGGTCGGTTGGGCGTGCGCGCCGGCGCCGATCCAGATCCACACGACGGCGTCCTGTTCCTGCACCGGATACGACGATACGCACGCCTTCGCCGGAATCCGGTCCTGGCCGGGAATCTCCACGCAGGTGCCGCCGCGGTCGAACAGCAGCCCGTGGTAGCCGCAGCGCAGGCCGCGCGCCTCGAGCGAACCGCACGACAGCGGCAGCGACTTGTGGCAGCAGCGATCCTCAAGCCCGCCGACTTCCCCGGACGGCAACCGGAACAGGACGACCGGGCGGCCGAGCAGGGTGCGGGCGACGGGTTTGTCCGTCAGTTCGGATGACAGCGCGGCGACCCACCATCGGTCGATCGGGAATTTAGTTGTATTGATCGGTGGTCGGGCATCTTGCTCCATTGATCGTCTCCGGTATTGTGGTTGGCCGCCGCGTGTCGGGCGGTCCGTCTACAGATCGAGTACCAGCAGGTCGGTTCGGGATCGCGAACAGCACGGCATGAACTGGTCGCCGGCCGCTTGTTCCGCTTCCGTCAGATACGAATCGCGATGATCGGGCTCGCCTTGCAGCACGCGCGTTACGCAGGTCCCGCATACGCCTTGCTCGCACGACGTCAGCACGTCGACACCGTTGGCCGCCAGCGCCGCGATGACCGTGCATTCGGCCGGCACGTCGATCACCTTGCCGCTGCTCGCGATCCGGACCTGGAACGCGCGATCCGCGCCGGACGTCGCAACCGCGCCGCCGAAGAACTCGTAGTGCAGCCGCTCGTCGGCCCAGTTGCGCTCGCGCGCTGCGTTCAGCACCGCATCCATGAAGCCGCGCGGGCCGCATACGTACAGGTGCGTGCCGTCAGGCGCGGCGGCGAGCACGGAGGCCAGGTCGAAGCGTTGCGCGGGGTCGCCGTCGTCGACATGGATGCGGGCGCGGTCATGGAACCCGGCTGCGTTGATCCGCTCGACGAAGGCCATGCGGTCGGTCGAACGCGCGCAGTAGTGCATGTCGAATGGCATGCCGGACGAGAACAGCCGTTCCGCCATGCAGAGAATTGGCGTGACGCCGATCCCGCCCGCGAGCAACAGGTGGTGCGGTGCGTCGGGGGCGAGCGGGAATTGATTGCGCGGCATGCCGATCCGCACGGTGTCGCCTTGCCGGACTTCGTCGTGAATGGCGCGTGACCCGCCGCGGCCCTCGGCATCGCGCAGCACGGCGATCTGATAGCGATCGTCGTGCTCCGGGTGATTGCACAGCGAGTACTGGCGCACGAGGCCGCCCGGCAAATGCACGTCGATATGGGCGCCGGCGTCGAAGCGCGGCAATGGCGAACCGTCATCGCTGACGAATTCGAAGCCGCAGATGTCGCGCGCTTCCTGCCACTTGCGTGCCACCCGGACCGTCAGCGTCGCGGCGCTCATGACGCCTCCTTGATGTGTGCGAGCGGAATCGCGGGCCGCTGCGGGTTCGACGCGTTTTCGTCGGCGAGCAGCCGTTCGATCACCTTGCGCGACAGCACGCCGCCGGCGTCGATGTTGAGCTTCAGCAGCTTGCGGTCCGGCCACTTCTCGAGATTGAGCTGCTGGCGCTCGAGCATCTCGAGATCCTCGGCGAAGATCTTGCCCTGGCCTTCGCGGATCTCGGCGGTCAGCGCGTGATCGTCGGGCCGGAAGTTGCGCGCCATCCCCCAGAAGTACCAGATCGAGGTGTCGGTCTCGGGCGTGATGAAGTCGACCACGATCGACGACGCCTTCCGGTCGGCCGGCGCGTCGTAGCCGCCGTGGCCCGCATGCGCGACGCCCACTTCGATCATCACGTGGCTCGGCGGCGTGAAGCGGCAGATCTGCCAGCGGTCGACCGGCACGTCGTCGGCGAGGCCGTTGCCGCGCAGCGCCATCCGCCAGAACGGCGGCGGCATCACGTTCTCCATGAAGCGGCTCGTGACGACTTCGTCGCCGTGGCTGGTCGTCTTCGGCGGCGCCTCGTCGATTTCCTTCTGGCCGATGCTCGTCGCATGCACGTAGGTCTCGTGCGTGAGGTCCATCAGGTTGTCGATCATCAGCCGGTAGTCGCAACGGATGTGATACAGGCCGCCCCCGTGCGCCCAGGCCGGATCTTCGGCCCACGACAGCGCGGGCAGCTTGCCGGGATCGGCTTCGGACGCATCGCCGGGCCAGACCCAGACGAATCCGTACCGCTCGACTACCGGGAAGCTGCGGATCGACGGGAATCCGCCGACGCGCTGGCCCGGCATGCCGGCCGTCTTGCCGTTGCAGCCCATTTCCAGCCCGTGATAGCCGCACACGAGCACGCCGTCGCGCACGAATCCCAGCGACAGCGGCGCGCCGCGGTGCGGGCAGAAGTCCTCGAGCGCGGCGACCTCGCCGTTCGCCGCGCGGTAAAACACCATCGATTCGTTGCAAATCTTGCGGCCCAGCGGCTTGCCGTCGATTTCATCGGGCGTGCACGCCACATACCAAGCGTTCTTGAGAAACACGTTCATCGTCTCCTTCGGGGCGGTGCCGCCGGTACGCGGCAGTTCTTCATTCCGTGTACTGAATGAGATTCAGTGTACTCATTGAGATTGGCCGGGGCAAGGCGAGCGGTATACTGGTTTTCCCGGGAAATGGCGCGAGGCAGCGCCATGCCGTGGGCGCACGCAACAGCGTGCGCCGCCTATGTCATCGACTCATTCATGGAAAAAACGAATCCTGCCGACGCACCGGCTTTCCCGCTCGATCTGTACGACGAACCCGGGCACCTGATCCGGCGCGCCCATCAGATCGCGGTTGCGATGTTCTACGAGAAGCTGGGCCGGGACGTGACGCCGGTGCAGTACGCGGTCCTGCGGATGCTGTACGAGTGTCCGGGGCTCGATCAGGTGACGCTCGCGCAGCGGGTGGCGCTCGACACGTCGACGACCGCGGACCTCGCGGTCCGGCTCGAAGCGAAAGGATTGATCGTCCGCGAAGTGCTGCCGCGGCGTCAGCGGCGCCTGCTGCTGACGCCGGCGGGCGTCGAACTGCTTACGCACCTGATTCCGTCGGTGCAGGAACTGCGTGCAGGCCTGTTCGACGGCATGGGCGAGGACGATTCGCAGGAACTGATGCGTCTGTTGCGCAAGTTCGTCCATTTGAACAACGAGCAGAGCCGCGCGCCGCTGCGGGTCGGCGAGGAGTCGTAGCGGCTGATTTCCGCGCGATGGAATAGGAGATGCGGCAACGCGGCAGGCGCTTCGCGCCGCCTGCCTGCATTACGGGCGTGAAGCTTCCCCTTCCAGCCGCCGCACCGCTTCCGCGACCTCGTTCCTGAAGCGCACCAGCGCCGCCTGTTCCGGCGCGGGCGGCTGCACGGCGGCCCACAGCATGTCGATCAACTGCGTGGCCGTCGTTTCCGTATCGAGCTTTCGGTGCCCGAGGATCGCGTCCCACAGCACGTGCTCGATCGGCCCGAACACCATCGAGCGCAGCAGGCTCAGCGGCAGGTCCGCGCGAACCTGCCCGGCCGCCTGTCCGCGCGCGAGCACGTCCATCAGCGGCGCCGTATAGCGGCGCTGCAGCGCGGTGAGCTCGTCGCTCAGCGCATGCTGCTTCGCACGGCCTTCCGACAGCACCAGCGCGCACAGCCCCGTGCCGTTCACGAGCATCAGCCGCAGGTGGGTGCGCACGATGAACGCGAACTGCTGCTGCACCGACGCATCCTGCGGCATCCCGTGCTCGAACGCGGCGATGATTTCGTCGTACCAATCCGCGATGACGCGCGCACACAGCTCGCGCTTGCCACGGAAGTAGCTGAACACCGTCGCCTCGGATACCCCCACGCGCTGCGCGATTTCGGCGGCCGTCGCATGCTCGTAGCCTTTTTCGGCAAACACTTCACGACCGGCGCGCAAGATGTCCTGCACGCGCTGCTGGGATTTGCGCCCGGCGGGTGCGCGCGGCGTGTCGGCGCGGTCGGCTTTGACGGTGGCGGTCATGGTGTCGGCGGTAGCGGCTGTCATGTCGGCATGATATCTGAGTGTCACTCAAAAAACTATTGACGCCGCACCGGGAGAGGCGTGAAACTGTGCAAAATTTACGCTGTATTGGTCAATGAATCGGCGCATTCATTCGATTTGAGCGAAACTCAGAAATCGGTGCATGCGACACACTTTCTGGAGACGGAGGAGACATGATCAACCTGCCCGGCGTGCAATTCATGCTCGGTGAAGACATCGAGATGCTGCGCGATGCCGTCGCGACGTTCGCGGCGAAGGAAATCACGCCGCGCGCGGCGGAGGTCGACCGCACCGACCAGTTTCCGATGGATCTGTGGAAGAAGTTCGGCGATCTCGGCGTGCTCGGCATGACGGTTGCCGAGGAATACGGCGGCGCGAACATGGGCTATACCGCGCACATGGTCGCGATGGAAGAGATCTCGCGCGCATCGGCGTCGATCGGCCTGTCGTACGGCGCGCATTCGAACCTGTGCGTGAACCAGATCCACCGCAACGGCACCGAAGCGCAAAAGCAGAAATACCTGCCGAAGCTCGTGTCGGGCGAACACATCGGCGCGCTCGCGATGAGCGAGCCAAATGCCGGCTCCGACGTCGTCAGCATGAAGCTGCGCGCCGACAAGCGCGGCGACCGCTACGTGCTGAACGGCACGAAGATGTGGATCACCAACGGCCCCGATTGCGACACGCTCGTCGTCTACGCGAAGACGGACGTCGAAGCGAATTCGCGCGGCATCACCGCGTTCATCGTCGAGAAGGGGATGAAGGGCTTCTCGGTCGCGCAGAAGCTCGACAAGCTCGGCATGCGCGGCTCGCACACGGGCGAGCTCGTGTTCCAGGACGTCGAGGTGCCGGAAGAGAACATCCTCGGCCAGCTCAACGGCGGCGTGAAGGTGCTGATGAGCGGCCTCGACTACGAGCGCGCGGTGCTGTCGGGCGGCCCGACGGGCATCATGGCTGCGTGCCTCGACGCGGTCGTGCCGTATATCCACGACCGCAAGCAGTTCGGCCAGGCGATCGGCGAATTCCAGCTGATCCAGGGCAAGGTCGCGGACATGTACACCACGTTCCAGGCGTGCCGCGCGTATCTGTACGCGGTCGGGCGCCATCTCGACTCGGCGGGCAGCGACCACATTCGCCAGGTGCGCAAGGACTGCGCGGGCGTGATCCTCTATACGGCCGAGAAGGCGACGTGGATGGCCGGCGAGGCGATCCAGATCCTCGGCGGCAACGGCTACATCAACGAATACCCGGTGGGCCGCCTGTGGCGCGATGCGAAGCTCTATGAAATCGGCGCCGGCACGAGCGAGATCCGCCGGATGCTGATCGGCCGCGAGCTGTTCGCGGAAACGATGTAACGCCCCACGTCACGCGAACGGAGCCCCGTCGATGCCGATCATCGAATCCAGACTGAACCCGCGTTCGGAAGACTTCCGCGCGAACACCGCGGCGCTCGAGGCGGTCGTCGCCGACCTGCGCGCGAAGATCGAACAGCTCGCGCAGGGCGGCGGCCAGGCCGCGCGCGACAAGCACCTGTCGCGCGGCAAGCTGCTGCCGCGCGACCGCATCGCGCAACTGCTCGATCCGGGCGCGCCGTTCCTCGAGCTGTCGCAGCTCGCGGCGAACGGCATGTACAACGACGACGCGCCGGGCGCGGGCGTCATCACCGGGATCGGCCGGATCGCGGGCCGCGAGTGCGTGATCGTGTGCAACGACGCGACGGTCAAGGGCGGCACCTACTACCCGATGACCGTGAAGAAGCATGTGCGCGCGCAGGAAATCGCCGCGGAAAACCGGCTGCCGTGCGTGTACCTCGTCGATTCGGGCGGCGCGAACCTGCCGAACCAGGACGACGTATTCCCCGATCGCGACCACTTCGGCCGCATCTTCTTCAACCAGGCGACGATGTCGGCGGCCGGGATCGCGCAGATCGCCGTCGTGATGGGCTCGTGCACGGCGGGCGGCGCGTACGTGCCCGCGATGAGCGACGAGTCGATCATCGTGAAGGACCAGGGCACGATTTTCCTCGGCGGGCCGCCGCTCGTGAAGGCCGCGACCGGCGAGGAAGTGAGCGCCGAGGATCTCGGCGGCGGCGACGTGCACACGCGCCTGTCGGGCGTGGCCGACCATCTCGCGCAGAACGACGCGCATGCGCTGTCGATCGCGCGCAACATCGTCGATCATCTCGCACCGAAGATCGCGTCGCCGGTGGCGCTGCGAGAGCCGAAGCCGCCGCGCTACGACGCGAAGAGCCTGTACGGCGTGATTCCGGTCGATACGCGCAAGCCGTTCGACGTGCGCGAGGTGATCGCGCGCATCGTCGACGATTCCGAGTTTGACGAATTCAAGGCGCGCTTCGGCACGACGCTCGTCACGGGCTTCGCGCACATCTGGGGCCACCCGGTCGGGATCGTCGCGAACAACGGCATCCTGTTTTCCGAATCGGCGGTGAAGGGCGCGCATTTCATCGAGTTGTGCTGCCAGCGCAAGATCCCGCTCGTGTTCCTGCAGAACATCACGGGCTTCATGGTCGGGCGCAAGTACGAGAACGAAGGCATTGCGCGGCATGGCGCGAAGATGGTGACGGCCGTGTCGAACGCGAAGGTGCCGAAGTTCACGGTGATCATCGGCGGCTCGTTCGGCGCCGGCAACTACGGGATGTGCGGCCGCGCATTCGGGCCGCGCTTCCTGTGGATGTGGCCGAATGCGCGGATCTCGGTGATGGGCGGCGAGCAGGCCGCGTCGGTGCTCGCGACCGTGCGTCGCGACGGTATCGAGGCGAAGGGCGGCGAGTGGTCGACCGACGAAGAGGAAGCATTCAAGCAGCCGATCCGCGACCAGTACGAGCGCCAGGGCCATCCGTATTACGCGAGCGCGCGGCTGTGGGACGACGGCGTGATCGATCCCGCGCAGACGCGCGACGTGCTCGGGCTCGGCCTTGCCGCATCGATGAACGCGCCGATCGACGATACGCGCTTCGGCGTGTTCCGGATGTAACGAGGAGAGCGGACGATGCGATACGAAACCATCAGGGTTAACGAAGCAAACCGCGTCGCGACCGTCACGCTCGCGCGTCCCGACGTGCGCAACGCGTTCAACGAGACGACGATCGCCGAGCTGACCACCGCGTTCGAATGGCTCGATGCGCACGAAGGCGTACGCGCGATCGTGCTCGCGGCGGAAGGCGCCGCGTTCTGCGCGGGCGCGGACCTGAACTGGATGAAGAAGATGGCCGGTTACTCGGACGACGAGAACCGTGCCGACGCGCGCAAGCTCGCGCGGATGCTCGAGGCGATCCATCGCTGCGGCAAGCCGGTGATCGCGCGCGTGCATGGCGATGCGTATGCGGGCGGCGTGGGCCTCGTCGCGGCGGCCGATATCGCGATCGCCGCCGACGGCGTGAAGTTCTGCCTGTCCGAAGCGCGGCTCGGGCTGATTCCCGCGACGATCGCACCGTACGTCGTGCGCGCGATGGGCGAGCGCGCGGCGCGCCGCTACTTCACGACGGCCGAGGTGTTCGACAGCGCGCGCGCCGCATCGCTCGGCTTCATTCACGACGCGGTGCCGGCCGGTGCGCTCGACGAGACGGTCGCGAAGCTGGCCGCGACGCTCGTCGCGAACGGCCCGGACGCGGTGCGTGCGTGCAAGCGGCTCGTCGCCGATGTGGCTGGCCGCGCGCTCGACGCGACGCTGATCGAGCAGACCGCCGACTGGATTGCGCGCACCCGCGCAGGCGCGGAAGCGCGCGAAGGGATCGCGGCCTTCCTCGAGAAACGCACGCCGTCGTGGCGTGAATGACGTCGTCGTGATCCACCCTTTCCGGACGAAACCGAAGCCATGTTCGACAAGATTCTGATCGCCAACCGCGGCGAAATCGCGTGCCGCGTCGCCGCGACGTGCAAACGTCTCGGGATCGCGAGCGTCGCCGTCTATTCAGATGCCGATGCCAACGCGAAGCACGTGGCTGCATGCGACGAAGCCGTGCATATCGGCGGCTCGGCGGCAGCGGACAGCTATCTGCGCATCGAGCGCATCATCGAAGCCGCGCGCGCGACCGGCGCGCAGGCGATCCACCCCGGCTACGGCTTCCTGTCGGAGAACGAAGATTTTGCGCATGCGTGCGAAGCGGCCGGCATCGCGTTCATCGGGCCGCCGGTCGATGCGATCGCGGCGATGGGATCGAAGGCCGCCGCGAAGGCGCTGATGCACGCGGCCGCCGTGCCGCTCGTGCCCGGCTATCACGATGACGACCAGGACGCGGGGAACCTGCATCGCGAAGCCGACGAGATCGGCTATCCGGTGCTGCTGAAGGCCAGTGCGGGCGGCGGCGGCAAGGGGATGCGCGTGGTCGAGCGCTCCGACGATTTCCCGGCGGCGCTCGCATCGTGCCAGCGCGAGGCCGCGAGCAGCTTCGGCAACGACCGCGTGCTGATCGAGAAATACCTGACGCGCCCGCGCCACGTCGAGGTGCAGGTGTTCGGCGACACGCACGGCAATACCGTCTACCTGTTCGACCGCGACTGCTCGGTGCAGCGCCGTCACCAGAAGGTGCTCGAGGAAGCGCCGGCGCCGGGCCTGCCCGACGACTTGCGTCGCGCGATGGGCGAGGCGGCCGTCGCGGCCGCGCGCGCGGTCGGTTATGTCGGCGCGGGCACCGTCGAATTCATCATGACGGGCGACGCGTTCTACTTCATGGAAATGAACACGCGCCTGCAGGTAGAGCATCCGGTCACCGAGATGGTCACGGGGCTCGATCTCGTCGAATGGCAACTGCGCGTCGCGTTCGGCGAGCCGCTGCCGCTGAAGCAGGACGAGCTGCGCGTGCAGGGTCACGCGCTCGAGGCGCGCCTTTACGCGGAGAACCCCGCACGCGGCTTCCTGCCGTCCACGGGTACGCTGAAGCACCTGCGGCTGCCGGACGGCGTCGAGTTCGACATCGGCGCCGCGGTGCGCGTCGACAGCGGCGTGCGCGAAGGCGATGCGATCACGCCGTTCTACGATCCGATGATCGCGAAGCTGATCGTCCATGGCGCAGACCGCACGGCAGCGCTCGGCCTGATGCTGCGCGTGCTGCGCGCGTGCGAGGTGGTTGGCCTGCATACGAACGCCGCATTCCTGCAGCGGATCGTCGCGTGTGAGCCGTTCGCGACGGCCGATCTCGACACGGGCCTGATCGAGCGCAACCACGACGCGCTGTTCGCGCCGCAACAGCCGCCGCGCGCGACGCTCGCACTCGCTTGCGCGGCGCTGCTCGCGCGCGAACGCGGCGCGGCCGCGCCGGGCGCATCGCCGTGGGGCGCGCTGCCGGACTGGCGACTGAACGGCGGCTATCGCCGCACGCTCGAATGGCGTGCGGTGGACCGCGAAGCGGACGTAACGGTTGCGTATGAAGACGACGGCGCCGTTGTGCGCATCGCGGCCGGCGACGCGGCCGCGCAGCCGTTCGCATGGACGCGCGGCGCAACGCCGCTCGATTTCGACGTGACGCTCGGCGGCGTGCGCAGCAGCGGCCGCGTATATGCGGACGGCGACACGTTCCATGTGTTCACGCAGGGCGCGGCCGAGACGTTCGAATGGCGCAACCTGCTCGCGCATGCGGGCGACACCGAACAGGGCGGCGGGCGTTTGACCGCGCCGATGCCGGGCAAGGTGATCGCAGTGCTGGTCGAACCGGGTCAGAAGGTCGAAGCCGGCACGCCGCTGATCGTGATGGAAGCGATGAAGATGGAGCACACGATCGGCGCGCCGAGCGCGGGCGTCGTCGCGGAAGTGCTGTACGGCGTCGGCGACCAGGTCGCGGATGGCGCGCAGTTGCTGATGATGGCGGAAGGCTGATCGACGCTTTCGCGGTGCGCGGGCCGGCGGCTGCCGGCCCGTGAAAACCGCTTCGCGAATCACCGCACGCAGGCGGTTGTGACAGGCGCTGCCTCGATTGCATCGACACGCCGACGCCGTACGAATCTTTCGATCGAATTACGTTTTGCCGGCGAAATCCATACTTCCGTCGAACGCGTGGCCTGCTGCGCCATACCCTCCCACCGCGCGTCCATCGTCACTCGACACCGTCGTGTAACAAGTCGAACATAGCATCTCGCCGTCGATATGACCGACGCGGGCTCGCGTCCGTGTCACGTCATCACATCCACGGAGATACGTTATGCGAACGTCGGCCCTACGGCCTTTCGCGGTCGTCGGTCTGGTCGCGCTGATAGCACTCCTCAGCGCCTGCGGCGACGACCTGAATGCAGACCCCGCGCCCGTCGCGCAGCAGAAGGCCGCTTGCGGCGGCGCCGCCGTCGCCACCGCGCAGATGCGCTGCCCGCCGGGTTTCATCGCGCCCGCATCGTCGCCCGCTTCCTGATCCCGGTCGTTCCAACCAGAAATCCAATCAAGAGCAACCAGCATGGTCACCCATTCGCGACGCGATTTTCTGAAGTTCTCCGCCGGCCTCGCTGGCGCGACCGCCGCCACCGCACTGCTTCCCGAATCGATCCGCAAGGCACTTGCGATCGAGCCGAATACCGTGACGGGCACGATCCAGGATGTCCAGCATATCGTCGTGTTCATGCAGGAAAACCGCTCGTTCGACCACTACCTCGGTCACCTGAGCGGCGTGCGCGGCTACAACGACCGCTTCCCGGTCACGCTGCCGAACGGCAGGCCGGTGTGGTTCCAGCCGCGGCAGGAGGACAATACGAGCGTGATCGCGCCGTTCCGCTACGACACGACCAACCCGGGCGTCAACGCGCAGTGCGTCGGCGGCCTGCCGCATACGTGGGCGACGACGCACGGCGCGATCGACAACGGCCGCGCGGACCAATGGGCGGTGCAGAAGTCCAACATGACGATGGGCTACCACGTCCGCGACGACATCCCGTTCCATTACGCGCTCGCGGATGCGTTCACGGTGTGCGACAACTACTTCTGCTCGATCCCGGGCAACACGCACCCGAACCGCATGTACCTGATGACGGGCATGGTCGATCCGCTCGGCACGGGCGGCGGCCCGCTGCTCGACAACACCGACTACATCGACAACCAGTTCGACAAGATCAAGTTGCCGCCCTTCAGCTGGACGACCTACCCGGAGCGGCTCGAACAGGCCGGCATCTCGTGGCAGGTCTATCAGCAGGGCACCGGGTTCGACAACTTCACCGGCAACTACGGCACGAACATGCTGGCGTGCTTCGACAACTTCGTGAATGCGCCGGCCGGTTCGTCGCTGCAGACGCGCGGGATGAGCACGCGCCCGATCACGCAACTGAAAGCCGACGTGCAGGCGAACGCGCTGCCGCAGGTATCGTGGCTGCTGCCGCCCGCCGCGTATTCGGAACATCCGAAGTTCACGCCGCTGTACGGCGCCTACTACCTGTCGACGATCCTCGACGCGCTGACGTCCAATCCGGACGTGTGGAGCAAGACCGTCCTGCTCGTCATGTACGACGAGAACGACGGCTTCTTCGACCACGTCGTGCCGCCGCAGGCGCCGACGCTGCCGGGCTCCGGCATGAGCACCGTGGATGTGTCGCTCGAGCGGCACAACGTCGTGACTTCGACGCAGACCGGTACGTATACCGCCGACAACCTGCCATACGGCCTCGGCCCGCGCGTGCCGATGTTCGTCGTGTCGCCGTGGTCGAAGGGCGGCTTCGTCTGCTCGCAGGTCTTCGATCACACGTCGGTGCTGCAATTCATCGAGAAGCGCTTCGGCGTGATGGAAACGAACATCTCGCCGTGGCGCCGCGCGATCTGCGGCGACCTGACGTCGGCGCTCGACTTCTCGAAATCGGATGCGACGCTGCCGACCCTGCCGAGCACGCAGGCGTATGTCGCGCAGGCGGACCTGCAATGCTCGCGTGCGTCGTCGCAGACCGCGCCGGCCAGCACCGCGCAGCAGGTCGTGACCGCGCAGGAACCCGGCACGCGGCCGGCGCGCGCGCTGCCGTACGAACTGCACGTCACGGGCCAGCTCGGCGCGCAAGGCTACGCGCTGACGTTCGCGAATACCGGCACGCAAGGCGCGCACTTCTGGGTCTATACGGGCGACGCCACCGCGATGCCGCGCCGCTACACGGTCGAAGCGGGCAAGCAGTTGACCGATACGTGGGCGCTCGACGCGAACGGCAACTACCTGGTGAGCGTCTGGGGCCCGAACGGCTATTTCCGGCGCTTTGCGGGGGCCGCCGCCGCGGACGCGGCCGCGAAACCCGAAATCACCGCGTGCTATGACGCCGCGAACGGCGACGTCTACGTGACGTTCGCCAATGCGGGCAGCAGCGCGTTGACGGTCACGGCGACCGATGTCGCGTACGGCGGGGCGGCGCGCACGCTGACGATTCCTGCGGGGCAGCGCGTCGAGGCGCACTGGGATCTGTCGTGCAGCAGCCACTGGTACGACCTGCAGTTCGCGGTTGCGGGGAATGCGGGCTGGATGCGCCGCATCGCGGGGCACGTCGAAACCGGCAAGGCCAGCATTACCGATCCGGCCGCCGTGGCGCCGACGATTACGGCGATCTGACGGCAACCGGCATGCGCCGCCGGCTGGTTGGATCCGGCCGGCGCATGCGCTTGCGATGTTGCGGCTGCGGTGGCGGCGTCAGCGCAGCTGCCCGTCGTCGTGCGCCATCATCAGCGCGCGCATGGCGGGCCACATGCCGTCGGAATGCACGATGTAGGTGTCCGCGCGGCGAAACTGCCAGCGCGTGTTGAAGCTGACGAGAGCGGCCACGCCTTCGCCGTGCAGCTGCCCGTCGCACTCCATCGCGCGAATGAAATGAAGCTGGTCGCCGGAGGATCGCATATCCGTGTCGCGGATTTGCGTACGCCAGCCCGGTACTAACCATCCATGACAGTGTGCCCGTTAGCGGTTCGCTAAAATGCCGGGTTGCCGCCGTCGCTTGACGCGGGCGGCGCTTCGCGCGCTACACTGCGCTCATTCCACACCTCGAACCTCCCATCCCGCCGACGATGACGTCTCCTGCCCTGAACGGCCTGCGCATCGGTATCACGATCGGATTGCGTGCCCCCGACGAAAGCCTTTGGATCAACGGCATCAAGCAGAACGCGCTGTTTCTCGCGAAGCTGCTGATGGCATCGCCCCACAGCTACCGCGTGACGCTGGTCAACACGACCGACGTGCCGCTCACCGACGCGCTGCCGTGGGATCGCGCCGTGTACGACACGCGCGCGTTCGCCGACATGAAGGATTCGCTCGACGTGGTGATCGAGCTCGGCGGGCAGATCGACGGCGAGCAGACGGCCTACCTGAAAGCGCGCGGCGCGAAGCTCGTCAGCTATTGCTGCGGCGTCGAGTACATCAACGCGATGGAGTCGATGCTGTTCGGCCGCCGGCTATGGGACACGCTGTTCATCAACCGCGGCTACGACGAGGTGTGGGCGATTCCGCAGATCGCGCCGTCGTCGCTGCCGTTCCTGCAGTCGCTGCGCCGCTGCCCGGGGCGCGTCGTGCCGTTCGTGTGGGATCCGATGTTCCTGAGCGCACGCGCGCAATCGCTGCCGGAGCACGGCGAATACCGGCCGCGCAGCGAGCCTGGCAAGCGACTGACGGTAATGGAGCCGAACCACAACGTCGTGAAGTTCTGCGTGTATCCGATGCTGATCATCGACGAGGCGTATCGCCACGATCCCGATGCGATCTGCTTCACGCACGTGACGAACGCCGATCGCCTCGCGCACGACAGCCCCGAGTTCGTGATGCTGATGAATTACCTGGACATCGTGCGCGCGGGCAAGGCGAGCTTCGTCGGGCGCTTCGATACGCCGCTGTTCCTGGCCGACCTGACTGATATCGTCGTGTCGCATCAATGGTCGAACCCGCTCAACTATTTCTATTTCGACGTGTGCTGGCAGGGCTATCCGCTCGTGCACAACGCGAGCCTCGCGCCCGATCTCGGCTACTACTATCCGGACAACGACGTGCAGCAGGGCGCCGATGCGCTGCTGCGCGCGCTGCATACGCACGACGACGACTGGGAAGCGTACACGCGGCGCCAGCGCGACATCCTCAGCCGCTATACGTCGGCGAATCCCGCGCTCGTCGCCGAATACGACGCGCTGCTCGCGAACCTGATCGGCGCGACGGCCGCATAAGGCGTTTTTTTCGCGGCGCTTATCCGTTGCGCCGCTGGCCGCCATCGGGGTTGTCCCGCCCTAATGTCTGATGAATTGATGCCGTTAAAAAAGAAACCGTCGAACCCGGTCGGGTCGACGGTTTTTGAAGGCACGAATTTGACGGCTCCGAGGGAAGTCCGTCGAAAACAAGTTTATAGGTTAACAAGTCTGAAAGATTGTTAAATTTGTTTCGATCGGCAATCATCATATAATTAAAATTGATATTATTGATTCAAGGCGATCTGATTCTGTTTTGAAATTTAATAATTTTGTTTGAGGCGGGAAATTGCATGCTGCGACGATCGAATGACGCGTGGCGACAGGTTTTCAGCAGGTAATGGCCCGGGCAGCCGGCCACGGCGGCGGGCTCGGCATCGAATGCGGGCGGCGTTTTACGGGGCGGTATTTATCTGGTCAATTGAGAAAAATCGCGATTTGCAGGGGGCATGTCGCGGGAAAACAATTTGGATGAAGTTGTTTGGATGGAAGGGATAGGCGGCGTATGCATTGGGGTTTCGTAATTCGCGTTGTGTAACCTGTCGCACTGTCGGTGTCGTGCGTACATGATGTATTCCCAGTAATTGAATATCGTTGAAAATATCGAATTTGACGGCGCGCCGAAGCGATAAGTACGCTCCCGGAAAAGATCGACATAACAGGATGGGCCGGGTAGGCGGCGGAGCGCGTCATGGTCGGTTCGCTCCGCATGTTTGTTGAGGTCGAGCCGCCTTCGGCGGCTCGCCATTTGCCGGAGCGCCGGATGAATGCGGTCGAAACTCGCCTGGAGGCGAATCGGGAAGCGAATCGTGACGAAATCGATCTCGTGTTCGGCGCACCCGACGATCATCCCGACCTCGCGTCGGTACGCAGTTTCGTGGAAAGCCGACTCGGGTTCGCACACGAGCCGGTGTGCCGCTCCGACCTGTCGGGCGGCGTGCTGTACCAGGAATGTCTGGCGCGGTTGCGCTGGGGCGAGCGCGACGTGCTGCCGCCGGTCGCGTTCCTGCCGCGCCTCGAGGCGCTCGGGCTGATGCGCTGGTTCGACCGGCTCGTGGTGAGCCGGACGATCGACGGGCTGCGCGCCGATCCGGGCGCCGTCTACGGGTGCAACGTCGCGGCGGCGAGCGCGGTCGTCGACGATGCGTGGCTCGCGATTTTCAGGCGGCTCGAGCGCGAACCGTCGGTTGCGGCGCGTCTGGTGGTCGAGATTACGGAGACGGGGCCGCTGAATCCCGTCGCGGGCCGATCGTTCGTGAACCGCTTCCGGCAGGCCGGATGCCGGATCGCGATCGACGATTTCGGCGTCGGCTTCAGCGCTTTGAACAATCTGGTGGTCGGCAATCCCGACATCGTGAAGCTCGACCGGTCGGTCCTGTCGATGATCAAGCGCAACTCGATCGGGCGCTACCAGTTCCGCAGGCTGATCGCGTTCGCGCATGAAGGCGCGCGGCACGTCGTCGTCGAAGGCGTGGAGAACGAGATCGACCGGCAGATCATCGTGGATGCCGGCGTCGCATGGGCGCAGGGCATCCGTTTTACATGGCGGCCGCCGCGTGACGGCGCGGGAACCGGCGGGCGGCGTGCGTGATGCGCGCCGGAGTCGGGTGGATCCGGCGCGTGGCCGGGACGAATCGCAAAGGGGCACACATGGCGGGGACGAAGGCCGGAGGCGGAACAAGCATGCAGGCGACCGATGCGCGCGACCTGGCCGCGCTCGCCGAACTGGCCGACATGCTGTGGCAACTGGGCGCCGAATCGACCGATGTGCCGATCGACGTCACGCCGTATCTCGATGGCCTGAAGGCCGTCGCGCGCCGCATTCAGCGGATGACGCCGCTCGACGCCAACGGCCGCGAGCTGGCGGCGCGCCACTATTACGCGGGCGTCATCGCGGGTGCGTGCGGCGACGATTCGGCGATCGCGCGCGGCGTGTCCGACAGCCTTGTGAAGCAATCCGGCGGCGCAAGCCGGCCGGCGGCCCGTTGCTTCGCCATGCTCGCACGCAAGGGGCGGCGGCATGGCCGCGCATTCGCCGCGCAAAGCGGCGCTCGGATGCTGGTGTAGGGCGCGCCCCCCTGTTTCGACAAAATCATTCGTGTGGCTGGCCGCCAGAAGGGCCCGTCATTAGCGTGAGCAGGCCCTGGCGCATCCGGTGCGCGTGCCGGCCGGACGCGGCCGGCTTCGACATCGTGCGGGCGCAGCGGCCCGGCCGCCCGGACGCGCAGCAAATCGATCAATCCTTCCCGAAACCGCCGAGCACCAGCGCCATCGCGCGGTCGATCGCGTCGTCCCATTGGCCGACGCGCGCCGCGCGCACGATCCGGATGCCGGGGTAGAGCGCGGTGCGCGAGCCGGTTTCCCAGCGCGCATCGGCTTTCGGGCTGAGCAGCAGCACGGCCGGCACGCCGAGCGCGCCGGCGAGGTGGATGTGCGCGGTGCAGGTGGTCACGACGGCGTCCATCGCGAGCATCAGCGCCGCGAGATCGCCGAAATCGCCGATCGCGTGATGGGGGAACGTCACCGGCAGGTCCGATTGCTCGGACTGCGCGGACAGGTCGCGGTTGATGCAGTACGCGGCGTAGCCCTGCATCCGTGCAAGCGGCGCGAAATCACGCGGGCTCGCTGCGCGATGGAAGCGCGCGTCGCTTTCGTCGCGGCCGCGCCAGTTGAGCCCGATGCGGCGCGTGCCGGGCGCGTGGCCATCGTGCGACACGCGCTCGCGCCACGCGGCCGCGTGCGCGGGCGGACACGACAGGTAGGCGGCCGGTGCGCCTTCCGGCGCCGGCGCGTAGCCGAACCGGGCGGCGAGCATCAGGAACGAACACCAGTAGTCGTGCGCGATCTGCGACGTGTCGGCCCATGCGCCGTGCACGCCGATGAATTCGATGCGCGGGAACGTATGGCGCAGCAGCCCCGTCAGTGCATCGGGGACGACGACGGTCACGCCCGCGCAGCCGAGCGCGTCCAGCGCATGCAGGTAGCGCGCGTACTGGAGCTGGTCGCCGGCGCCGCCGTAGCTGAGCACGAGCAGCCGCTTGCCTTGCAGCGGCTGGCCTTGGTAGAGCCGTTCGGTAGGCAGTCCGAACTGCGCGGCCGTCAGCACGTTTTCGCTGGCGACGGTGGCGCGCGCTGCTTCTTCGCGCCGGCCGGCGCGCAGCAGCAGCGCCGAGCGCGCCAGTTCGATGCGCCCGCGCGTTGCGTCGGGCAGCGCCGCCGGATCGCCGAAGCGGTCGAGCGCCGCGAGCCCCGCGTCGGGCACGCCGGCGAAGCCGTAGCACGACGCGAGCTGCAGCGCGATCGCATCGTCGTCGAGCCCGCGGCCGCGCGCGCGTTGCCAGCGGTCGATCGCATGGCCCCACTCGCAGCGCGATTCATGGTCGAGCGCGCGGTTCCAGTTCGTTTCGGGCGCGTCGGCGTCCACTGCGCCGGCGGTCGCATGATTCGCATTGCTTTCGGCCGTCGATGCGGTGGCGAGCGGCTCGCCCGAGATGAACAGCCGCTGCCTGTCCCAGCGCGGGTTCGGCACGCAGAGCATGTTCAGCCCGTCGATCCGGTAGAACGTATAGTCGAGACCGGCGAACGTATCGATGATCGGCGCTTCGCCGACTTTCCAGTATTCGATCCAGCACCACGGCAGATGCGTCTCGATCAGCCGGCGCGCGCCGCGCAGCGCGTCGATCTCCATCCCTTCGATGTCGAGCTTCAGGAAATCCAGCCGCGGCAGGCCGAGCGAATCGAGCCTGGCGACCGGCGTCGGCGTGCCGCCCGCCGCTTGGCCGTCGACGAGCGACACCGAACCGAAATCGGCGTCCTGCCCGTAGTCGATGTCGGGCACCTTCATCGTGCCGTTGGCGCTGGCGAGCCCCATGTTCAGCAGATGGAGGTTGTCGAGCTCGTTGAGCGCGATGGTGCCGCCGAGCGCATGGAACAGCGTGCGCTGCGGCTCGAACGCGTAGACGTGGCCGCCGCGCGCGTGCAGCCGGTGCGCGATCGGCACGCACACGAGCCCCGCATTCGCGCCGCCGTCCACCGCGATCGCGCCGTCGGGCAACTGGTCGATCACCTGCAGGATCGTGTCGAGCTCGGCCTGGATATGCGGCCGGCCGGTCTTGATCAGCGCTTCGGCCTGCAGCGCGCAGTGCCGGTTGATGACGAACGGGCCGTGGATCGAATCGATCACGACGAAATTGCGGACGGTCTGATTCATGGGCGGGACGGGTGCGAAGGAGGTCAGCCGAGCGCGCGGCCGGCGAACAGCTGCTGGATCTGCGCGGAATACGCGCGGACGTTGTGTTCGGCGAGCGTGTCGACCTGCTGCAGGCAGCGGCGGGCGGCCGCCGCATAGTCGTCGAGCCGCGCGTCGTGCGTTTGCGCGGCGGTCGCGATCGCGCGCGCCGCGTCGAAGATCTCGAAGTCCGGGTAGTAGTAGCCGACGTCGCGCAGGAACGGCGAGTTGTGCACGAGCGGGTAGTTGCCGTACAGCGCGTCGTACAGCAGGTAGTTGAGGCCGTTTTCCCAGTGGTGCGACACGACGATGTCGGTGTGATGCGCGGCCCACGCGACGAACGGCGCGCGCACGTCGGCCGTCGCCTTGCCGTCGCGCACCATTTCGAGCCCGAGCGCGAGATGCTTGAAGGCGACGTTCTCTTTCTTGTCGAACGTGTTGGTCATGTACACGTGCTCGACGAGTTCCGGATGCTCGACGTAGCACGCGTTCGCGGCGAGCATCGGCACGATCGAACTCTTCACGACGTTCAGGTTCGGTTCGAAGAACGCGATGCGCTTTGCCGGGCCGTGGTTCCGGTAGCCGAAGCGGGCCTTCAGTTCGGGGTCGGCGTCGAGGCTGCGCTCGATGAAATACGGCGACCAGATGTGCGGCAGCTCGATCACCGGTGCGCGATACACGGCCTGGAAATACGCCGCGCACGTGTGCATGTGCTGCGGGTTGGTCCAGATCTCGTCGAACTGCACGCGGTGCGGGTTCGGCCGCCAGTCGTTCTTCTCGAAGTTGATCGTCTCGACCGCGATCACGTAGTCGTTGCCGAAGCGGTACGACACGCACTTGCCGCCGCGCCGGCGCACGACGTCCGTGTGCGACGGGTCGATGAACGCGTTCATCTCGATCAGCAGGTCGGTCTGGTGGACGACCGACGACAGCGGCCGCAGCGCATTGCCGAACGCGTCCATCATCAGCGCCTGCGGATAGTCGGTGATGCCGTCGTCGTGCGCGAGCCAGACCTCGCCGATCAGCGGCGACTGCTTCAGCAGCATGTACAGGTACACGCAGTGCTGGTTCGCGCCGTTGTACCAGATCGACTGCGTCGCGTCGCGCTGCACGTTCATCGTTATCGCGACATTGAGTTTCATATCGGCTCCGTGAGGCGGGCGGTGCGCGGCTTATTGCACGGCGCCTTGCGACTGGCGCGGCACGTAGCCCGTGAGGTGCCAGCGGCCGTCGTCGTCGAGGCGAAAGCTCAGCTTTTCGTACACGGTTGCGCCGCTCGTCAGCGTGGTTGCATAGTCGACGTTCGCGTAGAGCCCGTCGGGCATCGCCGACGCGTTCGTGTAGCGGATGCGCGTGATTTGCGCCCAGCCGCGATGGCTGACCGCACCGACGGACTGGCGGGCCTGCTGCATGTCGGCCGCGAACTGGTCCTGCTTGATGCGCGCCTTCACGAACGCGGCGGCGCCGATCCAGACGGCGCCGTACTGGCCGGCATCGAGCTGCTTGAACACCGCGTTCGAGTCGCGGAGCAGCGAGTCGGCGGATGCGCCGGCGGATTGCGCGTGCGCGCCGATCGCGATCGAAGCGACGGCGCAGCCGATCATCCATTTGGCTCGGGTGAGGGGCGTGCGTGCGTTCATGTCGGGGTCCGGAAAGGGCGGCGCGTCACGCGTCGCGATAGAGGGTGGCGATCGCGTCCGTATAGGCGGCGACGTTCTCGGGGTTATAGATGCTGACCGAGTCGAGCACGTGCTTCGACTGCTCGCGGTACGCTTCCAGGTTCGCGTCGTGTTCGGCGAACGCCTGCAGCAGCGCGCGGCCGCCGGCCTGGCAGTCGAAGTCCGGATAGAAATACCCGGCCTTGCCCAGGAACGGCGAGTTGTGGATCAGCGGATAGTCGCCGTACAGCAGCTCGTAATACAGGTAGTTCTGCGCGTTTTCCCACGTGTGCGATACCACCGCATCGCCGTACGCGGCCATGAACTCGTACACCGCATAGCGGCTTTCGAACGTCGTGATGCCGTGCTCGACGATGTCGAGGCTCTTCGCGAAGTGGACGAAGGTTGCGTGCTCCTTGATGTGGATCGTGTTGCACACGCGCACGAATTCAAGGAATTTCGGGTTGGCACGGTATGCCTCTTCCGTGACCAGCATCGGGATGATGCTCGTCTTCACCATGCAGATGTTCGGCTCGAACATCGTCACGCGCCAGCGCGGCTTGCCGGGCCGATACCCGTACGACAAACCGGCGCCGAGCGTCGCGCGGGCCTTGTCGAACAGCATCGGGTGCCAGATGTGCGGGACGATCGTGACGGGCGCGCGCAGGCCCGTCTGGTAATAGTGCAGGCACGAGCGCTCGAATTCGGGAATCGTCCACACCGCGTCGTACGGTGCGCCCGAGAACAGGAAGCCCGACGGCTTGTTGAACATCGCGCGTTCGATGTCGATCACGTAGTCGTTGCCGACCCGCATCGTGACGACCTTGCCGCCGCGCTCGCGGAACGCGCGCAGGTAGTCCGCGCCGAACTGCGCGCTCATTTCGATCAGCACGTCGCAGCGTTGCAGCGCTTCGTCCATCGACAGCAGCGGCACGTCCCATTCGCCGAGCATCATCTGCGGATCGGCGACCTGTTCGCCGCCGTTCACCATCACGGCTTCCGCGACGAGCGGCGACTGGCGCAGCAGCAGGATCAGCAGCAGGCAGTTCTGGAAGATGCCGTTTTCCCACAGCGACTGGCCGGCGCCGCGCACGAACAGCGACACGCCGACGACGAGACGCTTGCCCTCGCCGGGCGCTTGACGGGCATTGGAGTCCGACATGCGTATGCTCCGGTTCAGGCGACCAGACGCGAGACGAACGCGTCGAGGTTCGCGGGGTTGTCGAGCGAGACCGACTGCAGCAGCCGGCCGGCCTTCGCACGGTAGTCGTCGAGGCGTTCGTCGTGATGCAGCCACGCTTCGAGCAGCGCGCGGCCGCCCGCGGCGGAGTCGAAGTCCGGGTAGTAATAGCCGGCGTCGCCGAGCAGCGTCGAGTTGTGGATCAGCGGATAACCGCCGTGCAGCACGTCGTAATACAGATAGTTCTGCCCGTTTTCCCAGTGGTGCGACACGACCGCGTCCGCATGGCGCGCCATGAAGCCCGGCAGGTCGATACGCGGTTCGAAGGTCGCCTTGTGCTGGCGCACGAGATCGAGGCTGTTCGCGAAGTGCACGAAGGTCGGATGCTCCTTCATATGCATTGAGTTGACGACGAACATGTGTTGCACCGCGTCCGGCCGCGCGCGGTAGAACTCGTCGCACGCGAGCATCGGGTAGTGGCAGGACTTGACGACCGAGATGTTCGGCTCGAGCATCGCCAGGCGCCACGGGCGGCGGCCGGGCCGATAGCCGAACGTTTCGCCTTCGGTGGCGAGCGCGGCGATGCGGCGATCGAGGAAGTACGGCGACCAGATATGCGGCATCAGATGCACCGGCGCGCGCAGGATGGTCTGCAGCATCGGCGCCGCGGTCTTGTCGTATTGCGGCAGCAGCCACACTTCGTCGAACGGCGCGCCGTTGAAGATATGCCCCGACGGTTTTTCGAAGATCGGGGTTTCGCACAGGCCGGCATACACGTGCCCGCAGAAGAACGCGGCGATTTTCTTGCCGAGCGCCTTCATGTGCCTGAGCCATTCGACCGGCAACTGCGCGCCCATTTCGATCACGACGTCGAGTTCGTGCGTGACGTCGGTGGGTTTCACGAGCGGGATGTCGAGGCCGTCGAGTTCGAGGCCGGCCGGCAGTGCGTTGGCGTCGCCGCCGTTCAGGAAATAGACGGGGCCCACGCGATCCGAGCGCTTGAGCATCATCGCGAGGAACGCGATGTTCTGGTGAATGCCGTTTTCCCAGATCGCCTGGCCGTCCCGCGCAAACAGCGAGATGCCGATGGCCGGCCGTGGCTTGCGGGTGCCGCCCGAGGCGGCTTCATTGATGTCCGTCACCGGTTGGTTTCCTCTGCGGCGTCGTGCGTCCGGGCATGGCGTCGAGCGTCTGGCCCGGAAGCGGCGCGCCGTGGATTGTCGTGGTTGCATTCGCGCCGGTGCGCCGCGGCACGCGAATCGGGCGACGTGGTTCGCGAGGGCGGCAGCCGGATTCCGGCGTGTCGTCGGGCACGCCTGGCACGGCGTGCGATTCGGGCAGGCTGCCCCGGCGACTGTCTGCGGCGATTGTGGCACGGAAATCGCCGGTTTGTGGAGGGACGTGACGAACTTTGACATAGCCGCCGGCCAACGAGAGCGGGGCGCCGGTGCAGCGACGCGCGCGTCGATCGGCGGATGTCCGGCGCGGCGCTGGCGGCCTGCCGGATCGGGCCGCCGCGCGCGGCGGCCGTCCGCTCAGTGCTGCAGCGTGATTTCCACGCGACGGTTGCTGGCGCGGCCTTCGGGCGTCGCGTTGGACGCGACCGGATCGGCCTTGCCGCGGCCCGTGACCGTCAGCGTGTCGGCCTTCAGGCCGTGCGCCTTCAGATAGGCGGCGACGGACTCGGCGCGGCGCTTCGACAGCGCGAGGTTGTAGTCTTCGCTGCCCACCGTATCCGTAAAGCCGGTGATCGTCACCTGCGAGTACGTGCGGTCCGCACGCTCGCTCAGCAGCCGGTCGAGCGATTCGCGCGCGGTCGGTGCGAGCGTCGCGTGGTCGGTCGCGAACAGCGCGTCACCCGACAGGTTCACGCGTTCGACGGTGGCAGGCGCCGGCTCGGCGGCCGAGGCCGCTTCGGCCGGCGCGGCGCCGCACTGGAAGACGAGTGTCGCGGGATCGGATTTGTCGCGCAGCGCGCGGGCCGAGTCGATGGCGCGTACGGGCTGGTCGCCGCAGATCTTGCGGGCAGCCTTCATGCAGGTCTGCGGGCCGGACAGCAGGCCGTGGCAGTCCACCTGGAACGTGCGCACGCCGTCGCGCGGCTGCAATTCGGAGGCGCTGAAGGTCGGGCCGGATGCGGTCGAGCACGCGGCGAGGGCCATTGCGGAAAGCGCGAGCGCAAGAGCAAGAGCGAGTTTGTTCACGGTTACGTCCTCAAAGCTTGGGTTGACAGAAGCAGGCCGCGGGCTGCGCGGCCGGCTCGTCCTGCCGTCGGGGCTGCCGCGGGCCGGCCGGCTGGCGAGCCGGGCGGCCTGGCGGCGCGACGCATTACTTCCACTGGTACAGCATGCCGGCGCCGATCACCTTCTGACCGCCGCTGAAGCCGCCGTTGATCGACGCCTTCAGGTTCTCCGTGATGCGGGCCTGCATGCTGACCGCCATCGCCTTCTGGCCGAGGAAGGTCGACGTGCCGACGCCCATCCCGAAGTTGGCGTCGCGATCGAGCTGCGGGATCGACGCCATCGCGCCGACGGCCGCGATACCCTGCTTCGCCATCTGGTCGGTCTGCTGCAGTTGCGAACCCAGCGAGTTGATCTGCGCCTGCTGGCCCGACAGTGCCGTCGACAGCGTCGTCTGCACCTGCGTCAGCTGGTTCACGTTCACCGCGTCGGTGCCCTGCGTACCGGGCGCGACGTTCACGATCTGGCGCTGCTGCGTGTCGCTGCCGACCGAGACGACGTTCTGGCGGCCGCCATCCGTCGAATTCGCGCCGATCGCCACCGAGTTCGAGCCGGCGGTGACGGTAGGCTTGTCGGAGCCGGTTCCGTTCATGTCGGCCGCGATGCCGGAATTGTTCGTCGTACGCGTCGTGTTGTTGTTGATCGTCGTCGACAGCGAGTTCAGCGTGTTGTTGATGTTCGTCACGCCGGTCGACAGCGAGGCGACCGTGCTGTTCGTCGAGCTCAGTCCGGTGGACAGCGAACCGATGCCGGTCGACGTCGACGTCGACAGCGAGTTGACGTTGCTGTTCGTCGAGCTCAGGCCCGTCGACAGCGAGCTGATCGCGGTCGAGGTCGACGTGGACAGCGATGCCACGTTGCTGTTCGTGGTGCTCAGGCCGGTGGACAGCGAGTTGATGCCGGTCGACAGCGACGAGATGTTCGACGCGGTCGACGTGGACAGGCTCGTGATCGCCTGGTTCGTCGCGTTGAGCTGGCTGCCGTTGATCGCGTCCGTGCTGCTGGCCGAGATCCGGCCGGCGGCGACGTTCGTGATCTGGCGTTCCTGGCCCGGCGCGCCGACGCTCACCACGCCGGCCGGCGAGCTGCCCGCGAAGAAGTACGTGACGCCGCCGATCGTGGCGCTCGACGTCGGGTTCGCGGTACTCGTGACCGAGTTCGCCCCGAGCGCGATCGAGTTGGCGACGTTGGCTTGCGCGTTCGTGCCGAAAGCGAGCGCGTCGGCGGCCGTGGCCTTGGCAGCCGAGCCGTAGGCCTGTGCGCCGGTGGCGCTGGCCGTGGCCTGGCTGCCCAGCGCGATCGTGTTGTCCGCGGTGGCCTGGTTCGAGCTGCCGAGTGCGAGCGCGCTGGCGCCGTTTGCGGTGTTCGCGTTGCCGAGCGCGACCGCGCCGTTGCCGGTCGCCGTGTCGTTCGCGCCCATCGCGACCGCGCCGGTGCCCGTCGCGATGCTCGGGTCGCCGATCGCGACCGCGCCGTCGCCGCTCGCGGTGTTGCCGGAGCCGATCGACACGGCCTTGCCGCCCGTTGCCGATGCGTTCTGGCCGATCGCGACCGCGCCGTTCGACTGCGCGTTCGAGCCGTCGCCGACCGCGACGCTGCTTGCGCCCGCCGCGCTGGCGTTGACGCCTGCCGCGAGGGCGTTGGTGCCCGTTGCGCCGTCGTTGACGTAGTTGCTTTGCTGCGTGCCGTTGTCGTTGACGCTGTAGTAGTGCGTCTTCGCGGCGTTGATCGCGGTCGAGGTCGAGGTGGACAGCGACGTGATGGAGCTGTTGGCGGACGACAGGCCGGTCGAGGTCGAGGTCGACAGCGAGGTGATCGAGCTGTTGGCCGACGACAAACCGGTCGACGTTGAGGTCGACAGCGAGGTGATCGAGCTGTTAGCCGAGGACAGACCGGTCGAGGTCGACGTGGACAGCGACGAGATCGAGCTATTAGCCGACGACAGGCCGGTCGACGTCGAAGTGGACAGCGACGTGATCGAGCTGTTGGCCGACGACAGGCCCGTCGACGTGGAAGTGGACAGCGACGTGATCGAGCTGTTGGCCGACGACAGACCCGTCGACGTCGACGTGGACAGCGACGTGATCGAGCTGTTGGCCGACGACAGGCCCGTCGAGGTCGAGGTGGACAGCGACGTGATCGAGCTGTTGGCCGACGACAGGCCCGTCGAGGTCGAGGTGGACAGCGACGAGATCGAGCTGTTGGCCGACGACAGACCGGTCGACGCCGAGGTCGACAGCGAGGTGATCGAGCTGTTGGCCGACGACAGGCCCGTCGAGGTCGAGGTGGACAGCGACGAGATCGAGCTGTTGGCCGACGACAGACCGGTCGACGCCGAGGTCGACAGCGAGGTGATCGAGCTGTTGGCCGACGACAGGCCCGTCGAGGTCGAGGTGGACAGCGACGTGATCGAGCTGTTGGCCGACGACAGACCGGTCGACGTCGACGTGGACAACGACGTGATCGAACTGTTGGCCGACGACAGGCCGGTCGAGGTCGACGTGGACAGCGACGAGATCGAACTGTTGGCCGACGACAGGCCCGTCGACGTTGAGGTCGACAGCGAGGTGATCGAGCTGTTAGCCGACGACAGGCCGGTCGAGGTCGACGTGGACAGCGACGAGATCGAGCTATTAGCCGACGACAGGCCGGTCGACGTCGAGGTGGACAACGAGGTGATCGAGCTATTAGCCGACGACAGGCCAGTCGAGGTCGAAGTGGACAGCGAGGTGATCGAGCTGTTGGCCGACGACAGGCCGGTCGACGTCGAGGTGGACAACGAGGTGATCGAGCTATTGGCCGACGACAAACCGGTCGAAGTCGACGTGGACAGCGACGAGATCGAGCTATTAGCCGACGACAAGCCGGTCGAGGTCGAAGTCGACAGCGAGGTGATCGAACTGTTGGCCGACGACAAACCGGTCGACGTCGACGTGGACAACGACGTGATCGAGCTGTTGGCCGAGGACAGACCGGTCGACGTGGAGGTCGACAGCGAGGTGATCGAGCTGTTGGCCGACGACAGGCCGGTCGACGTCGAGGTGGACAGCGACGAGATCGAGCTATTAGCCGACGACAGGCCGGTCGACGTCGAGGTGGACAACGAGGTGATGGAGCTGTTGGCCGACGACAGGCCAGTCGAAGTCGAGGTCGACAGCGAGGTGATCGAGCTATTGGCCGACGACAGACCGGTCGACGTGGAGGTGGACAACGAGGTGATCGAGCTATTCGCCGACGACAGGCCGGTCGAAGTCGAGGTCGACAGCGAGGTGATCGAGCTGTTGGCCGACGACAGACCGGTCGAAGTCGAGGTGGACAGCGACGTGATCGAGCTATTAGCCGACGACAGGCCGGTCGACGTCGAGGTGGACAACGAGGTGATCGAGCTATTGGCCGACGACAGGCCGGTCGACGTCGAGGTGGACAACGAGGTGATCGAGCTATTAGCCGACGACAGGCCGGTCGAAGTCGAGGTCGACAGCGAGGTGATCGAGCTATTGGCCGACGACAAACCGGTCGAGGTCGAAGTCGACAGCGACGAGATCGAGCTGTTGGCCGACGACAAACCGGTCGAGGTCGAAGTCGACAGCGACGAGATCGAACTGTTGGCCGACGACAAACCGGTCGACGTCGACGTGGACAACGACGTGATCGAGCTGTTGGCCGAGGACAGACCGGTCGACGTGGAGGTCGACAGCGAGGTGATCGAGCTGTTGGCCGACGATAGACCGGTCGAAGTCGAGGTGGACAGCGACGAGATCGAGCTATTAGCCGACGACAGGCCGGTCGACGTCGAGGTGGACAACGAGGTGATCGAGCTATTGGCCGACGACAGGCCGGTCGACGTCGAGGTGGACAACGAGGTGATCGAACTGTTGGCCGACGACAAGCCGGTCGAGGTCGAAGTCGACAACGAGGTGATCGAACTGTTGGCCGACGACAAGCCGGTCGAGGTCGAAGTCGACAGCGAGGTGATCGAACTGTTGGCCGACGAGAGGCCGGTCGAGGTCGAAGTCGACAACGAGGTGATCGAACTGTTAGCCGACGACAAGCCGGTCGAGGTCGAAGTCGACAACGAGGTGATCGAACTGTTGGCCGACGACAAGCCGGTCGAGGTCGAAGTCGACAGCGAGGTGATCGAACTGTTGGCCGACGAGAGGCCGGTCGAGGTCGAAGTCGACAACGAGGTGATCGAACTGTTAGCCGACGACAAGCCGGTCGAGGTCGAAGTCGACAGCGAGGTGATCGAACTGTTGGCCGACGACAGGCCGGTCGACGTCGAGGTGGACAACGACGAGATCGAGCTGTTGGCCGACGAGAGGCCGGTCGAGGTCGAGGTGGACAACGACGTGATGGAGCTATTGGCCGACGACAGACCCGTCGAGGTCGAGGTGGACAGCGACGTGATCGAGCTGTTGGCCGACGACAGACCGGTCGAGGTCGAGGTCGACAGCGAGGTGATCGAGCTGTTAGCCGACGACAGACCGGTCGAGGTCGACGTGGACAACGACGTGATCGAGCTATTGGCCGACGACAGACCGGTCGAGGTCGAGGTGGACAACGACGAGATCGAGCTGTTAGCCGACGACAGGCCCGTCGAAGTCGACGTGGACAGCGACGAAATGGCGCTGGTCGCGGTACCAACCTGTTGGGCGACCGAATAAAGCTGGCTGCCGTTGATCGCGTCGGTACTGGTCTGCGTCACCTGGCCGGCGGCGACGTTGGTGATTTGTCGCTCGTTGCCCGGGCTGCCGACGCTGACGGTGCCGACCGGCGCGGTGCCTGCGAATCCACCGAACGTGACGCCGTTGACGGTCGCGCTGCTCGTGGGATTGGCCGCGGCGGTCTGCGAGTTGGCGCCGAGCGCGACGGAATTGTTGGTGCCGGCGGTGGCGCCACTGCCGATGGCGACGGCGTCGGTGCCGGTCGCGACGCTGTCGGCACCGGTCGAGTTCGCGTGGAAGTACTTGATGCCCTGGCTGTTGATGTTGTCGATCGCCGAGCCGACGCTGTTGGCGGTCGACGTCGTGCCGTTCGCGTTGTAGGTCGTGTACGCCGGCGCGGAGACCGTCCCGGTCGTCGGGTCGTACGTGGAGCCGCCGCCGAGTGCCGATGCCGTGCTGTTGCCGAGGTTGTCCGTCTTGGTCGTGACCGTGCTCAGGCCGGTCGACAGCGAGCCGATCGAGCTGTTGGCCGACGAGAGGCCGGTCGAAGTCGAGGTCGACAGCGAGGTGATCGAGCTGTTGGCCGACGACAGACCCGTCGAGGTCGACGTGGACAACGAGGTGATCGAGCTGTTGGCCGACGACAGGCCCGTCGAGGTCGACGTGGACAGCGAGGTGATCGAGCTGTTGGCCGACGACAGGCCGGTCGACGTGGAGGTCGACAGCGACGTGATGGAGCTGTTGGCCGACGACAGGCCGGTCGACGTGGAGGTCGACAGCGACGTGATGGAGCTGTTGGCCGAGGACAGGCCGGTCGACGTGGAGGTCGACAGCGAGGTGATCGAGCTATTGGCCGACGACAGGCCGGTCGACGTGGAGGTCGACAGCGACGTGATGGAGCTGTTAGCCGACGACAGACCGGTCGACGTCGAGGTGGACAGCGACGAGATCGAGCTGTTGGCGGACGACAGGCCGGTCGAGGTCGACGTGGACAGCGACGAGATCGAACTGTTGGCCGAGGACAGACCCGTCGACGTGGAGGTCGACAGCGAGGTGATCGAGCTATTGGCCGACGACAGGCCGGTCGACGTGGAGGTCGACAACGACGTGATCGAACTGTTGGCCGACGACAAACCGGTCGAGGTCGAGGTGGACAGCGACGAGATGGAGCTGTTGGCCGACGACAGGCCGGTCGACGTCGACGTCGACAGCGACGTGATCGAGCTGTTAGCCGACGACAGACCGGTCGACGTCGAGGTGGACAGCGACGTGATCGAGCTGTTAGCCGACGACAAACCGGTCGACGTCGACGTGGACAGCGACGAGATCGAGCTATTAGCCGACGACAGACCCGTCGAAGTCGACGTGGACAGGCTGGCAATGCTCGACGTCGTCGTGCTGGCGACCGCAAAAAGCTGGCTGCCGTTGATCGCGTCCGTGCTGGTCGCGCTGACCAGGCCGGCGGCGACGTTCTGGATGCGCCGCTCCGCCCCGGCTGCGCCGACGCTGACCACGCCGGCGCCGGAACTCGCGCCGGCATAGGTGCCGAACGTCTGACTGCCGATCGTCGTGCTGCTGACGGTACCGGTGCCGCCGGTGGCGGTGTTCGCGGTGCCGGTCGTGACGGCATTGGAACCGAGCGCGACCGAGCCGGCGACGTTCGCATTGGAACCGGAGCCGAAGGCCAGGGCGTTGGTGGCGCCGGAGACCGCGGTGTCGCCGATCGCGACGCCGCCGGCCGCGGTGGCCGTGCTGCTGTTGCCCAATGCGACCGAGCCTTGACCGGTCGCGGAATTGGCATTGCCGATCGCGATGGCGCCTTGGCCGTTCGACGAGTCGTTCGCACCGAGCGCGACGGCGCCCGTACCGATCGCCGAGTTCGGGTCGCCGATCGCGACCGCGCCGTTGCCCGTCGCCGTCTGGCCGCGACCAATTGCGACGGCGCCGCCGGCCGCCGTGCTGCTATTGGCCGTCGTGCCGCTCGAGCCGATCGCCACGTTCTGACCCGTCGCGCCGGAGACGACGCCGTCGCCCTGCGCGATGCCGTACGTGCCGTTGACGGTCGCGCCGCGGCCGACTGCGATACCCGACGTTGCGGTCGATGCGACGGACGACTGCCCGCCGATCGCGATGCTGTCCGAAGCGGCCGACTGCGCGCCCTTCGTTGCGTTGCTGCCGATGGCGATCGAGCCCGCGCCCGACGCGATGGTCGAGTTCGCCTGCGACAGCGGCGTCGTGCCGTTGCCGCCCGCACCGCCGATCGCGACCGAGTTCAACGCGTTTGCCGTCGAGCCGAAGCCGAGCGCGGTGGCGCCTGTGCCGCTCGCGGTGGTTTCGAGGCCGGCGGCGACGCCCCACAGGCCGGCCGACGACTGCATGCCGGTGGCGACGGCGCCGTTACCGGTCGCTTGCGCGAAGGAGCCGTAAACCGTGACGCCGGTCCAGCCGTTGCCGTTGGAGTTACAGCCGGCCACGACCGAATACGTACCGGAGCCGTCCCCTGCCTGGTTCGCCGTGCCGCCCGGGTTGACTCGGCCGACTGCGCCGTTGCTTCCCGTAAAGCAGGTCTGCTGTGTGTTGAGTGTGTTGGCCTCGGCGAGCCCCGGCAGGCCGATCGCCAGTGCTGCGACTGCGGCGACCACGACGGCCGACTTGTTCGGCTTGCCCCGTGCCGAATCGATTTCCGATGCCGCGACCCAGGCGCCAAGAGCTTCGTTCCAGATCGAGCGGTATGTACGGTTCATGTCCTACTACCTCCAAATGTGCACGCCACACACCGGTCTCTTTTGTTAGAGGAATACTCCGTGCGCTCGCGCGAATCTCAAAATTGATGGGCGGAGTTTATTGGAGGCTGATTTTATTAATTGCTAAATAGTGATAAATGGAGGGTTGTGAAAGTTAAAATATGGTTAATGCATCGTGTTTTGATGTATCGGTGAAGAATTGATGTGAAAGGTGTAAGAATGTTACATGTAGGGTTTGAGTTTTCCGCCGACGAACTCTTAATGTGTATAAAAATCAAGGAGTTATGTATGATGTGTGCGGCAGGTTACATAAGAAAGAGGCGAATAAGTAAGACGAATGAAATAGCAAACGTTTGCGCATGAAGTCATTCTTTCATTTTTATAATGTCAAATGATGCGCTGATTGATAATGTGTTGAATATCTTGTTGTCTTATTAATTTGTGATTTGATGTGGGATTGGTTTTTATTTTTATTTGATTTTATGTAAATCAATTTAATCTGAAGTTGCGGATATCGGTCTGTGCTGATTTGCGCATCTCGGCCGTCGTGGCAGCCCGTGCGGCGGGCGTTCCAGGCTGGCTGGCTCGTCGAATTTGTAAAAAATTGCTACGAAAATTGCTACAAAGCGACAGATAGGATTCTTGGCATTCAACTATCGGATTTGTCCTATTGACGATATAGGTGATGCCGGTATAAGAGCGAAATCGGGAGGCGTGCCGGACAGCCACGGAGACGGCCCCGCAGCGTGCCCCACGTGGCGTCGCCAAGGGGGGGCAAAGACCTCGCTGGTCAGTGCCCTCACGCCGTGGGCGCGCCGACTCGCCGGAGGAAAAAAGGCGGGAGAAGATGTGCCGGGCGCGCCACACTCGGTCCACGGATGTGAGCCGAAGCGGTCGCTCATCGCCGGCAACGAGCCGGCTTCGAGCAGGAGGGGCGTCGATTCGTCCGGAGTGCGACGCAAGCGTTCCGGATCGAATCGGCCGCAGTGGCGACGATCAGCCCACGCTACGCACGAAGGCTTGCCCGCATGCCGGTGGCCGCGCCCCTCGACCTTACTTCTTGAGAAACCGCAGTGCGAACCGTGCCATCCGCGGCACGAACATCGGGCGCAGCAGGCGCTTGTCGTAACCGGCCATCCGCCGGTCGTTCTCGACGAGACACAGCTCGATCAGCTCGCGCGGGTTCAGCGCCTCGCCGATGTCGGCGGTGCTGGTCGCCGGGAAGTTCGCGTCACGCGCGACGCCGTCGGCATCGATGCCGCGCGCGATGCCGATGCGGTCGCGGATCAGGTGCACCCACACGGCCGCGACGCGTGCGAAGAACCATGGCCGGCGCCACCACGGGATCGTGCGCCGGTACCACGCATACCAGTTCGCGAAGAACAGGATGTGGCGGCCTTCTTCCTGGATCACCGGCTCGAAGGTATCGACGAGTTCGGGCGGGAAATAACCGGAGCGCTGCGCGGAGCGGAACAGGCCGAACGCGAAGAAGCTGTCGATGCATTCGCTGAAGCCCGTCATCATCCACGACCACTCGGGGTCCTTCGGCGCCGGGTAGGCCGGCTCGGGCGCGAGCCGGATGCCATAGGCCTCGACGAGTTTCGACAGCACGACCTTGTGACGCGCTTCCTCGCCGCCGTCCATCTCGAGCGCGCGGCGCAACAGTGGATCGTCGATCGTCGCTGCGTAGGTCGCCACGCGAATCGATGCACGGCCTTCGGTTTGCACCGCGATGTCCCAGATCGGCAGCGACGTGAGCCGCCTGAGCTCGTCGGACTTGAGCGCCGGCCAGTCGATCACGGCCGGTTTGTACGGGTTGTGTGTGTCGAGCAGCATGCGACAGAACATCTGCTTGTGCGCATCGGAACCGATCCTGACCGGACCTTGACTCTCGAAGGTCCAGTTGCGCATCGCGTGATCTGCGGCTGCTTGCTCTTCCTGCAGCGTGTCAGTCATGGCTATTGTTATGCGATTACGGGTCGAAAGATTCTTGCATAGCTTCCGTAAACGCGTATTTTCGTGCGGCCATGCGCATGCCGGTCAGGCGTGCGTCACGCGTGCGTGTCGACCCAGAGGCGGCCCCAGCGGGACGCATAGGCGAGAGCGTGTTCTTCTTCGAAGAAGAAGTCGATCGCGTCGAACGAAACGGAGCGCGGCGACGGCCCGCCGCCCGCCCGCTCGATCGTCAGGTTGGCGGCGAACAGCCCGTTCGGCAACCGGGCGGCGGCGGGGGCGACTTCATAGCCCTTGTAGCGGATCGTACGGTTCATGGCGTGCGCGGAGAAAGTTCGGACTTTCAGCGTACGAAAACCCGCCGGCCGCGTGAACCAATCTTTCGGCCAATGCAAATCACGCGGCGGGCCGAATCGATATCGAGGGGGCATGCCGGGGAAGGGTATTCAACGCGAAGCGTCGGCGCGGCCTGCGTGTGGTGCGGTGCCGGCACGTACGGTACATCGCCGCACGTCCGAAGGCGCGCCGCCCGCGCACGGCGAACCTTGTCGGCCGGGCGCGGGCGGCGGAGTGAAGGGGATTACTGGTTGGCGACCTTCAGCACGGGTGCGAGCGCGTCGACCGATGCCGCGTGCGCGGTCGCGCGATGCGACGCGAATGCGAGGGCGAACTCGGCCGCTTGCGCGCCGACCGTCTCGAGCTGTGCGACGACCTTCGGATCCGAGCAGCTGTCGGCGCTTTCGAAGCGCGTTTCGAGCGTGTTCACGGTCGCGCCGAACGGCGTCGGCCAGCCGCGCAGCGCATGGACGATCGAACGCAGCGACGTCAGCACGGTGCCGGCTGCCTGCCAGCCGTACGCGGTGACGATCAGGCCGACCGCGCGGCCGTCGAGATAGGGGCGCTCGTCCGCGCGCAGTTCCTCGAGCGTATCGAGCGCGTTCTTCACGAGGCCGGAGACGCCGCCGTGATAGCCGGGCGTCGCGATGATGATCGCGTCGGCCTGGCGCACGGCGTCGATCAGTTCGCGCTGCGCGTCGGTCAGCGTTTTGTGTTCGGGTGCGTAGTGCGGCAGCGTATGCAGGAACGGGCCGTCGAACAGGCGCGTGCGTGCGCCGGCGGCCTGCGCGCCGCGCAGCGCGAACGACAGCGCGCGTTCGGTCGACGACGCTGCTCGGGTGGTACCGCCGATGCCGACGACGAACGGGCGGCGATGTTGATCGAATGCAGTCAAGGGGCGCTCCTCGGGGATGGCTTGCCCGGCTAAGCACAGGCTTAAAACCAGATGGTAACGACCCCGTCGCCACTCTGAAAACGACTTTTCGTTCTATCGATATGCCGCACGGCGAGGGCAATCGTGTGCGCGGCCGCGCAGATCGATAGCAGAAATGCTTGGTTGGGACGGTGCGCGACGGTCGATAAGATGGGCCCGTCTCCTCCATGATGTCTCTACTGACATGGGTTGGCCCCGCCGCGCGGATGCAGGCGGGGCCTTTTTTTCGTCCCGGTCAGGAAAAGGGGCGCGATGCCGGCGGACGTCGCCGGTTACTCGAATACCGGCCGGAAGAAGCTGCGTTCGTAGCTGACGATGCAGCGCGTTTCCTCCGCGTAGCGAAACGCGGCCTGGCAGGCCGGGTCGTCCTTCGAGCGTTCGCGGTAGCGCTCGTACTCGGCGAGGCTCGGGAACGAGAACATCGCGAGCGCGATGTCGTTCGCGCCTTCGGACGGCAGGAAGTAGCCGTGATGCGTGCCGCCGAACTTTTCGACGAGTGGAATCCACATCTTGCCGTAGGTTTCGAACTGGTCGAGCTTGTACGGATCGATGACGTAGCGGAGGAAACAGGTGACCATGTGCGCTCGCGGTGCGGTGACGGAACAGCGAGTCTGGATCGCGTCGCCGCAGGTGTCAACGGAGCGCGTGCGGGGCGTCGACGCCGTCGCTGGATTCGTTGCTTGCGCGAACAACGATCGACGCATTTTCATGCGTTCGCAACGACGCCGGCAAAGCGGCGGAACGTACCGTCGTCGCCGTTTTTCCTGCAAGTATTTCCCCGAACTTTTACGACATTTTTTCTTGCGAGGGCGGTCGGCGCGCTCATAGACTTCGGGCATCCCAACCACGGAGCACTGCGATGTCGATACCCTGGAACGCGATTGCCGAACGTCTCCCTGCCGCGCCGCCTTCCGTGTGCGCCGACCGGGTGGTCGTACGGCGTTTCGATCCGGCAGTCGACAGCTACGCGCAACTCACGCCGATGCTGCATCGCGCGTTCGCACGGCTCGGCGCGATGGGGCTCAACTGCACGTGCGTCGATCAGGGCGAGGACGTCACGCGCCGCCGTGCGGAAGCGGGCGAGTGCTACGTCGCCGTGTGCGGCGGGCGCGTCATCGGCACGGCCACGCTGTATGGGACCGATCCGTCTTCGGCCTGCTCGCTGTACCGGCGGGAAGGCGTCGCGAGCGTGCGCCAGGTAGCCGTGGATCCCGATTGCCAGAGCCGCGGGATCGGTGCATTGCTGCTGTCGTTCGCCGAGCAGTGGGCTGCATTGCGCGGCTATACGCTGCTCGCGCTGGATACGCCGCATCCCGCGTCGCATCTGCTGGCGTTTTACGGCGAGCAGGGTTTCGAGGTCGTCGACGTGATGCGCTTCGCCGGCAAGCGCTACGACAGTGCGATCCTCTGCAAGCGGCCCGTCGCGCGCCGCGTGTCGCCGGTGTCGCGGCTGGCCGTGCGCGTGGCGGCCGTGCGGCGTCTCGCGCATGCGTTGCCGGCGCGCGTTGTGGCAGTGGCCCGGCGCGACCTGCGCGTGCGCCGTGGCGCGGGATGGGCGGCGCGACGCGCGGCCGGCGCCGCGAGCTGCCGTTCGTCGCCGTGGCGGCCGCGCCAGCATGGGCGCTACACGTTCGGCTGAGCATCGCGCACCGGCTCTTTTCCCGGTTTCACCGCGTAAACATCGCGTGAGCGGAGTGTGGCGCTTCCGCTCGCGTACGGCCCATGAGACACCCCCGTCGCGCCGCGGCGAAACCGATGTTTACGCGCTTTTTATGCCTTGCAGCGATCTTCACGCGAACCTTCATAAGATGGTTCAAGTGGAAACGGATGCTGCGCGACCGTGCGCGCGACGGCGTCGGCCCGTGAAGCGCGATGCCTGACGCCGTCACGACGGTTCGTCGCAGTGATGCGTTGCGGTCGTCGAAAGAGAAAGAAACAGGCACGCCGGATAAACGCCGTACAAAGGCGACCGCGTCGCGTCACTCGTTGCGGTTGCGCGACTCGCCGCCGCCTTTCGCGAGACGCCAGGCAATCGTGCCGAGCACGCCGACCGCAACGACCAGCGCGCCCCACAGCACGTAGCGGCGCTTCGCGTCCGTATCGGCAGCCGCCGCCGGCGCAACCGCCGATACCGGCAGCGCCGTGCCGACGCGAGCAGGCCGGACTTCGGGCGCCATGCCGACCAGCAGCGCATCGCGGCTGACGGCCGACGACACGAGCGACGCATCGCCGACACCGAGCGTAAACGGCAGCGTACCGCGCGCGACGAAGGTCAGCGCCGCCGGATGCCAGCCGATCGCGACGGCGGGCTGGCCGGCGCCGAACCCGCCGTTGCGCATGTCGACGACGATCCGCCACGCGCGATCCGTGTTCGCCGCGAACTCGAGCGGCGGATTGCGCTGCTCGCCGGCCTTGCCCTGCAGCCGGAACAGCACACCGTCCGCGACGTCGCGCCACGGCGCCTGAGCGTCGGCGCGGCTTTGCAGCGTCGCGCGCGCGACGGTGTTCGGCTGCGGCAGGTCGATGCGCACGCGGTCGACCGGATACGCACCGTCGGTGTCGAACAGATACTCGCCGGGTGCGCTGCCGGCCCGCACGCGCGCGGCGTCGCGCCATTGGCGCGGCACGGATGCGGTGTCCGTCCCGCGCGCGTCGCGCGGATGCGTCTCGACGTCGATCGACGCGATCGCGGGCGCGCCGTCGAGCCAGTCCAGTCGCAGATAGCGCGGCGCCGCACCTTCGAGCGGGATGCGTTCCTGCACCAGCATGTCGTCGCCGCGGCCGACCTTCAGCAACTGCGTGCTGCCGAGCGAGCGCCAGTTGCGCAGGTCGTCGCTGGCATCGACGGCGACACGCCCCTGGTAGCTGTCGTCGCCCACGTGCACGAGCAGCGCGTCGATGTTGCCGTTCGAACGCGACAGGTCGACGAGATCCGCGCCGCGCTTTGCCGGCGACGGCGTGGCGACGGCCGCACGCAGCGAGCCGTCGGGGCCGACCGTCACGCCAAGCGGCGCGTTGCCGTTATCGGCGCGCACCGGCGGCAGCGGGAACCAGTGCACCGGCGTGCGCGACGGCGGCACGGCGGGCGCGGCCGCCGCGGGTGCGTCGAGCGAATACGGAACCGGCTCGCCCGCGCCGTTGAAGATGCGCACGTCGCCGAGATCGTCGCGCCGGCTGGCCGCATACACGGGCTGCGGCACGGTGAGCTGGTAATACGCGGCGCTGCCGTCGAGTTCGAGCGAGAAGCGCTGCGCGACGCGCCCCGCGCCCGGCGTGCCGTCGGCGGCCGCGAACGACGCGAGCAGGCTCAGTGCGAGCAGGGCCGCGAGTCGTTTCATTGCGGGTCGTCCCGTTGGGCCGCGGCCTTCGGCGGCAGCGGCGAGAAATAGCCGATCAACAGCAGCAGCACGCCGATGCCGATGAACGACACGATGCGCTCGATGCCGGTCACGTGCGACAAGTCGAACAGGAACAGCTTGACGACCGTGAGCGCGAGCAGCGCGGCGCCGGCGAACCACAGCGGACGCCGCCCGCGGCGCGTGGCCCAGATCGTTGTCGCGAGCGCGCAGACCGTCCAGTACACGGACACCGACGCCTGCACGAGCGTCGATTCGGCCATCGCACCGAATTCGTACGGCACGCCGGCCCAGTGATGCAGCGTGCGCAGCATCAGCGCGTTGAACCACAGGAATCCGGTTGCGATCGCAACATAGTCGACCGCGCGCGGATGCCACGCGATGCCGAGCGTCTTCAGGCGGCGCAGCCACGTGGCGAACGCGACGAAGACCAGGAGTTGCGCGATGTCGAGCGGATTGAGCAGAGGCAGCCAGAAGAGCGGCGATGCGTCGCCGTCGCTTGTCGCGCTGGCGATGCTCCACAGCCACAGCAGCGCGGCGAGCGGCGCCGCGCCCCATACCTGGTAAGCGCGCGGGAACGCGGCGACGGGCCAGCGCAGGCGCGAGCCGGGGCCCGACACGAGCAGGAGCAGTGCACCGAAACCGTAGGCCCACGCGCTCCAGCTCCACGCACCTTCTGGCACGAATGCGCGCAGGCGCCAGAAGCCTTCGAGCGACAGCAGCCCGCACAGGGTCCAGAACATCAGCGTATGCAGCGGCGCGATCACGCCTGCGGCGATGGCTTGGCCGATGCCGGATGCCGCATCCTGCGCGGCATCGGCGCTTGCCGGTCCGCGCGACTGGCGCCACAGCAGCGCAAGACCTGCGCCGACGGCGACGGGCCACGCGAATGCGCCGAGGCCCGACAGCGGCGCTTCGTAGGCATCGAACGCGCGCAACGCGAGCAGCGCCAGCACCGGCGTCAGCGCGAGCGCGGGCCATTCGGCGAGCGGCCATGCCAGCCGGCGGCGCGCGACGTGCGCGAGCCACGCGGTGCCGGCCGCGAACAGCGCGGTTGCGTCGACGACGAAGCGGTCGGCATGCAGGTCGACGTGACGGCTCGCGTAGACGAGGATCTCGTGCAGCCCTCCGCTCACCCACCACAGCAGCCCCCACGCCGCGGCCGCGGCGCCGATCTCGGGCATCCACGCATGCCACGCGCGCGCTTCGCCGCGCCCGTGCAGCCACCAGCCGGTGAACAGGCCGGCGAGCGCGATCAGCAGCATCGCGATATATGGGCCGTTGAGCACGGGCAGCGCCGTTGCGTCGGCCGGCCCGAGCAGGCTCGTGAAGAACGCGCCGGCCGCGGCGACCTGCATCAGCAGGCCGAAGCCGAACGGCAGCAGGCGCTTCTGGCGCACCGCGAGCCACACGACGGCCGCGCCTTCGATCGCCCAGGCGGCGCTCGTCGTCGGTCCGGAGAACGCGAGCGGCACGGCCAGCGTCGCGAAGATCACCGCGAGCGCGAGCATCGCTTCGAACAGCAGCGCGAGACGGTCGCGGCGCCGCGCGAGCCATGCGGCGACCGCGACGTAGAACGCCGACAGCGCGACGGCGCTCCACGCGAGCCCGAACGGCATGCCCTTCACGAGCGACGCCTGCAGCGCGGTCGCGACGATCGGCGTGCCGAACACGAGTGTGCCGTCCACGTAGTGCCGCAGCGCGAGTTCGCGTTTCACCGCATACAGCAGCGCGATGCCGACATACATCAGGAAGAACAGGATCAGGAACGGCTCGGTGCTCGCGAACAGCGCGGGGCGGTAGGCCGTCACGCCCCACGCCGAACCGATCGTGAACGTGAACACGAAGCCGAGCAGGTTCAGCGGGCGCCATGCCTTGAACCACGCAATCGCGAAGATGCCCGCGTTCAGCAGCGCGTAGTAGCTGAACAGCGCGACATGGTTGCCCTGGCCGGTCGACAGCAGCACCGGCGCGAGAAAACCGCCCGCGCTGCCCATGAACGCGAGCGGCAGCGCGTTCTGCCTCACCGCGAGGAACGCGCTCAGCGCGCAGACCGCAACCATCAGCGGAAACGCGGCGCCGACGGGCAGCAGCGCATAAAGCTTGGTCGCGGCGAAGATCGTCAGGTACAGGATGCCGATGCCGCCGCCCTGCAGCACGAGGCCGTACGCGGCGCGGCGCCCGCGCACGCGCCAGCCGATCGCGAGCAGCGCGGCCGCGGCGAGCGCGGTGCCCGCGAGGCGGAATTCGATCGGCAGCATGTTGTTGTCGGCCGCGTACTTGAGCAGGAACGCGATGCCGAAGAACAGCACGACGATCCCGACGCGCACGACCGTGTTGCCGCCGAGCAGCCAGTCGCGCGCGGCGCTGAATGCACGTTCGGTAATGCCGGTTTCGCGCGGTGCGGGCGGGGTGGGACGGACGGGTATTGCGGGTGCGTTCGCCGTTGCGTGGGCGGCGGCGGGAACGGGGGCGGGTACCGCGGTTGCAGGTGCCGCGGCCGGCGTCGGCACCGATGTCGATGCCGGCATGCCCGCGCGCGCGGCTGCTGCGATTGCGGGTTGCACAGGCGGTGTCGGTGGCGTTGCCGACGCAGCGGGTGAGAGCGGAGCGGACGAGGCGCCGGCCGCGCCGGACGAAGGCGTTTGCGCGGCACTGCCGGCAGCGGCCGCACCGGCCTTCGCGCCGGCGAGCTGGCCGCGCAGCGAATCGAGTTCGCGCGTGAGCGTTTCGACGGTCGCTTCGAGGCGTGCGACACGATCGACGAGCGGCGCGGGTGTGGGTGGCGGCGTCGCGGGCATCGCGAACGCGTCGGGCGCGGGGCTGTCGTTTTTGGGTTTGTGTTGCCGCAGCGCGTGACCGATGCAGAATCCGACGACGGCGCCGAGCAGCGAGCCGTTCACGGCCGAGAAATCCCCGGTCAATGCGGCGATGCCGCCCACGATGAAGCCGATTACGGCGAATGCCCAGTTCAACGCCTTACTCCCTCTCTCGTATCGTTATCGTCCTTCGCTCGCGGTTCGCACCGGATCGAGGCGGATTCAGCACGGCCGGCAGGCGAACCGGCATGCGCGCCGTTGGCGGATCGTCGTGCGCAAGGCGCGCGGCAACAGCGCGATCGGCGTGTTTGCCGGCAATGTATCACAGCGGCCATGCGGGATTTTCTGGGTTGCGGGCGGGCCCCGATGCGTGCCTGATTTCCGTTAATGACGATCGCGCGGCACGGTATTTTCTGTACGGTCATGCTTTTTGCGGGGGCCGACAGGCACGGCGAGACGGCCGCTGGGATGCATTGATCTGACGACAGTCGCGACGCCGGCTGATCGGACGTGAAATTGTCGCAAAACGACGCGCGCCCGATGCGGATTGGCGCAAAAAAACATGCGATGCGCGCCGCGCTGCTGCGCACAAGTCCCGCATGCGATGCCCGTCGTTATTGGGTGTGCGCGTATTGCGCCGCCGCAATCGGATGTCGCCGCGTGCCGCGGCCCGCCTGGCGGGGCTGGAGGCCGTGTCGTATTTGCGCAAGCGTTTGTCGTAATTCGTCGGCAGGTCAGGGTTTTTTCTGGCAACTATGTAGGCACGCTATGACTCGCGTGAGTCCCCGCTACACGAGGAGAAGGTTTCGATGGATGCCCCCAAGGTCGTAGTCGAAGGTCTGTGCAAGGTGTTTGGAAACAACCCGAAGCAGGCGCTCGACATGCTCGCCGCCGGCGCGACGAAGGACGAAGTGCTCAAGCGCACCGGTCAGGTCGTCGGCGTACACAACGTCTCCTTCGATGTGCAGGAAGGCGAAATTTTCGTGCTGATGGGCCTGTCCGGCTCCGGCAAATCCACGCTGATCCGCCTCGTGAACCGGCTGGTCGATCCGAGCGCCGGCAAGGTGCTGATCGACGGACTCGACGTCGCGTCGGCACGCCGCTCGGCGCTGACCGCGCTGCGCCGCAAGGACATGAGCATGGTGTTCCAGTCGTTCGCGCTGATGCCGCAACGCACCGTGGTGTCGAACGCCGCGTTCGGCCTCGAGGTCGCGGGCGTCGGCAAGAAGGAACGCGAGCGCCGTGCGATGGAAGTGCTCGAGCAGGTCGGCCTCGCGCCGTTCTCGCACAAGCTGCCGTCCGAGCTGTCGGGCGGCATGCAGCAGCGTGTCGGCCTCGCGCGTGCGCTGGCCGTGAACCCGTCGCTGATGATCATGGACGAGGCGTTCTCCGCGCTCGATCCGCTGAAGCGCAGGGAGATGCAGGACGTGCTGCTGCAGCTTCAGAAGGAGCAGCGCCGCACGATCATGTTCGTGTCGCACGATCTCGAGGAAGCGCTGCGCATCGGCAGCCGCATCGCGATCATGGAAGGCGGCCGGCTCGTGCAGGTCGGCACGCCGCAGGACATCATCGCGAACCCGGCCGACGACTACGTGCGCGCGTTCTTCGACGGCATCGACACGAGCCGCTACCTGACCGCCGGCGACCTGATGCAGACCGGTGCCGTGCCGACCATGTCGAAGTGCGATGCCGCGAACGTCGCGGCGGCGCTGAACGGCAGCGACGAATACGCGTTCGTGCTCGACGCCCAACGCAAGATCCGCGGCTTCGTCACGCGCGACGCGATCGGCGATGCGTCGCCGTCCGTCCGTCCGATCGAAAGCATTCGCCGCGACGCGACGCTCGATCACGTTGTCGCCCGCGTGGTGGCGAGCCCGAACGCACTGCCCGTCGTCGACGACGACGGCTGCTACTGCGGCTCGGTCGACCGCGCACTCATCCTGAAAGCCATCACGCGTTCGCGAGGTTCCCATGTCTGAAATGATTCCGCTCGGTACCTGGGTCGACCAGTCCGTTCACTACCTGCTCGACCATGACGCCAAGACATTCGACGCGATCGGCCAGGCGATCGAAGGCCTCGCGGCGCTCGTCGAACACGGCCTGCAAGCGATACCGATGTGGCTGATGATGGCGATCTTCATCGGCGTCGGGCTATGGCGGGTGGGCTGGCGTTTCGCGCTGTTCACGACCGCGTCGCTGCTGCTGATCTTCGCGACGGGCTTCTGGGACCAGACGGTCATCACGCTCGGCCTCACGCTGTCGTCGACGATCATCAGCCTCGTGCTCGGCATCCCGCTCGGCATCTGGGCCGCGAAGAGCAAGTGGGTCGCCGCGATCGTGCGTCCGATCCTCGACCTGATGCAGACGATGCCCGCATTCGTCTACCTGATTCCGGCCGCGATGCTGTTCGGTCTCGGCCGCGTGCCGGGGATCCTGTCGACGGTGATCTTCGCGATGCCGCCTGCGGTGCGCCTGACGAGCCTCGGCATCCGCCACGTGAACCGCGAGATCGTCGAAGCCGGCCAGGCATTCGGCTGCACGCCGTGGCAACTGCTGTACAAGGTGCAGTTCCCGAACGCGCTGCCGTCGATCATGCAGGGCGTGAACCAGACGATCATGATGGCGCTGTCGATGGTGATCATCGCGTCGATGGTCGGCGCGGGCGGTCTCGGCAACGACGTGCTCGCGAGTATCCAGCGCCTCGACATCGGCCTCGGTTTCGAAAGCGGTCTGTCGGTCGTGCTGCTCGCGATCATTCTCGACCGCATCACCGAAAGCTTCGGCCGTGCACCGGGCACCGTGAAATCGCCGCTGTTCTCGGGCCTCAAGCAGCTTTTTCGCGCGAAGGCCACACCCGCGCAAGCCTGATTGACCGGCGGCCGGCCCGTCTTCCGGCCGCCTTCCCTGATTCGATAACCGCTTCCGCGGCGTTTGCCGCGGGGCTGGCCGCTTGCAACCTGTTCGCCAGGAGACCGATGTGACGTCCGCCGCCGCTGTCGCGCCCGCCGCCTGCGTTTCACCGGTTTCGTCCCTGGCCCATTTCGGCTTCCTGACGCTGCCGAACTTCTCGATGATCGCGTTTTCTAGCGCGGTCGAAGTGCTTCGGATGGCGAACTACGTCGGGCGCGCAGATCATTACAAGTGGTCGATCTACTCGCTCGACGGTGCCCCCGTGCATGCCAGCAACGGCATAGCGGTACGACCCACGCAGGCGCTCGACTACACGAACCTGCCCGACGTGATGATCGTGTGCGGCGGCATCCGCATCCGCGACGTGGTCGACGAGGGCGCTCGCGATACGCTCGCGGCGCTCGCCGAACGCGGGCTGCCGCTCGGCGGAATCTGCACGGGCGCGTATGCGCTGATGTCGAGCGGGCTGCTCGACGGCTATCGCTGCACCGTCCACTGGGAGAACCTGTCCGCGCTGCATTCCGAGTTTCCGCAGGTCGGCTTCGCCGACGAGCTGTTCGTTGTCGACCGCGACCGGCTGACCTGCACGGGCGGCACCGCGCCGCTCGACCTGATGCTGAACCTCGTCGGCATGCGGTTCGGCCAGCAGCTTGCCGCGCAGGTGTCGGAGCAGTTCATCCTGGAGCGCATCCGCAGCTCGACCGACACGCAGCCGATTCCCGTCGATGCGCGCGTCGGCTTCTCGCGTGCGGAGCTGATCGAGGTCGTGCGGCTGATGGAGGCGAACATCGAGGAGCCGCTGTCACTCGAGGAACTCGCGCGGCTCGTGCGGTTGTCGCAGCGGCACCTGCAGCGGATGTTCAAGGTGTATCTGAACGTGTCGCCGACCCACTATTACCTGACGCTGCGCCTGAAGCGCGCACGCGACCTGCTGCGCACGACCGATGCGTCGATCGCGCGCGTGACGACGGTCTGCGGTTTTCATTCGCCGTGTCATTTCAGCAAGGCGTACCGCGCGCAGTTCGGCCATGCGCCGAGCTACGAGCGCAGGTTGCCGGGGCGTTGACCGTCAAGAATCATCCAGTCCGCAGCGTCGCCGGGATCGCGGCGCTCGGCTCCAATAAACGATCCCGTATTCATGCAAACGACATCACTTTGAGGAGAAGCAAGATGAAGCGCCTATTGATCGCAGCGGTGTGCGGGATCGGGATAACTGCGCCGATGTCGGCCGTTTATGCGGCCGATCCGCCCGTATGCAAGAACGTGCGCTTCGCGGACGTCGGCTGGTCCGACATCGCGGCGACCACGGGCCTCGCTTCGACGATGCTGCAGGGGCTCGGCTACAGCCCGACGAAGACGATCGCATCGGTGCCGATCACGTTTGCCGGGATCAAGAGCAAGCAGATCGACGTGTTCCTCGGCTACTGGTCGCCGACGATGGACCCGATCATCCAGCCGTTCACGAAGGCAGGCACGATCAAGGTGCTGTCGACGCCGAACCTGACCGGCGCGAAATACACGCTCGCGGTGCCCGACTACGTGTACCAGGGCGGCCTGAAGTCGTTCGCGGACATCCAGAAGTACGCGGACAAGCTGAACGGCAAGATCTACGGGATCGAGCCGGGCAACGACGGCAACCTGCTGATCAAGAAGATGATCGACGGCAACCAGTTCGGCCTCGGCAAGTTCAAGATGGTCGAATCGAGCGAGGCGGGGATGCTGGTCGAGGTGAACCGCGCGATCCGCGACAAGCAGTGGATCGTGTTCCTCGGCTGGGAACCGCATCCGATGAACGTGCAGATGAAGATCGACTACCTGAGCGGTGGCGACGACGTGTTCGGCCCGAACTACGGCGAGGCGAAGGTGCTGACGGCAACGCCGCCCGACTACGCGCAGCGCTGCCCGAACGTCGCGAAGTTCGTGTCGAACCTGCAGTTCACGACGACGATCGAGAACCACGTGATGATGCCGATCATGAACAAGGAAGACCCGAACAAGGCGGCGGCCGCGTGGCTGAAGGCGAACCCGCAGGCGCTCGACAAGTGGCTCGCGGGCGTGACGACGCTCGACGGGAAGCCGGGGCTGCCGGCGGTGAAGGCGTATCTCGGCGTGCATTGAGCGTCGACGTGGCTGGCGCGCCTGCTGAAGGCGGCGCGCCGGCGTGATGAAGCGCGGCCCTCCCGCATCGTGCGGGCGGGCCGCGTTGCTTTGGGTGTGGCGAAGCAGCGCGCGAGAATGAAGGTCACGCCCCCTTCGTCGTCGCCGGCACGTCGAACACGCGATCGAACGCCCACTGGAATACGAACGCGTAGCAGAAGAAGAACGCGAACAGCCCGATATCGACGACGAACGCGTCGAACCACGAGATGTCGAGCCACCACGACACCACGGGCACGAGTATGAAGATCAGCCCGCCTTCGAATCCGGTGGCGTGCAGGATCCGCCGCCCGAGCGTGCGCGCCGGCTGCCGGCGCGACGCTTCCCAGCGCTCGAACAGCGCGTTGAAGATCATGTTCCACAGCAGCGCGATCGCCGACATCGTCGCCGACAGCGCGCCCGAATAGACGAGGTCCTGTTTGAAGATCGCCGCGATCGCGGGTGAGATGCAGGAGATGGCGATCGCTTCGTAGAGCACCGCCTGCGTGATCCTGCGCGGTAGGCCTTGCACGTTGTTTCTCCGGTTCGACGGCAACCGCCGCGGCGCCGTGCCGCGACGTTCCGCAAGGCTATCCGCGTTGCACGCCTGCTTCAATTCACCTAATCTCACCCCGATTGAATCGAATTCAACCCGGCCGCATCCGGCCCGCGAGGCTCCGTGTTCTCGAAAATTCCCCTGACCGCATTACGTGTATTCGAGTCGTCGGCGCGGCTCGGCACGTTCAAGGCCGCCGCGGACGAACTATCCGTGACGCCGGCCGCCGTGTCGCACCAGATCAAGTCGCTCGAAAGCCGGCTCGGCGTGCTGCTGTTCGAGCGCGGCGCGAGCGGCGTGAGGCTCACGGCGGAGGGCGAGCGGCTGTTTCGCGCGAGTCACGATGCATTGCTTGCGCTGAGCCGCGGGCTCGACGCGGTACAGCCCGAAGCGGCCGACGAGCGCACGCTCGTGCTGACCACCACGCCCGCATTTGCCGCGATGTGGCTGATTCCGCGCCTCGGCCGGTTCCGCCGCGTCGATCCGCAATTGAACATCAAGGTTGAAACCGGCAACGCGCTCGCCGATCTCGAACGCGACGCGCGGATCGATCTCGCGATTCGCGCGACGTCGCGCACGTTCCCGGCGCTGCACGAGATTGCGCTGATCGACGAGTATTTCGGCGCGTACGCGGCTGCCGGGTTCGATGCGCATCGTTCGGACGAGCGTCTCGATTTGATCGAGACCGTGTGGGATACGCCGCTGCCGGTGTCGATCGACTGGGCGTCGTGGTGTCGCGCGGCCGATCGCGACGCGTGGCTCGAACGCGCGGTGTTCCGTCATTACGACGACGAGCAGTACGCGTTGCAGGCCGTATTGCTCGGGCAGGGCGTCGCGTTGTTGAGCTCGGTGCTGGTCGCCGAGCACGTCGAGCGCGGCGCGCTGATGCCGATCGAGCCGTCGGTGCGGCTCGACGGCGCACGCTTCGTCGCGCTGTGCCGCCCCGGGCGGGAACGCGAGCCGCAGGTCAGGCGGTTTCTCGACTGGCTCGAAGCGGAAATCGCGCACACGCGCGCGGCGGTTGCGCGGATCGCGCCGGGCGACCGCCGTGCCGACGAGCATATCGACGCGCGATCCGGCGAGTGACCGGGAACCTGGACGTGTCGGGCTCCGGTTGCCTCCTTACGCCGTCACCGGAACCTGACGCAATACACCGGCGGCAAATGCGCCGACACCATCTGCCAGTTGTCACCGCCGTCGCCGGACGTCCATAACCCGCCGGTCGTCGACGCCATCGCGAGGCGCGTGCCGGAATCGTCCACCGCGAGCCCGTGCCGGTACACGAGGTCGTACGCGGGCGCGGCCGGCAACCCGTTCGACAGACTCTCGAAACTGCGGCCGCCGTCGCGCGTGCGTGTGACGACGAACCGGCCGTTCACCGGAATCCGGCAGGCATCCTTCACGGCCGGCACGAACCACGCCGTGTCCGGTTCGTCCGGATGCACGGCGACCGCGAAGCCGAAGCTCGAAGGCTGCGCCTCGATCCGCCGCCAGTGCTCGGCGCCGTCGGTCGAGCGGAAGATCGCGCAGTGATGCTGCGTCCACAGCACGTCCGGGTTGGCCGCGCACTGCACGACGCGGTGCGGATCCTGCATGTTGGGCTCGCCGCGCCGCTCGGGCGGCATGTAGTCGGCTTCCATGCCGTCGGCGGTCACGCGCCAGGTCGCGCCGCCGTCGACGGTCTGCCAGACGCCGCCGCACGAGATGCCGACCGTCACGTGCCGGCTGTCGCGCGGATCGACCATCACCGAATGGATGCCCGGCGCGTCGTATCCGCCGCCGCCCCACTCGGCGCGTTCAGGGCGATCCCACAGCGGGCGGTTGAGCACCCACGAGTCGCCGTGATCGTCGGAGCGGAACAGCCCGCCGGGTATCGTGCCGGCCCACAGTACGCCCGGCTCGTCGGCGCCGCCGGCTTCGAGCGACCAGATCTGCTGAAGCGTCCAGGGCGGCTGGGGCGGGCCGGGGGGCTCGTCGTCCGTGTCGCCCGTGCTTGCCGGTGCGCTGGAACTGGCGGGCGGTTCGTCGGCAGGCTGCGGCGGATAAACGGGGACTGCGCATTCTTCCCAGTCGGTGGCGCCCGCTCGCCTGCGATGCAGCTTCACGCCGAAATGGCCGAGGTTGAGCGCGGCGTACAGCGTGCCGTCGCGCGGGTCGGCGAGTGCCATGCTGACCGGTTCGCCGACGAAATGCGGTTCGCCGAGCGTCCAGCCCCCGTTGCCGTCGGGCTGCAGAACGAACAGGCCCTTGCGGGTGGCGACGAGCAAGCGATCGTTCATGTTGGATGTCTCCTGGTGGCCTGACTGGGGGCTGTCCCTTTATCCGCCCGTCAGCGCCTGCACGACATAAACCCGACTGGAGCCGCCGAGCGCATCGGACAGGCGTTGCCGGTCGCGCACCGGCTGGCCGTCGATGAATACCGACAGATGCTTGCGCAGTGCACCCTGGTCGTCGACGATGTAGCCGCGCAGTCGCGGCTGCTCGCTGAAAACGGTGTCGAATGCTTCGCCGAGCGTGTGTGCATCGATTTCGCGCTCCGGAGTTTCGACGTGCCGCTGGATCGAAGCGGCGAAGAAGATATGCGCCATGGCAGTGGCTGGCAGGAGCCGCGCGAAAGGGACGGTTTGTAGTTTAGGCGATCCGATGGAAGCTGAAAGTCAGGATGGCGTCGCACGGATGCGGCTGGTCCGGCGTGCGCGGGCCGTGTGCCGCTAAACCGGAATCGACCGCCCCCGCACCCGAATCCCGAGCCGCACGACGCCGATCACCGCATTCGACAGCCACGTGAGCAAACGCGGCATCCCGCGCCGGCGGATATCGAGCAGCAGCACGATCCGCACTTCATCGCTGTCGTTCCACGCCTCGTGCATGAACGTGTCGTCCCACAGCAGGAAGCGGCCTTCGTCGAGCCGGTATTCGCGGCCATCCACTTTCAGAACGGCGGCCGGTGTGCCGTCCGCGCGCTTCGGCATCGACAGCACGAGATAGCCGCGCAGGATGCCGCGAAACGGCCCGCGATGCGGCGGAATGTGCTTGCCGGGCGCGAGGAACGACAACGATGCGGACAGCACGTCCGGCGACGTCGCGACGATCGACGCGACGGTCGGGCAGCGCGACAGGTTGCGCGGGAACGGTTGGCCATACGCCTGCATGATGAACATCCGCCAGTCGCGCGCATCGTTGGCCGAGATGTCGTACTGCTCGCGCATGATTTCGTGGAAGCGCGGGATACGCGGCATGTCGCAGGCTACCGCGAGCGCTTCCGCGCGGATGGCCGGCCACGCATGCGTGAAACGCTCGGCGTCCGGGAACGCGGCCGTATCGAGCACCGCGCCGCCGTCGATATGGCGGTCGTACAGCGTGCGGAGCAAGCCGGCTGCATAGTCGTAAGCGACGGACATGGTCGATCGATGGGCGATCCGTATGAGGTGGCGTCAGTCTGCCCGAAGCGCGACGAGCGCTGCGTTACGTCAGGTTACGCCGGCTGACGAAAGAATGACAGTTCGATGTCCGGCCGACGCAAGCCGCCCGAGCCGCAACGCGCGGGAATAAACGAACCTCCTCCGTCGTCATACGGGTGTAGCACATCGTCTCGTTGACTTCTGAAGGAGTGAAACATGAACACGCATTGGCTGGTGGCCGCCACGGTGGTGGCGATGTCTGTCGCGGGTGTCGCGACGCAAGCGTCGGCACAGGAGCTCACGCGCGCGCAGGTCAGGCAGCAACTGATCGACGCCGAAAACAACGGGCTGCGCTTCGTGACCGATACGTCGTATCCGGACGTGAGCCCGATCTACCAGCGGCAGGTCGAACAGATGCCGCAGCATCAGGCCAGCACGGCGGTCGGCAGCGATCCGGCCGTTTCATCGGAAGCCGGCAAGCCGGCGGCGATGTCGCCGCGCCAACGTCCGGCCGCATGCGTCGGCCCCGCGAGCTTCTGCACGATCTATTTCGGAAGCTGACAAACCGGCCTGCATCCTCAGGTTCGGCATTCACAACGGTTGATCGATACGGAACATTGAAGGAGTTGATGATGAAAACATATATCGCAGTGCTGACGATGATCGGAATGATCGTCGGTCAGTCGGCATTCGCGCAATCGGCGGCGCCGCTGACGCGCGCACAGGTGCGCGACGAGCTGATGCGCCTGGAAGCGGCCGGGTACGACCCGGCGAAGGGCGACGACGGCGAGTATCCGGCGGATATCCAGGCCGCGGAAGCGAAGCTCGCCGAGCAGGATCGGGCCCGGCAGGCGGCTGCCGCCATGCATGCGCCGGCCCCCGGTATGCCGGCTCAAACCAGCAACTAGGTGTCGATATGTACGCGTGTGGCTTCTGGCCGTCGTGTTCGCGGTACGGCAATCCGCGTGCCCGTCGCGCCGCTCGACGTGGCCGAAGGGCGCCGGCTGCCATGCCGCTCATCGCACGCCGCTTCGCGCGGCGTCGCGATCATCTCGCCAACCGATCCCGGTGGGCGGGCAGGTTTATCGGACGATGAGCAGGAATGCAGACGATATCGAGAACCGGAACAATCCGGTTCATGCCGGCGATGGCGCGCTGAAACAGGGGGAGGCTATCACCACGGCATCATGCGCTGCACGACCTGATCGCGCAGCACGAAGCGGTGCGCCAGCGCGGCTGCCACGTGCAGGCAAATGCCGGCAAACAGTACCCATGCGAGGATGCCGTGCACGTCGCCCATCGCGTGACCGAATCCGGAGCCGACTGCCGACAGCGCCGGCAGCGGGACGACACCGACCAGCGTCACGGCCCAGGCGCGCGAAGACGCGTTGATCCAGCCGAGCAGCGGCACCGCGATCAGCAGTGCGTATAGCGCGAAATGCGTCACGCCGGACATCGCGCGCATCGCGGGCGACAGGTCGCTCGCGGGCGGGCGATGCGTCGCGCGCCACAGCACGCGGCAAGCCATTGCCGCGAGCAACGCGGTACCCACGATCAGGTGCGCGGCGATCAGGCCGATCGGTTGCGTATCGCGATGCACGTCGGGCATCGTCCAGCCGATCGCATATTGCGCGACGACCAGCGTCACGATCAGCCAGTGAAGAAAGCGGGCAACTGAGTCATATCGGGCGGGCATGGGCATGAAAACTCCTGACGAATGGCGGGAATCGTGTATATCGGCGAATTCTACGGGCGAATCCTTAACGAAACGTTAAGCACCCGGCATCGCACGCGACCGCTCGTCGTGTTCGTCGGCCGGCGCACTGTGCGGCATCGATCCGGCCGCGTTCGCCGACGGCAGCGCGACCACGACGCCGAGGCCTTGGTTGCCGATGCCAGGCTCGAACTGCACGGTGCCGCCGAAGTATTGCGCGATGCGCGTGACGATCGACAGCCCGAGCCCGCTGCCGGGCGATTGCGTGCCGCTGCCGCGATAGAAGCGATCGCCGAGCCGTTCGTGCTCGCCGGGAGCGACGCCTGGCCCGTCGTCGCGCACGACGATGCGTTGCATGGCGCCGTCGTCGTGCACGCCGAGCTCGACGCGGCCACCGCGGCGGCCGTACTTGATCGCGTTGTCGACGAGATTGTCGAGCAGGATGCCGATCAGGATCGGATCTGCCTCGATCGCGCGTCCTGACACGTCGCCGGTCACGATGTCGATGGCCTTGTCCGACGCCTTCGCGAGATGGCGATCGACGGCGGCGTCGACGAGTTCGCGGACGACGACGGCGCGCGTCGGAATGCGTTCGTATTCGTCGAGCCGCGCGAGCAGCAGCAACTGTTCGGCGAGACGCGCGCTGCGGTCGACGCCTTGCACGACGCGCTGCATCGCCAGCTGCTTGCGCGCAGGATCGTCGGTCGCGATCGCGACCTGGGCCTGAACCTTGATCGCGGCCAGCGGCGTCTTGAGCTCGTGCGCCGCGTCGGACGTGAACGCGCGCTCGCGCACGATCGATTGCCGCAGCCTCGCCAGCAGGCGGTCGATCGCGTCGACCAGCGTGCGCACTTCCTCCGGCACGGTGGCGATGCCGAGCGGTTCGAGCGATCGCGCATCGCGCGCGCCGATCAGCGTCGACAGCGTCTTCAACGGCGCGAGACTGCGTCCGATCAGATACCAGAGGAGGAGCGCCAGCACCGGGAGCGCGACGATAAGCGGCAGGACGATGCCGCGTGCGATGCCAGTCGCCAGGTCGCTGCGCGTGTTGAGCGTTTCCATCACGCGTATCCATCGCCCCGACGCGTTGTCGCGCAGCGTGTGCGTGCGCCATTGCGTGTCGCCGATGACGATCGTCCGAGGGGCACCGCGCGGTTCGCGTGCATCGGGCAGGCCGGCGGCGTCGGCCGGCAGGTTCGATGCGACGACGCTGCCCTGCGCGTCGCGCACCTCGAACAGCATGTCGCGCGGCAGGCGATCGCCGTCGTTGTCGGGGCCCGGTCCCGAATCGCCGTGCGCCAGTTCGACGCGCGCGTCGGGCGGAAAGCGGGCGAGGCGGGCGAGGTCGGCCGGCGACAGACCGACGAGCAGCGACGCATATTCGACGAGGCGCGCGTCTTCCCATTCGCCGATCTCGCGTGTGGCGTGCCGGAAGCTGCCGAACACGGCGACGATCCAGACGACGGTCACGCAGCCGAACGCCATCGCCGACACGCGGCGTCGTATCGACCGCGAGATCATGGCGCGTCGACGACGTAGCCGATGCCCCGGACGGTGCGGATCAATTCCGCGCCGAGCTTCTTGCGCAGGTTCGAGATATGGACCTCGATCGCATTGCTTTCGATGCCTTCCTGCCAGCCGTACAGGCCGTCCTCGAGACGCGCTCGCGACTGGGGGCTGCCCGGGTGGCTGACGAGCTGAACCAGGATCGCCCATTCGCGTGCGGTGAGCGCGATGCGCGATGCATCGCGTGTCACCGTGTGAGTGGTCAGGTCGATCGTGATGTCGCGCCATACGATCTCGTCGCCGGCGCGGCCCTGCGAGCGTCGTACGAGCGCGCGACAGCGGGCGAGCACCTCGGACAGCTCGAACGGCTTCGCGAGATAGTCGTCGGCGCCGTCGTCGAGGCCGCGCACGCGGTCGGCCACGGTGCCGCGCGCGGTCAGCACCAGTACCGGCACCGTATCGCCCGCATCGCGCAACGCACGCAGCAGTTCCGTTCCCGATTTGCCGGGCAGGCCGAGATCGAGCACGACGAGCGCGAAGCGCGTCGTCGCGAGCGCCGCGGCGGCTGCGTGGCCGTCGCGCAGCCAGTCGACGTGATAGCCGGCCTGGCTCAGGCTGATTTCGAGGCCGCTGCCGATCAGGTCGTCGTCTTCAACAAGGAGGAGTCGCATGGTCGATTCGCGTGCAGGTGTTGCGATTGTACGAGCCCGACTGTGCGTGCCAGGCAACCGATTGTAATTGAGCGATCTCAAACATCGCCCGATTCTGAAGAACGCTTAAGGTTTGCGGCCGGCATTCCCGCTACTATCGGCCTCGACATTTCTCCCCCTGACCCCGACCCCGGGTTTGCGGCGTCCGGCACGGACCGAACGCAGCGACCCACGAATCCGCGACCCTTCAGTTTGATTTCAGATCGATCGGGGTCGCCCGCACGGGAGGTTCATTCTTCATGGCACCCTCGACGATCGAGCGATGGCGCGCCCACCTGCTGATCGCCGCGCTCGCCGGCATGTTCGTTCAGTGTTTCGTGCTGGTTTCGCTGCTTGCATTGCGCGTACCCGAGGCGTTTTTCACGACGATGACATTTCGCGTGTGGACCGTCGTCGCGGTCGCGACCGCGATCCTTACGGCCCGCAAGCTTGCCGATGCGGCGTTCAGGGCCGCAGTCGCGTGCGGATACGTGCGCGTGACCGGAATCGATCGCCGCACGGTAGTTGTGTCATCTGATTGCGCGTACCGTCGGTTGGTCGTCCTTCATGTCCGGCTAAACGGGAATCGATACGGCAGCGCGCTCGGGTGATCCCGCGTGCGCGGCCGGTTGCGGTCGTACGGGTCACCACTGGGGAGAAGCATGGTTTTGCTGCATGTGCTGCACGCGCTGGCCGGGGCACTGTCGATCGTCTGCGGGCTGGGCGCGTTGCTGGGCATTGGCTACACGGTCACGGCCAGCGTGCTGGTCGGCAGGTTCTTTTCCCGGGCGGCGGCGGTGCCGCGCGATTATCCGGGCGTTACCGTCGCGAAGCCGCTGCACGGCGACGAATGGCATCTCGTACAGCATCTCGAAAGCTACTTCGTGCAGGATTATCCGGGGCCGGTTCAGCATCTGTTCGGCGTGCACGATGCGGGCGACGCGGCGCTCGCGGCCGTCGAGACGCTGCGGGAGCGCTATCCGGACGCGAACATCAAGGTCGTCGCCGATGCGCGGCTGTACGGGCCGAACCGCAAGGTCGCGAATCTCGTCAACATGCTCGAACATGCGGAGCATTCGGTGCTTTGTCTTGCCGACAGCGACGTGCTGGTCGAGCGCGATTATCTGCGTGCGGTCGTCGGCGCGCTACAGCAGCCGGAAGTCGGTATCGTGACGAGCGTGTATCGCGGTGTCGCGTCGCCGGGCTTCTGGCCTGGCGTCGCCGTCGCGATGACGAATTACCATTTCCTGCCCGGCGTGATTACCGGGCTTTTCATCGGGCGTGCACGGCCATGCTTTGGACAGACGATTGCGATCACGCGCGCGACGCTCGAACGCATCGGCGGGCTTGCGCGTTTCGCGCATCACCTGGCCGAGGATCACGCGCTCGGCGAAGCGGTGCGGCAGGCGGGTGCACAGGTCGTCATCCCGCCGTTCGTCGTCGGGCATGCCTGTGTGGAAGAGACGTTCGCCAAGCTGTATGCGCACGAATTGCGCTGGAGTTGCACGATTCGCGCGGCGGACCGGTTCGGTCATGCCGGGTCGGTGCTGATGCACCCGGTGCCGCTCGCGCTGCTGGCCGTGCTGTTTTCCGGCGGTACGCCGGCCGCCTGCTGGCTGACGGTCGCGGCGCTCGCCGCGCGGGCGCTGCTGATGCTGAAAACGAGCCGTGCGACCGGCGCCGGCCTGCGCGGCGCCCTCTGGCTGCCGTTCGTCGATCTGCTGCAGTTCATGGTCTTCGTGGCGAGCTTCTTCTCGTCGCACGTCGTCTGGCGCGGCACGCGCTTTCGCGTCGACCGGGAAGGCTTGCTGTCGCCGGCGGGTGAATCATGACGACGGAGACGAACACCGCCAACGCCGACGCGGAACGCGTGTCCGCGCGTCACGACGCACGGCTGCGACATGCAGGACGCGCGGCGGCGCTGGCCGGGCTGGCGCTCGCCGTGTGGCTGATCTGGCGCGAGCATCCGCTGGAGATCCTGCACCGGTTGCGGATCGCCGGCGCCGGGCTGCTCGTCGCCGCGCTGGCCCACGTCCTGCCGATGCTCGCGAATGCGTGGGACTGGCGGATGCTGATCCGCGGCCCGCGCCGCCCGTCGTTCGCGACGATGCTGAAGCTCGTGTGGATCCGCGAATCGATCAACGGCCTGTTGCCGGTCGCGCGGATCGGCGGCGAGATCGTGTCGTTCGGGCTGCTGCGGCAGGCGGGCGTGCGGCCGGCGACCATCGTGGCCAGCCTCGTCGCCGACATGCAGCTCACGCTGATCAGCCAGCTGGTGTTCGCGCTGATCGCGATCGGCTACGTGCTCGAACACGTATCGTCCGACGCTGCGCAGGTGGCCGCGCACCTCGCCATCGGCATGGCCGCGCTGGTGCCGGTGCTGCTGCTGTTCGCGCTGGTGCAGCATGCGCGGCCGTTCGAGCGCGCGATGCGCGCGGTCGACCGGATCACGAGCGGCAAGGTGGTTGCGCTGGTCGGCGAATCGGCACGCACCGATCAGTCGATCCGGATGATCTGGAGAAAGACCGGCATCGTCGTGCGCTATCTGGGGATATGGCAGACGCTGCAGTTTGCGGGCTATGCGCTGGAAATCTGGCTCGCGCTTTACTTCCTCGGCGCCGATCCGACCTTTGCGCAGGCGCTCGCGATCGAGGCATTGATCCAGCTCGTGAGCAGCATCGCGTTCGTGATGCCGGGTGGTTTGGGCGTGCAGGAGGGCGGGTTCGTGCTGATCGGCGGGCTGCTCGGGTTCGACGCGCCGACCTGTCTCGCGCTGGCCGGCGCCCGCCGCGTGCGCGATCTGCTGTTCTATCTGCCGGGCTTGCTGGCATGGCAGTGGACGGCCGGTTCGGCGAACCGGCAGGGCGGCACGAAGCGCGCGTCGCCGAGCATCGGGGAATCCGCCAGGCCGCGCTGACGCGGCCCGACGACGATGTGTGCGTGCCCGGGCGAGCACGTATCGGACGACGCGACGCGGTGCGTGAATCAGCGCCGTTCGTCGGCGATATGGCTGCGGATCACGTCCGCGAACGACGTGTCGCCCTTCAGCCCGAGTGCTTCCGCGCGCGCCGTGTCCCAGCGGCCCGGCCAGCTGCCGACGATCTTCTCGACCCGCTCGTCGGGCGCATGGCGGATCAGCTTCACGACGTCGTCGCCCGCGACTTCGCGCAGCGCTTCGATCATCTCGTCGACCGACACCGACAGGCCGGGCAGGTTGATCACGCGCTTGTTGCCGAGCTTCGCGCTGTCGATCTCGCAGCCCGCGACGAGCGCCTCGATCGCGCCGCGCGGCGACAGCAGCCACAGCCGCGTCGAACCCGGCACCGGGCACACGCTTTCCTCGCCGTTCAGCGGCTCGCGGATGATGCCGCTCGCGAACGACGACGCAGCCGCGTTCGGGCGGCCGGGCCGCACGCTGATCGTCGGCAGCCGCAGCACGCGGCCGTCGACGAAGCCGCGGCGCGCGTAGTCGCACAGCAGCAGTTCGGCGATCGCCTTCTCGGCGCCGTACGACGATTGCGGGTTCAGCGCGGTGTCGTCCTGCACGATGTCGGGCAGCGCGCCGCCGTAGACCGCGACGGAGCTCGTGAACACGACGCGCGGCTGGTGGCCGCGCGCGCGGCACACTTCGAGCAGCGTGCGCGATGCGTCGAGGTTGATCCGCATGCCGAGATCGAAATCGGCTTCGGCCTGCCCGCTGACGATCGCCGCAAGGTGGAAGATCGCACCCGTCTGCGTGTCGATCGCGCTTTCGAGCACCGCGCGGTCCGCGATGTCGCCGACGATCGACGTCACGCGCGCATCGCCGAAATCGCTGCCCTTGACGACGTCGAGCAGCACCAGCTCGTCGATCTTCCCGATCCGGCCGTCGGGGCCGGTCAGTTCGCCGCGTTCGAGCAGCTTGCGCGCGAGGCGCTGGCCGAGAAAGCCGGCGCCGCCGGTGATCAGTACTTTCATGTTCGTTTGCCCTCTTGGGAACGCTTGAATTACAGGTAAGGCTTGAGCCAGCCGAGGCCGGCCGATGTGCCGGCCTTCGGGCGGTATTCGCAGCCGATCCAGCCGTCGTAGCCGAGCGCGTCGATCAACTCGAACAGATACGGGTAGTTGAGTTCGCCGAGATCCGGCTCGTGGCGCTCGGGCACGCCCGCGATCTGGATGTGGCCGATGCCCGCGAAGTCGCGCTTGAGCTTCATCGCGAGATCGCCTTCGACGATCTGGCAGTGGTAGCAGTCGAACTGCACCTTCAGGTTCGGCGCGCCGACTTCCGCGCAGATCGCCTGCGCGTCGTCCTGGCGGCTCAGGAAATAGCCGGGCATGTCGCGCTGGTTGATCGGCTCGATCAGGATCGTGACGCCGCGCGCGGCGGCGGCCTGCGCCGCATGCCGCAGGTTCGACAGGTAGGTGTCGCGATGGCGCGTGCGGTCGGCGCCCGGCGCGACCATGCCGGCCATCACGTGCAGCTTCTTGTTGCCGAGCACGCGCGCATAGTCGAGCGCCTGGTCGATGCCGCGCCGGAACTCGTCCTCGCGGCCCGGCAGCGACGCGATGCCGCGTTCGCCCGCGGCCCAGTCGCCCGGCGGCGCGTTGAACAGCGCCTGTTCGAGGTTGTGCGAGTCGAGGCGAGCACGGATGTCCTCGGCGGCGAAGTCGTACGGGAACAGGTACTCGACGGCCTTGAAGCCGTCGTAGGCGGCAGCGGCGAAGCGTTCGAGAAACGCGTGCTCGTTGTACATCATCGAGAGGTTGGCGGCGAAGCGTGGCATGGCAGCGGGTCCTGTGAACGAATGGGGCGGGGCATACGTCGCCCCGCGTCGAATGGCAATTCAGCGGATCAGCGGTTCACGAGTTTCGCGGGCGTGAGCCACACGGCGATCGCGCCGATCACGAGCATGGCAGCCAGCACATACATGCCGGACGACGTGCTGTGCGTGACGTCCTTCAGGTAGCCGATCACGTAAGGGCTCGCAAACCCGGCGAGGTTGCCGACCGAGTTGATGATCGCGATCCCGGCAGCGGCCGCGGAGCCCGCGAGGAACGCGGTCGGCAGCGACCAGAACAACGGTGCGCAGGTCAGCACGCCGCCTGCCGCGAGCGACAGGAACACGATCGACACCACCGTATTGTGCGAGTACGACGCGGCGACCGCAAACCCGGCCGCGCCCATCAGCGCCGGCACGATCAGGTGCCAGCGGCGTTCGCGGCGCTTGTCCGCGCTGTGGCCGAACAGGTTCATCACGACGATCGCGACGACGAACGGGATCGCGGACAGCAGGCCGATCTGGAGCGTATCGGTGATGCCGGTTGATTTCACGAGCGTCGGCATCCAGAACGTGAGGCCGTACTGGCCCGTGACGAACGCGAAGTAGATCAGCGACATCCACCACATGCGCGGGTCCGAGAACACGGCCTTCAGCGAATGGCCGTGCTTCTGCTGTTCCTGCGGCTGCGCGGCGATTTCGTCTTCGAGGAGCTGCTTCTCGCGCTCGTCGAGCCACTTCGCGCCGCGGATGCTGTTGTCGAGATACAGGATCGTCGCGATGCCGACGAGCACGGCCGGCACGGCTTCGATCATGAACATCCACTGCCAGCCGTGGAAGCCCGAGCCGCCGTGGAAGCGCTCCATGATCCAGCCCGACAGCGGATTGCCGAAGATGCCCGACACGGGGATCGCGGACATGAACACCGCGATGATCTTCGCGCGGCGGTGCGACGGGAACCAGTACGTGAGGTACAGGATCACGCCGGGATAGAAGCCGGCTTCCGCGAGGCCGAGCAGGAAGCGCAGCACGTAGAACTGCGTCGGCGTCTTCACGAACGCGAACAACGCGGACAGCAGGCCCCACGTGATCATGATCCGCGCAATCCAGATGCGCGCGCCGAGACGGTGCATCAGCAGGTTGCTTGGCAGTTCGAACAGAAAGTAGCCGAGGAAGAAGATGCCCGCGCCGAGGCCGAACACGGTTTCGCTGAACGCAAGATCCTGCGACATCTGCAGCTTCGCGAAGCCGACGTTCACGCGGTCGAGATACGCGACCACGTAGCAGAGCATCAGGAACGGCACGATGCGCCAGAACACTTTCTTGTAGGTGCGGTCGAGTTCGGCCGAATGGGCGGGCGCGGCGGGCGAGCGGCCTGCGGCCGCGTCGAGAGCAGTCATCGTCGTGTCTCCAAGGATGTCGTGTGCCGGCGGCGCGTAGGCTGCCGGATCGTATGTGTGTGCTGACGGAAGGGCCCGCGCACACGGCGGGCATGGGAATCGGTACGGGGTGCGCGCCGCGTTACCAGCGCGCGCCGAAGGTCTGGCGCAGTTCGTCGAGCGCCGCGTCGGAAAGCGGCTCGGGCTTCGGGTTCGTCATCAGCCACAGCCGTGCGGTCTCCTCGAGCTCCTCGAGCGCATACGATGCGTGCGACACCGATGGCCCCCACATCACGGGGCCGAGGCGGTCGAGCAGCACGCCGCGCACCCGGTCGGCGAGCGCCGCGACTTCGGCCGCGACGGCCGGGTCGCCGGGGCGGCGGTAACGGATCAGCGGAATATGGCCGACCTTCATCACGTAGTACGGCGTGATCGGCGGCAGCACGTCGGTGTCGCACCACACGCCCGCGAGCGTCAACGCGACGAGGTGCGTCGAATGCGTATGGACGACGCCGTTCGCTTCGGCGTTGCGCGCGTAGATGCCGCGATGCAGCGCGAGCGTTTTCGACGGCTTGCCGCCCGATACGGGCTGGCCGTCGAGGCCGACTTTCGCGATGTCGTTCGGGTCGAGCCGGCCGAGGCACGCGTCGGTCGGCGTGATCAGCCAGCCGTCGGGCAGGCGCGCGCTGATGTTGCCGGCGCTGCCGACAGCGTGGCCGCGTGCGTACAGGCTCGCGCCGACGATGCAGATCTCTTCGCGCAGTTTCGCTTCGTCGCTCATCATGCGGCTCCGTCCAGCGCGCGCAGCGCCTTGTCGAAAAAGTCCGTCGCGCCGAAGTTGCCGGATTTCAGCGCGAGGCCGAGCGGTTGCGCGTCGATGGTGGCCGTGGCGGGCACGCCCGGATCGATCTGCGCGCCGATCTGCAGCGACTTCACGTCGAGCGCCTGCACGACCGCGCCGGACGTCTCGCCGCCGGCGACGACGAACTTGCGCACGCCGAGTTCGCGCAGACCCTTCGCGATCGCCGCGAGCGTGCTTTCGACGAGATGGCCCGCTGCCTCGACGCCGAGTGCTTGCTGAACGGCCTTCACTTCGTCGGGCGTCGCAGTCGCGTAGATCAGCACCGGCTGCGGCAGGTGCGAGCGCGCGAAGGCGAGCGCTTCAGCGACGACGGGCTCGCCGCGCGACGCCGCGAGGGGATCGATGCGGAAGCTCGGCCGCGTGGCGCGCCATGCGGCGACCTGCGCGTTGGTTGCTTTCGACGCGCTGCCGGCGAGCACGGCCGACAGCCCGTCGATGCGCGGCAGCGACGCCGCGTTGTCGCGTTCGGGCAGTTGCTCCGCGCGGCGGAAATTCGCGGGCAGGCCGAGTGCGATGCCAGAGCCGCCGGTGACGAGCGGCAGGCCCGCGCAGGCTTCGCCGAGCACGAAGAGATCGCGGTCGGACAGCGCGTCGGCGATCGCGAAGCGTGCGCCTTCCGCGCGCAGCTGGTCGATCCGCGCACGCACCGCGGCCGCGCCCAGCGCGATCGTGTCGTAGCGGATCAGGCCGACCGGCGACTTCGTCTGCCGCTGCAGCACGCGCACCAGGTTCGCGTCCTTCATCGGCGTGAGCGGATGGTTTTCCATGCCCGATTCGTTCAGCAGCACGTCGCCGACGAACAGGTGGCCGCGATAGATCGTGCGGCCGTTCTCCGGGAATGCCGGGCACGCGATCGTGAAGCCGCCGCCGGCCGCATCGAGCAGCGCGTCGGCGACGGGCCCGATGTTGCCCGCGTCGGTCGAATCGAAGGTCGAGCAGTACTTGAAGAAAAATTGCCGGCAGCCTTGCGCGCGCAGCCACTCGTATGCGGCGAGCGATTGAGCGACGGCATCGGCCGCCGGGATCGTGCGCGACTTCAGCGCGACGACGATCGCGTCGGCGTCGACTGCGGCGCCGCCGGCGGGCACGCCGATCGTCTGCACGGTGCGCATGCCGCTCTTGACGAGCATGTTCGCGAGATCGGTCGCGCCGGTGAAATCGTCGGCGATGCAGCCGAGCAGGGGACGGGAAGCGGAAGCGGTCATGGCGGGAACGTCGTTCGAATCAGCGGGCCGGCGGCAGCGTGATGCCGGGGAAAGTCTTGATCACGGCGGAATCGTCCTCGCCGCCGTGGCCGGCGCTCGACGCGCTCATGAACATCTGGTGCGCGGTGGCCGACAGCGGCAGCGGGAACTTGCTGCGGCGCGCGGTATCGAGCACGAGGCCGAGATCCTTCACGAAGATGTCGACGGCCGACAGCGGCGTGTAGTCGCCGTTCAGGATGTGCGGCACGCGGTTCTCGAACATCCACGAATTGCCGGCGCTGTGCGTGATCACGTCGTACAGCGCGTCGGCATCGACGCCTTCGCGCAGGCCCAGCGCCATTGCCTCCGCGGCCGCCGCGATGTGCACGCCGGCCAGCAACTGGTTGATGATCTTCACCTTCGAGCCGATGCCGTGCGCGTCGCCGAGGCGATAGACCTTGCCGGCGATCGCCGCGAGCACGTCCTCGCAGCCCGCGTACGCGGCGGCCGGGCCGGACGTCATCATCGTCATCTCGCCCGATGCCGCGCGCGCGGCGCCGCCCGACACGGGCGCATCGAGCATCTGCAGGCCGGCGGCCTCGATGCGTGCGCCGAGCGCGACCGCGAATTCGGGCGCGACGGTCGCGCTCGCGATCACGACGCCGCCCGGCTTCATCCCCGCAACCGCTCCGTGCTCGCCGAACAGCACCGTTTCCGTCTGCGCGGCATTGACGACGAGCGTGACGACGACGTCGCACTGCGCGCCGAGTTCGGCCGGCGTCGCGCAGGCAATGCCGCCTTCGGCAGCGAACGCCTGCAGCACGGCGTCGCGCACGTCGCACGCGTGCACGCGCAAGCCCGCGCGCAGCAGCGAGCGGGCGACGCCGAGGCCCATCGCGCCGAGGCCGATGACTCCAACATTTCGTGACATGGTCAACCTTGATCGATTCGGAAGAGGTTCGGGACAACGGCGGCGCCTGGCTCGGCAGGCGCCGCCGGCTTCAGCAGATGCCGGCTTCCGCGAGACGGCGGGCGGCGTTGTACATGTGCGTGCGCGCCGCGTTGCGCGCCGCCATCGGGTCGCGCGCGCGGATCGCGTCGGCGATCGCCGCGTGTTCCTCGCGCACCTGGCGCGAGAAATCCTCGCGCGTTGCTTCGTTGCTGCGCGTGACTTTCACGCCGGCTTCGAGGTACTGGTTCAGGAACTGCAGCGTCTTCAGGAAATACGGGTTGCCGGTGACGGACGCGATCGTGCGGTGGAATGCGACGTCTTCCGCGACGCCGTCGCGCCCTTCTGCGACTGCATCGTCGATCTTGCGCAGCGCGTCGTCGATGTCGGCCATGTCGTCGTCGGAGTGGTGCAGCGCGGCTTCGGCCGCGACTTCAGCCTCGATCGCGCGGCGCACCGCGAGCAGGTGCGGCAGCGAGCTCGCCTCGACGGCTTCCGCATAGTCGATCCGCAGCGGCCGGATCGCGCCGTGCTGGTTCACGTACACGCCGCTGCCCTGGCGCGGCTCGACCACGCCTTCGTTCTTCAGCCGCGAGATCGCCTCGCGGATCACGGTGCGGCTCACGCCGAATTCCTGCGCGAGCACGGCTTCGGTCGGCAGCTTGCCGGTGGCCGAGAAACTGCCGACTTCGATCTGCTTGAGCAGTTGCTGCGCGACGTGATCGCTCATCGCGCGGGCGGGAATTTTCTCGAACATGGTGCTCAGGTTTGTAAGGTGATGTGGTCATCATACAAATTTGAGCGAAGCGAAGCATCCGGAATAACCCTCGATCTACGACATGCAACATCGGCCAAATCGACTGAAACCGGTTCCAAAAGAGTCGAAACCGGTGCGATTGCGTGATGTTCTACGGTCGGTCAGGAAGGGGCGGGTGCCCGTGGCCGTCAGTCGGCGATGTCCTCGACGGGGTCGGCCGCCATCGCTGCGCCGGCTTCCGCCGCTTCGCCGCCGCGCTCGCGATACGCCGCCGGCGGCACGCCGAACTGCTTGCGGAATTCGCGCCCGAGGTGCGACGCATCGGCGAACCCGCAGCTCGACGCGATATCGGCGACCGTCCGGTCCGAACTCGTCAGCAGCCAAGCGGCCGTGCGCAGCCGCACCTGCTTCGCGAACGCCTGCGGGCTCTTGCCCGTCTCGGCCTTGAACAGCCGTTCGAGCTGCCGCGTCGACAGGTCGAGCTTGCACGCGAGTTCCTCGAGCGGCAGCGCGCGCCCGACATGCTGTTCCATCAGGAGAATCGCGCGCTTGACCTTCGGATGCGTCGCCGGTTCGAGCCCCGGCGGATGCGGCTGCGGCGCATTGCCTTTCTGCATCTCGCCGACGAGCAGGATGCGCAGCGCCTTCTGCACGGTCGCGTGGTCGAAATGGCGCAGCAGGATCGCGGCGGCGACGTCGATCGACGCGCGGCCGCCCGAACACGTGATCCGGCGCCGGTCGATCACGAACAGCCGGTCCGCGATCAGCAGGTCGGGATCGGCGGCCGGGAAGCGTTCGATGAAATCCCAGTAGTGGAACCAGCTCACGCAGGTGCGGTAGCCGTCGAGCACGCCCGCGCGCATCAGCGTAAACACGCCCGTGCAGATTCCGACGACCGTCGCGCCGCCGACCGCCGCGCGGTGGACGAAGTCGAGCGTTTCGCGGCCGGCCTGCGGCCCCGAATGCAGCAGCCCGCCGACCACCACCACGTAGTCGAACGGCTCGGCTGCGTCGAAGGTTTCCCACGGCGTGATCTGGATCCCGCAACTCGCGCGCACCGGCGCGAGGGTCTCGCCGATCACGCTCCACGCGCAGCGCACGGGCTTGCTGTAGTCGCCGTCGTCGGCCGACAGCCGCAGCATGTCGACGAAGCCCGAGAAGGCCGTCAGCGTGAAGTTCGGCAGCAGCACGATGCCGAAGCGGATGCGCTGCGGCGCGGGCTCGGCGAGGGGGAAGCAGGTACGTCGGGTGTCATCGCGGCAAATCTCGTCACGCCGGGCGGGCGGTTTCACTCTGTTTGCAGCTACGGCTGCGGGGCGGCGCGGATCGGGCCGGCGTCGCCGATCGGCTCCGGCCGGACTTGTGTTTTTTCGTCGAGAACCATCGCCAAAACGCACTTTCGGGGCGGCTGGCGCGGCGCTTGGCGGCGGTATCCCACGCCGATGCCGTTTTTGTTCTATCAGCCGATTTTACGCTTTGATGTACTGATGCCCAACGACATTTCACGTACGCCAATCCAGAGGAAGCCAGATGAACGTCAGCGCGTTCGACCTGTTCAAGATCGGCATCGGCCCGTCCAGCTCGCATACGGTCGGCCCGATGATCGCCGCGTGCCGCTTCGCGTCGCACGTCGAGGACGCGAACCTGCTCGGCTTCGTGCGCCGCGTGCGGGTCGAGCTGTACGGCTCGCTCGGCGCGACCGGCAAGGGCCACGGCACCGACAAGGCCGTGCTGCTCGGCCTCGAGGGCCACCTGCCCGACACGATCGATCCCGACCTGATCGAGCCGCGGCTCGCCGCGATCCGCGCGGAGAAGTCGCTGTCGCTGCTCGGCAAGCAGACGGTCCGCTTCGAGGAAAAGGAGCACATCGGTTTCTTTCGCAAGCTGATGAGCGGCACGAGCATCGTGCACCCGAACGGGATGCGCTTCCAGGCATTCGACGAGCATGGCCAGTTGCTGGTCGAGAAAGAGTATTACTCGATTGGCGGCGGCTTCGTCGTGAATCGCGACGGCGATCGCGTGAACGGCGTGCGCGCGGCGGTTGAGGTGCCCTATCCGTTCCGCACCGGCGACGACCTGATGCGCCAGTGCCGCGAACACGGGCTGTCGATCGCCGAACTGATGCTGCGCAACGAATGCGCGCTGCGCCCAGCCGACGAAGTGCGCGCCGGGCTGCTCGCGATCTGGCGCACGATGGCCGCATGCGTCGAGCGCGGCTGCAAGGTCGAGGGCGACCTGCCGGGCCCGATGCGCGTGAAGCGCCGCGCGGCAGAGCTGAACGGCAACCTGCGCGCGCGCTCGGAAGAGTCGCTGCGCGATCCGCTGTCGATGCTCGACTGGGTCAACCTGTACGCGATGGCCGTCAACGAGGAAAACGCGGCGGGCGGGCGCGTCGTCACCGCGCCGACCAATGGCGCGGCCGGCGTGATTCCCGCGGTGCTGCACTACTACGTGAAGTTCGTGCCGGGTTCGAACGAAGCCGGCATCGTCGAATTCCTGCTGACGGCCGCGGCGATCGGGATCATCTACAAGGAAACCGCGTCGATCTCCGGCGCGGAAGTCGGTTGCCAGGGCGAAGTGGGCGTCGCGTGCTCGATGGCTGCGGCCGCGCTTGCCGCCGTGATGGGCGGTACGCCCGACCAGGTCGAGAACGCCGCCGAGATCGGCATGGAGCACAACCTGGGCATGACCTGCGATCCGGTCGGCGGGCTCGTGCAGATCCCGTGCATCGAGCGCAACGCGATGGGCGCGATCAAGGCGCTGAATGCGTCGCGCATGGCGCTCAAGGGCAACGGCCAGCACTACGTGTCGCTCGATTCCGTGATCAAGACGATGCGCGAGACGGGTGCCGACATGAAGACGAAATACAAGGAAACGTCGCGCGGCGGTCTCGCCGTGAACGTCATCGAATGCTAACGAAGGGTCAATCATCATGAGCCGCTACTCGATATTCAGCCTGTTCCGCAACGGCCTCTCGTATCACGAGAACTGGGAAAAGCAGTGGAAGAGCCCGGAACCGAAGAAGGAATACGACGTCGTGATCGTCGGCGGCGGCGGCCACGGCCTCGCGACCGCGTACTACCTCGCGAAGGAACACGGGATCACGAACGTCGCGATTCTCGAGAAGGGCTGGATCGGCGGCGGCAACACCGCGCGCAACACGACGATCGTGCGCTCGAACTATTTGTGGGACGAATCGGCCGCGCTGTACGAGAAGGCGATGAAGCTGTGGGAAGGGTTGTCGCAGGACCTGAACTACAACGTGATGTTCAGCCAGCGCGGCGTGATGAACCTCGCGCACACGCTGCAGGACGTGCGCGACACCGAGCGCCGCGTGAACGCGAACCGGCTGAACGGCGTCGATGCCGAATTCCTGACGCCCGCGCAGATCAAGGAAATCGAGCCGACGATCAACCTGAACAGCCGCTACCCGGTGCTCGGCGCATCGATCCAGCGCCGTGCGGGCGTCGCGCGTCACGACGCGGTGGCCTGGGGCTTCGCGCGCGGCGCGGACCGCGCCGGCGTCGACATCATCCAGAACTGCCAGGTGACGGGCATTCGCCGCGAAGGCGGCGCAGTGGTCGGCGTCGATACGGTGAAGGGCTTCATCAAGGCGAAGAAGGTTGCGGTGGTCGCGGCCGGCAACACGACGACGCTCGCCGACATGGCCGGCGTGCGTCTGCCGATCGAAAGCCACCCGCTGCAGGCGCTGGTGTCGGAGCCGATCAAGCCGGTCGTCAACTCGGTGATCATGTCGAACGCGGTGCACGCGTATATCAGCCAGTCCGACAAGGGCGACCTCGTGATCGGCGCGGGCATCGACCAGTACACGGGCTTCGGCCAGCGCGGCAGCTTCCACATCATCGAAGGCACGCTGCAGGCGATCGTCGAGATGTTCCCGGTGTTCTCGCGGGTGCGGATGAACCGCCAGTGGGGCGGCATCGTCGACGTGTCGCCGGACGCGTGCCCGATCATCAGCAAGACCGACGTGAAGGGCCTTTATTTCAACTGCGGCTGGGGTACCGGCGGCTTCAAGGCGACGCCCGGCTCGGGCTGGGTGTTCGCGCACACGATCGCGCGCGACGAACCGCATCCGCTGAACGCGCCGTTCGCGCTCGACCGCTTCTACACGGGCCACCTGATCGACGAGCACGGCGCTGCCGCCGTTGCGCACTGAACCCACCATTGGAGAAAGAAACATGTTGCTGATCGAATGTCCGTGGTGCGGGCCGCGCGCCGAATCCGAATTCTCGTGCGGCGGCGAAGCCGACATCGTGCGCCCCGTCAACAACGAGAACATGACCGACCGCGAATGGGGCGAGTACGTGTTCATGCGCGAGAACAAGCGCGGGCTGCACAAGGAGCAATGGCTGCACACGCAGGGCTGCCGTCGCTGGTTCAAGGCCACGCGCGACACGGTGACCTACGATATCAAGGGATACGAAACGTTCGGCGGGGCTGCCATCAGCGGCGCAGCCGCCGGCAACGCACACGAAGAGGGCACGAGCAAATGAGCCAGAAAGACCGTCTCGGCACCGGTGGCCGCATCAATCGCGCGATTCCGTTGACGTTCACGTTCAACGGCCGCACGTACCAGGGCTTCCAGGGCGACACGCTCGCGTCCGCGCTGCTCGCGAACGGCGTGCATTTCGTCGCGCGCAGCTTCAAGTACCACCGTCCGCGCGGGATCGTGACCGCGGACGTCGCGGAACCGAATGCCGTCGTGCAGCTCGAATCGGGCCCGTACACGGTGCCGAACGCGCGCGCGACCGAAATCGAGTTGTACCAGGGGCTCGTCGCGACGAGCGTGAACGCCGAGCCGACGCTCGAGAACGACAAGTACGCGATCAACCAGAAGTTTTCGCGCTTCCTGCCGGCCGGCTTCTACTACAAGACCTTCATGTGGCCGCGCAAGATGTGGCCGAAGTACGAAGAGAAGATTCGCGAGGCGGCCGGCCTCGGCAAGGCGCCCGAGGTGCTCGACGCCGATCGCTACGACAAATGCTACGCGCACTGCGACGTGCTCGTCGTCGGCGGCGGCCCGTCGGGCCTCGCGGCCGCGCATGCGGCGGCCGTGGCCGGCGCGCGCGTGATCCTCGTCGACGACCAGCGCGAGCTCGGCGGCAGCCTGCTGTCGTGCCGCGCCGAGATCGACGCGAAGCCCGCGCTGCAGTGGGTCGAGAAGATCGAGGCCGAGCTGCGCAAGCTGCCCGACGTGATGATCCTGTCGCGCAGCACCGCGTTCGGCTACCAGGACCACAATCTCGTGACGATCACGCAGCGCCTGACCGATCACCTGCCGGTGTCGATGCGCAAGGGCACGCGCGAGCTGCTGTGGAAGGTCCGCGCGAAGCGCGTGATCCTCGCGACCGGCGCGCACGAACGTCCGATCGTGTTCGGCAACAACGACCTGCCGGGCGTGATGCTCGCGTCGGCCGTGTCCACTTATGTGCATCGCTTCGGCGTGCTGCCGGGCCGCAACGTGGTCGTGTTCACGAACAACGACCGCGCGTACCAGACCGCGCTCGATCTGAAGGCGTGTGGCGCGAAGGTGACGGTCGTCGATTCGCGTGCGTCGTCGAACGGCGCGCTGCCGGCCGCTGCGAAGCGGCAGGGCGTGACGGTGATGAGCGGCGCGGTCGTGGCGGCCGCATCGGGCAAGTGGCGCGTATCGTCGGTCGACGTCGCGTCCAGCACGAACGGCCAGGTGGGCGGCAAACTGCAGACGCTGCCGTGCGATCTCGTCGCGATGTCGGGCGGCTTCAGCCCCGTGCTGCACCTGTTCGCGCAGTCGGGCGGCAAGGCCTGCTGGAGCGACGAGAAGGCCTGCTTCCTGCCGGGCAAGCCGGTGCAGGCGGAGGCGAGCATCGGGGCTGCGGCGGGCGAATTCGGCCTGGCGCGCGCGCTGCGGCTCGCGGTCGACGTGGGCGCGGAAGCGGCGAAGGCAGCGGGCTTCACGGCCGCGCAGCGTCCTGCCGCACCGCAGGTTGCCGAAACCGTCGAAGGCGCACTGCAGCCGCTGTGGCTCGTCGGCAGCCGCGAGGCCGCGGCGCGCGGACCGAAGCAGTTCGTCGACTTCCAGAACGACGTGTCGGCCGCCGACATCCTGCTCGCCGCGCGCGAAGGCTTCGAATCGGTCGAGCACGTGAAGCGCTATACGGCGATGGGCTTCGGCACCGACCAGGGCAAGCTCGGCAACATCAACGGGATGGCGATCCTCGCGCAGGCGCTCGGCAAGTCGATTCCGGAAACGGGCACGACGACGTTCCGCCCGAACTACACGCCCGTGTCGTTCGGCACGTTCGCGGGCCGCGAGACCGGCGATTTCCTCGATCCGATCCGCAAGACCTGTGTACATGAGTGGCACGTCGAGCACGGCGCGCTGTTCGAGGACGTCGGCAACTGGAAGCGGCCGTGGTATTTCCCGAAGAACGGCGAGGACCTGCATGCGGCCGTGAAGCGCGAATGCCTCGCGGTGCGCAACAGCGTCGGCATCCTCGACGCGTCGACGCTCGGCAAGATCGACATCCAGGGCCCCGATGCGGTGAAGCTGCTGAACTGGATGTACACGAACCCGTGGAACAAGCTCGAAGTCGGCAAGTGCCGCTACGGGCTGATGCTCGACGAGAACGGGATGGTGTTCGACGACGGCGTGACGGTGCGCCTCGCCGACCAGCATTTCATGATGACGACCACGACGGGCGGCGCGGCGCGCGTGCTCACGTGGCTCGAACGCTGGCTGCAGACCGAATGGCCCGACATGAAGGTTCGGCTCTCGTCCGTCACCGATCACTGGGCGACGTTCGCGGTGGTCGGCCCGAAGAGCCGCAAGGTCGTGCAGAAGGTGTGCCAGGACATCGACTTCGGCAACGAGGCGTTCCCGTTCATGAGCTACCGCAACGGCACCGTCGCGGGCGCGAAGGCGCGCGTGATGCGGATCAGCTTCTCGGGCGAACTGGCCTATGAAGTGAACGTGCCGGCGAACGCGGGCCGTGCGGTATGGGAAGCGCTGATGGCGGCCGGTGCCGAGTTCGACATCACGCCGTACGGCACCGAGACGATGCACGTGCTGCGCGCCGAGAAGGGCTACATCATCGTCGGCCAGGATACCGACGGCTCGGTCACGCCGTACGACCTCGGGATGGGCGGGGTCGTCGCGAAGTCGAAGGACTTCCTCGGGAAGCGTTCGCTCGCGCGCTCGGATACCAAGAAGGAAGGCCGCAAGCAGTTCGTCGGCCTGCTGACCGAGGACGAGCAGTTCGTGCTGCCGGAAGGCGCGCAGATCATCGAGAAGGACACGCAGGTGTCGGCGGTCGATCCGACGCCGATGATCGGACACGTGACGTCGAGCTACTACAGCCCGATCCTGAAGCGCTCGATCGCGCTTGCGGTGGTGAAGGGCGGCCTGAACAAGATGGGCGAGAGCGTCGTGATTCCGCTGGCCAACGGCAAGCGCATCACCGCGAAGATCTCGAGCCCGGTTTTCTACGATACCGAAGGGGTGCGCCAGCATGTGGAATGAAACGAGAAACCAGACGCAGGTGGCGGGCGCGGGCGGCGTGACGCTTGAATCGCCGTTCGTCGGCGCGGCCGACGTGCTGAAGACGCACCAGGCGCGCGCATCGAAGAAGTTCACACTGCGCGAGCGGCCCTTCCTCGACCTCGTCAACGTGCGCGGCGAGTTGAGCGATCCGGCGTTCGTGAGCGCGTTCGAGCGCGTGGTCGGCTGCCGGCCGCCCGCGCAGCCGAACACGATCGTGCGCGGTGCCGAGTACGACGTGCTGTGGCTCGGGCCGGACGAGTGGCTGGTGCGCTCGAACGGGCCGGTGCAGGCCGGCGTGCTCGAGGCGAAGCTCGCGGAGGCCGTGCAGGGCACGTATTCGGCGGCTGTCGATGTCGGCAGCGGCTACACGGTGGTCGAGATCAGCGGCGAACGCGTGCGCGACGTGCTCGCGCGCGGCTGCCCGCTCGATCTCCATCCGCGTGCGTTCAAGCCTGGCCAGTGCGCGCAGTCGCATTACTTCAAGGCGTCGATCGTGCTGATCCCGACCGGCGACGATACGTTCGAGATCGTGCTGCGTCGCAGCTTCGCCGACTACTTCGTGCGCATCATGCTCGACGCGGCCGAGCCGCTCGCGTCATGAAGCCGTTCGACGAACCGTTCGTGGCGATCGACGCGCCGCGCCTGCGCGGGCGCGGCTGGAGCGTGTTCGTCGACGAACTGAAGGTGCCCGCGCGGATCGGCATTCATGCTCATGAGCATGAAGCGCCGCAGCCGATCGTGATCGATGCGCGGCTCGGGTATCGCTGCGAGCCGAGCGAGCAGGGCGAGTGGATCGATTACGACGGCTATTGCGCGCGCGTCGCGGCGTTTCTGTCGCACAAGCCGCATACGCGGCTGCTCGAGACGCTGGTCGCCGATATCGCGGTGCTGTCGTTCCGCGAATGGCCGGCGCTGGAGTCGCTGACGCTGTCGGTGTACAAGCCGAAGATCCGGCCCGGCACGAAGCGCGTCGGCGTGTCGCTCGACTGGACGCGCGGGGATTATTTGCGGTGGACGGGGGCGGCGGGGCAGATTTGATTTGCAGGCCGGCCCGTGTCGCTCCGATGGCGGCGCGTCATGACGAAGTCATGGCGCGCCGTTTCTCTTTGCAGAGGCTGTCGCAGCACTTACGCCGCGCCGCTCAGCGCCGGATAATCCACATACCCACGCGCACTCCGCCGAAGAACGTGTCGCGCTGCGCGTCGTTCATCGGCGCACCTGTCTTCAGCCGCGTCACGAAATCCGGATTCGCGAGCACCATCTGGCCGTACGCTTCGAGATCGGCGAGGCCCGCTGCGACATCCGTACCGATCGCGTCGCGCGTGCGTCCCGGCCGGTTCACGATCAGCGTGCCGCTCCAGCGCTCGCGCAGGTCCGCGAGCAGCGGCTCGTCGCCCTGGTGCATCACATGCAGGTAGACGAGGCCGAGCTGCGTCGCCAGATGGCGATACAGGTCCGGCCCTTGCGCGCCTTCGTCGATCCCCCACAACGTGGTGCCGGGCGACAGGCGCATCGCCGTGCGAATCGGCGGATTCGCAGCTCGTCGCGCGGCGGCTCGCCACGTTCCGCAATCACCTGTATGCGTCGCCGCGCTATCTGGAGCGCTCGGGCGAGCCGGACGACCTGACGCGCCATCAGTGCCTGAGTGTGCAGCGCGTCGATGCGTGGACGCTGCGTGACGGCGCGCGGGAAGTCGAGGTGCCGGTGGGCGGGCGGTTCGTCGTGAACAGCGTCGGCATGAACCGGCAGCTGGCCGTGCACGACACGAGGATCATCCAGATGCCGGAGGAGGTGGTGGCCGACGACGTGGCCGCCGGAAGGTTGCGTCGCGTGCTGACCGGATGGGAGGGCACGCCGGTGCCGGTCTATGCGATGACGGAAACGCGTTTGCTGCCCGCGAAGACGCAGATTTTCATCGAGTTTCTGCGCGAGCATTTCGCGCGGGCGTGATGGGTTGTGCCGCGCAGATTACGCTTATTTGGCGTTGCGGTTCGCGGCCGCGGGCGACATCGACGATTCGCTGACCGGCACCATCCGCGCCTTCGTATCGTTCGCAGCTTTCGCATCGTCGTCGGGTTCGAGCACGAAGCGGAACGAATCGACCCGCTGCATCACCTTCGCCGCATACGCGTTCGAACCGCCGTAGTTCTTCAGCCCGGCCTGCACGTTGCCGCCGGCCGCTCTCACATAGCCCGACAGGATCGCGGACCCGACCTCGACGTTCGCGTTCGGCTCGGTCAGATCCTTCACGTTGCGCAGCAGGCCGCGGTGCGCGGTCGGCACGACCTGCATCAGCCCCGTCGCGCCGTGCTGGCCGCGCGCCTTTTCCTGGAAGCGCGATTCGATCGAAATAATGGCGTAAACGAGTGCCGGCGGCAGCGAATATTTCGTCGCAGTAACGCTCACGATATCGGCGAGCTTCGCGGCCCGTTCCTTCGCGACGCCGAATTTCTTCGTCAGGTAGGACGTGATGCGGCGGTTTGCTTCGTTTGGCTGATCGTTGGCGAGCGGCGCGGATGCGACGGACGATGCCGATGCGGCCGCTTCGGGCGCGGATGCAGGCAGCGCGGGCGCTTGCTGCGCCGATGCCTGTTGCGCGATGCCGAGCGAAAGCACGATCAGACAGAAAAACCGTCGCATGGTGGAGTGCCGGGAATTGGGAGGCGCATAGTATATCGACCAATCGCCGCCGGTGGTCGAGCGCCGGCTCGAATGAAAGCGCCGTGTAGGCTTGTATCGGTTCGCGACGATCGATGGGCCGATCGTTGCACGGACACGCATCGGAGTCCGGATGAACGTCGCCGCCGGTTCCGGGATCGTATCCTCATTTCACCGTGCACGGGGAAGCGTCGCGAACCGCCTACGCGCGCCGCGCGGCCGCCATCCGCGCGACTGCGCCGATCGCATCGCTGACGAGCACCGCGAGCAGCCCGACGATCACGCCGCCCTGCAGCACGAACGCGGTATTCGAAGTCTGCAGGCCCGCGATGATCACGTCGCCGAGTCCGCGCGCGGCGACCGTCGAGCCGATCGTCGCGGTGCCGAGATTGATCACGACCGCGAGCCGGATGCCGTTGACGATCACCGGAAACGCGAGCGGCAGCTCGACCGACACCAGTTGCTGCCAGCCGCTCATCCCCATCCCGCGCGCGGCGTCGACGACGTCGCGCGGCACGTCTTCGAGCCCCGCGATCGTGCTTTCGAAAATCGGCAGGAGCCCATACAGCACGAGCGCGATCAGCACGGGTTTCAATCCGAAACCGACGGCCGGCACCGCGAGCGCGAGCACCGCGACGGGCGGGAAGGTCTGGCCGATGTCGACGACGCTGCGCGCGACCGGCAAGAAATCCGCGCCGGCCGGCCGCGTGACCGCGATGCCGGCCGCGACCGCGACAATCGTGCCGATCAGGCTCGACAGCGCGACCGTGCCGAGATGCGCGAGCGTGAGATCGAGCAGGCTCGCGCGATCGTAGATGGCCGGCGCGCCGTTGTCCGCGAACGGCGCGAACAGACCTTGCAGCGATGCAGGGCGCAACAACAGCACGAGCAGCAGCGCGAGTGCGGCCGCACGGGCCGCATAGGCTGGCAACCGCCGGCGCAGCGCCGAACGCGTTGGTCGCACGACGTGCGTGGTCATGCGGGCTTCCTCGCGTGTGCGCGGATCGCGTCGAGCGTGATGCGGCGCGTGTCGCGGCCGTTGCCGTCGTCCACCGGCAGCGCGTCCGCGCCGCGCCACAGCAGTTCGGACACCGCATCGCGCAGCGTGCGCGTCGCGGCGATCGGTTCGCCGTCGGCATGACCGGGTTCGGCCACCGCATCGATCGGGGTCAGCGCGAGCAGGCGCAGCGGCCGGTCGACCCCCGCGACGAGCTGCTCGACGACGCCGGGCGCCGGCTTGCCGAGAATCTCGGCGGGCGGCGCGACCTGCAGCAGCCGTCCGCCGTCCATCACCGCGATCGTGTCGCCGAGCTTCAGCGCTTCCTCGATATCGTGCGTGACGATCACGACCGTGACGCCGAGGCGGCGCTGCAGCGCGAACAGGTCGTCCTGCGCCTTGCCGCGAATGATCGGATCGAGCGCGCCGAACGGTTCGTCCATCAGCAGCATCGCGGGCTCGGCCGCGAGCGCGCGCGCGACGCCGACGCGCTGCTGCTGGCCGCCCGACAACTCGTGCGGCAGCTTGTCGGCGTATTCGGCCGGCGCGAGATGGAACAGGTCGAGCAGTTCGTTCACGCGCGCTTCGATGCGCGCCGGCGGCCAGCCGAGCAGGCGCGGCACGGTCGCGATATTGCGCGCGACGCTCCAGTGCGGAAACAGTCCATGCCCCTGGATCACATAACCGATGCCGCGCCGAAGCTGCTCGGGCGCGATGGTCGCCGTATCGACGCCGTCGATGCGGATCGTGCCGCTGGTGGGCGCGATCAGCCGGTTGATCATGCGCAGCAGCGTCGACTTGCCGCTGCCCGATGCGCCGACGAGCGCGGTGATCGTGCCGCGTTTCATCGTCAGCGATACATCGTCGACGGCGACGACGTCGCCGAAGCGTTTGCCGACACGTTCGATCTCGATCATCCCGCACGCCCCTTCGCGAGCGACGTCGCGGCTTCGAACACGACGGCGGCCGCCAGTGCGAGCGCGATCGTCGGGATCGCGCCGAGCAGCACGAGATCGGCGGCCGATTGCCCGATCCCCTGGAAGATGAAAGTGCCGAACCCGCCGCCGCCGATCAGCGCGGCGACCGCCGTCAGGCCGATGTTCTGCACGAGCACGATGCGCACGCCGCTCAGGATCACCGGCAGCGCGAGCACGAGATCGACGCGCAGCAGCCGCTGCGCGCGCGTCATGCCCATCGCGCGCGCCGCTTCGGTCACGTGCGGCGGCACTTGCTCGAGCCCGACCACGACGCTCGATGCGATCGGCAGCAGCGAATACAGGAACAGCGCGAGCACCGCGGGCGCGACGCCGATCCCGCGAATGCCGAGCGCGGCCGCGAGCGGCACGTGCGCGGCGAGCAGGCCGAGCGGCGCCATCATCAGCCCGTACATCGCGATGCTCGGGATCGTCTGCACGACATTGAGCACGGGCATCGCGACGGTGCGCACCGCCACGATGCGCGCGCACGCGATGCCGAGCGGTACACCGGCGACGAGCGCGGCCGCGACCGAGCCGCCCGCGAGCGACACGTGCCGGGTCGCTTCGCGCCAGAAATCGTCGCTGCGCACCGCGTATTCGCGCATCACGGAGAGGCCGTCCCACCAGCCGCTCGCGAGCGGCACCGAGATCGCCGCAATCGCGACGACGAGCGCGACGAGGCGCCGCCACGGGCCGAACGCGAGCCGCGCGAGCGCGTCGGCGACGAGCACGGCCCACGCGAACAGCAGCAGCCAGACACCGGCGGCGGGCGACACGCGCGCGAGCATGTCGTCGGGCGCGACGGTATGCGTCGCGGCCGCGCCGACCGCATACGCGAGCGTCGCGAGCCACGTGCAGCCTGCCGCGAGCCGCCACGCGGGGCGGCTCGCCGTCATCGCCCACAGCGCGCCGACGATCCACAGCGCGGTGAGCGCAGCGCCCTGTAAGGCGGGCAGCGCGGCAAACACCGACAGCCCCGTGCCGGCCGCGATCCGGTTCGGCCGCAGCACCGCGAACGGCATGCCGAGCACCGCGACGATCGTCAGGACACCGATCAGGATGCCGACCTTGTCGGGTATCACGCGCCGCGCGGACGTCGCCGCGCGACCCGTCATTTAACGAAGCCCTTCGATTTCAGGTAGCTTTTCGCGACACCTGCCGCCGGCTCGCCGTTGATCTGGATGCGCGCGTTCAGCGTCTGCAGCGTCTTCAGGTCGAGGCTCGCGAACACGGGCTTCAGGTAATCGGCGATCTGCGGATGTGCTTTCAGCACGGCTTCGCGGATCACGGGCGTCGGCGCGTAGACGGGCTGCACGTGCTTGTCGTCGTCGAGCACCGCGAGGCCGCTCGACGCGATGCCGCCATCGGTGCCGTAGACCATCGCGGCGTTCACGCCGTCGGTCTGGTTCGCGGCGGCCTTGATCGTCGCGGCCGTATCGCCACCGGACAGCACGACGAGCTGCTCGGGCTTCAGCTTGAAGCCGTACGCCTTCTCGAACGACGGCAGCGCGGACGCGCTGTTCACGAATTCGGCCGACGCCGCGAGCTTCAGCTTGCCGCCGCCCGCGATCCACTTGCCGAAATCGGAGAAGGTCTTCAGGTGCTGCGATTGCGCGACGGGCGCGAGCACGGCGACGCCCCACGTGTTGTTCGCGGGCGCCGGTGCGAGCCACACGAGATGGTTCGCCGCGTAGTCGAGCTTCTTCGCGGTGTCGTAGCCTTGACTTGCGTTCTTCCACACCGGATCGTCGGCTTTGTTGAAGAAGAACGCGGCATTGCCGGTGTATTCGGGGTAGATGTCGATCTCGCCGCTCGTGAGTGCCTTGCGCACGATCGGCGTCGTGCCGAGCGCGATCTTTTCGGTGACCGGAATGCCGTGGGCCTTGAGCACCTGCGCGATCAGGTTGCCGAGCAGGTTGCCTTCGGTGTCGATCTTCGACGACACCACGACGGGCGTGTCGGCGTGCGCGCCGGGCGCGACGAGGGCGGCGGCGAACGCGAGGCCCAGGATCCGGGCGGGCAGGGCGAGTTTCATCGAGGCCAATCTCCAGGACGGGGGCGTACGCCGAAAGTTACTTGACTGAGCCGGCTTTGGCAAACCGCGTGCGGCTGCGTGCCCACAGCCCGTGTGGGGATAACCCGCATTCGTCATGCGGGCTTGTTACACTGGAATCCGTTCCCGCCTGCGGACACTTGCTGACATGAAGCCCGAGCTGCTGGTCCTCATCGCATTGCGCGGCGACGCGCATCGCGAGATCGCCGCGTCGTTCGACGTGCGCTACGCCCCGACCGCCGAAGAACGCGAACGTGCGATCGCCGAATACGGCGGCACGATCCGCGCGGTGCTGACCAACGGCAGCACGGGCCTTGCCGCTGCCGACATCGACCGGCTCCCGCGGCTCACGTTCGTCAGCGCGCTCGGCGCCGGCTACGAGCATATCGACGTCGCGCATGCGAAGGCGCGCGGCATCACGGTCGTGACGGGCGCCGGCACCAACGACGATTGCGTCGCCGATCACGCGTTCGCGCTGCTGCTCGCGGCGGTGCGCGGCGTCGTGCGGCTCGACGCGAAAACCCGCGCGGGCGTGTGGCGCGAAGGGCTGCCGATGCCGCCGAACGTGTCGGGCAAGAGGCTCGGCATCGTCGGACTCGGCAAGATCGGCGAGAAGTGCGCGCGCCGCGCGGCCGGCTTCGACATCGAGATCGGTTATCACAACCGGTCGGCGAAGGACGTTCCGTACCGCTATTTCGACCGGCTCGACGCGCTCGCGCAGTGGGCCGATTTCCTGATCGTCGCGACGCCGGGCGGCGCGGGCACGCGGCACATGATCGACCGCGCGGTGCTCGATGCGCTCGGCCCCGGCGGCTTTCTCGTCAACGTGTCGCGCGGCAGCGTTGTCGATACCGCTGCTTTGGCGGATGCGCTGCGCGAAGGGCGCATCGCGGGCGCGGGGCTCGACGTGTATGAAGGGGAACCGGAGCCGCCGCGCGCGCTGACGGATCTCGACAATGTCGTGCTGACGCCGCACATGGGCGGCTGGTCGCCAGAGGCGCTCGATCGTTCGGTGCAGCAGTTTCTCGACAACGCCGCGCGGCATTTCGCGGGGCAGCCGGTGCTGACGCCCGTTTGAGTCGGGTTTTTCGCAGATAAGACAGTGCGGACGGCGACCGACGTCGAAAAGACACCGGTCGCCGTCCGCTTTGCGTTACACGCGCACGCTCAGGACGAAACCAGCGGCACCGTCACCGACGTGCCGGCCGGATCGAGCGTCAGACCGGTGCCCGGCGTCGGCCGCAGCGTCGCCTCGTTGTCGCTGGACAGGACGACAAGGCCCAGCCGGTGGCCGGCTTCGAGCTTGTAGTCGCGCGGCATGAACGTCAGCTTCAGGTCGTACGGCATCCCGGGCAGCACGGGTTCCGACAGCCAGTCGGACAGCCGGTTGCGCGGGTCGGTCCATGCGCGCGTGACGATCGTCGCCGTGCCATCCGGTGCGCGGTCGACCAGCAGCGCCGTCACGTTGGCCACCCCCGTGAAGGTCAGCCTGACACGGGCCGTTGCGGTGCCTGACAAGCGCGTGGCGGCCGTGAACGGCGCGGTCTCGAAGCGGCTGCGGTTTTCGCCGGTCGGCGCATTCGCGAGCGTAAGCGCGGTAATGCGCGCATCGTCGGTGAAGCGTGCGAGCGGGCCGCCGGTCGGCATCCGCAGCAGCGTGCCGATACTCGCGCCGTCGCCGCCCGCGAAATACGAAACCGGCGTCGCGTGGCGCGCGGCCCAGTCGGCTTCCCTCAGCAGCTTGCCGTCCGCCTGCTCGATCACCGCGCGCGGATCGCGTTCGACGTCGTTGTCATAGCCGATCAGGTAGCGCGTGAACCACCGGTTCACCTCCGCGGTCCACGCCTCGGCCATCGCCGGCACGCGCGTCGGATCGGTATGCTTCAGGCGATGCAGCCACAGTTGCGTCGGCACGCCCTGGCGCCGCATCGCGAGATACCACGACGTCGACTGGTCGACGCGCACGTTGTCGTCGGTCAGCCCCTGCGCGACCAGCGCCGGCGCGGCCGCGAACGCGGTCGGGATGTCGCGCGCGGCCCAGAACGGCGAATAGTCGCCGGTCGTGCGGTTTTCCTTCTGCAACGCTTCGTCGATCAGGTGCGTGCAGCGTTCCGGATGCGCGTTCGTCAGCAGCGCCTTGATATACACGTCGACGTCCTCGCCCTGATAGCCTTCCGGCGCGCGCACGAGCCCGCCCGAGCGGTAATAGCCGTACATGTTCGACAACCCGGCGACCGGCACGATCGCATCGAGCCCGCGCGTGCGCAGGCTCGCCACCATCTTCGGCAGCGTGCCGTCGTACGACACGCCGTACATGCCGACGTGGCCCGTCGACCAGTTCGCGACGACCGTCTTGCCGCTCGCGTCCTTCGCGGTGGCATCGCGGCCGAGCCAGCGGATCACCGACGCCATCGCGACCGATTCGTCGCGCGTCAGGATCGTCGGGCAACCGTCCGAGCCGGCGGTGCCGAGCGAATCCGCATAGACGATCGTGAAGCCGCGCGGCACGAAGTAGCCTTCGATCCACGAGCGCCCGGCGGCGGCCGCTTCGAGCTGCTGCAGCATCCGCGTCTGCGGCGCGGCGGCCATGATGCGCGCGGACGTCGATGCGGACGCGGATGCGCTCGCGGCCGGATGCGGCGTGCCGTCGAGTTCGACGTCGACGTCGTGGTTCGGGCTGTCGGCGAGCCCCGCGTAGTACGGGCTCGCGAGCACGATGACGGGCGTGCGCGCGCCGTCCGCGGTTTCGGCCGGGCGCACGATGCGCACGTGGATGCGGTCGCGCGTGCCGTCGCCGTCGGAATCGACCGGCGTGTCGATCCACGCGTTCTCCTCGATCGTGCCGCCCGACAGCGACGGCTGCACCTGGCCGTTCGCGATCACGGGCCGGTAGCGCCCGCCGCTGGCCGGGTTGGCGTACGGGACGCCGGACGGCGAAATGCGCGACGTTAGCGACTGCGTATCGGCCGCCGATGCGGCGGCCCCCTCCTGTTGGCCTTGCGCGAGCGCAGATGCACCCACCGCGCTGCCGCCGTCGTCGCCGCCGCACGCGGCGAGCGTCGCGGCCGCAACGAGCGCGGGAAGCCATGCGCGCCGCAATCCGGTTCGATGAATGTTCATTGTCGACCTCGTTCTTGTTTGTGATTGTCCTGAACCGGCCGGTCCGCGATATGCCCCCTGCGGCCTGGCCGGGTGCTGCATCGGATGAAGCGGAACTGCACCTTCGAAAGCGCCGGGCGAGACGCCCGGATGCCACGGCCGGTGTCGGCGCACGTGATGCGGCGCGCCACCCGGCGAGCGTCGGGACGACTGCATCGTTTCGACCGGAAAGCGTCAGCGCGGCGGCCGGTTCTGGCCGCACGGCCGAAGTGATGCCGGCAGCGCGATGTCAATGCAGGAGTGCGAATCAAATGCGGACATGCCCGACCTTCCTTCAGGTTTCAGATGAAACGGAACGGCACGATGCGATGAGGCGGGGGTGTTGCGAACGACGGTGCTGCAACGGCAGGAAAGCGCGACGCGTGTCGGCGTGGCTGGCCGGATTTCTTTCCGGAAGCTTGCGCAAACTTATCTCAGTGAAATCTCGGTGTCAAACTTTTTTAGTTTGTGTCAAACAAAGTTTCGGTGCGTGCACGCCATGCGGCCGCCGATCCGCGCGGCATCGGTCGCGACTTCGCCGGCATCCATCCGTAACAATCAAAAACAGTCCGAAAGGAGAGAGAGGTCCGGACGATTTCGGTCACGCCGGACAACGGCAACAGCGTCGGTTTCCACGACATCGCGTAACGCCCGCGCCGGACGCCGCGCCTATTCGTCGCGCAGTGCTTCGGCCGGCCGCACTCGCGCGGCACGCCAGCTCGGGTACAGCGTCGCGACGCACGACATCAGGAACGCGGCCGCGGCGATCTCGATCACGTCGATCGCCGCTAGCTTCGACGGCAGCGAACTGAGGAAATAGACGGACGGGGTCAGGAAGCGGATGCCGAGCAGCTGCTCGATCGCCGGCAGCACCCACGGGATGCTGACCGCTATCGCGCAGCCGAGCGCGACGCCCGCCAGCGTGCCGGCGAGGCCGATCGTCATCCCCTGGATCGCGAAGATCTTCGTGATCGACCCGCGCAGCGCGACACCCGTCACGCTGCCCGCGTTCGTCAGCAGCGCCTGCGCGTCGACATAGGGCGCGACGGCGCGCACGGCCGGGTTCTGCAGCGATTCGTGCGCGGTGAGCCGCCAGTCGGGCAGCGCGCCGGACGGCGAGAAGATTTCCACATGCGCGAGCACCGACAGCATCCGGTCGCGCACCTCGGTGCGAAAACCGTTCATCACCGACAGCACGACGATCAGCGCGGCGACGCCGAGCGCGATGCCGGCCATCGCGGCGCCGGCAATGAACGACACGAAGCCGTCGCCGGCCGAGCGCCGGCCGCCGCGCGCATAGCGCAGCCCGATCTGCCATTCGAACGGGAGTTTCAAGCAATTTTCTTTCAATTCGATACGAACCACGTCGAGCCGCGCATTCTAGCGAACGCGGCGCGAGTGCGTTCAGAGGTTGCGGCGCAGGCGCAGTACCGCCCGACCGGCCGGTCGTCGGCCTGCGTCGCACGCCGGCACACCGATATTTCCATCGTTTCGGCTCTGACCCATAATGTCGGCCAGCATCCGGTCGAACAAAACATTCCAAGCATTTACGGCGCAACCAGGGCCGCGCCGTCACAGACCAATAAATCTCGGGGTACGTCGCCGCAGCCGGCAGCACGTCCTTGACAAGGAAATAACAAAATGGATTTGCTGCGTTTCCTGCTGCTCCTGCCGATTCGCGCGGCGGGCTTCGTCTGGCGCCTGCTCGGCCGCGTGCTGCGGCCGCTGGTCGGCGACGTGTCGTGGACGGCGCCCGCGTGGGCGGGCATCACCGCCGCGGCCGTGCGCCGCCGCCCGTGGCATGCCGGCGGCATCGTGCTGCTCGCGGCCGCGCTCGGCTACGGCGGATACTGGTTCAAGCATCGCCCGAAGCCGCCCGAGCCCGAGACCGTCGGCTTTACCGTAAAGGCGCCCGCGGTCACGGCCTACGAGGTCGACGACAGCGACAAGCCGAAGATCACCCTGCATCCGCTCGAAGTGGCGTTCTCCCGATCGGCTGCGCCGATCGAACGGGTCGGCAAGCCGGCCGGGCAGGGCATCGAGATGACGCCCGCGCTGAAAGGCGCGTGGGAGTGGGCCGACGACAAGACGCTGCGCTTCACGCCGGCGGCAGACTGGCCGGTCGGTGCGCACGTCGAGGTGCGTTTCGCGGTGCACCAGGTGTTCGCGCCGCAGGTGACGATGCACGACGACCATTTCGCGTTCGACCTGCCGGCCTTCACCGCGACGTCGGGCGACAACCAGTTCTACCAGAACCCCGACAATCCGGCGGAGAAGCAGGCGCTGCTGCAGTTGCGCTTCAACTATCCGGTCGATCCGGCCGAGTTCGAGAAGCGCATCGGCCTCGTGCTGGTCGGCCGCGACGGCAAGACCGTGTCGCCGCTGCGCTATACGGTCAACTACGACAAGATGAAGACGAGCGCGTGGGTCCATTCGCAGCCGCTCGAGATTCCGCGCGATCCGCTGTCGGTGCGGCTCGACGTCGACAAGGGCGTGAAGAGCGCGCGCGGCGGCGACGGCACGCCGGCGGTGCTGCACGCGTCGGTCGGCGTGCCGGGGCTCTACAGCCTGTCGATCGGCAACGTCGCGCCGACGCTCGTCGACAACGAGCGCTACGAGCCCGAGCAGGTGCTCGTAGCGGAAACGTCCGACGGCGTGCGCAGCGCCGATCTCGCCGCGCGCGCGAAGGCGTGGGTGCTGCCGAAGCGCAAGCCGGGCGTCGATCAGTCCGACGACGATCCGCCGTACGAATGGACCGTGGCCGACATCAGCGACGCGGTGCTGAAGCAGTCGAAGCCGCTGCCGCTTGCAGCGGTGCCGACCGAGAACGACTTCGCGACGCTGCAAAGCTTCAAGTATCACGCGACGCCGGGAGACCGTATCGTCGTGCGTTTCGAAGGCGACCTGAAATCGGCCGGCGGCTACCTGCTCGGCGCGCCGGTGACGACCGCGTTCACGGTGCCCGACTACCCGAAGCTGCTGCGCTTCATGGCCGACGGCTCGCTGCTGTCGATGAGCGGCAGCAAGCGGCTGTCGGTCGTATCGCGCAACCTGCCGGGGATGAAGGTCGAGATCGGCCGCGTGGTGCCCGACCAGCTCCAGCATCTCGTGAGCTTCAACAACGGCACGTATGCGCGGCCCGAACTGTCGTATTCGTTCAGCGAGGATCACATCGTCGAGCGCTTCGTGCAGAAGCGCGCGTTCCCGGCGGGCGACCCCGGCAAGGCGCATTACGAAGGCATCGATCTCGGCCAGTACCTGAAGGGCGGCAAGCGCGGCGTGTTCCTGCTGCACCTGTCGAAGTACGATCCGGCGGCCGAAAAGAAGCAGGCCGACGATGCGAAGGAGGGCGATGCTTCGTCGGGCGACGGCAGCCAGGATCAGTCCGACAACGCCGATTCGGGCGACAGCAGCGGCAACGGCGACGACAGCGACAACGCGCTCGGCGACACGCGCCTGATCGTCGTGACCGATCTCGGGATGCTGGTCAAGCGCGGGCTGGACGGCAGCCAGGACGTGTTCGTCCAGTCGATCCGCAACGGCCGCCCGGTTGCGGGCGCAACCGTGTCGGTGCTCGCGGTGAACGGCCAGACGCTGTTCTCGCAGACCACCAGCGCCGACGGCGTCGTGCATTTCCCCGCATTCAAGGGGCTCGACCGCGAGAAGCGTCCGCAACTGTACGTCGTGAAGAAAGACGGCGACCTGTCGTTCCTGCCGGTGGCCGGCCGCGACCGCCAGCTCGATTTCTCGCGCTTCGACGTCGACGGCGAACGCAACGCGACGGGCCAGGGGCAGCTGTCCGCGTACCTGTTCTCGGATCGCGGCCTGTACCGGCCCGGCGATCCGTTCCACATCGGTCTGATCGTGCGCGCGGCAAGCTGGGCGCGCAGCCCGGCCGGCGTGCCGCTGCAGGCGGAGATCGTCGATCCGCGAGGGATCACCGTCGAACGCAAGCCGGTGACCGTCGACGCGACGGGTTTCACGGAGCTCGGCTATACGACGGCCGAAACGTCGCCGACCGGCACGTGGACGGTCAACCTGTACATCGTCAAGGACGGCCAGCCGGGTGCCGAGCCGATCGGCAGCACGACGGTGCAGGTGAAGGAGTTCCTGCCCGACCGGATGAAGGTCGACGCGAAGCTGTCGCAGCAGGTCGTCGAAGGGTGGGTGAAGCCGAAGGGGCTGAAGGGCATCGTCGATGCGCAGAACCTGTTCGGCACGCCGGCCGAGAAGCGCCGCGTCGCGGCGACGCTGACGCTGCGCCCGGCGTGGCCGTCGTTCCGCAGCTGGCAGGGTTATCGCTTCTTCGATGCACGCCGCGCGAAGGAAGGCTATACGACGACGCTGCAGGACGGCACGACCGACGACAAGGGGCATGCCGAATTCGATCTCGACCTCGACAAGTACGCGGACGCGACCTACCAGCTCTACTTCCAGGCGAAGGCGTATGAAGCGGAAGGCGGGCGCAACGTCGCCGCGAACGCGCAGACGCTCGTGTCGAACAACGACTGGCTCGTCGGCTACAAGTCGGTCGATGATCTCGGCTACGTGAAGCGCGGCAGTCCGCGCACGGTGCGGCTCGTCGCGATCGACCCGGGCGCGAAGGCGCTCGACGTGAAGGACCTGCGCGCGCAGCTCGTCGAGGAACGCTACGTGTCGGTGCTGACCAAACAGGATTCCGGCGCGTACAAATACGATTCGCGGCTGAAGGAAGTGCCGGTCGACGAGAAGCCGCTGACGATTCCGGCAGCCGGGCTCGACTTCGCGCTGCGCACCGACAAGCCGGGCAGCTATGCGCTCGTGATCCGCCGCGCGGACGGCACCGCGGTGAACCGTATCGAGTATTCGGTGGCGGGCGACGCGAACGTCACGCGTTCGCTCGACCGCAACGCCGAGCTGCAGGTGAGCCTCGCGAAGCACGACTACAAGCCGGGCGAGCAGGTGGAGATCGCGATCCGCGCACCTTACGCGGGCAGCGGCCTGATCACGATCGAGCGCGACAAGGTGTATGCGCACGCATGGTTCCATGCGGACACGACGAGCTCGATCCAGCACATCACGGTGCCGGCCGGCTTCGAAGGCAACGGCTACATCAACGTGCAGTACATCCGCGATCCGTCGTCGGACGAGATCTTCATGAGCCCGCTGAGCTACGGCGTCGTGCCGTTCTCGGTGAACCTCGACGCGCGCCGAAATGCGCTCACCGTCGATGCGCCGGCGCTCGTGAAGCCTGGCGAAACCGCCACCTTCACCGTGCATTCGGCGAAGCCCGCGAAGGTCGTCGTGTTCGCGGTCGACGAAGGCATCCTGCAGGTCGCGCGCTACAAGCTCGGCGATCCGCTGAAGTTCTTCTTCCGCAAGCGGATGCTCGAAGTCGGCACGTCGCAGATCCTCGACCTGATCCTGCCGGACTTCGAGAAGCTGATGGCGATGGCAGCACCCGGCGGCGACGCCGACGACGCGATCGGCCGCCAGTTGAACCCGTTCAAGCGCAAGCGTGACAAGCCGGTCGTCTACTGGTCGGGGATCGTCGACGTGAGCGGCGACACACGCCTGAGCTACACGGTGCCCGACTACTTCAACGGCAAGCTGCGCGTGATGGCCGTGTCGGTGTCGCCGGACCTGGTCGGCACGTTCGAAGGCGCGACGACGGTGCGCGGCGATTTCGTGCTGTCGCCGAACGTGCCGACGACGCTCGCACCGGGCGACGAGGCCGACGTGAGCGTCGGCGTCGCGAACAACCTGACGGGCGTCGGCAGCCAGCCGGTGCCGGTCGCGGTCACGCTGAAGACGGGCCCGCAGATGCAGGTGATCGGGCCGGTGACGCAGAACGTCGCGCTTGCGCCGCAGCACGAGGGCGTCGCGCTGTTCCGCGTGAAGGCGACCGACACGCTCGGCTCGGGCATGCTGTCGTTCGGCGCGCGCTACGGCGCGAAGGGCGCGCAGCAGCGCGTCGACGTGTCGGTGCGGCCGGCGGCTGCGTTCCGCACGCAGCTCGACATCGCGCGGCTCGATCCGGGCAAGAAGGCGAGCGTGCCGAACCTGCGGCCTATGTACGACGCGTATGCATCGCGCGACGCGAGCATCTCGACCGCGCCGCTCGTGCTGTCCGAAGGGTTGTCGTCGTATCTCGTCAACTTCGACCATTACTGCAGCGAGCAGATGGTGAGTGCGGCCGTACCGCGCGTGTTCGCGTCGAAGTGGCTGTCGGTGCGTGCGCTGACGAGCGCGATGCATGCGACCGAAGCCGGCGCCGATGCGGCGAACGCGAGTGCGATCGCGCAGTTCGTCGGCGTGCTGCGCAGCCGGCAGAACGCGCAGGGTGGTTTCGGCCTGTGGAGCGCGACGCCGGATGCCGATCCGTTCGTGTCCGCTTACGCGATGCACGTGCTGCTCGACGCGCGCGAGCGCGGCACGGCCGTGCCGAAGGACATGCTCGACGCGGGCAACCAGTATCTGCAGAAGCTCGCGGCGAACGATTCGCTCGGTTCGCTCGACCTGCTGCGGCAGCGTGCATACGCGGTGTATCTGCTGACGCGCCAGGGCAACGTGACGACCAACAGCCTCGCGGCCGTGCAGAAGCGCCTGCAGGATGCGTATCCGAGCGACTGGAAGAACGATCTTGCGGCTGCGTGGCTCGCCGCGTCGTATCAACTGCTGAAGCAGGACAAGGAGGCCGCCGCGCTGATCGCGGTCCCGCAGGCGCTGCTCGAACGCAAGCGTGCGTCCGACGGCGGTTACGTGACCGGCTACTACATCGATCCGCTGACGCGCGACGCGAGCGTGCTGTACCTGCTCGCGAAGCACTTCCCAGAGCGCGTGCGCAAGCTGTCGCCGCGTGCGATGGACAACATCGCCGCGCCGCTGGTCGACAACCGCTACAACACGCTGTCGTCGGCGATGACGATCCTCGCGCTCGATGCGTATGCGGCGTCGAACGCGGGCCAGCTCGATCAACTCGCGATCGACGAGGTGCGCGCGGGCGCCGCGCCGAAGGACGTGTCGTCGATCCAGGCGAACCTCGTGCGCTCGGGCACGTGGGCGGCCGGCGCGTCGCGTGTCGATTTCGTGAACGGCAGCGCGCTGCCCGCGTGGTGGGTCGCGAGCCAGTCGGGCTACGACCGCGGCACGTCGACGAAGGCGATCAAGAACGGGCTCGAGATCGTGCGCGACTACACCGACACGAACGGCAAGCCGCTCGACAGGATCACGCTCGGCCAGGAGATCGACGTACACCTGAAGATCCGCGCGACGGGCTCGGCGAACGTCGGCAACATCGCGATCGTCGATTTGCTGCCCGGCGGCTTCGACCCGGTGATCGCGCCGCCGCCGGCGACCGACGCGCAGGACGGCGACGGCAATGGCGACGGCGGCGCGTCGGCGCCGGCGGCCGATGCGCCGTGGCGCTCGCCGATCGGCGTGACGGGTTCGACGTGGCAGCCGCAGTTCGCGGATGTGCGCGAGGATCGCGTGGTGATCTACGGCACCGCGACGACCGACGTACGCGAGTTCGTCTACCGGATCAAGGCGAGCAACGCGGGCCGCTTCGTCGCGCCGCCTGCGTATGGCGAGTCGATGTACGACCGCCGCGTGCAGGCGCAGGCGCCGGGCGGCACGACGCTGACGGTGGAGCGCGTGCGATGACGGTACGGCTGCACCGGCCTTGCAAGCCGCGCCGGATGCGAGGAGCGCCCGCGCGTGGCTGACGCATCCGTGCTTCGGCGCGCGTTGCATGGCGCCGGCCGCTGGCTGCATCGCTGGCAGAACTGGATCGCCGGCGCGCTGCTCGTGTTCGGCGCGCTGGCCGCGTGCCGGCTGTGGCCGCATCCGCCGCTGCGCGACTGGAAGCCGTCGTCGGTCGCGGTGGTCGACGCGCACGGCCGGCTGCTGCGGCTGACGCTCGCGAAGGACGACCGCTACCGGCTGTGGGTGCCGCTCGACCGGATGTCGCCGCAGCTCGTCGAAGCCGTGATGCTGCATGAGGACCGCTGGTTCCGGTGGCATCCGGGCTTCAACCCTTACGGGCTTGCGCGCGGCGCATGGATCACGTACGTGCGCGGCGGCAATCCGCAGGGCGGCTCGACGCTGACGATGCAGCTCGCGCGCTCGCTGTGGCGTCTGAACACGCGCACGCCGGCCGGCAAGCTCGAGCAGGTCGCGCGCGCGGTGCAGCTCGAACTCTTCTACTCGAAGCGGCAGATCCTCGAAGCCTATCTGAACGACGCGCCGTACGGCCGCAACGTCGAAGGCGCGGGCACCGCGAGCGTCGTCTATTTCGACCGGATGCCCGACGCGCTGACGCTGCCCGAGGCGCTCGCGCTCGCGGTGATTCCGCAGGACCCGGCCCGGCGCGTGCGCGGCGGACAGGACGAGATCAACCGCGCGCTGGCCGCGTCGCGCAACCGGCTGTACGCGCGCTGGCTGACGAAGCACCCGCGCGATGCGTCGCTCAAGCCGCTGTTCGCGTTGCCGCTGGCGATGCGGCCGCTGTCGGCGCTGCCGTTCGACGCACCGCACGCGGTTGATCAGGCGCTTGCCGCGCGCAGCGCATGGCGCACGACATCTGGCAACGCCGATGATACGAGCGATGCCGGCGCGCGGCTGGTGACGACGCTCGATCTCGATCTGCAGCGCACGCTCGAACGGCAGATCGCGCGCTACGTCGCGCGCAACGACACACGCGGCGTGCGCAACGCGGCCGCGCTGCTCGTCGATACGCGCGACATGGGCGTGAAGGCGCTGGTCGGCTCCGCGAACTTCTTCGATCGCACGATCGACGGGCAGGTGAACGGCACGCTCGCGCGGCGCTCGCCGGGCTCGACGCTCAAGCCGTTCATCTATGCGCTCGGCTTCGACCAGGGAGTGCTGCATCCGCAGACCGTGCTGCGCGACGTGCCGACCGCGTTCGGCCCGTATGCGCCTGAGAATTTCGACGGCCATTTCCTCGGGCCGATCACCGCGACCGATGCGCTGAACCGCAGCCGCAACGTGCCGGCCGTGTGGGTCGCGTCGCAGCTCAAGTCGCCCGATTTGTATGGTTTCCTGCAGGAAGCCGGCGTGCGCCGGCTCGCGAGCGCGCAGCACTACGGGCTCGCGCTGGTGCTCGGCGGCGGCGAAGTGACGGCGCAGGATCTCGCGGCGCTTTACGCGATGCTCGCGAATCGCGGCGAGTTCAGGCCGCTGCGGCTGCGCGCGGACGAACCGGCCGCACCCGGCCGGCGCCTGCTGAGCGCGGAGGCGAGCTACATGACGATGGACATGCTGCGCCAGCACCTGCGCCCCGACGAGACGAGCGGTGCGCAGCCGTCGAGCGGGCCGGTCTATTGGAAGACCGGCACGTCATGGTCGTTCCGCGATGCGTGGACGGCCGGTGTGTTCGGCCCGTATGTGCTGGTTGTATGGGTCGGCAACTTCGACAATTCGACCAACACGGCGTTCGTCGGCGTCGATGCGGCGGCGCCGCTGTTCTTCCAGGTCGTCGATGCGCTGAACGCCGAGCGCACGCTCGTCGAGCCGCCGCGTGCGGTGCCGCCGCACCTGAAGCGCGTGCGGATCTGCCTTGCAAGCGGCGATTTGCCGAACGAATGGTGCCCGCAGCAGGGCTGGACGTGGTTCATTCCGGGCACGTCGCCGATCCGCGTGAGCGCCGTGCACCGGCCCGTCGTGATCGACGATGCGACGGGGAAGGCCGCATGCCCGCCGTACGACGGCAGGCGCACGCATACGGAGATCCTCGAGTTCTGGCCGTCGGACCTGCAGCAGGTGTTCGCGCAGGCCGGCATTCCGCGCCGGCGGCCGCCGCAGAACGCGGACTGCCGCGATGCGGGGCAGGTCGACGGCGACCCGCCGCGCATCACGTCGCCGCTGCGCGGCAGTACCTATGCGATGCGCGTGAAGAGCGCGGACGATACGCGCATCGCGTTCAACGCGACAGCCGACGCGAGCGCGCATGCGCTGTACTGGTTCGTCAACGATGCGTATGTCGGCCGCAGCGCGCCGGGCGACGCGCTGTTCTGGCAGCCGCGCACGGCCGGCAGCTACGCGGTGCGCGTGGTCGACGATCACGGGCGCAGCGACCAGCGGCCGCTGGCGGTCGGGCTCGAGCAGTAGGCGCGCGCGACGAAATCGATCGCGGCGATCTCGCCCATGCGGTAGACGAACGCGGCGCAGCGGGCCAGGTCGCTGGAGCGGGCGGTCACTTATGCGATCCGTCCGGGCCGCCGCTCCGTGCGCCGAAGCAGGCACCGCGCGGGCTGCCCGCTGGCACCGCTTCACGCGCTGTAGCCGATCCTCAGGACACCCCATTGCCGTCCGCCGACGACGATGGGTGCCGAAACGTCCTTCATCAGCGCGAAGTTGCCGTTGCCCATGTCGCGTCGATAGGTCTGCAGCAGGAACGGCTTGGTATGCGATACGGAGGTGCGCGCCGTCCGGTCCGTGTAGATCCGGCGGTTCCGGCAGTTCGCCGCATTCCAAGCGGCGTCTGCGCGCTGGGGCAGCGAGAACTTCCGGTTGTGGGTCGGCAGGTAGCACTGCCGGTCGAAGCTGGCGCAATAGACGATGCGTTCGTCGATCTCGAGCACCGGCTCCTGGACGGCCGGCAGCACGCGATCGGTGAAGGCCGTGAAGCGCGTCATGAACTGCTGCGGATCGGTGCCTGGAATCGGTACGTAGTTCGCATCGAACAGCGCGTCGAGCGCGATATCGCCGCGCGCGACCGCATCGTCGAAGAGCCTGCTGATCGCCGCGGCCGTGTTCCGCGCGGTTTCGATGAAACGCGTGTCGGGCGATTCGATGCCGGTCGCGGCCGTGAGTTCGATGAGCGTCTCGGAGACGGAGAGCAGGTTGCCGAGCCGGTCCTTGGCCTGCGAGAAGTTGTCGCTCGAATCCTCGACGCCGGTCGCCATTTCGCCAACCTGTTCCTCGAGGCGGTGACACTGCGTCTCGATCTCGTCCGTCAGCGATGCGATCTGTTCGGCTTCGCCCGCGAGTTCGGTGATCGCGTGCCCTGTCGTGTGCACGACCTCGCCGATCGTGCGCGTGCCTTCGCGGACGCGATGGGCGCGCGCGGCGTTGTCGGTTCCCTCCGCGATCAGGTGTTCGGTCTGCTCGGCAAGGCGCGCGAGGGTCGTCTCGATCTGGGCCGTCGCCTGCCCGGTCTTCGCGGACAGGTTCTTGACCTCGGCCGCGACGACGGCGAAGCTGCGGCCCGACTCGCCGGCGCGCGCGGCCTCGATCGCGGCGTTCAGCGCGAGCAGGTGGGTCTGGCGGGCGATGACGGAGATCTCCTCGGACACGGCCCGCACGTGATCGAGCGCGTCGCGCAGCGCACCCATCTGGCTGCCGATCGAGGTGACGCCCTCGACGAGGCCGTGGATGTCGGCGAGCGATGCCTCGATCGTCTGTTGCGACTTCTGGACCGCGCTCGACGCATTGGCGCTGACGGCGCGCACCTGCTGCGCGGCCTCGGCGATCCGGTGGTTGCCGCGCAGCGTGACGGCGGCCGATTCACGCAGCGTGTGGCAGACCTCCGCCTGCCGGGCGACACGGGCGGCGACTTCCTCGACATGACCCGAGACGTCGCAGATCTCGATGCCGAGCTTGCCGGCCTGCTCGGCGATGTCGCCGACGAGCGCGCGCGATGAACGGCGGCCGCGGCCGATTCCGAAGAGGTTCACGTTGCTGGGTCTCCTTGAGGGCACGCATTCCCGGCCATTGACGGATTTTGGATGTGCGCTCCTGACTTGACGGCAGCACGGCCGCCGACTTGAGGTCGGGTAAACGTCAGGATCGGCAATCCGGAATGTCGGGCCGGCGCCGCGCGTTCCCCGTTTTTGCGGCGGCCGTGTTCCGACGCGGGGGCCGGACGAGCGAGTGCCGATCGCCGATCGCCCGTCCGGATGCGCCGCGTCAGAATACGTGGTGGATGCCGACGTTGGCGCCGACCGTCGTGCCGGGCAATCCGAACAATGCGCCGCCCGTGATGCCGAGGCCTGTATTCATCGCGCCGTGGTTGTTGACGACGCCGACTTGCGCGTAAAGGCCCGTTCGCTTCGACAGGCTGTAATCGGCGCCGACCGCGGCGAGCAGCGAATGATTGTGCGAATCGTTGCGATCGGTCGTGTACCACGCGCCGGTATTCAGGTCGAGGGCCGGCGTGACGCGATAGTCGAGGCCGGCGCTATACACGTTGTTGCTGAACGAGCCGGCGACCTTGTAGCTCGTGAACGACGCCTTGCCGGTCACGGGCCCGAACGTATACGCGGTGCCGATCGTGCGGCCGACGAACGCGACCGTGCTCGATACCGGCGTCGGCGACGTGCCGCCGTTGCCGTCGTAGAGTGCCGCGTTGAGCATGAAGCCGCCGTTCGTATAGGTGAGGCTGCCGGAATACTGGCGTCCCGCCTGGAAGTCCCCGGCTTTGCCGCCGAACCCGAACATCGCGCTGCCCGTCAGCCCGCCGATCGTCGGGCTCGTGTACGAAATTGCGTTCGGGTTGAACAGGCCCGTGACGAGCACGTTGTCGACGTACGGGACCAGCGCGGCGCCGAAGTGCGAGATATTGCGAGGGTCCGAGCCGAGCACCGCAAGCACGAACGGCGAGAACTGCAGGCCGACCTTCGTCTCGCCGAAGCCGCCGTCGAGCCCGACCCACGCCTGACGGCCGAAGAAGTTGCCGTTCGAATGGCCGAACGCGCCGTCCGTGATGTTGAATCCGCTCTCCAGCTTGAACTTCGCGTGCAGTCCGCCGCCGAGATCCTCGGTTCCCGTCATGCCGAAGTTGGTCGGCGTCATGCCCGTATCGGTCAGCGCGAACTGGCGGCCGGCGTTGGCGCCGGTCGTCGAGTTGAGCGACCGGCTCGTGTAAAGCAACGCCGCGTCGAGGTCGCCGTACAGCGTGATGCTGCTCTGCGCGAAGCCGTTCGTGCTCGCCGCCGCGCCGAGCAGCGCCGCGCAAATCGTCCATGTCCTGCTCTTCATCGTCTGTCTCCGTTTTTGTCAAGTTTTGTAATACGTACGACTAATCAACACTGCGATGACGGATGCGATGCATGCCGTCTGCATGCCGTGCTGTCGGGGAACGCACGGCGGTGCCTCGTGCGGGCCGGAATGCGGCCGCGTGCCCGGCGTGGAGCGCGGGCGCGCGACCGCGCTCCGGCGCAGCGATGCGCCCGCGCAAGTGGGCGGTGTTACATCGAGCGGTTCAACTGATCGAGAATGGCCGGATTCTCGAGCGTGGACGTGTCCTGCGTGATCGCCTCGCCCTTCGCGAGCGAGCGCAGCAGGCGCCGCATGATCTTGCCCGAGCGCGTCTTCGGCAGGTTGTCGCCGAAACGGATGTCCTTCGGCTTCGCGATCGGCCCGATCTGCTTGCCGACCCAGTCGCGCAGCGTCTTCGCGAGCGCCGCCGCTTCCTCGCCCTCCGGGCGCGAACGCTTCAGAACCACGAACGCGACCACCGCCTCGCCCGTCGTGTCGTCCGGCCGGCCGACCACGGCCGCCTCCGCAACGAGCTCGTGCGACACCAGCGCCGACTCGATCTCCATCGTGCCGAGCCGGTGGCCCGACACGTTCAGCACGTCGTCGATCCGGCCCATGATCGTGAAGTAGCCGGTGTCCTTGTCGCGCACGGTGCCGTCGCCGGCCAGATAGAGCGTGCCGCCGAGCTCTTCCGGGTAGTAACTCTTCTTGAAACGCTCCGGATCGCCCCAGATCGTGCGGATCATCGCGGGCCACGGGCGCTTGACGACGAGGATGCCGCCTTGCCCGTTCGGCACGTCCTGGCCCGTCTCGTCGACCACCGCCGCCATGATGCCCGGCAGCGGCAGCGTGCACGAACCGGGCACGGTCGGCGTCGCGCCCGGCAGCGGCGTGATCATGTGGCCGCCCGTCTCGGTCTGCCACCACGTATCGACGATCGGGCAGCGCTCCTGGCCGACGTGCTTGTGATACCACATCCACGCTTCCGGGTTGATCGGCTCGCCGACCGTGCCGATGATGCGCAGGCTCGACAGGTCATGGCTCTTCGGATGCACCTTGTCGTCGGCGTCGGCCGCCTTGATCAGCGAACGGATCGCGGTCGGCGCGGTGTAGAACACGCTGACCTTGTGGTCGCCGATCATCTTCCAGAAACGGCCCGCGTCCGGATAGGTCGGCACGCCTTCGAACACGACCTGCGTGCCGCCGCACGCGAGCGGGCCGTACGTGATGTACGTATGGCCGGTGACCCAGCCGATGTCGGCCGTGCACCAGAACACGTCGGTCGGTTTCCAGTCGAAGGTCCATTTCATCGTCTGCGCGGCCCACAGCAGGTAGCCGCCGGTGCTGTGCTGCACGCCCTTCGGCTTGCCGGTCGAGCCCGACGTATACAGGATGAACAGCGGATGCTCGGCGCCGACCCATTCCGGCTCGCAGCGGTCGGACTCGCCGTCCACGATCTCGTGCATCCACAGGTCGCGGCCCGCATGCCAGTCGATCTTGCCGCCGGTGCGGCGATAGACGATCACGCTCTTCACGGCTTCGCAGCCGCCCATTGCGATCGCTTCATCGGCGATGCTCTTGAGCGGCAGCGTCTTGCCGCCGCGCGCCTGCTCGTCGGCGGTGACGAGCGCGACCGCGCCGACGTCGACGAGCCGCTCGTTCAGCGATTTCGCGGAGAAGCCGCCGAACACGACCGAGTGCGTCGCGCCGATGCGCGCGCAGGCCTGCATCGCGACGATGCCTTCGATCGACATCGGGATATAGATGACGACGCGATCGCCCTTGCCGATGCCGCGTTGCTTCAGCGCATTCGCGAAGCGCGACACGCGCGCGAGCAGATCGGCATAGGTGACGCGCGTGACGGTGCCGTCGTCGGCTTCGAAGATTACCGCGACGCGCTCGCCGTTGCCGGCTTCGACGTGACGGTCGAGGCAGTTGTACGACGCGTTCAGCTCGCCGTCGTCGAACCATTTGTAGAACGGCGCGTTGCTCTCGTCGAGCACCTTGGTGAACGGCTTGTGCCACGCGAGGCCCTCGCGCGCGAGACGCGCCCAGAAGCCTTCGTAATCGCGCTCGGCCTCGGCGACGAGCGCGCGATAGGCCGGCATGCCGGAAATGGCCGCCGCCTGCTCGAGCGCCGCGGGCGGCGCAAACTGGCGGGTTTCGTGAAGAACCGATTCAATCGTGGACAAGAGTGTCTCCATGCGTTCTTGTGATTCCGGGGGGCGTTCGAGAAAACGCAACATGCGTGCCAGCAGCGGTGATCGATGCATGCATTCTGCGAAAGCCGCGGCGGCCGTACGCGTTTCGGTCGATCCGATCGAAAGGACGGCGTCGCGGACAGCGGCGCGATGCGGCTGGTCGTTCAGATTTGCAGCACGTTGTGTTGCAGTCCTAAACAGCCGGTTTACGACGGCGAAGCGACCGCCAAATCCGGATCGCGGCAGGGCAGCACGGCCGCGTCAGGCGATCAGCGATCGAAGTGTCGGCGCGTGCCTGAATTGTCTGATTCGTTCGAGCGCCGACGCCTCGATCTGGCGAACGCGTTCGGCTGACAGGTTCAGTTGTCGGCCGATTTCGCGCAACGAATACTCGCTTTCGACGTCGATGCCATACCGCAAGCGAAGAATCCATGCTTCGCGCGCCGGCAGGTTGTCGATCAGCGTAGCAACCGCGGCGCGAAGCTGGCCGGCGCTCGCGGATTCTTCCGGGGTCGGCGCGTCGTGGTCGATCACGACGTCGCACAACGTGAGGTCGTGATCGGGCGAAACGGGCGTGTCCGCGGAGACCGGCTCGCGCACGATGCTCATCAGGTCGCGGACCTTGCCGACGGGCAGCTGCATCTGCGTGGAGAGCGACGGCGCATCGGCCGCATGGCCGGTCTGTTGCGCATGCGTTCGCGCAAGACGCGACAGCTTGTTGATCGCGTCGACCGTATGCGCGGGCACCCGTATCGTGCGGCCCTGATCGGCGATCGCATGCGTGATGGCCTGTCGGACCCACCAGGTTGCGTACGTCCCGAACTTGAAGCCGCGCCGGTGGTCGTAGCGCTCGACCGCCTTCATCAGCCCGATATTGCCTTCCTGGATCAGATCGAGGAACTGCAGGCCGCGATCGGGATACCGTTTGGCGATCGACACGACGAGCCGCAGGTTGCTCTGGAACAGCTTCTTCCTCGCGGGCTGTATCGCGCGATCGATGCGCGACAGTCGCGCGTCGATTGCGATCGCGATGTCGAGCGGCAGGCCCGGCTGGCCGGCAAGCTGCGCAAGCGCGGTTCGCGCTTCGATCAGCACCGGTGCGCGCCGCGCGAGCGCGGCGGCGCAGCCGGGATGCCCGGTCGTGCATGCGTCGAGCCATGAGCGGACGTCGTCGCACGGCGCGAACAGGCCGTGGTGCGGCGCATCGGTGAGGATGCCGGCTTCGGCCAACGTTGCCGTGATGCGTTTCTCGAGCTGGCGAGCCTGCGTCGCGCGTTCGCGAATTGCGCTGCCGATGCGCTCGATCGCCCGTGCGGTAAAGCGGATCCCGCCGGTCAGCACGGCGGCCTCGCGCATCAGCGACCGATAGCCGGCGGATGAGAAGCCTGCGGTGCGCAGCGTTTCGCTCATCCGCGATGCCAGCGCGGCGGCGCGGTCGAGCGATTCGGCGATGGCATCGCGCGATGCGGTGTCGTCCGGAAACTGGTCGGATTCGTCGTCCAGCGGCGACGAATCGAAATCCGGATCGGGCGCCGCGTCGCTCGCGGGCGAGTCCGCGGACATTTCCGCGTGCGTGTCGGAATCGCGGACGAACCCTGTCATATAGACGGAAGCGGCTACCTTGCCCGCACGGATGTCGGCGGCAATCGACGCGATGGCGCACAGCGCAGCCGGATCGCGACTCAGCGCGGCGATGCATGCCGCGCGACCGCTTTCCAGTTGAAGCGCGAGCGCGATCTCTTCTTCGCGTTCGAGCAGCGGTGTCGCGCCCATTTCGCGCAGATAGATCCGCACGGGATCGTTCGTGCGGCCCGCGAGCAGATCGGCGGTCGCGAGCGACGGCGATGCATCGGCGAGCGGCGCTGACGCGTCCGTCGCTCGCGCGAAATGACGATCGAACGTCCACACGCTTCGCGAGTCGACATGCTCGCGCATCTCGATGCCCAGCTCGCCGAGCATCGACGCGGTCGCGTCGAAATCCGCGTCTTCAGCCGCTTCGTCGGGCAGCGCATCGACGATTTCGCCGCGCGTCACGTAGCCGCGCTCGATGCCGAGTGCGATCAGCGCATGCAGATGCGCTGCGCGTTCGGCATCCGCGCCGCGATGCGGCGCGGCGTCGCCAGCGAGATCAGGCACGTTTCGCATAGACGTTGCACCAGCCTTCGGCGGCCACCGTCTTGCCTGCGAACATCGGGCACGTGCCGAAGGATTCGCCTTCGGCGCCCTTGTAGAAGCGGCAGTTCGCGCACGTCTGGCCTGCCTGATACTTCGGGAACTTGCCCGCGTCGACGGTCGTCGCCTTCGCGCGGTAGCCGAGCGTCTTCGCGGTCGCGTCGTTTTCGTCGACGGGCGGCGCGGCCGCGAATGCGCGGGTTCCGGCCGCGAGCGCGGCACACAGGCCGGCCGTCTGAATCATGAAGGTTCTGCGATTGCGGGAGATCATGTCGTTTTCCTGAATGAAATGAAAAGATAAAATCTGCCCCGCGCGACGGGAATGCTTCCCGGCGCGGCGGGTGGACCGAAACGAAAGGGGGCGGGAGCGTTACTTGCGCGGCCCGGCGATGAGCGGCGCCTTCGACGCGTTGGCGGCATCGGCGGTCAGTTTGGTCTTCGCCGCGTCGTAGCCGTTCGAGTAGAGCAGGAACGCCATCAGGTCCGAGTATTCCTGTTCGGTCATCTTGCCGGGGCGATCGGCCGGCATGTTGCTCGACATGTACTGGTAGATGCCGCCGATCGTGATGTGCGACTTGCCTTCGGGGGCGAAGGACTCCCCGCTCAGCGCGGGGGCGGTATTGCCTTCGAGCTGGTCGCCGTGGCATTTCGCACAGGCATCGGCATAGATCTTCTTGCCGTGCTGCACCTGCGCCTGCTCGAACGGCGGTACGTCGCTGCCTTCGTTGGCCGAAACCTTGATGAAACCGCTTTTTACCGGCTGCAAGGATGCGACCGACCCGTCGAGAAATCGGCCGGGTGCATGCGTACCCGTCGCTTGCGCGACCGTTTCCGGAAGTGCCCAGCTGCGCGTGAGCGCCGCGAGACGGCCGTTGCCGCTCATTCGCGACAAGGCCGCGTCGATGCGCTTCCGGAGGTCTTCCTTGCCCGGCCCGAATGCGAAAGACAGTTGCCACTCCGAGTACGGCGACGACGTGGCCGCGACCCGGAACTGCTGTTGCGGGTGCGCGCGCTTGTACGCGACGACGCTCGGATACCAGACGATGGCGCGCTGCGCGCGGCCGGCGGCGAGCGCGCCGATCGTCTGCTCGCTGGTGTTTTCCAGATCGAAGCGGGCGTTGGCCTGTTGCGCGGCGATCAACTGCGAAGGGCTGCCATACGTGGCCGCGATCGTTTCCTTGGCGCCGGACGATGCTCGCGCGTCGCGCAGCGACACGCTGACGTAGCCGGAGCGCAGATAGCCCTGCGAGAACGTCATTCTGGATCCCGACCCATCGGCGATCTCCGAGCGCGGGAAGCCGGCGATCACGTCGCAGTCGCGTTCGAGCGATTTTTTCAGCTCGCTGGCGGAGATGCCGTCGTCGCCGCCGTCGTCGTCGACGCCGCGCTTGTTGAACGATGCGGCGATGCCTGCGGTGCGGAACACTTCGCGCGCAACGGATTGGTCGAGCGCCGTGGTCGGGCTGCCGGGCAGCGTGCAGATGCGCACGCCGGCCGACGCGGCTGCCGGTGTCAGCGCCACGCCCACGGCGAGCAGACTGGCGACGGTAACGGGAGTGAGGCGAGTATTCATGATCGTGTTTCCGGTTGAAGCGGTTGGGGCGTCGCGCCCGCATCGGGCGCATGCGGGCGCGACCGGGGCTTGCTCCTGATCAGTCGAGCGCGAACACGTAGAGCGTGCCGCCGCGCGGAACGTCCTTCGCGATGTCGGCCATCGGCCCGCCCCAGATCGGGTTCGCGCCGCCGTAGCCGGCGAGCACGGCTACGTACTCCTTGCCGTCGACCTCATACACCGAAGGCTGCGAAATGATGCCGCTCGCAAGTTGCGGGCTTTCCCACAGCACCTTGCCGGTCGCCGTGTCGAACGCATACAGGTGGCCGTCGAGCGAGCCGCTGAACGCGAGGCCGCTCGCGGTGGTCGCGACGCCGCCGTTCCACGGCTTCTTCGACCAGTGGCTCCACAGCTTCTTGCCGGTGTTCACGTCGATAGCCGTCAGTTCGCCGTAGCCCTCGCTGCCCGGTTCGGGCTTGATCTCGAAACCTTCGCCGAGATACGGCAGGCCTTCCTGGTAGCTGACCGACTTGCCGGTCAGGTTCATGCACGCGTGCAGCGCGGGCACGACCGCGATGTTGCGATCCTGGTCGTACGAGATCGACCACCAGTTCTTGCCGCCGAGGAAGCTCGGGCACGTTTCGATCGTCGTGCCGGCCTTCGGGAACTTCGATTCGTCCTGGATCGGCTTGCCGTCGGCCGTGTAGCCGGTGACCGACGTCGCCTTCACGAACGGCGTCGCATAGATCAGCTTGCCGGTCGTACGGTCGATCGCGTGGAAGAAGCCGTTGCGGTCCGCGTGGATGATCGCGTCGTAGTCCTTGCCTTTGTACCGGATGTCAGCGAGGACGGCCGCATTCACGCCGTCATAGTCCCACGTGTCGTTGCTCGTGTACTGGTAGTGCCACTTGAGGTTGCCGTTCTTCGCGTCGAGCGCGAGCAGCGAGTCGGAATACAGGTTGTCGCCGGGGCGCAGCGCCGCGAGCCACGGGCCGGGATTGCCGACGCCCCAGTACAGCGTGCGGGATGCGGCGTCGTAGGTGCCGGTCAGCCATGCGGCGCCGCCGCCATGGCTCTGCATGCCGTCGGGCCAGGTCTCCGAGCCTTTCTCGCCGGAACCGGGGATCGTGTAGCGTTTCCAGACCTCCGAGCCGTCGTCCGGATTCAGCGCGGCGATGTAGCCGCGAATGCCGTATTCGCCGCCGGACGTGCCGACGACGATCGCGCCGTCGAGTGCGAGCGGCGCGAGCGAGAACGCGTAGCCGAGGCCCGGCTCGAACATCTGCTTCTTCCAGACGAGATTGCCGGTCTGTGCGTCGAGCGCCGCGACTTCACCGTTCAGCATCGCGATATAGACGTTCTTGCCGTACAGCGCGACGCCGCGGTTGACCACGTCGCAGCACGCCGTCTTGAACGATGCCGCACCGAGCTTCGGCTCGTATTTCCACAGTTGCTTGCCCGTCTTCGCATCGAATGCGTAGACGTTGTCCTTCGGCGTCGTCACGAACAGGTAATTGCCGTTGACGATCGGCGTTGCCTCGAAACCCTGCTTCAGGTCGGCGGGGAACTTGTAGGCCCACACCTGCTTGAGCGCCTTCGCATTCGACGTGTCGATCTGCTTGAGCGGAGAATGCGAGCGGCCGTTGTAGGTGCGGTAGTAGGTCAGCCAGCCCGGATCGCGCTGCGCATCGGTCAGCCGCTGGTAGGTCACGGCCGGGTAGTCCGCGGCCGCTTCGACGAGGCCGGGGTTCAGCGCGACGGCCGCTGCCGCCGCGATGCCGATCGTCGCCAGCCGGCTCGCTGAAGCCGAGAGTTTCTTCATGGTTGTCTCCTGAGTCATTGTGGTCGCACCGTCGCGAACAATTCGTCGCGCCGGCACGGGTGGGGTTCCGGGCCGAGTGCGATGCCGTTCACGCAAGTCGCATGCCATCGCGGCGAGAAGCCTGCGCGGCGCGGCACACCGGCGTATCGCGTGCTGTGCGGTGTCGGACGTGTCACGCGGCGGTGTCAACGAAGGTGTTGCATTCAGGTACACCGCCGCGCGCGAAGTGTTGCCAAACATGACAGGTGGCGTGACATCCGTGACAGTGCGGCCGCCGTATGCGCGCATGCAGCACGGAGACGATGCGCGGCACGGGCTGCGACGTCGGCATATACCGCACCGCGGTGCTGGCACGGTTATCGCAAGCTCGCTCCGCGACAACCTATCGCCGCTCGGTGCAGCGCACGCCACGGCGGAACACAAGGACGGAGACAACGGAAATGATCAGGAGGCCAAAGGCAGTCGGGCGAGGCAATGCGATGCGACGCGGCTGGCGTGCGTGGTACGCCGGCGCGATTTTCGGCCGGATTTTTGGCCCGACTCTCGGCGCGATCGCGCTGTTCGGCCTGTCGACGGCGGGCGTGCATGCGCAGGCGAATGCGGACGGCACGACGGACGCCAGGGCAGCGGCGGGTGCCGCCGCACCGCCTGCCGCTGCCGCCGCACCGCAAGCGTCGGCCGACATGTTGTCCGCTATAGTGGTCGTCGGCACGACGCCGCTGCTCGGAATCGGCACGCCGCTGTCGGAGGTGCCGGCGAACGTGCAGACGGTGCGAGCGGCGGACCTCGACGCACAGCACCGCGCGACGCTGACCGACTTCCTCGCCGCGAACCTGCAGAGCGTGACGATCTCGGACGCGCAGGGCAACCCGTACCAGACGGACGTCAACTATCGCGGCTTCACCGCGTCGCCGCTGCTCGGCACGCCGCAGGGCTTGTCGGTGTTCGTCGACGGCGTGCGCGTGAACGAGCCGTTCGGCGACGTCGTGAACTGGGACATCCTGCCGACGCAGGCGATCGACCGGATGCAGTTGATTCCGGGCTCCAACCCGGTGTACGGACGCAATACGCTCGGCGGCGCGCTCGCGATCACGACGAAGAACGGCAAGTCGAATCCGGGCGGCGAAGCGGAAGTGTCGGGCGGTTCGTGGGGCCGCAAGACCGCCGACATCGAGCAGGGGGGCACGCTCGGCTCGAACCTCGACTACTACGCGACCGCGAACGTCGCGAACGACGGCGGCTGGGCCGACCACAACGCGAGCCGCGTGCGGCAGGCGTTCGGCAAGCTGCGCTACACCGATGCGGACACGACGCTGTCGATCGCCGCGGGCGGCGCGGACAACGCGCTGTACGGCACCCAGACGATCCCGCGTTCGTTCGTCGACAACCGGAAGCAGGCATACACGTATCCGGACCTGAACCGCAACAGCGCCGGGTACCTGACGCTGTCGGGCGATCGCTTCTTCGGCGAGCACGTCGAACTGAGCGGCAACGCGTACTACCGGCACCTGCGCAATTCCAACCTCAGCAGCAACAACAATACCGACTACGGATCGATCGGCGCGGACGGCACGGCCGACACGGTGCAGGGCACCAACGCGCAATCGACGATCGTCACCGACAGCTACGGCGGCAGCCTGCAGCTCACGCTGCTCGGCAAGCTCGGCGGGATGTCGAACCAGCTGGTCGCGGGCGTCGCGGCGGATGTCGCGAACTCGAGCTACGTCGCGTCGTCGCAGGACGCGTATTTCACCGACACGCGCGCGGCGATCGGTATCGGCGATTTCGTCCTGCAGACGAACGCGAAGACTCGCAATGCGAACCTCGGTGTGTACCTGAGCGACGCGCTGTCGCTGACGCCGCACTGGACGCTGACGCTGTCGGGCCGCTACGACTGGTCGAAGTCGCAGATCGGCGACGAGAGCGGTTCGCAGCCGCTGCTCGACGGCAACCATACGTTCTCGCGCTTCAACCCGGCGGTGGGGCTCAACTGGAACCCGGTCGCGGGCTTCACCGCGTACGCGACCTACAACGAAGGGATGCGCTCGCCGACCGCGATCGAACTCGCGTGCGCGGACCCGGCCGCACCGTGCTCGCTGCCGAACGACTTCATCGCCGACCCGGTGCTCAAGCCGGTGATCTCGAAGACGTTCGAAGTCGGCGCGCGCGGCCGCATCGGCGCCGCGACGACCTGGAGCGCCGCCGCCTACCGCACGACGCTGACGGACGACATCCAGTTCATCAGCAGTCCCGCGAGCGCGCAGGGCTATTTCCGCAACGTCGGCGACACGCGGCGCCAGGGCATCGAGCTCGCGGGCCGCACGCAGCTCGGCCCGGTCGGCGTCGGGCTGTCGTACAGCCATGTCGACGCGACCTATCGCTCGTCGTGGACCGAACACAGCCCCGCGAACTCTGCCGCCGACGCGAACGGCAACGTAGCGGTCAAGGCGGGCGACCGCATCCCCGGCATTCCCGCGCACACGGTGAAGCTGCGGCTCGATTACGCGGCGACGCACGCATGGAACATCGGCGCGAACGTCACGTGGCGCAGCAGCGTGTATGCGCGCGGCGACGAGAACAACCAGGACGCGAACGGCAGGATCGCGGGCTACGTGCTCGTCGATCTCGACATGCGGTATCAGATCACGAAGCGCTTCGAGGTCTTCGCGAGCGTGACGAACCTGTTCGACAAGCGCTACGCAAGCTTCGGCGCGCTCGGCCGGAATTTCTTCAACGGGCCGAATCACACGTTCGACGGCGCGAATCCTGTCAACGAACCGTTCGTCGGGCCGGGCGCGCCGCGTGGCGCGTGGGGCGGCGTGCGCTATGCGTGGGATTGAGTGCCGAGCGGCTGGCTGCGCTTGCCGTTGCCTGACGACGTGAGCCGGCGCCGGGCCGTGCCCGACATGCGCCGTCACGTGAACGGCGCCGCCGCGAACATCGCATGCACCGCGCGGGCGACGCTGCGCGCCAATGCCGGGTCGCTCGCCAGATGTCCGGCAGGCACGCGTTCGATTTTGGCTCCGGGCGCGGCACGAGCGAGACGGGCGGCGTTGTCGACCGGGCAAACGGGATCGTGCATCCCGTGCGCGGCGAACAGCGGCACGCCTTCGCCAGCCGCCCGCCGCGCGAGTGCGAGCACGCGGCGTTCGCCGAGCCAGCAATCGCGTTGCAGGTAATGCGCCTGGATCCGGTACTTGTCGATCAGCCGGCTGACAGTCTTGTGCGAGCGGATCGCATGCGCGGGCGAGCGGCGTGTCTGCGACGACGCGAGGACGGCGTTTTCGTATGCGCGCCACGCGAGCGCCACCGCGCGCTGCCGGGCCGGGCCCGCGCCGGGGTGCAGCCGCCGCGCGCAGCATGACAGCAGACGATCCGGTTGGGCGCAGCCGGCCGTCGCACACAGGCGCTGCCATTCGCGGGGGGCACGCGTGCGGGACGTCGTGAACAGGCGGCGGACTTCGCGGGGCGACGTCAGGAACAGGCCGCGCAGCACGACGCCGGTCACCCGCGCGGGATGCGTGCCCGCATATGCGAGCGCAAGCGCGGCGCCCCACGATCCGCCGACGACGCCCCAGCGCGCGATGCCGAGCTGCTCGCGTACGGCCTCCAAATCGTCGATCAGCCGCGCGGTGCTGTTGTGACGCGTGCCGCCGCGCGGCGACGACGCGCCCGCGCCGCGCTGGTCGACGAGCACGACGCGTGTGCGCGCCAGGTCGAACAGGCGCAGGATGCCGGCCTGACTGCCGCTGCCGGGCCCGCCGTGCAGCACGACGACCGGGTGGCCGTGCGCGGCGCCGGCCACCGTGAACGCGATCGACTGTGCGTCGCGGTGCAGGCGCCGGTGAACGGGGGCGGTGGGCATGGCGGGTGATACAGGTGCGCGAGGCCCGGCAGGCAAGACCGGCATAGCGGGCGACGGCGTGAGTCGAATCGGGGTAGGCGTCATGTCGACGTGGCTCGGGCGGAATTGGGGACAACTGTCACTCGGTCGCGTGTGCGTCCGGGCAACCGCTGTGCTTGACCTGAGGCAAAGCCAGAACCGCGCCAGGCGCGAAGACCTGGGTTCGCACGGGTAGCCGCGAGCCGGGCAATCGCGATATTACGAAGACGAAGGCCGAACTGTCCGGCGGCACGATCTCGACCGATCGTTTCCTTGCATCTTGCTTTCGATTTGCGACGCATGACCGGCATCGGACGGCCCGTCCGCGCCGCGCCACTCGCGTGGCCCGATGCTTGCTTGTTATGACGGCAAAGAGTCCGGCAGATGACCGGAAGGATCCCCGGAGGAGACAATGCGCGATGACGTAGATCAGGCGGCCGGGACTCGGGCCGCGCATCCCGCCGGCTGGCCCGCGCCGTCGATCCAGAAAGCCCATGAGCGGTCCGAGACGTTCGGCCTGCAGGTATCGGCACGCCCCGACTACGACGTGCTGTCGAGCGCGGCGCTGGTGCTGAAGCGCGAGCAGAGCCGCGTGCTGTGCGTGCACGCGATGCCGGTGATGGAGACGCTGCACGAGCAGATCGTCAACACGCAGAGCATGATCGTGCTGACCGACGCGGAAGGCCTGATCCTGCATTCGATCGGCGACGACGATTTCCTGCGCCGCGCGGAGAAGGTCGCGCTGCGCCCGGGCGCGAACTGGGCGGAGAGCCGGCAGGGCACCAACGCGATCGGCACGGCGCTCGCCGAGCTGTGCCCGATGGTCGTCCACGGCGACCAGCACTTCCTGGCCGCGAACCGCTTCCTGACCTGTTCGAGCGTGCCGATCCTCGACCCGTACGGCGACGCGATCGGCGTGCTCGACGTGACGGGCGACCACCGCAGCTATCACCAGCACACGATGGCGCTCGCGAAGATGTCGGTGCAGATGATCGAGAATCACCTGTTTACGACGACCTTTCAGGAAACGCTGCAGGTGTCGTTCCATGGCCGTCCCGAGTTCCTCGGCACGCTGATGGAGGGGATCGTCGCGTTCACCGCCGACGGCCGCTTCCTGTCGGCCAATCGCAGCGCGCAGTTCCAGCTCGGCATGCCGCTCGCGGTGCTGCGCGCGCACACGCTGTCGTCGCTGTTCGACATCACGAGCGCGCAGCTGATCGACCGCATGCGCGCGAGTACCGACCGGCACCTGATGCTGAACCTCGGCACCGGCGCGGTGGTCTGCGCGCGCGTGCACTTCCGGCGTGCGACGCTCGCGGAAGGCAGCCGGCCGACGGACGTCCACGGCGCGGGCGCGCCGGCCGCGCGTGCGAACGCGGTACCGGCGCCGGCGGCGGGCACGTCGGCGGGCCTGTCGCGGCTCAACTATCTCGACACCGGCGATCCGCAGGTCGCGTGCGTGATCGCGAAGGTGCGCAAGGTGATCGGCAAGGACATTCCGATCCTGATCACCGGAGAGACCGGCACCGGCAAGGAACTGCTCGCGCAGGCGATCCACAACGACTCGCCGCGTCGCGACGGGCCGTTCGTCGCGGTCAACTGCGCGTCGATTCCGGAGACGCTGATCGAATCCGAGCTGTTCGGCTATGAGGAGGGCGCATTCACCGGCGCGCGCCGCAAGGGGGCGATCGGCAAGCTGCTGCAGGCGAACGGCGGCACACTGTTCCTCGACGAAATCGGCGACATGCCGTATCCGCTGCAGGTGCGGCTGCTGCGCGTGCTGCAGGAGCGCCTCGTCAACCCGCTCGGGTCGACGAAGACGATCGCCGTGGACATCTCGATCATCTGCGCGACGCACCGCGACCTGCGCGACATGATTGCGCAGAACCGCTTCCGCGAGGATCTCTACTACCGGCTGAACGGCCTCGTGGTGCGCCTGCCGCCGCTGCGCGACCGCACCGATCTCGCGGTCGTCGTGCAGAAGATGCTGCAACGGGAAGCATTCGCGGGCACCGACCGGCCGCCGCTCTCCGTCGCGCCGGAAGTGATGGCGCTGTTCGTGCGCTGCACGTGGCCCGGCAACTTCCGCCAGCTCGGCAACCTGCTGCGCACGGCGGCGGCGATGGTCGACGACGATGGCGAAATCCGGCGCGAGCACCTGCCGGACGATTTCTTCGACGACCTGCGCCGCGGCGATGCGCCGGCCGAGCAGGGCGCGCCCGAGCCGGCCGCCGCGCTCGCCGCGGAGGCATTCCCGCCCGCAGACGCGCGTTTGCAGGACGTCGCCGCGTCCGCGATCGCCGCCGCGCTGGCCCGTCACGGCGGCAACGTGTCGGCCGCGGCGCGCGCGCTCGGCGTGTCGCGCAACACGATCTACCGGAAGATGCCTGCGGCCGACGCGGAGCGCCAACCGTCCGACGAAAGCTGACGCGCCGGCCGCGCGATCGCGATCGCGCGGCCGACGCACTGCGCGCGATCCGTCACTGCCGGTGTGTCAAGTTGCAACACCCGTTGCAACACCGGTGTTCAACGATTCAACACCTGTCACCGCCCCCGCGCATCGTGCCGCCGGGGCGGTGAATCGCGTCCGCGCGAATCGTGTCGGCTAATCGTAAGGATTTCGTCCCGATGCCTGCGCGACGGCCATGCGCCGCCGTCGCGCAGGCAAAGTGCGGCTTCGGCACGCTCCTTGCTGAAGAGGAACCGACCGCCAGATTGCCGCGGTTGTCGGACTCACCGACGCGACTCACCAACTCAACCAGGAGACACATCATGCAGTGGACGACCCCGTCTTACACCGACCTGCGCTTCGGCTTCGAAATCACGATGTACATCGCCAACCGCTGATCGTCGCGATGCGCCGTCCGTGCCGCGATGCGCGGCGCGGACGGCCTCGGGAGCTGACGCCCATGAAGATCAAGATACTCGGCTCGGGAGCCGGCGGCGGCCTGCCGCAGTGGAACTGCAATTGCGCGAACTGTCGCCGCGCGCGCAGCGGAAGCGGCCATGTGCTGCCGCGCACGCAGTCGTCGCTCGCGGTCAGCGCGGACGGCATCGACTGGATCCTCGTCAACGCGTCGCCCGACATTCTTTCCCAGTTGCGCGCGAATCCGGATCTGCAGCCGGCGCGCGCGATCCGCGACAGCGGCATTGCCGCCGTCGTGCTGTGCGACGCGCAGATCGATCACGTGACCGGCCTGCTGATGCTGCGCGAGCGTTCGACGCCGCTGCCGCTCTACGCGAGCGCGCCGGTGCTCGACGACCTGTCGACCGGGCTGCCGCTCGTGCCGCTGCTCGGCCACTACTGCGGCGTCGATGCGCACACGATCGCGCTCGGCGAGCCGTTCACGGTGCCGGCGGCGCGCGGGATTCGCTTCACCGCGATTCCCGTCGACAGCAAGGCGCCCCCTTATTCGCCGCGACGTGCATCTGCCGTACCCGGTGACAACATCGCACTGTCGATCGAAGATGTCGCGAGCGGCCGGCGCGCGTTCTATGCACCGGGGCTCGCGGCCGTTTCCGACGACGTGCGCGCGGCGATGCACGGCGCCGACCTCGTGCTGGTGGACGGCACGTTCTGGACCGGCACCGAGATGATCGACCTCGGCCTGTCGAGCAAGCACGCGGCCGACATGGGGCATCTCGCGCAGTGCGCGGAACACGGGCAGCCCGGCATGATCGACTGGCTCGACATGCTGCCCGCGCGCACGCGCAAGGTGCTCACGCACATCAACAACACGAACCCGATTCTCGACCCGCATTCCGTCGAGCACGCGCACCTGCGCGCGCATGGCATCGACGTCGCGCACGACGGCATGCAATTCCAGGTCTGACCATGAACGCACCGATCCCCGCTACGGCGTTGCACGCAACGCCCTGGACCGCGACCGAATTCGAGGCGCGCCTGCGCGCGCTCGAATCGCGCTATCACATCCATCACCCGTTCAACCGGCGGCTCAACAGCGGCGCGTGTTCGCCCGCGCAGATCCGCGGCTGGGTTGCGAATCGCTTCTACTACCAGATCAACATCCCGCTCAAGGATGCGGCGATCCTGTCGAACTGCCCCGATCGCGATACGCGGCGCCGGTGGATCCAGCGGCTGATCGATCACGACGGGCAGGGCGACAACGAAGGCGGGATCGAGGCGTGGGTGCGGCTCGGCGAGGCGTGCGGTCTCGATCGTGCCGAGCTGTGGTCGCTCGAACACGTGCTGCCCGGCGTGCGTTTCGCGGTCGACGCGTATGTGAATTTCGCGCGGCGCGCGCCATGGCAGGAAGCCGTGTGCTCGTCGCTGACGGAGATGTTCGCGCCGCAGATCCATCTCGACCGGCTCGCGGGCTGGCCGTCGCACTACCCGTGGATCGAGCCGGACGGGCTGCATTACTTCCGCAGCCGCGTGCCGCTCGCGCAGCGCGACGTCGAGCACGGGCTTGCGGTCACGCTGCAGCATTTCACGACGCCGGATGCGCAGCAGCGCGCGCTCGGCATTCTGCAATTCAAGCTCGACATTCTGTGGTCGATGCTCGACGCCGTCGAAAAGGCCTACCCCGTATGAACGCGATCGATGCCGCCAGCGGCGTGCCGCTGCGCCCCTGCCTGAGGGGCATGTACCGCCTGCAGTGGGAGGTGGCCCAGGATGCCTACGTGCTCCTCTATCCGGAAGGAATGGTCAAGCTCAACCCGAGCGCGGCCGAGATTCTCGTGCGCTGCGACGGCACGCGCGAGCTCGACGACATCATCGGCGAACTCGAGTGCCTGTTCAGCACGTCGGACCTTGCTTCCGACGTATACCGCTTCCTCGATCACGCGCGGCTGCGCGGCTGGCTCGACTGACATGGCGCCCGACACTTCCCGTCCGTCCGCACCGTTGTGGCTGCTCGCGGAACTCACGTACCGCTGCCCGCTGCATTGCGCGTTCTGCTACAACCCCGTCGACTTCGCGACGCACGGCGCCGAGCTCGACACCGATGCGTGGCGCGCGGTGATAAGCGACGCGCGCGCGCTCGGCGCCGCGCAGATCGGCTTCTCGGGCGGCGAGCCGCTGCAGCGCGGCGACCTCGAGACGCTCGTCGCGCATGCGCGCGGGCTCGGCTTCTACACGAACCTGATCACGTCGGGCATCGGGCTGAACGTCGCGCGTATCGAGCGGCTCAAGGCGGCCGGGCTCGACCACATCCAGTTGTCCCTGCAGGATTCGAAGCGCGAGCTGAACGATTTTCTGACCAGCACGCGCACGTTCGAGCTGAAGCGCGACGTCGCGCGGCTGATCAAGGCGCACGGCTACCCGATGGTGCTCAACTGCGTGCTGCACCGCTACAACCTGCCGCACGTGGGGCAGATCATCGAGATGGCGCTCGATCTCGGCGCCGATTACCTGGAGCTCGCGAACACGCAGTACTACGGCTGGGCGATGTTGAACCGCGACCAGCTCATGCCGACCGTCGAGCAGGTGCGCGAAGCCGAGGACACGGTGAACCGCTATCGCAAGCTGGTCGGCGAGCGCTGCCGGATCCTGTTCGTCGTGCCCGACTATTTCGAGGAGCGCCCGAAGGCGTGCATGAACGGTTGGGGCTCGGTGTTCCTCGGTGTCGCGCCTGACGGTACCGCGCTGCCGTGCCACGCCGCGCGCTCGCTGCCGGGGCTTGCGCTGCCGAACGTGCGCGACCGGTCGCTGAAGGAAATCTGGTACGACAGCGACGCGTTCAACGCGTTTCGCGGCGATGACTGGATGCGCGAGCCGTGCCGCACGTGTGACGAGCGGCATACGGATCACGGCGGCTGCCGGTGTCAGGCGTACCTGCTGGCCGGCGATCCGAAGGAGGCCGATCCGGTGTGCGCGAAGTCCGCGCATCACGGCCAGATCGAGCAGGCGGTGCAATTCGCGCGACGACCGGCGCCGCGCGACGAGCAGCCGCTGGTGTTTCGCAGCAAGGAGAATTCGCTCGCGCAATGCGGGGCGGCGTGCGACTGCTGACGGGATACGGCGACGACGGCTTCGTCACCGATCCCGCGTCCGCGCGGCAACCGTCGCGCCAGTAGCGCAAGAAACGCCTTCCCGCAGCCAGCGAAATCCGGCACCGAAGTGAACGGGCGCTGACGCATGCTATCGCGCGCTCGCCGGCAACGAACGGGTGTTCCCCTTCCAGATACGACACGAGCGGCGACGAGATCGATCGTCACCGCCCACGTGCTGTCGCGCCGCGCGGGCGTCGCTCCCGGCCGACTTCAAGCCACCTGGCAAAGCGAACGAAATCGAACTGCGACATCACCCATCGTCGGCCTTCGCCTGCAGATCCTTCAACCCCTGAATCACGACCAGCAGTGCGCGCCCGTGCTCGTCGGAGCCGTCCCATGCGTCGACGATCGCGTCGCGCAGCAGGTCGTTATAGCGGCGGCGCGACGGCCCGGTATCGACGCCATAGAAACTGCATAGTTTATTGAATGGCGCGCTGCGGCGCAGTCGATGCCCGTTCGACAGCCTCAGGCGCGACACGGTTGGCTGGCTGACCCCGGAAAGTCGCGCAATTTCGCTGGACGAGCGAGTATCTGCCATCAGGCGGCGCAACAGGTCTTGAACGGGAAAATCTTGGTCCGGGGCTTCCATGCGATGCATTATACCTATACAGTTACGGCTGTTGAATGGGCTTCCTGTCACCAGCGAGGCTGTATCCCGAGAAAGTTGATGACGCTGAAACACCTCCCACCCACGTTCTGCTGGACCAAGATCGGTACCGAGTCCGGTGAGGAACTGCCGACCGTCGTGCTCCGCAAGGAATGGGAGCGCCGGCTCGGGGGCGGGCGTTTTCTGTGGGGCATCAACCAGCCGCTCGGCAGCAGCGCGCAAGTCGCCGCGCATCGCACCGGCTCGCTGCTCGCGCTGTTTTCGCCGGTCGCGTCGCGCCCGCGTGCGGGCGAGCGCAAGGATGCGCTGCTGTGGAATGCATGGATCGATGCGAGCGGTCAGGTGCGGCCGCTTCCGCCGCACACGTTCATCGCGAGCCGCTCGACGCTGCCGTCGGGCCGTCGCCGCGAACAGCACTACGCGCTCGTGTGCGCGTCGTCCACCGCGCTGACGGTCGGCACGCAGTTGCGCGTGTTTCCCGATCACTTGCGCAGCGTGAGCACCGGCAAGCCGCTCGGCGCCGCACAGGGCGCGGCCGTGGTCGATTGCGTCGGGCGTGCGAAGGAGCAGACGGGCAAGAGCTATCCGCTCGCGCTGTCGGTCGAGCTCGAAGCGCCGTATTTCGTGCGGCTCGCGCAGCCGTGCGTGCTGAAGGCGCGCGATCTCGCGGAAGTGAACAAGGCGACGCGCGCAGGTGATTTCGATCGCTTCGTCGAGCTGGTTGCGCGCTTGCGCGGCCGTTCGCCGACGGATGCCGTGCGCGGCGTCACGCGCGACCTGTTCGACGTACCGCCGATCGAAACCGCGGCCGCTTACGTCGCACCCGCGCATGCGGCGCGATTGCGCAGCCGGCCGGCGGTCGAGCATCCGCGCGATCTCACCGGCGATCTGTTCGACCTGTCGCCGGGCGAGGCTGCTGCGTTCGGTGGCCTCGCGCATCCGCGTATCGGGCGCGCGTGACGACAAGCGCGGAGAAGATTGCGCAAGAATTTGTTGCAATCTCGCCGTAGCGGATCGGCGAGCGCAGGGGGACAATCGGCACGAAGCGCGCTGCGCGGCGGCCGATGCGTCGACGATCGATGGGTCGTGGTTCACGCCGCCGACATGCGTACCACGCACACTGAGCGTCGGCTTGCTTCACACTGCAATCCTGAGGGAGAGGTGTCGATGTCGACCCATATCTGTTCGCGGGAAGCCCGGGCCGCGCAACGCTTCGTCGAAGCGACGCGCAACGTCGATCAGGCCTTTCGCGCCGTGCGCGGCGAAAGCGACGATGACGTCTCGTCGGCCGAATACGCACGCGCGATGTCGCGCCTCGATCGCGCGCTCGACGAGTTGGCGCGTGCGCAGGAAGTCTTCGATCGCGTGGTGAGTGCCGACGCGGCGCGCGGCAACTGATTCCGCCGCTGCCATTTTTCTGCGCGTCGAGCGACGCGCTTTCGTCATCTTGCCGGGCGTGCCGCCCGGCATGTCAGCCGTTCATTCCTTCCCGACTTCAGACCTTGCGGCCTTCGACCGGATAACCGGGATCGGTGTAGCCGTGCGTCGACGCGTGGCCGGGCGGCACGAGCGAATCGACGAACCGTTCGTCGTCGGGGCCGAGCTCGAGCGTCAGTGCATCGATGTAGCTGTCCCAGTGCGCTTCGGTGCGCGGCCCCGCGATCGTCGAGCTGACGATGCGGTTCTTCATGACCCACGCGAGCGCGAACGCGACCGACGTCGTGCCGCGCGCGGCCGCATGCGCGGCCACCTGCTGCGCGATGCGCAACGATTCGGGCCGCCATTCCGTCTGCTGGATACGCCGGTCGCCGCGGCCTGCACGCGAATCGGCGGGCGGCTGCGCATCGACCGCGTATTTGCCGGTCAGCACGCCGCGCGCGAGCGGGCTATACGGCACGACGCCGATCCCGTAATGCGCGGCGGCCGGAAGCTGTTCGACTTCGGCCGTGCGATCGACGAGGTTGTACAGCGGTTCGCTCGCGACCGGACGATCGATGCCTAGCTGATCCGCGAGGCGCACGATCTCGGCGATGCGCCAGCCCTTGAAGTTCGACAGCCCGAAGTAGCGCACCTTGCCTTGCCGGATCAGGTCGGCCAGCGCGCGCATGCCTTCGTCGAGCGGCGCGTCGGTCAGCGCACGATGGAAATAGAGGATATCGATGTAATCGGTGCCGAGCCGCTTCAGGCTCGCGTCGACCGATTCGAAGATCCATTTGCGCGACTGGCCCTGCCGGTTCGGCCCCGCGTCCGGTCCGGCCGGATAGCCGAACTTCGTCGCGACGACCCAGCTGTCGCGACGCGGCGCGATTGCTCGGCCGACGATTTCTTCCGAACGGCCGGCGTGATAGACGTCGGCCGTATCGATGAAATTGACGCCCTGGTCGAACGCCTTGTCGATGATGCGTGCCGACGTCGCTTCGTCGGTCTCGCCGCCGAACATCATTGCGCCGAGACACAGCGGCGACACCTTGAGCGCGCTGCGTCCGAGATAGCGGTAATCCATGGGGGGCTCCATGCGGGCGCGGGCCCGCCGGTTGAAGGAAGGGGCGTCGTGCCTATGCGCCGGCTTGGTCGAACACGCGCTGCGCGATCGGCAGCGCCGAGCTCGCGGTCGGCCAGCCCGAGTAGAACGCGAGGTGCGTGATCGCTTCGATCAGCTCGTCGCGCGTGAGGCCGTTGTCGAGCGCCTTCTTCAGATGGAACGGCAGCTCGTTTACGCGATACAGCGACACGAGGCTTGCGACCGTCACGAGGCTGCGATCGCGCGGCGACAGGCCGGCGCGCTGCCAGACGTCGCCGAACAGCACGTTGTCGGTGTAGTCGGCGAGGGCGGGCGCGATGGCGCCGAACGCTTTGTGCGCGGCGGAAGTCGGTTCGGACATCGAGGGCTCCGGGAGACGTTGGGGACACCGACGATGGTAGCGACGGATGCGCCTATCGATAATCCCCGATAATTCGCATGCACTTATCGAGCTGATTCATGAATCGCGGCTCGTGGCCGACGCCTGCGCAGCTCATGCACGGTAGCGCAGCGCATCGACGATCACCGCGAGCGCGCGCGACGATTGCCGCCGGCTCGCGTAATACAGATGATGGCCGGGGAACGTCGGGCACCAGTCGTCGAGCACGCTGTCGAGGCGGCCGGCGGCGACATGCGGCGCCGCGAGTTCGGCGGGCAGATATGCGAGCCCGTAGCCGGAGAGCGCCGCGTCAAGCATTTCGTATGTACCGTTGAACGTGACCTGCCCGTCGACGCGCACCTGCAGCGTGTCATCGCCGCGCGCAAGCTCCCACGCGTACAGCGCGCCATGTGTCGGCAGGCGCAGGTTGATGCGGTCGTGCGCGACGAGATCCTGCGGCGACGCAGGGCGTTCGCGTTCCGCGAAATACGCGGGCGCGCCGACGATCGCCATTTTCAGGTCGGGCGAGATGCGCACGGCGATCATGTCCTTCGCGACCTGGTCGCCAAGCCGGACGCCGATGTCGAAGCGCTCTGCGACGATGTCGGACAGCCCGTAGTCGGTCACGAACTCGACCTTCAGGTCGCGGTAGTCGCGCAGCACCGGCGCGAGCTTCGGCCACAGCAGCGTGCGGATCATGTAGTCGGTCGCGTTGATGCGCACGGTGCCGGCCGGCTTGTCGCGCAGTTCCGCGAGCGCCGACAGCTCGGCCTCGATTTCGTCGAAGCGCGGGGCGAGGTTGCGCAGCAGCCGCTCGCCGGCTTCGGTCGGTGCGACGCTGCGCGTCGTGCGCGTGAGCAGCCGCACGCCGAGGCGCGTTTCGAGCGAGCGGATCGTATGGCTGAGCGCGGATTGCGACACGCCGAGCTGGGCGGCCGCACGCGTGAAGTTGCGCTCGCGCGCGACGGCGATGAAGGCGAGCAGGTCCGCAAAGTTGTCGCGCGGCATGGAAGGCGTCGGGTAGTCGGTGCCGGCGCATCGTACCACCGGTTCACCGGGCCGCGCGGCGACGCGGCGCGCGCGTCAGCCCGCGCGCGTCATGCCCGGCGCAGGGTTCGCGGGATGGAACGCGTAGCCGCGATGCTGGAACGACGCCGCGAAGAACTGCATCTGGTAGCGGATCGCATTCGCCCAGTAATCCCACGTATGGCCGCCGGGCCGTTCCGCGTAGTCGTGCGGCACGCCGAGCGCGACGAGCCGTTCGTGCAGCGTGCGGTTCGAGCCGACGAACGCGTCGTCGCGGCCGCAATCGATCGTCACGTCGAGATGCGCGCGCACGAACGCGCGTGCGCTTTCGACGATCGCATTGCGGTTCCAGAACGACGGATGGCGTCCGGGATCGCCGAACACGTGGTCGATGCCCGGCTCGTCCTCGCAGCAGCGCGGATCGACCGCGCCGCTGATGCTGCCGACCGCGCCGAACGTGTCGGGCCGGTCGAGCGCGATGCGCAGCGCGCCGAAGCCGCCCATGCTGAGCCCGGTGATCGCGCGGGCGCGCTGCGTTGCGATCGTGCGGAAGTGCGAGTCGACATAGGACACGACTTCGTCGCCGACGAAGGTTTCGTAGCGGCTGCCCGAATCGAACGGGCTGTCGATGTACCAGCTTTCGTGTCCGCCGTCGGGCATCACGAGGATCACGCGGTAACGGTCGGCCAGTGCGGCGATATGCGTGTTCGACGTCCAGTCGGTATGGTCGCCGCCCGAGCCGTGCAGCAGATAGACGACCGGATAGCGTTCGCCGTTGCGGTTGGCGCGTGCGTAGTCGTCGGGCAGCACGACGGTCGCCCTGAGCGTCTCGCTCATCGCTGCGCTCGGGATCGCGACGACCCGCGCATGAAACGCGAAGGCAGGGCTCGTGACGGCGAGCAGCAGAAGCAGCCAGAAGGTGCGTGCCAGGTGCATCGATCCTTGCATGTGTCGACCCTGTCCGGCGCCGGAGCACCGGGAAAACCCTGTTCGGACGACTCTAGCAACCGCACCTTTCAACCATATTTCGGCCAATCCTACGGGTTTGTCAGGCGGGCGGCGCGTCCGTGATGCGCGCGACTGCGTCGCGAAACGCGTCGGGCCGCTCGGCCGGCAACAGGTGCCCGCAGCGTTCGATCGTGTCGAAGCCGGTGCAGCGCGCGAGCGCCCAGTCCGGCACATGCCAGCCCGCGCGCGAACGTTCGCCCGCGACGAGCCAGACCGGATGACGCTCGAACACCTGCGCGAGCGCTTGCAGGTAGCCCGGAACGCCTGTCGTCGCGACCACCGAGCGGCCCATCGCGCGCAGCGTCGACGCCGGCTGATGCGCGAGCCAGCGGCGTGCGTCGTCGAGCATGCGCGGCGACGGATCGTCGATCGCGCCACGCAGCCAGTCGAGCGGATCGGCGCGCAGGCGGTCGAGCATCGCGTCGGCTTCGCCGGGCGTCATGCGGCCGACCGACGCCGACCAGAACGCATCGTCGAGCGTGAAATTGCCTTCGACGTTGACGATGCGCCGCACACGCTCGGGGTGCGCGTGCGCGAACAGCATCGCGATCGCGCCGCCGACCGAGTGGCCCACGATATCGACGGGCTGCGGGCCGAAATGCGCGTCGATGGTTTGCCGGACATGTTCGACCTGCGCGGCGAGCGTGATCGCGTCGAACGGCGCCGCGCGATGCGCGCCGTAGCCGAGCAGATCAGGAGCCAGGTGCGGGCCGCTCCATCCGTGCACGTCGAACGTGCCGATGAAACCGTGAATGAAGACGACGGGGGCGGGCAGGGTCATTGTGCGGGCGCGGACGGAAGGGGCGGCAACTCGAGTTCGGCGAGCAGTTCGTCGAGTTCGAGCACGTGCGTGCGGTCGTGGTCGAGCAGTTCTCGCACGAGCTCGTCGAGCGACATGCGGCGGATGCCGTCGCGCAGCCCGCAGCGCGCGAGCTGAGCGGGTTCCAGCGCGGCGGCCGTTGCGCACAGCGCGGCGCGGCCGGTGCGGAATGCCGCGACGGCGCGGTCGAGCGGCTGCGCGAGATAGTCGCGCTGCGCGGCGAGTGCGGTGCCGTCGACCGACGCGATCACCGGCAGTTCGACCGTGCGCACCGCGTCGATGCGTTCCGCGAACACCGCATCGAGGTCGCGCAGGTGGCAGGCGTGTTCGACCAGCGAGAAGCCGGTGCCGGCCGGGCGGCGCGTCCACAGCGCGGCCGGCACGTGCGCGGCATACGCGGCGAGCCGGTCGGGCATGCGGGCCAACTCGGCGACGACGTCGGCGAACGGCAGCGTTTGCGGATACGCGCTGAACACCGCGCCATAGCTGAACAGCGAGCCGCCGAGCCGCCCGCGCGCCTGCACGACGTCGTGGCCGTGGCGGCGCATGACTTCCGCGACCATCGCGCCGCAGAACTGGCGGGCCGTCGTATCGGCTTCGATTTCGGGGAAGTTGCGCGCGATCTCGTGCTGGATCGCGCCGATCGCGGCGACGCCGACGCGCGACAGCGCCGCGAACTCCGGATAGCGCTCGGGCTGTGCGATCAGTGCTTCGAGTTGCGCGCCGAGCGCGGTCGTACGGAAACGGTCGAAACGGGAATGCATGACGAACGGGCCCTGCCTGGTAACGTGTCAAAACGATACGTTACCAGGCAGGGCCACGTCAACCGGACGGTGCGATTCGCCCGGCGCGGCGCTAGCCGGCAAGCGTCGTGAGCAACGGGTTTCGCATGATTGCGGCCGCCGGCGGCCGATGGTCGAATTCATGCCGCCCGATGTAGCGCCGCCGCGTCGCGCCGGGAATCGGCTTCACGAACAGCAGCGGATCGTCGCTCCATGCCCGGGCGGCGCGCTGGCTCCGCTCCCGCCTGCCGCTCAGGATTTCTGCCGGGCGTCGATTTCCGCGCGCATGCGCGCTTCCTGCTCCTGCAGCTCGGGCGTGAATTCCGCGCCGAAATCCTCAGGCGAAAACACCTGGCGGATCTCGATATCCGATTCGCCCGGCATCGGGTTCGGGCAGCGCTTGACCCATTCGACGGCTTCGTCCATCGAGTTCACCTGCCACAGCCAGAACCCGGCGATGAGTTCCTTGGTTTCGGCGAACGGGCCGTCGATCACCGTCCGGTCCTTGCCGGCGAAGTGCACGCGTTTGCCGCGCGAGCTCGGGTGCAGCCCTTCGCCGGCGAGCATCACGCCGGCCTTCACGAGTTCCTCGTTGTACTGGCCCATCGCGGCCAGCAGTTCGGTGTCGGGCATCTTGCCGGCTTCGGAATCGGCGGTCGCCTTGACGATTACCATGACGCGCATTGTCGTATCTCCTTGAACGGGAATCGGGGGTTGCCGCTGGTCGTGCCGGCGGCAAAACGATCGGTTACGACAATACGACGCGCGAGAATGGCGCGAATCGACATCGTGCACGAAGAATTTTCGATGACGGGCGAACCGGCGGGCACTGCCGCGGAGCGCCCCGCCAAAACTGGTATGCTGATCCTCACCACGTTTACGCGGAGGGTGCCATGGCTGCTAAAGAAGTCTCGAAGAAGAAATACCTGAAGATTCTGAACAAACGCTTGCGCGCCGAGCCGTCCGCCCCGGACGGCGCATCGTTCGTGTTTTTCCCGCTGGGCGCGAAGGCGAAGCACGCGACGGGCGTCGTATCCTCCGACGCGCGCAGCAAGCGCGAGCTGGCGGTGATGGCGGCGGTCCAGCGCAAGGCGGCCGAAGAGTTCGTCGTCACCGGCGCCTGACCGGCATCCGTCATACCTCCGCTTGCGTCGCCGCCTGCGTGCGTTACGCGCTGGCCGCCTCGCAATACGCAATCGCACCGGCCAGCACGCGCGGGATGTCGTGCGTGATGGCGGGCCCGTGCATCGGCAGGATGATGTCGAGATCGAGCGTCTGGATGCGGCGCAGCGCGCTCGCCATGCGCGCGAGCGACGGCAGGTAGTCCGAGCGCTCGATCGAATCGATGATCGCCGGCAGCGGGTCGTTCGTTGCGTCGTCGCCGAAGCGCATCAGGATGTCGGACGACAGCAGCGCCTTGCAGGCCGGCAGGTACACGACCAGCGCATCCCATTGATGTACGTGCTTCGTGAAGATCGGCACGACATCGACGCCCGAGATCGTCGTCGGCGTGTCGTCCTTCAGCGGTGTCGCACGCACGCCGAACACGTCCGCCAATCCCCATGTGCACATCGGATGGCCATACGCGACGAGCGCCGGATTGGCCGCCAGGAAGTCGGGCAGCGCGCCCATTCCATCGGCCTCGAAATGCGGGACGATCACGCAGCGGCCGGAAACGGCGCTGAACGCCTTCCCGGCCTGAAGGAAAACCACCAACCGATTCGCGGATCAGGACACTTCGTCCGCGGCCGCCGCCGGATACCGGCCGCTGCCGCCGGCTTCGTCGCCGGCTGCCAACTGCTCCAGCGCGAGCCCCTTCGTCTCGATCCCGAGCGTCCACACCGCGACCGCGGCCGCGACGAACGACAGCGCGCCGAGCGTGAACACGCCGCCCTGGCCGAACACAGGCAGCACGACACCCACCACGTAAGGCCCGATCAGCGAGCCGACGCGCCCGATCGCCGACGCGAAGCCCGAGCCCGTCGCGCGCGCGCCGGTGCCGTACAGCTCGGGCGTGTACGTGTATAGCGCGGCCCACATCCCGAACAGGAAGAACTGCATCGCGAGGCCGGTGCCGATCAGCAGCGCCATGCTGCCGCCGTACAGCGCGCTTTGGCCGTATGCGTACGCCATCGCGCCGCCGCCGATCAGCGACGCGATGCAGGTCGGCTTGCGCCCCCAGCGTTCGACGAGCCACGCGGCGCACAGGAAGCCCGGCACGCCGCCGAGCGAGATCAGCACCGTATAGAACACCGATTTCGTGACTTCGAAGCCGGCCTGCTGCAGCAGCGCGCCGAGCCACGACGTGAGGCCGTAGAAGCCGAGCAGCGCGAAGAACCACAGCAGCCACACCATCACCGTGCGGCGGCGGTACACGCCGCTCCAGATCTCGCGCAGCGCGCCGCGGCCGCGCGCGGCCACCGGTTCGGCGAGCCGCGACGGCGGCGGCAGCGTCTTGACGCCGGCCGAGCGCATCACCTTCGCCTCGATCGCGTGCATTACCGTGTCGGCTTCCGCGTGCCGGCCCGCATGCTCGAGCCAGCGCGGCGATTCGGGCACGATGCGGCGCACGACGAGCACGAACACGGCGGGAATCGCGAGCAGCGCGAACACCGTGCGCCAGCCGAACTGCGGCAGCACAAAGTATGCGACGACGCCGGCCGTGATGAAGCCGAGCGGCCAGAAGCCGTCCATCAGCGCGATCAGGCGGCCGCGTTTCTCGGTCGGCACGAATTCGGACAGCAGCGTCTGCGCGACCGGGAATTCCATCCCCATCCCGATCCCGAGCAGCACGCGGTAGACGATCAGCGCGTCGACGCTCTGCGCGGTCGAGCACAGGTACGACGCGGCGCCCCACAGCACCATGCTCCACTGGAACACCGGCCGGCGGCCGAAGCGGTCGGCGAGCAGGCCGGCGACGGCCGCGCCGAGCACCATCCCGAAGAAGCTTGCGCTCGCAACGAGGCCGGCGGCCGCGGTCGACAGCCCGAACTCCTTGCGGATCGAGCCGAGCACGAACGTCATCGTGCCGAGGTCGACCGAGTCGAAGAAGAACGCGATCGCGATGATGAAGAAGATCCGCTTGTGATAGCCGGAGAACGGCAGGCGTTCGAGCCGGGCGGCGGCGGAGGCGGGAGCGGTGGCGGCGGGCATTGGCGTCCTCTGAAATGAAAAAGGGCCTCGCAGCGCATGCTCCAAGGCCCCGATGCTTCGGTATTCAGTAGACGCGACCACAAAGTGCCGCATCAGAGGAAAAGCGCCGCCTGCTTGCCCAAATGCGTCATCGGCGGGCGGCGCGCGATGCGTCAGTTCTTCAGCTTGTATCCGGTGCGGAACATCCACGCGACGATCGCGAGCAGGATCACGAGGAACAGCCCGGTTGCGGCGAGGCTGATCCACACATGCACGTCCGCGAGCCCGTAGAACGACCAGCGGAAGCCGCTGACCAGGTAGACGATCGGGTTGAACAGCGTGATGACGCGCCATGCGGGCGGCAGCATGTCGACCGAATAGAAGCTGCCGCCGAGGAACGTGAGCGGCGTGATGATCAGGAGCGGCACGAGCTGCAGCTTCTCGAAGCTGTCGGCCCAGATGCCGATCACGAAGCCGAACAGGCTGAACGTGACCGCCGTCAGCACGAGGAACAGCACCATCCAGAACGGATGCAGGATGTGCAGCGGCACGAACAGGCCGGCCGTCGCGAGGATGATGACGCCGAGCAGTATCGACTTCGACGCGGCCGCGCCCACGTAGGCGATCACGATCTCCCAGTACGACACGGGCGCGGACAGGATCTCGTAGATCGTGCCCGTGAAGCGCGGGAAGTAGATGCCGAACGACGCGTTCGAGATGCTCTGCGACAGCAGCGACAGCATCACGAGGCCCGGCACGATGAACGACCCGTAGCCGATGCCGTTCACGTCGCTGATGCGCGAGCCGATCGCGGAGCCGAACACGACGAAATACAGCGACGTCGAGATTACCGGCGCGATGATGCTCTGCATCAGCGTGCGGCGCGTGCGGGCCATTTCTGCGCGGTAGATCGCGCGGATTCCATGAAGGTTCATGCGCGTCAGGCTCCTTGTGCGCCGTTGCGGCGGTTGTCGATCAGGCTGACGAAAATATCCTCGAGCGAACTTTGCGTCGTATGCAGGTCGCGAAAGCCGATGCCGGCCGAGCCGAGCGCGTTGATCAGCGTCGCGATGCTCGCGTCGTCGCGCTGCGAGTCGTACGTGTAGACGAGCGCGGCGCCGTCGTCCGCGCGCTCGAGCCCGAACGGTGCGAGCGCGGGCGGCACGTCCGCGAGCGGCTGCTCGAGCTGCACGGTCAGCTGCTTCTTGCCGAGCTTGCGCATCAGCTCGCGCTTTTCCTCGACGAGCACGAGTTCGCCGCCGAGGATGATGCCGATCCGGTCGGCCATTTCCTCGGCTTCCTCGATGTAGTGCGTCGTCAGCAGGATCGTCACGCCGCTTTCGCGCAGCGAATCGACGAGCTTCCACATGTCGCGGCGCAGCTCGACGTCGACGCCGGCCGTCGGCTCGTCGAGGAACAGGATGCGCGGCTCGTGCGACAGCGCCTTCGCGATCATCACGCGGCGCTTCATCCCGCCCGACAGCGTCATCAGCTTGTTGTCGCGCTTGTCCCACAGCGACAGCGCCTTCAGCGTCTTCTCGATATGCGCGGGATCGGGCGCCTTGCCGAACAGGCCGCGGCTGAACGACACGGTCGCCCACACGGTTTCGAACGCGTCGGTGGTCAGCTCCTGCGGCACGAGGCCGATCATTTCGCGGGCCGCGCGGTATTGATCGCGGATGTCGTGGCCGCCGACCGTCACGCGGCCTTCGGTCGGCGTGACGATGCCGCAGATCGAGCCGATCAGCGTCGTCTTGCCGGCGCCGTTCGGCCCGAGCAGCGCGAAGATCTCGCCGGGGCGGATGTCGAGGGTCACGTGCTTCAGCGCCTGGAAGCCGGACGCGTAAGTCTTGGAGAGGTCGGAGACGGAAAGGATCGGTTGCATGCTCACGGATGGCACGGCCGGCCGGCGCGACGGTGTGTGCCGCGCGTGCCCGGAGTCGCCGCCGCTGCGAAGCGGCCGGGATCGGGGACGGCATGGCGAACGGGCGTCATGTCGAACGGCGTTGTGGTGCGGGATCGCGGGACCGCCATATTAGCAACCGGTAGATGGAAATGCATTTCGGTGGAAAGGCCATGCGTTGTTGGTGCCGGATTTGCGTGAAATGGCCGAACGTTGCTCAATAAGGCGGTGCTTTGTTTGATCTGATCGAACAATTTAGGCTATTTCCGGCGAACCGGACAGCGATCGCGTTTTCTCGCGGCCGCGCGGCGACCGGCCCGCCGACTGTGCTGCCCGAACGCCGTAGCGCCGTACCGGGACGGCATGCATGGCGCTCGCGATAATGCGTTCCTTTCACGGTTCACGGAGCGGGGCGAATGTCTTTGATCGATTTCAAATCCGTTGCGGCCGCGCAGGCCGCCGCGTGGAAATCCACGATCGTCGGCGAGGTCGGGCAGGCCAGGATCAAGGTGCTGCGCATGGATGCGCAGCCGTACCAAGCGGAAGTGCACGACTACAACGAAGGGCTACTGGTGCTCGACGGCCAGCTGATGCTCGAAGTCGGCGCGGAAACGGTCGTGGTCGAGGCCGGGCAGATGTATCTCGCGCTCGCCGGCACGCGCCACGCGGTGCTGCCCGGCAGCCACGGTACGCTCGCGATCATCGACGTATAAAAGGCTGCGCGCCGCGTTCGTGAGGCCGCCTGCGGGCCGCGTCGCCCGCCCGGCGCGGAAAGCGGCCTGCGCAAGCCCGTTGCGCGGGCCATCTATTTATCTGAGCAAATAAAATGAAGGCCGTTTGAAAAACTGTCAAACACCGTGAAAACACTAGGATCGCGCGGTTCCGGCCGTTTGGAACTCTGCATCCATTTACTTGTGTGTATCGTCCGATCATAGTCTCGTCAAACGACGCATCACGATAACGAATCAAGCGTACGTACGGAGACCAATTCATGCGACGCGTATCCGCGGGGCCAACCCGACTGCCGTTTCCCAGTTTTTCGCTGAATGCAGGCGCGACATACGTCGTCAGCCTGCGTTGCCGCATCGCCGTGTAGCGGCGCACCACTTTCCGTTTCGATCGTTCCGACGGCGCCGTGCCGCATGACGGCGCCGCGGGAGCGTGCTTGTCTACCGCCGCGGCTTTCGTCGCATTTGCGCGAGCTGCCGGGCGGTTGCATTGCGAACACCGTCATGCGCCGCGCGCTCGTGCGGCGGCGCGATACCAACCGGCGGGCCATGCAGCCCGTGCGGACGAGACTTGTCGTACCTGTAAAGGAGGGGTTGATGATTTGCATTCCTGAATTGCGAAGGGTAATCCTGTCGTGTGCGGTGCTGGCGCTGCCGTTCGTCGCCGGTTGCGGCGGCGGCGACGATCCGGGGCCGATTAACGTGCCGCAGTGCTCGGGCAGCGCATGCGGGCCGAGCGGCGCGATCACGCAACCGCCCGTCGTGACGAAGCTGTGTCCCGATTCGCTCGATTACACGACCACCTACACGGGTGGCGCCGGCAGCGGCGAATACGTGAAGGTGAAGTTCGACACGACGAAGCTCACGTATCAGATGCAGTTCATCGAATCGTCGGTGCCGACGTCGGCGGGGCAGGTCAACAACACGCGCGCGGGCCTGACGATCAGCGGTGCATTCCATCATCCGACCAACCTTCCGACGGCCGAGCAGAACCGCTGCGCGTTCGTGCTCGACAGCGGCGCGACCAGCGACGGCGCGTATTCGGTGACGATCAAGCGTACCGATCCGCCGATGCTGTTCGTCGGCGATGGCGTGGTTGGCGGCGGGATTCCAGGGGCGACGATCGCGTTCCAGGGCATCGAGCCGATTCCGGGTTTTGTCCTGGGTGTGGTGCCGTCGCGCACATTCGATTTCTATCCGTTCATCGGCTTTGTCGAAACGGAAACCGACTTCACGAAGGTCGCGGGCAACTACAACGAAGTCGGTATCCATTTGTCGCCGGTCGGCGGTATCGCCCAGAATGCGAACGGGGCTGTCGGCTGGGAGCCGGACGTCGTCAACTGGAACCAGACGTTCAATGCGGACGGTTCGTGCACGATCACGCAGGGCAGCGACTACTCGTGCCAGACGACCGGGTCGCCGTGGACGCTGCGCAAGAACGCGGACGGGTCGGCGGACAACGTGTTCGTGAGCAATGCGGTGGCGAACCCGTTCGGTACGGTTTCGTATCCGGTCGCCGGGCAGGCGCCGGGCCTCGTGATCGTGACGCCGAGTCAGGCGAAGGGCATCATGATCGTCGGCAAGCTGAACGGCGTACGGGTGCCGATTGTGATTCGCGTCGGCTATACCCATGTGGATGCGAGCAATCCGCTCGCCTCGGTCGCCGATGCCGAAGTCGGGATCTCGATGCTCTCGTCGTCCACGGCGATTGCCGCGAACTCGCTGAAGGGCGGCTACATCGGCGCGACGAGCGCATCCGCATGCGGTGTCGTGACATCTACCGGTGTGGGGAACACCATCGCGCAGTCCGGCCCTAGCTTCGATAACCAGGTGCCGCACCCGGATCTGCCGGGCACCTTTGCCAACGGCTTCTTCATGGCGGAAGCGGGTAGCTGCAACGACGGCACTGCCGTGTCGACGATCTCCGCGAACTACACGTCGACGTTGTTCCAGGGCGGCACCGCGGCATTCATCGATCCGCAGACGTCTTCGGTGACCTCGCAGTTTGCCCTCGACTACACGCAGGCAACGCCCGGCAAGGTCAAGGTCACGGCCACGCAGGACTTCAATGCGAAGGGCGCAAGCGGCAATGTCGCGATCTTCAAGAAGGGCGACACGGGCTGGATCGTGACGGCCGGCAACGTCTACGCAATGGTCGTCAACAACAGCCAGGTCAACCCGTTCTTCACGGTCGGCGCGTTCGTCCAGTAGCCGCGTACCGAACAAGTCACACCGGCGGAACGTGCGTTGCCGCCGGCGAATCGAATTTCGAGAGGATTCCTATGAATGTGAAGCAATGGATGGTTGCGGCGTCGCTCGCACCCGTGCTGGCTGCGTGCGGCGGAGACGGCGACCCGCCGCCCGCGCCGGTGGTCCGGCTGTGCCCGCAGACGATCGACTACAACACGGTGTTCATCGGCGGCTCCGGGTCGGGCGAGCTCGTGAAAGTGCAGCTGGACACCACGAAGATGACGTTCCGGATGACCTACCTCGCATCGCCGGTGCCGACTACCGCGGGCACCGTGCAGCCGACGCGCGACACGGCACCGGCCAACGTCGTCGACGGCACGCTGGCCGACGAAACGGGCCTGCCGACCGTGAAGCTGAACCAGTGCACGTTCCGGATGCAGAACGCGAGCCTCGATCCGAGCCGGCCCGCGCGGCTGTTCCTCGGCGAAGGCGTGCTGGGCGGCGCGATTCCTGGTGCGACGATCCAGTTCGATGGCGTGATCGGCGTCGGCAGGATTCCGAAGACGACGTTCCCGTACTACCCGTTCATCAGCTTCTCGTCGCTGGAAACGGACCTGACGAAGATCGCCGGCACCTACAACCAGCTCGGTTATCACCAGGTGCCGTCGCAAAACTTCCAGCCGGTGGCGCTCGATCAGAAGGTGACGATCAACGCGGACGGCAGCTACGTCGAGACCGACAACTTCGGCAAGAAGAACGGCGGGCAGCCGCTTGCGTCGAGCACGACGGTGAACCAGTCGTTCACGCTGCGTCCGGATGCGCCGGCGTTCCAGTCGCTCAACTACCAGCCGCAGATTCCGGCGACGCTCGCCGCGCTCGATCCGGCGAAGGCCGGCAAGGGAATCCTGATCGTCGGCAAGCTGCGCAACCAGCTCGTGCCGATCTTCATCCGCACCGGCGCCGCGAACGCGGACCTCACGCAGGGCCCGCCGAGCGCGGACGACGAATCGGGCATCTCGTTCCTGAGCCCTCAGACGGCGATCGCGCTCGGCTCGCAGAACGGCGAGTACACGGGCGTCGACAGCGCGTTCAACTACCGCGCGACCGCGCTCGTCGGCGCGCAGGCGACGCTGCTCGATCCGTTCAACGCGTCGCAGGCCGCGCTCACGCGCGCACTGAACCTCGACTTCACGCAGAAGGTGCCGGGCGTCGTGACGACCGTGCATGCGGATGCGGCGTCGGGCCCGGCGACCGGCAAGTTTGTGTTCACGGGTGGCGTATTCGGGTTCCTCGACATGGTCGATTCGAGCAATCCGTATTTCACGGTCGGCGCGTTCGTGCAGTGACCGCACCCGGACGGAGACACGGCGGCGTCGCGCGCGGATGCGCGGCGCCCGGACAGAATGAGAGGGAGACTTCATGAAGAAGCTGATTGTCGCGGGTGTCGTCGCAGGCGTGTCGACACTCGCATCGGCCCAGCAGGCGGGCGACAACGTCGCGACGCTGGGCTGGCTGCACATCATGCCGCAGGATTCGACCAACGGGCTGACGACGAATCTCGCGAACATGCCGATCAACGGGCCGCTGCGCCTGCCCGGGTCGTTCACGTCGCCGGGCACGAGCCTGACGGTCAACAACGCCGATACGGTCGGCCTCACGCTCACGCACTTCTTTACCGATCACATCGCGGTGACGTCGGTGCTCGGCGTGCCGCCCGAGTTCACGCTGACCGGGCACGGCGTGATCCGGCCGCCGGGTCCGGCCGGCTCGCTCGGTTCGGTCGACATGGACAAGACGTCGAACCAGCCGGCCGTGAAGAACGCGCGGCAGTGGAGCCCCACGATCATTCTGCAGTACTACTTCAATGCGCCGACGGCGAAATTCCGCCCGTTCGTCGGGATCGGCGTGGCCTATAGCTGGTTCAGCAACATCGAGCTGAACGGCAACTTCGCGAAGGACATCAACGAGAACCTCGGCAGCGTGCTCGCGGCCGGCGCCGGCAAGCCGGGGCCGACGTCGGTGGAGGGCAAGGCGTCGTCGTCGTTCACGCCGGTCTACAACATCGGCGCGAGCTATGCGATCGACAAGCACTGGGGGCTCACCGCGACGCTGACGTACATGCCGCTGAAGACGTACTCGTCGCTCGTGATCAAGGCGGCCGACGGTTCGACGCTCGCAACCACGCGCACGCGGCTGAAGGCTGATCCGCTGATCACGTTCGTCGGGATTTCCTACAAGTTCTGAGCCGACCGGCGCGCATGACGCGTGCCGGCGGCTTCCTGCGACCGGCTGGCCGGGCTCTTTCGGCCGGACGGTTGCGTTCCTGGCGGCGTGCCGCCATTTGTGAAGAGAGGGGGCAGTTCAAATGAGCATTCGCAAAATCGTATCGCTTGTTGCTGCAGTGGCATTCACCGCGGTTTCGGCCGCGCCTGCTTTCGCAGTCACCGTTTCGCGCGCTGACGGGCAGCCGATGAACCCGAACGGCGAGCCGTTCTCCGTATCGGGGCTCACGACGCTCAGCAAGGGATCGATCAGCGCAAACTGTACCGCGACGTTCAACGGGACGATCACGTCGACGGGCATCGTCCACATCACGTCGACGCAGTTCGCCGGAGGCTCCACGTGCGGACTGATCAGCGGCAGCGCGAGCAGCACGTCGCCGTGGACGGGCCAGGCCGACAGCACGACGCAGCTGTCGATCAACAACGTGCAGGTGAACGTCGCGCTGCTCGGCGCGTGCGGCCCGAGCAAGGTGGTAACGGCATGGAACGATCCGAACTCGTCGCTGACGTTCAATAACGCTGCATTGACGCCGAATTGCACGGTGTCCGGCACGGTCACGACGTCGCCGAAGTTCCACGTGCAGTAAGCGTCGCGGATCGCAGTAGGGCACCCGCCGCGCGTGAGGGTCATGCGGCATGCGCGGCGGGTTTCCGCGGCTTCGATGCATTCGTGCCGTCGCGCGTATCGGCGCGACGGCCGACTGGCCGCTCGTGTCGCGATCCGACGCGGGCGGACCTACAAGGTCGGCACGGTGTACCGCGCTGACCGAAAACAACATTGTTCCAATTGGCCAGAACACTCCCGGACGACCCATGCTCACCGACCCAGCGAAGTATGGTGATGCCCGCGGCGCGACGCCTGACCGGCTGCGCACGGCCGCGTGGCTGCAGTACCTGATCGAGCATTTCGACGCCGGCGACACGACAGTCGTCGCGACATACGCGATACGCATGCGGGCAGGGGCGAGCCTGTCTCGTGACGCAGCGGCCGTTCTTCACCGGCTTGCGCCGTGGATCGCAACGGATGGCGGCGGCTGCGCATGCGACCCGACCGACGCGTCCGGCGCGTGCTCGCATGTGCCTTCTCCGCAGCAGCTTGCCGAAGCCGAACGCTGTTGCCCCGGCTCGCGCGCCGTGTTCGACGCGGCGCACGGCGTGATCGATGCGTGCGCATTCGACGATCCCGATGTCGGCTGGGCGGCGCTCGAGCGGATTGCTGGCGGTGTCGAATGCAACGGCGAAGACGCTGGCGAACGTACCGCACATGAAAGAGAAGAGCAGTGCGAGGCGCCGCCTGCGAAGAACCTGAGAGAAAGGCTGGCCGTCGCTGCGGCGACGACTGCGGAAACGTCGGCCCGTCCCGGCGCCATCATCGATGCGATCGTGCTGTGCGTGTGCGGCCCGCGCGACGACGCATCGCGCATCGACGAGATGGCCGCGCTTGTAATGTTCTCGGCCGCGCTCGCTGCCGGCAACGGGATTTCCGCTGCCGCGTATGGCGGTCAGCACAACCTCGTCGCGCGGGCGATCCGCACGCATCGCGCCGATCTCGCGTCGGTGGACGGGTTGCTTGCCGCGCTGTCCGTGTGCCGGCTCGACCGACTCGTCGGCGCGGGCAGCTTCTGGGCGTACTACCTGCTGGCGGGCATCGTGATCGCCGCGCCGGACGCGGTGCGGGAAATCGGCGGTCGTTTTCATGGCGACACATGGCAGACGTGGCTCGACGACGTGCTCGCGTGGCCGGCGGTCAGCCGCTTCGGACCGAAGGAGGATGTCGCGTTCGAACGCCTGCGCGACGCGATGAGCCTGACGTCGCGATGGAACCCGATCGTCCGCGCAAAGCGGATGCGCACGCGGGCCGTGGCGACTGCCAGGTTCGGCGAAGACGCGGAGAAGGCCCGCTGACACTCGGCTTTTGCCGACATGAAACGACATGCCCCGCGCGCGAGCATCCGTGCATCGCATAACGCCGACGTTGTACCGCAGCGCGCAGCTCTCGCGGCAGCACGCGCCGGATTTGCAGAAGCTCGGCAACGGCTGAGCCGGAAATGAAAAACGCCGCTGACGGCAATCGTCAGCGGCGTTTCGTACATCAGTCATCAGTCGAAGACGGGCGGTGCACCCGCCGTCGTCAAACCGTCTCCGGCTGCCGCACGGCCTTCGCGACATCGCGCGCGAGTGCGCCGTTCGCGACGAAGTACGGCACATCGACGCGCGCGAGCGGCTGCTTCCCGCGAATCTTGTCGGCGATCTTCTCCGCGATCATGATCGTCGGCGCGTTCAGGTTGCCGGTCGTGATGATCGGCATGATCGATGCATCGACGACGCGCAGGCCTTCCAGCCCGTGCACGCGCCCTTCTTCGTCGACCACCGCCATGTCGTCGTAACCCATCTTGCACGAGCACGACGGATGGAACGCGGTCTCCGCGCGGGCGCGCACGAATGCGTCGAGCTCCTTGTCGCTCTTGCAGTCGGCGCCCGGGTTCAGCTCACGGCCGCGATAGCGGTCGAGCGCGGGCTGCCGCATGATCTCGCGCGTCGCGCGGATCGCATCGCGGAACTCGCGCCAGTCGAGCGCTTCGGCCATGTAGTTGAACAGGATGCTCGGATGCTGGTTCGGATCGCGCGAGCGCAGTTTCACGCGGCCGCGGCTCGGCGAGCGCATCGAGCCGACGTGCGCCTGGAAGCCATGCATCTCGATCGCGTTCGAGCCGTTGTAGTTGATCGCCACCGGCAGGAAGTGATACTGGATGTTCGGCCAGGGATCGTCGTCGCGCGTGCGGATGAACCCGCCCGCCTCGAAGTGGTTGCTCGCGCCGAGGCCGGTGCCGTTCAGCATCCATTCGAGGCCGATCTTCGGCTGGTTCCACCACTTGAGCGCCGGATACAGCGACACGGGCTCCTTGCACTCGTACTGGATGTACATCTCCAGGTGGTCCTGCAGGTTCTGGCCGACACCGGGCAGGTCAAGCACGACGGGGATGTCGAGTTCCTTCAGCCACGCGCCGGGGCCGACGCCCGAGCGCTGCAGCAGTTGCGGCGACGCGATCGCGCCGCTGCACACGAGCACTTCGCGGCGCGCATGTGCGGTCGCGCGCTCGCTGCCGCGCAGGTACGTGACGCCCGATGCGCGCTTGCCGTCGAACAGGACGCGGTCGGCGAGCGCGTGCGTGACGATCTCGAGGTTCGGCCGCGCACGCGCCTGGTCGAGATAGCCGCGCGCGGTGCTCGCACGGCGGCCGCGCGGCGTGACGGTGCGGTCCATCGGGCCAAAGCCTTCCTGCTGATAGCCGTTCAGGTCGGCGGTGCGCGGATAACCGGCCTGCACGCCAGCGTCGACCATCGCCTCGAACAGCGGGTTCACGCCCGGCTTGCTGGTCGTGACCGACACGGGGCCGCTGCCGCCGTGATAGTCGTTCGGGCCGACGTCGCGCGTCTCGGCTTTCTTGAAGTACGGCAGGCAGTCGAGATACGTCCAGTTCTCGAGGCCCTTGTGCGTCGACCAGTTGTCGTAGTCGAGCGCATTGCCGCGGATGTAGCACATGCCGTTGATCAGCGACGAGCCGCCGAGCCCCTTGCCGCGGCCGCATTCCATCCGGCGGTTATCCATGTGCGGCTCGGGATCGGTCTCGTACGCCCAGTTGTAGCGGCGGCCCTGCAGCGGATAGGCGAGGGCGGCCGGCATCTGCGTGCGGAAGTCGAAGCGGTAGTCGGGGCCGCCCGCTTCGAGCAGCAGCACCGTGACGTCCGGATCTTCCGTCAGGCGAGTTGCGAGCACGTTGCCCGCGGAACCCGCACCGCAGATGATGTAGTCGTATTCGCGTGTCGTCATGACGGTCAATCTCCTTAAAACACCGGGTTGTAGCGGCCGAGCTCGACCTGCACCGACTTGATCCGAGTGTAGTGCTCGAGCGTCGTGATGCCGTTCTCGCGTCCGACACCGGATTGCTTGTATCCGCCAACCGGCATTTCGGCCGGCGATTCGCCCCATGTATTGATCCAGCAGATGCCGGCTTCGAGGCGATGGATCGTGCGGTGCGCGCGCGACAGGTTCTCGGTCACGACGCCGGCCGCGAGGCCGTAGTGCGTGTCGTTCGCGCGGGCGATTACATCGTCCTCCGATTCGAAATCGAGGATGCTCATTACCGGCCCGAAGATTTCCTCGCGGACGATCTTCATGTCGTCGCGGCAATCGCCGAACACGGTCGGCGCGACGTACTGGCCGCTGCCGAAGTGGCCGTCGGTCAGGCGCGTGCCGCCGGCCAGCAGCTTCGCGCCTTCGGCCTTGCCGCTTTCGATGAAGCCGAGCACCTTGTCGAGCTGCGCGGCCGACACGAGCGGGCCGAAGTTGGTATCGGCATCGGTCGGCTTGCCGACGCGGATGCGCTTCACGCGTTCGAGCACGCGCTGCGTGAACGCGTCCTTGATCGAGCGGTGCACGAACACGCGCGTGCCGTTCGTGCAGACCTGGCCCGAGCTGAAGAAGTTGGCGGTCACCGCGATGTCGGCCGCGCGGTCGAGGTCCGCGTCGTCGAACACGATCAGCGGCGACTTGCCGCCGAGCTCCATCGTCACTTCCTTCAGCGACGATGCGCCGGCCAGCGACATCACCTTCTTGCCCGTCTCGACGCCGCCCGTGAACGACACCTTCGCGATGTCCGGATGGCCCGTGAGCAGCGCGCCGACCGAGCCGTCGCCCTGCACGACGTTGAACACGCCGGCCGGCACGCCGGCTTCCGTATAGATTTCCGCGAGCTTAAGCGCGGTCAGCGGCGTGACTTCGCTCGGCTTGAACACCATCGCGTTGCCGGCCGCGAGCGCGGGCGCCGTCTTCCAGCACGCGATCTGGATCGGGTAGTTCCATGCGCCGATGCCCGCGCACACGCCGAGCGGTTCGCGGCGCGTGTAGACGAACGAATCGGCGCGCAGCGGCACCTGCAGCCCTTCGATCGCGGTCGCGAGACCCGCGTAGTACTCGATCACGTCCGCGCCGGTGACGATGTCGACCGCGAGCGTCTCGCCGATCGGCTTGCCGGTGTCGCGTGTTTCGAGCGCGGCAAGTTCGTCGTTGCGCTCGCGCAGCAGGTCGACCGCGCGGCGCAGGATGCGCGAGCGCTGCATCGCGCTCATCGCGGCCCATTCGCGCTGGCCTTCCTGCGCGGACGCAACCGCGCGGTCGATGTCGGCCGCGCTCGCCTGCTGCACCTGCGCGAGCAGCTCGCCGGTGGCGGGATCGAAGGTGTCGAAAGTCTTGCCGCTCGTGGCGTCGACGTAACCGCCGCCGATGTAGAGGCGCTGCAAACCGAATACGGACATGAGGATCTCCTTGAGGGCGACTGTGTGCGCGTCAGTCGGACGCGAGCAGCAGGTCGATGTAATCGTGGGCGAGCTTCAGCGCCGCCCGGGTGTCGATGGGGCCGCCGGCGAGCGCGCCGCGCAGCCACAGGCCGTCGATCAGCGCGGCGAGGCCGCTGGCGGCTTCGCGCGCCTTCGCGCGCGGCAACGCCTTCGCGAATTCCGCGCACAGGTTCGAATGAAGGCGCCGCGTGTTGACGTGCTGCAGGCGCTTGAGCATCGGGTCGTGCATGCTCTGCGACCAGAACGCGAGCCAGGTCTTCATCACGGGCGCGCTGACCTGCGTGTCGTCGAAGTTCGCCGCGACGACGGCACGCAGCCGCGAACGCGGATCCTTGCGTGCCGTCACACGGCGGCGCGTGGTGGCCGACCACAGGTCGCGCAGAACGTGCCGCATGGTCGCTTCGAGCAGGCCGTCCTTGTCGCCGAAGTAGTGGCTGACGATGCCCGTCGAGATCTTCGCGCGTTGCGCGACCGATGCGAGCGTCGTCCCGGGCAGGCCCGCTTCGTCGATCGAACGCAGCGTGGCGTCGATCAACTGTGCGCGGCGTATCTCCCGCATTCCGACTTTCGGCATCGCGACTCCCTTCGCCCGGACGGGCCATCCATGGAAGTCGAGAGCTTAGCGGTTTTTTATTGAACGATCAATCAACAAAAAATCGGGGTCCGACGATGACAGGATGTTCGGTAGGGTGGCGGAGCGACCGCTTGCCCCGATGTGCATATGCGGAAAAACGAATTGAAAGAAGGTTAATTAAGCTGGAGTTTGTTTAAAACGGTTTGTGAAAAGATGGTGCAATGCATCGGAAAATTTCCGGCCGTGTTTCTATTACAAAGCGAAAGAGTGTGGATGCTTGTAATATTCTTCACGATGTGGAATGGCGAGTGCAAATGGTGAAGATCGACAAATGCGGAAAATCCGTTTAAATCAGTCGATTTAAATGACATTGAGCATTGAATTTAAAGGGAAATATTTGGTTTGTTTTCGCCAGGGCAGATTGCTGGCAAACGATTGCCAGCACCTTCGCGGCGATCTCTCATACCATATAAATTGATAAAAAAATTTGAATCCTGGGTATTTCAGGGTCGAGTAGAGGGAATCGTTGGAGTGACTTGAGTCAGTAATATTGTCCGTATTAGTATGGCGCCGCACTACGAGGAATGAATGGGCGCCGCCGGTATTTGCCGCGGTGCGTCGGCAATGGGCGCGGCGACAGGTCGCGCACGGGGCCGGCACCCGCCATTGCGCACCTGCAGCATGCCGCGACGTCGAGACGCCGCATCCACCGGAGAACGACGATGCCGACCGAAAAACACGTGGTCCCGCTGCCGAATGGTCTGAAGGTCTACGTCGAACGGAACGTGTTCGACCCGGCGTTCGACACGGCGATGCTCGTCAACGGCGCGCTCGCGACGACCGCGTCGTTCGGGCAGACCGTCCAGTATCTCGGCGAGCGGATGAACACGATCTGCTTCGACCTGCCGTACGCGGGGCAGTCGCGCCAGCACAATCCGGGCTGCTTCATCCTGACCAAGGACGACGAAACCGCGATCCTCCAGCATCTGGTCGAACGTTTCGCGCCGGCGTTCCTCGTGTCGGTGTCGTGGGGCGGCGTCGCGTCGCTGTTCGCGCTCGCGCGCGGCTGCCCGAGCGTGCGGCGCGCGGCGATCTGCTCGTTCTCGCCGTTCCTGAACGACGCGATGGTCGACTACGTGACGCGCGCACGCGACCACATCACGGCCGGCGAGAACCTGAAGGCCGCGCAGCTGCTGAACGACACCGTCGGCCGCTACCTGCCGCGCATCATGAAGCTGTACAACTACCGGTATCTCACGCGCCTGCCGCGCGACGAGCAGGACCAGGTCGCGTTCCACGTCGACCAGATCCTGTCGCTGCAGCCCGAGCGCTACTTCAGCGAGTTCTCGAACATCGGCTGCGAGCTGCTGTTCCTGAACGGCGAGCGCGACGAATACACGACGCCGGCCGACGTTCGCCAGCTCGGCGCGCACGTGCCGCGCGCACGGTTCGCGACGGTGCCGGACGCCGGCCATTTCCTGGACATCGAAGGCCGCGCGCAGCGCGAATACACGCGCGCTGCGCTGCTCGACTTCTTCTGCGACGGGGCGCCGGTCGCGGCCGGCATGGCGCGCGCCGCCGCGCATGCGTGCGTGCCCGGGCCGATGCACGCGCTGTCGTCGTGACGCCGCACGTCGTGCCACGGGCCCGGCCCGCGCACCCGAATTCCCATCCCAACGAGGCAGGCCAGCCGTGAATATCGTTCAGACCATCGCCATCGTCGTTCCCTGGGCCGCATGGCTCGCGTACTGGATCGCCACGTCGCAGGGCGTGAAGACGACCGTGCGCAAGGAGGCGTCGCGCTCGCGCACGCTGCAGTCGATTCCGCTGATCGTCGGCGGCGCGCTGATCATCCTGCCCGATCCGTCCTGGCAGGCGCTCGCGCCGGACTGGCAGCGCTTCGGCCTGCAGGCGCAGTGCGGGCTCGCGGTACTGGTCGCTGGCCTGCTGTTCTCGGTGTGGGCGCGGCTGCATCTCGGCACGAACTGGAGCGTGTCGGTCACACTGAAGGAAGACCACGAACTCGTCCGCACGGGGCCGTACGCGCTCGTGCGTCATCCGATCTACACGGGCTGCCTGCTCGCGCTCGTAGGCGCCGCGCTGATCGGCGGCGAATGGCGCGGCGCGATCGGCGTGCTGCTCGTGTTCGCGTCGCTCGCGTACAAGGTGCGCGTCGAGGAGAGCTGGCTGACCGGGTATTTCGGGCCGGCGTACACGCAGTACCGCCGCGAGGTCGCCGCGTTGATTCCCGGCTTCTACTGATACCGCGAGGCGCGCGATGGCAAAGATGATCGTGACCGCGATCGGCTCGGCGGGCGACGTGCATCCGTTGCTCGGCGTCGCGCGCACGCTCGCGGCGCGCGGTCACGCCGTCGTGTTCTGCACGCACGCGCCGTTCGAGGCGGCCGTGCGCCGTTGCGGTTTCGCATTCGTGCCGGTCGGCACCGCGGCCGAATACGAGGCTGCGATGGCGAACCCCGCGCTGTGGGATCCGCGCACCTCGTTCCGCACGCTGTGGCAGGTGATCGCGCCGATGTTGCGCCCGCATTACGACGCGCTGCATGCGCTGGCCGACGACGATACGGTGCTCGTCGGTACGCTGTGGGCGTTCTCCGCGCGCTTCATGCAGGAGCTGCACGGCACGCCGTACGTGTCGGTTCAGGTGTCGCCGTCGACGCTGCTGTCCGCGCATGCGCCGCCGACGCACCCGCGCCTGACGATTCCCGCGCGCTGGCCGCTGCCGGTGAAGGCGGCGCTGATGACGCTGATCGAGCGACAGGTGCTCGACCGCGTATGCGGCCCCGCGCTCGACGCGGTGCGCCGCGAACTCGGGCTCGCGCCTGCGCGGCGCGTGCTCGGCCGCTGGCTGCATTCGACCGACGGCGTGCTGTGCCTGTTTCCCGGCTGGTTCGCGCCGCCGCAGCCCGACTGGCCGTCGAATCATCTGCAAAGCGGTTTTCCGCTGTTCAACGATATCGCGACGCCTGACGAAGATGCGGAACTCGATGCGTTTCTCGCGGCCGGCGAGCCGCCGGTCGTGTTCACGGCCGGCTCGACGCTCGTCGATCACGCGGCGTATGCGCGCGCGGTGGCGGACGCGCTGCGCGCGACGGGCGCGCGCGGAATCCTGTTGACGCCGCACGATGCCGCGCCGGACGGCAACCGGTTGCTCGTGCGCCGCTTCGTGCCGATGCGCACGCTGCTGCCGCGTTGCCGCGCGCTCGTGCATCACGGCGGGATCGGCACCGCGGCGCTCGCGTACGAGGCCGGGATCGTGCAGGTCGTGACGCCGTTCGCGCACGACCAGTTCGACAACGCGCAACGCGTCGCGGCGAGCGGCTGCGGCGTGCGCGTCGACGGTCCCGTCGACGGCGCGCGTCTCGGTGCGACGCTGGCGCACGTGCTGGACGAACCCGCATTCGCGGTGCATGCGGAGCGCGCGCGTGCATTGCTCGCCGCCGCGCCGGACGGCTGTCATGCGGCCGCCGATTTCATCGAACGGTTCGCGCCGAAGCGCAGGCGGGCGCCCGCGCGGGCCGATGTCGCGGCGGCCGGCGCATGAGCACCGCGTCGCCGCTTCGCGATGCGCCCGGCGCGCCGTCCGCGTTCGACGTGCCGGCCCCCGCGCCGGCCGCGCAGCCGGTGCGCGGCATCCGGCTCGCGCTGCTGACGTTCGCGCTGTCGCTCGCGACCTTCATCGAGGTGCTCGATTCGACCGTGACGAACGTCGCGGTGCCGGCGATCTCCGGCAGTCTCGGCGTATCGAACAGCCAGGGCACGTGGGTGATCAGTTCGTATTCGGTCGCAGCCGCGATCGCGGTGCCGCTGACCGGCTGGCTCGCGCGCCGCGTCGGCGAATTGCGGCTGTTCGTCGGCGCGGTGCTGCTGTTCACGCTGACGTCGCTGCTGTGCGGACTCGCGCGCGACCTGCATGTGCTGGTGATCTGCCGCGCGCTGCAAGGGCTGTGCTCGGGGCCGATGGTGCCGCTGTCGCAGACGATCCTGCTGCGCACGTTCCCGCCGGACAAGCGCACGATCGCGCTCGCGCTGTGGGCGATGACGGTGCTGCTCGCGCCGATCTTCGGGCCGGTGGTCGGCGGCTGGATCGTCGACAACTTCTCGTGGCCGTGGATCTTCCTGATCAATTTGCCGATCGGGCTGTTCTCGTTCGCGGTGTGCACCGCGATGCGTCGCCCCGACGGGCAGCGCGGCGCGGCCGGCCCGATCGACGTGCCGGGCATCGTGCTGCTCGTGATCGGCGTCGGCTCGCTGCAGGCGATGCTCGATCTCGGCCACGACCGCGGCTGGTTCGATTCGCCGCTGATCGTCACGCTCGCGGTGGTCGCTGCGCTCGCGATCGTGTCGCTGCTGATCTGGGAGGCGGGCGAAGCGCACCCCGTCGTCGATCTCGGCCTGTTTCGCGACCGCACGTTCTCGTTCTGCGTGCTGATCATCTCGCTCGGGATGATGAGCTTCTCGGTGGTCGGCGTCGTGTTCCCGCTGTGGATGCAGGCCGTGATGGGCTACAACGCGTTTCACGCGGGGCTCGCGACCGCATCGCTCGGCGTGCTCGCGCTCGTGTTCTCGATCCTCGTCGGGCTGCATGCGCACCGCTTCGACGCGCGTGTGCTCGCGACGTTCGGCTTCCTCGTGTTCGCGGGCGTGCTCGCGTGGGACGCGCATTTCACGCTGAAGATGACGTTCATGCAGATCGCCGCGCCCGGCCTGATCCAGGGGATCGGGCTGCCGTGCTTCTTCATTCCGCTGACCGCCGCGACGCTGTCGCGGATTCCGGACGACCGGCTCGCCGCCGCGTCGAGCCTGTCGAACTTCCTGCGCACGCTGTCGGCCGCGTTCGGCACCGCGATGAGCGTGACGCTGTGGGACAACCGCGCGACCTATCACTACGACGTCGTGTCGCAATCCGTCACGCATGCGTCGGCGAACACGCAGCGCTTCGTGCACACGCTGAACGCGATGGGCGTGGACGGCGTGCGCGAGCTGACGACGCTGCACCAGGTCGTGATGCAGCAGGCTTACATGATGGCGACGAACGACATGTTCTGGATGGCGAGCATGACCTGCCTCGTGCTCGCGGCGATGATGTGGCTGACGCGGCCGAAGCGTGGCGCGGCGGCGTCCTTCGGGCATTGAGGAGACGAACATGACGACACTCGGCGCACTCGTGATCCTGTATCACCCGAGCGATGCGCAGCTCGAAGCGCTTGGCGCGTGGCGGCACGCGTGCGACGCGTTGCTCGTCGTCGACAACACGCCGCAGCCCGATGCGCGGGCGCGCGACCTGTGTGCGCGCGAAGGTATCGCGCTGCTGCATCACGGCAATCGCGGCGGGATCGCGGGCGCATACAACGCGGGGCTCGCGGCGCTGTTTCGCGACCGCATCGATGCGGTCGCGCTGTTCGACCAGGATTCGTCGGTGCCGGCCGCGTATTTCCCGACGATGCGCGATGTTTGCGCGGGGCTCGCGGGGCGCGCGTTCCTGGCCGGCCCGCGCATCTTCGACGAGAACGCGCGCAGCTTCCTGCCCGAACTCTCGACCAACGGGATCGGGCTGCGCCGCCTGCGCATCGAGCCGGGTGCACCGATGCAGCGCTGCGCGTTCCTGATCTCGTCGGGCTGCGTCGTATCGCGCGACGCGTTCGACGTGCTCGGCCGGTTCGACGAGACGCTGTTCATCGACCACGTCGACACCGAATACAGCTTCCGCGCGCTCGCGCGCAACGTGCCGCTCTATGTCGTGCCGTCGCTGGTGCTGCCGCACCGGATCGGCGCGAAGCAGCGTCATGCGATCGGCCCTTTTGAAATGACGTCGATGAATCACTCGTGGCAACGGCGCTACTACAGCGCGCGCAATGCGGTGCAGCTCGGGATGCAGTACGGGCTGCGCTTTCCGGTGGCGATCGTGCCGAACCTGCTGACGGTGTGGCAGGTCGTGCAGATCGCGCTCGTCGAGCGCGACAAGCGCGCGAAGCTCGCCGGCATCCTGCTCGGTGTCGCCGATGGCCTGTTCGGCCGGCTCGGCCCGCTCGAACGCACGCGGCCGCGGCTGGCTGCGCGCGCGCAGCGCATTCAGCAGGGATGAGGGGCGCGATGCGGCATGTGAACAAAGCGGCGGGATCGGCGCATGGCGTGAAGGGCGGCTCGATGATCGCGGCGACTGCCGTGCTGCTGGCATTGGGCGGATGCGTGCCGTCAGGCTTCCTGCCGTCGCTGTCGCTGCACGCACCGGCCGGCGATGCGCTCGCGCACACGGCCGGCCCCGGCGCGAACGGCGCGTGGCCCGCGCCCGACTGGGTGAAGCAGTTGCAGGATCCGCAGCTCGACGAACTGGTAGCGGAGGCATCGCGGAACAACCCGGATCTGCAGGTCGCGCAGGCGCGGCTGCGGATCGCGCAGGCACAGCTTCAGCAGTTCGATTCGCTGACCGGGCTGACGGGCACGGCCGGTGCTACGGTCAGCCGCGCGCGGATGCCGAAGCCCGGCGACATCGCCGACGTGACGGCCGCCGGCTATCGCGTGCCGGTCGAGATATTCGGCGATCCGAACGTATCGCCGTCGTCGGTGTTCGTCGGGCTGAACTACCAGCTCGACCTGTGGGGGAAGAACCGCGCGGCGACGAAGAGCCTGATGTCGCTGCGCGACGCGGCCGGCGTCGAGGCCGAACAGGTGCGGCTCACGCTCGCCGTCGCGATCGTCACCGTGTACTGCCAGCTCGATCAGGCGTACGCGGTGCGCGACCTGCTTCAGCAGAAGGTGAAGATCAGCCAGCGCGTGACGGCCGTGTTGCGCGAGCGCACCGCGCGCGGCCTCGACAACGCGTATGACGCGAGCGATGCATCGATCAAGCGCAGCCGCCTGCTCGAACAGATCGCGCTGAACGACGAGCAGATCAAGCTCGCGCAACTGCAGCTCGGTGTGCTGTCGGGCCGCGGCCCCGAGCGCGGGCTCGCGCTGCAGCGGCCGCGCGTCGGCGCGTTCGCAGGCAGCGCCGTGCCGGCGCGGCTGCCGGCCGACCTGCTCGGCCGCCGGCCCGACATCGTCGCCGCGCGGCTGCGCGTCGAAGCCGCGTTCGCGAATACCGATTCGACGCGCGCGCAGTTTTATCCGGACGTAAACCTCGTCGCGCTCGGCGGCGTGTTCGCGCTCACGCCCGCGTCGCTGTTTTCGCGCGACTCGCTCGCAGGCTCGGTCGGCCCCGCGATCTCGCTGCCGATCTTCGACCGCGACCGGCTCAAAGCGAAGCTCGGTGCGGATGTCGCGCAGGCCGACGTCGCGATCGGGCTGTACAACAAGACCGTCGACGATGCGCTCGGGCAGGTCGCGCAGATCGTCACGTCGCTGCAAACGTCGCAGACGCTCGTCGCGCAGCAGCAGGACGCGGTGGCGGCTGCGCAGAAGATCGTGCAGATCGCGGCCGACCGCCACCGGCGCGGCGTGCTGATGCAGAAGGATGTCGATGTCGCGGATCTCACGCTGATCGACGAGCGCACGCAGATGATCGCGCTGCTCGGCCGGCAGCGGACGCTGCGCGTCGGGCTGATCGGCGCGCTCGGAGGCGGATTCGATGCGGGTGCAACGGTTGCGCAGGCGCCGGCCGTGCATCAGGCGCGCAGCGGCGCGGCGAGGCGCGGTGCGGTGGCCGCCGGTGCCGCTGCGGCCGCGAGCCGGCCGGCCGCAGGTGCTTCCGCCGATGCGCGTCAGGGTAGCAGCGTCGTGCCGCCGGCTGGCGGCACGGCGAGTGCCGCACCCGCATCCGCGCCGCGCAACGACGCGGCGCGTCCGTCGACGGTCGGCGCGACCAACCCCGGCGCGACGCCTCGCGGTACGCCCGTTCTCGCGCGCCCGGCATCGGCGAGCCCGGCGCCGGGCGCGTCGGTCATGCGGGCGATACCCGTCTTCCAGCACGATCGTCTGATCGTTACGCAAAGCGACTGATGCACCACGACAACCTTCATACCGCCGCGCAGCCGGCCGCGCTGAACGATCCGGCACTCGATGCGCGCCGCGCGACACGCCACAAGCGCTTCACAGTGTTGTTCGCGGTCGTGCTGCTGGCCGCGCTCGCGTGGATCGCGTTCTGGCTGTTGAGCGACCGCTACTACGAAGACACCGACGACGCGTATGTCGCCGGCAGCATCGTTCAGGTCGCCGCGCAGATTCCGGGTGCCGTGACCGACGTGCTGGTTGCCGATACGCAGGCCGTGCGCGCCGGGCAGACACTCGTGCGGCTCGACGACACCGAGGCGTCCGTCGCGTTCGCGCAGGCGAAGGCGCAGCTCGCGCAGGCCGTGCGGCAGGTCGCGAACGCGAAGATCTCGAACACGATGTACGTCGAGGCCGTGAACGCGCGGCGCGCCGACCTGTCGCTCGCGCAGCGCGCGTTCGCGGCGCGCTCGGGCGCGTCGGTCGAGATCGTCGCGCCCGAGGAGCTGGCGCGTGCGCGCGCGGCGGTGGCCGGCGCGCAGGCGAATCTCGCGGCCGCGCAGGCGCAGCTCGATGCCGCACGCGCGCTCGGCAGCAAGCTGCCCGTCGAGGAAAGCCCGGCCGTCGTGCAGGCGGCCGCGCAGTTCAAGCTCGCGTACCGGAACCTGAAGCGCACGACGATCGTCGCGCCCGTCGACGGCACGATCGGGCAGCGCTCGGTGCAGGTCGGCCAGCAGGTCGGGCCCGGCGTGCCGCTGATGTCGGTCGTGCAGTTGAACCGGCTGTGGATCGACGCGAATTTCAAGGAAGGGCAGATCCGCCACATGCGCGTCGGGCAGCCGGTAGAGGTCGTGTCGGACCTGTACGGCACGCGTGTTGCCTATCGCGGCCGCGTGCAGGGTTTCTCGGCGGGCACGGGCAGCGCGTTCTCGATGCTGCCGTCGCAGAACGCGGCCGGCAACTGGATCAAGGTCGTGCAGCGCGTGCCGGTGGTGATCGCGATCGATCCGCGCGATCTCGCCGCGCATCCGCTGCGCGTCGGGCTGTCGATGCGCGTGACGGTCGACACGCACGACCGCAATGGCCACGCGCTCGACAGCGAGCCGCCGACGCCAGCCGTCAGCACACGCGTGCACGACGGCGTCGCGAGCGACGCCGATGCGGCCGCCGCGGCGATCATCCGCGAGAATCAGGGCGGGTAACGCGTGCCGAAAAGAGGGCAGGGGCGGTCCGGCCTCCGCCATGTCCGGCCGCACCCCTGCCTTCCTGTCGTTTCCCGCCCGACTTTCGTATTTCCGTCATCGATGTCGGTGCCGTTCAAACGCATGTCGCGTTTGAGACATCGGCGCCCCTGCCTCCGGGACTACTCTCGAACAGCACGTTGCGTGTGCGCCGCATTCGCCGGCGCGCCGCCGCGCCATCCAACGAGACATGGAGACAATACGATGAGCAGCAATCGAGGTGTCGTCTATCTTGGACCGGGCCAGGTCGAAGTCCAGAAAATCGATTATCCGAAGATGGTCGATCCGAGCGGCCGCGCGATCGGCCACGGCGTGATTCTGAAGGTGGTCAGCACGAACATCTGCGGTTCCGACCAGCACATGGTGCGCGGCCGAACGACCGCGCCGGTCGGCCTCGTGCTCGGTCACGAGATCACGGGTGAAGTGGTCGAAGTCGGCCGCGACGTCGAGACGCTGAAGATCGGCGATCTCGTGTCGGTGCCGTTCAACGTCGCATGCGGCCGCTGTGCGATGTGCAAGGACACGCATACGGGCGTATGCCTGAACGTGAACCCGTCGCGTGCCGGTGGTGCATACGGCTACGTCGACATGGGCGGCTGGATCGGCGGCCAGGCTGAGTACGTGCTCGTGCCGTACGCGGATTTCAACCTGCTGAAATTCCCCGACCGCGACCAGGCGATGGCGAAGATCCGCGATCTGACCTGCCTGTCCGACATTTTGCCGACCGGCTATCACGGCGCGGTGAGCGCGGGCGTGAAGCCGGGCTCGACGGTCTATATCGCGGGCGCGGGCCCGGTCGGGATGGCGGCGGCCGCATCGGCGCGCCTGCTCGGCGCGGCCGTGACGATCGTCGGCGACATGAACGCGGAGCGCCTCGCGCATGCGAGGGCGATGGGTTTCGAGACGGTCGACCTGTCGAAGGATGCATCGCTCGGCGAACAGATCGAGCAGATTCTCGGTGTGCCCGAGATCGACTGCGCGGTCGACTGCGTCGGCTTCGAGGCGCACGGCCACGGTTCGTCGGGCCACTCGGAGGAAGCGCCCGCGACGGTGCTGAACTCGCTGATGGAAATCACGCGGCCGGCCGGCGCGATCGGCATCCCGGGCCTGTACGTGACCGACGATCCGGGCGCGAAGGACAAGGCCGCGCAGCACGGCAGCCTGAGCATCCGCTTCGGCCTCGGCTGGGCGAAGTCGCATTCGTTCTTCACGGGCCAGACGCCGGTGCTGAAGTACAACCGCAACCTGATGCAAGCGATCCTGTTCGATCGGCTGCCGATCGCGAAGATCGTCAACGTCGAAGTGATCTCGCTCGACCAGGCGCCGGAAGGCTACAAGAAGTTCGATGGCGGTGCGCCGCGCAAATTCGTCATCGACCCGCACGGGTTGCTGGCGGCATGATGCGCTAGCGTTCGACACGCGCAACGTGAAACGCGAAACGGGCGGCTCCGGAAACGGGCCGCCCGTTTTTCGCTGTGGGCGCGAACGGCCGGAGCGCACCCTCAGTGGCCCGCATAGAGCTTCGCGATATCGGCTTTGTCGGATGCGTTGCGCCGCGCGTGGCTGTGGCCGTGACCGGTGTGCAGGCTCACGCGGCGGAGCACATGCGTGCGATGCGCGGGATCGCGATTGCGTCGCCAGTCTTTCACGCGAACAGCCCTGGTGTGGGGCCGGCCGGGCTCGCGAATCGACGGTGCGGCCTGCGCAACCGGCATCCGGTTTGCGGGTTCGCCGGCGCTCGGGCCGCCATGTCGTGGATTGGCCGCCAGTTGCGTTCCGTCAGTCGAATGAAACGGATAGACGGGCACCGGCAACACCGGCAACACGGGATCGGTCGATGCAAGCAGGCCGGACTCGGCCGCCGTCGCGGCTGGCGTGTCGGAGCCGCGACAAACGGGATCGGCCTTGCACGTCCGGTCGGCCGTCACGTAGCCACCGACCAGCAGCATGAGCGTCAGGATGCTCAGGATCGGTGCGCTCGATGCGCGAGGCCGCCGGAAGGCCGCGTTGCGCAGCGTACGCGCGACGCGCGACGACCACGTATGGAAGGGCCGTGGCGCAAGTGTGGCGTGCGCGTCGTCCGATGCGTGGCGAATCGGCTCGAACGGCCAGTTCCACCGGCCGCAGACGGGGCAGTGCTCGAGTGCGCGAAACGCCACGAAGCCGCATGCCCTGCAGCGGCAGCAAGCGATGGGCCGCGATTCGGCGCGCGTGTTCAGCACCGCGCGCCAGGCATCGTGCGCGCGGACGTTCCGGTTGGGCAGGACTCGCATGGTTCGAAGCGACAGGTGTCGTTAACGAGACGAACGGTCGCCGACGATCGTGATTTTTTCGTACGCGGCAATCGATCCACGCGTGCCATCAGCCAGCGGAGCGCGCGTCGTCGACTGTCGTTCGCATGCGATGCTCATGTGATTCTCCATAACATCGGACGCGTTGAACACGTTCGTCCGCGGCTACCTTCCGCTTCATTCTTTGTCGCTCGCGCACGAAACGCAAGGAGCATGTCGGTCGTCGCGATCCGCACGTTCCGCGCTAACCGTCGTGCCGCTGCCGGGCCGCGAGCGTCCCGATGGTTTCCATCGCGCGCTCGACGGCCGGCGTCCACGGCCGGCCGTAGTTGAGCCGCAGATAACGGCGGAATCCGCCGGTCGCGGAGAAGATCGGCCCCGGCGCGATGCTGACGCCGCTTTCCATCGCATTGCCGAACAGGTGCATCGCATCCATGCGCGGCGGCAGTTCGATCCACAGGAAGTATCCGCCGTGCGGCGCGAACACTTCGGTGCCGTCCGGAAAATACGCGCGAACGGCGGCGAGCATCTGCGCCTGGTGCGCGGCGAGATTGCGCCGCAGCTTCCGCAGGAAGCGGTCGTATGCGCCGTCGCGCAGGTAGCTCGAAATCGCCATCTGCGCGGGCACGTCGGCCGCCGGTGCGCTCGCGCCTTTCGCCTGCCGGATCTGCCGTACGTAGCGGCCGGCCGCGACCCAGCCGATCCGGAAGCCGGGCGCGAGACATTTCGAGAACGAACCGCAATGCAGGACGAGCCCGCTGTTGTCATACAGTTTCGCGGGGCGCGTGGGCGTCGCGCCGAAATGCAGCTCGCCGTATACGTCGTCCTCGATCAGCGGCACACCGCGCGACGCGAGCAGGTCGATCAGCGCGTGCTTGCGCTCGTCGGTCAACGTCGCGCCGGTCGGGTTGTGGAACGACGTCATGAACCAGCAGGCGCGCACCGGATGCGTATCGAGCGCCTCGGCGAGCGCGTCGAGATCGAGGCCGGTACGCGGGTCGACCGGGATCTCGACGGCTTTCAGGTGCAGGCGCCGCACGGCTTGCAGCACCGCGTGGAATGCCGGCCGCTCGATCGCGACGATGTCGCCGGGGCGCGTCAGCGCCTGCAGGCTGAGCGTCAGCGCTTCGAGCGCGCCGGTCGTGATGATGATCTCGTCCATCGGCAAGGCCGCCCCCGCGTTCAGGTAGCGCAATGCGATCTGGCGGCGCAGCGCGTCGTTGCCGGGCGGCAGGCCGGACAGCAGATTCGTGCGATCCATGCTGCGGGCCGCCGACGCCACGTAGCGCCACAGGCTGCTCATCGGGAACAGCGAATAGCTGGCGAACGCCGAGCCGAGCGGGACGATGTCCTCGTGCTTCAGGGAGTCGAGCAGGCGGAACAGCGGATCGTCGTCGCTGGTTTGTGCGGCAGCCGGCTTGTGCGGCGGATCGTGACCGAACCGTACGTGTTTGTCTTCGAGGTTCGCAACGAAATAACCGGACCGCGCACGCGCAACGATCAGACCCTCGCTTTCGAGCGCGTAGTACGCGCGAAACACGGTGGACGGGCTCACGCGATACGCGCGGCACGCGGCACGCACGGTGGGGATGCGCGCACCGGCCGCCAGGTCGCCGCGCCGGATTGCGTCGGCTATCGTCTGCGCCAGCGCCGCATATCGCTTCATGCCAGCCCTCCGGCCGCTCGGGCCTTGCTGAAAAAAGAGTAGCACGGCACTCGTCGCGCGCAATTGCGCCCCAATCGCTGATCCGCAAGTTTTTGATGGACTTTGATCCTTTTCTTTCGTCTGACAAGCGGGCATGCTTTCGCAAGTTTTGTTCCCGATGTCCGACTATGAAGGAGTCCACGCTGCCCGGCGGCTGATCCGTGACCCTTGCGCGTCCTGCGCGCGACCTTGTCTGCGACGTCCTTACCTTACCCGGAAGCATTCAGCGTGAAATCGAAGACCCTCATCGCGGGCCTGGTGGCCGGCCTCGCCCTCAACCTGTTCAGCGGCGCCGCCACGGCGGCCTGCATCAGCAATCCCGCAGCCCAGCCGAACGCGACGTTTCCCGCCGCGCTGACCGGCAAGCTCGTCTATCACAGCTACGTGAAGTACGGCGACGGCACGAGCCAGCTGTTCCTCTACGACTTCTCGGCCCGTACGCTGACGCAACTGAGCAAGAGCACGTGGGGCATCACCGATCCGATGAACGGCGTGTTCAGCCCCGACGGCAAGTGGCTCGCATTCATGGGCATCAGCAACGGCGCATGGAACGTGTTCATGCTGCAGCTCGGCGCCGGCACGCCGCCCGTCAACATGACGAACAGCACGGGCGCCACGCGCAACGAGGACCCGAAATTCAGCGCGGACGGCAAGACGCTCGTGTTCAAGCAGAACGGCGACGTCAAGCAGGCGACGCTGTCGTACACGAGCGCGGGCCCTGCGTTCACGTCGGTCGTGAGCCTGACGAACGCACCGGCCGGCGCCGAATACTCGATGCCGTTTCTCGCGCCGGACGCGAGCGCCGTCTACTACGCGACCGGCACCGGCTCGAGCATGGGGTTGATGAAGCGCACAATCGCGACCGGCGCGACCGCCGTGTTCGATCGTCCGGCCGGGCTGCAGACGTACTACCCGATCGTGCGCGCGGACGGCATGGTGTTCTACGCGCGCTGGAAAGACAGCGGCGGGGCCGACCAGATCTATGCGAAGACCGCGGACCCGGCGTCGACGCCGAACGCGTTGTCGCTCAACGACTGCGTGAGTAACAACTCGGATCCGGCGCCGGTGAGCGGCACGAACTACCTGTTCTTCTCGTCGACGACGGCGGGCGGCTACCAGCTCTACGTCGGCGACGTGACGACCGGCCAGCGCTGGAGCCTGTCGCAGTTCGGCGTGAATGCCGATACGACGAAGGCCAAGCTCGGCTCGAGCTACTACGGCGGCCCGGCCGCCGCGCAGCCGACGCTGCTGTCGCAAGGGCGTCCGGCTGCCGCATCGGCGAGCTACAACGCGTCGCTCACGCCCGACAAGGCGTTCGACGGCAACACCACGAGCACGCGCTGGGATTCACCGGAGGGCGCGGGCGTCGATCCGCAATGGATCTCCGTGGATCTCGGCGTGACGAAGACCATCAGCAGCATCGATCTCTATTGGGATGCGGGTGCGCTCGTCTACCAGATCCAGACCTCGAACGACAACGCGAACTGGACGACGATCTACTCGACGAGCAACGGCGTGTCGTACGGCCATGTGACGCTGCCGAACCTGAAGGCGAGCGGCCGCTACGTGCGGATGCTCGGCACGAAGCGCGCGACGCAGTGGGGTTATTCGCTCGACGAAATGCAGGTGTGGGGATCGTAAGCGCAAAGAAAAAACGGCCTTCAAGGCCGTTTTTTTTTCGTCATGCGCTGTGCGCTTCACGCATGCAGCACATGCGCCGGAAACGCCGGGCCGGCGCTCGCCGCACCCTGCGCGAGCGGCGCGACCTGCTTGCGGCGCTCCCTTGTCGGCGCGACGCCGAACGCGTCGCGATAACTCTTGCTGAAGTGGCACGCCGACTGGAAGCCGCATGCCATCGTGATGTGCATGATCGACATGTCGGTCTGCAGCAGCAGCTCGCGCGCGCGGCGCAGCCGCAGCGTCAGGTAGTAGTGCGTCGGAGTCATCCCGAGATGCTCGCGGAACAGGCGCTGCAATTGCCGCTGCGACATGTTCGCGAGCCGCGCGAGCTCTTCGCGCGACAGCGGCTCCTCGATGTTGTTTTCCATCAGCGAGATCACTTCGAACAGCGACTTGTTCGCCGAGCCGAGGCGCGCGACGAGCGGCATGCGTTGCTGCGCGCTGGTGTCGCGCACGTGTTCGACGATGAACTGCTCGGCGATCTGCGTGACGCGCGCGGTGCCCACGCGCGCGGCGATCAGGTTCAGCATCATGTCGAGCGGCGCGACGCCGCCCGTGCACGTGATGCGGTCACGGTCGATCACGAACAGTTCCTTCAGGAAGCGCGTATCCGGAAACTCTTCCTTCAGCGCCGACATGTTCTCCCAGTGGATCGCGCAAGCGTAGCCCGCGAGCAGCCCCGACTTCGCGAGCGCATAGGTGCCCGTGCACAGGCTGCCGAGCGGCAGGCCCATGCGCGCGAAGCGACGGAGCGCCGACAGATGGGCGGGCGTGGTCGCGCGCTGCACGTCGACGCCGCCGCATACGAACACGATGTCGGGCTGCCCGACGCATTCGGCCGGGCCCGTGTCGACCGTGAGGCCGTTGCTCGCCGTGACCGGGCCGCCTTCCGGGCTGATCACCGACCAGCGATAGAGCGGCTGGCCGCTCAGATAGTTCGCCATCCGAAGCACCTCGATCGCATTGGTGAACGCGATCATCGTGAAGTTCGGTAAAGGCATGAACGCGAAGTGAGACAGCGACGCTGTGCGGTCGGGCGACATGGGGAGCGTTCCTTGAATCTCTAATAGCTTTATGCCCGGAGAGCACGGATCGGGCTGCGGTATTGTGTGAGCGAGTGCAACAAGCGTGCCATACGGCTAAACCCTAGCTCCATACGTTGCCTGGGCATAACGCCGATGCTGCACTGCACCGTATGCGGGACGCGCCGCACTCCCGCCGGGCGGCACAGGCACTGCCGGAGTGCGTGTCCATAGGTGAATGGCCGACGCCGTTTTTATCGATCCTCCGAAAAAGCACGACCGATCACTTGTATAAAACGGACGCGCATGGCGGAAAAGGCAAAGAACGCGTCTAAATTCATCAATCCGCCGAAAATCCGAACGACAAGAATAGAGCCGTCGGCAGCCTCGCACTGGACAAGCAGGAAACCCAGGCAGAGCGGGCCTCGAGCTTCGGTTTCAGCCCTTTATTCTTCGTCACGGACGCACTATGTCGAACACCCAGTCTTTCTTCTCGCAGCCCCTTGCCGAGCGCGACGCGCCGGTACGCAGCGCCATCCTGAAGGAACTCGAGCGTCAGCAGTCGCAGGTCGAGCTGATTGCGTCGGAAAACATCGTGTCGCGCGCCGTGCTCGAAGCGCAAGGCTCGGTGTTGACCAACAAGTACGCGGAAGGCTATCCCGGCAAGCGCTACTACGGCGGCTGCGAATTCGCGGACGAAGTCGAGGCGCTCGCGATCGAACGCGTGAAGCAGATCTTCAACGCCGGTTATGCGAACGTGCAGCCGCACTCCGGCGCGCAGGCGAACGGCTCGGTGATGCTCGCGCTGGCCAAGCCGGGCGACACGGTGCTCGGCATGTCGCTCGACGCGGGCGGCCACCTGACGCACGGCGCGAAGCCGGCGCTGTCGGGCAAGTGGTTCAACGCCGTTCAGTACGGCGTGAACCGCGACACGATGCTGATCGATTACGACCAGGTCGAGGCGCTCGCGCACGAGCACAAGCCGAACCTGATCATCGCCGGCTTCTCGGCGTATCCGCGCGCGCTCGACTTCGCACGCTTTCGTGCGATCGCCGACAGCGTCGGCGCGAAGCTGATGGTCGACATGGCGCACATCGCGGGCGTGATCGCCGCGGGCCGCCACGCGAACCCGGTCGAGCACGCGCACGTCGTCACGTCGACCACGCACAAGACGCTGCGCGGCCCGCGCGGCGGCTTCGTGCTGACCAACGACGAGGACATTGCGAAGAAGATCAACTCGGCCGTGTTCCCCGGTCTGCAGGGCGGCCCGCTGATGCACGTGATCGCCGGCAAGGCCGTCGCGTTCGGCGAAGTGCTGCATGCGGACTTCAAGACCTACATCGACAACGTCCTCGCGAACGCGCAGGCGCTCGGCGAAGTGCTGAAGGCCGGCGGCGTCGATCTCGTCACGGGCGGCACCGACAACCACCTGCTGCTGGTCGACCTGCGCCCGAAGGGCCTGAAGGGCGCGCCGGTCGAACAGGCACTGGAGCGCGCGGGCATCACCTGCAACAAGAACGGCATTCCGTTCGACACCGAGAAGCCGACCGTCACGTCGGGCATCCGCCTCGGTACGCCGGCCGGCACGACGCGCGGCTTCGGCGTCGCGGAGTTCCGCGAAGTGGGCCGCCTGATCCTCGAAGTGTTCGACGCGCTGCGCGCGAACCCGGAAGGCGACCACGCGACCGAACAGCGCGTGCGCCGCGAAATCTTCGCGCTTTGCGAGCGCTTCCCGATTTACTGATAGACACCGACAAGACCAGAGACTCAAGCGAGAGGCAGATATGAGCACGCTGCATCAGGACAGCATCATCATCGACGGGCTGAACATCTCGAAGTTCGAGAAGCCGGTGTTCGAAGACATGCGAAAGGGTGGCATCACCGCCGCGAACTGCACGGTGTCGGTGTGGGAGAACTTCACCAAGACCGTCGACAACATCGGCGTGATGAAGAAGAAAATCCGCGACAACGGCGAGCTGCTGACGCTGGTGCGCACGACGGACGACATCTTCCGCGCGAAGAAGGAGGGCAAGACCGGGATCGTCCTGGGCTTCCAGAACGCGCACGCGTTCGAGGACAACCTCGGCTACATCGAGGCGTTCCACGACATGGGTGTGCGCGTCGTGCAGCTTTGCTACAACACGCAGAACCTGGTCGGCACGGGCTGCTACGAGCGCGACGGCGGGCTGTCGGACTTCGGCCGCGAAGTGATCACCGAGATGAACCGCGTCGGCATCATGGTCGACCTGTCGCACGTGGGCGGCAACACGTCGTCGGAAGCAATCGCGTTCTCGAAGAAGCCGGTGTGCTATTCGCACTGCCTGCCGTCGGGCCTGAAGGAGCATCCGCGCAACAAGAGCGACGAGCAGTTGAAGGAGATCGCCGATGCGGGCGGCTTCGTCGGCGTGACGATGTTCGCGCCGTTCCTGAAGCGCGGGATCGAGGCGACGATCGACGACTACATCGAGGCGATCGATTACGTCGTGAACCTGATCGGCGAAGACGCGGTCGGCATCGGCACGGATTTCACGCAGGATTTCGCGAAGGAATTCTTCGACATGCTGACGCATGACAAGGGGCGTTATCGCCAGCTGACGAACTTCGGCAAGGTGATCAACCCGGACGGCATCCGCACGATCGGCGAATTCCCGAACCTGACCGCGGCGATGGAACGCGCCGGATGGAAGGAGTCGCGCATCCGCAAGATCATGGGCGAGAACTGGGTGCGCGTGTTCAAGGACGTGTGGGGCGCGTAAGCGCCGCGCCGGCCGGACAGCCTCCAGCGATTCAACAACTAAAAAATCGGGACGTGCCCGCGCAAGCCGCGCGGGCACGCGGACGATGTCATGCCTGCGCGCCGAGACGCGCGGCCATTTTCCTCACGGAGTCACCACGATGCAACCGCAACTGCCGATCAACGTCGATCCCGATACCGGCGTCTGGACCACCGACGCGCTGCCGATGCTGTACGTGCCGCGCCACTTCTTCACGAACAACCATGTCGCCGTCGAGGAAGCGCTCGGCGTCGAAGCGTATGCCGAAATCCTCTACAAGGCCGGCTACAAGTCCGCATACCACTGGTGCGACAAGGAAGCGAAGCTGCACGGCCTGACCGGCATGGCCGTGTTCGAGCACTACCTGAAGCGCCTTTCGCAGCGCGGCTGGGGCCTGTTCTCGATCATCGAGGCCGATCCGGCCGGCGCGCGCGCAAAGATCGAGCTGCGCCACTCGTCGTTCGTGCTCCAGCAGCCGGGCAAGGAAGGCAAGCTCTGCTACATGTTCGCCGGCTGGTTCGCCGGTGCGATGGACTGGGTCAACGACACGACGCCGGAAGGCAAGGGCGCGCCGCGCGCGCAATCGAAGGAAGTGCAGTGCGCGGCCGAGCATCACGACCACTGCGTCTTCGAAGTGTCGCCGATCGCGCATTGATGCCCTGATTCACCGACACCGAACAACACCCGCAACACGAGACATTCGAACGCCAGAGGTCGCCAGCGATGCGTTATCCCCACCTGTTCAAACCCATGCAGCTGAATCAGCTGACGCTGCGCAACCGGATCGTCAGCACCGCGCACGCGGAGGTGTATGCCGAGCCGGGCGGCCTGCCGGGCGACCGCTATATCCGCTACTACGAAGAAAAGGCGAAGGGTGGCGTCGGCCTCGCGATCTGCGGCGGGTCGAGCCCGGTGTCGATCGACAGCCCGCAGGGCTGGTGGAAATCGGTGAACCTGTCGACCGACAAGATCATCGATCCGCTCACGCGTCTCGCCGATACGATGCACAAGCACGGCGCGAAGATCATGATCCAGGCGACGCACATGGGCCGCCGCTCGTCGTTTCACGGCGAGCACTGGCCGCACCTGATGTCGCCGTCGGGCGTGCGCGAACCGGTGCACCGCGGCAACGCGAAGATCATCGAGATCGAGGAAATCCGCCGCATCATCGGCGATTTCGCGGCGGCCGCGAAGCGCGTGAAGGCCGCCGGCATGGACGGCATCGAAATCTCGGCCGCTCACCAGCACCTGATCGACCAGTTCTGGAGCAAGCGCTCGAACCACCGCACCGACGAATGGGGCGGCAGCCTGGAGAACCGCCTGCGCTTCGGCATCGAGGTGCTGACGGCGGTGCGCGAGGCGGTCGGCAAGGATTTCTGCGTCGGCCTGCGCATGTGCGGCGACGAATTCCACGAGGACGGCCTCGATCACGAGGCGCTGAAGGAAATCGCGCAGGCGATGTCGGAGACGGGCCTGATCGACTACCTGAGCGTGGTCGGTTCGGGCGGCGACACGCACAACACGATCGCCAACTGCATGCCGCCGATGGCATTGCCGCCGGAGCCGTTCGTGCACCTCGCGGCCGGCATCAAGTCGGTCGTGAAGATTCCGGTGATGCACGCGCAGAGCATCCGCGATGCGGGCCAGGCCGAGCGCCTGCTCGCGAACGGCATGATCGACCTGGTCGGCATGACGCGTGCGCAGATCGCCGATCCGCACATGGTGATCAAGATCCGCGACGGCCGCGAGGACGAAATCAAGCAGTGCGTCGGCGCGAACTACTGCATCGACCGCCAGTACAACGGCCTCGACGTGCTCTGCATTCAAAACGCCGCGACGTCGCGCGAAGCGACGATGCCGCACATCATCGAGAAGTCGCGCGGCCCGAAGCGCAAGGTGGTGGTGGTGGGCGCCGGCCCGGCGGGCCTCGAGGCGGCGCGCGTCGCGAAGCTGCGCGGCCACGACGTCGTGCTGTTCGAGAAGAACGCGGAAGTGGGCGGCCAGGTGATGATCGCCGCGAAGGCGCCGCAGCGCGAACAGATGTCGGGGATCATCCGCTGGTTCGACATGGAAACCAAGCGCCTGGGCGTCGACCGCCGCTTGGGCGTCGCCGCCGACGAGAAGATGATCATGGCCGAAAAGCCGGACATCGTCGTGCTCGCGACGGGCGGCTCGAGCTTCACGTGGCAGGTGCCGGGCTGGGGCGTGGCCGAAGGCCTGGCCGTCAGCTCGTGGGACATCCTGACCGGCAAGGTCGAGCCGAAGCAGAACGTGCTGCTGTTCGACGGCGTGAGCACTCATGCGGGTGCGGGCGTGGCCGACTTCATGGCGAGCCGCGGCTCGAAGGTCGAAGTCGTCACGCCGGACGTGAAGGTGGCCGACGATTGCGGCGGCACGACGTTCCCGATCTTCTATCGCCGCCTGTACGCGCTCGGCGTGATCCCGACGCCGAACACGATGCTCGACCGCGTCTATGAAGAAGACGGCAAGAAGATCGCCGTGCTGCGCAACGAGTACACGGAAGAACTGGAAGAGCGTGCGGTCGACCAGGTGGTGATCGAGAACGGTTCGGCGCCGAACGACGAACTGTACTGGAAGCTCAAGCCGGAATCGCTGAACCGCGGCCAGATCGATCCGCACACGCTGTTTGCGGCCGAGCCGCAGCCGTGCCTGTCGGAGGAACTCGGCAACGGCCGTTTCCTGCTGTTCCGTGTCGGCGACTGCATCTCGATGCACAACGTCCACGGCGCGATCTACGACTCGCTGCGTCTCGTGAAGGATTTCTGAAGATGAATCCGTCCCTCCTCATTACCGCACTGTTGTGGCTGTCGGTGGCGGGGCTCGCGTTCGCGGTCGCGAAGCGTTCGTCCTACTGGCGTCTCGGCCGGGCCACGGCGCCCGGCTCGTTCGGCGTCGCGAACCTGTTCGCGATCCCGAAGCGCTATTTCGTCGACCTGCACCATGTGGTCGCCCGCGATCCGTACATCGCGAAGACCCACGTCGCGACCGCCGGTGGCGCGATCGGCGCGCTCGCGCTGGTGTTCGTCAACTACGGCCTCGCGATCTATTCGCCGTGGCTCGACAAGCTGATCTTCCTCGCGGCGCTCGCGATGCTGGTCGGCGCGGTATTCGTGTGGCGCCGGCGCGCGGCGAAGGACGTGCCCGCCCGCCTGTCGCGCGGTCCGTGGAATACGCTGCCCTGGCTGCTCGGTTCGTTCGCGCTCGGCCTCGTGCTGTTCGTGCTGGTGCCGACCGGTGCGATGTCGGGCGCGTTCGCGGTGCTCTGCGCGCTGCTGATCGGCATTGGTGCCTTCACGATGACGGTCGGCGCCGCGAAGGGCGGCCCGATGAAGCACGCGATCGCCGGCCTGCTGCACCTCGCATTCCACCCGCGCCAGGAGCGCTTCGCGGCCACGCGTGAGTCGTTCACGGGCAACGGCACGGCCACGCCGCCGACTGCACTGAAGCTGCCGGACATCGAGCATCAGGAGTACGGCGTCGCGAAGCCGGTCGAATTCCGCTGGAACCAGTTGCTGAGCTTCGACGCGTGCGTGCAGTGCGGCAAGTGCGAAGCCGCGTGCCCCGCGTTCGCGTCGGGCCAGCCGCTGAACCCGAAGAAGCTGATCCAGGATCTGGTGGTCGGCATGGCCGGCGGCACCGATGCGGCGTACGCGGGCAGTCCGGCTCCGGGCCTCGCGGTCGGCCAGCATCGCGGCGAGCCGAACGGCCCGATCGTGTCGGGCCTGATCGAAGAACAGACGCTGTGGTCGTGCACGACCTGCCGCGCGTGCGTGCAGGAATGCCCGATGCTGATCGAGCACGTCGACGCGATCGTCGACATGCGCCGCAACCGCACGCTCGTGCACGGCTCGGTGCCGGGCAAGGGCCAGGAAGTACTGGCGAACCTGCGCGAGACCGGCACGATGGGCGGCTACGACACGGCCGCGCGCTACGACTGGTCGGTCGACCTGAGCGCGCCCGTCGCGCAGCCGGGCAAGCCGGTCGACGTGCTGTTCGTCGCGGGCGAAGGCGCGTTCGACATGCGCTACCAGCGCACGCTGCGCGCGTTCGTCAAGGTGCTGAACAAGGCGGGCGTCGACTACGCGGTGCTCGGCTCGACCGAGACCGACACGGGCGACGTCGCGCGCCGGCTCGGCGACGAGGCGACGTTCCAGCAGATGGCGAAGCGCCTGATCGGCACGCTCGGCACGCTGTCGTACAAGCAGATCGTGACGGCCGACCCGCACGTGATGCACAGCCTGCGCAACGAATATCGTGCGCTCGGGCTGCGCGTGACGGTCAAGCATCACACGACCTATCTCGCCGAACTGGCCGACAGCGGCAAGATCGCGCCGAAGGCCGTCGAAGCGTTGCGCGAGAAGCGCACCACATATCACGACCCGTGTTATCTCGGCCGCTACAACGGCGAGACGGAGGCGCCGCGCAAGCTGCTGAAGACGATCGGCATCCAGGTCGTCGAGATGGAGCGCAACGGCATGCGCGGCCGCTGCTGCGGCGGTGGCGGCGGTGCGCCGCTGACCGACATCCCCGGCAAGCAGCGCATTCCGGACATCCGCGTCGCCGACGCACGCATGATCGGCGCGGACGTGGTCGCGGTTGCGTGCCCGAACTGCACGGCGATGCTCGAAGGCGTCGTGGGCCCGCGCCCCGACGTGCTCGACGTGGCCGAACTCGTTGCCGCCTCGCTGGAGTGAATCGATGAATACGATCAAACGAATCGATCCGCGCCGGCCGTTCATCATCACGGCCGCGGGCCTGAAGCGCATCACGCTCGGCGAGGAAGGCAGCGCCGACGCGAGCGCCGCGAACTGGTTCGCGCACGGCCACGCGGCTGCCGCGAAGCCGCGCCGCGCGGTGCAGGAGCCGAAACACACGATGCTGGTGGTCGCGCACGGCGAACGCGGCGCGCTCGACGATCATGCGCGGCAGACGATTGCCGCCGCAGCATTGCTCGCCGATGCCCAGACCGAAGTCGCGCTGCTCGCATTCGGCGAACTGAAGGACGACGTGGCCGAACTCGGCGTCGACAAGCTGGTTGAACTCGCCGGCTTCGATCGTCGTGCCTTCGACCCTGAAAGTGAATTGCAAGTGTTGCAGGCGTGCGTCGCGGCACTCGCGCCCAAACACGTGTTCGTGCCCGACAACGCAACGGGCGACGGCGATCTCGGCCGGCGTTACGCGGCGGCCGCCGGCGCGAGCGTCGCGACCCACGTGGTCGAGATCGACGCGAAGCATGTCGGCGCGTATGCGCAGGCCGGCCGCGCGTTCGCGACGCGCGGGCTGCCCGACGTGATCCTGCTCGCGCAGAACGCGGTCGACGCGAAGCTGCCGTTCGTCGGCGCGGGCGAACGCCTGGCCGCCGATTTCATCCGCCCGGCCCATGACGCATCGCAGCCGTATCGCGATCTCGGCCTCGAGGAAATCGATGCGGCGCGGGTCGCGCTCGAGGAAGCCGATTTCATCGTGTCGGCCGGCAACGGCGTGTCCGACATCGGCGCGTTCGAGCGGCTGGCCGGCGCGTTCGGCGCGGCGATTGGCGCGAGCCGCGTCGCGGTCGACAACGGCCACTTCACGCGCGACAAGCAGGTCGGCGCGACCGGCAAGACGGTCGAGGCGAGCGTGTATATCGCGTTCGGCATCTCGGGCGCGGTGCAGCATCTGCAGGGGATCAAGGACTGCCGCCACGTGATCGCGGTGAACCTCGACGGCAGCGCGCCGATCGCGAAGCGCGCGAACCTGACGGTGGTCGGCGATGCGCAGGCGACGATCGCCGCGCTGATCGAACAGGTGCAGGCCGCGCGGGTCGCGCGCGGACAATCGCCGGCCGCGGTCGGCAACCGTGAACCGGAAGGAGTCGCCGCATGAACGCCCCCCGCCAGTTACAACGCATCGCGGTGCTCGTGTCCGTGGGCCGGCACCCGGTCAGCGGCGTCGCGCGCTACAGCCGCAACGACGCGGCTGCGCTCGAAACCGGCCGCCAGCTCGCGGAACGGCATCGCGCGCAGCTCGACGTGATCCATGCAGGCGACCCAGCGAATGCGGCGCTTGCCGAATATCTCGCGCTCGGCGCGCGGGAGGTCGAAGTGCTGGCCTGCCGCGACGGCGACGATGCCGTGCATGCGCTCGCCGCGCGCGTCGAAGGCTACGACCTCGTGCTGACCGGCACGCGCGCCGAGGGCGCGTACGACACCGGGATGCTGCCGTATCGCGTCGCCGCAGCGCTCGGTTATCCGCTGGTCGGCTCGGCCGTCGACGTGTCGGTCGAAGGCGGTCGCGCGGCCGTGCGGCAATTTTTGCCGAAAGGGCTGCGGCGCCGCGTCGACGCGGCGCTGCCGGCCGTCGTCGCCGTCCATCCGCTCGCCAATGCCGAGCCGCGCTACGCGTATGCGCGGCTGCGTGCCGGCGCGATCCGGCCGGCGCTCGCGGCACCCGGCGCGGACGCCGACGCGGCCGCGTGGACGGTCGGTCCGGTCGAGCGTAAACCCGTAAAACTGGTCGCTGCCGAAAAGCGCTCCGGGCATGCCCGGATGCTGTCCGCGACGACGACCGAAAGCCGTGGCGGCAACGTCGTAAATGAAGGGAGTTCGGTCGAAAAAGCACAAGTGATCCTCGCGTATTTGCGCGAGCATCAGCTCATCGACTACTGATTTTGATGCCTGTCGGCAAGAACCCAGGGATGCAAGGAATCCGGAGCAAACGATGAAAGTATCGGCAGACATTCGTGCACTGATCGAGCGGCGCAAGGTAGGGCACAGCCTCGACGCACCGTTTTACACGAGCGAGGAAATTTTCGCGCTCGACATGGAGGCGATTTTCCGCCAGCACTGGATCCAGGTGGCGGTCGAGCCGGACATTCCCGAGCCGGGCGACTACCTGACCGTGGAGCTGGGGAGCGATTCGATCCTGATCGTGCGCGACGACGACATGGCGATCCGCGCGTTCCACAACGTGTGCCGTCACCGCGGCGCACGCCTGTGCAACGAGGACAAGGGCTCGGTCGGCAACATCGTGTGCCCGTACCACAGCTGGACCTACAACCTGACGGGCCAGCTGATGTTCGCCGAGCACATGGGCGAGCAGTTCGACCGCTGCAAGCACAGCCTGAAGTCGGTGCACGTCGAGAACCTCGCGGGCCTGATCTTCATCTGCCTCGCCGAAGAGCCGCCGGTCGATTTCGCGAAGATGCGAGCCGAGATGGAGCCGTACCTGCTGCCGCACGACCTGCCGAGCACGAAGATCGCCGCGCAGATCGACATCATCGAGGAAGGCAACTGGAAGCTCACGATGGAGAACAACCGCGAGTGCTATCACTGCGTCGCGAACCATCCGGAGCTGACGATCTCGCTGTACGAATACGGCTTCGGCTACCAGCGTTCCGACGCCAACGCCGAGGGCATGGACGCGTTCGCGGAGACGTGCGCCCGGCGCGGGAAGGAGTGGGCCGAGATGGGCCTGCCGTCCGCCGAGATCGAGAAGCTGCTCGACGTGACGGGCTTCCGCACGCAGCGCCTGCCGCTCGACCGCAGCGGCGAATCGCAGACGCTCGATGCGAAGATCGCGTCGAAGAAGCTGCTCGGCAATTTCAGCCAGGCCGACCTCGGCGGGCTGTCGTTCTGGACGCAGCCGAACTCGTGGCACCACTTCATGAGCGATCACATCGTGACGTTCTCGGTGATCCCGCTGTCGGCCGGCAAGACGCTCGTGCGCACGAAGTGGCTCGTGCACAAGGACGCGAAGGAAGGCATCGACTACGACGTGAAGAACCTCACGGCCGTGTGGAACGCGACCAACGACCAGGATCGCGCGCTCGTCGAATTCTCGCAGCGCGGCGCGAACAGCAGCGCATACGAGCCGGGCCCGTATTCGCCGTACACGGAAGGTCTCGTCGAAAAATTCTCGGCCTGGTATATCGGCCGGCTCGCCGAAAAGACCGGCGAATAGTATCCAGCAGCGAATTTGCGGAGCAAGACATGATGCGAGATGCGGCCAATTTCGAGCCGACGGACAGCCGGGTGACACGTCCGGCGTTCTGGAACGCTCTTCCCGAGCGCTGGACGAGCGACGTCGAGGAAACGCTGGTGTGCTGCCAGGTACGGCAGGAAACGCACGACGTGAAGAGTTTCTTCTTCCGTTCGCCGCAGGGCCGCGCGTTCTCGTTCGAGCCCGGGCAGTTCCTCACCCTCGAGCTCGACATCGACGGCGAAACGATCAACCGCTGCTACACGATCTCGTCGTCGCCCGCGCGGCCGCACACGGTGTCGATCACGGTCAAGCGGGTGCCGGGCGGCAAGGTGTCGAACTGGCTGCACGACAACCTGCGGCCGGGCGCATCGGTGCGCGTGCTCGGCCCGGCCGGCGAATTCACGTGCGCGCGGCATCCGGCGCGCAAGTACCTGTTCCTGTCGGCCGGCTCGGGCGTCACGCCGCTGATGTCGATGAGCCGTGCGCACCATGATCTCGCGGAAGACCGCGACATCCTGTTCGTGCACAGCGCGCGTACGCCGGACGACATCATCTTCGCGCGCGAGCTCGACCTGATCGCGTCGAATCACACGAATTTCCGCACGTCGTTCGTCGTCGAGCGTGTGGGTGCGCGCACCAACTGGCCGGGCGTCACGGGCTTCCTGACGCTGCCGCTGCTGAAGCTGATCGCGCCGGATTTCATGGAACGCGAAATCTTCACGTGCGGCCCCGCGCCGTACATGAAGGCCGTGCGCGACCTGCTCGACGAAGCCGGTTTCGATCGCAAGCAGTATCACGAGGAGAGCTTCTCGTTCGAAACGCTTGCGCAGACCGCGAGCGACGAGCTGCTCGCCGATCTGGCGCCGCCGGCCGAAGGCGGCGACGCCGGGACGAAGCAGTACACGGTCAGCTTCGCGAAGAGCAACCGCGAGATCGCGTGCGGCTCGGAGCAGCACGTGCTCGATGCGGCACGCCAGTCGGGCGTGCGGCTGCCGGCCTCGTGCACACAGGGCATGTGCGGCACCTGCAAGGTGAAGCTCGTGTCGGGGCAGGTCGAGATGAAACACAACGGCGGCATCCGCCAGCGCGAGATCGACCAGGGGATGGTGCTGCTGTGCTGCAGCAAGCCGCTGTCCGATCTCGTGATCGACAAGTAGTCAAATCGCGCCATCGGCTGTCCGGGCGCGTCGCGTCCGGACAAGCATCCGTCGGAAAACAACGATACCGCGGATTTGTGGTTGAAGAACCTAGAGAGGCAACGCGCGCAGGCGCATATCAAGGAGATCGACCATGAAGTTGTTCGGAAAACTGTTGTGGACCGGCGCACTGTCGGCGATGGTGGCATTGAGCGCCTCGGCGCTCGCCGATACGAAGCCGACGCTGAAGATCGGCTACGTCGAAGGCTGGGACGACAGCGTCGCGACGTCGAACGTCGCGGCCCGCGTCATCGAGAAGAAGCTCGGCTACCAGGTCCAGCTCGTGCCGGTCGCTGCCGGGATCATGTGGCAGGGCGTCGCGCGCGGCGATCTCGACGCGACGCTGTCCGCATGGCTGCCCGTCACGCACGGCTCGTACTGGGATGAGTACAAGGCCAAGGTCGTCGACCTCGGCGCGAATTTCCCGGATGCGAAGATCGGCCTGATCGTGCCCGCGTACGTTAAGGCGAAGAGCATCGACGACCTGAACGCGGAGAAGAGCAGTTTCGGCGGCCGGATCGTCGGTATCGACGCGGGTGCCGGCGTGATGCGCAAGACCGACGAAGCGATCAAGAGCTACGGGCTGAACTACACGCTGATGCCGAGCTCGGGCAGCGCGATGACGGCCGAGCTGTCGCGTTCGGTCAACGCGAACAAGCCCGTAATCGTGACCGGCTGGGCGCCGCACTGGATGTTCGCGAAGTGGAAGCTGCGCTTCCTCGAGGATCCGAAGAAGGTGTTCGGCGGCGCCGAGCACGTCGACAGCGTCGCGAATCCGGGCCTCGAAACGAAGGCCAAGCCGGTCGTCGCGTTCCTGAAGAAATTCCAGTGGAAGCCGGGTGAAATCGACAGCGTGATGCTGGCGATCCAGAACGGCTCGAAGCCGGAAGCGGCCGCCGACGCGTGGATTGCGGCGCATGCCGACCGCGTGAATGCGTGGACGGAAGGCGCGCAGTAGGCACTAGATATTCGTCATACGAAGCACCATAAAAATACGACGGGAATGGCATGCAGGAATCCGAAGTAATAGCGGTTTCATGCGGCCATATCCCGGAATTCTTTTACTGATTCTGCAAAAAAGTGCTTAAGTTGTTACACTACGGCCCTTATGCGGAGTCATCACAGGAGGATATGGATGAGTCAAGCAGGACTGCGTGCGAACAGCACCAGTGATGTTGAGGCAACCATCTCACATGATTCGACGGGCCACACGCTGCATCGTGGCCTGACTTGGAAAGATGCATTCTGGGTAACGAGCGGCGTGCCGGCAGGCGTGCTGTTCACGATCGGCGGCGTATGCGCGACGATCGGCCAGCCCGCGTGGGCGATCTGGATCGCCGCGATCACGATGGGGCTGATCCAAAGCGCGACTTATGCGGAAATATCGGGGCTATTTCCCCATAAATCGGGCGGCGCGTCGGTGTATGGCGCGATCGGCTGGGTCCGTTACAGCAAGCTGATTGCCCCGGTTTCCGTGTGGTGCAACTGGCTCGCGTGGTCGCCGATGCTTGCACTCGGCTGCGGCCTCGCGGCGAGCTATGCGCTCACGAGTCTCTTTCCCGCCGATGCGGCGGTGCTGCACTGGCAGCTCAAGGTTGCGGATCTCGGGTTCATCAAGCCCGGTCTGTCCCTGCGGATCAACGCGACGTTCATCATTGCGACGATCCTGCTGCTCATCACGTTCAAGCTTCAGCACAGCGGTGCGTCGAAGGCTGCGCGCACGCAGCGCATTCTCGGCATCGCATCGCTCACGCCGCTGTTGATCGTCGGCATCGTACCGTTCGTCACCGGCGACGTGCCGATGTCGAACCTGCTCCCGCTGCTGCCGCTCGGTCATGACGCGCACGGCAACCTCACGGCCGCGACGTTCGGTTCGTGGAACGGGCAGGGCGTGACGATGGCGCTCGGCGCGATGTTCATGGCCGGGTGGGCGTCGTACGGTTTCGAAACCGCCGTCTGCTACACGCGCGAATTCCGCGATCCGCGCCGCGATACCGCGAAGGCGATCTTCTGGTCGGGTGCGCTGTGTCTCGTCGTGATGACGCTCGTGCCGCTGGCGTTCCAGGGCGCGCTCGGTACGCAGGCGATGCTCGATCCCGCGATCGGCGACGGTACCGGCGTCGCGGCCGCGATGGCGAAGATCGTCGGCGGCGGCGCATGGGTTGCGAATGCGGTCGTCGTGATGCTGATGCTGTCGATCCTGCTGATCGTGATGACGTCGATGATGGGCTCGTCGCGCACGCTGTACCAGGCATCGGTGGACGGCTGGCTGCCGAAGTACCTGTCGCACGTGAACGAGCACGGCTCGCCCACGCGCGCGATGTGGACCGACCTCGGCTTCAACCTCGTGTTGCTGATGATGTCGGACTACATGACGGTGCTGTCGATCTCGAACGTATGCTACATGCTGTTCGTATTCCTGAATCTTCAGTCGGGCTGGATCCACCGGATGGATCGCGGCAACTGGGATCGGCCGTTCCGCTGTCCGACGTGGCTGCTCGTCGGCGGTGCGATCTGCGGCTATGCGAACCTCGTGTATGTCGGCGCGGGTGCGAACCTGCAGGGCGAGGGCACGCTGCGTAATGGCCTGATCGCGATGCTGCTGATCGTGCCGGTGTTTCTCTATCGTCACTACTGGCAGGATCGCGGCCGGTTCCCCGCGCAGATGCAGCGCGACATGGAGCTTGAGGTGCCGAAGCGCAGCATGTGGTTGAATCTGATGCCTTACGCGGCGCTGATCGGCGCGGGGTTGACGATCTGGTTGTCGTATTACTTTGCGTGGGTGAAGTGACGATGTAATGCGTGCATCGCCGCGCGATGGCCCCGGAAACCGCACTCGGGATTGTCGCGCGAAGCGTCAAATGCAACGAGACAGCAAAGAGGCCCGACGGTACGCCTGTCGGGCCTTTTTTGTTTTCGTCGCGCTCGGACGAACGCGACGCGCACCTTACGAAAACACCACCGTCCGATCCCCGTTCAAAAACACCCGCCGCTCGATGAACGCCTTCACCGCGCGCGCCAGCGTGATGGATTCGACGTCACGCCCCACCGCCAGCAATTGCTCCGGCCGCAGCGCGTGATCCACACGCTCGACGACCTGCTCGATGATCGGGCCTTCGTCGAGATCGTCGGTGACGAAGTGCGCGGTCGCGCCGATCAGTTTCACGCCGCGCGCATGCGCCTGGTGATACGGCTTCGCACCCTTGAAGCCGGGCAGGAACGAGTGATGGATGTTGATCGCGCGGTTCGCGAGCTTCGCGCTCGTCTGCTGCGACAGCACTTGCATGTAGCGCGCGAGGATCACGAGTTCGGCGCCGCTCGATTCGAAGAAGTCGAGCCACTGCGCTTCCTGCTGCGCCTTCGTGTCGGCCGTGATCGGGAAGTGCCGGAACGGCAGCCCGTGCTGCGCGGCCATCGGCTCGAAATCGGGGTGGTTCGACACGATGCCGACGATGTCCATCTTCAGTTCGCCCATCCGCCAGCGGAACAGCAGGTCCGCGAGGCAGTGCTCGAGCTTCGACACCATGATCAGCACCTTCGGCCGCGCGTTCACGTCGTGGATCGCCCATTGCATGTCGCCGCCCAGGCCGGCCGCGATCGGCGCGAATTCCTGGCGCAGTGCGTCGATCTGCAGCGTTTCATCCGTCGGATGAAAGACGCAGCGCACGAAGAAGCGGTTGCTGAGATCGTCGTCGAACACGTTCAGCGCATCGACATAGCAGCGATGGCGATCGAGAAAGCCGACGACGGCGGCGACCTGGCCGGCCGCGCTCGCGCACGACAGCGTCAGGACGAATTGATCGGGGCGGTGCTCGGCGGTCATGAGACTCCTCGGATGGCATGGGGCGCACGGCCCGTGCGGCAGCGCGCGAAAGCGCCGCGCCGCGCGGGTTGCGGGAGACTCAAGTAAATCAGGACGATTTTTGGGAGGATAGAACCAACGCGCCGTGTGGCTGGTATCGGTGCGCCAGCACGCGGTGGCAGGCCCGATTCGTCAGGCGCTCGCGCACGCGTCGAGCAGCCAGCGCCGGAACACGTGGGTCGCGTCCGGCTCGGGCCGCTGCGGCGGCCGCACCAGGAAGTAGCCGCGCGACGTGACGACGGGCGCGTCGACGAGCTTTACGAGCTGGCCGGATGCGACGAGCTCGTCGACGAGCGGCGACCAGCCGAGCGCGACGCCTTCTCCGAGCAGCGCCGCGTGGATCACGAGCGCGTAGCTGTTGAAGGTCACGCCGCGTGCGGCGGCCGCCGTGTCGAGGCCGTGCGCGTCGAACCAGCCCGACCACGACAGCCAGCGCTCGGGGCGCGTCGGCTGCACGTGCAGCAGCGGCAGCGCGAGCAGGTGGTCGGCCCGCGCGACGTGCGGATGCGCGTCGCGAAACGCGGGCGAGCAGACGGGCGTGACGGATTCCGGAAAGAGCCGCGCGGCCGTGCACGACGGCCAGTGGCCGTCACCGAACAGGATCGCGATGTCGCCGTGGTCGCGCTGCGCGTCGTAATCCTGTGACGTGACGACGCGCACGTCGACATCCGGCATCACGTGTTTCAGGCCCGCCAGGCGCGGCATCAGCCAGTAGGTCGCGAAGCCGAAGTCGGTGACGATCGTGAGCGCGCCGTGCTCGCGGCGCGCGCGCAGCGTCGCGGTGGCGCCGCGCAGCGTGTCGAGGCTCAGCCGCACGGCTTCGTACAGGCACTGGCCGTCGGCCGTCAGCGTGACGCCGCGCGGGCTGCGCTCGAACAACGGCACGCCGAGTTCGGCCTCGAGCTGGAACACCTGCTGGCTCACGGCCGGCTGCGTCGAGCCGAGCTCGCGCGCGGCGGCCGTGAAGCTCGCGAGCCGGGCGGCCGATTCGAACGCGCGCAGCGCCTGCATCGACGGTAACGGTTCGGATTTCGACATAAGTCCTTCTAATGGCCCCATAAGGGCAGGACGCCTTCCCGCCCGAATTCGGGCGGGCGATAGTGCATCGGACGGCACGGCACGCGAGCTTCACGGCTGGCGCGGCAGGCCTTTCCGCGATTCTAGCCAGTCGCGGCGGGCCCGCGCGGCACTTTCTTCGGGCTGCCTCCGTCATGCCGGACGTCTCGCTGCCAAAGCGGCGCGCCGTTCCATTCGAACACCGTTTTCCCCACGACCGCCGATGACGAACCCGACACCCAACATCCTGATCCTGATGGCCGACCAGCTCACGCCGTTCGCGCTGCCGGCGTACGGCAACCGCGTCGCGTGCACGCCGACGCTCGACCGGCTCGCCTCGCAAGGCGTGGTGTTCGACGCCGCGTATTGCGCGAGCCCGCTGTGCGCGCCGTCGCGTTTCTCGCTGCTGACCGGCAAGCTGCCGTCGGGGATCGGTGCCTACGATAACGCCGCTGAATTGCCGGCGCAAACGCTGACGTTCGCGCACTACCTGCGCGCGGGCGGCTACCGGACGATGCTGTCCGGCAAGATGCATTTCTGCGGGCCCGACCAGTTGCACGGCTTCGAGGAGCGGCTCACGACCGACATCTATCCGGCCGATTTCGGCTGGGTGCCCGACTGGGACAGCCCGGCGGAGCGGCCGAGCTGGTATCACAACATGAGCTCGGTGCTCGACGCGGGCCCGTGCGTGCGCACGAACCAGCTCGATTTCGACGACGAAGTCACGTTCGCCGCGAAGCAGAAGCTTTACGACGTCGCGCGCGAACGTGCGGCCGGGCACGATGCGCGGCCGTTCTGCATGGTCGTGTCGCTGACCCATCCGCACGACCCTTATGCGATCACGCGCGAATACTGGGATCTGTACCGCGACGACGAGATCGACATGCCGGCCGTGCGGCTCGATGCAGCGGACAGCGACCCGCATTCGCAGCGGCTGCGCTTCGTCTGCGAGAACGACCGCACGCCGCCGACCGATGCGCAGATCCGCGCCGCGCGCCGCGCGTACTACGGCGCAACCTCCTACGTCGACACGCAGTTCGGCAGCGTGCTGGCCGCGCTCGAGCAGTGCGGGTTCGCCGACGACACGATCGTGATCGTCACATCCGACCACGGCGACATGCTCGGCGAGCGCGGGCTCTGGTACAAGATGACGTTCTTCGAAGGCGGTTGCCGCGTGCCGCTGATCGTCCATGCGCCGGGCCGCTTCGGCGCCGGGCGCGTGCGCGGGCCCGTGTCGCACGTCGACCTGCTGCCGACGCTCGTCGACCTGGCCGGCGCCGCGCCCGCCGGCGGCTGGCCCGACCCGGTCGACGGCGCGAGCCTCGTGCCGCACCTGCACGGCACGCCCGCGCACGATGTCGCGCTCGGCGAATACCTCGCGGAAGGCGCGGTCGCGCCGGTCGTGATGATCCGCCGCGGCGACTGGAAATACGTGCATTGCCCGGCCGATCCCGACCAGCTTTACAACCTCGCCGACGACCCGCGCGAGCTGACGAACCTGGCCGGTTCGCCGGAAGCCGCCGACGTGCTCGCGGCGTTCCGCGTTGAAGCCGCGCAGCGCTGGAACCTGCCCGAGCTGGACCGGCAGGTGCGTGCGAGCCAGCGGCGCCGACGCTTCCATTACGCGGCGGCGACGCAGGGCCGCATCCACGCGTGGGACTGGCAGCCGTTCACCGACGCGAGCCAGCGTTACATGCGCAATCACATCGAACTCGACACGCTCGAGGCGATGGCGCGCTTTCCGCGGGTCGGGCGCTGAGCGTCCCGCATCGCGATCATTGACGAACGACGGAGGAAGCTGGCGATGGAACCGCAATGCAATGCAGCAATCCGGATCGGCGCGGCGTTCGCCGCGGCCGCCTGCCTGATGGTGGCGCAGGGCGCGCACGCGGCCGACCCGCAGACGTGCAGCGACGTGAAGATGGCGGCGCCCGGCTGGACCGACATCGACGCGACGAACGCGATGGCGGGCGTCGTGCTGAAGGCGCTCGGCTACCGGCAGGACGTGGCGAACCTGTCGGTGCCGATCACGTATCAGGGGCTCAAGAAAGGGCAGGTCGACGTGTTCCTCGGCAACTGGATGCCCGCGCAGGCGCCGCTCGTGAAGCCGTTCGTCGATGAGAAATCGATCGACGTGCTGCACGCGAACCTGAGCGGCGCGAAGTTCACGCTTGCGGTGCCCGACTACGTTGCGGCGGCGGGCGTGCATACGTTCGCCGATCTCGCGCGCTACGCGGACCGTTTCGGCGGCAAGATCTACGGGATCGAGCCCGGCGCGCCCGCGAACCAGAACATCAAGCGGATGCTGTCCGACCATGCGCTCGGCACGGCGAACTGGTCGCTCGTCGAATCGAGCGAGACGGGCATGCTCACGCAGGTCGAGCGCGCGGTGCGCGACAAGCGCTGGATCGTGTTTCTCGCGTGGGAGCCGCATTTGATGAACACGAAGTTCCATCTGACCTACCTGTCGGGCGGCGATGCGTATTTCGGCCCGAACTACGGCGGCGCGACGGTCAATACCGTCACGCGCGCCGGGTTTGCCGGCCAGTGCGCGAACCTCGCGCGGCTGTTCCGGCAGATGACGTTCTCCGTCGACGTCGAGAACCGGATGATCGCGGACATGCTCGACCACAAGACGTCGCCCGCGCTCGCGGCGCAGCATGCACTGAAGGCCGACCCGGCGCTGGTCGCCGGCTGGCTGGACGGCGTGACGACGGCAGCCGGCGCACCGGGCCTGCCGGCCGTGCGCGCGGCCCTCGACGGCCGCTGACCGCTCCCCGGGCGGCCGGTTTTTGCCGTGCCACCCGTCTACGTGTTTTCCCGACCGGTCGCATCGTGACCATTTAGTGTCGCCTTCAGACGGGTGACGTGAAATATGGGTTTGTATTTTTCGGCAATGGCTGCGTTATTGCGGAAAACGAAATGCCGAAGCCAGCAGGCGTACTGAATTCGAATCCACCGGCGTATCGCGGCACGCGCCGGGACGAGATTCTTTCCATCGAACGGTTCAGGGAGGGTGGTCGATAATGAAGCACACGAAAGTCGCCGTAGCCGCCGCGCTTGCATGCGCGGCCTGTATTCCTGCCATCGGCCATGCGCAGAGCAGCGTGACGCTGTACGGGATTCTCGACGCGGGCATCACGTATGTGAACAACACCGGCGGCTCGCACGTGGTCAAGTTCGACGACGGCGTTTCATACGGGAACCGCTTCGGCCTGAAGGGCACGGAAGACCTGGGCGGCGGCCTGAAGGCCGTGTTCGCCCTCGAGAGCGGCTTCCACCTCGGCAACGGACAGCTCGGCTTCGGCGGCGCGGAGTTCGGCCGGCAGGCGTATGTCGGCCTGCAGAACGACTGGGGCACGCTGTCGTTCGGCAACCAGCTCGACATCACGAACGAACTCGTGTCGATCTACAACATCTCGGCGTGGGGCAGCGGTTATGCGATCCACCAGGGCGACTTCGACCGCTTCAACGGCGACCGCCTGCCGAATTCGGTGAAATTCCTGTCGAACGACCTCAGCGGCTTCAAGTTCGGCGCGATGTACTCGTTCGGCAACGTCGCGGGCAACTTCCACCGCAACAGCGCATGGAGCGCGGGCGCGAGCTTCACGAAGGGCGACTTCTCGATCGGCGCCGCGTACACGCGCCTGAACAACCCGAACGGCATCTACGCGTTCGACCCGTACGCGATGATCGGCACGCACACGTTCCTCGGCCAGCAGACCGTCACCGTCGATCCGGCGACCGGTGCGCGCACCGACCTGTTCGCGAACACGCCGATGGACGTCGACAGCCAGGGCACGTTCGGCATCGGCTCGAGCTACACGATCGGCAAGCTGACGCTCGACGCCAACTTCTCGTACACGACGATCAAGGGTTTCGGCCAGTCGTCGCACATGCAGGTGTATGAAGGCGGCGGCTTGTACCAGTTCACGCCGGCGCTGAGCCTGATCGCAGGCTACCAGCACACGCGCTTCGAAGGCCATCACTGGAACCAGGGCACGGCGGGCCTGCACTACCTGCTGTCGAAGCGCACCGACGTGTATATCTCCGGCGATTACCTGCGCGCGTCGCACGGCGTCGATGCGGTGGTCGGCTACAGCTTCACGCCGTCGACAACGCAGACGCAGGCCGACGTGCGGATCGGGATGCGGCATTCGTTCTGAGCGGGGTGGTTTGGAGCAGCGACGTCTTCAGCGAGGTCTCTCTTTGGCGCGAACTGCGGTTCGCGCTTTTTTTTCTTCGCGGATCTCCGGGGATGTTGCTGTCCGACCCTGAATTGACCTTCGGTTTTCTCAAATTCAGAAATTTCGTTTTTCATCGCGCCGCACTTTTAGCGCCCCACAAGAATGTGAGCGTCACGCGAGAAATCGTACGTCTTTAACACCGGACGGATAGCGTCGATTAATTTATCCCTGTGGACGCTCGTCATATAGATGGATACCTTACCACCATCGACTGTCACTTCATCACCATCCAGCTCGCCTAACTTCGTCTCCCTCGCTACCGATTCCAGTTCGTCTTCCAGTTGGTGTAGTCGCGTCAAATCAAGGCTGCCATAGTTCACGGCGATCACAATTTGATTGCTCTCGGCAAGGGGCGCCGCCCATGTTGGCTTTCCGAAAACGACAAACAGGAAAAGTACAGCGCACTGGGTCAGCAAACGTTGGTTCATAGATTTTTCGTTAATCAAGCATAGCGAGGCACAGCGGTGAAGGCCTTCGATTGTCAACGATTCTGACCTCCCGGTCGACCGGTTGAATCCGCCGCCATGAAGCGCTGTTCGGCTGGGGCATGTAACGGTCGCGAGCTCACGTTGTCCATGCGCAGCCTCCCGATCATGAAGCGTAGCCACACCGGGGAGTCTCTTTCCGTTTGGGCTGGCGGGTTCAGAAAGTCAGCGGACACGCTATCCGAAAACCCGAGCCCATACCGACCGAAGGCGTCGAGCGCGGTCTTCGAAGAGATATGAGGCCGCCAGCGTCAAGAGACCTGAAATTGCACCCGTCACGATGTGCTCGACATAGGGGATACGGTAGTGACTCGTGTGCGAGTAGGCGTCGCCCAACGTTGTCAGGACGCCAACCAGCAGCGCATTGCCATATCGATGCGCGTAGAGTTTCTCCGCAGGCGTGAAAGTCAAAAGTACAGCCAGGAGTCCGGTAAACAGACCTGTCTGAAATGCAATAGTCCAGTGGCCAAGGCTCATGATATTGCCCCAGCTCCCCGGCATGCAGGTCATGCACGCACTGGTCGGCTGCCAGAAACGCTGGATAAACAGTCTGACGCGGTGCTTCCACTCGATTGACATGATGCATTCCCATCAATGCCGTCGCTACGGCCGACGCCACCGTACGTATCGTTGAAGCAGTTTCCAAACCCTTTAACGAGCTTGCTGCCCTCGTCACGGATGGGTTGGCTGTGCGCCGTAGAGGCCGAGCAACAACTTGGACATGGGGAAATACTACTCCACGATTAGACGGCCGCTGTTTCATTGCAACACTTCTCGCTGCTATGCAGCCTCAAGTGCGGTGCGTCGACGGGTTGAATCCGCAGACAATATCAGGCGCTCAGCCATTGGCATGTGAGCCGGTAAAATCAGCCCGTCAACAGGTGATCGATAAATGCGGCCAATGCCAGCCGCACGTTCCGATGATCGTTTGCCGACATGGAGATGAAAAATTCCCGGCAAGCCCACTCGGCGGTCAGTCGAATAGGCCTTCAGCCCATAATCTGCGCGCCGGGCATATGAGCTATCAGCCACAGACGCGCCGCTCTTACGACAAGATGGAGTGGCCAGCGTTGCTGCGCAAGCTGGACCGCATCGCCCCTTCTTGTCGCCGCTGGAAAAGCGAAAGCCCGGTGCGAAGCCGGGGTTACGTAAACGCGCCGATGCAATCGCGATCAGGCCGACGATGCCGACGATGCGTTGCTGCCCGCGCGGCGACGGTACAGCCCGAGCGTCGCGCACAAGCCGCAGAGCGCAGCGAAGCTCAGCCAGTAGCCTGGTGCGGCCTTGTCATGCAGGACCTGAATCAGATACGTCGATACCGCCGGCGTAAAGCCGCCGAACAGCGCCGTCGCGAGACTGAACGCCAGCGAGAAGCCCGCGACGCGCACTTCGACCGGCATCAATTCGGTGAGCGCGGCGACCATCGCGCCGTTATACATGCCGAAGAAGAACGAGAACCACAGCAGAACGATCAGCATGCGCGCGAAGCTCGGTGCATCGGCGAGCCAGGACAGCGCCGGATAAGCCGTGAAGATCGCCAGCACGGAAATGGCGAGCAGCAGCGGCTTGCGGCCGATGCGGTCGGAGATCGTGCCGCCGATCGGCAGCCAGACGAAATTCGATGCAGCCACGAGCAGCGTCACCATCAGGCTGTCGGAGGTGGACAGCTTCAGCACCGACTTCCCGAAGGTCGGCGTATAGACGGTGATGAGATAGAAGGTGGTGGTGGTCATCGCCGTCAGCAGCATGCCGCCGATGACGGTGCGCCAGTTGCCGAGCAGCATCGCAAAAATCTCGCGCGCCTGCGGATGATGCCGCCGCGCTTCGAACGCTGCGGTCTCCTGCAGCGAACGGCGCAGCATGAACAGGAACGGCACGATCGCGCAGCCGATGAAAAAAGGCACGCGCCAGCCCCATGCACTTATCTGTTGCGCGGACAGCCACTGGTTCAGCGCGTAACCGATGGCCGACGCTACGACGATAGCGACCTGCTGGCTCGCCGACTGCCAACTCGTGTAAAAGCCCTTGTTATCGGGCGTCGCCATTTCCGCGAGATAGACAGACACGCCGCCAAGTTCCGCGCCCGCCGAGAAGCCCTGCAACAGACGCCCGAGCAGCACGAGCGCTGGCGCGAGCAGGCCGATGGTCGCGTACCCCGGCACGCAGGCAATCAGAATGGTGCCGCTCGCCATGATCGACAGCGTAACGATCAGCCCGGTGCGCCGTCCGACCTTGTCGATATACGCGCCGAGAAAGACTGCGCCGAGCGGACGCATCAGAAAGCCCGCGCCGAACACGGCGAAGGTGAGCATCAGCGAGGCGAACTCGCTGGTGGACGGGAAAAAGATCTTCGAGATCGATGTCGCGTAGAAGCCGAACAGAAAGAAATCGAACTGTTCGATGAAATTGCCGCTGGTCACGCGCAACACGGCGGCGGCCCTCGTCATGGGCGAAACGCCGGACGTAGCGGCGATCGATTCTGTGCGGTTCATTTCGTCTCCTGGTTCTTGTCTATATTGATGGGCGCCCCAAGGCGCCCTAGTGACTGCTAATCCGAACTGAGGCTCAGTGTGTTGCGTTGCCGCTTTTCCATCGATGATTTGAGCAACGCCGCCGAGCGAAAGATGCCGTGCGCGAACTTGCCGTAAGGCAGCGTGGCGAACAGCGCCATCACGATGCCGAGATGAATCGCGAGCAGCGACGGCATCGCCGATGTCGTGCGGAGCGCGAGCAGCGCGAGACCGGATGTGCTCGTCAGCAGCAGGAGCGCGATGAAGCCGCGGTCCATCGGACGCTGGCGGGTATCGCCCCGCTCCGGAACGCGTTTCAGGTTCAGCCACAGCAGTCCCGCCGGCCCCGCGATCAGTCCGATGCCGCCCACCGTTCCCAGCAGTACCGGCGCGCTCAGAAACGGATACGGCGCTTCCAGACCGAATGCATAGTGATAGAGCGTCGCGACTGCGGTTGCCGCAAAGCACAGCATGAAGCCGTAGAACGTCAGGTGATGGAAACGGCGCCGCGCCAGCGTGAAGGCATCGTTCTCTTCGTTGCAGCCGTCGCCGTGGCCGCCGTCCAGGTACTTGAGCGTCAGCGCGTTCTTGGCCGCTTCCGCGACGGCTGGCGCGCTCGCCGTTCCTGCCGATACGTCGCGCCAGAAGCGCGTGACGCCCAGACCGAGCGCGAGAATGGCGAACAGGAAAACGATGCCGAACATCGCCGCGAGCAGGTTGTGCGGGAAGATCGAGTAGAAGTTCGCTGGTGCGACATCGCCCGACAAGCCGCCGTGCAATGCAGTGCCGAGCAGCAGAAACAGCGCGAGTCCGGCCGCCAGTGCAACCGACAAAGTCAGGCCGTTGCGCTTGTACAGCGCGCCGAACGACGCGGGAAACGCGTATTCGGTGTAGGTTTCGAGCCGGACTTGGGCCATCGCTTTCGGCACGTTCACGCCGAATTCGTGCGGCGGAGCGTATTGGCACGCGTGATAGCACGCGCCGCAGTTGTGGCAGAGATTCGCCAGGTAGTTGACGTCCGCCTTGCCGAATTCCAGGCGGCGCGTTATGGCCGGGAACACGGCGCAAAAGCCTTCGCAGTAGCGGCAGGCGTTGCAGATCTGCATCTGCCGTGCCACTTCGGTTTCGCCGACGCTCATCGCCACAATGGGGATCACGCGTGCCGTGCTGCCGTGTGAAGTTTTTTTCGTATCGACCGATAACGCCGTGCGCGTGCGTTCGGGCGCGAGCGGGTCAGACTGCTGCACTGGTTGCCTCCGTTGTTTTGAGTGCGGCGCGCGCGGCCTGCGTCCCGGCAATGCGCCCGAAGGCCGTGCCGATCGACATGCCGACGCCCGCTGTATAGCCCTTGCCGAGCACGTTGCCAGCCATCATTTCGCCGGCCACGAACAGGTTCTTACTGGCTTTGCCGCCGAAGTGAACCTGCGCGCGGTCATTGGTCTTTAGTCCGAGATACGTGAACGTGATGCCTGGCCGCAACGCATAACCGTAGAACGGCGGCGTCTCGATGCGGCGCGCCCAGTGCGTTTTGGGCGGCGCGAGGCCTTCGGTGTGGCAGTCGTCGAGCGCGGTGTGGTCGAAGGTGCCGTCGCGGCATGAATCGTTATAGCGCGTGAGCGTTTCCATGAAGCGCGCTTCCGGCAGCCCGAGCTTGCGAGCGAGTTCCGGCAGCGTGTCGGCCTTTTCGCCCGGAAACACCGGCGGCATGAAGCGGCCGATTGCCTTCGAGTCGATGATCGAATAGCCGATCTGCCCCGGCTGATGCGCAACGAGCCGTCCCCAGATTGCATAGCGCTTCGGCCAGAAATCCTCGCCTTCGTCGTAGAAGCGCTCGGCGTCACGATTCACCACGACGCCCAGCGACACGCAGTCGATGCGCGTGCAGATGCCGCCGTCATACAGCGGCGCGCGTGCATCGATGGCGACGCAGTGCGACTGCGACGGGTCGCCGATCATGTCCGCACCGGCGTCGGTCATATGCTTGATGAGCACCCCCTTGTTGAAGCGCGTGCCGCGAATCAGGAAGTTGTCAGCGGGCCACTCGCCGCGCTCGTTTTGCCCCCACGCTTCGCGCAGCCATTCGCGATTTGATTCAAAGCCGCCCGCCGCTAGCACGCAGGCGCGCGCCTCGAAGCGCTGGCTGCCGCTGCGCGCCGCGATGAAGAGACCGCCGTCGAGTTCAAGCGAATCGACGGGCGTTTCATAGCGGATATCGACGCCGAGCGCTTCGGCGCTGCGGTAATACGCGTTGACGAGTGCCTTGCCGCCGCCCATGAAGAATGCGTTGGTGCGTGCCACGTGCAGCGCGCCGGACAGCGGCGGCTGGAAGCGCACGCCGTGCTTCTGCATCCACGGCCGGCACGACGACGACGCGCGGATCGTCAGGCGTGCGAGATGCTCATTCGTGATGCCGCCGGTGACTTTCAACAGGTCCTGCCAGAATTCCTCTTCCGGATAGGCATCGACGAGAACGTCTTGCGTCGCATCGTGCATGCAGCGCAGATTGCGCGTGTGTTGCGAGTTGCCGCCGCGCCATTCGCGCGGCGCGGATTCGAGAAGTAGGACCGAGGCGCCCGCTTCGCGCGCCATCAATGCGGCACACAGCGCGGCATTGCCTCCTCCGATTACGAGCACATCGACCATCAGACTTGTCTCCTTTTGGACAAATCGTAAAGGTCTCGTGCCCGCGTCGCTACCAGCCAGCCGTCAAGGGGTCTTCACTTTTTGTGAAGGCGGAGGCTCCCGCAGCCGCGCACCGGGCCAACGGCCTTCCTGCACCAGTTGACGGGCGACATCGGCGAGCACCACGCGCGCAGCGAGACCGGCGGGAGACAGTTCGTCGTCGGAGATGCTGGCGAGCATGTTGGGCCGCGTGGCGTATTTCTCCGCGACGGGCACGCTCGTCAGTATCACGTTCTCGGGCCTTGCGAGCGCCGCGCCCGGCTGTATCGTCGCTCCGATGCCGGTGCGAACGAAGTCCATCAGGAGCGCAAGGCCATCGACTTCGGCGACGATGTTCGGCTCGTATTCGGCGCGCCTGAACGCTGATAACAGCAGCGAACGCAGCCCGTGCGTGCCGCTGGGAAGAATGAGCGGAAGCCTGCCGAGGTTTTTCAGCCGGACGGATGCGCTCGTCGGCATGCCATCGAGATCGCCCACGCCGATCAGGAACAGCCGCTCGTCCAGCAGCGGCAGCACGCTCCAGCGTTGCGCGGACTCCTCACGGAACAGCACGGCGAGATCGATCTGACGCGCACTCAGCATGGACGCAAGATAGCCGGAGAGACTTTCGACCATGTGCAGCCGCACATCGGGATAGCGCGAGCGCATGGCCTGCATGAATGCGACACCTAGCACGCTCGCCGTGCTCGGCGCCATGCCGACGCTGACATGGCCCGAAAGACGTGCTGAACGTGCAGCGAGCGCTGCACCGTCGATATGACGCAGCGCGAGTTGCGCCTGACGCCAGAACGCCAAACCTGCGTCGGTCGGAACGACGCCGCCCGAGGTGCGTTGCAGCAGACGCGTGGACAGTTCGCCTTCGAGGCGGCTGATCTGCTGACTCAATGCCGAGGTCACCACGCCGAGTTCCAGCGCTGCCTTGCCCATGCTTCCGTGTTCCACGACGCTGAGAAAATAGCGTAGTTGTCTGAGTTCCATTCCGTGACCGGTCAGAAGGATTAGGCGGATATTTTGACAGAACGTCGTCGGACAATCCGCGGCATAGGCGCCACAACGCGTCCCCTATAGCGTCTGCGACCGGCGTGAAAACGGACTCCTCGAATGACCTTCCAACGGCTTGGTTGAACGATCGCTCCTGGCCGATCGCCGACAGCCTGCCCCGCGTTCCCTGGAAATCCGCGACCAACTTTTTTGGGCGGTGTGAGGCGGGTGCGCCGGTGTGGTGCGCTTCTGCCTCGGCCGATTGAACGGCCGGTTTACCGTGATTGACATATCATCGCGGTTTGGCCGCGTCTGCGCTGTCCAGCCGACCGTCTCCACGACCGGGGACCGATATCGCGTCGCGATGGGCAAGTCGTTGCGCAAGCACGCACATGCGCAGGTAGCCGCTCGTTGAGCGGTTGCGTCACGCACCGCCGATCGCCGAGACCCCGATGACCGCCCACTTACCCGAACCCGCGCCTCCATCCCCGTTACCCGCCAACCTGTTCCGTCACGCCCCGTTCCAGCGCTTCTGGGGCACACGCGTGATGTCGTCCCTGGCTTTCCAGATACTGTCGGTCGCGATCGGCTGGTACGTGTATGCGCTCACGCACAGCGCGTTCGCGCTCGGTCTCGTCGGCCTCGCGCAGTTCGTGCCGATGTTCGCGCTGACGCTCGTCGTCGGGCAGGTGGCCGACCGCTACGACCGGCGGCGCATCGCGACGATCTGTCAGGGCGTCGAGGCGCTGGCCGCCGGCGTGTTCCTGCTCGGCGCCGTGCAAGGGTGGCTGGCCGCGCCGGCCGTGTATGCGCTCGCGGCGATCGTCGGCACGGCCCGCGCGTTCGAGTCGCCGTCGGTTTCGTCGCTGCTGCCGGCGGTTGTGTCGCGCACCGACTTGCCGCGCGCGACCGCGCTGTCGACGTCGGCGAACCAGGCCGCGCAGATCCTCGGGCCCGCGTTCGGCGGGCTGCTTTACGGTATCGGTGCGCCCGTCGCGTTCGGCACGAGCGTCGTGGCATTCGCGATTGCGGCGGTGTTGAGCGGCACGATTCCGCTGCGCAGCGCGCCGCCTGCACGCGAGCCGGTCACATTGCGCTCGGTGTTTTCGGGGATCGCGTTCATCCGGCGCGAACCGGCGATCCTCGGCGCGCTGTCGCTCGACCTGTTCGCGGTGCTGTTCGGCGGCGCAACCGCGCTGCTGCCGATCTACGCGCGCGACATCCTGCAGGTCGGGCCGTGGGGGCTCGGCGCATTGCGCGCGGCGCCCGCGGTCGGCGCGCTCGCGGGCACGCTGTGGCTCACGCGTTTCCCGTTGAAAGGTCGGCCGGGCCGCGCGATGTTCGGCGGCGTGATCGCGTTCGGCATCGCGACGATCGTGTTCGGGCTGTCGCGGCACTTCGCGCTGTCGCTCGTTGCGCTGGCCGCGCTTGGCGCATCGGACGTGGTCAGCGTCGTCGTGCGCCTGTCGCTCGTGCAGCTTCGTACGCCCGACGACATGCTCGGGCGCGTGAGTGCGGTCAATTCGCTGTTCATCGGCACATCGAACCAGCTCGGCGAATTCGAGTCGGGCGTGACGGCCGCATGGTGGGGCGCGCTGACGGCGATCGTCGGCGGCGGTGCCGCGACGATTGTCGTCGCGCTCGCGTGGATGCGGCTGTTTCCTCAGCTCACGAACATGAAGTCGCTCGAGCGCGACGTGTGATGCGTGACGCGCGTTACGCGTCCTGCGTCACGCGCACGGCCGTGCCGTAGCAGATCACTTCCGTGATGCCCGACCCGATCTCGGTCGAGTCGTAGCGCATCGCGACGACCGCGTTCGCGCCGAGCTTGCGCGCATCGGCGAGCATCTTGTCGAACGCCTGCTGGCGCGCTTTCTCGCACAGCGACGTATAGAGCGTGATGTTGCCGCCGAAGATCGTCTGCAGCGATGCACCGAACGAGCCGACGATCGAGCGCGAACGCACGATGATGCCCTGTGCGACGCCGAGCGAGCGAACGGTCGTATGGCCGGGCAGGTCGAATGCGGTCGTGACGCGAGCGGGCGACAGATCGTCGACGGAGCGGGTGGTGTCGGTCATGGATGGAAGCGTGTAGCGGAGTGGCAGAGTGACGATTCTATCCGGATGAGCGCGCGTTCGCGGTTCGATCGAGTCAATCGCGCGGCACGTGTCACGCCATGAAGCCACCGTGGCGGCCGCGCTGGCTTCGGGCATGCGTCTCTACGACGCTGGACGAGATAGTCTCCGATCAAAGTCGTCCGGGAGGAAGCGTGTGCGGACCGCGAGCACACGCTTCCGGCGTTTCCGGGCGGACAGACGGACGACCTGGCCGCTCGCTGTCAGGGTTTCAGGGCTACGGCGCCACCCCTCCGAGATCGACCGCATAGGCCAGCGCCAGCTTGCCGAACTTCAGCGCGTGGTTCGCCTGGCGATCCGAGTTCTCCAGCGTATCGTTCACGGTATGGATATACGGGCTGTCGTTCTGGTCGGCCTCGAACGGGAACGACGCCGGATAGCCCTGCGCATTCCACGACGCATGATCCGAACACGCATACCCGCACTGCGACGTGCCGATCGCGAGTTCCGGCAGGTGGGTCTTCGCCAGATTCGTCAGGTAGGTGTTCTGCGACGCGTTCGTGTAATCGGTGATCAGGTAGATATCCTTCGGATCGCCCTTGTAGTTCGTCATGTCGAGCTGAAGCACGCCGACCACGTTCGCATTCTGCGCGCGGAACTGCTTCGCGATCGCCTTCGAGCCGAGCAGGCCGGCTTCCTCCGCTGCGTACCCGACAAACTTGATCGTCCGCTTCGGCCGGTAGTTGTTCGCGAGCAGCACGCGCAGCGCTTCGGTGAGGCTCGCGATGCCCGACGCATCGTCGTCCGCGCCGGGCGAGCGCGTGTTCTCCGTCGTGCGGCCGACGGTCGAATCGAGGTGGCCGCCCAGCACGACGGTGCCCGCGGCCGGATCGCTGCCGCGGATCGTCAGGATCACGGACTTCTGCGGAAAGCCTGTGTGCGCGAACTGCTCGACGGCGATATCGGTGCGCGAGCCTGCCAGTTGCTTCCACTGCAGCGCGAGCCAGTCCGATGCGGCAACGCCGTGCGACGTCGTGTAGTAGCGGTTCGTGAAGCCGGACAGCGACGTGATCGTGCCGACGATGTTGCTGGCCTGCAGTTGCTGGATCCAGGTGCCGATCTGCGGTGCATTCGACACCTTGTACGCGGGTGCCGCGACCTGCTTCGCGAGCGACGGCGGAAACGGCTGCAGTGCCTGGCGCGCTTCGTCGAACGAGTCGTGCACGACATAGCCGGGCCCGTGGCCGCGCGCATGGTGGACGGCATGCGCCAGCTCGCCGAGTCGTGAATCGTCGATTTCGACGACGTGCACGGTTTCGCGGCGCGCGGCGCCGTCGGCCGTCTTGCCGGCATCGACCGTCGTGCTGTATTGCGCGGTCGCACTCGAGTCGATGCGTTGAAGCTGGCGGAACGCCGCATCGCCGAGCGTGATCCACACGGGGGCCGCATGTGCGGCGGCGGTCAACAGCATGCCGCCCAGCGAGGCGCTCAGATGAGTGAGTTTCAGAGTAGGCATGTTCGATCTCGCGAGGGTAACGATGTCGAGGAGGAGGGCGCGCCGCAGGTCGTGCGATGTGCCCCCGCCTGCTGCGGAATTACGATTTCTGCGGCACGGTCACGCCGTACGTGCAGCTCTTGTTGTACGCATTGCCGATCGCCGTGAGTTGCGCGCTGCTGTAGCCGAGCGCGGAGGCGGCCGTCAGCACGGCCTGCGCGGCGGCCTTCTGGTTGGTCGAGCTGTTGGTCATCGACAGCCCCTTCAGGAATGCCTTGTCCATCGCCTGCGCGCCGATCGCGTCGCGCGCGACGAGGTTGCACGATGCCCAGTACTGGCCGGCCGTATGGATCTCGGCACCGCGCGCCTGCGCATAGGTGCGCCCGACGTTCCAGTTGGTCACGCGGCCGCCCCAGTATTCGTTGTGGCCGTCCCAGTTGTAGACCCAGTGATACTGCGCGTCGGTCGGGCTCCACTGGTTGAAGTCGCGGCTGTACGCGGCGGCGAGATAGTCGCCGGTGCCTTCGGACAATCCTTCCTGTTGCGACAGGCCGCCGTTGGTCACCCAGTCGTGGATGCCGTGGCCGAGTTCGTGGATCACGACGTCCGCATCTTCCGCATCGTCGACGCCACCCTGCCCGAAGGTCAGCCGGCCGCTGCTCGACGAGTACGACGAGTTGTCGTCGCCCGATTCGCCGTGCGGGTCGTACTGCACGCCGCCCGTGTACTGGTACGGCAGCGCCTTGATCCCGAGCGTCTGGTTCACGTAGCGCAGGAACGTGTCGATGTGGTAGTACGTGTTCACAGCCTCGAAATACAGGTTGCCGCGCGTGAACTCGAACGCAGGCGTCGACTGCAGCGGGCACGCGTTGTCGCGTGGTGCATCGAAATCGACGCACGCCGCATACGGGCCCGACAGTGCGTAGCGGGCGCCCGATTGCCCCAGATCCTTCAGCGTCACGCGCACGCGCGCGGCCGTGAGCTGGGTCGAATCGGCGTCGCTGCTGTCCTTGTAGCCGGTGCTGCCGTAGCTGCTCTTGGTCGGCGACAGCGGATCCGGGCGGAACACGAAACCCGTGCCTTCGGTGGCGTAGAACGCCTTGTCCTCGGCGCGCAGCACTTCGCCGCTGCCCGAGTCGATCAGCAGTTCCCAATCACCCTTCGGGCCGTCCTGCGGGCGGCCGCGCACCTTCCAAGCGGTGTGCGTGCCGGCCTTGTCGACGAACGCGACGAGCTGCGCGTCGAGATTCGTGAAGCCGCTCACGCCGAGATACGCGCGCGCACGGTCGAGTGCCTGCTGCTGGTCGACGGCCTGCGACTTGCGCGACGTAGCGACCACGCCGTTGATCGTGTTGCTCGCGACGTACAGGATGCGGCCGTCCTTCGCGACCGTCACCGCGATGTCGCTGCCGTACACGGGCAGCCCGGCAGCCTGCTGCTGCAGGCGCACGACAGTGAAGTCGGCATCGTTGCGTTCCGACGTGACGACGAGGCTCGCGAGCGCGGTCGCGTCGAGCCCGAGCTGCGTGGCCTGCGATGCGACGAAGTCGCGCGCGGTTGCAGCAGGCGTCGCGGCGGCCTTCTTCACGCGATACGCGGGGTTGTACAGCGTGACGGCGACCCCGTCAGCGCGGAACTGCCCGGCGGCCGTATCGGCTTTCGCGGCGGGCGGCGCGACGCCGCGCGTCAGGCTTTCGCGCAGGCTCGCGGCCTGCGGATTCGAGACCTTCGTATCGGCCGCGGCGCCGCCGACGATGCCGAAACCGAGCGCGAGGCCCAGGGCGAGCGGCAATGCTTTGCGTGATGTCTGCATACGTGATCCTCATCTCAACGGTTGGACACGCCCCCGCGCTCGTGGCGCGCAGGCACGACACGGCCCGCGCGCCGGTTCGATGGAACCGGTGCGGCGTAGCGGTGTTGGGAGCGTCGACTGACTAAGGAAACCTAAATGTCAGGTCGAAAAGAAACAGGCGGGAGCAGGGGTGGGGAAGCGAACGGCAGGAAGCTGCGGCGACGGCGAAGCGAGCATCGTCATGTCAGACCCCTCGGATCGATACTGATATCGGTCGGCAGCCTTGCGCAGATCGACGTACGTCGAATCCAGTCTCTCGTCTCGTTAGGCTGCCTATCTAATTGCGAGGTATGTTACAGAATATTTTCGGCGACATTGCAATTTATTTTCGACGGTCGCTTCGGTCCGTCGATCAATCGCCGACATTGTTCAGTGAGCGGCCGGAAACGCCGCCGGAACGCGCAATACCACGCAGGATTGTGATTAAAACCCGCGACGATCAGCGTGTCGCGCGCCGGTCGCTGCGCGGGCTCAAGCCGAACCGCGCTCGATACGTGCGCGAGAAATGCGACGGCGATTCGAACCCGCACGCGACGCATACCGAGGTGATGCTCATGTCGGTCTGCTGCAGCAGTTCGCGAGCACGATCGAGGCGCAGGTTCAGGTAGAAATGCGTCGGCGTGTCGTTCAGCGTCGCGCTGAACAGCCGTTCGAGCTGGCGCCGCGTGATCGATACGTCCTGCGCGAGCGCGTCGGAGCCGAGCGGATTTTCCATGTGCCGCTGCATCGTGCCGATCACCTGGATCAGCTTGCGGTTGTGCACGCCGTAGCGCGCGGCGATTTCGAGCCGCTGGCTGTCCGAGCGCTGCCGGATGCGGCTGACGACGAACTGCTCGGAGATCGCCGCCGCGAGATCGGCGCCGTGTCGGCGCCCGATCAGGTCGAGCATCATGTCGATCGACGCGGTGCCGCCCGCGCACGTGATGCGCCGGTCGTCGATCTCGAACAGCTCCTGCGTCGCGTTCAGGCCCGGATAGCGTTCGCGGAACGCGGCCAGCGCTTCCCAGTGCAGCGTCAGCGGCTGCGACGCGTCGAACAGCCCGGCTTCCGCGAGCACGAAGCTGCCCGTGTCGATGCCGCCGAGCGTCGCGCCGTGCCGGTGCTGGCGGCGCAGCCAGTCGCCGATTGCGCGCGTGTAGCACACGAGCGGATCGAAGCCTGCGACGACGAACACCGTATCGACCTGTGCGACGTCCGCGCACGCGGCTTCGGCGGCGACCGGAATGCCGTTGCTCGCGGCGACGGGCGCACCGTCGGCGCTGATCACGTGCCAGCGGTAGAGTTCGGTGCGGAAGCGGTTCGCGACACGCAGCGGCTCGACCGCGGACATGAAGCCGAGTGCGGAGAAGCCGGGCAGCAGCAGGAAGTGGAAATCCTCGGGCATCGGGGCAGGGGATGGAATCCGGTGGTCGTCACACATCGCACGGGATAGCGAACGGACGGGCACACGCCGCGGCCGGCTCGCAGGCGCCGAACGGTCAGCGGAAGATTATCGCGGGTTTTGCCCGGCTTCAGCGCGTTTTTGCGGCGCGCACCGACCGGCGCGCCGTGGCCGACGGCAGTTCGCCGAATTGCGCCTTGTACGCGTTCGCGAAATGGCCGAGATGGATGAAGCCCCAGCGCGCGGCCGCGTCGCTGATCGGCAGGTCGGCCTGGCGTGTGTCGAGCAGCATCCGCCGCACCTGCGAAAGGCGCAGCGAGCGCACGTAGTGCAGCGGGCTGGTCTGCACGACCGACTGAAAGCTGTTCTGCATCGTGCGCCGGCTCACGCGCAACTGCGCGCACAGGCTCAGCACGTCGACAGGCGCTTCCGGATGGTCGATCACATAGTCGTGCACGCGGCGCACGATGTCGGCGCGGCAAGCATGCGTGAGCCGGTTCGACGGCTCGGGCATCCGGTACGTGAGGAGATCGACGAGCACGTTGCCGATATCGCCGCGCAGTTCGCGTTGCGCGCGCGTGTCGTCGAACGTGTCGGGCGACGACAGCACGCGCTCGAGTTGCGTTGCGATCTGCATGCTCGCGCGCATCAGCATGGCTGTCGGCAAGTCGACGACGCCGCGCCGCAGCGCCGCATCGTCGAGCCGGACATCGGCCGCATCCTCGACCTGCTGCAGCAGCTCGGCATCGACGACCACACCGATCAGCGACATATCGTCCGGCGAATGCAGTTCGAACGGCGCACCGCCGCGCGCCATCACCATCGTGCCGCGGTCGATGCGCGCGCCGCCGAACGCGAACGCGCCCGAGCCGGTGAGCGGCATGCCGAACACCGTGTGACCGGGCGGCAATCGTCCGCGCTGGATGATGCGCACGTTCGCGGCTTCCTGGAACAACTCGATGCCGTCGAGCACCGCGTGCTTGACCACACTGCGATACGCGCCCGAACCGATCTGGTCGTAGCGCTGGTTCCAGCCGCGCAGCGCGTCCGCGTGTTGGTCCGCATCGTCGAACATCTCGTGAAACACGAACACAGCGCCTCCAGGGGTGTCGATCAGGACCGCGGAAGATTAAACCGGCCGAGCGGTCGACGCAATAAGGTCGAGCGCTATTCCGTGCGTATTCGTCAGAGGGTCGGAAGCCGCGTGCGCGCGCGGCTTTCAGGCGGATTTCCAATATCCCGAATCGGCACGCACGCGTTGCCGGTCCTGGTGCTGACCGGATTTTTTGTCGAACTACAGTCGCCCCACATCAAGTGAATCCCCAACTGGAGGCGACATGAGGACAACGCGACGAACCGCGGCGCTCGCGGCGACGCTGGCGTTCGCGGCGGCATGGATCGGCAGCGCATGCGCGACGGAGAAACCCGAGGAGCTGGTCGTGCAGAAGATGCCGCCGTGGCATCCGCACGAGGTCTATATCGTCGACATCTCGATGCCGTCGATGACCGACGGGCGCATCTACGTGTACGACGCCGACGCGAAGAAGCTACTCGGCCAGATCGACGGCGGCTTCGCCCCCGGCTTCGCGATTTCGCCCGACCACAAGACGAGCTTCGTCGCGACGACCTACTTCTCGCGCGGCTCGCACGGCACGCGCACCGACGTCGTCGAAATGACCGACAACACGACGCTCGATCACGCGGGCGAGATCGTGATTTCGCCGAAGCACGGGCAGCATGTGCCGTCGCCGTACAACACCGCGTTCAGCCCCGACGGCAAGCGGCTGTACGTCGCGAACATCACGCCGGCCGCGTCGGTGACGGTGATCGACGCCGTCTCGAAGAAGGTGCTGTCGGAGATCGACACGGCCGCGTGCGTGCTCGCGTATCCGTCGGGGAAAGACCGTTTCACCGCGCTGTGCGAAAGCGGCAAGGCGCTGACCGTCACGCTCGATGCGAATGGCAAGGAAACGAAGCGCACGATGTCCGATGCGTTCATCGACGTCGACAAGGATCCTGCGTTCGTGAACGCGTCGCCATACAAGGGCGCTTATCTGTTCACGACGTACGGCGGCAACGTGCGCAGCGCCGATTTCAGCGGCGACAAGCCGGCGTTCGGCAAGTCGTGGCCGCTGCTGACCGATGCCGAGCGCGCCGAAGGCTGGCGCCCCGGCGGCATGCAGCAGACGGCCGTGCAGGCGAAGCAGAACCGCTACTACGTGCTGATGCACAAGGGCGGCGACGGTTCGCACAAGGATCCCGGCACGCAGGTGTGGGTATTCGAGCTGAAGTCGAAGCAGCGTGTCGCGCGCTGGGACCTCGCGCAGCAGAAGGTCGATCCGCTCGTGTCGATCCAGGTAAGCGAGGACGACAAGCCGCTGTTCTACGGGCTGACCGCGACGTCCGACCTCGTCGTGATGGACGCGCACACCGGCAAGCTGCGCAACGTAGAGAAGCAGATCGGCAATACGTCGACGCTGCTCGTCAACCCGTGAGGCCGCGATGACTCTCGATCCCGTACTTGCCACCAGCGCGCAGGCCGGCGCGGCCGTCGTCGTGCTGCTCGGCGCCTTCGCGAAGATGCGCCGGCCCGCCGCGTTCCGCCACGCGCTTGCGGGCTACCGGCTGCTGCCCGACGCGCTGACCGCGCCTGTCGCGTTCGCGATTCCGCTCGCGGAAGCCGCCTGCGCCGCGGCGCTGCTGTTTCCCGATACGCGCATGGCCGGCGCGATCGGCCTGATCGCGTTGCTCGTGGTTTTCGCGGCCGGGCTTGCGATCAACCTGCTGCGCGGCCACACCGACATCGATTGCGGCTGTTCCGGTTTCGCCACAGCGCGCGTGGACGCGCCTCGCGGCATCGGCTGGCTGCATGTGGGCCGCGTGCTGCTGCTCGCCGCGCTGGCCGCGACCGCGCTCGTCGAGCCGGGTGCGCGTGCGGTCGTGTGGTTCGACTACCTGACGCTGTTTTTCTCCGTACTGCTGATCGTCTGCGCGCTACTCGCCGTCGATGTGCTGCTCGCCAACGTACCGCGCCTTTCCCACCTGAGGAATTCATGATGCAAACCGCTCTCACCGTTTCCACCGCACTGCTGTGGGTTGCCGTCCTCGCGCTCGGCGCGATCTGTCTCGCGCTGGTGCGCCAGATCGGCATCCTGTACGAACGCATCATGCCGGCCGGCGCGCTGATGATCGACAAGGGGCCGGCGGTCGGTGCGATCGCGCCGACGTTCGAGCTGACCGACATTCGTGGCTCGCAGGTGAAGGTCGGCGGCATCGATGCGTCGGGCAAAGCGACGCTGCTGTTCTTCCTGTCGCCGACGTGCCCGGTCTGCAAGAAGCTGCTGCCGCTGCTGCCGTCGCTGCAGGCGAGCGAATCGCCGCCGGTGAACATCGTGCTCGCGAGCGACGGCAATGTCGACGAGCACGCGCGCTTCGCGCAGAAGCACGACCTCGGGCGCTTCCCGTACGTGCTGTCGCAGGAGCTCGGCCTCGCGTACCAGATCGGCAAGCTGCCGTATGCGGTGCTGCTCGACGAAACCGGCACGGTGCGCGCGAAGGGGCTCGTCAACACGCGCGAGCATCTCGAGAGCCTGTTCGAAGCGAAGGAGCGCGGCGTCGCGTCGCTGCAGCAGTTCGTGCATGGCGGTCGCAGCCGCGGCACCCACGCGCAGCACGCATGACCGGCCGAACCCCTTTCAACGTCATTGGAGAACAACGACATGGGCCTGTTTGATTCATGGTTCGAGCGGTCGGCGCGCGGCGTCGCGCAGCACAGTTCGCGGCGCAGCGCGATGGCGAAGCTCGGCAAGGTGCTGGTGGGATCGGCGATGCTGCCGTTGCTGCCCGTCGATCGCACCGCGTATGCGGCCGATGCGGCGTCGGGCGCATCCGCTGCGTCCGGCGGCGCGGCCGCCTCGGGGGCCAGCGACGACCCGATGAGCTGCGACTACTGGAAGTATTGCGCGATCGACGGCTGGCTTTGCAGCTGCTGCGGCGGCACGTCGAGCAGTTGCCCGCCGGGCACGACGCCTTCGCCCATCACGTGGATCGGCACTTGCCGCAACCCGCACGACGGTTCGGACTACATCGTGTCGTACAACGATTGCTGCGGCAAGACGTCGTGCGGAAAGTGCTTCTGCAATCGCAACGAGCGCGAGAAGCCGCTGTACAAGCTGTCGTTGAACAACGACATCAACTGGTGCATGGCCAACGGTAATTCGAATTACCACTGTTCGGTTTCGGTTCTGCTGGGAGCGGCGAAGCAATGAAAGTGAAGCAAGCGGGAAAAATCGTCGTCGCGTGCGTGGCGAGCGTCTCGGCAATCGCGTTGCCGGGCATCGCCGGCGCGCAGCAGGCCGTGCATTACCCGGCCGGCAAGAGCCTGTTCGACGCGCAGTGCGCGGTGTGCCACCAGGCGGGCGGCAAGGGGCAGGACGGCCTCGCGCCGCCGCTGACCGAGTATCCGGGCAGGTACGCGGCGGTCGAAGCCGGGCGTGCGCAACTGGTCGAGACGCTGCTGCACGGAATGTTCGGCGAGATCAAGGTGCACGACAAGAGCTACAACTTCAAGATGCCGTCGTTTGCGAGCGCGAGCGACGACGATATCGCGCACGTGCTCAACTACGTCGTGTTCGACCTCGACGCGCAGCGAGGCAGCGCGAAGCCGTTCACCGCGGCCGAGATCCGCGCGGCGCGCGCGAAGGAGATGGACGGCACGGCCGTTCACGCGCAACGCGCCGTGGTGGTCAAGGAGTTGGGCCTGTGAACGTCGCCTGGGCATCGCGCGTTGGCGAGCCGATGCAGCGCGCGCGGCGCACGTCGAAGGCGGCATCGCGGATCGGCGGCTTGCCGCGTCGGCTGCTGTCGCTGTTGCTGCTCGTAGGCGCTATCGCATGCGTGACCGCTGCGCCCGCGCATGCCGACGGCGCGGCCGACGCGTCGCTCGCGCGGCAGCACTGGGTGCTCAATTGCATGGGCTGCCACACGACGACGGGCGGCGGCATTCCCGGCAAGGTGCCGCCGCTCGCGAACTCGCTCGGCTACTTCACGCATCTGCCGGCCGGGCGCGAATACGTGACGCGCGTGCCTGGCGCGTCGAACTCGGCGCTGTCGGATCAGGATCTGGCCGACGTACTCAACTGGGTGCTCACGACGATGAACCGCGATGCGCTGCCGCGCGACTTCAAGCCTTATACGGCCGCCGAAGTCGCCGCGCACCGCAGGCCTGCCTTTTCCGACGTCGCGACCGTGCGTGCCGGCCTCGTCCGTGCGTTGCAGGAACGCGGGATCGACGGCGTCGCGGATCGCTACTGACCGGCCCATTCAAGAAATCGAGGAGGATTGAACATGAAGACAAACGAGACATTCCCGGTGCTCGACGCAACACGTGCATTTCTCGCGAAGCCGAAGAAGATGCTGATCGGCTCCGAGTGGAGCGATGCCGCGTCGGGCCGGCAGATCGACGTCGTGAACCCGGCCGACGGCACCGTGATCGCACGCGTGCCCGAAGCGGACGAACGCGACGTGCAGCAGGCCGTCGCCGCCGCGCGGCGCGCATTCGATGCGGGGCCGTGGCGCACCGCGAAGACCACCGACCGCGAGCGGCTGCTGCTCGAGCTCGCCGACCTGGTCGAAGCCAATGCGCGCGAGCTTGCCGAGATCGAATCGCTCGACAACGGCAAGCCGGTGATGGTCGCGCAGGGGCTCGACGTCGCGATGGCCGCGCAGTGTTTCCGCTACATGGCCGGCTGGGCGACGAAGATCGAAGGCAGCGTGATCGATGCGGGCATGCCGTACATGCCGGACAGCGAAGTCTTCACTTATACGCGCAAGGAGCCCGTCGGCGTCGTTGGCGCGATCATTCCGTGGAATTTCCCGCTGCTGATGGCGGCGTGGAAGATTGCGCCTGCGCTTGCGACCGGTTGCACCATCGTGCTGAAGCCCGCGGAAGATACGCCGCTGAGTGCGTTGCGGCTCGGGGAATTGATTCAGCAGGCCGGGTTCCCGGACGGCGTCGTCAATATCGTCACCGGTTACGGTCACACGGCGGGCGCCGCATTGTCGCGCGATCCGCGCATCGACAAGATCGCGTTTACGGGCTCGACGCAAACGGGCAAGACGATCGGTCACGCGGCGCTCGACAACATGACGCGGATGTCGCTCGAACTTGGCGGCAAGTCGCCGGTGATCGTGCTGCCCGACGTCGATCTCGACAAAGCCGCGCTGGGCGTCGCGAATGCGATCTTCTTCAACCAGGGGCAGGTGTGCACGGCAGGTTCGCGCGCATACATCCATGCGAAGGTGTTCGACGGCGTGATCGAACGCGTCGCGAAGATCGCCGCGAGCCTGAAGATCGGCCCGGGAATGGACCCGTCGACGCAGATCGGCCCGCTCGTGTCGGCGAAGCAGCGCGAGCGCGTATGCGGTTACATCGACTCTGGTTTCGCAGAGGGCGCGCGCGCCGCCGCGGGCGGCCGTGCGATCGACGGCCCCGGCTTCTTCGTCGAGCCGACCGTGCTGATCGATACGACGCAGGCGATGCGCGTCGTGCGCGAGGAGATCTTCGGGCCGGTGCTGGTCGCGATGCCGTTCGACGATGTCGACACGGCCGTGCAGCTCGCGAACGACACGCCGTATGGTCTCGGCGCGAGCATCTGGTCGAACGACCTTTCCGCGATTCACAAGCTCATCCCGCGTATTGCGGCCGGCACGGTGTGGGTCAACTGCCATTCGCTGCTCGACAACGCGATGCCGTTCGGCGGGATGAAGCAGTCGGGTTTCGGCCGTGAACTCGGTCGCGCGGTGATCGACCAGTACACGGAAAGCAAGTCGGTGATGATGAACTACGCGTAAGTGCGGATGCGAGCGCTGCCGGGGCGCCGGCAACGCTCGCGCCCACCGGCCGGCGCGTTCGGGTTCCGGCACACGGTCGCGACACGGATACGACGCATCAGGGAGGATGATCGATGAAGGATCTGACGACGCCGCGCGGGATCGCGGCGGCGGTGGCGGCGCTCGCCGTCACGCAGGGCGCGCATGCGTTGAACAGCGTCACGCTGTACGGAGATGTGGATACCGGCATCACGTACACGAACAACGTGCAGACGACCGGGGCCGACGGCGCGGTGCGCGGCGGGCATGCGTGGCAGATGACGGGCGGCGCGAGCGCGCCGTCGCGCATCGGCCTGACGGGCAGCGAGGATATCGGCGGCGGCACGGCCGTTACGTTCAAGCTCGAAAACAGCTTCTGGATGAACAACGGCAGCTTGCTGCAGACCGATACGCTGTTCAACCAGAATGCGTGGGTCGGCTTGTCGAACGATCGCTACGGGACGCTGACCGTCGGCCGGCAGTTCGATTCGTACACGACTACGCTCGCACCCTACGCGTCGAGCGTTCCGTGGGCCACGCTGTTCGGCGCGCATATCGGTGACGTCGACAACCTCAACGCCGCACTCAACCTGAACAGCGCGGTGCAGTACACGAGCCCCGTGATGGCGGGATTTTCGTTCAGCGGCACGTTTTCGTTCGGCGGTGTCGCCGGCGATTTTTCCCGGCAGCGCGGATGGGCGCTGGCCGCGAGCTACAACAACGCGCCATTTTCGTTCGGCGTCGGCGCGCTCGACCTGAATCATCCGCTCGACGCGGCGCTCGGCGGCGCGCAGGGTTATATCGGCGATTTCGCGTGTTCGAATCCGGCGGCGATGTATTGCAAGCTGCAGGATGCGCGTGCATTGAAGGCGATCGGAATGGGCGGCTCGTATGCGATCGGGCCGGCGACGGTCGGCGTCGTCTACACGCACACGACACTCGGCGACAGCCGGTATTTTGCCGATGCCGCCCATCCGCACGGCGCCGATGCGCGCTTCGACATCGTCGAGGTCAACACGACGTTTTCGGTGACGCCGGCGTTCATGCTGGGTGCGGCCTATATCTACAACTCGATGAAGACCGACGCAAACGGCTCGCCGAAGTTTCATCAGGTCAACCTGGGGATGACCTATAACCTGTCGAAGCGGACGTCGCTCTATACGGTCGGCATTTTCCAGAAGGCGGCAGGTCGCGGGATCGGCATCGACCCGGCGACGGGCGGCGCGGCGAACTATGCGCAGATTCCGAACCTGCCGAATGCGACCCGCAGTCGGCAACTGTCGGTGACGGTCGGAGTGAAGCACAACTTCTGAGTGGCCGGCCCGCGCCGTGATCCATCTTTGTTTGAAGCGAGGATTCGTACCGGCAGCGGCGCGGATCGTGTCGCCGAAGACGTCGATGCCGAATCTCGTCGCGGCCGGGCGAGGTGTGGCGATCGTGCCGGAGCGGATGGCCAGTCTCGGGATCGACGGTGACCTGGGCTTCGCTCGCGATGTTCGCAAACTGCTTGGCGACTGACAATCCATCCGCAGTTGTCGCGTTCTGGTTTCTATGCCCGGTGGACGCTGCACGCTGAATCGTTGCGGTCGCTCGCAGCCGCCGCACGGGAAAGGCGGCCGCAACGGCTAGGCAGTTGCCCTCAAAGTTAACTTGTAGAGTAAATAACGCGTGAGTAGTATTCGCTACATGGATACTTTCACGGCCTGGTCACTCCTCGTTCTGACCCTTCCGACTGAAAACGCGACGGCCCGCATGCGGTACTGGCGCGCGCTCAAGGCAAAGGGCTGCGCGGTGCTGCGCGACGGCATCTACCTGCTTCCGTACACGGCCGAGCATGAAAGTACGCTACGCGAACTGGCGGACGGGATCGCCGAAAGCGGCGGCACGGCCCACCTGCTGCGCGCGCCGAGCCTCGACGCGTCGCAGGAGCAGGAATTCCGTGCGCTGTTCAGTCGCGACGACGACTACACGATCTTTACCCGCGCCCTTGCCGACGCGCGCAAGACGCTGGCCGGGCAATCCGCCACGGAACTGACCCGCCTGCTGCGGCGCCTGCACAAGGACTTCGACACGCTCCGTGCGATCGACTACTTCCCGGGCGACTCGGCCACCCGCGCCGAAGTCGCGCTGCAGGATTTCGTCGCACTGGTCGACACCGTGCTGTCGCCAGGCGAGCCGCATGCCGCGGAACGCGAAATCCGGCGGCTGGCGATCGACGAGTATCAAGGTCGCACCTGGGCGACACGGCAGCGCATGTGGGTCGACCGCGTCGCGAGCGCGTGGCTGATCCGCCGTTTCATCGACGCACGCGCGCGCTTCATCTGGCTCGCGTCGCCGACCGATTGTCCGGCCGATGCGCTTGGCTTCGATTTCGACGGTGCGACGTTCACCCACGTCGGCGAACGCGTGACGTTCGAGGTGCTGCTCGCGAGTTTCGGGCTCGACCAGGACCCGGCGCTGATGCGGCTCGGCGAGATCGTGCATGCGCTTGACGTCGGCGGCACTGCGGCGCCGGAAGCAGTCGGCTTCGAGGCCGTGATGGCCGGCACTCGCCAGCGCACGGACAACGACGATCAATTGCTCGAGCAGATGGGGGCGGTACTCGACTCGCTGTACGTGCATTTCGCGTCGAACGACAAGAACGGCACCGGGGCCAAGTCATGACTACCGCTATCGCGACGACCGAGCCGACCTATTCGCTAGGCCAACTGGTCGGCTACATGCTGCGTCTCGGCGCGTTGGGGTTCGGCGGCCCGGTCGCGCTGGCGGGCTACATGCGCCGCGATCTCGTCGAGAAGCGCGGCTGGATCACGGAGGCCGACTACAAGGAAGGACTCACGCTGGCCCAGCTCGCACCGGGACCGATGGCCGCCCAGCTCGCGATCTATCTCGGCTTCGTCCACTACCGGATCCGCGGCGCGACGCTCGTCGGTTTTGCGTTCGTGCTGCCGTCATTCCTGATGGTGCTCGCGCTCGGGTTCGCCTATGCGCACTTCGGCGGGCTGTCGTGGATGCAGGCAGTCTTCTATGGCGTCGGGGCCGCCGTGGTCGGCATCATCGCGATGAGCGCGTACAAGCTCACGATAAAGACCGTCGGCAACGACAAGCTGCTGTGGGCGATCTTCATCACGCTGGCTGCCGTGACCTTCATCACGGAATCGGAAATCGCGTGGCTCTTCATCGTCGCCGGCCTGATCGGCTGGCTGTGGCGCGCCCCGCCCAAATGGCTGCACAAGGGCGGGCTGAGCGCGCTCGCCGGCGCCAACCTGCCGGCGGCCAGCGGCCTGCTGAGCGGCATCGATCTGCCGCAACTCGCGCAGATCGGCGTGTTTTTTGCGAAAGCCGGTGCATTCGTGTTCGGGTCGGGGCTCGCGATCGTGCCGTTTCTGTACGGCGGTGTCGTGACCGAGCATCACTGGCTCAACGACAAGCAGTTCGTCGACGCCGTCGCGGTTGCCATGATCACGCCGGGGCCGGTCGTGATCACCGTCGGCTTTATCGGCTACCTGGTGGCAGGCTTCCCGGGCGCAATCGTCGCCGCGCTCGGCACCTTCCTGCCCTGCTATCTGTTCACCATCATCCCGGCACCCTACGTCAAGAAATACGGTCACCGGGCCGACGTCAAGGCGTTCGTCGACGGCATCACGGCGGCGGCCGTCGGTGCAATCACGGGCTCCGTGCTCGTCATCGCGAAGCGATCGATCGTCGACGTGCCGACCGCCGTCCTGGCCGTCGCGACCGTTCTGCTGCTGTGGCGCTTCAAGAAGCTGCAGGAGCCGGTGATCGTCACCGCAGCGGCACTCATCGGGTTGGCGGCCTATCCGTTAGTCCATCACTGAAGCGCGCGACCGGGAGATGAGCATGACGTACCAGATGAAAACGCTGGCGTGCGATCCGGCCCGGTTGCAGGGCCTGTCCGAACGACTGATCGTCATTCACATGGTCTGGTAATCGCCGCGAGCGATCCACAAGGAGTGGGTGATGCGAAGGTCTTGCGGGATTGTGCCGGTCGCTATGGCGATGGCCCTGTCTGTTGCGCTGTCCGGCTGCGACAGAAGCGGGTCCGAGCAGGGGGCGGCGAGGTTGTCACGCTCGAGTAAGCGCCGGCACTGTTGAGAACGACGATCGAGCGTCGACGGCAAGGCCGCAGCGTCGTGGCGATTCAACGGCGTATGAAGAACGGCAACTCGCTCCATGCGGTGACGAGCGAGCAGGGTGGCCAGGAGCAACGTCTGATTCTGACCGAAGATGGCAAGCTCATCATAGCCGCCCAGCCAGTGACGACGAAGAGGACGACTGACCCGTCGGCCGTGTCGCCATGAAGCTTCCGTACCGCCATACAGGAGATGCATCATGAAATGGATTACGCGGGAACGGCCGAAAATCGATCGCATCGCATGTCCGTGGCTCATCGCCCGGTTCATCGACGACGCACCTGAATTTCTCTATGTGCCCGGGGCGGACGTGCTGCGAATCGCGGGCGAAACGGGCGCAATCCCGTACGATGTGCCCGGCGTCGAGCTTGGGCACCACGGCGAACATTGCAGCTTCGATGCGTTCCTCGACAAATACGCACTTCGCGACCCCGCGCTGCTCAAGCTCGCCGAGATCGTGCGCGGTGCGGATACGAACCGGCTCGACCTGGCGCCGGAGGCGACCGGCCTGTATGCGATATCGATCGGCCTGTCGGGAAACTTCGCCGACGATCACGAACAGTTGCAGCACGGGATGGTGATGTACGACGCGCTTTATACGTGGTGCCGACGTGATGCACGCGCCTAGCGGGCGCCCGGCAGCCTCGTACGCGGTTCGCGTTTCACGCTGGCTGATGCCGGCTGGCGTGGAGCACACGGCATGGATTCTTCTCGTCAGCCGCGGCCTGCGCGGCTTCTGCGACGGCTTCGTTGCAGTCCTGCTGCCGGCCTACCTGCTGATGCTCGGCTTCGCGCAAGTCGAGGTCGGGTTGATCAGCACCGCGACGCTGGCAGGCTCGGCCGCGGCGACGATCGCCGTCGGCGTGCTCGCCAGCCGTTTTCCGCCACGCAGGATGCTGACACTTGCCGCCGTTCTGATGGCTGCGACCGGCATCGGTTTTGCCGGCTTGTCGACGCTCTGGCCGCTACTCGTCGTGGCCTTCGTCGGCACGCTCAATCCGAGCTCGGGCGATGTCAGCCTGTTCCTGCCGCTCGAACAGGCGAGACTCGCCGAAGCGGCGAACGGTGATGCGCGGACCGCCTTGTTCGCACGCTACAGCCTGATCGGCGCGGTATCGGCCGCGCTGGGTTCACTCGCGGCGGGACTGCCGCTCTGGTTTGCGTCACACGCAGGCATCTCGCTGCTCGAGGCGTTGCGCGCGATGTTTCTCCTGTATGCGGTGACGGGAATCTCGGTCGCTGTTTTGTACCGCCGGCTGCCGATCGCGGAGTCGCGCCGGGCAACTGCCGCTCCGCCGCTCGGTCCCTCCCGGCGGATCGTCACGCGGCTGGCGCTGCTGTTCAGCATTGACGCGTTCGCCGGCGGACTCGTCGTCAATTCGCTGCTGTCGCTTTGGCTGATGCAGCGCTTCGGCCTGTCGATCGGGGCAGCCGGGCAATTCTTCTTCTGGTCCGGCTTGCTATCCGCCGGTTCCCAGCTTGTCGCTGCGCCGCTGTCGCGCAAGATTGGCTTGTTGAACACGATGGTCTTCACGCACATCCCGTCGAGCCTTTGCCTGATCGGCGCGGCCTTTGCGCCCACGCTGCCGGCAACGCTGGCGCTCCTGCTGATGCGCAGCGCGTTGTCGCAAATGGACGTGCCGACGCGCACCGCGTACGTCATGGCCGTCGTCACGCCGGCGGAACGACCTGCCGCGGCCAGCTTCACGTCGGTGCCGCGCAGTCTCGCCGCCGCTGTCGCGCCGACGGTGGCGGGAAGCCTGTTCGGACTCGGGTGGCTCGGCGTGCCGCTCGTCGCATGCGGCGCATTGAAGATCGCCTACGACCTCTCGTTGCTTGCCGCGTTCCGCCACATCAAACCCGATGAAGGGGCCAAGCCGTAACCGGGCAGAATCGCAAGATTCCGTCGCGGGGAGCCAACACGAGGCGACGCATCGCTTCGATCTGCCGGGCGCCAAAGGCAATCACGGCCTGTTGATCGATCCGCGCGATCGTCTCGCCTTCATTGCGTGCGAAGGAAACGATAAGCTGATCGTCTTCAACATGCGCTCGAATCAGGTAGTCCAGTCGTTCGCTGTCGGTGGTGATCCGGACGTGCTGGCATTCGACCCGACTCTGTCAACGCTCTACGTGGCAGGCGAGGATGGTGTCGTTTCACTATTTCGCTTCAAGGCGGATACGGGCGACAAGATCGGTGAGGGCCGCCTCGGGCCGAATGCCCATGTCGTCGCGATCGATCCCGCGACGCACAAGTCATACTTCCCGCTGAAAAATGTGGATGGCCGGCCTGTGTTGCGCATCACAAGGCCCGCATGATCTCGGCCGAGTGATCTATCCGGCCGCCCCAGCCTCGAGAGACGCCATGTCGCGCATCAAATCGTCCGAACGCCCCTCCAGCACGAGTTGCTCGGCCGTCTTGCAATCGAACACCGGCAGAGATTCATTGCGATACCAAGGCAGCGCCATCGAGAGATCGCCCGAAACATCGGCGGCCGCTCGGATTGCGGCCCGTGCTTCGCGAGGAGGTTGATCGAGCATTGCGTCGGCTCCATTTCGGGGGGCCTACCGACCGCCTTCGCGGCATGCCAAAAACGACACGCATACGCGCGCCAAGCGTGCCCCGAAATTGTAGTTCGCCAACAAAAACGCGCCGATGACCAGCATCGGCGCGTCGGGGCTTCGATGTATTTCTATGTATCAATACATCGAACACTGGTGGGACAGAATCCCAGCAGCCGTAAGGGTCTCGGACACAACGCTCGAAAAGTATGTGCGTTTAGGGTACAAGACCTTCGGGGCTGGCTTTTGCTTCGGATAGGACCGGTATCAGAACTGGTTCATCGTGTTGTCCTTGCCCGCCGCCTTCAGCGCCGCTTCGCCGCTGAAATATTCCTTATGGTCGTCGCCGATGTCCGAGCCGGACATGTTCTGGTGCTTCACGCAGGCGATGCCCTGACGGATTTCCTTGCGCTGCACGCCGGCCACGTAACCGAGCATGCCCTGGTCACCGAAGTATTCCTTGGCCAGGTTGTCGGTCGACAGCGCGGCGGTGTGGTACGTCGGCAGCGTGATCAGGTGGTGGAAGATACCGGCTTCGCGCGATGCATCGGCCTGGAACGTGCGGATCTTCTCGTCGGCGAGCGCCGCCAGTTCGGTCTGATCGTATTCCACGCTCATCAGCTGTGCGCGGTCGTATGCCGACACATCCTTGCCCTCGGCCTTCATCGCGTCGTACGCCTGCTGGCGGAAATTCAGCGTCCAGTTGAACGACGGGCTGTTGTTGTACACCAGCTTCGCGTTCGGGATGACCTTGCGAATCTCGCTGACCATGCCGCCGATCTGCGCGATATGCGGTTTTTCGGTTTCGATCCACAGCAGGTCGGCGCCGTTTTGCAGCGCGGTGACGCAATCCAGCACGCAGCGTGCTTCGCCCGTGCCGGCGCGGAACTGGAACAGGTTGCTCGGCAGGCGCTTCGGACGCAGCAGCTTGCCGTCGCGCTTGATGATGACGTCACCATTGCCCAGTTGGTCGGCCGACAGTTCTTCGCAATCGAGGAACGAGTTGTATTGGTCGCCCAGGTCGCCCGGCGTGCTGGTCACGGCGATCTGCTTGGTCAGGCCGGCGCCCAGCGAGTCGGTACGGGCCACGATGATGCCGTCGTCCACGCCCAGTTCCAGGAACGCGTAGCGGATCGCGCGGATCTTCGCGAGGAAGTCCTCATGCGGCACGGTGACCTTGCCGTCCTGGTGGCCGCACTGCTTCTCGTCGGACACCTGGTTTTCGATCTGGATGCAGCATGCGCCCGCTTCGATGAACTGCTTGGCCAGCAGGTACGTGGCTTCCGCGTTGCCGAAACCCGCGTCGATGTCGGCGATGATCGGCACGACGTGCGTGACGTGGTTGTCGATTTTTTCCTGGATCGCGGCCTTCGCAGCGCCTTCGGCCGCGTCGAGCTCGCGGAACAGGCCGCCCAGTTCACGGGCGTCGGCCTGGCGCAGGAACGTGTACAACTCGCGGATCAGCGCGCTGACGGAGGTTTTTTCGTGCATCGACTGGTCCGGCAGCGGGCCGAACTCGGAGCGCAGCGCGGCCACCATCCAGCCGGACAGGTACAGGTAGCGGCGCTCGGTGCTGTTGAAGTGCTTCTTGATCGAGATCATCTTCTGCTGGCCGATGAAGCCGTGCCAGCAGCCGAGCGACTGCGTGTACTTGGACGGGTCGGCATCGTAGGCGGCCATGTCGGCGCGCATGATCTTGGCCGTGTACTTCGCGATGTCCAGACCCGTCTTGAACTTGTTCTGCGCACGCATGCGGGCGGCGTACTCGGGGTTGATGGCATTCCACGCGCTGCCGTGGTTTTCTTTCAAACCGGCAACTGCCTTGATGTCGTCTTGATACTGGGCCATGTCAATCTCCTAAGAGCAAAGCGCGTTTGAGTAAATGGTTGAGCGTGGCGCTCCGTATGTCGAAGCGAACTGCATGACTGAATGGTAACGCCGACCGATGCTTTTTTGGCGATGTCTTATATAAGACATAAGACATAAATTTCCCTTGTTTTTCAATGGGATGCGTGGCGATTTTTGCGATGCAAAACAAGTTTTCAAGCGGCGAAAAAGGGACGCCGCGGGAATTCGACGCGAGTTCCGCAATGTGAAACGCCCTTTCGGCTGCTGGTGGGAGGGCAAGCCCGGATGGTTCGAGCAACGATTGCCGGCGGGATGAGTGTGCAGACGCGTGTTCGACGGCCCGACGGACGACGTTCAACGTGCGATCAGGTGCGCTGCGGAAGCCGCCAGGCTGATCAGGCCAATTCATCCGTGCGGCTCCAGCGCCCCGAGCCTGAAGACGCATCGATATCGCGCCGTTCCCGACAGGCCCGAAAGCCTCGCGCCGCATGTAGACAAGCGGGCTTCTTCCAAAACACGCGCGAAAACCCCGCCGATCAAGCCTCTACAAAAACCTAGTGGTTTCCACTCATAGTCGCAAATAGTCAAGAACAGGTCGCCGCCGGTCTTCTCGCGGCCAATATGGCTCGTTACTTTTACTCCCACGATGCAGGCCGGCGCACACCCCGCGCACCGGCTGCCACGAGTCCCACCGGGAGGAACCGAACCATGAAGTCGACGAAGATCGCCGCGCTTGTCGCGGCCGTGCTGGCGACCGCCGCGTTCACGAACGCGGCGCGTGCCGAAACGGATGCCGCGACCTGCCGCACCGTGCGTTTCGCGGATATCGGCTGGACCGACATCACGTCGACCACGGCGCTCGCGTCGACCGTGTTCGAGGCGCTCGGCTACAAGCCGACCACGACGATCGCGTCGGTGCCGATCTCGTTCGCCGGCCTGAAGAGCAAGCAGCTCGACGTGTCGCTCGGCTACTGGTGGCCCGTGCAGCAGAAGCAGCTCCAGCCGTTCCTCGACAGCAAGTCGATCAACGTCGTCGAACCGCCGAACCTGTCCGGCGCGAAGGCGACGCTCGCGGTGCCGAGCTACGAATACCAGGCCGGCCTGAAGACTTTCGAGGACATCGCGAAGCACCGCGCGGAACTCGACGGCAAGATCTACGGGATCGAGCCGGGCAGCAGCGCAAACGCGACGATCCAGAAGATGATTGATACGAACCAGTACGGGCTCGGCGGTTTCAAGCTCGTCGAATCGAGCGAGGCCGGGATGCTGGTGACGGTAGAGCGCGCGATCCGCGACAAGAAGTGGGTCGTGTTCCTCGGCTGGGAACCGCATCCGATGAACATCCAGCTCAGCATGAACTACCTGTCCGGCGGCGACGCGTCGTTCGGGCCGAACTACGGCGAAGCGCGCGTGTACACGCTGACGGCGCCCGACTTCATCGCGCGCTGCCCGAACGCAGGCAAGCTCGTCACGAACCTGCGCTTCTCGACGCAGCTCGAGAACCAGCTGATGCAGTCGGTGATGAACAAGACGAAGCCGGCCGACGCCGCGAAGGCCTACCTGAAGAAGAACCCGCAGGTGCTCGATCCGTGGCTCGCGGGCGTCAAGACGTTCGACGGCAAGGACGGCTTGCCGGCGGTAAAGGCGTATCTCGGCCTGTAATGGCCTGCGTGCTGCACGACGCATGAACCGATTGAATATCAGTAATGCGAACAAATCAGAGTCAAGCGAGGCAAACAGCATGAACCATGAAGTCATCGTGACCTGCGCCGTTACCGGCGCGGGCGATACGGTCGGCAAGCATCCGGCGATTCCGGTCACGCCGAAGGAGATCGCGGCCGCCGCGATCGAAGCCGCGAAGGCCGGCGCCACGGTCGCGCACTGCCACGTGCGCGATCCGCAGACGGGGCGCGGCAGCCGCGACCCGAACCTGTACCGCGAAGTGGTCGACCGCATCCGCTCGGCCGACGTCGACGTGATCATCAACCTGACGGCGGGCATGGGCGGCGATCTCGAGATCGGCCCGGGCGAAGACCCGATGCGTTTCGGCAAGGGCACCGACCTCGTCGGCGGCCTCACGCGGCTCGCGCACGTCGAGGAACTGCTGCCCGAGATCTGCACGCTCGACTGCGGCACGCTGAATTTCGGCGACGGCGACTACATCTACGTGTCGACGCCCGCGCAGTTGCGCGCCGGCGCGAAGCGCATCCAGGAGCTCGGCGTGAAGCCGGAGCTGGAGATCTTCGATACGGGCCATCTGTGGTTCGCGAAGCAGTTGCTGAAGGAAGGGCTGCTCGACGATCCGCCGCTGTTCCAGCTTTGCCTCGGCATTCCGTGGGGCGCGCCGGCCGATACGGGCACGATGAAGGCGATGGTCGACAACCTGCCGCCGGGCGCGCACTGGGCCGGCTTCGGGATCGGCCGCATGCAGATGCCGATGGTCGCGCAGGCGATGCTGCTCGGCGGCCACGTGCGCGTCGGCCTCGAAGACAACATCTGGCTCGACCGCGGCGTGCCTGCGACCAACGGCACGCTCGTCGAGCGCGCACGCGAGATCGTCGAACGGCTCGGCGGCCGCGTGCTGACGCCGGCCGAAGGTCGCCGCAAGCTCGGCCTGCCCGCTCGCGGCGAGCGACCGCTCGAACGCCGCGCGATCGCCGAATTCGCGTGAGTTTTTCCTGACAGATACGACACGGCGGCGCGCACAGGCGTGGCCGCCCACCGATTTCCCCTGATTCGAAGGATGCGTTGACATGGCTGTGAAGACCGACATCAAGACGTTCGCCGCCATCGGCACCGGCGTGATCGGCAGCGGGTGGATTTCCCGCGCGCTCGCGCACGGTTTGGACGTGGTCGTGTGGGACCCCGCGCCGGGCGCGGAAGAACGGCTTCGCGCGAACGTCGCGAACGCATGGCCCGCGCTCGAACGCGTCGGCCTCGCGCCGGGCGCCGATCCCGCGCGGCTGCGTTTCGTGCCGACGATCGAAGCGTGCGTCGCCGATGCCGACTTCATCCAGGAAAGCGCGCCCGAGCGCGAGGCGCTGAAGCTCGAGCTGCACGAGCAGATCAGCCGCGCGGCGAAACCCGACGCGATCATCGCGTCGTCGACGTCGGGGCTGCTGCCGACGGATTTCTACGCGCGTGCGACGCATCCGGAGCGCTGCGTGGTCGGCCATCCGTTCAATCCGGTCTACCTGCTGCCGCTCGTCGAGGTGCTCGGCGGCGAGCGCACGTCGCCGGAAGCGGTCGAAGCGGCGATGGAGATCTATCGCAAGCTCGGCATGCGGCCGCTGCACGTGCGCAAGGAAGTGCCGGGCTTCATCGCGGACCGGCTGCTCGAAGCGCTGTGGCGCGAGGCGCTACACCTCGTCAACGAAGGTGTCGCGACGACCGGCGAGATCGACGACGCGATCCGTTTCGGCGCGGGCATCCGCTGGTCGTTCATGGGCACGTTCCTGACCTACACGCTGGCCGGCGGCGACGCGGGCATGCGACACTTCATGCAGCAGTTCGGCCCTGCGCTCGAACTGCCGTGGACGAAGCTGGTCGCGCCGACGCTCACCGACGCGCTGATCGACAGCGTCGTCGAAGGCACGACCGAACAGCAGGGCACGCGCAGCATCAAGGAGCTCGAACGCTATCGCGACGAGTGCATCACCGAGGTGCTGAAATCGATCGCCGCGGTGAAGGCGCGGCACGGGATGCGATTCGAGGACTAAAGGACAGACGATGACCGGCGATACCCCGCTGACGATTTACCGCGACGTGGTGCGGCCCGAATGGGTCGACTACAACGGCCACCTGCGCGATGCGTTCTACCTGCTGATCTTCAGCTTCGCGACCGATGCGCTGCTGGATCGCATCGGGCTCGACGACGCCGCGCGCCGCGAGCGGGGCCGCTCGGTCTACACGCTCGAAGCGCACGTGAACTACCTGCACGAGATCAAGGAGGGCACGCAGGTGCGCGTCGATGCGCGCGTGCTCGCGCACGACGCGAAGCGGCTGCACCTGTATCTCGAACTGTTCGCGGATGGGCATGACGACGCGGTATCGGCGAGCGAGCAGATGCTGCTGCACGTCGATACGCGCGACGGCGCGAAGTCGGCGCCGTTCGACACAGACGTTGCCGCGCGCGTGGCCGGGCTTCATGCATTGCAGCGCGATTGCGCGGCGCCTGCGTATGCGGGCCGCGTGATCGGGTTGCCGCCGCGCCGCTAGCGTCGATCTTCAATCGCGGAGCGCACCCGATGCTCGAACCGGAAATCGCGGCGTTCGTCGCAGCCGTCGACGCGTGGTATCCGGCCGATGCGGCGGCGCGCTCGCCCGACGAGCAGCGCCGCCTCTACGACCGCTTCGCGGCCGAGTGGACACCGGCGGCCCTGCCGGCCGGCGTCGTGCAGCAGGATGCCGTGTGGCGCGCACCGGACGGACGCGCGATCGCGCTGCGGCGCTATACGGCCGCGCACGGCAAGCTACGCGGCACGGTGCTGTTTTTTCATGGCGGCGGCTTCGTCGTCGGCTCGCTCGACAGTCATGCGCTGATCACCGCGCAACTGGCGGCCGACACGGGCCTCGACGTGATCGCCGTCGACTACCGGCTGGCGCCCGAACACCGCGCGCCGGCCGCGCTTGACGATTGTCTTGCCGTCACGCGCGCCGCGCGCGATGCGCGCTGGCCGTTCGGGCCGTGCGCGCATCCGCTGACGCTCGCGGGCGACAGCGCGGGCGGCATGCTCGCGGCGGCCGTCGCGACCGCGCTGCGCGATGCGGGCGAAGACGGCATCGACGGTATCGCACTCGTCTATCCGATGCTCGGATTCGAACCGCAGTCGCCCGCGCGCGAAACGGAAGCGCATGCACCGATGCTGACGCTCGACGATGTTCATCGCTATCGCGCGCTGTATTGGGACCGCAAGTTGAATGGCGACCTGCCCGATGCGCTGCTGGACGGCAACCCGCTGCTGCGTGCGTCGGTGCCGCTCGCGGCTTCGCGTTTCGACGGCTTGCCGCCTGTGCTCGCGATCGGCGCCGAGCACGATCCGCTGCGCGACGATGCGCGCGTGTACGTCGAACGGATTCGCGCGGCCGGTGGAGCTGCGTATTACTGGATGGGTGAGGGGCTGGTGCACGGCTGCTGGCGCGCGCTCGGGACGAGCCCGCAGGCGGCGCGGATGCACCGGATGGTCGGCGGGTTTCTGCTCGCACCACACGCGTAGCGGGCGTTTCCGGGAGGCAACGATGCAGGCAGCGCAACACCGTATCGAGGACTGGCGGACGTTTTCCGCCGACGCGGCCAATGCGGCCATTGCCGCGGTGGCAATCGGCGACGGAGCGGTGGACGTCGAGTGGAGCGACACGCGACGATCGCCGTTCCATTTCGACTGGCTGCGCGACAACTGCACGTGTTCCGCGTGCGTGCATGCGGTCACACGCGAACAGGTGTTCGAGATCGCCGACGCGCGCGACGACCTGTCGGCGCTCGCCGTGCACGTCGAAACCGATGGCGCGCTGCATATCGAGTGGAACGACGGGCATCGCAGCGCGTGGTCGCCGGGCTGGTTGCGCGCGCATGCATACGACGACGCGTCCCGCGCCGAGCGCCAGGCCGCGCACGGGCGGCACGTGTGGGCCGGCGACGATGCGACGGCGATCGGCGTGTTCGCGTGGCGCGACGTGATGGAGGACGACGGCGCATTGCTCGCGTGGCTCGCCGCGTTGCAGCGCACCGGGTTGACGCTCGTCGAAGGCGTGCCGGCCGAGCGTGGCCGCGTCGACGAGATCGCGCGCCGCGTCGGCCTGATTCGCGAAAGCAATTTCGGTGTGCTGTTCGACGTCGAATCGAAGCCGCGCCCGGACAGCAATGCGTATACGTCGCTCAACCTGCCGCCGCACACCGATTTGCCGACGCGCGAGTTGCAGCCGGGCGTGCAGTTCCTGCATTGCCTCGCGAACGACGCGACGGGCGGCGACAGCGTATTCCTCGACGGCTTCGCGCTCGCGGATGCGTTGCGGCGCGAGCATCCGGCCGATTTCGAGCAGCTTGCGTCGACGCCGTTCGAGTTCTGGAACAAGAGTGCGAACAGCGACTACCGCTGTTCGGCGCCGGTGATCGGGCTCGATGCGCGCGGCAACGTGACCGAGGTGCGTGTCGCGAACTTCCTGCGCGGGCCGCTCGATGCGCCGGCCGGATCGGTCGCGGCCGTCTATCGCGCGTACCGGCGGTTTCTCGCGCTCGCGCGCGAGCCGCGCTTCCGCGTGCAGCGACGGCTGCGGGCGGGCGACATGTGGGCGTTCGACAACCGGCGTGTGCTGCATGCGCGCACCGAGTTCGATCCGTCGACGGGCCGCCGGCATCTGCAGGGCTGCTATGTCGATCGCGACGAATTGCTGTCGCGGTGGCGCGTGTTGTCGCGGTCGGTGCCTGCCGCGGCTGTGCCGCGCTGACCGGCGGCGCACACGGCTTCGTCTTGCACACACGCATGCCCCGCAGACGAAAAAGCGCCCGGACGCAAAGCGTCCGGGCGAAGCCACCCGCTGCCGGGCGGCGGAGGTATGCGTTTCACAAAAAAAGGACGAGCCCCGCAAAGGGGCTCGTCCGGATACGGCTTAATCGCGCGGCGCCCGCCGGGGGCGCATCGGCTTACTGGCCGAAGAAGATCGAATCGCGTGCGTTCGACGACGCTGCGGCAGCCGGGGCGCCCGAGTGGACGACCGGAGCCGGTTGCGCGCCGTAGCCGCTGGCGTCGGCGCCATGAACGCGCGCTTCGGCGCTCTGGATGTCGTTCGGGTAGTACGGGCTCGACACGCCCGGCTTGTAGCCGGCTTGTTCGAGCTGGACCAGTTCGTTCCTCACTTGCGCGCGGGTCACGGTGCTTTGGGCGAATGCGCCGAACGAAGCGGACAGGGCGACAGCGGCAACGACTGCGGAAACGAGCGATTTCATGATGACCTCCGATGTTTTATTGAGTTCGCTGTCGACACCATGTCTTAAGCGATTGATCAAATCTTAGTCATCGGATGGTTGAGGGTAAACGCTGATTTTGACGATAAATTGTTTCCTGGGCGGTAACAGTGATGCACCGAATCAGTCTTTCAACCGGCTTTCTTTTCGGTTGATGTAATAAGTATGAAGAATATTGCGGATTGCGACGCGCGGTTCAGCGCGCGTCGGCCGTCGTGTCGAACGGCCGGCCCGGCAAGCGCCCGGCCGGCGCGCCCGAGCTGAGGAAGCGCACGCCGGTTGCGGCTTCCGATGCTTCCCACAGCAGCGCCGCCGAGGCCACGTTGCGTGCCGCGCGCGGCACGCTCGCGGGCGCCGGCAGTCCGCGCAATTCGAACCAGCCGGACGGCCCGATGTACGCGCCGCCCGCGAGATCCGGCGAGGTCGCCGCGTGGATCGCGGGCAGTGCGCCCTGGTCGGCCGGCTGCGCGAGATAGCGGTTCGCGGCACGCATCAGCGCGGCGCGGGCGGGCGAGCTGTCCATCGCCGGGCCCGCGAACTGCAGGTTGGTCGCCGCATAGCCGGGATGCGCGGCGACGCTGATCCCGGTGAACGCGGTGCGCTCGAAGCGGCGCTGCAGTTCGATCGCGAACACGAGGTTTGCGAGCTTGCTGTCGCAATAGGCGAGATAGCGGTTGTAGCGATGCTCGGCGCGCAGGTCGTCGACGCGAATCCGGCCGCCGCGGCTCAAGCCGCTCGACATCGTCACGACGCGTGCGCGTCGCGCGGCGCTCAGCGCGGGCAGCAAATGGCCGGTCAGCGCGAAATGGCCGAGGTGGTTGGTGCCGAACTGCATCTCGAAGCCGTCGCGCGTGTGCCGCAGCGGCAGAAACATCACGCCGGCGTTGTTGCAGAGGATGTCGACGCGGCCGTGGCGTTCGGACACGTCGGCCGCGAAGCGTTCGATCGACGCGAGATCGGCGAGGTCGAGCACATCGACTTCGACGCGCGCATCGGGATGGAGCCGGCGGATCGCATCGGCAGCCTGCGCGGCGCGCGCGCCGTCGCGGCAGCCCATCACGACGGTCGCGCCTTTTGCGGCCAGCGTTTCCGCGAGCTGCCACCCGAGGCCGCTGTTGGCGCCGGTCACGACCGCGACCTTGCCGCCCTGCGCCGGCACGTGGCGCGCGCTCCATGCATGCATGTCTGCCTCCATCGGCGCGACCGGCCGGCCGCGGCACGTAATCGTTACATTGAGTGGTGTAACGATAGTGCGCGCGGGCGTGGCAGACAAGCGGGGGAATTAGACCGGCGCTTCTAGGGCCGGCACGCGGCTGGCAGGATTTACCTGCCCCGGCGAGGCCGAGCACTTCGGCGGCGGAGATCATCGCGGCCGCATTCGCGGGTGCCGGGCGTTCGGCCGGGCGGAAGACTTCGTCGCCGCGATGGATGACCTGGCGCGACAGCGCGCAGGTGCCGGTGCGTTGCGCGAAGCGGCGGCGCCAGCGCTGTTCGCCGTAGTGACAGCGGCCGGGTTCGACCCAGCGGACGACGAGCAGCGTATCGGACTGTTCGAGGATTTCGACGTGGACGTCGGGGGGATCGAGCGCAGGCAGGGATTGGGAGGCCTTCATTTTGCCGTTTCCTAAAGCTCGTGCGGTTCGGTCGTGGCAGTGGATGTCACTACCCGATGGCGAATCCGTAGCGGGTTCCATGAGTGGTGCGCTAAATGTAAGCGTCTGTGACCGGAAAAAACATCCTGTCTGGCTCAAATTACCTTTTGCCGATTTAGAAACAATCCACGCTCATTTTTCTTGGGATCCACGGACAAAAACGCCCCGGACGGATAGTCCGGGGCGGAAAATCGGCCCGCGCGCCGTGTCTGCTCGCCCAGTCACGGGATACATCGCCGGGGGACGGAGTGCCCGCAGGGATCGAACGCGGGCGGGGAGGCGATATACCGGAAGCGCAGTCCGGCAACGCCATGATGGCGCGCGCATCCCGTTGAGACCCTGACGCGAACATGACTTTTTTGTCAGTTTGGCGCGGCAGCCCCGCCGGGCGTGCGCGAAAAGCCGGCCGAGAGGCCCGCCGGCATTGGGTTTGAGCGAATTCGAAAGCGCGCTGGCATGGCCGGTCGAGCACCGGATTCTTGTCCATTCGCCGGATTTACCCGCTCGGGTAAATACTGAATCCCAAATTCGTGACAAACGGGCGATCACTTCCTATTATTGGTTGGACCTTTAGTCCTTTGTGCCAATCGGCCGACTGGTGGCCGGCTTTTCGGGAGACGTGCTCATGAGATTGCAGGGCAAGCGTGCGCTGGTGACGGCGGCCGGGCAGGGCATCGGCCGCGCGACCGCGCTGCGGTTCGCAAGCGAGGGCGCCGACGTGCTGGCGACCGACATCAACGACGCCGGGCTCGCCCGGCTCGCGGCCGACGCCGAACACGCGGGCGGCCGGCTGACCACACGGCGGCTCGACGTCACCGACGCGAACGATGTCGCCGCGCTCGCCGCGAGCGAACGCGCGTTCGACGTGCTGTTCAACTGCGCGGGCTACGTGCATCACGGCTCGATCCTCGATTGCGACGAAGACGCGTGGGCGTTCTCGCTGAACCTGAACGTCACGTCGATGTACCGGCTGATCCGCGCGCTGCTGCCCGCGATGCTCGAAGCGGGCGGCGCGTCGATCCTCAACATGGCGTCGGCCGCGTCGAGCGTGAAGGGCGTGCCGAACCGTTTCGTGTACGGCACCACCAAGGCGGCCGTGATCGGGCTGACCAAGGCGGTGGCCGCCGATTTTGTCGGTCAACGCATTCGTTGCAACGCGATCTGCCCCGGCACGGTCGAGTCGCCTTCGCTTGAGGCCCGTATTACCGAGCAGGCGCTGAAGCAGAACACGACCATCGACGCGGTGCGCGCCGCATTTGTCGCGCGTCAGCCGATGGGGCGCGTCGGTACGGCGGACGAGATCGCCGCGCTGGCAACCTATCTGGCATCCGACGAGTCCGCATTTACCACCGGCGCCATTCACCTGATCGACGGCGGCTGGTCAAACTGACCGCGCCTTCCCATTCACTTTCCGTTTCCGTTCAGACAACCCCATGAAACTGCTGAGATTTGGCGACAAACACCATGAAAAGCCGGGCCTGCTCGATGCGCAGGGCCACATCCGCGACCTGTCGGGCGTGATCGACGACATCGCCGGCGATGCGCTGTCGCCGGCCTCGCTCGCGCGGCTGCGCGACATTCCGCCGTCGTCGCTGCCGCTCGTCGAAGGCACGCCGCGGCTCGGCGCGTGCGTCGGCCGCGTCGGCAAGTTCATCTGCATCGGGCTCAACTATTCCGATCACGCGGCCGAATCGGGGATGGAAGTGCCGAAGGAGCCCGTCGTGTTCGGCAAGTGGACGAGCGCGATCTCGGGACCGAACGATGATGTCGAGATTCCGCGCGGCTCGGAGAAGACCGACTGGGAGGTCGAGCTCGGCGTGGTGATCGGCCGGGGCGGCCGCTATATCGACGAAGCCGACGCGCTGTCGCACGTCGCCGGCTATTGCGTCGTGAACGACGTGTCGGAGCGCGAATACCAGCTCGAACGCGGCGGCACGTGGGACAAGGGCAAGGGCAACGATACGTTCGGGCCGCTCGGCCCGTGGCTCGTGACGGCCGACGAAGTGCCCGATCCGCATGCGCTGCGGCTGTGGCTCGACGTCGACGGCCACCGCTACCAGAACGGCACGACCGCGACGATGGTGTTCCGCGTGCCGCACCTGATCAGCTATCTGAGCCGCTTCATGAGCCTGCAGCCGGGCGACGTGATTTCCACCGGCACGCCGCCGGGCGTCGGCCTCGGGCAGAAGCCGCCCGTCTATCTGCGCGCCGGGCAGGTGATCACGCTCGGCATCGACGGGCTCGGCGAGCAGCGCCAGCGCACCGTGCAGGCCTGATTTCCTTTAACGGACGGTTCGTCATGCCTATCATTCGATCGATGCGCGTCCTCGACGTGCGCTTTCCGACTTCGCGCCAGCTCGACGGCTCCGATGCGATGAATCCGGACCCCGATTATTCGGCGGCCTACGTCGTGCTCGAAACCGACCGCGACGGGCTCGAAGGTCACGGGCTCACGTTCACCATCGGGCGCGGCAACGAAATCTGCTGCGCGGCGATCGACGCGATGCGCCACCTCGTCGTCGGCCTCGACCTCGACTGGATCCGCGAGGACATGGGCCGCTTCTGGCGGCACGTCACGTCGGACAGCCAGTTGCGCTGGATCGGCCCCGACAAGGGCGCGATCCACCTGGCGACGGGCGCCGTCGTCAACGCGGTGTGGGATCTGTGGGCGAAGGCGGTCGGCAAGCCGCTGTGGCGGCTCGTCGCCGACATGAGCCCCGAGGAGCTGGTGCGCGCGATCGATTTCCGCTACCTGACCGACTGCCTGACGCCGGACGAAGCGCTCGACCTGCTGCGCCGGCAGGCGCCCGGCAAGGCCGCGCGGATCGCGACGCTGGAGCGCGACGGCTACCCGTGCTACACGACGTCGGCCGGCTGGCTCGGCTACAGCGACGACAAGCTGCGCCGGCTGTGCCACGAAGCTGTGGAAGCGGGGTTCGACTACGTGAAGCTGAAGGTCGGCGCGAACCTCGAGGACGACATCCGCCGCGTGACGATCGCGCGCGAGGTGATCGGCCCGGACCGCAAGCTGATGATCGACGCGAACCAGGTGTGGGAAGTCGACGAGGCGATCGACTGGGTGCGCGAGCTGGCGTTCGCGCGGCCGTGGTTCATCGAGGAGCCGACGAGCCCCGACGACGTCGAAGGGCATCGCAAGATCCGCAAGGCGATCGCGCCCGTGCAGGTCGCGACCGGCGAGATGTGCCAGAACCGCGTGCTGTTCAAGCAGTTCATCGCACGCGGTGCGATCGACGTCGTGCAGATCGACGCATGCCGGCTCGGCGGCGTGAACGAGATTCTCGCGGTGATGCTGATGGCCGCGAAGTACGGGCTGCCGGTGTGCCCGCATGCCGGCGGCGTCGGGTTGTGCGAATACGTGCAGCACCTGTCGATGATCGACTACGTGTGCATTTCCGGTACGAAGGAAGGGCGCGTGACCGAATACGTCGATCACCTGCACGAGCATTTCGTCGAACCGTGCGTGGTGCGCGGCGCGGCGTACATGCCACCGGCTGCGCCCGGTTTCTCGATCGAGATGAAGCCCGAATCGCTGGAGCAGTACCTGTTCCGCGGTTGAAGCACGGCGACGCACGCCGCACGACGTGCATCGTGCGCGGCGACAACATGAACGACGGAGACGCGAAGTGGATTTGAACCTGCAAGACAAGGTCGTGATCGTGACCGGCGGTGCGTCGGGCATCGGCGCCGCGATCTCGATGCGGCTCGCCGGCGAGGGCGCGATTCCGGTGGTGTTCGCGCGCCACACGCCCGACGACGCGTTCTGGCGCGAGCTTGTACAGAAGCAGCCGAGCGCCGCGTGCGTGTCGGTCGAACTGCAGGACGACGTGCAATGCCGCGATGCGGTCGCGCAGACCATCGCGCGCTTCGGCCGCATCGACGGCCTCGTCAACAACGCGGGCATCAACGACAACATCGGCCTCGACGCCGGGCGCGACGCGTTCGTCGCGTCGCTCGAGCGCAACCTGATCCACTACTACGTGATGGCGCATTACTGCGTGCCGCACCTGAAGGCGGCGCGCGGCGCGATCGTCAACATCTCGTCGAAGACGGCTGTCACCGGGCAGGGCAACACGAGCGGTTATTGCGCGTCGAAGGGTGCGCAGCTCGCGTTGACTCGCGAATGGGCCGTCGCATTGCGCGACGACGGCGTGCGCGTGAACGCGGTGATCCCGGCCGAGGTGATGACGCCGCTTTACAGGAACTGGCTCGCCGGCTTCGACGATCCCGATGCGAAGCTCGCCGAAATCGCCGGCAAGGTGCCGCTCGGCAAGCGCTTCACGACGGCCGACGAGATCGCCGACACGACCGTGTTCCTGCTGTCGGCGCGCGCATCGCACACGACCGGCCAGTGGCTGTTCGTCGATGGCGGTTATACGCATCTCGACCGCGCGATCGGCTGAATGCAGAGGAATCCCGACACCATGCAACCCGCCCCGAACCCGAGCGCCGCGCCGCCGCTGATTGCGTTGAGCGGCATCGGCAAACGCTTTCCGGGCGTGCAGGCGCTCGACGACTGCCGTTTCGACCTGCATGCCGGCGAAGTGCATGCGCTGATGGGCGAGAACGGCGCCGGCAAGTCGACGCTGATGAAGATCCTCGCGGGCGTCTACCAGCGCGACGACGGCGAGATCCGGATGGACGGCCGCGCGGTGGAGATCGCCGATCCGCGCACCGCGCAGGCGCTCGGGATCGGCATCATCCATCAGGAACTGAACCTGATGAACCACCTGAGCGTCGCGCAGAACATCTTCATCGGCCGCGAGCCGCGCGGCCGCTTCGGCGTGTTCGTCGACGAAGACAAATTGAATCGCGACGCGGCCGCGATCTTCACGCGGATGCGGCTCGATCTCGACCCGCGCACGCAGGTCGGCCGGTTGACGGTCGCGAAACAGCAGATGGTCGAGATCGCCAAGGCGCTGTCGTTCGACTCGCGCGTGCTGATCATGGACGAGCCGACCGCCGCGCTCAACAACGCGGAGATCGCCGAGCTGTTCCGCATCATCCGCGATTTGCGTGCGCACGGCGTCGGCATCGTCTACATCTCGCACAAGATGGACGAGCTGCGCCAGATCGCCGATCGCGTGACCGTGATGCGCGACGGCAAGTACGTGGCGACGGTGCCGATGGCGGAAACGTCGATGGACGCGATCATCGCGATGATGGTCGGCCGCCAGCTCGATACGGAGCACCGCACGCCGCCCGATACGTCGGCGAACGACGTCGCGCTCGAAGTGCGCGGGTTGTCGCGCGGCCGCGCGATCCGCGACGTCGGCTTCACGCTGCGGCGCGGCGAGATCCTCGGCTTCGCGGGGCTGATGGGCGCGGGCCGCACCGAGGTCGCGCGCGCGGTGTTCGGCGCCGACCCGGTCGACGCTGGCGAGATCCGCGTGCACGGCAAGACCGTGACGATCCGCACGCCGGCCGACGCGGTCGCGCACGGGATCGGCTACCTGTCCGAGGATCGCAAGCACTTCGGGCTCGCGGTCGGGATGGACGTGCAGAACAACATCGCGCTGTCGAGCATGCGCCGCTTCGTGCGCCGCGGCCTGTTTCTCGATGCGCGCAAGATGCGCGACACCGCGCAGGCGTACGTGCGGCAGCTCGCGATCCGCACGCCGTCGGTTGCGCAGCCCGCACGGCTGCTGTCGGGCGGCAACCAGCAGAAGATCGTGATCGCGAAATGGCTGCTGCGCGACTGCGACATCCTGTTCTTCGACGAGCCGACGCGCGGCATCGACGTCGGCGCGAAAAGCGAGATCTACAAGCTGCTCGACGCGCTCGCCGCCGACGGCAAGGCGATCGTGATGATCTCGTCGGAACTGCCCGAGGTGCTGCGCATGAGCCATCGGATTCTCGTGATGTGCGAAGGCCGCGTCACCGGCGAATTGCGCGCGGCCGACGCCACGCAGGAAAAGATCATGCAGCTCGCGACGCAGCGCGAGTCGACCGTATTGTCCTGATTCAGACGCTTACCCGATCATGTCCAACGATACGCATCCCGTTCCGCCTCTCGCTTCCGGCGACACGCCGGCCGGCGCATCCGGCTTCCGCGCCCGCTTCTTCAATCCGGCCGCGCGGCAGAAGCTGCTCGCGTTCGCGAGCCTCGTGCTGCTGATCGTGTTCTTCAGTATCGCGTCGCCGAACTTCCTCGAAGTCGACAACCTCGTCACGATCCTGCAGGCCACCGCCGTGAACGGCGTGCTGGCTGTGGCCTGTACCTACGTGATCATCACGTCGGGCATCGACCTGTCGGTCGGCACGCTGATGACGTTCTGCGCGGTGATGGCCGGCGTCGTGCTGACGAAATGGGGAATGCCGCTGCCGCTCGGGATCCTGGCTGCGCTGTGCTTCGGCGCGCTGTCCGGCTGCGTGTCGGGTTTCGTGATCGCGAAGATGAAGGTGCCGCCGTTCATCGCGACGCTCGGCATGATGATGCTGCTCAAGGGGCTGTCGCTCGTGATCTCGGGCACGCGGCCGATCTACTTCAACGACACGCCGGGCTTCACGTCGATCGCGCAGGATTCGCTGATCGGCAACCTGATTCCCGCGCTGCCGATTCCGAACGCGGTGCTGATCCTGTTTCTCGTCGCGATCGGCGCATCGATCGTGCTGAACCGGACGATCTTCGGCCGCTACACGTTCGCGCTCGGCAGCAACGAGGAAGCGCTGCGGCTGTCCGGCGTGAACGTCGATGCATGGAAGATCGCGGTCTACACGTTCAGCGGCGCGGTGTGCGGGATCGCCGGGCTCCTGATCGCGTCGCGGCTGAACTCCGCGCAGCCCGCGCTCGGGCAGGGCTACGAGCTCGATGCGATCGCGGCCGTCGTGATCGGCGGCACGTCGCTGTCGGGCGGCGCGGGCAGCATCGTCGGCACCATCATCGGCGCGTTCATCATGAGCGTGCTGACCAACGGCCTGCGCATCATGTCGGTCGCGCAGGAATGGCAGACGGTCGTGACGGGCGTGATCATCATCCTCGCCGTCTACGTCGACATCCTGCGCCGGCGGCGCCGTTGACGCGCGCAGCATCAGCTTCACCGCCGGCCCGGCCGGCATCCAGGCAGATACCAACCAAGGAGACGCGAAGTGATCAGGAGCAAGGTGTTGAACGCGATCGTCGGACTGACGTTCGCCGTCGGCGTGACGGCCGGCGCGCAGGCGCAGGAAACCTACATCCCGCTGATCTCGAAGGGCTTCCAGCATCAGTTCTGGCAGGCCGTGAAATCGGGCGCGATGCAGGCCGCGAAGGACTACGAGGTGAAGGTGACGTTCGAAGGCCCCGAAACCGAGGCGATGGTCGACAAGCAGATCGACATGCTGTCGGCCGCGATCGCGAAGAAGCCGGCCGCGCTCGGCTTCGCGGCGCTCGACAGCAAGGCCGCGCTGCCGCTGCTGAAGAAGGCGCAGGCCGAGAAGATCCCGGTGATCGCGTTCGACTCGGGTGTCGACAGCGACATCCCGGTGACGACGGCCTCGACCAACAACAAGGCCGCCGCGTCGCTCACCGCCGACAAGCTCGCCGCGCTGATCGGCGACGAGGGCGAGGTGGCCGTGGTCGCGCACGACCAGACGAGCCGCACCGGCATCGATCGTCGCGACGGTTTTCTCGAACGGATGAAAGCGGCGCACCCGAAGGTGAAGGTCGTGACCGTGCAGTACGGCGAAGGCGACCAGTTGAAGTCGACCGAGGTGACGAAGTCGATCCTGCAAGGGTATCCGAAGCTCAAGGGGCTGTTCGGCACCAACGAAGGCTCGGCGATCGGCGTGGTCAACGGCGTGCGGGAGATGAAGCGCAAGGTCGTGATCGTCGGCTACGATTCCGGCAAGCAGCAGAAAGACGCGATCCGCAGCGGGCTGATGGCCGGCGCGATCACGCAGAACCCGGTCGGGATCGGCTACAAGACGGTCGAGGCGGCCGTGAAGGCGATCAAGGGCGAGAAGCTGCCGAAGGTCATCGATACCGGTTTCTATTGGTACGACAAGACCAATATCGACGATCCGAAGGTCGCGGCGGCGTTGTACGACTGATCGGATTCGCACGTTGCGAGGTCGCCGCACGCCGGTAGCGTGTGCGGCGCGGCGGCCGTGAGGCTGTAACGGCATGAGGCGGCATGTGACGGCGGAGCATGAGGACACCATGGGCGCAGTGCGTATCGATTCCCATCAGCACTTCTGGCGTTATCGCGCGGCCGACTATCCGTGGATCGGCGCCGGGATGGGCGTGCTCGCCCGCGATTATCTGCCCGATGCGCTGTGGCCGCTGATGCATGCGCAGGCGCTCGGCGCGTCGATCGCGGTGCAGGCGCGCGCCGGGCGCGACGAGACGGCGTTCCTGCTCGATCTCGCGCGCGACGATGCGCGCATCGCGGCGGTGGTCGGCTGGGAGGATCTCGCTGCACCGCAGCTTGCCGACCGTATCGCCGAATGGCGCAGCCCGAAGTTGCGCGGCTTTCGTCATCAGATGCAGGACGAAGCCGACGTCGGCGCGTTCGTCGCGGATGCCGGCTTCAATCGCGGCGTTGCGTGGCTGCAGGCGAACGGCTATGTGTACGACGTGCTCGTGTTCGAGCGCCAGTTGGCCGACGTGCGCGCGTTCTGCGCGCGGCACGATGCGCACTGGCTCGTTCTCGATCACGTCGGCAAGCCCGCGCTGGCCGAGTTCGAGCGCGACGAAACCGCGCTGCCGCGCTGGCGCGCCGAACTGCGCGAACTGGGCGCGCTGCCGCATGTCGCATGCAAGCTGTCGGGGCTCGTGACCGAAGCCGACTGGCGGCGCGGCCTGCGCGCACAGGACATCCGGCATATCGAGCAGTGCCTCGACGCGGCGCTCGACGCGTTCGGCCCGCAGCGGCTGATGTTCGGGTCGGACTGGCCCGTGTGCCTGCTTGCCGCGTCGTATGACGAAGTGGCGTCGATCGTCGAGCGCTGGGCCGAATCGCGGCTGTCGGCGGCCGAGCGCAACGCGCTGTGGGGCGGCACCGCCGCGCATTGCTATGCGGTGCCGGGCGACACGCGGCGCGGCATATAAAATAGGCGCGAACGGCCTGTACGATTCGTCGGACCGTCCGCAACGAAACCGATCACCTGCATCAACGTATGTCCATTCAGCCGATTCAGAACCGCCGCCTCTACCAGCAGATCGCCGACAAGCTCAGTGCGATGATCGAGTCCGGCGATTTTCCGCCGGGCAGCTATCTGCCGCCCGAGCGCGAACTGGCCGAGCAGTTCGGCGTGTCGCGCACGTCGGTGCGCGAGGCGCTGATCGCGCTCGAAGTGAGCGGGCTCGTCAGCGTGCGTGTCGGCGACGGCGTGAAGGTGCGCCATCCCGAAACGGCCGCCGCGCCCGAGCCCGAACCCGATGCGAAGGCTGCGCCGTTTACGGTCGTCGAGATCGATCCCGAACTCGGCATCGCGCTCGACCTCGACACCGAAATCCCGCCGTTCGCGCTGTTGCAGGCGCGCCGGCTGATCGAGCCGGAAGCCGCGTCGCTGGCCGCGAAGCACGGTTCGGACGAGCAGATCGAAGGGATCCACGAAGCGTTCCTGCGCAACCAGGAAGACAACCGCAGCGGCTCGCTCACGCATCCGGGCGACCGGCTGTTCCATATCCGCATCGCGGAGGCGAGCGACAACCCCGCGTATGCGCTGATGATCAAGCAGTTGCTCGCGCACAAGTACGACCTGATGTTCCAGCGGCTGCAGTCGCTGTACATGCCGAACGACATGCCGCACCGGTCGGAACTGGAACACCGCGCGATCCTCGACGCGATCCGCGCGCGCGACCCGGAGGCCGCGCGCCGCGCGATGGCCGACCATCTCGACGAAGTGATCCGCATCTTCGGCCGCGCGCTCGACTGAGCGCGTGCGCTGATTTTCTACGCGTTCAGAATCAGAAGCGGTCGGCGCGATAGGGCGCCGGATCGGTGAAGGGTGTCTCACCCGTCATCATCTCGGCCAGCAGGCGGCCCGTGACGGGGCCGAGCGTCAGCCCGTGATGGTTGTGCCCGAACGAGAACCACAGCCCGCGATGCGCGGGCGCGGGGCCGATCACCGGGCGCATGTCGGGCGTGCACGGGCGGAAGCCGAGCCACGGCTGCGGGTCGAGCCGCTCGCCGAAGCCGAACACGGGCCGCGCGACGCGTTCCGCGCGTTCGAGCTGCACGCCGGTCGGCGGCACGCCGCGCCGCGCGATCTCGACGCCGGTCGTCAGCCGCAGCCCGCGCCGCATCGGCGCGATCACGTAGCCGTATTCGCGATCGACGATCGGCGCCGACGGCGCGCCGCGCGCGGACGGTGCGTAGTGCATGTGATAGCCGCGCTTCTCGCGCAGCGGAATCTTGTAGCCGAACTTGCCGAACACCGTGTCGGACCACGGGCCGAGCGCGACGACGACGGCCGGTGCGGCGGCCGTGCCGTCCTGCGTGCCGACCTGCCAGCCGGGCGACAGCGCGTCGAGGCTCGCGGCGTCGCCGGTCAGCAGCGTGCCGCCGCCTTGCACGAAGAGCTGCGCGTATGCCTTCACGAGCGCGGACGGGTCGACGACGCTTTTCGGATCGAGCCAGTGCAGCGCGCCGCAGAAGCCGGGCGCGAGGCTCGGTTCGTGCGCGAGCAGCGCGGCGGCATCGAGCGGCGTGATGCCGAGCCCGTGGCGGCGCGCGGTGAGGCCGGCCTCGGCCACGCCGCGTTCGAACGCGGCCGGCGTGCGGAACGCTTCGAGCCAGCCGCTCGCGCGCACGAGTTCTCCGGCGCCGGCCCGCGCGATCAGCGCGTCGTGCTCGACGAGGCAGCGCTCGATCAGCGGCAGCATGTCGCGTGAGGCTGCCGCGTGACGCAGCGGCGCCGATTCCCACCAGAAGCGCGCGAGCCACGGCGCGAACGCGGGTAGCGACGCGCTGTGCCAGTACAGATCGGTCGAGCGGTTCAGCGCATAGCGCATCAGCGTGAACGGGCTGCGCGGGAACGGATACGGTTCGACCGACGAGCGCTCGATCAGCCCCGCGTTGCCGAAGCTCGTGCCTTCGCCAGGCGCGCCGCGATCGACGAGGGCGACCTTGCGGCCGCGATCCTGCAGGTGCAGCGCGGCGGAGACGCCGACGATGCCTGCGCCGAGAACGATTACGTCGAAATCCATCGGTGGTGGTGAAAGACGGTTGGCGGTGCGCTCATCAACGGTGCGGTGTGCGCGCCCAGGTTGGAGATCGTTCGAACTGCAAGCATACTCGCGGCGACGTGGGGGGCCAAGGGCAGGGTGCTACGCGACGGGACACGAGCGGGCGTTGCGTGGCGCCTGAGGATCGGCCCGGCGAAGCGGAACGGGAGATTGCGCCCCGGGGGCGGCATGCCACGGTCGCGCGATGATCGAGTGGTCGAAACAGGCCTGGGCGGCGGAGTTGAAGCGTTTCCGCGTGAACGGCAATGTCTGGATCGCGGCAGATGAGATGCGGACTGGCGTCGCCGATCGTTTGCCGGCTGTCGCGCAGTTCTTCCGCAGCACGCTCATGCGTCCGGCCGTCTTCGAGCGGGAGGGCGGCGATACCGTGCTGCTTTATCCCTGTTCGATAGCGTGCGACGAGAGCTGAATTTCTTCATCGGTTATCCGCCGACAGACGGTAACGCATGGCACCCGGAATGTGCCGCAAAACGATCTGGCGTACCGCTGGAGAGCGCAGGAAGTTTGGGCCGGCCGCGCGTCCAATCCGCTGATCAATTTGCCGACGTCGAGACGGGATCGACGTCGGGTAACGCATTCGCCCGCATCGCCGCGCGCGACGCAAATTCTCCATACTTTCCGACGTTTCTCGCGGGTGTTTCCCACTGGTTGATTGCGCGGCTTTGTACCTAACATGAAGGAATCATGCGCGTGATACGGTGCCATGCACACGCATGGTTGAAGGCAGAGGGCAACGCCGGGGGGCAACGCCAGCGGATGTTTCCATCATGGATGCGAGAGTGTGCGCGGCGGCTGCCAGTCTTGCGACTGCAACGACGCCAACGGGCGCGGCGGCGATCGCCGCGCGGACGACGTCCGGCGGGCCCGGCCGGGCCGTATCGCTGCGCGATGCGCTGATCGCAATCGTTTGCGTTCTCGGCGCGGCATCCGCCGTGCTCGCCGGGGCTCCCGCCGATGCGGACGGCTCGCCTGACACCGTGCGCATTGTCGCCGCCGCGAGCCCCGCCGATTCCCGCGATCCCGCCATTTCGTCACACGACTCCGCCGTGCGTCAGGTCGTGCTCGGCATCATCAGCTTCACGCGCTGGCCGACGACACCCGTGCGCCTGCATCTGTGCGTGACGGGCCGGCCCGACTACGCGCGCGGCCTGACCGACACGCTGCAGGCCGGCTCGACGCTGCTCGACGTGCAGCGCGTCCGCTTCGACGATCCGTCGCTCGGCATGGCCTGCAACGTGGTCTATCTCGGCACCCTGGGCAACGACGAGAGAGCGCGGGTGAGAACCGCGGTGGCAGGCCATCCGGTCCTGACGATCGCGGAACACGATCCGTACTGCACCGCAGGCAGTATGTTCTGCCTCAATGTCGACGACGAACGCGTGTCGTTCGACATCAATCTCGACGCCGTAGCGCGCAGCGGCGTGCGCGTGCACCCGAACGTGCTCAGTCTCGCGCGACGGCCGGGGGCGCCATGACACGGTTCGAGCCTCACTTTTCCCCTTCGCGCGTGTCGCGCCCGACGCTGCAAAGCGTGTTGCGCCGCGCGCACCTGCGCCTCGCGTTCGTTGCCGTCGCGATGGCTGCCGTGTCGTTGATCGTCGTCGCCGTGATCGCATTGCGCGCGTATGCCGGCAACAACCTGAACCTGCTGGCGCGCTCGCTCGGTTATACGGTCGAGGCAGCGCTCGTGTTCGGCGACCGCGTCGCGGCGAACGAGGCGATCGGGATGATTGCCGGCGATGAGGACGTCGCGCAGGTGGTGGTCACGGACGGCAATGGCCAGCTATTCGCGACGTGGCAGTTGCCAGCCGGAAACAGGATCGCCCGGGTCGAGCGCAGCGTCGCCGACCTTGCGCTGCCCGGGCCCGTGACGGTTCCGGTGATGCACGACGGCATCGTCGTCGGCCACGTCGTCGTGCGCGGCCGCGGGCACCAGTTCTTCGGCTTCCTGCTCGGCGGCGTCGGCGGCATTCTCGGTTGCCTGGCGGTCAGCGTGCTTGGCGCGTATGTCAGCTCGAAGCGTCTGCTGCGCAACATCGTTTCGCCGCTGCGCGCGCTGGCCGCCGTTGCGCATGCCGTGCGGCGCGAGCGTGCGTTCGCGCGGCGGGTCGCGCCCGTGCCGATCGCCGAACTGAACGAACTCGGCGACGACTTCAACGCATTGCTCGACGAATTCGAAGGCTGGCAGAACACGCTGCGCGACGAGAACGCGTCGCTCGAATACAAGGCGACGCACGATGCGCTCACGGGGCTGCCCAACCGTGTGCAGTTCGAGTCGCGCCTCGCGCTTGCACTCTGCGAAGCCGCGGTGACGGGGCAGCGGGTCGGCATCCTGTATCTCGACTGCGACCGCTTCAAGGAGATCAACGATTGCCTCGGCCACGACGCAGGCGACGCGGTGTTGATCGGCATCGCGGCGCGGCTGCGCGCGCAGGTGCGCGAGACCGATCTGGTCGCGCGCCTGGGCGGCGACGAATTTGCGGTGATGCTGCCGGCGGTGCGAGACGCGGGCAGCGTGTGCCGTGTCGCCGACGAGATTTTGTCCGGCATGGCGCCGTCGATCGAGCTGTCCGACGGCCGCATGGTGGCCACCATGATGAGTGCCGGCATTGCGCTGTATCCCGACCACGCGTCGGACGCGAGCGGCTTGCTGCGCGCCGCGGATGCCGCGATGTACCGCGCCAAGCGTGCGCGGCCGGGGTCGTGGCAGTTGGCTGAGGGTGTTGCGGGACCGGTTTGATGTCGATTGCTTCGCGCTGCGGGCGAGGCCGTGGCAGCGAATTACAAAAAGCGCGCCCAACGGGAGCGCACTCGAAGGGGATGCGAAATGAACCACTCGTTTCCTGTGAGCACGGGGCGGATGTGCATCGGCAGCGCGCTGCTGCTGTGCATGCTGCTTGTGGGCTGCAAGACGCCGCCGCTTCATCGTGGGCTGACGCAGACGCAGGTCACGACGCTCAAGTCGGCCGGTTTCCACGAAACCGAAGAAGGTTTCGAGTTCGGCTCGACCGGGCCGATCCTGTTCGATTTCGACCGCTATAACCTCAAGCCGGATGTGCGGCGGATCGTCGAAAGGATCGGGCGCACGCTCAGGTCGGCGGAGATTAACGGGGTGCGGGTTTATGGGTACTCGGATCGGGAGGGGGCGGACGATTACGACGTCGAGTTGTCGAGGCGGCGGGCTGAGGTCGTGGCGATCGAGCTTGTCGATGTCGGGCTGGATGCGAAGCGCATTGCGATCGTCGGGAAAGGGAAGCGCGATCCGGTGGCGGATAACCGGACGCCGGCAGGGAGGGCACAGAATCGGCGGGCGGCGATTGTTGTTTCGCCGAGGTGAGGGGGCGTCGCAGCACTCATGGACGCCGTCCTGCTGTTTGCCGTACGCGGTTTCGCCGAGGCCGACGAATCCGGACGCTGGAAGCGTCTTCCGGGTCCGGCATTCACGGCCGTCGGCCTCGAGCCGGCCGATGCGCTGCTCGATATGCCGCGTGACGACTCGCTCGGGCCTTTTCACCTGCTGATGGAGTACTGCAGCGTTTCGCCGGGTTCAGTCTTGGCGGATTCGCACACGTGATGGATCGGTTCTTCGCCCCTCACGTTCCTGTCACCAGTTTCGTGCAGATTGTTTTGTTCTCGGCGCATACCGGCGCGCTGCTTCGCCGTGGGCAACCGTGCGCCGGCGTCCAGCCGCTGGTCTAGTTTTTCGATTTTCGGGGCTCGAACGGCAACGTTTGCGGGTGCCTTTCGCGCGGTCGGAAATTGTCCTACATTATCGGGGCTTCGGGCCGGCCAGCCGGCCCACGGAACCTGAGATCACACGCAAGGAACAAGAATGAGTTTCGCTCCGAACGGGGGTATTCCCAATGGTTTGGGCGGTAGCGCGCTCGGCTCCTTGAGCGCGCTCGGCGGCCTGGCAGGGCCGATCGCCTCGAGTGTTGCCGGGAGCCTCGGGCCGCTCGCGGGCCTGGCCGGGCACGTCGACACCGTCCAGCGTGCGATGCAGCTCGCACAGACCGGCTTCTCGCTGATGGACAAGACGCCCGGCGCAGTTGCCGATGCGATCAACGGCGCCGCCAACCCCGCGCGCCTGACCCAGCTCAATCGCTACGTGACGCTCGATACGCCGCTCGGCCCGGATGTGCTGCTGGTCAGCGCCGCCGTCGTTGACGAGTACGTGAACCGGTTGCCGGAAATCCACCTCGACCTGCTGTCGCATCGCCACGACCTGCGCCCCGACGACCTGATCGGCCAGCAGGTCAAGGTCCGATTCGATCAGCAGGCGCGCCTGTCGACGCTTGAACGCGTCGTAGCATCGGGTACCGGCGAGAACGATCGTTACTTCGACGGCTACGTTGCGTCGTTCGACCGCGCCGGCAATCCCGGGAATGTCACGCAGTACCACCTGACGGCGGTGCCGTGGTTCTGGTTCCTGACGCGCTCGACCGACTGCCGGATTTTCCAGAACAAGACCGCGCAGGACATCCTCGCCGAGATTTTCCAGGAGCACGGATTCTCCGACTTCGTGTTCGACATCCGGACGAGCCAGAAACCGCTCGAATACGTGGTGATGTACCAGGAGTCCTACTACAACTTCTGCGCGCGGCTGATGGAGCAGGAAGGGCTGGTCTGGACGCACCGCTACGAGAAGGACAAGCACATGCTTGTGATCGGCGACACGAATCTGCTGTTCCGCCCGATCGACGGTCTGGCAACTGTGCCGTTCGCCGCCACCGAGGCGAGCGAGGACAGCGGCATCGACCAGTTGCACGAAGGCCGGCGCTTCGGTGTCGGCAAGGTCACGTTCCGCGACTTCAATCATCAGAATCCGTCGTCGCCGCTGATGCTGGTGGAAGCCGGCCCGCAGAACCTCAAGCACGCGCGGCTCGACTCGACCGAGCGGTTCGAGCACCAGTCGCTGTACGACCACGGCGACGACGGCAACCGCTACGCCCGTTTCGCGATGGAGGCCGAGGAGGCGCAGGCCCATCGCTATACCGGCGGCGGCTACGCGTGGCGCATGACCACTGCCGGCGCCGTCAACGTGGCGAATCACCCGGTCCTCGAGAACAACCAGGAGTACGTGATCCTGCATGTGCGTCACGAGGCGGTAAACGATTACACGCAACACAGCGCAAAACTGCCGTACCGCAACAGCTTCGCGCTGCTGCCGAAGAAGATTCCGTACCGCGCGCCGCGCGGCACGCCGAAACCGGTGATTCATGGCACGCAGTCGGCGATCGTCGTCGGTCCGAAGGGCGAGGAAATCTATACCAACGGGAGCGCCGTGAAGGTGCACTTCCCGTGGGACCGGCGCGGCAAGAAGGACGGATCCGACTCGATGTGGGTGCGCGTGTCGCAACCGTGGGCGGGCGATGGCTGGGGCGCGGCCGCGATTCCGCGGATCAAGCAGGAAGTGCTCGTGGCGTTCAATCAGGGCGATCCGGATAACCCCGTGATCGTCGGCCGCGTGTTCAACGGCGAGCAAGGCAACCCGTACCACGGTGCGGCCGGCCAGACGATGGGGATCAAGAGCCAGACGCACAAGGGGCAGGGGTCGAACGAGATCCGCATGACCGACACGAACGGCATGCAGGAATTCTTCATGCACGCCCAGAAGGACATGAACACCGTGGTCGAGAACAACGAGACGCACAAGGTGCTGGGGCCGATGCGTACCGTGCTAGTGGCGACGGGCAGCGAAGAGAAGCAGATTCCGCAGGGCAACCTGACCGAGACGATCGCCGAGAAGCGGAGCACCACCGCGACCACGGTCGAAGTGACGACGCCAGCCAAGGATGGCGGCGGCGGCACGCAGGTCTACGTGGCCGAGCGCGGCATCCTGCTGAAGGTGCAGGACAGCTCGATCTCGCTCGCGCCCGAAGGCATTCGCCTCGAGCACAAGGGCTCCGTGATCCTGATGACCGACGACGGCGTGATGGTCAACGGCCAGCGCATCGATCTCAACAAATAAACGAACAAAACCAGCCATGCACTACGCAATCCACGAAGGCACCTTCGAACTGCCGGACGCGGCGCTCGACCGCACCGTCAACATCCTCGTGATGAACACCGGCCCGGGCGGCCTCAACCTCGTGATCGCCCGCGGGCGGCTGCGCGACGGGGAAGATATCGATGCGTTCGTCGCGCGCGAATGGGAAGTGGCGTCGCGCGATGCCAAGATGCTCACCGAGAAGGCGCGCCGGCCTGTGACGGTGGCGGGCCGTTCGGGCATCCAGATCGATTCCACGCACGAGCGGGATGGCCGGCTCTGGCATCAGGTGCAGACCATGTTTCCGTCGGACGACGCCGGCCGCGTGCTGGTGATGACGCTGACCAGCGCGGCACCGCTGACCGACGAACAGCAGGCGATCGCCGACCGTATGCTCGCCAGCTTCCAGCCGCGCGCGGCTCGACCGACCCTGCTTGGGCCGGGTGACGCGTCGTGAGCGCGGAAAACTTCGCGGCCGCGCGCTTCGAAGATCCGATCCAGCACACGTCGTTCCTGGGTGAGCTTGTCGGCACGGTCGGGTCGGTGGTCGGCGGTGCCATCGTCGGTGCATTGGTGGCGGAGGCGATGGAGGGGCTGGTGTTCGCCGGCCTCGCTGCGCTCGAGATCGGCACGGCAGGGTTGGCGACGCCGCTCGTGATTGCGATCGGCGTGGGGGTGGCGGTCGGCTCGGGCGCGCTGATGGAAGCGAGCGGGATGAACGAGGCCATCGACGACGGCGCGAAGGCACTGGCCAATTCGATCGTGCCGCCCGAGATCAAAGGCAAGATCGCGAGCGGGTCGGGGAACGTTTACGTCAACAACAAGCCGGCGGCGCGGGCGGCGAAGCCGGGCGATCTCGATACCGTCGCGTGCACGGATCATCCTGGGCCGCAGATGATCGCCGATGGGTCGGGGAGCGTTTATATCAACGATCATCCGGCTGCGCGCGTCGGCGACAAGACGACTTGCGACGGGACGATTGCCGAAGGGTCCGATAACGTTTTCATCGGCGGCGGTACGCAGCGGGTGCGGGATGTGAAGTCGGCTTCCCGGCTCGGATGGCTGGGGGCGGCGCTTGGTATTGCGCTCGCGGTTTGCGGTCGCGGGAAGATGAGTTGGGGGCAGTTTCTGAAAGGCAAGCTGCCTTGCCTCGCGATCAATTTTGCGGCCGGTGCCTTCGGTACTTGGCTCGGCAGTTTGGCGAGGCCGTCAGCGGGCCACCCGGTCAACGTCATTACCGGCGGCAAGATTCTCGATGGCACGGACGATACCGATTTCGCATTGCCCGGGCCGCTGCCGATCGTGTGGCGACGTTTTTACAGCAGTCACGATGATCGTGCTGACAGCCTGTTCGGGCCGGGCTGGAGCGTGCCGATCAGCGTTGAGCTGAGGCTCGCGCGTGAGCATGGCGCGGTCACGTCGATCACGTATTGGGATGAGCAGGGGCGCGACATTGTGTTCCCGGCGGTGCCGCCGGGTGAGAGCCATTTCAGCGTTCCCGAAGGCATTTACCTGATCTGTACTGCCGGCGGCCATTACGTGGTTGAGACGGTCGACGGTTTGTATCGTGATTTCGGTCGTGCTCGTAGCGATGCGGACAACGAGACGCTCAAGCTGTGGCGTCTCGAGGATCGCAACGGTAACTGGATCGAGGTGGAGCAAGAAGCGGCCGATGAGGTTGTGCGGCCGGCCCGGCTGCACGACAGCGCCGGTCGCATGCTGACGCTGGTCTACGATAAATCGCAGCCGCGACGCATTGCCACGATCGAGCTGACTCGTGGTGTGGATGGCGAGCAACCCGATACGCTGGTGCGTTATGCGTACAACGGTGCTGGCGAGTTGGTGGCCGTTACCGATCGTAGTGGCCATACCGGGCGACGCTTCGCGTACGAGCGTGGACTGATGGTTCAGCACACCTTGCGCGGTGGCCTGCAGTGCTTTTATGCGTGGCAAGGTGTCGGCCGCGACGCGCGTGTCGTGCGCCACTGGACCGACGACGGTGAGGCGTACACGTTCAACGCGGACCTTGCGCAGCGTTCGGTGACGATCACCGATCAGATCGGTCGCGTTACGCAGTGGACGTGGAACGAGGATCAGCAGCCGACGAGTCATACAGATGCCGAAGGCCATGTTTGGCAGTTCGAGTGGAATGCGATGCGGCAGTTGGTCAGTACGACCGATCCGGCTGGGCATACGACCAGCTTCGAATATGACGAGCGCGGGCGCCAGACCCAGCGCGTAGACGCACTCGGTCAGGTTGAGCGCACCGAATGGAATGGGCACTACGACCTGCCTGTCGCGGAAACCGATCCGGCTAACTCGCGCTGGATCTACCGGTACGACGATCGCGGCAACCTGACGATGACGCGCGATCCGGCGGGCTTTGCGACGGAGTATCACCGGGACGAGCGTGGGTTGGCGCACACGATTCGCGATGCGCGTGGTGGTTACAAGTTCCTCGAATGGAATGCCCGTGCGCAGTTGACCTCGTACACCGATTGTTCCGGCAAAGTCACGCGGTTTGCGTATGACGCACGTGGCGCGCTCGCGCGTGTGACCGATGCGGCGGGGCAGTCAACCGTGTATGAAGCGGATGCGATGGGGCGGGTCACGGGGATCGGGATGGCCGACGGTGCTCGTCAGACGTTCCGTTACGACGCGGCCGGGCGTCTCGTCGAAGTTGTCGATGCGAATCAACGCAGCACGCGCTATGAGATCAATGCGCGTGGACTTCTGCTGTCACACACGGACACGGCTAATCGCGTCGTGCGGTTCGGTTACGACAATGCGTTCCGGTTGGCGAGTCTGACCAATGAGAACCGTGAGACCTATCGCTTTCAGTATGACCGTCGGGATTTGCTGGTCGAGGAAGTCGGCCTCGATGGCCATAAACGCGGATACGAATATGACGCGTGTGGCCATGGCACGATCGTGCGGGGCGGACAGATCGAGACTCGGTTCGAGCGTGACGCCATCGGGCGCCTGACGGCGAAGCAAGTCGCGCGTGAACGTTGCGAATATCTGTACGACAAGGCAAACCGAATCGCATCGGCCGAGCTCTATACGCTAACCGCGCGCGGTCCGTCACTGAAGAATCGGGTCAATCTGAAATACGGGGCACGCGGAGAAGTCCTTGAGGAATACGCGCCGACCGGCTGGCTCGCGCATACATACGACGAGCTCGGCAACCGCGTCAGCACCACGATCTCGGGCGAGCGCACGATCGACTGGCTGCATTACGGCTCCGGTCACGTGCACCAGATCCGCGTTGACGGTGCTGCAGTTGCCGACATAGAACGCGATGATCTGCATCGGGAGGTGCTACGAACGCAGGGCAAGCTGACCAGTCATTTCGGGTACGACGCGGTTGGTCGTCGTGCGCGGCATGCTGCGCAGCGAGGCCGGGCGGCGGACGATCTGCTTGCGAAGCAGTGGCAATACGATGCAGCGGGTGACGTGATCCAGAAGCGAGATCAGCGTCATGGCACGACGAGCTATCAATATGACCCGACTGGTCGCCTTGAACAGGCGGCGGGGCCGGGGCTCCCGTCGGAGGTGTTTCGCTGGGACGCGGCGGCCAACCTGGTGTCGAGCGATCACCCGGGTGGGTACGTCGAGCACAACCGGCTCAAGATGTTCGAAGACAAGCGCTTCGAGTACGACTCGTATGGACGGCTGGTTCGCAAGCTGAGTGGCCACGGACCTGCCAAAGAACTGGTTCTTGAATACGACGACTGGAGCCAGCTGAAGACTGTCGTGACGAAGGATCGGCTTGGCATCGCGACAACGCATTTCGAGTATGACGCGTTTGGTCGGCGGATCCGCAAGCTCAATGGTGGCTATGCGAGTACGGATTTCCTGTGGGATGGCATGCGGCTCGTGCAGGAGACGTATCACGATCGGCAGGGCGAGGAAGCACTGACGTACCTGTATGAGTCTAATAGCTACGTACCGCTTGCACGGATCGACCAAGGCAAGCCGGCGGCTAACGATGCCGATGCACAGGATGCGGTCTACTATTTCCACAACGACGTTTCAGGGTTACCGGAGGAACTGACCGACGCCGACGGCGAGTTGATCTGGCAGGCCCGCTACAAGGTTTGGGGCAACGCCGTGCAGGAGGAGTGGATCGCACGGGTGCCAACCCGGCCGCAGCCGGCTTGGGGAGATGTTCAAGCGGCCGCACCAACGTCGACTCACGTGCCGCGACCGCAGAATTTGCGTTTCCAAGGGCAATATCTTGATCGCGAGACCGGGCTACATTACAACACTTTCCGGTTTTACGATCCGGATATTGGACGCTTTATCAATCCGGACCCGATCGGCTTGCTGGGAGGGACGAACCTCTATCGGTACGCTGCCAATCCGTTGGTGTGGATCGATCCGTGGGGTTGGGCATGCGGTGAACTTAGCGGTAAAGCACAGGAAGTTCACAACTTGGCGGGTGGCGGGGATGCGCGCTCAATACGGAATTCAACGGTATCAATCGTCGAAGCCAATGTGAATGGCAAGCCACAACTATTCGCGGCGGGAAGTGGAGGGCGGTTAAGTCCGGCACAACGGCAGGCACTTATGAAGATGGGCGTGCCGGAAGAAAACATCTTCTATGGTAAGAAGTCTATCGATGGTTTTGACAAGCTCGAAAACCATGCGGAACGAATTATATTGCGTAATCTGCCTGAAGGTGCCGAAGTTAGTCGCTGGGGTATCTCTTGGGGTGGACTGCAACGAAATGCATCGTGTCCATCATGCCAGCCACATGTGGACCAAGCTGGTGGGATTTTTGATTAGGAGATGAGTATGTTAGATATCGAGGCACATAAAAAATATCTCGAATCAGTTCTCGCTGGAGGGAAGCTCGATAACCTTGCTCGTTTTGGCGTGTGGTGCTGTGTTGGTCTTTCTCATGATGAGTCAATATTCGAGTTCCTTTCGAAGCAAGCGGGAAGTACAAGTGCGCAGATCAGGCACCGAGTAGGCGATTACTTGGATCAAGTTTGGAATGGGAACGAAAGCTCCAATCCACTAAGCGATCTAGAGCAAGTTGATTGGGATCCCGATGCAGTCGAAATCGACGACGATGCTGCGGCTCAGGGAGCTACCGATTTGCTGGCGGGACTATCTTTTTTGGCGAAATGGTGTGCAGAACATAAGATAGAGCGACTGGCCGCATGCGCCGAGGTTCTGATAAACCGAATCGACTACTTGGAGAGTTTTGAGTTGATTGGAGGGCGTGTTGCAAATCCAATTGATCATGAGATTAACGTGCAGAAGGATTTTGCTCGTGAACTCGTTGCAGGTACCTTGACTGATCATGACAAGATGAAATATCACGAGTGGTTATTCAATCTTGGTGCCCCTTGAATCACGAGCTCAAGGAGCGAGCCTGAAAGCGATTGATCCGTTGATCTCTCATCTCAAAAACGTAATTCGGATGCGATCATGCGGCGAGGTTATTTTTGTCGAGTAGTGATGTGCCGAATGCAATGTGGCGAGACTGGGCGCATGTGCCGAGATTCTGACGCTCTGTGAAGGAGGAGCTCAGAATTTCTATGGGTGGCATGCGGCTGGTGCGAGAGACGTATATGTTATCAGATAAAATCATTAATTTTTGTCGAGATAAGAAATGGTGGTTTGATGATATCGAGCCAACTTATAGAGACGCTATTTTGAGGATGGGGCTTGATGTATCATCAGATTTTTCGCAGTTTTATTTGCACGTCGAGGATGGTCCGACATTCATATCAAGGAATGGCGAAATATATCAAATCTGCTGGTTTTTAAATAATTCTGATTATGGCGGAAGATTGAAGATGACTCGCGAGATTCTTGGGGTGCCAGATTCATATATTCCGTTGGATTCGTTTTCTGGAGGGTGGGGATACTTCTACAACAAGGAGACGGGGGAGGTTTTGGGTCTTGGTTTGGGAGGTGATTTAAAAAAATTCAAGGATGGTGGTCTCAGGTCCCAGTGGGGTGATTTCAATAAATTCATTGAGTGGTTTTTTGGTATTTGAGTATGAGAGTGTGACGGGGGTAAGGATTTCGGCGATGTGTGGTTGTCTTGATATTGAAGTCGTACGCGTCGTGGCGCAGCTCGGTGGTTTCCTCGCTCGCAAGGGTGATGGTGAGCCGGGTGCCACGACGATCTGAGAAGGCTTGCAGCAGGTCAGGACTGTAGCTGTGACTCTACGCGTGCTTTGCCGCGAAGCCGCGTGAGTGGAATTGCGTATTGCGACGTGCCGTACATAGTCATCATCAGTTGCCCGGTGCGACGCAGCCCAATTCGGTATGGAGCTACGACTTTGTGCACGACCAGTTGGTGGATGGGCGGGCGTTGAAGATGCTCTGCGTGATCGATGAATACACCCGCGAGTGCCTTGCGATCGAAGTCGGCGCCGGCCTGCGGTCGCAGGATGTGATCCTGACGCTGTCGCGACTGATGCGGCTGTACGGCAAGCCCGCGTTCGTTCTGCATGTACTACGGCGCTGAATTTACCGCTGCCAAGGTCATGCGCTGGCTGCGAGACGCGGCAATTGGTCCGGCCTTCATCGCGCCTGGCAGTCCGTGGCAAAGCGGGTTCGTCGAGAGCTTTAACGGCAAGCTGCGTGACGAATTGCTGAACCGGGAGTGGTTCCGCAGCCGTGCGGGGACCTATCCGTCATTTCGTGGGCGGGGCATATCATGAGGTATAAAAGTCATGGATATGCCGATGAAGAAGAAGAGGCAAACCGTAGCGCGTCAGGCAGCGGCCCGCGGGCCGCTGCCTGAGTTGCCCAAGGAACTGCTGGACCAGTTGGTCAAGGGGCCGATGACGCCGACCGAGGTTCAGGATCTGATGCTGGCGTTCAACAAGGCGATCATCGAACGGGCGATGGGCGCCGAGATGAATCTGCATCTGGGCTACCCGTCGGGCCAGTCCAAGCCGGCCGGACAAGCCAACGAGCGCAACGGCGCCAGCGGCAAGACGGTCATCACGGATCGCGGCCCGGTTCGTGTCGAAGTCCCTCGTGACCGTGACGGCAGCTTCGAGCCGATCCTGATTCCCAAGCACGAGCGCCGCTTCACCGGCTTCGACGAACGCATCATTGCGATGTACGCGCGTGGCATGAGCGTGCGCGAGATTCAAGGGTTTCTGGCCGAGCAATACGGCACCGAAGTGTCGCCCGACTTCATCAGCTCGGTCACCGACGAGGTGATGGCCGAAGCGCTGAGCTGGCAGAGCCGCCCACTCGAGGCGATGTATCCGGTCGTGTTCTTCGATGCGCTGCGGGTCAAGATCCGCGACGACGGGGTGGTCAGCAACAAGGCCGTCTATCTGGCCTTGGGCATCCAAGCCGATGGCCAGCGCGATGTGCTGGGCCTCTGGATCGAGCAGACCGAGGGCGCCAAGTTCTGGCTCAAGGTGTTCAATGAACTCAAGACGCGCGGCTGCCAGGACATCCTGATCGCCGTGGTCGATGGCCTGAAGGGGCTAACCGAAGCCATCAGCGCGGCCTATCCGCGGACCACCGTTCAGACCTGCATCGTGCATCTGATCCGCAACAGCCTCGAATACGCCAGCTACAAGGACCGCAAGGTACTCGCCACGGCGCTGCGCCCGATCTACGCGGCTGCCAGCGAAGAGGCAGCAAGGCAAGCGCTGCAAGACTTCGCCGACGGACCTTGGGGCGCGAAGTACCCGACGATCGTGCAGTCGTGGCAACGCGCGTGGGAGCACGTCGTGCCGTTCTACGTGTTCCCGCCGGAAATTCGGCGAGTCGTTTATACGACAAACGCCATCGAGAGCTTGAACATGCAATTGCGCAAGATCATCAAGACGCGCGGTCACTTCCCGAACGACGAGGCGGCCATCAAGCTGCTCTGGCTGGCGCTGCGCAACGTACTGGCCAAGACCGTGAGGGCCGCCTTCGACTGGAAATCAGCGATGAACCAGTTTGCTATTCTGTTCGGCGAACGGTTTACGCAGGCGCGTGGATAACCTGTTGTTCAACCGCCTCGCCCACAAAAATGCGGACAGGTTCCCGTGCGGAGGCCAAGGTACTCATCGAACGCTGGCGGCAGTTTTACAACGAGCGCCGGCCCCATAGCGCGCATCGCTATCAACCTCCCGCCATGGTCCGTCGAGCCTGGCTGGATTCCGATAATATCGACGCGAGACTCACTGCCTGATTGGCTACAAAATCCCGCCTCAGGTCACCGCGCGCCGCGTAGGGCTGCCGCTACCAGCCGCCCCAACGCATCACCAGGCGATATTGCAAGACGACCGCGACGTCCCCGCACCGCCGGTAGCGGTGCAATGCGTACCCGCGCCGTCGTCGTAGAAAGTCCGCGTCTCCGGTTGCGGCACCGACGGATCGAACGGATTCGGCGTGCCATGCGGACCGCGTGCGGCATCGTACGGCCGCGCCGGCGCATACGAGCCGCCACTACCGGCCGGCCGCGAGCCGTTAGCCCGCAGGTATTCATTCCAGTTCTGCTCGCGCTGCTCGTATCCGGGCAGCGCGCGGCCAAGACTATCGCTACCACCCGCGCCGAGCGCGACGCGATTCGCGGGCAAGACCAAATCGGGTTCGTGCTCCGACGAAGGCGGCGGTGCCACAAGCGTATCGCCCGTCACACGCAACGGCCGCGTATCCGGCGTATCGAACGGACTACGTTCCACGGGCGCAGCGTACTGCACGCGGCGACGGTTCATACGTGCCGCATGCCCATCATCGTGAGCAGCAGCACGCCGCTCCGAACGAAACACGTTGGCACCAGCCGACCGATCGGTCAGCGTATCGCGACCCGAAGCATCGGCCGCGGAAACAGAAAGCGCACACGCAAATGCGGCGGCGGAAGAAAGACGGAAGGGATGATTCATCGGCGATCCGAAGCAGGTGATGTGCAATGAAAAAACGGCAGATCACTGGCTGGCGGCTGGGCGACGGGCGGGCGTCGAAGCGGCCCTGAGGCGGCTCCGAGGCGCGGCGGACGCGACCTGGAGGAAGGCTGGCTGGATTGCAGAGGCGAATCCGTATTATTTCATATTAATAACTAACACCTTTCGGCGAGACGAAAACCGTCTGAAAACTGAAGGTTTGAGCCGCCCCACCCAACGCACCGCAATGGTGCCCACCAAACCAATCATCAGTCGATTGAACAATGGCGATGCGACCCTTTGTCTACTCCGACACAAGCGTCACAAGACCGCCTATCACCAGACCTCAATCCCAGCAAGGCACAGCGCCGGAAAACCCACCCCAATAGCAACCGGATTGCACCGCCGGCGAACGTCGTCGACACCAAAAGGTTGCGCCGTCATTGCTACCGACCGCCACTCCATCCCTACGTGTTTTCCCTCGGTCGACCGGCATTTTTGACAGACAATTTAAAAACGCCCATATAATTTCGGCTGCCTTGCCAACGGCTGTCGGACCATCCCTCCGATCAAGCGGTTCGGCAAGCGGGGCAGGCGAAACGCTTGCGCAATGCAAGACGCATCACGATGTCTTTCCGAACCAGACGTCCCCTTCGGGGACTGCAAGAGCCGGGCCCCGCTACGCAACATTCCGCTGGAGTTCCGTCTTCTATGTGTCTCGGGCGTGTCCCATGTCCTCGCCCCGGGTGCTGTTCGATTGCGCAAGTCATGCCGCCTTTGCCCGTATGACTAAACAACATCGAGGAGCTCCCAGATGACGCTGTCCCGTCTTACGTCCATTTCCGTCGCCGCCGTGCTGTTTACCGCGGGCGCCGCCGCCGCGCAAGCGGAAACCGTGAAGATCGCCATCGCTGGTCCGATGAGTGGCTCGGTCGCCCAATATGGCGACATGGTGAAGGCCGGCGCGCTGACCGCGATCGAGCAGATCAACGCGGCAGGCGGTGCGGGCGGCAACAAGTTCGAAGTCGTGCTGATGGACGACGCATGCGAACCGAAGCAGGCCGTCGCCGTCGCCAACAAGATCGTCAGCCAGAAGATCAAGTACGTGATCGGCCACGTGTGCTCGGGGTCGACGATTCCGGCATCCGACATCTACGAGAACGAAGGCATCGTGATGGTCACGCCGTCGGCCACCGCGCCGCAGCTGACCGAAGGCAAGAAGCGCCACTTCATCTTCCGCACGATCGGCCGTGACGACCAGCAAGGCCCGGCCGCCGCGCACTTCATCATCAACAACGTGAAGCCGAAGAAACTCGCCGTGCTGCACGACAAGCAGTCGTACGGCCAGGGCATCGCGTCGTCGGTGAAGAAGGACCTCGAAGCCGCGAAGATCCCGGTCGTGCTGTTCGAAGGCATCAACGCCGGCGATTCGGACTACTCGGCGATCATCACGAAGCTGAAGTCGCAAGGCGTCGATTTCGTCTACTTCGGCGGCTACCACCCGGAAATGGGACTGCTGATGCGCCAGGCGCGCGAGCAGGGCGTGAAGGCAACGTTCATGGGGCCCGAAGGCGTGGGCAACAAGGACGTGACGGCGATCGCCGGCCCGGCTTCGGAAGGCATGCTCGTCACGCTGCCGGCCGACTTCTCGGCCGACCCGGCCAACGCGGCGCTCGTGAAGGCGTTCGCGGACAAGAAGCGCGACCCGAACGGCCCGTTCCAGATGCCGTCGTACGCAGCGGTGAAGATCATCGCCGACGCGATCGCGGGCGCGAAGACGACCGATCCGACCAAGGTCGCCGCGTACATGCACAAGACGACGTTCGACACGCCGATCGGCAAGGTGTCGTATGACGCGCAGGGCGACCTGAAGGCGTTCAAGTTCGTCGTGTACACGTGGCACAAGGACGCGACGAAGACCGCCGCCAAGTAATACGGAGTACCCGCCCCGCGCACGCGCTCTGCCCGTAACCCGGGCGGAGCGCGTGCGCATTTGGCCGTTCCGCGGCCAACGGGCGGCCCGAGACGACACCGTGCGTTGCGCGCGGCCGCAGCCGTGATCCGGCGCGGCACGCGACGCGGCGCCAACGGGAGCTTCCCGCACATGACTGACTTCTTTCCGCAATTCGCCCAGCAGCTGGTCAACGGCCTGACGCTGGGTGCGATCTATGCGCTGATCGCCATCGGCTATTCGATGGTCTACGGCATCATCGGCATGATCAACTTCGCCCACGGCGAGATCTACATGATCGGCGCGTACGTGGGCCTCGTGACCCTGACCGCAATCGGCATCTCCGCCGGCTATCCGCTGCCGCTCGTGCTCGGCGCCGCACTGATCGTATCGGTGATCGTCACGGGCCTGTACGGCTTCGCGGTCGAGCGCGTCGCGTATCGGCCGCTGCGCGGCGGCCCGCGCCTCGTGCCGCTGATCTCCGCGATCGGCATGTCGATCTTCCTGCAGAACTACGTGCAGATCGGCCAGGGCGCACGCGACGTGTCCGTGCCGGTGCTGATCTCCGGCGCGTTCGAGATCCATCTCGGCGGCGACTTCGACGTGACGATTCCGTATGCGCGTCTGCTGATCGTCTGCGTGACGATCCTGCTGATGATCGCGCTCACGCTGTTCATCTCGCATTCGCGGATGGGCCGTGCGTGCCGCGCGTGCGCCGAGGACATGAAGATGGCGAACCTGCTCGGCATCGACACGAACCGCGTGATCTCGTTCACGTTCGTGCTCGGCGCGATGCTGGCCGCCGTCGGCGGCGTGCTGATCGGGCTGACGATCGGCAAGCTGAATCCGTATATCGGCTTCGTCGCGGGCATCAAGGCGTTCACCGCCGCGGTGCTCGGCGGGATCGGCAGCATCCCGGGCGCGATGCTCGGCGGCGTGCTGCTGGGCCTCGCAGAAACCTTCGCCGCAGGCTACATGCCGGCCGAGTACAAGGACGTCGTTGCGTTCGGCCTGCTCGTGCTGATCCTGCTGTTCCGCCCGACCGGCCTGCTCGGCAAGTCGGACATCGAAAAGGTTTGACGGAGACGCAGATGAGTACAGTCATTTCCGTTCGCCGCCCGGCCGCCGACGCTTCGTTCGGCCAGGCGCTGAAAAATGCCACGGCCGCCGCGCTCCTGACGGCGATCCTCACGATCCCCGTGCTCGGCCTGCAGTTGAAGCTCGACGGCTACCAGGTCGTGCTCACGCCGCACTGGAGGCCGGTGTGGATCGCGGTCGCGGCCGTGTTCCTGTTCCAGTTGTTCAAGCCGTGGCTCGTGCGCGCGAAATCGGCGGTGAAGCTGCCGGCGATGCCCGCGATGGGCGCGCAGCAGCAGCGCGTGGTCGTGTGGGGGCTGCTCGCGGTCGGGCTCGTGTGGCCGTTCTTCGGCTCGCGCGGTGCGGTCGACGTTGCAACGCTCGCGCTGATCTACGTGATCCTCGGCCTCGGGCTGAACATCGTGGTCGGTTTCGCGGGGCTGCTCGATCTCGGCTATGTCGGGTTCTACGCGGTCGGCGGCTATACGTACGCGATGCTGAACCAGTACTTCGGGCTGTCGTTCTGGGAGTGCCTGCCGCTCGCCGCGATCGCGGCGGCGACGTTCGGCTTCCTGCTCGGCTTCCCGGTGCTGCGGCTGCGCGGCGACTATCTCGCGATCGTCACGCTCGGCTTCGGCGAAATCATCCGCCTGCTCGCGAACAACCTGACGAGCCTCACGGGCGGCCCGGACGGCATCTCGGGCATCGCGAAGCCGACGGTGTTCGGCTTCGAGATGGCGCGCTCGGCGAGCGTCGAAGGCGCGAAGACCTTCCACGAGCTGATCGGGCTGGAATACAGCGGCGAGCACATGGTGATCTTCCTGTACCTGATCGCGTTGCTGCTGGTCGGCTTCACGCTGTTCGTGACGAGCCGCCTGATCCGCATGCCGATGGGCCGCGCGTGGGAAGCGCTGCGCGACGACGAGATCGCATGCCGGTCGCTCGGCCTGAACCCGACGCGCATCAAGCTGTCGGCGTTCACGCTCGGCGCGTCGTTCGCGGGCATCGGCGGCGCGTTCTTCGCGGCGCGCCAGGGCCTCGTGAATCCTGAATCGTTCACCTTCATCGAATCGGCGCTGATCCTCGCGATCGTCGTGCTCGGCGGGATGGGCTCGCAGCTCGGCGTGATTCTCGCGGCGATCCTGCTGACCGTGCTGCCGGAAGTCGCGCGCGGCTTCGCCGAGTACCGGATGCTGATCTTCGGTCTGGTGATGGTGTTGATGATGATGTGGCGTCCGCAGGGCCTGCTGCCCGCGAGCCGTCCCCACGTGGAGCTGCCCCAATGAGCACGAATGCAGAACTGTTGAAGGTCGCCGGGCTGCAGATGCGCTTCGGCGGGTTGCTCGCGGTGGACGGCATCGATTTCGACGTGCGCCGCGACGAGGTGTTCGCGATCATCGGGCCGAACGGCGCGGGCAAGACCACGGTGTTCAACTGCGTCGGCGGCTTCTACAAGCCGACCGGCGGCGACGTCGTGCTCGACGGCCACCCGATCGCGGGGCTGCCGAGCCACAAGATCGCGGTGAAGGGCCTCGTGCGGACGTTCCAGAACATCCGCCTGTTCAAGTCGCTGACGGTCGTCGAGAACCTGCTCGTCGCGCAGCATCGCAAGGTGAAGGCGGGGCTGCTGCCCGGCCTGTTCTCGACGCCCGCGTATCGCCGCGCCGAGAAGGAAGCGCTCGAACGCGCGGCCGTGTGGCTCGAACGGATGGGGCTGAAGTCGGTCGCCAACCGGCCGGCAGGCACGCTGTCGTACGGGCACCAGCGGCGTCTGGAGATCGCGCGCTGCATGATCACCGAGCCGCGTCTGCTGATGCTCGACGAGCCGGCGGCCGGCCTCAACCCGCAGGAAAAGATCGAGCTGCAGCACCTGATCGACAAGCTGCGCCGCGAGTTCGGCGTGTCGGTGCTGCTGATCGAACACGACATGAGCCTCGTGATGGGCGTGTCGGACCGCATCCTCGTGATGGAGCACGGCCGGCCGATCGTGATCGGCACGCCGGAAGCGGTCCGCAACGACCCGCGCGTGATCAAGGCGTATCTGGGGGAAGAGTGATGCTTAAGCTGGAACAGGTCCATACGCACTACGGCGCGGTCGAGGCGCTCGCGGGCGTGTCGATCGAGGTGAACAAGGGCGAGATCGTCACGCTGATCGGCAGCAACGGCGCCGGCAAGACGACGCTGATGATGACCGTGTGCGGCACGCCGCGCGCATCGTCGGGCCGCGTGCTGTTCGAGGGCAACGACATCACCGCGATGTCGACGCACCAGATCATGCGGCAGGGGATGGCGATCTCGCCGGAAGGGCGGCGCGTGTTTCCGAGTCTGACGGTGCTCGAGAACCTGAAGATGGGCGGGTTCTTCGCGAGCCGTCACGAGATCGACGACGGCATCGAGCACGTGTTCAAGCTGTTTCCGCGCTTGAAGGAACGTGCGACGCAGCGCGCCGGCACGATGTCGGGCGGCGAGCAGCAGATGCTGGCGATCGGCCGTGCGCTGATGAGCAAGCCGCGTCTGCTGCTGCTCGACGAACCGACGCTCGGCCTCGCGCCGCTCGTGATCGCGCAGATCTTCGACATCATCCGGACGATTCGCGAAGAAGGCGTCACGGTGTTCCTCGTCGAGCAGAACGCGAACAAGGCGCTGGGCGTGGCCGATCGCGGTTATGTGCTCGAAACGGGGCGTGTGGTGCTTGCCGATACGGGGGCGAATCTGCTCGCGAACGATCGGATCAAGCAGGCTTATCTCGGCGGTTGAAGAGGAAAGCCGCCGGCCTGCAATGGGCCGGCGGCATATCGTGCGCTCCGGATGGCGGGCATGCGCGATGGCAGTGTGCGGTTCTTTCTGCTTCAGTTTCTGTTCTTGCTCTTGCGATAAGACTCGTGGAGGAAACCGATGAAGGTCAAACGAATCGTCGCCAATATCGACACGCAATCGGTCGACGACGCGAAGCGTTTCTATCAGCACATCTTCGGCCTCGACCTGCTGATGGATCACGGCTGGATCGCAACCTACGGCAATGCCGAACAGATGGATGTGCAGATCAGCTTTGCTTCGCAGGGCGGGTCGGGCACGCCGACGCCCGACCTGTCGATCGAGGTCGACGATCTCGACGAAGCGCTCGCGCGTGTGCATGCGGCGGGCATTCCCGTCGAATACGGCCCGGCCGACGAGCCGTGGGGCGTGCGGCGGTTTTACGTGCGCGATCCGTTCGGCAAGCTCGTCAACGTGCTGACGCATCGCTGACCCGAAACGGCGGGCAGGCACCGGCTCACGCATGCAACGCCAGCCCCTTCACCGCCTTGTCCACGGCCTTCTTCGGCCCGTGCAGCGCCAGACCGACCAAATCGGGATTCGCCGCGTCCTCGGCGCGAAACACTTCGCGGTTGGCCGCATCGTGTCCGGTCGAAAACATCGCACGCACGTACGGCACGATCCGGAGTTCGCGCGACAGTGCCTGCCGGTGCGCGGTCTGCAATCCGTTCAAATCGGCCGCGAACACCAGCATCGGCTGGCCGAACATCCTGCCGTAGCGATTTCCGGCCGCATCCTCGTAAGGCTCGCCGAGCGCTTCGGGCGCGCCGGCCGCGACGCCTGTCGCGAGAAACGCGACGACATTGAGTTTCTGCCACGCCGCGAGATCGTCGCGCACGATCAGTGCCACTTTCGTATCGAACATGCTTGCTCCTCGTTGAAGCACTCATGATCGGATGCCGCGCGCGATCAGTCTGGAACGTTTGTGCACATTTGCCGGTAAGCGGCCGGCGTGATCCGGTAAGCGCGGCGAAACCAGCGGCCCAGATGGCTCTGGTCGGCGAAGCCGACGTCCGCGGCCGCCTGAGCGGGCGTGCGGCCGGCCGCCAGCAATCGGCGCGCGGCGCGCAGCCGCAAGCGCACCAGATACGCGTGCGGCGACGTGCCGAACGCGCGCTGGAACAGCCTGGTCAGCCGGAACCGGTCGATCCCGGCGACGCTGGCGAGTTCGTCGAGCCCGAGGTTGCCGTCCATCTGCGCGTGCAGCAGATCGCGCACGCGCGCGATCGCGGGCGGCACGACGCCGCTTTCCAGCACGAGCGGGCCGCGCAGTTCGCCGCCGAGCCGCGTCAGCAGGCGGTCGAGCGTCTGGTCGCGCGCGAGCCTGCCTTCATTGCCGTGGATCGCGAAAAACGCCTGCCGGATCGCATCGACGAGGCTGCGGTCGTCGACGAGCGTATGGCCGAACGCGGCTTCGACACCGCCGAGGCCCGGCAAATCCAGCCGGCGCGCCGCGCGCTCGACCCATGCTTGCGGCAGGTACAGCATCCCGTAGGTGAAGCCGCCCGCTTCGGGCGCATGGCCGTCGTGCATCGCACCCGGCTCGATCAGGATCGCGCGGCCCGGCACGCTCGTATGCAGCGACCGGTGGCACTGGAACTGCTGCACGCCCTGTTCGGTGAAGCCGACCAGCATGTCGTCGTGATCGTGCGCGTCGTATGCATGGCCGTTGAAATGCGCATGCAGGCTTTCGATGCCGGTTTCCTGATCGCGGCGCGCGACGAGCCAGTGGTCGGTCGTGCCGATGTCCTTTGCCGTTGTCGTCATCGGATGCCTCGCGCGTCGTCGTTGCGTGACCGGTAGTGTACGCAGGTCGCGTGATGGCGGTGGCAGGCACGGGCCATACCTTCGGCGATCGCGCGGGAAGCGGGGCGGAACCCCGGCGCGCATCGCGATATGCGCAGTGGCATGCGTGCGCGGTTCATTCCTCGTTCACCACTGCCTGTTCGTCACGCGCATACTGCGCCGGCGGCCGGCCGACATGCCGCGTGAACGCGACGCTGAACGTGCTCGCGGAACTGTAGCCGACGCGCCCCGCGATCTCTGCGATACGGCCTTCGTTGCGGCGGAGCAGGTCCTTCGCGAGCGCCATCCGCCACGTGAGCAGGTATTCCATCGGCGCGACGCCGACCGCACGGTTGAAGCGTTCGAAGAAGGTCGAGCGCGATAGCGCCGCTTCCTTCGCGAGCTCGACGACCGTCCACGGATGCGCGGGGCGTTCGTGCATCCGGCGGATCGCGGCCGCGAGTCGATTGTCGGCGAGTCCGCGTACGAGGCCGGGCGACGCGTTCGTGCCGGCCGTGAACCGCAGCGCCTCGATCAGCAGCACTTCCAGCAGCCGCGCCAGCACGATCTCGCGCGCAGGCCGCCGTGCACGCGATTCGTCGCGCACCAGTTGCACGAGCATGGTCAGCCGCGGTTCGCCGCGTACGTGCACGAATTGCGGCAGCAGCGACACCAGCAGCGCCGCATCCGGCGAACCGAAGCTGCAGTTGCCGGCCATCATCCGCGTGTCGACCGGGTTGCCCGGATCGCCGATCCGGTATTCGCCGTTGTCGAGTGCGACCGGCGGCGCGGTTTCGACGCCCGGCGGCGGCGGTTCGAGGCTGGACATCGCGACGCCGTAGGCCGCCGGAATCAGCACGAAATCGCCGGGCAGCAGCTCGATCGGCGCGTGCCCGTCGATCGCGATCCGGCACCCGCCGTCGAGGATCGCGCAATAGAACGGCTCGCCGGCGACCGTGCGGCTGATCGACCACGGGCTTGCACCGTGAACGGACTTGGAGTACCGCGCGCCCGGTTGCAGCAGGGTCACGACTTCGGTCAACGGGTCGATCATCGCCGGACGCTCGCAAAAGAAAATCGGATTTTCGATTGTAGCGAATACGGATCCGGCCATCTATCGTACGGACACGTGCCCAACACAACCCAGGAGTTCGCATGAAGACCGTACTGATCACCGGCTGTTCCTCCGGCTTCGGCCTCGAGATTGCCCGCCATTTCCTGGCTCGCGACTGGCAGGTCGTCGCGACGATGCGCACGCCGCGCGAGGACGTACTGCCGCCGTCGGAACGCCTGCGCGTGCTGGCGCTCGACGTGACGAACGCGGACAGCATCCGTGCCGCGATCGACGCGGCCGGCCCGATCGACGTGCTCGTCAACAATGCGGGCTTCGGCGCGGCCGCGCCGGCCGAGCTCACGCCGCTCGACACGGTGCGTGCGCTGTTCGAGACCAACACGATCGGCACGATCGCGGTCACGCAGGCCGTGCTGCCGCAGTTTCGCCGGCGCGGGGCCGGCGTGGTCGTGAACGTCACGTCGAGCGTCACGCTTAAGGTGCTGCCGCTGGTCGGCGCGTATCGCGCCAGCAAGGCGGCGGTCAATGCGTTCACCGAATCGATGGCGGTCGAACTCGAACCGTTCGGCGTGCGCGCGCATCTCGTGCTGCCGGGCCGAGCACCCGACACGCGTTTCGGCGACAACGCGCGTGCGCACATGCACGGCTTCGAACACGAGGCTTATGCGGAATTCGTCGGGAAGGCCGTTGCGCGCATGCTCGATGCGTCGGGGCCGATCACTCATGCGCAGGACGTTGCCGAAGCGGTGTGGCGTGCGGCGACCGATCCGTCGAGCCCGATGCACATTCCGGCAGGTGAGGATGCCGAAGCGTGGGCGGCGCAAGCGCGCTGATCGATCGGGAATCCGTCGCGCCGGTCGGTCGAACCGGCGCGACGGATTGCGCGATGCGGGGAAGGGTGTTACCGCGTGCCGTTACAGCGCGCGTTCGATCGCCTGTCCGAGCAGCGATAATCCAAGATCGATCTCTTCGTCGCTGACGGTCAGCGGCGGCGCGATCCGGAACACGCCGCCCATGCCCGGCAACTGCACGATGTTCATGCTGAGCCCCAGGTTCATGCACTCACGCGTGATCTTCGCGCCGAGCCCGTCCGCCGGCTCTTTCGTCCGGCGATCCTTGACGATCTCGACGCCGAGCAGCAGCCCGCGTCCGCGCACGTCGCCGATGCAGTCGAACCGTTCCATCAGGTCGAGCAGGCCGCGCCTGAGCCGGTCGCCCATCGCGTTCGCGCGTGCGACGAGCCCGTCGCGCTGCACGACGTCCAGCACGCGCAGGCCGACGGCCGCGGGCAGCGGGTCGGACACGTGCGTCGTGTAGAACAGGTAGCCGAGTTCGTGCGCGCGTTCCTCGATCGCCGCGGACGTCACGATGGCCGCGAGCGGCAGCCCGGCGCCGAGCGTCTTCGACAGCGTCAGGATGTCGGGCGTCACGCCGTCGCGCTGGCACGCGAACATCGTGCCGGTGCGTCCGACGCCCGTCTGCGCCTCGTCGAGGATCAGCAGCATCCCGCGTTCCTGGCACTTGCGCTTGAGCGCCGCCATATAGCCTTCCGGCAGTTCGATGATCCCGCCCGAACTGAGGATCGGCTCCGCGATGAATGCGGCGAGATTGCCGCTCGACTGGCGATCGATCAGGTCGAACGCATAGTCGAGTTCGGCGAGATAGTCGTAGGCGCCGTCGCGCTCGAAGCGCGGCCGGTACGTGAACGGCGCCGGAATCGCGAACGAGCCGACCGCGGCCGGGCCGACGCCCTTGCGGCCCGCGCTGTACGTGGCCGATGCGGCCGCGCCCGTCATCCCGTGCCACGACTGCGCGAAGCCGACGATCTCGTACTTGCCGGTGACGAGCTTCGCCATCCGGATTGCCGCTTCGTTCGATTCCGCGCCGGTGCTGAGCAGCAGCGCGCGGTCGAGCCCGTCGGGCGTGATGTCGGCGAGGCGTGTCGCGAGGTCGACGACCGGCCGCGACAGCATCCCGCTGAACAGATGATCGAGCTTGCCCGCGTATTCGCCGATGACGGAGACGATCTCCGGATGGCAGTGGCCGAGCACCGCGCTCATCTGCCCCGACGTGAAATCGAGAATCGCGCGGCCGTCCGCGTCGTAGACGAAGCTGCCTTTCGCGCGCTCGATGATCATCGGCTCGAACGTGCCGCCGTAGCGGACCAGGTGCTGCCTGGCGTTGCGCCAGAAGGTTGCGTCGTCGTTCAGGGACATCGGGCTTCTCCGGGCAAAGGGGCAGGGATCGCTTGCAGTCTAGGCGCGCGTCTGGTTTGATGGAAACGAATAGTTCTTATGCAAGGTAGAAAAGGAGCTAATACCTTGGGACTCTCGCTCGAAATCGACCTGCTGCGTTCGTTCGTCGTGATCGCCGAAGTGCGCGCGCTCAGCCGCGCGGCCGTGCGCGTCGGCCGGACCCAGTCCGCGCTCAGCCAGCAGATGAAGCGGCTCGAGGATATCGTCGACCAGCCGCTGTTTCAGCGCACCGGCCGCGGCGTCGTGCTGACCCACCCGGGCGAGCGGCTGCTCGTGCATGCGCAGCGCATCCTGCGGCTGCACGACGAGGCGATGGCCGACCTGTGCGGCACGGGGCTGTCGGGGACCATCCGGTTCGGGTGCCCGGACGATTACGCGGAGGTGTTTCTGCCGTCGCTGCTGCGGCAGTTTTCGAGCCAGCATCCGCAGGCGATCGTCGAAATCGTATGCGGGCCGACGCCGCGGCTGCTCGAACAGCTGGAGAAACGCGCGGTCGATCTCGCGATGATTTCATTGCCGGACGACGGGGCGAACGACGACATCATTCGCCGCGAGCAACTGGTCTGGATCGGCTATCCGGGGCTGGAGCCCGCGCATTTCGACCCGCTGCCGCTCGCGCTTTCCGACCGCGATACGCTCGATCACATCGCGGCTTGCGAAGCGTTGAATCGCGCCGGCCGCGACTATCGCGTCGCGTATGCGAGCAGCAGTCTCGCGGGGCTGATCGCGCTGGTGCGCTCGGGGCAGGCGTTCGCGGTGATGACGCAGACGGCGGTGCCGGCCGACCTGGCGATCGTCAACGGCGATCCGCGGTTGCCGCCGTTGCCGGCCGTGGGCATTACGCTGAAGTTCGACCGGAAACGACCTTCGCATCTGACGGCGGCGTTCGCCGAGCATATCCGGCTGACGCTGCCATTGTTGTGATGGGCAACGCGCGGCGGTGCGGACGACGCACGTGACCGTTGCGCCACCGTTTGTCGCGGCTTCGAATCAGCCGACCATCGACGAAGCCGACACCTGCGCGCGGCCATGTGCATCCGCAGCGGCATCGCGCACCCGGTTCTTCACCCACATGCCCGGCAGATTTAGTTCGATTTCCTGATATACGTTGACCGGTTCGGAATCGGCGGCGCCATACAGCACGCGGCGATTGACCGGAAAACGCGGGGATGCCCGCCGCGCCTGTTACGCGCGGGTCAATCGCCGTGCAGCCAGCAGCCCGAGAGCGAGCAGCACCGCGACATACGCGGCGACGCTCGCCCACGCGCCGTGTTGCCAGAACGACCCGCCGACCGAACCGAGCACGCTCGACCCGAGATAGTACGCAAGCAGGTACAGCGATGCGGCGTGCCCCTTCGCGGGTCCTGCCAGATGGCCGACCCAGCCGCTCGCGACCGCATGGGCGACGAAGAAGCCGATCGTGACGAGCACGATGCCGACGACGATCGCGACGAGCGAATGCGACAGCGTCAGTGCGAGGCCCGCCGCGAATACGAGAATGCCGCTGACCAGCACCGGTGCCCGTCCGAGGCGGTCGGCTAGCGCGCCTGCGCTCGATGAAGACACCATCCCGAACAGGTAGGCGCCGAAGATCAGGCCGCACTCGGTCGAGCTCAGGTTGAAGGGGGCCGCCGTGAGGCGGAACCCCGCATAGTTGTAGATCGTCACGAACGCGCCCATCACCAGGAAGCCGATCGCGAACACGAACGGCAGCCGGGCGTGACGCAGTTGCGCGTTCCACAGCCGCAAATGGTGGCGCAGCGTCAGATCGGTGCGCTTCACGAAGCGTCGCGATTGCGGCAGCAGCATCACGAAGGCAACTGCCGCGACGAGATCGACGACGCCGATCGTCAGCATCGCCGTCCGCCACGAGAAGTGTTCTTCCAGTGCGCTCATGCCGATCCGTCCGACCATGCCGCCGAACGCGGTCCCGCCGACATAGAGCCCCATCGAGAAACCGAGCCCGTCGGACGCGATTTCTTCGGCGAGATAGGCCATTGCGACCGCCGGGACGCCGCCCAGCGCGAAACCTTCGAGCGCGCGCCAGACCAGCAGCAGGGTCCAGTTGGGCGACAGCGCGGCGAGCACATTGAACAGTGCGGCCAGCGTCATCGACGCGAACATCAGCCCGCGTCGTCCGACGCGTTCGGACAGTGCGCCGGCACACAAAATGGAGACCGCCAGCATCCCGGTCGACAGCGACAGCGATAGCGAACTCGACGCCGCGCCCAGCCCGAACTCCCGTGCGAACGCGGGAAGCAGCGGCTGGACGCAGTACAGCAGCGAGAAGGTGGAAAAGCCGGCGAGGAAGAGCGCCAGCGCGATGTGCTTGTACGCGGCCGAGCGCGGGGAAACGCCGGCAGGCAGCGCGTCCGGCGCGGCGTTTTGCGTTCCGGGCATGGATCGGGAAATCGAAGGGGAGGACATGGGGTGCACTCGATGTGCGATGGAATGCCTGAATTCTTGCGCACCGTCATGTATATGTCCAATATATGAAAGAAACCGTAGCGATATGTTTAACCACTGGCTGACGAGTCAGCTTGGCTCACCGTGAGGTCGCGTAGCGAATGGAACTCAGGCATCTCCGATACTTTCTGGCCGTGGCGGCCACGTCGAATTTCACCAAGGCTGCCGAAACGCTCGGCATCGGGCAGCCGCCGTTGAGCCAGCAGATCAAGGCGCTCGAGAGCGAACTCGGCGTGGATCTGTTCAAACGAACCGCGCGCGGTGCCGAGCTGACGCTGGGGGGCGAGGTCTTCGCGGAAGAGGCGCGCCGCGTGCTCGACGATGCCGAGCGTGCGGCACGGGCGGCAAGGCGGGCTGCGCGCGGGGAAACCGGCCATCTGCGGGTCGGCTTCACCGGGACGGCGGCGTTCAATTCGAAAGTGTCGGATCTGATTCGCCGCTTTCGGGAGGCGTTTCCCGATGCGGAGCTGACGTTGCAGGAAGCGACCTCGGGCGTCCTGCTGGACGCGCTGGATGCAGGGCGCCTCGACGTCGCGATCGTGCGGCCGGAACGCCGCGTCGCCGCGACGTTGCGGGTGACCGACTGGGACGAAGAGCCGATGTATGTCGCGCTGCCCGTCGCGCATCGGCTGGCGCAGCGTCGGCGCATCGATCTGGCCGAGCTGGCCGACGAGTCGTTCGTGCAGGTGCCGCGGGAGGCCGGCAGCGCGCTGTTCGACGATATCGTCGCCGCATGCAATGCCGCCGGATTCGAGCCGCGCATGGCGCAACCCGCGCCGCAAATTTCGTCCGCGGTGACGCTGGTCGCGGCCGGGCTGGGCGTGTCTGTCGTGCCGAAGGCGATTACGCAGGTGCAGGTTGCCGGGGTCGTCTATCGGCCGTTCGCGGGTAATGCGCTTCGTGCAAGGCTGGCCATTGCGTCGCGATGCGACGAGCCGTCGGCGGTCGTTCGCAATTTTCTGTTGCTGGCGTAGCGGGGTGCCCGGGGGATTGGGTCAAAATAAAAAACCGCGAAGCTTTGCGCTGCCGACGGTTCTTTGGAAATGCCGTGAAACGCTCTAAAACTTAATCTGGTGTCACGTTGGCATCCACGTTTAAAAAAATTCAACGTCGTAAGCATTAAGTCATCTTAATGGGTGTGTGCCAACAGGCTCACAATCCGCCTGAATGAACTGTGCGAGAATTGTTCGATGAAACTGGAGATATCGATCCTTCACAGCGGGCTGATAAATCACGAAGAAGGCTGCACAATTTGTTGCTGGAATAGTCGCGAGATTAATGATGTCTTGGAAATTTTGACTTGAATCGCATTGACGTACGATATTACGAGCTGGATTAGCCGTCTGCCGTTCAGTTGGCCGAGCTGAGCGGATGACGAGTCAACGATTGCTGCGTGACTGGCGTTGGCTGCGACTTCGCGAGCATACAGGTCGGCGACGTGGTGCACAGTGGGTCCCCACTGAATAGTGAATGGAACATCGTTGCCGCGTACCACGCCTACTGGAAGCGGCCTCGGCGGTAGAGAGTCGATCGACGTCGTTGAGGGACACTTTGCTCGGTCGCGAGGAACCACGGGTTGGTTTCTGATGACTTCGACGCCATCGATGATTGCAATGGCCTAATCCAGCCTCAATTAATTACAATTCTATTAATTTTGGTATTTTATTGAATGAAATAGAAAGAAATGTGTTTGGAAGTTGGAATTTTTACGGTGTCGAGGGTGAGCGCGCTTCTTTCGAGAGTCGTGTATTAATTTTTGTTAGGCCATTTTGTTGTTTTCAGGATTAATGTACATTCTCGCGACTTGTCGTTGCCACTAAAATTGCGGCGGCGTAACGGGGAGCCGTTCCCGTGAGAGTGCAGGCCGCTGCGGGCCTGCAAAGAACAAGAAGATGGATAGCGAATGAACATGACCGAAGTGGTTCAGGCGATTCGTGGCGGCCTGATCCAACAAGACCGCCTGCTCAAGGCGAGTATCCCGGCGTTGCCGGAGAACGCGCTCGTACCACGACGAGCCGTGACCTATTCCGAGCTCGGCCGTGACTTCAGTGTCACGCTCGATATGGTATCCACCGCAGGCGACATCGAGCTCAAAACGCTGATCGCCCAACCGATGACGCTTTGGATTCAGCAAGCGAACAAGTCCTATCGGCCACTCAACGGCTACATTCATACAGCTCGCAGACTTGGCGCTGACGGCGGCCTTTCAAGTTATCAATTGACTTTCGCTTCGTGGATGCATTTCCTCAAGTTTCGTAGCGATATGCGGTACTGGCAGGACGAGAGTGTCGACGCCATCATCACGGACGTATTTAATGCGCATCCGCAAGCTCGCGGGCAATTCGAGTTTGCTTTGCTGAAGCCATTACCTCCGCGTTCGTACTGTCGCCAGAGTGAGACCGATTGGAATTTTGTCCATCGATTGCTGGAGGAGGAAGGGCTGTTCGGTTTCTGGCGCCAGGACAACGACGGGAAGTCGCATAGGCTTGTCGTGACCGATGACGTCTACTCGCTCGATGAGATGTTTCCCAATTCAGTTGGGTTTTCCAGATCGGGAGCACGTGGCGAAACGGATGCCTTTACGCAGTGGGCGGGTTCGCGAACATTGCAAAGTACTGTTCACACGACGCGCACGTTCGACTACAAAGCCCCGTCATCCCTCGCCAATCCTAAAGGCACCACGCTACCGACGATGTCCGGCCAAGGGAGTTTGCCGGATCAGGCAGAAGTCTACGAATACACGGGTGCCTATACGTATTTGGATCGGAATCGAGGGGAGCATCTCTCAAAGATTCACTTGGAGGAATGGGAGTCGCGAGCGAAGCGATTTTCCGGCGTGGGGGGTGTTCGGGCTATCGATGCCGGTTGCCGATTTGTGTTAACGGGGCATCCGGAACACGACCGCGACCCGGTCGGTCAGCGCGAATTCGCCGCGATCAAGGTGCATCGGTATATCGAGAACAACTTGCCACTATCGAATCATGAAGCGACCTTTCCATACAGCCTGCAGGGCGAACTCGCGCAGGCCAAGCTGGGGCAAGCGGGTGGAGTCGTCACTCATGATGACGGTTCAGCCGGCTTTTATCGGGTCGAAGTCGAGGCGCAGCGTGTGACGGTCCCGTATCGGAGCCCGTTCGAGCACAAGAAGCCGGCGATGGAGCTGGAGACGGCAATCGTTGTCGGGCCACAGGGCGAAGAGGTATACACGGACGCATTGAACCGGGTCAAGGTCATGTTCGTATGGGACCGGCAAAACTCGGGAGACGCGAGCGCGTCGTGCTGGGTGAGAGTCGCGCAATCGGATACGGGCGGCGGATACGGGAGTGTTCACGTTCCGCGAGTCGGTGAAGAAGTGCTGGTTGGTTATGTCGGCGGGGACTGTGACAGGCCCATCGTGCTGCATCGCGTTTACAACGGGAACGTTCAACCGCAGTGGCATAGCAACGGCATCCTGTCGGGTTACCGGTCGAAGGAGTATTCGGGGGCCGGTTATAACGAAATGGTTCTGGACGATGCGACGGGACAGAATCGCGCCAGGCTGTTCAGCAGCAATGGCAACAGTTTGCTGCACCTGGGATACCTGATCGACCAGAGCGGCAATGCGCGCGGCTCGTATCTCGGTTCGGGATTCGACCTGAAAACGGATTCGTACGGTGCCGTGCGTGCCGCACGAGGGTTGTACGTCACGACGCATCCGAAACAGGCGAACAGTCAGCAACTCGACGTGCGCGAAGCGCAGCAGCAACTCGTCGGAGCTGAAAGCATGATCGAAGCAATGTCGCAGGCGAGTCAGGCGCATCAGGCAGAAAGTCTCGCGGACGGGCACGCAGCGTTGAAGGCTTTTACCAATGCAACGCAAGGCAGCGCACAGGGCACGCAGTCGGGCGGCAGAACGGGGGGAGGCGGTGCCGGCAACGCCAACGCATTCCAGACCCCCGTCATGCTGCTCGCCAGTCCGTCCGGCGTTGCGTTGTCCACGCAGCAATCAGTGCATGTTTCGAGCGACCAGCAGACCAATCTGGTCAGCGGGCAGGGCATGTTCATCGCCAGCGGAAAGTCGCTTGTGGCGAGCGTCGCGGAGAAGATCAGCCTGTTCGTGCAGAACGCGGGGATGAAGCTGTTCGCTGCGAAGGGCAAGGTCGAGATTCAGGCACAGGGCGACCAGATGGCGTTCGCCGCCCTGAAGGACCTCACGATCAGCAGCACCGATGGAAAGGTGGTTATCTCAGCGGCAAAGGAAGTCTGGATTGGCGCGGGCGGGTCGTACATCCAGATCAATGGCAGCGGGATCGTCAATGGCTCGCCGGGAACGATTCTGGAGCGGGCCGCAAGCTGGGATGTGCCGGGACCGGACTCGGTACGCATGCCGTTGCCGCCGATGCCGATACCTCAGAGTGCCGGGCCGTATAGCTTGCGATTCGATCTGTCGGGAGCACTCGCGGACGGAGAAATACTCGGGAATGCGCCGTACACGATCAAGGTCGGTGAGGATTCGCACTATTACGGAACGCTCGATCAGGATGGCATGACCGGCAGAGTCTTCACGGAGAAGGAAGAGGCTGTTCATGTCAGCATACGACATGGCGATTGGACTCATCATCTGGATACCGTCCACGATGATCTGTTTTCTGACGGAGATGGAGTGCAGGGATGACGCAAGGGCACACTAAAAAAATGAGATTGAAGGGATTCTCCGGAGTTCGTTCGTATCAGGCTCGATCCAGGTTTTTCTGGATGTTGTTGTTCTGCTCGGTGGCATTCGGCTGTAAGGCCCAGAGTCAGGCGCCCGCCGCGGAAAATGTCACGCCGGCAAGCTCGGGATATAAAACGGAGATCTTCAACCTCGTGGATCCGGATGGAGATCAGGCCGGATCCGTGACCGGGCGGACAGTGTCGACCGCGTTCGATCATTTTCTGAACCTGTCCGGCCTGGATGTGCAAATGCTTCGGAAGCGCCTGCTGAGCGGTCCGGCGACGGAAGGATCGCTTTGGAAGATGGGCGAGTCTCGCGAGTGGCTCTACCACGTTTGCCAGGCGAATCAGTGCAACGTCACGAATGTCGCGATGCTTTACGACGAACAGTCCCATCGCACCGCCGGGCGCTTGCTGTATCGCTGCGTGCCGCAATGGCTAGGGAATCCGAGCGACGCAGAAAAGGCGCTCATCGAGACGCAATATCCGATCAAGATCGATGCGGATGACGCTCGAATTTTTTGCAAGAAGAAGTGAACCATGAGCAAGGGTGGAATCAAGGAGTTCCTTGGCGCACTATTTCAGAGCGAAGGTGGCGGGAACTACCAGGTCATCAACAAGTACGGATACGTCGGCAAGTATCAGTTTGGCGAGTCCGCATTGAGTGACCTTGGCTATTACGTGTCGGACGGTTCGTCTCCCATCATCCAGTTGCCGCACCACCATACGAAGTTCCAGTATCAATGGAAAGGGACATGGACCGGAAAGGATGGAATCCACAGCCTGGAGGATTTCAGAAGCTCTCCGGACGAACAGGACGTGGCGGCTGTATCGTGGGTCAGGCTGCTTTGTTCGCGGGCTCGTCGACAAGGTGCGGACCAATACGAGGGCAAGGTCATTGCCGGAATAACGATCACGCATTCCGGTATTGTCGGCGCAGCTCACCTCAAGGGTTTCGGAACGGCCAAGCATCCCGGCGTGATGAAATTTCTGGAATCGAACGGGGCCGATGATCCGGCGGACGCGAACGGCACTACGGTTTCGGACTATATCGACAAGTTCGGCGATTACGACCTCGGCTGCTGCTCGGGCGCGTTGGGTGTTCAATTCGTCAACAAGAAAAAGCAGCCGATTTCCGGCGTGCATTATCAGGTGAAGTCCGGCGGGAAGGTGTTGCAGGAGGGTCGTAGCGACGCTTCTGGAAAAATCAGTCAACCTGTCAAGAACGTTCCATTCACTGAGACACTGGAAGTCTGGGTGAAGGAGGTGGAAGCGAATCTCGAACGGGCGTGGACGGGTTCGATTTCCGGCTCGTTTGCCACGTTGACGCTGACCAGTCCGCATAGCAAAGTCGAAGCGCGGACAAATGCACATCCCGGGTCCCCGGGGGATCACCGCCGGAATAGCAAGCTGGGCGCGTATATGGTCAAGCATGGCGATTCGCTGTGGAAAATCGCACACCAGCATGGGACGAGTGTTGCCGAGCTCCGGCGCGTTAATCCCGGGCTGGACGGCAACTTGATTACGCCCGGGCAGCAAATCAAGCTGCCGTCGAACGGCACGGCATCGGGAGCAGCGTCCTCGGTAGCCCCCTCTGCAACGGCGGCAACTTCGGCGCCCATCTCGCCGGCGGCAAGGCCATCTTCAACCGCAGCATCGTCTGCACCTGCGTCACCGGCAGCGGCCTCGTCGGCAGAGCAAGCGGATAAATCTTCTCAGGCATCGCAGCAAGCGAAAGTGACCCGCAACGACAACGGTCACCCTGTTGCCGTCGCGCAGGCGTCCGACGATTCGCCGCCGGACGGCGATCCCAAGCAGAAGATGTTCGAGATTTTGCGTAGAGACGCAAAGTACGGTAAGCGTAAGGCCAATTTCAGTGGGCCTGCCGCGGTAAACAAGGCGAAGTTGGGGCAGCCGATCTACAGCGTTGCCAAAGCTCCCGGCGTGTCGACGATGGAGTGCTGGAAGTATGTGAAAATCGCGCTAATGGCTTCCGGTATGGTCGATTCGTATCCGCCTCAGGTCGAAGCCAAAGATGCCGGCATCGATCTTGAAAAGGCAGGATTTAAAAACATTCTTTCCGATCCGTCTTATCACATCGCGAGCCCCTATGATGCCCCCGAGGGTGCGGTGATCGTTTACGGTACGACCGATGGATCGACCCATGGTCATGCAGAGGTCGTATTGCCCGGACCTCTATTTGCGAGCGATTACATCAGTCCGAATAGCAGAGTGATGCGCAAGGGCGAGAAGCCCACGTTGATCGGAAAGGGCCGAAAGGTGACAGGAGTCTGGGTCAAATGAAATGGAAGGCTTGGTTTTTGGTTTCCGGCGCAGTGCTTTCTTGCTGGGGGGCGACAGCCCTGGCTGATCAGGGCAACTCCGATCCGTTCGTCGCGTTTCAGCAGCGGTTCGGCGGCAATCAGGAGTTCGTCTGTACGGCAAAGGGCGGGAAGAAGCTTTCCGTCAATGTTGGCGTGCCGCAGGCGGATTCCGATCAGATGAAGGTGGTTCCCCGCCAGGAGTGGGGCAATGTCCTGTCGATCTACCTCTCTAGAGGCGAGGGGAAGCCGATTGATTCGTCATGGGGAACGCCGCAATTCGATCAGTCGATGAAGCTCATGTCGATACGGCTACAGAGCGGCAAGATGCTCGTTTTCGAGCGGTTTCGAGATATCCCCGATCCCGATGCGGACGAAAAGCATTTCGATCGCAAGCCGTACTTCGATCTGACGATCGACAACGGAGTAAAGCTGCGTTGCAGTCAGGTATTCAACTTGCCCTGACGCGTGAAAATCTCGTTGATTCCGTTCAGGCAGCCGGTGATTGCCGAATGAGGGAAACTCCATGATTGATCTGATTCGACTCGGCGACACCACTGACCACGGGGGCGAGGTTATTACTGCCTCGGAGACCATGCGCTACGGCGGGCGGCGTGTGGCGCGCAAGGGGGACTTAGTGAAGTGTCCCCAGCATCCCGACGTGAATCCGAACGTGATTCTGGAAGGCGATGCCAAAATAACCGATCGCGGTGTATGGGTAGCGCGGCAGGGTCACCGTGCTACGTGTGGATGCGCGCTGATTTCGAGCTTAGGGTAAGTTTGTTGCCTCTGCGGCACGGTCAAAAGGATTGTTCATGCTGAAGTCGCTTAAATTCGCAGTATGCGCACTGATCTTCACCGTTACATTGATCAACGTGGCATGTGCCCGTGATCTGGACAAGAGTGACCCTGACCGTGCCCAGATACTGGCGGCCGTTCACCGGTTGAACGACAACGATTCGGACCTGAAGGACTATCGCTATTTCGTGGTCGACCTGGCCAAAGACCACGATGCCGCATTCTTATGTGCCGCATTGGCGGATAAGGATGGCGATTTGGAGATGACGGACGACCAGGCAGGGATCATGACGTTCGCGCTGGAAAAGCGTGGCCCGCAATGGGTGGCGACCAAACTGAGTGGCGTAGGATTTACTGTTGGCGCAAAGCCTGTGCAATCGGATTGCAAGGTACGCGGTCGCATTGTCAGCGCGCGCGATGATATCAATGCCGTGTTGGTGGCGACGGGGCACCAACCATTGGCTTCCCGCTGATCATGGAGATTGCTGTCTGGAGCGCGGCTGAATGTTCAGTGGAGAATTGCGCCCAGCGCGTCGTCCAGCCAGTCGATCGGAAGTGCCTGATGTAACGCCGGTTACCTGTCTTTGATCTTCAGAGTCTTGGCTCGGTGCCGCCTCAAAGACGAGGACTCACGATCTCGAAATGCGGAGAAACCGCATCTGGTGCCGACGGCGAGACTCGAACTCGCACAGCTTTCGCCACTACCCCCTCAAGATAGCGTGTCTACCAATTTCACCACGTCGGCACTGCACTGCAAGGGGCGCAATTCTAGCGTCACATTGCGCTTTTGTGAAGGGGGTATGACACGGTTGCGGTGTGTGTGAGAGCGATCCCGGTAGAATCCGTTCGATCGGTCCGACGATCATCGCAACCGCAACCCGCTTTCTCCCAGTGACCACCACTCTCGAACAACTGCAGGCCGGGCAACTGTCAGGCGCCCGGCAACTCAAGCTCGCGTGCGGGCTGACCGAATTTCCGCGCGAGATTTTCGATCTCGCCGACACGCTCGAAGTGCTCGACCTGTCCGGCAATGCGCTCGCAGCGCTGCCGGACGACCTGTCACGGCTGCACCGCCTGCGCATCCTGTTCGCGTCCGGCAACCGCTTCACCGCCTTCCCCGAGGTGCTCGGCGCGTGTGAGCAGCTCGACATGATCGGCTTCAAGGCGAACCGGATCCGCACGGTGCCGCGCGGATCGCTGCCGCGCGCGCTGCGCTGGCTGATCCTCACCGACAACGAAATCGACGCATTGCCCGCCGAGATCGGCGACTGCTCGCGATTGCAGAAGCTGATGCTCGCGGGCAACCGGCTGCGCGCGCTGCCTGCCGAAATGGCCGCGTGCCGTGCGCTCGAACTGGTGCGCCTGTCGGCGAACCGGCTGGACGAACTGCCCGACTGGTTGCCGCGCCTGCCGCGCCTTGCGTGGCTCGCATACTCCGGCAATCCGTTCAGCGCCGCACAGGAAGCCGTGGCGTCGGCCGGGCCGGAGGTCGCGGACGTCGACTGGGCGTCGCTCTCGTGCGACCAGAAGCTGGGCGAAGGCGCGTCGGGCGTCATTTACCGCGCGCAATGGCGTGCGGACGGTCATGCGCCGCGAGCGGTCGCGGTCAAGCTGTTCAAGGGCGCGGTGACGAGCGACGGGCTGCCCGATTGTGAAATGGCCGCGTGCCTGCACGCCGGCCGCCATCCGAACGTGATTCCGGTGATCGGCAAGGTGCGCGGTCATCCGGACGGCACGCACGGCCTCGTGATGGAACTGGTCGACCCTGCGCTCGCGAACCTGGCCGGGCCGCCGAGCTTCGCAACCTGCACGCGCGACGTGTATGCGGCCGACGCACGATTCGAGCAGGAAGAGGCGGTGCGGATCGCGCACGGCATCGCGTCGGCCGCGCGCCATCTGCACGCGCGCGGCATCATGCATGGCGACCTGTATGCGCACAACATCCTGCACGACGGTGAAGGCGGCGCGCTGCTGGGCGATTTCGGTGCGGCATCGTTCTACGACACGATCGACGCGCAGCACGGTGCCCGGCTCGAACGGCTGGAAGTCCGTGCGTTCGGCCATCTGCTCGGCGAACTGCTTGCGCATTGCGCGCCGCGCACATGGGGCGAGGCGAGTGACCTGGAAGCGCTCGCTGCGGCTTGCGTGAGCGAGGACATCGATACCCGGCCGTCGTTCGACGGGATTGTCGCCGCGCTGGCCGCGTGGAAGGTCTGACGGGGACGGGCTGCCCGCCGAGCCGTCCGTTGCCCGGCGTGCGTGCGCTTGTTAAACCTGCCGTGCAGTCAGCAGCTTGATCCCGAGCCCGACGAACAGCAGCCCGCTGGCGCGCTTGAGCGCGCGCACCGCGCGGCTCATGCCGAAGCCGCGATGGAACCGGCGCACGCCGGCCGAATAGATGCTGTGAACGACCACGACGGTGCACGCGATCGTCACGTACATCACGACGAACTGCAGCGCGAGCGGGCGGTCGTGCACGATGAACTGCGGCATGAACGCCGACAGGAAGATCATCGTCTTCGGATTGCTGCCCGACACGAACAGTGCTTCGCGGAACAGCTTCCCCCGCTCGGGCACGGCGATCTCCGCTGTGCCGGTCGAAGCGGCGGCCTTGCGGTCGCCGCGCAGTTGCCGGACGCCCAGAACCATCAGGTACGCGGCGCCCACGACCTTCATCGCGACGAACAGCGGCGGCATCGCGGCGAGCACCGCGCCGACGCCGAGCGCGACCAGCAGCACGACCACGCCCTGCGCGACGAGGTTGCCCGCGATCGTCGCGGCGGTGCCGTGCGTGCCGTAGCGCACGGTATTGCGGATGACGAGCAGCACGTTTGGCCCCGGCGACAGCGTCGTGGCGAGATAGGCTGCGGCAAACAGCATCCAGGTCTGAATGGACATGCGTCGCTCCGGGAGGCGGATCCGGCGGGAGGGGTGAAGCGATGATGCCACGCCAAAATGGCGCAAGCATTCGCCGGAACCGGCGCGGTGCGTCAGCGCGCGTCGCGCATGCAGTATGCGGGGATCGACAGCGGCGTATCGATCGCAGCCGGACGCGTCATCCACGCAATCCACGCGGCCCACAACCCGCAGGCGATCAGCACGGCGACATTCAGCGGCGTCCGGTAGCGGACGATCAGGTCGGCCAGCGGCTGGCGGTTTTTCATGTTCGTCTCCATCTGTAGTTGCGTGTGCAACCTTGCTGATTACTGGCCGGCGTACGCCGGTGCCTTCGCGTCGCAGGTCACGGACACCGTCGAGCCGTCTGCGAAATGCAGCCGGAACGGTATCTTCGCGCCGGGCGCGACGGGTTGGCGCGGTTGCTCGAGCATCACGTGATAGCTTTTCGGCTTGAACGTCACGGCGCCGTGCGCGGGCACCTCGACCGCGTCGACGTGAACCATCTTCGCGGTGCTGCCGTTCGTCTGCGTTTCATGCACCATCGCCATCCCGTACGCGGGGGTGTCGATGCCTGTCAGCCTGGCGGGTGCATCGCCGTCGTTCTTCAGCGTGAAGTAACCGGACGACGGCACCGTCGCCGGCATCGCACGGATCCAGCAGTTGTCGGCCTGCACGGCCGGTGCGGCGAATGTGGCGGGGGCTTGCAGCGCCAGCAGCGCGAAGAGCAGGCCGGTCGGAATCGAGCGTTTCATTGTTTGTTCTCCTTATCGGGGGTGCCGCGTGAGGCATCGACGGCCGTGCGATCGGCGCGGCATGCCGATGCGCATCGCGTGTATCACTTCAGCGTGAACGTGTAGCGGCCGTTCGTGCGATGGCCGTCGCTGGCTACCGCGATCCACGCGACCGTGTACGTGCCGGCCGTCAGGCTGGCCAGCGCGACGTGCATCCGTTTCCGGTTGCCGGTGTCGACGGCCGATTTCCCGTCGGCGACCGACTGCCCGTTGCTGTCGGTGACGGCGATCGAGCTGAAGGCAGGCTCGAGCGCTTCGCTGAAATCGATCGTGACCGCGTGCGGTGCGCTCGAAAGCGTGGCGCCGGCGGCCGGTTCCTGTGTTTTCGGGAGCGCGTGGGCCTGCGCGGCCTGGATGACGACGAAGCCGAGTGCGGCGAGTGCGCCGCGAACGAAAGGGAAGGTTTTCATGGCTGGTTGTGCGAGTGGCGAATCGGATGGACACACACGGATTCGACGGACGGATGCGCGAGCGGCATCGCAGCGGCACCGATGCCGGCTGCGGTCGGCGCGACAGTACGAACCGGAAGCGGCCAACCGCACGCACGGCACAACGCCGCGCGCAACACGGTGACACATGATCGTCCTTCGAAACGTGACACGTCACGCACGCCGGTGGCGCGCGCGGACCGCGCGATGCGCTACGGCATCACGCGTGACGACGACGGTTCAGGACGCGAACGGAGGGGCGCGCGGCTGCGCGGCCGTGAGCGGCAGCGCGCGGCGCAGGCTGTCGAAGCGGGTCGCTTCGCGGTGCTGGATGACGCGCACGTTGGCCGCGAACGTCTGTTCGGGCGCGGGTAGCGCGGGCGTATGGGCAAGCAGGCTGCAGTAGCCGCATGCCTGGAGGTGGGCCTGCAGGCTCTTCGACGACGAATCGGCTGAGCGGTCGCCGGTGGCCGGCGCGGCCGTACAGTAGCCGGCCAGCAATGCATCGACACGGCCTTGCGTCGTCAGTGCCTGCGAGATCGCCGGCGCGAGCGCCGTCATCAGGATGGCGAGCATCCCGATCAGACTGCCGATCTTCCGGAGACGACGACTCAGCATGCGATGCGCGGCGGCGTATGGGCGACGATGGAGCGGATTATGCCACGCACGTCGATTCGCATGTCGGCAGCGGCGTGCGGCATCGCGGCGCGTTATGCGTGCTTCGCCAGATATTTCGTGATCAGCATCATCTGCGCGGCCCAGCCCTGATCGTTCATCTCGCGCGCCTTCGCGCGACGCGCTTCGATCAACTGGCCGAAACCCGTTTCGGTGACCGTCAGCAGCGTGCCGCCGGCCTGTGGGGCGAGCGTGAACGTGACGAGCGTCATCGGCTCGGACGTGTAATCGAAGTTCGGATCGATCGCGAACGGATGCCAGCGAAACGAGAACAGTTGCTTCGGCTCGATGCGATCGACGACGATTTCGAACACAGTGCCCGCATAGGGCTCCTGTGTCTTGGCGATGTCGTCGTCGACGCGCGTCGGCGTGATGCGGCCGAACAGCGGCTGGTCGGCCGCGAACGGCCCGTCGAACGTGACACCGAACCAGTGGCCGAATTCTCCGGAATTGCTGACGGCTTCCCAGGCGCGGTCGGGCGATGCCGCGAGCAGGGTCTGCTTTTCGATGCGATCGGTTTGCTGGGTCATCACGTTCTCCATGCAGGATCAATCGTTGCAGGACGGCGCGCGCGACCGTGCGCCGCATCTAGTCGAGCATGACCGCGTCGGGCACGTCGAGCACGAGGTCCGACGTCGCGACGGCCACGCATGGCAGCGTATAGCCGTCGGCCTTTTCCTCGCGGCTCAACCCCGGCCATTCGATCGTATAGCGTACGCTGCCGCTGACGATCCGGCAAAGGCAGCTTCGGCACGTGCCGTTGCGGCACGAGCGCGGCAGCGACACGCGCGCGAATGCGGCTGCCTCGAGCAGCGTCAGCGAATCGGGCGCATCGAAGGTCGTGCCGAGCGGCTCGATGCGCACGAGGGGAGGGTGTTCCGGGGTGGTCATGGGAAGCGGGCGGTGGATCGGCGGCAACGCGCCAAGCATACCCGAAGCCGCGTGCGGCCGGCGCCCGCCGGCCGCGGCTATCAGTGCCGGCGCAGGTACCGGTACACGGTATTGCGCGCGAGGCCGAGCTCGCGCGCGGCCGCCGACACGTTGCCGCCGTGCCGCGCGAGCACCGCGTCGATCACCGCGGCCTGATGGCTTTGCAGCGTCGTTCCTTCGCGCGGCTCGGCCGGTGCGGTCGCGGCCGCCGCAGCGGGTGCCGCCGTCGTGTCGTCACAGTCGAGCCAGAAATCGTCGGGCAAATGCGCGAGCGTGATTTCGGCTTCGTCTTCGGCGAGCATGCCGGCCGTGCGCAGCACGTTGGTCATCTGCCGCAGGTTGCCGGGCCAGCGGTGGCGCGTGAACGCGTCGAGCACGTGGGCCGCGATGCGGCGCGGCATCGGCTCGCTGCGGGCGAGCCGCGCGAGAATCCGGTCGACGAGCGCGGGCAGGTCGGTACGCGCGGCGAGCGCCGGCAGCGTGACCGCGAGCCCGTTGATCCGGTAGAACAGGTCTTCGCGGAACGTGCCTTCGGCGATCATCGCGCGCAGGTCGCGATGGGTCGCGCAGACCACGCGCACGTCGACCGGCACCGCGCGCGCGCCGCCGAGCGGCATCACCGCGCGTTCCTGGAGCACGCGCATCAGCCTGACCTGCTGAGCGAGCGGCATGTCGCCGATTTCGTCGAGAAACAGCGTGCCGCCGTCGGCCTGCGCGATCTTGCCGGGGCTGCCGCGCTTGCGCGCGCCCGTGAACGCACCGTCCTCATAGCCGAACAGTTCGGCCTCGATCAGCGAATCGGGCAGTGCCGCGCAGTTGACCGCGACGAACGGGCCGTCCGCGCGCGGCGACGCCTGGTGCAGCGCGCGGGCGAGCCATTCCTTGCCGGTGCCGGTCTGGCCGAGGATCAGCAGCGGCAGGTCGCGCCCGCGGATCTTCGCGACGCGTTCGAGCACGGCGGCCATGCGCGCGTCGCCGGTGTCGAGCGTCGCGAACGTGATCGCGTCGGGGTCCGGCGCGCGCACGCGCGCGGCCGGTGCGGGCGGCGTGACGGCGACGGTCGCGCGCTGCGCTTCCGCGAATTCGCAGCGCGCGAGTACGCGTACGCCGGTCGACAGCGTGAGTCGGAACGTCGCGCCGGGCGCGCGCGCCGCCTGCTGCGCGAGCTGGCCGAAGCGCATGCCGAACAGCGCGTCGCAGCCTTGATGCTGCAATGCATCGAACGGCGCGCCGAGCTGGAATTGTGCGCTGCGGTTCGCGGCGATCAGCCCGCCGTCGGGGCCGAACGCGACGAGCCCCGCAAACAGCGAGTCGACGCAATCCTCGTGCGCGTGAAAGCGCAGCCGCAACGCTTCCGCACACTGGTTCGCGAACAGGTGGTTCTCGATCAGTTGCGCGGACATCCGCACGAGCGCGAGCGTATGCGGGCTCGAGCCGCGCGGGTCGCCGCTGACGTCGAGCGTGCCGAGCGTGCGGCCGAACGGATCGAAGATCGGCGCGCATGAGCAGGTGAGGATGTGATTGGCGCGCAGGAAATGTTCGGCGCCATGTACCGCGACGGCCTGGCCCGATGCGAGCGCGGTGCCGATCGCATTGGTGCCGCGCGCGCCTTCGGCCCACGACACGCCGGTGCACAGCGCGACGCGGTTGGCTTTCTCGATGAAGTCCGCGTCGCCGATGCTGTGCAGGATCACGCCGTCGGCGTCGGTCAGCAGCACGAGGCTTTGCGTATCGGCGATTTGCGCGTGGAGGTTCTCCATCACCGGGCGGGCGTGCGAGAACAGTGCGTGATTCGTGTCGAGCAGTTCGCGCAGCGCGGTGCGCGACAGCGCCGAGAAATCGGGGCGCTCGTGCGCGCGCAGGCCGACCGCGGTCGAACGCGCATGCGCCTGCGCGAGCAGGTCGGTGCGACCCGCGGCGGCGGGCAGCACGAAGGGTTGCGGCATGACTTGTCTCCTGTCGGTCCCAGTTAGCGCTTCAGCGCTTACTGGGACCCCATGCTTCGCGGTCGGTCCCGGTTAGTGCTTCAGCGCTTACTTGGGCCCCATGCTCCTCGATCGGCCACTCCTGTGCCGCGGTACTTGCCGAAGCCATATCGAAACCGTCTGCGGAATCCACGTTTCGCTTGCGGCGCACCATCGGGCGCGAAGGCCGACCATCCGGGTACGCATCATCATACAAGCGCCACGTGCGATATGCGACTGCGAACAAAATCCACTTGCTTTTAAATGGCCGCATGCAATGATGGAAATGGAACACGCACGCGCCGTGTTCCGCATTGCAACATGCATGCGACGCGACATGCATCCGTTCGGGAGACGCATCATGGTTCGGACGGAACTGAGAGTCGTGCTGGCGGCCATCGCCACCTTCATCATGCTGGGCGGCATTGCCGTGGCGATCCACGGGTTGCTGTTCGACCTGACCGATGCGGTGCGATACGGGGCGGCCGCGATTGCGGTGGGCGTCACGACGGCCGCGATCGCGCTCAACGTCTGGCCCACCGATCCGCACTGATGCCCGTTTCCGAAACGGTGCCGGAAGCCGCGCTGATCTGATGAAATGCGCGTCGGAACGACGCACGCCGGAAAATTTGTCTCCTGCGCGAAACCGTCTAAAGTGGAAAGCAACCGGCATGCATTGTCCGCGCCATACCCCGCGGACGGTGCTTTCGCTGGCGAGCCCGCGTACATTTCGTCCGGCCGGTGGCGGACGACGCACGCGGTCATTCGTTTTCTACCGGTCGAGGCGGCTTCATGCAGATCCATTTCACGAACGAGAAGCCTGAATATTCGGGGCGCGACCTGATGCTTGGGTTCACGGCGCTGGTCAATGGCGAGCGCGTCCAATGTCAGATCACCGCCGAGGCGCTGGAAGACCACTTCGGCGCGGCATCGCCGCGCTTCGAGGACATGGTCGGCGCATTCGATCAGCACCGCGATCGCATCGAGGCGGCCGCGCGGCGCCTGCTGTCGGAGACGCGCGCGCAATGCGTGACGCTGCGCAGCGGCTATGTGCGCTTCTACGAGGCGAATTGGCGCTGAACCGGACGACCGGGCAGCGACGGAGCGGGCGCCGGTTACCGGCGCCCGTGTCGTATCGGCGCATGCTCATCCGGCTGCACGCCGACGCCGTTTGATGCGTGGCCGATTCGATCGTCGTGTGGCGCGATGGCGTGCCAGTTGTTCCGTTTCGCTCAGTCCGTCCCGGTGATCGCATACACGCCACCTGTTTCGCCGTTCGTTCGCGCGATGCGTGCGAAGCCGGTTTCGGCGAGGTGCATTCCCGCAATCAGCAGGTTGTCCGAAGCAGCCTCGGCGAGTGCCGCCGCGCGCGTCGCAAATGCCTGCGACGGATCGTGATCGAACGCGATCGAGACGTCCGGGCGTGCAACCTGAATCGGCGCGAAATGCACGAGATCGCCCCAGATCAGCAGGCGCTCGCCACGCGATTCGATGCGATAACCCGTGTGGCCGGGCGTATGCCCCGGCAGCGGCACGGCTGCGATGCCGGGCAGCACGACGCCTGCTTCGACGGTACGCAGCTTCGCCCGATAGACGTCGAAAGTGTGCCGCGCGATCCGGAAGTTGACGCGAGCCCGATCGTTCGCGCGATCGTACGATTCATCGTCCAGCCAGAACTCGCGTTCCCGTTCGTGAATGACCACCTCCGCATCTGGAAAGGCCGGCTGCCCGCTCGCGTCGAGCAGGCCGCCGATGTGGTCGGGATGCGCGTGCGTCAGCAGGATCGTGTCGATGTCGCGCGTATCGACGCCGGCTCGCGACAGCGACGGAATCAGGCGACCACCCCAGTTCCGGATGCCGCCGGCGCCGGCATCGACAAGCACAGTGCGGCCGTTTCCGCGTATCAAGTAACAGTTGATGTTCACGCTGGACGGCGCGTGGATGCCCGCCCGGTGCATGATGTCGGTCGCGTCGTCGAGTGCGATGTTCGAAAGCAGGTCGAGACCGGCCGTCAGCGTGCCGTCGCTGATCGCGACGACCGAGAAATCGCCGATCCGGCGGCACGGGAACGGGAAGCAGGGAAGCGGTTCGCTCATGGATCAATGTCGGGCGTGAAGGTGGATCGTGTCGTAGCCGAAGCAGCGGATGCGTGCGACGAATCCGGTATGGCGGAGAATTTCGCGATCCAGCGCGGTCATGAATCGATCCATTAACTCAGCGGTGCGAAATGATTCGAGGCGGTAGCGGATCTCCGCGCTGACGGGATGTCCGCAGCCGTGCCTGACCGGGACATGAACGACATGGACCGTGCCGGGGGCGGCCCGCAACACGTCGGTGCAGAGGGTCGCGCAGGCCGACGAGAGCGCGTCGAGTGCGGCGTTCGACGGCATGCTCGCCTCGGGGATGAAAATCGTGACGCTGGGCATGACAGGGCTCCCGTCAGCGTGCGGACGCCGACACCGGCGCGCCGACGAGTTGATCTCCCATCGGCGCGTAGAGCCGGATCGCGGCGTCGGACGGCTCGGAAGCGAGCCGCGCCTGATCGTGCGCCAGGACTGCCAGCCAGCGATGGGCCGGCTGGCGGTCCAGCGCAATCGCGTGAATCGCGCTGGCTGCGATGCCCGCTCGCGCGAACGGCGCAGCGTTGTCGCAAACGGCCAGCCACTGATGGCCGGACACGATCGGCGCGGACGCTGCGCCGTCGTACACGTTACGTCGCCACTCGACGATATGCGGCTGCCAGCGCGCGAAATTGCCGCCGCCCTTGTCGCGATACTCGGCCGACGTCAGCACGTCGGGGCTGTCGATCGTGTGAAGCGCGAGGTAGACGGGGCCGTCGCCGCCCAGGGCGCGAAAGCGCTGCGACGTGCGGAAGCCGGATACGGAGATCAGCGCCGGAAGCTTGATCCGGCTGTAGAAATCGTTCCACTCGGCTTCGGTGGCACGGTCGGCGAAACTGCATTCAACGGCATAGATCATCACGCCTCCACGGGGAGCAAGCGGCCTTCGGGATTGATTACCGCTCGACTGGTTGAGTTTTTGTCATGATAATCAGGCGTCATAGCGGTGAAAAACGACAATTCGTCATCGCTCATTGATATTTGATCAAGCTTTGACCGACGACCGTCGGACCGGGAGCAATCGTGACGCGACGCAGGATTCCGAGCAATTCGGCATTGATGGCATTCGAGGCCGCGGCGCGGCACGGCAGCTTCGCGCGCGCCGCCGACGAACTGGCATTGACGGAAGGGGCGATCAGCCGGCAGATCGGCCGGCTGGAGACGTTTCTCGGCGTGGCGCTGTTCGAGCGTGTCGGCAACCGCGTTCGGGTTGCACCGAACGGCGCGCGCTATGCGGCGCAGGTTCGCGAGGTGCTGGACCGGCTCGAGCGCGACAGCCAGTACATGATGGGGCAGCCCGGCGACGGCGGCAGCGTCGATATCGCGGTGACGCCGACGTTTGCGACGCGCTGGCTGATTCCGCGGCTCAAGCGGTTCCAGGCGCAGCACCCGAACATCACGGTGCATTTAGCGGATCGCGCGGATCCGTTCGTACTGGCCGGCAGCGGATTCGATGCTGCGATTCACTTCGAGCATCCGGCCTGGGCCGGCATGCGTACGTACCGGTTATGCGAGGAGGTGCTGGTGCCGGTCTGCCATCCGTCGCTGCTCGCGGGCGGGCATCCGGACGCGTTGCTGGGCAGGCTGCCGCGCCTTCACAAGCGCCAGACGCCCGACGCGTGGTCGGCGTACGTGCAGGAGACGGGGGTGCCGGTGAGCAATCCGGCCGCCGGCGCGCGCTACGATCTTTACTCGATGCTGATCGCGGCGGCCCTGGCCGGGCTCGGCGTCGCACTGGTGCCGCGGCTGTATGTCGACACCGAGATCGCGCAAGGGTTGCTCGCCGCGCCCTGGCCGGACGGTCGGGGTGTGGTCAAGCGCTTCTGTCTCGTGCTGCCCGAAGCGCTGGATCTGGGCGACGGGCCGCTGCAGACCTTTGCGCGCTGGGTGCTCGGGGAAGCCGATGCATGACGCGGCGGCGTTCGCGCCGGGCACATGCTCGAACGAAAACGCCACCCGAAGGCGGCGTTTCTCATTGAGCATCGCGCCGAAGCGCATCCGTCATTCGCTGCCGAGATAGAAGTAGCGGAACAGGAACACGGCCGCGATGATCCACACGATCGGCTTGACCGTGCGGGCCTGGCCCGTCAGCAGCTTGAGGCCGCCGTATGCGATGAAGCCGAACGCGACGCCGTTCGCGATCGAGTACGTGAACGGCATCAGCAGCGCGGTCAGCGCGGCCGGCACGGCTTCCGTCGCATCGTCCCAGGGCACGTCGACCATCTCGCGCAGCATCAGGCACGACACGTACAGCAGCGCAGGAGCCGTTGCGTAGCCCGGCACGACGCCGGCGAGCGGCGCGATGAACAGGCACGCGAGGAACAGCACCGCGACGGTGATGGCCGTCACGCCCGTGCGGCCGCCGGCCTGCACGCCCGATGCGCTCTCGATATACGCGGTGGTCGACGACGTGCCGAGCAGCGAGCCCGCGACGATCGCCGTGCTGTCGGCGAGCAGCGCCTTGTTCAGGCGGTTCATCTTGCCTTCGACGAGCAGGCCCGCGCGGTTCGCGACGCCCATCAGCGTGCCCGTCGCGTCGAACAGCTCGACGAGGAAGAACACCAGGATCACGTTGATGATGCCGGTCGACAGCGCGGCGCCGATGTCGAGCTTGAACAGCGTCGCGTCGATCGACGGCGGCGCGGAAAACACGCCGTGGAACTGGTTGTCGCCGAAGAAGAACGACAGGATCGTGACGCCGATGATGCCGATCAGGATCGCGCCGCGCACGCGCAGGTAGTCGAGCGTGACGATCGTGAAGAAGCCGACGATCGCAAGGATCGTGTCGTGCTTGTGCAGATCGCCGAGCGTGACGAGCGTGGCCGGGCTGCCGACGATCACGCCCGACGTCTTCAGCGAGATGATGCCGAGGAACAGGCCGATGCCGGCGGTGATCGAAATCCGCAGCGATTTCGGAATGCCGTTGACGATCGCTTCGCGCACGCGGAACAGCGTGACGAGCAGGAACAGGCAGCCGGAGATGAACACTGCACCGAGCGCGGCCTGCCACGTGAAGCCCATCCCCTTGACGACCGTGTACGCGAAATACGCGTTCAGGCCCATGCCGGGTGCGCACGCGATCGGGTAGTTCGCATACAGCCCCATGATGATCGAAGCCAGCGCCGCGACGAGGCAGGTCGCGACGAACACGGATTCCTTCGGCATGCCGGCGTCGCCGAGGATCGCGGGGTTGACGAAGATGATGTAGGCCATCGTCAGGAACGTGGTGACGCCCGCGAGTATTTCGGTGCGGAAGTCGGTGCCGGCTTCAGCGAAGCCGAAATACCGCTTGATGGATTCCATTAGGGCGTTTCTCCGGTCGGGTTGTCGTGTTGCTTGTTGTGCCGAATTGTTGTAAAGGCAGCGGCCGGCTTAATGTAACCAGCCACTATTGCCCGGCTATCGGCGGATTGTAATAGCGCGGATAGCTCGGACGATATAGTTGGAGGGCACGATCGGCTGCCGGTGCGCGAACGGTCTGGCAGCCCGGCCGCGCGACGAAGGCGCGCATTTTACCGGTTCGGGCGGAACGGGCAGGCGGAAAGGGTAAAAACGGGAGCGTGACGAACAGGGGGCCGGCCGATGCGTGCGCAACGGCACACCGGCCATATTGCGCGCAGCCGGTACGCGATGACATTCGACTGAAACGGAGCGTCTGCATGCTGCACGAATACGGTGCAGGCATCACGTGCACGACGACGTGCACGCGAACGCGCGTGCGTGGCCGGTGCGAGAGCGCTGCGGCGTGCAGCAGCCGTTCGTCAGTCCGGGCAGTCGCAAATAACGAGCTATCCTGCGCCGAAGCCGTCCCGCCCGCAACTGTCATTTCGCGATGCGCGTGCGACTGTGGTTTCTGTGTAAAAGATTGCAAGACCCCATCGCATAAACCGGCAAGTCTTTCTAGGATAGATACACCGCGCATGCACACGCCGGCCGGTAATTGCCGACGCGGGGGAGTCGCAGTCCGTGCAGGCCAGGCGGTGAATGGCGGTCAAGGCCGTTGCGCGTTTGGGCAGGCACGGCCGATTGCGATTGCCCGATGCGGGTTCGTCCGTAATCACGGAGGTCAGCATGTTGAACTGGATCAGCCGTTGGGCGATGCGACACGCCCCCACGCCGGAAAAAACCGCTGCGTCGATGCTCGTGACGGCGCGCATGGAACTGTTCACTGCGGAACAGCGCGTCATCGATGCGAAATTACAGGCGGATTACTGGCGTACACGTGTGTCATTCCTCGAAGAGGTGCAGAAGCAGGGCATCGATCCGTGGGTGACCTCGCAGGCTGCGCTACGCCCCGAGCTCGATTCAACTCCCCGAAGCACGGGCCCGCGTCTCGCCGCCAGCACCTGATGCATCTGCTGCATCCGATAGCTGCGCACGGCGCGCGATCGCTCGCGGCACGCACCGGCGTGCCGCGTCATTCGATGCGCACCTGCGGCGCGTTGCGCCGCGGGTGCGTCCGTTTCCGGTAGCGGCCATTCCGCGTCCCGCGTGCGTGACCACGCGTCGATCATCCACTCCTTCTTAATACCCCGGCGAGCAAACGTTGCACTTGCGCGAGCGTGCGCCTGAAGCGCTCGCCGCGCCGCACGTAGGCGGTCGTGATCGACGCTTCGGCCGATCGGTCGGCATCGGTGCCGATCCAGATGCGCTCGCCGCGTGCGATGCGCAGCACGTCGCCGGGCTGCACCCAGTAGTCGTCGACGCTCGGCGGGCGCGTGATCCATAGCGCCGCGCCGTGTGCGCGGATCTCCGCGTCTTGCGGCGCGCGCCAGGTCATCGTCGTGCGCGGCGCGACCGCGAAACGGATCACGACAGTCGGTAACGCGATCGTGCCGGCGCGGCGCCGGTCGGGACGGTCAAACAGCTGGCTTGCCTGGTCCATCGTCTTCTCCATTCAGTGAGCCGGACGGATGACGCGCACCAGAACAAAAAGGCCTCATCCGTTTCCGGCGAGGCCTTGTGTGACATGCGGTACTGCTCGATTGCTAACGCACAAGCGCCTCCCGTGATCCATTCTTTCGAATGTTCACCGGGCAATGATTCGCGATGGCGACGAGCTTGAACGTAGGCATGCGAACGAGTGTGTCGTGGCAGCGCGGCGCTGTCAACGACATTTTCGAGATGCGTGGCGGTTACGCGTCGCGTTGCGCGAGACCGTTCACGAGCAGTTCGGACAGCAGGCCCGTCATCCCGTCCGGATGCGTGGCCGCGCGCGCCTTCAGCTGTTCGACGAGCTCGGCGTTGAGCTTGCACGCGAACGGCACGAGGCCCTGTTCCTGGTCGAGCTTGCGCTGCGCGCGGCGGTCGAGCTTTGCCGCGTCTTCGGCGCCCTTGCCGAAACGGGTGGCGCCCGACTGCTTCATCGCATGCGTCAGCTTGAGCGCCTTGTTCTTTTCGAGATCGGTTTTCTTCATGGCCATCGCGGCACCTCCGGGAAATGAAGCCGCGATTGTACGCATTTCGGCGGGCGCCGCCCGCCGCGCCCGCCGGAAACCCGGTTACGCGCCCTTCGCCGTGCCCCAGTTGCCGCCGTGCGCGGCCGCCTGCGCGGCCGGCGAGCGCGCGAGGTATTCGAGCGCCTGCTCGGTCGAGCCTTCGTGATGCGGCGTATAACCCGGCTTGAAATAGCGCAGCGCTGCCCCGATCACCTTCCAGAACGACGGCAGGTGCCCGCGCCGCGAACCCTGCCACCACGCGAGCACGAAGCCCGGGTAGCGGCCGGCGTCCGGGTCGCGCCTGTACATGAACTTCGCGCCCGTCGTGATGTAGTGGAGCAGCAGCAGGATCACGAACGCCATGTGCGCGCAGCGTTCCGGGTAGCTACCGCCCAGGTGCCGGTAGATGTCGAACGCGACGGTGCGGTGCTCGACTTCCTCGGCGCCGTGCCAGCGCAGCAGGTCGACCATCGTCGGGTCGGCGCGGCCTTCGTCGAGCCCGTGCGCGTTGAGCACCCAGTTGCCGAGATAGCCGAAGAAATGCTCGAGCGACGCGATCACCGCGAGCTGCTGCCGCAGCCAGAAACGCGTATGGCCGATCTTCAGCCCGAGCGGCTGTTCGCCGAGCACGCGCGTGAACAACCGGTTGAGCTTCTGCGTGAACGGCTTCGTGTCGATCCCGTGGCGCTCGTAGTAGTGCTTGAGCACGCCGCCGTGCGAGCGCGAATGCACGGCCTCCTGCCGCAGGAAGCCTTCGGCCTCGTCGCGCAGGCGCGCATCGGTGATCAGCGGCAGCGCCTTGTTGTACACGCGGCAGAACCACAGCTCGCCTTCCGGGAACAGCAGGTTCAGCGTGTTGATGATGTGGGTGCTGCCCGGATCGTTCGGCACCCAGGTAACCGGCGTGTCGCTGAAGTCGAACTTCACGTGCCGGGCCTTGATCTTGTGGTAGTCGGCGGTAGCGGTCATTTGTGTCTCCCTGTGCGGCGTCATGTGCCGTCAATGCGATGCCATGCTGACGCGGGCGATCATCCGGCCGAGCCACGGCATGAAGCGGCCGACGAGGCGCATCGCGTGCGCCTCGCCGCCGACCGCGACGACGGGGCGGTTGCGCAGCACGCCGTCGACCATCGCCTGCGCGACGGTTTCGGGTTTCAGGCCGCGCATCTGGTACAGCTTCGTCGCGCGCTTGCGCAGCCGCGCTTCGTCCTGCGCGTTGGCGCCCGCGTATTGCGTCGACGCCATGATTCCGGTTTCCGCGAAACCGGGGCACACGGCCGTCACGCCGATGCCTTGCTCCGCGAGTTCCGCGCGCATGCATTCGCTGAGCATCAGCACGGCGGCCTTGGTCGTCGCATACGCGGGCAGGTCGCGCGACGGCCCGAACGCGGCGGCCGACGCGGTGTTGACGATGTGGCCGCCAGTGCCGCGCGCGGCCATCTGCTGCGCGAACAGCCGCGAGCCATGGATCACGCCCCACAGGTTCACGTGCAGGATGCGCTCCCAGTGCCGCGTGCTCGTGTCGAGGATGCCGCCGGCCATGCCGATGCCAGCGTTGTTGATCACGACGTCCGCGCCGCCGAGTTCGCTGCCGACCCAGGCCGCGAGCGCTTCCATTTCGTCGGCGGACCCGACGTCGACGCGCCTCGCGTGCGCCTGCGCGCCGGTCAGCCCGATAAGGAGCGCGGTGCGCTCGGCGCTTGCGATATCGATGTCGCAGGCGACGACCGTCGCGCCTTCGCGCGCGAACGCGAGGGCCGCGCAGCGGCCGATACCGCTGCCCGCGCCGGTGACGACCGCGACCTTGCCGCTGAAGTGCCCGCTCGTCGCGCGGCGGCGCGCGTTCGCGAGCGCCGGCGGTTCGTTGCCCGATTCGATCGCGTCGATCAGTTGCCCGGCGAGATCCGCGAAGCGCGCGGGATCGGCGAGCGGCAGCCAGTGGCCGGCCGCGACCTCGCGGCGGTAGTACTGCGGCACCCAGCGCGACAGGTTTTCGGACAGCGCGGGGCTCACGTACTTGTCGCCGAGCGGCACGATCGTCTGCACGGGCGCATGCGCGTAGCGCTCGCGCGGTGCGAACAGGCAGCGGATGAAGTTCGCGCGATAGAGGTGCACGCCGCGCGCACCGTCGTCGGCCTGCGTCGCGCGCGGCGCGGCGGGCGTCTTTTCGAGCCGGCGCAGCAGGCGCGGCCATGCGCGGCCGAGCCACAGCCGCCAGCCGAGCTCGGGGAGGAACGGCAGATGGAACAGGTACACGTACCACGACCGTACGAGCTGGCCGCCGAGCGTGGCCAACGACGCGGGCGTCGGGCGCAGCACGCGTTCGCGCAGCCAGAAGCCCACGTGGTCGAGGCACGGCCCCGAGCACGACGTGTACGACGCGATGCGGCCGGAAAGGCGCGGATCGGTGACGAATTCCCAGCCCTGGATCGAGCCCCAGTCGTGCGCGATCAGGTGCACGGCGCGGCCGGGGCAGAGCGCATCGATCACCGCGATGAAATCGTCGGTCAGCTTTGCGAGGTGGTAGTCGGCCGTGCGCTTCGGCGCGCCGGACAGGCCCGCGCCGCGCACGTCGTAAGCGATCACGTAGTGCTTGCGCGCGAGCAGCGGCGCGACGTGCCGCCAGACGCTGCTGTCGTCGGGATAGCCGTGCACGAGCACGACCGGCGAACGGGCCGGGTCGCCCCAGGTCCTGACCGCGAGCGTCAGGTCGCCGGAGGCGACCGCCGTCTCGTTATGAACCGATTCGAACAGGGCCAGCGGCGCTTCGTCGGAAAGAGGCTGCATCGTGAGTCCGTCGTTCAGGGATTCGGGAGGAAAGGCTCGGGCGCGTCAGGCGGCGGCCGGCACGGTCGCGACGGCCTGCGCGCGTTCGGCCTGGCGGCGCTGCCAGCGGCGCACGTGCGGCAGGTCGTTGTCGAGCCAGTACGCGTCGTCGTCGGTGATCACGAGCAGCTCTTCGAATTTCGCGCCGACGCCGGCGAAGCCGAGATGCGGCTCGACGGCCCACAGGCCCGGCACGGGCGCATGCTCGGAGCGGCGATCGATCGACCACAGCGGCGACCAGCCCTGCTGCTTTGCCGCGCGGCCCTGGTCGAGCAGCAGGTTGCGCGTCGCGTTCAACCCGAAGCGCGCGACGAAGCGCGGCTTCGACAGCTTGTGGATCTTCGCGACGCGATGCGCGAGCACCTTGAACGGATAGGCCTTGTGGCGCGGCTCGACGCCCTGGCGGCGGCACAGCGCGTCGACTTCCTGCGCGACCTCGGCCATCGGCCGACGCTCCTTCACGAGCCGCACGATCATGTCGCGGTGGTCCATCAGGTCGTCCTGCAACTGTTCGAGGATCGGGTTCTCGCCGACGCAGTGCGCGTAGCCGACGTCGGCCACGATGCCGTCGAGCACCGGCGCGACGTCGAGGATCACCGGCATGTCGGTTTCGAGCTGACGGTTGCTCGGGAAGAACGCGAGATTGAAGCCGCCCATGTGCTTGAGGCCCGAGAAGCCTTCGAACGCAGTGCGGTCGCCGAACCACGCGAACGGCTTGTGCAGCCAGTCGTGCACGCCGTTGTCCTGCAGCCATTCGGTCAGCAGGCGCGCGGCTTCCTTTTCGGTGATGCCGGGGTAGAGCATCGCGCCGACGGTTTCGACACAGCGGTAGGCCAGCTGCTGGACCGCGCGGAATTGCGGCAGCTCGTCGAGGTGGACTTCCGGCAACGGGCGGTGGTCGGCCATGATGCGTCTCCATATGTCGGCCGGAGTGGGCGCTTCAGCGCTTGTCGACCGGTGTTGGTAGCTTCAGCACGGGCTCCGGTCCCACGCAAAGCGCGCTCCGGTCCTATGCAAGGCGGGGTGCTGAACCGAATGCATCCGCCGGTATTCCAGTCGCGATTTATTCAGTCAGCATTTAATGTGCCATTTAATGATGTAACGATGATAGCCGGTTGGGCGCGGCGCGCCAGCCCCCCGGAGGTGAGGATTTGTCCTAATGAAGGGCCGAAATGGAAGGGGGACTCTAGGTTTCCGGAGGTCGGGGCCGGATGGCCGTCGGCGCGCACGCGTATGGATCGGGGGCTGGTTGGAGCTTGTCACGAGCGGTCCCGGCGCCGGCCCGGATGGTCGCGTGCGCGCCTTGCGACGGCCCGGCATGTCGCGCCGGATCAACTTCCCGTCGCGTCGCGACGTGACGGCGTCATATTGCCGAAATAATTTCGTCACATCATCCGCCCCCAGTTCGGAGCCGTCCCGGCTTCGCCGCGCCGATGAGCCGCCGGTGCGCGGTGCGCCGCGCGGGGTAGCGCTCGAAGCCGATTCGAGATTCGACATTTCCACGGAGAGAGATCATGCAACGCCGCCAGTTCATGAATACCCTTGCCGCTGCGACCGCTGCGACGTCGCTGCTGCTCAAGGCCGGCACGGCCGACGCGAAGAGCGCAATCGCGCCGGATGCGCTTGACCCGGGCCGCTGGTCGCCGTTCAACGCCGCGCGCCTGCAGGCGGTGCTCGACCAGCATGGCGTCGCGAGCGCGCGCTACGACGAAAAGCGCCGGCCGTACGCGGTGTTCGACTGGGACAACACGTGCATCATGAACGACTGCGAAGAGGCGCTGCTGATGTACCAGATCAACCATCTGCAGTACAAGCTGACGCCGGACGAATTCGTCGACGTGATGTGGAAGGACGTGCCGAAGGGCGCCTTCATGAAAGACTACACGACGATCGACGGCAAGCCGGTGACGATGGAAGACCTCGCCGCCGACGTCGAATCCGACTATCGCTGGCTCTACGCGAACTACAAGGGATTCGGCGGCAGCAAGAACCTCGACGAGATTCGCGAGACCGATCAGTTCAAGGATTTCCGCGCGAAGCTGTACTTCATGTACGACGCGATCTGCGACACGCACCCGCTCGAGATCGGCTACAAGTGGATCATCTACTTCTACAGGAACATGACGACCGCCGAGCTGCAGGCGATGGCGGAAGCGTCGAACAACTACGGCATCGGCGACGCGCTGCGCAAGGTCCGCTACGAAAGCCCGAAGACGCTGCCGGGCAAGGCCGGCGTGGTGGCCGACACGCATTTCCACGGCATCCGCATTCATGAGGAAATCCGCGCGGTGATGCACACGCTGCGCGCGAACGGCATCGACGTGTACGTGAGCACGGCGTCGCTCGACGATGTCGTGCGCGTGTTCGCCGGCAATCCGAACTATGGCTACGGCGTGCCGCCCGGGAACGTGATCGGCTTGCGCCTCGACATGCGGGACGGCAAGTATGAAAGCCGCTACCCGGAAGGCTGGCACTTCAACTACGGCCCCGGCAAGACGGTCGGTATCCGCAACGTGCTCGAATCGAAGAAGGGCTATGGCCCGCTGCTGGTGTTCGGCGACAGCGACGGCGACGCGTGGATGCTGCGCGACTTCAAGGACACCGCGGCCGGCGTGATCGTCAACCGGATGAAGAAGGGCGAGATCGGCGCGGACAGCAAGCTCGCGGCCGAGCAGATCGGCAAGCCCGACGCGCGCTTCCTGCTGCAGGGACGCGACGAGCACACGGGCCTGATGATCCCGGACGAGAAGTCGATCAAGTACGGCAAGACCGAGCGCAAGCTGCTGGCTTGACGCGCGCCGGGCGCCGGGCACCGGGCCGTTGCGGCCCTGCGTCCGGCGGGATCGACGGCGGCGCCGCGCGGGCCGGGAAACGGGCGTCTCAGCGCTCGCGCGGCGAGCCTAACCGTTCCAGCATCGCCCCCAGAAAATCGACCGGCAGCGGAAACACGATCGTCGAATTCTTGTCCGCCGCGATCGTCGTCAGCGTCTGCAGGTAGCGCAGCTGCATCGCCTGCGGCTCCTGCGCAAGCCGCTGCGCGGCCTGCAGCAGCTTCTCGGACGCCTGCAGTTCGCCTTCCGCATGAATCACCTTCGCGCGCCGCTCGCGCTCGGCCTCGGCCTGCCGCGCGATCGCGCGCACCATCGTCTCGTTCAGGTCGACGTGCTTGATCTCGACCGTCGACACCTTGATCCCCCACGCATCGGTCTGCGCGTCGAGCGTCTTCTGGATGTCGGCGTTCAGCTGTTCGCGCTCGGCCAGCAGCGCATCGAGCTCGTGCTTGCCGAGCACCGAGCGCAGCGTCGTCTGCGAGAGCTGGCTCGTCGCGTCGAAGAAGCGCGCGACCTGGATCACGGCCTTTTCCGGATCGACGACGCGGAAATACACGACCGCATTCACCTTCACCGACACGTTGTCGCGCGTGATCACGTCCTGCGGCGGCACGTCGAACACGACGGTGCGCAGGTCGATCCGCACGACCTGCTGGACGATCGGGATGATCAGCACGAGCCCCGGGCCCTTCACTTTCCAGAACCGGCCGAGCATGAACACCACGCCGCGCTCGTACTCGCGGAAGATGCGGATCGACGACGCGACGAGCACCACGACGAAGACGATCAGGACGCTGCTGAAGCCGAAGGTGTAGCCCATCATGTTGGTTCTCCGCGGTGTTGTTGTTCCTGAACCGGCACGTCGTAGAGCGGTGAGACGGTGAGCAGCAATCCCTGGCGGCCGGTGACGCGCACGCGGCAGCCCGCGGCGAGCGGCACGCTGCTCGCGACGCGCCAGCGCTCGCCATGCACGCGCGCCCAGCCCGCGGCCGATGGCGCGGGGCCGGCCGCGCCGCGCGGCTGGTCGGTGCACAGGCCGTCGTCGAGCACTTCGCCGATGCTGCCGACCATTGCTTCGGCGCCCGTCACGACCGGCCGCCGCCGCGCGCGCAGCGCAACGCTCGACACGCCCGCGACGAGCAGCGCGCCGCCGAGCGCGAGGCTCGCGATCACGGGCCACGGAATCCCGTAGCCGGGGACTTCGGTATCGATCAGCATCAGCGCGCCGATCGTGAACGATACGATTCCGCCGAAACCGAGCACGCCGAAGGTCGGCAGGAACGCCTCCGCGACCAGGCAGCCGAGACCGAGCAGCACGAGGCCGAGGCCCGCATAGCTGATCGGCAGCAACTGCATCGCGAACAGCCCGATCAGCAGGCAGATCGTGCCGGCGACGCCCGGCAGCACGAAGCCGGGGTTCGCGAATTCGAAGAAGAGGCCGTAGATGCCGATCGTCAGCAGGATCAGCGCGACATTCGGATCGGTGATGATCGACAGGAAGCGGCTGCGCCAGTCGGGTAGGACGACGACGAGCGGCGCATGCGCGGTCGCGAGCCGCAGCGTGCCGGCGGTGGTCGTCGCGCTGCGGCCGTCGAGCTGGCGCGCGAGGTCGGCCGGATCCTGTGCGATCAGGTCGACGACGTGCTGCGCGCGCGCCTCGGTCGCCGACAGGCTGACGGCTTCGCGCACTGCGCGCTCGGCCCATTCGGCATTGCGCCCGCGCAACTGCGCGAGGCCGCGGATGTAGGCGGCGGAGTCCTGCATCGCCTTGCGGATTTCGGTCGATTGCGTGTCGGTCGGCAGCGCGGCCGGCGGCGTACCCGAGGCTCCCGATGCACCCGACGTCCCGGCCGGCGGTGCTCGCGGCGCAGCGGGGTTGGTGCCCGGCGCCGGCGCGGCGCCGCCGATGCCGAACTGCACGGGCGACGCCGCGCCGAGATTGGTGCCGGGCGCCATTGCCGCGAAGTGGCTCGCATAGACGATATAGGTGCCCGCGCTCGCGGCCCGCGCGCCGCCCGGCGCGACGAATGCGGCGACCGGCACCGGCGAGCCGAGGATGGCCTTGATGATCTGCCGCATCGACGTGTCGAGGCCGCCGGGCGTGTCGAGCTGCAGGATCGCGAGCGGTGCGTGCTCGCGCGCGGCGCGATCGAGCGAGCGAACGATGAAGTCGGCGCTGGCCGGCCCGATCGCGCCGTTGATGGGGATCACGACGATCGGGCGCGCGGCTGCGGGTGCAGCGGCGGGCGGCGCTGCGGCGACGGCCGCACATACGACGAGCAGCGCCGCGAACAGCGCGGCGCGCGCGACCCGCGCGGACAGCGGGTGACGGGGGCGGCCGTCTGGCGCGGCAGGCGCCGGCGGCGGCCCGTGACGGTGGAGGCGCATCGGGGCGTCCGGGCGGCGCACAGTAGTCGCACGCCGTCCGGCTCGCGGAAAGGGCGTTGGCCCGATGCTTAAAGATTAGGCGGTTTCGGCGCAAAGCGCGAAGCCGGGGCCGCCGAGGCCGGGTTCAGCCCGCCCCGCCGCCCCGCGCAAGCACTTCGTCGCGATAGTCGGCCGGACTGCGCCCGCTCCATTTGCGAAACGCGCGGTAGAACGCGCTCGGTTCCGCGAAGCCGGTCGCGGCCGCGACGTCGGCGATCGTGCGAGCAGGGTCGGCCAGCGCCTCGAACGCGAGATCGCGCCGCAGCGCGTCCTTGATCGACTGGTACGCATGGCCTTCCTGGTGCAGCTTGCGGCGCAGCGTCGCCTCGGCCACGTGCAGCCGCGCGGCCATCCCGCCCGCGCCCGGCCACGCGGCGGGCGGCATCCCGCGCAGCACCGCGCGCACCCGCTGCGCGAGCGCGTTCGGGTTGCGGTACTTGACGATGAAGCTCGCCGGCGCGTTGCGCAGGAACGTCTTCAGCGTCTTCGCGTTCTGCACGACCGGCAGCGTCGCGAACTCGGGATCGAAATCGACATACGAATCGGGCTCATTGAAGCGCATGTCGTCGCAGAACATCGACGGGTATTCGTGGTCGGCGGGCGGCGTGTCGCAGCGGAAGCTCGCATGCAGCAGCGGGATGCGCCGCCCGATCAGCCAGCAGGTCAGCCCGTAGACGATGATGAAATAGGTCGCGTACGTGAACATCGCGGGCGTCGCGCCGTTGTTGCGGTGCACGAAGCGCAGCCGCACGCGCTGCGGGTTCGCGTCGAGCTCCGCGTGCAGGTCGTCGAGCACGCAGTGCATGAAATTCACCGCGCGCGCCATCGCGTGCAGCCCGTCGCGCGCGGACAGCGCGGCCTGGCTCATCGCGATGAAGCTGCCGCTGCGCATCGGGTGGCGATCCTGCCCGAAAAACTCGTCGTCGAGCGCGCGCGCGATCGCGTTCCACAGCGCGCCGTATTGCTGCGCCGACACGCGTGCGCGCGGCTGCCCGAGCAGCGCGGGCGCGATACCGGCCTGCGCGAGCAGCGGCTCGGCCGCGATGCCGCGCCGGGTCGCGAGCGCGACGCTGTACGCGACGAGGCTGATCGCGACGGTTCCCTTGTCTTCCTGCTTCATCGTGCCGCCGGTATGGCAAAAACGCTCAGTGTAAATGAGCGACGCGAGCATCGAACAGTCGCGCGCGCTTGCCTACACTTGTTGCATCGAAACGCAAGGACGGTCGCGCCCGGCGGCCGCGGGAGACAGCAGCACCATGGACGAGCTTTACACCGAAGACCAGCGGATGATCCGCGATGCCGCGCGCGCGTTTGCCACTGAGATGCTGGCGCCGAACGCCGCGCAGTGGGACCACGATGCGCAGTTGCCCGACGCCGTCGTCGCGCAGCTCGGCGAACTCGGCCTGCTCGGGATGATCGTGCCGCAGGAGCTGGGCGGCTCGTATACGGACTACGTCGCGTATGCGCTGGCGATGGAGGAAATCGCCGCCGGCGACGCCGCGTGCGCGACGCTGATGAGCGTGCACAACTCGGTCGGCTGCGGCCCGATCCTCGGCTTCGGCACGCCGGCGCAGAAAGAGCGCTGGCTGGCCGACATGGCGTCCGGCCGCGTGATCGGCGCGTTCTGCCTGACCGAGCCGCAGGCGGGCTCCGAGGCGAACAACCTGCGCACGCGTGCGGAGCTGCGCGACGGCAAATGGGTGCTGAACGGCGCGAAGCAGTTCGTGACCAACGGCCAGCGCGCCGGTGTTGCGATCGTTTTTGCCATGACCGATCCGGAAGCCGGCAAGCGCGGCATTTCCGCATTCCTGGTGCCGACCGACACGCCGGGCTTCATCGTCGGCAAGCCCGAGAAGAAGATGGGCATCCGCGCATCGGATACGTGCGCGATCACGTTCGAGAACTGCGCGATTCCGGAAGAGAACCTGCTCGGCAATCGCGGCGAAGGGCTGAAGATCGCGCTGTCGAATCTCGAGGGCGGCCGGATCGGCATCGCCGCGCAGGCGCTCGGCATCGCGCGCGCCGCGTTCGACAAGGCGCGCCGTTATGCGGGCGAGCGCGTGCAGTTCGGCAAGCCGATCGCCGAGCATCAGGCGATCCAGCAGAAGCTCGCCGACATGGCCACGCAGATCAACGCCGCGCGCCTGCTCGTGCATCACGCGGCGAAGCTGCGCACGGCCGGGCTGCCGTGCCTGTCGGAAGCGTCGCAGGCGAAGCTGTTCGCATCCGAGATGGCCGAGCGCGTGTGCTCGGACGCGATCCAGATCCACGGCGGCTACGGCTACCTGGTCGATTACGAAGTCGAGCGTCACTATCGCGACGCGCGCATCACGCAGATTTACGAAGGCACCAGCGAAGTGCAACGGATGGTGATCGCGCGGCAGCTTTGAGTCGTGGCGGTCGCGTCAGCAAAATCATCACGCAGGGGACGAGGGCAGCAGCGCGGTGAACGCGGCACGCAACGACGTGACCGTGCGCCGCGCAACACGGAATCGGGCATGGGCTGCAGCGCATGCGCCGGTTGACCGCGAGGCATGGAGACTGGAGGAAACGATGACGGTACAGGCATTCCTGGACGCACGCGATTTTCTGCTGCGCCATCGCACCGACTACGAAACCGCGTATCGCGATTTCGAGTGGCCGGTGCTCGATGCGTTCAACTGGGCGCTCGACTACTTCGACCCGATGGCGCGCGGCAACGACCGGCCCGCGCTGTGGATCGTCGACGCGGCGACCGGCACGGGCGATCCGTATTCGTTCGCGCAGATGTCCGAGCGTTCGTCGCGGATCGCGAACTGGCTGCGCGCGATCGGCGTCGTGCGCGGCGATCGCATCCTGCTGATGCTGCCGAACCGTGTCGAACTGTGGGACGCGATGCTCGCCGCGATGAAGCTCGGCGCGATCGTGCTGCCCGCCACCACGCAACTGTCGGCCGACGACGTGCGCGACCGCGTGCAGATCGGCGGCGCGAAATACGCGATCGTCGACGAGAACGAAACCGCGAAATTCGAGCAGCCCGACCTCGGCCTCGCGCAGAAGATCGTCGCCGGCGCGCCGCGCGCGGGCTGGCTCGCGATGAACGACGGTTACGCGGCGAGCGCCGCGTTCGAGCCGGACGCCGTCACACACGCAAACGATCCGATGCTGCTGTACTTCACGTCGGGCACGACGTCGAAGCCGAAGCTCGTCGAGCATACGCACCGCACCTATCCGGTCGGCCATCTGTCGACGATGTACTGGGTCGGCCTGCAGCCGGGCGACGTCCACTGGAACATCAGCTCGCCGGGCTGGGCGAAGCACGCATGGAGCTGCTTCTTCGCGCCGTGGAATGCGCAGGCGTGCGTGTTCGCGTTCAACTACGCGCGCTTCGAGCCGAAGGTCGTGCTCGATGCGCTCGTCAAATACCAGGTGACGACACTGTGCGCGCCGCCGACCGTGTGGCGCATGCTCGTTCAGCAGCCGCTCGCGTCGTTCGACGTGAAGCTGCGCGAGATCGTCGGCGCGGGCGAGCCGCTGAATCCCGAGATCATCGAGCGCGTGAAGAAGGCGTGGGGCATCACGATCCGCGACGGCTACGGCCAGACCGAGACGACCTGCCTGATCGGCAACTCGCCGGGCCAGCCGGTCGTCGCGGGCTCGATGGGCCGGCCGCTGCCCGGCTACCGCATCACGCTGCTCGATCCGGACGGCGCGCCCGTGACCGAAGGCGAGGTCGCACTGCCGATCGGCCCGGACGTCGCGCGCCCGGTCGGGCTGATGAACGGCTATGCGAACAACCCCGACGCGACGGCCTATGCGATGCGCGACGGCCACTACCGTACGTCGGACATCGCGATGCGCGGCGACGACGGCTATTACGTGTATATCGGCCGCGCGGACGACGTGTTCAAGTCATCCGACTACCGGTTGAGCCCGTTCGAACTCGAGAGCGTGCTGATCGAGCATCCGGCGATCGCCGAGGCGGCCGTCGTGCCGAGCCCCGACCCCGTGCGGCTGTCGGTGCCGAAGACCTTCATCACGTTGCGGCAGGGCTACGAGGAAAGCCCCGCGCTCGCGCTGGAAATCTTCCGCTTCTCGCGCGAGAAACTCGCGCCGTACAAGCGCATTCGCCGCCTGCAGTTCGCGGAGCTGCCGAAGACGATCTCGGGGAAGATCCGCCGCGTCGAGCTGCGCCGCCGCGAGATCGAGCGTGGCGACGACGCGGCCGCGCGGATGCCCGGCGAATACTGGGAAGAAGATTTCGCCGCCGAACTGAAATGAAATGACCGACCGCGGGCCGCGCGCGCCGCATTCCGCGGCCGCCGCCCGCAGCCGAATTGAACCGGCCGCGCGGCGGTATTGCGCTTCACGGCCCTCTGCAAGGAGAAACGATCGATGAACGCGAATCCGACGCCCCGCACGGGGCAAGACGTGCCGACGGTCAAGCTGCTGATCGATGGCGCCTTCGTCGAGTCCGCCACGAAAGAGTGGCGCGACATCGTCAACCCTGCGACGCAGCAGGTGCTCGCGCGCGTGCCGTTCGCGACCGTCGCGGAAGTCGACGCGGCCGTGCAGGCCGCGCACGCCGCGTATGCGACGTGGAAGACCACGCCGATCGCCACGCGCATGCGCATCATGCTGAAGTTCCAGGATCTCGTGCGCACCAACCAGCAGCGCATCGCGAAGACGCTGACGGCCGAGCAGGGCAAGACGATTCCCGATGCCGAAGGCGACATCTTCCGCGGCCTCGAAGTGGTCGAGCACGCGTGTTCGATCGGCTCGCTGCAGCTCGGCGAATTCGCGGAGAACGTCGCGGGCGGCGTCGACACGTACACGCTGCGCCAGCCGCTCGGCGTGTGCGCGGGCATCACGCCGTTCAACTTCCCCGCAATGATTCCGCTGTGGATGTTCCCGATGGCGATCGTCTGCGGCAACACGTTCGTGCTGAAGCCGTCCGAGCAGGACCCGATGTCGACGATGGAACTCGTCCAGCTCGCGATCGAGGCCGGCGTACCGAAAGGGGTACTGAACGTCGTGCACGGCGGCAAGGAAGTCGTCGATGCGATCTGTACGCATCCGCTCGTGAAGGCGATCTCGTTCGTCGGCTCGACGGTGGTCGGCACGCACGTGTACAACCTCGGCAGCGCGCACGGCAAGCGCGTGCAGTCGATGATGGGCGCGAAGAACCATGCGGTGGTGCTGCCCGATGCGAACCGCGAGCAGACGATCAATGCACTCGTCGGCGCCGGCTTCGGCGCGGCGGGGCAGCGCTGCATGGCGACGTCGGTTGCGGTGCTGGTCGGCGAAACGCGCGACTGGCTGCCCGATCTCGTCGCAAAGGCAAAGCTTCTGAAGGTGAATGCGGGCGCGGAAGCCGGCACCGACGTCGGCCCGGTCGTGTCGAAGGCCGCGAAGGAACGCATCCTGTCGCTGATCGAAGCGGGCGTGAAAGAAGGCGCGAAGCTCGAGCTCGACGGCCGGGGCGTGAAGGTGCCCGGCTACGAAAGCGGCAACTTCGTCGGCCCGACGATCTTCTCGGGCGTGAATACCGACATGTCGATCTACACGCACGAAATCTTCGGCCCGGTGCTCGTCGTGCTCGAAGCCGACACGCTCGACGAAGCGATCGCGCTCGTCAACCGCAATCCGATGGGCAACGGCGTCGGGTTGTTCACGCAAAGCGGCGCGGCCGCGCGCAAGTTCCAGAGCGAAATCGACGTCGGCCAGGTTGGCATCAACATCCCGATTCCGGTGCCCGTGCCGTTCTTCAGCTTCACCGGTTCGCGCGGCTCGAAGCTCGGCGATCTCGGCCCGTACGGCAAGCAGGTCGTGCAGTTCTATACGCAGACGAAGACGGTCACCGCGCGCTGGTTCGACGACGACACGACGGCCGGCCCGGTGAATACGACGATTCGGCTGCATTGAGCGGCGGAGGATACGACCATGAAAATCGGATTTATCGGCCTCGGCCACATGGGTGCGCCGATGGCGCTGAACCTGTTGAAGGCCGGCCATGAAGTGCATGCGTTCGACCTGAGCGCCGATGCATTGCGCGCGCTGCAGGACGCCGGCGCGCAGGTTGCCGCATCGCCGCGCGACGCCGCGTCGGGCGCGACGTTCGTGATCACGATGCTGCCGGCCGCGCCGCACGTGCGCTCGGTGCTGTCGGGCGAGAACGGCGTGCTGGCCGGCCTCGGCGCGGGCGCGACCGTGATCGATTCGAGCACGATCGACCCGGCGAGCGCGCAGGCATTCGGCGCGCTGGTGCGCGAGCATGGCGGCGCGTTCGTCGATGCGCCGGTATCGGGCGGCACCGGCGGCGCGGCGGCCGGCACGCTGACCTTCATGGTCGGCGGCAGCGGCGCCGATTTCGAGCGCGTGAAGCCGGTGCTCGCGGGCATGGGCAAGAACATCGTCCATTGCGGCGCGACGGGCATGGGGCAGGTCGCGAAGGTCTGCAATAACCTCGTGCTCGGCATCTCGATGGCGGCCGTGTCGGAGGCGATGTCGCTCGGCGTCGCGCTCGGCATCGACCCGAAGGTGCTGGCCGGCATCGTCAACACGTCGACGGGCCGCTGCTGGAGCTCGGACACGTACAACCCGTACCCGGGCGTGATCGACACCGCGCCGTCGTCGCGCGGCTACTCGGGTGGCTTCGGCACCGACCTGATGCTGAAGGATCTCGGCCTCGCGAACGACGCGGCGAAGCAGGCGCGCCAGCCCGTCTATCTCGGCGCGCTCGCGCAGCAGCTTTACCAGACGATGAGCAGCCGCGGCGACGGGCAGCTCGATTTCTCGGCGGTGATCCGCCTGTACCAACCGGCAACGAAGAAGGACGCGTGATGATCGAACTGGACTACGTCGACGACGGCGCGATCGCGTGTGCGACGCTCAAGCGTCCGCCCGCGAACGCCTTTACCGCCGACGGGCTGCAGCAACTGCAGGAAACCGTCGCGGAACTGAATGCGAACCCGCGCGTGCGCGCGCTGGTGATCACGGGCGACGGCCCGAAGTTCTTCAGCGCGGGCGCCGACCTCAACACGTTCGCCGACGGCGACCGCGCGGTCGCGCGCGCGATGGCGTCGCGCTTCGGTGCGGCATTCGAGGCGCTGCACGATGCGCGCGTCGTGACGATCGCGGCGATCAACGGCTATGCGATGGGCGGCGGCCTCGAATGCGCGCTCGCGTGCGACCTGCGGATCGCCGAGACGCATGCGCAGATGGCGCTGCCCGAGCCGTCGGTCGGCCTGCTGCCGCGCGGGCTCGGCACGCAGACGCTGCCCTGGCTCGTCGGCGAAGGCTGGGCGAAGAAGATCATTCTGACCGGCGCACGCGTCGACGCGGCGACGGCGCTCAGGATCGGCCTCGTCGAAGACGTGGTCGAGAGCGGCGCGGCGCGCGACGCGGCGCTGGCGCTGGCACGCAACGTCGCGCGGCAAAGCCCGCACGCGGTTGCATACAGCAAGGAGCTGATCGGCCTCGCGCGCCGCGGCGTGCCGCGCAGCGCGGCGCTCGCGGTCGAACGCGAACGCTTCGTCGACCTGTTCGACACGAACGATCCGCGCGAAGGCGTGGCCGCGTTTCTCGGCAAGCGCGCGCCGCAATGGAACACCGACGGAGAGCCGCAACGATGAGCATGCCGGTCACGAATCACGACGCGTTCGCGGAAGCCGCGCCCGAGGTGCTGTTCCGCGTGGTGAACCGCGTGGCGCTGATCACGCTGAACCGTCCGGCCGCGCTCAACGCGCTGTCGTACGCGATGATCGGCGAGCTGGCCGCGCTCTTCGAGCGCTGCCGTCACGACGACCAGATCGTCGCGGTCGTGCTGCGCGGCGCGGGCGAGAAGGGCTTCTGCGCGGGCGGCGACGTGCGCGCGCTGTACCGGATGGTGGTGCAGCGCGAAACCTGGCTGCCGTTCTTCGTCGACGAATACCGGCTCGACCATGCGATCCACACGTTCCCGAAGCCGGTGGTCGCGCTGATGGACGGCGTGACGATGGGCGGCGGCATGGGCCTCGCGCAAGGCGCGGCGCTGCGCGTCGCGACCGAGCGCAGCAAGATCGCGATGCCGGAGACGCGCATCGGCCTCGTGCCCGACGTCGGCGCGACGCATTTCCTGTCGCGCATGCCGGTCGAGCTCGAACTGTACGTGGGGCTGACCGGCGCGGTGCTGTCGGGCGCCGACGCGCTGACCGCGAAGCTGGCCGACCTGTGCGTGCCGTCCGCGTGGCTCGACACGTTCGAGACGCGCATCGAAAGCGTCAAGTGGGACGGCGACGTGTTGCCGGTGCTGCGCAAGGTGTTCGAGCCGCCGTGCAACGTCGTGCCGCACGCGGCGCTCGACAGCCAGATGCCGTGGATCGTCCGTCACTTCGACAAGCGTTCGACCGTCGAGCGGATCGTCGCGACGCTGACGCAGGAGCTCGCGCGCGACGAGCTGACGCGCGAGCACCGTCAATGGCTGCAGGCGACGCTCGACGCGCTCGCCAGCCATTCGCCGACGATGCTGCACGTGACGCGCGAAGCGCTGCTGCGCGGCCGGCAGATGACGCTTGCCGAATCGTTCCGGATGGAGCTCGGCATCGTGGCGCGCGCGATCGAGGAAGGCGATTTCTGCGAAGGCGTGCGCGCGCATCTCGTCGACAAGGATCGCAAGCCGCGCTGGGCGCCCGCGTCGCTCGTCGAGCTGCGCGCCGAACGCGTGCGGCATTTCCTGACGTCGCCGTGGAAGCTGTTCGCGCATCCGCTCGCCGATCTCGGCGTGGCGTGACGCACCTGACGCGCCGTGCGGCGCGTCGGTTTCATTTCATCTCGGTGAACTCATCGCGGCGCTCGATCATCGGCGGAATCGCCTGTGCGAGCGCGTCGATCACGCAGCGCGTCTTGCGCGGCAGATAGCGCGTCTTCGGCCAGATCGCGTGAATATCGCCTTCGCACACGAAGCAGCGGTCGAGCACGACCGCCATTTCGCCGCGCTTCACGTAGTAGTCGAGCAGCCAGCTCGGCAGCCATGCAATCCCGAACCCCGACGCACCGGCCGCCGCGATCGCCTGCACGTCGTCGAAACTCAGCTGGTGCTGCATGTCGACGCGCACCGTCGAGCCGTCCGTCGCGCGCAGGTCCCACGGCTGCGGCACGCCCGAGCGTGAGTACGCGATCGTCCGATGGTGCTTCAGATCGTCGAGCGACTTCGGCATCCCGTAGCGCGCCAGATACGACGGCGCCGCGCCGAGGCTGCCGTATTGCGTGCCGAGCCGGCGTACCGCGAGGCTCGTGCTGTCCGCGAGCGTGCCGATCCGCACTGCGAGATCGATGCCTTCCTCGACGAGATCGACGAAGCGGTCGGTGATCGACACGTCGATCCGCAGATGCGGATAGGTGCGTGCGAGGTCGAGCACGATCGGCGTCACGCAGTGGTGCCCGAACGCGAGCGGCACGCTCAGCCGCAGCTTGCCGCGCGCTTCGTTGCGGCCGCAGTCCAGATCGGCTTCCGCCGCTTCCAGTTCCGCGAGCGCGCGTACGCAGCGGTCGTAGTACGCCTGGCCGTCGTCGGTCAGGCTCTGGCTGCGCGTCGTGCGCTGCAATAGCCGCGCGCCGAGCCGCTTCTCGAGCCGCGCGACCGCCTTGCCGACGGCCGAGCGCGTCATGTCGAGCCGCTCCGCGGCGAGCGCGAAGCTGCCCGATTCCACCACCTGGACGAAGGTCGTCACGCCGTCGAGTCTGTCGGTCATGGCAGGGTGTGCTGATTGAGTCCTGTGATTCCCCAGTTCGGAGAAATACATGCGTCAATGGGGATGAGAATTCTCACTATAGTACCGATTCCCGTTCAGCGTGCGCCGCCGGCCGCGCGCGGCGAACCCTTCTTACCTGGAGGCGCGGCGGCCTGTTGCCGGGCCGCCGCGCAATACGCATGACGCTATCCGACTCCCGCAGGAATGCGGTCGCGCTCGCGGCCGTCTGTCTCACGTCGCTGATGTTCGGCCTCGAAATCTCGAGCGTGCCGGTGATCCTGCCGACGCTCGAACACGTGCTGCATGGCGATTTCAACGGCATGCAATGGATCATGAACGCGTACACGATTGCGTGCGCGACGGTGCTGATGGCGGCCGGCACGCTCGCGGACCGGTTCGGCCGCAAGCGCGTGTACGCGATCGGCACCGTGCTGTTCGGCGCGACATCGCTGCTGTGCGGGCTCGCGCCGAACGTGCCGGTGCTCGTCGCGGGCCGGCTGCTGCAGGGCGCCAGCGGCGGCGCGATGCTGATCTGCCAGATCGCCGTGCTGTCGCACCAGTTCCGCGAGGGCCGCGAGCGCGGCCGCGCGTTCGGGATCTGGGGGATCGTGTTCGGGATCGGGCTCGGCTTCGGGCCGATCGTCGGCGGCGCGATCGTCGCGCTGGCGAGCTGGCCGTGGGTGTTCCTCGTCCATGCGCCGCTCGCGGCCGTCGCGCTCGCGCTGATCGGCGGCGCGGTGCAGGAGTCGCGCGATCCGCATGCGGGCACGCTCGATGTCGCGGGCATCGTCACGCTGTCGCTCGCGGTGCTCGGCCTCGTGTTTTACATCACGCAGAGCGCGGAGCTCGGGCTGACGAGTGCCGCCGGCCTCGGCGTGCTCGGCGCGACCGTGCTGGCGCTCGTGGGTTTCTTCGTTGCGGAACGCGCCAGCGCGAGGCCGATGTTCGATTTCTCCGTGTTCCGGATCCGCGCGTTCACCGGCGCAATCCTCGGTTCGATGGGGATGAACTTCAGCTTCTGGCCGTTCATGATCTACCTGCCGATCTGGTTCCAGGTCGCACTCGGCTACGACAGCGTGACGGCCGGCCTCGCGCTGCTCGCATACACGCTGCCGACGCTGGTCGTGCCGCCGTTCGGCGAACGGCTCGCGTTGCGCTACGGGCCGGGTGTCGTGATCCCGGGCGGCCTGTTCACGATTGCGGCCGGTTTCGTGCTGATGCGGCTCGGCAGCGCGGCAGAGCACGCGAGCTGGCTCACGATGCTGCCCGGCTGCGTGATCGCCGGCATCGGGCTCGGGCTCACGAACACGCCGGTCACCAACACGACGACTGGCGCGGTGCCGAGCGCACGGGCCGGGATGGCATCGGGCATCGACATGAGCGCGCGGATGATCTCGGTCGCGCTGAACATCGCGGTGATGGGCTTCGTGCTGGTCGCGGGGATCGTCGCGAGCCTGAAGAATGGCGCTGCGGGCGCGAGCGGCGATGCGGCGCTGCGCCGGCTCGCGCAGGAGATCGCATCGGGCCGCACCGACGGGCTGCAGCAGATCGCACCGGCGCTCGCGCAGGCCGACCCGAGCGGCGCGGCGCTGCACGCGGCGCTCGTGCACGGGTTCGGCTGGGTGATGGTGTACGGCGCGGCCGGCGTGGCCGTGCTCGCGACCGCGAGTGCGGTGGCGTTCGCGCCGGCGCGGCGCAGGGCGGCCGTGTGCGAATGACGCGGCCGGCCCGTTGCGTCGGCACGCCGGTCAGGACGTGCCGCCGCCGAGCGCGCGGTACAGCGTCATCTGGTTGTTGAGCCGGTTCAGTCGTGTCAGCTCGTCGGCGCTTTGCGCGTCGCGCAGCCGCTGCTGCTGGTCGAGCCACGGCTGCACGGCGGTCGCCCCGGCTGCGAACCGCGCGGCGGCAAGCTGCTCGGCGCGCTGTGCCTGGGCCAGCGACAGCGCGCGCTGGTCGGCCTCGCGTTCGAGCTGCACGCGCGCCGACAGCGCATTCTCGACTTCCGCGAGCGCCGTGTAGAGCCGCTGGCGGAACCCGACCACCGCTTCCTCGTACTGCGACTTCGACACCTTGATCTGCAGTTGCATCGTGTTCCACTGGATGAACGGCAGCGCGAGGCCAAGCCCGAGCGTGCCGACCGGATTCGTCAGCACGCGCTCGAGGCTCGTGCTCGTCGTACCGGCGCTGCCGGTCAGCGTGAAGGTCGGGTAGAAGCTCGTGCGCGTTGCGTCGACCTGCGCGAGCGACTCGCGCAGCCGGAATTCCGCCGCGCGCAAGTCGGGGCGCCGGCCGAGCAGGCTGGCCGGCAGGCCGGCCGCTACTTCCGGCGGCGGCGCGTCGGGCAGCGCCGGCGGTTCGGCGGCGAGCTGCTGCGGCGGCCGGTCGAACAGGAGCGCGAGCGCGTGGCGCTTCTCGGTGCGTTGCTGGATCAGTTGCGTCTGCGCGGCGCGTTGCGCGGACAGGCTCTGCTCGGCCTGCGCGAGATCGAGCCCCGACACGGCGCCGGCCGCGTGCCGCGACCGGACGACCGCGAGCGTGCGCACTCCATACGCGATGTTCGCGTCACCGAGCGCGATCTGCCGGTTCAGATAACCGATCTGCCAGTACAGCGACGCCGTCGTGCCGATCAGCGACAGCCGCGCGGCCTCGAGATCGGCGGCCGTTGCGTCGGCTTCCCAGTGCGCGGCATCGCGCAGCGCTGCCAGCCGGCCCCACAGGTCGATTTCATAGCTTAGCGAACCGTTGATGCCGCTCGATCGGTTCATCCGGTGCGTATCGAGCGTGCGCGACACGGCGCCGTTCGCGCCGAGCGATACGGCGGGCGTCAGGTTGGTGTCGACGAGCCCGGCCTGCAGTTGCGCGCGGTACACGCGGATCGCCGCGATCGCGAGGTCGTTGTTGGCGCGCAGCGCGTCGTCGATCAGCCGGTCGAGTTGCGGATCGCCGAAGCTGCGCCACCAGTCGCGCATCGTGGCCGGCGCGTCGGCCGCGACCGGCGCGGCCCAGTTCGCGGGCATCGCGACGGCCGGCAGCGGCGCGTGGCGCGCGGCCGTGCAGCCGGCCAGCAGGGCGGCCGCGCATGCGAATGTGCCGAGGCGGCGAAGCGGTGAGGAATGCGTCATGGCAGGGCTTTCGTCAGTCGCGCGCGAGCGCATCGATCGGGTCGAGCCGCGACGCGTTGCGCGCGGGCATGAAACCGAATATCACACCGGTGAGCGTCGAGCAGACGAACGCCGTTACGATCGCGCCGGCGGAGAACACCATCTTCCATTGCGTGACGAACATCGAGAACACCGCGCCGAGCCCGAACGACAGCACGATGCCGATCGTGCCGCCGAGCAGGCAGACGAGCACGGCTTCGACGAGGAACTGCTGCAGGATGTCGGACTGGCGCGCGCCGACCGCCATCCGGATGCCGATTTCGCGCGTACGCTCGGTGACCGACACGAGCATGATGTTCATCACGCCGATCCCGCCGACGACGAGCGAGATCACCGCGATCAGCGACAGCAGCAGCGTCAGCGACTGGCCGGTCTTCTCGACGGTCTTGACCACGCTGTCCATGTTGTACGTGAAGAAGTCCTTGCGGCCGTGGCGCTGGATCATCAGCTTTTCGAGGCTTTTCTCGGCGGCGGCGCTCGGCTGCCCGTCGCGCACGCGCACGGTGATGCTGTCGAGATGGCGCTGGCCGAACAGGCGCCCGCTCGCGGTCGTGTACGGTACCCACACGTTCAGGCTCTTCACGCTGCCGAACGCGCTCTTCTTGTCGGCCGTGACGCCGATCACGACACACGGCACGTTGTCGACCAGGATCGCTTCGCCGACCGGATTGCGCGTCGCGCCGAACAGCTTGCGGCGCGTGTTCTGGTCGATCACGGCCACCTGAGCCTGGCGGCGCACCGCATCCTCGTCGAACGCGACGCCCAGCGCGAAACGCATCCCGCGCGCCTGGAAGAAGCGGTCGCCGACGCCGCTCACGAGCGCGTTGACGTCGATGTTGCGGTAGCGCAGCAGCAGCGTGCGCGACGTCTCGGGCGTCGCGCTGTCGACGTACGGCTGCTCGGCGAGCGCGGCGACATCGGCGGGCACGAGCGTCTGGATCGCGTCCGCGCGGCTGTCGCCCCAGTCGGTGCCCGGATAGACGTTGATCGTGTTCGTGCCGATGCTGCCGATCTCGTCGAGCATGTAGCGCTTCGCACCTTCGCCGATCGCGACGATCGACACGACCGACGTGATGCCGATGATGATGCCGAGCATCGTCAGCAGCGTGCGCAGCCGGTGCGACACGAGCGCGATCCAGGCCATCCGGCAGGCTTCGGCGAAGCGGCCGGAGCCTGCCGCGAAGCGGCGCGAGCGCGTGCCGGTTTCGGCGTTGGCGTCGGCGTCGGCGTCGGCGGGCGGCCGGTCGTCGTGCCGATCGTGTGCGGTCGGCGCGCCGGCTGTCGCTTCGGCCGCGGCGATGCCGGCTTCCGCGAGCGCTTCCGCATAGTGGCGATTCCGCCGGTCGGCGACGATCTCGCCATCGCTGATCTCGATGATGCGCCGCGCATGGCGCGCCACGTCCTTGTCGTGCGTGACGATGACGATCGTATGGCCGAGCGCGTTCAGCTCGTGCAGGATGCGGATCACGTCCTGGCCGCTTTTCGTGTCGAGCGCGCCGGTCGGTTCGTCGGCGAGGATCACCTGGCCTCCGTTCATCAGCGCGCGCGCAATGCTCACGCGCTGCTGCTGGCCGCCGGACAGTTGCCCGGGCCGGTGGTGCGCGCGATCCGCGAGCCCGAGGCGCGCGAGCAGCCCGCGTGCGCGTTCGTGCCGCTCCGCGCGCGTGGTGCCTGCATAGATCGCGGGCATTTCGAGGTTCGCGGCCGCGTCGACGTGCGGCAGCAGGTGATAGCGCTGGAACACGAAGCCGAAGTGCTCGCGGCGCAGCTGCGCGAGCTCGTCGCTGTCGAGCATGTGCGTGTCGCGTCCGCCGACCGTGTAGGTGCCTTCGCTCGGATGATCGAGGCAGCCGAGGATGTTCATCAGCGTCGATTTGCCGGAGCCCGACGCGCCGACGATCGCGACGATCTCGCCCGCGTCGATCGACAGGTTGACGTTGTTCAGGACGACGACATCCTTGTCGCCGGCCGGAAAGCGCCGCGTGACGCTCGAGAGTTTCAGCAGGGGCCGGCGCATCGTCATACCACGTCCGCCAGCGGCGCGTGCTCGTCCGCGGCGGCTTCGCCGATCACGACGCGCTCGCCGTCCTTCAGGCCGGCCAGCACTTCGACGCGTACGTTGTTGTTGATGCCGATGCGGATGTTGCGCGTTACCGTGCTGCCGTCGGCGCGCAGCACGCGGACCGCATAGGTGCCGTCCTTGCGCTTTTCGCCGAGCGCGGCGGCCGGGATGCTGAGCGCGTTGCGCGCGTTGCCGAGCACGATGCTGACCTGCGCGGTCATCGAGATGCGCAGCCGATGCTCGGGATTCGGTACTTCGAACAGCGCGTTGTAGAACACCGCGGAGTTCGGTTTCGTGCCGCCGCCCGCGCCGCCGCCGAGCGTGCTTTGCGCGTCGGCGAAGTTCTGCGGCGCTGGCTCGATCGCGCGCAGCCTGCCGTAGTGGCGCTTGTCCGGTTCGCCGAGGATCGTGAAATACGCGGTCTGGCCGGCGCTCACGCGGATCACGTCGGCTTCCGACACCTGCGCCTTCACGGTCATCGTGTCGAGATCCGCGAGCTTCAGGATCACCGGCGCCTGCTGCTGCGCGATCACGGTCTGGCCTTCCTGCGTGACGATCGCGACGACCTCGCCGTCGATCGGCGCGACGATGCGCGTGTAGCCGAGGTTGGCCTGCGCGGTCTCGATCTGGATGCGGGCCGAGCGGATCTGTGCGGCGAGCGACGCGAGCGTCGCGCGCTGCACGTCGAGCGTCGCGCGCGCGGCCTCGAACGACTCGCGCGACGTCGCATCGTCGGGCAGCATCGCCTGCTGGCGCCGGAATGCGAGTTCCGCCTGCGTCAGTTGCGCGGCGGTCGACTGGTGCTGCGCGCGCAGGCTTTCTTCGCTGGCGCGTGCCTGGCGCAGCGCGTTTTCGGAGATCACGGGATCGATTTCGGCGAGCCACTGGCCCTTTGCGACCTTGTCGCCGAGCTTCACCTTCAGCGTCTTCAACTGTCCCGATACCTGCGCGCCGACGTCGACCTGCTTGAACGCCTGCAGCGCGCCCGTCGCGAGCACCGCGTTCTCGAGATCGCCGCGCGTGACGGGCGCGGACAGGTACTGCGGATGCTTGTCGGGCGCGAATACCATTAACGAGACGCCTGTGACGATCGCAACGACGGCGATGATGGCCAGCACGATGCGCCGGCGGCGATGGGTCTTCTGATTCATGAGAATGCGGCGAGGGTGAAGCGATGCCGGCGATGCGTGCGGCCGGGCGGGACGATCCGGTCGGCGTCGCATGCAGGGCGTGTTGCCCGCGACGGCATCCGCGTACGCATCGCGCGGGCGTGCCGATTCGAATCAGGCGCTCATGGTAAGCGAGGATTTCGCGCCAAATCGTGTGGAAATTGTGCTGAATTGTGCGAGCGACGTGCCGCGCCGGAGCGGGGCCGGGCGGCGTCATTGTTGCGATATGTGAAAAGGGGCGAGCAGTGCCGCGCGCCGCATCCCGCGAGATTACGCGCGCTGCCCGGCCGCGTCGATCCGGCGTTGCGTATCGGCGTCGACGATGTCGCGGATCGCACTGAACAGCGGCGCGGCATCGGTATAGCGCCGGCCGTAGCCGAGATTGAACGCGTAGTCGAAATCGGGCGGATTGCTGCCCTGGTTGTGCTGCAGGATCGTCTCGAGCTTGTCGAGCGCCTTCGCCGCGCGTGCTTCCGGCGACGCGGCCGCCTCGTATTCATCCCACAGCGCGACGATCTCGTCGCGCAGCGTGCGATCGAGCGACGCTGTCAGGGTGAGCAGGTCGTCGCGTTCGTGCGCGCTTTTGTCCGGGTGCGCGGCCTGCTCGATCGCAGGGATGTCGCCGTGCAGCGCTTCGCCGAGATCGTGGACGACGCACAGTTTCAGCAGCTTCAGCGTATCGATGCCGGGCAGCGCGTCGGCGAACACGAGCGCCATCAGGCACAGCCGCCAGCTATGCTCGGCCGTGCTTTCCGCGCGCCCGGCCGACGTGTGGCCGCTGCGCAGCACGTCCTTCAGGCGTTCGGCTTCGCGCAGGAAATCGAGGCGTGCGTGGATCGTGTCGGGGTTCATGGTCGGAGTCCTTGCGATAAGCCGTCAAGCGTAAGGCGGCTGCACGCGATTCGTCCACGCATGAAATATGCGCGGTGCGCTAAAGCGTTTCCACCAGCCGCGCGGCCGAACCGTCCGACAGCGTCATCCGCGTCCACCGGCACCTGCTGCCGCGAATCGGCACGACGCGCGATGCATTCGCGCCGGTGTCGAATTCGACGCTCGGCGGCCCCGCGCGGTCGCGCCAGCCGAGCGTGTCGAGCGCGGCTTCCATGCGCACGATCTCCGGCGTCGCGTAGCGCCACAGCGACGTGCCGAGCAGTATCGGCAGCGGCTGCGAGAACTCGGCCGCGCGCGCCGGCGAACTGGCGAGCAGGCGGTGCGTGAGGTCGCACACGAGATGCATGCGGCCCGCGCTGCCCGTGATGAGCCGCGCAAGCGCGTGGTCGCCCGCGGAATCGAGGCGCGCGGCGAGCAGCCGCTCGGCCGTCGCGCGCTCGTCGGGCGACATCTGCTGGATGCCGGCTTCCCAGCGGGAGATCGTCGATTGCGCGACGCCGAACAGCTCGGCGGCGTGGCTTTGCTTCACGCGGTGCAGCGCGCGCCAGCGCTTGAGCTGTGGGCCTAGTGGTGGCGTGTGAAGCGGTGAGGCGGTCATGGCGATGCTCCGGTTGCGGTCGTTGTGTGCGCTCGCGTGTCGTGGGCTGCTGCCACCCGCGCTGCAGGGGCGCCGCGCGCCTTTACATGATCCGGATGCCGCCGTTTGCCTGGATCGCGATTGCCGCGAACGGCACGAGCACGATGCCGCCCAGCACAAGCACGCCGTCGGCGGCAACCGTGATCGGCGTGGCGAGAATCCGCAGACCCAAGCCGACAACGGATGGCGACTCCTTGATGTACACCGAGTACGGCCGGTTGAACGGCTGCGCGGCCGTCTTGTCTTGGGCGGCGAAGCCTTCCGTCGAATAGCGCTTGCCGTCGATGTCGCCTTCGAGCACGAGGCCGGCCGATGCGCTGGCGAATCCGTCGGCGGCGGCTGCCTGTCGATCATCGTCCGACGCGTCCTTCGGCAACACGATCCGGTAGTGGCCGGTGACGCTGCCGCCGCTCGCATGAAAGCCCGCAAACGTCGTGCGCAGCGATTTCCGGTAGTCGGACTGCAGTACCGGACGCAATTGGGCCGGCAGATCGAAGATGTAGTGGTAGCGCGTGCCGAGGACGACGAGCTTCTTGCCGTCCTCGGTAATCATGAATCCGGACACGTGTTCGCTGTATGCGTCGTCCTTGTACAGCTTCGGGGTGAAACAGCCCGACAGTGCGACGCTGCTCGCGGCCATGCCGGCGGCCAGCAGGCGCCGGCGCGTGATCGATATGCTCATTCTTGTTGTCCCGTCTTGTGCGGTTCGGTTCACTTCAGTGGCTTTCGCCCTCGGAAGCAGGATTCTGGCGCATCCGCCGCGTGTTGTCGAACGGGAAACCTGTCGTGGCAGCGTTGTTGATTGCGCCGTATCCGGCGGGGCACCGTGACACCCGCCTGCCGAAAACGTTTTCGGCAGGCTTTCAACCGACCCCGCCATGTCTTATTATTCGGCCAGAGCGGCGCGTGCCGGCCGCCATCGGTCATGCCGACGGCATGACGTGCCGGCAACGATTGCCTTCCGGCCGGCGCGTCGCACGACGCACGGTCGACATGACAGGAAACGCGAGGCCGCGCGTTTCCCGAAAGAATGACACGAGGGCGCGATGGTACGACTGATCTTGCTGCTGCTGGGCATCGAATATCTGCGAACCCGCTGGCGCGGGCTGACCGTGCTTGGCTGGCTGTGGGTCGTCGCGGGCGTCGCCATCTTCGTCGACGCGCTCGACGGCGCGCTGCATTTCCCGATCGAGCTGTTTGCGTGGCTGTTCCTGATCGAGGGGCTCGCGACCCTCGCGGTGGCCGGCAGCGGCGTCGGCGGGCAGCGCATCCTGCGCTACGTGAAGGGGATCGCAGTCGTGGCGGCCGCGGGGCTCGTGTTCGCGGGCCATCACCACGGCCATTTCCTGCTGTCGATGATCTTCGGCACGTTGTTCCTCGTCGACGGGCTGCTGCAGTGCACATCCGCATGGATGGTGCGCTACCGCCGCTGGAACGTCGCGTTCGCGTGGGGTGTCGTCGAGATCCTGCTGGCGATCTTCTTCTTCCAGCCGTACCCGACGCATTACGTGGGCACCGTGCCGTACTGCCTCGGCCTGCTGTTGATATTCGGCGGGATGCACATGCTGAGCCTCGCCGCGCGCGTGCGGCGGCTCACGCGCAATCCCGCGTTCGCGACGTCGCCCGCGCCGGCGCTCGCGCCCGACCTCGACGATGCGCGCGGCCGGCCGAGTTTCGCGCAGTCCGAATGGGACGGCCCGCCGGCCGACGGCGAGCGTGCGCTCACCGTGCACGTATGGACGCCGACCGGCACGTCGAAGGCCGAAGCACAACGCTATCCGGTGATCGACCGCTATATCGCGGCGGTGGACGTCAACGGCGTGATCTCGACCGGGCATGCGGCGCTGGAGTCGCCCGAGGGCATCTATATCAGCCTGTATCCGGGCGTCGAAATCGATCGTTCTCCGGACGAATTCACGCGCATCCTGCGCGCCACGCGCGAGAACGACGTGCCGGGCTTGTTTCAGCCGGACTACGCGACCGAGTCGAAGGCGTGGTGCCCGTCGACCGTGCGCGTGCGCATCCGCAACTACGATCCGGCGAAGCTCGACGCATTCTGGTCCGCATACCGGCAGAACGCGACGTACAACCTCACGCACCGCAATTGTTCGAGCACCGTGTCGAACGCGCTCGAAGCCGCGCTCGACGGCGCGGTGTGGCGGCTCAAGGGCGCGCGGGCTGGGTGGGGGGCGTTCGTGCGCCTGCTGCTCACACCCGAGCTGTGGGTCGCCGCGCAGATCCGCAAGCGCGCGGTGACGATGGCATGGACGCCCGGCCTCACGCTCGACTATGCGCGCGCGCTCAGCATGCTCGCCGACCCGCGGCCGTTCGCGTGGTGGAAGGTCGCGCGCTCGGCGGTGAAGGCGATCGTGGCGTCGCGCCGCGCGTGGCGCGAGCAGGACAGCGCGGCGCTGTCGTCCGGCGGATCCGAGGCTGCGTCGATGAAATGATCGCGTGGCGCCGGACGAGGGCCCGGCGCCGCAGGAGCCGCGACCGTGCGGTCCGGCGAGGTTGCCCGCCACAAGAACCCACAGACGAACGACGATGAACAACACGAGCGTTTTCCGCATCCTGATTCCCGCTGCGCTGGCGCTGGCAAGCGCCGGCCTCGCGCAGGCGAGCACGGACGAAGTGCCGCGCATGAGCAACGACGTGTACCGGATTTCGGTGTCGTTCTGCTCGAAAGTCGCGGCCACCGAGAAGATCGCGTGCCAGGGCGACATGATCGCCTCAGGCAGCCGGATCGTTGCGGCGATGGGCGGGCTACCGCCAGCGTCCGCCACGTCGATCGACGAAGGCGCGCGCAGCAAGCTGCCGGAGGCGGAGCGCAACGGACTCGCACCGGTCGAGCCGGGTGCGATCGACAAGGACGACGACGTGGCCGGCCTCGCCGGCATGGTGCGTCTGTGCGACGTGTACGAATCCGCGCCGGCGTCGCGCGCGCGGCATCACGCGGCGCTGAAGCAGCAGGCGCCGGATGCCGCATCGCGCGCCGAGGCGTTGCTGGCCGATGCGTCGACGGCGGCGCGCCGGCGCGTCAGCATCGGCGTGTGGCAGATCCTTGTGCTCGAAGGTCCCGAATCGGTTGCGCGCGCATGCACGCAGCTGGGTACCGGCTCGTGAGCGACGGCGTGCAGCCGGGCAGGCGGCACGCATCGGCCGTGAGCGATATCGGGCAGGGCGCGGCACGCGCGGCCGCGCTCACGCCTGCTTCCCGCGACGGTTCCGCGCGACGTGACGGTGCGTGCCCGCGCCACCGCACATAATTCGTCCACCTTCACATTCATGCCACGTTGCGGCAGCAACAATCGCGGGCAGACATTCGACAATCTTGCGGCGCATCCCGCGACCGCAAGCCTTTTCCGAGGAAACGCCATGCTCAAGACGCTCGCCCGCGCCGCTGCCGCACTCGCCGTCGCTTCCGCCTCGCTGCACGCCACCGCGCAGACCAGCTACGACTATCTGTTGCTCGCCGCGTCGTGGGAGCCCGGCTTCTGCGCGTCGCACGATACGCCCGAATGCACGAACCTCGCCGGCTCGTATGCGGCGACGAGCCTGTCGCTGCATGGCCTGTGGCCGAACCGGTACGACGGCAACCAGCCGTTCTACTGCGGCGTGCCGCAGAACGACGTCGACCTCGACAACGCGCACCAGTGGTGCAGCATGGATGCCTACCCGATCAGCAGCGCGACCCGCAATACGCTGTCGACGTACATGCCGGGCGTCGCGTCGTGCCTCGACAAGCATGAATGGTTCAAGCACGGCACCTGCTCGAACTCCGCGTCGCCCGATGCGTACTGGAACCAGGCGTCCGGCATGATCAGCCGGCTCGGCAACACGTCGTTCAATGCATACCTGCAGGCGAACGCGGGCAAGACGGTCACGCGTAACCAGTTGCTGTCCGCGTTCGAAGGTGCGTTCGGCAGCAATACGCGCAGCGCGGTGTCGCTGAAATGCACGAAGACGAATGGCGTCAGCTATTTCACCGAAGCGTGGATCGCGGTGAAGACGAATGCGACCACGCAGTTCCCGAGCGCCGAGTCGCTCGTGACGGATGGCAATACGCAGGGCACGTGCCCGACGTCGGGGGTGTATATCGCGAAGTAAGGGGGAAGGCGGTCGGCGTGTGCGACAACGCGCACGTCGTCGCCCGTCGCGGTTTCGGCGGGGGTGCCCGACCACTCAGTAGCCGGGTCGGTTCCGGCGCGTCGAGTCGGTGCTCGTGCCCGTCGACCGTGTCGGGCAGCGCATGCCACGGCGTCGCGCCATGCGGCATCCGCGATGCGATGCTGGCCGGTGGTCGGTACTGTTACCGTCAGCAGCGCGTTCCACGCGACGAACAACCGGTCCGTTAGCCGAGCAGCCGCAGCGCATCCGCGAGCGACAGCACAGTCGTGCGCGATTCGAACGCGGTGGAGAACAGATGCTCGTGGACGATCGGGTCCGGGTCGTAGCAGCAGTCCTTGACCGTATACAGACGGAAGTCCGCGTCGCTCGCGTAGGCGATCGACGACAGCATCACGCCGGTCGACGCGATGCCGACCATGATCAGCGAATCGACACCTTGCGCGACCAGCCGCGCCTGCAGATCGGTGCCGAAGAACACGCTCGCGCGATGCGCGACGATCAGCGGTTCGTCGGGTTGCCGCGCAAGCTCCGGGCACGTGCCGTCATCGAGGAACAGGCCAAGCTGTTTGATGCCTTGGCCGTTCTTGTTGCGCGGGCTGACTTCCGGATAACCGGGACTGAACCGGAGGTTGGCGAACCAGACGCCGATGCCGCCGGCCCGCGCCGCGTCGCAGAGCCGGCGCGTATTGGCGAGCAATTCGGGCGCGACCGACGGAAAGAGTCCGAGGATGTCGGTCTGGTAATGCATGACGAGCAGCGCGGCTTGGGACGGCACTAAGGCCGTTGCGTGATCCGATGTGTTTTGCTGATTCATGACTGACGGCCCTCGATCGTTGTTGGTTTTACCGCTGCTTTCTCGTGTGCCCGACTACATCAATTGCCAGGTAAATTAATTCGGGCAATGAGCCCCGTCGGTTTCCGGTTGACGAGCACGAACGTGCCGCCGTGCATCTGCACGATCTCCCGTACGATCGAAAGCCCGAGCCCGACGCTACCGGGCCGCTCGTTGCGCGTCTGGTCGAGCCGCACGAAGGGTTCGATCACGTCCCGCAGCCGGTTTTCGGGAATGCCGGGGCCGTCATCGACGACATCGATTCGCACGTTCGCGCCGTCGACTGCCGCGGTCACCGCGACGTTGCTGCCGAAGTGAATGGCGTTGTCGATCAGGTTCGTTAGCATGCGATGCATCGCGTCGGGCCGGCAGAAGAAGCGGATCTGCTCGGGGCCTTGGTAACGAATGCACGTGCCGGCCTCCTCGTATTCGTCGCACAGCGTCGCGATCAATGCGCCGAGATCGAGCCACTCCTTCTGTTCGCGCTCCGCTCCGCTGCCAAGAAACGTCAGCGCGGACGTGACCATCGTCTGCATCAGGTCGATGTTGCGGATCAGCTTGTCGCGCACGCTGTCCGTCTGCTCCATTTCGAGCTGCAGCCGCATGCGGGTCAGCGGCGTGCGCAGGTCGTGACTGATGGCGGCCAGCATGCGTGTGCGGTTCTGGATCGAAGCGGTGATGCGCTCCTGCATCAGGTTGAACGCATGCGCGGCGCGGCGGATCTCGAGCGGGCCCTCCTCGTCGATCGGCGTGACCGACATCGCGCGGCCGAATGCATCGGCCTGCTCGGATAGTCGCCGCAGCGGCCGGATCACGCGCGAAATGGCCCAGGTGGACAGCGCCGCGACGCCCATGCAGAGAAAGATCAGCGCGGCGTAAAAGGGAAACGAATACCGCGGCTGATCGGCCTTGTTCCGATCCGTGAAGATTTCGAGCGTCCGGTTGCCGAGCGGAACGCGTACCAGGATCGACGCACCGGGTGGGCCGGCCGGACACGCGCGAACGGTGACGTCCGCGATGGCGGTCAATTCGGATTTCAGTATCGCTTCGAGGCTTTGGGTGTCCGGCGTTACGCCGGCACAGGCGGACGGTGCCTGCGTGAGCCGGGACCTGAGTGCCGGCTGCCGCGCGGCGCCGACGATCGCGTCGCGCGCGCTTTCCGGTGCGACCTGCAGGCCCTCGACGAGACTCGCGATGCGATAGGCACTCTGCCATGGCCACGGCGGTGGCGGCGAGTGGTGCGACAGCAGCGCGATGAACAGCAGCGCCGTGGCGATCGACGAGCACGTCAGGATGATCAGGATCTGCCCGAGCGTGGTGGAAAGGATGCGGCGCATCAGACGACCTTCACGTCGGGCTGGAACGCGTAGCCGTCCGCGCGTACGGTGCGGATCATTTCCTCCAGCGGATCGTCGCCGGCGAGCTTGCGGCGCAGCCGGCTCACCAGCAGGTCGACCGAGCGTTCGGAGATCGGGAAGTTCGTGCCGCGCGTGAGGCTGATGAGTTCGTCGCGCGAGAGCACCTTGCGCACGTGCTGGCAAAGCACGAGCAGGAGATCCGTTTCCGCGCCGGTGAGAGGAATGCGCAGGCCTGCCGGCGAGCGCACGAAACGCCGATACGGGTAGAACGTGAATCCCGAGAACTGCACGACCAGTTCGGTGGCCGTCTGGCGCTCGCCGCCTTCCGGCGCGGCAGGGCGCCGCAGCACCGCGCGGATTCGCGCGAGCAGCTCGCGCGGATCGAACGGCTTGGGCACGTAGTCGTCCGCGCCCAACTCGAGGCCGACGACCTTGTCGGTGGGATCGTCGAGCGCGGTGAGCATGATGATGCGCGGGCCGCCTTTCGCGGCATGCAGGCGACGGCACAGGTCGAGCCCGTCCTTGCCCGGCAGCATCACGTCGAGCAATACCAGATCGACGTCGACGGTCGCGAGGAGTGCGTCAGCGGCTTCGACGCTGTCGGCCACGTGCGTGACATAGCCCTTGCCGGACAGGAAGGCGGCGAGCGGCGCGCTGATGTCAGCGTCGTCCTCGACGATCAGGATGGGAGTACCGGTCAATTCGGGTCACCGTTGTTGCGATCTTGTTTTGCTGCGCGCGCCAGGCGCCGGACGCGTACCAGGCGTCTCGGGCCGGAGTGCGCCGTGCGCATTTGCCGACAAATGTACTCCGGCGCACGGGATTGGTCTGTGTCAATCCCGACACAATATGTGAATGCTCATAAGAATCAACAACTTAGATGACGATTGACTTATCGTGCACGACATTCGGACGAATGTAATGGTCGTACACATGAACAAGCAGTTAGCGTCTTGCATCGCGCGGTCGTCGTTGTCGGTTGCCGTGCAAGCCGGGAAAGTGCCGCCGGCGTGGCAGCCCGGGCAGCGTCGGAACAGCCGGATCGTGGGTTGGTCCGCTGCACTGGCCGTATGCGCAGCGCTCGGCATGACGGGCTGCGGCAATCGCGACGGGGCGCCAGCGCCCGCCGGCATGGGCACCGCCGCCGTCGAGGTCGCCGTCGAGACGGTCGCGCCGCGGCGGATCGTCGAGCAAACGGAACTGTCGGGGCGGCTGTCGGCGCTGCTGGTGTCCGACGTGCGTCCGCAGATCGGCGGAATCGTCCGCAAGCGGCTGTTTGCCGAAGGGACCGACGTGAAGGCCGGGCAGGTGCTGTACCAGATCGATCCGGCCAGCTACCAGGCCGCCTACGACCAGGCGCGCGGCACGCTCGCGAAGGCCGAGGCGTCGCTGGCGTCGGCGCGGACGAAGGCCGCGCGTTACGCGCAGCTCGTGAAGATCAGCGCGGTCAGCGCGCAGGACAACGATGATGCCATCGCCGCGGTGCGCGAGGCGCAGGCCGACGTGCTCGCCGATCGCGCGTCGCTGGAGTCGGCGCGCGTCAATCTCGGCTACACGCGGATCACCGCGCCGATCTCAGGGCGGATCGGCGCATCGTCGGTGACCGAGGGCGCGCTGGTGACGGCCGACCAGACCACCGCGCTCGCGACCATTCACGCCTATGACCGGATGTACCTCGACGTGACGCGTTCGAGCGCCGAATGGCTGCGGCTGCGCAAGGCTTATGCATCGGGCCGGCTGCAGCGCGCCGGCGATGGTGCGATCGTCCGGCTCACGACGGAGGACGGCACACCGTATCCGCACGACGGCGTGCTGCAGTTCTCCGGCATCACCGTCGATCAGACGACCGGATCCGTCACGCTGAGGATCGTGTTCCCGAACCCCGAAAGCGAGCTGTTGCCGGGGATGTTCGTGCGCGCGCGACTCGATGAGGGCGTCGATGCGAACGCGCTGCTGGTGCCGCAGCTCGCCGTCACGCGTGCGTCGGATGGCAGCGCGAGCGTGTGGATCGTCGACGCGACCGGCCATGCGAAGCAGGTGACCGTGCGTGCCGACAACGCGTATCGCGACCGGTGGATCGTGTCGAGCGGATTGAAGGCCGGCGATCGCGTGATCGTCGACGGGCTGCAGAAGGTGCAGGCCGGCGCGGCGGTGCGGGTGGTGGCCGATGCCTCCGGCGCGACGAGCGCCGCGCCGGCAGCGAAGTCGTAAGGAGGGGGCATGGCAGGATTCTTCATTCAGCGCCCGATCCTCGCGTGGGTGATCGCGATCGTGATCATGCTGACCGGCGGTGCCGCGACCACGCGGCTGCCGGTCGAACAGTATCCGACGATCGCGCCGCCTTCGGTGAGTGTGACCGCGACCTATCCCGGCGCATCGGCCGACACGGTGGCGAAGACCGTCACGCAGGTGATCGAGCAGAAGCTGTCCGGCATCGACAACCTGCTGTACATGTCGTCGACCAGCAGCAACGCGGGGCAGGCGTCGATCACGCTAACGTTCGCGCCCGGCACCGACGCCGACATCGCGCAGGTGCAGGTGCAGAACAAGGTGACGCAAGCCTCGGCATCGCTGCCGCAGACGGTGCAGGAACAGGGCGTTCAGGTGGCGAAGGCGTCCAGCAACTTCCTGATGATCGTTGCGCTGTCGTCGCCGGGCGGCTCGCTGAGCTCGATCGATCTCGGCAACGTGATCGCGACGCAGATCCAGGACACGCTCACACAGCTGAGCGGCGTCGGCGATGTCACGATGTTCGGCGCCCAGCATGCGATGCGCATCTGGCTGAACCCCGTCAGTCTGAAAAGTGTCGGGCTGACCGCATCCGACGTGACGACGGCCATCACGAACCAGAACGTGCAACTGTCGGTCGGCGAGCTGGGCGGCGCGCCCGCGACGGACACGCAGGCGCTCAACGCGACCATCGCGTCGTCGAGCCTGCTGACGACGCCCGAGCAGTTCGGCGACATCCTGCTGCGCGTGAACACCGACGGGTCGAAGGTGCGGCTGAAGGACGTCGCGCGCGTCGAGATCGGCGGCGATTCGTACGACACGTCGTCGCGGCTCGACGGCAAGCCGGCGGCCGCGCTCGCGATCAAGCTGTCGACCGGCGCGAACGCGATGTCGACGGCGAACAAGGTGCGCGCGAAGCTCGCCGAGTTGCAGCAGCAGCTGCCGAAGGACATCGCGATCAGTTACCCGTACGATTCGACGCCGTTCGTGAAGATCTCGATCGAGGAAGTCGTGAAGACGCTGATCGAGGCTGTCGTGCTGGTGTTCCTCGTGATGTACCTGTTCCTGCAGAACCTGCGCGCGACGCTGATTCCGACGATCGTCGTGCCGGTCGCGCTGCTGGGGACGCTCGGCGTGATGTCGGCGATCGGCTTCTCGATCAACGTGCTGTCGATGTTCGCGATGGTGCTCGCGATCGGGCTGCTGGTCGACGATGCGATCGTCGTCGTCGAGAACGTCGAGCGGATCATGGCCGACGAAGGGCTCGGGCCGAAGGCGGCAACGCAGAAGGCGATGGGGCAGATCACCGGCGCGCTTATCGGCGTGACGACGGTGCTGACCGCGGTGTTCATTCCGATGGCGTTCTTCTCGGGCTCGACGGGCGCGATCTACCGGCAGTTCTCGGTGACGATCGTGTCCGCGATGGTGTTGTCGGTGCTGCTGGCGTTGACGCTGACGCCTGCGCTGTGCGCCACGCTGCTCACGCCGTCGTCCATCCCGCATCACGAGCGTCGCGGGGTGATCGGCGCATTCAACCGGCTGTTCGACAAGGGCAACGCCGGATACAGTGCGTCGCTCGCGCGCGTCGTCGCCAAACCGATGCGCTGGATGATCGCGTACGCGCTGATTGCTGGCGTCGTCGGCCTGCTGTTCATGACGCTGCCTTCTTCGTACCTGCCTGAAGAGGACCAGGGCTCGATCATGGTGTCCGTGTCGGCGCCGGTCGGCACGCCCGCGTCGAGCACGCTGAAAACCGTCGAGGCCGTCGAGCAGTATTTCCTGAAGCAGCCGGCCGTCGCGCACGTGGTGGCGGTCAACGGCTTCAGTTTCAACGGGCAAGGGCAGAACAACGCGTTCGCGTTCGTTCAGTTGAAGGACTGGGGTCAGCGCGGATCGCACGACAGCGCGCAAGCGATGATCAGCCGCGCGAACGCCGCGTTCGCGGCGCGGCGCGATGCGCAGGTCTTCGTGATGAACCAGCCGGCGATCCAGGGGCTCGGCACGCAAAGCGGTCTCGACTTCGAGATCGAGGATCGCTCGGGGCAGGGGCACGACAAGCTGCTGGCCGCGCGCAACCGGTTCGTCGCGCTGGCCGCGAAGGATGCGTCGCTCGCGATGACGCGACCGTCCGGCCTGGAGGATTCGCCGCAGCTCTATGTCGACATCGATCGCGAGAAGGCCAGCGCGCTCGGGCTGTCGATTTCCGCCATCAACTCGACGCTGTCGACTGCGTTCGGCTCGTCGTACGTGAACAACTACATCGATACCGGACGGATCCAGAAGGTGTACGTTCAGGCCGACTCGCCGTTCCGGATGATGCCGACCGACGTCGGGCAGTGGTATGTCCGCGCCGATTCGTCGTCGAATTCGACGACGAATTCGACCTACGATGGCGTGATGGTGCCGTTTTCCGCGTTCTCGACCACGCGCTGGACCTTCGGCCCGCCGCAGATCGAACGCTACAACCGCACGCTCGCGATGCAGATGAGCGCGCAGACGCCGCCGGGCGTCAGCACCGGCCAGGCGATGAAGGCGGTCGAGAAAATCGCGCGGCAGCTGCCGTCCGGCTTCGGCATCGAGTGGACCGGCCAGTCGTATCAGGAAGTGCTCGCCGGTTCGCAGGCAACCTATCTCTACGCGATCTCGCTGATTGTCGTGTTCCTGTGCCTTGCCGGGCTGTACGAAAGCTGGTCGGTGCCGCTGGCGGTGATCCTCGTCGTGCCGATTGGCGTGCTGGGCGCGCTCGCCGCCGCGCACCTGCGCGGCCTGTCGAACGACGTGTACTTCAAGGTCGGCTTGTTGACGACGATCGGCCTGTCGACGAAAAACGCGATCCTGATCGTGGAATTCGCGAAGGACCTGCAGGCGCAAGGGAAAGGACTGATCGAAGCCACGCTCGAGGCCGCGCACCTCCGGCTGCGGCCGATCCTCATGACGTCGCTCGCGTTCGTGTTCGGCGTGCTGCCGCTCGTGATCAGCACCGGTGCCGGGTCGGCGGCCCGCCACGCGATCGGCACGGGTGTCGCCGGCGGGATGATCGCCGCGACGGTGCTGGCGATATTCTTCGTACCGGTGTTCTTCATCGTCGTGCGAAACCTGTTCAACGAGCAAGGTCGCAATGACGTGCGGCACACAAGGGAAGAAGCATGAAACTGAAATTGCTGGCGTTGGTATGCGTCGCCGCGCTCGGCGCGTGTTCGCTAGATCCTGTCTATCGGCAGCCGGTCGCACCGATCGCGAGCACCTGGACTGTCGGCGCCGCAGACGGAACGAACGCCGTGGTAATGGGGGCATCGTCGACAGCCGGTGCGGCGGCGCCGCTCGCTGCGGATCTTGGTTGGCGCGATTTCTACAAGGACGCGCGGCTGCAAAAGCTGATTGAGCTCGCGCTCGACAACAACCGCGACCTGCGCGTCGCGGCGCTCCAGGTTGCCGAGTACGAGGCGCAGTACCGAATCACGCGGGCCTCGCTCGGGCCGTCGATCGACGCGAGCGGTTCGCTGACGAATTCCCGCAGCGGCGGCACGATCGGCCGGTCGAGCAGTGTGTCGGTCGGCACGACGTCGTGGGAGATCGATTTCTTCGGGCGCCTGCGCAGCCTCAAGCGGCAGTCGCTCGAGAACTACCTCTCGACGGATGCGTCGCGCGTCAGCACGCAACTCGCGCTCGTCGCGACGGTCGCGGCCGACTATCTGCAATGGCGGGCCGACGAGGCGATGCTCGGGATAGCGACCGACACCGTCGCGGCCAACCAGCGCACCTACGACCTCACGGTGTCGATGCAGAGGATCGGCAGCGCGTCGCTGCAGGACGTGCGCGAAGCGCAGACGTCGCTTGCGTCGGCGAAAGCGAGTGTCGCGTCATACACTCGGGCCGTAGCGCAGGATCGCAACGATCTGGCCGCGGCGATCGGTTGCGCGCTGCCGGACGACCTCGACGGTGGCCCGACGCTGCTCGACAGCGATGCGATGTTCGCGGAGATCGGCGCCGGTCTTCCGTCGGACCTGCTGATGCGCCGGCCCGACATCGTTGCGGCCGAACATACGCTGAAGGCGGCGAACGCGAACATCGGCGCCGCGCGCGCCGCGTTCTTCCCGAAGATAGAACTGACGGCGACGGCCGGCACGTCAAGCTCCAGCCTGTCGAAGCTCTTCAAGGCCGGGACGGGCGCGTGGGCGTTCGCGCCGTCGATTTCGTTGCCGCTCTTCGACTACGGCAGCAACAAGGCGTCGCTGGACGTCGCGAAGATCGAGAAGGACATCGACGTGGCGGATTACGAAAAAGCGATTCAGACCGCGTTCAAGGAGGTGTCGAATGCGCTCGCCGGACGCGCGACCTATGTTGCGCAGATCGATGCGGATCGCGAGTACGTGAAATCCGCACAGGACTACTACGATCTCGCGCAGGCCCGTTATCGGACCGGCACGGACAGCTTCCTGACCGTGCTCACCGCGCAGCGGACGCTTTACACCGCGCAGCAGCAACTCGTGACCGACCAGCTCGCGAAGCTGTCGAATCTCGTCACGTTGTACAAGGTGCTGGGTGGCGGCTGGCAGAAGGCGAGCGAAGGCAAAACCGCCGTCGCAGCAGGTGAACAAGTCGCAGCAGGGTGCTGTTGAGACGCGATGACTCGGAGCGTTTGGGCAAGCAGGCAAGGAAATCGCGGGTCATGAACGAGGGTGACGCGTGCCAGCCCAAACGTACCATCAAATTGATATGGCGCTCGATTCAGACCGAAGCGCGGGATTTTTCGGCGGTTCGGGCTTACTCTTCCGACGTGGCGAAAACTTCTCGGACAGCACTTTTTCAGGGATTTCGAGTGTCTTCCCTCGATGGGCGCCGACCGAGTGTCTTCTACTTCGATCATTGACTGGCGCTGTGCCTGCGGCTGGCGCACCACATCCCGACACCGCGGTGAACGGCCGCTACTGGCAAATCCGACGGACCGTCTCGGGTCGATTGCTGCCGGAGGACGAATTCTCCGTTCAGTGTGCTGGCGCGTCCGGCATTGCACAGAATGAGTCACGCTCGACTTCGCCGCCTCAAAAAATCGACCGTCCCGTATACGTCGTCAACCACTCCAACGCCAACGTCCCTGCCAGCGAGTTCCCGTTAGCATCAAGCCCCGGCGCCCACACGCACACGGCCATCTCCCCAGGCAGCACCGCGACGATCCCGCCGCCGACGCCGCTTTTCGCGGGCAGCCCGACGCGATACACGAAATCGCCAGCGGCATCGTAGGTGCCGCAGGTCAGCATCAGCGCCGACAGCCGCTTCGCGGAACTCGAATCGACGATCCGCTCGCCGGTCACCGGCGCGACGCCGCCGTTCGCGAGGAACAGCGCGGCGCGTGCGAGCTCGACGCAGTTCATCGTGATCGCGCACTGGCGGCAATACGCGTCGATCACCGTGTCGGGCGGCATCTGCATGTTGCCGAAGCTCGCCATGAAGTGCGCCATTGCGCGGTTGCGCTCCGCGTGCTGCAGCTCCGACAGCGCGACACGCGAATCGTAGTCGATATCGTTCGCGCCGATCAGCCGCCGCACGAATTCGACGAGCGCCGTCTCGGCCTTCACGAAGCGGCGGCACAGCACGTCGGTGACGACCAGCGCGCCGGCGTTGATGAACGGATTGCGCGGCTTGCCGCGCTCGCTTTCGAGCTGCACCAGCGAATTGAACGCGGTGCCGGACGGCTCGCGGCCGACCCGTTCCCACAGCGCATCGCCCAGCAACTGGAACGCGAGCGTGCACGCGAACAGCTTCGAGATGCTCTGGATCGAGAAGCGCTCGTACGCGTCGCCGACCGTGTAAACGTTTCCGTCGAGTGTCACGACAGCCATCCCGAACTTGTCGGCGGGGATTTTCGCGAGTTCGGGAATATAGTCGGCAACCCGTCCCTGGCCAATCCAGGGGGCGAGTTCGGTGTGGATGCGATCGAGGATGGTCTGGTAATTCATCACGTCAGGCAGGGTAGATGCGTGGCCCGGATTCCGGCGAGCCCGTATGGAACCGTCCCGGCGCCGATTCGTCAAGCGCGGCCGACATCGCGCCCTTATTTTCAAGACCGGCAAACGGGCAAGCGGCGGGCGCAGTATCATGCGGTACGTTTCGGCCGATGGCCGGCGTCCGGCACCGGCCGGCGCCGCCGCGGCTACCCCGATGACCCGACCGCTGCCCATGTCTTTTCGCATCCTGCTCGTCGAAGACGACACCCGCCTGTCCACGCTGATCGCCGGCTACCTGCGCAAGAACGACTATGAAGTCGACACTGTGCTGCATGGTGACGCCGCGGTGTCGGCGATCCTGTCCATTCGTCCCGATCTCGTGATTCTCGACGTGAACCTGCCGGGCAAGGACGGCTTCGAAATCTGCCGCGAGGCGCGCAAGCAGTACGACGGCGTGATCATCATGGTGACGGCGCGCGACGAGCCGTTCGACGAACTGCTCGGCCTCGAATTCGGCGCGGACGACTACGTGCACAAGCCGGTCGAGCCGCGCATCCTGCTCGCGCGGATCAAGGCGCAGCTTCGCCGCGCGCCCGCGCGCACGCCCGAGAGCGCCGCGTCGCAGCCCGAACGCTATGCATTCGGAAAGTTCTCGATCGACCGCACCGATCGCACCGTCGTGCTGCCTGACGGCAGCACGCCCGATCTGACGTCTGCCGAATTCGACCTGTTGTGGGCGCTCGTGTGCCATGCGGGCGAAGTCGTCAGCCGCGACGACCTGATGCTGCAGTTGCGCGGCGTCGAATTCGACGGCCTCGACCGCACGATCGACGGGCGCATCTCGAAGCTGCGCCGCAAGCTGCGCGACGACGCGAGCAACCCGCAGCGGATCAAGACGATCCGCAGCAAGGGTTACCAATTCAGCAAGCACGCGTGGGAATGACGCCGCCGTCAGGCGACGCCGTCACGTTCCGCGCGGGCATTCCGCCCGCCAGCCGGGAGCCGCGATGATCCGACGAGCCCGTTCGCACCCCGATGCACCGCCATTGTCGACACTGCGCTATGTCAGATGGCGCTGGCTGCATTTCCGCCGCGCGTGGACCGATACGCGCGCCGACCGCATTCCGAGCTGGTCGCGCCTTTACGTGCGCACCTACCTGCACCTGCTCGGCCTCGTGCTGCTGACCGCGCTCGTGCCGGCGCTGGCGCTGTGCGTCGAATTGTCGCCGCAGGTCGTGTGGCATGCGTTCGACGCGCTGCCGGGCGATATCTGGATCGTGCTCGCGTTCGTGTTCGCCGCGCCCGCGCTCGCCGCGTACCGGTGGATGCGGCCGGTCTGGTCCGATCTCGTGATGGTGCGCGAACGCGCGATCGATTTCACCGGCGGGCGCTTCAACACGCGCGCACGCGAATCGCACAGCGTGATCATCGGCCCGCTCGCGCGGACGCTGAACGCCCTCGCGATGCGGATGGAGCGGCTGATCGCCGCGCAGCGCGATCTCACGAACGGCATCTCGCACGAGCTGCGCACGCCGCTCGCACGCGTGCGCTTCGCGCTGGAGATGCTGCGCGAGCCCGCTTCTGCCGCGGAATACCAGGGCGCGCTCGAGAGCATCGCGCAGGACGTGACCGAGCTCGAGGAATTGATCGACATGAGCCTCACGTTCGCGCGGCTCGAATACAGTTCGCTGCAGTCGAACCTCGAGATGACCGCGCCCGTCGCGTGGTTCGAGCATCAGGTCAACGACGCGCAGCTGCTGTATCCGGAGTGCACGATCGAGTCGCGCGTCGCGCTCGAGTCGAACCTGCGCGTGAAGATGGACCGGCGGCTGATGTCGTACGCGATGCGTAACCTGCTGCGCAACGCGAGCAAGTATGCGCAATCGCGGATCGTCGTCGGCATCGCGATGGAGCACGGCAACATCGGGATCTTCGTCGAGGACGACGGCCCCGGCGTGCCGGAGCAGGAGCGCGAACGAATCTTCGACGCGTTCGTGCGCCTCGACCGCCGCACCGGCGGCTACGGGCTCGGCCTGTCGATCACGCGGCAAGTGCTCCATGCGCACAACGGCCGGATCGCGGTCGTCGATCCGGTCGAGCTCGGCGGCGCGCGCTTCGAGATCAGCTGGCCGATCGGCACGGCGCGCGTCGCGGCCGGCCCGTCGTCCTGACGGCAGGCGCGACAGGCCGTTTCGCGCGACGCGGGCGCGTCAGTACGTGCGGCCGAGCTGCAGATAGAAGTTGCGGCGGCCGCCGGGCGCGAGCGCAACGCCGATGTAGACGGGCCCGAACGCGGTCGACAGGCTCGTGAAGAACGTATAGCTCTGCTTGAGCGCGCCGCCGCCGATCTGCTGGCCGCTCGACCAGACGTTGCCGACTTCCGCGCTGGCGCCCACCGACAGCGCCTTGATCGGCGACGCGTTGAATGTCATCAACTGATTCATGTAGGTGATCTGGCCGTACGCGAGCTCGTTACCGTTCAACTGGTCGGCCGCATAGGCGGACAAATGCTGGAAGCCGCCGAGCGTGAAGTTGAAGGCGTTGATCAGGTTGGTGCCGCCGATGCTCTTGCCGCCCTCGATCGTCGCGCTGACGCTGTGCCGGCCGAACTGCTGCGCAATCATCGCCTTGCCGTAGATCTCGGTGTAAGGCGCGTCATTGATCCCGTCGTCGAACTCCTGTGCCGATCCACTATTGCGCGATACCAGCGAGCGTTCGACGCGCAGTTCGGTGAAATAGCCCTTGCGCGGGAACATCGGATCGTCGAGCTGGTCGATGACGAGCCGCGCACGCGCGGTCAGCGCCCGCGACGTGAAGCTCGGCCACAGCAGCGTCTGGCCGCTGCCGTCGTCGAACGGCACGTTGTAGGTCGGCGAGCCGTGTCCGGCCACGTAGCCGAGACCGATCCGGAAGTCGCCGAGCCGCGCGATCGGCAGGCCGAGATCGATCCCGGCGCGCGCGGTCTGCATCAGGTACTGCGTGACCTTAACGTCGCCGGAGTTGTCGTACAGGTTCGCGTAGCGGCGCTGGTATTCGGCGTAGGGCGCGACATAGACACCGTACGCCATCGGCAGCGGCTGGCGCAATTCGACGCGCGCCGACTGCAGGTCGCTGCCGATCGTCGTATCCGCGCGGAACTCGAGGCCCGATTCGGTGAGCCAGGGCCGCCGGTAGCCGACATGCAGGCGGAAGCCGCCCTCGTCGGTCGAACTGCTCGACATGCCCAGGCCGAACAGCAGGAAATTCGGCCCCCAGTATTTCTCGCGCGCATTGATCTCGAGCACGTTGTCGTTGCCGTGGCTCACGACCTGCTGGGTGACGCTCTCGAAGTTGCCGCCCGTCGTGAGCCCGAGCAGATCCTGGCTGACGGACTGCGGATCGTAGAGGTCGCCGGGCTTCACGTGCAGCGCGTCGCTGACGACGCGCTTCGGCACGCCGCCGCTCGTCTTGATCTCGATGCGCGTGATCCGGACCGGCGGCGGCAGCGGCTGCGCATGCGCGGAGCGGTAGGCGGCGTATTCGTCGGGGGGCAGTGCGTAGCGCTTCAGGCGCGGCAGCGCGGCGGTTGCCGCCGCTTCGCCGGCGGAGATGGCCTGGCGCGCGTTCTGGAAATCGGTGAAGCCGAGCGAGCCGAGCTCGGGCGTGAGCAGCACGTCGTTCGCGGTGATCTGCCGGCGCTGGGCCGACACGTTCTGGCGAATCAGGATACCGACCATCTGCTGCATCACGTCGGCGGGCGACGCGAGTGCGTCGAGCGGGCGCAACTGCGAGCCGATGTCGACGGCGATCACGACGTTCGCGCCCATCTGCCGTGCGGTGTCGACCGGCAGGTTGCTGACGAGGCCGCCGTCCACCAGTGCGCGGCCGTTGATCTCGGCCGGCGCGAACAGGCCGGGCATCGCCATGCTCGCGCGAATCGCGAGCGGCAGCGAGCCGTGGTCGAGCACGACCATCTGGCCCGTCTGCAGGTCGGTCGCGACCGCGCGGTACGGAATCGGCAGCCGGTCGAACGGCTGGTTGGTCGGCACGGAGGCGGTCCAGTCGGCGAGCAGCGCCTGCAGCCGGTTGCCCTGTACGAGGCCGACCGGCGCCTTCACGCCGCTCTTGCCGAAGCCGAGCGTCAGGCCGTTGATGTACAGGCGTTCGTCTTCCCGGCTGGTTTGCGGCAGGTCCGCGCGGTCCGTCACGTCGAACGCGATATCCGCGAGGTTGACCTCCGACAGGCGCTTCTGCATGTCGTCGGCCGCCATTCCGCTCGCGTACAGGCCGCCGACCACCGCGCCCATGCTGGTGCCCGCGATGCAGTCGACCGGGATGCGGTTTTCCTCCAGCACCTTCAGCACGCCGAGGTGCGCGTAGCCGCGCGCGCCGCCGCCGGACAGCACGAGGCCGATCGACGGCCGGCCGGCCGGGCCGCCGTCGGCTGTGCAGTCGTGCGCGGCGGCGGGCGTTGCGGCGGGGGCTGCGGCCACCGGCGTGCCGGCCGCAGCGGGGGCGGGCGCGGTGGCGGAGGCCGGCAGCGGCTGCGCGGTGACCGTGCAGCACCAGAAGGCGACGAGCGTCGTGCAGAGCGGGCGCACCCGCGCCCACCGGGAGGAAACGGTCGCTGTCATGGAGGAAATACCTGGCGTGATCGGGCGTCTGAAGCCTGCCGGGAGCAGGCAAGACCGAGAGATTACCGTGTTTTGGGGGCGCAACGCGAGCGGCTGTTTCGGAGTCCGACACCCTCGAAGCGCTGTTTTCGGCAATTTCGTCGCGAAATAATCATCGGAATTGGCTAAAGTATCGGCACGATTTGCCGCTAACTTCATGATGGGGCGGCAGGCGCGCCGCGGGGATGCGGCGGGGCCGTCCCGGCCCGATCGTTCAAAAAGGCTTGATATGTCGACACCGCTGTTCGGAAAGTTGTTTGCGCAACCCGTTGCGATCGACCCTGGGACGGCGAGTACGCAGATCTATACGCACGAGCGCGGCGTGGTGCTGAACCAGCCGTCGGTCATCTGCTTCCGCAAGGCCGGCGCGAACGACGCGCGGCCGACGCTCGAGGCCGTCGGCGAGCGCGCAAAGGCGCTGCTTGGCCGCGAACCGGGGCATCTCGAAGCCGTGCGGCCGATGCGGCACGGCGTGATCGCCGACGCGCACGCGGCCGAACAGATGATCCGCAGCTTCATCGACATGTCGCGCACGCGTTCGCGCTTCGGCCGCCGCGTCGAGGTCACGCTGTGCGTGCCATCCGATGCGACGGCCGTCGAGCGCCGCGCGATCCGCGAGGCAGCATTCGCGGCCGGCGTGTCGGAGGTCGAACTGATCGAGGAATCGCTGGCTGCCGGGCTCGGCGCGGGCCTGCCGGTGACCGAGCCGGTCGGCTCGATGGTCATCGACATCGGTGGCGGGACGACCGAAGTCGCGGTGATCGCGCTCGGCGGCATCGTCTACCGCGAAGCGATCCGCGTCGGCGGCAGCCAGTTCGACGCGGCGATCGTGAACCATGTCCGCAACCTGTACGGCGTGCTGCTCGGCGAGCAGACGGCCGAGCACGTGAAGAAGACGATTGGCTCGGCCACCAGCGCGGTGCCGCGCACGACCACGCGCGCGGTGGGGCGCAGCATCGGCGACGGCCTGCCGCGCTCGATCGAGCTGTCCAACCACGACGTCGCGGACGCGCTGGCCGCGCCGCTCAAGCAGGTGATCGGCGCGGTGAAGTCGGTGCTGGAAAACGCGCCGGCCGAACTCGTGACCGACATCGCGAATCGCGGCGTGGTGCTGACGGGCGGCGGCGCGCTGCTCGCGGATCTCGAGCGCTTGCTGTACGACGAGACGGGGGTGATCGCACGGATCGCCAACGAGCCGGCCACCTGCGCGGTACGCGGCGCCGGCGAGGCGATGGGGCGGCTGGCGATGTGTCCGGCCGATTGACGCGGTTCGATTCGGGCCGGGTCGGGCATCACTGCGCAACGCAGCCGTTCACATTCTTTCGATCTCCGTAGCGTCGGCCCGCCTCCCATCTCAAAGCGAGCCGGCCTTCTTTCCAGCAGGTCGGTAGCGGCCCTGCATTGGCCTGCCGCGTGGACACGCGCGAGCGCGCCGTGCTAGCGTTACGCGCCCATGCCGGGCCGGGCCGGCCGATACGCCCGACGACCTGAGAGACCGAAAACCTTGAATTACCAAACCAAACGGGGCTTTGCGGCCCGAGCGGGCCGCCTGCTGGCCGTCGTCGCGGGCATCTGGGTTGCCGCGGCCGTCGCGCTCGTCGCGTACGGGATGCGGATGCCGAGCGAGCCGGCCGACGTCGCCGTGATCTTCGGCAACGCGCTCGACGATACGGGCGCGCCGAAGCCGGTGCTCGCGGCCCGGCTCGACGTCGGCGTGCGCTGCTACCGCACGGGGCAGTGTCCGGCGTTTCTGGTCAGCGGCGCGATCGACGGCCCCGGGCTGAACGAGGCAACGGCCATGCGCGACTATCTCGTGGCGCGCGGCGTGCCGGCCGACCGGATCGCCGTCGACGACCAGGGCGACAACACGCTCGCGACCGCGCAGCACACGCTTGCGTACCTGCAGGCGCACCGCCTGTCGCGCGTGCTGATCGTCAGCCAGTACTACCACCTTGCGCGGGCGCGCCTTGCGTTCGAGCGCGTCGGCATCGCGCGGGCGAACATCTCCGCCGCGTATCCGAGCCGCTTCCAGTTGCGCGATGTCTATTCGAGCTGGCGCGAGGTGCCGGCCTACGCGGTGTATGCGGTGCGTCTGTGGGTGAATCCCGACGCGCGGCCGGTCTCGTTCCGGCCGATGCTTTACCTGATGAGCCTGTTTTCATAAGACGGCGCACGGGGGCAAACGCGTCCGGCGCCTGATTTTCTCCTTCCTTCGGGTTTCCTGCCGTTTCACGCCGGATACGGCGTTCTTTCCTTTGCTTTCTCGCCGGCCGCGCGGATGTCATCGGTGCCGGACAGGCGATAACGATTCGCGTTTCAGGTTCGATCCAAGACGGAAATCGAAACGATTTTGCCGATTGCATGCAAGTCCGGTTTTTATCTGTTATTAAGCGGGTGCTGATTATATGTATCGGCGATTCGTCAGCATGAAAATACTGCGCTGCAAAATTCGTGCGCGTTGAATCGAAGCCGAATATTGGCGTTTTTACGGGTGCCCGCGATTCCGTTGTTTTCGAGAAAAATCAAAATAAACAGGCGAAAAACATGCGGGGAGCTGCTGCAAGCATGCGGCGGCGGGTAAAAAATACATCCATTGTGGGCCCTGATCCGATGGGTGAACATCGACTGGAAAATGGCGTGAGTTTGATATAGCCTTGTCTGACAAAAAGCAGGGAAGTAATCAAATAAACCAAAAATTCGCTGCAGAGAAACAGGGGCCGCCATCATGTCATTCGGCTAGTTTCACGTCCGCAACCCGGGGCTGGTTAAAAACTTACTCATGAATATGCCGACGTCGCATCGCGACCGCCGGTGTGCATGCCTTTATTCGCGATTTTCTGCTGCGTGCCGTCAGCTGCAGCCGCAACACCATAACCAATATCGAGGGAAAGCATGGATCTTGCGCGTTCGAAAAAAGCCGGCGAGCCGTTTCCGAGACTGCTGTTGCCGACGGGTGTTTTCCTGGCGCTGTCCGGCGCCGGCGTCGTTCCCGCCCATGCGACCTGCAGCACGGCAGGCACCACGGTGACCTGTTCCGGCGTTGCGAACCCGCTGGCTCCCAGTTACGCGAACAGCGCGAACAACCTGAACGCGACGGTCAACCCCGGCGCGAGCGTCGGCGTGCTGCTCGGCGTCGGCGGCACGGCGATGTCGTTGACCGGCAATAACAACACGCTGACCAACAACGGCACGATCGATCCGTCCGTGCTCGGCTCGGGGCTCGGCGTGCTGTCGAGCGGCGCGGTGGTCGGCAATGCGTCGGCGAGCACGTACACCACCGTCGTCAACAACGGCACGATGAACGGCTCGACGGGAGTGGCGATCAGCGGCGTGACGGGCATGGCGCTGTCGGTTCAGAACGGCACCGGCGGCACGTCGCACATCACGAACACCGGCACGATCGGGTCCAACCCGCTGGTCGGCGCGACCCTCGTCGGCGCGGACGCGCCCGTGGTCGCCGCCTACGGCGGCGGCCAGGTCAATATGAGCAACAGCGGAACGATCAACGGCCGCGTGTCGTTCGGCTCGAACGGCGCGCCCGGGCAGGGCAATACGTTCACCAACTCGGGCACGATCAACGGCGGCGTGTCGATGGGCGCGAATAGCGCCAACACGTTCAATGCCGTGACCGGCTCGTCGGTCAACGCGGCGGGCGGCACCGGCAGCGCGTTCAACATCACGGTCGGCCCGAACACGCTAAACGTCGCGGCGACGGGTGTCGTCGACGGCGGCGCTGGCGGCAACAACACGCTCAATCTGCAGCAGGGCGCCACCGCGAACGGTACGATCGCGGTCAACAACTACATCAACTTCAACCACCTCGACGTCAACAGCGGCAACTGGACGATCAACGGTGCGTCAACCGCTCAGGACGCGACGCTGAATGGCGGCGTCGCGATCATCGGCGACAACGCGTCGCTCGGCACCGGCACCATCACGGCCAATGGCGGCGCGCTGCAGGCGGGCGCGGCAGGGCTCGACGTCTCCAACAACGTGACGCTCAACGGCGGCGGCTTGACGGTGCAGGGCGCGACCGGGCTCACGCTGTCGGGTACGGTGACGGGCAGCGGCGCGCTGACGAAGAACGACGGCGGCACGCTGACGCTGTCGGGTGCGAGCACGTACTCGGGCGGCACGAACCTGAGCGGCGGCGGCCTGGTCGTCGGCAACAATGCATCGCTCGGCACTGGCGCGCTGAACGTCAACACGAACGCATCGCTCGACACGAGCGCAAACGTGACGCTCAACAACACGGTCAATCTCGCCACCGGCACGACGCTGACGATCGGCGGCAGCAACGATCTCGGGCTGGCCGGCACGATCGGCGGAGCCGGCGGCCTCGTGAAGAACGGCGCGGCGACCACCACGCTGACCGGCGCGAATACGTATACCGGCGGCACGACGATCAACAGCGGGACGTTCGCGCTGGGCGCGGGCGGCAGCCTGGCGGCGACGGGCACGGTCAACCTGACCGGCGCGGGCGCGACGTTCGACGTGAGCAACGCATCGGGCGCGCAGGCGATCGGCTCGCTGGCCGGCGCGGCCGGCACGACCGTGAACCTTGGCGGCAATTCGCTGACGCTCAACGGCAGCGCCAATGCGACCTATGCCGGCACGATCGGCGGGGCGGGCAGCGTGACGCTGTCAGGCGCCGGCACGCAAACGCTGACGGGCACGAACACGTATACGGGTGGCACGAACCTGAATGGCGGCAACCTTGCCGTCGGCAGCAATGCGGCGCTCGGCTTCGGCGCGGTGAACGTCACCGGTTCGTCGGCGCTCGATGCAACCACCAACGTATCGCTCACGAACGGCATCAATATTGCGACGGGCTCGACGCTGACGCTCGTCGGCAGCACCGGAATCGGCCTGGGCGGCGTGATCGCCGGCGGCGGCGGTCTCGTGAAGAACGGCGCGGCGGCGGTCACGCTGTCCGGCGCGAACACCTATACTGGCGGCACGACGCTGAACGCCGGCGGCCTGGTGCTCGGCAACGGCTCGGCGCTCGGCACGGGCGCGCTGACCGTCGGCGGCGCGGCGACGCTCGATACGAACACGAGCCTGACGGTCGGCAACGCAATCGATCTCGGAACGGCCACCACGTTGACGCTGGGCGGCAGCAACGCCCTTGGGTTGAGCGGCGCGATTTCCGGTGCGGGCAGCCTCGTGAAGGACGGCGCGGCGACCACCACGCTGACGGGCGCGAACACGTATACAGGCGGCACGACGATCAACGCGGGCACGCTGGCGCTCGGCGCGGGCGGCAGTCTCGCGGCAACGGGCACGGTGAATCTCGCCAACGCCGGCGCGGCGCTCGACATCGGCGCGGGCGGTGCGCAGGCGATCGGTGCGCTGTCGGGCGTGGCGGGCACGAACGTGAGCCTCGGCGGCAACGTGCTGACGCTCGGTGGGACCGCCAGCGGCACCTTCAGCGGGACGATCGGCGGCGCGGGCAGCCTGACGCTGGCCGGCACCGGCACGCAGACGCTGAACGGCGCAAGCACCTATACGGGCGGCACGAACCTGAACAGCGGCAGTGTCGTGCTCGGCAACGCCGCGGCGCTTGGCACGGGCGCGCTGACCGTCGGCGGCGCGGCGACGCTCGATACGAACACGAGCCTGACGGTCGGTAACGCGGTCAATCTCGGCACGGGCGCAGCGCTCACGCTGGGCGGCACCAACGCCCTCGCGCTGAGCGGCGGGATTTCCGGCACCGGCAGCCTCGTGAAGAACGGCGCGGCGACCACGACGCTGACCGGCGCAAACACGTACTCGGGCACCACGACGATCAACAGCGGCACGCTGGCGCTCGGCGCGGGCGGCAGCTTCGCGTCGACCGGTGCGGTGAACCTGGCCGGCGTGGGCGCGGCGCTCGACCTGAGCGGTGCAACGGGTGCGCAGTCGCTCGGCGCGCTGTCGGGCGTCGCGGGAACGAACATCAGCCTTGGCGGCAACGCACTGACGCTCGGTGGGACCGCCAGCGGCACGTTCAGCGGGACGATCGGCGGCGCGGGCAGCCTGACGCTGGCCGGCACCGGCACGCAGACGCTTAACAGTGCGAATACCTATACCGGCGGCACGAACCTGAACAGCGGCGGCCTCATACTCGGCAACGGCTCGGCACTCGGCATCGGCGCGTTGACCGTCGGCGGCGCGGCGACGCTCGATACGAACGCGAGCCTTACTGTGAGCAACGGGGTCAATCTCGGCACGGGTGCGGCGCTCACGCTCGGCGGCAGCAACGCGCTCGGGCTGAGCGGTGCGATTTCCGGCGCGGGCGCACTCGTGAAGAATGGCGGGGCGACCACCACGCTGACTGCTGCGAACACCTACACCGGCGGCACGACGATCAACGCGGGCACGCTGGCGCTCGGCGCGGGCGGTAGCCTCGCGTCGACAGGTGCGGTGAATCTCGCCGGCGCGGGCGTGACGTTCGACGCGAGCGGTGCGACGGGTGCGCAGACGATCGGCGCATTGAGCGGCGTCGCCGGCACGAACGTGAGTCTCGGCGGCAACGGGCTGACGCTGAGCGGGACCGCCAGCGGGACCTTCGGCGGCGCGATCGGCGGCGCCGGCGGGCTGACGCTGGCCGGCACCGGCACACAAACGCTGACGGGCGCGAATACGTACACCGGCGGCACGACGATCGACGGCGGCAGCACCCTCGCGCTGGGTGCGGGCGGCAGCCTTGCATCGACCGGCACGGTGAACCTCGCCGGCGCGGGCGCGACGTTCAACCTGAGCGGCGCGTCGGGCGCGCAGACGATCGGTGCGCTGAACGGTGCGGCTGGCACGAATGTGAACCTGGGTGCCAATGCGCTAACGCTGAGCAGCAGCGGCGGGACCTTCGGTGGCGCGATCGGCGGCACCGGAGGCGTGACGTTCGCCGGCACGGGCACGCAAACGCTGACGGGTGCGAACACGTATACGGGCGGCACGACGATCAACGGCGGCGGCACGCTGGTGCTTGGCGCGGGCGGTAGCCTCGCGTCGACGGGTGCGGTGAATCTCGCCGGTGCCGGCGCGACGTTCGATCTGGGCGGCGCGTCGGGCGCACAGACGATCGGTGCGCTGAACGGCGCGGCCGGCACGAACGTGAACCTGGGTGCCAACGCGCTGACGCTGGCTGGCAGCGGCGGGACCTTCGGTGGCACGATCGGTGGCACCGGCGGTGTGACGGTCGCCGGTGCCGGCACGCAAACGCTGACGGGTGCGAACACATACACCGGCGGCACGACGATCGACGGCGGCAGTACGCTCGCGCTGGGTGCGGGCGGCAGCCTCGCGTCCGGCGGCGCGGTGAATCTCGCCGGCGCGGGCGCGACGTTCGACGTGAGCGGCGCGACAGGCGCGCAGACGATCGGCGCGTTGAGCGGCGTCGCCGGCACGAACGTGAGCCTCGGCGCGAATGCGCTGACGCTGAACGGCGCCGGCACCGCATTCGGCGGCACGATCGCCGGCACGGGCGCCGTCACGGTGGCGAGCGGCACGCAGGTGCTGACCGGCAGCAACACGTACACGGGCGGCACCACGATCGCCGCCGGTGGCACGCTGCAACTCGGCAACGGCGGCACGTCGGGCAGCATCGGCGGCAACGTCGTCGACAACGGCGCGCTGGTGTTCAATCAGTCCGGCAGCGTGACGGTTGCAAGCGTGCTGTCCGGCACCGGTTCGCTGACGCAGGCCGGCAGCGGGCAACTGACGCTGACGGGCACGAACACGCTGAGCGGCCCGACCACCGTCAGCGCCGGCACGCTCGCCGTCAACGGTTCGCTCGCCCAGTCAGCCGTGACCGTGCAGAACGGCGCGACGCTGACGGGCACCGGCACGATCGGCGGCCTCGTGGTGCAGGGCGGCGCGACGGCGGCCGCATCGCAGCCCGGCACGGCGCTGAACGTCGCCGGCAACGTCACGTTCCAGCCGGGTTCGACGTTCCAGGTCGTGGCCACACCGCAGCAAAGCGGCAGCATCGCCGCGACGGGCACGGCGACGCTGAACGGCGGCACCGTGCAGGTGCTCGCGAACCAGACCGGCTATCAGCCGGGCACCACCTACACGATCCTCACCGCATCGTCGGGCGTGCAGGGCGCATTCAGCCAGGTGACTGCGAACTACGCGTTCCTGATGCCGACGCTCAGCTACGATCCGGATCACGTGTACCTGCAACTGGTCGGGAACGGCACCGCACTGCCCGACGTCGCGACGACGCCGAACCAGCGCGCGGTCGCGACCGCGCTCGGCGGGCTCGGCGCCGGCAATCCGCTGTACGACGCGGTGCTGACGACCGACGCGGGCACCGCGCGCCGCGCATACGGGCTGCTCGACGGCGAACTGCAGGCGAGCCTGAAGAGCATGCTGCTGCTCGACAGCCGCTATGTGCGCGACGCGGTGACCGATCGCGTCCGCCAGGGTCTCGCGTCCGGATCGGGCCCGCTCGCCGCGCTGTCGTCGGGCGGTGCCGCGCTGTGCGGCGACAACACGGCCGGCGCGGTCGACCCGACGCTGCCGCCGGAACGCCGGATCGGTTCGCGCGACGGCTGCTACGGCGGCACGCCTTACCAGCCGGTCGTCTGGGGGCAGGCGTTCGGCGGCCGCAGCCGGCTTGCCGGCGACGGCAACGCATCGACGATCAAGCGCAGCATGACGGGCTTCATCGCCGGTGCCGACATGGCGCTCAACGACAAGTGGCGCGCGGGCCTGGCCGCGGGCGTCACGCATAGCTCGCTCGACAACGACCAGAGTTCGTCGGCGTCGGTGAACAGCTACTACCTGTCGCTGTACGGCGGTGCGCAGTACGGCGCGCTCGGCGTGCGCGGCGGCGCGTCGTACACGTGGTACCGGATCAACAGCGACCGTTATCCGGGTTTCGCGGGCTTCTCCGATCACGATTCGGCCGGCTACAACGCGAATTCGGCGCAGGTGTTCGGCGAAGTCGGCTACGCGCTGCCGGTCGGGCCCGTCGCGATCGAACCGTTCGCGGGCATCGCGTACGTGAACCTGCATACCGACGGCTATACGGAAAGCGGTGGCGCGGCAGCACTGCGCGCCGGCGGCGAGACGACCCACGTCGGCTTCTCGACGCTCGGCCTGCGCGCGGCGTCGCAGCTCGGCTCGATCGCGAGCGGCACGTTCACCGTGCGCGGGACGGTCGGCTGGCGCCATGCGTTCGGCAACGTGCGGCCGTCGTCGGCGTTCACGTTCGCGAACGGCGGCACGTCGTTCCAGGTGTCGGGCGTGCCGATTGCTCGCGACAGCGCAGTGCTCGAGGCCGGCATCGACGCGAACATCACGAAGCGCCTGACGCTCGGCCTCACGTACAGCGGTCAGTACGGCAGCGGCGTGCGCGACAACGCGGTGCTCGGCAACATCCTGTGGAAGTTCTGACCGGCGCGTAACACGCCCACGTCAGCCCGCCTTGGCGCCCGCATCGGCGCCGGCCCGCGACGCCATGCGGCGACGGTAACGTCGCATGGCGTCGCGGCCGTTTCGTCGCTGCGCGCGTCCCCCGTTCTGGCCTATCCTGTGCGAAACACGTGACGCGCGCCGCGCGTTGCGCCTCGACACAGGAGCATCGATGCCGAATCACGCCGAAGCCACGACGACGCAGGCGCCGCAAGTCGCGCCTGTTGCCCCGACCCCAGCGTCGGGTCCCGCATTCATCGCGCCCGAGGCCGATCCGCAGGCGCTCGCGCGCGGCAACCAGTACGTGCTGAAATCCGGCGACGCATTCGTGGTCGGCGACGCGCTCGGCGACATCGGCGGTCACGACGACGGCCTGTTCGTCGACGACATGCGCGTGCTGTCGAAATGGCGCCTGACGTTCGGCGGCCGCGCGCCGTCGCTGCTGTCGGGCGCGACGAGCGCCGACAACGCATCGTTTACCGCACACCTGACCAACCGCCCCTTGCCGCCGCTCGGCGGCAAGGAGACGCCGGAGGGCGTGATCCATATCGAACGGATGCGCGTGCTCGCGGGCGACGTGTTGTACGAAGCGCTGACGCTGACGAACTACGGCGCGAGCGAAGCCGAGGTGCCGCTGTCGCTGTCGTTCGCGGCTGATTTCAAGGACATGTTCGAGGTGCGCGGCACGCAGCGCCCGAAGCGCGGCACGGTGGCCGCTCCGCGCGTCGACGCGGGTGCGGTGCGGCTGCGTTACGACGGCCTCGACGGCGTCGAGCGCAACGTGACCGTGCATTTCTCGCCGGCACCCGACGCGCTGTCGGTCGATCGCGCCGACTACACGCTGACGATCGCCGCGCAGGCGTGCCTGTCGATCTATCTGACCGTCGACGCGACGCTCGGCCCGGCGCACAGCGAAGCGCCAGGGTGTGGCCGCGTCGCGTTGCGCACCGCGCTTGTCGGCGTGCACCGCGAGATGCGCGCGCGGCGCGAATCGATGGCGCGCGTGAATACCGGCAATCCGCTGTTCGACGCATGGCTCGACCGTTCGCTCGCGGATCTCGGGCTGCTCACGACGCAGCTCGACACGGGGCCGTACCCGTATGCGGGCATTCCGTGGTTCTCGACGCCATTCGGCCGCGACGCGGTGATCACGTCGCTGCAGATGCTGTGGCTGCAGCCGTCGCTCGCACGCGGCGTGCTGCGTTTCCTGGCCGAGCACCAGGCGCGCGAGACGTCCGCGTTCCGCGACGCGGAGCCCGGCAAGATCATGCACGAGTTCCGCCGCAGCGAGATGGCGGCGACGGGCGAGGTGCCGTTCGCGCTGTACTACGGCGGCGTCGACACGACTCCGCTGTTCATCGTATTGGCCGGCGCATATGTCGAACGCACCGGCGACGATGCGCTGATCGACGAGCTGTGGCCCGCGCTCGAGCGCGCCGCGCAATGGGTGATCGACAAGTGCGACCGCAATCCTTACGGACTGCTCGATTATCAGCGCACGTCGGAGCGCGGTCTCGCGAACCAGGGCTGGAAGGACAGCCACGATTCGGTGTTCCATGCGGACGGCCGCTTCCCGGACGGGCCGATCGCGCTCGTCGAAGTGCAGGCGTATGCGTGCGCGGCGCTCGATGCGATGTCGGCATGCTCGCACCGGCGCGGCCACGCGGCCGACGCCACGCGCTACGCGCTGCGCGCAAAGGCGCTGCGCGAGCAGGTCGACGCGCTGTTCTGGGTGCCGGAAGGCGATTTCTACGGGATCGCGCTCGACGGTCATGGCGAGCTGTGCCGCGTGTTCGCATCGAACGCGGGCCACCTGCTCGCGTTCGGGCTGCCCGACGCCGAGCGCGGCGCGGCGGTCGCCGGCGTGCTCGGCTCGGCGCTGTTCCAGACGGGCTGGGGCATCCGCACGCTCGCGGCCGGCCAGCCGCGCTTCAACCCGATGGCGTATCACAACGGCTCGGTGTGGCCGCACGACAATGCGCTCATCGCACGCGGCCTCGCGCGCTACGGCGACAAGACGGCCGCGGTGAACCTGCTGCGCGCGCTGTTCGAGGCGGCGGTGAGCTTCGAGATGCGGCTGCCCGAGCTGTTCTGCGGGTTCCCGCGCCGGCGCGGCGAACCGCCGACCGCGTATCCGGTTGCGTGCCTGCCGCAAGCGTGGGCGGCAGGTGCGCCGTTCATGATGCTGCAGGCGTGCCTCGGCGTAAGCATCGACGCGTTGCGCCACGAAGTGCGCGTCGAGCGCCCGGCGCTGCCGGAAGGCGTCGACTGGCTGCGGATCGATGCGCTGCGCGTCGGCGACGAAACCATATCGCTGACGTTCCGCCGCGTCGACGGCCAGGTCGTCGCGTCGGCGGAGCAGCCGGGCCGCGTGAAGGTGATCGCGGTGCTGTAGTGCGGCGACGTGCAAACGTTGCGCGATGTCGCGCCACGTTTGCACGCAGCGGCATAGAATCGTGACATGACCCTTGAACGATGGCGGAGGTAGAAGATGACGACCGACAACCGGCCCGACGACGGCGAACAGAAGCTCGAGAATCTGGAAGCGGCGGTCGACCACCTGCACAAGTCGATCGAATCGCAGAGCATCGCGGTCGGCGCGGCGAAGGGCATCCTGTTCAGCCTGATCGAAACGCTCGGCGCCCTGATCGGCGATCCCGACCTGCCCGAGCATGCGCGTTCGGGTTACGAGGCGCTGCGCGACAAGGCGAGCGAATTGCGCGGTGGGCTCGACCGGCATTGACGCATGGATTGCGCCGGCGCTCGCCGCACGGGCGGCGCCGGCGCTGCCCGATTCTGCAGACGAAGCGCAAATCCCCTTGCGCTCAATGAGTTAGGCGGCCGATGCGCAGGATATCCACAAGCTTGCCAACACAATCTGTGGAGAACCGGCCGGTCTCCGGCCGGGCGCGCGGCGCGTACCCGGGGCGCGGTTCGAATGACCTTGCGCTGCCGCATCATTGACCCGTCAAGGTCCGTCAATCGAATCCCCTTGTGTATCAAGATGTTACGCGTCTGGTCTGGTGGATATCCACAGGCTTGCCAACAAAATCTGTGGACAACTCGCAATCGATTGCGTCGCGATGGTTGAGGATCGGGCCTGAACGCGATCGGCGTGCGAGGCCCGTGCGCACGGGCTGCCCGATGTCTGCTTCGCGGCGGTAATTCGTGCGCGATCAAGGGCTTAGATCCCGGGTACCCAGGATATCCACATCCTTGCCAACACTTTCTGTGGACAAGCGCAGCCGCGTTACGCGGCCGGCGCCGTGTCGGCCGCTTCGGCCGCGATCCAGTCGCGAAAGAGCGCCATCGCGGGCGTGAGCGGTTTCGACTTCAGCGACGTGAGCCAGTAGCCGCCGGCATGCACGTCGATGTCGAGCGGCCGCGCGAGCAGGCCGAGCTGCAGTTCGCGCGCGAACATGCAGGCCGGCGCGAGCGCGACACCCGCGCCCTGCATCGCCGCCTCGACCATCAGCCGCGACGAATCGAACACCGGCCCGTTGACCGTCCACGGTTCGAGCTGCGCGGCGTCGAACCAGCCGAGCCATTCGTCGGTGCGGTACGAGCGCAGCAGCGTTTCATTCGCGAGATCGGCCGGCTGCGCAAGGCGCCGCGCGATTTCCGGCGCGCATAGCGCGGTGAGCGGCGCATCGAGCAGGCGCTCGTTGCGCGTCGCCGGCCAGTTGCCTTCACCGAAACGGATCGCGAAGTCGAGGCCCTCGGCGGCGAGGTCGACGACGTTGTTGTTGGTCCGCAGCCGCAGCTCGACGAACGGGTGCGTATCGCCGAACTGCTTCAGCCGTGGCATTAGCCAACCTATGGCAAAGGTGCCGACGACGCCGAGCGTCAGCACCTCGTGGAAACGCCCGCCGTCGAATTGCTTGAGCACCGTCTCGATGCGGCTGAACGCATCGCTCAGCACGGGCAGCAGCGCGCGCCCCTCGTCGGTTAGCCCGAGGCCGCGCGGCAGCCGTGTGAACAACATGCAGCCGAGCCGTTCCTCGAGCGAGCGCACCTGCTGGCTGACCGCGGCCTGGGTCACGCTCAGCTCGAGGCCGGCGCGCGTGAAGTTCAGGTGGCGCGCGGACGATTCGAACGCGCGCAGCGCATTGAGCGGAAGATGAGGGCGGAGCTTCGTCATAAGATTTTCTTTTGTCAGCGCTCAATTATCGTTGCTTGTCAGGCAACCGTAAAGTCCCGATAGTGCTGTCTCGGCGGCCGGCCGTTTTCAACACCATTTCGCGTCCCTTCCATCACGAGACAACCGACATGACCTACTCATCGAAACGTCGAACCCTGTTGCTGGCCGCCGCGACGGCGCCGCTCGCCCTGACCGTCGCGGCGTGTGCGTCGTCGCAGGCTGCTGCGCCGGACGAGACCACGGACGCAGCGGCGGCTGTGGCGTCCGCTGCCGCCGCTGCGACGTTTGCCGATCTCGAACGCGATGCGGGCGGCCGTCTCGGCGTGTGCGCGATCGACACCGCGAGCGGCCGGCGCGTGGCGCATCGCGCCGCCGAACGCTTCCCGTTCTGCAGCACGTTCAAGGCGATGCTGAGTGCGGCGGTGCTCGCGCAGAGCGTCGCGCGTCCAGGATTGCTGCAACAGCGCGTGACGTACGGAAAGGCCGATCTCGTCAACTATTCGCCGGTGACGGAGAAACATGTCGGCGTGGGCATGACGGTCGCCGAACTGTGCGAGGCCACGATCCAGTACAGCGACAACTCGGCCGCGAACCTGCTGATGAAGCTGATCGGCGGCCCGTCGGCGGTGACCGCATATGCGCGCTCGATCGGCGACGACACGTTCCGGCTCGATCGATGGGAGACCGAACTGAATACCGCACTGCCGGGCGACCTGCGCGACACGACGACGCCGGCCGCGATGGCCGCGAGCATGCGCGTGCTGACGCTCGGCGATGCATTGCCGGCCGCGCAGCGTGCGCAGCTCGTCACGTGGCTGCGCGGCAACAAGGTCGGCGACAAGCGGATCCGCGCGGGCGTGCCGGCCGGGTGGACGGTCGGCGACAAGACGGGCACCGGCGACTACGGGACGACGAACGACGCGGGCGTCGTATGGGCGCCGTCGCGTGCGCCGATCGTGCTGGCCGTGTACTACACGCAGGCGCGTGCCGATGCGCGGGCGAAGGACGATGTGATCGCCGACGTCGCGCGCGTCGTGGTTGCGGCATTCGGTTGAGCGGAGCGGTGCGGCGTGCGCGACGGGATGCGCATGCACGCCGTGCCGCAGTCGTGACCCGCGCGACCAAACGTTGTGCGATCAACGACTTAGGTCGCGCATGCTCAGGATATCCACATGCTTGCCAACAAAATCTGTGGACAAGCCCGCGGGCGGCCGCGTTCGTCGTGACGCGCGCTGTCGTGCCGCGTTCGAAGCGGTGCGGACAAAGTCTTGCGGATCAAGCGTTTGGCTGCGGTATGCGCAGGCTATCCACACGCTTGCCAACAAAATCTGTGGACAAGCCGGTTCGCACGCGCGGCAGGCGGCGCGTCACGCGGAGAAACGCTGCGCGGCCGACGATTTGCCGGCGGCGTGCCGCGTTCGAAGCGGTGCGGACAAAGTCTTACGGATCAAGCGCTTGGTCGCGGTATGCGCAGGCTATCCACATGCTTGCCAACAAAATCTGTGGACAAGCCCGAGCATCCGCCGTCGCGGCGTTCAGCGCTGCCGATCGTCGACGGCGGGCCAGCGCGCGAACGCGAACACCCACAACATGATGAAGTTCAGGACCGGGACGAACATCGCCAGGATCCACCAGCCCGAATGCCCGGTGCGACGGACGATGCGGATATACGGATAGACGACGACGGCGACAAGCACGAGCGAGACGAGCAACTGCCACGCGGTGAAGTGTTCCATGGCCTTCCTCGGAGTGATATGTCGTGGTGCGGCGCCGGCGGAACGGCCGGCACGTTGCGCCGACGCGCGAAACCGGCGATGCGCGGCCGCGTGCGGCTCGCGTGATAGTGACGCGTGGCGGGCGCGAGCGTCAAGGAGCGGGCGGCGCGCCGGATCATTCCGTATTCGCGTATGCTCGCGCCGCATGTTGCCGAAATGGTGACGCAGCTCATGAACCGTTGGCCGATCAACGGGTTAGCGCATGCTTGCGCAGGATATCCACAAGCTTGCCAACAAAAACTGTGGGTAAGTGGCGCGGCGCATGGCCGGCACGCGTGCGGCGATCGCGATGTGCATCGCCGTGGCGTCGTGATGCGAAGTGCGGCGATGCGGTGCGCGCGAAGGTCATCGCACGCGCCTCGTCTGCATCACGCATGCCAAAGTCCATCGGATCAAGGGTTTAGCGTTGCGGTGCGCAGGATATCCACAAGCTTGCCAACATTTTCTGTGGAGAACTGCGCGTTCGCGATCGGCGGGCGCGACACCAACCTTGCGTCGATTCCCGGATCGCGTAGTTCAGGTAAGTCGGACTGTCGCCGAGCGCGCGATGAAGCTGCGTCGAGATGTATGCCGGCTGCCGTTTCATGAACTCGGCGTGAACGTCATCGTTCATGAAGAGGACCGAACCCGACCCAGGCCGGACGACTAGCCGCCGGGCCTTCTGTATTGCCGCGTGGAGAAGCACGCCAGCATCCTCGAAACCTCGACCGGCCTGCGGGTCGAGCGGATCGGCTACGACGATTGAGTCGAGGCCGGGTCGGCGGCAAACATGCGTATATTCGCGACCGCATGGCGCGTTTGCCGCGCACGCGTGACAAACCCTTTCCGATCAACGGCTTGGTGCCGTTAATGGAAGGTTGTCCACAAGCTTGCCAACATAATCTGTGGAAAAGCCGCCCGCCACGCGCGCATCAGACCGGTGCCGGGAAGCGCACCGTGACAGTCAGCCCGCGCCCGCCGCGCGTGGTGCCGAGCGCGACCGTCGCGCGATGCTGTTCGGCGATCCGCTTGACGATCGACAGCCCGAGCCCGCTGCCCGACGACGTGGCCGCCTGCGCACCCTCGCCGCGATAGAAGCGTTCCCACACGTCGGTGCGCTCGGCTTCCGGGATCCCGGGGCCGTCGTCGGCGACTTCGAGCACGGGCGTGGTGCCGTCGATGCGCGCGGACACGTCGACGCGCGCGCCGTCGCCCGCATAGCGGATCGCGTTGTCGACGAGGTTGTTCAGCAGCACGCGCAGCGTGTCGACATTGCCCGCGGCGATCACGGGTGCTGCGACGATCGCGCCGAGATCGATCCGGTGCGCGTCGGCGACGCGCGCGCGGTCCGCGACCACCGACCGGCACAGCGCGGCGAGATCGACGGGCGCTGACGCGGACGTGGCCGCTTGCGCATCGGGTTCGAGGCGCGCGAGCGTCAGCAGCTGTTCGGCGAGGTGGCCGAGGCGCGTCGTGCCCGCATGGATTTGCGCGAGGATACGCTCGCGCTCGTCGGCGGTCGTCGCGCGCCGCAGCAGATTCGACTGGATCGACAGCCCCATGATCGGCGTGCGCAACTCGTGCGCGGCATCGGCGATGAAGTGCCGCTGCAGCGTGAACGAGCGGTCGAGCCGCGCGAGCAGGTCGTTGATCGCCTCGGCGAGCGGGCGGACCTCGTTCGGCATCGATGCGACGTCGACCGGTTCGAGATTGTTCGCATTCCTGCGCTTCAGGCCGGACGCGATCGTGCGCAGCGGCCGCAGCCCCGCGCCGATGCCGAACCACAGACCGATCGCCAGCACCGGCAGCATCGAGAACACCGGCCACAGCAGGTGCACGGCGATGCCTGCAATCGCTTCCCATCGCGCGTGACGCGCCTGCGCGAGCCGGATCGTCGTACCGCCGCGCTCGGTCACGTAGGTGCGCCACGGCTGGCCGCCGACGTCGATGCTCGCGATGCCCGTCTGCGCGGGCGGCGGCAGCTTCGAATCGCGGTCGGTCGAATACACGAGCGTGCCGTTGCGCCAGACCTGCAGCAGCACGGCATCGGGATCGCTGGCCTCGAAGCCGTGCTTGCCGTTGGCGCGGTTGCTGAACGACAGCTCGCCGTTCGGGCCGACGACAATCTGCTTCGACATGCTGCGCATCTGGTCGTCGAGCAGGTCGTCGAGTTCGCGCAGCGCGCCCCAGTAGGTGCCCGCGCTCGCGACCAGGCCGATCACGCACGCGGCCGGCAGCAGCCACATCAGCAGGCGCCGCCGCAGCGACGCGTTGCGCCAGCGCGCGATCGCGCGTTGCATGCCCGTCATGTGCCGTCACCGATCCGGTAGCCTACGCCGCGCACCGTGCGGATCATGTCGTGGCCGAGCTTCTTGCGCAGGTTGTGGATGTGCACCTGCACCGCGTTGCTTTCGATTTCCTCGCCCCAGCTGTACAGCCGCTCCTCGAACTGCTCGCGCGAAATCACCGCGCCCGGCTCGCGCATCAGCTCGTGCAGCAGGACGAACTCCTTCGGCGATAGCGGCACTTCTTCGCCGTCGAGCCAGACGAGGTGCTTGACGGGATCGAGCCGCAGCGGGCCGATCGCGAGCGTCGTCTGCGCGCGGCCCGCATGGCGGCGAGTGACCGCGCGGATGCGGGCGAGCAGCTCGTCGAGCTCGAACGGCTTGACGAGATAGTCGTCCGCGCCGCTGTCGAGGCCGGCGATGCGGTCCGGCACGCCGTCGCGTGCGGTGATGATGATCGCGGGCAGGGTTTCGTCACGGCGGCGCAGCGCGGCGAGCACCGACAGGCCGTCGCGGTTCGGCAGGCCGAGATCGAGCAGCAGCAGGCCGTAGCCGGTCGAGCGCAGCGCGAGCGACGCTGCGTCGCCGTCCTTCACCCAGTCGACCGCGAAGCCTTCCTGTTTGAGGCCCTGTTCGAGCCCGCTGCCGATCAGCGGATCGTCCTCGACGAGCAGTACGCGCATGGATTCGTGTCTCTTCAGCAGGGCGCCGCGGCGCCCGGGGTTCTCATGATAAGCGCACGCATCTTAGGCCAGGCTTAAATGCGCGCGGCGTGCGGCGGGCTTTCGACTCTGCCCGATGCGGCACCGTGTCGCTTCGGCACGACCTTCAGGTTTGCTTAATCTTACGGTCCGTAATCTGGCGCCGTCGCGTTCAACGGGGCGCGGCATCACATCGAAGAAGAGGATCGACATCATGAAACATCTGGCCAGAATCCTGACGGTCGCGCTCGCCACGCTGCCTGCCGCCGTCTACGCGCAATACACGGGGCCGTCCGCGCTGACCACGACGACCGTGAAGGAACTGCTCGCGAACGGCAAGGACGATCAGCACGTGCAGTTGCAGGGGCGCATCGTCAAGCATGCCGGCGGCGAGGACTTCGAGTTCGCCGATGCGACCGGCACGATCCGCGTCGAGATCGACAACAAGCTGTGGGCGGCCGGCCAGCCCGTCAGCGACAAGAGCGAAGTGAAGCTGACCGGCGAATTCGAGCGCAAGTGGTCGGGCAAGGTGAAGGTCGACGCCGACCACGTCGAAGTGCTGCGCTGACCGGTGCGCGCGGGGCCGGTGATACCATGAACGACCGGTTCCCGTTCCCACCAAGATGGCCGCCAATTTCGACGAACTCGCGTCCCGGATCCGGGCGCAATTTTCCGAGCTGAGCCCGCAATTCCAGGCGGGCGCCGCATTCCTGCTCGATCATCCCGACGAAGTCGCCACCTCGTCGATGCGCAAGGTCGCGCAGCGCGCGCAGGTGCAGCCTGCGTCGCTCGTGCGGCTCGCGCAGCAATTCGGCTTCCCCGGCTGGAACGAACTGCGCGACCTGTGCGTCGCGCGCGTGCGCACGCGCCCCGAGCCGCTCACGCAGCGTGCGCGCTCGCTCGTGCGGCCCGACGCGAAGGCGTCGCTCGCGCACGACCTGCTTGCCGCGCAGCAGCACAACCTGTCGGCCACCGCCGCGCAGAACGAGCACGCGCTCGCGGATGCGGCGAGGCTGATCCGCAAGGCGTCGCATGTGCATGTCGCGGGGTTCCGCTCGTGTTATCCGGTCGCGTTCGGTTTCGTGTACGGCTACCGGCTGTTCCGCCCGACCGTGTCGCTGCTCAACGGCGTTGCCGGTTCGCTCGAAATGGAACTGCGGACGATCGCGAAGCAGAGCGTGACCGTGGTCGTCAGCTTCGCGCCGTATTCGGCGGAAGCGACGCGCGTCGCGCAGGCCGCGAAGGCGCAGGGCAGCCGGATCGTCGCGATCACCGACAGCGCGGTGTCGCCGATTGCGCTGCACGCGGACGCGCAACTGATCTTCACGCACGACAGCCCGTCGTTCTTTCCGTCGCTGGTGGCCGCGCATGCGATGGCCGAGGCGCTGGTCGCGCAGTTGCTCGCGCTCGAAGGCAGCGATGCGATCGCGGCGCTCGAGCGCACCGAAGCCGAATTGCACGCGAAGGGCGCTTACGTCGTCTGACGCGGCGTGCGGCTTCGGCCGTGCGTCGTTCACGACTCAACCCACTTCAACCCGACGCAATCGATGACGTTCACATACGAGGTGACCGACGCGGGCGATGCGAACGCGCGCAAGCAGATCGTCGCGCCGCTCGTCCGCTTCAACGAAAGCCGGGCCGGCCCGGCCGACTTTCGTCCGCTGGCTGTGCTCGTGACCGATGCGCAAGGCGCGGTGGTCGGCGGCCTGTGGGGCGGTACGGCGTTCGGCTGGCTGCACGTCGACCTGCTCGTGGTGCCCGAGGAAGCGCGCGGCCAGGGCGCCGGCACGCGCATCATGGATCTGGCCGAAGCGGAGGCCGTCGCGCGCGGATGTCACAGTGCATGGCTCGATACGTTCGATTTCCAGGCGCGGCCTTTCTACGAGAAGCGCGGCTATGTCCGCTTCGGCGAGCTGCCGGATTATCCGGTCGGGCACACGCGCGTTTTCCTGACCAAGAAGCTCGCGGGCTGAACGGCGGCCGCGCGATGCGGTTCTCCGAGGCCGTCTCCGACGTATTGCTCGGCATCGACGGCGCGCAGCCCGCATCGAAGTGAACGAAGGCGGGTGGGCTTGGGTGCCCGCTCGCTGCCGCCGGCCGGTGGCGTGACCCCGACTTCTTCCTGTCGCACGACGACATTTCGGCCATCGCTGAAACGTCGCATGCACGACCGGCGTAAGCTCACTCGTCAACACCTTCCGGGAGTCCGCGATGACCCGTTCCGACCTGCAAGCCCGCCAAGCCGAAATTTTCCGCGCGCTGCACACGCGCCCCGGCGCCTTCATCATCCCGAACCCGTGGGACGCCGGCACCGCCCGCCTGCTCGCGATGGCCGGTTTCGAGGCGCTCGCCACCACGAGTGCCGGCTACGCGTTTTCGAAAGGGCAGCCCGACAACGCGATCGACCGCGACGCGATGCTCGATCACATCGCCGATCTCGTCGCCGCGGGCGGTCTGCCGGTGAGCGCCGATCTCGAGAACGGTTTTGGCGACGCGCCCGACACGGTGGCTGAAACGATCCGGCTGGCGGCCGAGGCCGGCGCGGTCGGCGGCTCGATCGAGGATGCGACGGGCCGCGCCGATGCGCCGATCTACGCGCGCGACGCGGCAGTCGAGCGCATCGCGGCGGCCGTCGACGCGGCGCGCGCGCTGCCGTTTCCGTTCACGCTGACCGCGCGTTGCGAAAACTACCTGCACGGCCGTCGCGACCTCGCCGACACGATCGCGCGGCTCGTCGCCTATCGCAACGCGGGCGCCGACGTGCTGTATGCGCCGGGCATCACCGACGCCGCCGAGATCGCGGCGGTGACGCAGGCGGTCGGCGCGCCCGTCAACGTCGTGATGGGGCTGCAGGGCGGGTTGCTGAGCCTCGACGAGCTGGCGGCGCTCGGCGTGAAGCGCGTCAGCGTCGGCGGCGCGCTGGCGCGGGCCGCGCTCGGCGCGTTCCTGCGCGCTGCGACGGAGATGGCGCGCGACGGCACGTTCACGTTCACCCAGGCGGCCGTGCCGGGGCGCGATATCAATCGCTGGTTTGCGGCGCCCGATAATTCGCCGATTATATTCGGGGAATGATCACAAATAAAACGCGGGATCGTTCCCAGTCGAAGCATTGATTGACAATAATCAACCGATTTCGCGTCGGATTTAAACACCGATGACGACGCGAAAATCATCGTTTATTCTCCGCATTCCGCCGGTTCGACCGGATTCTGCTCGCAAGCCGCGCCGAATCTGGCAGTCGGCCTTCCGCGGCGCGTGCCGATACCGCGCATTGTTGCATTCTTGCAATCGGCGAATTTTCGTACGCAGGAGTTGCCGGTTATTTTTTTGGTTGCTAATCTGCGGCATATTCAAATGACCGGTTATGCGGGCCGCCGGGAATATCAATATATAAAAATCGAGAGAGCGATGACGATCCGAGAAAATCAGCGCGTCAGGTTTCGCGTCGGCGATGTCGTGACGCTGAAAACGGGCGGGCCGCGCATGACCGTCACCTATGCCGGGCCGGTCGTGTTCGATGACGCCGACTGGCTCATCTGCCAGTGGTTCGACGAGAACGGCGAGTTCCGGCAGGAAATGTTCCACCATGACACGGTGGTGCTGGAGCCGCGCGCGATTTCGGCCGGGAGCGTCCGGATGCGCATGCAGTCGCAACGCTACCGGTCGGCTGCCTGAGGCCTGCCTGCCGTTGCGATGCTGCAATGCTGCAATGCGTGCAATGCATGCGATACGCAGCGCCCACGCGACGACATTTCACGCGAGCCCGAAACATGCGGCAGCGCACTGCGCCGATACTGCTCGCATGAACCCGAACCCGACCGATCCCATTGCCGCGGTGACGCACCGCGATCCCTATCCCTACTATGCGGCGCTCGTCGACGGGCCGCCGCTCGCGTTCGACGCCGCGCTCGGCCTGTGGGTCGCGAGCCGCGCGGCGACCGTGACGGCCGTGCTCGGCCATCCGGCGTGCCGCGTGCGTCCGCTGGACGCGCCCGTGCCGCCCGCGTTGCGCGGCACGACGGCCGGCGCGCTGTTCGGCGAACTGGTGCGCATGAACGACGGCGCATTGCGGCACGACGTGCCGAAGCAGGCGCTGCGCACGGCGTTCGCGCCGGTCGACACGGCCAGGCTGCGCGCCCGCGCCGCGCAGCTTGCCGCGCGGCGGCTGCCGGCGCCGGGAGATGCCGACGCGCTGAATGCGTGGTGCATGACGGTGCCCGTCTGCGCGGTCGCCGATCTGCTCGGCTTCGACGAGACGCAGCTCGACGACATCGCGGCGCGGGTCGTCGACTTCGTCGCCGCGTTGTCGCCGCTGTCCGACGCGGCCGCGCTGGCCCGCGCGAGCGACGGCGCGCGGCAACTGCTCGACCGGATGAGCGAGCGCGTCGCGCAGACGCACGCGCACGACGGCACGCTCGTCGCTGCGGTGCAGCAGGCGGCCCGCGCGTCGGGCTGGCAGGCGAGCGGCGCGCTGGTCGCGAATCTCGTCGGCTTGCTGTCGCAGACCTGCGAGGCGACGGCCGCGTGGCTCGGCAACACGCTGGCGGCATGGAACGGGGAAGCGGAAGCCGCGCGCAACGCGCCGGACGATACCGTGCTCGACGCGTTCGTCGCCGAAGTCGGGCGCTTCGATGCGCCGGTGCAGAACACGCGCCGCTTCGTCGCGTCGCGCACGACGATCGAAGGCGTGACCGTCGAAGCCGGCGACGCGATCCTCGTCGTGCTCGCCGCGGCGAACCGCGATCCGGCCGTGCATCGCGATCCGCACCGGTTGATGCCCGGCCGCGCCGCCGGACCGAATTTCGGCTTCGGCACGGGGCTGCACGGGTGCCCGGGCGAGCGGATCGCGCGGGCGGTGACGGCGGGGGCGTTCGCGGCGTGGTTGCGCGCGGGCGGCTGGCCGCCGCGCGGCGGGCTGACGTGGAATTACCGCGCGTCGACCAACGTCAGAATGCCGAAGTTCGACGCGGCACGGTGAAGGGGAAAGAGGGGCTTAACGGCAGCCTTGCTTCTCCGCCCATTGCTCCTGGGCGGCGACGCGGCGCTGCACGCGTTCGACGAGGCCGGTCGAGAAGGTCCGCATGCTGATGCCGCGGCGCTTCGCGAGGATCGTTTGCGCGACATCGGTGCGCGGGTTCGGCTGGCACGCCCAGTACAGCGTCATCAGCCAGCCGATGCCGGTCCACCCGAACAGCGCGTTGAACATCGCGATCGTCAGCTTGTCGTGTCGGCCGCGCCGGTCGGCAATGACGGCCGGCAGGAAATAGAGCGCGATCGCGACGACCGAACCGGCCACTTGAATCAGGACTGCATCATTCATTGTGCTGCTCCGTCCGAACTGCAATGGGGCCGATTGTCGCGCTTTTTCCGTTTGTGTGCCGGCAATTGATTGTTGCGTTTTTAATAACGATCAGCGGGCTTCGGCGTCCGCCGGCTGCAGTTCGTTGCTCAACGCGAAACCTTCGTCGAGCCAGCCCGTCACGCCGCCGATCATCAGCTTGACGGGGCGGCCGAGGCGCGCGAGTTCGATCGCCGCACGCGCGGCGCCGTTGCAGTGCGGGCCCGCGCAGTAGACGACGAACAGTGTGTCGGCCGGATATCCGGCGAGCTTGCCCGCGACGATCTTGCGACGCGGCAGGTTGCGCGCGCCGGGCACGTGGCCGGCGGCGAACTGGTCGGGGCCGCGCACGTCGAGCAGCACGAAATCGGGCGCGCCGGACGCGAGCGCGTCGTGCACGTCCCAGCAATCGGTCTCGAATCGCAGCGATGCCTCGAAATGCACGAGGGCGGCGGGGCTGTCGGCGGCGGGCACGTCGGTGACGAAGGACATGGGCAGGCTCTCCTGGATGAACGGGCGCGGAATGCGCCGGGATGGAGGGCAGTATCGCGGTTCGGCGCGGTTCGCGGCAGTGGCGCGATCGACAAGTTCCGGTAACATCGCGCCATGCACAATCATCTCGTCGTCGCGCTCGCCTACGATCGCCTCTGCACGTTCGAATTCGGCTGCGTGGTCGAACTGTTCGCACTCGAACGTCCCGAACTCGGGGTCGACTGGTATCGCTTCGCGGTGTGCGCGAGCGAGCCGGGGCCCGTGCGCGCGGCGGGCGGCATCACGGTCGCCGCGCCGTACCGGCTCGCGACGCTCGATCGCGCGGACACCATCGTGATTCCCGGCTGGCGCGATCCGGACGAACTGCCGCCGGAGCCGCTGCTGAAGAAGCTGCGGGCCGCGCATCGGCGCGGCGCGCGGCTCTGTTCGATCTGTTCGGGCGTGTTCGTGCTGGCGGCGGCCGGCGTGCTCGACGGGCTCACCGTGACGACGCACTGGCGTTACGCGCAGCGCCTGCAGGCGCGTTACCCGGCGCTGCGCGTGAATCCCGATGCGCTGTACGTCGACGAAGGGCAGATCGTCACGTCGGCCGGTTCGGCGGCGGGGCTCGACATGCTGCTGCATCTGGTGCGCCGCGATCACGGCGGCGCCATCGCGAACCGTGTCGCGCAACGTCTCGTGCTGCCGCCGCATCGCGACGGCGGGCAGGCGCAGTTCGTGCCGCGTCCGGTCGCGCCGGGCGGCAGCGACCGGCTCGCGAAGCTGATCGACTGGATGCGCGCGCATGCGGCCGAGCCGCACACGCTCGCGTCGCTCGCCGCGCAGGCCGCGATGAGCACGCGCACGCTGCAGCGCCAGTTCGCGGATGCGACGGGGATGTCGCCGCTCGCGTGGCTGATCCGCGAACGCGTGAACGTCGCGAAGGACATGCTCGAAGCGCAACCCGCGCTGCCGCTCGCGCAGGTCGCGGCGCGCGCGGGGTTCGGCTCCGAGGAATCGTTGCGCCGGCATTTCCGGCGCGTCGCGGCGACGAGCCCGGCCGCGTACCGGCGCGGGATGGATCGCGGCGGAAGATAGCAGGCGCCGCACGGCGCCGTTCATGCGTGACAACAAAAAGGAAAACCATCATGGGCTTGCTGGGAAAGCTGTTCGGAAAGAAGCCGCGCGACGAGGCGTCGACGGCGGCGCAGGTGCCTTCGACCGGCGGGCAGGAGGCGCGGGAACAGCAAAACGGCCCCGACGTCGCGCCCGAACTTGCGCCTGCGCTGGCGGCCTACCAGGCCGGCCGGCACGAGGCCGCGATCGCGGGTGCCGCGCCGCACGCCGAGCGTCTCGCCGATGCGGCGCGGCTTTGCGCGCTCGCGTATTCGGCGATGCATCGCTCCCGGAGGCGTTCCAGTACTGGCTGGCGCTGTTCGACAAGGAGCCGAGCGCGCACAACGCGGTGCAGCTCGCGACGACGTCGGTGATGTGCGCCGAGGTGGAGCGCGGCGAAGCGTGGATGCAAAAGGCCGCCCAGGTCAATCATGAAACGCGCGAGCAGTCGGACGTCGCCGCATGCGTGAACTTCATTTCCGCGCTGATGCAAGGCGGCCATCTTCACGAGGCGCTGCCGCATCTTGCGTGGATTCGCGACGTGTACGGTCAGGTGCGCATCACCGATTCGACGTTCCTGCACATGCGCGGCATTCCGTTCTTTCCGACATTCCTGGAAAAGAGCCTGGAGGTCCTCACGGCCACGCAGCCGGCCGACGCGATCGCGCCGTGGTACGGTGTGCTCGAGGGCAGGCTCGATGAAGCGGGCGAAGCGCAGCTTGCCGCGTGGGTCGGCCGGCTGCCGGGGCAACCGGCCGTCTGAACGGCCGCCGACGCTTGCGATGGCCACGCATTCCGACCATTCCGAAAAGAGACTCCGATGACGATGCTGCCTTCCCGTTTGCCGCTGATCCAGGCCCCGATGGTCGGTTCGCTGAGCCCGCTCGCGATCGCGGTGTGCGAAGCCGGCGGGCTCGGTTCGCTGGCATGCGCGGCGCTCGGCCCGCAGCAGCTGCGCGACGAGATCGCGGCGATCCGGGCGCGCACGCCCGCGCCGTTCAATGTGAACTTCTTCTGCCATACGCCGCCGGCGCCCGACGCGGGGGTCGACGCGCGCTGGCGCGCGGCGCTCGCCGGCTATTACGCGGAAGCCGGGCTCGATCCGGCCGACGTGAAGGGTGGCGCCGGCCGCGCGCCGTTCGACGATGCGATGTGCGCGGTCGTCGAGGAGTTGCGGCCGGCCGTCGTGAGCTTCCATTTCGGGTTACCCGGTGACACGCTGCTCGACCGCGTGCGGCGCACCGGCGCGCGGGTCGTTTCGTCCGCAACGACCGTCGAGGAAGCGCGCTGGCTCGATGCGCGCGGCGTCGACGCGATCGTCGCGCAGGGCGCGGAGGCCGGCGGTCATCGCGGGATGTTCCTGACCGACGACATCCACGCGCAACCGGGCCTGTTCGCGTTGCTGCCGCAGATCGTCGACGCGGTGCGTGCGCCGGTGATCGCGGCCGGCGCGATCGCCGACGGGCGCGGCATCGCGGCCGCGTTCGCGCTCGGCGCGCGTGCGGTGCAGATCGGCACCGGCTACCTGCTGACGCCGCAGGCCGGCCGCTCGGCGCAGCATCGTGCGGCGATACGTGCCGCGCGCGACGACGGCACGCGCGTGACCAACCTGTACACGGGCCGCCCCGCGCGCGGACTGCTGACGCGCTTCATGCGCGAGCAGGGGCCGATGAGTGCGCTCGCACCCGCGTTCCCGCTCGCGACGGCCGCGGTCGATCCGCTGCGTGGTGCGTTCGAGCGGCGGGGCCGCGACGATTTCTCGCTGCTGTGGTCGGGCGAAGCCGCGGCGCTCGCGCGCGAAGAGGATGCCGGCGAACTGACGCGGCGCCTGTGGGACGACGCGCTCGCGTGCGCGGCCGGGCTGCGCGACGCGTTCCCGCAGGCGGTCTGAACGCACGCGGAAGGGGCGCGGACGGCGGATCAACGGCGTATGATCTGGATTTTCGTCAGCCCGATCCAGGCACCCCCACCATGACCTCCGTCGACACGACCCCCGTCCTCGACCATGACAAGCTCGTTACCTTCATCGAGCGCAAGTGGAACGATGAAATCCTCCACGCGTTGACCGACTACATCGCGATCCCCGCGAAGAGCCCCGCGTTCGACCCCGACTGGGAGAAGCGCGGCTATCTCGAGCGCGTCGTCACCGATGCCGCGCAGTGGGCCGAACGCCAGCCCGTGAAGGGCCTGAAACTCGAGATCGTGCGCTTGCCGGGCCGCACGCCGGTGATCTTCTTCGAATCGCCGGCCACGCGCCCGGGCAGCACCGACACGATCCTGCTGTACGGCCATCTCGACAAGCAGCCCGAATTCGACGGCTGGCGCGCGGACCTCGGCCCGTGGACGCCGAAGTTCGAGAACGGCAAGCTGTACGGCCGCGGCGGCGCGGACGACGGTTATGCGATCTACGCGAGCCTCGCGGCGCTCGGCGCGCTCGACGAGCAGGGCGTCGAGCGGCCGCGCTGCGTCGGTCTGATCGAGACCTGCGAGGAATCGGGCAGCTACGACCTGCTGCCGTACGTCGACGCGCTGCGCGACCGGCTCGGCCAGGTGTCGCTCGTCGTGTGTCTCGATTCGGGCGCCGGCAACTATGACCAGATGTGGCTCACCACGTCGCTGCGCGGGCTCGTGTCCGGCGACCTGCAGGTCGAGGTGCTGGAAGAAGGCATTCACTCGGGCGTCTACGGCGGCATCGCGCCGTCGAGCTTCCGCGTGATGCGCCAGTTGTTCGAGCGTCTCGAGGACGCGAAGAACGGCAACCTGCTGCCGGGCGTGTTCCATTGCGAGATCCCGTCGAGCCGCGTGCGCGAAGCCGACGCGGCCGCCGCGATCCTCGGCGACGCTGTGTGGAAGGGGCTGCCGTGGGCGTGCGGCGCGGACGGCAAGCCAGTGCTGCCGACCACGACCGATCCGCGCGAGGCGCTGCTGAATTCGACGTGGCGTCCGTCGCTGTCGGTGACGGGCGCGGCCGGCATGCCGGCGCTCGCCGATGCGGGCAACGTGCTGCGTCCGCGCACCGCGTTCAAGCTGTCGCTGCGCCTGCCGCCGCTCGTCGATGCCGCGCAGGCCGTGCAACAGCTGAAGGAACTGCTCGAACTCGATCCGCCGTACAACGCGAAGGTCACGTTCAAGCCGGACGCGGGCGCCGCGACGGGCTGGAGCGCGCCGGATCTCGCGCCGTGGCTCGCGTCGTCGCTCGACGCCGCGTCGCGCCGCCACTTCGGCGCGGACTGCGCGTACATGGGCCTCGGCGGCACGATCCCGCTGATGAACGTGCTGCAGGAAGGTTTCCCGTCCGCGCAGTTCATGGTGTGCGGCGTGCTCGGGCCGAAGTCGAACGCGCACGGCCCGAACGAGTTCCTGCACGTGCCGTACGCGAAGAAGCTGACCGCGGCGGTTGCCGACGTGATCGCGACCGCGCGCTGATCGTCGCGATCGTTCGACGTCCCGATTGCCCAACCCGATCCGACCTGACGGAACCCTGCCGATGACCGCACTGCCGACGCCCGATACCGAACCGCTGCGCATGCGTGCCGAACCGCTGCATGCATTCGTCGCGGCACTCTGGGAACGGGCCGGCAGCAGCGAGCGCGAAGCGCGGCTCGTCGCCGATCACCTGGTCGGCGCGAATCTCGCGGGCCACGATTCGCACGGGATCGGGATGATCCCGAACTACGTCGCGTCGTGGCGGGAAGGGCAGTTGCAGTTAAACGGGCACGCGTCGATCGTCCGCGACGGCGGCGCGGTGCTGACGGTCGACGGCGGCCGCGGCTTCGGCCAGGTGATCGCGTTCGAGGCGATGGTCGAGGGGATCGAGCGCGCGCGGCGCATGGGCATCTGTGCGATCGGGCTGCGCGACGTGCATCACCTCGGCCGCATCGGGCACTGGGCCGAGCAGTGCGCGCGCTCGGGGCTCGTGTCGTTCCATTTCGTCAACGTGCCGGGCGACCTGCTGGTCGCGCCGCTGCACGGCACCGATCCGCGCTTCGGCACGAACCCGTTCTGCGCCGCGTATCCGCGTGCGGGCCGGGCGCCGCTGCTGCTCGATTTCGCGACGAGCGCGATCGCGTACGGCAAGACGCGCGTCGCGCACAACCAGGGCAAGCGCGTGCCGGCCGGGGCGCTGATCGACCATCGCGGCCAGCCGACCGACGATCCGGCCGTGATGCACGAGCAGCCGTTCGGCGCGCTGCTGCCGTTCGGGCTGCACAAGGGCTATGCACTCGCGGCGATGTGCGAGATTTTCGGCGGTGCGCTCGTCGGCGGGCATACGACGTACGGCGACACGCTGCAGAAGACGAGCGCGATCGTGAACGGGATGCTGTCGGTGCTGATCGATCCGAAAGCGTTCGACGCGGCCGATGCCGAGCGTGAAGCCGATGCGTTCGTCGCATGGGCGAAGGCGTCGCCGCAGGCGGGCGATGCGCGGGTGCAGGTGCCCGGCGAGCCGGAGGAAGCGAGTCGCGCCGCGCGCGGCGCCGGCGGCATTCCGGTCGACCGCGCGACGTGGCGGCAGATCCGTGACAGCGCGGCGGCGGTCGGCTTCGACGATGCTGCGCTCGATGCGTGGACGCAGCGCTGTATCGGCGCCGCTTGACGGACAAGGGCGCCCGATGAGCTGGCAGGCGGACAAGGCGCACGGCGAGGAGATCGCGTACCAGATCGCGAGCCTCGGCCATATCGACGTGACGCGGTTTTTCAGCGGTGCCGCGCTGCGGCTCGACGGCGTGATGTTCGGCTTCCTGGCGCGCGGGTCGCTGTTCCTGCGCGTCGACGACGTGAACCGACCGGCATTCGTCGCGGCGGGGATGGGGCCGTTCTCGTATTCGGGGCGCACGCGCACCGTCGCGCTCGAGGGCTACTACGAGACGCCGGCCGATGTGCTCGAGGATGCGGGCGCGCTGTTCGACTGGTGTCGCGGCGCGTATCGCGCGGCGCTGCTGGCGGGGCCGCCGAAGCGCAAGGCGAGGGCGGCGCCGAAACCGCCATCGAAGGCCGCACCGAAAGCTTCGCCGAAACCCGCGCCAAAATCGACGACGGGGCAGAAATCGAAGCCGGCATCGAAACGGGCGGCAAAGCCGTTGCCCGAAATGGCGCCCAAATTGGCTTCGAAATCGTCATCGACACGTAAGAAGTCCTAGTGTCGATCGGCGCGAGGCAACGACTTCGAGACTTCTGTTCTCCTTTCTTTTCGTCGAATATCGACGCAGCAGGGGCGCCGACGGTAAACGTGACGGTACCGGGGCGACCGCGGATCGGGCGCACAAAAGCGTAAAGCTTGCCGCATCGCACATTCTGCATGCTTCACAACGGCGGCCCCGGCGTTTATGATCGGCGCGAATCGCGCTCGTGCCCGGCGCGACCCGCGCCGGCCTCGCCGCCGGCTCCGCGAACGGCGCATCGTACGCCGCGCGGCACGCTCCCCCACTCATCATTCCAGACGGAGACAGCCGATGCTCGTCCTGATTCTCGGTTTAGCGATCTTCCTCGGTGTGCACTCGATCCGGATCGTCGCCGACGGCTGGCGCTCCGCGATGATCGCGCGAATCGGCGAGAAAGGCTGGAAGGCCGGCTATGCGATCGCGTCGATCGTCGGCTTCGTGCTGATCGTCCGCGGTTACGGAGTCGCGCGCGAGGGCGCTGCGCTGCTGTGGGTGTCGCCCGTCGGCGTGCGCCACCTCACCGGCATGCTGACCGCGGTCGCGTTCGTGCTGATTGCCGCGTCCTATGTGCCTGCGAACCGCATCAAGACGCTCGTCGGGCATCCGATGCTGGCCGGCGTGATGGTCTGGGCGGTTGCGCACCTGCTCATGAACGGCACGGTGCACGCGGTCGTGTTGTTCGGTGCGTTCTTCGTGTGGGCGCTCGTCGATTTCGTCGTGTCGCGCACGCGCGATCGCCGCGACGGCGTTCGTTATCCGGCCGGCAAGCTGTCGGGCGACGCGGTGGCGATCGTGGCCGGGCTCGTCGTGTGGGCCGTGTTCGCGCTGTTCCTGCATGGCCCGCTGATCGGCGTGCGGCCGTTCGGCTGAACGCGCACGCCGGGTCAGACCGGCGGCTACGGCAGGAAATTGTCGAGGACAACGCCGAGCAGGATCGCTTTGTGCCGGGCCGCGGGCGGTGAATCGGAATGACTGCCGCCGCGGCGGCAACGGTGTGCGTGTATCAGATCGGCTTGACGAACAACCCGACGGTGAGCAACGCACCGATGCAGACGATCCCGATCCGCAGCACGCGTTCGTTCACGCGATGCAGCGCCCATGTGCCGAGCAGCCCGCCGACGATCGCGCCGCCGCCGAGCGCGAGTGCCGCGCCCCAGTGCAACTGCGGCGACGTCAGGAACAGCACGACGGCCGATGCGTTCATCACGCCCGCGAGCGCATTCTTCGTCGACATCGCGTGACGCGGAGACAGGCCCGCCATCGTCAGCGTGGCCATCATCAGGAAGCCGAGCCCGCCGCCGAAGTAGCCGCCGTAGATCGCGATCATGAACTGCGAGATCGCGGCGGGAATCGTGCCGAGGTGTGCGGTGCCTTCGCTCGGCTTGCGGAAAAAGCTGCCCCACGCGAATACGATCGTCGCGAACAGCACGAGCCACGGCACGAGGTGCGAGAAGATCGACGAAGGCGTCTTCAGCAACAGCAGTCCGCCGAGCGCGCCGCCGACGACACTGATCAGGAACAGCGCGCGAAACGACAGCTTGCCGGCGCCGCGCACCATGTTTCGGCTCGCCCAGCCCGTCGTGACCTGCGCGGGAAACAGCGCGACCGTCGACGTGATGTTTGCCGCGAGCGGCGACATGCCCGACACGATCAGCGCGGGCAGCGTGATGAACGAGCCGCCGCCCGCGAGGGTGTTCTGCAGGCCGGCCCAGAGGCCGGCGAGGATGACGAGGGCGAGCATCGGTGCGGGAACGGTGAGGTAGCTGGGCTCGCTTGCCGGAGGCGGGCAGGCGCGGCGGACGCACGATGGTAATGCAGGATCGCAGGCGCGGGAAGGAAGAGCGCGCCGGGATAATCCGGGGAGCCGATGCGAAACGTCCGTCGCGTCGTGGCGCGGTCGAACGTGCGGGCCGGATTCGGCACGGCGGCGATTCCGGTCGGGAAAGCGCCCGATTTAACGCTTCATTACGATGGGCTTAACGGAAAGGTGCTAAATTCGCCCATCGATATCTCATAGAGCGGAAAGGGCAGACAGATGCTGAAGAAGTTGGCCGGGATGGCAGTGGTGGTTGGTGCGACGGCGGTGGCGTCGCTGCCTGCCGTGGCAGGCGACACGAACAACGCACTGGGCGGCGCACTGGGTGGCGTCGCGGGCGCGGCGGTCGGCAACGCGGTCGGCGGGAGCACGGGCGCCATCATCGGCGGGGCCGTGGGCGGTGGCGCAGGCGGTGCGGTGACGTCGAACAAGCGCGAACGCACGGGCGCGGTCGTCGGCGGCGCACTGGGTGGCGGCGCAGGCGCCGCTGCGGGCAACGCGATGGGCGGCACGGCCGGCAGCCTCGTCGGTGCCGCCGTGGGCGGCGGCGCGGGTGCGGCGCTGGGCGGCCACGTGTCGCGCAACAACTCGCGCTCCAACGACCATTACCGCGGCAACAAGCACAAGAACAAGAAGCGCTACAAGTACGACGACTGACCGGCGGTTCCCCGGCGAGCCGCAGTGGAGCGGGCGGCGAGCGCACATCGTGCGATGTCGTCCCGCACTTCCCCGGCGAATGCTGATCGCGCCGGGTAGCCGGGCATGCCTCCGTGATCGCCGTGCACGAATGGCGACGGAGGCGATCAAGCGGTCATTCCGTCGTTCCGTCTTCGGTTATCAGCGCCTTGAGCACCAGGCCCGAGATGGTGCGGTAAGCCGCGTCGAAATCGTCGCTTCCCAGCGTGCGCTTGCCGAGCACCTGCAGCATCTGGGGAGCGAAGTCCGCATACGCCTGCGTGGCTGCCCAGATCAGGAAGAACAGGTGCTCGGCGTCGACCTGCCTGACCTTGCCTGCGTCGATCCAGCGTTCGAGCACGCGGATGTCGTCGCGCAACACCGGAATCAGTTGCTTGCGGATTTCCTTTCCGTAGGTCTTTGCCCCGCCGATGATCTCCAGCGCGAAAACCCGCGATCCATGCGGGCGATTTCTGGAGAATTCCAGTTTGGCCCGGATATAGGCCGACATCGCTTCCGCGGGCTCGCGATCGGGCGCCGCAAACTCCCGCATCCTGCCCAGCCAGTCGCGCAGTACGTCGTCCAGCACGCGCTTGTAGAGCGCCAGTTTCGTGGGGAAGTAGTACATCAGGTTCTGCTTCGACAAGCCGGCGGCCGCCGCGATCGTCGCAACGGAGCTCCCCTCGAATCCGTACGTGGAAAACGATTCTTCGGCAGCGGCGAGAATGGCCGCCTCGAGCGTGTCGCGCAGCGCTTCCCGCCGGCCGTGGGGCCGGGCGGCCGTTCCTGCGGTCGGCCCGGACGGGTTCATCGTTTTTTTTTCCACCAGCATGTCGGGCCAGCGTTGTCGTCGCCCGCTCAATGCGTGCCCGCTTCAGGATAGGTGATGCGTTCAGGCGCGCGCTGCATGATGACCTTCCCGGCGCGGACCGACAATCGCACCTTTGCCTGTTTGCGGATCACTTCATAGTCGCAATCCGCGTCGAGGATCAGCAGATTGGCCGGCCGCCCGACCGCGATGCCGTAGCGATCGCCCAGCGACATCGCATGTGCGCTGTGCTCCGTGACGAAGTCGAGGCAGCGCTGCAGGTCGTCATAACCGAGCATGTGACACACGTGCAGGCCGACGTCGAGGATGCGCAGGATGTTGCCGTTGCCGACGGGGTACCACGGATCCTTGATCGAATCCTGTCCGAAGCACACGTTGATGCCGGCGCGATCGAGTTCCGCCACCCGCGTAATGCCGCGTCGTTTCGGGTAGGTGTCGAAACGCCCCTGCAAGTGGATGCTTTCGGTTGGACACGAAACAAAATGGATTCCCGACCGTTTCAGCAACCGGAACAGCTTCGAGCAGTAAGCGTTGTCGTAGGAACCCATCGCGGTCGTGTGGCTGGCGGTGACGCGCGCGCCCATCCCGCGAACCCGCGCTTCCTCGGCGAGCACCTCCAGGAAGCGCGAATGCGGATCGTCGGTCTCGTCGCAATGGACATCGACCAGGCAGCCCTTGCGTTCCGCGAGATCCATCAGGAACTTGATGGAACTCACGCCCTGATCGCGGGTATTCTCGAAATGCGGAATGCCGCCGACGACGTCGGCGCCCATGTCGATCGCGCGCTCCATCAGCGCACGTCCGTTCTCGAACGATTCGATGCCTTCCTGAGGGAACGCGACGATCTGCAGGTCGATCAGATCGCGCGCCTCGTCCCTGACCTCGAGCATCGCCTTCAACGCGGCAAGCGTGTGATCGGTGACGTCCACATGCGTGCGCACGTGCTGGATGCCGTTGTCGCGCAGCATCCCGATCGTGGTGTGGGCGCGGGATTTCGTATCGTCATGCGTGATGGTGGCCTTGCGCTGGCCCCACCGCTCGATGCCTTCGAACAGGGTTCCGCTCATGTTCCACTCGGGTTCGCCCGCGGTCAGCGTCGCATCCAGATGGATATGCGGCTCGACCAGCGGCGGAATGACGAGATTGCTGCCTGCATCGATGACGTCGTCTCCTTGCGGCGTCAGCGGCGACGGCTGGAGGTCGATGCCGCGAATCGTGCCTGCATCGATGTCTATCGTGAAGAGGCCGTTATGGCCGCGTAATCTGGCGTTGACGATTTTCATGAGGATTCCTTTTGTTCGTGGGGCCGGGCGGGCGTGAAGCGAAATCATTCACCCTGGACCGACGGTTCGCGGGAGAACGCACGGGAAATCTGCAGCAGCGCGATGTAGGCGGCGGCGGACGCCGCGATGCCGACGATCGGCGCGATCCACGGCGACGTATAGGCGAGTATGGCGCCGATCGCATACGCGGCCAGACCGACCGGATTGAAGCGCGGCAGGCGGGCGGTAGCGAGCGACGGATATTGCCCGCGATGGCGGTACCAGTAGTCCGCCATGATCACGCCGCCGACGGGAGGAATGATCGAGCCGAGCAGCACCAGGAACGGAATCAGCAACTCGTACATTCCGCCGACCGCGAGCACGATGCCGATCGCCGCGCCCGCCAGTACGAGCGTGCGCCGCCGTTCGGTGCGCAGCAGATGGCATCCGGCGGCCGCCACGTTGTACATCGTCGGCCCCTGGATGGTCCAGAGATTGAGGCACAGCATCACGACCGCCGCGATCGACAGGCCTTGCAGCATCATCACCTCGACGATGTCGGCTTGCTGATAGACGATTGCACAGTATGCGCCCGCGACGATCATCAGGCCGTTGCCCGCGAAGAATCCGATCATGCTTGCCCACACGGCGCTGCGCGCGCTGCGTGCGAGGCGCGTCCAGTTGGTTGCCTGGGTGGCGCCGCTGGCAAAGGTGCCGATGACCATGGTCACGGCAGCCGAAAACTGCATCGGATGAGACGGCACGACGTGCGTGAGGCCGGCCCAGCCGCCGATATCGCGGGTGGCGATCCACATCGACGTCATCAGAAGCACGAACATCAACGGCACGGAGACGCGCGACAGCACGTCCATGCCGCGATATCCGATGATGGCCGTGATGGAAAATCCGAAGCCGAAGAGGATCATCAGCGGCGTGGTAACGGAGGCCGGCCACCCGAGCAGCTTGACCAATACGATGGCCACCGTTGCGGTTCCCCATGCGTACCAGCCGAGTTCGGCGAAGCCGAGCAGAAAATCGGACAGCTTGCTGCCGACTTCCCCAAAGCAGAATCGCCCCATCAGCACGGCATTCAGGCCGCTGCGGGCGGCGATCAGCGCGAGCGACGCCGCATAGGCGGCGAGCAACAGGTTTCCGATCACGGCGATCTGGATCATGCTGACGACGTCGAAGGCGACGCCGATCTTGCCGCCGGCGAACATCGTTCCGGTGAAGAACGTGAAACTCAACAACACCATCGTGATGGAGACGAATCCGGTGCGTTTCTCGAGCGGGACTTCGCTTAGCGAGAATTCTCCGTGATCCGATTCGGCCATCGGGCGTGAATCCTGGTTCGTGGGCATCTTGTCTCCCGGTCAGCGATTGGGCTGGGTCTGAAAGGGTTTGCGGGGGCCGTGCATGGACCGATGACGCTCTGTTTCAGCGCGTCATTCTCTCTGGCCAAAATTTTTACATGGGTAAAAATTCGGAATGGGCAGACGGGACGAAACATCACCGGACTGGGTGAAATGCCGATCGAGTCGCGAAAGGGGCGTGCCGGACGATCAAGCGGGTTTTCTCGGATCGCGGGAAGACCTGCGCGAATCGCCCGATCGGGATTTGTTTCGTGAAACGTATGCGCGCCAAAAACGGAATATCGGTGTGAAAGTCAATAGAAGAGTCTAAAAGTTCTGTAATTCGATCCCGATGCGCGGAAGCCGTGTCGGTGGGCCCGGCCACGCAGCGCCTGGTGAAGTTCGCGCGGACTTCGCTGCAGCGGGCTTTGCTTCACCGGCCGGCTTGCATGCGCGAGGCACGGATCGACGGAATCGAATCGGTTTGTTTTATTGTTCATTCGCACGCATCGTTTCATTTAAACCGAATATTCGGCGCGTCAGGTTGCGATTTATTGCAGCGCGATGCACAATCGTTCACAAGTGCAATAAATCCGCAGCGGATTTTCTCAGCGGCACGAATACTCCCCGCCATTCACTGCACGCCGTTTCGGCGGACGCATGATCGTGCGTCAGGCTCGGCGGCGCGACTGCCGATTTCCGGCATATCGCGAATCACGGAGCACATGCGCCCGAGGCACGATGCCGTTGGCCCATCGGCCGGCCGGTCCCGACAGTACAGCATGGGCGCAACATGGCGACTTCCATCGACCTCAATCTTCTCGTCGTTCTGGACGCATTGCTGTCCGAGAACAGCGTCGTGGGCGCGGCCAACGCGCTCGGCCTCAGTCCGTCCGCACTCAGCCGCTCGCTTGCGCGGCTGCGGGTGATGACGGGCGACCCGTTGCTGGTGCGGGCAGGGCGCGATCTCGTCCCGACCCCGCGCGCGCTCGAGTTGCGCGACAGGGTGCATGCGCTCGTCATGGAGGCGCATTCGGTCATGTGCCCGTGCGAACGGGTCGACATGAGTACGCTCAAGCGCACGTTCTCGATTCGCGCGAACGAGGCATTCGTCGAGACGTTCGCGCCGGCACTGCTCGAACACGCGTCGCGCACCGCGCCCGACGTGCGGCTGCGCTTCGCGCCCAAACCGAACAAGCATGTCGATGCGCTGCGCAACGGCGACATCGATCTCGAAGTCGGCGTGATCGGGCAGGCCGGCCCGGAACTGCGCGTGCAGGCGCTGTTTCGCGACCGCTTCATTGGCGTGGTCCGCGCGGATCATCCGCTGGCGACCGGCGAAATCACGCCGCAACGTTTCGCGTCGTTTCCGCAAGTGGGCGTGTCGCGCCGCGGGCAGTTCAACGGCCCGATCGATACGCTGCTCGATTCCCTCGGCATCGCGCGCTCGGTGACCACCGTCGTGTCGAGCTTCCCGACCGCGCTGTCGCTCGCGCGCAGCTCGGACTTCGTTGCCAGCGTGCCGGAGCGGCAGACCGAGCGATCCCGCGTCGGCATGTACAGCTTTACGCTGCCGCTGCCGATCGCGGACCTGACCGTCTCGCAGATCTGGCACCCGCGTTTCGATCGCGACCCCGCGCATCGCTGGCTGCGCGATTGCGTGCGCAGCATCTGCGCGCCGTGCGTTGCCGATGCGATCGCCCGCTAGCCGCGCGGTCGCTTCGATGTGACGCGCCATGCAACCCTGGTGGTGTGCGTCAACGTCATTGATACATTGCGTTTCGTGCATCTTCCGAAGCGTAAATCGATTCGGTATGCTCGATTCCGTTCGGACAACACTGGAGATAATAGGCAGGGAATTTTTTGATTTTGAATTCGCCGAACATTCGTGACGCCTTTAAATAATAAATATCCAATCCGAGGGGTATGTGAATTAAGGTGAACGTTGGAAATCGTGAATCTGACATATTGGCGTCTTATTCTGGATGGGGATACGAATGGTTCAGTTTGCAGCGAATATAGCGACTCCCGCGGATGTCACGCTGAGTATGCGCGAATGCGAGGTATTGCGATGGGCGGCGGAAGGGAAGACCGCGTATGAGATCGGCGTCATTCTCGGCTTGACCGAGCGCACGATCAATTTCCATATTTCGAGATCGATTGTGAAGCTCAATGCGTCCAACAAGACCAATGCGGTCGTGAAAGCCGTGTTGATGGGCCTGATCGTGTTTGCATGAACGGCACCGGGGCGTCCGTCCGTGGACCCCCGGTTGCGGCATCAGATCGCGCCCTGGAACGACAGCACGCGCGTCCTGAACTCTTCCGGCACCGGCACCGTGGTCTTGCTGCCGTAATCGAACATCACGTGCGTGGACACGGCCCGCGCAACCACCGCATGGTCGTCGGCCGAATCCCCGGTGTCCGCCTGCCCGTCGCGCACCATCAGGTATTCCAGTTCGAAGCTCTTCGAGCCGAAGCGCGTGACGCTGCTGCGGACCGTGATCGTATCGCCGTACTGCGCGGGCTTCAGATATTCGCACGAGGTCTTGACCATGATGTGCGGCAGCTTTTCCGAATAGGGCAGTTCGAGCAGATCGTGCATGTAGGTCAGATACGCGTGCTGCAGATAATCGTAATAGACGGGGCTGCTCACATGGCCCATCGCGTCCGTTTCCCGATACTTCACATCGATTCGGGTTTCAAAATATTTTCTTGTCATTACCAGGCTCCTTGGCAGAACGGCGGGTGAGAACGTGTTTGCGCAGGAGTTAAGTTAGACGCGATCCGCATATCGGAATACTGTCGGAAATCACAGATATCCACTATGTGAAATGCTTCTGAGATAAATGACAGTATCACCGGGGATTTGACCGCGCTCTAATTGCCTCCGTAAATCGGCATCCGATCAGCGAGAGTGGAGCGTTAAATGGAAAAATCCGTTGGGGCAGCGTTGACGCAAGGCGTGGCGGTGATCAGTGCGCAGCGGTTGCGCGCCGAGTTGCCGTGCGATCCCGGCCTGGCACGGTCGATCGGCGATGCGCGGCGTGCATTGGCGCGCATCATCGCGGGCGAGGACGACCGGCTTGCGCTGATCGTCGGCCCGTGTTCGATCCATGATGCGGAGGCCGCGCTGACGTTCGCGCGCCGGCTCGCGCCGCTGCGCGAGCGGTACGCCGATGTGCTCGAGATCGTGATGCGCGTCTATTTTGAAAAGCCGCGCACCACGGTGGGCTGGAAAGGGCTCCTGAACGACCCGTATCTAGACGGCAGTTTCCGGATCGAGGACGGCCTGCGCGTTGCGCGCAAGGTGCTGCTCGGCATCAATGCGCTGGGGCTGCCGGCCGCGACCGAATTTCTCGACCCGATGACCGCGCCGTATCTCGACGACCTCGTGTCCTGGGGCGCGATCGGCGCGCGGACGACCGAATCGCAGATCCATCGCCAGGCGGCGTCGGGGCTCGACCTGCCGGTCGGCTTCAAGAACGGCACCGACGGCAACGTGAAGGTCGCGATCGACGCGATCCGCGCGTCGCGCGTGTCGCACAGTTACCTGAGGTCGTCCGTCTCCGGCAGCGTTGAAATCGCGACCACGCGCGGCAATCCCGACACGCATATCGTGCTGCGCGGCGGCAAGACCCCGAACTACGACGCCGCCAGCGTCGCGGCTGCCTGCGCCGCGCTGCGCGACGCGCATCTTCCCCCGTATGTCGTGATCGACGCGAGCCATGGCAACAGCGGCAAGCAGACGCGCGCGCAGATCGACGTCTGCGGCAACCTCGCCGCGCAACTGCATCGCGGGGAGCGCGCGATCGTGGGCGTGATGATCGAGTCGTTCCTCGTCGAGGGGCGGCAGGACCTGGTGCCGGGCACGCCGCCGGTGTTCGGCCAAAGCATTACCGACGCATGTCTCGGCTGGGATCACACGGCCGAGCTCGTCGAGCAGTTGGCTGCCGCGGCGGTTGCGCGGCGGCGTTCGCCAGCCGGCTTCATCGCGCACGGCGCCGCCGTCGCGATGCAGGCCGTTTCTTACTGAAAGGAGCTCTCTTGAACTCACCCATCGACATCGCCCGCGCGCTCGACTGGAAAGGCGACGGCGCCAGCCGCACGCCATACGAGGCGTACACGAGTGAAGCGCTGTACCAGCGCGAACTCGAGCGCCTGTTCTACGCGAATCACTGGTGCTACATCGGCCTCGAAGCCGAAGTGCCGTCTCCCGGCGATTTCCAGCGCACGGAAGTCGGCGAGCGATCCGTCGTGATGACGCGCACGGAGGACGGCGAAATCGTCGTCTTCGAAAACGCGTGCGCGCACCGCGGCATGCAGTTCTGCCGCGAGCGCTCGGGGAAAGCGAAGGATTTCCACTGCCCGTATCACCAGTGGAACTACGACCTGAAGGGCAACCTGATCGGTGTGCCGTTCCGGCGCGGCGTGCGTCAGGGCGGCACGATCAACGGCGGCATGCCGGCGGATTTCGATCCGGGCAAGCACGCGCTGCGGCGCCTGCGCGTGTCGACGCGCGGCGGTGCCGTGTTCGCGTCGTTCGACGAGAACGTCGAATCGTTCGAGGATTTCCTCGGCCCGCGCATCCTGCCTTACTACGATCGCCTGTTCCACGGCCCGAAGCTGACCGTGCTCGGCTACACGCGGCAGCGCGTGCCGAGCAACTGGAAGCTGATGGTCGAGAACATCAAGGATCCGTATCACGCGGGGCTGCTGCATACCTGGTTCGTCAACTTCGGCCTGTGGCGCGCGGACAATCCCGCCAAGCTCGTGACCGATGCGCATCACCGGCACGGCGCGATGGTGTCGATCCGCAGCGGCGGCGGCGGCGGCGAGGTGACCCACAACGTGACCAGCTTCAAGGAGCGCATGACGCTGCACGACGACCGCTTCCTCGATGTCGTGCACGAACCGTGGTGGGGCGATCCGACGGTCGTGATGCTCACGCTGATGCCGAGCGTCATCATCCAGCAGCAGGTCAATGCGCTGTCGACGCGTCGCATCCGGCCAATCGGCCCGGGCGTGTTCGACTACGTGTGGACGCATTTCGGTTTCGAGACCGACACCGAGGAGATGACGCGGCGTCGCCTGCGCCAGGCCAATCTGTTCGGGCCGGCCGGTTTCGTGTCGGCGGACGACGGCGAGGTCATCGAATGCGTGCAGCAGAGCTTCGAGCAGATCCAGCACGGCAACGTCTACAACGAACTCGGCGGCCGGCAGATCGACGAGCAAACCGACCATATGGTCAGCGAAACGCTGGTGCGCGGCATGTACCAGTACTGGCGCCAAGTGATGGAGGCCTGAATGAGCACGATCACGACACGAACGGACCGGCTGGCCGCGGTGCCCCACGCGAGCGGCGCGAGCTTCGAGGATTTTTACGCGCTCGTCCAGCTCAACGCGCGGTATGCGGCCGTGCTCGACGGCGGCGACTGGGATGCGTGGCCGGAATTCTTCACCGAGCAATGCCGGTACACGGTGGTGCCGCGCGAGAACCACGAGCGCAGCCTGCCGCTCGCGGTGATGGATTTCGAGAGCAAGGGCATGCTGAAGGACCGCGTCTACGGGATCAAGGAGACGCTGTTCTTCGACCCGTACTACCAGCGCCACGTGATCGGGCTGCCGCTCGTCACGTATCTCGACGACGCGGCGATCGAGGCGGAGACGAACTACGCGGTGCTGCGCACGAAGACCGAGCAGATGAGCGACGTGTACAACACGGGGCGCTATCTGGACCGGATCGTGCGCACGCCGCAGGGGCTGCGTTTCGAGTCGCGCATCTGCGTCTACGACAGCGAGATGATTCCGAACTCGCTGATTTATCCGATCTGAACGAGGTGCCGAAAGTGACTACGGAATGGATCGATGCGGTTGCGCCGGAAGCGGTGCGCACCGACGGAATACTCGGCGTCCGGGTGGGCGGCCGCGACATCGCGCTGTATGCGGTCGGCGACGAGATCTTCGCGACCGAGAACCAGTGCACGCACGGCGACGCACGCCTGAGCGACGGTTTCCTGCTCGACGACGAGATCGAGTGCCCGCTGCATCAGGGGCGCTTCAGCGTGCGGACCGGCATCGCGCTGTGCGCGCCGCTGACGACGTGCGTGCGCACCTATCCGGTGAAGATCGAGAACGGCCGCGTGTTCGTGCAGCTCGCGCCGGCCGATGCGGCGGCGCCGGCGCCGGCGGAGGTGCGGTCATGAGCGCGTACGTGGTGTTCGATATCGACGTGCACGACGTCGACGCATACCAGGCGTACCGCCGGCTCGGCGCGCCGACGGTGGCCGCGTACGGCGGGCGCTTCCTGGTGCGCGGCGCCGAAGTCGAGACGCTGGAAGGAGACTGGGCGCCGAAGCGCGTCGTCGTGCTCGAATTCGAGTCGGCGGAGCGCGCCCGCGAGTGGTATCGGTCGGAGGGCTATCAGGCCGCGAAGCGGTTGCGCGAGCCGGCCGCTCGGACGATCGGCATCCTTGCCGACGGGTACGTTCCGGCCGCCGGCGATCCGCGTTAAGCGGTGCAGGTGAAGGGGCTCCGCGCCGTGTCGATCGGCGCGGAGCCCCTTTTTCATATGGGGTGCCGTCGAGTGCGACCGGCACGATCGATTCATCGGCGATGGCGATGCGATCCGGCGGATGCCTTCGCCGCCTTTCGGCGCCCCGGTTACCCGGTCGGTCGCTCCCGTCGGGCGAGACGGGTTCCGGATATTTCTCCTCGTACGTTTTCACACGTGCCGTTGCCCGGCGCACGCTGTGGCGGTGGTGCATGCGCGGGCGCGCTTTGCCGTCAGGAACGCGTCACGCATGGCGGTAGCGGATCGACCAGACCGCCAGCAGTGTCGCGCCGAACAGCAGCAGGCAGCCGAACGAGAAGTCGTTCAGCGCGAGCATGTGCGCTTCGACGTCGATCGCATGCGAGACCGACGCGAGCGCGCCGGACGGCGACAGCCCAGCGTGATCGAGCCGCGCGAACCAGTCGCCGGACGCGAAATCGTACGGCGTGATGTGGTCGACGAGATAGGTGTTGTGCACGCGGGAGCGGCGCTCGAAGTAGGTCGGCGCAACCGCCGTCGCGACGCTGGTGCCGATCCGCCGCAGCGCGTTCTGCAGCCCGGATGCCGCGGGCAGCCGCTCGCGGGGCAGCCCGGCGAGCGACAGCGACACGAGCGGCGTGATGAAGAACGCGGTGGCGGCGCCCATCAGCAGCGAATTGGCCGCGATGTCGCCGATCGTCACGTCGCTGTTGAAGTGCATGCGCCAGAACGATGCGGCGCCCCAGCCGACGAGCGCGACGGTCGCGAGCAGGCGCGGGTCGGTGCGACCCTGGAAGCGGCCGAGCAGCGGCGCGATCACGATCCCCGCGAGGCCCAGCGGCGCGGTGGCGATGCCGGCCCACGTGGCCGTGTATCCCTGCTGGGTCTGCAGCCACAGCGGCACGAGCACCAGCGCGCCGAAGTAGAGCCCGAAGCCGACCGTGATCGCGAGCGTGCTCGTCGTGAAGTTGCGGTCCGCGAACAGCCGCAGGTCGACGATCGGATGGCTGTCGGTCAGCTCCCAGAGGATCAGCGCGATGAACGACACGACGCCCACGACCGCCAGCATGCGAATTTCGTCGGATGCGAACCAGTCGAGGTTCTGGCCGCGATCGAGCAGCAACTGGAACGAACCGAACGCGGCGGTGAGCAGCAGCAGCCCGACGACGTCGACCGGCAGCCGCCGCGTCGCGTTGTCGCGTCCCGCCAGCAGCCGCGCGAGCACGCCCAGCACGAGCACGCCCGGCGGCACGTTCACGTAGAAGATGTACGGCCAGCTCAGGTTGTCGGTGATCCAGCCGCCGGCGATTGGCCCGAGCACCGGCGCGACGAACGTCGTGGTCTGCCACACGGCCAGTGCGACGTGGCGGCGCGTCGACGGGAATACCGCGAGCAGCAGCGCCTGGGACAGCGCGGTGATCGGGCCCGACGCGGCGCCCTGAAGCGCGCGAAACAGCAGCAGCGACTCGAAGTTCGGCGCCATCCCGCACAGGATCGACGTGAGCACGAACAGCAGCACCGACACGCGGAACAGCCGCACCTGGCCGAAGCGCTGCGTGAGCCAGCCGGTGAGCGGCAGCGTGATCGCGAGCGGCGTCGCGAACGAGGTCAGCATCCACGTGCCCATGTCCGGCGCGACGCCGAGATCGCCCGCGATGGTCGGGACGGCGACGTTCGCGATCGTCAGGTCGAGCGTCTGCATGAAATTCGCGACGCTGACCGCGATCGCGACGAGCGCCAGCGGCATGCCGGCGAGCGGCTCCAGCGGCAGTTTCGGCGCCGCGTTCCGGGCGAAGAAGCGCATCGTCAGGCTCCCGGTGCGAGCGGGCGCGCGCCGCTGTTCGCGCGAATCGTCTCGGCGACGAGCGCATCGCCCGCTTCGTCGTCGTCGCGATAGATCGACGTGGCGTCGATCGACCGGCGCGCTTCGGGCGCATGGGCGGGCGGCGACGCCGATGCGGTGCCGGGGCCGTGATCGACCGGCACCGATGCCGTCATCGACAGGCCGATGCGCAGCGGGTGCGCGCGCAGCTCGGCGGGATCGAGCGCGATCCGGACCGGCACGCGCTGGACGACCTTGATCCAGTTGCCGGTCGCGTTCTGCGCGGGCACGGCCGCGAAGGCGGCGCCGGTGCCGGCTTCGAGCCCGACGACGCGCCCGTGGAACACCACGTCGCTGCCGTACAGGTCCGAGAACAGCTCGACCGGCTGCCCGGCGCGCATGCCGCGCAGTTGCGATTCCTTGAAGTTGGCTTCGACCCACACGTGATCGAGCGGCACGAGCGCCAGCGACGGCGTGCCGGGCGAGACGTGCTGGCCGACCTGCACGACCCGGCGCGTGACGAGCCCGCCGAGCGGCGCGCGTATTTCGGTGCGGCGCAGCGCGAGCGCCGCGCTGCGGACCCGGGACGCCGCCGCGCGCACGAGCGGATTCGTGTCGATCGACGTGCCGTCGGTGTGCGCGAGCGTCGCATCGTACGCGGCCTGCTGCGCGTTCAGCGCGGCTGCCGCGCCGTCCATCGCATCCCGCGCATGGCGAAGATCCTCGCGCGACACGCCGCCGTCTTGCGCGAGGCTCAGCCGGCGCTGCAGGTCGTCGTTCGCCTTGGACCATTCGGTGCGCCGCACCCGGATCTGCGCTTCTTCGCGCACCGCGTCCGCATGCGCGGTGCGGTATTGGCGCACCGCGCGCGCGAGTTGCGCGACCGCTTCGTCCAGCGCGAGCCGGGCATCGGTCTTGTCGACGCTGAACAGCAGGTCGCCCGGACGGACCCAGTCGGCGTTCTGCACGCGCACCGCGTCGACGGTCCCGCCGATCTGCGGCGAGATCTGCACGACGTCGCCGGACACGTACGCATCGTCGGTCGTCTCGGTGCCGCGCGTGGTGGCCCACGCGACGGCGGCGAGGCCGGCCGCGCCGGCGAGCGCGATGAAGAACCAGCGGAAGTAGCGCCGGCGCGCGCGTTGCAGCGGCGGCTCGGCGGCGGGGGATTCGGGACGGTTCATTGCGTGACTCCAGTGGAAGTGGTGCCGCCGAGCGCGGCGATCAGGCGGGCATGCTCGATCGCGAACGACGCATCCGCACGCGCGACCGACGCGCGATCGTCGAGCAGGCGGCCTTGCGCGAGCAGCACGTCGAGGTAGCCGGAAATGCCTTTCCGGTAGCGCTGCGTCTCGATGTCGTAGGTCTGTTGCGCACGCGCCAGCGCTTCGCGCTGAAGCGCACGCTGCCGGCCGAGCGTGTCGATCTGGACGAGTGCGTCGCTGACCTGTGCGAGCGCGTTGACGACCGTGTCGTCGTACACCGCGACGGCGGCGTTGTAGGCGGCGGTTTGCGCGCGCAGGCCGGCGCGCAGGCGGCCGCCCTCGAAAATCGGCAGCGTGATCGCGGGGCCCGCGCCGAACGTGCCGCTGTTGCCGTGGAACAGTGCGCGGAAGCCGAAGCTCTGCACGCCGGCGAAGGCCAGCAGGTTGACGTCCGGATAGAACGCGGCGCGCGCCGCGTCGATGTTCGCCGCTTCGGCTTCGACCCGGTAGCGCGCGGCCAGCACGTCCGGCCGGCGGCCGATCAGTGCCGCGGGCAGGACGGCCGGCATCGGCAGCTCGGCCGCCGGCGGCGCGGCAGGCTTCAGCGCATCGGCGTAACCGGGCCCCCGGCCGACGAGCGCGGCGAGCCGGTGGCGCAGCCGGGCCGACTCGGCCGCATGCGTGTTGATGTCGGCCTGCGCGTGCGGGATGGGTTCGCTCGCCCTGAGCACGGCGACCTGCATGTCGAGACCGGCATCGGCGCGTTGCGACGTGAGGCGGAGCAGATAGCTGTGCTGCTGCAGCGTATCGCGCGCGATCGCGAGCAGTTGCTGTTCGAGCGCGAGCTGCAGATAGGTTTCGACGATCGCCGCCTGCAGCGATACGGTTGCCGCGTGCTCGAGCGCGCGCTGCTGGTCCGCGCGCAGCGCCGCGGCGCGCGCCAGCGCGTGCTGCCGGCCGGCGATGTCGAGATCCCACGACGCGCCGAGGAGCGCCTGCGCGTCGACCTGCCAGTGTCCGGCCGCGGGCGGCGGCGTCCGGTAGCTGCCCGGCAGGCGGGTCGGCACTGCGCTCGCCGTCGCGCCGAGCTGCGGCAGCAGCGCGGCGTTTTCGACGTCGGTGTCGGCCAGCGCCTGCGCGACGCGTTCGCGCTGCGCCTGCAGCGTCGGTGCGCCGGCCAGCGCGTCGTCGACGAGACGATCCAGCTGGGCATCGCCGAACGCGGTCCACCAGCGTTCGGCGATCGTCGGCGCGCCGGCGCCAGCGGAGCGGATCGCGGCGCCCGCGTCGAGCTGCTCGACGGGGGTGATCCGGGCCGCCGGGCGTTGCGTGCCGAACGGGGCGCAGCCGGCGAGCGCGAGCGCGGCGAGCGCGGGAACCAGGCGGCGGGCGCCGCGCGCTCGGTCGATGAGGAAGGGCATGGTCGGTTTCCTGTGACGCGATGGCGAACGATTTGTATCTAAAAATATATCTTTAGATATTATTTGACGATCGGCAACTGTTAGAAATGGCAGTCGGCCGAATCGGCCGGCATCGTTGAAACCGCTGAAGGGGACAGATAAGGTCGCGCGGATTACGCCATCGCGAGCGCGTCGAGCGCTGCCGCGAGCGTTCGGGCGACGGACTGGCCCGACGTGTCGATGCGGCAGTGCGCGCAGGCGTGGTACAGCGATTCGCGCGCGTCGTGCAGCGCGGCGAGCGCCGCGCGCGGGTCGGCGACGTTCAGCAGCGGACGGGACGCGTCGTCACGCGTGCGGTGCCACAGGGTGTCGAGATCGCTCGCGAGATGGATCACGAAACAGCGCTGGCCGAGCCCCGGGCGCGCGTATCGGCGCGCAGCACGGCGCCGCCGCCGGTCGCGAGCACGAGCGCCGGCCCGCGCGTCAGTGCGTCGATGACGTCGGCTTCGCGCGCGCGGAAGTCGCCTGCATGGAATTGCGCCGCGACGGGCGCGCCGAAGCGGCGTTCGAGTTCGCGGTCGGCGTCGACGAACGGCAGCGCGAGCGCGCGGGCCAGTGCGCTGCCGAGGGTCGTCTTGCCGGCGCCGGGCATGCCGACGAGCGCGATGCGCGTCGGGCCGGCCTGCGGGCGCGGGCTCACAGGCGGCTCCGCAGCGACGGGGCGCGGCGCGTCACGGCGGCGATGCGCTGCATCCGGACGTAATTGGCGAGCGGGTCCAGCGCATCGGTGACGAAGGTGTGAGGCGCGCCGGGGGCCGTGTCCAGCGCGATGCCTGCGACCACCAGCGAGCCGTCGCACAGTGCGTCGGTGAATGCGCCGATCCGGGCGCCAAGCGCCGGCGACGCGGCGCCGAGATCGGCGACGACGCGGCGCGAGCGCGGCCAGTCGACCGGCTCGGCCGCGCGTGCCGGCCAGCGCGCCAGCAGGCCGCCGGGCAGCGGCGTCGCGGCCCGTGCAGCGGCTGTTTCGAGCACCCGCCAGGTCAGCGGCGCGACGGGCAGGCACGCGCGCCAGCGGCTATAGGCGGACGCCGCGGTGTCGCCGATCGCCACCGCCGGAAGCCGGAGCCGCGCGCAGCGCCGCAGCAGGCACGCGGTATCGGCGGCATCCGGCGCGCCGCGCACGAACGGCAGCAGTTCCAGTTCGTCGTCGTATTCGGCGCGCAGCGCGCGCAGCCATCGCCCGGCGGCGAGTGGCAAGCAGCCCGCCGCGGCGATGCCGCACAGCACGAGCAGGCGATCGTCGCGACCGTCGCGAATCGCGAGCAGCCGGGCGGCGACGCGGGACGAAGCAGGCGCCGTCGTCATCACGCGGCCGGGCCGTCGGCGTGCCCGGCCGTCTCGCCCACGGCACGCGGATAGGAGCCGAGGACGCGCAGTTCGGAAGCGGCGAGCGCGATTTCGTCGAGCGCCGCGCGCACGTTCGGATCGAGCTGGTGCCCGCCGAAGTCGATGCAATACCGGTACGCATGTCCGGCCGCCCGCGCCGGGCGCACATCGACCCACAGCAGCGGTGCGCGGTGGTGGGCGAGCGCATCGAATATGCGCGCGAGCGCGTCGGGCGCATCGGTCGGCCGCAGCACGATGCTCGTGCGGTCCTGGCCGGTCGGGGCGGGCGTCTGGCCGCCGACGATCACGAAGCGCGTGCGGTTGTCCGGATGATCCTGGATTGCGCGGGATACGATTCGCAATCCGTAAAGAGCGGCCGCCGGTTCGCCGGCGATCGCCGCGCAGTCATACAGGTGCGCGGCCTCGCGCGCGGCCACTGCGTTGCTGGATACCGGGATGCGGCGCAGGCCGGGCGCATGCGCGTCGAGCCACGCGCGGCATTGCGCGAGCGCCTGCGGATGGCCGACCACGCTGTCGACGCCGGCGAGCGATCCGCTGGCGCTCAGCAGGCAGTGCGCGACCGGCAGTTCGATCTCGCCCGTGACGGGCGCCGCTTGCGCGATCAGCAGGTCGAGCGTGCGGGTCACGCTGCCTTCGGAGGAATTCTCGACCGGCACGACCGCGCATTCCGCATCGCCGCGCGCGAGCGCTTCGAATACCGCGTCGATCGTTTCGTGCGCCTGCCCGCGGGCGAACTCGCCGAAATGACACAGCATCGCGGTTTCGGTGTAGGTGCCCGACGGGCCGAGGAACGCGACGGACGGCAGCGATTGCGCGTCGCGGCTCGCGCGGAACAGCGTCTGCCAGATGGCTCTCAGGTCGCGGTCGCGCAGCCCCCACGGCGCGCGCGTGCACAGCTCGGCGACGATCGACGCTTCGCGGGCCGGCTGCCGCACCGCGAGCCCCGCATGCCGCTTGAGACGGCCGATTTCGGTCGCGTGAGCGATGCGCTGGCCGATCAGCGCGAGAAGCTCGTCGTCGATCACGTCGATCTGCGCGCGGCGGCGCGCGATCGCATCGTCGACGGACGACGGGGCGGCAAGCTCGGACGGCGTCATGGCGTTTCGATCCGTGAAGTCGAGGAAACGGACGGGCGGCGTGCGGCGACGTGCGCGGCCGCGCCCGGCTGCACGCGCGCGACGGCGCGGTCGTATTCGGCTTCGAGCCGCTCGACGATCTCTGCGACGCTGAGCACCGCGTCCATCGCGCCGACGCCCTGGCCGGCCCCCCAGATGTCGCGCCACTGCTTCGCGCCGCCATCCGGCGAGAAATCGAGCTGCGCGCCGTCGACCCGCGCGAGACGGCGCACGTCGAGCCCGGCCGCTTCGATGCTCTGGCGCAGGTAGTTGCCGTGGACGCCGGTGAACGCATCGGTGTAGATGATGTCGGCCGCGTTGGCTTCGACGATCGTGTCCTTGTATCGCTGCACCACGTTTGCTTCGTGCGACGCCAGGAAGCGTGTACCGATATACGCGAAGTCGGCGCCGAGCGCGCGTGCGGCGGCTATCGCGTCGCCCGTCGCGATCGCGCCGGACAGCGCGATGAAGCCATCGTAGAAGCGCCGCACTTCGGCGACCAGCGCGAACGGCGACAGCGTGCCGGCATGGCCGCCCGCACCCGCCGCGACGAGAACGAGGCCGTCGACGCCGGCCTCCAGCGCCTTCTGCGCGTGCCGCACCGTCGTGACGTCGTGCAGTACGATCCCGCCGTACGCGTGGATCGCATCGACGACGTCGCGCGACGGCGCGCGCAGGCTCGTGATCATCAGCGGCACGCGCCGGTCGATGCAGATGCGCAGATCCTGTTCGACGCGCGGATTCGACGGATGGCAGATGTGATTGACCGCATACGGGCCGACCGGCGCGTCGGGATGGGCGTCCCGGTATGCGCGCAGCGTGCCGTCGATGGTGTCGATCCAGTCGCCGAGCTGCGCGCTGGGCCGTGCGTTGAGCGCCGGAAATGCGCCGACGATCCCGCTCCTGCACTGGGCGAGCACCATCTCGGGATAGCTCGCGATCAGCATCGGAGACGCAATCACCGGCAGCCGGAGACCCTGCAGAGGAAGCGGAATCATGGTCGGGCTCCGGCTTGTCAGCGCGCGAGCGCCGCGCTGTCGCGCCGCTCGTCGAGGCGGCGGTGGAACCCGTCGCGGCTGACGGCGCAGCGCGTATGCACGCCTTCGCCGACGACACCCACCGCGTCGCGCACCTCGACCCGGTACGTCATCATGCGGCCGTCGACCTCGATCAGTTCGGCGTCGATCGTCACGTCCCATTCGGGCGGTGTCGGCGCGAGATGCTTGATCTCGAAGTTGTAGCCCACCGTCATCTGCCCGGCCGGCAGCAGATGGTCGGTCGCCTGCATGCAGGTCTGTTCGATGAAGATGATCATGATCGGGCTCGCGAGCGCATGCGCTTCGCCTCCCCATTGATCGGCGAGCGAAATCGTGTCGACGCGGTGGGTGGCGCGGGCGCGCAGGCCAGTCTGGATAGTCAAGGTCGGCTCCTGAAGGGGTGATGGAAGGGTGAACGGTTACGCAGTGCGCGCCGCGGCGGCCGCGCGTCGTTGCATCTGGCTGAAGATGTTCCGGTAATGCATTTCCTCGGTGCCGCCGGCCGAGCCCATCGCGAGCGCGTCGGCGACGAAGGTGGCGAGCGGGCCGCGCCGGTAGCCGTCGCTGCCGTGAATCGCAAGCAGGTGCAGCGCGGCCTGCGCGAGATCGCGCGCGCCTGCGAGCTTCGCGATCGAGCAGTTCGCGAGCGCCTCGGGACGTTGCCCGACGAGTTGATCGAGCGCTGCGCGCGCCGTCCAGCGCGTGCGTTCGATGCCGACCTGGACGTCGACCAGCCGGCGCTGCACGTGCTGATGGGTGTCCAGCGCGACACCGAGCGTCTTGCGGGCGCCGGCGCGTGCAAGCGCGTCGGCCAGGAACGGCTGGGTGACGTTCGCGCACAGCAGGCCGAACAGCGCGCGATTCATCGACGCGATGTCCATCAGCAGGCGCAGCCCATCGCCGGGCGCGCCGAGCAGTTCGTCGGCGTCGACGCGCACGCCGGACAGCGCGAGATCGCCGATCGGAAGATCCGCGACGCCGAGCGTCGCCTGCGGGGCGCTGCGCCGCACGCCAGCGCGTTCGGGATCGATCAGCACCAGCGCGGTGGCCGGCTTGCCGTCGCCGGCCAGGGTCGCGACGATCATCATCAGGCGCGCTTCGGGTGCGTGACTGATGTTGTACTTGTGGCCGTCGAGCCGATAGTGGTCGCCGTTGCGCACGAGGCTGGTTTCGAGCGCGCGCACTTCGGTGCCGGTGCCTTTCTCCGAGATCGCCGTGGCGCCGATCGCGCCGGACAGCAGCGGCGGCAGATGCCGCGCGCGCTGCGCGTCGGAACCGTACGCGACGATTGCGCGAATCAGCGTCGCCTGATTGGCGAGCGCCATCGCGAAACCGACGGAGCGCAGCGTTGCGGCGACCGCTTCGAACGCATCGACAAAGTCGTGCCACGTGCGCCCTGAGCCGCCGAGTTCGCGCGGTACGGGCAGGCGCCACAGTCCCGCGTCGGACAATGCATCCCATGCATCGCGATGGAACGCGCCGGAAGGGGCGGACCGCGTATGGCGTTCGGCGATGTCCCGGTACGTGGCGGTCGTCGTGGGCTGTGCTTCGCTGGCAGTGAGAGTCATGTCGGTGAGCGAGACCTTGCATTGATCGTGTCGTCAATCTAATGAAAAGCCCCCGGACGAGAAACTGTCAGTTATTGCACTTCGAGGCGGCGCGCAGCGGCGGACGATTCGAGCGTAATCGGCGATGCGATGGCGGCGGGGCGCGATTGACGAACGTGATCGTGACGACCGTCGCGCACGTCAGCGCGAACGATTGCTGTCGGACGACAGCCGAACGATGGCGGTCACGCCGTGCCGTCGTCGGCGGCGTCGTAGCGCTTCGATGACGGGAGATGATTGCGCGCCGGTCGGCGAAAGATCTGCCACGCGTCGATCGTGATGGCGACACGATGTCGGATTGTCGACGCTTCGTCGTTCAGGTCGAGTCGATTGATTTCGCATTGCAGATCATTCGGATGACGTGCGATGTGACCGAGTCGAATTCCCGGCGCTCGTGTCGTTGCCATCACATCTGCCGGGCGTTGGGTACTCGTAGTCTCTGGAACTAAATCTCACCCACCGAATGTCGGAGGCTGCCCGTTTCCGGCGGTCGATCGGAAGTGCTGGGCAACTGCAATGGGAGACATTTTCTTCCAGAATTTTTGAACTAAACAATACGCAAAGTTGCCGTTTGAACCAAAGTTTACTCAGCCTTGCCCGCCGGATGTATTTCGCCGGCCATTGGAGGCGTCATGGCGCCCGGCTCAACACTCTCGTCGCAGCAGCGCGCAAACGTCATGCGCGCCTACCGGCATCGTGGTCGCCGGAATCGGCAGCTCTACCTTGTCTATAGCGTTAAGACAAGCCGAGACTGGATTGTTCCATCGGACTACCGCTTCCTGCACTGGATCGTTTATTTAGAGGCAGATCCGGGCATTGTTTCCTTCGAATTGTGTGATGACACCGATGAGTCTGATCCGTCTGCCAGATGGGTGGGCGTTCACGCGCTCGTGACCACGCGCGATAACCGGATTGTCGGGCACCGGATTGTGCATGACAACGAGGCCGTTGACCAAGGGGGGCCACCGACAAACAGAGGTGGCCTCACTCGTTCGGACAGTTTTCTGAGATTTTTAAGTGGGGCGGCCGAGGCAATCATGCTGCCGATTTGATCGCAGGCAGCGTCGCGAAGTATGCCTCATCCGGCGTCTGATCCGCCAGGCTCGAATGGGGTCTTTTCCGGTTGTACAGCTCGATGTGGTCGCCGATGGAGCGCCGGGCATGGCTGACCGACTCGTAGGCCCGCAGGTAAATCTCTTCGTACTTGATGCTGCGCCATACGCGCTCGACGAACACGTTGTCACGCCAAGCCCCTTTGCCGTCCATCGATAGCCGCACGCCTCGACCCAGTACGGCCTCGGTGAACGCGCCCGCCGTGAACTGGCTGCCTTGATCGGTGTTCACGATGTCGGGCAGCCCGTAGCGGGCGAACGCTTCTTCCAGTGCCTCGACGGCATGCGTGGCTTCCAGCGTGATGGCAACCCGGTGCGCGAGAATCTTGCGGCTCGCCCAGTCCACCACCGCCGTCAGGTACACGAAGCCTCGCGCCATCGGAATGTAGGTCGTGTCGAGGGCGAACATCTGGTTGGCCCGCGCGATCTTCATGCCGCGCAGCAAGTACGGCCAGATCTTGTGCTGCGCGTTGCGGCGGCTTGTGTTCGGCTTGCAGTACAGCGCCTCCACGCCCATGCGCTTCGTCAACGTGCGTACGCGACGGCGGCCGACTTCATGGCCATCCCGACGCAACAGGCGCGCCAGCATCCGTGCCCCGGCAAACGGGAACTCCATGTGCAGTTCGTCGATTCGCCGCATCAACAACAAATCGGTTTCGCTGACCGGCTGCGGCCGGTAATACGCACTCGATCTCGCGATGCCGACCAGTCGCGTCTGTTGCGAAACCGGCAGCGCATGCGTACGGTCGATCATCGTTTTGCGCTCAGCAATCCCGCCTTGGTGAGCGCACCTTCTAAAAAATCATTCTCCAGTGTCAGCTGGCCGATCTTGGCGTGCAACGCCTTCAGGTCCACCGGCGGCTCGCTCGACGGCATGCCTGCTGCGCCAAACACGTCCGCCGCACGCTCCTGCAATTGCCGCTTCCATTCGGTAATCTGGTCCGGGTGCACATCGAACTGCTGCGCCAGCTCGGCCAGCGTGCGCTCGCCCTTGACCGCTGCCAGCGCCACCTTCGCTTTGAACGCCGCTGAGTGCGTGCGTCGGGTTCTCTTCGTCATTTCCTCGTTTCCTTTGCCAGCATTATCGCTGGCTCAGGCCCCGGCCGATCCACTTATCTGGCTGTCCGATTTTGCGAGGCCACCTCTTCAGGCCGCTAATGCCGCTCAGTTGAGCAACTGAACGGCATTTTCGTTTTAGGAAGAGCGCGGTAGTAGACGCTGCCCTGAGATGTCGACTTTTCGGCGCGATGCTGAGCTTGCGGATATGCCACCACCGCGCCGGCGACGTCATCAGCGCGTCATTTCGATTGGAACGTCGGCGTCCGCTTGTCGAGAAAAGCCGCCGTACCCTCGGCCTTGTCCTCCGTCGCCGCGCACACCGCGAACAGCGCACGCTCGAGGCTCAAGGCCTGCTCGAGGCTCGCCTCGACACCTTGGTTGACGGCCGTGATGGCAAGCCGCGTTGCGATGGGAGCATTCGCGGCGATCTGATTCAGAATCTGCTCCGCGCGCGCGATCAACTTGTCCGCTTCCACCACCTCGTTGACGAGGCCGATGCGATGCGCTTCATTGGCGTCGATGAGCGCCGCCGTGAGGATCAGCTGCATCGCGATTCCCTTTCCGACGAGCCGCGGAAGGCGCTGGGTACCGCCGAAGCCCGGAATGATGCCGAGCTTGACCTCCGGCTGCCCGAACTTCGCATGTTCGGATGCGATGCGCATGGTGCAGGCCATGGCCAGTTCGCAGCCGCCGCCCAGCGCGAATCCGTTCACGGCCGCGACGACCGGCTTGCCGAGCGTCTCGATCAGATTCATGGTCGAATGCCCGAGCCCTGCAAATTTCTCCGCGGCGACGGCCGACAGTGCGGCGATCTCGGAAATGTCAGCGCCTGCGACGAACGCCTTGTTTCCCGAGCCCGTTACGATCACGCCATGAACGGCATCGTCGTCGCGTGCGTCTTCGAAGGCCGCAGTGATTTCAGTGAGCGTCTGGAAATTCAGCGCGTTCAACGATTTGGGGCGATCGACGGTAACGTACGCAATACCGGACTTCTTTTCGTACTGAATGTTCTGGAAATTCGACATGTTCGAAGAGCTCGACTTGAGTGTATGAGGATGCGTGTGCGTGCAATGCAATGCGGCCGTTGCGGTCCGCGATGCAGACGCCGCGAACGCATGAATATGACGGCCGCCATCTTGTTGTGCGACACGTGCGGGCCTGACGCGTTCATGAACGTAAGCGGGCGGCCGTCGGATTCAGGTGTCGAGACATCCTAACCCGGTGAAGTCGATATGTTCATGTCCAAGCCTGCCGTTTCTATGGCAAAACCGGTCAAACAGCAGGCCGTGATCCAGTAAGACATTCGGCAGCAACGATCGGACGATTGCTCCGAGTGATACGAGTCGTCGCCGGCTCGGACAAGGGCCGACACCGCGGCGAACGACAACGCGTCATGCCACGCGAGCCTCGCATCTTGCGGCCGCCCTCACGCAGGCAACGCGCAAGCCCCATCGCGCAACTTCAGCGCGATTTCGAGCTTGGCGATCCATCGCGCGTCGTCCAGCTTCGCGCCGAGAATGCTCTCCACCCGTTCGAGCCGATGGTCGAGCGTATTCGGATGGATGTCGAGCGCGGCCGCCGTCACTTTCCGACGCCGTCTGTTGGTGAAGAACGCCTCGATCGTGCGGGTCGCGCCGGACTCGACCGACAGTTCGTTCAGCAGCGAAAGAAAGTAATTCAGCGCGCTGTCGTTCCCTCGGATGCATTCCTCGATGACGATGTCCGAGTAGCGATGCACCTTCTGATCCGGCGCGAAGCGATTGCCGAAATCCAGCGCGCGTATCGCCTCGTCGGCCGATGCGGCCCAGCCTTGTGCGCCGACGCCGGCGAGGCCGATCCCGATCGACGTGACGGACGGCAATCGTTCCTGCAGTGCCGCCATGTATTCCGCGACACGTCTGTCGCTCGCGCTCGCGGATTCCTGCTGTATCGAAGGAACCCAGATGACGAGGCGATCGTGATGGCGGGCGTCGACCAGCGTATCTCGCGAGGTCTTCAGGATGCCCGCCGTCACTTGCACGATCTGATCCAGTGCGCGATCGGCCTGAATCGGCTCGCCGTCGAGCGCCGACGATGCCAACGCAACCGCGATTCTCGGTACGGCATGATCGAGGCCCAGCGCCTTGGTGATCTTGCGAAACGCATCGTCGTCGCGCGATCGGCTGAAGACCACGTCATGCAACTGGTATCGCAGCGATTCCTGCCAGCGCGCCTGCCGGTACTGCTCGTCCAGATAGGCGGAGGAAATCAGTTGCGACATGTGGTCGAAGTAATCCATCAGGTACGGCGAAATCTCGAACAGCAGTTCGTCGCGCAAGATGTCGTGCTTGCTGCCCAGATCGGCGCATGCGCGCCAAACCTCTCTAAGCGCCATCCGGAAGGCTCTCAGCAGCGACTGCAGAGAAATGCCCTGATGAACTCTTCGTCGTCCGAAGTCCTGAAACGTCTTCAGACTTTCATTGTCGGGAAACTCGCCGTCGACGATCGATTGGAACCACAGGCGCTCCGAAATCGATATGGAGTCGACGATGTCTTTCTTCACGGAGATGGGGAGATCCTCGTAGCCGTCGATATCGCCTAATGCTGCATAGGTGCGCTCGATCACCGTCGACAGATCGTCGGAGATTGTCTTGATCTGTTGCCGCAATAACGCAGACGGCGACGGAACATGTATCACTCTCATTGTGGCCAATCGTTCTCTAGAGTGGTGCCGGACCAGAAATTCTCGGGTGCCTCGGTCTCGATGGCACATACGCATTGAGCGACTCCACGTGCAAATTCCATTGCATGTGTCGTTTGCGCTGAGCTTTGCGTTCACGGGCCGAAGACTATCACCGATCGAAAAATCGCTCTCTGAAGCGCAGGGCATCGTGCGGCGATAGTCGGCGGTCGAGCTGGCGGATTGTGACAAACCACATGCGTGTCGGAGACATCTCCCATGTCAGTCGTCTGCGCACCGGGATAAGGTATCGGCAGTTGGCGAGCACCAGAAGTCCGAGTCACCCATACAACACGCAGAGTACCTGCTACAGACATCATGCAGAACCCCGACAGCATTTTTTCTGAAGTCAAAGTCGTTGATTTCGCAAGCTATATCGCCGGTCCCGCGGCAACCACGATACTGTCCGATTTCGGTGCGACGGTTATCAAGGTAGAGCCGCCCGGCACCGGCGATCCCTATCGAAACCTCTACAAGCTGGCGCCGAACCCCGTCTGCGACACCAACTATCCCTGGCAGCTCACCAACCGCAACAAGCAGAGTCTTGCACTCGATCTCAAGTCTCCCGCAGCAAAAGACATTGTCGAAAAACTGGTCAAATGGGCCGATGTCGTCGTGGTCAATTTCCCGCTCAGCGTCCGCGACAAACTCGGCATCTCCTACGAAGCGCTCGCGCCGCTCAACGACCGTCTCATCTACGCAGATATCACGGGTTATGGCTTGAAAGGCCCCGAGGCCAACCGTCCCGGCTTCGACGTGACGACCTATTGGGCGCGCTCCGGGCTGATGGAAGTGACCCGCGACGGCGATAGCCCGCCCGCCGTTCCCATCCCCGGGATTGGCGATCACGCGACGGCAAGCACGCTGTTCTCGGCGATCGTGACGGGCCTCTATCATCGCGAGAAGACGGGCAAAGGCTCGCGCGTCTCCACCTCGCTCATTGCCGAAGGCGCGTGGGCATCGGCACTCTGGACCGAGGGCGCACTCAACGGCGCGAAGTTCTACGGCGCGCATACGCGCAATGCGCCGCTCAACGCGCTGTTCAATCCCTACCGCACCGCGGACAACCGCTGGCTGCTGCTGATGTTGCTCCAGGCAAACAAGGAATTCCCCGGCCTGTGCAAGGCAATGGATCTGCCGTCGCTGCTCGAAGACCCGCGCTTCGCGGACTCCGAGGGCCGCACCAAGCACGCCACCGAACTCGTCGGCATTCTCGACAAGGCATTCGCCGGCCATTCGCTCGAATACTGGAAAAAGACCTTTGACGAAGCCCGTGTCATTTACGGTGTCGTGCAAGTCGCAGACGAAGTCGTCAAGGACGAGCAGATGTACGCGAACGAGGTGTTCGTTCCGCTGGGCGAAGCCGGCGAGAAGGCGACCTATACGGTCAACAGCCCGATGCAGATTTCCGGTGTCGACAAGGTGAAGCCGCGCCGCGCGCCCGATCTCGGCGAGCACAGCCGGGACGTGCTCGTTGCGCTGGGCTACGACGCGAACGAGATCGAGCGTCTGATCAACGACAAGGTCGTCGCGCAACTGGATCAGGCCGCGCAATCGAAGTGATGCCGCATGCGGCACGGCAGTAGACGCTCGACGCACAGGCGGCCGGCGTCACTGTCGTGGTCGCTTCAAGTCGGGCCAATCGATGGCTCGACAAGATGTAGATCTAACTGTATGGAGAAGTACGATGAGTTTTGTCGCACCGGTAAAAGATATTCTGTTCGTGGTCAACGAACTCGCCCAACTCGATCGAATCAGCGCACTCCCGGGGTGCGAGGACGCCACGGCCGAGACTGCACAGGCGGTTATCGAAGAAGCAGCGAAGTTCAGCAACGAGGTCGTCGCGCCGCTGAACGTGCTCGGCGACAAACATGGCAATACGTGGAAGGACGGTGTGGTGAACGCGTGTCCGGGTTTCTCGGACGCCTTCAAGTTGTTCGCCGCCGGCGGCTGGCAGGGCGTCAAGCATCCGGTCGATTACGAAGGACAGGGGCTGCCCAAGCTGATCGCGACGCCCTGCGCCGAAATGCTGAACGCGGCCAGCGTAGCGTTCGCGTTGTGCCCGATGCTCACCGACGGTGCGATCGAAGCGCTGCTCACGGCGGGCAGCGACGAACAAAAGGCGCGTTACGTGCCGAAGATGATCTCCGGCGAATGGACCGGCACGATGAACCTGACCGAGCCGCAGGCCGGTTCGGATCTGTCGATGGTGCGTTCGCGCGCTGAGCCGCAGCAGGATGGGTCGTACAAGGTGTTCGGCACCAAGATCTTCATCACCTGGGGCGAGCACGACATGACGGAGAACATCATTCATTTGGTGTTGGCCCGTACGCCCGGCGCACCGGAAGGGGTGAAGGGCATTTCGCTGTTCGTCGTGCCGAAGTTCCTCGTCAACGAAGACGGTTCGCTCGGCGCGCGCAACGACGTCCAGTGCGTGTCGATCGAACACAAGCTCGGCATCAAGGGCAGCCCGACCGCCGTGCTTCAGTTCGGCGATCATGGAGGCGCGACCGGCTATCTCGTCGGCGAGGAGAACCGCGGCCTCGAATACATGTTCATCATGATGAACGCCGCACGTTTCGCCGTCGGCCTGCAAGGCGTGGGCATCTCCGAGGCTGCGTACCAGAAGGCCGTCGAATATGCGAAGGAGCGCGTCCAGAGCCGGCCGGTCGATGGCTCGGCGAAGGAGGCGGTGACGATCATCCATCACCCCGATGTGCGCCGCATGCTCGGGACGATGCGCGCGTTGACCGATGCCTCGCGTGCAATCGCATACGTGGCGGCCGCTCACAACGACATCGCGCATCAACACGAAGATGCTGCCACCCGTGCGCATCATCAGGCGATTTATGAGTTCCTGGTTCCGATCGTCAAGGGCTGGAGCACCGAACTGTCGCTCGAAGTGACGAGCCTCGGCGTGCAGGTTCACGGCGGGATGGGTTTCATCGAGGAGACGGGCGCTGCACAGTTCTACCGCGACTCGCGCATTCTGACCATTTACGAAGGCACGACGGCGATCCAGGCGAACGATTTCGTCGGCCGCAAGACGTTCCGCGACGGCGGTGTCGTGGCGAAGTTCCTGCTGGGTGAAATCGCCAAGACGGTCGAGGAGCTGTCGGCACACGACGGTGCGGCGTTCGCATCGATGCGCAAGCATCTCGAGCAAGGCGCACGCTCGTTCGAGCATGCGATGGAATTCGTCATCGAGAACATGAAACGCGATCCCAATGCCGTCTTCATCGGCAGCGTGTTGTATCTGCAGCTGGCGGGGGTCGTTCTGGGCGGATGGCAAATGGCGCGAGCGATGCTGATCGCGGCGAAGAAGCTGCAGGAGGATCAGGCGTTCTACGGCGCGAAGATCGCCATCGGGCAGTTCTATGCAGAGTTCATTCTGCCGCGTGCGTTGTCATATGAGGCGTCGATCGTCGGCACCAAGGGCGGGGAGGGCGTGCTCGCCTTGACGGAGGACCAGTTCTGACTGGGTCCCGCATATGAACGAAATAGATTGCCGCTCGGCGCGCCAGGCCGCTCTCGTCGAACAGTATGGTCCGCGCGAATCGATGGAGTATGACGTCGTGATCGTCGGCGGCGGCCCGGCAGGGCTGTCGGCGGCGATCCGGCTCAAGCAGCTGGCCAAGGAGAAGGGCGCCGAGATCGGTGTGTGCGTGCTCGAGAAGGGTTCCGAGATCGGCGCGCACATTCTGTCGGGCGCCGTGATGGACCCGGGCGCGATCAGCGAGTTGATCCCCGACTGGGCGGCGCTGGGCGCGCCGCTCGACGTCGAGGTCACGGAAGATCGCTTCTTGTTCCTGAGCGAGACGGACGCCAAGGCCGTGCCGAGCTGGGCACTGCCGAGCAACTTCAGGAATCACGGCAACTACGTGATTTCGCTGGGCAACGTCACGCGCTGGCTCGGCACGCAGGCCGAAGGGCTCGGCGTCGAGATTTTCCCCGGCTTTCCGGCCGCGGAGATTCTCTACAACGACGACGGCTCGGTGAAGGGCGTCGCCACCGGCAACATGGGCGTGGGCAAGGACGGCGAGCCGACCGAGAACTTCCAGCTCGGCATGGAACTGCACGCGAAGTACACGCTGTTCGCCGAAGGCTGCCGCGGCCATCTCGGCCGCCAGCTGATCTCGAAGTTCAAGCTCGACGCGAACGCGGATCCGCAGGCGTACGGCATCGGCATCAAGGAGCTGTGGGAAATCGATCCGGCGAAGCACAAGCCGGGCCTCGTGATTCACACGGCCGGCTGGCCGCTGAAGTCGGACACCTACGGCGGTTCGTTCCTGTACCACATGGACAAGAACCAGGTCATGGTCGGCTTCGTGGTGGGCCTCGGCTACACGAACCCGTACCTGTCGCCGTTCGAGGAATTCCAGCGCTACAAGACGCACCCGTCGATCCGTACGTTCCTCGAAGGCGGCAAGCGCGTGTCGTATGGCGCGCGCGCGATCACCGCGGGCGGGCTGCTGTCGTTGCCGAAGACGGTGTTCCCGGGCGGTGCGCTGATCGGCGACGACGCAGGCTTTTTGAACGCATCGCGGATCAAGGGCAGCCACGCGGCGATCAAGACCGGCATGCTGGCGGCGGAAGCCGCATTCCATGCAGTGCAGACGGGCCGCCGCGGCGACGAGCTCAGCGCGTATCCGAACGCATTCAAGCGATCCTGGCTGCATGCGGAGCTGCACCGCGCGCGCAACTTCAAGCAGTGGATGGCGAAGGGGCTGTATCTCGGCACGCTGATGGTCGGCATCGAGCAAAAGCTGTTGGGCGGCAATGTGCCGTGGACGCTGCACCACAAGCACGCGGATCACGAGATGCTCAAGCCCGCGTCGCAATGCACGCCGATCGAGTATCCGAAGCCGGACGGCAAGCTGACGTTCGACCGGCTGTCGTCGGTGTTCATCTCGAACACGAACCACGAGGAGAACCAGCCGGCGCACCTGACGCTGAAGGATGCGAGCGTGCCGGTGAACGTGAACCTGCGCACGTATGCGGGGCCGGAGGGACGGTTCTGCCCGGCGGCGGTGTATGAGTTCGTGAAGAGCGACGACGGCAGCGACCGGTTGGTGATCAACGCGCAGAACTGCGTGCACTGCAAGACCTGCGACATCAAGGACCCGACGCAGAACATCGTGTGGGTCACGCCGGAAGGCGGTGGCGGGCCGAATTATCCGAACATGTGACGGATGCGTAGCGAGCAGTGCGCTGCGAGTCGAGCGACGTCCATTTTTAGGCGGACAGGCTGCGTCGATATCCGGTCGTTTATGAGCGGTATCGGCGCAGATCCGCGACAGCCGGCGGCGCATCGGTGCGCCGGACGGCATGAGTTGCCGCTGGATGGCATGCGGCAATGTTGAAATTCAGGAGAATGGCTTGAAGATCCTTGTAGCAGTAAAGAGAGTCGTTGATGCAAACGTGAAGGTCGGCGTGAAGTCGGACAACATGGGCGTCGACATCGCGAACGTGAAGATGTCGATGAACCCGTTCGACGAAATCGCCGTTGAAGAGGCGGTGCGCCTGAAGGAAGCGGGCGTGGCGACCGAAGTGATCGCCGTATCGGTGGGCGTGACGCAGGCGCAGGAAACGCTGCGCACGGCGCTGGCGATCGGTGCGGACCGCGCGATCCTGGTCGAGTCGACCGACAGCGTCGAGCCGCTGGCCGTCGCGAAGATCCTGAAGGCGCTGGTCGACAAGGAGCAGCCGCAACTGGTGATCCTCGGCAAGCAGGCAATCGACGACGATTCGAACCAGACGGGCCAGATGCTGGCCGCGCTGGCCGGTCTCCCGCAGGCGACGTTCGCATCGAAGGTGACGGTGGCCGATGGCAAGGCCACGGTTGCGCGCGAAGTCGACGGCGGTGCTGAAACGCTGTCGCTGACGCTGCCGGCGGTCGTCACGACCGACCTGCGTCTGAACGAGCCGCGCTACGTGACGCTGCCGAACATCATGAAGGCGAAGAAGAAGCCGCTGGAAACGGTCAAGCCGGCAGACCTCGGCGTGGACGTGAAGCCGCGTCTGAAGACGCTGAAGGTGGCCGAGCCGCCGAAGCGCGCGGCCGGCGTGAAGGTGCCGGACGTGAAGACGCTGGTCGAGAAGCTGAAGACCGAAGCCAAGGTGCTGTAAGAGGGAGCGCAAAGAAATGACGATTCTGGTGATTGCAGAACACGACAACGCATCGATCAAGGCTGCGACGCTGAACACGGTCGCAGCGGCAGCAAAGATCGGCGGTGACATCCACGTGCTGGTTGCTGGCCACAACGCGCAAGCAGCCGCCGATGCGGCAGCGAAGATCGCAGGCGTGTCGAAGGTGCTGCTGGCCGACGCGCCGCAGCTCGAAGCGGGTCTGGCGGAAAACGTCGAAGCGACCGCGCTGAACATCGCGAAGGATTACTCGCACATCCTGGCGCCGGCGACTGCGTACGGCAAGAACGTCGCGCCGCGTATCGCCGCGAAGCTGGACGTCGCGCAGATCTCGGACATCACGGCGGTCGATTCGGCCGACACGTTCGAGCGCCCGATCTACGCAGGCAACGCGATCGCGACGGTGCAGTCGAGCGACCCGATCAAGGTCATCACGGTGCGCGCGACGGGTTTCGATCCGGTTGCGGCCGTTGGCGGCAGCGCAGCAGTCGAGAAGATCGAAGCGACAGCCGACGCTGGCAAGTCGCAGTTCGTGAGCCGTGAAGTGACGAAGCTGGACCGTCCGGAACTCACCAGCGCGAAGATCATCGTGTCGGGCGGCCGCGGCCTGGGCAGCGGCGAGAACTACACGAAGGTGCTCGAGCCGCTGGCCGACAAGCTGAGCGCGGCACTGGGCGCATCGCGCGCGGCAGTCGACGCCGGCTACGTGCCGAACGACTATCAGGTCGGCCAGACCGGCAAGATCGTCGCGCCGCAGCTGTACATCGCGGTCGGCATTTCGGGCGCGATCCAGCATCTGGCCGGCATGAAGGATTCGAAGGTGATCGTCGCGATCAACAAGGATCCGGAAGCGCCGATCTTCAGCGTGGCCGACTACGGCATCGTCGGCGATCTGTTCACGCTCGTGCCGGAGCTCGTGAGCGCGCTGGGCTGACGAGGGCATTGCGTAGCCAATGAGCGAAAGCTCCCCGGCTCCTCTGTCGCGGTAGCGCGATGGAGGAGCCGGTCGTCGACATCGACACGCAATCCTTCGGGCGTCGACCATGCCGTAGCACCTTGCACGCCATCGCCTTCGAACGTAGTGGCAAGAAAACTTTCGATACCGTGCTAGACAGCTTTTCGACCTATCCGCTGGCCACAGTCCCGATCTCGGTGGTCAACGGCTTTCTGGCCGGCGCCGAACGTGAAGTCGTCGTGCGCCTTGCCGAACGCTCCGGCATCCCGGCCCACCTGCTGGAGAAGCCGGCTGCGCGCGTGACGCAGCAGCAGTTCGCGACGCTGTATCGCCTGCTGGCGACGGAGCTGGACGATGAAATGCCGGGCATTTTCAGTCGTCCCTTAAGAAGCGGGCTGTTGAAATATCTTTGCCTCAGTCTGATCGATGCACCCCGGCTCGATGTCGCGTTGAACCGTATCGGTCAGTTCTTTCGCCTGATACTCGACGACTTTCGCCTCGCGTCGTGGCGAGAGGGTGCGCTCGCCTGCATCGAATTCATTCCTGATCCGGATGGTCAGCCGGTCAGCGCGCTGGGCAGCGAGCTGATGCTGAAGCTCGTCCATGGCGTCGCGTCATGGCTGATCGGGCAGAAGATCGCGCTGCGCGAAGTTTCATTCAGATTCCTTCGGCCGACGCAGTCGGGGGACTTGCTGTACCTGTTTCCCGGACCGGTGCGGTTCGGCAGGGACAAGACCTGCCTCGTCTTCGATGCCGGTTACCTCGATCGTCCGATTTCCCGACGAAAGCCGGATCTGGAGGAATTCCTGCGCCGCGCGCCGGAAGACTGGATCTTCACTTCATTTGCCGAGCAGATGGTCTGTCATCGCGTTCGCCGTTTGATCGAGAATGCGTTGCCGAGCATGCCGACGATCGAGGCGGTCGCGCGGGAATTGCACGTGTCGGTGCGTACGCTGGCACGACGCCTGGCGGGCGACGGCACGAGTTTTCAAGCGATCAAGGACGACGTGCGGCGGGACGTTGCGATCTATCGGCTGACGCGCTCGGACGATTCGATCGAGGCCGTCTCCAATAGTGTCGGCTTCGACGATCCGACTGCGTTTTATCGCGCCTTCCGGCACTGGACGGGCAGCACGCCGGCGACATACCGCCAGCAGCCCTGGAAAGCCCGTCGTCAGGCCGGCTGATTGCCGGCCCCTCTTGCTAGCGATTCGCCGCGACGAGCTTGTCGAGGGGTTCGAACGCGGGCAATGCGATGCCGTGAAGGTGCTGAACGAAGGTGCTGACTTTCGCATCCAGATAGCGCTTCGACGTATAGAGCGCGTACACAGTCAGCGCATTGACGCGATATTCCGGAAGGACCTGAACCAGAGTGCCGCGTCGAAGATCGTCGATCGCCGAATGCAGCGTCAGCGGGCCGATGCCGGCGCCTGCGAGCAGCGCGAAGCGCATGGCATCCGGCATGTTGACCTGAAACGGCGAGGCCTGAACCAGATGGGCATGCTCGCCGTCCGGGCCGTGCAGACGCCATTTTTCCGGAGCCGAGTTCGGTGCGTTCAAGGTGAGGCAGCTATGTGCCGCGAGGTCCGTCACCGTCGACGGCATGCCGTTTCTCTGGACGTAGTCCGGCGACGCGACGAGTACGCTGTAGTTTCCGCCGAGCGGCTTCGAGACATAGCTTGAAGTCGGCAAGTCGGCCGTTGCCATCAGCGAGACGTCGATGCCGTCCTCGATCAGGTTCGGGAATCGTTCCGACAGCGTCAGTTCGATTTTGACGTCGGGATTCGACACCTGGTACTGAACCATCGCGGACGTCAGGTAACGTAACCCGAGACTCGGCATCGCGTGTACCCGCAGCTTTCCGTACGGCTTTGCGAGCCGGTTCCGCGCTTCTGCCGACGCATGCTCGATGTCCGCAAGAATCGATTTCGCGCGCTTGAAGTACCGTTCGCCGCTTTCCGTCATGCCGATGTGACGCGTCGTGCGATTGAGCAAGCGGACCCCGAGCTGTCTTTCAAGAAATGCGACGGCGCGCGATATCTGGGCGGTCGAGCCATTCACTTGCCGAGCCGCGGCGGTAAAGCTGCCTGACTCCACGACGCGTACGAATATGCCAATTGCAGCGAAAAAATCCATCTTCATGTGACTCTGGAAGGGAAGCGTGCGAGATATCGGTGACCATGATCGGCGCAGCGATTCGTGGACGCTGACGAAGCTGGGCGCAATGCCGGATGCGGGCGAGGGCGTGGCCTGGCAGGTTGGTCGTCGGCCGACGTGGCGCGCCGCGATTTTCGGCCTCGGCCGCTAGTCGATGGGAACTCCGGCATCGTCCGGCTTGATGAGGTCGAGCCACGCACGTGCGGCCCAGGATAGCGTCGTGCCCTTGCGCCACACGATCGCGACACGCCATTCCAGTCCGGGTGCATCCAGGTCGATCAGGCGCACGCCGGCATTGCCGTGTCGGCGCGCGACCAGCCGCGGCAGACACGTCACGCCCAAACCCGCCGCGACGAGCGCAAGTGCGAAATTCGGCTGGGCGCTATGCGCGACTTCGTTGATCGTGAAACCTTGGGCAATGCACGCTTCGCGCAGCCTTCGCGTCAATGCGAATCCTTCATTCAGCGCAATGAACGGCACGCCATTCAGCTCATGCAGGTGGACACGGACGTGCGTTTCGAGCGCATGGCCGCGAGGTACCGCGAGCACCATCGGCTCGCGCCGGATGAACATCGCTTGCAGATCCGTGCGCACGGGCAGCATCGTTGCCGCGAGCTCGAGTTCGCCGTCTCGCACGGCTTGCTCCAGTTCGGCGCTGCCATGTTCGTGCAGATGAATCGACACGCCTGGATATCGCTCGCGGAATTCCGCCAAAGGAGCGGCAAACAACTCTGCGCTACCGACCGGTGGCAGTCCCAGACGGAGTTCGCCGCGATCGAGGTCGCGCAGCGCATCGAGATCGAATTGCATCCGCTCGCGCTCTGCCAGGATGGCTCTCGCATGTTGCAGAACGACTTCGCCGGCAGACGTGAGCTTGACGGCGACGCCGCGTCTGCCGCGTTCGAGCAGCGTGACACCCAGTTCGTCTTCCAGCAGTCGAATCGCTTTGCTCAGTGCCGGTTGAGACAGCGGAAGGCGCTTGGCTGCCTTGCCGAAATTCCCTTGGCTGACGATCTCGTCGAAATAGCGAAATGCCTTCAAGTCCATTGCACTTCTTGGCGATGATTGGACCGACGGATTATCGCTCGAAGTGCAAATGCGCGTCGGATTGGAGCGGCGCGCGATGGTCACGATGTCACCGGCAGTGAGGCGCACGCCCGAGAGTGTGCGCCTCGCTCGCTTACGCCAGGGCGTCGGCGGCCTCCTTGTGCGCGTGGTGCGCGGACGGATGGGCGAGGTAATCGTGAACGACGTGGCCGAGGCCGAGGGTGAGGTCAGCCAGGATGTGCGTGCCGGAAAGAATCTCGAGCACGGGCAGTTCTTTCAGTGGTGCGAGCGCGTGCGAAAACAGCTCGAGGCCGACCGGGCCGGTCCAGGCGCCTTTGATCGTGACGTCCTGGCAGCGGTATTCGACCAGCTCGAGGATGCGCGGCGAACCGTCGACGTGCGGGATGATCTTCAGCAGGTAGCCGGGCGCCTCGATGGTCGCCTTGGCGGCCTGAGCGTCGAGCTCCTGATATTTGTAGCCCATCGTCGCGCTCGCCACCAGCACCTTGCCATAGCGCAGTTCGCCGACGATCGTGTCGGTGTCGACTTCGAGCGACGGCTTCGCCATTTTCTTCGGGAAACCCCACAACTCGCGGCCGGCGGCAGTCGGTGCGTGGTCGTCGAGGAACATCGCGTGCGTATAGGTGCCGCGGCGGCCCTTGTACGTCACGGGAATGACCTGCCCCGACTCCGTGTAGTCGCCGAATCCGCCGCTGGAATCCGGCATGCGAATGAACTCGAACTTGACGAGCGGATTTTCCATGTCGATTTCGAGCGGTTCGGGAACCAGCTCTCGAAGTTTCTTCGCATCGGTACGGTACGTCACGATCAGGAATTCGCGATTGACGAATTTGTACGGGCCGTGCGGATAGGTCGGGCTGGTGAGGGGAATCGAAACTGCGCGTTGCTTGACGTCGTTGATGTTCACAATGGGTCCTTGGTCGGCAAAACTTTCGAGAGGCGAGGGTGGTGCGCCGGATCTGCGGGGCGCTGAGCCCGCGTCGCTCGCACCGGAAACAGGCATCAGGTAACCCCGGCTGTGAACAGTCTAGATTTCGATTTTTCTTAAATAAATTGAATTCTTTTTATGAATTGCATGCCTGGAGGAAATTGAATTCCGCGTTGCTCCACGCGACATGCAAATTCGGTCATCGCATGGCGCTTCGGCTGCGTGCGATGCAACGAGTGATCGGGGATTGGACGCCGCGCGATCTTTCGCCGACATGATGCGGGACGTTGCGCCCGGTCGGGGCGGACTCGATTCAGTTGACCGTTGCGCCCATCTGCGCGGCGAGGCGCGACACGATCGGGGAGGCGCGATTGCCGGCATACGCCAGCACGAGATTGAGCCGGCTGCTATCAAATGCGGTCAGGCGTCGCGTAGCCATCCCTTTGGGCAGCATGCGCGCGAAATGGCTCGGCACCAGGCTGCAGAGTCCGGTCGCGGCGACCAGCGAGAAAATGCTCAACATCCCGTCGGCCTCGAGAGGAGGCTTCGTGGGCGCGGTGCCGTCCTGATTGAGGAATGCGTCGATGGTTGCGCGTAGCGCGGGCGCGGCGGCGGCGGCCACCGCGATGATGCGTTCTTTGGACAGATCGGCCGGCGACAGACGGCGTTTGTTCAGCAACGCGTGCCCGCGAGGCAGGATGGCGATCAGGTCTTCGGCCTGGACCGTCCGGCTCGTCCATTCCGGACCGATATCGCCCTGGCGGACGAATGCCGCATCGATGCGGCCGTTTTCCAGCGCGCGAATCAGATCGAGATGCAGCTTGCTGTGAACGTCGATCGCGACGTCCTGCAACTCGGGACCGAGAGCGACCGATATGCGTCCCATCAGTTCGTCTTCCGTGCCGGGAATCATGCCGAGGGCGAGTTTCCGCGGATGTTGTTTGCCTTCCCGCGTGCGCTTGAGCGCCAGGTCGAACTGGGCAACGGCGAGCCGGGCTTCCCTGAGCAGGATTTCGCCGCTATCCGTCAGTTGCACGCCTTGCCAGGACCGCACGAACAACGGACAGCCAAGCTGGTCCTCCAACGCCCGAATTTGCCGCGTCAGCGACGGCTGTGCAATGCACAGCCGCTTGGCCCCTTCCGCAAAACTCCCCGCCTCGGCGATCGCTAGAAAATATCGAAAATGTCGGATTTCCATCGCGAAAGTATAGCGCCGAGGCATAGGGTCGGTGCCACAAAGTATTGGAGCGTCTCGGTTCTGCTCGACTAGACTTTGAGGCGCGACGCAATCGACTCGTTTCGATGCAGGCTGCCGTCCGGCTCGCTGACCCACCCCGAATGCAGCATGCTGCGCGGTCCACGGTCCACGAGAGTAGGTGAGACCACGCCGGCAGTCTGCGGCGTCGCGCCAATTTCTCTATCAGTCATTGCGAGTCGCCATATGAGCAAGAATATTCGGAAGATCGGGGTAGTAGGTACCGGGGTCATCGGAGCCAGCTGGAGTGCGTTGTTTCTGGCTCAGGGTTTCGACGTCGTGGCGACCGATCCCGCGCCGGGCGCGGAAAAATCCTTGCGCGAGTACATCGCAAAGGCGTGGCCTGCGATGGAAACGCTGGGCGCCGTCGTGCCGGGTGGCTCGCAGGCGCGCCTGACGTTTACAACCGATATGAACGAACTTGCCGATGTCGACTTCGTCCAGGAAAACGGTCCGGAGCGTCTGCCGTTCAAGCACGATCTGTATCGTCAGCTCGATGCGATGCTGCGTCCGGACGTCATTATCGCGACGAGCTCGTCGGGTTTGACCATGACGGACATCCAGGAGGGTTGCGAACGGCATCCCGAGCGCTGCATCGTCGGCCACCCGTTCAACCCGCCGCATCTGATTCCGCTGGTCGAGCTCGTCGCGGGCAAGCGGACCGCGGCCGAGGCAATCGATCGCGCGGACGTGTTCTACACCGGGCTCGGCAAGAAGACGATCCGGCTCAACAAGGAAGTGCCTGGCCACGTCGCCAACCGACTGCAGGGCGTGCTCGTCCGCGAAATCATGTCGCTCGTCAGCGAAGGCGTGGTCAGCGTGGCCGATGCGGATGCGGCTTGCTCGTGGGGGCCGGGCTTGCGCTGGGGTGTCATGGGGCCGGTGATGCTGAATCATCTCGGCGGCGGCGCCGGCGGCATCGAACATTTCTACAATCAATTTGCCGGCCCGCTCGTCACCTGGTGGACGCCGCTGGGCGACTTCGAATTCACCCAGGAAGTGCGCGAAAAGATGGTCGCGGGTTTGCGTGAGGAAGTGGGTGGCCGCGACTTCCAGACGCTGGCATCGGAGCGGGATCAGCTGCTGTTGACGCTGCTCAAGGCGCGTCTCGCTGGACAGTCGAAGCAGTAAGCTGTACGCCGCCCGGCGCCATCATTTGGCACCTGCCTGATCGAATCCGGTCGGGTTGGCGCCCGGGCGGTTTCGATGTAACGATCCGGCGGGATCTTGGCAGTTTGGGCGGCCATAGTGAACGTTTCGGCGGCTGCTTTGGTTTTCGGCGCGGCCGATGGTTGTAGAAGTGAAACCGGCCTGCGATCGCTCGGCCGGGAGTCTTGCCCGGCTAGCTAAGCAACCGATGATTGCGGTTCGCTGCCTTTTGAGGTCGGCCGGAAAAAATGGAAGCCAACGTTTCGTAAGATCGAGAAACGGAGGCATGGATGAATCGAATTCCAAGAGCGGTCTATACGAACGAGCTTCGCGACGAAGCGGTCAAGCTGGCGTTGACTGAAGGTGTTGGGGTATCGGAAGCGTCCCGCCGGTTGTCGATCCCAATCAAGACGCTGACAAACTGGGTGCGCGCGGCGAAGGCCGGTAAGCTGAAAGATGTCGGTCGGCACCAGAAACCACTGACGGAAGTTGAGGCCGAGCTGGCGCAGGTCAAGCGCGAACTGGCCGAGGTCAAGATGGAGCGCGATCTCCTAAAAAAGTTCGCGACGTACTTCGCGAAGGAGTCGCGGTGAAGTACGGCGTGATCGAGCAAATGCGACAGGACTATCCCGTGCCGCCGATGTGTCGCGTGCTGGGCGTATCGGTGAGCGGCTACTATGCGTGGCGCAAGCGCAAGCCGTCCGGAAGAACGCAGCAGGAGCCTCGCCTGGAAGCGGAGGTACTTGCGGCCCATCAGCGAACTCGGGAAAGCTTCGGGCCCGAGCGCCTGCAGCAACATCTCGAGGAACGTGGCGTGCGAATCGGCGTGCACCGGATCAGGCGGCTGCGCAGAAAACTGGGACTGCGCTGCAAGCAGAAACGCCGGTTCAAGGCCACGACGAATTCGAAGCACGACCTGCCTGTCGCGCCGAATCTGCTGAACCAGGACAGCGGCGAAATCGTCGGGTACGCGATGAGCGAACGGATGGCAAGCATCTGGTCATGCAGGCGCTGTTTCGCGCTGTCGCAACCCGACGACCGCCGGCGGGCCTGATTCACCATAGCGATCGTGGGTCGCAATATTGTGCGCTGGCCTATCAAGCACTCATCGGCCAGTTTGACATGCGACTGTCGATGAGCCGTCGTGGCAACTGCTACGACAACGCACCCATCGAATCGTTCTGGGGAACGCTGAAGAATGAACTGGTCTATCATCAACGCTTCGCTACGCGCGAGCAGGCACGCCTTGCGATCAGCGAGTACATCGAAATCTTCTACAACCGGCAACGCACGCAGGCGCGTCTGAACTACCAATCGCCTGTCGCGTTCACGCAGCGCTTCTATCTGAACCAGATCGCTGCTTAACCCGTTGGCCTCCACGAATTCCGTCCGACCTCAATCGGCGAAATCATGTTCCGCCTTGCCCCCATGAAATTGTCGTGCTAGTTTTTCATGAAATTTATCGACGAAAATTTCACGGGAGCCCGCATGTTCGTGCAGTCCGACCGTCACGTCGCAAGCTACTACGCCGGCACCTACCCGGCGCCGATCCCGCATCGTCCGGAACTGGACGAGCGCATCGACGCCGACGTGCTTGTCGTCGGCGCGGGCTTCAGCGGGCTGCATACGGCGTTGCGCCTCGCGCTCGCCGGCAAGCGCGTCGTCGTGCTCGAAGCGAGCCGTGTCGCGTGGGCCGCGTCGGGCCGCAACGGCGGGCAGGCGCTGCTCGGCTGGTCGTGCGACATGCAGCCGCTCGAGGATTCGCTCGGCCGCGACGGCGCGCGCCTGCTGTGGGACAGCATGCGCTGGGCCGCGACCGAGGTGCGCGAGTTGCCCGGACGGCACGGCTTCGACATCGACTACCGGCCCGGCAGCCTGTGGGCCGCGGTGCGGCCGCGCCGCGTCGCGATGCTCGCGCAGGCCCGCGACGAGGCGGCCGAGCGCTGGGGCTACGACCGGCTGCGCGTGATCGGGCGTGACGAGATGCCCGAATGGATCGGCGGCACGCGTTATCTCGCCGCGCTCCACGATCCGGAAGCCGGCCACCTGAATCCGCTGAAACTCGCGCTCGGCCTGGCGCAAACGATCGAGCGCGCAGGCGGCCGCATCTTCGAGCAGAGCCGCGTGCTCGATTGCCGCGAGACGGCCGGCGGCCACATCGCCCGCACGGCACGCGGCGAAGTGCGCGCGGACGTGCTGGTGCTCGCGTGCAACGCGTACGTCGACCGGCTCGATCGCGACCTGGCGCGCCGGCTGCTGCCGGTCGGCACGTACCAGGTCGCGACCGCGCCGCTCGCGCCCGATGTCGCGCGTTCGCTGCTGCCGCAGAACAGTTGCGTGATCGACAACCAGTTCGTGCCTGACTACTTTCGCCTGAGCCCCGACAACCGGCTGCTGTTCGGCGGCGGCTGCACGTATCTCGGCGGCATCCCGGCCGATATCGCGGCGGCGACGCGCCCGCACCTCGAACGCGTGTTCCCGCAACTGGCCGGCGTGCCGCTCGATTACGCGTGGGGCGGCCATATCGACATCAGCATGCGCCGCACGCCGGACATCGGCCGCCACGGGCAGCGTTTCTGGCTGCAGGGCTTCTCGGGGCACGGCGTGCTGCCGACGCTCGCGGGTGCGCGCGCGGTCGCCGACGCCGTGCTCGGCGACGAGCGCCTGCTCGCGCTGTACCGGCGCATCCGCAACCCGCGCTTCCCCGGCGGCGACCGGCTCGCCGCGCCGCTGGAGGCGATCGGCAAGGCCTGGTACCGTTTGCGCGACACCGTCTGACCGTTTCGGAACCCATCATGAACGAACAGGAAGAGATAGAAAGTCTGGCGATCCTGATCCGCGACCTGCGCAAACACCGCAAGGTCACGCTGAACGACCTCGCCGAGCGGATCGGCCGCTCGGTCGGCTTTCTGTCGCAGGTCGAGCGCGGGCTGTCGCGCCCGACGGTCGCGGATCTCACCGCGATCGGCGAGGCGCTCGGCGTGCCGACCACATATTTCTACAGCCTGAGCAAGCCGCGCAGCGTGCCGTGGGTCACGCGGCCGGACGAACGGCGCACCGTGTATTACGCGGCCGGCATTACCGACATCCTCGTGTCGCCGAACATGCGCTCGCGCTTCTCGATTCTCGAAAGCCATCTCGCGCCGGGCGCGAGCAGCGGCGAGCGGCCCGTAGACGACAGCGACGAGCAGGGCGGGTTCGTGCTCGAAGGAGAACTGACGATCTGGATCGATGGCGACGACATGCCCATCACGCTCGGCCCGAACGATGCGTTCCAGCTGCCCGCGCACAAGCGGTTCCGTTATGCCAACCTGACCGACGCGCCGACGCGCGTGATCTGGGTGTTCACCTGAGTCGTCGGCGTGGCGGGCGGTGTCGCAGGTTGTCGCGCCACGCAGCATGTTTGCAGTACTGATTTAAATGAGGCGTGCGTTGTCACGCGTGCCGCATGAATCCGGTTCGCCGCGCTGCGGCACCGCCATACATGACATGGAAAGGATGAGACATGGCTGACGTCGTTCCCGCGCTGGTCGGTGAAGTCCGCGCATTCCGGCAGGCGCACCCCGAGATCCGTTATGTCGACCTGATCTGCCTCGATCTGCCCGGGCATTTCTACGGCAAGCGCTACCCGATCGATGCGCTCGAGAAGGTCGCGTCGGGCTCGCTGCTGAAGCTGCCGCAGAACTGCGTGCTGCTCGGCACGCAGGGCGGCCTCTACAAGATCGCCGACTACTGCTTCAACGACGGCGACCCCGACGCGCCGCGCCGCCTGATTCCCGGCACGCTGAAGCGCGTGCGCTGGGAGCGGCAGCCGCTCGCGCAGATGCTGATCAGCTCGGACGGCACGGATGCGCCGATCGAGTTCGAGCCGCGCGAGGTGCTCGCGCGCGTGCTGCGGCGTTTCGCGGCGCGCGGCATCCGGCCGGTCGTCGCATTCGAGCTCGAGTTCTACCTGTTCGCCGCACAGCTCGCGGAAGGGATGCCGCAGTATCCGCGCGATCGCCTGAGCGACGACCGCGACGATCAGCCGAACATGCATATCGAGCGCCTGTCGCGCTTCTCCGACGTGCTGCACGAGATGGTCGAGGCCGCGTGCGAGCAGGGCGTCGATGCGACGGTGATCACCGCCGAGCTCGGGCCCGGCCAGTTCGAGATCAATTTCGGGCACACCGACGACGGGCTGCGCGCGGCCGACTGGTCGGCGCTGTTCTGCCGCAGCACGCGCGGCGTCGCGTTGCAGCACGGCTATCGCGCGAGCTTCATGGGCAAGCCTTACCTGCATGCGCCGGGCAGCGGGATGCACGTGCACGTGAGCCTGTACGACGACGCGGGGCGCAACCTGCTCGCGGCGGACGGGCAGCGACCGCTGCGGCACGCTGTGGCCGGGTGTCTCGCGCTGCTGCCGCATTGCATGCCCGTGTTCGCGCCGAATCACAACGCGTTCCGGCGCTACGGATCGATGGTGAACGCGGCGAGCCGCGCGAGCTGGGGTTTCGAGGATCGCGATGCGTGCATCCGGATTCCCGAGTCGGATGCGCGCAACCTGCGGATCGAACACCGGCTCGCGAGTGCGGACGCGAATCCGTACCTGGTGCTCGCGGCGATCCTCGCCGGGATGGAGCACGGGCTCGATGCACGGATCGAACCGATCGCGCCGCTCAACGAGGATCGTGGCAGCGGGATCGATTTTCCGAAGGAGATGCTGTCGGCCGTCGCGGCGATGCAGGATCATCCGGCCGTGCGCGAAGGGCTCGGCAGCGAGTTCGTGATGGTGTATTGCGAGAACAAGCGGCAGGAGGAGCTGGATTTTCGTAACGAGATCAGCGCGCGGGAGTATCGGTGGTTTTTGTGATTGCCGTGCGTCGCAGAAGCAAACTAGGGAAGTGCGCGCCAATAGCGCACTTCTTCGATCGGCGTACCGTCGATCTCGAACGTCTTGATGTCGTCTTCGGCGACGAAGCCCTCGCGTTCATAGAATGCTCTTGCACGACGGTTTTCGACGAGTACCCAGAGCGATACCCATGCGTGGCCCGCGTCCTGCAGCGATCGGCACGCATGCTCGACCAGCGCCGCGCCGATGCCTTGCCCGCAATGCGACGGATGCAGATAGATCGCCGCGATCTCGCCCCACGCGCGATCCTTGTCGGTGTCGCGCGTCGGACCATAGGCGATCCAGCCGGCCGCGTCGTTGCCCGTGAATGCAAGCGCGACGCGTGTCCGGCCGGCATCGAGCGCACAGCGCCATTCGGCCGCGCGCTTTTCGACCGACAGACCGGCGAGGAACGGGGCCGGCATGATGTTGATGTAGGTCGCTTGCCACGACGCGACATGGATGTCGGCGATGGCCGCAGCGTCGGCCGGCGTGGCGGCCCGGATGTCGATCGTTGTCGTATTCGGTGTCATGCGTGCTCCGCCTGATTACCGTGCCGCGAAGTGCGTCGCGCCACGGCATCTTCAAAGCGCTTACTCGCCGAGCTTCGACGCCACACACCCCGTGCTCGTGCATTCACGCTCGCGCTCGCGCAGGAACGACAGTCGCGACGCCGTCATGTCGGTCGCGCACTGGAGATCCACGAGGTAGCCGTTGTTGCGGGTTTCGCTGCACTGCGCGTCGCGCTGCTTCAGCCAAGCGAGCTGGCCGGCCTTCAGCGTCGCCTGCTGGTCGCCGCTCAGTTGCTTGCGCAGGCGGCCGTACTCGTCGTTGAGTTCGCGGTCGGTCTGCGAGAACTGCGTGCTGCTGCAGTACACCTGGTCGAACGCGCTGTGCGGCTTCGCGCAGCCGGCCGCGTGCGCGGCGAACGGAACGGCAAGCGCGAGCAGCGCGCAGGATGCGAACAGACTCTTCTTTTTCATTTTGATGCTCCTGACTGGGTGAAAATCGTTGAGCCCGATGGGCGATATCGTCACTTCGGCGCCATGCACGCGTCGATCCCGCCCGCGATCGCGGTGGACAGGCGCTGGATCGTCCCGCGTTGCGCGAGCTGCGCTTCTTCGTCGGGATTGACGATCACGCCGGCCTCGACGAGCACGGCCGGAATCGGTGCGGTGCGCAGCACGACGAGATCGTCGAAGCGGTGGATGCCGAGTTGCGGGTCGATCAGCGGGCGATTCTCGCCGCGGATCGGCTGCGCGTGATACAGCGACGGCCGTTCGCCGGCAGCGACCAGCCGTTCGCCGATCGCTTTCGCACAACGCAGGCTTTCCGCGTAGTGCGGATTGCGCTCCGACACGAACACCGAGAAGCCGCGGAATTCGCGCTGCCGGCCCGCGTCGATGAATTGCTGCTGCATCGAGTCGTGATGGATCGACACGAACAGGTTCGCGTCGGGCGCCTGTGTCGAACGCTGGTCGAGCGCGATCTCGCGGCCGTCGGCCGACGTGCGCCGCACGCGGTCGCCGTGTGCGGCGAGCTTTTCCGCAACTGCGGCAGACAGATCGAGGTTGTAAAGGTATTCGACGCGGCCGCTCGCGCCGGTAGAGCCCGGATGAGCCGGCGTATGGCCGGTGTCGACGACGATATAGCGCCCGGATGCGGGCTCGGTGCCTGCGGTGTCGGCCGCATGCAGCGCCAGCGGCGCGCCGAGCAGCGGGGCGCATGCGAGCACGCGCGCGGCGGCGCGCACGAACGGGCGAAGGCGTCGGATGGTGCGGTTCGTCATTGTTGTTGTCGAGGAGGGCATACGGCGCGGCGCACGGCGCGGCACCGTCGGCCTGCTCAATGCAGTCGGAATGTCGCGCGATTATAGCGGCTAGCGGCGGCGCTGCAATGACGAATGGTTGCCGTCACGCGAGCACGCGCTGTGCCGCGAGCATTCCCCAGTCCGACGCTTCCTCGAACAGCGGCAGTCCGGACAGGTCCGCATGTGCGAACTCGGCGAGACCGAACTGCATCGCGACGGCAACGACGGCTATCTGTACCTGTATGGCGCCAGTGCCGATCGCTCGTATGCAGTGGCGCGCCCGATCCTGAAATAATCAGGTTGGCTGACCGGTACGGAAGTCACGTTGCGTCGCGATTCCGGCGCGGAAACGTTCTCGATGGGCCGGGGCGGAGCACGCTAGCGTTCGAACCGGAACGTCGACACGCTGTGCAGCGTCGCGTCGTCGGTGCCGACGATGCCCTGCGTATTCGCGACGGCCGCGCGCTTGCCGTTGCTCAGCACGGCCCAGTAGCATTCGCCGCCGGCCGCATGGAAGCCGGTTTCCGGATCGCTGATGCCGCAGGTGATCGTCGCGCGCATGCCGCGCCAGCCGGTGCCGGAGAAGCGTTCGACTTCCTGCGCGGTGCCGCGGCCGTACGTCGTCATCCACTTGCCGTCGTCCTGCTGCACGAAACCCGCTTCCTTTTCCGCGACAGGCTCCAGCGCGCCGTCGACGATCTCGAACGCGATGAAATAGTTGCTGTAGGTCATGTTGCGGCCGACGATCGCGATACAGTTGTCGCCGCCGATTTCCGGGCACGGCTTCTTCACCTGCCGGTTCGCGAGGTACTCGAACGAGACGCCGAGCGCCGGGTCGCGATAGGTTTTCCAGCCCGCGTGCTTGACCTGCTTCAGCGCCGCGGTGCGGTCGCGGTAGGCGGTGGCGATGCAGGCGGCATCGGCACACGCGTCGCGCTGTGCGAGCCACGCGCGTTGCGAGCGAATTACGGCCTGCTGGTCGGCGGCGATGCCGATCGCGTCGTCGTAGGCGCTCGACAGCGCGCTGTCGGCCGATACCAGCGCCTTGTCGGCGCAAATCAGGCGATCGGTGCGTGTCTTCGCACGCGCGCAGTCGATGCTGTCGGCGTGGGCCGACAGCGAGAGGCCGATGGCTGCCAGCATGAGGCAAAGGCGAATGCCGAACACGGACGTCTCCTCACCGGGTTGGAGCAGTGGCTGCTACGCAGCCGTCACGTAATGCTGCGGCGCGCGGTGCGGGAAGCTTCGATCCCGCGCGCCGCACGATCGCGACACAATCAGCGATTGATTTGGTCCGCCGAAATCAGTTCGGCCACCAGCACCTGCGCCGGCCCCTGCAGGTAATACTCGTGCTCGAGCGGTTCCCGCAGCTTCATGAACGTTTCCGAACCGACCTGCATCGTCTCGCCCGCATGCATGCGCGCACCGCTTTCCAGCAGGTAGTGCATCACGTTGTTGAAGATGCCCGAATAGCGTTCGCCTTCGTGATGGCCTTCCGCGAGCGCCGCAAAATCGGGCAGGCCGAACACGTCCGCGCCATAGGTGCGCATCCACACGCCTTCGACGCCTTCGACCTCGTATTTCACGAAGCCGCAGAAGAACAGGTTCAACGGAATCTCGCGCAGCACTTCGAGGCTCTCTGCGCCGAGTTCCTTCGCGTCGAAGACACCGGCCGGCAGCGACGTGTGCGCGTGTTCGTTCAGCACCGCGAGGCCGTTCTGTTCGGCCAGCGCGCCGGCGACGGCCGCCAGCGCGACATACTGGTCGAGCGGATCGGGTTCATGTCCGGCGTAGTAGAGGATCACGTGGCTGCGGCTCGCGCGCACCTGCTGCTTCAGATCCTGCTCATAGTGGGCGGGCGCGACGCATGCTTCCAGCGCTTCGGACGGATAGGGCGCATCGAAGCCGACCAGCCGGACGACGTGGTTGCCCCAGCCGGCGAGCCCGAATACCTGCTCCAGCGTGGGCTCGGTTTCGACACGCGCGTGCTTCATGCTCGGATGGTACGCACGCAACGCGGCCGTCAGCGACGCGATATCGACCTGCAGCGGCCCGTCGAAGACGACCGTCACGCTCAGCGGATGCTCGATGTCGGACGCCGCGACCAGTGCGGCGGGGTTTTCGGGTTCTTCCTTGCGGCCAAAGAATCGGGATATCAGGCTCATTGGATTGTGTTTGTGTCGACGCCGTTTCAGGGAGGAGTGCCCTGTTCTCTCGGTCAGGGCTCGCCGTCAGGGTGACGGCCGCCCGTAGTTTCTCCGGGTTCGGCGAATCTGGCAAATGCCCGATGAAGCGGCCGCGGCGAGTTCGAACGCATCCGGAGGGAGACGGCGCAGACACGCCGGACCGCGCGGCAGTGCGTATCAGCGCGGCAGCGCTTCGGCTTCGGCCCAGCGCTTGAACGAATCGAGACGCCGGCGCGTCTGCACGAGATAGAACGCGCCGATCAGCGGTTCGAGCAGCCAGCGCAGCCAGGACGGCTGCGCGCGGAAGTTGTACGTGAACTTCACTTCGGTCGAACCCGGCGTGTGTTCGATGAAGTTCCAGCTTCCGCTGAAGCGTTCGAGCACCTTCGGCCCGTCGACCATTTCGACCGCGGCGACCTGCGGCGGACGGTACGAGATATAGCGCGACACCATCGTCGCGCCCGACTGGCTGCGGCAGAACGCGTCGACGCCGACGTCGGCCGTCGTTTCGTCGAGCAGGTAGGCGTCGGTGAGGAAGCTGTCCCACACGAGCCGCCGCGCGTAATCCTGCGACCACGTGAAGAGGCGTCTGCGATCGACGCCGACGGTCCGGCTGACTGAGATCCTCATGATGGCGGGCGCAATGGTGCGGATTGTGATGAAATCGAGTGTACCGCGCCAATACCGCGCATTTCGTCAGACTTGGTCAAGTCGAGCGTGTGCTCGATTGACGCACTCCGGGATTTCACCTAGGATTCGTTCCAACCCTTCGGGAAAGACCCGAAGCGTTTCAATCTCTTGAGGGAGCCTCATGAGTACGCAACAGAACCGGCGCTTCGACGCGCTCGTTTTCATTGGTCGTTTCCAGCCTCCGCATCGTGGTCACCTGAACGTGCTGAAGTCGGCACTGAGCCGGGCCGAGCGCGTGTGCGTGCTGATCGGGTCGACCGACAAGCCCCGCACCATCAAGGATCCGTTCTCGTTCGACGAGCGCCGCCAGATGCTGGCTTCGCTGTTCGACGCGTCCGAGCGCGACCGCGTGACGATCGCGCCGTTGCAGGATTCGACGTACAACGACGGCGACTGGGTGCGCTGGGTGCAGGGCGCCGTCGCGTCCGCGCTCGGCGAAGTCGCGCAGCGCAAGGTCGGGCTGATCGGCCACGAGAAGGACGCCACGTCGTATTACCTGCGGATGTTCCCGCAATGGGAGCTCGTCGACGTCGATGCGACCGAAGACATTTCTGCCACCGAGATCCGCGACCAGTATTTCGCAGAACGCACCAACAGCTTCGTGCAGTGGGCCGTGCCGGAACCCGTGTTCGGCTGGCTCGAGCGTTTTCGCACGCAGCCGGAATTCGCGCAACTGAAGTCGGAAGCCGAATTCATCGCCGCGTATCGCAAGGCATGGGCGGCCGCGCCTTATCCCGTCACGTTCGTGACGGTCGACGCGGTGGTCGTGCACTCGGGCCATATCCTGCTCGTGCGCCGCCGCAGCGAACCGGGCCGCGGCCTGTGGGCGCTGCCGGGCGGGTTCGTGAACCAGGACGAGCGGCTCGATGCGGCGTGCATTCGCGAGTTGCGCGAGGAAACCGGCCTGAAGCTGCCGGAGCCCGTGCTGCGCGGCTCGATCAAGGATCGCCAGGTGTTCGATCATCCGACCCGCTCGCTGCGCGGCCGCACGATCACGCACGCGTGCCTGTTCAATTTTCCGACCGGCGAGCTGCCGCGCGTGAAGGGCAGCGACGATGCCGACAAGGCGCGCTGGGTGCCGCTCAACGAATTCGCGCAGATGCGCAACGTGATGTTCGAGGATCACTTCGACATCGCGTATCACTTCCTGGGGAAGCTGTGATCCGCTGATTCCCCGCATTCCGGTCCGCCGCGACAGACGCGGCGGCACTTCAACGGCCTAGAGGAGCTCTAGCCATGCAAAACGATCCCGGCGGCTTTGCCGCGGTTCTAGCCAATCCGATCCTCAACACGGATTCGTACAAGGCTTCCCACTTCCTGCAATATCCGCCCGACGCGTCGGCGATGTTCTCGTACGTCGAATCGCGCGGCGGCCGCTACGACCGCACGCTGTTCTTCGGCCTGCAGATGCTGCTGAAGGAATATCTGTGCAAGCCGGTCACGCACGCGATGATCGACGATGCGCGCGATTTCTTCACGGTGCACGGCGTGCCGTTCAACGAAGCGGGGTGGCGCTACATCGTCGAACGCTACGACGGCTACCTGCCCGTGAAGATCCGCGCGGTGCCGGAGGGTTCGGTCGTGCCGGTGCACAACGTGCTGATGACCGTCGAATGCGACGACCCGCAGGTGTTCTGGCTCGCGTCGTATCTCGAGACGATGCTGCTGCGCGTCTGGTATCCGGTCACGGTCGCGACGCGAAGCTGGTACCTGCGGCAGACGATCCGCCGCTTCCTCGAAAGGAACGACGACGATCTCGCGCAACTGCCGTTCAAGCTGCACGACTTCGGCGCGCGCGGCGTGTCGAGCGCGGAGTCGGCCGCGATCGGCGGCGCCGCGCACCTGGTCAGCTTCATGGGCTCGGACACGGTGCTTGGCGTGCTGGCCGCGAACCGCTTCTATCGCGAGCCGATGGCTGCATACTCGGTGCCGGCGGCCGAACACAGCACGATCACGTCGTGGGGGAGAGAAGGCGAGGCCGATGCGTACCGGAACATGATCCGCCGCTTCGGGCTGCCCGGCGCGATCGTGTCGGTCGTGTCGGACTCCTACGATCTGTTCGCCGCGCTCGATCTGTGGGGCGGCGAACTGAGGCAGGCCGTGATCGATTCCGGCGCGACGCTCGTCGTGCGTCCCGATTCGGGCGACCCCGTGAAGATCGTGATGCAGACCGTGCGCGCGCTCGACGCGTCGTTCGGCTCGACCGTGAACGGCAAGGGGCGGCGTGTGCTGAATCGCGTGCGCGTGATCCAGGGCGATGGTGTCGACGAGCTGTCGATCGATGCGATTCTTTCCGCACTCGACGACGCGGGTTATGCGGCCGGCAATGTCGTGTTCGGCATGGGCGGCGCGTTGCTGCAGCAGGTGAACCGCGATACGCAGCGCTTTGCGATGAAGTGCTCGGCGATCCGGCGCGATGGCGTATGGCACGACGTCCGCAAGGATCCGGTCACCGATCAGGGCAAGCGCTCGAAGAAGGGGCGGCTCACGCTGCTGCGCAATCGCCGCACCGGCGAGTATCGGACGACGCCGCTGCCCGTCGCATGGGACGATCGTGCACTGGAAGGCGAATGGGACGAGGCGCTTGAAACGGTGTTCGATACGGGGCGGTTGCTGGTCGATACGACGTTTGCGGAGGTGCGGGCGAGGGCGCACGCGGGGGAGGTTTGAGGTAGGCCACAGGCGCGAACGGGGCGGCAGTGCGCGATGCGGCCGCCCCGTTCGTGCTCAGGCGGCGCGGGTGACGAGCGTGCGGAGCACGGCGTCCACCTCGATTTCCCCTTTCAATACATCCGCGCGTGCCGACGCGAAATCGATCCAGCCTTCGTTGAAACCATCGAGCATGCACATGCGCGGTTCGGGGTAGCGCATCCGCTGCGTATCGAACAGGGCTGCCCATGTGTCGCGCGGTACGGCTTCGGCGTGGACGGCGTGCCCGAGCACGCGAGCGAACGCGGCCGCAAGGTCGTTCGGGCTGACACGACGAGGCCCTTCGAGCTCGACAATGCGTACGCCGGTCCATTCTTCCCGGAGCAGCGCGGCGGCTACGCGGCCGACGTCTTCGGTGGCGACCATCGGTACCGGTCTGTCGAGCGGCTGGAGAAAGCTGCGGATGACACCGGCGTCGCGTGCCGTCGCGACGTCCCATGCGGCGTTTTCGAGGAACCACGCGGGGCGCAGGAACGCGACGGGCATCGGCAGGTCGCCGAACGCCTCCTCGATCATCGTCAATTGCGTTAGCAGGTTCATCCGCGTCGCCTGGGCGCCGATCGTCGACAGACAGACGACCTTGCGCGGCCGGGCGGCTCGCAACGCTGCGCCGACTGCGTCGATCACCGCGCGTGTTTCGGGAAATCCCGGGGAGGGATCGAAGCACGGCGGCAGCAGGACGAATACGCCGGCCGAGTTCGAGAAAGCCGTCGTCAGTGCGGCGGTGTCGGTCATGTCAGCGAGTGCAACGTCGCAGTTGCGTGCGGCCCAGGGCGCGGCGCGATCCGCAGTGCGCGCGACGGCCCGCACGCGCTGGCCAGATGCGAGCAGCGTTCGGGCGAGTGCGCCGCCGACCTGTCCGGTGATGCCTGTAATGGCGTACATGGTTCGAAATCCTCATCGAAAATTGAAGGGGCGAGTGACGGAGCGGCCGGGCGGCTGATCTGCCTGTCGTATTCGGGTAGACCGCCGGTGGGACTTGCCGTCGCGATGCATCGGGTTGCATGATAGGGAACGGCGATTCCTGATGGAATCGAATCCATGTCATTTGATTGGTGATTTTTTGTCATGAGCGAAATCATGAGCATCGACGGGCGGATTCTGGCGAACGTGGGCGTGCTGGCCGCGATCGTCGAGGGTGGCAGCTTCGCGCGCGCGGCCGATACACTCGGCATGTCGCCGTCCGGTGTCAGCCGGGCCGCGAGCCGGCTGGAGGCGCGTGTCGGCGTGCGGCTGCTCGATCGCACGACGCGGTCGGTGACGCTGACGGACGAAGGGCGGCGCCTGTACGAAGACATCGGCCCGCTACTCGCCGGCATTGGCGACGCGGTCACGCTGGCCGCCGGCTCGGCCGCCGCCGTGCGTGGCAGGTTACGCGTGAATGTCGACGCCTATTTTTCGCGACGGGTACTGGCACCGCATCTCCCCGCGTTTCTTGCGCGCCATCCCGATCTGTCGTTGGAACTCGTTGCACGCGAGCAACTCGGCGATCTGGTCGCCGAAGGATTCGACATTGCGGTGCGGTTTGGCGAACCGCCGTCATCGTCGCTGGTGGCGCGCAAACTTCTGGAGACGCGTGCGGTGACGGTCGCCGCGCCCGCGTACGTGAAACGGCACGGGCGTCCCGAGACGCCGGCCGATCTTGTCGGCCATGCATGTATCCAGATGCGCAACACGCTGACCGGCGAGCCGCTCGAATGGGTCTATCAGCTTGGCCGCAAGCGCGTGCCGGTGAAGACGTCCGGCAGGCTGCTCGTCAACGACGCCGGCACGATGCTCGGCGCATGCCTAGCCGGTGCTGGCGTTGCGCGCTTCAAGTCGAGCGGGGTAGCGGGGCTGATCGAGCAGGGGCGGCTCGTCGAGCTGCTCGCGGATTGGCGCGGTGAGGCGTTCCCGCTGTTTGCGTACTATCCGTCGCGTCACCTGCCACCCGCCAAGGTACGGGCGTTCATCGATTTCGTGGCCGAGATCGTGGCGATCGGTAGTTAGCGCGATCGCCCGCGATCACAGCTCACCGGTGAGCGCGCGCCTTCCGGCATCCGTCTGCATGCTTGCCCGCGCCGCCTCCATCGCCCGCGCAAGCGTGTCGAACACCGAGGGCCCCTTGCAGCGCGACACGTTGAAGCGCAGGTACGACGTCGCGCTGCGCGATGTGCTGAACACGTTGCCGGGCGCCAGCACGACGTCGCGGTCCAGCGCGTGGCGCGCGACGCGTGCGGCGTCGAGCCCGTCGGGCAGTTGCGCCCACACGAACAGGCCGCCGCGCGGTTCCGCCCAGATCCCGAGCCCCGCACGCGCGAGGCGCCGGATCGTCTCGCCCATCGCGTCCGCAAGACGCGCTCGCAGGCTGTCGAGATGGCGCCGGTACGTGCCGTCGACGAGCAGCCGGTGCACGACGTTCGCGCCGATTTGTGCGTTGCCGAACGACGTCGCGAGCTTCAGGTCGACGAGCGCCTCGATCCATTCCGGGCGCGCGGCGACGTAGCCGCAGCGGATCGCGGCCGACAACGTCTTCGAGAAGCTGCCGATCGACACGACGCGCGACAGCCCGTCGAACGACGCGAGGCGCGGTGCGGGCGTGCTCTCGAAATCCGCGAAGATGTCGTCCTCGACGATCAGCAGGTCGTGTTCGGCCGCGAGCGTCAGCAGCCGGTGCGCGACGGGCGACGCGAGCGTCGCACCGGTCGGGTTGTGCAGCGCCGCGTTGGTGATGTAAAGGCGCGGCCGGTGCTCGGCGAGCACCTGTTCGAAGCGCGCGAGATCGGGCCCGTTCGGCGTGTACGGGACGCTGACGATTCGCGCGCGATGCGCGCGCAGCAGCGCCTGGAAGTTGAAGTAGCACGGATCGTCGAGCACGACCGTGTCGCCCGGCTCCAGCAGCAGGCGACACACGAGGTCGAGCGCATGCGTGCCGCCGTCGGTCAGCATGATCTGCGCGGGTTCCGCGTGGACGCCGTGCTGCGCGAGCCGCCACGCGAGCTGCTGGCGCAGCGCGGGCAGGCCGAGTGGCGTCGCGTAGTCGGTCAGCGCGTCGGATTCGTCGCGCGACACGGCGCGCAGCGCGCGGCGCAGGCTCTCGTCGGGCAGCCACGACGACGGCAGCCAGCCGCAGCCGGGCTTCACCGTCGTCGGCGCCGCCTCGAGCGACTGGCGCGACAGCCACAGCGGATCGAGTTCGCGGTCGAGGCGCGGGCCGAGATCGGCGAGCGCGAGCGGCGGCGCGTGGCCCGACACGTAGAAGCCCGAGCCGCGCCGCGCGACGAGCACGCCTTCGCTCGCGAGCCGCTCGTATGCATCGACGACCGTCGATTTCGACACGCCGAGCGCGTCGGCCATCATCCGGATCGACGGTACGCGCGCGCCGGGCATCAGCGCGCGGCTCGCGATCCGCGCGCGCAACGTATCCATCACGGTTTCGACGCGCGTGCGCGACGGCGCGGGAGGAACGGGAATCGGGGCGGAATGGTTCATGGCGAAGAATGAACTGTACGGCCAGTTGTTCAGTACAGTTTGTCCGGATTGTATTGGGGTGTAGCTTACGCGTTTTTCGCGGGCGGCGGATGATCCGTCATCCACCTTTCCCCGTTCAGGATTTCCCGTGCAAAAGACGACCGACGGATGGCTCAGCGGCCTGCTGGGCGTGATCATTTTCAGTGGCTCACTGCCCGCGACACGTGTCGCGGTGCAGGGGCTCGACCCGCTGTTCCTCACGTTCGCGCGCGCGACGATCGCCGGTGCGCTCGGCCTGCTGCTGCTCGTCATGCTGAAGCAGAAGCGGCCGACGCGCGCCGAGGCCGTGTCGCTGGCGATCGTCGCGCTCGGGGTCGTGGTCGGTTTCCCGTTGCTGACGGCGCTCGCGCTGAAGCACGTGACGTCCGCGCACGCGATCGTGTTCGTCGGGCTGCTGCCGCTCGCGACCGCGCTGTTCGGCGTGTGGCGCGGCGGCGAACGGCCGCGGCTGCCGTTCTGGATCTTCTCGATCGTCGGCAGCGGCGCGGTGGCTGCGTTTGCGTTGCGCAACGGCGGCCAGGCGTCGGTGGTGGGCGATGCGCTGATGCTGGCCGCGATCGTCGCGTGCGGGCTCGGCTACGCGGAAGGCGCGCGCCTGTCGCGCGATCTCGGCGGCTGGCAGGTGATCTCGTGGGCGCTCGTGCTGTCGCTGCCGCTGATGTTGCCGCTCACGTGGCTTACGTGGCCTGCGTCGCTCGACGGAGTCGATGCCGCCGCGCTGTGGGGGCTCGCGTACGTGTCGCTGTTCAGCATGCTGATCGGCTTCGTATTCTGGTATCGCGGGCTGGCGCTCGGCGGAATCGCGGGCGTCGGCCAGTTGCAGCTGCTGCAGCCGTTCTTTGGCTTCCTGCTGGCCGCCGGGCTGCTGCACGAGACGGTGCCGCCGGCGATGGTCGTCGTGACGGTCGTCGTGGTCGGCTGCGTGGCCGGCGCGAAGTACTTCTCGAAAATGGCGCCGGTGCAGCGCGCGGGGTGACGCGCGTTCCGCTCGGTGCCGTCGCTCGACGGCACCGAGCGGCGTGCTTACGCGACGTGCGCCACGCCATACTGCGAAGACAGATACCGCCGGATATCGGCCGGCGAATCGATGAAGCGCCGGCCGTTGTGCTCGCGAATCGCGAGGGTGCCGTCCTTCGGCACGTGTCCGTCGCCGAGCACGAGCACGGGCGCCGACTGGTGGTCCGCACCGATCAGCGCGACGATCGGCTGGCGCGGCCGCGGCGCGTCGACGTATTGGACGTCGACCGCGTCGCGAAGCTGCGGGTAGAAGCCCAGCAACCCTTCGACGGAAACGGAATCGCCGCAGTAGAACGGACCTTCGGAGTCCTTGAAGAAACCGGGGCGAAGAATGAACAGCGTATCTTTCATGATTGTCTCGCTATGAGATGGGGCGAACGTTGAAAAAATCGTGATGCGGGATGGCGCGCGCCGTGTCGCCGAATTTCAGGCTTCCGCGAGCGCGGCGGCGCGCATTCTCGCGAAACCGGCAGCGAGGTCGGCGATCATGTCGTCGGGATGCTCGAGCCCCGCATGAATCCGCAGTAGCGGGCCGGCCGCCGCCCATTTCGTGGCGGTGCGATGGCGCGACGGATTGGACGGGACGATCAGGCTTTCGAAGCCGCCCCAGCTATATCCCATGCCGAAGCAGGTCATTCCGTCGAGCAGCGCGCGCACCGCATCGTCGGGCTGCGGATGCAGCACGATGCCGAACAGCCCGCACGCGCCGGTGAAGTCGCGCTGCCACATCGCATGGCCGGGGTCGCCGGGCCGCGCCGGATACAGGATCTGCGCGACCTCCGGCTGTTTCGCGAGCCATTCGGTCAGCACGTGCGCGTTGCGCTGGTGCCGCTCGAGGCGGACCGACAGCGTGCGCAGGCCGCGCAGCGCAAGATATGCGTCGTCGCCGCTGACGGTCATTCCGAATTGCCGGTAGAAGCGCGTGACCTTCGATGCGAGTGCTTCGGTCGTCAGGATCGCACCCATCAGCACGTCCGAGTGTCCGGCGATGTATTTCGTGGCGGCATGAATCGACACGTCGACGCCATGCGAGAACGACCGGAAATTCAGCGGCGTGCCCCATGTGTTGTCGAGCAGCACGACCGCGCCGTGTCGATGTGCGACGCGGCTGATGGCCGGAATGTCCTGCACTTCGAAGGTCAGCGAACCCGGCGATTCGGCAAATACCGCGCGCGTGTTCGGCCGCATCAGCGACGCGATGCCGTCGCCGATCGCCGGATCGTAGTACGTCGTCTCGATGCCGAGGCGCGTGAGCGTCTCGTCGCAGAACGAGCGGGTCGGGTCGTACACGGAGTCGGCCATCAGCAGATGGTCGCCGGGGTTCAGCACTGCGAGCAGCGCGGTCGTGATCGCGCTGAGGCCGCTCGGCGTGAGCAGCGCGGTGTGCGCGCCTTCGAGACGCGCAAGCGCTTTCTCGAGCGCGCGCGTGGTCGGGCTGCCGTGGCGTCCATACGCGAGCGGCGTGCCGCGCACCGCGTCGAGCGCGTCGGTGCCGTGAAAGAGCAGCGTCGACTGGCGGTACACGGGCGGGTTCACGGGCGAACCGGGCTGGGTGTGCGAGCGGCCTTCGTGGGCGAGTACGGTGTCGGTCGAATGCAGGTGGTTCAAGATGTCGTCCTTTGAGGGGCAATCGGTCAATCGAAGCGAGGTGGTGGCCGCGCGGTCAATGCAGGATCTTGTCGAGGAAGTCGCGTGCGCGTTCGGAGCGCGGTGCCGCGAAGAACCTGTCGCTGGCCGCGTCCTCGACCACCGCGCCCTGGTCCATGAAGATCACGCGATGCGCGACCTTCCGCGCGAAGCCCATTTCATGCGTGACGCAGACCATCGTCATGCCGTCGCGCGCGAGCTCGACCATCACGTCGAGCACTTCGTTGATCATCTCGGGGTCGAGCGCCGAGGTCGGTTCGTCGAACAGCATCGCGACCGGGTTCATCGACAATGCGCGCGCGATCGCGACGCGCTGCTGCTGCCCGCCGGACAACTGCCCCGGATACTTGTGCGCGTGCGCCTTCAGGCCGACGCGATCGAGCAGCTTCATGCCGTTCTCGACGGCCTCGTCCTTGCGGCGGCCGAGCACCTTGATCTGCGCAAGCGTCAGGTTCTCGGTGATCGACAGGTGCGGAAACAGCTCGAAGTGCTGGAACACCATGCCGACGCGGGCGCGCAATTGCGCGAGTTTCGCGCCGGGATCGCCGAGCCGCGTGCCGTCGACGGTGATGCTGCCTTTCTGAATCGGCTCGAGACCGTTGATCGTCTTGATCAGGGTCGACTTGCCGGAGCCCGACGGCCCGCACACGACGACCACTTCGCCTTTCGAGACCGCCGCGCTGCATGCCGAGAGGACCTGATGCTTGCCATACCATTTCGATACGTTGTCGAGCGTAATCATGTTCTGTCCGTCGTTGAGGTTCGGGATGAAGGTCCGGCACGCGCTCAATGCGTGGACGGCAGCGCGAGGCGCGTCTCGACACGGCCCTGAAGCCGCGTGAGCAGCGTGCTCAGCACCCAGTAGATCGCGGCGGCGGCGAGGTAGAGCGGCAGCGGCTGGAAGGTCGCGGCAATCACTTCCTGCGTCGAGCGCAGCAATTCGGTGACGGTGATCACCGAGACCAGCGACGTGTCCTTGATCAGGCTGATCAGCGTGTTGCCGAGGCTCGGCACCGCGAGGCGCAGCGCTTGCGGGCAGACGATGTAGCGCAGCGTCTGCACGTGCGTGAGGCCGAGGCTGTGCGCGGCCGCCCATTGCCCGCGGCCGATGCCGAGGATCGCGCCGCGCATGCTCTCCGACAGATAGGCGCCCGCGTTGAGCGTCAGCGTGAAGATGCCGGCCGTGGTCGGATCGAGCGTGATGCCGAGATCGGGCAGCCCGTAGTAGACGACGAACATCTGCACGAGCAGCGGCGTGCCGCGCATCAGGCTGACGTAGCCCTGTGCGAGCCCGGCAGCGAGCCGGTTGCTGCCGATGCGCATGATCGCGATCACGAGCCCGACGACGAGGCCGAGCGCCATCGACGCCACCGCGAATTTCAGCGTGAGCACGGCGCCCTTGACCATCACGGGCAGCGTATGAACGACCAGTTCGAATGCTTCCATCACGTGTCTCCTGATTGTGTGCCGGACGGCCCGTGCGTTCGTGCGCGCGGGCACGGGGCGGGCTGCGTTATTGCGTCACCGGCTTGGTCGTGTCCGTGCCGAACCACTGCATCGAGATCTTCTTCAGCGTGCCGTCCTGTTGCAGCGACGCGACTGCATCGTCGATCGCCTTCGCGAATTTCGGATTGCCCTTGCGGAACGGGATGCCCATCCGGTCCTCGCCGCCCGCGAGCACGGAGCCGGGGCGCAGCGGCAGGTGCGAGTTCTTGATCAGGTAGCTGAGCATCAGGCGATCGTTGACCGCCGCGTCGATACGACCGGCCGCGAGGTCGCGCAGGTTTTCCGGCGTGCCCGGATACACCTGCAGGTCGATCGCCGGCACGGTCTTGACGAGGTCGACGTAGTTGCTGCCCATCGTCACGCCGACCTTCTTGCCCTTCAGTTCGTCGAGCGACTTGAATGCGCGCGTGTCGTTCTGCCGTTGCAGCAGTTGCGCGGACGAATACACGTACGGTGCGCTGAAGTCGAGCGCCTGCTGGCGCGATGGCGTGATCGCGACCTGGTTGACGATCACGTCGAACTTGCCGGCCTGCAGGCCGGCGAGAATCCCGCTCCATTCGGTCGTGACGAACTGCGGCTTCACGCCGAGGCGGGCGGCGACGGCCTTCGCGACGTCGACGTCGAAGCCTTCGAGCTGGCCGTCGGCATTGCGGTAGTCGAACGGCGGGTAGGTGCCTTCCAGCGCGATCTTCAGCACGCCGGACTGCTTGACGGTGTCGAGCAGGTCCGCCGCGTGCGACGTCGCGGCCGCGATGCAGAGGAGGGCGGCCGCGATGCCTTGCTTGAGCGTCGGGGTGAAGCGCTTCATGGTTGTCTCCGTGGTTGTTGTCGAAAATTCAGGGTGTGCGAAGCCGCGGCGACGGGCGGCGTCGCCGTGAGCGGGAAAGCGGTGGAGCGAGTGGCGGCGCGTGTCGTTTGCCGCGGTGCGCGATGTCGTGCGTTACGGCATGCGTGCGCGCGCGGTGGTCGATCGGCGCGAATGCGGATGGACGCGTGAGAAGTGCGAGCGGTCGCAGAGTGACGCGTGAGCGGGCCGCGCGGCATACGCGTCAAACGTGTTCCAGTGCGCGGCGAAGAGTTCAAGCATGCTGTTCATGATTGCCCGTGCAGCTTTGCGAGAGTGGTGGGCCGGTGCATCGTCGATGCGTATCCGGCGACAAGAATGCTGTGCGACTGAGGGCAATCTTAGGTTTGTCAAAAAGGAAAGTGTTTCCAAAGATGCACGCACTTTCTGCGCGCCGTGGAATGTTTTTCTCTGCGTGCGAAAGGTGGCGCAAGCGATCTGCTGCGGTTGCGCGTGATGCGAAGCATCAGGTGCTACGGTGCGGTCGTGCGGTTGCTCCGGGCCGCGGCCGCGCGAACCGGCGGCATGCCGAAAAGCAAAACGGCCAGGCTTACCGGTAGCGGCAAGCCTGGCCGTTGGCCGTCGTCACGCCGAAAGCGCGTTATTCGAACGTTTCGAGCGCGAGCAGTTCGTCGATCGTCTGCCGGCGGCGGATCAGCCGCGGCGCGCCGCGATCGACGAGCACCTCAGGCGCGAGCGGCCGGCTGTTGTAGTTCGAGGACATCGACGCGCCGTATGCGCCCGCGTCGTGCAGGAACAGCAGGTCGCCGATCTGCGGCTGCGCCAGCTTGCGGTGCGTGACCACGCCGCCCGCGTCCTGCGTGAACACGTCGCCCGATTCGCACAGCGGCCCCGCGATCGCGAGGTCGACGAGCGGCCGGCCGGCGGGCAGCGCGCCGTCGTGCGTGTGCACGGACACCGCGTGGTAGCTGCCGTACATCGACGGGCGCATCAGGTCGTTGAAGCCCGCGTCGATCAGCACGAAATCGTGCTTCGGCCGGCGGTTGACGGCCTGCACTTCGGTGACGAGCGTGCCGGCTTCGGCGACGAGGAAGCGGCCCGGTTCGATCTCGATGCGCACTGGATGGCCGAGATGCCGTTCGATCCGCTTGCGCGCGGCGTCCCACTGGCTGAAGTAGTGACCGACGTCGACGCGCGGCTCGCCGTCGCGATACGGAATCGACAGGCCGCCGCCGGCCGAAATCGCGTCGATGTCATGGCCGAGCGACGTGACGAGGTCGACCATCGCATCGCACACCTGCGACAGGTGACCGTAGTCGACGCCCGAGCCGATGTGCATGTGGATGCCGACGAGCTTCAGTCCGTACTGGCGCACGATCTCGATCGCGCGCGGCACGTCGTCGATCCAGATGCCGTGCTTGCTCTGAGGGCCGCCGGTGTTGGTCTTGTTGCTGTGGCCGTGGCCGAAACCGGGGTTGACGCGCAGCCACACGCGGTGGCCCGGCGCGTGCTCGCCGATGCGCGCGAGCATGTCGAGCGAACCCGCGTTTACGGTCACGCCGTGCTTCAGCACGGCCGCGAGCGTCGGGCGGTCGATCAGGTCGGCCGTGAACACGACGCCTTCCGGCTCGCCGGCCGGACTGAATCCGGCCGCGAGGCTGCGCTCGATCTCGCCGAGCGACACGGCATCGACGCAAGCGCCTTCTTCGCGCATCAGCTTCAGGATATGGACGTTCGAATTCGCCTTCTGCGCGTAGCGGATCACGTCGAACTGGCGCAGTTGGGCGATGCGGTCGCGGATGACGTCGGCGTCGTACACCCACAGCGGGGTGCCGTATTGCTGCGCGAGCGTCGCGAGCTGGCGGGAATCGAGGGACATGGCGGATGAATCGGATCGAATGAACGGATAGCGTGAATGATGCGCCAGTTCGGCTATACAGTAAAATGCCTGTTTATCGACATTCAATTCATTCCTGATATAGAAGGGCCATGCTTACGCACCGCCATATCGAGGTCTTCCGCGCGCTGATGGTCACCGGCAGCACGACGCGCGCGGCCGAGATGCTCTATACGTCGCAACCGACGATCAGCCGCGAGCTCGCGCGGATGGAACAGGTCGTCGGCTTCGCGCTGTTCGAGCGCGCGCATGGCCGGCTGCGGCCGACGATGGCCGCGCTCACGCTGTTCGACGACGTGCGGCTCGCCTATGTGGGGCTCGAGCGCGTCGCGGCGACGGCCGCGCGCCTGCGCGAGTTTCGCGACGGCCAGCTTTCGGTGATCGCGCTGCCGGCGTTCTCGCACGCGATCCTGCCTGGCGCATGCCGGCGCTTTCACGAGGCTCACGCGGGCGTCAGCGTGTCGGTTGCGACACAGGAGTCGCCGGTGCTCGAGGAGTGGCTGACCGCGCAGCGTTACGACCTCGGGCTGACCGAGCACGACGTCGCGCCGGCCGGCACCGTCCTGACGCCGCTGCTCGAAGTCGACGAAGTGTGCGTGCTGCCCGACGGCCATCCGCTGCTCGCGCAGGATGCGATCGATCTGCTGGATCTCGCCGATCGCCCGTTCGTGAGCCTGTCGTTGAACGATCCGTATCGCATCCTGATCGACGAGGCATTTGCGCAGTTGGGCGTCGCGCCGCGCTCGGTGGTCGACACGCCGTCGGCCGTGTCGGTGTGCGCGTTCGTGCGGCAAGGGCTCGGCGCCGCTATCGTCAATCCGCTGACCGCGCTCGATTTCGTCGGGCGCGACCTGCACGTGCGGCCGCTCACGCGGTCGTTCCCGTATCGGGTCAGCATGATCGTGCCCGAGCACCGGCCGAAGAACCTGCTCGTCGATGCGTTTGCCGATGCGCTGCGCAGCGAGGCGAAGGCGATCCGCCGCCGGCTGGCCGCACACCTCGGTTAAACAGCGCCGTATGGTGGGCGTTTTGCCGCTATCGTCCCAACTTTTCGGAACCCTGTCATGACCGCCGCTTCGCCTAACATCGAATCCCCAACCCTTATCGGCGAGCGCGTCGAACTGCGGCCGCTCGAAGCATCCGACCGGCATGCGCTGCTCGATGCCGCATCCGACGGCCAGTTGTGGAACCTGAAGGTCACGGTCGTGCCGGGCGTGGAGACGATCGACGCGTATATCGACACGGCATTGCAGGGGTGCGCGGCCGGCACCGTGATGCCGTTTGCGATCGTCGATCGCGCATCGGGCCGCGTGATCGGCAGCACGCGCTTCTGGAAGATCGATCGCAAGAATCGCAAGCTCGAGATCGGCCATACGTGGCTGAGCGAATCGGCGCAGCGCACGCGCGCGAATACCGAAGCGAAGTGGCTACTGCTGACTTATGCGTTCGACACGCTGCACTGCGTGCGCGTGCAGTTCACGACCGACGAGCTGAACGAGAAATCTCGCGCGGCGATTCTGCGGCTCGGCGCCAGGCAGGAAGGGATCGTGCGTCACGAACGGATCATGCCGGACGGCCGCAAGCGCAATTCGGTGCGCTTCAGCATCATCGACGAAGAATGGCCGGATGTGCGTGCGCGGTTGATGGCGAAGCTCGCGACGTAACGTATAACGCGTGACGTGCGGTGCGCGTATTCGCGGGGCGGCTGGTCAGACGTGCATCGCGCAGCCGGCAGGGGAGGCGGCTGCGCGACGACAGGGGAAGCGGTGCGCCGCGCACGACGCGCGGCGCTGCATCGTTACTGCGCCGATGCGAGGCGGTGACGCTCCGCGAGTTTCTGTGCATCCGCGTAGTGCTTCTGCAGGATCGGCAGCGACTGGCGTGCGACTTCCTTCAGCTTCGTGTCGCGGCCCGATGCGATTTCGGCCTGGAAGGCCGAGATCGTCTTCTGCTGGCCGGCGAGCGCGACCTGCTCGATATACGCCTTGTCGAACTCGGCGCCGCGCAGGCTCTTGATGCTGTTCAGCACGGTCGTGTCGGGGTCGTTGGCCGGCACGTCGACGCCGCGCGGGCTTGCCGCGCGCATCGCCTGGATGATCTTTTCATCGTCGGTCGACACACGTTGCGCGAAGGCCTTGACCTGGCTGTCCGACGTGCGCGCATCGGCGATCCGTGCCGCGTCGTGCTGCGTCGACACGGTCTTCGTGCCATCCGTGATGAAAGCCTGGTCGGCTTCGTGGATGCGCGTCGCGGCAGCGGCCGGCGCGGCGGGTGCTGCGGGTGCTGCGGGTGCTGCGGGTGCCGGTTGCGCGGTTTGCGCGGTCGCCGTCACGGCGACGAGAAGCAGGCCAGCGGCAGACAAGGCAAGGCGCGAGATGTGGGGAAAGCGGTTCATGGGACCTCCTTTCGATCGGGGCTCTGGTTAAAAAACGGATGACGTGATCCGTAGCTGTGCGAGAGACCGGGCGCGCCCGGGCCGGATTCGACCGCCGCTCTGCCGCGGCGCCGGTCGAAGTGTTTCCCGGCCCGACTGATTCTAGGAGAGCGGTCGGGTAGCAGGTGCAACCGTGCTGTGGTTTGTGTAACGGTTGGTAAGACGCATCGATGAGCAGGTGCGCGTACCGGTATTGCGTACCTGGTGTACGCGTGGCGGCGGCAATTTTTGCGAGTGTGCGTAGTGCGGGATGCGCGTGCGTGTCATCTGCATTTCATCGTCGTGCCGCTGTTGCCGTGTCGTGCGCGCCGAGCGACGTGACGACTTGCGCGTGCGATGCGCTTGAATGCGTCATACGCGATCGAGCAGTGCATCGAGGCGCGGCAGCAACGGCGTCGCGCAATGCGCCTGCAACGCGTCGGGTGAGGTGTAGCCCCACGCGACGCCCTGGAATGCGATGTGCGCGCGTCGCGCCGCGTCGGCATCGCGGATTTCGTCGCCGACATACAGCACTTCATCGGCGCGCACGCCGGCCTCGCGAACGAGCGCGCGCAGGCGCCGTGCCTTGCCGAACAGCGGAATGCCGCACGCAAAGGTGTCGACGCGGCCGCTGGCGCGCGGGCCGAGCCGGTCGCGCACGATGTCCTCGCTATTCGACGTGGCGATCGCGATGCGGATGCCGCGCGCGGCGAGTGCGTCGAACGTGTCGTCGACGCCGGGGAACAGCATCACTTGCGCGACGCGCGGCTTCATCAGGCGGCGCATGTCGATCGTCACGCGCGGCACTTTCCACATCGGCACGTCGAGCGCACGGATGATGTCGCGCGCCGACATGCCGCGCAGCGTCGGGCGCAGCTCGGGCGTGGCGTCGCGAAAGCCGTGCAGGCGCGACGCTTCCGACAGCGCCGCGAGAAAGCTGTCGAGCGAATCGGCGAGCGTGCCGTCGAAGTCGAATGCGATGAGGCGGTAGGGCATGACGCGATGTGACGGGTTTGTTGAGCACGCGACATTGTCACCGAATCGGGGCCCGTCGCCTGCACGGTTGCGCGTCGGGCGTCACCTTCCAGTCGGTCGTCGGGAGCATGCGCGGTTGTAGAAGGCAGGCACGGGCTACATCATCCACCGAAATGCGTGTGCGGGTAAGCGGGCGAGTGCAACGCGCATTGCCGGCCGGCGCGCGCAGCAAGTGAACCGTCTCCATCAGGCTGTCGTAGAGTCCTGCGACAGGATGACGGCGTTCGGTGCATCGCGGCGGGTGATGAGCGTCACGTCCGCATCGTCGACAACCTGGTCGATGACGGTCTTCAGATTGCCGCGGGGAGGGCACGCACCCCGTCGAGCCGCATCCGGCAGGCGTCCCTTGTAGCCCGCCGCACAGCGCGGTATCGTCGATGCTCCGCCTTCCGCCCCCCACCGGAGAACAGACGTGCCCGCTGCCATCCCTGCCGCGCTGAGATTTTCCACCGACAAGCGCGAACTCGACATCGACGCGATCTTCGACTTCCTGCATCGCGACGCATACTGGTCGCAGGGCATTCCGCGCGACGTGGTCGAGCGTGCGATCGAGGGTTCGCTGTGCTTCGGTGCCTATGTCGGCGACCGGCTCGTCGGATTCGCACGGCTCGTCACCGATCACGCGACGTTCGCGTACCTGTGCGACGTGTTCGTGCTGCCGGCCGAACGCGGCAACGGCTACGGCCGTGCGCTGATCGATCACGTATTCGCGCAGGAGATGGTGCAGCGCCTGCGCCGCATCATGCTCGTGACGACCGACGCGCACGAGCTGTACCGGCCGGTCGGCTTCGGGCCGTCCGCGAATCCCGAGCGGTTGATGGAGATTCGCCGTCCCGACATCTATGCGAAACGCTGACGCGCGGCGCAGCGCATACAATACGCGCTTTCCGTTTTTGCCGAAGAGAAGCCCATCATGACCGAACAGGAAGCCGAACAACTCGCGACGCATCGCCACTACAAGGGTGGTCTGTACCGCTATATCGGCGTCGCCCGCCATTCCGAAACCGAGGAATCGGTGGTCGTGTACGAGCATCTGTGGCCGCATGCGCGCGGCCTGTGGGTGCGGCCGGAAGCGATGTTCAACGGCAACCTTGAAGACGGCACGCCGCGTTTTCGCAAGCTGCGCGACTGAGCGGGCAACACCGGAGCCGACGTCTAGCCGGCGCCGCCCGGGTTGTCGTGCTGCGTCTGTTGCCGCAGCGCCATCGTGAAGAAGCGCCGGATTTCATCCATCAGTTCCGCGCGGGCCGACGCGAAATCGAACGCGCGCCGGTTTTCGTGCGCGTAGCGCCGGCGCCAGTCGTCGGCCGCATGCCGCGCCTCGCGTGCGCGCAGATCGTCGAGTTCGGGCGTGCGCAGCGCGTGATCGGCGATCAGCGTCACGCCGTCGCGGCCGACCTCCAGCACGCCGCCCGCGACGAGCAGGCGGCGATGCTCGCCGGTCGGCGCGTCGACGAGCGTCACGACGCCGGGCCGGATCCGCGTGAGCAGCGGCGCGTGGTGCGGGTAGATCCCCAGTTCCCCGCTTTCGCCCGGGACGACGACGAAATGCGCGTCGCCGGCATACAGCACCGCTTCGACGCTCAGGATGTCGACCCTCATCGACGTCGTCATGCGCGCCTCCCCTTCAGACCGCCGCCGCGCCGGCGACGATTTCGCACAGCTCGGTGGTGATCTGCGCCTGCCGCGTCTTCTGGTACAGGTGCCGCAGTTCGCGCAGCACGCGGTCGGCGTTGTCCGTCGCGGTCTGCATGCTGAACATCCGCGCGCATTGCTCGCACGCATAGTTCTCGACGACCGCCTGATAGAGCGTTGCCTCGACGTAGCGCAGCAGCAACGTGTCCACGACCGGTTTGGGCGCGGGCTCGTAAAGATAGTCGGATGCCGCCGCGCCTTCGGCCGGCGCGCCGGTGTCGATCCTCGCGATCGGCAGCATCGCATCGATACGCGGTTCGTACGCGAGCGGACTCGTCAGCCGGTTGTAGGCGACGTGCACTTCGTCGAGCTCGCCGTTGACGAACGCGGTCAGCGGCACGAGCAGCGCGCCGAGCAACTGGTCGAAGTGGGGCTCGGCGGCCAGGCCGCTCGCGCGCGCCGTGATGGTCGCGCCGTGGCGCATCAGCGGCGCGATGCCGCGCGCACCGATCACGCTCAGTTCGCACGTGACGCCGGCCCGATCCCAGCGTTCGAGCGCATCCACGCATGCGACGAGCAACCGCGCATTGAGCGGGCCGCACAGCCCGCGATCGGTGCTGACGACGATCAGGCCGACGCGGCGTACGGGATCGCGCCGTGCCATCAGTGCCGACGCGTGGTCGGGCCGGTCGCGCAGCACGCGTTCGGCCATCGCCCCGATGCGCGCCGCATACGGGCGGAACTCGCGGGCGCGTCGCTGCGCGTTCGCCATCTTGGTGCGCGCCATCATTTCCATCGCCTTGGTGATCGTGCGCGTGGACGACGTACTGGCGATCTTCGAGCGGATTTCGCGTATGTGCATGTCAGGGGGGGCGCCGCGGCCATCCGGATGTCATCATGTGGTTTCATGCTATCGGGACTTCACCTGAAACGATTGACGAGGGTCAAACGATTTCGCCCGGTCTCGCACCAGAATCCGTTCATGTAATCCTCGCGAAGGGGTATTCGATGACCGATATCCGCCAGCACCAGAAGTACGACGCGCTGATTGCGCGTTGCCGCTCGCTACGCCCGGTGACGGTCGCGGTCGCGCACCCCTGCGACGAGGTATCGCTGTGCGCGGCCGTCGCCGCCGCGCGGGCCGGTATCGTCGTGCCCATCCTGGTCGGACCGACGGCGCGCATCACGGCGCTTGCCGCGACGCTCGGCATCGACCTGTCCGGCTATCGGCTCGTCGATGCGCCGCACAGCCACGCGTCGGCCGCGCGCGCCGTCGAGCTGGTGCGTTCGGGCGACGCGCAGGCGCTGATGAAGGGCAGCCTGCATACCGACGAGTTGCTGGAGGAAGTGGTGCGCGTCGATACGGGGCTGCGCACCGGGCGGCGCCTGAGCCACGTATTCATCATGGACGTGCCGACTTACCACAAGCCGTTGTTCATCACCGATGCGGCGGTCAACATCCGTCCGACGCTCGAGCAGAAGGCCGACATCGTGCAAAACGCGATCGATCTCGCGCACGCGCTCGGCATCGGGCAGCCGAAGGTCGCGATTCTGTCGGCGATCGAAACGGTCAGCTCGAAGCTGCCGTCGACGCTCGACGCGGCCGCGCTGTGCAAGATGGCCGAGCGCGGCCAGATCACCGGCGCGCTGCTCGACGGGCCGCTCGCGCTGGACAACGCGATCAGCCCCGAAGCCGCGCGGCTCAAGCATCTCGGTTCGGCGGTCGCGGGCGACGCGGACATCCTGCTCGCGCCCGACCTCGAGGCGGGCAACATGCTCGCGAAGGAGCTGACGTTCCTGGCGAACGCCGATGCGGCCGGCATCGTGCTCGGCGCGCGCGTGCCGGTGATCCTGACGAGTCGCGCCGACAGCGAACGCACGCGCCTGGCGAGCTGCGCGGTCGCGGCGCTCGTCGCGGAGGCGGCGCGCACCACGGCGGCGCTCGCGGCCGCATCGGCCGTTGCGGCCGACGCCCACTGACGGGGTTGCGATGCGGCATCCCGTTCTGGTACTCAATGCCGGCTCGTCGAGCCTCAAGTTCTCGGTCTACGACACGCGCGCGGATCGCTCGCTCGATGCGGGCCTGCACGGGCAGGTCGAGAACCTGCATGGCGCCCCGCATCTGTTCGTGGCCGACGCACACGGCGCGACGCTTGCCGACAGCCCCGTCGCGCGACCGGGGCACCAAGGCGCGATCGAAGCGCTGCACGCGTGGTTCGCGGCTCACGTCGGGCGGGAGGCCGCGTTCGACGGCGTCGGGCACCGGGTCGTGCACGGCGGTCCGTATTTCACCGCGCCGGTGCGGATCGACACGCGCGTGCTCGATGCAATAGCGTCGCTTTCGCCGCTCGCGCCGCTGCACCAGCCGCATCACGTCGACGCGATCCGCGCGGTCACCGCGGTCGCGCCGAACCTGCCGCAGGTCGCGTGTTTCGACACGGCGTTCCATTCGACGGTGCCGGCACTCGAACGGGAGTTTGCGTTGCCGCGCGCGCTGACCGAGCAAGGGATCGTGCGCTACGGTTTCCACGGGCTGTCGTACGAATACATCGCGACGGCACTCGCGGCGCTCGATCCGTCGTGGGCGCAGCGCCGGACCGTCGTCGCGCACCTCGGCAACGGCGCGAGCCTGTGCGCGCTCGCGAACGGCCGCAGCGTGGCGACGACGATGGGGTTCACGGCCGTGGACGGGCTGCCGATGGGCACGCGCACGGGCGCGCTGGACCCGGGCGTGATCCTGTACCTGCAGCGTCACGAGGGCCGCTCGCTCGACGAGGTCGAGCATCTGATCTACGAGGAATCGGGCTTGCTCGGCGTGTCCGGCGTGTCGAGCGACATGCGCACGCTGCTCGCGAGCGACGCGCCGTCGGCCGCGCACGCGGTCGAGCTGTTCGCGTACCGCGCGGCTCGCGAACTCGCCGCGCTGGCCGGCGTGCTCGGCGGTCTCGACACGCTCGTGTTCACGGCGGGCATCGGCGAGCACGCGCCGCGCGTGCGTGAACGGATCTGCAGTCGCGCGGCGTGGCTCGGCATCGCGCTCGACGACGCGGCGAACGCCGCCGGCCTGCCGGTGATTTCGAGCGACGCGTCGCGCGTGACGGTGCGCGTGATCCCGACCGACGAGAACCTGATGATCGCGCGGCACACGCGCCGCGTGCTGGACGACGCGATCCCTTCCACGCCGTATCCGACCCTGTGAAACCTTCGATGACAGCACGCGACACGTCTTCCCCTGCCGTCAGCACCCCCGCGCTGCCGATGTTCTGGCCGATGGCCGCCGCCACGGCGATGTTCGCGGCCGGTTCCGAGATCGCCGCGCGCAATCTCCGCTTCCTCGCGGAAGAGGAGAAGCTGCATTTCGAAGCGCATCCGGCGCTGGCATCGGCGAACCGGCCGTTGCTGGAACTGCGGACGATGACGTTTCGCGATTATTCGGCCGCCCAGGCGCACGGGCTGCCGACGATCGTCGATGCGCCGTACGCGGGGCACAGCGCGATGATCGCCGACTACCAGCCGGGGCAGAGCCTGATGCAGACGCTGCGCGAGCACGGCGTGACGCGTCTGTACCTGACCGACTGGCGCTCGGCCACCGAGGACATGAAGGACCTCGAGATCGACCAGTATCTGGCCGAGCTGAACGTGTGTGTCGACGAGCTCGGCGGCCGCGTGAATCTCGTCGGGCTGTGCCAGGGCGGCTGGATGTCCGCGATGTATGCGGCGCGTTTCCCGCACAAGGTCGCGAGCCTCGTGCTGGCGGGCTCGCCGATCGACACCGACGCGGGCGACGGCCCGATCAAGCGGATGGTGCATACGTATCCGACGTCGTTCTACGAGGAACTCGTGGCGATGGGCGGCGGGCTGATGCGCGGGCGCTTCATGCTGCGCGGCTGGAAGAACATGCATCCCGATCAGCACTATCTCGCCGAGCACGTCGACCTGTACGAGCATCTCGACGATCCCGAATACCTGCGCAAGCGCGAGGTGTTCGCGAACTGGTACGAAAGCCCGATCGACCTGCCGGGACGCTGGTACCTGCAGGCGATCGTGCAGATCTTCAAGGAGAACCGGCTCGCGAAGGGTACGTTCGTCGCGCTCGGGCGCACGCTCGACCTGAAGGACGTCGCGTGCCCGGCCTATCTGCTCGCGGGCGAGACCGACGACATCACGACGCCGGAGCAGGTGTTCGGGGCGCGCGACCGTCTCGGGACGCCCGCGTCGGGGATCGTGAGCCGACTCGTGCCGGGCGGTCATATCGGCCTGTTCATGGGGTCGCGCACGCTGAAGACGGTGTGGCCGGACATCGCGCGCTGGATCGCGGCGCAGCGCTAGGCCGGCGCGGATCGACAGGGGGCGACATGACGTTGCGACACAAGCGGGGGCTCGTCGTCGGCATTGCGAACGAGCAGAGCATCGCGTGGGGATGCGCGCGCGCGTTTTGCCGGGCGGGCGCCACGCTCGCGGTGACCTGGCAGTCGGAGAAGACCTTGCCGCACGTCGAGCCGCTGTTCGCGCAACTCGACGCGCCGATCCGGATGCCGCTCGACGTCGGGCGGCCCGACCAGATGGCGGCGGTGTTCGACGCGATCGCGACGCAATGGGGCGCGATCGACTTCGTGCTGCATTCGGTCGCGTATGCACCGAAGGCCGATCTGCACGGCCGCGTCGTCGACAGCTCGCCGGAAGGTTTTGCGTTGGCGATGGATACCTCGTGCCATTCGTTCATCCGGATGGCGAGGCTCGCCGAGCCGCTGATGACGCAGGGCGGGAGCCTGATGGCGATGAGCTATCTCGGCGCGGAGCAGGTCGTCGCGAACTACGGGGTGATGGGGCCGGTCAAGGCCGCGCTCGAATCGAGCGTGCGGTACCTGGCGGCCGAACTCGGCGGCACGGGCATTCGGGTCAACGCGATTTCGCCGGGCGCGCTGCCGACGCGCGCGGCATCGGGCCTGCCGGACTTCGACCGCCTGCTCGACGACACCGCGCGCCGGGCGCCGCTGCATCACGCGCTGGACATCGACGACGTCGGCGCGTTCTGCGCGTTCCTTGCGAGCGACGGCGCACGGGCGATCACGGGCGGCACGCACTATATCGACGCCGGCATGCACATGCTCGGCTAGCGTGCCGGCGGCATGCGGCGTCAGGTTTGCGCGAATGCCTGCACGAGGGCCGGCGGCGCGTGCGCAACCGCGACCTCCGGCGTGCCGTGCCACGCCGCGAGCTTCTTCACGGCCTTCGCGACGTCGGCCGCGAGCCCCGTGCCGAACCGCACGCCCGGCTCGACATGCACGGCCTTCAGTTCGAACGTGCCGAGCGTGCGATGCGCTTTCGCGTCGACGCGGCCGACCAGCCGGCCGCGATGCAGCACGGGCAGGCAGAAATAGCCGTAGCGCCGTTTGTGCCCGGGCGTATAGCACTCGATCGTGTAGTCGAAACCGAACAGCGTCGATGCGCGCCGCCTGTCCCATACGACCGGGTCGAACGGCGACAGCAGCGTCGTGACCGTCGAGCGCAGCGTGTCGGCCTCGGCGGCCGCCAGCAATGCGTCGAGCGAGCGATGCACGTAAGCCTGTTCCTTCCAGTCGTCGATCTGCACCGGAATCAGGTCGCCCGCATCCGCGAGCCGTTCCAGCTCCTCGCGATACGAACGGCGCGGCAGCCGGTAATAGTCAGCCACCCAGTCCGCGCGCACGACGCCGAGCGCGCGGCACGTGTAGTCGAGCAGCGCGGGCAGCACGGCTTCGCGCGGCGGCAGGTCGCGCGTGTCGTCCCAGCCGGGCAGCACGCGTTCGCGCACGTCGTACACGCGCTGGAAATTGCGGCGTTCCGACACCATCAGGTCGCCCGTCGTGAACAGCACTTCCAGGTGACGCTTCTCGGGCTTGCGGTCCCACCAGCCGTTACCCTTCACGCCATCTTCCCGGACGAAATCGGCCGATCGCACCGGGCCGTCGTCGCGAATCCGCGCGAGCAGCCGCTCGATCTCGTCGCGATTCTGCGCGTGCCACTCGGCCGCGTATTTCCAGCCCATCCCCGACGGATCGAGCATCTTGTAGCGCATCAGGCCGAACTGCTCGATCGGCAGGAAACACGCTTCGTGCGACCAGTATTCGAACAGGCGCGCCTCGGCGAGATGTTCGTCGAGCCACTGCGGCGAGAAATCGCCGAGGCGGCTGAACAGCACGAGATACGGGCTGCGCGCGACGACATGAATGGTGTCGATCTGCAACTGCGCCATCCGGCGGATCGTGTCGAGCACGTCGGCCTTGGTTGCCTTGCGGCGGGGCGGCGTCAGCAGGCCCTGCGCGGCGAGATGCAGCGCGCGGGCGGCGGCGGGCGAGAGCTTAAGCATCGGAAGGGCGGGTGAGGGTGGCGGTCGGCGACCACTTTAGCGCGAAAGCGGCGCGTGCGTGCGACGCGCCGATGCAACGCGTCTGACAATGCTTGACAGATGCGTTTCGCAAGTTTCCCTATAGTGCAGAGCATGGCGCGACGACAAGTGCGCGCAACGATTCCGCTTCCGACGCACATATGTCCATGGCACGCAGGAAGCGAATCCGGGATTCTCAACCCCCATCGGGAGACCCGGAGCCCTGAGCGGACATCCATGCGGCTGTGCACCGGCCCCGTGTGGATGTCCGCTGATTTTTTTGTTTTTCCGGTTTTTCGCCGGCTGCCGCGCGACGTGTCATGCCGCGGTACTCGCCTCTCCGGGCCGCAGCGCGCGGGACAGATCGTCGCGTTTTGCCGCGCCGCAACGCGGCGAGCCGAAATGCTTGCCGCTTGTTGCCACTTATTGCCGCTTGCCGCGCGCGACTTCGTCGCCGGCGCCGGGCGGCAGCCGCCGCGTGATCGGAATCGATGCGAACGAGCACAGCCCGACCACGACGAACGCGGGCCAGAAATCCGACCACACCATCGTCTGGTGGCCCTGCAGCCAGTGCGACACGTGCAGCACGATGCCGGCCACCGTCACGCCGAGCCCGAGCGACATCTGCTGCACCACGCTGCCGAGGCTCGTGGCGCGCCCCGCGTCGCGCGGCGAGATGTCCGCGTAGATCATCGAGTTCAGGCTCGTGAACTGCAGCGCGGGGAAGATGCCGCCGACGAGCACGATCAGCCAGATCGCCCAGGTCGCCATGCCGGGATGGAACACGCCATAGGCGGCGATCGCGAGCCCCGCGAATGCCGCGTTGTAGATCAGCACCGTGCGAAAGCCGAAGCGGCGCAGCGTATGCGTGGCCGTCGAGCGGCTCATCGCGCCGCCGAGCGCGGACGCGCACGTGATGAGCCCCGAATGGAACGCGCTCATGCCGAGCCCTTCCTGCAGCGCGAGCGGCAGCAGGAACGGCACCGCGCCGAGGCCGATGCGGAACAGCGACCCGCCGACGACGCTCGCGTGGTAGGTCGGGATCTTCAGAAAACTGAGGTCGAGCACCGGGCGCTCCTTGCGGCGCGCGTACGGCACGTAGAGCGCGAGCAGCACGGTGCCGGCCACGCACATGACGATCGCGTTCGAGCGCGAGGTGAGCGAGCCGTCGAGCAGCGTAAGGCCCATCAGCAGCAACGCGGCGCCGCTTGCCGACAGCAGGAAGCCGAACCAGTCGAGCGGGCCCGGATCGGGCTCGTGCGTGTTCGCGATGTGCTTGCTCGCGAGATAGATCCCGTAGATGCCGATCGGCACGTTGATGAAGAAGATCATCCGCCAGTGCAGGTAGGTCGTGATGAAGCCGCCGACGAGCGGCCCGACCGTGGGCCCGAACAACGCGGGAATCGCGAGGTAGTTCATCGCGCGCACGAGATCCGAGCGCGGCACCGCGCGGAAGATGATGATGCGGCCGACGGGCACCATCATCGCGCCGCCGACGCCTTGGATGAAGCGCGCGAACGTGAGCACGCCGAGGGAACCGGAGGCCGCGCACATCAGCGAGCCGACGACGAAGATGCCGATTGCCGTACGGAAGACGGAGCGTGCGCCGAAGCGGTCGGCGAGCCAGCCGCAGATCGGGATGAACACGCCGAGCCCGACCACGTAGGCCGTGATCGCAACGTTCAGCGTGACGGGGTTGTGCCCGAAGTCCCTTGCCATCGCGGGCAGCGCGGTGACGATGATGTTCGCGTCGACGCTTTCCATGAACAACGCACAGGCAACGATGAGCGGTGCTAGAAAGACGGGCGACATGGGCTGGGCGCGCGGTAAAGACGTCATTATGCCCACATTGTTGCCGATGCGTCACGCACGACAACACTTGTTCCGCATGTTGCAACAGTCGTCCTTCCCGGCGCGGGACCGGAAAGAACGACTGCGCAATCGTGACGCCTGCGCCGCGTTTGCGTGCGGCCAACCGCTTAGCCGGCGGACAGCGCGGCCTCGCCGTAGTTGGACGCATACGCGTTCTCGACGCCCGGCAGGATCTCGACGATGTCGAAGTAGCGATCCCAGAACGGCGTCTCGCGCAGCGCCTCGACCACGAGCTCGTACGCGTGGCGATCGTGTGCGTCCCAGACCCACACGTCGGTCACGCGTGCCGAGTAGAACTCGGTGTCGTAGAAGCGCAGCGATACGCGTTCGCCATGCGTTTTCAGGATCGGCTCGATGTGTTCGCGCAGCAGCCGGAAGCGCTCGGGCACCGGGAAGCCGAGCCATTCGGGACGCGTTTTGACGAGCATGAACACGGTGAGCGGGGTCGAGGTTTGCTGGGTCATGTGGATTCCTTTTGACGGAGTGGAAAGGCATTTCTAGAATATGAGCGTTTGCTCACATTTGAAACTCGCATTCCAGCCATGCCCGAATCGTCTTCGCGAATTCCGCTTTCGCCCCGCAAGGCGCCGCGTCAGCGCCGTTCGGTTGCCACCGTCGACGCAATCGTCGAGGCCGCCGCTCGCATTCTGGAGCGCGACGGCTTCGACGGTTACACGACGAACGCGGTTGCGGCGCTGGCTGGCGTGAGCATCGGCTCGCTCTATCAATACTTCCCGAATCGCGATGCGCTGACTGCCGCGCTCGCCGAGCGCGAGAGTGCGCATCTGCTCGACGATGTCGAGCGGGCGGCCGCGCTGTCGTCGTGCGACGACGTGCTGCGCGCGCTGGTGCGTGCGGCCGTCACGCACCAGATGCGCCGGCCCGTGCTCGCGCGGCTGATCGATTTCGAAGAGGCGCGGCTGCCGCTCGGTGTGCGCACCGAGCGCGTCGCGGATCGTATTCGATCGACGCTGCTGCATGCGCTCGGCCTGCGCGATGCGCCGCGCGTCGTCGGGCCCGAGGTCGTCGCGCACGATCTGCTCGCGATCGTGAAAGGGATCGTCGATGCGGCGGGTGCGCGCGGCGAAACCGATGCGGATGCGCTCGAAGCGCGTGCGTGGCGGGCCGTGCGCGGTTATCTGCGTGAGTCGCGAGAATCGAAACTTGCTTGATGCGCACGTTTCGTGCGACAGTCGGGCCCAATCGCAACACAACACATGACGCGCATCGATCGAGGGCCATCGAGACGAGCGCGCGCGCGAACGAGACCTCGTGCCGAGCCACTCACCATCGAAAGGAGGGGACACGTCATGACGTCACGTCGTGCCGCATCGATTGCATCTCGCTTCTCACGTCGCTTCTCGCCTCATCATGCAACGCGTCATGCACCGCCCGCGCCGCATCTGCGCTGGGCCGCCGCACTGGCCGTTGCGTATCTCGCCGTCGCCGGCTGCGCCGCGCAAGCCGACAATGCGAACCAGGCCGCCGCTCAGGCGGCCAGCCAGTCGGCCGTGCCGACCGCGGCCGCGATTGCCGGCCCCGCGTCGGGCACGCTGCTGCCGCCGCCGAGCCAGCTCTACGGCGACCTGTTCGTCGCGGTGCAGACCGCGCAGATCTATCCCGACCAGAAGACCTTCGTCGACGCGACGCCCGATACCGATCCCGCGACGATCGTGCAGTTGTATCAGCAACAGAAATCGCAGCCGGGCTTCTCGCTGAAGACGTTCGTCGGCCAGCACTTCACGCCGCCCCCGGAAGGCGGCGTGACGCCGCCGCCGAACCAGACGCTGCGCCAGCACATCGACTGGCTGTGGCCGCAGCTCACGCGCACGAGCGCAACGGTGCCGCCGTACAGTTCGCTGATTCCGCTGCCGAAGCCGTACGTCGTGCCGGGTGGCCGCTTCCGCGAAGGCTACTACTGGGATACCTATTTCACGATGCTCGGGCTGCAGGTGTCGGGGCGCGAGGATCTCGTCGACGACATGCTCGACAACTTCGCGCACCTGATCGACACGATCGGGCACATCCCGAACGGCAACCGCACGTACTACGCGAGCCGGTCGCAGCCGCCGTTCTTCGCGTACATGGTTACGCTCGCCGCGCAGGCCGAAGGCGACAAGGTCTACCAGAAATACCTGCCCCAACTGCGCAAGGAGCATGCGTACTGGATGCAGGGCGAAACCACGACGCCGCGCGGGCAGGCCGCGCGCAACGTGGTCGCGATGCCCGACGGCGCGGTGCTGAACCGCTACTGGGATGCGAGCGACACGCCGCGCGACGAGTCGTATCTGGAGGACGTGACGACCGCGAAGTCCGCGCCCGGCCGTCCGGCGAGTGACGTGTACCGCGACCTGCGCGCGGGCGCCGAAAGCGGCTGGGACTACAGCTCGCGCTGGTTCGGCGACGGCAAGACGCTCGCGACGATCCGCACGACGTCGATCGTGCCGGTCGACCTGAACAGCCTGATGTTCCGTCTCGAGACGACGATCGTGAAGGGCTGCGCGGTCACGCGCGACGTCGCGTGCGTGACCGACTTCGCGGGGCGCGCGGCGCGGCGTGCGGCCGCGATCAACCACTATTTGTGGAACCGCCGCGGCTACTACGGCGACTACGACTGGCAGTTGCGCAAGCCGCGCGACGGCGTGACGGCGGCCGCGCTGTATCCGCTGTTCGCGGGCGTCGCATGGCCCGAGCGTGCGAAGGCGACCGCGCGCGAGGTGCGCAAGACGCTGCTGAAACCGGGCGGCCTCGCGACGACGACCGAGAATACGGGCCAGCAGTGGGACGCGCCGAACGGCTGGGCGCCGCTGCAGTGGATCGCGATCGACGGGCTGCGTCGTTATGGTGAACCGGCGCTCGCGAAGGACATCGGCACGCGTTTCCTGTCCGACGTGAAGCATGTGTATGCAACCGAAGGCAAGCTCGTCGAGAAGTACGTGGTCGAAGGCTCGGGCACGGGCGGCGGCGGTGGCGGCGAATATCCGCTGCAGGACGGCTTCGGCTGGACCAACGGCGTCACGCTGAAACTGCTCGGGCTGTACGGCGAGTGACGCGCGGCGAGTGATGCACGGCGGCGCACCGCGCGCTGCAAACGAACGCACGGGCCGGACTGTCGCGCAAGCGGCCGTCCGGCCCGTTTTCGTTTCCGCTTTCGCACGCGGCTTGTGTCAGAACGTGATCGTCGTGCGCACGCCGACCACCGTTTCGTCGCCGATGCGCGCACCCGCCGCGTTCGGGTTCGGGATGCCGCCGCCCGGGCGGAAGAAGTGCTGCAGGTCGGCCTGCAGTTGCCACCACGGCGCGACCTGGTACTGGTAGGTCGCCTCGACGACCGTCTCCGCCCGGCGCACCGGATAACCGGGCGTCGTGTAGGTGCCGGTGTCGCCGTCCAGGCCACGCGCATGCGAGCCGATCTTCGCGTAGCCGACCGCGAGGCCCGCGACGTCGTTGTCGCGCCCCTTGAACGGCGCCTTCAGCGTCACGCCTGCATTGGCGGCGAAATCGACGATATTGCGATCGCCCGGCGCGCCCATCACGCGCGCGAACACGCCGACCGAGCGCGGGCTGTCGTCCGACGGCCGCCATACCATCTGGTCCGCGACCGCATAGAACCCGTAGTTGCCGCGGTGTGTGGCCGGCATGCCGTTGCTCGCCGGATTCGCGAGCGACAGGCCGTCGGTGCCGTAGCGCGGATCGTTCGCATGCTGCGACTGATACCAGAAGCCGAGCTTGTAGGTGCCCGGCAGGCCGGCCGGTTGCGGCGCCTTCGGGTCGGCCGGCGGCGCGTTCAGCGCGTACTGCACTTCGCCGATCACGAACGCGCCGCTGCGCAGGTTGAAGTTGGTGCCGTGCGCGTTCAGCACCTGCGCGTCGCCGTCGGTGCGACCGGCCGGGTTGCCGTCGAATACGCCCACCATCGCGGTCCATGCGTCGGCCGGCTTCACGCGCAGCCGCACGCCGAGCGACGACAGCGGATACGCGGGGCCGCCGGCCGGCAGGTCGGTGGAAGGCAGCACGGGCCAGCCGAACGTGGCGTTCATGAAGGTCGCCGCGTTCTGGCTCACCATGAACTCCTGGTCGACGCTCTGCTGGCCGACCTTCACGTCGACCTTGCCGTCGAGCAACGACTGCTGGTACCAGAGCTCCCACAGGCGCGTGGTCGAATTCGCCTCGATGCCGGTCGCGGTCTGCAGCGTCTGCAGGTAGCGCTGCGTGGCGTTGGTGCCGTGGATCTGCAGCGCCGACACGTTGAACGTGCCGCCCGGCAGACCGATCGCCTTGCCGGTGTCGACGTTGAAGCCGAATTGCGTGAGCCCCTGGTAGGCGCCGCCGCGCTTCGTGCCACCGGACGTGTTGTACAGGTACTCGCTGGTTTCCTGCAGGCTCAGCGTGACGCCGTGATCGTCGAGCAGGTCGCGCAGGCCGCCCATGTTGCCGAGCAGGTTCGAGCGCTCCCAGAAGCCGGTGGGAGCGGGCGCGGCGGCGTCGGCGGCCGGTGGTGCGGGCGCGGCGGCGTCGCTCGCGCCGGCCGCCGGTTCGGCCGCGGCCGGCAGCGCCGATTGCGCGAACGCGGGCGCGGCGGCGAGCGACAGCAGCAGCGTGGCGAGCGCATTGACGCGCGGCTTGCGCGGAACGGGTTCGAGATGGTTCTTCATGCGGATTCCGTTGGCGATTTGATTAGATAGACTGAAGAAAAGAAGATGCGATGCGGGAAGCGTGGCGAGGCGATCGCGCGGCGGCACATGGCGCGTGGCGCCACCGCGCGCCGAGGGCTTACGGCAACCAGCCGCCTACGCGCCACACCTGCGCGAAGCCGAGGCGCGAAGCAGCCGAGCATAGCAGCGCGGCGAGCGCGACCGCGGCCGCCATCACGGGGGCCAGTATGCAGTCGAGCGGGCGCGGTGCCGCCGGCACGTGGGCGAGTGCCGCGCCGCGCCAGTTGCCGAACGCATGGGCGAGCGGCGAGAGGCCGGAACCGAACGAGCGGTTGCACGCGACGTGCACGATGCGCTTGAGTCTGACCGCGAACGATTGAATGAACATGACGCTGCCTCCGTCCGGTCCGGCGGATGCCGGACGACGTGATCGAGCGCGGGCGCATGACGCGGCCTGCGATCGGAGGTTGGAACATAACGGAGCGTGCGGCTGATGAACCGGCGATGGCCGGCCCGGGAGGAAGCGCGCTAACCCGACGAATGCGAGTTAGCGGCGAAAGACATGCGTCTGGCTGCTATCTCGCGATGGCTTGGCCGGCCTGGACCGGCATCGAACTGCAACTAGAGCATGTGTCCATGGAGGGATTCCCTTGATGAATTGGGGCGGATTGTAGTCGTGACTTTTGCTGCGGTGCAAGTAAAAATCGCACGAAAGACGATGCGTGTGGTGTGCGAGTCGCAGCGCACCTGGTGGCACGAACAGCGCGCTTGGCGGGGCGCCCGCCGTTGTTCGCACGCATCGACGCGTGACCGCTTCGTGACGTGCTGAAAGGTTTCGGTACGTCATTTCAAGGGCAAATCTTTCAGCGCCGCAAAGCGGGAAGTTTATTTCGGGAAATGGGGTTTGGAGGGGTTGACTTCACTTTCGGGCGGTTCATAAAATTCCGCATCTTCACTCTTGGGGCCGCCGCCTTGGACGCCTGCAGTAGTCGATCTTCGAACGAAATTTCCGCCTGAGCGACCGACGTCCGCGCCTCTTCGAAGCCGCCGTTTGTCCCCCCGGCAAACGGTGCGCGCAGCAGTATTCCGCAGCAACTCCCTACGTGCACCCTGATTCGCGCCGGTTAGCGTGATGCGTTTTCGCATGCGTTGCCCGGTTTCACCGCCGCCTGGCAGGCGGCCGCGTTCGCGCACGCCTTGTTCAGGCTCGCGAATGCCGGCCCGCAAGCCGGACGGCGGTCAATCGTGTTCCCCGGAACACAGCACAGGAGCCGCCATGAACGACAGTGACAGTTGTCCCTTATGCCCGTTGCACGCACCGACCCTTTCGAACCCGGGTCGCAGGGACACTCCGGCCGACTAGCCTGACACGTCGTTCAGGCCCCCGGACTGGCCCCGCGCCCACCACGCGGCCGGCACGCCCGCCGTCACCGCACGGAGCCAGACCATGAACTTCGGCCTTCTGCTGTCGAACCTGCCGCACGTCGCGGAATCGCGCAACCATTACGACGCGATGCTGACGCTCGATGCCCGTCCGCGGGTGTTCTCCCGCCTGCTGAACCAGCTGAAATCGTTGATTCGCCACTGAAGAAGCGCCGAGCGCGCCTCGGCATGCGCACGCGCGGCTGCCTGCGGGCAAGCCCCGCGTACGCATCCCAAGGTCACACGCTCATCGGATAACCATTAGCCGTACGGAACACATCATGTCCACGCCATCCAACGTCTCTCCACCGATCGTCGCGGAACGCAGCGCCGTGCTCGACGAAGCCCATGTCGGCGACATCCGCGGCGCGCTCGGCACGATCGCGCATCACGACACCGCCGCGCGCGGCACGTGGTGGGCGCGGCTGCGAACGCTGCTCGCGATCATCGGCCCGGGCCTCATCGTGATGGTCGGCGACAACGACGCAGGCGCATTCGGCACCTATACGCAGGCCGGCCAGAACTACGGCACGACGCTGCTGTGGACGCTGCTGCTGCTCGTGCCCGTGCTGTACGTGAACCAGGAAATGGTGCTGCGCCTCGGCGCGGTCACGGGCGTCGGCCATGCACGCCTGATCTTCGAGCGCTTCGGCAAGTTCTGGGGCGCGTTCAGCGTGATCGACCTGTTCCTGCTCAATGCGTTGACGATCGTCACCGAGTTCATCGGCATCACGTTCGTGCTGGATTTCTTCGGATTGCCTAAGGTGGCCGGCGTGTGCGTGGCCGCCGCGCTGACGATGGCCGCGGTGAGTACCGGCGATTTCAGGCGCTTCGAGCGGTTTGCGATCGGGCTGTGCGTGCTGAGCCTGCTGCTGGTGCCGGTGCTCGTGTCGATCCATCCGCCCGTCGCGCAGATGACGCGCGATTTCCTCGTGCCGAACTGGCCAGTGCACGCGAAGCTGTCGGACGTGATGCTGCTCGTGATCGGCATCGTCGGCACGACGGTCGCGCCGTGGCAGCTGTTCTTCCAGCAGAGCTACGTGATCGACAAGCGCATCACGCCGCGCTTCATGAAGTATGAAAAGGTCGACCTGTGGATCGGCATCGCATTCGTGCTGATCGGCGCGGTCGCGATGATCGGCTTCAGCGCCGCGCTGTTCGGCGGGCATCCGGAAGCCGGCAACTTCACCGATGCGGGCGGCATCATCGCGGGCCTCGAGAAGTATGCGGGCCGCACTGGCGCGACGCTATTCGCGGTGGCGCTGCTCGACGCGTGCATCATCGGCGCGGCGGCCGTGTCGCTGTCGACCGCGTATGCGATCGGCGACGTGTTCAAGATCCGCCATTCGCTGCACCGCGGCGTGTCCGATGCGAAGGGCTTCTATCTCGTGTACTTCGGCATCGTCGCGGCCGCGGCCACGCTGGTGCTGATCCCGGGCAGCCCGCTCGGCCTGCTGACCGAAGCCGTGCAGACGCTCGCGGGCGTGCTGCTGCCGAGCGCGACGGTGTTCCTGCTCGTGCTGTGCAACGACCGCCAGGTGCTTGGGCCCTGGGTCAACTCGACGAAGCTCAACGTGTTCACGGGCGCGGTGATCTGGGTGCTCGTGCTGCTGTCGATCATCCTGACCGCGTCGGTGATGTATCCGGACATCAGCGGCGAAGCGATCGTCGACGTGCTGGTGGGCGGCACCGTGCTCGCGATTGCCGGCTATCTCGCGACGGTGCTGATTCGCCGCCACAAGCGCGTCGTCGAACCGGGGCTCGATCGCTCGCTGCGCGACACGTGGCGCATGCCGCCGCTCGACACGCTCGAGCCGCAGAACATGACGCTCGCGACGCGGATCTGGATGGCCGTGCTGCGCGGCTATCTGGTGATCGCAGTCGGTCTCGTGATCGTCAAGGTCGTGCAGATGACGCTGCTGAAGTAACGCGGATCGTCTGCGAGGAAGCGGCGCCGGACCCGGCACCGCGCCGCAACCCATACATGCCGGCCCGCGAGGCCGGCATGTGCGTTTACGCGTTCGCTTTGCGCAAGCGCCGCGCGGCCGTCAGATCAGCTCGAGCTTCGACGTCAGGTACGTGAGCTGGATCCGGTTCGCGACGCCGAAGCGCTTGCGCAGTTTGCGCAGGTGATAGTCGACGTTGTGCGCGCTGGTGTCGAGGCGTCGGCCGATCTCCTTGTCGGATGCGCCTTCGGCGATGCCGAGCAGCAGTTCCTGCTCGAACGGCGTGAGCCCGTTTACCGTACGCTCGCGCGACGTCGCGATCAGTTGCGGCGACGCGAACTTGTGCACCGACAGCCCGATCGACAGCGCCTGCTCGATCGTCGCCGGCGTGATCCATTCGCGCGTGCGGCGCGGCGCGGTGAAGCTCATGAACGCATGCAGCCGCGTGCCGGGCACAGCCATCGAATACATGATGCCGCTGCACATCCCGTCGTCCTGCATCGTCTGCAGGAAACCGTCGAGCGCGGCCGGCGTCACGCACGGGCCGTCGTCGCGCTCGCGGTGTTCGCGGCGCAGCTGCTGCAGATCCCACACGATCGGCATGTTGCATACGCGCGCGCCGAGCGTGCGCGGATCGACGTCGTGATGGTTGTGCCGCACGTAGTCGCCGCGATAGGTGGCCGGCGTGAACGCTTCGTGCAGGTAGAGACTTTCAACACGCTCGCGCGCGAATTCGAGCGCGAAGTACGCGAACGTCGAGAAGCCTGTCAGGTGCAGCAGGCTCGTGACGATCCGGTTGCGCTCGGCGGTGCTCTGCGCATGCGCGAGCGTATCGGCGACGCCGAGCGTCGGCGCGTGCGGCTGCGCGACTTCGCCGCGCTTGACGTCGTCGCACCAGACGACCTGCACGGTACGCTCCCGCAGCGCGTCCGCGCATGCGCTCGACCCGCGCGACGGGCGGGAAAAGGTCGGGGCGACCGCTTCTTCATGCAATGCAATATCGGACATGAGCCATCCCTCGGAATCGACGCGCATCGCCTGGCGGCGGCCGTATCGTATACGGCATTCGCGGCGGTGCGATCGAGCATCGTTTTGATATGCGCCGATCGTCATCCCTGACGAAACGCGGGGGCATTGTACAAAAATGCCCGTGTGCGCGTAATATGCCGTAATACTAATTGCGGCGAAAGGTTCATATTCGCACGCATATAACAACGACCAGAAAATCATAAAGAAAAGACCAGATCGTGACGGGGCGCAGTTTCACATATTGGGAAAGGGCGGGCTCCTCATGACATATGCTGACGGCGCACCACGCGTCGAATGGTTTTCACAAGCCGATATAGCGGCCGCGGCCGCTTATTCGAACGAATATCAGGCAATCGACCGCGATGTTTTTACCGGCATTCAAGTTGCGCTCGGTAAAACCGACCTTGCTCCGGCCGATTTCGCGCAATGCCATGCGCGATTGCGGCAAATCGGTTTCAGCACGCTCGGTTACGGCGCCTACGAAATGATCGGGCGGCGCATTCTGTGCGCGCATCTGCTGCGAGACCTCGCGCCGGCGACGTTCATGCAGCCGTTTATCGAAGGGATGCTGTACGAGAGCGACCCGCGGTTCGCGCAGGTGCGGCAGAGCGGCTTTCCGGTCGCGTGGCGGCTCGACGAGATCGAGGCGGCCGCGCAGGGCAGCGGCGACCGCAAGGTGCTGGCGCTCGCCGGCCATCTGCGCGCGCACGCGATGAACAGCGGCGTGATCTTCAGCCTGTCGGCGCCGCGGCTCGACCTGCGCGTCGCGGTGAACGTGACGTCGGAGACGCACGGCACCGAATGGATCGACGATCGCGTGATCGGCGGCGCGCTGGCCGTGAGCCTCGCCGTGCATCGTGTCGCGCTGCCGTTCCTCGAGGCGCGCATCGCGCGCATGCGCGGCTTCGCGCTCGGCGACGAGCAGCAGCAGGTGCTCGACCGTCTCGTGCACGGGCTGTCCGACCAGGAGATCGCGAGCGCGCTGCGTACGTCGCTGCACAAGGTCGGCCACCACATCCGCTCGCTCGAAAAACTCTTCAACGTGCAGAACCGCGCACAGCTCGCGTACCTCGCCGCGCGGCGCCTTCAGCCCTGATCCGGCGCACGCGCCGGCGGCCCGCCGCGCGATGGAAGCGGTTCCGGCGGCGCGTGCCCGAACGCGCCGCCGGGTTTCGTAGTCCGATCCGATCACCGCCGGGAAACGCGCTTTCGCGCTACGAGGTGCATCCCTTTTTCCATCGGTTCGCATCGCTACACTCGTCCCATTCAACGGTCCGTGCGGCACGGGGCAGGGTTGCCCGCGCCAGCCGGCGATAACGACGACAGGACAACGGCACGATGGCAGAACCGAAGGCGCTCCCCCGCGACTGGCAGCGGTTGTTTTCCGCTGGCCGCGGCGTGTCCGGACGGCGTCTCCGGGGTGCGTCGCCGCGCGCCGACCTGTTCATCGCCGCGTTCATCGTCGCGGTCGTCGCGCTGTTCATCCTGCCGCTGCCGCAGGCCGCGCTCGACGGGATGATCTCGCTGAATCTCGCCGTGAGCGTGGTGCTGCTGACGGTATCGACCTACGTGCCGTCGGCGGTCAGCTTCTCGTCGTTTCCCGCGCTGCTGCTGTTCACTACGCTGTTCCGGCTCGCGCTGAACATCGCGTCGTGCAAGCTGATCCTGCTGCATGCGAACGCCGGCCACGTGATCGACGCGTTCGGGCGGCTCGTCGTCGGCAACAACGTCGTGGTGGGCGGCGTGGTGTTCCTCGTGATCGCGGTCGTGCAGTTCATCGTGATCGCGAAAGGGTCGGAGCGGGTGGCCGAAGTCGGCGCGCGCTTCTCGCTCGACGCGATGCCGGGCAAGCAGATGAGCATCGACGCGGACCTGCGCGCGGGCATCATCAGCGCCGATGAAGCGCGCGAGCGCCGCGAGAAGCTCGAGCAGGAATCGCAGATGCACGGTGCGATGGACGGCGCGATGAAGTTCGTGAAGGGCGACGCGATCGCGGGCCTCGTGATCGCGTTCATCAACATCGTCGCGGGGATCGCGGTCGGCACGCTGATGCACGGGATGGATATCGGCGCGGCGCTGCAGCGCTACGCGATCCTGACGGTCGGCGACGGGATGGCGTCGCAGATTCCGTCGCTGCTCGTGTCGATCGCGGCCGGCATCGTGACGACGCGCGTCGCAACGCGCGATGCGCGGCAGCGCCAGCTCGGCGAACAGCTCGGCGAGCAACTGGGCGCGCATCCGCGCGCGCTGCTGATCGCGGCGCTGGTGCTGGCCGGCTTCCTGGTCGTGCCCGGCTTTCCGAAATGGTCGTTCGCGCTGATCGCGCTCGGTCTCGGCGCATTCGCGTTCTCGCAGATCAAGCACAAGACGACCGCGCCGAGCTTCAACCTGATTCAGATCGCGGGGCGCGTCGGCGCGGCCGACGACGGCCAGCCCGCGAAGGTGTCGCACGCGGCGGGCGTCACGTCGCTGATCGCGGTATCGCTGTCCGACGACCTGCGCACGAGCCTGAACCTCGCGCAACTACAGGCCGCGCTGTCGAGCGCGAAGGCGCGCGTCGACGCGGATATCGGCACGGTGTTCCCGCGCATCACGCTGAACGACGACGAGGGTGCCGCGGCCGGCACGTACCGGATCTACCTGCAGGACGTGCTCGCCGCGCACGGCGCGCTGAAGCCGGGCTGGCTGCTGTGGGACGGTGTCGCGCCGCTGCCCGAGCGCGCGGAGCGCCAGCCGGCCGAGGCGTTCGGCCCGTTCGCGACCGCGTTGTGGATCAAGCACGACGGCGCCGCGCCGGACGGCAAGTGGCTGTCGAGCGAAAGCGCGCTCGCCGCGCACGTCGAGCAGATCGTGCGTCAGCATGCGGACGAACTGCTGGGTATCCAGGAGACGCAGGCGCTCGTGCATCTCGTGCGTCGCGAACACCCCGAACTCGTGGGCGAGCTGACGCGGCTCGTGCCGCTGCAGCGCGTGACCGAAGTGCTGCGCAGGCTGCTCGCCGAACAGGTGCCGATCCGCAATCTGCGCGTGATTTTCGAGAGCCTGATCACGTGGGCGCCGAACGAACCCGACGACGTGATCGCGCTGGTCGAGCTCGTGCGCGTCGACCTGCGCCGGATGATCACCGACCGCCATGCGGGCACGACGCGCCAGCTGCGGGTCGTGCTGTTCGAGCAGAACCTGCAGGAGCGGATCGAGAGCGCGGTGATGCGCACGAAGCAGGGCAATTTCCTCGCGCTGTCGAGCGCGATCAAGCAGGACATCGGCGAACAGGTGCGCGCGATCGTGCAGGCCGCGCAGGCGGCCGGCCCCGGCGGCAACGCGCAGGGCGCGGCGCGGCTCGCGGTGATGGTCGCGCTCGGCGCACGCCGCTACGTGAAGACGATCCTGCAGCCGGTGCTGCCCGAACTGGCGGTGCTGTCGTACCAGGAGGTCGAGGAGGACGTGCAGCTGCACACGATCGGCTGGGTGAAGAACCCGCCGGACGACGGTTCGGTCGGCGCGGGCGCCGACGTGCGCGTGCCGGGAGCCGTGCAATGACGAGCTCGACGATCCTCGACCTGACGCGCCAGGCGTTGATGCTCGTGCTGCTGCTGTCGCTGCCGATCGTGCTGATTGCCACCGTCACCGGCCTCGTCGTCGCGATCCTGCAGGCCGTCACGCAGGTGCAGGACGCCAACATCGGCATCGCGGTGCGGCTGATCGCCGTGATGGTCGCACTCGTGCTGCTGTCGGGCTGGCTCGGCGGCGAAGTGCTGCGCTTCGCGCAGCAGGCGCTGGAACGCATGTTCGTTTCTTCCACAGGAGTCCTTTGATGCGTCGACGCGTCGCCCCGATCCGGTTTCAACCGCGCAGCCTGCAACGGGCCGCGCTTGCCATGTGCGCGACTGCGCTGCTCGCGGCGTCGCTGAGCATGGCGCCCGCGCAGCCGGCCCGCGCCGCGGACCTGCGCTGGCGCAACAAGCCGTTCACGATCGTCGCGAACGGCAAGAAGATCGGCGACTTCATCCGCGAACTCGCATCGTCGCAGGGCGTGACGGCGGTGGTCGACCCGAAGGTCGACGGCGTGATCAGCGGCCGCTTCTCGGGCACGCCGCAGCAGACCCTCGATACGATCTGCTCGACCTACGGGCTCACGTGGTACTACGACGGCTCGTTCCTGTACGTCGATCCGGCCGACCAGTCGCAGACGCAGATGATCCCGATCCCGCCGAACGCATCCGGCGAAATCGGCCGCGCGCTGCAGGCGATGCAGATTCCCGACAAGCGCTACACGCTCGTGATCAACGACCGCGCGAACAGCGTGTACGTGGCCGGCCCGCGCCGCTATGTCGAGCTCGTGCGGCAGGCGGTCGGCTCGGTCGGCGATCCGGCGGCGAACGGCGCGCACGCGGACATCCGTGCGTTCCGGCTGAAGTACGGCTGGGCGTCGGATTTCACGATCAACCGCTCGGGCAAGGAAGTGACGGTGCCGGGCGTCGCGACGATCCTGAGCCGGCTGTTCGGCAAGGGCGGCGGCACGAACGCGCTGCCGTCGAGCACGTCGCTCGGGCAGGCCGCGCGCCAGGTGAAGCTCGGCTCGGGGCTGACGATCGCGGTGCCGCGCCTCGATTTTCCCGATATCTCCGGCGGCCCGCGTTCGGGCGGCTATGCCGGCGACGGCAGCGCGACCGGCGGGTTCTCGCCGTTCTCGAACGGCGGCGGCGACACGCTGCCGCAGATCGTCGCCGATCCGGCGATCAACGCGGTGATCGTGCGCGACCTGCCGGAGAACATGTATCGCTACCAGTCGCTGATCAACCAGCTCGACGAGCGGCCGCGCATCGTCGAGATCAACGTGACGATCATCGACATCAACGAGGATTCGCTCGACAGCCTCGGGATCGACTGGCGCCTGCATACGACGCACGGCGACGTGCAGATCGGCAACGGCGCGAATCCGCTGAACGGCAACACGCAGTACAACGGCTCTGGCAATCCGCCGCTGACGTTCGGCGTCGGCACGTCGGAAACCGGGCAGACGGGCACTTTCCTGCCGACCGGCATCGCGCTGACCGCATCGATCGGCGGCTCGCTGCGCAACTACCTGCTGACGCGCGTGAACGCGCTCGCGCAGAAGGGGCAGGCGCAGTTGCGTTCGAAACCGAAGGTGCTCGCGCTCGACAACACCGAGGCGATCCTCGAGAACCTGACGCAGTTCTACGTGCAGGTGCAGGGCTACCAGGATTCGTCGCTGTACAGCGTGACGACCGGCACGAGCATCAAGGTGACGCCGATGATCGTCGACGAGGCGATCCGCAACGCGGCCGCCGTATCCGGCAATCCGCAGAGCGTGATGATGTCGATCGACATCCAGGACGGCAACGTCGTGCAGGGGCAGGCCGTGTCGAACATTCCGGTGATCCAGCAGCGCAATATCGTCACCAAGTCGATGATCGACGAAGGCAAGAGCCTGCTGATCGCCGGTTTCAACGACGACGAGGTGAAGCTGAACAAGAGCGGCGTGCCCTGGCTGTCCGACATCCCGCTGATCGGCAACCTGTTCAAGTACACCGACAAGTCGGGCAACCACATGGAGCGGTTCTACCTGCTGACGCCGCGCGTGGTGACGACCGCGTCGATGTACGCGCCGGACGGCTCGCCCGTGAACCCCGGCGCCGACGGGCCGGCGAACCAGGAAGGCATGTCGATGTATCGTCCGCCGGACAACGACGTCGCGGTGCCGCTGACGCCGAAGCCGCTGCCCGGCACGAAGTTCGGCCCGCCCGCGCTGCCGCCGCCGCCGAAGGATGCGGCGTCGCAGCCGGCGGCGACGACCGCAGGAGCCACCACCCATGTCGACGACCATCATTGACCCGCACGGCGACGGCGCATTGCCCGGCGGCGCGGGAGGCGCGGGAGCGGGCGCTGCCGCGCTCGCGTCGCCGTGGAACCTGTGCTTCCTGAGCGGGCCGATGTACGGCCGCACGATGTCGCTCGCGCGCGGCGCGAACTGGGTCGGCACGGCGGCCGATTGCGAAGTGATCCTGCCCGATCGCGAGATCGGCGCCAAACAGGTGTGCCTGCAGGTCGGCGCGCTCGCGGTGACCGTGCAGAACCACGGCGGCGACGCTGGCGCGCCGGTGCTGTTCAACGACGAACCGCTCGGCAGCGGCCGCCGCTCGATGACGCCGTACGACGTCGTGACGGTCGGCTCGATCCGGCTCGGCATCGCACGGCATGCGCAGGCGAGCGTCGCGGTGCCCGACGAAACCGACGCGCCGGACGCCGCGCGCGAGGCCGCGTGGCTCGGCTGGCTTACCGGCGGGCTGCGCCGCCTCGGCAGCCGTCGGCTCGTGATCGCGCTGGTCGCGCTGTGGATCGGTGTGCTGCTCGGCGCGCTCGGCTACGGCTTCGTCGCGTGGTCGGGGCGCCTGCCGTGGCAGCACGAATCGGTGCTCGCGCGCACGCACCGGCTGCAGCAACTGCTGCACGCGTATCCGGAGCTGGCCGTCGCGCCGCGCGACGACGGCGTGATCGTGTCCGGCTACGTGAGCGACCCGGCTGCGCGCGAACGCGTCGCGCAGATCGTCGCCGGCGTCGACAACGCGGCGCTCGGCAACATCTACGTGGTCAGCGATCTGGTGGCGACCGCGCAGACCTATTTCAGCGATACGGCGCTGACGGTCGCGTATCTCGGCCGCGGCCGGATCGAGCTGACGGGCTCGGCCGCGCGCGCGCAGATCGAGCCGCGCATCCGCAACTACATGAAGGACGCGCGCCCGGCGCTCGAGGTGGTCGATCACGTGCGCGATGCCGATCCGGCCGCGCCGCGCACGACGACGACGCTCGGCGGGATGGCCGGCATTCCGGAGATCACGACCGTGTTCGCCGGCGACGGCGACCAGCGCTATATCGAGACGGTCGACGGCAGCCGCTATTTCGAGGGCGCGCGGCTGAAGGACGGGCCGACCGTCGTGTCGATCGGCCCGGACGAAGTGGTGTTCGAACGCAACGGCCAGCGCATCACGATGCCGCTCGGCGGCGCGTCGGCGAACGCGCCCGAGCAGGCGCCGGCGCCGCCCGTGGCGCCGCTCGCGAGCGGTGCGGCGGCCGGGGTCGCGCAGCCGGTGCCGGGGCCGACGCTGTTGCCGGACGCACCGCAAGCGGGCGCCAAGGCGGCCGGTGCTTCGACGAAGGAGGCGGCGCACTAGCGCCGCGACAGATCATGCGCATCGCTCGACCGGCGGTGCGCGCATTACGCGGGGCGTCGCATCGGTGCGGCGGCTCACGTCGCCGGCGGGGCATGGGGCCATCGCCGGAAGGTAGACGAAGTTCACGTTAAGGAGCGAAACATGGGTACCCAGGCCGCAGGTGGTGCAACCAACACGAACCAGGTCCAGCAGCAGGCCGACGACCTGACCAAGACGCAGCTCGAACTGACGAAGATCAACTTCCAGGTCCAGCAGTCGACCGCGACGTTCGAAACCAGCAACGCAGTGACCGCGCAGGAGGGGACGGCGAACGCCCAGGTTGCGCAACACCTGAGCTCGGCCGGCCGCGCATGACGCCGGTTGCCGGCCGCGCCGCGTGCCGCCGCGCGCCGGGTTTGCCCGCGAAGGGCGCCCGGCCGCGGATGCGCCTGTGCCGGCCGGCCTGTTCCGGGCGGGCCCGACCGATCCGGTCCGGCGCCTGCCAGCCAAGGAGGGCATGAATATGTCAGTGACAGGCGTAGGCGCGGCGCCGCCGGGCGCGGCAGCGCTCGCGGGTGCCGTGCAGCAGACGGGCTCGGCGTCCGATCCGGCGCAGGTGCGCCAGTTCGATGCGCTGATGCAGCCGGGCGCATCGCCGGCCCCATCGTCTTCGTCGGGCGTCGCGATGTCGCGCGCGCCGGCGGACGCGGCGCCGGCCGTACAGATGACGCCCGCGCAGGCGAACCAGTCGTCGCTCGTCGAGCGGTTGCGCACCTACGGCAACGATCTCGACACGCGGTACGCGAACATCGACAAGCATCGCAGCGAAATGCTGACGTCGATGGCGGACAGCCGCAGCGATCCGATGATGACGATGGTGAAGGCGATGGATTTCCAGTGGACGGCGACCACCACGATTTCGGAATACCAGTTGAGCCTGTCGGTCGCGCAGGCGGCGAACGGCTTCACGCACACGGTGCTGAAGACGCAGGAGTGAAAGCGTGCGTGCAGGCTGAATTCGACCTCACGCACCCTGAAGCGGACTAACGATGACGACGATCGATTCGACGCCGCGCACGCATGCGTGGCGCAGCCGGGCGGCGCGTGCGCTGCTCGCGGGGCTGCTCGTGCTGTTGGCCGGGTGCCAGAAGGAGTTGTACTCGGGCCTGTCGGAGCGAGATGCGAACCAGATGGTCGCGGTGCTCGGCGACGCGGGCATCAGCGCGTCGAAGGACAACGACGCGCGCGACGCGTCGGACCGCAACGCATGGCTCGTGAGCGTCGCGGACGGCGACATGCAGTCGGCGCTCACGATATTGCATGCGAACGGGCTGCCGAAGCCGAGTTATGCGAGCCTCGGCGAGCTGTTCCAGAAGCAAGGCCTCGTATCGACGCCGGCCGAGGAGCGCGTGCGCTACCTGTACGGCGTGTCGCAGGACCTGTCGCGCACGCTGCAGGACATCGAGGGCGTGGTCGTCGCGCGCGTGCAGGTCGTGATTCCGGAGAACGATCCGCTCGCGGACAAGATCAAGCCGTCGTCGGCGGCCGTGTACATCCGCTACCGGCCGGGCGTCGACCTGCGCGCGATGGCGCCGATGGTCAAGGATCTCGTCGCGCACAGCATCGAAGGGCTGCAGTACGACAACGTGTCGCTGTTCCTGCAGCCGGCCGCAGCGCAAGCAACGCGCGTGGACGGGATCGGCAGCGCGGTAACCGACATCGTGCGGCTGCGCTCGCCGCTCGGCTGGCTCGTGTTCGCGCTGATCCTGCTGACCTGCGCGGTGATCGCGCTGTCGGCGGCGCGGCGCGGGATGTTCGGCGCACGGCTTGCCGGCCTGCTCGGCGCGCCGCGCGGCGCCAATGGCGGGAACGGGGCATCCGGGCAGCCGGCGTCCGGGCATCCGGCATCCGGGCATCCGGCCGGCGGCGGGCTGCGCACGCCGGACGGCGCGCGCGATGGCGCATGAGCGATTCGCATGCACCACCGGCTGACGCGGCCGCCCCATCCGATACGGCGCCGCTGCCGTGGCTGCAGCCGCTCGCGCCGCCGCCCGCCGCGCGCCGTGCCGCGTTTCATGCGCTCGTCTGCGATTTCAACCTGCGGCCCGACCGTTATCTGCACGTGACGCGCGTGCCGGCCGACTGGCCCGCGCGCTACCGCTCGCCGGACGCGTTCGGCGCGGCCGGCCGCAAGCTGCTCGCGCGGCATCTGCTCGATGCGCACGGCGTGGCCGATCGGCACGACTTCGATGTCGCGAACCCGTGCGCGCGGCTCGCGCTGCTGCCGGGCGCGGCGCTCGAGCAACTGGCGTCGTATGCGGGGCTGCTGCTGCATCGCAACTGGCTGCGCGATGCGCTGACCGTGCGGCGCATCCGCGCGGAAGTCGCGGCCCGGCTTGGCGGCGACGCGCTGGAGCTCGCGCTCGAACGCGCGCCGGAATTCGGCGCGCTCGCCGACACGCTCGAACCGTGGCGCGCGGATCCCGGCGCGCTGCCCGTCGTGATCCGCGCACGCGGCGGGCGGCTGCTCGCGGATTTCATCGGCGTGGCGGGCGATGCGGTCGCGCGGCGCGCGCGCCTGAAGTTCAACCGCGCAATCGACAACGAAGCGCCTTACTGGCTGAACCGCGCGCAGCGCGACCAGTTCGGCGAACTGCTGTTCCTGTTTCTGATTCCCGAGAGGCTTGCGTCATGGGACTGGCTTTTCTGATCACGAGCGACAACCTGCAACTGCTGTCGGAGCGCAAGGTGCTCAAGGAGCGCGAATACGCGGCGCTGCTCGACGCGTCAGCGGTGATCGCGACCGCGCACGACGAGGCCGCGCGCATCGTCGCCGACGCGCAGCGCGAATTCGACAAGCGGCAGGCGGCCGGCTACGACGAAGGGATGCGCCGCGCGCAGCGCGAGCAGGCCGCGCAGGCCTACACGCAGGCGCTTGCCGCCGCGCGCACGATGGAGACGATGAAGGACGCGATGGCCGATATCGTCGTGAAGGCCGTGCGCGCGATCGTCGGCGAGATGAGCACGCAGAAGCTGTACGAGGCCGCGCTGGCGCGGATCGCGCCGCTCGTACGCGACGAGGCGTTCCTGGTCGTGCATGTCGCGCCCGGCCGCAAGGACGAGATGCGCGACGCGCTCGACGGTGCATTCGCGGGGCAATCGAACCGGCAGAAGATCCGCATCGTCGAGGACGCGCAGCTCGAACGCCATGCGTGCACGGTCGAGACGCCGTCCGGGCGCATCGACGCGAGCCTCGACCTGCAGATCGACGCGCTGCGCCAGGCGATCCGCCGCGACGCGCTGAAGGGTGCCGCGCGATGAACGCGCCGCTCGACGATACGCAGCCGTTCGGAAGCGGCGACGACGACGGCGCGCCGTTCGATCACGGCCGCCTCGTCGGCGAACTCGACGCGGGGCTCGCGTTCTTCTCGCCGGTGTCGGTGCAGGGCCGCGTCAATCACGCGGTCGGGCAGATCCTGAATGCGACGGGCATTCGCGCGCGGCTCGGCGAGATCTGCGAACTTCGCACGCCGAACCAGCCGACGCTGCTTGCCGAAGTGGTCGGTTTTTCGCGGCAGACGACGCTGCTCACGCCGCTCGGCGACGTGGCCGGGCTGTCGCCGGAGACGACCGTCGTGCCGTCCGGGCGCGAGCATGTGTTTCCGGTGGGCGAAGGGCTGTTCGGCCGCGTGCTCGACGGGCTCGGCCGGCCGCTCGACGATCGCGGGCCGGTGACGGGCGCCGCGTGGGTGTCGACGCAGCAGGACCCGCCGAACCCGCTCGCGCGCCAGATGATCGATACGCCGTTTCCGACCGGCGTGCGCGTGATCGACGGGCTGATGACGCTCGGCGTCGGGCAGCGCGTCGGCATCTTCGCGCCGTCGGGCGTCGGCAAGAGCACGCTGCTCGGGATGATCGCGCGCGGCGCGCAGGCCGACGTGAACGTGATCGCGCTGGTCGGCGAACGCGGCCGCGAGGTGCGCGAATTCATCGAGCACAGTTTGTCGCCCGAGGTGCGCGCGCGTTCGATCGTCGTCGTATCGACGTCCGATCGCCCCGCGATGGAGCGCGTGAAATCCGCGCTCGTCGCCACCGCGATTGCCGAGCACTTCCGCGATGCGGGCAAGCGCGTGCTGCTGCTGGTCGATTCGCTGACGCGCTTCGCGCGCGCGCAGCGCGAGGTCGGCCTCGCGAGCGGCGAGCCGCCGACACGGCGCAGCTTTCCGCCGTCGACGTTCGCGGTGCTGCCGCGCCTGCTCGAACGCGCGGGGCAGGGCGCGAACGGGTCGATCACCGCGCTCTACACGGTGCTCGTCGAAGGCGACGAGGAGTCGGACCCGATCGCCGAGGAAGTGCGCTCGATCCTCGACGGCCATATCGTACTGTCGCGCAAGATTGCGCTCGCGAACCGCTATCCGGCGATCGACGTGCTCGCGAGCCTGTCGCGCGTGATGCCGCTCGTCGCGAGCCGCGCGCACCAGCAAGCGGCCGCGCGCGTGCGCGAGCTGATCGCGAAGTACCAGGAGATCGAGCTGCTCGTGCAGATCGGCGAATATCGCGAAGGCAGCGACCGGCTCGGCGATCTCGCGCTGCGCGCGCGCGACGCGATCGGCGCGTTCTGCGCACAGGCGTCGCACGAGGACGTGCACTTCGACGCGCTGCTCGCGAAGCTGACGAAGCTGGCGAACGATCATGTCTGAAGCCGACGACCGCCTCGTGCTCGCCACGCTTGCACGCCTGAAGCGCGTGCGCGAGATGCGCAGCCAGATCGCGCGCGTCGCGGCCGCGCGCCAGCAAGGCATCGCCGCGCAGAGCCGCCGCGCGCTCGACGCCGCGCACGCGCAGCTCGCGCAGCAGGTGGCTGCGAAGGCAGCGATCCAGACGCGTCTTGCCGACGACGTGCGCGAGGCGCGCGTGCTGCAGAACGCGGCTGCCGATACGCGCACGTTCGACCGGCACATCGGCACCGCGAACGCGTCGGTGAGCGAGGCTGCGCACGTGCATCGCGGCCACGAGGCGACGCTGGCCGACCTGCAGCGCGCCGCGCGCAAGGCGAAAGCCGCCGAGGACAAGCTCGACAAGGCCGGCGAGAAGGCGCTGCACGCACGCGCCGCGCGGGTCGAGCGCGATGCCGACGAAGTCGCGGACGGCTACGCGGTGCGGCGCTTCGCGACGGCCGGGGTATGGTCAGGCGCGGCGGGCGATGTGGCCGGCCACGCGGCCGCGCAGCCGGAAGCGGCCGCCGCGTTCGACGCGGAGATGGCCGCCCGGCCGGCCGATGCGGAAGCCGGCTTGGCCGACATGACCGACATGAGCGACGCAGTCGCCTCGGCCGCCCCGGCCGACGCCCCCGAACCGCCCGCCGCCGCGGAGCGCCGATGCTAGACCAGGCCGCGGGTTTCAACGACGTCGCGGGCACGCTGCGGCCGCTGCTCTACGTGATGCCGCGCCTGTTGCCGATCATGTTCGTCGTGCCGGTGTTCAACGAGCAGATCATCACGGGGCTCGTGCGCAACGGGATCGCCGTCGTGATCGCCGCGTTCGTCGCACCGGCGATCGACTCCGCGCAGGTGGCTGCGCTGCCGTTCCTGATGTGGTGCCTGCTCGTCGCGAAGGAGGCGGTGGTCGGCATGCTGCTCGCGGGCGCGTTCAGCGCGGTGCTGTTCGCGATCCAGGGCGTCGGCTACCTGATCGACTTCCAGACCGGCAGCGGCAGCGCCGCGTTCTTCGATCCGATGGGCGGGCACGAGGGCGGCCCGACATCGGGCTTCCTTAATTTCGTCGCGATCGCGCTGTTCGTCACGGCCGGCGGCCTGCAGGTGCTCGTGCAACTGTTCGCGCAGTCGTACGCGTGGTGGCCGATCGGCTCGCTCGGCCCCGATTTCTCGTCGATGCTGCAGACCTTCATCGTGCGGCAGACCGACACGATCTTCGAATGGATGGTGAAGCTCGCCGCGCCGGTGACGATCGTGCTGGTGCTCGTCGAGCTCGGCATCGGCCTCGTCGGGCGCGCGGTGCCGCAGCTCAATATCTTCGTGTTCTCGCAGCCGCTGAAGAGCGCGCTCGCGCTGCTGATGATGGTGCTGTTCCTGCCGGTCGTGTATGCGTCGCTGCATTCGCTGCTGAGCCCCGACAGCGGGCTGATGGCGCTGCTGCGCGCGCTGTTCGCCGCGCACGGCGGCGCCTGAGCGCGCGACGGAGCCGACATGGCCGAAAAGGACCAGAAGCCGACCGCGAAGCGCTTGCGCGAGGCGCGCCAGAAAGGCGATGTGCCGAAGAGCGCGGAAACGATTTCGTCGGCGTTCTTCGTCGGCGTATGCGTCGCGCTCGCGGTCGGAATCGGTGCGCTGTTCGCGCGGTTGCAGGCGCTGTTCCGGCTCGTGTTCGACGCGGTCGGCGCGGCCGACCCGTCCGCACGGATCGCGGTGCTGATCGACGGCGCCGCGCGCGACTGGGCGACGCTGTCCGCGCAGATCGTCGCGGCCGGGCTGCTGGCCGGCCTGCTCGCGGGTTTCGTGCAGGTCGGCGGCGTGATGGCGTGGAGCCGCGTCATGCCGCAGTTGTCGCGGCTCAATCCGGCCGAGGGGCTGAAGAACCTGTGGTCGATGCGCAACCTCGTCAATCTCGCGAAGATGCTGCTGAAGACGGTGCTGCTCGCCGCGACGCTCGGCTGGCTGATCGTCGAGTCACTCGACCCGTCGGTGCAGTCGGGTTTCACGCGACCGATGTCGATCCTCGCGCTGATCGTGAAGCTGCTGATGCTGCTGTTCGGCTGGGCCGCGCTGATCTATATCGTGATGGCGCTGATCGACATCGTGCATCAGCGGCACGAGTTCAACCAGAAGATGAAGATGTCGATCGACGAAGTGCGGCGCGAGCACAAGGAGGACGAGGGCGACCCGCATATCGAGGCGAAGCGCCGGCAACTCGCGCGCGAAGCGCAGTTCGCGTCGCTGCCGGACCGGATCGGTTTCGCGTCGGTGGTCGTCTATTCGCCGAGCGTCGCGGTCGCGCTCTATTACGGCGGGGTCGGCACGCTGCCATGGGTGCTCGCACGCGGCGAAAGCGAGGCGGCCGAGCGAATCGTGCGGCTCGCGCGCGACGCGCTGCGCCCGACGCTCGCGAACGCCGGGCTCGCGCAGGCGCTGTACGAGACGACACCCGAGAACGGCACGATCCAGCAGCAGCATTTCCGCGAGGTCGCGCAGTTGCTGAAATGGGCGACCGGCGCTGCCTGACGCAGGCGGCGGCGGGCATGTTCCCCTTTTTTCCGGTCAGCGGGCCGGCGCGGCCATCCGTTCCATTTCGATATGGCCCTTTGCGTGACCATGCGCGCGCGACGCTTGACGCTGTTTTTTTTCCGGTTGCGGCCGGAATTCACAGGTGAATTATTGCTGATTTATTTCTTCGTAATATGGTTCGACCGTCACGCCTGACGGCGGGCCGCGAGGTTGCGCCATGCGTGACGGAACAGGTCAACAGGGGCAGACAAATCAAATGTGCGGAATCGACGGCTTTCTGAATAGCGTCGCCTGCGATGAGGAGACAGCGCGCGGCACGCTCGCGCGAATGACGGCGAGCCTCGCGCATCGCGGGCCGGACGGGCAGGGCATCTGGGTCGATCCGGAAGCCGGTATCGCGCTCGGCCACCGGCGGCTTGCGATCGTCGACCTGTCGGTGCATGGCCGACAGCCGATGGCATCCGCGTGCGGCCGCTACGTCATGGTCTTCAACGGCGAAATCTACAACCATCGCGAACTGCGTGCCGAGCTCGAGCGCGCGGGTCGCGCACCGGCGTGGCGCGGCCACTCCGACAGCGAGGTGCTGATCGCGGCGATCGTCGCGTGGGGAGTCGAGGCGACGCTGCGGCGCGCGACCGGCATGTTCGCGTTCGCGCTGTGGAATCGCGAGTCGCGGGTGCTGACGCTGGCGCGCGACCGGATCGGCGAGAAGCCGCTCTACTACGGCCGGATCGGCGACGCGCTCGTGTTCGCGTCGGAGCTGAAGGCGCTGCGCGGTTACCCGGGCTTCGACGGCACGGTCGACCGCGATGCGCTGTGTCTGTATCTGCGCCAGTCGAGCGTGCCCGCGCCGTACACGATCTATCGCGGCATCCGCAAGCTGCCGCCCGGCACGTACATCCAGTTCGAGCATGCGCGCGACACGCCGCGCGTGCGCGCGTACTGGACGCTCGAACAGGCGATCGAGAGCGGCCGCGAGCAGCCGTTCGAGGGCAGCGCCGACGAGGCGGTCGGCCAGCTCGACGCGATCCTGCGCCAGGCCGTCGCGCGGCAGATGGAAGCCGACGTGCCGCTCGGCGCGTTCCTGTCGGGCGGCGTCGACTCGTCGGCGATCGTCGCGCTGATGCAGGCGCAGTCGGCGACGCCGGTCGACACGTTTACGATCGGCTTCCATGAAGCCGGCTACGACGAAGCCGGTTACGCGAAGGCCGTCGCGCGCCATCTCGGCACACGGCATACCGAGCTCTACGTGACGGCCGACCATGCGCTCGGCGTCGTGCCGAAGCTGCCGTCGATCTACGACGAGCCGTTCGCCGATGCATCGCAGATCCCGACCTTTCTCGTGTCGGAGCTGACGCGCCGGCATGTGAAGGTGAGCCTGTCAGGCGACGGCGGCGACGAGCTGTTCGGCGGCTATACGCGCTACTTCCTGACGCCGCGCCTGTGGCGCAAGCTGCATCGCGTGCCGGCTGCCGTGCGCGCGCGGATCGCCGCCGCGCTGCATGCGCTGCGGCCCGATCACGCGGACCAGCTCGCGGCCGTCGCGCAGGGTGCGTGGGGCGGCGTGGAGGCGCGCGAATCGGCGTCGCGCATCGGCGACCGCCTGCACAAGCTCGGCCATGTGATGACGGCCGAGAGCCGCATCGGCCTGTACCGGCTGCTGATGTCGTCGGTGCATCATCCCGAGCGCATCGCGCTGTCGGGACAGGAGCCGCCGACGCCGCTCGATACGGTGTCCGCGTGGCCCGCGCACCTGAGCTTCGCCGAGCAGGCGATGGCGATCGATACGCTCACGTATTTGCCGACCGACATTCTCGCGAAGGTCGACCGCGCGGCGATGGCCGTGAGCCTCGAGACGCGCATGCCGTTCCTCGACCATCACGTCGTCGAATTCGCGTGGCGCGTGCCGGCGTCGGTGCGCTTGCCGGAAGGGCAGTCGAAGGCGCTGCTGCGCCGGCTGCTCGACCAGTACGTGCCGTCGGCGCTGATCGACCGGCCGAAGCAGGGCTTCTGCGCGCCCGTCGATCACTGGCTGCGCGGCTCGCTGCGCGACTGGGCCGAGGCGCTGCTGCGGCCGTCGCGGTTGCGCGAAGAGGGTTTCTTCGATGCGGCCGCGGTCGAGCGTCTGTGGCGACAGCACCAGACGGGGCGGATGAACTGGCAGCATCAGTTGTGGACGGTGCTGATGTTCCAGGCTTGGCTGGAAGCGCAGCGGGCGGGGTGACGCGGCGTTTGACCCGCTGACGACGGTTGGCGGGTACGCCCGCGCCGCGCCTGTTCACTGATCGAGACACCGCACGCACAGCCGCTTCGCCTGGTTCGCCGGCAGCCCGCGGCACATCATCACCACCGGGCGCGCATGACACGAAGGCGCATCGGCGGACGCGGCGGGCGACGCCAGCCGCCGCGCGCGTTCGGGCGGCGTGGTGGCGGCCGCGTCCATGCGCCGGCGGCGCTCGGGCGGCGGCGTGTCGCTCACGACCGGAATCGGTTCGACGCCGCCTTCGCGCGCGTTGCGCTGCGCGCTCGCGACGACGCGGCTCACGTAGCCGCTCGAGAAACCGGTCGTGAAGTTGCCGCTGTAGTAGCACGACAGCGCCGCGCGCAATGCGGCCTGCGCGGCGCGGCCGGTGCCCGACGAGCGTGCGAAGCATTCGGTCAGGATCGCGCCGCCGGCCCGCAGGTTGCGGCACGGCTCGAACATCGTCGCTTCGTCGAGCCCGTATTTCGAGAAATTGCGTTCGTTCACCTGCGCGAGGCCGACGCTGTAGCTGAAGCCGCGCGACGCAAGCTCGCGCGCGGTCGCGCGCGCCTCGTCGAGCGACGCGGGCTGGCGCGCCAGGTGGCCGCCGACCACGCCGATCGCATAGGGATTGAAGCCCGATTCGGTGCGCACGAGCGCGGCGAGCGTGTCGGGATCGACGTTCGGCGCACACGCGCGCGCGAGTTGCGCGAAGCCGGCGCCGCTGGCCGCATGCGCGATGTGCGGCTGCATGCCGGCGAATGCGAGCGCGAGCAGCCCGACCAGCGCGCACAGGCGCGCGGCGGCGGTTCGCGGGCCGCGCGCATTCATCCCGCGCCCGCCACGCGGTACGACAGCACGAGCCCGTGCACGAGCAGCGACCAGCCGTCGAGCGCGACGAACAGCAGCAGCTTGAACGGTACCGAGATCGTCGTCGGCGAGATCATCTGCATCCCGAGCGCGAGCAGGATGTTCGCGACCAGCAGGTCGACGACGATGAACACGATATAGATCACGAAACCGATCTGGAACGCCTTCGTCAGTTCGGCGAGCGTGAAGCTCGGCACCAGCACGAGCAGGTCGTCGTCCTTGATGCCGTCCGCGCGGTTCTTCGGCCAGACCGACGTCGCGGTGCGCACGAAGAATTCGCGGTCGCGCTGCCGCGTATGCGACACGAGGAAATCCTTGATCGGCGGCAGCGCGGCATCGGCGAGCGCGCCGACGTCGGCGGTCGACAGCTGCCCCGACGCGTCGAAGTGGCGCGCCTGCAGCGCGTCGCGGATCGACATCCCGACGGGCGCCATGATGAACAGCGACAGGATCAGCGCGATGCCGTTCAGCACGAGGTTCGGCGGCACCTGCTGGATCCCGAGCGCGGAGCGCAAGAGGCCGAGCACGACCACGAGCTTCGTGTAGCTCGTCACCATCAGCGCCGCGAACGGCGCGATGCCGAGCGCGGCGATCACCGCGATCAGCGCGACCGGATTCGGCAGGTTGCCCATCGCTCAGCGCTCGCGCGGCGCGGGTTGCGTCAGCGTGACGACACGCACGCCGAGTTTCTGGCCGACTGCGATCAGGTGGCCGGTGCCGATCAGCATCCCGTTCGCGACCAGATGGATCACGCTCTGGTTGATTCCTTGCTGCAGCTCGATCACGGCGCCCGGCTGCAGCGCGCTCAACTCGCCGAGCGGCATCGACGTGGGCGGCAGCTCGAAGCGCAGGTCGACCGCGAGGCCGTCGAGCGTGCGCGGCGCATCGGCGGGCGGCGCGTCGTGCGCCGTCGCGGGCGCGGTGTCGGTGCGGGTCGGTTCCAAAGGCATCTCCCTGATTCGTTCGACGGTCAGCCGGTTGCCCGACGGCCGTCCGGTGATCTCCCACGCCGGCGCGGCCGGCAGCCGCGCGACGCACAGCAGGTTCTGCTCGTGCGCCTGCCAGCGCTCGATCGCGATGATGTCGCCGCCGACGACGTCGGCCAGTTCGGCCGTCGTCAGCTCGGTGCGACCGATCTCGAACACGAGCGGCACGGGCAGGTTCGCGTAGGCCGCGCGCGTGTCGGCGAGCGCGGCCGGCGCGGTCGCGAAGAACACGGCCAGCGCATCGGGCGCGTCGAACAGCAGTGCGCCGTGGCAGCGCCATGCGCCGTCGGCGCGCCGCAGCTCGAAGCGCAGCGCGGCCGGTGATGCGCGCCAGGCGGGCGCGCTCGCGGGCGGCGGCAGCAGCTCCACGCGCTGCCGCGTCGCGGCCTGCAGCACGGCCGTGAGCGGCGCGCACAGGTCGGCGAGCAGCGCCGCACGGATCACGGCCGGCACGGCCGGGTCGGCCGCGTCGCCGAGCCATTCCGTTTCCGCGACCGGATCGACCCACAGCGTGCCGGTGGCCGGGCCGACGACGAAGCGATATGCGTGCGCATCCGCGGCCGGCTCGGCATCGATGCGCCAGCGCAGCTCGTACGCATGCTCGCCGAGCGTGACCGGAACGGCGCCGGTCGCGCAGTACGCGTGCGACAGCCCGCGCGCGGCGGCGGCGGACAGGCGCGGCAGGTAGGGCGACGCGTCGAGCGCGACCGCGGCCGGCGCAGCGGCGGGCGGTACGGAAGCGGCGGGCATGGCCCGGTTCGCGGCGTCGCCGGCGTCGGCATTCGTCAGGAACTGCGCAGGCACGGCGGGATCGGGGCGGATTCGGCGTCGGTTCGACGGGTTGTTATGGGGCCGGTGGCGCGGACGGCCACGCGGCTGCTGCGTCGATTGTAGGGACGGCCATGGCCGCGTGCCGCGCCGGAATCCGTAGTCGCGTGCATCGCGCGGCGACGGGGAGCGCGGGGCGCTACGAAGCGTGACGCCGCGTGATGGAATGCCGCGCAGCGCGATGCGTGGCGGCGGGCGGCCAAAAGCAACCGCCGCCCGGAGGCGGCGGTCGGGTCGCGACTCGCTGGCGGGCCGGGCGGCATGCAGGCCGCATCCGGCTGGCGGGACGCGAAGCGCTGCGAACCGGCACAGCGCGGTGGGGGGAGTGTTGCCGGCGCGCCGCGAGCGGGCGGCGCGCGGGTGAATCGTCAGGCGTAGTCGGCGGCCATCACGGCCGGCGGCGCGGCACGCAGGATCGGTGCCGCTTCGTGGCGCTCGACGTGCGTCATTGCCGCACCGAACAGCACGAGGCGATAGCCGACCGCATAGATCGGGATGATCCGCAGGTTCTTGTCGTGCTCGAGCTGCAGTTTCGAGCGGATCCGCGAGATATGGGTATCGAGCGTGCGCGACGACACGGCGAGTTCACGGCCCCATACGGCTTCCTGGATTGCCTGCCGCGGCACGACCTTGTTCATGTTGTCGAGCAGGAATTCGACGACGTCGAATTCGCGCGGCGTAACGTCAACGACTTTGTTGTCGATTTCGATCGTGCGGCGCACGAAGTTGATTTTTATGTTGTCGATGTACAGGTATTTGCAATCCATGGTGGCCCTCGCATGTCCAAAAAGGAGTGTTTGCGGGTCATATACTGCAACTTCCGGGCCAGGGGACGGAGGTCAGGCGTCGACGGGGGAGCGCGCCGGGGCAGACGGCGTGGAAGCCTTGAATTTAAAAGAATTTTTAACGCGGGGCGCGGGGCGGGTGCGGAAAGGGCGGAGCAATTTTGAAGAATTGTTACGTAGCATCGAGGGGCGACGTTACGGGCGTTACGTCGGACGTAACGTGTGGGGAAGGCGGTATTGGTCGCGCGCAGCACATGGTTTTTGCCGGACAGCGAACCCTGCATCGGACACGCTTCGACAAAAGGCGCCGGCCGACAGACGTTTCCATCTCCCGGCCGGCGTTCCCACCCGTCAAGCCTTCGCGCTATCCGCCGAATCGAACGGCAGCACGTAATGCCGCTTGCCCGTCGCCGCGAAGACCGCGTTCGCGACCGCCGGCCCGATCGGCGCGACGCCCGGCTCGCCGACCCCGGTCGGCGCTTCGGCCGACGGCACGATATGCACCTCGACCTTCGGCATCTCGGCCATCCGCAGCACGTTGTAGCCGTCGAAGTTGCGCTGTTCGACCTGGCCGTCCTTCAGCGTGATCGCGCTGTGCAGCGCCGCACCGAGCCCGAAGCCGATGCCGCCTTCCATCTGCGCGGCGACGATGTCGGGATTGATCGCGATCCCGCAATCCACCGCGCACACCACGCGCTCGACCTTCACCTTGCCGTCCGCGTCGACCGACACCTCGGCCACCTGCGCGACATAGCTCTTGAACGCCTCGGCGACCGCGATCCCGCGCCCGCGGCCCTTCGGCAGCGGCTTGGCCGGATCCCAGCCGGCCTTCTGCGCGGCCAGCTCCAGCACCGCGCGCATGCGCGGCTCCTTCGCGAGCAGGTCGCGGCGGAACGCGTACGGATCCTTGCCGGCGGCGTGCGCGGCTTCGTCGATGAACGCCTCGACCGCATAGGCCGTGTGCGAGCTGCCGACCACGCGCCACCACAGCACGGGCACGCCCGTCTTCGCGGTGGTGAGCTCGACCGACACGTTCGGCACTGCATACGGCAGGTTCGCCGCGCCCTCGACCGACGTCGCGTCGATGCCGTTCTTGACCATGAACGCCTCGAACGGCGTGCCGGCGAGGATCGACTGGCCGACGATCCGGTGGCGCCAGCCGACCAGCTTGCCGTCCGCGGTCAGGCCCGCGTCGAGCTTGTGGAAGTACATCGGCCGATAGAGGCCGCCCTGGATGTCGTCCTCGCGCGTCCACTGCAGCTTGACGGGCTTGCCGTCCGCGCCGAGCGCCTTCGCGATCGACACGGCCTCGACCACATAGTCCGACCACGCGTTCGCGCGCCGGCCGAAGCTGCCGCCCGCGTACAGCGTGTGGATCTTCACCTGCTCGGGCTTCAGGCCCGCGACCTTGGCGGCGTTCGCCTGGTCGATCGTCTGGAACTGATCGCCGGCCCAGATCTCGCAGCCGTCGCGCGTCAGCTTGACGACCGCGTCGAGCGGCTCCATCGGCGCGTGCGCGAGATACGGGAATTCGTATGTCGCGCTGAGCTTGCGCGCGGCACCGGCGATCGCTGCGTCGGCGTCGCCGTCCTTGCGCGCCGACGTGCCCGGTTTCTCCGCGAGCTGCCGGTATTCGCGCATGATCTCGGCCGAGCCGCGCTTTTCGGCGTTGCTTTCGTCCCACTCGACCTTCAGCGCGTCGCGGCCCTGCTTCGCGGCCCAGAAGCCCGTCGCGACGACCGCGACGCCGCGCGGCACCTGCACGACCGACACGACGCCCGGCACCGCCTTCGCAGCCGTCGCGTCGAACGACTTGACCGTCGCGCCGAAGCGCGGCGGGCGCTGCAGCAGCGCGACGCGCATGCCGGGGAAGGTCGTGTCGAGCGTGAAATGCGCGGTGCCGTTCGATTTCGCCGATGCATCGACGCGCGGAATCCGCTGGCCGATCAGCTTGAAATCGGCCGGCTGCTTCAGCGTGACCTTGTCCGGCACGGGCAGCTTCGACGCGTCGGCGACGAGCGTGCCGTAGGCGGCCGTCTTGCCGCTTTTCGCATGCGTGACGACGCCGTTGGCCGTCGTCAGCTCGCCGGCCGGCACCTTCCAGCGGGCCGCGGCGGCCGACACGAGCATCGCGCGGGCTTTGCCGCCCGCTTCGCGCAGCTGCTGCCACGAGTTCGCCATCGCCGAGCTGCCGCCCGTGCCCTGCATCGTGCCGAACGCGAGGTTCGCATAGCGCTTCGCATCGGCGGGTGCGCTTTCGACGCGCACGCTCGACCAGTCGGCGTCGAGCTCCTCGGCGACGATCGTCGCGATGCCCGTATACGCGCCCTGGCCCATTTCGACGTGCTTCGCGATGACCGTGACGGTGCCGTCGGGCGTGATGCGCAGGAACGCGTTCGGCGCGAAATCGGCGGCCGGTGCGGTCGCGGCGAGCGCGCGGCGGCCGAGGCCGGCCCATTCGAAGCCGATGGTCAGGCTGACGGCGGTCGCGGCGCCCGCGGCCTTCAGGAATGTGCGGCGCGACGGACGCACCGAATCGCGGTTGTCGAGTTCGATCGTCATGGTCAGGCTCCCAGCGTCGCGGCCGCGTCGTGGATCGCGGCCCGGATGCGGGCGTACGTTGCACAGCGGCACAGGTTGCCGTTCATCGCGGCGTCGATGTCCGCGTCGGTCGGCTTCGGGTTCTGTTCGAGCAGTGCGGTGGCCGACATGATCTGGCCGGACTGGCAATAGCCGCATTGCGGAACCTGCTGCTTGACCCACGCGGCCTGCACGGCCTGCGCGGGCTTGCTCCGCAGGCCCTCGATCGTCGTGACGTGCTTGCCGGCGATACCGGCGAGCGGCAGCACGCACGAGCGGACGGCCTGGCCTTCGAGATGCACCGTGCACGCGCCGCACTGCGCCATGCCGCAGCCGAACTTCGTGCCGGTCAGTCCCGCATGTTCGCGAATCGCCCAGAGGACGGGCATCGACGGATCGGCGTCGAGCGTAACGTTCTTGCCGTTGAGGACAAACGAGGTAGGCATTATGGTTGTCTCCGTGGGGAAAATCCGGCATGCGCCCGGTTAGCGGGCAGTGTGCGCGAGCGGCCGGTTTTTGCGTCTACCCAATCCTGCAAATTTATTGAACAATCCTGCAAATCCCGGGCACGCCGTGGGCCGTTTCGCTATGCTCCCGCGACATGGGGAAATCAATCGAGGATTCGTCATGGACATGACCGATATCGCGGCGTCGCGCGAATCCGGGCGGCGCGAGCTGGCGTCGCTGATAGGCCGCTTCGCGCCGGCGGACGGCTCGCATTCGACCGCTGTGCCGGGCCTGATGCTGCATCGGCACACGCGTCCGGTCGATCTCGGTTGCGGCGTGTCGCGTGCCGCGCTCGTGATCGCAGCGCAGGGCGCGAAGCGCGTGATCGTGGCCGGCCAGGCCTACGAATACGACACGCAGAATTGCCTGATTACGTCGATCGACTTGCCGATCCTGTCGCGCGTGACGCGCGCGTCGCCGGATGCGCCGTACCTGTGTCTGTCGCTGACGCTCGATCCGCAGCGCATCGTCGAGCTCGCGGCCGAGATGCGGCTGCCCGAGCCCGACGCGGGCCCAGAAGGCGAAGGCATCGTACTCGCCGAACTGACGCCGCCGCTGCTCGACGCGGCGCTGCGGCTGTTGCGGCTGCTCGATACGCCGGCCGACATTCCGGTCGTCGCGCCGCTGATCGAAAAGGAATTGCTGTATCGGCTGATGACGAGCGGGCAGGGCACGCGGCTGCGGCATATGGCGATCGCGGGCAGCCAGACGCACCGGATCGCGCGCGCGATCGAATGGATCCGCGATCACTACGCGGAGCCGATGCGCGTCGAGACGCTCGCGCAGGCGGTCAACATGAGCGTGTCGTCGCTGCACCATCATTTCAAGCACGTGACGACGCTAAGCCCGCTGCAGTACCAGAAGCAGTTGCGGCTGCACGAGGCGCGGCGGCTGTTGCTGCGGCAGGGCGGCGATGTCGGGTCGGTGGCTGCCGTGGTCGGCTACGAGAGCGCGTCGCAGTTCAGCCGCGAATACAGCCGGCTGTTCGGCGCGCCGCCGATGCGCGACGTCGTGCACCTGCGGAAGAAGGAACTGCTCGGCTGACGCGGCGGCGGCCGGCCCGAACGCGCGGCCGGTGCGCCGCCGGCCCGTGGCGATGGTCGTCGCTCGGCGGCCAGCGGCTATTTCGCGACGACCATCGCCTGCAGGAACGCCGCTGCCGAAGCGCAGCGTGCCGCGTTCGACGTTGCGCGTGACGCGAGCGCCGCTCGAACGGTGGTGGTCTCCATCGACTTTTCCCCGACACGTTGTTTGACGAGCGACCGCCATCCGTAATCCGTGTGCCGTGGCGTGCCGCTCGGTGAGAACCGGAAATCAGGCAATCGGCATGTCATGAACGACGCAATCCCGCGGTGCGCGGGCGAGGGCGCGAAATTGCCGCGCGATATGCGCGTTTGTGTTTCACGCGTGAATGATGGGGACAGGAAAATGCCTCGGGCGATGGCCGGATCGATGTGGTTCGATACGAATAAAATTGCGATAAATCAGGTGTTTGGGGGATTTTTTGACGCGAAATAAGGCGTGGAATCGGTGCGTTTCAACGATGAGAAAAGCGTGACTGGCTGCTTGAAAAACGTTTCTTCGATGTATTGCCCGTCGGGTGGCTCAAGGTGTGAAGGGGGCGAATGAAAATGAAAAACCGTTGCGCCGGCTTCGGTCTGGATTGCGCGTTTTCATTTGTTTTAGTTATTACGCCGGTAATGGTCTAGATGACAAACTCATGACGCACGATCGCGTCGGTATTTTCAAGGTTGAATCAAAATCATTTCGCCGGTCGAGACGAATGCGTGTCGCAGGCACATCGGAGGCGGCCGCGCGGGCTTGCAGGACGGGGCGCCGCACGCTTCGATTCCCGTTCGTCCGGGCATTGGAGGCCGGCCGAACGTGTCGCGACGCACGGTTCGCAAGCGAAAAAAACGGAAGCAGCGGGCGATGCGTGACTGCGCGCTTCTCAAGTCTGAAACACTCGTTCACCTGGCCGTCCGGCGAGGGCTGGCGTGCCGGATTCGTCCGTCAAATCGTGGTATTGCTTCGCGATGCGCAACGATCGGCGCGTGTGCCCGACTGTTGTCGCGATACATTCCTGAAACATAAAGTTACGTTCCCGGCGATTCGAGCCGGCGCGGCGGCCGTTCGACGCTCGCAATGAGCGGTGGAATAACGCGTGGCACGCTGCTTGCGGTATTGGATGCACCGGCGAGCGGTCGACACGATGCAACAACGATGTGGGGGCGGCCAACTCGTCAATAAGCCAGTCGGGGAAACGGCAATGAAGACTATAAGCAGTGGCTTGATCGGCGCGTTCTTTGCGCACCAAAGGGGTAGTCGGAAAGTTCGGGGTATCGCTTGCGACGCAGTGCCAGCGCCGCGGGTCGCGCCTCGCCGATTTCCTGCCCTCCGCGCGCTCCGCGTGCTGGAGCGGTTGTCGCTCCGTGCGGCAGCCAGGCGACAGCGGTGCTCGCCTTCATTCAGTTCACCCGGATGGGTCAGCCTGTTCGTGCCGGACAGCGTGACGCCGATTCGTCTTCAACCGTGCAAGGCAGTTTCGATCGCGCCGGGTCAATACCGGCGCCGGCCGGAATAGATCGAACGCCTGTCGGCCGGATTATCCGGAAACCTTTCGTCGCTCCCTCGGGGAGCAGACATGTCGTCTAGCTGCAATGCAGGCCATTTTTCGCTCGGCTAAAGAGCGCATTTTTAGCGGCGCTGCATTTTTCGGTGGCAAATGTATTCGCGCATTTTAGATTCCGGAAACGGATGCCAGTGCCGGCATTTGTTTTCGGCCGGTGTCGAAAATCGCGGGCCGGAAATGTGTGTTCGTCATTCCGGTTCGCCGAATTAGTGTGTTTTCGTGAAATGATCAATATTAGTAAAAATAATTGAAAACACGAATCCATAAAGTTTGGATAACTTGGAAGCGAAAAAAATAAAATTCGGCTTGCCAAAAAATCCAAGGTAGTTGGATTTAAAGGAAAACAGGAGTCTCGTAATTTGATAGTGATCCTTATTTTTTAGGATTGCTCAAGTCAGGAAGATTGATGGCGTGCAATCTTCCCGGCTCATTTCGTCCACGCCGTTATGGAGTCGACCATGAAGAAGCTTCTCATTGCAGCAGCAGTTCTGGCCGTTTCGGGTGCAGCATTCGCAGCCAGCGGCACGGTGTCGAGCAGCAACTCGACGAGCGGCGGTTCGACGATGGCCGGTGTTGCCGGGTTCGGTCATTTCACCGCGACCGATTCCGGCGCGGCACTCGGCGCAGCCGCTGCGGTTGCCGGCGGCCCGGGCAGCGGTTCGATCTCGTACACCAACCACACGCAATCATCGTCGGTCAGCGGCTTCGGCTTCGGTGGTGCGCAGGCTGGTGGCACGAGCGGCGCCAATGCCGGCTCGATCGGCTGGACGCTTCACCACTGAGCCGCGGCGCGTAGCGTTCGTCATTGGCTGGCGGTACGGATGCCGGGTTTCGCTGTATGCGGGCAGGCCCGGCTCCGCCACCGCCGAACTTCCTCACAGCAAGGGATTGCTATGAAAGCCAACGTCATATTAGCGACAGCGCTCACCGTCATATCGTCGGCTGCATGGGCAGCCGGTTCGTCCACCACCAACCAGACGCAATCCGTTGCAGCGGGTGTTTCCGGTTCGGTGCTGGTCGGGTCCGGCAGCTATACCAGCAATTCGACTTCGACGGCGGGCGCGAATGCAGGAAGCACCGTCACACCCGCTGGTTCCACCGGCACGGCATCCGCCTTTCACAACTCGACTTCGACGGCCAGCGGTTCGGGCATGAACGGGGGCGCGTTCGCGGCAGGCGGCGGTATCGGTGCCGCAGGCTCGTTCGGCGGAAACGGCAGCACGAACGAGAACGCGAATGCGCTGTCGGGAGGGGTGACCGCCACGATCGTACTCGGCGCGAACCACTATACGGCTACGGGTGCGAACGACCAGGGCATTGCCAACGCGGGTGCCGCCGGGCTCACGGGCAGTGGCGGGTCAGGCGCGATCACGGGTTCGAATCACTACAACTCGTCGACCGTGTGGAGTACCGGCCCGGCCGGCTCGCCGTCCGCATCGGGCGGAAGCCTGGGCAGTTCCAGCGCGACCGGAAGCAGTCATTAGTCAGGTGTGGGGGGACCAGTTTCCCAGCGACGCTGGTCTCTTTTCCCACATTGTTGCCCCGTAAGGAGTTGGCATGAAGCAGAAACTGATTGCCGCCGCTCTGATGCTCGCGTCTCTGACGGCGTATGGCGCTGACCGTGCTGCCGATGGTGTGCAATCGAATATGCAGACGTCAAACAACCCTGACCAGACAATCAAACCGTCAGAACGACAAACGCTTTCGTCGGGCAGTGCCATCGGCGGACCGAGCGCCCAGCAGTGGCAGGGCATGTCGGCCGGCTCGTGGTCCCAGCTGGGCAGCGGCTGGAAGCAGTTCGGGGAAGCAGCAAAGACTGAAGTCATTCAGGGGAATTAGTACGGTTGCCTGGGTGGGAGGTCAAAACCTCGTCCGGAGAGTGAAATGAACAGCAACAGAATCAAGGTGGCATGCGCGGCGATGTTCGCGATGACCACGATCGGCGCCCAGGCGCAAACAGCCGACTCGACTTCGAGCGCGCAGTCCTCGACGTCGTCGACGGCGATCGGCCAGGGCGGCGGCTCGAGCATCAGCACGAACACCAATACCACGAGCTCGCGCGGCGGCAATGCCGCCAGCAGCAGCGGGGTTCGCGGCAGCGGCAATTCGAACGTGAACGTGAGCTTGACGATGCCATCGAGCACGAGCGGCGGCTCGAACGTGACGCCGCAGAGCGTGAGCTCGCTCCAGGCGCCCGGCTCGCCCGGCACCAACCCGTACAACACCCAGATATCGGAAAACGTCAACTACTCGGGTACGCAGACGATCAAGACGAACCCGGCCATCCAGGCGCCCGGCCTTACGACCACGCTGTCCGATACCTGCATGGGATCGGTGAGCGTCGGCGTGTCGTTCCCGGGGTTCGGTGCGACGGGCGGCACGACGCTGGTCGACCAGGCCTGCGTCCGTCGTCTCGATGCGCGTGAATTTCGCGCGATGGGCCTGACCGACGTGGCGCTCGCGCTGCTCTGCCAGAGCGACGCGAACCGGCGCGCGGTGGAAGCGACCGGGCACCTGTGCCCGGGTACGACCGCGCCGCTCGCACGCTCGAATGTCGCGCCCAGCGTCGAAGCGACCGTCGCCGACGACGTGAAGTATCACGATCCGATCGTGCGCAACCGCATGGGCCTGCCGCCGCTCGACGCAGCCGCGCCGGCGCCGGCGCAGGCGCGCCCGGTGGCGACGACCGCGGTGCAGGCGGCGCCGATTCCGGTCCCGGTGCCCGTGCCGGCGACCGTCGCGCCGACCGTCGCCAGCAAGGTGCCGGATGCCGTGCCGGCGGCTGCCGCGAAGGCGTCGCAAGCGGCTGCCGTCGTGCCCGCTGCTGCCGCGCCGGTTGCCGCGGCAGTGCCGGCGGTTGCCGCCGCGCCGGCTGTCGCGCCAGTTGTCGTACCGGCCGCTGCTGCGCCGGTCGCGATGAGTGCGGTTCCCGCCGCGGCCATCGTCGCTGCGCCGGCTGTCGCCGACAAGGCTCCCGAGCCTGCGCCGGCTGTCGCCGACAAGGCTCCCGAGCCTGCGCCGGCTGTCGCCGACAAGGCGCCGGAGCCTGCGCCGGCTGTCGCCGACAAGGCGCCGGAGCCTGCGCCGGCTGTCGCCGACAAGGCGCCGGAGCCTGCGCCGGCTGTCGCCGACAAGGCTCCCGAGCCTGCACCGGCTGTCGCCGACAAGGCGCCGGAGCCGATGCCGGCCGCGACCGACAACGCAGCGCAAGCCGCTGCCGCGCCGGCTGCTGCCGTCGTCGCGGCGCCCGCAGTCGATGCGAAGGTGGCGGACAGCGCGCAAGCCGCGCCGGCCGTGACCAGCGCAGCGCCGCAGGCGGCGGACGCTGCGATGGCCGCACCGGCAGCCGACATGCCGGCCGCCGACGCGAAGGTGCCGGACGCGGTCGAATCCGCGGCCGCACCTGCGCAGCCTGCCGACACGTCGGCGTTGACCGATCCGGCGAAGGCGTTGCCGCCGGCCACGGTCGACCAGCAGGCCGCACCGGCTGCACCGGCCGCGCCGGCGGTCATCTCGACGAGCACGTCGTCGTAAGCACGCGGGTCGGGCAGCCGTGTGACCGGAACGCGGTTGCACGGCTGCCGTTCGGACCCGATGCGCGACGGTCGTTCCCGGTTTGACGGGTGTTGGTCCGATCCCCGAGGTCAACACCTCTTTTTGCATGACGAGGATGCAAGGAGGCCTCAATCATGAGGATCTTTTTGGTCGCTTTGCTGCTGGTCAGCGTGCAAGCCGCTGCGCAGTCGGTTTTTCAGAATCCGGCGGTCTTCGTCATCCTGAGCGAGCAGACCCTCGCGAACGCCGCGAGCGTCCAGCAGGCGCTGACGACGCTCGGCCGACCCGACAACACGGCATGCGTGCCGATGATGATGGTCGGTGACCCGCAGATGATTTACATGATGCCCGAGGAAGGTCACGCGCCGTCGTGGCGATCGCCGGTGTACGGCCGTGGCGCGCCGTTCGCAGCGCAGAACGGGCCGACGCCGACGGGCAAGACGGTCGGCGCGATGCAGCACGCCGAGGACATGCAGACGCAGCCGTGGAGCGACGGCAGCGCGATCACGCAGAAGATCGCCGGCGAGTCGAGCGTGTCGGCGGCAGGCAGGGTAAGCGAGTGGCAGAGCAACGGGCTCGACAGGATCGAGACGGCCCGCGCGACGGACGTGACGGTGAACGGCAAGACCTATCGAGCCTATCGCGACGATCTGAACCGGGCGGCGAAGCCGGTCGTCGAGCCGCAGATCTACATGCAGCGTGTCGTTTTCTGCCGGTAACACGGCGTCAATTCGAGGACAGGCCGGCGCCGCGCCGCGGGACCACGAGACCCCGTCACACGCGATCCGGCAACGGCCGTCCCGACATACAACCCAAAGCGGCGAGGCCATCGTGAACCATAGCTGCCAGATCAGAGTGTCAGGCCCACCGGATGTCGAACGCGAGGCCGGCACGATGCCGTTTCTCGCGATCCGGTGCAACCATGTCGTGCCGTCGCGGCCGCTCGTCTACCTGTCGCAGCGGCACGATGCAGCGCTCGCCGACTGTCTCGCGTCGCGCGGCTGGGACGTATGGCGCGCGAAAACCGTTGCGGACGCACTGAATCTCGTCAAGGCGAACCGCCCGCACGCGGGCATCGTCGATTTCGGCAGCTTCGCGTCGCCAGACGTCGCGTCGTTCGAGACGCTGCTGCGCGACCCGCGCGTCGGCTGGGTTGCGCTCGCCGACGGCGAGCGGCTGCGCGACATTTCCATCGCACGCCTGATCCGCCACTGCTGTTTCGACTACGTGAGCAACGCGACGGCCTACACGACGATCGGCTATCTCGCCGGCCATGCGTACGGGATGCTGAAGCTTGCGGACGGCGACCCGGCCGCGGAGGCGCCGCCCGGCGGCACGATGATCGGTTCGTGCGACGCGATGCGCCGGCTGTTCGCGACGATCCGCAAGGTCGCGGACACGGATACCACCGTGTTCATCGCCGGCGAATCGGGCACCGGCAAGGAACTGACGGCGGCGGCGATCCACCGGCAGTCGGCACGCGCCGCGGCGCCGTTCGTCGCCGTGAACTGCGCGGCCATCCCGTCGACGCTGCTGCAGGCCGAACTGTTCGGTCACGAGCGCGGCGCGTTCACGGGCGCGCACCAGCGCAAGGTCGGCCGCATCGAGGCCGCGCATGGCGGCACGCTGTTTCTCGACGAAATCGGCGACATGCCGTTCGAGAGCCAGGCGAGCCTGCTGCGGTTCCTGCAGGAAGGCAGGATCGAGCGGCTCGGCGGGCACGCGTCGATCCCGGTGGACGTGCGGATCGTGTCGGCGACCCACGTCGATCTCGAGGCCGCGATGCAGGCGGGGCGGTTCCGCGCCGACCTGTACTACCGTCTGTGCGTGCTGCGCATCGACGAGCCGCCGCTGCGCGTGCGCGGTCGCGACATCATGCTGCTCGCCGATGACGTGCTGCGGCGTTATCGCGGTGACAGTTCGTACCGGATTCGCGGCTTCATGCCGTGCGCGGTCGAGGCGATCCACAACTATTCGTGGCCCGGCAACGTGCGCGAGCTGATCAACCGGATCCGGTTCGCGATCGTGATGACGAACGGCCCGATGATCTCGGCCGCCGATCTCGAACTGCACCAGTACGCGTCGCGGCAGCCGCCGACGCTCGCCGAAGTGCGCCGGCAGGCCGAGCGGCGCGCGATCGAGGAAACGCTGCTGCGCCACCGCCACCAGCATGCGGACGTCGCGGCGGAACTGGGCATTTCGCGCGCGACGCTGTACCGCCTGATGACCGCGCACGGGCTGCACGGCGGACGCGCGGTGGCGCGCGTTCCCTCAAGACCGTGCGGCGGCGGCCGTTAAACCGTGAAATGGCCCGTCCGGACCGCCGGCGCATCGATGCGCGCGGCCGGCATGCGGCGTATCACGCTTATCCGGGGTTATCGTGGCAGAGTGCAGTCACTGCGGCAGGACGTTCCTGATCGGCGGTCGGTCGATCGACCGCCGCCGCTATTGCAGTCCGGCGTGCGCGCATGCGCATCCGATCGTCGTCGAGGCCGAACGGGTGCCCGACGCGAAGGTCCGGCAGTACGTCGACGACTGGCGGTACGGGCCGTGCCCGATCTGCCTGCGCGAAGGGCATCCGGTCGACGTCCACGCGTCGCATCGCGTCGTATCGCTGGTGTTCGTCACGCGCTGGGCGACGCGGCGCCACGTGTGCTGCCGCCGCTGCGGCCGCAAGAAGCAGGCGATCGCGCTGCTTGCATCGGCCGCGCTCGGCTGGTGGGGGCTGCCGTGGGGCATCGTGCTGACGCCGATCCAGCTCGCGCGCAACGCGCTCGGGCTGGCCGCGCGCGATCCGGAGGTCGCGACGCAGCAGTTCGAGCAGCTCGTGCGGCGCAAGCTGGCGGAGCGCCGGCTGCAGCGCGCGCGGCAGGGCGCCGGCGCCTGACCGCGCGCCGCCGCCCGGTCAGGCCGGCCGTTCGAAGCCCGACGCGACCCAGCGCTCGGCGCTGGCCTTGCTGAGCTTGAATCCGGCCGATACCTTCGCGTCGGCCAGCAGCTCGCCGTACGGATCGAACGCCTTGAGTTGCGCGTACGGCTCGAACTCGTCCGGCACGATGTCGAGCGTCACCGACACATCCTGCCCGTCGTCGCCCTGAACCGTCACTTCCTTGTGCAGCATCGCGCGCCGCTGCTGCTCGTGCCGCATCAACACCTCGGTCGCGGTCTTCACGAGCGTGCGGAACGCGTTCGCGTCCATCGGCTTCGGATTCTTCTTGTCGCGGCCCATGGTCCACGGCCCGACGAGCGCGGGTTCGGACTCGCCGTCCTTGATCATCTCGACGGCCCAGCCGTCGTCGTCTTCGTTCTTGATGATGCGGGCGGTCCAGCCGTTGTCGCGCCAGAGGCCGTCTTCGTGGATGGAGGTGTCGTCGGATTGCAGGTCGGATTCGGTCATGGGGAAAGCTGGGAGTACGGGCAGCCGGAGTATGGATAGCCGGCAAAAGGGCAGTGGCGCGCGGCCGTCATCGGCGCGTCGCTCGCCGCCGGGTGCCCGGAGTGGCATGCAAACGCCGCAATTTTACCTGCTGGCCGGCCGCAAGGGCTCAATGCCGGCCGTCCGGCCGATGTCGGGCGCCTGAATCGGCGCAAATATCAAACTCGCATTACGTCCCCGGCCGCCAATCCCGATGCCGTCCGATATCGCGCCCGCGCGCGGCTTCATGGAATCGATCTTCGGGATAAAATTATCTTGAACATCCTTTCAACGCCAAACCGGCCGCGCGCGTTCCGCGCCGCGCAGCTGGTGAACCACCTGGAACTGCGCATGAGGAAATTCAATGTTCGCATCGTTTTCGCGTACGACTGGCCGTTGACGCTGGCCGGCATCGAGCAGATCGCCGGCAGCGCCTGCGCCATCGAACTCGTCGCGGTCTACCGGAGTGCGGCCGAACTGGTCGTGTCGCTCGGCGGCGTCGACTGCGACATCGTGCTGGTCGATTATTCGATCCGCGGCGACGAGCAGATGGACGGCCTCGCGCTGTTCGACTGGCTGCGGCGCACGCGCCCGAACGCGGGAATCGTCGCGCTGGTCGGCAACGAGAACCCGCTGATCTTCCGGTCGATCCTCGCGATCGGCGGCGTGAGCATCGTCAGCAAGTTCGACGAAGTCGGCCATATCGTCACGGCGATCCATTCGAGCTACAGCGGCGGGCGCTACCTGTCGCCGTGCGTCAGGCGCGCGGTCGATGCGATCGGCGAGCGCGGCGAGGCGCCCGTGAAGCTGTCGGCGTGCGAGATCGAGGTGATTCGCCTGTATCTGTCGGGCGTGCCGATCAAGACGATCGCGCAGCGCCTGAGCAAGGGCAAGCAGACGGTCAGCGCGCAGAAGATCAGTGCAATGAAGAAGCTCGGCGCGAACAACGACGTCGAGCTGATCCAGCGGGCGGCCGGGCTGGGGCTCGGCATCGGTGCGGCCGTGCCGCGGGCTGGCGGCTCGGCTTGAGCACGGGGGTATGCGTGCGGGGTCGTGCCGGCGCCGTCAGGCCGGCAACGCGAACCGCGTAACGGCATCGCGCAGCGCTTCGGCCTGATCGCGCAGCGAATGCGCGGCGGCCGCCGCCTGTTCGACGAGCGCCGCGTTCTGCTGCGTGACCTGGTCCATTTCGCCCACCGCGCGATTGACCTGCTCGATCCCGGCGCTTTGCTCGCGCGACGCATGGCTGATTTCGTCGAGGATCTCGTTCACGCGCCGCACCGACTGCACGAGCTCGGCCATCGTCTCGCCCGCGTGCGTGACGAGCGTCGCGCCGTGTTCGACGGTCTCGTTCGACGACACGATCAGCGACTTGATCTCCTTGGCGGCCGTCGCCGAGCGTTGCGCGAGCGAGCGCACTTCGGCTGCGACCACCGCGAAGCCGCGGCCCTGTTCGCCCGCGCGCGCGGCTTCGACGGCCGCGTTCAGCGCGAGGATGTTGGTCTGGAACGCGATCCCGTCGATCACGCCGATGATGTCGCCGATCTTGTGCGAACGGCCGGTGATCTCGTTCATCGTGCGCACGACGTCGTCGACCACCGCGCTGCCGCGCGTCGCGACCTGCGCGGCCTGGCCGGCGAGCGATGCGGCCTGCGCGGCGCTGTCCGCGTTCTGCTTCACGTTCGCGGTCATCTGGTCCATGCTCGACGCGGTCTGCACGAGCGCGGCCGCCTGTTCCTCGGTGCGCTGCGACAGGTCGGTGTTGCCGGACGCGATCTCGCTCGCGCCGACGTTGATGTTCTCGGTGCCCATCCGCACGCGCGACACCATGTCGATCAGCCCGGCCTGCATCGTGTGCAGCGCATGCAGCAGGCTGCCGCGATCGTCCTGCTTCACGGCGACGCGCGCGGTCAGGTCGCCCTGCGCGATGCGCTGCGCGGCGTCGAGCGCGACCTCGAGCTCGCCGCCGAGGCTCGCGCGCACGCTTTTCAGCACCAGTACCATCACGGCGGTCGCGATCGCGCCGAGCGCGGCCGTCATCGCGAGCCAGCGGCCGATGCTCGCGAGCACGGCCGAGCGCACGTCGTTCATGTACATGCCCGTCACCAGATACCAGTCCCACGGCGCGAAGCGCTGCACGGCGCTGGTTTTGTCCTGCGGCTTGTCGGCACCCGGCTTCGGCCACAGATACTCGACGAAGCCCTTGCCGCCCTCCATGTTGCCGGCCTTCACGATCTCGACGAACAGGTGCTTGCCGTTCGGATCGGTGAAATTCGACATGTCCTTGCCGTTCAGCTCGGCCTTGATCGGATGCATCACGATTGCGGGCTTCGAGTCGTTGATGGAGATGTAGCCGTCGACGCCGTAGCGCATCGCGGCGATCGCCTCGAGCGCCTTCTGCTTCGCGTCGGCTTCGGGCATCGCGTTCTGCTGCGACAGCTTGTAGTAGTGGTCGGTCACGCTCGCGGCCTGCGCGACCAGCGACGCGAGCTGGTCGCGGCGGTCCGCGGTCATCGATGCGCGCGTCTGCCACGCGCCGAGCCCGGCGATCACGAGCAGGCCGAGCCACAGGATGACGATCATCGAGGCGAGTTTCTGATTCAGGGAAAGGTTGCGCATGGTATGGGGTCGGTCAGTCGAGGATGCTCGCCGGAACGGCGTGACGGGATAAGTGTCTTGACGGCAGGCGACGCGCGTCGCCGTAGGCGGGAAATCCCTTAGAAACGGTGCGGTCGCTCATGCCTTCGACGTCGGCGCGGGTATCTATGCATATGCATAACGGGCATCGCTATACTGTCGGAGCGATTACGCGCGCCGGGCGCCTGGTCGGGCAGCGGCGCGGCGCCGAACGAATCCGAAAGGAGGCAACGATGCGAATTCTGGTGGTAGGGGCCGGCGCGGTCGGCGGATACTTCGGCGGCCGGCTGGCCGCGGCGGGGCGCGACGTGACGTTTCTGGTGCGCGACGGCCGCGCGGCCGCGCTGGCGCGCGACGGGCTGTTGATCCGCAGCCCGCGCGGCGACCTGACGCTCGCGAACGTGCAGACCGTGCGCGCGGGCGATGCCGGCGCCGGGGTTGCGCCGTTCGACCTCGTGCTGCTGAGCTGCAAGGCGTACAGCCTCGACGATGCGATCGCGTCGTTCGCGCCGTTCGTCGGCCCGCAAACGCTGATCCTGCCGATGCTCAACGGGATGCGTCACCTCGACGTGCTGCGCGACCGGTTCGGCGCCGCGCAGGTGCTCGGCGGGCTGTGCGTGATCGCGGCCACGCTCGATCGCGAGCAGCGTATCGTGCACCTGAACGACACGCATGGCGTATCGTTCGGCGAACTCGCCGGCGGCGAATCGCCGCGCGTGCGCGCAGTGGCCGACGTGCTCGGCGGCGCGGGCTTCGATGCGACGCTCAGCGACGACATCGCCGCGCGGATGTGGGAAAAGTGGGTATTCCTTGCGACGCTCGCCGCGAGCACGTCGCTGTTCCGCGGCTCGGTCGGCGACATTCTTGCCGCGCCGGACGGCCGTCGCCTGCTCGAGACGATGCTCGGCGAATGCAGCGCGATCGCCGAACACAACGGCCACCGGCCCGACCCGGCGGCGATCGAGCGGATGCAGCGGATGGTGCTGACGCCGTCGCCGCTGACCGCATCGATGCTGCGCGACGTAGAGAACCATGCGCGCGTCGAAGCCGATCACGTGATCGGCGACCTGCTCGCGCGCCGCGACCCGCAGGCGGCCGATGCGCTGTCGCTGCTGCGGATCGCATACAACCACCTGAAGGCATACGAGGTGCGCACGGCGCGTGAGCACGCAGCCGCGTAAGCCATCGGCGCGCGCGCATCGCCCCGGCCCGGCGGCTGCCCGCCCGGTGCCGTTGCGCGCTGCACAAATTTGCCGTCCGGTGCCGTTTGCGGCCGGAATGCGCAAAAAAGTATCGGAAATCAGGCGTAAAGTTGGTGGAGCCACGCGCGCGATCGACCTACATTGCTTCCCATGCGACCGGTCGGGGTCGCCGCGCGAAATAAGAGAAACACGCGGCGCACGAGCGAACCGCCGAACAGGCCGGCCAGCGATACATGGGAATGGAGACGCCAAGATGATGCATCCCGATCTCGAAGTGGTCGAAGTGCGACGCGACGAGTCGTTCAAGGTCTGGTCGCACGGCTACCCGTATCGCACGATCCGCTGGCATTTCCATCCCGAATTCGAACTGCACCTGATCGTCGCGACGCGCGGCAAGTATTTCGTCGGCGATCACATCGGCTCGTTCGGCCCCGGCCATCTCGTGCTGCTCGGCCCGAACCTGCCGCACAACTGGGTCAGCGACATGGCCGAAGGTGAAACCGTCGAGCGCCGCAACCTCGTGATCCAGTTCGCCCCGGCGTTCGTGCGCCGCTGCATGGACGCGTTTCCCGAATGCCGCGATGCGCAGGCGCTGCTCGACGACGCGCGGCGCGGCGTCGGTTTCGACGATGCGACCAGCGCCGCGATCGCGCCTCTGTTCGACGAACTGCTGACGGCGCGCGGCATGCGCCGCATCGCGCTGTTCATGACGATCCTCGAACGGCTTTGCGGTGCCGACGAGCGCACGCTGCTCGCGAGCCCCGCATACGACCAGGCGGACGTCACGCCGACGCGGCTCAGCCATGCGCTGTCGTATATCGGCAAGAACCTCGCATCCGAGCTGCGCGAGTCCGAACTCGCGCAACTGACCGGGCAGAGCGTCAGCGCATTCTCGCGCGCGTTCCACCGTCACACGGGCATGCCGTTCGTCCAGTACGTGAACCGGCTGCGGGTCGAATCCGCGTGCCAGATGCTGCTCGCCGAAGACGCCAACATCACCGACATCTGCTTCCAGGCCGGCTTCAACAACGTATCGAACTTCAACCGCCAGTTCCGCGCGGTGAAGGGGATGGCGCCGTCCGAATTCCGTGCGCTGCAGCGCCTGAACGCGCGCAGCCGCGAGCTTGCGCTGCACGCGGCGCCCACCGGCAACCCGATGCCGCCGCGTGTGCTGACGCCCGGCGCGCCCGAACTCGCGCCGCAGCCCGGATGATCGCCGGGCCGCCGCCCGCCTGACTTTTCCACGCCGTTTCACCCAGCCGATCGCGTCGCTCACGTCGCGAGGGGCTTGCTCAACCTCGAAAAAGCCGCACATAAATGGAGACACCGTCATGACGCACGCATCGCCCGCTTCATCATTCAGCCGCACCGCCCGGATGGCGGCCCTCGCCGCGCTCGCGGCCCTGCTGCCCGCAGCCGCCGCGCATGCCGCGCCGCTGCGAATCGGCATGACGTTCCAGGAATTGAACAACCCGTATTTCGTGACGATGCAGAAAGCGCTGAACGATGCGGCCACGTCGATCGGCGCGCAGGTCGTCGTGACCGACGCGCATCACGACGTCAGCAAACAGGTGAGCGACGTCGAGGACATGCTGCAGAAGAAGATCGACATCCTGCTCGTGAACCCGACCGATTCGACCGGCATCCAGTCGGCGATCACGCAGGCGAAGAAGGCCGGCGCGGTGGTCGTCGCCGTCGATGCGAATGCGAACGGGCCGGTCGATTCTTTCGTCGGCTCGAAGAATTACGACGCGGGCGTGATGTCGTGCGAATACCTCGCGAAGGCGATCGGCGGCAGCGGCGAGGTCGCGATCCTCGACGGCATTCCGGTCGTGCCGATCCTCGAACGCGTGCGCGGCTGCAAGGCCGGACTCGCGAAATTCCCGAACGTGAAGCTCGTCGACACGCAGAACGGCAAGCAGGAGCGCGCGACCGCGCTGTCGGTCACCGAGAACATGATCTCCGCGCATCCGAACCTGAAAGGCATCTTCAGCGTGAACGACGGCGGCTCGATGGGCGCGCTCGCGGCGATCGAGGGTTCCGGCAAGGACATCAAGCTGACCAGCGTCGACGGCGCGCCCGAGGCGATCGCCGCGATCCAGAAGCCGAACTCGAAGTTCATCGAGACGACCGCGCAGTTCCCGGCCGACCAGGTGCGCATCGCGCTTGGCATCGCGATCGCGCGCAAGTGGGGCGCGACGGTGCCGAAGGCGATTCCGGTCGACGTGAAGGTCGTCGATCGCAGCAACGCGAAGGGCTTCAGCTGGTGAACGACGTGCGATGCGACGCGAAGGGCGGCGGCATGGCCGATGCCCTTCGCACGGAGAAGCCGATGGAAACGATACTCAGGCTCAGCCACATCACGAAAAGCTTTCCGGGCGTGAAGGCGCTGTCCGACATTCATCTCGACATTGCGCGCGGCGAGATCCATGCGCTGCTCGGCGAGAACGGCGCGGGCAAGTCGACGCTGATGAAGATCCTGTGCGGCATCCATCGACCGGATGCCGGCACGATCGAGATCGACGGCACCGCGCGTCATTTCTCCAACTATCACGAGGCGGTCGCGGCGGGCGTCGGCATCGTGTTCCAGGAATTCAGCCTGATCCCGCATCTGGACGCCGTCGACAACCTGTTCCTCGGCCGCGAGCTGCGCACGCGCTGGGGCGCGCGCGACCGCACGCGGATGCGCCGCGCGGCGGCCGGCATTTTCGCGCGGCTCGGCGTGTCGATCGATCTCGATGCGCCGATCCGGGCGCTGTCGGTCGCGCAGCAGCAGTTCGTCGAGATCGGCAAGGCGCTGTCGCTCGACGCGCGCATCCTGATTCTCGACGAACCGACCGCCACGCTCACGCCGGCCGAGGCCGAGCACCTGTTCGCGATCATGCGCGAGCTGAAGCGGCAGGGTGTCGCGATGATCTTCATCTCGCATCACCTCGACGAGATCTTCGCGGTGTGCGACCGCATCACGGTGCTGCGCGACGGCCAGTACGTCGCGACGACCGACGTCGCGCGCACGGACGTCGAACAGCTCGTGCGGATGATGGTCGGCCGCCGGATCGAGAGCAGCTTTCCGCCGAAGCCCGCGCTGCCGGCCGACGCGCCGGCCGTGCTCGAAGTCGACGCACTGCAGATCGAGCGCGACGGCCCGGTGAACCGCTTCGCGCTGCGGGCAGGCGAGATCCTCGGCTTTGCGGGGCTCGTCGGCTCGGGCCGCACGGAAACGGCGCTCGCGGTAATCGGCGCGACGCGTGCACACCGCAAGGACGTGCGCGTGCGCGGCGCGGCGGCGAAGCTCGCCGATCCGGCCGACGCGCTGCGCGCGGGCATCGGCATCCTGCCGGAAAGCCGCAAGACGGAAGGGCTCGTCACGTCGTTTTCGATTCGCGACAACATCTCGCTGAACAACCTCGGCAAGTACCGGTCGATGCGCTGGCTGATCGACCGCCGCGGCGAGGCGCGCGCGACGCACGACGTGATGCGGCGCGTCGGCGTGAAGGCGCCGTCGATCCACACCGAAGTCGCGACGCTGTCGGGCGGCAACCAGCAGAAGGTCGTGATCGCGCGCTGGCTGAACCATCACACGTCGGTGCTGATCTTCGACGAGCCGACGCGCGGCATCGACGTCGGCGCGAAAGCGGAAATCTACGGGCTGATGCGCGAACTCACCGCGCGCGGCTACGCCATCATCATGATCTCGTCCGAGCTGCCGGAAATCGTCGGCATGTGCGATCGCGTCGCCGTGTTCCGGCAGGGCCGCATCGAGGCGACGCTCGAAGGCGACGAGATCGATCCCGATACGGTCATGACCCATGCCACGGCCGGCACGCGAGGAGCGACCCATGAACCTGCCTGATTCTTCTTCCACGCCTTCCACGACGCTCGCGGCCAACGCCGGAAACGGCGATGCGCCGCCACCACGCGCGATGTGGGCGCAGTTGCGGCGCTCGACGCTGTTCTATCCGCTCGTCGGCCTCGTCGTCGTATGCGTCGCGATGATGATCGCGAGCCCGAGCTTCCTGTCCGCCGCGAACCTCGAAAACGTGCTGCGCCAGGTGTCGATCAACGCGATCATCGCGGTCGGCATGACCTGCGTGATCCTGACCGGCGGGATCGACCTGTCGGTCGGCTCCGTGATGGCGCTGTCGGGCACGCTCGCGGCCGGGCTGATGGTCGCGGGCGTCAATGCGGTCGCCGCGCTCGCGATCGGCATTACGGTCGGCTTCGGGTTCGGCTTCCTGAACGGCGTGTTCGTCGCGTTCGCGGGGATGCCGCCGATCATCGTCACGCTCGCGACGATGGGCATCGCGCGCGGCCTCGCGCTGATCTACACGGGCGGTTATCCGATCGACGGACTGCCCGGCTGGGTCGCGTTCTTCGGCAGCGGCAAGGTGCTCGGCATCCAGGCACCCGTGCTGATCATGCTGGTGGTCTACGCGATCGCGTGGCTGCTGCTCGATCGCATGCCGTTCGGCCGCTACGTCTACGCGATAGGCGGCAACGAGCAGGCGACGCGGCTCACCGGCGTGCGCGTCGCACGCGTGAAGTTGATCGTCTACACGCTGGCCGGGCTCACGTCGGCGCTCGCCGCGATCGTGCTGACGGGCCGGCTGATGAGCGGGCAGCCGAACGCCGGCGTGGGCTTCGAACTCGACGCGATCGCGGCCGTCGTGATGGGCGGCACGTCGATCTCCGGCGGGCGCGGCGCGATCCTCGGCACGCTGGTCGGCGCGTTGCTGCTCGGCGTGCTCAACAACGGGCTGAACATGATCGGCGTGAATCCGTATGTGCAGAACGTGATCAAGGGCGGAATCATCCTGCTCGCGATCTATATCAGCCGCGAACGATCGCGGTAGTGCGTAATCGATCAGAAAACCGAATCATCAACGAAAGAGAAAACTCATGACGACACCCGAAGCCCAGCCGCGGATGACCGCGGTCGTCTGCCACGGCCCCGAGGACTATCGCGTCGAACAGGTCGCGAAGCCGCGCCCCGGTGCGAACGAACTCGTGATCCGCATCGCCGCGTGCGGGATCTGCGCGAGCGACTGCAAGTGCTATACGGGCGCGAAGATGTTCTGGGGCGGCCCGAACCCGTGGGTGAAGGCGCCCGTGATCCCAGGCCATGAATTCTTCGGCCATGTCGAAGCGCTCGGCGACGGCGCGGCCGAGCATTTCGGCGTGGCATTGGGCGACCGCGTGATCGCCGAGCAGATCGTGCCGTGCGGCAAGTGCCGCTATTGCAGGTCGGGCCAGTACTGGATGTGCGAAGTGCACAACATCTTCGGCTTCCAGCGCGACGTCGCCGACGGCGGGATGGCCGAATACATGCGCATTCCGCCGACCGCGATCGTCCACAAGATCCCGCTCGGCGTATCGCTCGAAGATGCCGCGATCATCGAGCCGCTGTCGTGCGCGATCCATACGGTGAACCGCGGCGACGTCCAGCTCGACGACGTCGTCGTGATCGCGGGCGCGGGCCCGCTCGGGCTGATGATGACGCAGGTCGCGCACCTGAAGACGCCGAAGAAACTCGTCGTGATCGACCTGATCGACGAACGGCTCGAACTCGCGCGCGAGTTCGGCGCCGACGTGACGATCAACCCGCTGCGCGACGATGCTCGCGAGATCGTCCGCGCGCTGACCGACGGCTATGGCTGCGACGTGTACATCGAGACGACCGGCGCGCCGGTCGGCGTGAACCAGGGGCTCGACCTGATCCGCAAGCTCGGCCGCTTCGTCGAATTCAGCGTGTTCGGCGAGGATGCGACCGTCGACTGGTCGATCATCGGCGATCGCAAGGAGCTCGACGTGCGCGGCGCGCACCTCGGGCCATACTGCTATCCGGTCGCGATCGACCTGCTCGCGCGCGGGCTCGTCACGTCGAAAGGCATCGTCACGCACGGTTTCGCGCTCGAGGACTGGGACGACGCGATCCGCGTCGCGAAATCGCCCGAATCGATCAAGGTGCTGCTGAAGCCGGCCCGTTGACGGCCGGCGTGCGCCTCACCGGAGACATCATGGAATACGTGATAGGCGTCGATATCGGCACGCAGAGCACCAAGGCGCTGCTCGTCGACCGGCACGGCACGATCGTCGCGCGGCGCTCGGCCGGCTACCAGCCCGATACGCCGCGCCCGCTGTGGGCCGAGCAATGGCCGCAGGTTTGGTTCGATGCGGTGCTCGAATGCGTCGCCGGCTGCGTGAGCGACGCGCGCGCTCAGGGCGTGCCGGCCGCTGCGATCCGCGCGGTGTGCGTGAGCAGCCTGTACGGCGGCTCGGGCATCCCGGTCGACAGCGACATGAGGCCGCTCCATCCGTGCCTGATCTGGATGGACCGGCGCGCGACCGCGCAAGTCGACTGGGTCGGCGAGCACGTGAACGTCGAGCGGCTGCGCGTGATCACGGGCAACGGCGTCGACAGCTACTACGGCTTCACGAAGATGCTGTGGCTGCGCGACCAGCGGCCGGACGTCTGGGCGAACGTGCGCTATTTCCTGCCGCCGAACGCGTACGTGATCTACCTGCTGACCGGCGAAGTCGCGGTCGATCACAGCTCGGCCGGCAATATCGGCGGCGTGTACGACGTCGCGCGCCGCGAGTGGTCCGACGACGCGCTCGACATGCTCGGCATTCCGGCGACGATGATGCCCGAGCGGCTCGTCGATTCGACGGAGATCGTCGGCGGGCTGCTGTCGCAATGGACCGGACAGCTCGGGCTGCCGGCCGGCACGCCCGTGGTCGCGGGCGGCGTCGATGCGGCCGTCGCGACCTTCGCGGCCGGCGCGACGCGCACCGGGCAGCATGTCGCGATGATCGGCACCAGCATGTGCTGGGGCTACGTGAGCCGGCACGTCGATGCGCGGCACGGGCTCGTCAGCATGCCGCATGTGTTCGACGGGCAGCGCGACCTGTACGTGTTCGGCGGTGCGATCACGGCCGGCGCGTCGGTTGCGTGGTTTCGCGACCAGTTCTGTCATGCGGAAATCGATGCGGCACGCCTGCTGCCGCACGGCGATCCGCACGTGCTGCTCGAGGAGGCGGCCGAACGCGTGCCGGCCGGTGCCGACGGCGTACTGTTCCTGCCGTACCTGATGGGCGAGCGCAGCCCGGTTTGGGATGCGAAGGCGAGCGGCGCGTTCGTCGGGCTGAGTCTCGCGCATACGCGGGCGCACCTTTATCGCGCGGTGCTCGAAGGCGTTGCGTTCGCGTTGCGGCACAACATCGAGGCCGGCCGCCGCGGGGCAGTGGCGCTGGACGACCGGCTGATCGTCGTCGGCGGAGCCGCGCATTCGGCGCTGTGGATGCAGATCATTGCAGACGTGACGGGCTTTCCGGTGTGGACGATCGAGCAGGATGTCGAAGCCGCGATGGGGGCGGCATTGCTCGCGGGTGTCGGGGCAGGGCTCGTATCGCACGACGACGCGCAGGGCGGTTGGGTCACGCTCGTCGAGCGCGCGCGACCCGATGCCGAACGCGCGCGCGCGTATGCGGCGCGCTTCGCGCTCTACACGGCGCTGTATCCGGCGCTCAAACCGATCATGCACGAGCTGCACACGCCATCATGAAGACACGATTCGATTTCAGCGGTTCGCGGGTGCTCGTCACGGGCGCATCGAGCGGCATCGGGCGCGCATGTGCGGTTGCGCTGGCGCAGGCGGGCGCGCGGGTCGTCGCGGCAGCGCGCGATATGGCCGCGCTCGATGCGCTCGCCGGCGAGACTGGGTGCGATACGTTGCGCATCGATGTCGGCGGTGACGAACACGCGATCGATGCCGCGCTCGCCGCGCACGATGCGTTCGACGGCCTCGTCAATTGCGCGGGGATCGCTTCGCTCGAACCGGCGCTCGACGTCAGCGCCGGGCATTTCGACCGCGTGATGGCCGTCAATGCGCGCGGCGCGGCGCTCGTGGCGCGGGCGGTTGCACGGAAGATGACCGCGCGCGACGGGCGCGGCGCCACGCATGTACGGGGCAGCATCGTCAACGTATCGAGCCAGGCTGCGCTGGTCGGCTTGCCCGCGCATCTGAGCTATTGCGCGTCGAAGGCGGCGATGGACGCGATCACGCGCGTGCTGTGCATTGAGCTCGGCACGCACGGCATTCGTGTGAACAGCGTGAACCCGACCGTCACGCTCACGCCGATGGCGCGGTTCGCGTGGAGCGAACCGGAGAAGCGCGCGCCGATGCTGGCGGCGATTCCGCTCGGGCGATTTGCGGAGCCGGACGAGGTCGTCGAGCCGATCCTGTTTTTGCTGAGCGATGCGGCGTCGATGATCAGCGGCGTGTCGTTGCCGATCGACGGCGGGTATACGGCGCGATAGGCCACGTCATGCGGTGACGGGTGACGGGCGGCTGGCTGGGCGGTCTCAAGAATCAAGTGCAACGTTTAGCCAACCCGGTGGCAGCTAATTCCATCGCCATGGCCTCTTCGGGGGTTTTCCAGTTGAGGGTTTGACGAGGGCGTCCGTTCATCAGCTTGGCAATATCGTTCAACTGCATCTGGGTCACGCCTGACAGGTCCATTCCTTTGGGTAGAAACTGGCGCAGCAGGCCGTTGGTATTTTCGTTGCTGCCTCGTTGCCAAGGCGCGTAGGGATCCGCGAACCAGATATCCAGATTCAATCGTTCAGCCAGCTCGACATGACAGGTCATTTCCGATCCGCGATCGTAGGTCAGGCTTTCCCGCAGAAAGGCCGGCAGCTTCTTCATCTGGCGCGTGAAGCCTTCCAGTGCATCCTCGGCCGTGCAGCCATCCATGCGGCACAGCACCACGAAGCGCGTCTTGCGCTCGACCAGTGTGCCGACGCAGGAACGATTGAAGGCCCCCTTGATGAGATCGCCTTCCCAATGACCGGGCCATTGGCGCGTCTCGATTGCCTCGGGCCGATGGACGATGCGAAGTTCTTCCGGCACAAAGCTCTTGCGGGCCAGCGTCTTGCGTGCGTTGCCACGCACCGGTTTCTCCTGACGCAGGGCCTCAATCATGGCCTGCTTCAAGCCGCCGCGGGGATGGGTATAAATCGCCGCGTAGATCGTTTCGTGGCTGACGCGTTGCTCGGGGTTGTCTGGATGCATCTCGCGAAGTCTCGCAGCAATTTGCTGCGGCGACCAGCACCGATAAACCAGATCGTGATGCACCCGCCAGTACAGCGTGCTTCCTGCTGCCAGTTTCGCCTGACGCCGACTTCGCTCGCGGCGCGTCCGATAGGCTCTGGCCGCGCTTGTGGCGTCATAGCAGCGAGGCGCTTCCGTACGATTGCGCGCCAGTTCTCGTGTGATCGTCGACGCGCTGCGGCCAAGCAGCCTTGCAATCGCCCTGACGCTCGTGTTCCGGGCCTTCTCGATCATGATCACCGCACGCTCTTCGGCGCTCAGATGCTTGTAATTCGTCATCGCAACACCCTATCTCATCAAAGGTGTTGCACTTGAAGCTAGAGTCTAAGCTGCCGTCGACCGCGCATGACGGGAAATAGGGGCGAATGTGTGCGGGCACCTGACGCACCGCGCTAGACCGGGTCTTTGCTCGGCGGGCCGTCCGGTTGCTGCGGGTTGTCGTGGTGATGCCCCGGCGGCGACGACAGCGGGTCGTCCTCCGGATCGCGGTTCGGGTCGGCCGGTGGCTCGGGCGTCGGGGTCGTGTGATCGGTCATGGGGAGCTCGCGCGATGCGTGATGGCGGCGGCGCGGTGGGTGCGCCTCGTCTTCGTTATAGGCAATCGGGCGCGCGTTTGCAGCGAGATTCTTGCGGCGGGTTGTCGGTCGTCGGCGAAATCCACGAATTCGCGATTGTCGACCGTCGAGCCGAATCCTGTACTGCGATGCGTTGCGTGGTCCGCGCGATCACGGTCAGCGCAGATCCTGCGGCGTGTCAACATCGCGCAGGATGCCGGCATCGTCGACGTCGAGCAGCTTCACCGGCGCGCTGGCGAACAGCGCGCGGGCACCCGTGTCGCCGTCGAGGGCGGCGAGCGCATCGAAGTGGTGCGCGGCGAAGCCGACCGGATGGCCGCGCACGCCGCGATGCGCGGGCGCGACGATCGACGCATCGTCGGCATCGAGCGCGCGCGTGACGGCTTCGTAGGTCGATGGCGCGATCCACGGCATGTCGCCGAGCGCGACGAGCCAGCCGTTCGATTCGGGCGTGGCGCGCACGCCGGCCGCGAGGCTCGCGCCCATCCCGCGCAACGCGTCGGGCGCATAGACGACCTGGCATCCGGCTTCGTTCAGCAGAATCGCGAGTTTTTCGGCGCCGGGACGCACGACGGCGATCACGTCGGCCGTGGCCGCCGCGAGACGGTGGGCGGCCGCGACCGCGACCGGCGTGCCGTCGGGAAGCAGCGCGAGCAGCTTGCTGTGCAGGCCGCTTGGGTCGAAGCGCTGACCGAGACCGCCGGCGAGCAGGACGCCGGTGACGAGTGACGCATAGGACATCGGCGCGGGGGGAGTGAGACAGGTGCTGCGATTGTGCGGGAGCGAGCGGGGATCGGCAAGTGAGGATGTTACCGGGTCGCGCCTGTCAGATCGGAAAGGCCGTCCTCACGCACCTTCGTCGAGCATGTTTTCCTCGACGGGGCCGTAGATCGCGTGCGATTCACGCTGCATGACGGCCCAATAGCGGTCGCCGAACGACCAATGCCACCATTCGGACGGGTAATTCGTGAAGCCGGCGCCGGTCAGCGCGGCGATCAGCACGTGGCGGTTTCGACTGGCCGTGCGGCTGATGAATGCGTTGCGCGTGTAGCACGCGCCGGACGATTCCTGGTCGGTGGCGTTCATGGTGCTGCCCATGTCGGCTTCGATGCCGTCCGCCGATATCAGCGTGAGGTCGACGGCGGCGCCGGTCGGATGCGCGGCGACTTCCGGCGGCGCGACGTAGCGGCTCGCGAGTTCGTACAGCGCATCGTCGGACGGCAGTGGATTCAGCGTGCCGCGCAGTTGCGCGAGATGGCCGGCGAAGTATTCGTGCTGAAGCGAGAGCGGGCGATAGCCTTCCTTCACGTAAAGGCGCAGGCCGGCGGGGAGTGCGTGTGCGGCGGCAGCCAGCCGTTCGGCGACACCGCTGCGCACCTTCAGGAAATGCCGGCTCGGGTTCGAAACGACGCTGCGCGAGAGGTCGACGGCGATGCGTTCATCGAACGTGGCGAGATCGACAAACCTTTCGTGCGACTCCATCAGGGCGATCGACCGGACAACGGGATCGGAGAGTGATATCACGATAGCGAGTGGGGTGGCGCGACGACGGTTGCGGGCCGTGAGTCGGTCGTCCGGGACGCGTGCTCCGTCGCAGGTGGCCGATCAGGGGCGTTTTGGTCAGACGAATCGCCAATATGCCAGAGTCCGGCGGAGGATGCGCCGTGGTTTCGCCGGTGGGCGGGCGACGCTTACCAGAGCGTCTTCACGTGCGCGTAAGCGCGGATTTTTTCGTCGCGGGTGACGAGCGGTGCGCCGAGCCGCCGCGCGGTGGCGACGATCATGCGGTCGGCCGGATCCTTGTGGAACGTGCCGGGCAGGGTGGTGGACTTCGCGGCGATGTCGGCGTCGACGGGCACGAAGCGCATGCCGTCGATCTGCGCGACGGTGGCGAGCCACGCGTCGACGTCCATCGTCAGTGCGAGGCGGTCGCTGCGTACCAGCATCGCGATCTCCCACGCGGAGATCGCGGATGCGGCGAGTGCGCCGTCGCCCCGCGCGCGATCGATCGCGCTTCGCGCTTTCTTGCTGAGCGAAGGGTCGCCTGCCACCCACCACACCAATGCATGCGTATCCAGCACGATCACCGTGATGCCTCCCAATCATCTTCCGCAATCGGATCGAGAGGATTGTCGTAGCGCATGACCGAGCCGCGCAATATGTCCAACGGCTGAGCCTCGCGTGCGTGATATGGCCGGATCTCGAGCGTCGGCTTGCCGTGATCGGTGACGATCAGGCTTTCGCCCGACGACTCGACGAGCCGGAAGTATTCGAGTGCGCGAGCCTTGAATTCGGATTTCGAAACGGGAGCGTGCGGCATCATGATATGGACCTGGTCACGTGACGATAGTCATTTTATAGCGGTGCGGCGGAGGGAGACAAGTCGCGAAGGTCAGGCGTCACCCGATGCATGCAAAGCGCGACAGGGTGCGTCGATGCCGGGGGCCGGAAGGCGCTTGCCGCCTTGCTCGCGCGCTTGCTGTGACCTAGATTTTTTCTATCCGGGTTCTCAGGCGGGAGGGACTGCCATGGAACTGAGCGTAGAACGTGTCGATGTCTGGGTGGCGACCATCGATGACAAGCCGGGCGGCCTCGCGACAGTATTAAGCGCCCTGCGGACTGCCGGCGCAGACTTGCAGTTCATCGTTGCACGCCGCACATCGGAGACGCCGGGCAAGGGCGTCGTGTTTGTCGCGCCACTGCAGGGAGACGCGGTGATTCGCGCGGCCACGCAGGTGGGGTTCAGCGTTACCCCGAGCGTTCACTCCGTCCGCGTGATGGGTCTGGATCAAATGGGCATCATCGGGCAACTGGCCCAGATGCTCGCGGACGGTGCGATCAATCTCCGTGGCGTGTCGGCCGCCGTGCTGGGTTCCCAGTTCATTGCCTATTTCGCGGTCGATTCGGCGGACGATGCAGACAAGGCGATCGATATCCTGCAGCGGGCATAACGCGGCTGCGTTGGACGGTGGCGGGATTGGCCGGAAGAGGGCACGCGTGGGCCCCGCCACATGGCTCACGCATCCGCCCACCGTCTCAGCAGGTTGTGATAGATCCCGGTGAGCGCGATCACGCCCGGGTCGCGCGCACCTTTGTCTGCAGAGAGTTGCTGGATCTGCGTATCGAGCTGAAACAGCAGCGTGCGATCGGCATCGTCGCGCACCATGCTCTGGATCCAGAAGAACGACGCAACGCGCTCGCCGCGCGTAACGGGCGTCACGTGATGCAGGCTCGACGCAGGATACAGCACGAGATCGCCGGCCGGCAGCTTCGCGCGATGCAGGCCATAGGTATCCTCGACACATAGCTCGCCGCCGTCGTACGCATCGGGTTCCTCGAGAAACAGCGTCGCCGACAGATCGCTGCGCACGCGGAAATCCGTGCCGCGCAGCAGCCGGATCGCGTTGTCGACGTGCGTGCCGAACGTCTCGCCGCCTTCATAGCGGTTGAACAGCGGTGGAAACACCTTGAGCGGCAGCGCCGCCGAAAAGAACAGCGGATGGCGTGCGAGCGCATCCTGGATCGCGTCGCCGACCGCGCGCGCGGCGGGCGAGCCTTCCGGCAATTGCCGGTTGCATTTGGCAAGCGCCGACTGCGCGCCGGACGTCGCGTTGCCGTCGACCCATTCGGCCGCATCGAGCAGGTCGCGGCATTGGGCGACCTGCGTCTTGTTCAATACGCCGGGGACATGAAGCATCATGTTGCGGATTCCATCGCATGCGGCGGCAATTGCATCGCCGCAGAGCGAAATGCGTCGAGCGGCGACGACGCGAGATACGCGCGCATCTTCGCGATGAACGCGGGCGTCGCGGTGGCCGGCACGCGCGCGAGCCAGACGAGCGCTTCGTCGATGCGCCCGCGCTCGGCAAGCAGCCGCGCAAAATTGAACTGGCCGCGGAAGTCACCGGCAACGGCTGCGCGGCGATAGTGGTCGAACGCGGCATCGGTGTCGACGGATACGACCCAGCCGTCCTCGTAGAAGCCGCCGATCAGGTTGATCGATTTCGCGTGGCCGAGTGCGGCCGCGCGGCGGAACCAGTCGAGCGCGTCGGCACGGTTCTCGTCGACGCCGTTGCCGAGCGCGAGCGCCGTCGCGTAGTTGTACATGCCCCAGTCGAGCCCCGCCTGCGCGGCGAGCCGGTACCAGTACACGGCGACCGGCGCGCACGCGGCCGTGCCCCAGCCGAACTCGTAGCAGCGGCCGAGCATGTTCATCGCCATCGGATGGCCGGCCCGCGCGGCGTGCCGGAACCAGTTGAACGCGGCAGCCGGATCGCGCGCGACGCCGTGCCCGTCGAGCAGGTACTGCCCGTAGACGGCCTGCGCATCGACGATGCCGTTGTAGGCCGCCGCCGCGACCCACGCGGCGGCGCGTTCGGGCGGCCCGGCCAGGATGTCGGCGAACTCGCGCGGCGATACCGACGCGAGCGCCTTCAGCGACACGGCCTCCATCGATCAGTAGCGCGCATTCAGCGTGATGAACGCCGAGCGGCCCGGTGCGATCGACGCGTAGTGCGCCGGATATGCCTGGTCGAAGTACGTGCGGTTGAACAGGTTGTTCACGTTCAGCTGCAGGTCGAGCTTCTTGTTGATCCGGTACTGCGCCATCGCATCGAAGCGCCAGTACGACGGCACGGCGCGCAGGTTCGCGGGATCGCCGAATACCTCCGACATGTAGAACGCGCCGCCGCCGACCGTGAACTTCGGCGTTACGTCGTAGTTCGACCACATCGTGAGGCTGTGCTTCGGCATATTCGGGAAGCGGTTGCCGTTGTTCGCCGCATCCTTGCCGTTGTCGCGCAGCGCGCTCTTCATGTACGTGTAGCCGCCGAACACCTGCCACTGCTTCGTGATCTGGCCGGCGACGCCGAGCTCGAGACCCTGCACGCGCTTGTTGCCGACCATCGCGTACTGGTTGTTCGGCAGCGTCACGCGCGCGTTCGTCGTGTCGATCTGGAACAGCGCGGCGGTCAGCGCGAGCTTGTCGTTCAGCACGTTCCACTTGGTGCCGAGTTCGATGCTGCGGTTCTTTTCCGGGGCCATCTGGTCGGCGTTCGGGCCGGCGCCGCCGCGGCCCGGAGTGAGCGACTGCGTTTCGCTGCCTTCGCCGAGCAGCATGCCGGCCGGCGTCGACGACGTCGCGTACGACGCGTAGATGCTGCCGTTCTGCGCGGGCTTGAACACGAGGCCGGCCTGCCAGTTCACGAGCGTATCGTCGCGCGTATAGGTTTTGCTGCCCTTGGCCTTGGTGTCGGTGAAGCGGGTCGAGTAGTCGTCGACGCGCACGCCGGCATTGACCTGCCAGCGCGGCGTGATCTCGATCGTGTCGAAGCCGTAGATCGACTTCGTCGTGGTGCGCGCATGCGCGTAGTCGTTGTTGCGCGTGATCGAACCGGCCCACGGATCGTTCGGGTTTGGCGACCACAGGCTCGTGCAGTTGTAGCCCGACGCCGCGCCGATGCCTTTCTGGCAGATCTTGCCGTTATCCGTCGCGACCTTGTACGTGTCGCGCTTGCCCCATTCGCGAGTCAGCTCGATGCCGGTCGTGAAGCTGTGCTTGAACGGGCCGGTGCGGAATTCGCCGAACAGCTCGGTCAGGTTCGCGATGCTGTTGATCGAGCTGTCGCGGTTGTTGTTGCGCCGCCAGACCTTGCCGTTGACCACGTTGCCCTGGCTGTCGTCCGGCTGCGTCCAGATGTAGTCCTGCGTCGATTCCGTGTAACGCGTGGTGTTGCGGATCGTCAGCGACGACGTGATGTCGTGCTCGATCTTGATCGTGCTGATGTCCGACGTAGTCTTGCGGAAGTCGCGGTCGATCAGCCCGTAGAAGTTGTGGCGGTCGACGGGCGCCGGGCCGTCGGTGACGCCCTTCGGGATGTTGAAGCCGTAGACGTACGGAATGCCGCCGTCCGGCATGTCGTCGGTCGACAGGTGGTAGTAGCTCGCGGTCACGCGCGTCGGCGTGCCGAGGCCGAACGCGATCGACGGTGCGACGCCCCAGCGCTCGTTGTTGACGGCGTCGCGGCCGGCGACGTCGTTGTTGTGGCTCATCAGGTTCAGGCGGAATGCGGCGTGATCGGCGAACTGCCAGTTGCCGTCGGCCGTGAAGCGGCGATAGCGGTCGGTGCCGAGGCCGGCACTCGCGCTGGCCGTCGTGCCGAGGTGCGGGGCCTTCGTGATCAGGTTGATGCTGCCGCCGGCGCCGCCGCGGCCGCCGTACGCGCCGTCGGAACCCTTGGTGATCTCGACGCGTTCGGTGTTGAAGATCTCGCGCGTCGTGGCGCCCGTGTCGCGCATGCCGTCGACGAACATGCTGCCCTGCGAGTCGTAGCCGCGGATGAACGGACGGTCGCCGAGCGGGTTGCCGCCTTCTCCTGCGCCGAACGTGATGCCGGGCACGGTGCGCAGCGCTTCGGTCAGCGTCGACGCGCCGCTGTTCCGGATCAGCTCCTGCGGAATCACGGTGACGGATTTCGGCGTGTCGACGAGCGGCGCGGTGAATTTCGCGGAAGCGGAAAAGTCGGCCTTGTAGCTGTGCTCGGTCTTGCCCTGGATCTCGATCGGTGCGAGATGGCCTTCGGTGCCGGACGGGGCCGGAGGCGGCGTGCCATCGGCGAATGCAGGGCTTGCGGCGAGCACGCTGCACAGGGTGGTGAATTTGCCGAGCTTCAACTCGTCGGAACGGGACTTCATGGTGTGCTTGGACCTCGCGATGTGGCCCCGGGGGAGGCGTGCTACGGAAATGTGCATGCCGCCGGGAATTATTACGATTTGTTTTCAGACGGCATTCTATGTAATTTTTTATTGAATGAGAAGCGTTCTCGTTATCAATTAAAAGGTAAGTGTTGACGAATGTTACGGGGTGGATGGGCAGGGATGATGGCCGATTGGCGGAGTGTGGCGGGCTAGTCGGGCCGGTTAGAGTGGCAGTGTCGTGATTCACTCGGTAGGACAGCGAGGTGCCAATATGACTGCATTGAAAGCAATCTTTGTGAGGCGCATCATGCCGGCGATCACCGTTCGGAATTTGCCTGATGAAGTGCATCGCGCACTTCGGATTCGTGCGGCCCGGCACGGACGCAGCACCGAAGCCGAGGTACGTGACATTCTGGGCAGCTCAAGCTGGGAACGTTGCTGGCGGAAATCGGGCGGGAGGCTGAGGGAATAGATTTCGACGTCCAGCGCGACAAGACGTCAACCGATCCGATGAGCTTCGAATGATCCTTGTTGATACGAACGTCATTTCCGAACCGCTGCGACGCGAGCCGAGCGTGGCCGTGATCGAGTGGCTCGATGCCCAGAACGTCGAGACGCTGTTTCTGGCTGCAATCAGTCTCGCGGAGATGCAGTTCGGCGTGGCTGTATTGCCGGAAGGGCGCAGGCGCGAGTGGCTGCGTCAAAGCATCGAGCGGCGTGTCGTGCCGCTGTTTCGAGGCCGAATCCTGCCGTTCGACAATGCGGCGAGCAACGCGTATGCGAGCCTTCGGGCTCGGGCCCGTGTCGCAGGTAGCGCGATCGCGCCTGTCGATTGTTTTATCGCCGCCACGGCCGAGGCGAACGGCCTGATCGTGGCCACGCGCGATGTCGCGCCGTTCCAGGTGGCGGGGCTTCGCGTGATCGATCCGTGGGCGCGGTAGCGCCCGGTTGTTGGCACCCATCACCTGCGCTGAAATTGAAAACGCGCCGTGCAATGCGGCGCGTTATGCGTCAGGCAAGCGCGCCGGCCCATGAAGCGATGGCAGGCGGGCGCGAGACTTCCGGTGCGGCTCAATCGACTCCGTGAAACACCGCGTCCTCCGGCCCGAGGTATGCCGGCGGGCGCCACGTCGCGTCGCGCATCGAATGCTGCACGAGGTTTTCGACGCCGAGCAGCACCGCGAAGATCGCCATTCGCACTGGAATGCCGTTGTCGGTCTGCCGGAAGATCGCGAGGCGCGGGTCGCGGTTCAGGTCGACCGACAGGTCGTTCGCGCCGGGCCGGCTGTCGCGCGGCAGCGGGTGCATGATCAGCGTGTCGGGCTTGCAGACCGAGTCGACGAGCGCCTGGTTGATCTGGAAATCCGGCGTATAGCCTTCGAACGACTCGTCGGTGAAGCGCTCTTTCTGGATCCGCGTCGCGTAGACGACGTCCGCGCCGCGCAGCCCGGCCGCGAGGTCGGTCGTCTGTTCGACCACATGGCCGTTCGTCGAGATCTGGTCGACGATGTAGGCCGGCATCTCGAGCGTCGGCGGCGACACGAGCGTGAACTTGAGCCCGCGGTACAGCGCGAGCAGCTTGACGAGCGAATGCACGGTGCGGCCGTACTTGAGATCGCCGACCAGCGCGATGTGCGCGCCGTCGACGATCTTGCCGAGCCGCGAGAACTCACGCTGGATCGTATAGAGATCGAGCAGCGCCTGGCTCGGGTGCTCGCCGGGGCCGTCGCCGCCGTTGATCACGGGCAGGTTGGTCGCGCGCGCGAACTCGGCCACCGAGCCTTTCTCCGGGTGGCGGATCACGAGCGCGTCGACATAGCCGGCCATCACGCGGCTCGTGTCGTAGATCGATTCGCCCTTGGCCATCGACGAGAACGTGAAGCCCGTCGTGTCGCACACGGAGCCGCCAAGCCGGCAGAACGCCGCGCCGAACGACACGCGCGTGCGCGTGCTGGCCTCGAAGAACAGGTTGCCGAGCACGGCGCCTTCCAGTACGCGCGAAATCTTGTGACGCCGCGCGATCGGCTGCATCACGTCGGCCACGCGAAACAACGCCTCGACCGATTCCCGCGAGAACTGGTCGACCGACAGCAGTTGCGGCTTGCCTTCGAACAGGAACTGCTTCGCGAGCCCCTGGTTGTCTACGCTTTGCGTATAGACCCCGCCTTCCGGTGCCGAACGCTCGACGATTTCCGACACGAAGCGCTCGACGATCTCGGGCATCCCGCGCGATTCCTGCGAATCGTCGGGCAGCAGCCAGGTATCCAGCGCGCGCCGGCTGACGCCGATGCGATTGGCGAACGCTTCGCGGGTCATGTTGAGGCGGCGCATCGCGTCGCGGAGGAAGGCTTGCTGGGGAACGGTCATCGGCGGCTCCTGGCGGAAAAATATACGCGGTGCGTATATTAGTTCGTGGCGCAGTGAAGTCAAGGAAATTCTGCGCGATCGGGCCGTGCGGTGCGTGTAACACTCGACGGGCCTGGACTGGCGCGCGGCGTCCGCCTCCGTATAATCAGGTCAGGCCCCGTGCCCTGCATCGGCAGGGCGCCATGCCGCAAACGATTCGCCCGGTCGGGCTTGTTGATTCGAAGGAGAACGAGAATGACGCGTACGATTGCTGCAATGTTGCTGGTTGTGACCGCCGCGCTCGCCGGTTGCAATACGGTCGCCGGCGTGGGCCAGGACATTTCGAAGGGCGGCCAGGCGATCAGCGATACGGCCGAAAAGGCCAAGTAAGCCGACCGGTTCCGGAATGCAGAAGGCGCCGGGCCGTCCCGCGATTGCGGGGCGGCCCGGCGCCTTTTTTGGGGCGGCGTGGCGTTGACGCCGGCGGCGTCAGGCGTGTTCCACGAACGCGTAGCGGCCTTCGACCTTGCGTGGCGTGAACCAGCCGTAGTCGGGGAACATCCGGTTGCGCACGAACCAGACGTAGCCCACCAGCACCAGCGTGACCGCGAGGCCCGGCAGTGCAGTCGACGGATCGCGTCCGAGCTCGGCGACGGTCTTCGGCAACTGCAGCAGCGACAGCAGGATGAACGCGTGATACGCGCCGACGCGATGAGTCGCGAAGCCCCAGATGAACAGCAGCGACAGCGGCACGGTCAGCGCGAGGAACACCACGACCAGGCCATTGCCGAGTGCGCCCGACACGCCGAGGTCGCCGGCAGCGGCGGAGAAGTAATACGCGAGCATCAGGCTGATCGCCAGCTGGAGGGTGCCGAGCGCGATCAGGATCCAGGTGTGCACCTTGTTCTTGCGACAGCGTTCGGGATCGGGGCGCGACGCGATCAGGCCTGCGATCACGCGATCCTTGAGCCCCTGTCCGGACAGCTCGGCCAGCACGTCCGCCTTCCTCGTTCCCGCGGACAGCAGCACCGCGATTCTTGTTTTGGCTTCCTTCCTGTTCATTGCGTGGCGGATTGTTGTTCGATGGTTGTCAAAGATTTCGGCCACGCGAATATTGCATCTTGCGCGGTGGTGCGCAACGGTTTTGCAGCGCGCGGATACATTCCTACAGTTGCTCGCGGCGTCGCACGAACTCGCGGATCGACCGGCAATGTGGTGTGAACGAGCGGCCTGCGTTTCTGCAACAACGCGATGAGCGCGGATTCGGATCAGTCGGCGGCGGTTTGCGCCGACGGCGCAGGACTGGCTGGCTGTACCGGGTTCGCCGGCTGCGCATCGCGTGCGCGCGCGGGCGGTTTGCGCCGCCGCGTCGCGCCGACGAGCATGCCCGCGACGACGAGCGCGATGCCGGCGATACGCGTGCCGGTCAGCGTTTCGCCGAACAGCGCGACCGCGAACAGAACGGCCGAGACCGGCGCGACCGCGGTGAATAGCGCCGCCTCGGTGCCGCTCGTGCGCGCGGAGCCCGCATACCAGCACAGGTAGCCGAGCACGGTCGGCACCAGCGCGTAGTAGGCAATTGCCGACACGGCGCCGACGGTCCAGCCGGTCGCCGCCGCGCGCCATTCGAACGCGGCCGGCACGACGGCGAGCACGAAGCCGAACCCCGACATCGCGGTGGACAGCGCGAGCGGCGGCAACGGTACGGCAAGCCGCCGGTTCAGCAGGATGAAGACGGCTTCGCACGCGACGGCGGCCAGCACCAGCGCATCGCCGGCAAGCGTCTGGAGCGACGGCATAGCCTGGCCGGGCGCGAACGTGACGAACAGCACGCCGGCCGTGGCGAGCGCGGCGGCCACCCAGTCGCGCGGCGTCTGCCGCTCGCGCAGCACGACGGCCGCGATCAGCGTCGACATCGCCGGCAGCGTGCCGAGCATCACGCCCGCATCGAGTGGCGACGACAGCTTCGTGCCGCCGATCAGCAGCACCGTATAACCGACGCCGCCTGCCGCGGCCTGGATGACGAGCAGCGCGGCGTCACGCGCGGAAATGCGCGGCCAGCGCATTCGCTGCGCGCGCATCAGCGCGAACAGCAGCGGTGTCGCGATCAGGAAACGCAGCGCCGTGGCAGCGAACGGCGGCAGGCCGCCGGCTGCGAGACGGCTCGCGATGACGGTGCTGCCGACGCCCGCCATCGCGGCGGCGAGATAGAGATAGCCAATCAGTCGTGTTTTCATGCGCCGCATCGTCGCGTACGGCGACGGTGTGCGTCTTGAATGAAATTGCAGCGGGTACGATGGCGTGTCGAGTTCAGTGCGCGGGGCCTGGCGTGCCGGCGTCAGCAGCAATCGGCGGCAATCGGCGGCAATCAGCGGCAATCAGCGGCATCGACACCGTCGCTGCAGTCCTCGACGTGGCAACGGTCTGCAACGCAGCGCACCCGCTGGCCTCTCGGTGGAACGACGTCGGCGTCAACCGGCCTGCGTAAACCGCCCCGGCGTGATGCCGAACTGGCGCGCGAATGCGCGCGTCAGGTGGCTCTGATCGGCAAAACCGGCTTCGGCAGCGGCATCCGCGATCGGCAGGCCGCTGGCGAGCAGCGCGCGCGCCAGCCGCGCGCGCGACTGGATCAGGTAGGCGTGCGGCGTGATACCGAGTTCGCGTGCAAACCCGCGCAGCAACTGGAAGCGGCTCACGCCGCTCAGGTCGGCCAGTTCGGCGAGCGAAACGGGCGCGGCCGGCGCCGCGTCGAGCCGTTCGCGGGCGACACGGATCGCCGGCGCGACGCCGGCCGCCGGCAGCGTGCGGTTCGCGTGCCGGGCGAGCAACCCGGCGACGAGCATCACCAGCGCTTCGTCGCGGGCGAGCGGCTGGGTTTCCCCGGCGACGATGCGCGCATGCAACCGGCCGACGGCGGCCGTGAGCCGCACATCGCGCACTGCCGGATGCGCAAGCTCGATGCCGCCGAGGCCTTCTTCCGCCGCGACGCCCGCAACCAGCGCGGGCGCGAGGTACAGCATCCGCCAGCGCCGGCCCGTGCCGGCATCGATCGGCGAGCCGTCGTGCATTTCGCCGGGATTGACCATGATCGCGTCGCCGGCCAGCGCGTCGACCTGCCCGCGGCCGCTCCACGACCGGTGCGCACCGCTGACGATCACGCCGACCCCGAATTCGTCATGCGCATGGCGCGGAAACGCGCGGTCGGATTCGAGGCTGATCGCCTCGATGCCTTCGCCGGTCCGTCGGTAGTGGGTGACACGGTGCATATGCGCTCCTCGCGCCGGCTGCGGCGCGGATCACGTGCACTTTAGCGCGTTCCGGCGCCGCGCGCCCTTCATCCTTTTGGCCGATACCGCGCGGCGCGCGCAGCCCGCACCATGTGCACATGAGCAGCGTACACGGTCCGCCGGGCCTGAAGCTGCGCGGGAGACGGCAGGTGGAACGACAGGATCCGGTATTCATTCAGGTTGGCGCGCTCGCGGACGGCTTCGCGCCGGAAGCGAACATCCTCGCGCCCGTCGACGCGCTCGCGGGGCGCACGCTGGCGCTCGGCGATGCATCGGGCGCGTGGCGCGTCTATACGTTCGAGCAGGGCGCGCTGCAGTGGCGCGACGCGGCAACCGACACGGGCGGCCGCGAGCCGTGCCGCGTGACGCGGTTGCGCGACGCGCTGTACTTCGTCGACTACATCGACACGGCCGCCCGCGCGACGTCGGTCAGTCTCGTGATCGATCTCGACAGCGGAGTATGGACGTCGGTCGTCGGCGTGCTGCCGACCGAAGCCGACACGCGCATCGACGCGTTCACGCGCGTCGCGCGCGGGCTGCCGCTGACGGCCGTCGACGCGGCGTTCCGGCACGGCACGCTCGGCGGTCACGCACGGCCGGGGCCGCTGCACGGGCCGACGCGCGAACTGATCGGCAAGCGGACGATGTACCGCTACAGCCCGACCGAATGCTACGAGCACATCTACCTGAACGAGAACTTCTACGCGTGGCAGTGCCTGCAGGGCGTCGAAGGCGGGCTGGCCGATGTCGACCGCTGCCATTACTTCCGGATCGCCGACGATCTGTATCTGTTCGTGTGGCGCGAAAAGGTGGTGCCGACGCTCGGCGTCGTGCTGATCGACCTCGCGCAGTGCAAGACCGACGGCAAGATCTTCGGCTACCAGGGCGGCGATTTCGGCACGATGTCGAATTTCCAGATCGGCGCCCATGCGCAGGTGCTGAACGAAACCGTGCATCCGCTCGGCGGCGAGGCGCAGCGATGAATGCCGTGCCGGGCAGCGGCCGACTGCGTGCGGATTTCAGCGGGCGCGTCGTGCTCGTCACGGGCGCCGCACAAGGGATCGGTGCGGCGATCGCGCGCCGTTTCGCGGAATCCGGCGCGTTCGTCGCGCTCGCCGACCTGAACGACGAGGCGGCCGCCGCGCAGGCCGAGGCGCTCGCCAGCGCGGGCGGCGATGCGCGCGCGTATCGGGTGGACGCCGCCAGCCGCGACGAACTGGGCGCGCTGGTCGCGGCGGTCGAGCGCGACGGCGGCCGGCTCGATGTCGTCGTCCACAATGCCGCGTATTTTCCGCTGACGCCGTTCGCGCAGATCGACGAGCCGACGCTCGATCGGACACTGTCGGTCAACTTGTCGGCGCTGTTCTGGCTCGCGCAGGCGGCGTTGCCGGCATTCGAGCGCGCAGGGGCCGGGCGGCTGCTCGTCACGTCGTCGGTGACGGGGCCGCGCGTCGCCTATCCGGGGCTCGCGCACTACGCGGCGTCGAAGGCCGGCGTGAACGGCTTCATTCGCGCGGCGGCGCTGGAGCTCGCGCGCCGCAACGTGACGGTCAACGGTGTCGAGCCGGGGATGATCCGCACGCCGGCGGCAGGCAATCTCGGTGACGCGTCGGTCGCGGCGCAGATCGCGCGCGACATCCCGCTTGCGCGGATGGGCGAGCCGGAGGACATCGCGAACGCGATGCTGTTTCTCGCCTCGGCCGATGCGGCGTACATCACGGGGCAGACGATCGTCGTCGACGGCGGTGCGACCTTGCCGGAGAGCGGCGCGGTGCTGGGAGACGCGTAACGGCGGCGTCACACCGGCACCCGATGTGGCCGTGGCGGGATCGCGGCCGGCAGGTTCCTGCGGCGGCGCCGCCGCACATCGCCGCGACTACAGCCAGCCGTTGCGGATGAACTCGACGATCGAATAGCGGCGGTTCTCGAGATTGTGCTGGCGGACGGCCTCGACGATGCGCGACACGCCATCCGCATAGGGTGTCGCGCCGTACACGCGCGATTCGAACTGCAGGCTGCACGCGCCGTCGTCGATGCGTATCCGGTGAACTGCGTGGCGGCCGAGCTGATCGTCGGGAATCTCGAATTCGCTGCGCTGCACGTCCGGGTCGCGCACCGAGCGGATGTCTTCCGGCCGCACGCCGAGCGACTGGCCGATGCCGACGGCCGTGCCGGGGACGGACGTCTTGCCTGCCTGATGCGACTCCGTCAGGCTGATCTTGCAGTCGCGAAACAGATGGCCGCTGGTTTCCAGCATGCTCATGAACTTGAGCATCAGGATGTTCGTGTTCGGACACAGCACGACCGGGAAGCCGTGCGTTCCGGTTTCGACGTCGGAGCCGGTAGACAGTTCGACGAGCGGCGACGCGGTGGCCTCGCAGAACGCGATCACGGCGGGAAGTTCGCGGCCGGAGCCGGCATGCACGACGATCGATCGGGCGTCGCTACGTCGGGCGTCGCTACGTCGGGCGTCGCTACGTCGGGCGTCGCTACACCGCTCATCGGTTCGCGCGCTGTCCGACCAGGGCATCACGCGAAAGGTTGCCGGGTCGAGCTTGTGCGAGCCGAGCAGCTCATTGGCCAGCTTGCCGGTTCCAACAACGAGTACTTGCATGGGATTGACGGGTTGAGGTTCAGTATTTGATACGGGATCGGCGCAGGCGTCAGGTAGCCCGGCACTGCTCGGTCGCGGCTTGCGCCACGCCGAACGGGCCTCGTGCATTATGCCCGGCTGTCCGCATGCGTGCCTGTCGGGCCTCACGTGCGGTGTCGCGATGGCCCGCGACGTGTGGACCGCGTTCCGCTTCGCGATGCCGCCGCTGGGCAGGCGCCCTTGCAACCAGCGCGAAACGACGGAGGAACTGCGCCGCGGCGTCGTCGCCGCGCGCACGCAGGCGCGAACGGCGCTACGCTGTCGAAACGCCGGCCGCGCACGTACGTGCCGCGGCCGGCATGACTCATGCGTCACGCATCAACCACTCATCTTCGATCCAGGAGAGCACATCGATGGAACATGACCTGAAAGGCAAGGCAGTCGCGATCACCGGCGGATTCGGTCATCTGGGCGTCGCGACGGCCGCATGGCTGGGCCAGCGCGGCGCACGCGTCGCACTGATCGGCCGCGGCGCCGCGCCGGCTGCTCAGACGCTGCCCGGCGTGCCGGCCGACGCGCTGCGCATCGGCGGCATCGACCTTGTCGACCCGCAGGCCGCCGCACGGGCACTCGAATCGGTAAACCGCGAATGCGGCCGGGTCGACGCGCTGCTGAACATCGCCGGTGCGTTCGTATGGCAGACGATCGCCGACGGCGACGTCGCCACGTGGGACCGCATGTACGAGCTGAACGTGAAGACCGCGCTGAACGCGTCGAAGGCCGCGCTGCCGTACCTGCTCGCGAGCCCGGCCGGCCGTATCGTCAACATCGGCGCGGGCGCGGCGTTCAGGGCCGGCGCGGGCATGGGCGCTTATGCGGCCGCGAAGGCCGGCGTCGCGCGTCTCACCGAGGCACTGGCGGCCGAACTGCTCGACCGCGGCGTGACGGTGAACGCGATCCTGCCGAGCATCATCGATACGCCGCCGAACCGCGCGGACATGCCCGACGCGGATTTCACGCGCTGGGTCCGGCCGGAACAGATCGCGGCGACGATCGGGTTCCTGCTGTCGGCCGACGCACAGGCGATCACCGGCGCGTCGATTCCGGTGAACGGCCGCGTGGCGTAGCGCGCGCGGGCGGGGCTCGCCGCGTCGCGGCTCGCGCCGCGACCGGCCGTGCGTACAATGTCGCACCGGAAACGCGCGAGCCCAGCCTGAGACCATGAATCAGCCCAAGATCCTGATCGTCGAAGATGAAACGGCGATCGCGGACACGATCGTCTATGCCCTCGGCACCGACGGCATGCAGACCGTCCACTGCACGCTCGGGCAGGCGGCGCTCGATCATCTGCGCGAGTCGCGCTTCGACCTGGTCGTGCTCGACGTCGGCCTGCCGGACCTCAGCGGCTTCGAAGTGTGCCGGCGGCTGCGCACGTTCACGGACGTGCCGGTGATCTTCCTGACCGCGCGGCACGACGAGATCGACCGGATCGTCGGGCTCGAAATCGGCGCCGACGATTACGTGGTCAAGCCGTTTTCGCCGCGCGAGCTGGCCGCGCGGGTGCGCGTGATCCTGCGGCGCTTCCACCGGGCGGCCGCGCCGCAAACGGCGCCCGCGCCGGCAGATGCGCAGGCCGCGACAACCGCGCCGGGCTTCGTGCTCGACACCGACGGCGCGCGCGTGTCGTGGCTCGGCCACGCGCTGGACCTCACGCGCTACGAATTCGGCCTGCTGGCGCTGCTTGTCCGGCATCCGGGGCGCATCTATTCGCGCGAGCAGTTGATGGACCTCGTGTGGCACGAGGCGCTCGATTCGGCCGACCGCACGGTCGATACGCACGTCAAGACGCTGCGCGCGAAACTGCGCGCGATCGATCCCGAGCGCGACCCGATCCGCACGCATCGCGGGATGGGTTATTCGCTGCAACCGTAACGACCGGCACCGCCATGCATATCGGCCTGCGCATCTTCTTCGGTTTTTTCCTGATCGTCGGTCTTGCCGCGCTGATCACGCTGCGCGTGTTCGTGCAGGAGGTGAAACCAGGGGTGCGCGAGGCGATGGAGGACACGCTCGTCGACGTCGCGCAGGTGCTGGCGACGCTGGCCGCCGCCGACATGGCGAACGGGCATATCGCCGACGGCGCCTTCGCGCGGCAGCTGAAAAAGCTGCACGAGAACCCGGTCAGCGCGAACGTGTGGGGCATGCACAAGAACACGATCAGCTACCGCATCTACATCACCGATGCGCACGGCATCGTGCGCTACGACTCGACCGGCAGCGCAGTGGGGCAGGACTATTCGCGCTGGAACGACGTGTACCGGACGCTGCGCGGCGAATACGGCGCACGCAGCACGCGCGCCGATCCGAATGACGACAGCAGCACCGTGATGCACGTCGCGGCGCCGATCCGGCGCGGGAACGAGATCATCGGCGTGCTGACGATCGCGAAACCGAACCAGACGGTCGAGCCGTTCATCGCGCGCAGCCAGCGCAAGATCATGCTGTATGGCGCATTGCTGATGGGCGGCGCGATCCTGATCGGCACCGCCTGCACATGGTGGCTGGTGCTCGGGCTGCGGCGGCTGCAACGCTATGCGCGCGCGATCGCGGCCGGCGAGCGCGCGGCGATGCCGCTGCAGGGCGCGAACGAGCTGGCCGAGCTCGGGCGCGCGGTGGAGAGCATGCACCAGCGTCTGGAGGACCGGCAGTACGTCGAAACCTACATCCACACGCTCACGCACGAGATGAAGAGTCCGCTGGCCGCGATCAGCGGCGCGGCGGAACTGCTGCAGGAAGAGATGCCGGTCGCGAACCGCCGGCGCTTCACCGAGAACATCCGCCGCCAGGCCGGCCGACTCGAACAGATGATCCGCAAGCTGCTCGCGCTGGCCGAAGTCGAGCAGAAGCAGCGCCTGTCGGTACACGAGCCGGTCGCGCTGCTGCCGGTGCTCGAACAACTCGTCGAGGATATCGAGCCGCGCGCGCGCCAGCGCGGCGTGAGCCTGCGGATCGATGCGAACGGCGCTTCCGATCCGGCAGTCGTCGAAGGCGATCCGTTCCTGCTGCGCCAGGCGCTCGGCAACCTGCTCGACAACGCGCTGGATTTCGCGCCGCAACGCAGCACGATCCGGATCGCGCTCGAACGGCAGCCGGCGGGCAGGGCGCATGTCGCGGTCGTTAGCGTTACCGATGACGGCCCCGGCGTGCCCGACTACGCGTTGTCGCGGGTATTCGAACGCTTCTATTCGCTGCCGCGCCCCGACGGGCAGGATCGCAGCACGGGCCTCGGGCTGTGTTTCGTCCGCGAAGTCGCGATGCTGCATCGCGGCCAGGTCGCGCTCGCGAACCGCGCCGAAGGCGGCGCGTGCGCGACGCTCACGCTGCCGTCGCCGGGCTGAGCGCGCTTCACGCTCGCCACACATTCGCTTCACACCGGCTTCAATCGCCGTTCACCGGGCCTGTTCATGCTGACCGCATCTTCCACTCCGGTACCCGTCAGCAATGAATCGAGTCCTGTTGTTCAAGTCCGTGATCACCGCGTTTCTCGCGCTGTCGATCCTGATCCCGCTGCACATGGTCCAAAGCATCGTGCAGGAACGCGCCGAGTATCGCCAGAGTGCGCTGCAGAGCATCTGGGCCAGCTACGCCGGGCCGCAGACGGTGACGGGGCCGGTGCTCGTCGTGCGTTACACGGAAGTCACGCGCGTGCGCGACGACACGCCGGCCGGCGGCGCGGCGAAAACGAGCCTGAGAAGCGAGACGAAGCGCCTGCTGGTGTTTCCGAAGACGTTGAACGTCGACGGCACGCTCAAGGTCGAGGTGCGCTATCGTGGCATCCACAAGGCGCTCGTGTACGGGCTGGATAGCCGTTTGACAGGCACGCTGGCGCTGCCGGACCTGAAGAAGCTGCCGCAGGCCGACGGCCACGTGAGCTTCGCGGTCGACAGCACGTATGTCGCGATCGGCATCGGCGACATTCGCGGGCTGAAGGCGCAGCCCGATCTGCGCATCGGCGGCAAGCGGTTCGACGTGGAGCAGGGCACGCGGCTGGACAGCCTGCGCCAGGGTGTGCACGCGAATATCGATCTCGCGGCGCTGGCGGACGCAAACGCGGGGGCCGTCGTGCCGTTCAGCATCGGCCTGCCGTTGGCGGGCGCGGAATCCGTCGCGTTCGCGCCGGTGGCCGACCAGAACGACTTCTCGCTGAAATCGACGTGGCCGCATCCGAGCTTCGGCGGCGCGTTCCTGCCGGGCGAGCGCGCGATCGATGCGCATGGTTTCGCCAGCAACTGGCACGTGACGTCGTTCAACACGAAGGCGCGCGAGCAGGTCGCGACCGGCAACGGGGAAGGCGCGATCGAGATGGCGTCGGTATCGGTGATCGAACCCGTGAACGTCTATCTGCAGGCCGAACGCGCGACGAAGTACGGCGCGTTGTTCGAGATGCTCACGTTTGCGAGCTTCTTCATGTACGAACTCGCGAAGCGGCTGCGCATTCACCCGATCCAGTACCTGCTGGTCGGCCTGTCGCTCGCGCTGTTCTTCCTGCTGCTGCTGAGCCTGTCCGAGCACATCGCGTTCGGTTATGCGTATCTCGCGGCAAGCGGCGCATGCATCGGGCTGCTCGGCTTCTACCTGTCGTTCGTGCTGCACAGTGTGAAGCGCGGCGCGACGTTCGCTGCGCTGCTCGCAATGCTGTATGCGGCGCTCTACGGGCTGCTGCTGTCGGAGGACAACGCGCTGATGCTCGGTTCGCTGCTGCTGTTCGCGATCCTCGCCGGCATCATGACGCTCACGCGCCGCATCGACTGGTATGCGCTCGGCGCCGCGTGGCAGCCGCTGGGCGACAAGTCGGGCGCGGATGCCGTGAAGCCGGGCGCGCCGGCGAAGTAAGCGCGGGTTTCGCGTGCGCTGCCGGTGGGGTATGCCCTGGCCGGCGCGCAACGCCGCGTGGGACGGCCGCGATTCACGCGTGAGGCGACGGCCCGCGAAACCGCACCAGCGGAATATCGGCGACGGCCGCGATCTCGATCAGTAAATCGGGATGGTAGAGATGTTCGACCTGGACCGTCGTCGTCACCGGACCGGACCGGGCAGGGCAGGGCTCGGCGAAGCAGGTGTTGCGGATATCGCCGGCCTGCACGAACGCATCGATGTCGGTCGCGTAATGGACGAGCGAGATCACATCGCGCACCTGCGGACGGATGTGACGCTGCCGGCAGGCCGGGCGGCATCCCCTTATACTGGACATACTTTGTCATTCGATCTTCGCCGTGCCCACGCCTGCCCCCACCGATCCGTCCGATCCTTCCGCCGACGATCCCCGCCCGATTCCGCCCGAACAGCCTGAACTGGAAGACTGCTGCAACAGCGGCTGCTCGCCGTGCGTCTTCGACCTGTACGACGAAGCGCTGGCGCGCTATCGCATCGAGCTTGCCGAGTGGGAGGCGCGGCAGGCGCAACGCAAACAACACCGATGAGCCGGATGCCGGCCAGCGGCCGCGCATTCATCATTGCCGCTTCAGGTCCTGCCGGCGGTGCGATCCACGCCCCGTGTCATGCGCCCGCATGCAGCCGCCGATGCAGCGGCCCGAGCGCGGTCGACAGTGCGATGCACGCAAGCAATACGACCGTCAGCGTGAACATCGACGTCCGGAACCCCTGCACGTAATCGACCGCGGCCGGATGCGCGCCGAGCCGCGCGAAGAACACGCCGCCGATCGTCGCGGCGCCGACGGCCGCGCCGATCTGCAGCATCGCGCTGACCATTCCTGACGCGACGCCCGCGCGGGCCGCGTCGACTTCCGCGAGCACGATCCGCACGACCGACGGCAGCACGAGCCCTTGCCCGATGCCGATCGCCGCGATGCCCGCGTAGAAGCCGGGCCCCGGCGCGCCTTCGCGGGCGAGCGCGGCGGCGGTCGCGACGCCGGCGGCGAGCATGACGAAGCCGAGCGTCAGCACGCGATAACCGCCGAACCGGCCGACGAGGCGCGGCATCAGCAGCGGGCTTGCGAGGAAGCCGAGCCCGAGCGGCAGGATCGCGAACCCGGACGCGAGCGGCGACCAGTTCAGGCAGCCTTGCAGATAGATCCCGTAACTCAGGAAGAACGCGCTCAGCGTGTAGAACAGGAACGCGAGCAAGAGCCCGAGCGCGACGACCGGGTTGCGGAACAGGCGCACGTCGAGCAGCGGATCGCGGCCGCGCGCGAGCCGGCCCGCTTCGACCGCCAGCAGCGCACCGAGCATCGGCAGCGCGCCGACGATGCTCGCGATCATCCACAGCGGCCAGCCGGCCTCGCGGCCCTGCGTGAGCGGATACACGAGCATCAGCAGGAACAGCGACATCAGCACCGTGCCCGGCATGTCGATACGCTGGCCGCGCGGCGGCCGGTTTTCCGGGATGAAGCGCCAGCTACCGATCAGCGCAAGGATGCCGATCGGCAGATTGACGAGGAAGATCGCGCGCCAGCCGAGCCCGAACGGATGCAGGCTGATCAGCGCGCCGCCGCCGAGCTGGCCGATCACGGCCGCGAGGCCGAACGCGAAACCGTAGAAGCCCATCACGCGCACCTGTTCCTGCGGGCTGAACACGCTGCGGATCGTCGCGAGCACCTGCGGCGCGAGGATCGCCGCGAACAGGCCCTGCAGCACGCGGCCGCCGACGAGCACCGCGCCGCTGCCGGCGAGCCCGCACAGCGTCGACGCGAGCACGAAGCCGGCCATGCCCAGCATGAACATGCGCTTGCGGCCGTACAGGTCGCCGAGGCGGCCGCCCGTGATCTGCACGACCGCGCTCGCGCACGCATAGGCCGACACGACGAGCTGGAGCTCGGCCGGGCGTGCGCCGATGCCGTCGCGGATGGCCGGCAGCGCGAGATTCACGATGAAGTAGTCGAGCGGTGGCAGAATGGCGCCGACCAGCAGGACCACGAGTGCCCAGCCGTGATGGCTGCGCGGCGTCGCCGCGGCAGCCGCGCCGGCCGGCGCGCAAGGGGCAAGGGTTTGGTTCGTCATGAACGAAGGGTCCGAAGAGAATGAGGGCCTTATGCGCGAGCGGCGCAGGTCGGCCATTGACCCCGTATTCTGGATGTGGTCGATGAATCGGAAAAGCGGGAAAGAGTGGTAGCATCCATCGGGTTAATCGATGGATGGGGAATGGCGATGCGCGGTTTCGACCTGGACCAGTTGCGCACTTTCGCGGCGGTCGCGGACGCCGGCAGCCTGACGGCCGCCGCACCGCTGCTGCATTTGTCGCAGTCGACGGTCAGCGAGCAGGTGCGCAAGCTCGAATTGCGCGCCGGCATGCCGCTGTTCGTGCGCAGCAAGCGCGGCGTCGAGCCGACGCCGGCCGGCACGCGGCTGCTGCAGCACGCACGGCGGATCGTCGCGCTGAACGAGGCCGCGTTCGACGAGCTGCGCGGGCAGGCGATCAAGGGCGAGCTGCGCGTCGCGATCACCGACTACTACCGGACGAATGAAGTCGCGGGCCTGCTGGCGCGGCTGCGGGAGTGCTACCCGCAGCTGAGCCTGCACGTGAGCGCGATGAAGAGCGCGGACATCGAGGCGGCGCACGCGAGAGGGCAGATCGATCTCGGCGTCGTGATGAACCTGTCGAGCGGGCCGTTCCGGCCGGCGTCGGCCGATACGCGCTGGGTGTTGCGGCGCGAGCCGCTGTCGTGGGTCGCGTCGCCCGCGCTCGCGGAGCAATTGCCCGAGCCGCTGCCGCTCGTGCTGCTGCCGGACGACTGCATGATGCATCAGATCGCGGTGCGCTCGCTCGACGAGCAGCACACGCCGTACGTGCTCGTGCACAGCGCGTCGGGTGTCGCAGGGCTGCAGTCGATGCTCGCAGCGGGGCTCGGTGTCGGCTGCCTGTGCGCGTCGGCGATCGGCGACGGCATGATGCGGCTCGGCGCGAAATACCGTCTGCCGCCGCTGCCCGACGCGGTGTTTTCGCTGACGCCGCCGATGCCGGGCGAACGCGAAACCGTCACGCAGGCGCGCGAGGTGCTGTCGCGGCAGTTGCTGATGTGAGGGAGGCGCGGTCGGTGACGACACGCGTTCGACGGGAGACGGTAGCGATGAAAATAGCGAGAGATTTCGGGATTGTCGTGCGGCGGGCGGCGCTGGTCGAGAAAGGTGTCAACCTCTCGAAAATCTTGCTCGAATTCAATTTCACCCGCTGCTTCGACGAATCGGAACGGTTGGTGTCGCTCGGCCCGTTCTTTGGCGGCGATGCAGCCGACGATTGCATGAGATCGCTCGAGGGATTGGGCCTGACCTACTTCGACGATTTCTTCATCGTCGAGGAGAACTATCCCGGGTGGTGCGCGCTGGAAGCTTTCTGAACGAAGAGCAGGGGGCCTACGCATGAACGACGAACTGAAAAGCCAGATGGCCGACAGGCTGCAGGACGCGCTGGAGCGTGTGGTCGACGAGCGCTCGCTGATCCATTTCCTGCGCGTGCTCGGCCACGACTGGAACACGGAGCGGCAGCTCGAAGCCGACCTGCCGCCGTCGCCATACGCGCGTGCCGCGCTCGGCTGGGAAAACCGCACGATCGGCGAGTACCTGGAGGCGATGGTCGACTGGGCCGAAGCGTCGGAAGAAGGGCTGCGCTTCTACGATGCGCCCGACAATCCGTGGCGGCGCATGGCGGACATCCTGTTCGCCGGGAAAATCTACGAGTAGTCCCGTCCGGGCGATTCGCGTTTTTACTCGGCGGCTTCTCCGTCGGCGTAGACGCGCAGCCCGTCCGCCAGCGCATCGAACACGGCCCGGCAGCGCGGGCTTGTCCGCAAATCCTCGTGCATCACGACCCAGGTTTCCAGCTTCATTGCGGGCCCGTCCGGCAGCACGCGCACGAGCCGCGCGTCGCGCTTCGCGAGCCCCGTCTGGCAGAAACCAACGCCGTAGCCGGCGCGGATCATCGCGAGCTGCGCAAGGTTGCTGTCGGTGCGCAGCGCGAACGCATCGCGCTTCCACAGCGGCATCCCGCGCCCAGCCGAGCGGATGAACGGCGTGACGGTATCGAAGCCGATCAGCGCGTGATGCGCGAGTTCGTCGATCGTCGCGGGCGCGCCGTTGCGCGCCACGTAGTCGTCGCGCGCATACAGCCCGACCTCGATCGCGCCGACGCGCCGAGCGACGAGCGCATCCTGCGCGGGCGGCGCCATCCGCACCGCGATGTCGGCTTCGCGGTTCAGCACGTCCTGGATGCGGTCGGTCGGCACCAGCTCGATGACGAGCCCCGGATGATCGCGCCGCAATTGCGCGAGCATGGGCGGCAGCACCTCGACGGCGATCACGTCGCTGGCCGAGATCCGCACGGTGCCGCGCACACCGGCGCCGTGGCTCGCGGCAGCGCGCTCGAACGCGGCCGCCGCGCTGCGCAGCGCCTCCGCATGGCCGCGCAGCGCGAGCGCCGCCTCGGTCGGCAGCAGGCCCGACGGCGAGCGCGTGAACAGCGTCTGGCCGAACGCGGCCTCGAGCGCCGCGACGTGGCGGCCGGCCGTCGGCTGCGTGATGCCGAGCGCGCGCGCCGCGCCGGACAGCGAGCCTTCCGTCAACACCGCGAGGAAGGTGCGGTAGCGTTCCCAGTTCAGATCGGTGGTCATGCATAAATGTATAGCTGATATCCGATGCTAGGCAATTCCTTATTAACCTCCCGCGCGCCAGAATGCATCTCACGACGGTTTCATTCAAGGAGAACGGCAATGACGACGAACGCAGGCGCGATGCAACGACAGGTACTCGTGCTCGGCGCGAGCGGCGGGATTGGCGGGGAAGTCGCGCGGCAGTTGCGCGATGCCGGCTGGCAGGTGCGTGCGCTCAAGCGCCGGCTCGACGCCGAAGTCGTGGAGCGCGACGGGATGACATGGATGCGCGGCGACGCGCTGGATCGCGACGCGGTCGTTCGGGCCGCGCGTGGCTGCAGCGTGATCGTGCACGCGGTGAATCCTCCCGGATACCGGAACTGGCCGACGCAGGTGCTGCCGATGATCGACAACACGATCGCGGCGGCGACGGCGGCGCAGGCGACCGTCGTGCTGCCCGGCACGGTTTACAACTACGGCGCCGACGCGTTTCCGGTGCTGCGCGAAGACGCACCGCAGCATCCGACGACCCGCAAGGGCGCGATCCGCGTCGAACTGGAGCGGCGGCTGCAGGAAGCGACCGCGCAGGGCGTCCGCACGATCATCGTGCGCGCGGGCGATTTCTTCGGGATGCGTGCCGGCAACAACTGGTTTGCGCAGGGGCTGATCAAGCCGGGGCGGCCCGTCTCGACCATCCGCGTGCCGGGGCGGCCGGGCGTCGGCCATCAGTGGGCGTATCTGCCGGATGTCGCGCGCACGATGGTCGAGCTGATCGAGCGGCGCGACACGCTGGAGCCGTTTGCGCGCTTTCATCTCGGCGGGCATTGGGACGCGGACGGCACGCAGATGGCCGAGGCCATCAGTCGCGTGGCGCAGAGGCACGGTATGCGGCCTGCGGTGCGGCGCTTCCCGTGGTGGCTCGTGTGGGCCGCGGCGCCGTTCGTCACGACGCTGCGCGAGATGCTGGAGATGCGCTATCTGTGGCGCGAGCCGCTCAGGATGGACAACGCGCGGGTGACCGCGGTGCTCGGCCGTGAGCCGTTGACACCGCTCGATACGGCGGTGGAGGCGACGCTGGCGGGGCTCGGTTGCTTGCGGTGAACGGCGGCGCGAAACGCGGAGGCGAACGAAACGTGCCGGCATGAAAGCATGCGTGCACGCGCTTCACTTCGGCTTCCGTCAGGCCCGCAGCCCCCCGTCACGCCACAACCGGCAACACCTCGACCGCATACCGGTGCCGAAGGCTGCGCCCGAGCACCGGATCGTGCAGTTCCATCTCGAACGCATCGCCGTCGCCCATCGCCGCGATCGCGCCATGCACGGCGACGGTGCCGCCATACATCGCGCAGCGCGCGGGCATGGTGCGGCGGTCGTCGAAGCGTTGCCACAGCGTGTCCGGCGCGAGCAGGCCGCTGACCGCGCCGTGCTGATATGCAATGCGTTCGCCGTCACGCGCGATCAACCACGAACGCATCTTGATCGCATCCCAGTGATCGGCGACATCCGCGTAAAGCCACGCATCAAATCCGAGCGGCTTCGCGCATACCTGTTTCGACACCGCGACGCCGTACGCCTCGACTTCGCGATCCGTATGATCGGAGCCGACCGTGACCAGCGTGCCGGCCGGGCTGTCGACCAGCACGCATTCGATCTCGCCGCCCGAGCGTGCACCGAGTACGCCGATCGACGGCGCCTGCGTAAGCAGCGCGGACGACACGCGATAGAAGCACGGCGTGGTCGAAGGCGGCGCGACGCCGAGCGCCGCGAGTTCGTCGATGTGCGCACGGATCGCCGCCGGATCGCGGCCGGCCCAGCCGGCAATCACGACGCGCTCGATTTCGACGTCGACGGCGGCCGGCGCGCGTTGCAGGGAAATCACGTTGAACGACAGGGCTTGCATGCGGATATCCGTTTGAAGTGCGAAGGAATGAATCGGCTTGCGGCGGCGCTCATTCCGCGAGCGGCCGGTGCGCGGTCTCGCGCGCGGCGAGGAGCGCGATCGAGGTGACGACGAGCGCTGCGGTGACGTACAGCGACACGGCCGTCGTCGTACCCGTCTGCCGGAACAGCGTGGCGATCACGAGCGGCGCGAAGCCGCCGCCGACGATGCCGGCGAGCGTGTATGCGAGCGACGAGCCCGCATAGCGCACGCGCGTCGGGAACTGTTCGGTCACGAACGCGCCCTGCGGGCCGTACATCACCGCATGGATCACGAGGCCGATCGCGACTGCGGCGACGATCGCACCGGGGCGCGCCGAATCGAGCATCACGAAGAACACGAATGCCCACACGACACCGGCGATCGCGCCGGCGAGGTACACGGGCCGGCGGCCGAAGCGGTCCGACAGCGCGCCGAAGAACGGTACCGCGAGCGCGTTGCAGGCCGTGCCGACCATCACGGCCGTCAGCGCGACGGGGCGCGACAGGTGCAGCACGGTTGTCACGTAGGTCAGCGTGAACACGACGATCAGCGCATACAGCACGTCCGAGCCGATCCGCGCGCCGCCCGCGATCAGCAGGCGCCGCCAGTGGTATTTCAGCACGTCGGCGACGGGCACCTCGGCGGTCGCGTGCGATTCGGCGAGCTGCTCGAACTGCGGCGTCTCGTCGACGCCGCGCCGCAGCCAGAAACCGAACACGACGAGCAGCGCGCTGGCCGCGAACGGCACGCGCCAGCCCCACGACAGGAAGTTCGCGGACGTGGTCGACAGCGTCACGAGCGCGATGCAGCCGGTGCCGAGCAGCGTGCCGAACGACGGGCCCATCTGCGTCCACGACGCGGACAGCCCGCGCCGGTTCTGATCGCCATGCTCGACCGACAGCAGCACCGCGCCGGCCCATTCGCCGCCGAGCGCGACGCCCTGCACGAAGCGCAGCGCGACGAGCAGGATCGGGCTGAGGATGCCGGCCTGCGCGTAGGTCGGCAGCGCGCCCATCAGCGCGGTCGTCACGCCCATCAGCACCAGCGTGAGCATCAGTACCGCGCGGCGGCCGATGCGGTCGCCGAGATTGCCGAACACGAAGCCGCCGAGCGGTCGCGACACATAGCCGACCGCATAGGTCGAGAACGCGAGGATCGTGCCGGCCAGCGGATCGACCGACGGGAAGAACAGGTGGTTGAAGACGAGCGCGGCGAGCGTGTTGTAGATCGTGAAGTCGTACCACTCGAGCGACGTGCCGATCATGCTCGCGGTCGCGAGTCGGCTGTTGCGGACGCGGCGGGGCGCGTGGGCGGCGGGCTGGGCGAGAGTGCTCATGGTATCGGGCCTGTCGTGACGGAGAACGGGATCAAGCGCGGGGCCGACGCGTCGGCCGCGTGCGGTTGCGGGGGCGGAAGCGGCGCGGCCGGCGTCGGCGTTCAGGCAGGCAGCGCGGCGGCGGCCGGTTCGGCTTCGGAGCCGTGGTGTGCAACCGGCAGCGGCGCGGCGGCACGCCACAGCAGGTCGAAGGTGCGCACGTCGTCGTGCCCGGCGAGCGCGGCGGCTACGCGGCGCGTCGCGGCCGCATCGCTGCCTTCGATCAGCACGAGCGCATCGGCGGTCGGGCGGGCGGCCGCATCGGCGCCGATCGGCGCGGACAGATCGGGCGCGGTGCAGAAGAGTCGCGCCGCGTGAATGCCCGGTTCCTGCAGCGCGGCGTCGAAGCGCCCGCGCAGTTGCAGCACGTCGATGCGTTCCGGCGGCAGCACGAACAGCGCGAGATGCGCGCCTTCGCCGTCGCCGGCCTCGATCGTCAGTTCGCCGACGCGCCGTTGCGTGCCTGTCATGCGCTCGAAGTTCGCGAGCGACCACGCGGTCTGCTGCGTGAATGCGCGCCGGTAGGCGTCGCTGCGGAACACGTCGAGCGTGTCCGTCACGTACAGCGCGAGGTACTGGCGCGGGCCGCCGTCGGTCGCGCGAAAGCGCCGTGCGTGCGTAAAGCCGGGAATCGCGACACGTTCCTGCATGTGCTCGCGGTCGTACCACGCGTTGAAATCGGCTTCGTGCGCGGGGTCGATATCCGTCCAGACACAAAGCTGGCCGTGCGGAAGGGAAAGGCGGGTCATCGCGGGGGTCCTCGTGACGGGGGATGTCAGGAACCGCAGTGTCCCGAAGAGGGGCCGCGCCCGTCCAACAAGAAAACAAATTCGCGGTGAACAGTTTTTCTTATGAGCGGCGCGGGCGGCGTTTGGCCGGGGCGGCGGCGGGCGGCGCGGCTTTCGCCGTGCGCTTCGCAGTTGCCTTCGTATTTGTCTTTGTTTTGGCCGCCGTACGGGCGGGCGATGCGTCGACGGGTTCGGGGCTCGCCGGTGCGGTCGGCTTTGCGATGCTCGCGGCGGCCGCCATCGCGCGCGCGACCTCGCTCGCCAGTTCCGCGATGCGTGCGGCGACCGGCAGGCCCTGGCTGCGGTATGTCGCGACGAGCGGCAGCGCGGGGAACTCGGGTTCGACGTCGAGCAGTTCGAGCGTGCCTTCGTGCAGCTCGCGCCCGATGATCGCGGGCGGCAGCGCGGCCACGCCGAGGCCGTCGGCGACGAGACGGATCATCGCGGCGACCGACGTGATGCAGTTGATGCTGGCCGGACGTTCGACGGCCGCGAACAGCCGCTCGATCGTCGCGTGCGGCCCCGAATGGCGCGAGAAGCTGATGATCGGAAATTCCGCGAGGCGCGCGACGTCGAGCGGCTGGCCGCCGAGCCCTAGGCGCGGGCTCGCTGCCCAGCGCACCGGGAATTCGCACAGCGGCAGGTTCGTAAAGTCGGGGCCCGGCACCGGGTCGGTCTGCAGGATCAGGTCGACGCCGTCGGTGCTGAGCAGGCGGATCAGGTGCAGCGTCGTGTCGCTCGTGATCTCGACGTCGAGTCGCGGATAACGCTCGCGCAGTTGCGCCATCAGCGCCGGAAACCAGCTGTGCACGATCGATTCGATCACGCCGATCCGGATCAGGCCGGCATCGCTCGCTGCGTCGATGTCGCGCCGCATTTCGCTGTCGAGCCGCACGATCCGTTCGGCATAGGCCAGCATGCGCCGGCCCGCGGGCGTGAGCGTGGCCGAGCGCGTGTTGCGATCGAACAGGCGCACGTCGAATGCCTCTTCGAGCGACGCGATGCGGCTTGATACCGCAGCTTGTGTCGTGTGCAGTTTTTCGGCGGTCAGCCGGAAGTTTTCCAGCTTTGCGAGCCAGACGAAGGTTTCAAGAAACCGGATGTTCATCGAAGTCCGAACGGTGAGGCGGTGCCGGGCGGGGCGGCGGGATCGATCGATGGTAGCGGATTTTTGGAGCGGGAAACGAGCGGGCGGTGCGGTGAGCATGCCGTAGCGGGCATTGGAGTGCCGGAGGACGTTGCACGGAACGCCGCCCGCAGCGACGTGCCACGCGGGAGGCATGCCCCCGCGCGTCAAAGCTTGCCGAACGCAAGCGTCGGCACGTCGACGACCATCGCACCGCCGTCCGCGACGAGCGTTGCGCCGGTCACGAACGACGCATCCGGCGACGCGAGGAACGCGCACACGGCTGCGATTTCGTCCGGATCGGCCGCGCGCCGCAGCGGCACGTCGGCGCTGACGCGCGCGTACGCACCGTCGAGCGTGTCGCCGTGCGCGGCCATCAACGGTTCCATCTCCGCGTCGGCCATCGGCGTGCGGACCCAGCCCGGACACACGGCGTTCGCGCGCACGCCGTGCTGGCCGTAGTCGCGGGCGAGCGACCGCGCGAGCCCGAGCAGCGCGTGCTTGCCGGCCGTATAGCCGCATACGCCGGGCCCGGCCGCGAGCGCCGCGATCGACGCGACCAGCACGATGCTGCCGCGCTGCGCGATCAGGTCGGGCAGGCACGCACGCGCGCTGACGAACGCGGTATCGAGGTTCGCGTGCATTGCGTCGCGCCACTGCGCGTCGCCGGTTTCGTCCGCGCGGCCGAGGCCGTGTCCGCCCGCGCATGAGACGAGCGCGTCGACGCGGCCGAAGCGTTCGGCGATCCGCGGCAGGAAGCCGGCCCAGTCGGCGCTGCTCGCGGCGTCGCCGGCGAGCGCGAGGCCGCCGGTCTCGGCGGCCAGCGCGTCGAGCGGCGCCTGACGCCGCCCGATCAGCACGACGCGGTCGCCGCGGCCGGCGAAGCGGCGCGCGCATGCGGCGCCGATGCCGGTGCCAGCGCCGGTGATGGCGACCGTGCGGGGTTGCGGGTGCGTCATGTCGTTCTCCGGAAGGGTGTCGTTTCCGGTCACTTTAGGCGGCGCCGGCGAGCGCCGGTATCAGCCGAAAGGATGAACGCGGACGAGGGATGACAACCGGCGACGACGCGACGCCGCACGGCGAGGCGCTCGCGTTGCCGCCGGTCCGCATCCGGGGCGAAAGTGCAACCGCCCGCCGACGGCGCCGGCTGATATTCGGACGCCGGACCAGTCCGGAATCCGGACGTCCGCCGGTGCGCTACCTGCCCGAAGAGCCCGCTCGATCCGATGAGCACCCCGCCTGGCTTGGCCGATGCGCGCCGACCGGCCGGATCCGCCGAATGGCACGGTTGTTGCCTCCTTGCAGATGAGCCGGCGCCCGGGATCGAACGATGACCTCGCTCGAACCGGAACGCGGCTCATCACGACTTCAATCATTGGAGACATCACCATGGAAGGACTTTCGCAAGTCCAGGTCTTGGGCATCGACGCGGGCGGCACGATGACCGACACCTTCTTCGTGCGCGAGGACGGACGGTTTGTCGTCGGCAAGGCGCAAAGCAATCCGGAAGATGAGTCACTCGCGATCTTCAACTCGTCGCAGGACGCGCTCGCGCATTGGCAACGCGACGTCGACGACGTCTATCCGGAACTCGTCACCTGCGTGTATTCCGGCACGGCGATGCTCAACCGCGTCGTGCAGCGCAAGGGGCTCGACGTCGGGTTGCTCGTCAACAAGGGCTTCGAGCACGTGCATCTGATGGGGCGGGCGATCCAGAGCTATCTCGGGTACGCGCTCGAAGAGCGGATCCACCTGAATACGCACCGCTACGACGAGCCGCTCGTGCCGTTGTCGCGAACGCGCGGCGTCACCGAGCGTACCGATGTCCAGGGCGAGATCGTCATTCCGCTGCGGGAAAACGAAGTGCGGCAGGCCACGCGGGAACTCGTCGCCGCCGGCGCGAAAGCGATCGTCATCTGTTTTCTCCAGTCGCACAAGAACGCGGCGAGCGAGCGCCAGGCGCGGGACATCGTGCGCGACGAGCTGGCTGCGCGCGGCGTCGACCTCCCGGTGTTCGCATCGGTCGACTACTACCCGCAGCGCAAGGAAAGCCACCGGATGAACACGACGGTGCTCGAAGCGTATGCGGCCGAGCCGTCGCGGCAGACGCTCAGGAAAGTCAGCGACCGCTTCCGCAAGCACGGCGCGAAATTCGACCTGCGCGTGATGGCGACGCACGGCGGCACGATCAGCTGGAAAGCGAAGGAACTGGCACGCACCATCGTGTCGGGGCCGATCGGCGGCGTGATCGGCTCGAAGCTCCTCGGCGAGGCACTCGGCTACGACAACATCGCATGCTCGGACATCGGCGGCACGTCGTTCGACATGGCGCTCATCACGAAGGGCAAATTCGCGATCGCGTCCGACCCGGACATGGCGCGCCTGGTGCTGTCGCTGCCGCTCGTCACGATGGATTCGGTCGGCGCGGGCGCCGGCAGCTTCGTGCGGCTCGATCCGTACAGCGGGGCCATCAAGCTCGGGCCGGACAGCGCCGGCTATCGCGTCGGCACGTGCTGGCCCGACAGCGGCCTGACGACGGTGTCCGTGTCCGATTGCCACGTCGTGCTCGGTTACCTGAACCCGGACAACTTCCTCGGCGGCCAGATCAAGCTCGACGTGGATCGCGCCCGCGAGCACATCCGCGTGCAGATCGCCGAGCCGCTCGGACTCTCCGTGGAGGATGCGGCGGCCGGCGTGATCGAGCTGCTCGACCTGCAGTTGCGCGAATACCTGCGCTCGAATGTCAGCGCGAAAGGCTACAACCCGACCGAATTCGTGTGCTTCTCGTACGGCGGTGCGGGGCCGGTTCATACATATGGCTACACCGAAGGTCTCGGCTTCAAGGATGTTGTCGTGCCGGCGTGGGCGGCGGGCTTCTCGGCATTCGGCTGCGCGTGCGCGGATTTCGAGTATCGCTACGACAAGAGCGTCGATCTCGCGCTGCCGCAGCTCGCGTCCGACGCCGAGAAGGCGCGGGCCGCGCAGACGATCCAGAAGGCATGGGCGGAACTGACTGCCAAGGTGATCGACGAGTTTCGCATCAACGGCTTCAGCGAGCGCGACGTGATCCTGCGGCCAGGCTTCCGGATGCAGTACATGGGCCAGCTCAACGACCTCGAAATCGAATCGCCGATCGCGGGCGCGTCCGGTGCGGACGACTGGGACAGGATCGTGACGGCCTTCGAGGACACCTACGGCCGCGTGTACGCGAGCTCCGCGCGCTCGCCGGAGCTGGGCTTCTCGGTCACGGGCGCGATCATGCGCGGCATGGTCGTCACGCAGAAGCCGGTATTGCCGGAAGACCCTGTCGCCGGCCCCACGCCGCCGGCGGACGCGCATATCGGCACGCGACGTCTGTACCGGCACAAGCAGTGGCATGACGCGGCGATCTGGCGAATGGAGTCGCTCAAGCCGGGCAACGAGATCACGGGGCCCGCGATCATCGAATCCGACGCGACGACGTTCGTCGTCCCGAAGGGCTTCGCCACCACGCTCGACAAGCACCGCCTCTTCCATCTCAGCGAAGTCAAGTAAGGAGACATGCGATGAACATGATGTCCAGCCAGGAAGTCGGCTTCGCCGATCTGCTGAAGAACGGCCAGACGCTCAAGCAGTTTCGCGACGGCATTCTCGAGCGCACCGCGCAAACCGGCCATTACAACGGGCTCGAACGGCTCGAGCTGCGCGAGCGCGATCCGATCCGCTACGAGAAGATGTTCTCGAAGCTGCGCGGCGGCCTCGTGCATGCGCGCGAAACTGCCAAGAAGATTGCCGCGAGCCCGATCGTCGAGCAGGAAGGGGAGCTGTGCTTCACGCTCTACAACGCGGCGGGTGACTGCGTGCTCACGTCGACCGGGATCATCATCCACGTCGGCACGATGGGCGCGGCGATCAAGTACATGATCGAGAACAACTGGGAAGCCAATCCGGGCATTCAGCCCGGCGACATGTTCACCAACAACGACTGCTCGATCGGCAACGTCCACCCGTGCGACATCGCGACGATCGTGCCGATTTTCGCGCACGGCAAGCTGGTCGGCTGGGTCGGCGGCGTCACGCACGTGATCGATACCGGCGCGGTGACGCCGGGCTCGATGTCGACGGGCCAGGTGCAGCGTTTCGGCGACGGTTACATGATCACGTGCCGCAAGACAGGGGTGAACGACACGCCGCTACGCGACTGGCTGCACGAGAGCCAGCGCTCGGTTCGCACGCCGAAGTACTGGATTCTCGACGAGCGCACGCGCATCGCGGGCTGCCACATGATTCGCGACCTGATCGAGGAAGTGATCGACGAGGAGGGCCTCGACGCGTACGAGGAATTCAGCTACGAGGTGATCGAGGAAGGACGGCGCGGCCTGCAGACGCGCCTCAAGGCGATGACGCTGCCGGGCAAGTATCGCAAGGTCGCGTTCGTCGACGTGCCATACAACCACCCGGACGTGCAGACCTCGTCGGCGTTTGCGAAGCTCGACTCGATCATGCATTCGCCGGTCGAGATGGAGATCCGCAAGGATGGCTCGTGGCGTCTCGATTTCGAAGGCGCGAGCCGCTGGGGCTGGCACTCGTACAACGCGCACCAGGTCGCGTTCACGAGCGGCATCTGGGTGATGATGACGCAGACGCTGGTACCGACGCAGCGCATCAACGACGGCGCGTATTTCGGCACCGAATTCCACCTGCCCAAGGGCGCGTGGATGAACCCGGACGACCGCCGCACCGGACACGCTTATGCATGGCACTTCCTGGTGTCGGGCTGGAGCGCCATGTGGCGCGCGCTGTCGCAGGCGTACTTCAGCCGCGGCTATCTCGAGGAGGTCAATGCGGGGAACGCCAATACGTCGAACTGGCTGCAGGGCGGCGGGATCAACCAGGACGGCGACATCCATGCGGTCAACAGCTTCGAGGCATCGTCGTGCGGCACCGGCGCGTGCGCGATCAAGGACGGCCTGAATCACGCGGCCGCGATCTGGAACCCCGAAGGCGACATGGGCGACATCGAGATCTGGGAGATGGCCGAGCCGCTGCTGTATCTCGGCCGCAACGTGAAGTCGAATTCGGGCGGCTACGGCAAGTACCGCGGCGGGTGCGGATTCGAGACGCTGCGCATGGTCTGGAAAGCGCAGGACTGGACGATGTTCTTCATGGGCAACGGCTACATGAACAGCGACTGGGGCCTGATGGGCGGCTACCCGCCCGCCACCGGCTATCGCTTCGAAGCGCATCGCACGGGCATCAAGGAACGCATCGCGCTCGGCGAGAGCCTGCCGCTCGGCGGCGATACGAATCCGGACCTGCCGGATTACGAAAACCACCTGAACGCCGGCGCGGTCGTCAAGCGCGACCAGCAATGCATGACGACGGAGGACTGCTACAGCAACTACGATCTCTACCTGAACTACCTGCGCGGCGGCCCCGGCTTCGGCGATCCGCTCGACCGCGAGATCGACGCGATCGAGCGCGATCTCAACAATGCGGTGCTGCTGCCCGAATACGCGCAGAAGGTCTACGGGGCGGTCGCGACGCGGGATGCCAACGGCATCTGGACGGTCGATCCGCAAGCGACCGCGCTGCAGCGCATCGAGATCCGCAACGCGCGTCTCGCGCGCTCGCAACCGACCCGCGAATGGATGAAGGGCGAGCGCGAGCGGATCCTGCTCAAGCACGCGTCGACCCAGGTGCAGCATATGTTCGCGACGAGCTTCGGCCTGTCGACGAAATTCGAGCAGCAGTTCCGCGCGTTCTGGGAGCTGCCGGATACGTGGACGCTCACCGAGGACGAGCTCGACGTGCCGACCTACGGCTCGAAATTCCGCATGGACCTGTCGAAGATGCCCGACGTCAATACGGTGGTGCTGGTCGAGGAGTGAGCCGGACCCTGCGCACTATCACCCACATGGAGGAATGGAGATGACTACCTACACCAAGGAACAGATCAGGAACATGGTCGACGGCAAGCTCGACTGGGACACGACGTTGCGCATGCTGTCGATGCCGAAGGACGGCGAGCGCTTCCGGATGTATGTCGAGGCGCTGCAGCAGAAGCTCGGCTGGAAGGATCGCATCGTGCTGCCGCTCGGTCCGCACCTGTACATCGTGCAGCAATGGGCGACGAAGCACTGGGTCACGCAATGCGACTGCGGCCACGTGTTCTGCGATTACCGCGACAACTGGAAACTGCACGCGAACATCTTCGTGCGCGAATCCGAAGAGGCGATGGACGAGGTCTATCCACGCCTGATGGCGCCCGACACGCAATGGCAGGTCTACCGCGAATACTATTGCCCGACCTGCGGCGCGATGCACGACGTCGAGGCGCCTACGCCGTGGTACCCGGTCATTCACGACTTCGAACCCGACATCGAGGCGTTCTACGCGGAATGGGTGAAGCTGCCGGTTCCGGAGCGCGTGCAATGATCTGACATTTGACGCTGCCTGCGGGGCTCGGCGTTCGCCGGCCTCGTTTCGGCTTCGCCCGCGGGGAAGCGTTCGATTTCCGGCCGTTCGATTTTCGAACGGCCGGTTTCTTTTCGGCCATCGGTTCGCGGCGGTGTGCCGAGCCGCGCGACCACTTGCGGGCGACCGCTTGCTGGCGTGCGCATTGCTTGCAGTGGTTTGTGTCCGGACGGCCGTCGAGGCGCCGGGACGGAGTACGATAGTCGCTACGCTCGCCGCCGGCTGCGGTCGGGCGCCCCACAAAGTCGACAAAATGGCCGCTGCGACGGCCGTGCGGTTCGTGCCGTCACGAAACCGCCAGGAGACAGACATGCAACAGAGAGGCACGCCGATGGACTGGTTTCCCAGTCCACACCATGACGCGAGCATCATGGCCGCATGGGAGCATCTGGTGACAGGCAGCGAGTGGCGTTCGCCCGACATACGCGGCGTGGTCGACGATTCGTGGCAGCGCTGTCTCGTCAGCCGCGTCGATCCCGGCGTCGACCGCGCGCCGCCGCCGCTCGATGAAGACGGGCTCGTGCAATGGCGCACGTCGAACCGTCGCCTCGTCGATGCCAGTCTGCCGCTGATGCAGCAGACCCGGGATTTTCTTTCGCAGACGGGCACGGTGATGCTGCTGGCCGATCCGAGCGGGATGATCCTCCAGCAGGAGGGCGACATGCGGATCGTCGAGCCTGCGCGCGAGGTCGGCCTCATTCCGGGCTGCGAGTGGACCGAGCTGAATTGCGGCACCAATGCGATCGGCACCGCGCTCGCGCTCAGGCAGCCGATCCAGATCCATGGCGCGGAGCACTTCTGCGCCGGCATCAAGCGCTGGACCTGTTCGGCGACCGTCATCCAGGATCCACGCGACGGGCACGTATTGGGCGTGATCGACATTTCGGGGCTCGCGCAGACCTACAACCCCTACAGCCTTGCGCTCGCGGTGTCGCTTGCGGGCCGTATCGAAAGCCGGCTCGCGAAGGAGGGCATGGCGCGCCGCCTGAGCCTGCTTGACCGCTGCGCGTCACGCTTCGGTGCGTCTTCCGCCGATGCGGTGATCGTCGTTGACGAACGCGGCCGACTCGTCAAGGCCAACGCGCAGGTCGTTCCGGTGTTGCGCCGGCTCGGATTCGATATCCGGTGCGACGCGTCGTTCGCGCTGCCCGAACTCGAGCACTACGCGAGCGACGGCCGCCTGTCGGCGAGTGCGCCGGCATGGCTGCTGCGCAGCCACATCGAAACCGTGCGGGACGGCGCGGACGTGCTCGGCTACATGATCGTGACGCCGGGCATCGCGAATCCTCGCGGGGCCGTCCCGATCGTGCGCGGACGGGAACGGCGCGGCGGTGAGCCGCGAGGGTTCGAGCGCATCGTAGGCGACAGCGCCGCATTGCGGGAAGCCGTGAATCGTGCGCGCCAGCTCGCGCCGTCCAGGGTGCCGGTGCTGCTGCTCGGCGACACCGGCGTCGGCAAGGAACTGTTCGCGCAGGGTATCCACCAGGCGAGCGATCGCGCCGACGGTCCGTTCGTTGCGCTCAACTGCGGCGGGTTGTCGAGAGACCTTCTTGCCAGCGAGTTGTTCGGCTACGCGGAGGGCGCGTTTACCGGCGCACGCAAGTCCGGTGCGGCGGGCAAGATCGAAGCGGCCGACGGGGGCACGCTGTTTCTCGACGAGATCGGGGAAATGCCGCTCGACATCCAGCCGCATCTGCTGCGCGTGCTGGAGGAGAGCGAAATCTATCGCCTTGGCGAGAATACGCCGCGCAGGGTGAATTTCCGGCTGGTCGCGGCGACGCACCGGGATCTGAAGGACGCCGTCGCGAAAGGCCAGTTCCGGATGGATCTGTACTACCGGATCGCGGTCACGACCGTGTCGATTCCGAGCTTGCGCGAGCGTGGCGAGGACCTGCCGGCGCTGATTGCGCATTGGCTCGGGCATCTGTGCGAGACGTATGGCCTCGCCCCGCGGTCGTTCGACGACGATGCGTATGCACGCCTGTTGCGCTATCCGTGGCCCGGCAATGTGCGCGAACTGCGGAACGCGATCGAGGGGGCGCTGCTGCTGTCGGACAGCCCGGTGATCCAGGCCGACAAGCTGCCTGCCGAGATCGGCGCGGGGGCGTCGATCGATGCGTGCGCCGCGCGGCCGGTCGACGCGCTCGCGCCGGATGCGGGCGACTCGTTGAAGATGGCCGAGGCGGAATCGATCCGCCGCGCGCTTGCGCGTCATGCCGGCAATCTGACGAAGGCGGCGAGTCAGCTCGGCATCGCGAAGAGCACGCTCTATGAAAAGATCCGCAAGTACCGCTTGCTCGACGCAGTGAGCGACGTTCGCCGGGGTCACGCGAAGTAAGTCGCGGCGGGCCTGGCCGTGCGGCGGCCGGGCAAGCCCGGTGTTCTCCTCGTCATCTCGTCCTCCCGGGCCGCACGTGCCGTCATTTTGCAAAAAATGACGATGTCGCCGGTCCGGTCGCTCTATGCTCCATATTTTTGCGATAAGACATCAAGGTCGGCAAAATGGCGCGTGCGCCGGTCCGTCATCCGGGTGCCGCGTGCGTCGTGTATCGACAGGCCTGCACGATGCTGCACGACCGACCGGGCGTGCAGCCGTGCGATAGCTGCCGGACGCTGCGCGTCGCAATGTGAATCAATCGCCTGCCGGGGGCTGTCCGGTCAGCACAACGACAAGGAAGGGAGGGCCGCCAATGAGGCTGGACGACGAAAGAGAAAGCATGAACGTCGAGGACCGCCGCGGCGCCGGCGGTTTCGGCGGCGGGCGCGGCGCGACGATCGGCATCGGCACGATCGTGGTCGCGCTGGCCGCGTCGTATTTCTTCGGGATCGACCCGCGCGTGGTGCTCGAAGGCGCATCGGCGCTGCAGGGCCGCCAGCAGCAGGCGCAGCCCGCGCCGGCACAGCGCCAGGGCGCGCCGGCGAACGATCCGGGCTCGGTGTTTACGCGCAAGGTGCTCGGCAATATCGAGCGTACGTGGACGGGCGTGTTCAACACCCAGCTGCATGGGCAGTACGAGCCGCCGAAGCTCGTGATGTTCACGAATTCGACGCCGACCGCATGCGGCACGGGCCAGACGGCGATGGGGCCGTTCTACTGTCCGGCCGACCGCAAGGTGTATATCGATCTCGGTTTCTACGACGAACTGCGCAAGCGTTTCGGCGCGGGCGGCGATTTCGCGCAGGCTTACGTGATCGCGCACGAAGTCGGCCATCACGTGCAGAACCTGCTCGGCATTTCCGACAAGGTCGACGCCGCGCGCAGGCGTTCGAGCCAGGCGCGCGCGAACGCGTTGTCGGTGCGGATGGAACTGCAGGCCGATTGCTTCGCCGGCGTGTGGGCGAACAATGCGCAGCGTGCGAACCAGCGGTTGATGGAGCCCGGCGATTTCGAGCAGGGGCTGAAGGCGGCCGCCGCGATCGGCGACGATCGGCTGCAGCAGCAAGGGCAGGGTTATGTCGTACCGGAAAGCTTCACGCACGGCAGCAGCGACCAGCGCGTGTACTGGCTGCGGCGCGGGATGGAGGCGGGCGAGGTGAGCGCCTGCGACACGTTCGCCGCGAACGCGCGCTGACGGAAGGCGCGCGCGCCGTCGCGCGCCCGCATCGTCCCGGCCACACCGGCCGACTCCGCCAGACCGGGACGATTTGCCGATTTGTGCTCACCGGCGCTTTTCGGCGCCGGTAGGCTGGCCCGAACCTAGACGCGTTCGCCCGCCAGCCGATTCCTCCATGCCGACTCCATCCGTTCCCGCCGACCAGGGCGCCGCCGACTGGCAACGCGCGCTGCGCGCGTGCGTGGACGCGTTCGACGCGTTCGCGAGCCCGTCCGCGATCGTGTTCTACCGGCTCGACCAGAGCGGCGAACCGGCCGATTTCGAGCTGTTCGGGATGCCGGAGTCGATGCATCGCACCTATGTCGCGCGCTACCGGATGCTCGATCCGCTGCATCCGTCGCGCTGCGCGGCGGGCGAGCGCGCGGTTGTCACGCTCGCTTCCCAATTGCCAGATGAAAGACGCGAGGCGTCCGCGTACTGGACCCGTTTCCTGCGGCGGCACGACGTGGCCGACGTCATTGAAATCTGGCTGCGCGACGCGGGCCGCACGGTCGGCGCGTTCTCGTTGCTGCGCTTCGGGATGGGCGAAGCGGGCGGCGGTGCGACTGGAAATAGCACGGCGGGCCGGTTCGCACCCGGCGAGATCGATGCGCTCGCGCGGCTGCAGCCTGTCGCCGAAGCCGCGCTGAGCCCGCTGCTGCGCGCGCGGCGCGGGATTCACCGGATCGGCTGCGAGGAACGGCTGACCTACCGTGAGGAACAGATCGCGCGCCTCGTGCGCGACGGCCGTTCGAACAAGGAGATCGCGCGCGATCTCGCGCTCGGCCAACCGACCGTCAAGACGCACCTGATGCGCATGTATCGCAAGCTCGGCGTGTCGAATCGCACTGAACTGGTTGGGGCGCTGTTCCTGTAACGCCTTCCGTTTCCGATTACGCGGTCCGTTGTTTGCAACTGAAAGCGCCCCCCAACGCGCTGCCAATTTGCGCTCACCGAGCGCGATCCCTCGTCGATACAGTGGTCCGACGCCCGCGTGCCCACGCGCTCGCGGTCCAGCCACGACAATCCTCGAGACGCTTATGAGCAACACGAACTTCGTCGCCGTCAGCGACACCGTGCGCACCTTCGTTGCGCGCGATTTCGGCCTCTTCATCGACGGTGAAATGCAGCCCGCACACGCGGCTGCGCGGCTCGACGTATACGACCCCGCGACGGGCGAGCGGCTCGCAACGGTCGCGGATGCTGACGAGCACGACGTCGACCGCGCGGTCGCCAGCGCGAAGCACGCGTTCGACACGCGCGTGTGGAGCGGCCTGCGCCCGGCCGACCGCGAACGCATCCTGCTGAAACTCGCGGACCTGATCGAACGCGACGCCGAAACGCTCGCGCAGCTCGAAACGCTGAACCAGGGCAAATCGATCCACGTGTCGCGCGCGATCGAGGTCGGCGCGAGCGTCGAATACGTGCGCTACATGGCCGGCTGGGCGACCAAGATCACCGGCCAGACGCTCGACGTGTCGATCCCGTTCCCGCCCGGCACGCGTTATACGGCCTATACGCGCAAGGAACCCGTCGGCGTGGTCGCCGCGATCGTGCCGTGGAATTTCCCGCTGATGATCGCGGTGTGGAAGCTGATTCCCGCGCTCGCGGCCGGTTGCACGATCGTGCTGAAGCCGTCGCCGGAAACGCCGCTCACCGCGCTGCGTCTCGCCGAGCTCGCGCGCGAAGCCGGCGTGCCGCCCGGCGCGTTCAACGTCGTCACCGGCGGGCGCACGTGCGGCGCCGCGCTCGCGAGCCATCCGTCGATCGCAAAGATCTCGTTCACGGGTTCGACCGCGACCGGCAAGCTGGTCGGCGCGGCGGCCGTGCAGAACATGACGCGCTTCTCGCTCGAACTCGGCGGCAAGAACCCGATCGTGATGCTCGACGACATCGACGTCGCGCAGGCGCTCGACGGCGTCGCCGCCGGCGCGTTCTTCAACCAGGGGCAGGTGTGTGCGGCCGCGTCGCGCATCTATGTGCATCGCAGCAAGTTCGCGCAGCTCGCGGACGGCCTCGCGGGCGTCGCGCAGTCGATGAAGCTCGGCGCGGGCCTCGACACGACCGCGCAGATCAACCCGCTCGTGTCCGCGCACCATCGCGACAAGGTCGTCCAGCACATCGAAGGCGCGCGCCGCGCCGGCCTCACGTTCCTCGCGGGCGGCACGCCGGCCGACGACCTGCCCGGCTATTTCGTGAAGCCGGCTGTGATTGCCGATCCGCATCCGGACAGCGCGATCGTGCGCGACGAGGTGTTCGGCCCGGTGATCGTCGTCGTTCCGTTCGACGACGCGGCCGACGCCGTGCGCCTCGCGAACGCGTCGCCGTATGGCCTCGCCGCGAGCATCTGGAGCAACGACCTGAAACGCGTGATGAACCTCGTGCCGCAGATCGAGGCCGGTACCGTCTGGGTGAACTGCCATATCCCGCTCGACCCGTCGATGCCGTTCGGCGGCTACAAGCAATCGGGCATCGGCCGCGAGTTCGGCCAGTACGCGATCGAAGGCTTCACCGAAACCAAATCCGTCTGCATCGCGCACTGACGCGCGACGCGAACCACGACCCTTGACCCCGAATGACCCAGCTTCAACCGATCCGACAGTGGAGACTGCAATGAGCTACAACGAAGCAAAATTCTGGCATCCGATGGTGCATCCGAACGAAATGAAGCAGCGCAAGCCGATCCGCATCGTGCGCGGCGACGGCTGTTATGTGTTCGACGAACAGGGCCGGCAGCTCGTCGACGGCGTCGCGGGCCTGTGGAACGTGAACGTCGGCCACAACCGCCAGGAAGTGAAGGACGCGATCGTGCGCCAGCTCGACGAGCTCGAATACTTCCAGCTGTTCGACGGGATCTCGCATCCGCGCGCGGAAGAGCTGTCGAAGAAGGTGATCGACATGCTCGAACCGGAAGGGATGCGCCGCGTGCTGTACAGCTCGGGCGGCTCCGACGCGATCGAGACCGCGCTGAAGATCGCGCGCCAGTACTGGAAGGTGCGCGGCCAGGCCGATCGCACGAAGTTCATCTCGCTGAAGCAGGGCTATCACGGCACGCACTTCGGCGGCGCGTCGGTGAACGGCAATACCGTGTTCCGCCGAAACTACGAGCCGAACCTGCCCGGCTGCTTCCATGTCGAGACGCCGTGGCTGTACCGCAACCCGTTCACGCAGGATCCGGAGGAACTCGGCCGGATCTGCGCGGAAATGCTCGAGCGCGAGATCCAGTTCCAGAGCCCCGACACGGTCGCCGCGTTCATCGCGGAGCCGATCCAGGGCGCGGGCGGCGTGATCGTGCCGCCGGCCAACTACTGGCCGCTCGTGCGCGAGGTGTGCGATCGCTACGGCGTGCTGCTGATCGCCGATGAAGTCGTGACGGGCTTCGGCCGCAGCGGCAGCATGTTCGGCAGCCGCGGCTGGGGCGTGCGCCCGGACATCATGTGTCTCGCGAAGGGGATCTCGTCGGGCTACGTGCCGCTCGGCGCGACGGTCGTGAACGCGCGGATCGAGGATGCGTTCGCCGCGAATGCGGACTTCGGCGGCGCGATCATGCACGGCTACACGTATGCGGGCCACCCGGTCGCGTGCGCGGCCGCGATCGCGAGCCTCGACATCGTCGTCAAGGAAGACCTGCCGGCGAATGCGGCGAAGCAGGGCGCGTATCTGCTCGAAGCGCTGCGGCCGTTCGCGGAGCGCTTCGCGGCGGTCGGCGAGGTGCGCGGCAAGGGGCTGATGCTCGCGCTCGACCTCGTCGCGAACAAAGAGACACGCGAGCCGATCGACCCGCTGTCCGGCTATGCGAACGCGGTCGCGGAAGTCGCGCGCGAGAACGGCGTGCTGGTGCGACCGGTCGGCACGAAGATCATCCTGTCGCCGCCGCTCGTGATCCAGCGCGAACAGCTCGACCGGATCGTCGACGCGCTCGCGGCGGGCTTCGAGGCCGTGCCGTTCGCGTGACGGCCTGGCGGCATGCGCGCGTGACCGCAAACCGGCGGCGGGCAGCCCGGCCGCCGCCGGTTTGCCGATTTGCGCTATGACCGGTTTATTTTGCCTGCGTATTTTTTCGACATCGGATCGAGTTGTGATCGACAGGGGGCCCGGGTTAAGAAGCGCGGGTCCGGGTCAACGAAGGAAGGAGACAACGATGTCGGGATGGTCAGGAGTTACCGGCGCCGCGGGCGATACGCCCGCCGGCACGCCGGCCGAAGCGGGGGGCGGCACCGCACTGAAGGCGGGCGCGGTCGGTTTTCCGACCGCGCTGGCGAGCGCCGTCGGCCTCATCATGGCAAGCCCGGTGATCCTCACCGCGACGTCGGGCTTCGGGATGGGCGGCTGGGCGTTCGCGGTCGCGATGATCATCGCGTTCGTGATGATGCAGGCACAGGCGACCACGTTCTCCGAAGCCGCCGCGATGCTGCCGACGGCCGGCTCGGTTTACGATTACCTGTCGTGCGGGCTGGGCCGCTTCTGGGCGATCACCGGCACGATCTCCGCGTATTTTCTCGTGCACGTGTTCGCCGGCACGGCCGAGACGATCCTGAGCGGCATCATGGCGCTCGTCAATTTCGAATCGCTGAACGCCGCGTTCGAGAAGCACAACAGCTCCTGGCTCGTCGGCGTCGGTCTCGTGGTCACGTTCGCGATCACCAACATCGTCGGCATCAAGGTGTTCAGCAAGCTTGAGATCGTGCTGACGGCCGGCATGTGGCTGTCGCTGATGATCTTCGGGATTCTCGGGCTCGCGGCCGCGCCGGCCGTGCATCTCGACGGCTGGTTCGGCGGCTCGGAAGTCGGCACGTCGGTGCCGGCCGTGCTGTCGCTGGTCGGGATGGCGATGTTCATGTTCGTCGGCTGCGAGTTCGTCACGCCGCTCGCGCCGGAAATGAAGGCGCCGGGCCGCACGATTCCGCGTGCGATGACGATCGGCCTCGTCGGTGTCGCGATCTGCATGTTCCTGTACGGCGCGGCGATCCGCCGCCAGGTCGCGAACGTGCCGGTGAGCCCCGACGGCCTCACGCACCTGCTCGACACGCCGGGCGCGATTCCCGCGTTCGCGCTGCAGGTGCTCGGCCCGTTCGGCCGCATCTGGTTCGGCATCGCATTCCTGTTCGCGGGCGCCGCGACGATCAACACGCTGATGGCCGGACTGCCGCGGATCCTGTACGGGATGGCGATCGACGGCGCGCTGCCGCGCTGCTTCGCGTACCTGCATCCGCGCTTCAAGACGCCGGTGGTCGGCATCGTCGCGGCGGCCGTCGTGCCGATCTTCCATGCGTGGCTGATCAACGGCAATCTCGACAGCATCCTGCACCTCGTGCTCGCCGCGACCTGCGCGTGGGGCACCGCGTACCTGCTCGTCACCGCGTCGGTCGTGATGCTGCGCATCCGCCGCCCGGACCTGCCGCGCCCGTATCGTTCGCCGCTGTTTCCGCTGCCGCAGATCGTGTCGAGCGTCGGCATCGTGCTCGCGATCTGGTACATCACGCCGCCCGGCATGAACGCGCGCGACATCTACGTGCCGTTCGGCGCGATGCTCGGGCTCACCGCGCTGTACGCGCTGTTCTGGACGCTCGTCGTGCAGCGCCGGCATCCGTTCAAGCCGGTGCCGATCGAGGAAGTGCTGCGCAACGAGCACGTTGCATCGTGAAGGCCGCGCTCGCCCGGTGGCGTGCGGCGCCCGATGCGCCGCCGCCCGGCTACCGGCCCGGCGCGATCGCCGCACGCGTGCTCGCCGACCTGCATGCCGTGCGCGATACCGACGGTGCGGGCAGTCCGACGGTAAGGCTACCGAACGGCGTGTGCGTAAACGTCGAAGAGCGCGTCGAGCGCCAGTTCCTGATGCATACGGTCAGCGTGAGGGTGGCTGCGACCGCATGCGGCCCGGCCGCGCAGGGCCGCGCCCGCGTGCGGCAGACCGGCTGGCTGCGCTGCACGGGCATCGATGCGGCACCCGCGCCGGGATGCGACCCCGGATTCGTTGACACGGTGGCTGCGCTGGTTGCCGAGCCGTCGCTGGCCGACGCGCTGCGGCCGCTGCACCTGACCGACTGCGCGATCGACGCGCGCGACGGCCGCTGGACGCTCGCGATCGTGCCGTTCGGCGGCAGCGAGGTCGTGAACCGGATGCCGTCGTTTCGCCGCTACGTCCGGCTGACCGGCGAGCAGGCTGCCGCGTTGTCGGCGGCCTGTCTTGCGTTCGAAACGGCACTGCGCAGGTTTTTGCGCGGGTAAGCTGTGGCGTTGCGGCGGGGCGAACGCCTTGGTCGCATCCAGGAATCAGGGTTTTACCGGAGGCGCCGATGTTGTTCCAGTCACGCTCGCACGAAGACGTGCACGACCACGGGCTCGCGATCGCGGGCTGGCATCAGGTCTACCGCCAGATGACGCCGGGCCGCTTCAGGGGCACGGTCACGCAGGTGCTGTACGACGATTTCCACTTCTTCCGGGAAACGACCAACCGGCGCGTCGCGCAAACCGGGCTCGCGCCGGCCGGGCGCACGTCGCTCGCGGTACCGTTGTCCGTGCCGCTCGCGGGCACGTTCCAGGGCCAGCCGGTCGACGGTTATGCGCTGCTCGCGCTGCGCGCCGGCGAGGATTTCGAATTCCACACGCCGGAAGGGATGGGGCTCGTCGGGATCAGCGCGGCGTCCGACATGGTCGACGAGCTGTGCGAGGCCGAATTCGGTGCGGCCGGCGCGCGCAAGCTGCGGCACGTGACGCGGCTGTCCGATGAGCAGGGCGTCGCGCTCGGCGTGCGGCTGTCGTCGCTGATCGACGATGCGCAGCGCGACCCCGGCCACCTCGAATACGCGGCCACCCGCAAGATGTTCCGCGACGCGATGCTCGGCATGTTCCTCGATGCGCTCGAACAGGGCATCGGCGTCGAGCGCCGCGACATCACGCATGCCACCTACAGCGACATCGTGAGCCGCTGCGAGAAGCATCTGCGCGACCGGCCCGAAGAGCCCGTCACCGTGCTCGAACTGTGCCGCGCGCTGCGCTGCAGCCGCCGTACGCTGCAAACCAGCTTCCAGCGCGTTGCCGACGTCACGCCGGTCGGTTATCTGCGTACGATCCGGCTGAACGCGGTGCGGCGCATGCTGCGCACGACGCCGGTACAGCAGCTCGGCGTCGGCGAGGCCGCCGCGAGCTGGGGTTTTACGCATCTCGGCTATTTCGCGCGCGAGTATCGCGACCTGTTCGGCGAGCTGCCGTCCCAGACGACGCGTCCCGACTGACGCACGCGCAGCGCGATCCACCGTTTGCCGATTTGCGATAGAGGTCCTGAATTTTCGCTGGATAGAGTCCCGTCACCCATATCGACAACACCATCGGTTTGCACTGCGAATCGACGACACCAGAGGACGGGACATGAAGATCGGACGACGACTGGCCGCGGCCGCGGCTACGCTGGGTTGCATGCACGTGCACGCGCAGACCTCGGGCAGCGTGACGCTGTACGGCACCGTGGACACCGGTGTCATCTACTCGACGAACCAGCAGTTCACGCGCGCCGACGGCAGCACGGGCGGCGGCCATGCGTGGCAGATGGGCGGCGGCAACCTCGTGCCGTCCCGCTTCGGTTTCCAGGGCGCCGAGCCGCTCGGCGGCGGGCTCGACGCGGTGTTCACGCTCGAACAGCAGTTCCTGTCCGCGAACGGGCAGGCGCTGCAGGGCGGCACCGCATTCAGCCGGCAGGCGTGGGTCGGGCTGCGCCAGGACGGGATCGGCACGCTCGGCCTCGGTCGGCAATACGACTCGTACACGGACATGCTCGGCGCGTATGTGTCGAGCAACAACTGGGCGACGCCGTATGGCTCGCATCTCGGCGACGTCGACAACCTGAACGCCGCGTTCAATTTCAACAACGCGGTGAAGTTCACCAGCGCCGATTTCAACGGCCTCACGTTCGGCGGCACGTTCAGCTTCGGCGGGCAGGCCGGCGATTTTTCCGCGAAGCGCGGTTATGCGGTGGCCGCGACGTACACGCGCGCGCCGGTGGCGTTCTCGGTCGGATACCTCGACCTGCACCAGCCGCTCGACGCGGCGCTCGGCGGCGCGAGCGGCTATATCGGCGATTTCGCGTGCAGCAACCCGGGCGCAATGTACTGCCTGCTGCAGGACGCCGGCTCGATGCGCGCGTTCGGCGCCGGCGGCTCGGTGACCTTCGGCGCGGCGACGGTCGCGCTTACCTACACGCATACGCGACTCGGCGACAGCCGCTATTTCTCGACCGCCGCGCAGCCGCGCACGCAGGCGTTCACGTTCGACATCGGCGAGCTGAACGTCACGTACATGTTCACGCCCGCGCTGCAGGGCGGCGTCGCGTACATCTTCAACGCCGCGCATACCGACGGGCGCGGCACGACGCGTTTCCACCAGCTGAACGTCGGCACGAACTACAGCCTGTCGAAGCGCACGGCGCTGTATGCGGTCGCGATCGGCCAGATCGCGAGCGGCACGGGGCTCGGCACCGATACGAACGGCAACGCGGCGAACTACGCGCAGATTCCGGTGCTCGCGAACAGCAATTCGAGCCGGCAACTGGCGGTGATGGCCGGGATCCGCGTGAACTTCTGACGGGACCGGGGCAGTCAGGCGGGCGGGGCGGCAGGGCACGGCGGCTGTCTCTTCCGCCGTGTGCCACAAATTCTTAACGATCTGCGTGAACAATGGCGTTCGCTTCAGGCAGCCGGAAGCGTCGCTCGCGTTGCACACGTGTGCAACGCCCGGCTGTCCCGCCACCACGCCGAACGAGAGAGACCTCATGACCTTGCTGAGCCGCCTGCGCGCGCTGTCCGCCGCCCTTGCGCTGTCCTTCGCCGCCACGCACGCCGTTGCCGCGGATCTCGTCATCGCAGGCCGCGACGACATCTACGGCAAGGGGCTGGCCGACGCCGTCGCCGGCTTCAACAAACTGCACCCCGGCACCGAGATCGAGCTGCTCAAGCTGCCGAACGCGAACCTGTACCAGAAGCTCAAGCTGTCGATGCGCGAAGGCACCGGCGCGTACGACCTCGTGATGATGGACGACACGTGGGCGCCCGAATTCATCGGCAACGGCTGGCTGAAGCCGCTGCCCGCGTCGCTCGCGGACGCCGATCTCGTGCCGTCCGCCGTCGCGCTCGGCCGCAACGCGGCCGGCGCGCTGTATGCGCTGCCGATCGTCGGCAACGTCGAGATGTTCGCGTACCGCAAGGACCTGCTCGCGAAATACAGGCTGCAGCCGCCGCGCAACTGGGACGACGTGCTGAAGATCGCGCAGACCGTCGGCGGCGCGGACAAGAGCGTGTCGGGCGTCGTGTTTCGCGGCACGAAGGGCAACCCGGTCGTGACGGGCTTCCTGCCGATCCTGTGGGCCTACGGCGGCGACGTGCTCGACCATGCCGGCAACGTGACGATCGATTCAAGCGAGGCGCGGGCCGCGCTGAAGACGTTCCTCGCGCTGAAGGCGTCCGCGCCGAAGGACGTCGACGTGTACGGCGCGGCGGAGGTGCGCGATGCGCTGCAGCGCGGCACGGCCGCGCAGTCGATCGAGGTGTGGCCCGCTTGGGTGCCGGCGCTCGACGATCCGAAGCAGTCGCGGGTGGTCGGGCAGATCGCGCTGCAGCCGCCGCCCGGGCAGATCGCCGGCCCGGCGCCGATGCTCGGCATCTGGCAGATGGGCATTCCGAAGGACGCGCCGCACGCGAAGCTCGCGCAGGACTTCCTGGCTTACCTGAGCTCGCGCGATACGCAGACGCGCCTCGCCGGAATCGGTATTCCGCCGACCCGCCGCAGCGTGTTTGCCGATCCGGCGCTGGTGCGCCAGTACCGCTGGTATCCCGATCAACTGAAGGCGCTCGAGGCCGGCCGTGCGCGGCCGCGCGTGAAGGACTGGCAGCAGGTGGAAAGCATTCTCGGCGACCAGCTTCAGCTCGCGCTGACCGGGCAGGCCGCACCCGATGCAGCGCTGCGCCAGGCGCAGCAGAAGATCGCGCAGGCGATGGCCGCGGCCGGCAAGTGACGGCGCGCCTCGATACGTCGCCCGGAACCCGCGCATGAAAGCCTTCGGCCGCAGCCTGCCGTTCGTCGCGCTGCTCGGCCCCGCACTGCTGGTGCTCGCCGCGCTCGCGCTGTATCCGGTCGCGCAGGTGCTGATCGATTCGTTCTGCCGGGTCGACTACGCGGCCGGCCGGCGTGCGTTCGCGGGGCTCGCGAACTATCGCGCGGTGCTAGGCGACGACGCGTTCACGGCCGGTTTCGGCAATACGCTGCGTTTCACGATCGTCGCGTCGCTTGCCGAGGTCGCGCTCGGCTTCGGCCTCGCGCTGCTGTTCGTGCGCGCGTTTCCGGGGCGGCGCATCGCGCTGCCGCTCGCGATCCTGCCGATGATGCTGTCCACGCTCGTGTGCTCCGCGATCTGGCGCAACTGGCTCAACTTCGACGGCTTCCTGAACAAGTTGCTCGCGGCGTTCGGCATCGAAGGCGTGCGCTGGCTGTCCGATCCGCATCTCGCGCTGTGGTCGCTCGCGCTCGTCGACGTGTGGCAGTGGACGCCGATGGCGTTCCTGATCGTGCTGGCCGGGCTGCAGTCGATTCCGACCGAACTGTACGAAGCCGCGCGCACCGACGGCGCGAGCGAGTGGCAGTGCCTGCGCGACATCACGCTGCCGCTCGCGGCGCCGCAGATCGGCCTCGCGCTGCTGCTGCGCTCGATCGACACGTTCAAGCTGTTCGACAAGGTCTATGCGCTGACGGGCGGCGGCCCCGGCAACGCGACGCAGACGCTGTCGACCTATATCTACGACACGGGCTTCCGCTTCTTCAACGTCGGACCGGCGAGTGCCGCGTCGGTGCTGATGCTCGCGGCGTCCGCGCTGCTGGTCTCGGGGTATGTATGGCAGACGGTTCGCAAGCGGCGCGCATGACGGCGCAACCCGCGGGCATCTCGCGCGCGCGAACGGGCGCCGCATTCGGTCGCGCGGTGCCGTGGGCGCTGCGTGTTGCCGCGCTCGCGCTGTTGCTGCTGCCGTGCCTGTGGATGGCCGGCGCGGCGTTCATGCCGACGCTCGAACGCCTCGATCATCCGTTGCGGATCTGGCCGGCCGCGCCGACCGTCGAGCATTTCGCGTCGGTGTGGTCCAACGGCATCGGCGCGCCGCTCTTCAATTCGCTGCTGGTCGGATTCGGCACGACGCTGCTCGCGCTGGCGCTCGCGTTTCCAGCTGCGTATGCGCTCGTGCGGCTGCGGTTTCCGGCGCGGCTCGACCTGCTGTTTCTGGTGCTCGTGCTGGCGTTGAAGCTGATGCCGCCGATCACGATCGCGGTGCCGCTGTTCGCGCTCGCGAAGCGGCTGCACCTGCTCGATTCGACGCTCGGCCTGACGCTCGCGTATCAAATCTATGCGCTGCCGATGGCGATCTGGATGCTGCTCGCGTTCGTGCGCGACGTGCCTGTCGAATACGAGGAAGCGGCCTGCATCGACGGTGCGGGGCTCGCGCGGCGGCTCGTGCAGATCGTGCTGCCGCTGTGCGCGCCGGGGCTGATCGCGACCGCGATCTTCGTGTTCATCGCCGCATGGAACGAGTTCCTGATCGCGCTGCTGTTCGTGTCGACGCCGAGCCGCTTCACGCTGCCGCTCGCGATCGCCGGCTACGTGACGGAGAACGGCATCGACTGGGGCGACCTGATGAGCGCGGGCCTGATGGCGTCGCTGCCTACGCTGGCCGTGGCCGGCTATGTGCAGTGCTACCTGTTGCGCGGGTTTGCGGGCGGGTTGAAGTGACGCGCGGCAACGCCGCGCCCGATTTCACCGTGTCATGCGCAGCTATGCCGCACCACCTGCGTGACCGGCACGACGCGCGTGCGCGACGGGCCGTCGAACGTCTGCATCCGCTCGGCGAGCAGGTCGACCGCCGCATGCGCGAGGCCGCGCGTGTCCTGCCGGAGCGTCGTCAGCCGATAGGCGTCGTATTCGGCGGCCGGGATGTCGTCGAAGCCGATCACGCGCAGGTCGTCCGGTACGCGCAACCCGAATTCGCCGCGCGCGGCGTCGATCACGCCGAGCGCAAGCAGGTCGGACGAACAGAACACGCCGTCGGGCCGCGCGCCGGCCGCAAACAGTTGCCGCGTGGCATCGATCCCGCATGCATGCGTGTCGGACGGCGTGTCGAGCACGCGCGCGAGCGTCGCGTCGAATGCGTCGCCGCGCCCGATCGCATGCTCGAATGCCGCGGCGCGCGACTGCGCGCTGTAGCTCGCGCCGCGCGGCCCGACGAACGCGAGCCGGCGCGCGCCGGCCCGCACGAGCCGCTGCGCCGCATGAGCGGCGCCCGCCGCGTTGTCGCTGACGACGACATCCGCGCCCGGCAGGTTCGCGTCGCGATTGATCATCACGACGGGGATCCGGTGTTCGAGATACTGCTGCGCCACCGACAGTGGCGGCGATGCGGACGTCATCACGAGGCCCGCAATCCGGTAGCTGAGCAGTTGCTCGAGCGACTGCCGGACCTGGCGCGGATCTTCCGCATTGGTCACGAGCGGCGTGAGTGCGCGCTGCCCGAGCGCGGCCATCAGGTCCGACAGCAGCCGCGCGCGGAACGGGTTCTCGAAGCCGGCCGTCACGACACCGATCATGCTGCTGCGCTGCGTGATCATGTCGCGCGCGATCAGGTTGACCTGGTAGCCGAGCGCGCGCGCGGCGACCATCACGCGTTCGCGCGTTTGCGGCGCGATGCTCGCGGTCGGCGAGAACGCGCGCGACACCGCGGAGCGCGATACGCCGGCTCGTGCCGCGACATCCGACGCCGTTACCCACGGTTTTCTTTCCTTGTCATTCATCGATTCATGATCCATTCGAGCCACGAAACGTGCACGCCGCTCGCCGACTGGATGTCGGCGCTCGACGATGCGCGGCTGCTGCATACGCTGACCCTACCGGGCAGCCATGACACTTGTGCGTATACCGTCGACGACCGGCTCGTGCGCACGCAGCGCGCGCCGCTCGATGTGCAGCTCGCGCACGGCGTGCGACTGCTCGACATCCGCTGCCGGCACGTGCGCGATGCGTTCGACATCCATCACGGCGGCATCGCGCTCGGCATGACGTTCGACGACGTGCTGGCAACCTGCACGCGCTTTCTCGATGCGCATCCGCGCGAATGCATCGTGATGTCGGTGAAGGACGAATGGCCGGCGCACGCGTGCGCGCGCAGTTTCGATGCGACGTTCGACGCGCATCGCGCGCGCCACTCGCGGTTGCGCTGGCATGCCGGCGGCACGCTGCCCGCGCTCGCCGACGTGCGCGGCGCGGTCGTGCTGCTGCGGCGCTTTCGCAGCGGCCGGCCGCTCGGCATCGACCTGACCGCGTGGCCCGACAACGCGACGTTCACGATCGATCATCCCGATGGTGCATTCGTGATCCAGGACGAATACCGCGTGCCGGTGACCGCGTCGATCGGCTGGAAGTGGCGTGCGATCGACACGTTGCTCACGCACCTGCCGACGCCGGAAAGCGGCCGCTGGGCGATCAATTTTTGCAGCGGGACCGGGATGGGCGCGAATCCGTCGGTGGTCGCGCACGGCGACGGCAGGGTGCAGGGTATTCATGCGCGGCTGGCCGGACGATTGGGCGAGCAGCGCGGCCGGTGCGGCGCGATGCTGCTCGACTTCTGCGATGACGACGATTGGGCACTGGTGCGCGCGCTGATCGAGTGCAACGACCATGCGCCGGGTTTTCATGGTGAATCCGTACGGGGGCAATGATCGGATTGCCATTGCGGATCGCCGGCGGGGTGCCGGCGTGATTGCACGGTTACGACGATCAGCGCGCGTTGCCGATCGTGATGCAGAAATGGAGCCGGTCGGTCGTTTCGGAGTACTCGTCGCGCCACGCCTGTGCGTCGGACACCATCGTGCTGCGGCAGAACGCGGCGGCATCTTCAAGCGGCAAGTCTTCAAGACTCACGGTGCCCTGCGGCGCGCTGCCATGTCCGACTCGTCCGTCGGCAGTCAGAACCCAGCCTTCCCACCCGTAGATCGGAATGCGATGACGCTCGCAAAAATCGATGCATTCGAGCGCGGTGTCGAGCGGAAGCACGATCTCGCGACGGGAAATCGATCGCGCGGCGAGTGCGGCAGGAATCTGCCCGAGTTGCGACATGGCGGGCGGCAGGGGGCGGTGTGGCGCGGGATCGGCGGGCTACCGCGTCGCGATCGCCACCGCCGCACCGGCCATTGCGGTCGCGCTCGTGCGGTTCGCGATCCGTTTCGCGCGCGCCGAAGTGAGAAAAGCCCGCGCACGCACTGCGAGCAGCGACCAGAAGCAGTCGGCGAGGATCAGCACCGCGAGCATCGTGCCGACGAGTTCGGCCCACGCGAAAACGCCCACGTGCGTCAGATCGACGATGGTCGGCAGCAGCGCGAGATAGAACAGCATGATCTTCGGGTTGCCGAGCGTTAGGCTAAATGTATATTAGCAGAATCGAACAATCATCCCGCCGCTAGCCTACCGGAACCTAGAAATGATAACGGCGCCTTGCGGCGCCGTGCTGGTCATGCTGTTTGTTGGTCGGGGGAAACCGTCCTGACACGCAGGAAGCCCTGCGCGCACAGGAAGTTTCGATACGATCTGATCGCGATTTCCCACACGGCGCGCGACACGGCCGGACCAGCGTCGACCACGTGGCCATTCTGATCGAGCACAGCGAGCGTCGCCGGACTGCCGTCGGGAGTTTCGATGCTGAGCCCCTGAAAGCTGACGGCGCTTATCGTGCTGGAGATTGCTGCTGCAATTTGCGTGTCCCCGATCGGTGCTTGCGGTTTCGATTGATTCTTTGTCATTCGGTATCTGGTTGTCATATCTCGGCTCTCTAGAACGGCAAGTCCGGGTCGTCGGAAGGCGGTACGTATGGAGTGGGGATCGACTTGAGCTTCCGAGCGGCGCGCACGCGGATGCGGATCATGTCCTTGCCGGTCATATCGCAGACGTCGAGAAGATCGCGAAACGCCTTGTATCTGGCTTTGCTGCGCGTGCTGGCGGTAACCGTGAACCAGGCTTCGTATTCGAACACGTCGCGCCACGGCGGGAGGCAGCGCCACTCGCGCAGGACTGGCGCGTCGACGAACTCGCCGTATTCGACCTGGTCAACGGGGTGATAGCGGCGCTCCTCTTCGCTCTTGTCGCCGTCGATGACTACGCAGAGATAGTGGCCGTCGGCATTCACGATCACGCCGCGCTCGCCGTAGCATTTCACCTGTCGGCCGCGCTCGGCCGGTACCCCGTAGTGTTTGCGGATGTATTCGAAGCTCACTTAGCGTTCTCCGCTTTCGAGACAGGCAGCGGCCGCACTTGGCCTGTCTTTAGGTTGATGAACGCGCCGCACCAGGTTAGGCGCGCATGCCGGAAAAATTCCCACAGGATCGCGAGCCCCTGCGTGACGACGGCCTGGTTGATGAACAACTCCTGCCGCTCGAGCGCTTCGGCGAGGCTGCAACTCGGTGTGTCGTCTTCGGGAATCGAGGTGTCGATCAACTCGGGCAGCACGTCGTACGGCCAGCGCAGCGGCGTGCTACCGGCGGCAGTCTTTGTGTTGCCTGTCACCTTTTTGTGCGCGCCGAACAGCACCTGTGCGTCGCTCACTCGGTTGCCGAGGTCCATTACGTAGCAATTCGATGCGCGCAGGGACGGCTCGAGCTTCGCGCGTGCTGCCGCACTGTCCACGCACATGATCGTGAGGGCGGGCGCGCCGCGCACAAGCTCGTCCGGTCCGGCGTGCACGGGCCGACCGCACCAGTCGATACCGAAAAACGCGTTGATCCGGTGAACGAGTACGACGCTTTTGTGCAGGCCGATGTCGGCGGGGCTGAACATTTGCCGGCCGACGTTCGCGCTACTGATCGTGTCAGCGTCGAACGCGGTAACGTGCAGGCCGGGATGGCCGAGCTCGACGAGCGCATGATTGAGGCGCGCGAGCCCCGTCAACATCTGCGAGCCAGTGCCGCCGCATCCGATCAGTGCAACCGTAACGCGCCGATCGCTGAGAAAGCGGGCCGGTGTTGCGTGATGGGTCATACCGTCCTCCACCAGGGCGCACCAACGTCACGCCCGATCAGCGCGGCGCATTCGGTAATCGCGCGGCGCGTCGCGCGCTCGCGCTCCATCTGCTGCGCGGCGACATCGTGCCGCGCATCGATGTCGTCGTGGGTGAAGTGGCGGAACGCACCAGCGCCGGCGTGCGCAGTCACGTAGTCAGCAAAGTGGGTCACGTCGATGCGGGCCGCGCTCGATAGCTCGAACGCGTCGGCGCGCGAGCCGATCGAATCGAACGCGCGCCAGGCGGCGGTTGCGTGCGGTCTGACGTGGACTGCGGTGCAGTCGCGTACCGTGTGGCGGGTCGTTTCCCACCCTGCGGCGCGCGCGGCTAGTTCGAGCATGTCGAGTTGATTCACGCGGCTTTCTCCGTCGACGGGAAAAATGCCTGTACCGGCACGCGCAGCGTGATCATCTTGCCGAGTGCGCACAGGCGGAACGCAACGCTCGGATTGGCCGTGCCAACGCCGCCGATCACGCCGGCGATCTTCACCTCGCCGGCATCGTCTGCGTCGTCGGTCGCGCTGAAGCCAGCCGGGCCGGTGCCGTGGCTGTGAAGGTCGAATGCGAGGCTCTCGTCGTCGGCGAGGGGCGGGCGATTGATGGTGATCGCGGTCGGCGTGGAGCTGGTCACTTCGACTTCGCGGTACACCAGTTCCTTGCTCGTCTCGTTCCAGACGATCCACGCGGCATGCTCGTTCGGCGCGGCGCCGGCGGCGTCGGTCGCGAACCGGCGAAGGTGCGGCTCGGCGGCGCTGATGCGCCCGAACGCGAACTCGATTTTTGCGTCGATCGAGCCGTACGGCGGACGCGGGCAGGCGCCTTCGATCGGCGCAACCTGTTGAATCAGGTGCAGCCACGGGCGGCGGATCTCGACGAACAGGCCTTCGGCCGTGAGCAGGAAGCGGTGGCCGACGTCGAGCAGCGGCGCGAATTCCGCGTGACGCGGCACGGCCGCCACCGGCGCGCTATCGAACAGTGCATTGTCGAGCGCGATGTTCTCGTCGTCGGCCCGCGCGGCGATCGCGCGGTGCTGGCCGGCGATAACTTCGTCGGCGACGGCGCGCGTGAACGTCGACAACGCCTTACCGAGCTGCTCGAGTACGGCGCCAGTGGTGGTTTCGAATTCGGCTTTGATGGTTTCAATTTTGCTCATGGCGATTAACTCCGTTGCGTGATTTTTTTAATGGCGGCGGCGACCGTCATTTCGCTGCTGACGAGTCGCTCGGTGGGAAATTCGGCACCATCGAGCAGCTCGACCCAGAGATCGGCGGCACTGCCCCCGTTGATCAGCTTCGTGGCGTTCGGGTGCGTGAATCGGCTACGAAAAAATTCATCGGCTTCGTATCGTTCGATTTCTGCCGGCGTGGGGTTGGCTGCAATGTCAACGTTGCCGGTGCAAATCTGGCCGCCCTTGCTCACATTGAAGTAGGGCGCTTGATAGACATGCGTGTCAGGCGTCGGCCTGCAGTTCTCTGCGAGCGCGAACACATAGCGTGCTTCCCCCCGGGCAACGAACAACAGTGCGGGGTGGTGCGTGACCGCTGAGCGCTCGCCGATCGGGGGGCTGGCTGAAAACCAGACCTGACGCTGCGCGGCCGGCGTCCACCAGGCGACGACGCTAGGGGCGGTGAAAATCGCCCGCTCGTGAATGAATCCTTCATGCCCGAGCTGCTTCGACGCCGCAGCGACGAATTCGGCCAATTGTGAGCGCGTGATCGGTGTGCCGGCCATCAGCGTCGGCACGCCGTCGACCACGCGGGCCGAGTGCTTCGTGACGTAGACCTGACTTTCGAGTGCGTTCTTGTAGATCAGCAGCGCGGAGTGCAGATCGAGTGAAACGTCGCCGTTTCCGTAAATATCAACGCGGCTCATACACGCACCTGTACCTTGACGGGTTCGCCGTCGATATCCGATCCGTCAGGCGTCGAGATCAGCATGACCAAGTTCGAAACGGTCTTGGCCAGCGTCGCGGTGTTGCGCATGCGGTCGAGCCACGTTCCGAGAGTGCGGCCATTCGTAGACATGTGGAGTGCTGCGCACGATTCAGGGTCGCCGCACTGCATTTCGCCTTGCCAGAAATCGTCAAGAATTCGCTCGAGGCCGTCGCCTCGGTCCCAGGCGAGAATCAGGGAATAGTCCTGAACATATTCGCTCGTGTCCTTCAGGTCGACGCGGGCGAACGGGCCGCCGGTGGTGATCGTCCGGTGGATCGCGTCGCACGCGTCGATGGCGGCCCATGCGATGAGATCTGTGTCGTAATACCGACGCACCTCGGATGCATCAAGTACGCGCTTGGGCGTTATGGCCCAAGCTGGCGCGCTGGCGAAAAACTCGGCGCGCCGCGGAACGTCGATGTGGTCCAGGAACTCGTGATCGGGAAGCCACGGGTCGCCCGGTGCGGTATTCATGTCGCGAAGTTCTGGAAGCGCGGCAACCTCGTCTTTGTTGCAGTGCCAGTACATGTATTCGGCCAGGCTCATTGCTTCATGCGGCGTACACACGGACGGCAAATAGTGGTCGCAAGCCTCATACAGGACTGCGAGCACGGTTTGGCCGAGGCCTGGTTGAATCGATTCGAGGCGTCGAATGCCCGAGCCAATGAATCTGATCGGACCGCTTCCAGCTCCTTCGGCCGTGGTGACGCGCACGAGCGCGGTGTCGGGCATGTTGCTCGCGTCGGAGATCGCGAGGCTCCAGTCAAACAACCCAATTTCGCTGGTGATTTCTTTCCATATGCGCGGCATCGCGTTCAACGCCAAGTCGGTTTCAGTCGACGAGTCGTCGAGCGACGCGGCATCGGCTTCGCTGAGCTGTCGGCCGCAAAGCAGCGCCAGCGATAGCCGGCGCATGAAATCTGCGTCGTCGCCGATCGTGTAGCGCGTCGGCACGTCAGGCGCGATGCGGGGCAGGGTGAGCGGTGCGGCGATCATGGCAGCAGCGGAACCAGAGTCGACTGCAGGCGCAGGCGTTCGGTCGCACCGTCGTTGGTTGAGGCTACGCGCGCCACGCTGCGCGCGAGGGGAGCGTCATACTTGCCGATCGCGGTCGGCAGGCGCTGGCCCTGATTCAGCGTGTCGGTGCGCAAGCGCTTTCGAAGTTCGCGGAGCGTCATTTCGGTTGCGGGCAGTAGCGCGCATGCAGCGCATTGATGAACGCGACTTCTTCGTCGAGCAGCGGGCAGGCGTGCGCAGTGCTGAATCGGTCGAGCTCGGCGAGATACGCCCGTACAGGGTGCGGAACGATGCAATCTGTAGCGCCGATCTCGTCGAGCTTTTTGCGAGCGTCGTCGAAGTCGGTCGCGGTCGCGTTCACGAGGGCGACGGCGATGCCCGCGATGTAGGGTCGTCCGTCTGTTCCGGTGGAAACTTTCAGCGTGTAGTTGCCGTGGTTGATCGGGTTGTTTCCCTTCGTGCCGACAGCGCGACGGAAGGTGTAGACGTTGCGGTTGCCCTTGATGACCGGCCCCTCGATCTCCGCGTTCGTCAGCTCGGGGTAGGTCTGCGAATAGAAGTCGCGAACCTGTTGGAGCGTGAACGTCGGTGCAGGGTCGGCGAGCTTGGCGCCGTTGTACGAGAATTCGCGAGCGAGCGTTTCAATTTGCATGTCGTTGTCTCCGATCAGTACAGGTCGACGCCGGCGTCGGTCGACGGCTGCTGCGCCTCGTTTGCGGGTTCCGTGGTCGCCGGGGTTTCTGCGGCGGGCGTCTCCGCTTCTGCGTCCGGCTGGCCGGTATCGTCGATGCGCATCTGGCGCGGGTCGGCCGCATTCGTGTTTGCGTTTGCGCCGTCGTCAGCGGGCGGGGTGTTGGCGTCGCCGGCAGTTGCGGACTTCGGCGGTCGCCCGCGACCGCGTTTCGGCGCCGGGAGTGTCGATTGGCTGCTGCTTGGCGCGGGAAGTGCGGGCGCGGAATCGGGTTGATTCGCGGCGGCGCACGCGCGTGCCTGGTCGAGCAGCGATGTTGAGCCGGGCTCGTACACCTCGACCGCTGCTGCAAATTCCGCGTCGAGCTCGGCCGGTGTTGCGAGAAGCGACAGCGGCCAGCGCTGCTTTTCGCCCTTGCCGTTCGCCATCGGCGTAACGTTGACGCGCAGGTTTTCGGCACCTTCGGCCGTGATCAGGATGTTGATGCTCGTCGTTTGCGCGAGCGCGTGCAGTGACGTGAACAGGGACATGCGATTACCTCTCAGGTGAAGTCAGGCCGCGAGGCCGTCGTAATTGCGATCGGCGAAATCGGTATCGCCGGGATAGCGGTTCGAGCCGTCGGCCCGATGCCAGCAAAAAAGGCAACCGCGCCGGTGTGGGAACCAGTAGCCGGCGCAATCGCAGCGCATGCGCGTCGTATTCCGGCGATTCATCCAGTGGTCGACGCGGTATTTCCGACGGTTGCACGTGCGGCAGGCTGGCAGGCGTGTGTAGCGATCGGGATGGCGGCGCAGGCATCGGCGCGCGTCGCAGTGCGTGCAGCGAACGTGGCAGCGCGGCATCGATCAATCCTCCGCGTCGCCGGCCTGCAGGCGTTTGATGTCCACACGGGCAGCCGCCCGGCGCTGTTCGCGCGTCTCCCGCGCACGGGCCGACGATTCGAGCGCATCGCGCACGCTGGCGCGCTGGATCGCGGTGTCGAAGTCGCCGCGCATGTGCAGGAGTTGCCACTCGACGCGCAGCAGATGGGTTGGCAGGTGATCTTTCTGCATGGCCGGCTCACGCGCTGTAGGTGCTCGCGCTCGACGCGTCCGGTGCTTCGTCGCTGTATGTCCACGCGACGCAACCGATACCGACGGCCAGCCAGAGCAGCACGATTTTCCAGAGGGGCATGGGTGTCGATTGGCGCGCGCTCATTCGGTCCGTGCCTCGTGCGATTCGTTGAGGTGTTCCATGCCGGCGGCGCTGGCAAGCGCGGCAGCCAACTCCGGGAGATCTGCGCGCAACGTGCCGATCAGGTAGGGGAGGAAGTTGTCGACGGGATTGCCATACTCCGCAATGAATTCGACGCGGCACTGACCGGCGAACTCGATACTCGACAGCAATTCGGTGTGCAGTTGCTTGGCGGAGCGGATGTTCTTTTTCATGGCGCCCCTCACAGACCGAATTCGGGGGCGATCGCGCTGGCGATCAGGTAAAGCACGACGAGCGCAACGAGCGGGTGCCAGTCGCGTTGATCCAGTAGATGCGCAGCGAGCGACGAGCGCTTAAACATGGCAATCATTGCATTCACCTCACAAGGCGCGGATACGCCGACATAGTGAGGCGGATGGTAGCGTAACGCTAACGGTAATTCAATAGCGTAACGCGAACATTTTTAAGGCGTGCGCGAACGATCTCTGTAGGATAGAAGTAAGGTGCAAATTTTTGTGAAGCCTGATACTGTATATATGTACAGTATTCTGGCTGTCCTGTTTAGATGCGCGTGGGGAAAATGAATAGAGCAATTCAGCGCGAATTGGCGAATTCGGTGGGGGCCGACGAACCAGCAGAAGTGGCGCCGAGGTTGGCGTTGGCGGGTGTGGCGGGGAGGTTTCGCCCGGATGGAGTGTCGACCCTGACGATTACTGTCGGGGTGGATGGCGCGATCAGCCATCGGGCACGCGTGTTGCCGGAGCATCGGCAGGAGGTGGCCGATTGGCTGATAGCGTTAGCGCGCCGAATAGGCGCGCCGGATTAGCTCGCTTTGCGCGTTCGCGCGGGTGCGCTCGCTTTCCCGGGCGTGTCGCCTTCTTCAACGAACGGTGTTGAGTGGCGGGCGGTCGTGCTCTGGGCGAGCAGGCCATTGACGAAGCCCATTACCTGGGCGCGCTGAATATCAGTAAGGCGGCTCCAGCCGGCAATGATCTCGGGATCGTTGTCGAGCCAGCCAATTTCTTTTCCAGTTTTTTCCTCGATGTGGCGGGCAATGTCATCTGATATCCCGCGTGGCTTGCCGGTGCGCGAGTCTTTTGACGCGTTGACCCATTGACGGATCTGGATGTCCGTTTTGCCTATCAGTTCTGATAGGCGGCCGGCGCCGCCGACCTCTTCAATTAGGGCGCGGAGCTGTTCCCGTCTGATTTCGTGGCACGTTTTCATTGTTGGTATTGCATCCGATATCGGCGTCGACGTGAATTCGCGAAACGCGATTGACCTAACGGTAGCGTTACGCTATCGTTCGCGTCATGGAACTGACCACATTCCTCTCGTGTACGGATGCGCCATCCGCCGCCGACTTCGCTCGCCGTCTCGGCACTGCGCCGTCGGTGGTGAGTCAGTGGCGTACTGGCGCGCGGCCCGTACCAATCAAAAGCTGCGTTGTCATCGAGCGCATCACTGCGGGCCAGGTAAGTCGTCGCGATCTTCGCCCCAACGATTGGCATGACATCTGGCCCGAGCTCGCGCAACAAATGGAGGTCGCATGACGCGCCCGCACCCTCGGTGGTCGACTCTCCGATACCTGTTAATGCACCATCGCAGCCCGATCTCTCGGCTTGCGTATTGTCATCACGTCCGTTGGGTCGACTGGCTCCAAGAGGCGTACATGCGCCGACTGATCCGCACTGGCCGTGAACCTGATTGGGTGATTGGCCCAGATGGGCGCGTCAATCCCCGTCATCGATCGGTATCAATCCCGCCTTCTTTGCTTGCTTTTCGACATCGTCGTAATCGAGTTCCATCGTCCGACGACATTCCGGACACCAGACTGGCGGATCTAAGCGGCCGTTGAGCGCTCTTTCGATGGTCTCTTTTCGAACGAACCCGCAGAAATTACAGCGGAAATCGTAGGGGTGGCTTGCTTCCATAAATTCCGGCTCCGTTGATCGAGTGATTGAATGGTATTCGATCCGGCATCCGGTTAACAGCATGAAAAACGGTGAAATTCAAGGGTAAAAATGGCTCACCATTACAGCGATTCCGAATGGACCGACGTGCTTTACAAATCGGTCTCAAAAACACCAGGGAAGGTCGGCGACGCGGCTCGCTATTTGAGTGAGCGGCGAGGGATTCACATCACGGGGGAGTCTTTGCGGCTCAAGCTGCGCGAGGTCGAAGGCGCGCGCATCACGGGCGAGATGTTCGAGATGTTGATCGAGTGGATGCAGGAGAAAAATCAGCCCCATGCACTCGACGCACTGCATGCCTTGAACGCCCGATTCGGCCTGGTGGCCGGCGCACCGATCCAGCGCGAGAACAGCACGGATATCTCGGCGCTTGTATCGGCCGCGCTGGTGGTCAGCAGCTACGCAGGCCGGTTCGCCGAAGAAATTCACAAGGCTGTTGAGGACGGAATCATCGAGCGGCACGAGGTCGAGGCGATCGAGCGCGCCGCGCGCGAAAGTCAGCGTCAAATCGAGGTCGCCGTATGTACTGCTCGCGCCCTGGTCGTTAATCCGCGCTAACGCGCTTCCGGAACATTTGGGGAATCAATGGGCGCCAGCCACGAGGCTGAAGCGCGCGGGGTAATTGCGTCCGTGGAGTCCGAGCAGGCGGTGCTAGGCGCGCTCATGCTCGACAACGGCGCATACGACCTGGTCGCTGCGGAATTGTCCGCGGACGATTTCACGGTTGGCGAACATCGCGCGATCTTCACCGCAATTCAACATCTGATCGTCAGCTCGCGCCCGGCTGACGTACTCACCGTTTTTGAGCAGCTGCGCTCGACGCACGCAAAGGTATCGGAGCCACTCCGATACCTCAACGATCTCGTCAATTCGACGCCGAGCTCGGCGAACCTGAGCCGATATGCGGACATCGTTCGGTCGCGCTCGCAGTTGCGCGGTGCGGTGCGTGCCGCTCGTGCCGTGATCGATCAATGTCACAACACGAACGGGCGCGAAGCGACCGAGATTATCGATTCGGCGCAGGCGGCTTTTCTGCGGCTGTCCGATCGCGGCCAGCGCGCGGCAGACAGTTTCCAGCCAATGCAGCCAGCGTTGACGCGTGTGGTCGAGCGCATCGACGAACTATTCCATCGCGAGGACCGCGGCGGAATCACCGGAACGCCGACCGGGTTTGTCGACTTAGATGCGCGACTCGACGGTATGCACGGCGGCGAATTGATTATCGTCGGCGGACGGCCGTCGATGGGAAAAACCTCGCTCGCCATGAATATCGCCGAGCACGTCGCGATTGTGTCCAGGCGGCCCGTCGGCGTTCTGTCGCTCGAAATGCCGACCGAGCAGTTGACCATGCGTATGCTGGCGTCGACGTCCCGTATCAGCCAAAACAGGCTGCGAACCGGTCGCCTCGAGGATGACGACTGGCCGCGCCTGACGCGCGGCGTTGAGCTTATGGCCGACGCGCCCGTACATATTCTCGATAGTTCCGCCATCACCCCGTCGAAATTCAAGTCCGAGTTACGGCGCTTGTATCGCGAATGCGGCCGGCTCGGGCTGATTGTCGTCGACTACCTGCAACTGATGTCGGGCGATGGCGGTGGATCGGAAATGCGCGCCACCGAAGTCGCGGAAATATCGCGTGCGCTGAAGCAGATCGCGAAAGAGCTCGATGTTCCGATCATCGCCTTGTCGCAGCTTAACCGTGGTCTCGAAAACCGTCCGAATAAACGACCTGTCATGTCCGATCTGCGCGAATCCGGCGCAATCGAGCAGGACGCCGACGTGATCCTCTTCATTTATCGCGATGAGGTCTACAACCCCGACAGCGCGGACCGCGGAACCGCAGAAATCATCATCGCGAAGCAGCGAAACGGGCCGATCGGCACCGTGCGGCTCGCATTCCAGAACGCAACGACCCGGTTCGAGAACTTCGCCGAGCCGACATCGAATTACTGATCACGTATGAGAACGGTATCTCCCTTTTATTCTTGGCGCCGCGCCATGATGTGCAGCGCGCTGCCGTCGACGACGAAGCTCGTGTTGTTCGTCGTGGCGGAATACTCGAACGGCATGGATGGAACGTGTTGGCCGTCACTCGAAACGATCGCAGAAAAGGCAACGCTATCCATTCGTGCTGTCACGAAGCATCTTGGCATCGCCGCGCAATTCGGATGGTTGACGAGTTGGCGCTCGCGCCGGCCGGATCGGAAGTGGGCGCACGCGCACTATCGACTGTCCATTCCTGCGGACGTAGCGCTCCAGCAGCGCGATGCGATCGATCTCGATCTCGCCGCGGCCGACGATGAGCTAGCGGTCGGTGTCGCGGAACGTAGTGCCGAACATGCTCACGAAATAGGCGAATCGGCACCACGTGCCAGTAACTCAGGCAAATCACTGGCACCTGGTTCCAGTAACTCGGCGGCGGCACTGGAACGTGGTGCCAGTGATGGCGATTTGGGCCCTGAATCCATTGATTCGGTAGAAAGTTCCTGGCACCACGTTCCAACTAACTACCCAGTAAACAGAAATATGAGTAAACCCTCTCTCTATCAAACCACTGTGGTTAGCACAGGCAGCGGCGATCAGAGAGAAAAACCGAGTGACGGAGATTTTTCGTTCGCTCGGTGGATGCTCGACAAGCTGCGCGCTGACGATCCTGGGTTTCCTGCGCCGAATCTCGACGAGTGGGCGGCCGACGTCGCGGCGATGATTCGCGACGACGGCCGATCGGTCGATGCGATGGCGAGGCTCGCCGGCTATGCACTGCGCGACAAGTTCTGGAAGCGAGTCATCACGTCGCCGGCACGCCTGCGAAAGAATTGGGAGGAATTGCGGCGCCGGCGCAACGCGGCGCTTGAATCGAAGGCCACAGCGTCGGCGCCTGGCGCTGTGGCGAGTCACGGATCTTCCGGTGTTGACGATCGCCAGTGTGCGCACGTCGAAGCCGGGTGCCGCTGCGCGAATCCAGCAACAACTCTCATTGGTGCCGGCGCATCGCGGCGCGGCTATTGCCGAAAGCACATCGGCTCTTACGAAGAATGACGGGGAAACTATGACGATCGAAAAACGACTCCAAAATTGGGCGCGCGCGTACAGCTACGGCGAAGGGCATTCCGACGGAACGGTGGCAAGCATCTATTTCCCGAATTCCGCGGGGAAGACCGTGGCGAGCGACGTAGACGTTGCGGACGCCGAGCTGGTGGAAAAGGCGTGGCGTCGGTTGATGTCGCTCGACAAGCAGCTGCTTCGCATGCACTACATGTGGAACGCGCGGCCCGCCATGATTTGCCGGCGGTTGGGTATCAAGGTGCGCCCGCATTCGGTGTTTGATTTCGCGCTGTCGCACGCGCGCAAGGCAATCGAAGAACAGTTGAGCGAGTCGGTCCGTCAGCACGTGCGGATCGCCGACGTCATTGCTCGAATGCAGAATGATGTTGCGAATTCGAAATAGCTGATCTACACTTTGATCCACAATTTGATCCGGCGAAAGCTGAGTAGGGTTCGGGCACTCCCCGGGCTCTCTGGCGCCCGGAAGAATCGCAAAGCCTCGATCGCGAAAGCGTCGGGGCTTTTTGCATTGGGCTCTCGAAAACGTGATGCCAAAGAGGAATCCATGAAACGACTCTACGCACGCCTGGTCCTGTGGCTTGCTCGTCCGGTGCTCAATCGTATCGACGAGCGGGATGCCGCACTGTCCGAGCGGATCATCGCGGCGCACTCGGCCGCAATCAATAACGAGGTCGCGATTGTTGGTGAGCGGGTCGCGCGTCAGGCCGCAGATGCAGCCTTGCAGATGCAGTTCACGGCGCAGTCTCGCGAGTTCTAAATGCCGAAGAAAGCGCCGACGCAGTGTCGGCATTACGGATGCGGCCGACTGGTCGCGACGCCGGGCTATTGCGCCGAGCATGCGAGCGAGGCGGTTGGTTGGCAATCGGATCGCTTGCGCGGATCACGCCACGCACGCGGATACGGTACAGCCTGGACAAAGCTGCGGCGCGAAGCGCTGGCCCGCGACAACGGGCTCTGCGTGCCGTGTCGGAAGAAAGGCCGGATCGCACGCGCTGTCGCGGTCGACCACATCGTGTCGAAGGCCGAAGGCGGAACCGACGAGCTGACCAACTTGCAGTCGATCTGCAAGCCGTGTCACGACGCCAAGACGTCGACCGAGGCAGCGCGCGGGCGCGGTCGCCGATGAACCGGCGCGGGCCGCCGCCCGCGAACCGAGGGGGGGTGGTTTTATTTTTTCGGCCCCTTGCTCGGGACCGAACGTTCAGCCGCATTTTTTTGCGGACCATTTTTGGAAGAGGGGGGGGTTAAGAAAGCCGCCCCATAGAGCCGATCGCGCAACGCGAGACGAGTTTTTCGCTGGCTCGCTTACGGGAAGCCTCACATGAGTCCGAATCAACCGTTTGCCGACGTCGGCGGTGCCGACGAGTCGCGCGCGTCGGGCGGCGGCGTTGGAAAGGCGATCGAATCGCCGCCGCCGCCGCCCGGGGTGCACTTCGAATCGTCGCACCGGAAGGTGTGGGACTACCTGTGCCACGCGCTGCGTGCGGAGGGTGTGCCGCATCGGACGGCCGGTGTTGCACTCGCGATCGTCTGCGTCGACTTCGTTCGATGGGTGAAGGTCGAGCTGCAACTGCGCGATTTCGAGAAGGTCAATCACGGATCGTTCATGGTTCAGACGCCGAACGGTCATACGCAGCCGCATCAACTCTACTACGCGGCGAAGTCGCTGAAAGAGGGGCTGCTCAAGTGTTTGCCGGAAGCCTGCCTGACGACGCCGTCGATGCTGATCGCGAAGTCGAAGATGGACGACTCGGATCAACAGGACGACCTGTTCGAAGAGCTGCTGAATCACGCGCGCTCTCGGCCAACGACATTGCCCGCCTGACGCCAGCCATTCGGCATCGATGGGATGTCGACTACGGCCTGCCGGTGTTGCGCGGCGAAATCGTCGTCGGCGAATTCGTGTTTCTTGCGGTCAAGCGCCACTACGCTGATCTGATCGACGGTCCAGCGCGCGGCATCGTGTTCAGTGCGGGGCATGCGCACCACGTTATCGACTATATCGAGCGGCAGTTCCTTCACATCAAGGGCGCGCTCGCCGGCCAGGCGCTGGTGCTCGACCCGTGGCAGCGGTTCTGGACTGCCGTGATGTACGGTTGGCGCCGCGTCGATTCCGGGCTGCGGCGGTTTCGCACTGGGTACGAAGAGGTCGCACGCAAAAACGGCAAGTCGACGTGGAAGGCCGGGCAAGGTGATTACCTGTTCCTGATGGACGGCGAGCAGGGCGCCGAGGTGTACACGATCGCAACAACGCGCGAGCAGGCAATGAGCGTGTTCAAGCCGGCGCTCGACAACTACCGTCGTAGGTGTCGGCGATCGAAACGGTTGGCGCGATCGATCAAGGTATACGACGGAACGAACCAAGAGCGGATTGTGATCGGCAGCAGCGTGTTCAAGCCACTGCCGGCGAACGCAGAATCGCTCGACGGCTTGAATCCATCGGTTTGTATGGTGGACGAGCTGCACGCGCACAAGACGCGTGAGGTGTGGGACGTGATGGAGTCGGCGCTCGGTGCGCGGCTCCAGCCATTAATCTCCGCAATCACGACGGCCGGCTACATCCTCGACGGGATCTGCACTGAGATTCGCGGCTATCTCGTCATGATCCTGCGTGGCGACAAGATCGACGATAGTTTCTTTGGCTACATCTACACGCTCGACGATGACGACGATCCGTTTGATCCAGAAGTTTGGATCAAGGCGAACCCGAGCCTCGGCAGCGCGAAAACCGTCGACTACATGCGTGCGCAAGCGGCGAAGGCTGCCGAGCTGCCGAGCGCGAAGGCGAATTTTCTCACCAAGGATCTGAACGTCTGGGTCAATGGTGCGCTGAGTTGGTTTGACATCGCTGTATGGGACGCATGCGGCGCGCCGTTCGATCGGAAATCGCTCGCTGGGCGCAAGTGCTTCGGCGGCTTGGACCTGGCTAGTACGCAGGATTTGTGCGCCTTCGTGCTCACGTTTCCGCCGTACACGGATGATGGGGAAATCGATCCGGTCGGCGAGTGGTTCTATGTCTTCTTCATTTTCGCACCAGAGGCGAAGGTGAACACTCAAGAGGCCAGCGACGCCGCGCCGTACAAGAAATGGGCGGAGCAAGGGTGGTTGATCGTGACGCCGGGCGCGGTCACGGACTACACGGTTATTCGCGACACGATCAAGGCCGCCTGCAAACTCTTCGACGTGCAGGACATCGCGTTCGATCCATGGAACGCAACGCAGATCGTCAACGAGCTGCTCGAGGACGAGATCCCGATGGTACAGGTCGCGCAAAACATGGCAGGCCTGTCACCCGGCGCGAAGCAGTTGGAGCGCCTGGTATATGGCGGCCGGATGCGTCATGGGGGGAACCCGGTTGCGAGATGGTGCGCCAGCAACGTTACGTTGCTGCTCGATTCGAATGAAAACATCCGGCCCGACAAGAAGAAGTCGCGGCCGAACGGGCGCATCGATCCGATCGTCGCGGCCTGTATGGCGACCACGCGTGCGGTTACGTATCAGCCTGAAGCGGACCCGGAAATCTACATCCTATGACGAACGCAACGAACGGTGCGCCGCGCGCGAATGCAAGCGGCTCGCGAATCTTGAACCAGTGGAACGCCGAGCGCCAGGCGGCAAAGGTGAATGCTGCCGCGGTGTCGACGAGCCAGATCGTTCCCGGCACTGACGCATATGACTGGATGACGGGCCTGCAAACGCCAGGGCGGGCGGTGAGCGAGCGTGGTGCGATGAGCGTCGCGACCGTCTATTCCTGCGTGGCGCTGATTGGCGGTGCCGTCGCTTCGACACCGTTGGTCGAGTACGAGCGCGGCCCGAACGGCGTGCTGCCGGTGGAATCGGAATATTGGGAGCTGCTTAACGAGGAGCTGCACCCGCGGTGGCCGGCGGCGGTGGGATGGGAATTCGGCATGACGGGCCTGCTCCTGCATGGCGATCTATTTTCGCGCATCCACCGCGTCACGCGGTGGTCATCGCGAATCGAGTCGGTCGAGCCCTTGCATCCACTTTCGGTGTGGGTTGATCTCGTCGACGGTCGTCTCGTGTACACGTATCTCGATCCGGCTACCAACGTCGTGATGACGGTCGATCAGGACGACATGATCCACGTTCCTGGCCCGGGCTTCGATGGTCGCCGCGGACTCTCGCAGATCCGCAGCGTGCTTCGCATGCCGGTGAACGTTGCCTCGTCCGCTGGCCAGTTGGTCGACACGATGCTGTCGGACAACTTGCGTCCCGACCTGGTGATCAAGTCAGAAGGCAAATTGACCGAGGATCAGGTCGCGTTGCTGCGCAAGCAGTGGATACAGCGATACAGCGGATTGCACAACAGTTCGGCGCCGGTCGTGCTCGGCGGCGGAATGGACATCAAGCAAATTTCGATGTCGGCGGCAGACGTGAAGCTGATCGAAAACCGGAAGCTGACCGATGACGACGTGTGCTCGGTGTTCGGAGTCATGCCCCACATGGTCGGGCGTAGCGACAAGGGTACGACGATCGGCACGACTGCCGAGCAGTTAGCGAAGCACTTCGTGAAATACACACTGGGTCGGCACCTCACGAAGATCGCGCAGGAAGTCGGCCGGAAGGTGGTTCGAAAACCGAAGCGTTCAATTCAGCACGACGCCGACGCGCTCGATCTCGGCGACATGAAATCGCGGTTTGAGGCATTCCGTATCGCGCTCGGTCGCGCAGGCGAGCCGGGGTGGATGTCGCAGAACGACGTGCGGCGCCGCTTCAACATGCCACCGGAGCCGGACGGCAACACTCTAAATTCAGGGACCAAAGATGCGACGAAACCGAATCCTCCAGCTGCTGAATGACAACCGCGCAGCGCCGCGGGCTTTCAGCGTGAAGGCGAGCGACGACGGCACGGTTGCGACTGTCTACCTTTACGACGTGATTGTGACCGACGATTGGTGGGGCGGCGTCTCCGCGCAGTCGTTCGTGCAGGCGCTCGCCGGGATCACGGCCGACACGATCCACCTTCGGATCAACAGCCCGGGCGGCGACGTGTTTGCCGCCCGGGCGATGGAAACGGCAATTCGCGGCCATTCCGCGCGCGTGATTGCGCACGTCGACGGCGTTGCCGCGAGCGCGGCCAGCTTCGTGATGCTGGCCGCTGATGAGGTCGAGATCACGGACGGCGCGTTCGTGATGATCCATAACGCGTGGACGTTCGCGATGGGCAACGCGGACGATCTGCGCGAATCGGCGAAGCTGCTCGACGCTGTCGACGCGTCGCTGGTGCGAACCTACGCGAAGGAGACGGGGCAAAGTGAGGACGATATTTCCGCATGGATGGCGGCCGAAACGTGGATGTCATCCGACGAAGCCGTACAACGCGGCTTCGCGGATCGGCTCGCTGGTGCAGGACCGGATGCACAGGCGTCCGCATGGAATCTATCGGCGTACGACCGTGCGCCGAACACGGCGCATGCGCAGACGCCGCCGCGTGGTCCTGTCGCGTTCGCCCCGCCGGAGCCGCTGCCGGAGCGGCCGCAGGAGCCGCAGCCGGTTCCGCAGGCGCCCGCTGCAGCCGCGGATATGGAGGCGCTGCGCCGCCGGCTGGAGCTTGCACAACGTTCGTGACGCGTTCCCGCGTCGATTCAAAGGGCTGCCTTCGGGTGGCCTTTTCTTTTTCTGTCGATGGAGACTGTATGGCTATTGCAATTCAAGCATTGCGGGAGCGTCGCGACGCACTCGCGAAAAACCTGAACGCGCTGCTGGAAAACAACCAGGGCGACAAGTGGGGCGCCGATCAGCAAAAGGCGTACGACGAAGGGCTCGCCGAAATGGATCGCGTTGGCGCCGAGATCAAGCGTCACGAAGGGCTGATGAACCGGCTCGCCGAAGAAGCGCTCGCCGGCAATCCCGAGGGGCTGATCAATGCGCACGTGAAGACGCCCGGCGCGCACGAAGGTGAATCGAAAGCGATTCGCACGTTCCTCCGCCGCGGCGTGCTGGCTCTGACGGACGAAGACCGCGCGCGCATGCTCGCACGGCAGACGCCGGAAATCCAGAACGCCATGTCGACCGGCGACCCGGCGGCCGGCGGTTATACCGTCGCGCCGGAATTCTATCGCCGACTGTCGGAGGCGCTTAAGGCATTCGGCGGCCTTCGCCAGATCGCTACCGTACTGTCGACCGGAACCGGCGCATCGATGACGTTCCCGGGTACGGACGCGACGACGGAAGAGGGCGAGATCGTCGAAGAAAACGGGGAGACGAGCGACAGCGATACGAAGTTCGTCGCGAAGTCGCTCGAAGCGTTCCGCTACTCGTCGAAGTCGATCGCGCTTTCGATGGAACTGCTGCAGGACAGCATGTTCGACCTCGAAAGCTACATCATCCGTCTGTTGTCGACGCGCGTCGGCCGAATCACTGCGCGGCATTTTGCGAAGGGCACCGGCAACAAGCAGCCGGTCGGTCTGCTGACGGCGGTCGGCACGGGCGTTACCGTGGCGTCGCCGAACCTGATCACCTACGACGACCTGATCGACCTGGAGCACAGCGTCGATCCGGCATACCGCGTGCGTCCGAGTTGTGGGTATGCGATGCACGATCAGATGCTGAAGGTTGTACGCAAGATCAAGGACGAGCAGAAGCGACCGATTTTCGTGCCGGGCTACGAGCAGGGCAATCCGGGTGGTGCGCCGGATCGTCTGCTCGGCCGGCCGGTGACGATCGTGCAGGAATACGACGTGCCCGAGGCGGGTGCCAAGCCGCTGACGTTCGGCGACCACTCCGAATACATCGTGCGCGAAGTGATGGATCTCACGATGTTCCGCATGACGGACTCGCGATACACGCTGAAGGGCCAGGTCGGCTTCGTCGGCTTCAACCGCCAGGGCGGCAACCTGATCGATATCGGTGGTGCCGTGAAGGCGCTGAAGATGGGCCAGCCGGCAGCGCCGCAGGGCTGATGAACGGGGCCGCTACGTCGTGGCGGCCGCACATTCGACGTGAGGAATACATGGCCGACCAGTTGGCATATCCGCTGCGCGTTGCGGCGGGCCGCGTCGACGTTATGACGCGGCCCGCCGAGGAAGCAATCACGCTCGACCTGGCGCGCGAGCACTGCCGAATTGATGGCGACGATGAGGACGTTCTGTTGAAGGGGAACATCGTCGCGGCGCGCGAGGCGCTCGAGATGGCGCTGTCCCGCCCGTTGCTGCCGCAGGAGTGTCGGGTACGGGTTGACTCGTTTCCGTCCGATCGGATTCTCTTGTGGAACGACGTGATCGAGATCACCGACGTGTCGTATACGGACGAGGCCGGCGTGCGGCAGACCTTGCCGTCGGCAGCGTACCGCGTGATGGACCGGGCGTATCTCGTGTCCCGAAAATCGTTCCCGTACGGCGAGGATGTCCAGGTGCGGTTTCGTTGCGGCGCGTTCGAAACACCGGACACCGTGCCCGAATCGCTCGTCGCGTGGATGCTGCTGCAGCTCGGCACGCTGTCCGCACACCGTGAATCGGAGCTCGATGGCACGGTCAGTTCGCTGAGCGAGGATTTCACGAACCGACTCATCGCGCGTCACGCGATCGTAAGCATCTAACGAGGAAAGTATGCGTGCGGGAAAGAGGAACGAGCGAATCGTGATCGAGCGCCGAAGCGGTGCTGTAAACGAGAACGATGAGCCATTGCCGGATGCGTGGGTTGAGCATTCGAAGCCATGGGCCGACGTGCTGTTTATCAGCGGCAAAGAGCACGTCGTTTCAGGTGCTGTCCGAGGTTCGGCGGTGGCCAGCATGCGCATCCGTTATCGGGCTGGTATCGACGAGCAGATGCGTGTGCGGTACGACGGCTGGCTGTACGACATTACGGCGGTCCTGCCGTCGCGCAAGCGCGGATATCTCGACCTGTCGGTGAAGGTGGGGGAAAAGTATGTCTAGCGTGCAGATTTTGGGGCTGGCCGACCTGCGTGCTGATTTCGAGAAGCTTGCGAAAGCGCAGTCGACGAAGGCGCTCAGGCGCGCGACCGTGGCCGGGGCGAAGGTGATCCGAGACGAGGCACGTGCGCGCGCGCCGAAGAAATCGGGAAAGCTGAGGCGAAACATCGTCTCGGCCGCGCTTCGTCAGAAGGATTCACCCGGCATTGCGACGGCGGGTGTACGTGTGCGGACGAAGGGCAAGGGCGATTCGCCCAGCAACGCGTTTTACTGGCGCTTCATCGAGCTCGGCACGCAGCACATGAGGGCGCAGCCGTTCGCGCGACCGGCGTTCGACGCTTCGATCGGTCAGGCTGAGGGTGCGATTCGCACTGAAATCGTGCGCGCGATCGACGTGGTGCTCGGGGGTGGCCGGTGAGTGCTCTCATTATCCGCAATGCGATCGGCGCGGTTGGAACCGCGAAAGGCTATGTCGGCGCCGCCGCAGCGGCAGCAAAATCACCGTACTACGTGGTATCGCGCGTGAGCGGCGCGCGCGACATGGCGATTGGCGGTGCGACCGGCGGTAAATCGGGCGTGTTCCAGGTCGACGTCTACGCCAGCACGTATACGGACGCCGACGCGCTCGCCGACAAGGTGATCGATCGCGCGTACGCGGCCGAGCAGTTTTCTGTTGGCGGGGTGAATGACCTGCCGGACGACTATTCGAGCGATTCCGGCGATTTCCGGGTGAGCCTCGAAATATCCGTTGAATTCTGACGGAATCCGCTGTGTGTACGGCCCGCCTCGAGCGGGCCTTTCTTTTTTGTGAGGGGCTTATGGCCGAGAAGAGCAAGCGCATCAAGGCGCAAGGTACGAAGGTCGAGATCTCGAAAACATCGTCGGCGAACCTCGACGACGACAAGCTCGTTTTCGTCGATCTCAACACGACGAGCAAGACGATCAACTGGCAAGGCGGGCAGTCGTCGGAGATCGACGCGACGACACTCGCGAGCGATGAAAAGGAATCCGAGCTCGGCTTGCCGGACCCGGGCGAGTTTTCGGTGGATGGCAACTATTCGTCGGACGATGCTGGCCAGCTGATTCTTCGCGGCGCGCGCGGCACAGGTGACAAGTATGTGTTCCGTGTGACGTTCCGCGACAAGTCGCAATTCCTGTTCGTCGGCATGGTGCGCCAGTACACCTGGTCGGCCGGTGTCGACGGCATCGTGACGTCGACCTACAGCGTCCGTGTCAGCGGCTCGCCGAAGGAAGTGCCGCCGCCGGCCGCACCGGCTGGTTAATCGATCTGAAAACGTAAGGAACGAGTGATGACGAAGACTCCGACGGTCGCTGGCGCGCTGCGCGCAGCGATTCTCAACCCGCTGACCGGCTGGCGGCACGAGCTGGTGCAGATGCCGGAATGGGGCGACGCCTCGGTCGCCGTGCGCGAACCGTTGCTCGAGGACCGCGCATTCTGGCTCGAGCCGCTTCGCCTCGCTGCCGGCGTCGAGCCGGGCGACGACGAAGAAACGGCCCGCGCCAAGTATGCGGCGGTCCGCCCGGACGAGCACGTGCTCGCCTCGGCGCGGCTGTTCGTGCGCGTGCTCTATGTCGAGACGTCGGCCGGCTGGCGCCGCGAATTCGACGACGGGGACGCGCGCGAGGTCGCGTCGGCATTCGGTGCCGCGCACGAACGCATCGTGAGCACGGCGCTCGAGCTCGGCAACATGAAAGTCGACGCGGAGGACGACGCAAAAAAGCCCTCCGCCGAAATCCCGATCTCCGACTCGAACTGACGTTGGCGCTGCGGCTCGGCAGGACACTTGCCGAGCTGCGCGCCGTTATGTCGACCGCGGAATTCGCCTTATGGCAGGCGTTCGATTCCGAGTCGCCGATCGCCGATGATCGTTACGACCTTCATGCCGCGATGGTCGCGTCGGCGGTGTTCCAGGCACAGGGAGCGAAGGTCAAGGTAGCCGACATGATGCCGAACTGGTCTGGCGAGTCGGCGGCAGTTCAGGAGGTCAACGACGATCCTTTCTTCGCAGGCCTAATGAGATTGGTAAAGTAGGCGGATAGGAAATATGGGAACGAGTCTCCGCGAGCTGATCGTCAGCGTTACCGCGAATACGACCCAGTACGATCGACGCATGCAGCAGCTTGGGTCGACGGCCAGCGGCTATTTCAATGCGGTCCGGGATGGGGGCCGCGCCGCTGACGCGGCGTTCGCGTCGAACGCATCGAGCGTGCAGGTGACGGTGCGTGCGATCGAGGCCGCGCGCGGCTCGCTCACGGCATATGCACAGGCTGCTGCCGCAGCGTTCGGCGTGCACCAACTGATCGAGTATGCCGACGAATGGACGAACCTGAGCAACCGGCTCAAGATCGTCACGCGGGATCAGATCGATTTCGCGGTTGCGCAAAACGATGTGCTTCGCATCGCACAGGCTACGCGGCAACCGCTCGACGCGACGGCCGAGCTGTATCAGCGGATCGCGAACAACACGTCGCACCTCGGTCTGTCGATTAAACAGGTCGGCCCGCTGGTCGAAACAATCAGTAAGGCGGTTGCGCTCTCGGGTGTGTCCGCCGACACGGCGCGGCTCGGTATCGTGCAGCTGGGGCAGGCGTTCGCGTCCGGCCAGCTGCGCGGGCAGGATCTGAAGAGCGTGCTCGAAGAACTGCCGGGCGTTGCTGACGCGATCGCCCGCGGCATGGGTAAGGGCACGTCCGAGCTGAAGTCGCTGGCCGAGGACGGCAAGCTGACCGTCGAGAACCTGATCGACGCGCTGAAGAACGCCGGGTCGAGCACGGACGCACTGTTCGGCAAGGTGGACATGACCGTCGGCCAGGCGATGACGCGCCTGCAAACGGAAATCGTCGCATACGTCGGGCACGCGAACGAGGCGACCGGTGCGAGCGCGAAGCTGGCGCAGAGCGTGGTCTACGTTGCGGATCACCTCGACGAGATCGTCACGATCAGCGCATCGCTCGCGGCCGGCCGGCTCGGTGTGTATTTCGCGCAGACCACGGTGGCCGTCAGCAAGTCGGCCATCGCGTGGAACGCGGAGCGGCAGGCGCTGCTCGCGAAGGCGCAGGCGGAAAACGCGGCTGCGCTCGTGACGATCACGAAGGCGCAGAGCGACCGCGATGCGGCAGCGGCGAAGCTGCAGAACGCGCAGGCGGCAGAAGTCGCCGCGGCGGCCGAGCTGGCCGGCATGCGCGCGATGCGCGAAAGCCTGGCGATGCAGTCGGCGCTGACGACCGGTTCGATCCAGTACACGCAGGCGAAGCTCGCCGAGGCGCGTGCGATCGAGGCGAGCGCTGTGGCGCAGGTCGCGACAGCGCGGTCGAATCTGGCGAACAGCCAGGAGATCGGCACGCGGATCGCCGGCACGCCGTACGCGGCGGTGATCGCGCGCGAGACGGCGGCGGCGCAGGGCGAGCTGGAGCGGGCCGAGGCATCCCTCGCGCTGGCACAGCAGCGCCGTGTGGCGCTGGAGGCTGCGGCGGCCAAGGGCACGGTTGACCAGACTCGGTACGCGGCGGCGCTGGCCGAAACCGAGAAGGGGCTCGCGTTAGCCGAGCGCGAAGTCGCGGCGGCGACGCAGGCCCGTGAACGGGCCGAGCGCGGGGCGACGGCCGCGACGGCGGGCCTTGCTGCGGCGACCGAACGCGCGGCGGTGGCGCAGACTGCTGCCGCACGCGCCGGCTCGCTGATGCGCACGGTAGGGTCCGGATTGCTGTCGGTGATGGGCGGGCTGCCCGGGATCATCGCTACGGTTGGCACGGTGGCGCTCGGCGCGGCAGTGAACTGGCTGGTTTTCCGCGATCACGCGAGCAGCGCGACGTCGAGCCTGATCGACATGCAGGCGCCGCTCGACCAGATCATCGAGAAGTACCGGCAGCTGTCGCCACTGCTGCAGGAAGTCGAGCGCAATCGCGCGAAGCAGGCGCAGTCGTCGGCGCGCAGTGATGTGGCGGACGCGTACGCGGGCCTCGCGGCGCGCGCGTCGCAGAGCGTCATCGTGCCGGGCATTGGCGACAGCGCGCCGATCATCACGGACGAGAATCAGGTCGCGCTCGATCGGTTCATTGAAGGGCTGAACCGGATCAAGACTGAGAACCTCGGCGTCGACGAGAAGTCGCGCGAGCTTGCGTCACTGGTCGGCGTGTTTATCGATGCGACGAAGGGCGGTGACGAGCTTCGCGCCGAGCTGGTGCAGGCCGCGTCGGCGATCGACACGGCCGGCGCCGCGGCGGACAAGGGCGCGCGCACGCTGGCCGCGATGGATGCCGCCGCGCGCGGTGCGGCCGACGGCATCCGACTGCTCACCGAAGAAAACAACTTCTTCGCGGGCGGCATGGCGGCCGAGGCCTGGAACAAGTACGTCGAGAAGCTGAAAGAGGCCTCCGACGTCATCGGCATGACCGCGCAGCAGCGCGCCGAATACGAAGCGAAAACGAAGGGCGCGAACACAGCGGAGGCGCGGCAGGCCGGTTTGATCGCCGGCCGCGCGGACGCGTACAAATCGCTCGAAAAAGCGATCCAGGATAAAGACGCAAAGGCCGAGGCCGGCGCGCGGCGGAACATCGACAATCTGACGCGCGAGCTCGCGCTCATGAATCAGCAGATGGTCGTCGCCGCGGCACTCGCTGAGTTTCAGGCGGATCTGGTCAGCAAGAAATTCGAGAAATTCGGGTTCAACGCTGACGCGGCGCTCGCGGCCGCCGCGGCACGCGGCAAAAAGGCGTTCGACGACACGGTGTCGGAATCGGCCGGCCAGGTTGCCCGCATCGGCGTCAACGCGCCGGCGCTCGCGCACAAGAGCCGGGCCGGCGGGTCGCGTGCCGAGTCGGAAAGCCAGCGCATGCTCGACAACATCACGCAGCGTATCGCACAGCTGCGCGTCGAGGCGGTCGCAACCGACAAGCTCACGCAGTCGGAGAAGGACCGGATCGGGTTCGACCAGAAGCTGATCGACCTGGCCGCGAAGCGCACGAAGCTGACCGATGGCGACAAGAGCCTGATTCGTGACCAGGCTGCAATTCGCGCGGCATACGACCGCGCGGTGCAGCTGGAGAAAGAGGTTCGCTATCACGAAGCGATCAACAAGCTGAAGGAGCGCAGCGCGCAGATCGACGCGGAGCTGGCGGACTACGCGTCCGAGCGGCAGCGGGAAGTCGCGCGCGAGCTTGCCGCGATGCCGATGGGCGACAACGCGCGCGAGCTGAACCAGGCGACGAGCCGTGTCGGCGATGAATTCCGGCGCCGGCGCGATGACTTCACGAAGGGCGCGCGGAAGGACGGCACGCTCGGCTCGCCGGAGTATCTGGCGGAAATCGACCGGATCAACCGGGCCGAGGCCGAGCAGGTCGAGCGCGAACGTGGGTATGTCGAGCAGCGGCTCGCGGTGCAGCGCGACTGGCGCGTCGGCGCGAGTCGCGCTGTGGCGCTGTATCAGGAGTCAGCCGAGAACGCGGCTGGGCGGTCCGAGGAAGCGTTCACGAGTGCATTCCGCAACATGGAGGACGCGGCCGCGTCGTTCGCGACGTCAGGCAAGGTGAATTTCCGGGGGCTTGTCGACAGCATGATCGCGGACCTTGCGCGCTTCTATGCGCGGGCTGGGCTGTCCGCTGTTATCGGATGGGGCAGTTCGGCGCTCGGGTTCGATACGGGAGGCGCAGGCAGATTCAGTCCGTCGTCGTTGCTCGGCGGTGTGGCGGGCGGCCTATCGAACGCCTTGGGTGGGGGCGGCGGCAATGCGTATCAGTTTCACCTCGCCGGCGGCGGCCGGGTTAGCGGCCCGGGCACATCAACGAGCGACAGCATCCCCGCGTGGCTTTCTGACCAGGAGTTTGTGGTAAAGGCCGCGGCGGTGCGCAAGCCCGGCGTGCTTCGGCTGCTGGAGGCGATCAACAGCGGACAGGATCTCGGCTTCGCGAAGTTTGCGAACGGCGGGCTGGTCGGCGGTGGGTCGGCTGGCGGTGGCGCGCTCGGCGCGGCGGGCGGAGGAATCGAGCTGAATATCCCGGTGACGATCGACAGCGGCACGGGCAACGCGGCGCAGATGATGGCCAGTGCCGAGTTCGTGAAGAAGCTCACGCAGATGGTGCAGGGGCTGATCGCGGTCGAGAGTCGTCAGGGTGGCGCGCTCTGGAAACTGAAAAACGGGATGGGGTGATGACCGACACGTTTATCTGGTCGCCGACGGTTGAGGGTTTCGGCGGCGATACGACGCTGCGCGTACGAAAGGCCAGTTTTGGCGATGGGTATACGCAGCGCGCGGCCGACGGCCTCAACAACCGCGTGCCGTCGTACAACCTTCGATTCGTGGGGAGGGCCGACAAGATATCGGCAATCCTCAAGTTCCTCGACGACCACGCCGGTGCGGTGTCGTTTTTCTGGACGCCGCCGCTTCGGCCGCAGGGGCGATTCGTGTGTGAGAAGTACACCGAGCCGGTGAGAAGCGGACGCGTGTACACGATCACCGCACAGTTTGAGCAGACGTTTGCACCATAGGGTAAGACATGCCACAACTTCAAAAAGCGAACCTCGGAACGGCGCCGAATGGTGACGGCGGGGACGATCAACGAACCGCGAATGTTCGGTATAACGCTAACGTTGACGTGCTGGCCGCCTGTGTTGCGCTTGGGTACGACATCCTGGGGGACACCACGACGATCGCGCCCAATCGGGTAGGTATTCGATTCGGGCTCAACATCGGCGTGACCGGGAAGAAGATTACGCTTCCCCTGGCCGGATCGGTAATGCTCAATGCATGCGTTCACCTTTTCAACGTTGGTGTCGGAGTCGATATCGGGCTGCAAGGCAACGACGGCACGCAGATTACGGCCCTTGCTCGTGGTGACTGGATCACGTACGCATCGGACGGAGTCTCCTACTGGCATGTAGTGGCGCGCGGAAAGATGCTCCCGGATGAGGTCGTTTCGGGCTTTCTTTCTGTTACACGCGGGTTGAGTGTCGGCGGCGATGTCGCGGTCGGTGGTCGGTTGAATTCGGTCAACAGTCCAAACTTGCTGGTCAATTCGACTGGCGAACTCCGCAATAATTGTTGGACCGGCACGAATTTCGGTGTTGTGGCCGGCACGTCTGGGGAGGGAACAATATTCATCAACTCGGCCGCGATCAATACCGCCGGCTATGCGATGGACTACTCGGACAACATCGCGATCGGCGCCGGTATGCAATTGACCCTCTCCGCCGAGATTGCGACGAACGGTCTGAATGCGGGGCAGGTGTATATGAAGGTGGAATCTTTCAACGCGTCCGGCACCCTTTTGGCGACGTTCACAACCGCTCCAATTTCGACGAGGCGCGATTACACGCTCGTGACCGCTTCGGGGAAAACGCCGAACGGGACGTCATATGTGCGTGTGAGCCGGGTTGCTGATAACACACCGACCATCGCTCAATGGGGCGTGGCGTTTCGACGTATCAAGCTCGAACGCGGTTCGTCGCCATCGTTGTACTCGCAGGAGGCGAGCATCCTCTATCTGCAAGGTGCGCCGGCGTTTGACGGGCGTCCGACGTTCGGGGGAAATGTGCCGTGGGATAGCTGGAATCTGCCACGTCCTTTGCAGCATTCCGACGTTGGAGCAATCGCAGCGGCCGGGGGCGAAGAGCGCGATCTGGCGATAAACGATGAAGTGCGGCTCGTACTGGGCTTCACCCCGAAGGCGAACAGCGTACTTGCAAACGCATCTCTCTATATCAATGTGGGGAGTTCGACGCCCGTAGCAAATGACTTTATTTGTTACCTCGACGTCTTCGACGTTGCGGCGAATGCGGTGGTTACGCGAGGTAGCTCCAGCATTGCGAGCGTCCCTAACGGGCAGCAGTATGTGGGGGTCAGCTCAGCGGCGTCGTTGGCATGTGCTGTCGCTTACGGGAGCCTGACTATCGGTAAGCAATACCAAATTCGCCTTCACGTTTGGAAGGTTCAACCGATCGGACCGATCTACCCGCGCAACATGAGCATTAACGGCGTCGTGGTGTAAGCGTATGGCTATCACAGCGGATATTCAGACCCTCGAGCCTGGTCATCGGATCGAGTTGTTCGAGGTCAATTGCACGGAGATCAACGGAGACGTGTTGCGCTTTCATGGACGCCTGCAGTCAACGTCGATTGTCTGGCAGGGCCTGGAATACAAGCCTTGGCCGATCCGGGCGGCTGGCTTCGAGCGGACGTCGGACGCGCGGCAGCCGGCGCCGACACTGACGGTGGGCGACATCAACGGCACGATCACTGCGTTGTGCGTTGCGCTCGATGATCTCGTCGGCGCGAAGGTATTCCGCCGGCGCACGTTGGCGAAGTACCTCGACGCGGTGAATTTTCCGGACGGCAACCCGACCGCGGACCCGAATGAGCAATGGCCGCCTGAGCAGTGGCGAATTGAGCAGAAAAGCGACGAGCAACCTGGTGTACAGGTGGAATTCACGCTGTCGTCGCCCCTTGACTTCGGTGGGCAGCAGGTGCCCGCGCGCCAGATCGTCGGCACGTGCCAGTGGCGCTATCGCGGGCCCGAATGCGGCTATGCCGGCGTGGTGTACTTCGACAAGAACGACAGGCCGGTGAGCGATCCGGCGCTCGATCGCTGTAGCTATAAAGTCAGCGGATGCGAATGCCGATTCGGCGTGAACAACCCACTGCCGCACGGCGGCTTTTTGTGCGACACGCTCGCCTAGACCACCAATCAACTTTCCTTCACGGACCCGCCAATCGGCGGGTTTTTTTATGGACGAACGAATCAAGCAGGCGATCGCGGAGCACGCGCTCGGCGAGTATCCGCGCGAGTGCTGCGGGCTGATCGTGGAAACCGCGTCGGGAGATCTGTATGTGCCTGGCCGCAACGTCGCGGCCGCGCCGACCGAGCGATTCGGGCTCGCGGCCGAGGATTACGCGGACGCGGAGGACATGGGAGAAATCCTCGCAATGGTGCACTCGCATCCGAACGGGACGGCGCAGCCGAGCATGGGCGATCGCGCAATGTGTGAGCGTGCGGGCATCCCGCGGTGGGTGATTGTCTCGCTCGGCGTGCAGGCCGACGGGTCGATCGGTATCGACAACTGGTGCGAGTTTGGGCCGAACGGCTACGTTGCGCCGCTTTACGGTCGGGAGTACGTGCACGGCGTGCTCGACTGCTACTCGCTGGTGCGTGACTGGTATCTCGCCGAGCGCGGGATCGTTCTGCCTGATTTCGAGCGCAAGGATGGGTGGTGGGCCGATGGGTATTCGAACCTGTATATCGCGCACTACCAAGACGCGGGATTTCTCGACATGGGCCGCGACGCGCAGCTCGAGCAGGGTGATGTGTTGTTGATGCAGATCCGGAGCAAGAACGGAGTGCCGAATCATTCGGGCGTGTATCTCGGCGACGGCATGTTCGCGCATCACATGTACGGGCGCCTGTCGTGCCGCGCGGTGTGGGGCTCGATGTGGCGGGACAGCTGCACGACTGTGCTGCGGCACGTGGGGAGTGAGAAATGACGGCGACGCTTCGCGAGGTGAGGCTTTACGGGATCGCGGGCGCGCGATTCGGCCGGGTGCATCGTCTGGCCGTCTCGTCGACTGCGGAGGCCGTGCGCGCGCTGTCGGTCCTGATCCCTGGCTTTCGGAAATTCCTGCTCGACGCGCGCGACAACGGGCTGACGTTCGCGGTGTTCAATGGCCGCAGAAACCTGCGCGAGGACGATCTCGGCGCGCCGGTCGGCGGCGAAGTGATCCGAATTGCGCCGGTGATCATCGGCAGCAAGAGCGGCGGTCTGTTCCAGACGATTCTCGGTGCGGCGCTGGCCGTGGCCGGCTTCGTGTTCAGTCAGCCGACGCTGATCGGCCTGGGCGTGTCGATGGCGCTCGGCGGCATCACGCAGATGCTGAGCCCGCAGCAGGCCGGGCTGGCGGGTGCGTCCGACAACGGCACCTCGTACTACTTCAACGGAGCGGTGAACAGCGCCGCTCAAGGCGAGCCGGTGTCGCTCGTGTACGGCGAGATGGTTGTCGGATCGAAGGTCGTTAGCTCCGGCATCTATACAGAGGATCAAGTGTGAAAAGGATCTACGCGGAATCCGGGCCGAAGCGTATTAGCGGCGCGAAGGGCGGCGGCGGTGGAGGTGGCGGCGGCGGCGAATCGCCGGACAACTTGCATTCCATTGCGCGCGCGAAGGTGCTCGACGTCATTTCCGAGGGGCCGATCGTCGGCCTGGTGAAGGGCATGCAGTCGGTCTTTCTCGATGGCACGCCTATTCAGAATTCCGACGGCTCAGTCAACTTCCAGAATTACAGCGTCGACGTTCGCACGGGCACGCTCGATCAGGAATTCATGCCGGGATTTCCGGCGGTCGAGCGCGAATCGGCCATAGGCGTGCCGCTGACTTCCGATGCGCCGTGGGTGCGGCAGGTGCAAAACACGCAGCTGTCGGCGGCCCGTATTCGCTTCGGCCTGCCGGCGCTGCAAAAGAGCGATCCAGCGACTGGCGTGTTTGGCTATCGCGTGGAATATGCGATTGATCTATCGGTCGACGGAGGCTCATACGCACAGGTGCTGTCGTCGGCATTTGATGGAAAAACGACATCGCTTTACGAGCGCTCGCACCGGATCGAGTTGCCGCGCGCGACAACCGGCTGGTTGGTCCGCGTGCGACGCATCACGCCGAACGCACACAGCTCGCTGATCGCGGACACGGTGAATATCGAGGCGATCACGGAGGTGATCGACCGCAAACTGCGGTATCCGATGACGGCGCTCGTTGGCATGACGTTCGACGCGCGATCGTTTTCGCAGGTGCCGGTGCGGTCGTACCACGTTCGCGGCCTGATCGTTCGGGTGCCATCGAATTACGATCCTGAGACGCGCACGTACTCGGGGGCATGGGACGGGACGTTCAAGCCAGCCTGGACGAACAATCCGGCGTGGATTTTCTACGACCTGCTGCTGAACGATCGCTACGGCCTCGGCAAGACGGTGGACGCGTCAATGATCGACAAGTGGGGGTTGTACGAAATTGCGCGGTATTGCGACGTCATGGTGTCGGACGGCCGGGGCGGCGTCGAACCGCGCTTCACATGCAACTGCGTGATCCAGTCGGCGGCCGACGCGTACAAGGTGCTGCAGGATATCGCCAGTGTGTTCCGCGGCATTTCGTACTGGGGGCCGGGCGCGGTGGTCGCTTCGGCGGACATGCCGTCCGATCCGGTCTACGTCTACACGGCGGCGAACGTAATCGACGGGGCGTTCCGGTACGTGGGAAGCGAGCGCAAGACGCGATATACGGTCGCGTTGGTGAGCTACAACGATCCGTCGAACCAGTACAAGCAGGCGGTCGAGTACGTGCCGGACGACGACGGCATCGCGCGGTACGGCGTCATCAAGACGCAGGTGACGGCGTTCGGTTGCACGTCGCAGGCGCAGGCGCACCGGCTTGGCCGGTGGCTGCTCCTGACGTCGCGCTACGAGTCTGGCACGGTGTCGTTCAAGGTCGGGATGGATGGCGTGTTGGTCGGGCCGGGGCAGGTGATCGCGATCGCCGATCCGCGGAAGGCTGGTCGTCGCATCGGTGGGCGCATCCGCGCGGTGGCCGGTAACGTCGTCACGCTCGACAAGGCGCCGACCGTGGCGCCCGGCGACCGCTTCACGGCGATTCTGCCGTCGGGCGTTGCGCAGTACCGTGCGGTGAAGTCCGTCGATGGCGACGTGCTGACGCTGGCTGATCGCTTCGACGCGGACCCGGTGTCCGGCGCGGTGTGGATGCTGGAGAACGCGGAGGTCGCGGCGCAGCTTTATCGCGTCGTGAGCGTTCAGGAAGGCGACGACGACGGCCTGCTCGAGTACACGATCACGGCCACGATGCACGAGCCCGGGAAATACGCGGCGATTGACGACGGCGCACAGATTCAGCAGCGGCCGGTGACGGTCGTGCCGCCATCGGTACAGGCGCCGCCGACCAATGTGCGCGTGACGTCGTACTCGGCCGTCGATCAGGGCATTTCCAAAACGACGATGGTGATCGCCTGGGACGCTGCGGATAACTCGGTGACGTACCTGCCGGAATGGCGGAAGGACAACGGCGAGTGGGTCGGTGTGCCGCGCACGGGCGGCCTGCAGGTTGAGGTGCCTGGGATTTATCAGGGGCGGTACGTGGCGCGCGTGCGTGCGCAGAACGTGATGGGCGTTACGTCGCTGCCGGCGATCAGCGCGGAAACGCAGCTGAAGGGCAAAACGACGCCGCCGCCGGCCGTTGCGTCGCTCAAGGCCGCCGGCATCGTGTTTGGGATCGATCTCGATTGGGCGTTCCCGGGCGACGGTACGGCCGGCGATACGCAGCGCACCGAGCTCTGGTACAGCCGCACGCCCAGCCGCGACGACGCGATCAAGCTGTCGGACTACGCGTATCCGCAGGCTTCCACGTCCTTGCAGGGGCTCGCGTTCGGCCAGGTGTTCTATTTCTGGGCTCGGCTCGTCGACACGTCAGGGAACGTCGGGCCGTGGTATCCGGCGGCCGGGCCGGGCGTGCAGGGGCAGCCCACGACCGACGAAGACGAATACGAGAAGTATTTCGAGGGACGGATTTCGCACTCGGCGCTGGGCGAGGATCTGCGCAAGCCGATCGACGCGATTCCCGGCATTCAACAAGGCGTCGCAGATAACGCGAGCGCAATCGAAAAGGAGATACGCGACCGCGCGGACGCGATCGCGAAAGAGGCTCGGGATCGGGCGGACGCTGTGGCCGAAGAGGCGCGGCAGCGTGGCGCCGCGGTCACCGCCGAGCAGCAGGCTCGGCAGACGGCCGACACCTCGCTCGGGCAGCGCATCGATACCGTGACGGCCGGCGTCGGCGACGCGGCGGCGGCCATCAAGCAAGAGGCAACCGCGCGCGCCGATGCCGACGGTGCGCTGTCGACGCGGATCGATACCGTCGTCAGCAAGGCGAACGACAACGCTGCGGCCATCTCGTCGGAGGTGACAGCGCGGACCACTGCGGACACGGCGCTCGGTAAACGCATCGACGCCGTAACGGCCGACGTCGGCGCAAACAAGGCGGCGATTACGGCCGAGCAAAAGGCGCGCGCCGACGGCGACGGTGCGCTGTCGAGTCGGATCGATACGGTATCGGCATCGGCCGGCGCTAACGCGGCGGCGATCGCAGCAGAGCAGAAGGCGCGTGCCGATGCGGATGGCGTGCTGGCGACGCAGATCAGCAAAGTGTCGGCGCAAATCAATGTACCGATGGCGGGCGACAGTGGACGTGCGGCGGGATCGACGCAGGTTAAGGCGGGCGTCTATTCGGAGCAGTCCGCGCGTGCCGAAGCCGACATGGCGATCGCGCAGCGTATCGAAGCTGTTACGGCGCAGATGACTTCCGGGCAGGCGTCTCTATCAGCCGGGATTCAGGCGGAGTCGCAGGCGCGAGTGGATGCCGACAGTGCGCAGGCCGAGCAGATTACGACCGTGCGCGCGCAGGCAAACGCGAACGCTGCCGCGGTGCAGACGGTGGCGCAGTCGTACGCGGACCTGAACGGGCGTGTATCGGCGTCGTACCAGATCAAGACGCAGATCACGTCGGACGGTCGCACGTATATCGCCGGTATCGGCGTCGGCATCAACAACGACAGCGGCATTGTCGAGTCGCAGGTGTTGGTATCGGCGCAACGTTTCGCGGTGGTCGACCCGAACAACGGCGGCGCTTCGATCGTACCGTTCGTCGTCCAGGGCGGGCAGGTGTTTCTTCGCCAGGCGCTCATCGGTTCGGGCTGGATCACGAACGCGATGATCGGCAGCTATATCCAGTCCGACAACTACATTGCGGGTCGGCAGGGCTGGCGGCTCGACAAGAGCGGCTGGTTCGAAATCAACTCGACCGATGGCCGTGGAAATCGAACGGTGATCGACAGTAACGGCGGGCGCGTTTACGACGCAAATGGCGTTCTTCGAGTTCGTTGGGGGGTATGGGGGTAATGGACGCGGGATTCTGGGTTTGGGATGCGGCCAGCCGCCTGATTCTCGACGGTACGTCGAGGGCTGGGCGGATCGTCGGGATCGTGTACACGGGAGGTGGTGCGGGGTCTAGTCCGGCCGACCTGTCTGGGGGCGCGCCGTTCTGGGCGTTCATGCCGCAGTGGATCTTTCGTCGTGTCAGCGGCGCCGAGCCTACGCCGGTTGTCGCGATCGATGCGTACGGAATCAGTTGGTCTTACAGCGGAAATACCAGCGGATCGAACGCATACGCGCCTGTTCCTGGTTGGCTAGTTTTCGGGGTGTATTGATGGACGCAGGATTTCAGGCATTTACTGAAAGCGGTCTTTACCAGATTGACGGGAGGACACCGAATTATCAGCTGGTGCAGGCGATGTCAGGGCAGGCGGTAGACACGTCGTTGCAGCTTGCGGTCAACGATGCGGGGAGGCCGTTCGGTGCGACGCTGCCGAGCATTGCATTCTCGTTCAATGCGACGGCCGGGCCGATGTATGGCGTATACGCGTCTGATGGCGTCGGGATTACGGTTTGGAACGTGAGTATCGACGGGGGCGTGTACACGATTCGGTTCGTAACGGAGCGCCCGTGTGCCGTCTATTTCTTTCTGTTCGATCGCACGCCACCGGCAAATAGTGGTTTCGGGTTTCAGGTGTTTGGGCCGGATACGAAGCTGATCGCTGACACGTCAGTGCCATTCCTTCGCGTCCTTGACGTGATCGTCGACCACTACGTGCCGGACACGGGGTTTGTGACGATCGGTGCTCCGTCTCCGCAGTGGCAATCACGGTCGTACGGAAGACCGGTCCTTGTTTCTGCTATTGCCCCGGTGCACGTCGGCTGGAGCTATGACCCTGCTGGCTTGGAGATGACTTCGATTCGCGTGACTGGCGGCACGATCACGTGGGGAACGTCGATGTGGGGAGGGGGGAAGAAGCCAAACTTTACGGGATTTAAAGAACAGTGGCACCACATGTTCATGGTGCTCGATGCGACGGGAATTTTGTGATTGGCCGCCAACTTGGCGGCCTTTCTTTTTTTACGGGGCAGGAAACGGGGAGCGGGAATGCAAGAGCACGAAAAGACGATTCTGGAGTTGATCCTCATGGGCGGACTGATTGGCATTGCGAAAGTGTTGGTGGGTAGCGAGCAGCTGACGTTCCGGCTTGTGGCCGGGCGTGCCGTGCTCGGTTCGGCGACATCGATGGTTGCGGGTCTGGCGCTGCTGCAGATCCCGGATTTGCCGCCGATCGCGTTGCTCGGCCTCGGTAGTGCGCTGGGCATCGTCGGGTCGCAGTACCTCGAAGTGCTGCTGCGACGGAATGCAAAACGAATGTTTGGGGGGAAGTGAATATGACGAATCTGACTGCACATTTCACGCTCGAGGAATTGACCGCGAGCGACACGGCGCGCCGGCGCGGCATCGATAACACGCCGTCGGCCGCCGTGACGGCGAACCTGCGCAGGACGGCGGAAGCGCTCGAGCGCGTGCGCGACGTGCTCGGCGGCCGACCCGTGATCATCACCTCGGGCTATCGAGCCGCGGCGCTCAATCGCGCGGTCGGCGGCGTTCCGACGAGCGCGCATCTGTCGGGCCTGGCCGCCGATTTCGTCTGTCCGAAATTCGGCGCGCCGCTCGACATCTGCCGGGCGATCAGCGCGTCGCCGATCGAATTCGACCAGCTGATTCAGGAGGGCACGTGGGTTCACATCGGCCTCGCGCCGATCGGGACGAAGCCGCGGCGACAGGTGCTGACGGCATCGTTCGGCGCGACGAGCACGACGTACTCGGAGGGGCTATGACCTGGTTCGATCCGCGGTTTTGGCTCGCAATCGTCGCGGCGCTGGTGATCGGTTCCGCGGCTGGATATTTCAAGGGCCATCGCGACGCAGACCAGTCGCACACGGTGGAAACACAGGCGCAGCGAATTCGCGAGCTCGTCGGCGAGCGCGACGAAAGCGACCGGATCGCGCGTCAGCAACAGGGGAATGCTGAAAATGCTGAGAAACAACGTGAACAGGCTCGCGCTGCTGCTGACGCTGCCGATGCTGCTGCTAACAGCCTGCGCAAGCAGGTCGCCGAGCTTGTCGCCCGAACGCGTGATCCCGCCGCTCCGGCCGGAGGCGCGGCAACCGGCAGCCCCCTCGATCTGCTTGCCGACCTGTTCGGCCGGGCTGACGAGGCTGCGGGAGAGTTCGCGCGAATCGCTGACGAACGAGGCATTGCCGGCCGGCAATGCGAAAGCGACTACGACGCGCTGACGGGCGCGGCACCGCGATAGAAACAGGGCGACCGAGGGGCGTGCGGTAACACGCCCCTCGGTCGCTTTTCCACTGTCTGAGCCAGTGAATCAGCCAAGGCCCTGCATACCTACGTAGGCGGGCCGGATTCTACACCAAGTTCAAAAACGGCTTTCACAATGGCAAATCCGATTATTCCGTGGATCGGCGGCAAGCGCCGGCTTGCAGACCATCTCATTCCGCGCTTTCCGGCGCACGACTGCTACGTTGAGGTGTTCGCGGGCGGCGCTGCTTTGTATTTCATGCGGCCGCCGGCAAAGGTTGAGGTAATCAACGACGTCAACGGCGAGCTGATCAACCTGTATCGCGTCGTGCAGCATCACCTCGAGGAATTCGTGCGGCAGTTCAAATGGGCCCTCACCAGTCGACAGGTGTTCGAGTGGTTGAAGCAGACGGCACCGGAGACGCTCACCGACATCCAGCGTGCGGCGCGGTTCTACTACCTGCAGAAAAACTGCTTTGGCGGGATTGTCCACGGGCAGACGTTCGGCACGGCTACCACTGCGCCGCCTGGTCTGAATTTGTTGCGGATTGAGGAAGAACTATCAGCGGCGCACTTGCGCCTCGCGAGCGCATATATCGAGCGTCTGGACTGGGCGGATTGCATCGATCGCTATGACCGGCCGCACACGTTGTTCTATCTCGATCCACCGTATTTCGAAACGCGCGGCTACGGCGTCGATTTCCCGTTCGCTGAGTACGAGCGGATCGCAGAGAGGCTCCGCCGCATCAAAGGGCGAGCCATAGTAAGCCTGAACGATCACGACGAGATCAGGCGCGTATTCGATGGATTTCACATTGAGACGGTGCCGCTGCAGTACACGGTTGCGGGCTCACATAGAAGCGTCGAACGAAGCGAATTGATCATCTTCAGTTGGGACGACGCGGCGCAGCCGTCCGGGTTGTTCTGATCGCCGCCCGCGCTTGCCGCGGGCTTTCTATTTCCAGAATTTGTAATCGATATGTAAAATCGACGATCCGGGGATATAACAACTTCCGACCTGAGAACCACAATGAAAAAAACTTTGATTTCTGCTGTGATGGCGGGGCTTGCGCTGTCCGCGTGCGGTGGCGGCGACGACTCGTCGACGCCGGCCGCGACTGGTCCGGCAATCCGCCTTGCGTATTCGGGGGTGCCGTTGGTGGCGGCGCAACGTGCGCGCGTAATGGCTGCTGCTGCGGACGGCTCGAGCGCAGCGTCAGCGCCGGTGGTGTCAGTTGGCGATGTGCAGCCGACGATCGCGGCGCTGCAGGACGCATTCAAGGCGCGGGGCGCTGATATTGCCGTCTATCCTGGCGTTGTCAACGGTTCGAAGCTGCACGATATTGTCATGAGCGAGAACGGTGGCGTCGGGCCGACCACGGCCGAGATCCTCAACTCGAAAACCAACATCAGCGAATGGGCTCTCGTGTACTTCGAGCTCGACGATATGTCCGGATACATCGATTCGGCACAGCGGAGTGCCGAAGTTAGTCAGTTCAAGCGCGATCTGCAGGTGTATGGCGCGCGAGAATATCTCAAGGGGCGAGTCATTTTCGCGGCTCGGCCGATCGTGTCGTGTGCCGGGCCCAAAGAGGTTCGAACCGTCAATGACGAGGGCATGGTGGTGGTGAACTCGTACAAGCCGACGTCGCAAGTCCTTTACGAGGTAATTGAGGGCGCCAGCAACGAGGGGGTAGTGTCGCCCATTGGCGGCATTTACAGGCCTGACGTTTCCCATATGGGCGCCGACTGCAGCACGCCCGACCAGACGGTGCGAGACGCGCACCTGGCCAGCATTGCCGATCCGCTGGTCGATCGGTACAAAGTCGCGCTCGACACGATCAACAAGTGCAAATACAACCCGTCGGCCATTCCGGAGGGTGACCGGTCGGCACAGTGCTGGGGTATCGAGCCGGTGAAGAAGTAACAGCTACTGGGCGCTCCGTCGACTGATCACATCATCCCGGCGCGCCCCTTTTCTTTCCGGAGAAGGTGGCGCAGCTCTTGAAGTTTCCCGTTGCCGCCGCCTAGCTCCCCGCGGTCCTCGACGTTCTTGTCGACGTAGTCGAACCACTCCTGCACCTTATCCAGCGATTTCCGAAGGGCGAGGATTTCAAGGATCAGCCAGCGTACCTGCAGGTCCGTGTACTCGCGCCATAGGGCGCGCAGCTCGGCATCCGACGGAGCATCAAACTCCGGCATCTTTGGCTTGACCTTGAAGCGCGGATCGGTGAGCGGCACGCGATTTCGATCGATCCGTGTGGCCTCGATCGGCGTGCATGAGCCTAGGAAAACGGACCTCGGGTCCTGATCGACCCAAAATTCGAATTCCTGCTTTGTGAGCTCAACCGGAGTCCGTAGGCGGTTCTTGTCGCCTTGGAACCCGTATTCCCAGATGTAAGCCCACTGCGGCTTGATCACGTCGACACCACTGTATAAAAACACAGTATATTTCGCGCTAAGCTATCCTCGTCAAGACCAGAAAAATGGGGACGGGATATGTGCACAAACTACGTCGCGCCGGGAGAAGATCCGGGGTTGAGTGAGCTGAAGATCGACAGCTTCCGCGACCTGTACCGCTGGACGCCGTGGAAACCTGAGATCTACCCGGACTACGATGCGCCGATCGTCGGCTACGTCGACGGGCAGTTCGAGCCCCTAATCGCAGGCTTCGGCTTCTGGCCGAGTGCACTCCAGAAAGCAAACATCAAGAAGGCGAAGGAGCAGGGACGCAAGCCGCCGCTCATGCGCAGCACGATGAACGTGCGCGACGACAACCTCGGGAAATCGCCGTTGTACGGGCCAACCTGGCGCGCCGGCCGGCGTTGCCTGATTCCGGCGCTATCCGTGGTCGAACCGTCCTATCCTGACGCGCGCCAGGAAGCGAATGGCGACTGGGTGCTCGGGCCGTGCGTGTGGCAGAAAATCGGCGTGGTCGACAGGCCGACGATGTGCGTCGCCGGCATCTGGCGCACGCTGACGAACCAGGACGGCTCCGAGCATCACGTGATGTCGATGATTACCGTCAACGCCGACGGCCACCCACTGATGTCGCGCATGCACAAGCCGGCAGATGAGAAGCGGTCGGTCGTGATCCTGCGGCCCGACGACTGGGAGGAATGGCTCACGACATCGAACATCGAGGCCGCGCGCGCGATGCTGCAGCTCTATCCGGCCGACGAGATGTACGCCGAGGCGAAGTAATTCGGCATTACGCCAAATTTACGCCAAATTCGCCGATGAGGCTTGCTGTATAAGGCTTGAATGGGGTGTCGCTGGTCCCCCCGACAGGGATCGATATCGAAATGCCAAGGACCTAAACGGGGGCGCCTGTAGGGCTGAGACGCAATACTAGCAAGGGTTTCAGCGAAATAGCAAGCCGGAGCGTATATGTCGGCCAAGGACCCCATGTGGTACCTCGAGAGGCGTATTTGTGGTACTCCGCTCCACTAGTTGGGCGAGCTAGATCGGCTGTATCCAGCCGTTTATCAAGCCCTTCTCGTTTTTGACAATTATTGTCTCCCCGCTACCCATCGTGCGATTTGCGAACGCCTGTAGTCTCTGGCGCAGCTCTCCCTTCTTGAGCTTCTTAACGATTTTGCCGAGTCGGTTCTCCTGCCAGCCAGATTGATCGGGATTGAACTCGACAATTCGAATTATCGAGGCCGCAGCCGAGAATTTTTCGAACACTGCCTTGTCGGTGACCACCGTTTTGCGCAGAGCTTGAGCGCACTGACTGACTGATGTATCGAAGGCGAACGCGAACAAGGGCAACGCGTTGGCCATATCCGACCGAAAGTCTGAAAGCTTGTAATCGAGCCCGAAACCATGCGCAGCGCGATGCCTGTTCTTAGCTAGCCGGGTGAACACGCTTTCTATTGATCCGAGCAGCGGCATCTCGAGCAGGGCTGTCACTTCGTTTAAGCAAGCGAACTTCTCCCCGAGGCCGAATGACTCCAGTAATTCTCGAACGTCGTCTCGCGATATATTCGACGCGGCCTTCCCGAAAAAGTATTCAGATGGCACAAATGCTTGATCGTTCTCGCCCGAACTACTTAGCAGCAGGCCTTGAAGTTGCAGGAGCGTAATTCGGTCGTCCCTATCTGTGCGGGATAGAGAAAAGTTGATGCCCTCAATGGTTCCTTGAAGGATCAGCATCTGTAACCTATTGGGAAAGCTCTCGAGGCGAACACCTTCAGCCCCGAGCCAGGAGATGACCTCATGCGCACGGCGGCGGATAAAATCCTCGAGCGCAGCAAAGGCCACAACATGAAGACCGTTAAGTCGAATGTGGTTCGCACTCCGTGACCCCTGCGTTCCCGGGAGTACGTCTCCTAATGCCTCCGACAATTCGCGTAGGGTGCAGATAGTCGCCCAGAAATCATCGTAAGCTGCGCTCACAGAGCCCTCAGAAGATCAAGAACAGTGTTGATACGGTGGCGCACGAAAGATGGAGTATTCGTTCCTTGTCGGACAGCTTTGTCGAAACCTGGTGTCAAGAATAACGCTGCGGTCGACTCGATCACGTTCGCGCTTGCCGCCTCTGCCTTTGCCACTTGTTGCGCTGTCAACTGTGAGACCGCAATCATCTCCGCGTCATACATCCCCGCTAGGAACTGATCGCGCCAACTGGTTCCCGTGTGTCGCTGAAATGCACGTTGCCCCCATATGCGGCGGCACGCCTCGAGGGCCGCAGAGAATTTCTCCCCTAACGCTGCGGCCTCTGCCGCTGATCGCTTTGAATTGCGGACCATACAATGATCAAGCTCGTCCCGCAGTGAGCCCGAGAACGTCTTCCAGCTTTCCAGAAGTGCAAAATATCGAAGTACGTATTCAGCATCGTCCATTTGCACGTACGCGGGAGACGTTTCGGACGTGATTTTTAGCCTCTGTTTCAAGAACTCAGAATCCGAGAGGGAAAAAATAAGATCGCTGAAGGGCCCTCGGTACGCAACTTTCCGAAGTTCTTGGGCCAGCATTGGCTCGCCGCCCCGATTTAGGCGTGTGAATACCTCGAACTTCAAGTTGGGGTCGGATTGTTTGAGGAGCGTGACGACTCGAACGTATGGGCGAATCGTTAGTGCGTTCTGAAGGTCCTCCGGGAGATTCTCAAAGAACAGCCCATCAATCTCTGTGAAACTCTCCAGGCCCGTAAGACTCAGACTTCCGCTCATGAATGCGTGAATCGCCGTCAGGCGTTGCTTGCCATCGACCACTGAGTATTGGCCAAAAGCGTCCTCTGCCAGGTAAATTGGTGGGACGGGGACATTCATCAGGAAGGACTCAATCAGCGCGGACTGCTTTTCCGGTGACCATCGTTTCCGGCGCTGAAAGTCAGGCTCTAAGTCGATTGCCGCTTTACCACGTGGGCCAACACTAGTCATCCCAGAGAGCGACGACAGCGACAAATCGGCCGTCTGATATACAAGCCTGTCCTGTGACTTGAGGAATTTTGCGATTACAGCGCTCTCGCGCTCCTTCGAAATTATCTTTGCTTTCGCGTTCATATTCTCTTCGCTGGACTCGCATGTGAGGCGAGCATCTCGAGCGGGCCGCGTTGCGCGGAAAGGGTACTCAGTCGCTATTCTACAGGCGCACTGCTGTGATTTCGAGCGCACGCCCCGCCCCCACTCCGGGTGCCGTTTCTGGCGAACCATACCCGTGTTCCACGAAGCCCCCAAAGGTGCCCAGGGGTACCTGGCGAAGCTCGTCCGGAAATTTCCTGGCGGCGATTCCGCCGGCTCCCAAGCGACGTGCATGATACGTCGTGTTCTAAGCCCCTCCTGACATGCCGTGAGGTAACGGCACTTCGTCGGCGTGGTGCGGCGCGAGGTCGATGTTGTCTTCGGCCTCCCATTGCCCCGTCTTTCGATCGATGTTCAACAGTCGCATTCCGCCGCGCTTGGTGACCAACAGCAGCCCAATGGTGCCGCTGCGTTTCCACCGATCGGCCGGCGCGTCATCGAGCGGCGTGAAGCCGCGCTGGAACAGCACAATCTTCCGGAACGTATCCGCAACGAGCTGACGCGCCTTCAGGCGCGCGTCGTATTCGAGCGCGAGAACACCATCAACGAGCCGCGCCCATGCCTCGGCTGCTGCGGGAATCTCGTGGGCGTTGCTCGCCGCGATTTGATGTTCGAGCGCTTCTATCTCGCGGCGCTGCTGTGCGTGTTCCGTCTCGAGCTCGCGCGCGCGGCGCATGAACGCCGCCGGCGCCGCGCCGTCATCCGATAGAAGTGCATCAGTTACGCGCTGGATCTGCGCTTCGATCTCCGCGGCGCGCTGCCGCGCTACGGCAAGTTGCGCTGTTCGGCGCGCGGACCCATCGTCACCTTCGAGTAGTCGCGTCAGGTTGAATTGATCCGAGCAGTAGCGCATCAGCGCGCGCTCGACCGTCACCGTATCGCACGTGCCGCCGACCGGGCAGCCGGCGTTGAACGTGGAGCCCGAGCACGAGAGACGTCGAACGATTTCCGAGCCCTTGGCACGTTTCTTCGTGGCGTTCTGCGACACCACTGCCATGTCGCAATACCCGCACGAAGTGATCGACAGTCCGGTGAGGATGCCTGGGATTTCCCCCTTTCCTTTGCGGCGCCCGCGCTCGCTCATCGCATCTTGCAGGGTCGCGAATTCCTCGTCTGTCAGGAGAGTGGGGTAGTAGCCGGTCAGCCTGAATTCCTCGCCGTCCACCGTGAGCGACTTCTCACCGATCAGGGCACGGTTCCGGACGATGCGGTACATATGTGTCGAATAGTTGCCGGCGTTGCTGACGTACAGCTCGCGCTCCGATAGGATGCGTGCGATTTCCATCGCGCCGTGGCCGGCGAGAAACAAGTTGATCATCGTCTTGATCGCCAACACGCGTTCGGGATAGAGTTCGAACGCTCCATCTTCGCGTTGCTGTACCCAGTGCGGATCTTTCCCATTGCGCACGATGCCACGCCACGTCCCGGCGACCCATCCCTCGCATTGCCGGCGGATTGCCGCCTTCACGCGCTTGCTCTTCGTGTCCGATTCCTCGTGCGCGCGAATCATCACCAGTAGGCTGTATACGAGATCCATCGGCTGCGCCTTCAACCGCTCGCGGTTGTATTCGCGGCCGTCGCTCGCCGTCACGACTGTGATGCCAGCGTTGATGATCTGCGCTAGTTGCGCCTGGGCCTGAATCGGCTCGGCACGGCTCAGGCGGTCGAGCCCTTCGACGATGAGCACTGACCCGGGCAGGATGCGGCCATCCTCGACAGCGCGCAGAAACACGCCGAGCGCCCCCTGTTTGATGTGGCGCTGATGGAACGCGGACAGCCCTTCATCGCGCAGCGTGAGCGACGCGTCGAGCTGCATGCCGTGTTCAGCCGCCCATCGTGCGGCGTACTCCATCTGCCGATCCGCGCTGCTGCCGGCGGCCTGTTTCGGATCGGAGAAGCGCAGGTAACTGTAGACCTTGGATTTCGTTTTCTTCGGCGCTGCCATGTCGTGTTACCGCGCGACGTGGGCGGCTGCACGGCTTGCGCGCTTGGTCGTGTGAATCACGGAAGTAGGGCAGAAAGTTGACATGGGCGGCTCCGGGGGGGGCGCGTAAAATAAGGCTCTGCGCGGTTAGGCGAAGTATGTATTTTCGCCTAACTTTCGGGTTGCCGAGCGTGACCAGCATGCCCGCGGCGAACATGCGCCATGGCGACTGGCCGCGCGGCAGGTCGTCCGCGCCCGTCCCGGTCGGCGCGGTCCACATCTTCCACGCGAGGAACAGCAGGTATGCGACGCCGAGCAGCTTCAGCACGATCAGGCCCGTCTCGAACGTGCGCGCGAACGCGGACAGCCCCGCGACCGCGAGCGTGAGCCACAGCGCTTCGCCGAGCCACATCGCCGCCAGGAACGGCAGTACGTCTCGCACGCCGTTCGTCAGCACGCGCGCGACGAGCGCGGCGACGCTCGGGCCGGGCGTGCCGGCGGTGACGAGCAGGGCGAAGGCGAAGACGGCGAGTGCGGACAACGTCATGATGGGCCTCGTGGATGGGCATTCGAAACGTATGAAGTTTCGATTATAGTGACGGCCGTTCCAGACTGCCTGCCTGAATTGCCGTCATGACTGCATCGATCCTGATCCGTCCCGCGACGCGGGAAGACGCGGCCGCGATGGCCGCCGTGGAAGTCGCCGCCGCGCAGCGGTTTCGCGAGATCGGCATGACCGACATCGCCGATGGCGAGCCGACCGATACGGCCGACGTGCTCGCACGCATCGACGACGGCCGCGCGATTGTCGCGGTCGATGCGCAGGGCGCGTGCGTCGGGTTTGCGTTCTACCGGCTGCTCGATGCGCAGCGGCTGTATCTGGAGGAACTGGATGTCGCGCCGTCGCATGCGGGACAGCGGATCGGCGCGCGCCTGATCGAACAGGTGACGGCGCGAGCGGCGCAGCAGGGTATCGCACAGGTCGTGCTGTCGACGTTCCGCGATGCGCCGTGGAATGCGCCATATTACGCGCGCCTCGGTTTCCGGATCATCGACGACGCGTCGCTCGACGACACGCTGCGCGCGGTCCGCGCGCATCACGTCGCGCGCGGGCTCGACGAGACGCAGCGCGTGTTCATGCGCGCGGACGTGCGCGCCTGAACACGTGCTGTCCGGCCGTCAGGCCGCGTCGCTCAGCGCCGGGTAGTCGGTGTAGCCCGTTTCGCCTTCTGCGTAGAACGTTTCCGGCACCGGCTGGTTCAGCGGCGCGCCGAGTTCGAGGCGGCGCGGCAGGTCGGGGTTCGCGATGAACAGCTTGCCCCATGCGATCGCGTCGGCGCTGCCGCTCTCGAGTGCGGCCTGAGCGGTATCGAGCGTGAACTGCTCGTTCGCGATCAGCGGGCCGCCGAACGCTTCCTTCAGGCGCGGGCTCAAGTGGTCGCCCGAATACGATTCGCGCGTGAAGATGAACGCGATCTTGCGGTGGCCGAGCTCGCGCGCGACATAGCCGAACGTTGCCGCTGGATCGGAATCGCCCATCGTGTGCGCGTCGCCGCGCGGCGCGAGGTGCACGCCGACACGGCCGGCGCCCCACACGTCGATCGCCGCGTCGACCACTTCGAGCAGCAGGCGCGCGCGGTTCTCGATCGGGCCGCCGTAGGCATCGGTGCGGCGATTGGTGCTGTCCTGCAGGAACTGGTCGAGCAGGTAGCCGTTCGCGCCGTGGATCTCGACGCCGTCGAAGCCGGCCGCCTTCGCGTTTTCGGCGCCCTTGCGGTACGCGGCGACGATGCCCGGAATTTCGTCGAGTTCGAGCGCGCGCGGCGTCACGTAAGGACGCTGCGGACGCACGAGGCTCACGTGCCCGCCCGCGGCGATCGCGCTCGGCGCGACCGGCAGGTCGCCGTTCAGGAACACCGGATCGGAGATCCGGCCGACGTGCCAGAGTTGCAGCACGATGCGCCCGCCGGCCGCGTGCACGGCCTGCGTCACCTGCTTCCAGCCTTCGACCTGCTCGTCGGACCAGATGCCGGGCGTGTCCGCGTAGCCGACGCCCTGAGGCGTGACCGAGGTCGCCTCGGTAATGATCAGGCCGGCGGACGCGCGTTCGGCGTAATAGCGGGCCATCAGTGCGTTCGGCACGCGCGTCGCGCCCGCACGGGAGCGGGTGAGCGGCGCCATCACGATGCGGTTCGGCAGGGTCAGTTCGCCGAGGGTAACGGGATCGAACAGCGTGGGCATGGCAGATAACCTCTTCACGAAAGGCGCGGGCGCGCCGTCGCGTCATGCGCAACGCGGGCCCGCGTGGCCGATACGGCCGGTTGGCTAGAGATCGCGGCGCAAAGCGTCGTGAAATGCGTCGATGACGGCCTCGTTGCGCCGGAAGAACGCCCACTGGCCGATCCGCGTCGACGTCACGAGCCCCGCGCGCTGCAGCGTCGCGAGGTGCGCGGAGACGGTCGACTGCGACAGCCCGCAGCGCGCGTCGATCTGCCCCGCGCAGACGCCGTGGTCGTACGGCAGCGTCTGCGCCGGAAAATGCTCGCCCGGCGTTTTCAGCCAGTTGAGGATTTCGCGGCGCACGGGGTTCGAGAGCGCTTTCAGGATCGCGTCGATGTCGATTTCGGTCGGCATGGATGGAGCGGGTGTTTCGGTCGGGCAGACGGGTATCGTCGATGGGCGAATCATATATCGGAAGTTTGCGATATGTTTGAAAGCACTGTTGGCAATGGGGTTGATAGCTGTCGACCGAGGCGATTCGCTATCGTCGCGCGAGGTCGACCGGCGCTGCGATGGGGCCAGAGCCAACCAGCGATCGCGATGCGCCGGGTGGTCCGGCGCTGCACGCACGCTTGTCGCAGGTGCTTCTTCTCCGGTTGGGGGACGCAATCACTTCCGGCTTTGCGTTGTGTCGCGCGGACCGCCGGTAATGCAATCAGATGTCACGTGTACGGGGAATGACGACTGCCTGGCCGTGTAATCGGCCGTCCGTATCGAGAAGCTGCCACAGTGTTGCTTCCTCGATCATGAAGCGCTGGCCGGATTTCGTGATGCGAACCCCTTTGTATCCGGTCTCGTAACCAAGCCGCTGTACGCGTGCGAGGAATTGCTGCCGTTCCTCGCGATTCGGCGCTTCGGCAGAGAGCCGGGACGGAAGTCGGGTGATTTCATCCCAGCCATATTCGAATCGGCACTGTGCGGCCTTGTTGGCATAAATAAAGCGTGGATCGGGGTCCGTGTTGTGTGCAAGCACTGCGAACGGGGCGCGCTCATAGAGCCACTCGGTTGCGTCATTCTCGGGAATGGTGGCCGGCACGAGCGGGCGACCGAGCAGGCGAGCATGGCTGTCGGCAAGCAACTGATAGAAGGCTGGATTGCGAAAGAGCGGAATCATCTGGCACATCACACCCGGGAATATCGGAAGCCGTTACGATACAGCAGCTTCATTCGACGCTGGGGCTGTCGCCGAATCTCCCGGATCATTCGAAAACGCCCCGGATGAAGATCCTGCTCAAGCTTTCCGCTTCACTGGATCGACTTGCCCGAAGTCATGCAAGGCGCAACTCGCACATGCGCGTGCATGTCCTGCAATGCCGCTTCTGCGGCCTGGACGCCGGAGAAAATGGCCGTGGGTACGCCATACCCCGGGAACGTCGTTTGTCCTCCGAGATAGAGGCCGCGCAGCCCTGTCCGATGCGGAAAGAACTTGTCGGGCGTGGTGCCCGGCGCAATGCCGTAGAGCGCTCCCTCGTATAGGTGCCGCCCGCGCGCGAAATCCTGCGGATCCGATACACGGACGTTTTCCAGGCAGAGGCCGGGGAGATGGGCCTGTATCGCGTCGAGATAGTCGCCGACCACGGCCTGCGTCATCGCGCTCGTCCATTTCGATGCGGAATGGATTCCCGTTGCTGGCGCATACAGTTCCAATACTGCCTTGCCGTTTGGCGCAAGCCCTGGCAGCACCTGTGACGGACAGGTGTAGGCGAGCCAGCGAGGAACCCCGGGCGTCGATACATGCATGGCCGCCTGTTGCGACATCGGGGGAACATGATTGGTAATGAAGGCGCGTGGCAGCACGGCACCGGAGCAGCCGATCTGGATTGAAATCGCGCGATGCGAGAGCGGTGCCGCCCGAGCCTTGTGCGCTAGCCGCCGAGGTAGGGCGTGGGCGGGCAACAGGTGGCGGACCACTTCGAAACCTGAACACGTCGCCACGACGCAATCGGTCGAGATGCACTCGCCGTCGGCAAGAACGATGCCACGGGCGGCCCCGTTCTCCACGAGGATTTCGCGTACATGGGCACCGAACCTGATCGGCACCGACCGTCTGGACAATTCGCGCGCCATCACGGAGCTGATGGCGCCCATACCTGCGCGAGGCAAATGGAATCCCTCCTCCAGCATGGCCAGCAGGCCGATGATCTGCGTTGCCGGAAGGCGATCGGGCGGTTGCCCGGTGTAGAGCAGTGTCGATGCAACAGCCGCCTGCAGGTCCGCATCGGCGAAGTGCGACGCGATCAGGTGGCTGACATGCCCGTTCATGCGGGGCAGGTAACGCCACAGTTTGCTTAGCGTCCGTAGAAGCGAAGGCTCCTGCGGCAGAACTTCGTCAACCAGCGTGCGATAGATGGAGCCCCATTGCTGTTGGAGCCTGCCAAGGCCGTCACGCAGTTGCCGTGTCCGTGAGGCCTCCCTGTCGCCTTCCACATATGACGTGCCGGCGCGGGATAGATGAATGGCCGTTCCATTCTCCAGATGCGTAACGTGAGGCCGTTCAATGGCCACCATCGGAACCTCGCGATCGAAGTCGAGACCGAGGCGCCGGAACGACGCGCGAATGAGCGAGGGCACCGCGACATACATCGCGCCGTTATTGAATGTGAATCCGTTGGCCGTCGTGGTGGAACAGCAGCCGCCGGCCTCGTCCGAGGCCTCCAGTACGACGACGGGTCTGTCATTGCGTGTCAGCGTCAGCGCGGCAGTCAGGCCGGCCAGGCCTGCGCCGATCACGACGACGGGGTTCTTGCCATTGCTCGTCATACGATCCCTCATGATTTGCACGATGAGCAATATTGCGTATCGTGCATAAAATGGAAGTCGCGAAAAGTCTCGACCGCATCGAACGCCGGTGAACAGGACTTGCCGCCACAGGGCAGCGGGCGACGTTTGGCTCGCCGCGTCGAGATGGCGCTCAAGGATGCAACGGTTCGCCATCGGTCGGGAACGTATGCCGGGCGTGCCAGCCGCCATCGTTCCGCGTCAGCCGGACCGAGTTGAGGCCCAGCGGATCTGGCGCAACTCCCCGCATGCGCGACCACAGTTCAACCCAGGCGGGCTCACAGGTAACGGTCACCACATAAGGATCGTCAGGCCCGTTGGGGAACCAGGTGCGCAGTGATTCTTTCCAGATGCGGTGCTTCAGCGCAGTCTCCGCGGAGACCGTCGGGACGGTCCCGATCGTGACGTATCCTCGGTCAGCCATGCTGAGGAAGGACAGACTGATCGTCTTCCCCTGGCGAATCTCCAACGCTTTGCGCGTTCTCGAGTCGGTCATGAAACGAATCGTGAGGTCCTTCCCGATCTCCAGAACCTCGACGACTCTGGAGTTGATCTGACCGGACGCGTCGTTCGAAGAGACAAAACAGAAGGCGCAATTGCTGGCGATTTCAATTGCTTGTTGAAAGAGTTCGCTTGCATTCATGATGATGTGCGACAGCGTTTCAGGAAGCCCCCGAAAACCGGGGAAACTCGGTGGAAAAGGTCAGGTGGCGCATGTTCATGCACCTCGATCTCGACACGTCGTCAGTTCTCGAAGTCGCTTTCACGACAGCGATCTACCGGACGACAGTATTCCGATGCCCGCCTCCATGACGGTAAGGTACGTGACGACGTGCAGGCCTGCCTCGGATGTCACCTTGCTCGGAAGGTAATATCAATTAATGCACTGAATGCAACTGTATACGTCGTGCATTATTTTTACAACATGCATCGGAGGCGCCCACTTGATGTTCCGCGCGCGCTGCAATCCGGGATTGAGAATCACGCCGTCCCTTCTTCATTCACCGAGCTGTGCGCGCAGCTTGTCGAGCGCTTTCGGGCCGTCGGTCGACATGCCGCTCGTTCTGATGACGGCTGCCGCCCGGTAGCGGCCGCGCCGGCTTCGGTGCGGTGATCTCCGGCGTGCGTTCGGCATGGCGTTCGCTTGAAGCGCGCGTGCATCAGTACGGACGTCTGCGCCTCGATATGCAACCGTTCGCTGACCTCTTTGTCTATGCTGTGAAACGGTCTGAGCGGCGCGCGCGGGCCTTTCTTGTTTGAGGAGATCTTTCATGTCTGTTCGGGCCGTCATATTCGACTTCGATCTGACGTTGGCGGATTCGTCCGCCGCGATCGTCGAATGCACGGAGTACGCGTTGCACCAGCTTGGCGCCGCCGGCGCGACGCCTGCGCAGATCGGTGCGGTGATCGGGCTGCCGCTGCACGAAATGTTCCGTTCGTTGACGGGCGAAACCGACCCGGCGCGGGCCGACGCGTTCGCACGGCACTTCGTGGCGCGCGCCGACGAGATCATGGTGCACGGCACCCGCATCTACCCCGAAGTCCCGCCGCTGCTCGCGCGTCTGCGCGAGCAGGGTCTCGCGGTCGCGATCGTTTCGTCGAAGTTTCGTTACCGGATCGACGCAATCCTCGCGTTGAACGGATTGCAGTCGCTGGTCGACGTGCTGATCGGCGGAGAAGACGTGCAGCGTCACAAGCCGGATCCGGAAGGGCTCGAACTGGCGCTGGCGCGGCTCGGCTTGCCGGCCGCGGCGGCGATCTACGTGGGCGACCATGCGGTGGACGCGCAGGCGGCCGAGCGCGCCGGTGTGTCGTTTGTCGGCGCGGTGAGCGGGATGACGTCGTTCGACGCATGGACGCGCGCGGGCAAGCAGGCGGTGACCGCGCATATCGGCGAACTGGCCGCGATCGTACGGCGAATGCAGCGTGCTTAGGGTGAAGCGCGAGTCGACGCCGAACATGGCGCAGAACCGGCCGACCGAACCGCTTTCCGCAACGGGCCGGCAGCGCGCGACGGATTCTGCGACCATCGCCGTTAAAGTCATACCCGCAACCCGGTCCGTCGCCATGTCACTCATTTCCGTCGCCTTTGCAACAATCCGGCGCTCGCGCGTGCTGCCGGCCGCCCGAACCCTGTCATACGCGATCCCGCTCGCGGCAGCCTGTGCCGTAATCGGTGTGCTGGGCGGCGCGCGTCCGGCCGATGCCGCGACGCAGCGCGAACGTCTCGAGGCCCCGGTCAAGGCCGTCGCCGACCAGCGTGTAACCGTCGCTACGCCGCAGGGCAGCGCGATGCTGCCCGTCTACGCCGATCATCCGCTCGACCAGGCCGCGCCCGACGTCACGCGTGTCTTCATCGTGATTCACGGCACACTGCGAAATGCCGACGCGTACTATGCGTCGGGGCTCAAGGTCGTCGAGAAGGCTGGCGCGGCCGGGCAGGGCACGATGGTCGTCGCCCCGCAGTTCCTGACGCGCGCCGATACGCGCGCGTTCTCGCTGCCCGCGCAGACGCTGGCCTGGACCCAGGAAGGATGGAAGGGCGGCGAACCGGCACGCCAGCCGGGCCCGGCCAGTTCGTTCGCCGCACTCGATGCGTTGCTCGCGCATTTCGCCGATCGCAGCCTGTACCCCGCGCTGTCGACCGTGGTCGTGATCGGTCATTCGGCCGGCGCGCAATTGCTGCAGCGCTACGCGGTGGCCGGGCGCGAAGGCGATGCGCTGGTGCGGGCCGGCATCGCCGTGCGCTATGTGGTCGCGAACCCGTCGAGCTACCTGTATTTCGACGACGAACGGCCGGACGCCGACGCAATCGCGGGCGGAGCCTGCCCGCGTGCGACGGAATGGAAATACGGGCTGAAGTCAGCGCCGCCTTACGTCGCGTCGCAGGACGTGCGCGAACTCGAAGCGCGCTACGTCGCGCGCCATGTCGTGTACCTGCTCGGGCAGGCCGACACGAACCCGTACACGCATTTCATCGACCGCTCGTGCGCCGCGATGGCGCAAGGGCCATACCGGCTCGCGCGCGGGCTTGCGTATTTCGACTACCTGAAGAAGCGGCATCCGGACGATCTCGCGCAGCAGGTCGTCGAAGTGCCGGGCGTCGGGCACGACAATCTCGGCATGTTCACGTCCGCTTGCGGGCTGGCCGCGCTGTTCGGCCAGGCGTTGCCGCAATCATGTCCGGTCGTCGCCGGAACCGCGCCCGGAATGCGCACGGTGGGGCAGTGAGCGTGCGTGCGATATCCGCGGCGGATGGATCGATCGAAAAAATGCAGGAATCGGCGAGATAAATTCGTTTCCCGGTCGGGCGCGCGCGGTTCAGGATGACAGCGTTGCCGGGAGCGTCTCCATGAACATCGCGACAGCCAGCGCAGCGTCCATCCGCACATCGACATCGATCCCTGCGCGCGGCTACGTGGTCGGACAGCATGCGTCCGGCGGCGTCGCCGAGGTCGAGGTGGGCGAAGCCGATCGCGCGCGCCTGGTCGCGCAGTTGCGATCGGCGCGCGATGCGACGCCGCACGTCATGCCGGTTTTTCAGCAACCGGCGGTGCGTCCGGATCGAATACGCTCAATCCTTCCGTCGGGTCCATCGGCAAGTCCCACGGACGGGCGGCGATGGCCCGTTTCGCGGCGTCGTAGCCGGCCTGCCGGCGGGCCGCGATGCCGGCCGGCGTGAAATCGATGTCCTTCAGCTGATTGTCGCCGTCGAGCCGCGGTGCCGCGAGCTTGATCAGGTGCATCGTGGTTTCGCACCCCCACGCGGCGAGCCGGCGCACGGCCGGCGACGCGCGTTCGGCTTCCGGCACGTGCCGGACCAGTTCGCGGATCACGTGGCGCAGCCGGTGGATCTGCTGCTGGCGCGCGATGTGGCTGTCGGTGCGGCTCGCGTACTGGATGTCCTTCTGGCGTTCCGACACCTGCCAGATGCTCTCGGGCTCCGGGCCGGCCGGATTCCACACTTGTACCGAGAAGATGATCGAGCTCCGGCGCGGATTGTCGTCGAGCACGACCTCGACCGGCGTATTCGAATACACGCCGCCATCCCAATACGGCTCGCCGTCGATCCGTATCGCCGGGAACGCGGGCGGCAGCGCGCCCGAGCTCATGATGTGGTCGATTCCCAGGTGCGTGTCGCGCGAATCGAAATAGCGCATCGTGCCCGTGCACGCATTGACCGCGCTGACGGTCAGGCGTGGGTGGCCCGCGCTCAGCAGGCCGGGATCGATCAGCGACGCGAGCGTGTCGCGCAGCGGCGCGATCCGGTAGTACGACGCGCGATCGACGCCGAGGCGGACCATCGGGCCGAGCCACGATGCCGGATTGGGCTGGAAGAATCCCGCGATGCCGCCGCCGATGATCATCAGCTCGGCCAGCATCTTGTCCCAGCCGGGCAGCAGCGCGGGTACGTCGAAGCGGGTCCGTTCGGTCACGCGCTGCCAGAACGCCAGCATCTTTTCGTAGCGCCGCTCCGGCGGATTCCCGGCAATCAGCGCAGCGTTGATCGCGCCGATCGACGTGCCGACCACCCAGTCGGGCCGAATGCCGGCTTCGTCCATCGCCTGGAACACGCCGAGCTGGTACGCGCCCAGCGCGCCGCCGCCCTGGAGCACGAGCACGACTTGCCCGGGGAGATCCATTCGTGTCGGCTGGCTCGCGGTCATGACTTGCCTCGCTGCGTGTGACGGTGGGTCGGATCCGAACAGTTCGATTCAGTGTAGGCGATCGGCGGCGGGGGATCGACGGCTGCGCATCGGCAGGCATGCGCCGCGGTGCGGCGGGCGTCACGCGTCCGGGTACGGTGTGCCGTCCTTGTGCAGGAACCGGCCGTCGCTGCTCGGGCTCATCATGTCGATGTCGGGGCAGGTGATCACGTCGTCCGGCGAGCGCGAGCCGACCTCGAGATAGACGGCGACCGCATCCGACCGGTTGATCAGGTGGTGGCCGTTGCCGGAGTTTTTCGGAAACGCCGCGCAGTCGCCCGCGCGCAGCACGGTCTCGCCGCCGTCCTCGATCATCACGAGTTCGCCTTCGAGCACGTACACGAATTCGTCTTCGGCGGAATGCCAGTGGCGCTGGCTCGACCAGCCGCCCAGCGGCACGTGCATCAGGTTGACGCCGAAATCGCGCAACCCGCCGGCGTCGCCGAGGCGCTGGCGGATGCGCTGCGCGCACGGCGCGTCGAACGGCTGCGGATAGCCGCTGCCGCGGCGTTCGGGCACGGTGCTGAGGTCGATCCTGGGCATGGGCGGCTCCGTTTGCCACGCGGGCGAATGGGACGATGGCCATTGTAGGCGGCCGCCGCCCGCCGTTCGTCCGCGCGTTTCGTGGCGGGCCGCTTCATTCGACGGTGATCGTCTCCTTCATGTACGGATGAATCCCGCAGAACACCTTGTAGACGCCCGGCTTGTCGAAGCGGAACGAGTACGTCTCGTCCTGGTCGAGGGCCTTCGAATGAAAGATGCCGGCGTCGTTGACGACGGTGTGCGGCTCCGCGTCGAGGTTCTTCCACGTGATCGTCGTGCCGGCCTTGATCGTGGTCGACATCGGCGAAAACATGAAGTTGCGGATCGTGACCAGCGGGCCGTCCGGGCCCTGCGCGAATGCGGCGAGCGGCGTGCCGGCGGCGGCCGCGCACAGGATCAGCGCGGCGATGATTTTTGGTTGCTTGCAGCGGGTCATGTCGGTCTCCTTATGCAAATCAGGCGAGCGTCGCGTCGTGCAGCGCCGACGCGGCCGGGTGGCCGGCGAACTCCACCGTCGTCACGCCGAGCATCTTCGGCAACTGCTCGCGCGGCACCGTGAGCGGCACGGGGCCCGGGCCGTTGCCGGCCGTCGGCTGCGGGAATGCGGTCGAGCGCGCGGTGTGGAACGTCACGTTGCCTTCGACCTTCGACACGATCTGGTGGATGTGCCCGTTCAGCACGGTGACCGAGCCGAAGCGGCGCAGCAGCGCCATCGTCTGCGGCGCATCGCCGGTGCCCCAGCCCCACGGCTCGTAGATGGTCCACATCGGCATGTGGGAGAACACGACGATCGGCGTGCTCGACGAGCGGCCCTTCAGATCCTGCGCGAGCCACGCGAGCTGGTCGTCGCCGAAGCTGCCGAGCCCGTTCGGCTTGAAATGCATCACGTTGACGAGGCCGATGAAGTGCACGCCCGCGTGATCGAAGCTGTAATAGCCGCGGTTGTCCGAGGCCTTGCCGAACCGGCTGAAATATTCGGCGCCCGAACCGTCGGTGACGTCGTGCTCGCCGGGCACCGTATGCAGTTCCGGCACGCGCAGCGCGGACAGCAGTTGCGACGCGTGGTCGAATTCCTCCGGCTTGGACAGGTGCGTGATGTCGCCGGTATGGATGGTCAGCGCGGGCATCGCCGGCATCCCGTTGACGAGTTCGATCGTTTGCCGCAGCGTGGCCGACACGTCGGGGTTGGCATCCTTGTTGAAGCCGATGTGCGTGTCGCTGATCTGCACGAACAGCGGCCGGCCCGCGTCGGCCGGGCGCGCGTCGCCGGTCTGCGCGAGCGCGAGGTCGAACGGCGTCAGGATGCCGCCCGACAGCGTAAACAGCGTGCCGAGGCCGCCGAAGGCCATGCACTGCAGGGCCTTGCGGCGCGACGGGCGGGTGGGATTGGATGAAGACATGGGAGCCTCGCAATCGTATGACGAAACGGGACGGCCGGATCGTCCTGGAATAAACCGGCGCCTTCGTGTGCCATACCGGCACGGCGACGGTTTTATTCCCGCGATATGCGAATTCGGCCACCGGTGCCGGCGGCCGCGCAAGGCGGCCGTCGGGATGCCGAACGATGACTTGTTAATGTCCTGTAATCGATACGTCACATTTGCGTCATGGCCGCCCGATAGCCTGCGACACCGAGTCACCTATCCGGAGCCACTTCATGCCGAATCTCGCGGCAACGGAAACCAGCGGCGCGGTCCGCCACCGCACGCGCACCCTCAGTTTCGCGCTGTTTTTCCTGATCGTTGCCTGCGGCATCGTCCATATCGCGATTCACCTGAGCGCCGACCTCGGTCCGGTCCGGGAAAGCTCGGTCCTGCCGTTCGTGCTGCTCGTCGTCGCGCTGCTGATCGCGCTCGGCTTCGAATTCGTGAACGGCTTTCACGGCACCGCGAACGCGGTCGAGACCGTCATCTGCACGCATTCGCTCGACCCGCACCTTGCGGTCGTCTGGTCGGGCCTCCGGAACCTGTTCGGCGTGCTCGTGTCGAGCGGCGCCGTCGCGTTCGGCATCGTGCAGCTGCTGCCCGTCGAGCTGATCCTGCCGGTCGGCAGCGGCGCGGGCCGACGCAACGCCCGGCCCGCGGCCGGCCCCATCGAATTTCAATCCGACACAAGACGCTACCGATGGACATCAGTTTCGATCCGAACCGCACCGCGCACGCCTCGGCGTGGCGCGTGCTCCCCAACCGCTGGGATGCCGTCGCGTTTCCGCTGATCATCTGCCTGCTGGCGATGGCGATCGTCGGCTTCCATCAGACGATGGCGCCGATCGGCGTGCTCCAGACGCAGAAAATCTCGCTCGATCCGTCGAACCTGCCCGAATACGCGTTGCGCACCACGCTGCGGATGCTGGCCGCGATGGTCGCGTCGCTCGCGTTCACGCTCGTCTACGGCACGCTCGCCGCGAAAAGTCGACGTGCGGGCATGGTGCTGATCCCGATCCTCGACATCCTGCAGTCGGTGCCGGTGCTCGGCTATATCTCGTTCACGGTCACGTTCTTCCTCGCGCTGTTCCCGGGCCGCGTGCTCGGCGCCGAACTCGCGGCGATCTTCGCGATCTTCACGAGCCAGGCATGGAACATGACGTTCAGCTTCTACCAGTCGCTGCGCACGGTGCCGCGCGACCTGAGCGAAGTGTCGCGCGGCTTTCACCTGACGCCGTGGCAGCGCTTCTGGAAGCTCGAGGTGCCGTTCTCGATGCCGGGCCTGATCTGGAACATGATGATGTCGATGTCGGGCGGCTGGTTCTTCGTCGTCGCGTCGGAGGCGATCACCGTCGGCAACCAGACGATCACGCTGCCGGGGATCGGCGCGTATCTCGCGCAGGCGATCTCGGCCAGGAATATCGGCGCGGTCGGCTGGGTGATCGTCGCGATGTCGATCGTGATCCTGGCTTATGACCAGTTCCTGTTTCGCCCGCTCGTCGCGTGGGCCGACAAGTTCCGGATGGAGAACACCGCGTCCGGCGATGCGCCGCAATCGTGGCTGCTCGCCATGCTGCGCCGTACGCACCTGATTCATCAACTGCTCGTGCCGGCCGGCTGGCTGCTGTCGCAGGCCGCGCGGATTCCGCTGCGCCTGCCGTCGCTGAAGGGCACGCGCTCGCGCAGTGCGTCGGCACGCCGCTCGTCGCGTATCGGCGACATCGTGTGGGGCGCGTTCGTGATCGTGCTGACGGCGTACGTCGTGTGGCGCGTCGTCAGCTTCGTCGCGACCGGCGTGACGATGGGCGAAGTCGGGCACGTGCTCGTGCTCGGGCTCATCACGCTGCTGCGCGTGATGGTGCTGATCGCGATCGCGTCGGTGATCTGGGTGCCGCTCGGCGTGCTGATCGGGCTGCGCCCCGCGCTGGCCGAGAAGATCCAGCCGCTCGCGCAGTTCCTCGCCGCGTTCCCGGCGAACCTGCTGTTCCCGGTGTTCGTGATCGTGATCGTCCACTTCCGCCTGAATGCGGATATCTGGCTGTCGCCGCTGATCGTGCTCGGCACGCAGTGGTACATCCTGTTCAACGTGATCGCCGGTGCGATGTCCTATCCGAACGACTATAAGGAAGCGACGAAGAATTTCCGCATCCGCGGCTGGCAGTGGTGGCGGCAGGCGGTCCTGCCCGGCATCTTCCCGTACTACGTGACCGGCGCGATCACCGCATCGGGCGGCGCGTGGAACGCGAGCATCGTGTCCGAGTTCGTGCAGTGGGGCGACACGAAGGTCGTCGCGCACGGCCTCGGCGCGTACATCGCGCAGATGACTGCCGCCGGCGATTTCCCGAAGATCATCCTGGGCATCGCGGTGATGTCCCTGTTCGTTACCCTGTTCAACCGTCTGCTGTGGCGTCCGATGTACGCCTATGCGGAATCCCGGCTCCGTCTCGATTGAGAGTAAGCGCGATGCAAAATTCGACCGTTATCAACGCCCCTGTCAAGACATCGCAGCCGCTGCAGCCGCCGCGCCTCGGCGAGGAAATCCTGCGCGTCGAGCATGTGAACCGCGGCTTCAACAAGTCGCAGGGCGAACTGCTCGTGCTCGACGACGCGAACCTGTCGCTGCGCGAAGGCGAGATCGTCGGGCTGCTCGGCCGTTCGGGCTCGGGCAAGTCGACGCTGCTGCGAATCATCGCCGGCCTGATCGAACCGACCGGCGGTGAAGTGACCTACCTCGGCCAGCCGCTGCGCGGCCCGGCCGAAGGCGTCGCGATGGTGTTCCAGACCTTCGCGCTGTTTCCATGGCTCACCGTGCTGCAGAACGTGGAGGCCGGCCTCGAGGCGCTCGGCGTCGGCGCGCGCGAGCGGCGCGAGCGCGCGCTGGCCGCGATCGACCTGATCGGTCTCGACGGTTTCGAGAACGCGTATCCGCGCGAGCTGTCGGGCGGCATGCGCCAGCGCGTGGGCTTTGCGCGCGCGCTCGTCGTCGATCCGACGATCCTGCTGATGGACGAGCCGTTCTCCGCGCTCGACGTGCTGACGGCCGAAACGCTGCGTACCGATCTGCTCGACCTGTGGACACAGGGGCGGATGCCGATCAAGTCGGTTCTGATCGTCACGCACAACATCGAGGAAGCCGTGTTCATGTGCGACCGGATCCTCGTGCTGTCGTCGAACCCGGGCCGCGTGATTGCCGAGATCAAGGTGCCGTTCAAGCACCCGCGCAACCGGCTCGACACTGATTTCCGCAAGCTCGTCGACGACATCTACGCGAAGATGACGGCCCGCCAGACCGGCGAGGCGACGAAGAAGGGGCTCGAGCTCGGCAGCTGGCTGCCGCAGGTGTCGACCAACCTGATGGCCGGCCTGATCGAAACCCTCGCGATGGCGCCGTACCACGGCCGCGCGGACATGCCGGAAATCGCACGCACGCTGCATCTGGAAGTCGACGATCTGTTCCCGATCGCCGAAGTGCTGCAGTACCTCGGTTTCGCGGACGTGCGGGAAGGCGACGTGTTCCTGACGCCGCCCGCTCGCGTGTTCGCGGAATTCGGCACGCAGGAGCGCAAGCTGATGTTCGCGGATCACTTGCTGAAGCACGTGCCGCTCGCCGCACGGATCAGGAAGGTGCTGAACGAGCGTCCGGGCCATCGTGCGCCGCGGGTGCGCTTCGAGCAGGAGCTCGAGGATTTCCTGTCGGACGAGGCGGCCGAGGAAACGCTCGACGCAGTGATCGACTGGGGCCGTTACGGCGAAGTCTTCTCGTATAACGACAAGACCGAGGTGTTCAGCCTCGAGGACGTCGAGAGCTGACGCCCGCACCCGAATGGCGAGCGATCGTCATTCGGGCAGATCGCGCTGGTTGGCGTCCAGATCGATCCCCCGGTATTGAGATGCTCGATCTTCTCCATCCGCTGCCGCGCCAGTTCCGGTAACTGGTTCGTTACGCCGATCACCAGCGCTTCCGCGAGCGCCAGCGCCGGCACATTGGTCTGCAGCATCGCGAACGGGCGCCCGTGGATCCGCAGCACGATCTCCGCGAACTTGCCGATCGGCGACATCCATTCGTCGGTGATCAGCAGGATCCGCGTGCCGAGCCGGTGCGCGGCCTGCGCGAAGCGGATGCTGTCTTTCTGGTAGCGGCGAAAGTCGAAGATGACGAGTACGTCGTTGCGCCCCATGTCGGTCAGTGCGACCGACGCGAGATTCACGTTAGGTTCGACGTACTGCACGTGCGGGCGCGCATAGGTCAGCGTGAACGAAAACAGCGACGCGAGCGGCGCCGTGTAGCGCCCGCCGCCGCAGAAGATGCGGACGTCCGGATCGGCCAGCAGCGCCACGGCTGCGTCGAACGCGGCCGCGTCGAGCCCTTCGATCGTGGTCGCGAGCGACTCGGACAGCCGCTGGAAAATCGCCGAATGGCTGTCGCGCAGGCCCGTTTCCGAATGGAACGCATCCATTCGCGCGAGCGGCGAATTCATTGCCGTGTCGATCTCGTCGTACAGCGCCTGCTGGAACGACGAGTAATTCGGAAAGCCGATCCGGCCGACAAAGCGGAACACGGTCGGATCGCTGACTTCAGCCTGCTTCGCGAAGCTCGCGATCGGCCCGAGGCCGAGGCTCGGATAGCGATCCAGCAACGCCTGCGCAACCTTCTGTTCCGACGGCGTGAAGCTATCCATCTGGGATAACAGCAACGCCCTGATGCTCGTCCCCATCGGGCACTCCAACTCTCTTATCTGAATGACAAACGGCAGACGTGCGTCTGCCGGGACCCCACGCATGTTAGCCGATCGACGTGCGGTGGGCCGCGCGCGGGCCAAAATTAGAGGGACGCATCGCTCGGCCAGATGGCCCCGCCCATCAATGTAATGAAACGAACATTTGCCCGGTAGTGTTTCCGCGCACATTCGCTCCAAATTCAGTAGTAACCCTAGGTTTTGATGAAAAAAAGCGAGTGCTATGATCGCGGCCTCGCCGGAATGTACCGTTTATTACATGCCGGATCGGCAGCGTTCGCACGCGATGAGGCGGCGGCGCATCCCGGCATGGTCCGGTAATTTGTCTGGAGGATTCCGCATGAGGCGGCTCGTCGTACTCACCCTGTTGTCGGCTTTGAGCGTGTGCGCGTTCGCCGCTTCGGATCCCGCAGTTGAAGCGAAGAACGGCATGGTCGTGTCATCGCAGCACTTCGCGTCGCAGATCGGCGTCGACATCCTGAAGCAAGGCGGCAACGCGGTGGACGCGGCGGTGGCGGTCGGTTACGCGCAGGCGGTGACCAATCCGTGCTGCGGCAACATCGGCGGCGGCGGCTTCATGACCGTGCACCTGGCCGACGGCCGCGACCGCTTCATCAATTTCCGCGAGACCGCGCCGGCCGCGGCCACGGCGAACATGTATCTCGACGCGTCGGGCAACGTGCGCCCGGGCGAAAGCCTGTACGGCTATCGCGCCGTCGGCGTGCCGGGCACGGTCGCCGGCCTCGATCTCGCGCAGCGCAAATACGGCAAGCTGACGCGCAAGCAGGTGATGGCGCCCGCGATCCGTCTCGCGCGCGACGGCTTCATCCTGACGCGCGGCGATACGGACATCCTCGACACGACGATCGACCGCTTCAGGAAGGACCCTGACGCGGCCCGCATCTTCCTGCGGCCCGACGGCACGCCGCTGCAGCCGGGCGACCGGCTGGTGCAGAAGGACCTGGCCCGCACGCTGGAGCGGATCGCGGAGCAGGGGCCCGACGCGTTCTATCACGGCGCGATCCCGAAGATCGTCGAGGCGGCGTCGAAGCAGGCGGGCGGCCTGATCACGGCGGCCGATTTCGCGTCCTACCGGGCCGAGGACATGGCCCCGCTGAAGTGCACGTACCGCGGCTACGAGTTCGTGTCGGCGCCGCCGCCGAGCTCGGGCGGCGTGACGATGTGCGAGACGCTGAACATCCTCGAAGGGTATGACCTGCGCAAGCTGGGCTATCACTCCGCGGCGTCGGTCCACTACATGACCGAAGCGATGCGGCACGCGTACGAGGACCGCAACACGCTGCTCGGCGATCCGAACTTCATCGACAATCCGATCGCGAAGCTGACGAGCAAGGAATACGCGGCTCAAATCCGCAAGAGCATCCATGCCGATACGGCGACGCCGTCGGTCGACGTGCAGCCCGGCGTCGGCGTGCACGAGAAGCCGGAGACGACGCATTACTCGATCATCGACCACGACGGCAATGCAGTATCGACGACCTATACGGTCAACGGCCGCTTCGGCGCCGTGGTCATCGCGCCGGGCACGGGCTTCTTCCTGAACGACGAGATGGACGACTTCACCACGAAGGTCGGCGCGCAGAACCTGTTCGGCCTCGTGCAGGGCACGCGCAATTCGATCGCACCGGGCAAGCGTCCGCTGTCGTCGATGGCGCCGACCATCGTGACGAAGGACGGCAAGGTATTCATGGTGGTCGGTTCGCCGGGCGGGTCGCGCATCATCACGATCACGCTGCAGACCGTGCTGAACGTGATCGACTACGGGATGACGCCGCAGGACGCGGTCGCCGCGCCGCGCATCCACCATCAGTGGCTGCCCGACGAGGTCTATTACGAAACCTACGGCCTGTCGCCCGACACGCTCGCGATCCTGCGCAACATGGGCTACAAGATGGTCGAGCAGACGCCGTGGGGCGCGGCCGAGCTGATCATGGTCGGTCTGCCGGGCACCGAAGCGGCGAGCCGCCAGAGTTCCGGGAACGATTCGTCCGTGTCCGGCAACGTGCGCGTCGGCTTCATTTACGGCTACAACGATCCGCGCCGTCCGGCCGGATCGGCGATCGGCTACTGACCTGATCGCATCACGCTGAACCGCCGCCGCCCGCATTCGCGTTTCCGCGAAGGCCGCGACGGCGGCAGTGCGTCCGTTCGCGGACATCTGCAAGTCCGATCGGCGCCTGTGCGTGGCATTCCGCGTACGACCGGCTTGCCGCGCGCGCGTGCTGGCACCGCGCCGGACGCGCGCCTTTCATCCGTCAACCTCTTCACCCTGCGACGAATCCCGTTATGAACAAACGAATGTCTGCGGCAGGCTGGATCCTGCTCGCGATGGCGGCCGGCATCTTCATCGGCTACCTGATCTTCACGCAGTTTCCGGACAAGCAGTCCGCTGCGGAAATCGCCGGCTACATCTCGCTCGTGTCCGATGTGTTCCTGCGGCTGATCAAGATGGTGATCGGCCCGCTGGTGTTTTCGACGCTCGTCGTCGGCATTGCGCACATGGGCGATGCGTCGTCCGTCGGGCGCGTGTTCGTGAAGGCGCTCGGCTGGTTCGTCACCGCGTCGCTGATCTCGCTGCTGCTCGGGCTGCTGATGGCGAACCTGCTGCGGCCCGGCGAGAACCTCGGCCTGCCGCTGCCGGACATCGGCGCGTCCGCGCATCTCGCGACGTCCAAGTTCACGCTGAAGGATTTCGTCGGCCACATGGTGCCGAAGTCGTTCGCCGAGGCGATGGCGAACAACGAGATCCTGCAGATCGTCGTGTTCTCGCTGTTCTTCGGCGTTGCGCTGTCGGCGCTCGGCGAGCGCGGCAAGATCCTCGTCGCCGCGATCGACCAGTTGTCGCACGTGATGCTCAAGATCACCGGCTACGTGATGAAGCTCGCGCCGCTCGCGGTGATGGCCGCGATGGCGTCGACGGTGGCGATCAACGGGCTGTCGATCCTGCTGAAGTTCGCGGTGTTCATGGGCGACTTCTACGTGAGCCTCGTGCTGCTGTGGGCCACGCTCGTCGCCGCCGGGCTGCTGTTCCTCGGCCGCCGCGTGTTCAAGCTGCTCGTGCTGATCAAGGAAGCGTTCATGCTGTCGTTCGCGACCGCGAGCTCCGAGGCCGCGTATCCGAAGATCCTCGACGCGCTCGACCGTTTCGGCGTGCGGCGCAAGATCGCGAGCTTCGTGATGCCGATGGGCTATTCGTTCAACCTCGACGGCTCGATGATGTACTGCACGTTCGCGTCGCTGTTCATCGCGCAGGCCTACAACATCCACCTGTCGCTCGGCACGCAGGTCACGATGCTGCTGATCCTGATGCTGACGTCGAAGGGGATGGCCGGCGTGCCGCGCGCATCGCTCGTCGTGATCGCGGCGACGCTGCACCAGTTCAACATCCCGGAAGCCGGGCTGCTGCTGATTCTCGGCGTCGACACGTTCCTCGACATGGGCCGCTCGGCCACGAACGCGGTGGGCAACTCGATCGCCAGCGCGGTGGTCGCGAAGTGGGAAGGCGAGCTGATGTCGGAAGCCGAGGCGCAAGTGCATGCCGCGCATCTCGATGCCGAACTGGAACGGCAGAACAGCGATCCGGCCTACGGCGCCGGTCAGGCTGCGTCGAGCTGACCTCAAGCGGTGCAGGTTTCGTCGATGCACGCCGCCAGCACCATCGCGGCGGCGTTGCCCGGCGTCGAGCCGAGCAATTGCGGCGCATAGACGCTGGCGCCGATCTCGATCGACCGCCCCGACAGCGCGCAGACGCCGCGCTTGCGCGTCGTGAACAGCCGCCACTTCTGGTAGCCGTAATGCCCGGTGCACGCATCGCACCACGAAATCATCACGGTGTCGGCCGTGGGCCGCTCGAGTACGCTGATGGTCGGCCGGCTCGTCGCGTCCCACGTCGGCAGCCGGTCGCGCGTGACGCCGCGTCGCCGCGGTATGCCCCACGATAAGGACGGCATGTCGAAGCTGCCGATCGCGGCGACGGTCATGAGCCAGGGCGCTGCACTGTCGTTCATGTCTGCTTTCCTCGAAACGTTACGCGACACCGCGACGCGGTATCACGACAGGCGGATGCGCGGCTGCACGCAGCCGTTGATCCGTTCGGCGATCCACAGCAGGGTCGCCTTGGAGAAGCCGTGCAGCGCCTGCTGGTGCCGCCGGTAGAGCATCAGGTGGCTGAACTGCGCGAAACGCCCCTGGATGAAGCCGCCGCGGAAGAACCCGAACTGCCCGAGCGTGCCGAACGCGTCGTAGTCGCTGATCGACACGAGCGCGCCGAAATCGTGGAACGCGAACGGCGGAATCGGCTGGCCGTCGAGCCATGCGGGCAGGTGCTTCGCGAGATGCTCGGCCTGCTGCGTCGCGACCTGCGCGGTCGGCGGCAGCGGCCGTTCGTGGCCGTCGGGCAGCAGGCTCGCGCAATCGCCGATCGCGAATACATGCTCGTCGCTCGTCGCTCGTTGCCTGCAGCGTGGGTCCGACGACGATCTGGTTCGCGCGGTTCGTGTCGAGCCCGCCCAGCGCCTGCAGGAAATCGGGCGCCTTCACGCCGGCCGCCCAGACCATCAAATCTGCTTCGGCAAACGAACCGTCGCCGTAGTGGAAGCCGCTCGCGTCGGCCGACGTGACGCGCGTCGATGTCAGCACCTGAAAGCCGATCTGTTCGAGCCGCCGCTGCGCCGACGCGGAAATTTTCGGCGGAAACGCGGCGAGGATGCGCGGGCCGCTTTCGAGCAGCGTCAGCTGCAGCCGCTCGCGCACCGTCGCGTCGCCATACGCCTGCGCCACTTCCAGCAAGCGGCTCAACTCCGCCGCGAGTTCCACGCCCGTTGCGCCCGCGCCGACGATCGCGACGCGAAACGGCTCGTCGCGCGCGATGCTGCGGAACACGCGCATCCTCAACGCTTCGTTGAAGGTTTCGGCCTGCTGCTGGCTGTCGATGAAGTAGCAGTGCTCGCGCACGCCCGGCACGCCGAAATCGTTCGCCTGGCTGCCGAGCGCGAGGATCAGCACGTCGTATTCGAGTTCGCGGGCCTCGATCACCACATCGCCGTCCTGCGAGCGGATCTCGCCGAGCTGCACGCGGCGGCGCGCACGATCGAGCCCCTTCAGTTCGCCGGGCTGGTACGCGTAGCCGTGGTCGCGTGCATGGGCGAGGAGGATCACCTGTTGCTGCTGGACGTCGCGTGTGCCGGCCGCGATCGTGTGCAGCATCGGCTTCCAGATATGGGTCGAACTGCGGTCGACGACGGTGATCTGCGCACGCCCGGACCGGCCGAGGCGCTCGCCCAGGCGGGTCGCGAGCTGCAGCCCGGCGATCCCGCCGCCGACGATGACGATGCGCGTAGGGGTTGTCATGAATAAATCATCGCGTGATGAATAATGTATGATCCTAGCGCTTCCCGGCTTCGCGTGTCAACGGAGCGGGGGCAGGCAGCCCGGTTTCGCCGACGTGAGACCGGGGCCCGAACACGGGCATTCGAACCATTCAAGGGGAGCAGGAAAACGTGGCTGAAGTCACTGAGCGCGCGCCGTCGAAGCGGCGTACGCGCGGGCGGCCGCTGGCGGATGCGTCCGTCGGTCCGGACGTGATATTGCGGGCCGCGCGCCGCACGTTCGCGAAGCGGGGCTACGACGCGACGAGCGTGCGCGAGGTCGCGCGCGAACTGGGCGTCGACGCGGCGCTGATCGCCCATCATTTCGGGACGAAGGAAACGTTGTGGCTGGCCGTCGTCGAGCAGATCGTCGACCTGGCTACGCCGATGTTCGACGCGCTGCGTGCGTTGCGCACGTCGTCATTGCCGCATCGCGACCGCGTGCGGCGCGCGCTCGAGCTGTGCGTCGATCACGAGTTCGACGAGCCCGACATCGGCATGTTCTTCTCGACCGCGGCGACCGAAGTGGGCATGCGGCTCGACCGGCTGCAGGAGCGGCTCGTGCGGCCGTATCACGAGGTGATGTTTCCGCTGCTGTCGGACGCCGTGCAGGCCGGCGCGATCCGCGCGGTCGATCCGAACGTGCTGTTCTTCATGATCGCGAGCGCGATCGGCACGACGGTGTCGTACAGCCACATGATGCTGGGGTTCACGTCGCTGCCGACGCAGCGGGACGCGTTCAAGCAGGCCGTGCTCGCCGCCGCGCTCAACATCATAGGCGACTGAGCGCCGCGCGCACGATGCGCGCGGTCACGTCGCGGCAACCAGCCCCGGTTCGCTCACAGCGTTCCGCGCGCCATTACGCGCCGTGCCCGGACCATGCATCATTCGATATCCGTAGGCGGCTTGTCGCCGAGCCAGCGCCGCGCGCCGGGCCCGTTGCGGCCCGCGCGGTCTTCAGGGTTGGTCAGCTTGCAGCGCTTCAGCGACAGGCAGCCGCAGCCGATGCATTCGTCGAGGTTGATGTAGAGCCGCTGCAGCTCCTCGATCCGGCTCGCGACGCGCTGCTTCCAGCCGCGCGACAACCGCTGCCAGTCCTTGTTGCTCGGCGCGGTGTCCTCGGGGAGGCTGACGAGCTGCTCGGCGATCTCGTCGAGCGAATAGCCGATCTTCTGCGCGAACACGATGAACGCGATCAGCCGCAGCACCGTGCGCGAATAGTGGCGATGGCTCGAGCCGTTCCGGTGCGACTTGATGAGCCCGCGCGTCTCGTAGAACCGCAGCGTCGACGCCGGCACGCCGCTGCGCGCGGCCACTTCGCGGATCGACATCAGCGGCCATTTCGGTTCTTCCGGGGTACCCATGATCTTCTCCGGGAAAAGCTTGACTTGAAGTTAACTTCAACTTTTATGCTGCGCGGCAGTTTAACCTGTCGTGAGGCATCATGTTCTCCTTACCCCTACGCAGGGCGTCGCCTTTCGGCGCCACTTGCGCACTGCTGCTGGCGTTGTCGGGCTGTCACGACGGCAAAGACGCGTCGTCGGCCCATCCCCTTCCCGAAGTCGGCGTTGCAACCGTCGCGCCGCGCACGGTCCGCCTCGCTGATGAATTCAACGGTCGCGTCGAAGCGGTCGACGCGGTCGAACTGCGGCCGCGCGTAAGCGGCTATCTGCAGCGCGTCGCCTACAAGGAGGGCGATCTCGTCGCGCAGGGCGCGCTGCTGTTCGAGATCGACCCGCGCCCGTACCGGATCGCGCTCGACCGCGCGAACGCGCAGCAGCAGCGGGCCCGCGCGGCCGCGAGCCTCGCGAACGTACAGCTCAAGCGCGTGCAGACGCTGATCGATGCGCATGCGACGTCGCAGGAAGAGCTCGACAACGCGCGCGCCACCGCCGAGCAGGCGCGTGCGGACCTGCAGGCGGCCGACGCGGCAGTTGCCGATGCCAGACTCAATCTCGGCTTCACCGCAGTGCGCGCGCCGATCGCGGGCCGCGTCGGCCGCGCGGTCGCGACGGTCGGCAACCTTGCACGCGCGGACGACACGCTGCTGACAACCGTCGTGTCGCAGGATCCGGTCTACGTGTATTTCGACTGCGACGAGCAGAGCTACCTGCGCTACAACGCGCGGCGGGCCGATCCGAAGCATCGCGCGATCGGCGCCGATCCGGTGCGCGTGGGTCTTGCGAACGAGACGGGTTTCCTGCACGCGGGCACCGTCGACTTTCTCGACAACCGGCTCGACCCGCAAACCGGCACGATCCGCGCGCGCGTGCGGCTGACGAACGCGGACCACACGTTCACGCCGGGCCTGTATGCGCGCGTGCAGCTCGTCAGTGGCCGCGACGAGGATGCGCTGCTCGTCGACGACAAGGCCGTGCTCACCGACCAGGACCGCAAGTACGTGTACGTGATCGGCCCCGGCGACAAGGCGCTGCGGCGCGACGTGACGATCGGCCGCGAGCTCGAGGGCGAGCGGATCGTCGAGAAGGGGCTGCAGGCGGGCGACCGCGTGGTCGTCGACGGCGTGCAGCGGATCTACTATCCGGGCGCTCAGGTGAAGCCGAAGGCGCTGCCCGCGCGCGCCGGCCGCGCAATGACGGGAGACATGTGATGGACTTCTCCCGATTCTTCATCGACCGGCCGATCTTCGCGGTCGTGCTGTCGATCGTCATCTTCGCGATCGGCCTGATCTCGATTCCGATGCTGCCGGCCGGCGAATACCCGGAAGTCGTGCCGCCGAGCGTCGTCGTGCGTGCGACGTACCCGGGCGCAAACCCGAAGGAAATCGCCGAATCGGTCGCCGAACCGCTGGAGGAAGCGATCAACGGCGTCGAAGGCATCATGTACATGAAGTCGGTTGCCGGGTCGGACGGCAGCCTGCAGGTCGTCGTCACGTTCCTGCAGGGCGTCGATCCCGACACGGCCGCCGTGCGCGTGCAGAACCGCGTGAGCCAGGCGCTGTCGCGCCTGCCCGACGAGGTGCGCCAGTACGGCGTGACGACGCAGAAGCAGTCGCCGACGCCGCTGATGTACGTGAGCCTCTACTCGCCGGACAACAGCCGCGACTCGCTGTACCTGCGCAACTACCTGACGCTGCGCGTGAAGGACGAGCTGTCGCGGCTCACCGGCATCGGCGACGTCGGCGTGTACGGGTCGGGCGACTACGCGATGCGGCTGTGGCTCGACCCGAACCGGCTCGCGTCGCGCGGGCTGACCGCGAGCGACGTGATCGCGGCCGTGCGCGAGCAGAACGTGCAGGTGTCGGCAGGCCAGCTCGGCGCGGAGCCGTCGCCGAAGGCGAACGACTTCCTCGTGTCGATCAACGTGCGCGGCCGCCTGCGCACGGTGCAGGAGTTCAGCGACATCGTGCTGCGCAACGGCGACGACGGCCAGGTCGTGAAGCTGTCCGACGTCGCGCGCATCGAGCTCGGCGCGGGCGACTACACGCTGCGCTCGTATTTCAACGACAGGCATTCGGCCGTGGTCGGCATCTTCCTGTCGCCGGGCGCGAACGCGCTCGACGTCGCGAAGGCCGTCTACGCGAAGCTCGACGAACTGTCGAAGCGTTTCCCGCCCGGCGTCGCGTATCGCCCCGTGTGGGATCCGACCGTGTTCGTGCGCGAATCGATCCGCGCGGTGCGGCACACGCTGATCGAGGCCGTCGTGCTGGTCGTGCTCGTCGTGATCCTGTTCCTGCAGACCTGGCGCGCGTCGATCATTCCGCTCGTCGCGGTACCCGTGTCGGTGGTCGGCACGTTTGCGTTTCTCCATCTGCTCGGCTATTCGATCAACACGCTGACGCTGTTCGGGCTCGTGCTCGCGATCGGGATCGTCGTCGACGATGCGATCGTCGTCGTCGAGAACGTCGAGCGCAACATCGCGCAGGGGTTGAGCCCGCGCGATGCCGCGCACCAGGCGATGCGCGAGGTGTCGGGGCCGATCGTCGCGATCGCGCTCGTGCTGTGTGCGGTGTTCGTGCCGATGGCATTCATGTCGGGCGTCACGGGCCAGTTTTATAGGCAGTTCGCCGTGACGATCGCGATCTCGACGGTGATCTCCGCGATCAACTCGCTGACGCTGTCGCCCGCGCTCGCCGCGAAACTGCTGCGCCCGCACGGCGCGCCGAAGGATGCGCTCACGCGCGCGCTCGACCGCGCATTCGGCTGGCTGTTCCATCCGTTCAACCGCTTCTTCGAGCGCAGTTCGGACCGCTATCACGGTGTCGTCGCGCGCACGCTGAAACGGCGCGGCGGGGTGTTCGCGGTGTATGCGGCGCTGCTCGCGGCCACCGCGCTGCTGTTCAACGCGGTGCCGGGCGGCTTCATCCCCGTGCAGGACAAGCTGTACCTGTTCGCGGGCGCGAAGCTGCCGGAAGGCGCGTCGCTCGCGCGCACCAGCGCGGTGACCGAGCAGATGACGAAGATCGCGCTCGGCACCGATGGCGTCGAGATGGTGCCGGCGTTTGCCGGGCTGAATGCGCTGCAGGGTGTGAACACGCCGAACATCACGAACTCGTACGTGATCCTGAAGCCGTTCGACCAGCGTCACCGCAGCGCCGCGCAGATCAACGCGGACCTGAACGCGCGCTTCGCGGCCATCGGCGGCGGCATTACCTATGCGCTGATGCCGCCGCCGATCCAGGGCCTCGGCAACGGCTCCGGCTACTCGCTGTACCTGGAGGATCGCGGCGGGCTCGGCTACGGTGCATTGCAGAACGCGCTTGCCGCGTTCCAGGCCGCGGTCGCGAAGACGCCGGGGATGAGCTACCCCGTCAGCTCGTACCAGGCGAACATCCCGCAGCTCGAGGTGAAGGTCGACCGGCTGAAGGCGAAGGCGCAGGGCGTCGCGCTGACCGATCTGTTCAACACGCTGCAGGTCTATCTCGGCTCGATGTACGTGAACGACTTCAACGTGTTCGGCCGCGTGTATCGGGTGATGGCGCAGGCCGACGCCGGTCACCGGCAGACGTCCGCTGACATCGCGAACCTGCGCACGCGCAATGCGAAGGGCGAAATGGTGCCGATCGGCTCGATGGTGACGGTGGGGCCCGCGTACGGGCCCGACCCGGTCGTCCGCTACAACGGCTATCCGGCCGCCGACCTGATCGGCGACGCCGATCCGAAGGTGATGTCGTCGTCGCAGGCGATCGCGAAGCTCCAGCAGATCGCGACGGAGGTGCTGCCGCCCGGCATCACGCTCGAGTGGACCGACCTCAGCTACCAGCAGGTCACGCAAAGCAACGCGGCGATCGTCGTGTTCCCGCTCGCGGCGATGCTCGTGTTTCTCGTGCTCGCATCGCTGTACGAGAGCTGGACGCTGCCGCTCGCGGTGATCCTGATCGTGCCCGTGTGCATGTGCGCGGCGCTGTTCGGCGTGTGGCTGTCGGGCGGCGACAACAACGTATTCGTGCAGGTTGGTCTGGTCGTGCTGATGGGGCTCGCGTGCAAGAACGCGATCCTGATCGTCGAGTTCGCGCGCGAGCTCGAAATCCAGGGCAAGGGCGTGATCGAAGCCGCGCTCGAGGCGTGCAAGCTGCGACTGCGCCCGATCGTGATGACGTCGGTCGCGTTCATCGCCGGCTCGGTGCCGCTGCTGATCGGCAGCGGCGCGGGCAGCGAAGTGCGCGCGGCCACCGGCGTCACCGTGTTCGCGGGGATGCTGGGTGTCACGCTGTTCGGGCTGTTCCTGACGCCCGTGTTCTATGTGGCGATCCGCAAGCTCGCGGGCGGCACGCCGGCCGTCTGGAGCGAACAGCACGGCACCCTCGAAGGAGAAAACCGATGAGCGCCGCTTTCCGTCTTTCCGCGCTCGCGATCTCGGTGACGCTGGCCGCGTGCGCGGTCGGCCCCGATTTCAAGCGGCCCGACACGGCCACGGCCGCGCGGTTCGCGCGCGATGCGCAGCCGGCGACGCAGCGCGAGGCGTCACCGTCCAATCCGACGTCCGATACGCCGCCCGACGCGTCGGCCGATGCCGATGCCGCGTTCTGGCGCGGCTTCGGCGATCCGGCGCTGACGCAGCTGATCGACACGGCGCTCGCGGCGAACCAGGACCTGCAGGTCGCCGTGTCGCGCTACGACGCGTCGAACGCGCTGCTGTCGCAGGCGACGTTCGACCGCTATCCGACGCTCACCGCGAGCGGCCGGATCGGCCATCAACTGACGAGCAGGGACCAGGCGTTCGGTGCGCCGCGCAGCCAGCGCGATACGCCGATATCCAGCGTCGGGATCAATGCGGCATGGGAACTCGACCTGTTCGGCCGGGTGCGCCGCTCGATCGAGTCGCAGCGTGCGGAAACGGCTGCGAGCGCGGCGGACGTGCGCGCGGTGCGTGTCGCGATCGCCGGCGAGGTCGCGAGCACGTACGTCGATCTGCGCGGCTCGCAGGAGCGGCTGCGAATCGCGCGCGACAACGCCGACAACCAGAAGCAGACGCTCGCGCTGATCAATGCGCGCGTCGGCGCGGGGCGCGGTTCCGAACTCGATGCGGCGCGTGCGCGGGCGCAGTACGAATCGACGACGTCGCGGATTGCCGTGTACGAAGCCGCGATCGGCGTCGACGAGCACCGGCTCGCGGTGTTGACCGGGCAGACGCCGGGTGCGCTGATCGGCCGGTTCGATCTCCCGAAGGCCGTCGCTTCGGCGGTCACACCCGTGCCGCTGCCGGCGCTTGCCGCCGACATCGATCCCGGCACGCCGGGCGACCTGCTGCGCCGGCGCCCCGATGTCGCGGCCGCCGAGGCGCGGCTGCACGCGGCGACCGCGCGCGTCGGCGTCGCGACGGCCGACCTGTTTCCGCGCTTCACGCTGTCGGGGTTGCTCGGCAGCGCGACGAGCAGCTACGGTTTTTTTCGCGCTGGCAGCGACACGAACCTGATCGCGCTCGGCATCGACTGGTCGTTCCTCGACGTCGGCCGCGTGCGCGCACGGATCGCCGCGAGCGACGCGGAAGCAGCCGGCCAGCTCGCGCAGTACCGGCAGACCGTGCTCGGTGCGCTGGAGGAAACGGAGAACGCGCTGCTGCGCGTCGCACGCACGCGTGACGAGACAACGCACCTCGTGCGTGCCGCGGACGACAGCGCGCGCGCCGCGCAGCTCGCGCAGACGCGCTTCTCGGCCGGCGCGATCGACTACTACGAAGTGCTCGACGCGCAACGAACGCTGCTGCAGGCGCAGGATGCGGCGGCCGACGCACGCACGCGCAGCGCGGCATCGACGGTCGCGCTGTACAAGGCGCTCGCGGGCGGCTGGCCGTCGGGAACGGCGCAGCGCGCGCAAGGCCCGCTCGCGCAGTCGGGGCAGTAGCGCGGGCAGGGCGGCGCGGCCGGCCGGAACGGTCGTGCCTGCCGCGCGGAGCACGACTATATGTGGAGGGGAACCGTATCGAGGTAAGATTTAATTGCAACTGCAATTAAACGAAGGGAACGACCTGACATGAGCGCCCCCGAACCGGATCTGTGGTTCTCGTTCGTCCGCGCGCACCGGACGATGATTCGCGAGATCGAGCGCCGCCTCACGGATGCCGGCCTGCCCGCGTATGCGTGGTACGACGCGTTGTGGGGGCTCGAAAGCGGGCCCGACGGCGCGCGCCGCATGCACGAACTGGCCGACGTGCTCGTGATCGAGCGCTACAACCTCACGCGGCTCGTCGATAGGCTCGAACAGGAGGGGCTCGTCACGCGCTCCCGTTCGGCCGACGACGGCCGCGCCGCGTACGCGAGCATCACCGACAAGGGGCGGGCACTGCGCAAGAAGATGTGGAAGGTGTACCAGTCGACAGTCTCGGAACTTTTTCTCGGGCAGTTCGCCGGCAAGGAGCAGGTGGCGTTGGCCGCCGCGCTCGATCGCGCGACCGCCGCGGCGCGTGAAGCGACGGCCGACGCGAAGTAGCGTCGGCCGGCTCGCGCGTCGGCCGCGCGCATGCTGGTGCATCGCCGGTGCGACTCGCACCGAACGGCCGGATTTGCGTGACCATGCTCGCCGCCGCGCGCCGGCCTGCCCGGCCTGCCCGGATTGCATGGTCTGCATATCCCTCCTTCGAGTGCTGACATGTACCGGAGGCCCGGGTCCTGGCATAGGATTGCAATTGCAACGATTGTAGTTGCAACGATAACCGGATGACAAGGACCGACATGACATCGACGCACTCCCTCACGTTCTATACGGCCGACACGCCGAACGGGCACAAGATCGCGATCTATCTGGAAGAGGCCGGGCTCGCGCACGACCTTGTGCATGTGAACCTGTCCGCCGGCGAGCAGCGCAGCCCGGCGTTTCTCGCGATCAACCCGAACGGCAAGATTCCGGCGATCGTCGACCACGACACCGGGCTGGCCGTGTTCGAATCCGGCGCGATCCTCGGCTATCTCGCCGCGAAGACGGGCTGTCTGCATCCCGAAACGCTGGCCGAGCGTACGGCGGTCCAGCAATGGCTGCACTTCCAGATCGGCGGGATCGGGCCGATGCTCGGCCAGCTCTGGTGGTTCCTGCATGCATCGAAGACTGACAATGCGGAAGCGATCGCTCGCTACCGGAACGAAGCGCGGCGCCTCTATGGGGTCGTGAACGGCCGATTGTCGGAATCGGCGTATCTCGCATCGTCGCGATACTCGATCGCTGACATCGCCGCGTTTCCGTGGTTGCGCTCGGCGGCCGAGCTCGATCTCGACGTTGCCGATTACCCGCACGTCGAGCGCTGGCTCGCCGACATCGCCGCGCGGCCAGCCGTTCAGCGGGGCTTGGTCGCCTGCCGCGCGCCGGCCGCAACGCCGACGCACTGACGGATGCAGCGCCCGCGCCGCACGGGCGGCGCGGGAACCGGCCGGCCGCCCGCCCGGAAACACGGTTCTCCTTCGCCGTAAACGTCTCGAATGCGTGATGTTTGTGCCGCTCGACAACTTCGCGGGCGGGCTAGACCTGAGCGTGCCGGTGTCGCTGACGGTCGGCAGGGATGCTGTACATCGTGCTGCTGACGCTGTATCGGAAACCGGACGGCGTGTACGGCCCGCATGGGGGCCGTTTCGTGCGCGCATCGTTGCACGCGGCGCGCGGGCCAGAGCGTCAGAACATCGTGTTCTGGTTCGCGACCGTTTCGGGCACCGGCTGGATCACGTCCCTGTGCTCGACGAGCTTGCCGTCCTTCACGCGGAAGATGTCGACGACCGCTTTGCCTCGATCGTCCGGACGCTCGGTCGCATGCACGTGCAGATAAACGAGATCGCCGTCGGTCGCGCTGCGGACGATGCGCGCACGCGATGCGCTTGCGACACGGCGCCCCGATAATGGGCCTCGCATCGGGGCGACCGAAACATTCGGGCGTCTGTCGCGCGGCATGCGATGTGCACGACAAGAGCGTGGCAGGAATCCGGTCGATGCATTAAGACGTGCCGGAGATCGGCGGGCATGTTGCATATCGACGTTGCCTGATTGGACGTCCAGGCATCGGCTCTGGCGGTCGGGATCGGTCCGGAGAAGGGGCGAGTTGCGCAGCAGTCGCAGTGCGCCTGTCGGGCACCCATGAAACCGGAGCCGAACGGCGCGGGTTCGCACGCCGTCCGGCTCCGGGGCCTGGGCTGCCACGGGCTGGAGCCGAGCCACCGCCTACCGCCACGAACCGTCGACGTAGACCCACACTTGTCCCTGGCGACGCCAGTAGCCGGGCACCCAGCGACGTCCGGGGCGTCGCGCGACCCAGCGGCCGGACACCCATATATAGCGGCCGCGCTGCCAGCGCCAGTAGCCGTCGGTCCATATATAGCCGTGCGGCCGTGGCGGCGGCGGGCGGCGGTCGTGCCGGGCCGCCGGCGGCCCGAAGCCCGGGCGGTCGTCATAAGGCGGCCCGCCGGGAACGCGGTTCGGGCCGGACGGCCGGTACACCGGCGGTGCGGGCTGGGCCGAGGCGGCGCGGAGCCAGCCGGTGCCGACGAAGGCGGCAGTCAATCCGATGGCGCGCAGCAACGAGCGTCTATTCATGGCGTGTCCCTGTTCTGTATTGGAGGCTGCCTCACATTAGCGCGTGGGTACGGCGGCCGGGTTACGCGGGCGGTTAAGGCTGTTACCGCGTGTCACGGTACGGGCTGGGCTGCCAGTCGGTGGAGATCGACCTTCCGTTTCTGCGGACTGACAGGCGGACATCGCCCGCTGCACGGGCGTCGCTCCCTGTTTACTGGTCGACCGACACGCTTTAGACGATCGAAGCCCGGCACTTGAGGCTGAAGCAGGTAAAAATTGCCGATTTTGGGTGTTCAACCGAACCAGTTTGTTGTTTCTATGCAACCGTCAAGACGGCGACATGAAAGAATGGTGCGATGAAAGCCTCCAAAAAGCCCCCGTCAAGAAGTCAAAAACAGGCATAAAAACAAATACTTATAATGCTACCCCGCTTTCATTATTTCTAGTTCTGGAAAAGCTTATTTCTTTATTTGCGGATCGCGCCCCTAGGGTACACCCCTAAACTCACGGTTCCCAAACGGGCAACTATCCGGGCGCGGCCAGCAGGACCGATGGCGTTCCCGGGCGGTTGAGACCGTTTATGAAACAAGGTCGCGAGACCTGCCTCTTTTTAGAAGGGAGCTCCACGAATGAACAAGACTCTGATCGTTGCAGCAGCTGCAGCATCGTTCGCTACCGTCGCTCACGCGCAAAGCAGCGTCACGCTGTACGGCGTGCTGGACGCAGGCATCACCTACCAAAGCAACGTCCAGAACGCAGCCGGCCAAGGCAAGTCGCTGTGGTCGATGGGTTCGGGCATTGACCAGAGCCGTTTCGGCCTGCGTGGCTCGGAAGACCTCGGTGGTGGCCTGAAGGCAATCTTCACGTTGGAAAGCGGCTTCAACATCGGTAACGGCAAGTTCGCGAACGGCAACGGCGGCATGTTCAACCGTCAAGCGTTTGTCGGCCTGTCGAGCCAGTACGGCACGGTCACGCTGGGCAAGCAGTACGACGCAACGCAAGACTACCTGGCGCCGCTGACGGCAACGGGTTCGTGGGGCGGCACGTACTTCGCGCACCCGCTGAACAATGACCGTCTGAGCACGAACGGCGACGTCGCGCTGAACAACACGGTCAAGTACACGAGCGCGAACTACGCTGGCCTGCAATTCGGCGGCACGTACTCGTTCTCGAACAACACGAACTTCGGCAACAACCGTGCATACAGCGGCGGCGCGTCGTACCAGTTCCAAGGCCTGAAGCTGGGTGCAGCATACTCGCAAGCGAACATCGGTTCCGTGGCTAACCCGTCGGGCGCAGTCAACGCGTTCGCCGCTCAAGGCCGTAACCGCACGTTCGGTGCAGCTGCAGCATACGCATTCGGCCCGGCGCAAGTCGGTGCAGCATGGACGCAATCGCGTCTGGACAACCAAGCGAACGGCGGCGGCTCGCTGCGCGCTGACAACTACGAAGTCAACGCAAAGTACAACCTGACGCCGGCTCTCGGCCTGGGTGCTGCTTACACGTACACGAACGCGAAGGTTGACGGCACCAGCGCGCACTGGAACCAGTTCGGTCTGCAAGCTGACTACGCTCTGTCGAAGCGCACGGACGTGTACGCACAAGCTGTGTACCAACGTGCGTCGAAGAACGCCGGCGGCGCTTCGATCTACAACGGCGACGTCACGACGGCTCCGAGCTCGTCGATCAACCAAACCGCAGCAACGGTTGGTCTGCGTCACCGCTTCTAAGCGTGACGGCTGGGTAACCAGCTTCGCAGCTTCAAAAAAGGCGCCTTCGGGCGCCTTTTTTTCGTCCGCGAATTGCGATGACGACAATCCGGATCGTCCGGACGTAAAAAAGCGAGGTCTGTGCCTCGCTTTTTCGTTCGGTGCCCGTTGCGGCGCGGCACTTGCCGGCCGGTGGCGTCAGCGCGTGTATTCGCCGTTGGCTTCCGGCTGGAACACGATCGCGGCGACCTTCATCAGCTTTTCGGCGCCGCTCGGCTGCATCACCTTGACCATCTGGCCGCGCTGCGTACCCAGCAGCGCCATGCCGACGGGCGAGAAGACGTTCAGGCGGCCGAGCTCGAGATTGGCGGCGTCCGGATAAACAATTGTCCAGGTGGCCTGTTCCTGGGTCGCTTCGTCGAGCAGCGTGATCTGCGAGTTCATCGTGACGACGTTCGCCTTGATGGCGTCGGGCTGGACGATGTCGGCGCGTTCGAGCAGCGTATCGAGCATCGTCTGGAATCGCGGGTTGTGCTCGGCGTGCTTCTCGAGGCGAGCGACGTCGAGTTCAGTCAACTGGTAAAGGCGTTGTTTCATGGCAGTTCTCCAAATGATCGGCAGGGGCAGGCGTGGCGTGCCTATGAGGATCGCCCGGAGCCTGTCTGACCTGGCTCCGGGAGGAGACCGAGCCGTCAGATCAGGCGCCGGGCAGGGGCGAGCGGCGCCTGGGCCGTGCGTCGAGCGAGTGGATGCGCCGGATGGCCGGCGCGTGCGCGCGCGCCGGCCGGGCCGGACAGCGAAACCGAGAGTGGCGTGAGCGCGTACATGGTGGATGGAATATCGACTGGCGAATAAAACCTTACGATTTTACAACACAACCTTCGGGATATGTGATCCGGCTGTTGGCGTTTCGTCAGCGATTGTTGTGCGGATGAAGTAAGTGGCAATGCGCTAGTCCATAAACAGTCGGCGATATTTTCCAAAATCGCAACGCTGTATGTTCAAACCAAGGGTTTTCCCTCGGGGTGGCGCGAACTACACTGGATTCAATCGCTTCAGACAGTCCTGCCGAGGCGACGTCAAAACAGAACATATTCCGGAGGTAAATCATGAAGTCGATCATCTACGCAGCCATCGCCGCATCCGTCCTTGCCACCCCGATCGCATCGTTTGCGCAGTCCGACCAAGGGCTGACCCGCGACCAGGTCAAGGCCGAACTCGTACAACTCGAACAGAACGGCTACAAGCCGCTGGCGAGCGATTCGCAATATCCGAGCGATATCCAGGCGGCCGAACAACGGATCCAGCCGAACCAGCCGATGCTCGCGCAGGCAGATACGAGCGGCTACGGTGCGGTGGCGACGGGTGCCGGACAAGCAGGCCGCCGCATGTCGCGGGAAGCGCCGAATCCCGTGAACTCGGTCTACTTCGGCAACTAAGCGAACGTCCCCGGTCTGCCCGAGCGCACCACTTAATCGACGAAACGCGCGCCATCCGCGCGCGTCGTTCGCCCGCAGGAGCAGAACCTCCGTCGCCGCATCCCGGCGGCTTTCCGCCCAGACGCTTGCGCGTTTGGGCCTTTTTTGCTGGAGCGGGTCAGACGGACGTCACCGCGGGCGTGCCGTGGATATAGTGTTCGAGCTGGCTGATCGTGAACTGCTGATCGGCAATCACGCTCTTCACGAGGTCGCCGATCGAGATGAGGCCGATCAGCTTGCCGCCGTCGAGGACAGGCAGGTGGCGCATCCGGTGCTCGGTCATCAGCGCCATGCATTCGTCGGTGGACTGCGACGGTTCGACGTAGCGCACCTTCGCCGTCATGATTTCCTCGACGCGGGTGGCTTTCGATGAACGGTCTTGCAGGACGATCTTGCGCGCGTAGTCGCGCTCGGTGACGATGCCTGCGATGTCGTCGCCGTCCACGACCAGCAAAGCGCCGATGCCTTTTTCCGCCATCAGCTTGATGGCGTCATAGACGAGGTCGGTCTTCTTGACGGTGTAGATGGTGCGGCCCGAATCCGGCTTGGCCTTGAGAATCTGCGCGACAGTCGTGCTCATTCGCTTTCTCCGTGTGCAGGTCGATGCAGGGAAGGCAGGCGTGATGCGCGTCACCCGATGGGCCCAGTATAGCCGGGCAGGCGGCGGCAGTCGCGTGACGTTTCCAGATTAGCGGTAAACTCCCGTCACGCACTATCCACACAACTCCTACATTCCTGAACGTTTCGATTGAATTCATGATGTCTTTGCGTCCCCAATCGCCCACGCCGGGCAATGGCCAGGCCGACGAGTGCGTGACGCTCGTCGCCACTGCGTCGCTGCCTACGCGCTACGGTACGTTCACGTCATACGCATTCCGCGTATCGGGCAGCGATGCCGAACATCTCGCGCTCGTGATGGGCGACGTGACCGGCGAGCAGTCCGTGCTGACGCGGCTGCATTCCGAATGCCTGACCGGCGACGTGTTCGGCTCGTACCGCTGCGATTGCGGCGAGCAGCTCGATCTCGCGTTGCGCTACATCGCGGCCGAAGACCGCGGCGTGCTGCTGTATCTGCGCGGCCATGAGGGGCGCGGGATCGGCCTGAGCAACAAGATCCGCGCATACGCGCTGCAGGAGCAGGGGCGCGACACCGTCGAGGCGAACCTCGACCTTGGCCTGCCCGACGACGCCCGCGAATACGACTCGGCCGCCGCGATCCTCCGGATCCTCGGCGTGACGTCGGTGCGACTGATGAGCAACAACCCGAAGAAGTTCGACACGCTCGCGAAGCACGGCATTCCCGTCTGTGAGCGCGTGGCTCTCGCGGTGCCCGTGCGCGAGGAAAACGAGCGTTATATCCGTACGAAGCAGACGAAATTCGGGCATTACTTCGAAGAAAACGAATAGCGGAAATTTCGGGTTTGTCCAGGTTCGTCCGAATCGATCCGCTGATGTCTGTAAGGTATTGAATTTTAAGGATTATGTTGCAATTTCCGGTGCCTCGATTAACGACTTGGCGCTTGTCTCCGCGTGCCTAAGCCTGTTGCTTCAGCGTAGGTTGATGTGGTGTAGCACAGAAAACCTACGCCGAGGGAAGAACGCGGTTCGATGCGCGTGTCGCGGCCAAAATGCTGAGTGGCGAGCAGCTGACCTTTGAGGGATTTCCGGGGTTACGCCTTCAGGCGTCGACGGGCCGCAAGCCGTGGGCGTATCGTTACAAGTCGCCGGTCGACGGCCGCATGCGACAGGTATTCAAGGCGATGTTGGGGCCCATTTCGGACGTGAGCGCAGCGACCATCACGCACGCCCAAGCATTCGACCTACTCGACTCATATCGGTCTACGCCTATGCTTGCGGCGCGCCTTCGTATGAAGCTTGGCTGCGCCTGGCACTACGCACTTGATGCCGGGCGCCTTCCTGAAAATACGCCGAACTGGTGGAGGGAAGTTCTAAGAGGGCGATTGAAGAGCAAAGGGCGCAAGGTCGAGGGGAAATACACGGGGACACAGAAACGGGTGCTCTCGATAGACGAACCCGGTACATTGATCCGGTGGTTGCCGAATTTTTAGTTTGACTGTTGCCGACGCGTTGACACTGTACCTTTGGACTGGCACGAGAGGCGGCGAGATCGTCGCCAGGGAGAACACTGAGATCGCGGAGGAAGCCGATGGTCTCTGGTGGACGATCCCGAAGCATAAGACTAAAGGGCTGCATAACGAGAGAGCAACGGATCTGCGCGTGCCGCTCATAGGCCGCGCCGAGGTCGTTGTGCGACGACGCCTCGATCAGGCCAAGGGAACTGACCCTAGCCCACAAAACTGTCCCATTTTGAAGTGGAAAATTCCGGCATGACGTTGTCATCAAGACCAGGAGGTCATGCCGTGAAGAAGAGCAAGTTCACCGAGGAGCAGATTGCATACGCATTGAAGCAGGCGGAGTTGGGCACGCCGGTCGCGGAGGTGTGTCGCAAGATGGGGATCAGCGATGCGACGTTTTCGTGCTGTCAAAAAATGCATGGTCCACCCCGCCTTTGCAAGGCGAGCGTTGTCGCCGCACTGACCCGGCTTGCGCAGCATCGTCCGCTTCCGCGCTATATCAAGGCAGACTATGGCAGCGAATTCATTTCGAAGGTGCTCGACAAATGGGCGTACGAGAATGGCGTGGAGATTGACTTCTCGCGCCCTGGCAAGCCGACCGACAATGCGAAGAATGAATCTTCAACGGACGCTTCCGGGAGGAATGCCTCAACGCACATTGGTTCTTGTCTCTCGAGGATGCCAGACGCAAGATCGAAGTCTGGCGCGAGTCTATAACGAGGCGCGTCCTCACTCTGCGCTGCAATGGATGACGCCGGCGGAATTCGCCCGCCAGTGCGCCGCCCGGGCCGCTTCAGCCCATCCCGAAGAGCCGGAATTTTCCAATTAAGACCGGGACGGAAATTGGGCCAGCCTCAGGGATTTTGGTCCACTTTGTGTTGTGCCAGCGGCCGATTCGCATTAAATCATGATCCCCCCGGTGGCCGTACCGAAGCCGCTTAGCGCGGCTTCGGTACGGGAGTCTGGTGGTTAGAAGCGATGCAACATGCCCATGCGATAAACCATCTGGTTGGGTCCTGACGACGCTCCGGCCGACGCGTCCACAATCTGTGCTTCGTCAAAGCTGGTCCCGGTATGAGCGCTGACGACATGCTGCCAAGCACCTTGCAGATACAGCGAAGTGCGTTTGCTCAGGTCATAGTCGAGCATCAGGCCGATCTGGTGCCACTTGGGGACATATTTCGTGTCGGACGTGTACAGATGTGCCATGGTAAAAGTGTAGGCCGCTCCCAGCCAGAGGGCGTGAGTGAAGTAGTACTGAGCGTTGATTTCGAAGTTATCGAATTTCCACGCATTCCACGTCGCGCCATTCTGCAGGGTGGTATTGTCCATCCATGCATTGCCGACGGGGTTATAGACATCGACATGGGACCACGCGGCGCCGACTAGTACGTGGGTAAACTGGTAAGAAGCCGCTACGCCGATGTCCTGCTGCGACGACCCGTTGAAGAGGTCGCCACTGTTGACCGCGCCACCAGCCGCAAGCCCCGGATTATTGAGCTTCAGATAGGACGCCGCCGCAGTCAGGTTGCCGTTCTGGTAGTTCAGCGTGGCTCCCCAGACGCGATTGTTCGAGAATCCGCCGGGCTGGTTGCTGAAGCCGTACATCGCTTCCGCAGTGAGTCCACGGTATGTCGGGGTCACATACTTGACGGCATTGTTGACGCGGAAATCCCAGTCCGTATTGTCGTTATCGAATGGGTGGGTATTGATGTCGCCCGCCCAGTTTCCGGCCGCCGTGATACCGCCAAAGCCGAGTGCGTCGACGCTGGTATCGTACTGGCGTCCGAGCGTGAGCGTGCCATACCGTGAAGACGACAGGCCCACGAGCGCTTGACGGCCGAACATGCTCGAATCCTGACCCAGCTTTCCACTGTTCACGTTGAAGCCGTTTTCGAGCTGAAAGATGGCCTTGTCGCCGCCACCAAGATCTTCACTGCCTTTCAAGCCCCATCGGCTGCCGAATGTGTCTCCGCTCGACATCTGCCATGCGCCATGACCGCCTGCGTTGCTCGTGAAGTTAAGGCCTTCGTCTATCAGGCCGTATAGCGTGACGCTCTGCTGTGCGTGCGCCGCACCTGCGAGCAGGAGTGCCGGCGCGAATGCGAACCAGGATAATTTCATCGCTTGGCGTTTCATTTAGTTCCTCTGATGGTGTGATTGGGTAGTCAGCGCTGGATGGCGCTGACTTCGGTGTTGTCCCGAAGTGTGATCTCAGCGGACGAGGCAGTGTAGGCAGAGGGAAAAGCGGTCGCCGCAACGTGCATGGAAAGACTATCTTTCAGTATTCGAAAGTGTCATGCGCCGATAGATGTCACGCGGAAAGGTATTGCGCTGTTGAGTCGCATGGCTATCGAACGCTTCGCAATGTGTTGTTTTCTATTTTTCGCTGGTTGACATGATGATTTAATTCGCGTGAAACGTCGATATACCGGAAAGCGAATTCACGCCGTTATCCGACGGTCACTGTTGACGAAGCGAGTCGTGAAGCAAGAAATCGGTTCTTCCGAAGCAGAATTCCGGAGCAAAGCGCGTGAGGAAGCGGTAGCGCGTGCTGTCAACGATCGGGTCGGATTAACCCAAAAAAACGCGCGCGGCCACGAGGCTCGCGCGCGAAGTCGGAGAACGGTTGCCGGGGACGATTCAGTTACCGCTCGACGCGACGGTATTGGCTGCCCCGGCACAATCGTGCTGGTACTTCTGCATCAGGCGCGTCTGTGCCGAATCGATATCGTCGGGATAGCTGCTCTCGTCTCCGGACGACGGGTTGTAGCCGACGGACTCCAGCTCGTTCAGTTCGTTGACGAGCTGCCGGTGGGAGACTGGGCCGTTCGTATGCACGAACGGATAGTCATGGCATTGCGCCGACGTGAGCTTCGTCTCGGCATGCGCGGAGACGCTCAATGCAAGCATGGCGGCGCAGACGAGGTAACGGACGGGATGATTCATCTTCGGCTCCTGGATAGCGGTGGGTAGAGGCCGTACGGCAGGATGCCTGCGTCGGCCGCGAGACGAAGATTAGGCATAGCGGACTATCTAAACGGCAGCGCGATGATGAAACATGTTTTAGGCAAGCCCGGATCGGGCCATGCACTGGCTGCCGAATGCGTTGAAAGTTAAAGAATCCTTCATGCGCGTGTTCCCGAATGGTTAGGCGCAGCGGCGTATCGTCGACCGATGGATCAATCGATGCCGCGCGCCGCGCGGTGCGTACTGGGGTAATGCAATGAAATCAAGGGTCGTGATGGCTGGACTGGTCGCGCTTGTGTGTGCGTCGCTACCGGCGTTCGCGAAGGTGCAGGGAACAGGACTCGCGATCGCCGATGTGACGCTCGCGCACGTGAAAGCCGAACATAGGGATCGTGCGATCGATGCCGCACGTGATCTTGCATCGCATCGCGCGGACAGATCGGGAACACAATCGCACCAGGGCTGATTGCGCGTTGCGGCTCTCGGTACGCAGCTGGTCGCAGCGGCTGGCGTGCGCCGAAGGCCGCGATACGGCATCGTGTCGCAAGGACCGCATGCGGGGCCGTTCCCGACCTCCGTTGCAATGGCACGCCAGCCAGGGCTGACGACGGCCCGCGCGCGATGCCGCCCGACATGAAACTTTCTTCATGAAGCCGATGCGCATCTTTTACGCGTGCACGTATAAGCTCTAAACGAGCGCGTTCGACCGTCAGGTATCGAAGCGCATACGTCCCTTCGATGAAGACGAGAATCGTACATGGCATCATCAGCTTCCCCGGATAACGAGCCCGCCGTGCCTAACAAGCTGCCCGAGGACAGTGCGGCCATGGCGCACGTACTCACGATCGAAGACGACGAAATCACCGCGAACGAAATAGTCAGGGAGCTGAAGGGGCGCGGCTTTACGGTTGAATGGGCGGCGAACGGGCGCGATGGCATGGCCCGCGCGCTCGGCAACGAGTTCGACGTGATCACGCTCGACCGAATGCTGCCGGTTGTCGATGGCCTCACGATCCTGACCACGATGCGCAGCGTCGGCGTGCGCACACCCGTGCTGATGCTGAGCGCGCTCGGCGATGTCGATGAACGGGTCCGCGGGCTGCGCGCGGGGGGGGACGACTACCTGACCAAACCGTTCGATCCCGAGGAAATGGCCGCGCGCCTGGAGGTGCTGCTGCGCCGGAGCCAGGCCGCGCCGGCCGCGTTCGACACGATGCTGGTCGTCGGCCCCCTCAAGCTCGACCTGATCTCGCGCAAGGTGTTTCGCGACGGCGAAGAAATCGTGTTGTTGCCGACCGAGTACCGCGTGCTCGAATACATGATGCGCAATGCCGGGCAAACCATTACGCGGACGATGTTGTTCGAGGCCGTATGGGGCTATCACTTCGATCCCGGCACGAACCTGATCGAAGTGCACATGGGCCGGTTGCGCAGGAAGATCGATCCACCCGATGCGAAGCAGATGATCCAGACGGTACGCGGTGCGGGGTATCGCCTTGGCTGAGTCGGCTACCGCTGCGTCCGTCGCGCATCACGTCCAGCCGGAACCCACGCGACGCTGGTACTCGAGTACGTTTCGGCTCGTGTCGGTCTATGCCGTCACGTTCTCCGTGTCGGTCATGCTGCTGCTCGGTTTCATCGCATCGGTGATCACGCACGACATGGAGAGGGAAACCGACACGGTGATCGATTGGCAGATGATCTACTTCGATTCGATACAGGACGACCAGCTTCCCGCTGCGATCCGGCACCGGATCGAGCACGAGCGGATGCATACCAACTACTACGGACTCTTCACCGCGGACGGCAGGCATATTGCCGGCGATGTACTGGCGTTGCCCGCCGGCATACGGCCGAACCGCAACGGCGTGACGCTCGATCACACGATGCCGATCGAGGGAGACCAGGTGCCGCCGGTCGTCCGCGCGATGGCGGAGCGGCGTGCAAACGGCTACGTGCTGGTGCTCGGACGCGACCTCACGCACATCCTGCGAATCCGCGCGGGGATCATCCAGGCGCTGGTCGGCGGCGGGCTGCTCTGCCTTGGCGCGGGCATCGTGGGCGGCTTGATTCTCAGCGTGCGGCAAATGCGGCGTCTGAAGGAGGTCCGGCGTATCACGCAGTGTATTGCGCAGGGCGACCTCGGCCAGCGGCTGCCAGTCGGCGGACACGACGAGATCGATCTGCTGTCCCATCTCGTCAACCATATGCTCGAGGAGATCGAGCGGCTGATGAACGAGGTAAAGGGTGTCTGCGACGGCATCGCGCATGACTTGCGGACACCGCTCGCACACGTGCACACGCTGCTCGCGCAGGCGGCGCAGCGTGCGGCGCGGTTCGACGATGCCGTGCTGGCGAGTCTCGTTTCGCGTGCGCGCAACGAAACCGACGTGTTGCTCAGTCGTTTCCGGGCGATGCTGCGTATCGCCGAAATCGGTTCCTTGAAGCGGCGAGGCGGATTTGCGGAGCTGTCGCTGGAGGATTTGGTCATGGACGTCGGGCAGTTGTTCGAACCGCTCGCGGACAGTCGCGCGATCCACTTCGTGCAGTCCGTCGAGCCGGTGGCGCGGATTCACGGCGATCGCGCACTCTTGTTCGAGGCGCTGAGCAACTTGCTCGACAATGCGCTCAAGTACACGACGTCGGGCGATACGGTACGCCTTGAACTTCATGACACGCCGTCCGGTCCGCGCATCGACGTGATCGACAACGGCCCGGGCATCGCAGCCGACGAGCGCGAGGCGGTGCTGCGGTATCGGTACCGCAGCCACCGTACCGGGCATCTCGCCGGGGCCGGGCTCGGCCTGAGTATTGTGTCGACGGTCGTCAACGTGCACGATTTCACGCTGCGGATAGGCAATGCCGAGCCCGGCACGCGCGTGACGATCGAATGCTGGCCGAGGTCGCTGGGATGATGGCCGTCCGGACGAGGCGGCATGTGCTTGCGTATTTCAGCCACGAGGCCGGTTGACGATGCGCATCCTGCTCGTGACTTCGCCGCATCCGGAGGCGGCGTGGCTGCACAAGGCGCTGCAGGAAAGCGGGCACAGCGTGCAGCGCGCCGACGATCTGCGCGACGGCCTGTTCCTCGCCTCGCAGGAGGCTTTCGACGCGATCGTCGCGACAGCGTTCGAGCCCGGCAGCGATGCCGCGCTGATTGCGATGCTGCCGCGTTTCGTTGCCGACGGCGGCGGCGCCGCGCTCGTGGTGTTGATCGGCGAGGCGTCGGCGCGCGAACGCATACATGTGCTGCGCGCGGGCGCCGATGCGTGTTTGTGCGCGCCTTATTCGTTCATCGAGCTGCACGAACGCCTGCAGGCGTTGCAGCGGCTGGCCGGGCCGCGCGATGCGGACCGTCCGATCGCGAGGGCGTCCGCGTTCGAGACACTGGCGCGCGAACTCAAGGACGGCAAGCTGCGCCTCGCCGTGACGCGGCGGGAATTCCTGTTGCTCGAATGCCTGATGCGCCATCCCAACGCGCCGGTGCCGCGCGACCAATTGATCCGGTATGTATGGCAGGACAAGGAGGATGTCGATCCATCGAGCGTCAATCTCGTGGTGTCGCGGCTGCGCCGTAAGCTCGCGCGGCATCTGCCCGACTTCCGAATCGATACGGTGAGCCGTTACGGCTACCAGGTGACGCTGCCGGACGCATGAACGCGCGGTTCCGGCCGCGCAACGAACATGACGGGCGCCCTGCCGGCGGCAGCGCGCCCGTCATGCGTTTACGAGCCGAAGAATGGCACGCAGAAGTCGGGCGGCCCGACACAATCGCCGGGGCCGTCGGGCTGCACGGAGGCACAGCCGGACAACACGACGCCTGCAGCAATCGCGAGAAGCGTGAGGCCGGCCGAACGAGCGAGTGACGAAGCTTCATGGATGGCGAGCAATTCGCTGAGCACGCGGCGTCGCCGCTGGCGGCGCGTGAGCCGGGCACCGCGCCCGGCCGCACGGTCGCGCGCATCAATGCGCATAGAGCGTGGAGTTCAGGTACTTGAGCTGTCCGTCCTGTTCGGCGTGTACGAGTTCGGCACGGACCTCGGCGCGCGTCTTCTCGTGGATCGGCTGGCCGTAAGGCGGCACCCACTGGCCGGCAGCCTGAGTGCCGGGCCCGCCGTCCTTGGTGGCGGCCGGGGACATCTGCATCGGTTGGCCGGCGGTCAGTGCAAACGCGGGAACGGACAGCGTGCCGATTGCGGCGAGCATGGCGGTGGCGACGATATTAACGGTTTTCATGTTTGGAGTCCTCATGATGATTGACTGGGTATCTCCCCTGGCGCGGCGTGTCGGTAACGGCGTCGCGCACGGGTTGACGACAGCATAGAGGAGGGGCGTTAGCGGATCGGCATACGCAACGTGAAAAGAAATTCATGCACCGGCGCGAATTCGCGGGGACGTGAAACCGGTATGTCGTAACGGTGAAGAAGGTTTCATTTTTCGGGCCGTTTCGATAACGGCGCTGTCATGCCCGCTGCCTAAATTGTGCGCCATCGCATCGCAAACGAGCGGCCATGTCGCACGGGCCGGCGATGCGAGCAGACCGATCCACTCTAACGAAACCATCATGAAGAAATATGTGGCAATTCCGGCAGCGGTCGCATGCCTGCTTGCGAGCGCGGCGCATGCGCAGAGCAGCGTTACGCTGTATGGCACGATCGACGCGGGCCTGGACTACATCAGCAACCAGAAATCGGCCGCAGGCGCGGGGCCCGTCTACGGTGTCCAGAGCGGCAACGTCAGCACGTCGCGCTGGGGGCTGCGCGGCAACGAGGATCTCGGCGGCGGCCTGGCCGCCGTGTTCACCCTTGAGAACGGCTTCAACGTAGCGAACGGCAAGTTCGGCAACGGCGGCGACGAGTTCGGCCGCCAGGCGTGGGCCGGCCTCGCGAGCCGCCAGTGGGGCATGGTTACGCTTGGCCGCCAGTACGATTTCCTGGTTGACTTCGTCGCGCCGCTGTCGGCCACGGGGTCGGGGTTCGGCGGCAACCTCGCCGATCATCCGTACGACAACGACAACCTCGCCAACGACACGCGGATGAACAACGCGGTGAAGTTCCGCAGTACCGACTACGGCGGCTTCACGTTCGGCGGCGCGTACGGCTTCAGCAATCAGGGCGGCGGGTTCAGCAACAACAACGCATACAGCGTCGGCGCGCAGTATGTGAACGGCCCGGTCGACCTCGCCGCTGCGTACCTGCAGTCGAACCAGCCGGGCGGTGTCGACGCGCCGCAGAACGCCGGCGGCTCGCTGAGCAGTTCGGATGGCGATGCGATGCTGGCCGGCGGCCGCTGGCGCACGTTCGGCGCCGGCGCGCACTATGCGTTCGACCATGCCGCGATCGGCTTCGTTTACACCAGAACGATCCTGAACGACCCGCGCGAACTGTCGCAGGGCGGCGCGTATGGCCGCGTGAACGGCCAGTTGCTGACCTTCAGCAACTACGAACTGAATGCGCGCTATTTCCTGACGCCGGCCTTCTCGCTGGGCGGCTCCTATACGTTCACGCAGGGTCGCTTCGACGATGCGGGCCGCAGCGTCGCGCCGAAGTGGAACCAGTTCATGCTTCAGGCCGACTATGCGCTGTCGCGCCGCACCGACCTCTATCTGGAAGGCGTGTACCAGCGCGTGACGGGCGCGGACGGCGTCGCGGTGCTCGGCAACGCTGGGATCTTCAACCTGGCAGCATCAGGCAACGATCGTCAGGCCGTGGTCGCGGCCGGCATCCGTCACAAGTTCTGAGCCGCCGGACTGACGTAAAAAAACGGCACCCGTCATCGCGATGGGTGCCTTGAAATGCAACACGCCTCGTACATGTCGCGAAGGATTCAGTTCGTTGAACGGGCCGGCGTCGCGGCCGGTGCTTGCGTACCGGATGCGGCTTCATCGGTCGACCACCCGCCGCCCAGCGCGGCGATCAACCCCACCGCCGCCAGTTGCCGGCGCGTGTCCAGCTCCAGCATCGCGACCTTCGTATTGAGTTCGGTGGTCTGCGCCGTCACCACGTCGAGATAGCTGACGACGCCGTCCCGATAGCGCGACATCGACAACTGCAACGTGCGTTCGGCCGCGTCGAGCGCCTCCTGCTCGCGATCGGCTTCGTCGCCGAGGTGGTGCGTGAGTGCGAGGTTGTCTTCTACCTGCTGGCACGCGCCGAGCACCACGGCGCGGTATTTCGCGCCGTTCTCGGCCAGCTGCGCGCGCGCCTGGTCGGTGAGCGCCTGGCGCCGGCCGCCGTCGAACAGCGTCAGCGCGAGGCTGGGCCCGATCGACCAGATCTCGTTCGGCGCGCTGAGCCAGTGGCCGAGGCCCGAACTCTGGTAGCCGCCGATCAGCCCGAGCGTGATGTCGGGGAAGAACGCCGCGCGCACCACGCCGATCTTCGCGTTGGCGGCGGCCATGCGGCGCTCGGCGGCCGCGACGTCGGGACGCCGCTGCAGCAGCGTCGCGGGAATGCCGGTCGGGATCGTCGGCAGATACGCCGCGTTCAGGTCCGGCGTCAGCGAGAACGACGACGCCGGTATGCCCGTGAGCGTCGCGATCGAGTGCTCGTAGAGCGCGCGCCGCGCCCGTACGTCCTCGGCCGACGCGCGGGCCGAATCGAGCTGCGTCTGCGCGCGCGAGACGTCGAGATCGGAGGCGATGCCGCCCGCGTGCCGGCTCATCGTCAGGCGCAGCGCGCGCTGATACGTGTCGATCGTGTCGGCCAGCAGCTGTTGCTGCTGATCGAGCCCGCGCAGGCTGAAGTACGCGCTTGCGAGGCTGGCCTGCAGGCTCAGCCGCACCGACGCGAGATCGTCCGCGCTGGCCTGTGCGTCGGCGCGCCCGGCCGCGACTTCGTTCCGGACTTTCCCCCACAAGTCGAGGTCGTAGTCGAAGCCGGCGTCGAGCGTGTTGGCGCCATAGACGTTCGGCTGGTTCGAGCCGCGCAGCGGCCGCGTGGCCGATTGACGGTTGCTCGAGACCTGCGCGCCGAGGCCGATGGTCGGGAACAGCCCCGAGCGCGCCTGATCGAACAGCGCGGCCGCTTCGTCGTGGCGGGCCACGGCCGCGGCCACGTCAGGGTTGGCCGCGGCCACCTGTGCTTCGAGCCGGTCGAGCACGGGATCGCGGAACGCCTTCCACCAGCCGTCGTGCGCGATGCGGTCGGCCGGCTTCGCGGCCTGCCAGCCTCCCGCTTCCTTGAAGCTGGCCGGCAGCGCCGTCTGCGGCGCGTGATAGGCGGGCGCGAACGAGCACGCGGAGAGGAACGCGACGCCGGCGAGCATCGCGCAGAGCCGAAGCCGGTTAGCCATTCGCATGCTCCGTATCGCGCGCGGCCGAAGCGACGGTGCGGGCGGGCGCCGCGAGCCTGACCGGGTCGCCGGCGGCGAGCGAGTCGGGCGGGTTGTCGATCACGCGATCGTCCGGCGCGAGGCCGGTCGCGATTTGCACGTGCGTGCCGAGGTCGGTTGCGATCGTCACGGGCTTGAATACCGCGTGATTGTCCTTGCCGACCACGGCGACCTGCAGGCCGGCCTGCCGGAAGATCAACGAGCTGGCCGGAATCGTCAGCACGTGGGTGCTGCCGGCCGGCAGCGCGAAATGCACTTCGGTGTATTCGCCGGGAATCAGCTTGCCGTCGGGGTTGTCGACCATCAACTGTACGAGCAGCGTGCCGGTCGAATCGGTGATCGAGTCGTTGGTGTCGGCGAGCGTCGCACGGAAAGTCTCGCCCGGATGCTCCGGCACGGTCAGCGTGGCCGTCATGCCGGGCCGGATCGCGGCGGCCTCGTTCTGCGGCACGCTCACGTAGACGCGCATCCGGTGTACGTCGGACACGGCAAACAGTTCGGGGCCAGTGCCGCCGCCGGCCGAGATCAATTGGCCGATGTCGGTCTTGCGCGCGGTGACGACGCCGTCGAACGGCGCGACGATGCGCTTGAACGCCTCCAGCGCCTCGAGGCGCCGCACGTTGGCCTCGTTGGCTGCGACGATCGCCTGCTTGGCCGCGAGGTCGCTGGTCTTCTCGTCGGTTTCCTGCTGCGACACCGAATCCTGCGCGAGCATCTTGGTCCAGCGCGCGGCCGTGGACGCGGCAAGCTTCTCATTGGCGAGCGAGCTCTGCAGGTCGGCGCGCGCCTGCAGCAGTTGCTGGTCGAGCTCGGGCGTATCGATCTGCCCGAGCAGTTGCCCCGACTTCACGTGCGCGCCGATATCGGTGTACCACGCATGCAGGTAGCCCGACACCTGCGCGTGGATCGGCGCGCTCTCGAACGCGGACAGGTGGCCGGGCAGCACGAGCGTTGCGCTTTCGCCGCCGGTCGACGGCGTGTACGCGACCACGGTCGGCACGGCTTGTTCGGCGGACCAGTTGGTCATTTCCTGTTTCGCGTGCGCGCGGCCGACGATGCCGGTCGCCACGATGCCGACCGCGATCAGCGCGGTGACCGTGGCGACGAGCTTGAGGTTGGGCAGCCGTTTCGGCGATTTGATATCGATCTCAGTGGACATGGGAAGCTCCGGACGCGGAAGGGGAGGAAGCGCGGGAAGCGTCGTGCTTCAGCGCGTCGCGCCGATGCACGAGGCTGAACACGACAGGAACGAAGAACAGCGTCGCGATCGTCGCGCACGCGAGGCCGCCGATCACCGCGCGGCCGAGCGGCGCGTTCTGCTCGCCGCCGTCGCCGAGGCCGAGCGCCATCGGCGCCATGCCGATGATCATCGCGAGCGCGGTCATCAGCACCGGGCGGAAACGCGTGAAACCGGCTTCGAGCGCGGATGCCAGCGCGTTGCCGGTTTCGGCCAGGCGCTCGCGCGCGAAACTGACGACGAGGATCGAGTTTGCTGTGGCCACGCCCATGCACAGGATCGCGCCGGTCAGCGCCGGCACCGACAGCGGCGTATGCGTGGTGAACAGCATCCAGACGATGCCGGCCAGCGCCGCCGGCAGTGCCGAGACGATCACGGATGCGTCGGCCCACGAGTGGAAGTTCACGACGATCAGCAGGTAGATCAGCACGATCGCGCCCACGAGGCCGAGCAGCAGGCCGGCGAACGCGCCGTTCATGGCCTGCACCTGACCGCGCAGCGTGACGGTCGAGCCCTTGGGCAGATCCTTTGCGGTGGCCTTGACGATGCCGTCGATGTCGGCCGCGACCGCGCCGAGGTCGCGCCCCTGGGTGGTCGCGTAGATGTCGAAGAGCGGTTCGATGTTGTAGTGCGACACGACCGCGTTGCCGACACCCCGAGTGATCGTGGCCAGACCGCCCAGCAGCTGGGACTGGCCATTCGCGCCCGTGACCGGCAGGTTCTGCAGCGCCGACAGCGTCGTCATCTTGTACTGCGGCGTTTGCGCGACGATCGGATAGGACACGCCGTTGTGCGGGTTGAGCCAGTAGGTCGGGTCGACCTGGCTGGTGCCGGCGAGCGTCGCGACCACCGAGTTCGTCACGTCCTGCTCGGTGATGCCGAGCTGGTCGGCGCGCGTGCGGTCGACCGTCACCGTGAACTGCGGATAGGTGCTGGCCTGCTGGATACGCGGGTCGGCGACCCCTGCGATCAGGCGCAGCTTGCGGTACAGCTCGTGCGCATAGGCGAGGTTTGCCTGCTGGTTGGGGCCGGCCACCTGCAGGTCGACCGGGGCCGGTGCGCCGAAGTTGAGGATCTGGCTGACGATGTCGGCGGGCAGGAACGAGAACGTGGTGCCCGGATAGGCGCGCGGCAGGCGTTCGCGCAGCTTGCGCACGTAGTCGGCGGTCGGCGCGTGATTGCGCGACAGCGAGATCAGGATGTCGCCGTCCTGCGGTCCGAGCGTGCCGCTGTTGTTGTAGGTCAGGTTGATCCCGCTGTTTGGCAGGCCGATGTTGTCGATCATTTCGCGCAACTGCGCGGGCGGGATCACGCCACGAATCGTGTTTTCGATGCGGTCGAGTTCGGCGGCGGTTTCCTCGACACGCGTGCCGACCGGCGCGCGCACGTGCAGCGCGATTTCGCCGGAATCGATGGTCGGGAAGAAATTGCGACCGAGCGACGGCGCAAGCAGGAAGGACGCCGCCACGATGCAGAGGAATGCGACGACGAACGGCTTGCGGCGCGTGAGCGCGAGGCCCAGCAGGATCCGGTACGACGCGCGCACGGACTCGAACCGGCGCTCGAATGCGCGCTGGAAGCGCACCAGCGGATTGCGCGACGGCGGGACGTCGTGCGCGCCGACATGGCCCGCATGCGGATCCATGACCGCGGCCAGTTCGCTCGACGCGTGACCGGCCGATGCGTGCGGCTTGAGCAGGTATTGCGCGAGCATCGGCACGAAGGTGCGCGACAGCACGAACGACGAAACCATCGAGAAGATCACCGCCTTGGCCATCGGCACGAACAGAAAGCGCGAGATGCCGTCGAGCATCAACATCGGCACGAACACGATGCAGATGCACATCAGCGAGACCAGCGCCGGCATCACGATCTGTTTCGCGCCGTCGACGATCGCGGTGCGCGTGTCCTTGCCCTGTTCGAGGTGCCAGTTCACGTTCTCGATCGTCACCGTCGCATCGTCGACCAGGATCCCGACCGCGAGCGCGAGGCCGCCGAGCGTCATCACGTTCAGCGTTTCGCCGGTGGCCGCGAGCAGCGCGATCGCCGAGAGCACGGCCAGCGGGATCGAGGCGGCGATAATCAGCGTCGAGCGCCACGAGCCGAGGAACAGCAGGATCATCAGCGAGGTCAGCGCGGCGGCGATGATGCCTTCGCGCGCCACGCCGCTGACGGCGCCGTTCACGAAGGTCGACTGGTCGCCCATCGTGACGAGCTTCAGGCCCGGCGGCAGCGTCTGTTCGACCAGCGGCAGCTTCGCCTTCACGCCCGCGATGATGTCGAGCGTCGATGCCGAGCCGTTCTTCAGGATACTCATCAGCACCGCGCGGTGGCCGTCCACGCGCACGATGTTGCCCTGCGGCGGGTAGCCGTCACGCACATGTGCGACGTCACGTATATAAATCGTCGTGCCGTCCACCGACTTGATCGGCAGGTCGTTCAACGCGTCGAGCGCGAGCGGGCTGTTGTTGAGCTTGATGTTGTATTCGAAGCGGCCGATCTTCTGCGTGCCGGCCGGGATGATCTGATTCTGCTGCGCGAGCGCGTGCGCGACGTCCTGCGCCGACAGTCCTTTCGACTGCAGCGCCTGCGGGTCGAGGTCGATCTGAACTTCACGTGCCTTGCCGCCGTACGGCGTCGGAATCGCGACGCCAGGCACCGACAGCAACTGCGGTCGAATGAAGTTGACTGCGTAATCCTCCAGCTTCTGTTCGTCGAGCGTGTTGCTGGTCAGCGCGATCTGCAGCACGGGCACGGTCGACGCGTTGTAGTTGAGGATCTGCGGCGGCGTGGTGCCGGGCGGCATCTGTTTGAGCACGGTCTGCGAGATCGATGTGACCTGCGCGGTCGCCGTGCGGATATCGACGGTCGGCTGAAAGAAGATCTTCACGATGCCGTAGCCGCGAAACGATTGCGACTCGATATGCTGGACATCGTTGACCGTCGTGCCGAGCGTGCGCTCGTAGTACGTGATCACGCGTCCGGACATGTCGTCCGGCTGCAGGCCGGCGTAGTTCCAGACGACGCTGATCACCGGAATGCGGATGTCCGGGAAGATGTCGATGGGCGTTCGGACTGCCGCGAGCGGGCCCGCGATCAGGATCAGCAGCGCCAGTACGACGAACGTATAGGGCCGCGTGAGCGCGAGCCGGACAATTTTCAGCATGAGGTGCTGCTCCGTTCAAAATCGTCGTGAAGAAGAGCCGGATGTGCGCGTCTTCGGGAAAACACCGATGCGCATCCGATGACCGCATTCTGCGGAGCAGCCCCTAACAGCGGGTCGCTAAAAAGATGAAACAAGTTTTAAGTAGCGGGCAGACTCAACCGAGCATGTAGCCCGAGCCGCGGATCGTGCGGATCAGTGGCGTCGCGCCTGGCCGGTTCACCTTCTTGCGCAGGCGGCCGATGTGCACGTCGATCAGGTTCGTACCCGGATCGAAGCGGCAGCCCCACACGGCCTCGAAGATCATCGTGCGCGTGAGCACGCGACCGGCGTTGCGCATCATGAATTCGAGCACGCGGGACTCGGTCGGCAGCAGGGCGAGCTCGCGCGTGCCGAGCGTGGCGCGTCGCCGCACCAGGTCGAGTTCCAGCTCGCCGGCGCGCAGCACTGTCTCGACGTGCGTGCCGCGCGGCCGCCGGCGAATCAGCACGTCGATGCGCGCGCACATCTCCTCGAGCGAGAACGGCTTGACGAGGTAGTCGTCGCCGCCTGCGCGCAGCCCCTGGATACGCTGATCGACCTCGGACATGGCACTCATCACGAGCACCGGCGTATCGAGGCCGACGCCGCGCATCGTTGCGAGGATCGTCAGACCGTCGAGGTCAGGTAACATTCGATCGAGCGTGACGACGTCGTAGTTCGCGCTCATCACCCTGGCCATGCCGTCTCGGCCGGTGCGCGCGACGTCGATCTGGTGGCCTGCGGCACGCAGCGTGTGCGCAATGTGATCCGCGATCAGCGGATCGTCTTCGATCGTCAGGATGTGTGCCATGGCGCGCGCGATCCGGCGGAATCAGGCAGCGGCAAGCTGCATGGCGGTGCGATCAGGCGTGCGATAGTAGTCGACCACGTAGTCGATGAAGCTGCGCACTTTCGTGGACAGATAATTGCGACTCGGGTAGAGGATCGATACGCAGCGCGGGCCGCCGTTTACTTCGTAGCGTTCGAGAATCGGCAGCAAGGTGCCGCGCGAGAGATCGTCGGCAACGAGCGGATGCGGCAATTGCGCGATGCCCATGTGATTGAGTGCCGCGATCCGCACCATCGTGTTGCTGGTCGACGCCAGCGCATTGCCGGTATAGATGCGACAGGAACCGTCGGCATCCGAAAACTCCCAGTTGCGCGCGGCACCGCTCGACACGGTCAGCAGGCTGTGCGTATTCAGTTCGACGGGCTCGACAGGCGTGCCGTGGCGCGCGAGGTAGTCTGGAGACGCGACGACCACGTCACGCACGCTCGTCAAAGTCCGCGACACGAAGGTCGAGTTGACGAGGCGGTGATCGTCACAGAAGCACACGTCGTAGCCGCCTTCCACCATGTCGACCTGGATATCGAATGTCGTCACGTCGAATCGCACGCGCGGATGCTCGATGCGATACGTGGACAGCGGCGCGCAAAGCCCGGCCGCAATCGAGGTTGCCGACGCGGCGATGCGCAGCGTACCGTGCGGGTCGCGATTGACCTGCGCGAGGTTCGATTCGATCTCGTCGAGCTTCTCGATGATCGTGCGGCAGCCGTCGAGATATTCGCGGCCTGTCTCGGTGAGCGACAGGCTGCGTGTGGTCCGGTTCAACAGGCGCATGTTCAGATGTGCCTCGAGCATGCCGACGCTGCGCGTGACCGCGGCGGCCGACATGCCGAGCTGACGTGCGGCGAGACTGAAGCTCGATAACTCCACCACACGCGTAAAGACACGCATCGCTTGCAGTTGGTTCATGATCGGCGAGGAATGGATTTGCCGGAAATACGGGGCGGCGCGTCCGTCTTCAGCGGGCTACGTCGGCGCATCGCGCTGCGCCTGCTGGGTCGGGCAGCGAATCCATTATGAAAGGCACGCGGGTGCGGGAGGCTAAAAAAACAGTGCTGGTCGGATGAAATTTCGTTTAGAAAGCGGCGGAGCCCGATAGACGACAGCACGATGTGCTTTCTAAAGCTTTCTAAAAAAAAATTCATGCGCAGATCACAAATCTTCAGGCGGCTAACGTGTACCGAGGTCGATAATACGATCACGTAACTGCGGCAAGGACGACGAAGATGGCACAACCGTTGAGCATCAAGATGATCGAAGAGCGCGGCAAGCTCGTTGTGCTGATGTCGATTGAACGGGGCGCGGCAGTGCTCGATCCGGAAGATGTGGACGCAGTCATCCAGTACTTGAGCTTGCTGCGCGCGTCGATGCAGCCTGCCGTGCCGGAACGTCCGCCGCACGAGCAGCAATTCGTGACGGAGATGGATCCCTGCTGGTATGCCGAGCGCCATCCGCTGCAGGGAGGCGTGGTGCTGTTGCTGCGTCATAGCGGGCTCGGTTGGACAAGCTTCGCACTACCGCTGCACAGCCTTGAACGTTTGCACGGTTCGCTGACGCAACTGCTCGAGGACGAGCAGCAGATGATTTCTCTGCCTCACTGAAGCTGTCTCGTGGGTGCGCTTGCATTCAGTGTCGTCGTCACGGAGTCGCGCGGTAGGAGGCGGGAACACCGCGCTATGGGGTATCGCCACGCGAACCGAGCCACGGTATGGGTATAGTGGAAGGACAAGTCCGGAATTTGCTCTCTTCAGGCACGTTCGAGCATCTTGATCGCCGCGGCGGCCGCTCCCGCACGGGTCTCGACATGTAACTTGCGGAACAGGTGTTCGAGATGCTTGTTCACCGTGCGCGGGGCTATGCCCAGAATGTCGCCGATATCGCGGTTTGTCTTGCCGTGCGACACCCAGAGCAGCACTTCGGCCTCTCGCATGGTCAGGCCGAAGCGTTCAGCGAGCGCATTGCAATGCACAGTGTCATCTTTTTCCTTGAGGATGACGATCCATTCGCCCGGTTCCGGACCGAGCGTCGCACTGGCCGAGCGACGTATCTGGCCCGAGCTGAATTCGTGCACGGCGTCGCCTTGGGTGCCGCGCGCGAGCCAGTCGATGAACCAGGTGCGCAGCAGCGCAGGCAGCTTCGGCGGCGCATCGGCATCGCGTGCGTTCGTGCTTTGCCGGGCATCGGCGGGGTCGTCATGTGCAGTCGTGTATGCAGCGATATGATGTGCAGCCTGCGGACTCTGCCACCGAATCGTGCCGTCCGCGCCGACGATCAGCGCCGCGCGCGTGTCGAGCGACAGTGCCGCCTCCGCGTACAACTGCGCGCGTGAACGCCGTACGTGGGCACCGATGCGCGCGCACAATTCCTCGGGCTGCACCGGCTTGGTCACGTAATCGATGCCGCCCACGCGAAAGCCGCGTACTACGTGCTCAGTCTCCGTCAACGCGGTCATGAAGATGACGGGGAGATGCTCGTACCGTCCGTCCTGCTTTATACGCAGGCACGTTTCGAAGCCGTCCATGTCGGGCATCATTGCGTCAAGCAACACCACGTCGGGCGTTACGCGCGCGAGGCGTTTAAGCGCGTCCTCGCCGGACAGAGCGACGAGAACCGCGTAGCCGTGCGCCTGCAGCGTGTCGGAAAGAAAGGCGAGGTTGTCCGGCGTATCGTCGACGATCAGTATCACGGGCCGTTCGCGCAGCCACGCGGCCGAATCGTCGACGAGCGGAGAGGCCGCGATCGTGGCGTGCGCGTCACGCGTCGGCGCCGCGCGCGAGTCGGTCAAGTTCATGCTCCAGTTCCCTTAGTTGAAAACGTTCCGCCAACGAGCGCAACGCGTCGATTTGATCCTGCAACTCGGGCCAAGTCTCGTGGGCGGCGTCGAGCTGTTCGACTACGCCCTGTATGTAGCCGACTTCTAGATGCACATGCAGATGTTCGATGAGTTCGCGTGGCCACACGGCGGGCGCGGGCGGCTGGGCCTCGGCCGGTAGCGCGCTCGCGCTGGTATCGGAAGCAATCCAGTCGAGTGCAAGCAGTTGTGCAAGCTTGTCTAGCAGCAGATTCACCTGCAGCGGTTTCACCAGATAACCCTCGCACCCGGTCGCGCGCGCGCGATCACGGTCGTCGGCGAACGCGTTGGCGGAGAGCAGAATGATGGGTGCGTTCGACAACTGATTCTCGGAGATCAGGCGGCTGGTTTCGTAGCCGTCCATCAACGGCATCGAAATGTCCATGATGATGGCGTCCGCCGTGTGCATCGCAAGCCAGCGCAGCGCATCGGTGCCGCTGGCCGCTTCAGCGACATCGAAGCCGAGCGGCGTGAGCAATTGCACGACGATGTCGCGCTGATCGTCGAGGTCGTCGACCACGAGAATTGCGCGGCGCGCACCCGTATAGCCGCGAATCGACGCAAGTTCGGTGTGAGTTTCGGCGGCCGTGTCGACGGCAGGGGCGAACAGGTGTACCACGAAGCGCGTGCCGTGCCCGACTTCGCTGTCCACTTCCAGGCTGCCGCCGAGCGCTTGCGTGAGCAGGCGGCAGATCGTGAGCCCGAGGCCCGCGCCATGATCGTGCGCATGGGCCGCTTCACCGCGTTCGAACGGCAGGAACAGACGCTCCATTTCGGCCGGCGGGATGCCGGGGCCGGTATCGACCACCTCGAATTTGAGTGTGTCGAGCACGTGACTCACACGCAGCGTGATCGTGCCGCTCGACGTGAAGCGGATCGCATTGCCGATCAGGTTGGTGAGAATCTGGCTCATGCACTTCTGGTCGGTGCGCACGGTGGCGGGCAGCCGACCGACCGTCTGCACGTCGAACGCGAGCGCCTTTTCGAGCGCCTGCGGACGTAGCATCGATGTGAGGTGCGCGACGAAATCGGCGAGGGACACCTTGGCGATGTTCAACTGAAGCTTGCCGGCCTCGATGCGCGCGATGTCGAGCAGTCCGTCGACGAGCGCGAGCAAATGCTCGCCGCTGCGATGGATCGTGCGCACGGCGTTGTAGCGCATGGGCGGGAGTTCTTCCTTTGCCTGCAGCAGCAATTGTGCGTAGCCGAGAATGCTGTTCAGCGGCGTGCGCAACTCGTGACTCAAGCCGGACACGTAACGGCTTTTGGCCTGATTGGCCGATTCGGCGGCGGCGGTCGCGCGCTTGAGCGCCGCGTCGGTTTTCTGATGCGCGTCGATTTCGAGCATCAGCAATTCGTTTTGCCGCTGTGACTCTTCCTGCGTGACGCGGCGGCTTTCGCGTTCCAGCACGAACCACCACGCCGCGATGCAGCCCACCAGCGAGAGCGCGAAAAAGATCTTCAGGAAGCTACCCGAGAGCGCATGGCCGATCGCCGGCCCGGCGGCGATCATCGAAGTCGCGCTTTGCGACCAGATCAGATAGAGCACGCTGCCCAGCACCGCGAGCATCGCGAACACGAGGCTCGCATAGTGAATGAGGCGCAGCGCGGCTGGACCGAGTCGCGCGCCTGGCAGCACGCGATGCAGCGCGCGGTCGGCCTGCGAGGCGAAGCGCGCGTGCGGTTTGCAGCGATCGTGGCAGCGCGAATCGAGCGAGCAGCACAGCGAGCAAATCGTGCCGCCATAGGCCGGGCAGTAGGCCGTATCGTCGGGCTCGAAGGTGTTTTCGCAGATCGCGCAGCGCAGCGAGGTAGCGTCGCCGGTGGGTTGCGCGGCGCGGGCAATGTAATAGCGCCCGCGAGTGAGTACCGCAAGCACGGGCGCGCATGCGAACGCCGCACCGAACGCGATGAACGACGACATCGCCTGGGCGAGCAGGCCGAATAGACCGCTATGCGCGAGCATCGCGACGGCGGCTGCGATCAGCATCGCACCGACGCCAACGGGATTCACATCGTAGAGATGCGCGCGCTTGAACTCGATATGTCGTGGGCTATAGCCGAGCGGCTTGTTGATGACGAGATCGGCGAACAAAGCGCCGACCCACGCAATCGCGATGTTCGCGTATAGCGACAGCACCTTGGCGATCGCATCGAACACGCCCATTTCCACGAGAAGCAACGCGATCATGACATTGAACACGAGCCATACCACGCGGCCCGGATGGCTGTGCGTGAGCCTTGCGAAAAAATTGGACCAGGCGAGCGAGCCCGCATATGCATTGGTCACGTTGATCTTCAACTGCGAGACGATCACGAACAGCGTCATCGCGGGCAGCGCCCAACTCGCGAGCCCCAACGGATCGAGCAGCAGATGATAGGCGACGAGGTACATCTGCGTAGGTTGGGTTGCGTGGCTGGCATCGACTTCATACTGGAGCGCAATGAAGGCGAGAAATGCGCCGCCCAGCATCTTGAGCGCACCGGGCACGATCCAGCCCGGCCCCGTCGAGAGCAACGCGAACCACCACCGCGTGCGGTTCTTCGCGGTGAGCGGCGGCAGGAAACGCAGATAGTCCACCTGTTCACCCACCTGTACGATCAGCGCGAACACGACCGTCGATGCTTGACCGAAGGCGATCAGGCTGAAAGCGCGGCCTTGCGGCGCGAAGCCCGCGAAGGTGGTCCATTGCGCGAGCAGGTCGGGATGGCGCCACAGCACGGCTGCGTAGGGCAGCACGAACAATACGAGCCACAGCGGCTGCGTCCAGCTTTGCAGGCGGTTGATCAGCGTGATGCCGAACATGACGATCGGAATCACCACAAGCGAACTCACGACGTAGGCAATCGCCAGAGAAATATGGAAATAAAGCTGGAGCGCAAGCGACATGATGGCCGCTTCGAGCGCAAAAAAAATGAACGTGAACACCGCGTACAGTAGCGAAGTGACCGTCGAGCCGATATAACCAAAGCCCGCGCCGCGCGTGAGCAGGTCCATATCCACGCCGTAGCGCGCCGCATAGTAGCTGATGGGCAGGCTCGTGATCCAGATCAGCACGGAAACGGCTGCAATGGCCCAGAACGCGTTCGTGAAGCCATAGTTGACGACGAGACTTCCGCCTATCGCTTCCAGGACCAGAAACGACACGGCGCCAATCGCAGTGTTGGCCACGCGCAGTTCCGACCAGCGCCGGAACGAACGCGGCGTGAAACGCAGCGCGTAGTCCTCGAGGGTTTCGTCGCCGACCCAGGCGTTGTAGTCGCGGCGCACCTTGACGATGCGTTGTGTACCGGGTGCGCCCACCGATGGGTGACTCTGGGACATGACGATGATCCGAATTGGTGCGAAGGCGGCACGAGCGGGGTGCGAACGGCATGACGGCGGACGACACCGCTCAGGATCGACCTGCAATGCAAATTACATTCCAGTACGCGCGCCGGGAATACGTCGATTGACGTATTCCGGTCGTCAAATTGGCTTTCTACATTGCGTCCAACCTCGACCCAGCCCGCAGCGACCAGCGCCGGGCACCCGATAAGGAGAACGTGATGTCCGCAGACGATCGACTCGATGACGATGTCCAGATGCCTTCGCCGCTGCGCCGGAAAATGCTCGGTGGCCTGGCCGCCGCGCCGCTGCTGGCGCTGGGCCTGCCGCGCGGCGCGTTTGCGCAAACGCCGCCTACGGCGAAGGTCAACACCACTGGCCTCGCGGTCACGGACACCACGGTGACGGTCGGCCAGCTTCACTCGGCCACGGGCACGATGGCGATCTCCGAGACCGGCTCGATCCAGGCCGAGCGCCTCGCCATCGAGCAGATCAACGCGATGGGCGGCGTGCTCGGCCGCAAGGTGCAGATCATTCAGGAAGACGGCGCCTCCGACTGGCCGACCTTCGCCGAAAAATCGAAGAAGCTGCTGGAGAACGACCACGTCGCGGCGGTGTTCGGCTGCTGGACCTCGGCCTCGCGCAAGGCGGTGCTGCCGGTGTTCGAGAAGGATAACGGCCTGCTCTATTACCCGACCTTCTACGAAGGCCTCGAACAGTCGAAGAACGTGTTCTACACGGGCCAGGAAGCGACCCAGCAGATTCTCTGGGCGCTCGACTGGGCCTCGAACACCAAGAAGGCCAAGACGTTCTTTCTGATCGGCTCCGACTACATCTGGCCGCGGACGTCGAACAAGATTGCGCGCCGCCATATCGAACAGCATCTGCACGCGAAGGTAGCGGGCGAGGAGTATTACCCGCTCGGCACCACCGAGTTCGCCTCGCTGATGAACAAGATCAAGCTCGCGCGCCCGGACTGCATCTTCGCGACCGTGGTGGGCGGCTCGAACGTGGCGTTCTACAAACAGCTCAAGGCCGCGGGCATCACACCGCAGAAGCAGTTCCTGCTGACACTGTCGGTCACGGAAGACGAAGTGCTCGGCATTGGCGGCGACAACTTCGCGGGCTTCTATTCATCGATGAAGTATTTCCAGTCGCTCGATAACGAAAAAAACAAGAAGTTCGTCGCTGCGTTCAAGGCGCGCTACGGCCAGAAGTCGGTGATCGGCGACGTGACCCAGGCCGCCTATCTCGGCCCGTGGATCTGGAAGGCTGCGTGCGAGCGAGCGGGCAGCTTCGACGTGGACAAGGTGGTCGCGCACTCGGCCGGCATCGAGGTGGCGAACGCGCCACAAGGCTATGCGAAGGTCGATGCGAACCACCACCTCTGGAGCCGCTCGCTGATCGGCCAGGGCCAAGCGGACGGCCAGTTCAAGGTCGTCGCGCAGTCGGAGCAGCCGATCCAGCCGAATCCGTTCCCGAAGGGCTACATGTAATCCGTCAACCGCAGCGGCGCGGCGGCCCATGACGCCGCTGCGCGAGGAGCATTCGATGTCCGCTACCGACATTTTCAACATCACGCTGATGCAGGGCTTCGCCGGTCTGAGCCTGTTCAGCGTCCTGCTCCTGATGGGGCTCGGGCTCGCCGTGATCTTCGGCCAGATGGGCGTGATCAACATGGCGCACGGTGAATTCATGACGATCGGCGCCTATACGGTCTACATGTTTTCGTGGTTTTCGCAGAACATCTGGCACGCGCTCACACCCGTGTATTTCTTCTTCGCGATTCTCGCGGCGTTCGTGCTGGCCTTCGCGGCTGGCTGGCTCGCCGAATGGATGCTGATCCGCCATCTCTACAAGCGCCCGCTCGACACGCTGCTTGCCACCTGGGGCCTGAGCCTCGGCATGCAGCAGGTGTTCCGCTCGACCTTCGGACCGAAGGAGGTGAGTCCGGCGCTGCCCGACTGGCTGATGGGTTCGTGGGAGCCCACGCCCGGCCTCGACATTCCGGTGAGCGGCATGTTCGTGATGGGCCTCGCGCTGCTGATGACGGGCGGCCTGCTGCTCGCACTCTATCGCTCGCGCTGGGGCTTGCGTGTGCGTGCCACGGTCGCGAATCGTCCGATGGCGAACGCGGCGGGCATCAACACGCGGCGCACCGACCGCATGACTTTTGCGATTGGCTGCGGCATCGCGGGCGTGGCGGGCGCGGCCTTCACCGCGATCGGCTCGACGGGACCGACGAGCGGCTCGCTCTATATCGTCGATTCGTTTCTCGTCGTGACGTTCGGCGGTGCGGCGAGTCTGCTCGGTACCGTGGCGTCGGCGTTCGGCATCGCGCAGATGCAGTCGATCAGCGAGTTCTTTCTCTCGGGCTCGATTGCGCGCGTGCTCACGCTGCTCACCGTCGTGGTGATTCTCATGCTGCGTCCGCAGGGCCTGTTCGCCTCGAAGGTGCGACGAGTTTAAGCGCGCGTTAATGCACAAGCCTCATTCACAGCTTCATTCGTATGGAGAGATGGACATGGAACCCATCCAACCCACGGCGGGCGGCGTATCCCCGCGATCCGGCCTGGGCGCGCCGCCGGCCGGCTGGCGCGCTCGCGTGGCGCGGCTCGACGCCTCGGGCTACGCGGGCATCGTGTTGCTCGCGCTGCTGATCGTGGTCGTGTTTCCGCTCGCGCTCGACACGTTCCGCCTGAACCTGATGGGCAAGTACCTGACCTACGCGTTCGTGGCGATCGGCCTCGTGATCGCGTGGGGCTACGGCGGCGTGCTGAGTCTCGGCCAGGGCGTGTTCTTCGGCCTCGGCGGTTACGCGATGGCGATGTTTCTCAAGCTCGAGGCGTCCGATCCGGCCGCCACGCGCACGCAGACCACGCCGGGCATTCCCGACTTCATGGACTGGAACCAGCTCACCGCGCTGCCCGCGTGGTGGAAGCCGTTTCATTACTTCCCGTTCTCGATACTCGCGGTGCTCGTCGTGCCGACGGCGCTCGCTTTCGTGATCGGCTACGCGATGTTCAAGCGGCGCGTGGGCGGCGTGTACTTCGCGATCATCACGCAGGCGGTCGCGCTGATTCTCTCGGTGCTCATCATCGGCCAGCAAGGCTATACGGGCGGCGTGAACGGCATCACCGACCTGCGCACGCTACTCGGGTGGGACATCCGCACCGATCACGCGAAGCTGATCCTGTACTTCGTGAACGCCGCGCTGCTGATCGGCGCACTGCTCGCCTGCCGCTGGGTTCAGCGCAGCAAGCTCGGCACGCTGCTGCTCGCGATGCGCGACAAGGAAGACCGCGTGCGTTTCTCGGGCTACGACGTCGCCATGTTCAAGGTGTTCGCGTTCTGTCTCGCGGCGATGCTCGCGGCCGTCGGCGGCGCGATGTTCACGTTGCAGGTGGGCTTCATGTCGCCGTCGTTCGTCGGCATCGTGCCGTCGATCGAAATGGTGATCTACGCTGCCATTGGCGGGCGCATGTCGCTGGTCGGCGCGGTGTATGGCGCGATTCTCGTCAATCTCGGCAAGAGCTGGTTCTCGGAGAGCTTTCCGAACCTCTGGCTCTATCTGATGGCAGCGATGTTCATCGGCGTGGTGATGGTGTTTCCGAACGGGCTGGCGGGTCTTTACGAAGAGCATGTGCGCCCGCGCGTGCGGCGGCTGCTCGGCGCGGCGAACAAGGAGGCGTGAAGCATGAGCAATACCGACTTTCTGCTCGCGATTGAAGACCTGACCGTGTCGTTCGACGGCTTCAAGGCGATCGATTCGCTCAATCTCTATCTCGAACGCGGCGAGCTGCGCGTGGTGATTGGCCCGAACGGCGCGGGCAAGACCACGCTGCTCGATCTCATCTGCGGAAAGACCAAGGAAACGGCGGGCAGCATCAAGTTCCGCAACGAGGAAATCACGAATCTCGCGGAATTCCGCCGCGTGCGTAAAGGGATTGGCCGAAAGTTCCAGACGCCGTCTATTTACGAAAACCTGAGCGTGGCGCAGAACCTCGAAGTGTCGTTTCCGCGCGGTCGCAGTGTGTTTGGCGCGCTCGCCTATCGCGAGGACGCCGAAGTGGCTGATCGCGTGCGCGACGTGGCCAATGAAATTGGCCTCGCCGCCGCGCTCGATCTGGAAGCGGGGCTGCTTTCGCACGGCCAGAAACAGTGGCTCGAAATCGGCATGCTGCTTATGCAGGATCCTGAACTGTTGATGCTGGACGAGCCAATTGCGGGCATGAGCGTGCGCGAGCGCGAACTGACCGCCGATCTGCTCGACCGCATCTGCCGTAACCGCTCGATGATCGTGATCGAACACGACATGGCCTTCGTGGAGCGCATCGCGCACAAGGTCACGGTCATGCATCAGGGGAAGATCCTCGCGGAAGGGCCGATGGCGCAGGTACAGGCCGATCCGCGCGTGATCGACGTCTACTTGGGCCACTGAGTCGGCAACCGAACGACAACACGGAGAACACATCATGCTGGAAATCGACGATCTCGTCGTCAGCTACGGCCAGAGCGAAGTGCTGCACGGCATCGGCTTTTCCGTTGCGGAAGGCGAAAGCGTGGCCGTGATGGGCCGCAACGGCATGGGCAAGACCACACTGTTCAAGGCGCTGATCGGCATGCTGCCCGCCAATCGCGGCACGGTGCGTGTGGCCGGCGCCGACGTCTCGAAGGACGAGAGCTACCGCCGCGTTTCGAAAGGAATCGGCTACGTGCCGCAAGGACGGCAGATTTTCGCCTCGCTGACCGTCGAGGAAAACATTCAGACGGGCCTCGAAAACGCGCAGAGCCAGCGCGTGCCCGACGAACTTTACGCGTTGTTTCCCGTGCTGTTCGACATGAGAAAGCGTAAGGGCGGCAATCTCTCGGGCGGCCAGCAACAGCAACTCGCGATTGCGCGTGCACTCGCGACCGACCCGAAAGTGCTGCTGCTCGACGAGCCGACCGAAGGCATCCAGCCGTCCGTCATCAAGGACATCGCCAAGGCGCTCAACCAGATTCGCACGAGCCGCAATATCGCCATCGTTGTCTCGGAACAGGTGTTGAGCTTCGCGCTCGACGTGGCCGACCGCCTGTTCGTGATCGAGGGCGGGCGCTTCGTGCATCAAAGCACGCGCGACGCGGGCGACACCGACCGCATCCGCGAATACCTCTCCGTCTGAGCGCGGCGCGGCGTCCGCGCGCCGCACCGCATGTCAACCCGCGAACCCAGGAGCGAATGCAATGCCCGAGACTCTCATCAAGGTCGATCTGAACCAGTCGGCCTACGAAAACGAACAGGTGCACAATCGCTGGCACCCCGACATTCCGATGGCCTGCTGGGTCAAGCCCGGTGACGATTTCATCCTCGAAACCTACGACTGGACCGGCGGTTTCATCAAGAACGACGACAGCGCCGACGACGTGCGCGACATCGACCTGTCGATCGTGCACTTTCTCTCCGGCCCGGTGGGCGTGCACGGCGCGGAGCCTGGCGATCTGCTGGTGGTCGACCTGCTCGACATCGGCGCGAAGGCCGATAGTCAATGGGGCTTCAACGGCTTCTTTTCGAAGACCAACGGTGGCGGCTTTCTCACCGATCATTTCCCCAGCGCGCAAAAATCGATCTGGGATTTTCACGGTGTCTATACGAGTTCGCGCCATATTCCGGGCGTCAATTTCGCGGGCCTGATTCACCCAGGCCTGATCGGCTGCCTGCCCGATCCGAAATTGCTGGAGACCTGGAACGCGCGCGAAACCGGCCTGATCGCGACTGAGCCGAATCGCGTGCCGCCGCTCGCGAATCCGCCGTTCGCGGCCACCGCGCATATGGGCAAGCTCGCAGGCGAGGCGCGCGACAAGGCCGCCGCGCAGGGCGCACGCACGGTGCCGCCGCGCGAGCATGGCGGCAATTGCGACATCAAGGATCTGTCGCGCGGCTCGAAGGTGTTTTTCCCGGTCTACGTGGATGGTGCGGGTCTTTCGGTCGGCGACCTGCACTTCAGCCAGGGCGACGGCGAGATCACGTTCTGCGGCGCGATCGAAATGGCCGGCTGGGTGCATATGCGCGTGAATCTCATCAAGGGTGGCATGGCGAAATACGGTATTCGCAATCCCGTCTTTCAGCCCAGCCCGATCACGCCAACCTATAACGATTACCTCATTTTCGAAGGCATTTCCGTCGACGAGCAGGGTGGCCAGCATTATCTCGACGTAACCACCGCGTATCGCCAGGCGTGTCTGAACGCCATCGAGTATCTGAAGAAATTCGGTTATTCGGGCGCGCAAGCGTATTCGCTGCTTGGCTGTGCGCCGGTGCAGGGACATATCAGCGGCGTGGTGGATATTCCAAACGCGTGTGCAACCCTGTGGCTGCCCACGCAGATCTTCGACTTCGACATTCGCCCGAATGCTGACGGCCCGATCCTGCACATCCAGGGCGGTGTGGATCTGCCGTGTTCGCCGGATCTCGCGAAGGCGTGACCGACACACTGAAATTACGCAGGAAAATGAGGCTGTCATGCCAATCTACGACTTCGAGTGCGCAAGCTGCGGGCCGTTCTCCGTCATGCGCCGCATCGCGGATCGCGAAAAATCGTGCTGCTGTCCCGACTGCGGCGCAGAAGGCGCACGCGTCATCAGCGCGCCATCGCTGGCGCTGATGACGGGGGCGCGCCGCGCCGCGCACGCGACCAACGAGCGTGCCGCGCACGCGCCGCGTCAGTCCGGCGACGGGCCGCCGCTGCGCCATCGCGCCGGCTGCAGTTGCTGCTCGGGTGGCGCGGCGAAGCTGGCAGGCACGGCATCGGACGGCCTCAAGCGGCCGGCGGGACGGCCTTGGATGATTAGCCACTAAGGTGTGCCGCGCGCGAGCCGATGCCCGGAAGCAGCGGCTGTCGCGCGCGGAGTCAACGCGTTCGAGGAGGAAGCATCATGCGACATGGTGATATTTCGAGCAGCCGCGATTGTGTGGGGGTCGCGGTGGTCAACTACAAGATGCCGCGTCTGCACACGAAGGCGGAGGTGCTCGACAACGCGCGCCACATCGCCGACATGGTGGTCGGCATGAAGCAGGGTTTGCCTGGCATGGATCTCGTGGTGTTCCCCGAGTATTCGACCCACGGCATCATGTACGACCGTCAGGAGATGTTCGATACGGCATCGACGATCCCCGGCGAAGAGACCGACATTTTCGCGGCGGCGTGCCGCAAGGCCAACGTATGGGGCGTGTTCTCGATCACGGGCGAGCGCCACGAGGAGCATCCGCGCAAGGTGCCGTACAACACGCTCGTGTTGATCGACAATCGCGGCGAGATCGTGCAAAAGTATCGCAAGATCATGCCGTGGACACCGATCGAAGGCTGGTATCCGGGCGACCGTACCTATGTGACGGACGGGCCGAAGGGCCTCAGAATCAGCCTGATCATCTGCGATGACGGAAATTATCCGGAGATCTGGCGCGACTGCGCGATGAATGGCGCGGAGCTGATCGTGCGCTGCCAGGGCTATATGTATCCGGCGAAAGAGCAGCAGGTGATGGTCGCGAAGGCCATGGCGTGGATGAACAACACATACGTGGCGGTGGCCAACGCGACGGGCTGGGACGGGGTGTATTCGTACTTCGGCCATTCGGCGATCGTCGGGTTCGACGGACGCACGCTTGGCGAATGCGGCGAGGAGGAAATGGGCGTGCAGTATGCGGAGCTGTCGCTCGGCATGATTCGCGACGCGCGGCGTAACATGCAGTCGCAGAATCATCTATACAAACTGCTGCATCGCGGCTATACCGGCACGATTAATTCCGGTGATGGCGCGAACGGCGTGGCCAATTGCCCGTTCGGTTTCTATCGCGACTGGGTCGCCGACCCCGAGGCCATGCGTCACCGTGTCGAAGCGCTTACGCGCGCAACTCCCGGCACGCCTGAGTGCCCGATCGGAGGAATTCCGCATGAGGACTGAATACTCGTGCCGTAGGCATCGGGCGTTCATTGTGCGGAAAGTGCAGCCACTCCATTGAGTGGTGATTCCTTTTTCGCGATGTTACGTGTACGTCTATTGTTGCTGAACAACGGCGCGCGCTGAAGCGCGGAGAGTTCAGGGTTAAGGAAACTCTGCACAACTCATATCCGGGTGTGCTTGCAATGAATCGTCGAGCCAAGGAGCATGGAGGGCATGAAACAAACGGACCTTGGACTGAACCTGTCGACGAAGCGCACCCGCAGCGCGACGTGGCGATGAAGTCGGGGCGCCGCCGTACCTTGGACAAAAGCAAGCCGCTTGATGCGCTCATCGATCAGGTCGAGCGAATCAAGGCCGGCATCCGCGCCAAGGTCGAACACCCGTTCGGAGTGGTCAAACGGCAGTTCGGTTACGCCAAGGTCCGCTATCGCGGGCTGAGGAAGAGCACCGGGCAACTCATGACCTTGTTCGCGTTGTCCAACCTGTGGATGGCGCGCGGCAAGCTGCTGGCCACACGGGCGTGGCGCCAGTGGGCACCGCGATCGTCGCAACTTATGCGAGAAGGCATACTTCCTACGGAGCGTGCTGGCTGACCGGCGAACATCTGCTGGTGGCGGGTGGCTTCCGCTGATCGTTTACTCAGGCAACATCGACGCGCCGGCTGTATTCCTGCGGGCAGTGCCTGAAATTCGATCCTGACCGGCGTCGGCGTCGAATACTTCCTGTCCAGGCGCACGACGCTGTACGGGCAATTCGCGTTCGTCAACAACCACGGAAAGATGAATACGGGGCTTTCCCTGAACGGTGCGCTCTATGCGAGCGAGGGCTCGACGAGCGGAGCCGTCGTCGGTATCCGCCACACGTTCTGAAGGAGACGAACATGAATGCCGTGATGAGAAAACTCGCACACGCGCTGTGTGGCGTTTTGATCGGGTGCGCAGCGTTCGGTGCGTACGCTGCCGACAGGCAATTGCTGCCGGGCGATCTGCTGTCCCCGACGTCGACGCCGCGCGACGCGTTAAAGAAGGCGCCGCCGCGGCGTATCGGCGTATCGGCGTGTCGTTCGCCGGCGTCGGCAACAGACGGATCGTGCAGATGATCCAGGGAATGCGCGACGAGGCGGCGCTGCACAAGGAGATCGGCCAGTTCATCTTCACCGAGGCCGACTGGAAGGCGGCCAAGCAGGTGTCGGACGTCGAGGATCTGCTGATACGCAAGATCGACCTGCTGATCATCGGGCCGATTTCCGAAGCGATCGGCGCACCGCTGATCGCGGAGGCCGCGCAGCGCGGTATTCCGGTCGTGACGTTCGGCGCGTGCGGCGGCAACACGAAGTCGACGGTAGAGATCATGGGCGGCGGACTGGTTTTCGGCCGCAGGGTGCGGAATTCCTCTGCAACGAACTGCACGGCAAGGGGAAGATCTGGGCGTTTCGCGGCGCGGCAGGTGTCGACGAGGAACAGCTGCGCTATGACGGATTCCGCAAGACGGTCGATGCGTGCGGGCTGAAGATAAGCAATGAGGTGTTCGGCGACTGGAGCTACGTGAAGGGCAGGCAGCTCTGCGAGAACCTCGTGCTGTCTGGGCAGCCGGCGAGCGCGGATCGATGCATGCGATCACCGGCGAGAACGGCGCGGGCAAATCGACGCTGATGAAGCTGCTGTCGGGCGTCCACTTGCCCGGCACGGGCGAGATCCGTGTCGATGGCGAGCGCGTGAGGCTCGCGACGCCTGCGCAGGCAAGACGCGCGGGCGTATCCACGGTATTTCAGGAGCTGACGATCCTGCCGACCCTGACGGTGGCCGAGAACCTGTGCCTGGGGCGCGAGCCGCGGCGGTGCGGCGCGCTCGACCGTCGCGGCATCGTGCGCAATGCGATCGAGGTGCTGGAACGCAGCGGTGTCGCGCTCGCGCCGAAACGACTCTGCGGCGACCTGACGATCGCGGAGCAGCAGATGCTGGAAATCGCGAAGGGGCTCGTCGACGATGCGGGCGTATTCATCTTCGACGAGCCGACCGCGCCGCTCAACCGCGCCGAGATCGACACGCTCGAAGCGGTGCTCGTTCGGCTCAGGCACGAAGGCAAGCTCGTCTTCTACATCAGCCATCGGCTCGACGAAATCTTTCGCTTCTGCGACACCGTGTCGGTGCTGAAGGACGGCCGCCACGTCGCGACTCACGCTGCCGCCGAGCTGTCGGAGCGGCGGCTGGTTAAGCTCATGGTCGGGCGCGAACTGACGGCGCTGTTTCCGCCGCGTCGGCCCGCCAGCCACGACGAGCCGGCGCTCGACGTCGCCTTGCTGTCGGTGCGCGCGGGCGGTCCCGACGTTTCGCTGTCGGTTGGCCGCGGCGAAATCGTCGGCATTGCGGGGCTCGAAGGCCACGGCCAGCGGGAGATCCTGCGGACGCTCGCCGGCATCGATGTGTCGGCGAAGAGCGAGATCAGCGTCTCGGAGAGGCGCGGCGCGATGGCGCCGTACGACCCTGTGCGCGGCGTGCAGGCTGCGGTGCGGCAGGGCATTGCGCCGATGCCGGAAGACCGCAAGTCGGAAGGGTTGTATCTCGGGCTGTCGGTGCGCGACAACATCGAACTCGGCCTCCTGCGCGGCCGGTCGCTCTGGCGGCGGGCGCACCACGCGCCATCGGTCGATTTGGGATTCGTCACGCCCCATCCTACGCGATCACCACCAACAACGTGACAGTGCCGTTGAAGGTATTAGTTATAAAACGCGGAAGGCGCAACGCCAAAGTGTCGTTTGAACATCGCTGCGAACGCGCTCTGACTCGTATATCCATGCTCAAGCGCGACATCGACGATTTTCTCTCCGCGAGCCAGTTGCTCGAGTGCCAGAAACAGTCGAGCGTGTTGCCGCCAGCGCCCGAATGTCATCCCTGTTTCGCGATGAAACATTCGGTGCAGGGTCTTTTCTGCGATACCGAGCACCTCCGCCCAGTCTGCGACGGCATGGCGCTGATCCGGCGAGGCCATGATCGCGTCACATATCGTCCGAAGTTTCGTGTCAGTCGGCCATGCGAGATACAGCGGTAGCCGAGGAATCGCCGCTAACTCGGCGAGTAGCAGTTGCATCAAAAGTTCATGGCGACTGCCGCGTGCATAATCGAACGGCACATCGACAGCAGCGAGGATCAGTTCGCGAAGAAGCGGATGAACCTCCACCACGCAATTGCTGCTCGGCAAATGATCGACCGTACCGGGCTCGACGAATACCGTGCGCATCTTGACGTTGCCACTCATGCGGACGGTATGGTCCAGTCCTGCATCTAGCCACACGGCGCGCGTAGGTGGTACGACCCAGCGTCCCGCCCGCGCCTCGATCAACATGACTCCTTCGACCGCATAAAGCAATTGCGCACGACGATGCCTATGCAATGCCACAAAGGCACCGTGCGGATAATCGGCAGCCAGCACCGCGACCGGCATCGGTGTGTGCTCGAAAGGGACGTGGATGTCATGAGGCGGGCGCGGAATCATGGGGTGACATTTTTGCGATAGGTTGAGTCATTTTAGCGTGAGACAGACTGCCTCCCCACCGGCACGATTTGGCTTCGTTCATTTTTCAAGGAGCGCTTCGTCATGCCCGGTCTTTACTTCCTGTTTCCCCTTATCGCGATAATGCTCTGGGCCGGCAATGTGATGGTGTCGAAGCTGTCTGCGCATACGATTGATCCGACGGCCATCACGTTCTGGCGGCTGGTACTTGCTGTTGCATTGATGACCTTGTTCGTTCTGAAACCAGCGTGGCGAAATCGCGCTGCTATCGCGCCGCAACTGCCGAAGCTCGCTTTCCTCGGCTTTCTCGCGATGGCGCTGTTTCAGTGCCTGTCGTACGAGGCAGCGAAGACCACCACGGCGACCAACATGGCGATCATGACCTCGCTCGTGCCGTTGCTGACGATGCTTCTTTCTGTTCCGTTGTTGAAGGAGGTGCCAACCGTCGGAATGCTATGTGGTGGTGTTCTGTCATTCGGCGGCCTGATCTATCTGATCAGCTCTGGAAACCCAGCCGCGCTCTTTGCCGGCGGTGTGCACGCCGGGGATCTGCTGATGCTAATGGCAGCGCTCGCTTATGCGCTGTATGGAGTCCTGGTGCGCCGTTGGCACGTTGGATTACCGTCATGGCAGTCGACGTATCTTCAGGCCATCGCCGCATTGGTCTTTATGCTGCTTCTTGAAGTGCGGCTGCCGGTGCATGCAGCACTCCCGAACCAGGCGAGTTTGCCGTTGATTGCCTACGCAGGAACGCTCGCATCGGTTGTATTGCCATTCTTCTGGATGCAGGGAATCAAACATCTCGGCCCTAACCGTTGCAGCATGTTCATGAACCTGCTGCCGGTTGCAACGGCGGCGATTGCCGTCGGATCATTTGGTGAGCATCTTCATGTGTATCATCTGCTCGGGGGTGGGACAGCGCTCATTGGGGTGTTGTTGGCCCAGACATTGCGACGACCGTTGTTCACCGACACAGCGCATGCAGCAATGCAAAAATCGGCAGGACGATGAGCGTATCGAGGATCGGTCCGCTCATCGATACGGAACAGCCACTCCAGCCCACCATTCCGGACGGCTCAAAAGGGTGGCGGATTCAACCGGTCCCGGGCCGCCGGGACCGCAGTTGGCCGAGTCCGGCCACAAGCGGGCATCAGTTTCGCCTCCAATCCGACATTCGAGTGTCATGACCCTGCCCGGCAACGGACCTTGCCTGTCTCGTCGTAGACAATGATGTTGAATCCTTCGCTCAGTTCGCGTAGACCACAGTAAAGTCGTCACCGTTTGCGAAGCAAGGATGTCACTTCTCCGGTCGTCGTCGACCGGCAGATGCGAAACGCTCAGGAACTCATGAAATTGCACGCCGCGCAATAAAGTTGTCACTGGGCGGGGGGCGCGAAGACCGCTGTCAACTGCTCGTCGCCCCGTCGCAGCTTATCTCGTTACTACGCCGTTCTACGAGGTCCACGAGCGACCGCGTGCGATACCGAATGGCCGCTTCGACGGGTTGAATCCGCAACCCTATCCGGACAATCGTGAATTCACGCAAAGAATGCCCGCTCAGGCATGCATGTCGGACGCCGACGCCCAAGTTTGCGAGTGTCGAATGGCGTTACGATTTGGCAATCGACTCGAATGTCTTACGGATAACGTCCACGATAAAGTCAATGACCGCGCGAATCATCGGAGAATGCCTGAGATCGGGGTGCACAACCAACCAGATTTCGCGATGGAAAGGCTCACCGTCGAATGGCAGGCGCTGCAGTGCGGGATCACGATCGCCCATGAACACCGGCAGGCCCGCAACACCGATTCCCGTGCGTGCGGCCGCCTGCTGTGTGGTGATATCACTCACTTCGCAGACGATTCGGCGACCTTGAGCGATCGACTGAAGCCACTTCTGATGCGGCATCTCTGCGTATTGCGCTTCATAGCCGATGAATGCCCAATTGTCCGCTTCCAACGCCTGCACATATTCACAGCTTGCATATAGCCCGAAGTCCATTTCGCCGAGTTTTCGGGTGACGCTTTGTGGCTCCTCGGGACGAAACAAGCGCACCGCGATGTCTGCTTCGCGACGCCCCAGCGACACGCTTTGCGCTTGACTGGCAATCGCCAACCGAATGCCGGGATGCGATTGCGCGAACACATGCAGGTGGTTCGCGAAGAGATTATTCGCGAGGACCGGCGGCGCGCTGATCGTCACTGTACCCTGCATGGGCGCCTGCTCTGCCAGTGCGAGCCGTTCGATGGCGAAGGCGTCCTCCTCCATCTTCGCGGCGAACCCGAGAATCTGCCTGCCCGTGGCGGTCAGTCGACAGGCGCGTGGCAACCGGTCGACGAGGCGCATGTTCAACTCGGCTTCGAGCGCGCTCAAGCGTCGGCTGACCGTTGCGTGGTCGACCTTCAGCCGTCGGGCTGCTGCCGAGAGGCTGCCCGATTGTGCGATGGCGACGAAGAAGCGAAGGTTTTCCCAGTCGAACATCGGTGCATTTTCTCCGGTTTGATGTGCGATTTTACGGAATATCCGCACAGAGAGCGATCCTTTACGCTGCACCTTCCAAATTCGAAGGATCGCCAATGCAGACACCCTCAAGACTCCATCCTGGACTGGTTCAGATCGCGACATGCCTCGGTTTCGTCGTCGTGCTGATCGACGTCAGCGTCGTCAATGTGGCGCTCGACGCTTTGCGAGCCGTCTTTCGAGCAGACATCACCGGTCTGCAATGGGTCGTTAACGCGTATGCGCTCGTCTTCGCGTCGTCGCTGCTGTTGGCGGGCGCGCTCGGCGACCGGTTCGGAGCAAAGCGCGCATTCATGGCCGGCTACGCTATCTTTACGTTTGCGTCGATCGGCTGCGGCATTGCGTGGTCCCTGCCGGAGCTGATCGCCTGGCGTCTTGTCCAGGGTGTGGGCGCGTCACTGCTGGTTCCGAATTCGCTCGTCATCCTGCGACTGGCATTTCAGGACACTGCGGCCCGTAGCCGGGCGATCGGATGGTGGGGAGCAGGCGGCGGCATCGCGCTGGCCGCCGGCCCGGTGATCGGCGGATTGCTTGTCACCGCGCTCGGATGGCGCAGCATCTTCCTAGTGAACGTGCCCGTCGGCGTCGCCGGCATCTCGATGACGTGGCGCTTTGCGCCCGACACCGGCGCACAACGCGGCCGCAGACTGGATGTTCCCGGGCAACTGACCGGCGCACTCACACTGGCTGCGCTCACATTCGCGTTGACTGAAGCAAGCGCCCTGAGTTGGCGGAGTCCGGTCATTCTCGGCGCATTCGCACTGTGCATTGCATCGGGCATCGCATTCATCCGGCTGCAAGCGGGCAACCCCGCCGCAATGCTACCGCTCGCGTTATGGCGGGACAGGACGGTTCGCAGCACGACCGTGATCGGCATGATCGCGAATCTCGTCTTCTACGGCATCGTCTTTACATTGAGCCTGCTCTTTCAGTGGGGCTGGCATATGACGCCCGTACGCACGGGCGTGGCGTTCTTGCCGATGATGGGTATTCTCATGATCGTTAACGTCGCCGCGGGGCGACTGGCGAGCCGGATCAGCGCACGCACACTGGCAACGGCCGGCATGCTGATTTCCGCTGTCGGTTATCTGGCGATGCTGCCGGCGCTTGCCGCGCAGTCGCACTGGCTACTCGCGTTGCCCATGCTGCTGGCTGGCAGCGGCATCGCCCTGACGATACCGACCATTACCGATGCAATGCTTGCCGCGATATGCACTGCACAATCGGGTATTGCGTCCGGGTTGCTGAACGCGGCCCGCCAGGTCGGAGGCGTGATGGGCGTAGCGTTGTTCGGCTTCTTGGTTCGCCATACCGAGATGATCGCATTCATGCGCGGCATGGAGCAGGCGCTAATCGCTTCCGTCGTGTTGTTGGTTGTGGGTGCCGTGACCGCCTTCCGATACCTGAGTGCGACAACGGAGCGGCACATTCAAACCCGTCGACGGAGTACGGCCGTTGTCCGCTCCGAAGCGGACGTTTAAGTGTCGTTGCGTCGCAGGGCACGAGTGGCTGATGGTGGCCGGCCTCCGACCGTCGGGGCGCTGCCGCTCTGGGCGGCCGGGTCTGCGCCCGGAGACGGCGGGCACCGTCCCGTTGCTGCCGGTCGAGCCGTTGCAGCTCGAACGATGGGTGTCAGAGCACAACGGTCACCCGTTCCGAAGATCCGAAAGCTTGTCCTCTCTTAGCAGATCGGTTGCAGCAACTGAGAGCCGGGCGCACCACGTGACTGACCTGACTCTAGCCCCGCACCCGGCACGACTTGAGACCCCAATGGTAAGCAATGGTCAGAGATCTCCGCGCACTTCACCGGTTCCCAGCGCGCTCCGCCGCTGGTTGACTTCCGCCCAAAGCTCATCGCTGTCGTCATTGCGCAGCAGGACCATCCAGTCCAGTTGATTGTCGCTCACGCCGAAGTATTCCAGGATTTCCCGGCGAACCGCATCGACGAACTGCGCGTATTCCGGGGTTGCCTGGGCCTGCGCGTGCAAGGCGTCGTATGCTGCATCGTCCGCGGCGCTGCCGTGCTCGTCGATGTAGCGCGAGATCCACTGGTCTCGTTCGCGGTCGTAATCGGCCTCGGCGCGCATCGCTTGCACAGCCGTGTAGAAATCCAATTGGGCAAACGCGGCGATCGCCGCCGTTGTCGCCTCGTCGAATGTTGTCGTCATTCCATCTCTCATGTTGGTCATGGCACATCATCGCACGGGCGGCACCCGGGCAGGTGCCTCGAATCCGGATGGTGCAACGTGCCCCTGCGCGCCGACGTTTGGCCCGTGCAAAGGCACCATACCGGGAGGTTCACGCCTTCGAGTGCGCCGAGGCCGCACGGGCGACAGGACACTCGTTTTGCTGCACCGCAAGCACTGTGATGAAAGCAAGCGGGCGCGGTAGATCGCAGAACAAGTTTCGAGCGTATCGCCGCGAGCATCGCGCCGGCACTGAAGCGCCAAATCGGGCGCCGGACGTGGCTCATAATGGCCGGTCTCTGCCCGATTCAGGTTGCCGCCTCGATGAGACACAGGCGCCTCTATTGCGACGCCCCTTTGATCGTCGCGCTATTGGATTCGAAGGGTCAGTGCAATGACATTAGCTCAAGCCATTTACCTGATGCCATTGGAACTTTGGTCAGCGAGCCCCGCCGTTTGCATTTCACCTTTGCGTCGAGCATCCCGAACACCGACCGCTGCAATCACAGTTCCTATGACGCCCATGCTTAGGGAAATCAATACGATGACGGCACTCATCCGGCCGCGCCCGGAAAACATTCCGACCACTAACCCCGCAAGCGGTTGCGTCAGGTTATTCAACATGATGATGACGCCCAGCGTCTTGCCATAGTCCTTCGCGGGAATGATTTCCTGTCGAGCGCTGCGAATGTAAATGCTGAACATCTTGTCGAAGCCCACTATCAGCAGGAATCCGACAACATAGCCCCAGGCGAACGAACTCGTACCGGAAATGAGGCCGCCCAGCAAGATCGACATGAACGAGAACAAACCCAATGCTCTCCGTGAAATCGACGTCCTCGCGATCAGCAACAAAATCAGGATCGTGGCAATCGCCCCTGCTGCCTGCAAGGATGCGTAGAACGCGTCTGACCGATGATGCAATCCAGTCACCATCGCAGCGGAAGTTGCCAGCGTAACCCCGATGACCAAGTTCTCGGCTGCGGCCAACGCGACCAGTTTCCTAAGCCCCGGCAGGCAAGCGACATGCATGAGGCCGATCTTGATTGGCAGGACCCAATGGCCCGGCGCCGGCTCGGGGGCCGTCAATTCGAAATCGCTCGTACGTTGCCAGAGGATCGTCGCGCCGTCAGCCGCGAAGAACAAAACCGCCGCTGCGGCGACGACAAATTCCCAATTCCACCAGCCAAGCAGTAGCGCTGCCAGCATGGGGCCGAGGACAACTCCCAGTTGATCGGCAAGTTGGGAATAGGACAGAACCCTTTCGAATCTGTGGAGCTTGAAAACCTGAGGCAACAATACTTCTCGCGCGACAAGCCCCTGGCTGGTCAGCGCACCGCAGCACGCGGAGAGAGCGATAAGCCAGCCGATTCCGCCAAACACGCCATAGCCGACAACACCACCAATGCAGGCCAGCGCCCGATATAGCTGGCTAATACGCAACACCTTGACCGGAGATATCCGGTCACATAAGGCACCGCAAATCGGAAAGACGAGATATCTCGGTAGCGCCTCGATAAAAAACGCGATCCCCGACCAGGTCACCTTTTGCGTAGTCTGGAATACGACCAGTGGCACCAGGAAAAGCAGCACCTGATCCGCCAGTCGGGACAGAAATAGAGATGCGAAGAATGCAGGGTAGTTAATGCGCACGAGTTGCTGTCCGTAATCGCGTGGAATCGCCGCGGGTGGTATCGAAAGTTGTAGGCACTCCTTGCAGGGTCAAGGCGAACTGTTACAAGGCAAGCATACTTGCATATCTTTGACCTCGACCCATGCCGTGACGCCCGCTCGGGCTTGTGACTATTCTATCGGCGACAAGTGCACCGGTAGAACACGAATGGTCCGAGGTACCTCGGACCGACTGCCTTGGAGCGGCCTTCGCGAACGTCCAGGGGCGGAATTCGTTCCGATGACAAAATTCCGTAGCCGACCCGAAGGAAACGCTCGGCCATTCGGACGCGTAGCTCAATTCGACTTCCATCTTGAACCGCTTCCCACCCCGTCCAACCGCACCTGTATCAATTCCAGCAACGCCCGAACCCGCGCAGTCACGGAAAGCCGGTGGCTGTACGCGCCAAGCAATTGCAGCGGCGCAGGGCACAGGTCCAGCGGCACTTCCCGCAATCGGCCCGCAGCAAGATCGTCCTGGCATGGAAAAGCCGCCACTATCGCGAAGCCGATGCCTTGCCGCGCGCCCGCCAATGCCAGTTCGCCGCTGTTGACTCGATAGCGGCTGCGGACAGGCACTTTGACGATCTCGCCTGTTGCGTCGAGAAACTGCCAGGGCTGGCCCTTCAGCGCATTCAGAGTAGTGATGCAAGGCAAGGACTTGAGTTCGCGCACTTGGCGGGGTGTTCCGGTTTTGGCCAGCAGTGCGGGCGCCGCGACCACGATGCTGGGCAGCGTAGCGAGTTCGCGGGTGATAAAGGTGCTGTCATCCTGGCGGCCACGATGGAAGACAATGGAGAGGTCCACGTCTTCTCGGAGCGCATCCAGACCTGTCAGGCGCGTGTCGCATTCCAGTTCGACGCCGGGATGGAGACTACAGAATTCGGCCAGAATGGGAGCCAGCAGTCTTGGCGCTTCGCCTGGCATGCACATCTTTAGGGGACCACGCAGTTCACGCTGCATCGTGCCGAGTTCTTCTTCGGTGGCGAGCAAGGCGTCGAGCAGGGGTTTTGCGCGTTCGTAGAGCAGCCGGCCGGCTTCCGTTATGCGCAGGTGACGGGTGCTGCGTTCCAGCAAGCGGACGCCCAGCCTGCGTTCCAGCGAGGCGACGTGGCGGCTGACGTTAGATGATGGCAGAGCCAGCAGCCGCGCCGCGCCGGCAAAGCTTTGTTCATCGACGACCGCCGCGTAGACGCGGATGGTATTCAGGTCGAGGGCGTTGCGCATCATTATCCCGTATAAGGTATAAAAACGGCCCATTTTTACATGCTAATCCTCTGCGTTGACGGAGTCTAAGATGCCGTCTTCGTCCCGAAGAGTCGTCACTGGCGGCGTGTCGGGGCGGATTGAACAGGAGAGCTTCAGCATGGAAATCGGAATTCTTGGCGGCGGCATTGCTGGCTTGAGCGTGGCGCTTGCGTTGCGCAAGCGAGGGTACAGTGTCCGGGTATATGAGCGCTGGGCGGTGCCCGCGACCATGGGGGCTGGCGTGACGCTCTGGCCAAACGCTGGCTTTGTGCTGGAGGAACTGGGGCTGCTCCAGGACATCGCGGCAGCGGGCGGCCGGCCAGTGGCAATGCGCCGTCAGGATGCTGCGGGCAATTCGTTGGGGGGGATCGATATTGCGCTGCTGGACCGGATGATGGGATATCCGACCCATACGATTTTGCGCAGGGACCTGCAGGCAGTGCTGCTGGACCATGCGGTGCAGGCCGGGATCCGGATGGAATTCGGGCATCGGGCGGTGGCGATCGACCTGGACGCTAGTGGCAAGGCCGTGGCTCGGTTCGAAAACGGGGTGAGCATCCGTCCGGATCTGCTTATCGGTGCCGATGGCCGCATGGACTCTGTGGCACGCACGTTTGTCGCGGGGGACAACACACCAGTTTATCGGGGCTTTGTGAACTGGATAGGTGTGGCGCAGGAGCGGGACGCGCTAGTGGACGATATCGCGATTCAGGATTATTGGGGTTCGGGCAAGCGCTTCGGTTGCGTTGTGGTCCGGCCGGAGTTGGTCTACTGGGCTGCGGCGCAGGCGCGACCGCTGCTTGGGACATCGCAGGCAGCGGATATGCGCCAGGAGATTGAGGATCTGTTTTCGGGATGGCCGGAGCTAGTCACCCGGGTCATCCAGGCGACGCCGGCGCACGCCATCCGACTGATTGCCGTGCATGACTTGGAGCCGCTGAGCACATGGAGCCGGGCGAATGTGCTGCTGGTAGGTGATGCGGCGCACGCGCCGTTGCCGACGTCGGGCCAAGGCGCTTGTCAGGCGTTGGAAGACGCTTGGCATCTGGCTCGATGCCTGGATGGGAAGGTCGGCAGCCTCGATGAAGCCTTGCTGCGCTTCGCGGAGATCCGCGGGCCGAAGACCGCGAGGCTGGCCGAGCAGGGCCGAGTCTTCGCGCGCAGTCTGTTCGCCACCGATCCTGAAACCTGCCGCATTCGCAATGAGCGTGCCAAGGCGTCCGATCCCTTGCATGACGTGCAGGTCTTGGCGGCAGGATGGGCGCAAGGCTTGCCGATGCCCGGTTGCGGGGACGGCACGCCAGTGGACCGTGCTGGCTTCCGGAGTCTGTATCGCCTCTGAACGGCCGTGCCAATCCAAACACCGCACGACGTCTCCAGCCGCGAGACGCCTCACTGTGAACCTGGTTCCATGCCTTTTGCCCGCAGAGCAATCTAGCTGGACCGTGGCCGTTCTCACTTGGGTCTGGGCGAGGGATTTTGCTTGCTTCCCGGGATTGTCGTCGACTCAGGGCGCAAGTTCGACTGTCTGTTCCTTGCGATCGCCGACAGTCTGCGCCGCGTACCCCGGTAATCCGCGGTGAACAAAAAACAAGCGGAGCGGAGGCATCAGTTCGCCCCCTTTACGGGCCGTCGCGGCAATGACGCGAACCGTCCGTTGCGCCTCGGAAAGCCGCCGCACATGTCGTGCTCGCGAATGACAGAAAGTGGCGGCGGACTCGGCCAGCTGCGGTCCCGGTGGCCCGGGACCGGCTCCAATCGACTGCGGATTCAACCCGTCGATGCAACACTCCTCGCTGCTATGCAGCCTCAAGTGTGTTGCACAGACGGGTTGAATCCGCAATGCTGAGAGGTCTCTCGGAGTGACATGGCCAGAGACCGCTCCAAATACCTCAAGGCAAAATCCGATCCGGATCGCGCGGCACGAGCGCGGCCTCCTTGACGGTGCCTAACCCGAGAAGTTTCGTTATCACACGCTCGATACCGAGTCCGAATCCTCCGTGAGGAGGGCAGCCGTAACGGAAGTTATCGAGATAGTGCGAAATCGTCTCAGGGGCCAAACCTTTATCAATCGCCTGGGCCCGCACAGTCTCGTACCGATGTTCGCGAATAGCGCCAGTCGTGATTTCGATGCCTTTGAATACCAGGTCGAAGCTATGAGTCGTACCAGCGTCATGATCGTAACGGTGATAAAACGGGCGTTTTACGATCGGATAATCGTGGACGAAAATCAGATCTCGCTCGAGCAAGACGTAAAGCTGGCGCTCGCCTTCATCGGGTAAGTCGTCTTCGGGCCGCAGTTGCATCCCGTGATGAGCCAGAAGCGCCTTGGCCTCGGCCAACGATAGGTACGCTACGCTAGGCTCCAGCGGTAAATCAACGCCGAAGTGCTGGCGAACCTCGGGTGCAAAGCGCTCAAGGCGAGCGAAAGCGTGGCGGAGCATCGCCTCCTCGAAGGACATGACGTCTTGAGTATCGAAGACCCACGCAAGCTCAACATCGAGACCAGTAAATTCGGTCAAGTGACGACTGCTGCGACTATCTTCCGCCCGAAACACCGGGCCGATTTCAAACGTCCCCGCCAGACCTGCCGCAATGGCCATCTGCTTGTAGAACTGTGGCGACTGGGCGAGATACGCAGTGCGGTCGAAGTACTCGACGCGAAAGACCTGCGCACCGCTTTCACTCGCGTTACCCATCAACTTGGGAGTATGAATCTCGGTGCAGTTGTGCATCAGCGCAAATTCTCGACAAGCCGCCTCGAACTCACTGCGCAGGCGCAACATGCAAAGCCAGGCGGGAGATTTGAGATCAACGACGCGGTGCGAAAAGCGTAAGTCCAAGCCGCTCTCTGGCCCAATAGGAAATGGCTGGGCGACAGAAAAAACATCCACAGCATGGACACGAAGCTCAATACCAGATGTTTTGCTCTGCGGTGCCGCAATGAGTTCCCCGGTTGCACGAAACGTTGTGCCCGTCAGCCAGTGGCTGATTTGCGTATGGCATGTTCTGTCAGCCTTGTCGACGACCAGTTGTATCGGCTCTCCGGATGGATCGTGAGCCAACAGAAACTGGACATGTTTTTGGTCACGCAGAACATCGAGCGTGAGATAAAGACTGACCGTCTGTCCGATATGGGTGGCAGCGTCTCGAACGGATATCTGCATGAATGGCCTCGGCGAGTAGAAATAAAAAAAGGCTCTCGAATCGAGAGCCTTTGGTGTGAAGCAGGGCGAGCTGTCTCAGCAGTCAAACACGCTCCTGTCACCCAAAGGCGACATCGGATTATTGTGTTGATTCAGGCTGAAACGCGACATGAACGCAGGATAGATATTGGACAGATGTACGAGGACGTGCAATGAAGCGCGCAACGCGCAATGTACTGCTAAGGTAATATAAAGTGGAATAGGGTGTAAAGAGGTGATTCGCGCGGTCGGACAGTTTTTTATATTTTTAAGTGGAGTGTCCGTGGCGATCATGCTGGCGATTTGGTCGCAGGCAGCGTCGAGAAATGTGTCTCATTCGTAAGCGGTCCGCGAACAGCTTGCCGATCAGCATGACGGAGCGTGTGGCTTGCAGATCCGGCGAGCGTGCAGCCTTCGGTACCGACTCCTCGGCTTTGATGAAGCCGCCGCGTACGTGCGCCCAGCATCCGAGATGCACGAGCTGGTGATCGTGGGCGATGCCGTTTTAGAGTTCGTACCCGTCCGTCATCAACACGGTGCCGGGCTGCACGCCGGCATTGAGCTTCTGCGCATGTTGGGCACCGCGCCCCGGGGAGTACGAGAACATCCGCACAGGCGGCCCTGAACCGTTGATCTGCGCCCATAGGCAACTCTTCGCCTGCGGCCTTCGTCCTGGCTTCTTCAGCACCTGGAACGTTGTCTCGTCGCCGTAGATCAGGTCCGATTCGAGCAATGCGTCGCGCATCACGTTGATCACCGGCTGTGTGGCCAGTCCGACCCGCACCACGCTGGCGGCCAACGTGTTCGACGAGATGTCGCCGTCGAAACGACGCAGCAACGTGGCCTGACGATATAGCGGCCTACCGTACTGGTACTTGCCAGTGATGATCCACGCCGGTGCGGATTCCGTGAGCAGCCCGCGAGGAATGATGTGCGCCGGTGCGGGCATGACCTTGATGTCAAGGTCGAAGCACGGACACGCGTACTTGACGCGATGGTGCTGAACGGCGCGCACTTGCTCGGGAATCACGTCGAGCTGTTCGCTCGTCTCGACGCCGATCTCCACGAGGGCACGGCTGTCGCGCGCGCAGAATCGTTCAGACTCGGGTAGCTCATGCTGCACATGAGCATTGTCGCCGGCTGGCGCGGAGCCCGCAAGCGGGGCCGTGCATGCCGGGTGGATTCGCGCCAGGGTGACAGGCCTGCGACGAAACACGTTCATTGTCCTTTACCGGTCAAGCACACTGGATCCCGCTTTGTGCAGAGCATCCTTAGCTGTGATCTATTGTGAGCTTCGCAATTGCGGACCAGTCACGATCACCGAAACCCGCGTTTGCGGCGTCCTGCGTCGGTGGCGGCCTGCTTCGCCAGACGAAGATCCTTGAGGCCAAGCATTGCGTCGACTCCGGGTTGGTATCCATTCCGGATGATATTGCGGGAATAGGTCTGATAGGGGCGACTGCCGAACAGCGCACCCAGGATCAATTCGAAGAAGCGCTCTCGCGAAAGTCCGTTCGTCTCTGTTAGAACCACGGCTTCCGCCATCGCCTCCATTGCCATCGTGATCATCATGTTGCAGGCGATCTTGGCAGCATAGGCCGTGGACGGGGCATCGCCCATGTCCCAAACCTGTTTGCTAATGACTTCCAGCGCGCCGGCGGCGAGGACGTTGAGTTCACCCCCTGGCGGCTACATCCGGCCGCCCGAGCACTGGAGCGGCCACATAGGCGACACCTGCCGCTCGATGTGATCTGCCTGATTTCTTCAGCCCATTTTAATCTTGAAGAATGGCCCGGGTGGCTTCGGTTGAACGATACTGCTGCTTGAACTCGCTGGCACGATTCCTAACGGAGGCACTATGCTGCTGCGCCATCTTGAACTGCATCGTCTCGGATCCATGAACTGGTTGCGTGCCGCTGTATTGGGCGCCAATGATGGCATTGTCTCGACGGCGAGCCTCGTCGCCGGCGTGGCCTCTGCGCACACCCCTCATGGAAGCGTTGTGCTCACCGCCGTGGCCGGCTTGGTGGCTGGTGCGATGTCAATGGCGACCGGGGAATATGTTTCTGTTTCCTCGCAGGCGGATACCGAAAAGGCCTCCCTCGTCCAGGAGCAGGCCGAACTCAATGCCGACTTCCCGCGCGAACATCGAGAATTGACTGCAATCTACGTACGTCGCGGCCTGGATGTGCCGCTTGCCAGGCAGGTTGCCGAAAAGCTGATGGCGCATGACGCACTCGGTGCGCATGCGCGTGACGAGCTGGGCATTTCGGAGGTGACGTCTGCCCGACCTCTTCAAGCCGCGCTGGCTTCTGCCTCCAGTTTTGCGGTTGGCGCCACGTTGCCGGCTATCGTTGCTGCGCTTGCGCCCGAATCGGTACTGATTCCAGCCATAGTCGTCTCTGCTCTCGTTTCGCTAGCCGCGCTAGGTGGTCTGGCCGCTAAAGCGGGCGGCGCGAAAGTTGGCCCAGGTGTCCTTCGCGTCGTGTTCTGGAGTGCTCTGGCAATGGGCGTATCCTCAGGCGTCGGCGCGTTGTTTGGCGCAGTTGTCTGAAGCGCCGGACTGTTGATGTCCACGCAGAATTGCCCTCCCGGGATGCGGACAAAATCTTGGACTACTTTGGAGGTAGTCCATGTATTCATACGAAGACCGCGTTCGGGCGGTCGAGCTGTACCCGAAACACGGTGCGCAGCTGGCTGAGGCAGACCGATGCCGTCGAGCCGAAGTATCCAAAGCGCGTCAGCCCGAGCGTCGTTGACGAATGGGCCGCACCGCTGATATCGATGTCGTCGGGACGACGTCGCTTAGTGGTTTTTATCGATTGCGACGTTGTTTGAGCGGCCATGCCGCTCCATCTGCCATACGATCCGCCGCCAGTTGATATCGGTCAAACTCATCCTGCATTTCCGAGTGAAGCATTCATCCTGTAGGCCGGTCGGTTTCCGTGACGGCGAGCGCAGCTTCTGCCGCCGACAGGCCGGTGAAGGGCCAGTGCATTGAAGGAGAGTCTTCATGTGGGCGCGCGACGTGATGACAACGCCGGTCATTTTCGCTACTCCGGAGATGGGCGTGCAGGAGACCGCCAAGCTGCTCGTCGAACACTCGATTAGCGCGGTTCCAGTAGCAGATGCAGACGGCAAGCTGATTGGTATCATCAGCGAAGGCGATCTAGTGCGCCGCGTCGAGATCGGCACCGGCGCCAGGCGGCGCTCCTGGTGGCTGGAGTTGCTTGCATCCAGCCGTGAACTGGCCAGCCAGTATGTGAAAGAGCATGCGCAGACGGTGAAGGATCTGATGAGCGTCAACGTCGTAACCGTCGACGAAGACACGCCCCTCTCTGAAGTTGCCGAATTGCTGGAGCGCTATCGCATCAAGCGTGTGCCAGTCGTCAAGAACGACAAGGTGACAGGATTGGTAAGTCGCGCGGATCTCGTGCGTGCGCTGGCCAGCGATACGCACGACAATCGGCAGCCGGTGGCGCGTGCTGACGCAGAGATACGCGAGGCGATACTACACGCGATGTCTGGCCAACGTTGGGCGCTAACGCGGGGCCAGGTCATCGTCAAGAAAGGAGAGGTACATCTCTGGGGCGTGATCTTCAGCGAGGAGGAGCGCAAAGCAGTGTGCGTTGCAGCACAGACTGTACCGGGCGTTAAACGGGTAATCAGCCATCTTGTCTATCCGGTTACGCTTCCGTCCATGTAAAAGTACACAAATCCGCGCTATCGGCAGCACGTCCGCAGCACACCCGCGGGCCTCGCGGTGCGAGATTGGCCATATGAATGGCAGTGTCGATGGATGGCACGCCCGGTGCTGCGATCTCAGGAGGTTGACCATGGCAAACGACCGTCCCAAGGCGGTTCGGGCAGAAGCGCATCGGCCTTTATTGGACACTGGCGACATCGGCCTTCTGCAGTATTTGCGTCGCGTTTATAACTATATGGCCGGGGGGCTGGCACTGACAGGCGTCGTTGCTTACGTTGGAGCAACGAGTGGCTTTTACGTGGCGATCACCGGAACGCCCCTCATCTGGGTCGTGCTGCTTGCCCCGCTGGGGTTGGTCATGTTTCTGAGCTTCCGCATCGAGCGCATCCGCCTTGGCGCAGCGCAGATCAGTTTCTGGGTCTATGCGGGGCTAGTCGGACTATCCCTTGCCGGGATCTTCCTCGTATATACGGGCGAGAGCATCGCGCGTGTGTTCTTCATCAGTGCGGCCACCTTCGGCGCAATGAGCATCTATGGTTACTCGACGCGGGCCGACCTCTCACGCTTCGGCTCGTTTCTGTTCATGGGGCTTATCGGGATCGTCATCGCCGGGCTCGTGAATTTCTTCGTGGGTTCCACGGCACTCCAGTTCGTCGTATCCGTGATCGGCGTGCTCGTGTTCACGGGCCTTACGGCATACGACACGCAACGGATCAAGAACATCTATACAGCGGGCGAAGATGACGAGATCGCCGGCAAGAAGGCGATCATGGGCGCGCTTGCCCTCTATCTCGATTTCCTCAACCTCTTCCTGATGCTGATGCGACTCTTTGGCGACCGCCGCCGCAGCTAGGTGAACGATTGAGGATCGGGACCGAGAGCGCCGCGGCAAGCCTCTGCAGGATCGCCGCCGGAGCAAGCGGAGATCGTTGGGAAAGTAGTCAGCGTCAAGACACCCCAAGCCGCTCCGGGCGGCACGGGTCGAGCACTCGTGCCGGCGGAAAACCCCTGTCCACGCGACCAGGCCGAGGGCAGGGATGTGTCCCCGGCATCGCCTGCCGAAACCGGCCACATATCATGTCGGTTTAGTCTGAGAGTTGACACCGCCCAACGCCTCGAGCGCGGCGAGTCGGGCATTCATCAGTTCCGCATGCAGCTTGATCGCCCGGATCAGAAATTGAACATCCTCGTTTTCGCTTTTCGAAGCAAGGTCATCGAATTCGGCCCACATCTCCTTTATCCGTTCGGCGTGCATGGCGACTCCTTTGGCGTGTGGATGGAACTACGTTGGACGGCAGGTCGCAACATCCTTGATGCCGTACGAACAGCATCCTCATTAACCTGCCTTGGGCGCTGATCTGGATCAAGGAGGCGCAACTTGGGGCGGCCTTGATTTCCGTGCGTTTTCCCGGTTAGCGAGGCAGCAACCGAGTTTGAGGAACGTGCCGTGAATGTCGGCATGGCGCTCAAAACGAATGCGGAGACGATGGAAGTGATGCAGTCATACGACCCGTCCCAACGTAAGCGTGGCACCGACACCGTATTGCTTTAGCATGGCGGCTTTCCAATCGAGATCGCCGAGATGCCAGTGGAGCCACGTTTTATCGCGAACCGAGTTGTTGCCATCGTGGTGCCGAAGGCTCCGTTTGTTACCTGGATCAACAGCGTCGATTCTGCCCCAGGCATGGCATTGACGCTGGAACAAGCCAGCGAGAACGCAAACGCTTTTCTGGTTCCTGCATCCGGTAGCGATCCCGATGCCGCTGCCAAGCGTTGGTTACAGAAGCACTGGCAGGTCATTTTCGAACGCATGCTCGAGGACTGGTATGTCGACGAGCGTCTATGGCCGCAAGGTCGTACGCTCAAGCTATTCAAGGAGTGGTGTGAGATCCGCATGCACTCGATTGTCCTGGATTGCGCCGAAGCGCCGATCTCGTACGAGGACTAAGCCAGATCCTGTGCCAGAGGCCAGGGCAGCAGGTCATCAATCCGGTTGATCGGATGATCCGCAATGCGCGCCAGCACATGGCGCAGATATGCTTCCGGATCGATGTCATTGAGCTTGGCGGTGCCAATCAGGCTGTAGATAGCGGCAGCGCGCTCGCCACCTGAGTCTGCCCCCGCGAACAAGTAGTTGCGCCGTCCGATAGCTACGCCGCGCAGTGCGCGCTCGACCGGCAGGTTGTCGATCTCCAACTGCCCGTCGTCACAGTAGCGTGTGAGCGCCTCCCACCGATTCAGCGCATAGAGGATCGCCCGGCTCGTGTCGGATTTGCGCGAGAGCGTTTCCAACGTGGCACTCAGCCACGTATGGAACTGTTCAAGCAATGGCCTGGCGTGGGTTTGCCGGTACGCCCGCCGTTCATCGGGCGGCTTGCCCCGGATCGCTTCCTCGATCTTGTACAACGCGCCGATACGCTCCAGCGCCTCGGTGTTCAAGGCATTCGGTCGCGCGGCATGCAGTTCATAGAACTGTCGCCGGGCATGGGCCCAGCAGGCTGCTTCTGTTACCTGCCCGGTTTCGTAAATCGCCTGGTATCCGCCGTACGCATCGGCTTGCAACGTACCGTTGAACGGCTGGAGATGCTGCTGCGGATGGATGCCCTTGCGGTCGGGCGTATAGGTGAACCAGACGGCTGGCGGCGTCATGTCGGCCGAGTTTCGGTCGTCGCGCACATAGACCCACAGCCGTCCGGTCTTGGTCTTGCCATTACCCGGCACGAGTACCGGTACCGGCGTATCGTCGGCATGCAGTTTCGTGGCCGCCATGACGTGCCGGCGTAAGGCGTCGACCAGCGGTCGCAGCAGGTTCGCGCCATGGCCCACCCATTTCGCCAGCAACGAGCGATCCAGATCGACACCCTCGCGCGCGTAGATCACTGACTGGCGATACAACGGCAGGTGATCCGCGAACTTCGCGACCAGCACATGGGCCAGCAAGCCCGGACCAGCCAGGCCACGCTCGATGGGGCGGCTCGGCGCAGCCGCTTGCGCGATATGGTCGCAGCACGTACACGCCAGTTTCGGGCGCACATGGCGGATCACGCGGAAGCTGGCCGGTACATATTCAAGCTGTTCGGAGACGTCTTCGCCGAGTTGCCTCATAGGGCCACCACACGCAGTGCAGGTTTCGCCTGATTCCGGCCAGTACGTCAGGATCTCGCGCGGCAGATGCTCGGGAAGCGGTTTGCGCGGCGCTTGCTCCGGTGCAGTGCGCGTTGCCTTCGGAATCTCGATGGGAGCAGCACCTTCGTCGGCCTCGAGTTCCTCCAGTCGCAACTCAAGCTGCTCAATCTGGCGGTCCAGTTTCTCGGAACTGCGGCCGAACTGCATGCGGCGCAGCTTTGCGATCAGCAGCTTCAGATGCTCGATCTCGGCCTTGGCGGTAGCGTTCGCCGCCTCGTGCGATTCGACCACGTCTTCCAGATGTCCGATGCGCGCATCACGCTCAAGCAGCATAGCCTTGAGCGCTTCGATGTCGTCTGGATAGGCGTTTGCCGTAGTCATGCCGGCAGTCTACGCGGCGGCCAGCAGGTTTACAACGCCGAGGTCGGCTCCGCCGTGCGTATCGGCTGCCGCCAATCGATGCCTTCGAGCAGCATCGACAGTTGCGCCTGGCTCAGGCACACCACGCCACCATCGGCACGTGGCCACACGAACCGACCGCGCTCCAGGCGTTTCATCAGCAGACACATGCCGTCGCCGCTCCACCACAACACTTTGACCAGATCGCCACGCTTGCCGCGGAACACGAACACGTGGCCGCTGAACGGGTCTCGCTCCAGCACGGTCTGGACCTTCGCGGCCAAGCTATTGAAGCCCGAACGCATGTCGGTCACGCCGGCAGCCAGCCAGATCTTCGTGTGGCTGGGCAGCCCGATCATGCTGTCGGTCCCGACGCGCCGCGCAGCATGCGGAGCACCAGCAACAGCGTGGCTTCGTGGGGCGAGCCTTCGATGCGCACGCGGGTGTTGCCCACGCTGATCTCGATGGCGCCCGCCGGAGCGGCACTGGCGACTGGGGCCGGGGTCGGCTGCTCCATCTCTTGCGCCGGTGCTTCCACGGTCACGGGCAGCAAATCCACCGGATCGTATTCGCCGGCACGCAACGCTCGGCGCCATTTGAACACCAGGTTCGGATTCACCCCATGATCCATCGCCAGGCGCGCCACCGATACGCCCGGCTCGCACGCCAGCTTGGCCAGATGCCGTCGAAATTCGATCGGGTGATTCGGGATGCCTTTGCGTGAAGTTCTTTTCGGTGCGTCTGTTGCCAATTTGGTCTCCACTACTTTGGTGGGGACTACTCTGGCAACTTCTTTTCACCCAGTCGAGACGGTGCTGGGGACACGCTTACGTCCCAACGGCAATTCGACTCTCACCAGATGCCTCGCAAAGCGTGTCAACTCCGCTTGGGGAAAAGCCACAAGCAGGTGATTTTCTTCGGGGCGCAGCTTGTTTTCCATATGTTACTTCTCAATCGCTCATTGACCGACCACGCGTCCTCGCAGGCCGGCCTGAGCTAAAAAGATCGCATCAGGCCAGAATATGACCAGTTGTCGTTGGCACCGGCAGGTTGACCAGACCGACTGCATTTTTTCATTGACAGCCGGAACCGCAGAAACCTGAGACACGTCACATTAGAAATTTTTAGTGCGTACGATGGCGGCGGACTTGATTTAACTCAATCGCCAGTTGCCAGACCCGGACGGGTGGCAAGGAGCGGGGCGAGCTACCGCAAAAGTGACTGTTGCAAAAGATTGGAGGCCAACCCGGAGGTTGGTAAGGCTTCGAAATGATCGGAACACGAGAAACCATGTCAAGGATTACTCAATGATCACGGGCGGAGTCCTCTGACGAGCCTACGTTGTGTCTCGCCGTGTCGAGCATGAGCGGGACGCACCTTATCCGGGAATTCAATCAGACTGAGCAGTTATCGAGAATTCTCGTCGTTACGAGGCTATCGAAAGCCAACGTTGGCAGTCTGAGTTTCGCGGCAGGGGCCTCTGGCTTCGTGGTCAACCCCAGCCCGTCGCACGAATTGTTCGCAGCCGTTCGAAAGTTCACGTCAGGTGGCATTTGTGTGAACCTTGAAGCGTCCGATCATGCCGAGGTTCGACGCGGCAACGGTTGCGGGTGGCTTACCGCATGAGCGGCTGACGCCCATGGAGCACCATACTTTTCGCGTCGCGTATGGCCAGGCAGTGGATGAACTCGTGGCCACTCTGGGCGCAAGCTCGAAAACTGTAAGCATCGATCGCCCAAATATCATAGGAGTAATGGGGCTCCGCGGCCAAGTCGATCTGGTCCGGTATGCAATCGTCAGTCGAGCGCGACGAGTCGGTGATCTGCGGAAGCATGCCTCAAATCATCTTACGCTTGGCGTCGAGCGCTCGTTAGGCGCTGCACGAGCTTTCGGCCTTGCTCCGATAAGCGAACGTGGGTGGAGCGTGCAATAGGATCCGTTTCGACGACGACTAGACCGTCATCGACGAGCTGATGCAATTCCACGTGTTCGCTGCGGAACGGCGACGGTGCATCCGCAAGAATCATCAAAGCTGCGATTTCATGTGGGCGCAGCATCGTTCTGCTTCTCCAATCGAAGTGTTGGTTTGTGGCAAAAGCGTCGCGTCCTTAACGCGCGACACGAGAGAAACGTCATCCGCGCGGCGTGCGGCACCCGTTCTTGATTCAGGTCAGCTGCAAGACCGCGACGCGGAGCCAGCATGAACGTGCATTCGTCGTGTCCGGCAGGCCGCACCGGCGAAACCGGCCGGGCTCGACCAACGCGCGCCATTCGCTGGCAACCCCGCCGCGACGACCGGAGATCAGTCATGAATCAAGGGAATGAACACATCGTCTGGTTCGACGATCTGCGTCGCGGCGACGTCGCGCGCGTCGGCGGAAAGAATGCGTCGCTGGGCGAACTGATCGCCAATCTGTCCGCGCAGGGCGTGGCAGTGCCGCCTGGTTTCGCGACGACCGCGGATGCGTACTGGCGGTTCATCGATGCCAATGGATTGCGGCTGAGCATCGGCAGCACCCTCGAAGCGTTCGATGCGCGCAAGACGGCGCTCGCCGAAACCGGCGCGTCGATCCGGCAGGCAATTCTCCACGCCGAATGGCCCGCCGAGATCGCCGACGCGATCAGGGAAGCCTACCGTCAGATGTGCCGCCAGGCCGGGCAGGACGACGTCGACGTGGCCGTGCGTTCGAGCGCCACGGCCGAGGATCTCGCGGACGCGAGCTTTGCCGGTCAGCAGGAAACCTACCTGAATGTGCGCGGTGAGCGCGCGCTGCTTGCCGCGTGCCGCCGTTGCTACGCATCGTTGTTCACCGACCGTGCGATCGCATACCGCGAAGAGAAGGGCTTCGATCATCTGCGCGTCGCGCTGTCGATCGGCGTTCAGCGCATGGTGCGTTCGGATCTCGGCGCGGCCGGCGTCATGTTCTCGCTCGATACGGAAACCGGCTTCGACAAGGTGGTGCTGATCAGCGCAGCGTGGGGGCTCGGCGAGAACGTGGTGCAGGGCACGGTCAACCCGGACGAATATGAAGTGTTCAAGCCGCTGCTCGCCGATCCGGCGCGCAGCCCGGTCATAGGCAAGACGCTCGGCGAAAAGGCGCGCAAGCTGGTCTATACGCGCGACAAGGACGCGCCGACCCGCAACGTGCCGACCTCGAAGGCCGAGCGCGCGACCTTTGTCCTCCCGGACTCCGACATCCTGACGCTCGCGCGCTGGGCCTGCGCGATCGAGACGCACTATGGCCAGCCGATGGACATCGAATGGGCAAAGGACGGCATGAGCGGGGAACTGTTCGTCGTCCAGGCCCGTCCCGAAACGGTGCAGTCCCGCCGCGAAGCCAGCGCCGTGAAGACCTACCGTCTCGGCCTGACCGGCCGGAAGCTCCTCGCCGGCGTGAGCGTCGGCGAGGCCATCGCGGTCGGCAGCGTCTGCGTGATCGACAGTCCGCGCGACATCGCGCGCTTCGTCGACGGCGCGGTGCTCGTGACGCGCACGACGGATCCGGACTGGGTTCCGGTGATGCGTCGCGCCGCGGCGATCATCACCGATCATGGCGGCCGTACCTCGCATGCCGCCATCGTGAGCCGTGAACTGGGGTTGCCGGCCATCGTCGGCACGGGCAATGCGACCCATCTGCTGCACGATCAGCAGGAGGTGACGGTGTCGTGTGCAGAGGGCGAGGCGGGCTTCGTTTACGAGGGCATCGCGCAATACGACGTGGAAGCGATCGACCTGACGAATATTCCCGCAACCCGTACCCGGGTCATGCTGAACCTGGCGAACCCGGCCGCGGCTTTTCGCTGGTGGCGCATGCCTGTCGACGGGATCGGGCTCGCGCGCATGGAATTCGTGATCGGCAACCATATCAGGGTCCATCCGATGGCGCTGGCGCACTACGATGCACTGAAGGACGAGCGAGTGAAGCGGACTATCGCGACCCTGACCGCGGGCTACGACGAACCGTCCGACTATTTCGTCGATCGACTGGCGCGCGGTCTCGCGCGCATCGCGGCAGTCTTCCATCCTGCACCGGTCATCGTCCGCATGAGCGACTTCAAGACGAACGAATACGCGCATCTGATCGGCGGCGCGCAATTCGAGCCGCACGAAGAGAATCCGATGCTCGGGTTCCGCGGCGCGTCGCGCTACTATTCGCCGCGCTACCGCGCCGGCTTCGCGCTCGAATGTCGGGCGATCGCGCGACTGCGCAACGACATGGGCTTCAGGAACGTGATCGTGATGATCCCGTTCTGCCGGTCGCCCGAAGAAGCCGACCAGGTACTCGACGTGCTGGCCGAGAACGGACTCAGGCGCGGCGAAGACGGTTTGCAGGTCTACGTGATGTGCGAGATACCGTCGAACGTGATTCTGGCGAGCGCATTCGCGCAACGTTTCGACGGGTTTTCGATCGGCAGCAACGACCTGACCCAGCTGACGCTCGGAGTCGACCGGGATTCCGCGGAGCTGGCCGGCCTGTTCGACGAGCAGAACGAAGCCGTGAAGTGGATGATCGCCAGCGTGATCGAGGCCGCGCACAAGGCGGGCACCAAGGTCGGTCTGTGCGGACAGGCGCCGAGCGACCACCCGGAATTCGCCGATTTTCTCGTCGCGTGCGGAATCGATTCGATTTCGGTCAGCCCTGACAGCTTCCTCACGGTCAAGCGCCGCGTGGCGGCTGCGGAACAGGCCGCGCGCAACGAGCGTCCGCAACCGTAGCGAGCGCGATCGTTCCGGCCTGACTTGCCGGAGGCACGGTTCGCGCCGCGCAAGACGGACATGCGGAACCCAGGGGACGCAGCCGTCTCAAGCCGCGCGCGAGCGTCGTTGGCCGTGTTCGGCGCGGGCGAATGCCGCCTGCAACGCCGGATGCACGTCGGCGCTCCAGTGTTCACCCGTAAACAGTCCGTAGTGGTCGCAGCCCTCGACGTCGATGCGTTGCCGCGCGCCCGGTGCGAGGCCGCTGCACATATCCAGTGCAGCGTGGGTTTGCCCGGCGCCGGTGACGGCATCGCGCGTCCCCTCGACAGTCGTCAGGACGATGTCGTGAAGCGCAGCGGGTTCGACCCGCACGCCCCGGACGTTCCATGTCCGACTCGCCAGGCAGGCACGCTGGAAGACGATGTCGACGGTATCGAGGAAATACTCGGCCGGCATGTCGACGAGCGCAAGATATTCATGCAACGCACGGCGCGCGGTTGCGAGCGAGTTCGCATTGCCGCTCGATACGGCTAGCCGATAACGTTCGAGCAGTGCGAGATACCGTTGCGGATACGCGATCGCGATTTCGGCGCGCTGCAAATAGGCCGGGAACACGTGGCGCCCACGTCCTGCGAACCCGGATGGCACCACGTCGATCAGCGTGTCGCGACACCAGCCGAGCGAATGCGAGCGCGCCGCGATCCCGAGCGCACTTGGATTGATTCGTGCATCGAGCGGGCCGCCGATCAGTGTCACGCTCGCCGGTAGGACAGCCCCGCGTTGCGCGCGCAACGCGATTGCGCCGAGCGAAGGAAAGGTCGCCTGACAGACGGCGACGACATGTGCCGGCCGGCCGTCAGGCGGAAGCGCATCGATGAAACCGTCGAGCATCGACACGTATTCGTCGAGGCCGAACCGACCCGCGGCGAGCGGCACATCGCGCGCATTGATCCAGTCGGTGATGAACACGTCGCCGTCGGCAAGCAGCGTTTCGACCGTCTCGCGCATCATCACGGCCGCGTGTCCGGCAAGCGGCGCGCAGAGCAGGATCGCCCGTTGGGCACTCGGGCGGGAGAAGCGGCGCAGCGAGCAGAACGGGGTATGCGCAACAACCGTGTCGGCGACCTCGATGCGCCGGCCAGCCAGCTCGATCGCGCCGATTGCGAATGGCGGCGCGGCGGCATCCAGGTCGAGCAAGGGTTCCAGCAGATCGGCGTAACATCCCGACGCTGCGTCGGGCCACAGGCCATACGCATGCCGTGCTCCTGCATGGCACGCACGCAGCCATTGCCGTTGCAGTTCGATCAGGTCATACCACATGGCAAATGTCCGGGGTATCGATGGTACTCGCACAGCAATACTGTCGACCGGCCAGCCGAGGGCATGTTGACCTGCGTCAGCGCCATTCCGATATCCGGCACATAAGCTGGTTTCCGGGCCTTCGACCGGTGCATGGAGCGAATCATGAACGTACCTCGACGCATCCTTGTCGTCTTCTACTCGCGCAGCGAAACGACAGCCGCGTTCGCGCGGCAACTGGCCGCCGAACTCGATGCGGATTGCGAACGGTTGCAGGAAACCGACAATCGGCGGCGCTCGGGCGTGATCGGCTACCTGCGTTCGCTGGCGGACGTCATGCATCACCGCGTTGCGGACCTTCAGCCGACCACGTGCGAACCGTCGGCTTACGACGCCGTCGTGATCGGCACGCCGGTGTGGGCGGGACGTGCATCGACACCTGTATCGACCTGGCTCGCGCGTCACGGGCATGCACTGAGATCGACTGCCTTCTTCTGCACGATGGGCGGTCGAGGCGATCAGACCGCATTCGGCCAGATGGCGGCGCTGGTATTGCACCGGCCTGTCGCGACCTGCGCGATCTCGAGGCGCGATATCCGCGACGGCGCCGCTTCCGGAAAACGGTCGGGCTTTGCCCGGTCGATTGCCGGCGGGCTCACTGTGCGCGAGCCGCACGCGAGCGCGGGGTGAGCAACGTGCCGGCGCAGATCGCGCACGAGCGTCGCTTCGACTACGTGCTGGCCGGCGGCGGCCTCGCGAGAGGGGGACTAATTGGCGCACGGTCACGTGTGCGAACATTGGATTCAGCAGCGGAGCGGCCGCGAGGAGCGGCTGGGCAATTGGCAGCGAGCCGATCTCAAAGTCGTTCGAGCAATGCGAGGACTTCATCGGTCCGGCGTAGCAGCGTCTTGTTCTGTTCGGCTGTCTCCCTGACGGCATGCAGCCTTGCGCGCCAGTACGCGGGATCGCTTACCGACGTCTTTTTGTGGAAGTAGGCCCGGGTCTGTTCAAGCAGACGAATGGATCCTTCGATATGGGCCAGCTCGCGTTCGACTTCGCAGTACCGGTTCATGCGCGACTCCCTCTCGGGTTGGACGATTCATGTTGGCTTTCCTGCGCCGAGCGCACATTGATTTCACTCAATCCATCGCATGCTGTCCGCTTTCGTAATACGACATCTCGATTCGTACTACAGATTTCATTGGTGATGGCACACGAACCCGCTCGCCAGCAGGGTCACACGTTCGACATGACACGGTTCCGACCTGCGCTCGCACAGATTCTTTCGGAGGTCGGAGGCGCTTCGCCTGGAGTTTGTGCGCATCCCGAACGCCTTCGATCCGTTGCTGGCCTGCATCAAGAACGACTCGCCGACAAGCGCGAACATTGAACGTTGCGCATGTCGGTCAAGATCGACACAGACACGGTTTCGTCCCGTTTGCGTCTTTACGTTCACGATACGGATCACATCATGCCCTCGACTTTCAAGGACGCGGCCAATTGCCCGAACATTTCCCGCTCGGGATCTGTCGCGCCTTATGGCGAATGGCCGGTCGATACGAATGCAGACAGGCTGCTGAGCCCCATGAAATCGCGATCATGATGGTTCTCGCGAGCGAACAGCGGTGCCGACCGGGCGATCCTGCCGATCTTCACTGCCTGGCCGAGCGCGGTCTCGTTCGGCTGGATACGACGTCGATCGCGGAGGCGCACGCCAGCCTGTCGACACACGGACGCCGGATCGTCCTGCGCCTCATCAAACCTGGCCGGACGGATCAAACCGCGCCGGGGCTGTAATGACCGTGCGTCGGACGATACCGGCTACGATATCTACTGTGCGCCCGCACGGGCTTTCGCACTGACCTGCGTCAATTCTTGCCTGCGGTACTGCGCTACCGTTGTCTTAACCGGGAGCGAACTAGAGCCAACGATCATGAACGCGGACAGTGGGCCGGGGAAGGACGTCGAATGGGAGCTCGAGCGGGATCCATCGATCGACGCAGTCCGATATCGCCGTCAAGATCGAAGCGGCGCTGATTCGCCGCGCGGCGGAACAAGCGGGACACGTCTGCATCCCCGTTCAGGGGGCTGCGTGACGTTGACCGGGCGCGTGGATTCGCTGAGCGAACGGCGGCTTGCGTTCGATGCCGCCCGACCGGCGCCGGGTGTGCGCGAAGTCGCCGATCAACTGTCGGGTGCCTGATGGGTTCGGAGCAGGACAGACGTTGATCGACGGTCAAGGATGTCCGAACCGCGGTGACGATTCGCGTCACCCGGGACAACCAGGAGATGCCATGAATGCTGCGATGCTCTGCACTCGCGATGTCGCCACGTGTTTCGCAACGATCACGGTCGTCGAGGCAGCCGAACGGATGCGCGATGCGCACGCTGGCGATCTGGTCGTGGTGCATGAACGGGAGGGGCGCCTTCTGCCGGTCGGCATGGTGACCGACCGCGACATCGTGCTCGCCGTGGTGAGCCCGGACGCGGAGGCGCGCGCGCTGTTCGTCGGGGACATCATGTCGGAACCCGTCGCGATCGCAAGCGGTGACGAAGATGTCTGGCTGCTCGCAAAGCGTATGCGGCAGCATGGCATACGCAGGCTTCCGGTCGTCGGCGACGACGGCCAGCTGGTCGGCATCGTCACGCTCGACGATCTGTTGCGTGCCGCCGCGGCGTTGCTCGACGAGTTGCGTCTCGTCGCGGTACGTCAGCCGTATTTCGAGGAGGAGCAGCGTGGGTAGCGCGCCCCGGCACGCTTTCCGCTTTCCGATGCCGCGCCGCTGGCTTGCCGGCATCGGTCTTTGCGTACTGCTGTCGAGTGCCGCTACGTGGATCGGCGCGATTTACGACCATCCGATCAGCACGGCAATCGTTGACGGAATGAATACGGCGGAATGCGCGGCTGTGGGACAACTGCGGGCAGGATCATTGCTGACTTCACCGATACCCGAGCACGACGTGTGCATGCCGCTTTTCGTTTATCGCGCGTCGTATGCCGATGCAGCGAGCAACGTGACGTCTTATCGCGCATGGATACTGGAGCAGCGCGTCGCCGAATTCTGGCGACTGATCGGATACGTGTTGCTGCTATCTGCAGCAATCTCGGCCGTCGTCGCGGTCTCGATGCTGATCGTCCGGCGGCTGAGGTGATGGAGCGTGAAGGGCGGGGCATGGGCGCGGGGAAACCGGCAGGTCGGCACGCGGCAATGAACGGAGAATGGCGATGGCGCTCTCGGGCGAGCTTCATGACGCAGACTGGACCGTTGCGATCGAGACGATCGCCGTCGAGACAGGGGGCTACCAATGCCGCATCCATGTGACGGTCCGGTCGCCGGACAGTACGTGCGAACGCGAGTTTCCCCACCACAGGGTGTTCGCGACCGAGCGCGAAGCGGCGCTGGAGGGCTTGCGAAGCGGCATGACATGGATCGAAATGAGGAAATCTCAGACGTTCACGGTCTGACGGGCCGCTCGGCGGCGGTCGCCCGTCACTCGTCAGCGCACGATATGCGGATAGAGCCGCGCGCTCACGGCTAACCTGTAACACGAGCGCACCGGCGAGCACGAACGGCAGGGATTCTAGTCGCTTTGCGGATTGACCTCGGTCAAGGGGGCTTGGCGTACGTGCCGCTTGGCCCCCTTGATCTCGCGCAATTCCTGTACCGGACGGCGATCTATGCTGAATTGTGCAGGCATGGCCGCCCGCAATGGAGCGGTGTGCCGGCATCCCGCGCGGGGGCGGCTGAACGACGGCCGCACGATCGCGCACGGGCGACATGAAAGGATGCATGATGGCCAGATCCTTGCCCGACACGGGTGGTGATGACGTGCTGCTCGCGGATTTGTACGAACTGACGATGATGCAGGCCGGCTTCGATGCGGGAATGAACGACGTGGCCAGCTTCGAATTTTTCGTGCGTGCGCTGCCGCGGTCGCGCGGTTTCCTGATGGCGGCGGGGCTGGAACCCGTGCTCGACTATCTGGAGGGGGTGCGCTTCGGCACGCCTGGCATCGAGCGGCTGGCCGCAACAGCGCGCTTTCGCGCGAATTTCCTGGCATCGCTCGCCGACTTTCGCTTCACCGGCACGGTCGACGCGATGCCGGAAGGCACGGTGTTCTTCGCCGACGAGCCGATTCTGCGCATCACGGCGCCGCTTCGAGAGGCGCAGTTCGTCGAAAGCCGCGTGATGAACCTGCTCCACTACGCGACGCTGGTCGCCAGCAAGGCTGCGCGCGCCACACTCGTCGCGCATGGCAGATTGCTCGTCGACTTCGGCCTGCGGCGCGCGCATGGCGCGGAAGCGGCCATGCTGTCCGCGCGATCCAGCTATCTGGCGGGATTCTCCGGGACGGCGACGCTACTCGCCGGCTTGCGCTACGGCATTCCCACTTACGGCACGATGGCGCATTCGTTCGTCCAGGTGCACGACGACGAATCGCTGGCATTCGAGCACTTTGCGAGATCCCAGCCGGATAACGCGTTGCTGCTGATCGACACGTACGATACCGCGCACGCGGCGCACAAGGTGGTCGAACTTGCGCGCCGGCTGGCGCCCGAGCGCCTGCGCATCAAGGGCGTGCGGATCGATAGCGGCGACCTGGCTGCCAATGCGCGCAGCGTTCGGACGATTCTCGACCAGGGCGGGCTGACCGACGCGACCATCTTCGCGAGCGGCGATCTCGACGAATACCGGCTGCAGGATCTCGTTCGCCAGCATGCACCGATCGACGGCTTCGGGATCGGCACGCGGATGAGCACGTCGGCGGACGCACCGTATCTCGACTGCGCGTACAAGCTCGTCGAGTATGCAGGCGCGCCGCGCTGCAAGCGCGCCGAAGGCAAGGCGACGCTGCCCGGCCGCAAGCAGGTGTTCCGGCTGTATGGCCCGGATGGCCGGATGGCCGGCGACTGCCTCGGTCTCGATGGCGAGCGCATCGAAGGAACGCCGCTGCTGCGGCCGGTCATGATCGACGGAATGCGGCTCGCGGCACCCGCGCTCGACGCGAGCCGTGTGCATGCGCTGCGGGAGTTGTCGACGTTGCCGGAGCCCATGCGCGCGCTGGAGCCTGTCATGGCGCCGCAGCCGTCGATATCCCCGTCGCTGGCGGCCCTCGTCACCAGGCTGGGCACGGCACCGGACGAGCACGCCGGACAGCAAGCCGCATGAACGACGCCCACGCCCCGAGCCATCGCACAATCGCGCTGAACGAAAAGGTGGCCGCGTTGCGCACGCCCGGTGCGTGGCCGGACGGCACGACGACAATCACCGCGGTGGAAACGCACATGTCGTGGGTATTCCTGACCGATCGGCACGCGTGGAAGCTCAAGAAACCGGTGCGTGCGCCGCAGCTCGACTTCCGCTCGCTTGCCGCGCGTCGGCGCTTTTGCCACGAGGAAGTGCGCCTGAACCGACGGCTTGCGGCCGACGTCTACCTCGACGCGGTGCCACTGGTCATGGATGCCCGAGGCGGCTTGCAAGCGGGCGGACTTGGCGAAATCGTCGACTGGCTGGTCAAGATGCGGCGCCTGCCGGCCGGGCGCATGCTCGATCGTATGCTGTCGAGCGGAATGGCCAAGCCGGACGATGCGCGCCGCATCGCCGCCCGCCTGGGCACGTTCTACCGCTCGCTGGCGCCCGCGCGCATCGGCGAAGCGGGGTATCTCGACGCGCTGAGCTGCACGATCGACAGCAACGAACGCGCGCTGCGCAAGCCGATTGCGGGCCAATCAGTCGATGCCGTGCGTGCGATCTGCGCGCGGCAGCACGCGCTGCTGGCGGGCGACGCCGCGCGCTTCGACCGGCGGGTGCGACAGGGACGCATCGTCGAAGGGCACGGCGACCTGAGGCCCGAGCATGTCTGCGTCGACGATCCGGTCGCGATCATCGATTGCCTTGAATTCTGCCGGAGGCTGAGAGTACAGGATGCCGCCGACGAAATCGGCTTCCTCGCGCTCGAATGCGAGCGGCTCGGCGCTTCCTGGTTCGCGGACACGCTGCTGAATGCCTATCGCGCGGCAAGCGGCGACGCTGTCGACAGCGGCTGCGTGCACTTCTACCAGAGCTGTCGCGCGATGACGCGCGCGCGTCTCGCCGCCTGGCACTTGCGCGAGCCTGCATTCCGGGCGACGTCGGCTTGGCGCGATCGCGCACGCGCCTATGTTGCGCTGGCATGGCGGCATCTCGACGACTGCGAACGCGCGTGGGTAGCGAGCCACGTCAGCGCCGCAGCAGGTCCGTGAGCGAGCCGCCGCGATGGATGCGCGAAATGGCCTCGGCGAAGAGTGGCGCGCTGTCGAGTATCGCGAGCTTGTCCCTGAGCGGACCGGGCGGCACACGCCAGGGCGGCACCGTATCGGTGACCGCGATGGCGGTGAGTGCGCTGCTGCCGAGCCGTTCGGCAGCGCCGTCGAAAAACATGCCGTGCGTCGCGACCGCGTAGACGGCTTGCGCGCCAAGCGCCCGGCAATCCTCGGCCGTATGGGCGAGCGTCGTGCCGGCGCCGATCAGGTCGTCGACGATGACCGCGCAGCGGCCCGCGACCTCACCGACGATCGGCTTGGCCGTCACGATGCCGCCGCTGCGCAGCTTGCCGGCGAACGCGGCGTCGACCGGGCGTCCGAGGCGGGCTTCCAGTCGCGCCCGGAAATCCTCCGCCCGCCGCACGCCGCCAGCGTCGGGCGATACGACCACGACCGGCCGGTCGCCGGCTTGCCCGGCGAACCATTCGACCAGCATGCCGTTCGCCTCGAGATGCTCGGTAGGGCAGCGAAACGCATTCTGGAACGCCGCGAGGTTATGCACGTCGATTGCGACGACGCGGTCGACGCCCACCGCCTCGAGCAACGTCGCGACGTAGCGCGTGGACACCGGATCGCGCGGCTGCGAGCGGCGGTCCTTGCGCGAATAGCACAGGTAGGGCGTCACCGCGCACACGCGTGCGGCGGACGCGTCCTTCAGCGCGGCGACGAACAGCAGCAGCCGGCAAAGCTTGTCGTTGACGGAGCTGCCCGGCTCGCCGTGCAGCGACTGGACGACGTAGACGTCGTGCCCGCGCACGCTGGCGAGCGGACGCGTCTTGTGTTCGCCGTCCTCGAACGGACGCTCCTCGTGCGCGGCAAGCGTCACGCCGAGATGGGCCGCGATTCGCTCGCCGAAGGCGCGGCTGGAGGCGAAGGCAAACAGACTGAACGGGCTATGTTCCATGATGCAAGCTCCTCGATTCATGCGGCCATCCGGAGTCACGTCCCATGACCCGCTTTGACGTATTCAACGGCGACGCGGACGGCATCTGCGCGCTTCAACAGCTTCGGCTCGCGATGCCGGCCGAGTCGGTGCTCGTGACGGGGCCGAAGCGCGACATCGCATTGTTGGCGCGCGTGCCGGGCGCGCGAGGCGATGTGGTCACCGTTCTCGACGTGTCGCTCGACGTGAACCGCGAGGCACTCGGCATGCTGCTCGCGCGCGGGGTCGAGGTCGATTATTTCGATCACCACGTGCCCGGCGACGTGCCGGATCATCCACTCCTTCGTGCGCATATCGATACGGCGCCGGACATCTGCACGAGCGTGATCGTCGACCGATACCTGGCGGGCCGGCAACGCCTCTGGGCGGTGGTCGGGGCGTACGGCGACAACCTCGTCCACGTCGCCGGCCGGCTCGCCGCCGATTGCGGCCTCACGGACGCCGATTCGCACCGGTTGCAGGGGCTCGGCGAAGCCGTCAACTACAACGGCTACGGCGATCTTCCCGACGACCTGTTCATGGCACCGCTTGCCGTCTACCTGACCCTTCGGCCATATGCGAACCCGCTCGATTTCGCGATGTCGCCGCTGGCGCGCCGGCTCGACGCCAATCGGCAGCGCGATATCGTGCGTGCGGAACGGCAGCGCGCCGCCATCGTGCTGCCGGGGGCCGACGTTTATATCCTTCCCGATGCCCGTTGGGCGCGCCGGGTGCGCGGCGTCTTCGCCAACCGCCTCGCACGCGGCGCACCGATGCGAGCCCACGCGGTGCTGACGTGTGCATCGGGCGGCGGGTATACCGTCAGCGTTCGCGCGCCGATCGCCGCGCCGCGCGGCGCCGACCGTCTCTGCCGCGCATTTCCGGACGGCGGCGGCCGGGAAGGGGCCGCCGGCATCAACCGGCTCGCACCCGATCGGCTCGACGCGTTCGTCGAAGCGCTCGCCAAGGCGTATCCCGTCGCGTGAGGCGCTGGCCACCCGGCGACCACGCGTTAACGCGATACGGACTAACCGGCGGCCAAATGGCCGCACCCTCGTGTGTATGGTGGCTCGCGGGCGTGGGTACGCGTTGACGGACATCAAGGCTTCAAGCGCAGCGGACATGGCCCGCGCACCGATCGGCTCCGGCGGCTCCGAAAGCGATACCGTCGCGCGACGGTTGACGCAGGCCAGGCGTGCCGGTCGGCCTCGTCGAGAAGATAAACCGCCATCATCGCGGGAGAGGCGTCGTGGAGCACCGTGCAGAGGTGTCGCGGGGAGGGCGGTGGACGTTGCCCGCACCGGGCTGGCGCGACATCGCCGCGGCATTGCTCGACGGAGGTTGCAGACATGGCGAAGCGCATCGGCATGCTGCTGCGTCGGTGACCTTCATCAACGCTGTCGGTAAAGCGCGATCGAAAATGAAATCTCCGCTGATGCAAAGGAGAAGCGACATGAACGATTCCGCCGACAAGCAGCCGCCCGCGGAGCAGGCGCCGGAACACGCCGGGCGTTCGCTGGCGACGCCGTTCCGGCATCCGATCGAAACGTTGCGGCGCGAGATTGATCGGCTGTTCGATGATTTCGCCCCCGGTGCGCGCCTGTCGGCGATGCGACGCTCGCTGTTCGATCTCGAACCGTTCCGGCACCGCGACAGGAGTTGGGACGCGGCGCCCGCCGTCGACGTTTCCGAAACCGACCAGACCTACGAGATCACGGCCGAATTGCCGGGCATGAGCGAGCAGGACATCGAGGTCAAGCTGGTGAACGGCGGCTTGTCGATTCGCGGCCAGAAATACGAGGGCAAGAAGGAAACGCACAAGGGCTACTACATGCGCGAACGGCGCTTCGGCTCATTCGAACGCTACTTCCCGATGCCCGATGGTGTCGATGCCGAAAAGATCGCGGCGTCGTTCGACAAGGGCGTGCTGAAGATCACGCTGCCGAAGACCGCCGAAGCATCCCAAGGCGAGAAGCGCATCGAGATCAAGGCGGGTTGACGATGTGCGGCCGCGGCGGCCACTGGTTGCTTGTGAGCCGCACGCCACGACCTCGATGGTCCCGTCATCCGGAGAAGCCAATGTTGATACGATTTCCCTGCATGCTGCTTGCGTGCGTCCTGTCTTCGGCCGCGCCGAACGTTGCGTTTGCCCAGTCCGTGCCTGCGGCAATCCGGCAGAACGGCATTGCGTACGTAACTGGCGGGGTAGGCGCAGATGAAATTGCGGCGTTCCGTGCGGTCGCTCCACGATACAACTTGCGGATCACCCTGGCATCGAAGGCAGGTGAATACCTGTCCGACGTCGACATCACGATCTCGTCGGGCAAGGTGTCGATTCTCGATGCGCATACGGCCGGACCGTTCCTGTTTGCGCGCGTGCCACCCGGACGATATGCGATATCGGCGCACGATCGCGGTGTGCAGGAGGTCCGGCATGTGGTCGTCCCGGCTCGCGGTGCCGTCGACGTGCGCTTTTACTGGCGAGATCCCGATCGATCCGGCGCGATGCGGCTGTGTGCTAGCTGCCCGGGGCCGCGTCCGGGCGCAGCACGCTAGACGCACGCTTGATCGTTATCAAGCGTCGCGCGACGAAGCATGCGACGCTTGATGGGCCATCGGCGCGACCGCGACGAATCGGCAGACATGCTCCGCATCTCCATGCCAAGGGATCGTTTCCAGGAGAACTGGCCATGAACTGGCTTTCCGAATACTTCGCGCAGCGCACCAGCCCGCTGTCGCTGTCGCTCTGGGCCCACCCGCCGCTCGTACTCGGACCCGATGGTCCGGTATGCCGGCCGCCTCATAGTCTGCCATACCCGGGCGTCGAGCTCGTTTTTTCGCCGGCGGAAAAAGTGGAGCGTGACGGGCGGATCTATACGTTGCCGGCACGCTATGAAGCCACGGCACCTCTTGCCGCTCGCGTTGCAGGGTATGGCGATGCCGAACCGTTCTTCCGCACGGTGTCGATTTTCGCGCCGTCGCAGTTCAATCCGGATTTCTTCGTGACGATCAACGGCGAGTATGCGTTCGCGCCGGTCTTCCGTCCGGACGGCTCGCCTGGATTTTCGGGCATGTGCGCGACCGGCGCCGGCGACTGCACGTCGGGCAGGCGCATGGGCGCGACTTGGCTTTTCCAGGGCTATCTCAGCATCTAGCCGGATACGTGCGCTCGTTTCCTCCAGCAGGCGAGGCAGACGAGTGCGCCGAGCATTCCGCCCAGATGGGCAAAATGCGCGACGCCGCTCGTAGCACCGCTGATGCCGGACAGCAGTTCGGTCAACGCATAGCCGGCCGCGAAGAGCCAGGCCGGCATCGGCACCGGCGGAAACAGCAGCACGACGCGTCGCTGCGGAAACAGCACCGCGTAGGCGATGAGTGTGCCGAACACGCCGGCCGATGCGCCCACGGTCGGCATGCCGGTGGGTGGCGATGCCTGCATGACCGCGAGTTGCGTGATTCCGCCCGCGAGGACGCTCGCCAGATAGAGTCCGAGGAAGCGCATGCGTCCAAGCCCGCGCTCGACGTCGCGTCCGAACATATAAAGCCCGAACATGTTGAAAGCGACATGGGCGACGCTGGCATGCAGCATGCCGTATGTAAGCAGTTGCCAGATGTGGAATGCCGGTGTCGCCGGTCCGCCCGGTTGCGCCGGCGGCCACAGCGCAAAGCGCTCGACGAGCGGCGGCCAGCCGCTTGCCTCGGCGACAAACACCGCAAGATTCACGAGGATCAACGCAACGGTCATGGCAACCGAACCCGATGAATCGAAACGAAGAGGTGCACTGCACGGGCTGCGGCAACGCCCGAATCGGGCGTTACGGCATTTCATCACGTTATGCGCGCGGCGCGCTTGGACGTTGAGCCAGATCACGCGCAGTTTCCGCCACCAGCGAACCTGCCGGGAACCTGTCGTTCGTCATGTACCAGCCGTGCGGGGCGGCCGGTGCGTTGACGTGCGTCAATTCCGCGCGCGGCACCGCATCTACCCTGATCGCAGTAGGCACGCGATGCCGGACGGCAGGTGCGTGCATTGTCCACGGAGCGTGTAACGGGAGCCTCATCATGCATATCGGACGAATCAGTACCCAGCCGGTCGAATCGTGTACGGCGGAATGCAGTGCGCTTGAACTGGCCGATCGCATGCGGCATGCGCATGTCGGCGATATCGTCGTGATCGAGTATCGCAATGGCGAGGCCATTCCGATCGGCGTGGTCACGGATCGCGATCTGGTAATCCAGGTGATGGCCCGCGGCGACGATCCGGGCGACGTGACTGCCGGCCAGATCATGTCGCGCGGCCTGATCGTCGTATCCGAGAACGACGAAATCGGCGTCGCGCTCGAAGAGATGCGCCGTTCCGGTGTCCGGCGGATGCCGGTCGTCGACGATGCGGGTCGACTCACGGGCATTGTTACGCTCGACGATATCGTCGAGCATCTTGCAGGACTGCTTGGGGGCGTCGCAGAAGTCAGCAAGCTGCAGCAGATCGAGGAGCAGCGCTTCCGCGCGTAGCGGCGCCCGGAATGCGTGGCTTCGGGAGGCTGCGGCTTCGCAGTCGGTTTCGACGTGACTCGGGATCTGCGAAGTTCTCGGCGTGGCAAGCTCTGCCGTGGTGGTGAAGCGGGTTGGTCACTTCGGATGCGGAGATCCTTCAGCCCCTCCAGGACGCAGTACGGAATGCGCATCGCCGCTCAGCTTGTCCACCCTGACTGCGGCCACCTTGTACTCCGGCGCGTGCACCAGACGGTCGCGCACCGGCGAAGTCAGCCGGTTGACGAACAGATCGGGCCGATGGAAGGTGCAGAACAACTGTCCCGCCTGTAAAGCAGGGGTGATGTGGACCGGTAGAATGGTTGTGCCGTAGCGGCTCGATATCCGCACCGTCTCGCCTTCGGCCACGCCGTAGCGCGCCGCATCGGCGGGCGCCATGTCCAGTGTGTCCGACGGCCGTAGCGTGGCATTGATGGTTCGGTAGCTCATCGTGCCGGCATTGAAATGGTGAAGCGTGCGGCCGGTGGTCAGCAACAAGGGATACGTGTCATCAGGCTGCTCGGTCGTCGGGACGTATTCAATCGGGACCAGCATCGCGGTCTTCCCGCAAGCGAAGTGCTCACGATGCAGCACTGGCGTACCCGGATGGTTTTCATCGGGGCAAGGCCAATGCAGGTCTTCGCGCTCCAGCCGCGGATACGTGAGCCCGGCGGCATCCGGCCATAGCGCACGCACTTCGTCCCAGACGGCTTGCGGTCCCGCGAATTCAAATCCGTGCGCGTTGCCCAGGCGGGCTGCCAGCGCCTGAACGATCCACCAGTCCGGCCGCGCGTCGCCGGGGGCCGGCACGGCAGCACGAATTCGCTGTACGCGCCGGTCGGCATTCATGAAGGTGCCATCCTTCTCGAAGAACGAGGCGGCCGGCAGGAACACCGTGCCGAATGTCTCGGCCGTCTGGTTCAGGAACAGGTCCTGCACGATCACCAGATCAAGTGCGGCAAGTGCCGCGGCCGTGTCGTTTGCATTGGCCAGCGAAAGATAGATGTCGTAGCCTACCGCCCAAATGGCCTGGAGCCGGCCGGTCCGCGCCGCGTCGATCATCTCGAGCAGATCGAGGCCACGGCCGGACGGCAATCTGGCGCCCCACACCTGCTCGAAGTGCGCGCCAGCCCTGTCGATTGCCTGTGCGCCCGTCAGCGATCTTGGGTCGCATCCCATCTGAGCCGCTCCCTGTACGTTGTTCTGGCCGCGCAGCGGATTGATCCCGGCGCCGGGGCGGCCGAGGTTGCCGGTCAGCAGCGCCAGATTGACGAGTGCCATCACGCCCTCGGTGCCCTGCAGATGCTCTGTCACGCCAAGCCCGTGAAAGCACATCGATGGTCTGCCACGAGCGTAGAGCCGTGCGGCCTCGCGGATTGCCATGGCGGGGACGCCACTGGCTGCGGCCACCGTCTCCGGCAAATAGCGGAGGGTGTGCATGGAAAAAGCATCGAAGCCGGTCACGCGCTCGGCCAGGAATGGTGGGTCGATGAGCCCTTCTTCGATCAGCGTCGCGGCCATTGCGTTGAGCACCGGCACATTGTGGCCTGGGCGTACGGCCAGGTGCACGTCGGCTAGCGCCGCCAGCTCGGTGCGGCGCGGATCGATGACGATGAGGGACGCACCGTCGAGCACGGCCTGCCTGATGCGCGCACCAACGATCGGATGGTTCTCGGTCGGGTTCGCCCCGCAGACCAGAAATCCATGCGCCTGATCGATGTCATCGAAACTGTTGGTGGCCGCACCGATACCAAGCATCGTCTTCAGTGCCTTGGCGCTGGGTGTGTGACACACGCGTGCACAGCAGTCGACGTTGTGGGTGCCGAGCACCACGCGGGCGAACTTCTGGACGAGGTAGTTTTCTTCATTGGTCGCACGTGCCGAGCCGAGCACGCCGACCGCATCGGGTCCGTCACGCGCGACAATCTCCCGCAACCGGGCGGCGGTAAAGTCGAGCGCCTCGTCCCAGCTCACGGTGTGCCACGTGCCGCCGCGGCGAATCATTGGGCGCGTAATGCGGTCGGTAGCGTGGTTGAACTCGAACGCGTAGCGTCCCTTCACGCACAAATGACCTCGGTTGACCGGACTGTCGGCAGGACGCACTGCCACCACCCGACCCTCTGCAGTCCCCACGTTCATCTGGCAGCCCACGCCGCAATACACGCAAGTAGTGCGCGTCCACACGGTCGGCTCGACATGAACCCGCTTGTCGAACAAGGCGCCGCTGGGACAACTGTCCACGCAAGCCCCGCAACTTACACATCCACCGGAGAGCAGCGTCGGCCCTTTGCCCGTTACGATGCGCGTCGCGTCGCTGCGACCCCGAGCCTCCCAAACGAACTGACCTTGAACTTCCTCGCATATCCGGATGCAGCGCTCGCAATAAATGCAGCGGTCCATCGACACGCCGAGATAGGGGTGAGTGTCGTCCTGAAACAACCCGTCCTCCCGCACGTCCCCCGGCAGTACCCCATACTCTGCAAGCAGGCGATGGAATGGATGGTTTGGCTCGGCGATGGATGCGGACAACGGGTAGTGCGCGGCGATCAGCTTGAGGTTCGTGCGGCGTAATGCCAGGATGGCTTCGCTGCGGGTGCGCACGATCATTCCATCGCTTACCTCGAGCGTACAGCTTGCAGCCGGCCGCGAGTGGCCTTCCAGTTCCACTATGCACAGACGGCAGGCGCCGGACGGCTTCAGGCGCTTGTCGTGGCACAAGCTCGGAACGGTCGCGCCGGCTGCGGCCAGTGCGTCGATCAGCAGCGTGCCTTCCGTCGCTTCGTGAGGAATGCCGTCGATGATCAGACTGACCATTCGAGCAACTCCGCCTGGTAATGTCGCTGCACGGAAAGGGCGAACTCCGCCAGCCCGCGTCCATGGCCGCACAAGCTTGTCGCTGCAAGTGCCTCGATCAGTTGCCGACAATAGGCAGCGTCGATCGTAGCGCCCGCCGCCGCGGCATCGGCCATGGCTGCCAACACCGGTGCGCCGAGATGACAGGGCGTGCATTTTCCACATGACTCGCGTGCGCCGAACCGGAACACCTCTGCGATGATCTTCATGATCGGCGTGTCGTCAGCAAATGCAATGACGCCGCCGTGCCCGACCGCACAGTCGATGGCCTGCATTTCCTCGTAGCCGAGCCTGGTGGCCAAGCGCTCTGGCGGAACGATGCCGGCGAGCGGTCCACCGATCATCAGGCCTTTGAGCTTGCCGCGGCGCAATCCCTGGCCGAGATGGTCGACGATATCCGTCAACGGTATACCGAATTCCACCTCATACAGGCCCGGACGCTGAAACAGGGAATTGAGCGACAGGAGTTTGGTGCCACGGCTGCGCGAAAATCCAAGATCCGCATGGGCTGCTGCGCCCTGTGTGACGATCCATGGCACCGCAGACAGCGTTTCTACATTCTGTACCAGCGTGGGTGCGCCAAAGAGTCCGTTCTGGGTAATCTGGGGTGGTCGTGGTCGCACTTCCGGGCGGCGACCTTCGAGCGCATTCAGCAGCGAGGTCTCCTCGCCGCAGATGTAGGCGCCTCGCCCAACGACCAGCTCGAGCTCGAACGCCGGCTGTAACCACCCGGCGGCGCGCGCCTGCTCCAGTGCTCGTGACATGACCTGTGCGGCAAACGGGTATTCCTTGCGCAGGTAGATGTAACCGTGGTGCGCGCCAACGGCGTGCGCCGCGATTGCAGCCCCTTCGATTACCCGAAATGGATCATCTTCAAGCAGGAAACGATCGGAAAATGCGCCGGGATCTCCCTCGTCGGCATTGACGACCACGTACTTGGTCGAGGCCTGCTCATTCAAGACCGCCCGCCATTTGATTCCTGCCGGAAAACCGGCTCCACCGCGCCCGCGCAATCCGGAGGCGAGTACAAGACGCACCAGCTCTTCCGGCGGGGAGATTCGGGCCCTGGAGAGCGCCGCGCCACCGCCACGCTCGCGATACTTGCCCAGGTCGCGGACCCCGCCGGCGAGCACATTGTCCAGCAGTACGGTACGACGCGCGTGACTGCTGATGTGTGGTCGAATATCGTGCTCGCTGTCGCTGGGCCCGTCGTAGCACTTGCCCAGGCAATACACGACCGGCCTTTGAGTGACAGCTGTCTGCCAGCGCTCCGGCCGGTCGGAGCGTGCGGCGAAACACGCCAGGCCCGTGCACGCGAGGCCGGTGATGGCGCGTTCGTCAAGATGATAGAAGGTGTGCGCGGCTGCGTGGCAGCTTAGCGGCTTCATCGGATTCCTCACGACAAGGACCAGCGGTTTCTGCCCGTATTGTGTCGGTCGGCATTTTCTTCACATTATCCAAGTAACGAGCGCTGCCGTTGAGCCAAATCAAAGCGGGCGATGCCGTTGATGTGTCTCTGGCGCTATTTGAATCGCCACGGTTTCCGAGGAGGCCGGCTGGTTCAAGTCAAGACCGGTTCAACGGCCTCGCGGGCGGGTTTCTGCCAGTGGTTTGGCTCGGCGTCAGCCGATGGTATGTATCCGACTGGCTCAAGCAGTCGGATAGGGCTGAACCGGTGCACCCATTGCAATGTGGCGAGTTCCACGGATTCCCCGGTTTTCCACGGTGCTCGGCGGTGACAGGAACCCGCGGCGATGGCGCTCGAAATGCCCCTGCCGACGCTTGGTATTGCATCGAGCGCATCGCGCCCCTTCGTCAAAGAGGGCGCGGATATCCGAGCCGAGATGAGCGACGGTGTTCGCAGCAGTGCGATTCGCACCGGCCCGGAATGGATTGGCGCCTTGCGCGTCGAGACGCCGGGCTGCCTCCAGCAGATACCCGGCGATGCGCTGATTGTCCGGGAACGCGAGGGGGCGGTGGTGTGCATTCGTCAACCCCGGCGCCGATGGCGTTGCCATTAGCGCGCCTCGCGCCGGATGGAGCGCCATGCCGGGGAGCCCTACAGACGTTCCGCGTGCCGTTTGACCTGACCATGCAGTTTGCGCACCGCGTCTTCGAGCATCCGCGTGATGTCGTTGAACGCATCGCGCAGCGCGATGTACACGTCTTCGTCACGTTCCCTGTCCGACACCAGTTCATGCCCGGGAATCGTCAAGTCGATGCGGACATTGAACGGCTTGCCCCGATGCTTGTGCTTCTCGTCCAGAATCACGCTGACGCGGCAGCGCATGATGTCGGGGCAGAATTTGTCGAGCTTCGAAGCATGCGTTCTCACAGCCTGCTCGATGGCGTCCGAGAGCGGCATGCCTTGAAAGGAAATTTCCAACGGTAGTTTCATGGTCTGGTTCACTCGAAGTTGCGATCGATCCATGCAGAGGCGAATGTTTTCGCATGCTCATGAACCGGTCGGTGGAGCGGAAGGAATACGGACAACCCCGATTGTGTGATCTGCGGTTTGTTACGGCATGACACAGATCAAGCTTGCCGGGCCGCCACGCCTAACCTGATCGCTCGACGAGAAACAACGTTTTCGCGCATAGCGGATGATGCCGCCGCCGCGCTTCGGGAGCCGATCGTGACGAACCCGTTCCTCGATCGCTGACGCGGGGCGCCAGCTCGAGCAAGCGTTGCCCGCGTATGCGGGACACGCCGACGTCGTCGTGCCGGCGCCGAGGCGGGTCCGGCGATGCCTCCTTCACACTCGGAACCTGCATGCGGCTGCCGGACGATGCCTTGGGATTCAGACCGTTACCCGCCGTCGATGCGCAACCTGCCGCCGTGGGTGCGCGACAAGGCGATCGAGATCGCGAACGCGCTGCTGAGGCAGGGCCGTAGCGAGGGCAGTGCGATTCGCATCGCGATTGCGCAGGCAAGGCGCTGGGCCGGCTCGCACGCGGCGCGCCGCGACCCGTGGTAGCCCGGCACGGGAAATTCACCCGTGTCCGGGCTTGCGACCCGGACGGGTTTGCCACCCGCTGATCTGCATCAACCGCACCCTTCAGCGCATGGCCTACCGTGGCCGGTATCGGTGACCAACTCGGACCAACGCAAGCGGAGCATCGCATGCAAACGCGCGACATCGTGATGTCGATCGACGGAACGCGGCTCGATGGCGTGCTGACGACGCCGTATGAGGCGCGCGGCCTCGTCATGTTCGCGCACGGCAGTGGTAGCAGTCGCCTGAGTCCGCGCAACCGCGCGGTTGCGGCGACGCTCGTGAATGCGGGGTTCGCGACACTCCTGTTCGATCTGCTCGATCGCAACGAGGAACGCGTCGACAGTCGCACGGCAATCTATCGCTTCGATATCCAGCTGCTCGCAGATCGCTTGTCGGCCGCGATTGCATGGGCACGGGCGCAGACGGATATCGGATCATTGCGGATCGGCCTGTTCGGCGCGAGCACGGGCGCGGCGGCCGCCCTCGTCGCGGCCGCACATGATCCGGCCGTCGGCGCCGTCGTGTCTCGCGGCGGCCGTCCCGACCTGGCCGGCGACGCGCTCGAGCACGTGAGCGCGCCGACGCTGCTGATCGTCGGCGCATGTGACGAGCAGGTTCTGCATCTGAACCGGCTGGCTGCTGCGCGCCTGACGTGCGAAACCGCGATCGAAGTCGTACCCGGCGCCACCCATCTGTTTGAGGAGCCAGGCGCGCTCGACACGGTTGCGCGGCTCGCTGCGTCATGGTTCATTCGCTGGCTTTCGGCCGGTCTCCGATAGAGGGTTCGTTCGTGGCCGATTCGCCTGACAAAAGCGACGTTCTGAATGCGCAAGCCGCTGACGGCGGCTCGGTGGCGCGCCGTGCCGGCTGCGTCCCGCGCCCGCACCAGCGGCATGTCGCCCGGACGTGGCTGGCTGTCGCCGGTCTGCTGCTGCTCGGCGCCGGATCCGTGGCGTGGTGGTTCGCCGCGAACCGCAGCGAGCCTGTCCGTTACGTGACGGCGCCCGTCACGCGCGGGCCGATCGCGCGCACGGTCACGGCGACCGGCACGGTTAACCCCGTTCTGACGATCATCATCGGCAGCTACGTGTCCGGCGTGATCCAGAGCCAGTTTTGCGATTTCAATACCAAGGTTCACAAAGGCCAGCTCTGCGCGAAAATCGATCCGCGCCCCTACCAGACCGTCGTCAATCAGGCGCGCGCCGAACTGGCGAATGCGCGCGCGCAGATCGTCTAGGATCGCGCCCAACTCGATTACGCACGGCAGAACAACGAACGCAACGCGAAACTGCTGAGCCACGGCATCGTGTCCCAGGACAGCGCCGACAACGCGCGCAGCGCCTACGAGCAGGCGAAGGCGCAAGTCGCCGTCGATGCGGCGGCGATCGAGGAAAAGTCAGCCGTTCTCGACACCGCGCTCGTCAACCTCGGCTACACCGACATCGTGTCGCCCGTCGACGGCACCGTAGTCTCGCGCAATATCACGATCGGCCAGACCGTCGCCGCGAGCTTCCAGACGCCGACGCTTTTCCTGATCGCGACCGACCTGACGCGCATGCAGGTGGACACGAACGTCAGCGAGAGCGACGTCGGCGACCTGCATGAAGGCTATGCCGCGACCTTCACCGTAGAAGCGTTTCCGAAACGGCAGTTCAAAGGACAGGTCGTGCAGGTGAGGCAGGCGCCGCAGACCGTGCAGAATGTCGTGACGTACGACGTCGTGGTCGGCGTCGCGAACGACGATCTGAACCTGAAGCCGGGGATGACGGCGACGACGCACATCGTCATCGACCGGCATGACCGCGCGCTGCGCGTGCCGGATCAGGCGCTGCGCTACACACCGTCCGGCGCGGGCGCGAACCTGGCGGGGCAGCCGTCCGCGGCGCGGGTCTGGGTGCTTCGCGACGGTCGTCCCGTCGCGGTCGCCGTGGCGACCGGGCTCGACGACGACACGTATTCCGAGGTGACGCGCGGCGCGCTCACGGAGGGCGATCGTGTGATCGTCGCCGAAGCGGCTGCGCACGCCGGCACGGGCGCCGGCCCCGGTACCGTCGCCGCGCCCCAGTTGCGCCGATGACGACGCGAGGCGTGGATGGGCGAGATCGTAGTCGAGCTGACGGACGTGACGAAGGTCTATGCGACGGGCGGCGTCGAAGTGCGCGCGCTCGACGGCGTCAGCCTCCGCATCGAACGCGGCGAATTCATCGCAATCATGGGTTCGTCGGGTTCCGGCAAATCGACGCTGATGAACGTGCTCGGCTGCCTCGATCGGCCGAGCGGCGGCCGCTACGTGCTGGAAGCGGTAGACACTGCCGGCCTCTCCGAGCCCGAGCTCGCGCGCATCCGCAGCGGCCGGATCGGCTTCGTGTTCCAGAGCTTCAATCTGCTCGCACGCACGAGCGCGCTCGAAAACGTCGCGCTGCCGCTCTTCTACGCGTCGACGGGGCCCGCGAGCCGCACGGAGCGTGTGGTGCGCTCGCGGCAGGCGTTGCGCTTCGTGGGTCTTGCCGATCGCGAGCGCAATACTTGCAGCCAGCTCTCCGGCGGCCAGCAGCAGCGCGTCGCGATCGCGCGGGCGCTGGTCGGCAACCCGAGCATTTTGCTGGCCGACGAGCCTACCGGCAATCTCGACACGCGCACGTCGCACGACATCATGTCGATGCTGGCCGCGCTCAATCGCGAACATGGGATGACGATCGTGGTCGTTACGCACGAGGCCGACATAGCCGCCTATACGGACCGCGTCGTGACGATGCGCGACGGCAGGATCGTGTCCGACGAGCGTCGCGACACGCGTGCCGGCGTCTGCGGAGGTGCCGGCGCGGGCAAGACGGCCGAGGCGCCGCCCGGCGGTGAGCCTGCCCCGATGCCGCTCGGCCCCCCGGCGATGCCGGGCGGCCAGCCGCTGCCGGGCTTCGCGGCGATGACGCTGTCCGCCGCCGCGCTCGCGCTCTGGCGCAACAAGATGCGCTCGGCGCTCACCGTGCTCGGCGTCTTCATCGGCGTCGCCGCGCTGATCGCGATGGTCGCCGTCGGCAGGGGCGCCAACGAGGCGGTCCGAAAGCAGATCGAGAGCCTCGGCACCAACCTGCTCGTCGTCGTCCCCGGCGCGACGACGGCCACGGGCGTGCGCGCCGGCTCCGGCAGCGCGTCGACGCTGACCGTCGACGACGCGCGCGCGCTGCGGCGCGAGGACACGGCCGTCAGATCGGTCAGCTACCTGATCCGCCAGATCGGGCAGATCGAGTACAGCGGCAAGAACTGGTCGACGAGCATCCAGGGGATCGCCCCCGGCTATCTCGATACCACGGGCTGGCACATCGCGGCCGGGCGCGCGCTCGACGAAAGCGACGAGCGGGACGCCGCGATGGTCGCGCTGATCGGGCAAACCGTCTATCAGCAACTGTTTGTGCAAGGCGAAAACCCCGTCGGCGCGAAGATTCTCGTGAAGGGCGCGCCGCTGCGCGTCGTCGGCCTGCTCGCGGCAAAAGGGCAGACGGCGTACGGGCAGGACCAGGACGACGTGCTGATCCTGCCGTTCAGCGCGGCCGAACAGAAGGTGCTCGGCGTCGCGGTGCCGACCCAGGCCCAGACGTCGGCCGATCCGTATTTCCCGCCCGTCGCGAATCCGTACGGCACCGTTCCGCGCCTCACCGGCTACGTCAACCAGATCTACGTGCAGGCCACGAGCCCGGCGCTCGTGCAGACCGCGATCGGCCAGGTGACTGACACGCTGCGGCGCCGGCATCACCTGCGAGCGGCCGACAGCAGCGATTTCGCGGTGCGCAACCTGAGCCAGATCGCGGAAACGGCGGAGGGCAGCAGCCGCATCATGGCGCTCCTGCTGGCGACCGTCGCGTCGATCTCGCTGCTCGTCGGCGGCATCGGCATCATGAACATCCTGCTCGTGTCGGTCACCGAGCGTACGCGCGAGATCGGGCTGCGCATGGCGATCGGCGCCCGCCGTCTGCACGTGCTGCTGCAGTTCCTCGTCGAGGCCGTCTTCCTCAGCGTCGCGGGCGGCGTGGGCGGGATCGTCTTCGGCATCGCCGCGTCGGAACTGATCACGGCCATTGCGCACTGGCCGATCCTGCTGTCGCCGGCGGCCATCGCGGGCGGTTTCGCGTTTTCGGCCGCCGTGGGCATCTTCTTCGGCTACTACCCGGCGAGGAAGGCGTCCCGGCTCAACCCGATCGAGGCGCTGCGCTATGAGTGACCGGTCCGACCTGGCCCGCCGCCGTCTCCCGCCGTGCCGCCGATGGCTCCGGCGCATGCGGGCGGGCGCGCTGCTGGGCGCGGTCCCGCTGCTCGCCGGGTGCGCGGCAGGGCCCGACTACGTGCCGCCCGCGCCGCCGTCCGACACCGGCTTCCTGCCGTCGCCCGCGGCGTTCCCGCCGGCGGGCCGAGGCGACGGCACCCAGCATTCGCAAACGGGCGCTGCCGTGCCCGAACGCTGGTGGAGCGCGTTCGCTTCGCCGCGACTTGACGACACGGTCGCGCAGGCGATCGCCGGCAGCCCGACGCTCGACACCGCGCGCGCGACGCTCGCACAGGCTCAGCAGGCGATCCTGGCGGCCCGCGGCGGGCTGTTCCCGCAAGCGGATATCACGGCCAGCGGCGAACGTGCCCGCACGGGCGTCGACGGGGCCGCCCATGCGGTCCGCAATCTGCTCACCGTCGGCCCGACCGTCAGCTACGACCTCGACCTGTTCGGCCGCGTGCGGCGGCAGGTTGAACAGCAGACGGCGCTGGCCGAGTTCCAGCGTGACGCGCTCGCCGCCGTCTATCTCGCGTTGACCGGCAACACGGTCACGCAGGCGCTGACGGCGGCGAGCGCGCGCGAGCAGATGGCCGCCGTCGACGACGTTGTCGCCGTGGACCGGCACAACGTCGAACTCGTCCGCATCGAGCGGGAAGTGGGCAAGGCGTCGGACAGCGATGTCCTCGCGGCTCGCAGCCAGCTGGCATCCGACCTCGCGCTGGCGCCGCCGCTCGCGCAGCAGTTGAGCGCGGCCGAGGACGCACTCGCGATCCTGGTCGGCCAAACGCCCGCACGCTGGCAGGCGCCGCGTTTCGATTTCGGCACGATCGCGCTGCCGCTCGACATTCCCGTCAGCCTGCCGTCGGCATGGGTGCAGGCACGACCCGACATTCGGGCCGCTCAGGCGCAGCTCCATGCCGCAAGCGCCGCGATCGGCGTCGCAACGGCACAGCTCTATCCGGACGTGACGTTGAGCGCTTCGTGGACGCAGGCGGCGAGCGCGATGGGGCCGCTGTTCGAATCGGCGAACCGTCTGTGGTCCGTCGCGGCCGCGCTGACCGCGCCGGTGTTTCATGGCGGCACGCTGAAGGCGCAGCAGCGCGAGGCGATCGATGCGTTCGACGCGCAGCTCGGCACCTACCGGCAAACGGTGCTGACGGCGTTCGGCCAGGTTACCGATACGCTGCGCGCGCTCGAGCACGATGCCGACGCGCTCGCTGCGCAACGTGAAGCGCTCGACACGGCGAAAGCGTCGCTCGACCTCGAACAGGAGAGCTATCGTGTCGGAATCGCGAGCCTCGTTGACGTGCTGCAGGCACAGCGCCTGTACGCGCAGGCGCGCGTCGGCTACGCGAGGGCGAAAGGGCAGCGGTATGTCGACACGGCCCAGCTTTACGTCGCGATGGGCGGTGACGCGCACGCGTGGACGCAACGCGATGCCGGGCAGGGAGAACCGGCCGCCGGCGCTGGTCGCGACAGTCTCCGTCCCGACGCGGGCAGGGCACGCGGCGAGGACCGCTAAGCCGCATCAGCGGGCGATATGCAGATAGCGCCGCGCGCTGACGATCACCATCATCGTGAGGAAAGCGGCCAGCACGACGAAGTCGTGCATGAGCCCCAGGTGCGGGGCCACCTATGCGGACGGATCAGCCCAGCCCGTCACCCCAGTGTCCCGGGCCCGGCGCGCCTGGTGAAGGGGCCGAGTGTGGGCGATTCACGATCATGCAGTCCGTTGTGAGCAGCAGCGACGCGACCGAGATCGCGTTCTGCAGCGCCGAGCGTGCAACCTTGACCGGGTCGACGATCCCGGCTGCGATCATGTCGCCATATGTCGCCGTCGCCGCGTCATATCCGAATGGCCCGGTCCCGGCATCGACCGCGTGTACGACAGCCTGTGCGTCTGCTCCCGCATTCTCCGCGATCTGGCGCAGCGGCGACGCCAGCGCGTCGTGCACGATTCTCGCGCCGGTGCGCTGCACATCCGTCAGGTCCGCGCCATTGGCTTCGAGTGCGCGCCGCGCACGCAGCAGTGCGACGCCGCCGCCGGGCACAATGCCTTCCTCCATCGCGGCGCGCGTCGCGTGCAATGCATCCTCGAAGCGATTCTTGCGCTCGCGCAGCGCAGTTTCCGTCGCGGCGCCGACACGAATCACCGCGACGCCGCCCGCGAGCTTCGTCAGACGGCGCGTCAGCGCGTCGCGCTCGTATCCGGGCGGTGTCGTGGCAACACGCGTACGCAGCGCCTGGACACGGTCGTCGATGCGCTTGCGCTCGCCGCGCCCGGCGATGACGGTCGTTGTCTCGCGTGTAATCTCCACACGACGCGCGGCGCCGAGATCGTCCAGCGTCGTGCGCTCGAGTGTGCGTCCTGCCTGAGCTGAAATGACCGTCGCGCCGGTCAGCGCGGCGAGGTCGGCGAGCTGCTCGGTGCGCGCCTCGCCGAATCCCGGCGAGCGGATCGCGCACGATTTCAGCGTGCCGCGCAGATGGTTGACGACGAGGGTCGCAAGCGCTTCGCCTTCCACTTCGTTCGCGACGACGAGAAGGGGCTTGCCGGTGCTGCTGAGCGCCTCAAGCACCGGCAACATTTGCGCGATCGAATTGATGTTCATGTCGCACAGCAAGATGCGCGGCTCCTCAAGGATGACGCGATGATTGTCCGATTCGACGAACAGCGGCGACAGATAGCCGCGGTCGATCAGCGAGCCGTCCACCGTCTCGAGTTCGTCGTCGAGCTTCGTACCGTCCTCTATGCTGATCGCGCCGTCCTTGCCCACCCGCTCGACGGCCTGTGCGACGAGCGAGCCGATCGTGCTGTCGCCGCTTGCGGAAATCGTCGCGATCTGGCGCATTTCATCCGCGCTCGCGCAAGGTTTCGACACGCGATGCAGTTCGGCGACAACGTCACGGCCGGCGGCCTCGATCGCGCGCTTGAGCGCCATCGGGTCGTGACCGGCAGTGACGCACTTGATCCCTTCTGCGACGATGGCCTGGGCGAGGGTGGTGGCGGTGGTCGTGCCGTCGCCGGCGACTTCGCTCGTGCGGGTCGCCACTTCGCGCAGCAAGCGGGCGCCCATTGCCTCGAACGGATCGGGCAGGTCGACAGAGCCGGCGACGACGACGCCCGAGTTCGCGACCAGCGGCGCGGTGCCGGCCTGCTCGACGATCACGTTGCGCCCGCCCGGTCCCAGCGTAATCTTGACTGCCTCGGCTATCGCGTTGACACCTCTGAGTAGCCGTTGCCGGGCGTCCTGATGAAAGACCAGCGATTTTGCGGGCACGATACGTCTCCTCTTCCACGAAGCCGGACACGAAACGTCGCGAAACCGGCTATCGATATTCCACCTGCCGGCGCTTCGCGCCGATTGACCTGGATCAACAAGCGCGAAGCGTTGCGTGCGGCCATATGCTCGCAGCATTCGCCGAGCAGGCCACGCGCAGGCCACGCGCAGGCTCGCAGAGGCGATCGCACTGACCGTCGTGCGCTGATGCATGCCAGGGGCAGAACGGTGGACGAATGCGAGGGTGTCATCGACTGGCGTGCGCGCAGCCGGTTGTGCGCATTAAGGCGACAGTAAGGTGGGCGAGCGGGCACTGACTCGAACACTCGTTGCTCCGAGGCCGGCAGCCACTTGCCCTCGGCACGCTGCTCAACGTGCCCGAGCATGGCGGCGCCATCGTATGGTGTGTCCGCACCAGCTAGCCGAGAAATCCACAACCACAGGCAGGCCGTTCCGGCTTACGAATGTCGCGAAATGACGTTCGTCGGGAACTGCAGGTTCGCCAGTCAACAACGGCGAGCCGCATGTACCGCAAAGCGGGCTTTCGCGAGGCGGTCGGCATCGAGCCGATTGACTGCGAAGCAGTGAGTGCAGACGATGTGCATATCGTTTCTTCCTCGTGTATGAGTCACTGCACGTTCGCGGCACGCGGCGAGGCCCCAGATTTGATGGGAACCAGGTTGCCTGCGTTGCGCCTTCATGAACAGACGGTACATATCGAGCGCTTGGGATGCATTGACCCAAGCGCGTCATACAACTCGCGACTCAATCGTGGAGATGGCTAGTTCTAAGGCCGGTGGCTGGCCCAAGCATCACGTGCTGGGGGTGCTCCAGGTGCCCTTGGTGCTGTCGCGCCACGTCGGTGGGTCGAGTGTTTATGTGACCCGAGAAAGTTGCTTTGGCAGCCCGAGTTTTCCAGCGGCCTGGAAGTGCAAGCGCGAGGTCTGCCGTTCGGCCAGTTGCCGGAGATGACGACCGGCTCCTGCCGGACAACTGCAGACGTTGGCTCGCGCTCTTATCCGGACACGCGAACGTCGGCGTTGCAGCCCGCAACGAACCTCCGAGCGCGGTTCCGTGCCTCCGTGCCAAGACCATAAGCAGCAAAGAGCGCCCCGCCGTCTGCGCCTACTCAATGGGACCAAGAATCACATCGATAGCGGCTTGGCCGGCGATCTCCGCGACAAGATACGCCCAACGACGGGAAAACGGGCCGCCTCGCATCTTGATGCGCTCACCCAGCGCTGCCACGCCCGGAGGTTTGGCTGGCCCATCGATTCGAAACCAGACGTCGAACATGTCCTTTGATGTGGACCGCAAGTCAACGTGAATCTCGAATCCGCGATATTCGATCGTTCGTTGCACGAAAACCTCCGGTTCCAGCAGTGTCACCACCTGAATATAGCGTCCGCTTGCCGATGTCATCCGATGAATTCAGTTCATCGCGATGAGCGGTGGAACCGAATTTCGATCCCGAGTGGGCGACTATTGGCCAGCGCCGTACGCGCGCAATGCGATTGCGTCAGGGCACCGACCTTCGTCGCAGCCGGACTTCTCCAGCGCCAGGTTGGCTGGCACCCGTCGTCCAGCGAACTCGCACCTCATGGCGCAAACGCCACTTTGGTCACGTAGGTTGCCGTTTTCAGCCTGCACGGGTCGGTTGTCCACTGTCTTGCGCCACGAGCAGGCACTCCGGTCCTGCAAATGAGCGTCAGACAACGTAGTGGACCATATCGGGCGGCGCGCCCGAAACGGCAGCGTCGTCTATTTGGCTTGTTCGGCCGTGTTATGAATGGCCTGACCACCCTTCGAAATGTCTTCGCCCGCACCTGCAACGGTGTTGCAGCCCGCGAGGAGAGCGGTACCGGCGATAAGAAACAGAGCGATGAGTCGCGTCATGTTGTCCTCCTTCAGCAGATTTTTGGCGAAAGAATACGGTGGCGAGTTGGAACATGCGCGGGCGCATTGAGCACCTATCCATCCGGCGCGGATGTCCGTACGAGTCCTATTGTAGGAGGGGCGTTGGCCAACTATGCGTCGAATCCAGGTCACGTTGCAATCCAGCCTGAACGGAGCCACGAATGCATGTTCCATCCTGGTAGCTGCCGTGCGCTGGCGCTTCGACGAACGGCCGAGACGGGGTGCGGTTTGAACTCGTGGCGGACTGCCGGGGCGGTAACCGGCCGGGTTCGGCCAGAAGAGGACAATCGTTCACGCCGCCGCCCGGACCTTCAGACGTCGGCTATGCACGTAACAGAGGACCTCGGCAAGCGACGGTATGCGCATGAAGAGCCACGCCTCCTCAGCGCTTTTTTTGCCCTTCCGCAGAACTGGGCCGCACGCTGGGTTGGACCGATTTGGACGGTGACAAAACGGGCGGCGGCTTCTTCGGCTGCTTCGGTTTCTTTGCTTCGCGACTGCTGCGCAACTGACCTTTTGCCATCACACTACTCCAGTGGTATCGGTGCTCGACAGAAAGCTCGAGTAGAGAAGCAGTATGCGCTGATTTCAGCTCGCCGTCGCGAAGCGTGTTCACCGATCTGTCCGTAGCACAGACCCGTTTTCGACTGACAAAACTATTTCGAGGCCAAAATGCTAGAGCCCGCTGAGCTTGCCGAGAAATTCCTTGGCGTACCTTACGAAGCGCTGGATGAACGCGCGAAGAATGTTGCGCGGCTGGTCGCCGAGCGTCGGCACGTAGCAAGAGATGGGGCGAAAGAACTGGACGTCGCGATGACGCGGGGTCAGCGCGCAGCGGATGCCGTGGCGGCTTTCGGCGGATCGTGGATATTCATCAGCTGTTTTATCGCGATCATGATTGTCTGGGTTGGCTTGAATTCGGTGATTCTGGCAAGGTATGGCAATGCGTTTGATCCATACCCGTACATTCTGCTAAACCTGTTTCTGTCGATGCTCGCGGCGATCCAGGCCCCTATCATCCTGATGGCCCAGAACAGGCAGTCATACAGGGACCGAATGTCCGCCGAGCACGACTACGAGATCAATCTGAAGGCCGAGCTCGAGATCATGCTGCTGCATGAAAAAGTGGATATCCTGCGTGACGAGCAATGGACAGAACTGCTGAACATTCAGAAGGAGCAGATGGAGGCGCTGAGGGACCTGCTCGTGTCCAGCAAGAAGTCGAGCGGCAGGGTACCGGGGACGCCCGCTACGTGAAACGACATGATGGGACGGCGACGGACTGTTGTTTCGGATCGACTGGGTCGGGTCTGATTTCCGAAATTGCTGTACACGGGGCATCGGGATGCCGATCGCGGCAGGCATCAGGTCATTCGACTGGCAGTTGCATATGGAGCGTTCATCATGAACAAGGATCAAGTCAAGGGTCGCGACGTTCTTGCTGCGCGGAATGACCTTTGGGCTCCCGATGTTGCCCGGCGCCTGGCTTGTGCGACGTGAGATCGGACGCTAATAGGCGGGATTGCCGAAAGCGGGGCGGCGATCCAAGCGATTGGCTCGGCACCAAACTGGCGCTTCTGATGTTTGAGGGGGGCAGTCCTAGATGAAAAAAGTGGGCGTCTTGAGACTACTTTTCCCCGAAATTCCCTTCATCGATGAGCATGTGACAGTAGGCGTCAGAGGCGTCGCGGGCCAAGTCCTCGGAGATGAATGTGCCTGGCACATTCATCTCCGAAATCACGGTTTCGGTGGTGCCGTTCCAATGATGCCGAATAACATCAATCGTGCCGCGCCACTGGCCATCCTGGCTGAAATTTGCAGAAACTCGATAGAAGTAGCCGCGATATGGCTTGAATCCGTCCAGGTCCATTGCTCACTCCGATCACGCAATGGTCATCGTAGCACGCGACGGAGACCGGGATTGCAGGAAGTGTGCGGCTCCCAGTAGACAGCGCCATCATGTGAGCGAGTTTTCGGCGGACTTTTCGATGGAAAGGAGCCGAAGCTCTCTCCCGGCATTCGTTCCATGGCGACTGCGCCGTTGACCTGAGTCAATCGGCGGCGATCGACTCCGCTTAAAGTAAATTCACGTCGGACTTGATGGGCGCGCGGTAAGGGATACCACGGGTCTGCCGCTGACGGAAACGGCTCGGGGAATCGAGCTTTTGCAGGGGTAGACGTCGTGAACAGAGGCATCATGAGATATCAATCCATTGCCATGCTCGCCGCACTCTTTGCGGGGTATGCCACGTCGACGACTGCCTGCGCGCAGACGTTAGACAAAATCTCCCGGTCCAATCAAATCGTTGTTTCGTACAGGGAAGCCGCCGTGCCGTTCAGCTATCTGCTGACGCCGCATAAAGCCGTGGGCTTTTCGATGGACGTAACCGAAGCAATCGTCGACGACGTTCGCAAGGCACTTCGCAGGCCGGATCTGAGGGTCGCCTATGTGCCGGTTACCGGACAAAATCGAATTCCGCTGCTCGTCGATGGCACCTACGACCTGGAGTGTGGGTCGACGACAAACACGTCGGCGCGCAGCAAGGACGTCACCTTTTCGATCAATTACTTTTATGCCGGTACGCGGCTGATGGCGAAACGGGCGTCGCACATTGGCGATTATTCCGACCTCGCGCATAAGGCTGTCGTGACGGTCGGCGGAAGTACGAATGAAAAAACGCTGCGACGCCAACTCGAAGCGCAGCACATCGATGCCGAAGTCGTGCTGACAAAAGACTACGCCGAGGCCCTGAAGATCGTCGCGGACGACAAAGCAGCAGCACTCGCGCTCGATGACGTTCTGCTGTATGGATTGAGGGCGAACGCTGACGACCCGAGTACGTGGGTCGTCACCGGGGACGCACTGCAGGTGGAGCCGTATGCATGTATGGTGCGCAAAGACGATCCGGTATTCAAGCGCCTCGTCGATGGCACGCTCACTCGGCTGATGAAGAGTGGCGAATTCACTCGCCTGTACGCAAAGTGGTTCGAATCACCGATTCCGCCGCGCGGCGCGAATCTCAACATGCCGATGAGCGCGGCGTTAAAGGGAAATCTCGTCACGCGCAGTGATCGGCCTGCGCAATGACTAGCCATGGTGCGGACATAGCTAAGCGCCGCGCTTGAATCGCGGTCGTTGCGTTGCGACTTACTGGCCCCTCAATGCGGCCAACTGAAGCGGGCGTTTGACGGTGTAAGCGACATTGCCGTGTTCTCGATGGCTGCTTCTCCGGAGTGCCCGGATGCAACCTCGCTGATGCCTGGCTGCGCCATCGAGGCGGGGGCGAGAATGTTCGATGCCTCATTGAGACAGAGCCACTCTGTGGTACCGGGTTGCAGCGGATCGGACTCCGACAGCCAGTTTGTACCACACTGACGGCAGTGATACTGTCGGACGACTATTGCGGGCCGTCCTAGCGGTCGCAACCTTTTTGGCTTGTGCAATTCCACCAATTCGTCATGTGCGACCTGATCCGGGATCGTGCACATTCGCGTGCAAGCTTGGCAATGCATGTGCCTCAGCCTCTGAAGAATTTGTCCGCTTGCTGTCACGCCTCTTGGCACATGACTCAAATAGTCTGCGGATTGCAACGCGATGGCTAATGCACCGGTTCCGAGCTCAATTAAAGCACGCTCGCTATCGTGGTGGGCGCGGATTTACGCTGGGAAAGGGGACCGTCGGCGTAGGTATGGGTGTAGTGATCGCGACAGTCCGGGCAGCGGCCGGCAGCAGGCAAGCCGAGCACATCAAGCAGAAAGAATTCTTGCTAATATCTGAACAGGGTTCGGTATCTTTCACCACGCACGGCCAATTCCGGAGACGTTCCGTATGATCAAAGTGGCGATCTCCGATGCTCACTCAGTGATACGCTCGGGAGTGCGGGGCACGCTTGAGGCGACTGATGAATTCACGGTCGTGGGCGAAGCTTTCGATCGCGACAGCACTCTCGCGCTAGTGCACTCGACTGACGCGGATGTGCTGACGCTTGGTCTCATAATGCCCGGCGTGAGCGGCGTTGAACTCATCGAGTTGATTCGGAAGGATTGCCCTTTGCTTCGTGTACTCGTTCTGACGAGGCGATCGGAGGAGGAGTGGGCCGTCCGAGCGTTCAAGAGCGGCGCATCGGGGTTTGTTAGCAAATTTAGCCCGGCTGCAGATCTGGTTGCCGCAGTTCGAAAAATTGCGCGTGGTGGTATTTATGTCAGTCTCGCGTTTGCGGATCAATTGGCATGTAGCCTCGACAATAGGGTCGAGGCATTTCCCCACCACGGTTTGTCGGGCCGGGAGCTTGATGTACTCGTGCGTATTGCTTCTGGAGAATCGCTTGATGCAATAGCATATGCCCTTGGCGTGAGTAAAAAAACTATCGGTACGCACAAAGCGCACGTTCTCGAAAAACTTGGACTACAGACCGACGCGGCGCTCGTCCGCTACGCATACCACCACAAAGTTATTCCCGACGACAGTAGCGAAGAAGTAGATGCTTGAGAATAGCGCTCTCATCATATGGCCATTTGAAACTCGATACGTGAGATGAATGGGTGAGGTGCCTCTGCCATAGGGAACCGCCGATGAGGTCTTGGTGGTGGTGACCTGGACGCGTCGCCGTGACCTGAGTAACCGTGATCACGGCCACACGCAACCCGGCTGCTTGCAGCGTGCAAGCCAATGCCGCCTCATAGCCGCCAGCGGCCTCCGTCAGCACAAGTCCGGGCTGCAAGCTTCGTCAGGGCGTCTGCCAGCGCGACGTGCCCCTCGGTGTCATTGCTGATGGGTGTCGGTTCGGCTGGCAAGGTAGCCCCCAGGCACGCCAAATCGACATGGGTATTCGCCACATCGATGCCCACCATTACGGATGATCCAGACATGGTCTTCATATCCCTTTCTTGTGCATGCGAGCTGGTGTCAAACCGCTCGACTAACCGTTCGGGCCTCAGGAAGACCAGCATGCAGAACGTGCGCAATCAACTCAGGTGCGAGCTGGCGAGCTGACTCGCCGACTCCAGACGGTCTCAGGCTACACGATCCGGTTCGGTTACCTTAGCGGTGATCAGACTGTACCGTGCTGGTCTGGTTTGGTCATGAGCTGAGACGGGACGCCGAGCATCACATCCGCTTGAAGAGGCCCGCGCACGCGCGGCTGACGGGCAGGACGTCGTTGTACCCGCGCAAATGGATACGCAGCCGGCCGAGCAGATCACGTTCGATGTGATCGATGGCCGCGTAGGCGACGATTACGCCGCGATGCACCTGCGCGAAGCGCTCGGTATCGAGCCGCTGCAGCATGTCCTTGAGCGGCGTGCGGATCACATGTCGCTCGCCCCCGGTCACGACCTCCGTATATTTGTCCGTGGCCTGGAAGTACAGCACCTCGTCCACCGACACGAGCCGCGTCGTGTCCCTGAGGCCCACGGTCAGCCAGCGGATCGGCGCGGCATCCCGCTGCTCGCGCGCGTGCGTGTGCGCTAGCAGGGCGGTGTCGGCGGGCGCCGGGCCGCCGCGCTGCAGCTTGACGATGCAGCGCAGCAGGCGCTCGTCGGTTACCGGTTTCAGCAAATAGTCGATCGCTGACTGGTCGAACGCCTGGACCGCGTACTCGTCATAGGACGTCACGAACACGATATGCACGTGCGGCACGAGACTCGCGATTTTCAGGCCGTCGATACCCGGCATCCGGATGTCGAGGAACGCGAAATCCGGGCGCTTCGCATTCAGCTCGGCGAGTGCGTCCACGCCGTTGCGGGGCATCCCGACGATCTCGAGTTCCGGCCACAGCGGTGCGAGGCGCGCGGCAAGCTCCGCGGACAGGTTGGGTTCGTCGTCGGCAATCAGGGCGGTCGGCATATCAGGCTATCGGGATCTCTAAGGTTGCGGTCACGCCCCGCATGGCGTCGGTATTCGCGCCGACCGACACGCGGCCGCGCTCGCCATAAAGACTGATCATCCGCGCGCGAACGTTCGCGAGCCCCACGCCGCCGTGCAGCTTCGTGCCGCTGTTGCCGAGTCCCACGCCCGTGTCGCTCACGCTCAGGACGAGCAGGTCGTCGTCGCGCGTGCCGCGAATGCGCACTTCGCCGCCGTCGACCGACGGCTCGATGCCGTGCAGCAGCGCGTTCTCGACGAGCGGTTGCAGCAGGAGCGGCGACAGCGGCAAGGCCCGCAGCGCGGCCGGTACGTCGATCGCATAGCGCAGGCGTTCCTCGCCGAGCCGGATTGTCGCGATCTTCAGCAGCGCCTCGACCAGTTCCAGTTCCTCCTCCAGGGTGGAGGTGGCCTCGCGCGTCCGGCTCAGGCTCGCGCGCAGATAGCGGTTCAGGCTGTCGAGCATCGTCGTGGCGCGGGCCGGATCTCGCTCGATCAGGCTTTGCACGTTCGCCAGCGTGTTGAACAGGAAATGCGGCTCGATCTGGGCCTGCAGCAGCGCGAGCCGTGCGGCCGTTTCGGCCTGGCGCGCCTCGGCGGCCTCGCGCCGCTGCGTTTCGAGCGACGCGCGCATGCGCGCGGCCTGCACGAACACCGAGACGAACGCGCAGGCCGCGCCGGCGACAACGAACGACGAGCCGTAGGCCAGCCATACCTTGACGCCCGCATGTCCGATCAGGTGCGGAACGTGCCCGATCGTCGATGCCGCGATCTCGAAACCGATGAACACGCTGGCCGGCGCGACGATCAGGATCTTCGGCACCAGCGCTAGCTTGCCGCGCACGAGCCTGTCGACGACGACGCTGAGCAGCGTCGCGCTGAAACCGATGCCGTTCGCGACGACCAGATACGGCAGTGGCGCCTCGTTGTGGCGGGTGGCCCAGAAGATCAGTCCGACACCGGTGTTGAAAAAAAGGAGGCCCAGCAGCGATCGGCCTCGATGGGCGGGGCCAGCATGGGGCGCGGACGACAGGAACGGGATGAGCCTGCTTTGCATGGCAGCGGGCGAGTGCGGATAGCGGAGATGGTAACGTAATTTGCTGCAGCGTCACCACCAGCGATCGGCCGCAACCCATGCGCGGTGGCCTCGATGCGCGCAGGCGCCCGGCGTGGATGTGCCGCGCCGTCGCGTTGCTGCAATGCAGCAACGCGCTTGGGCTGGCGCGACGACGAAGCGGCCCCGCACCACGGACATTCGCCGGTCGCAGGCGCCGTTCATCGGCCAATTCCTGCCGTTCATCGCAAAGCGCGGCAGGCGGACCTTCCGGCCGCTATAGTCGTCGACATATCCGCCGCGCGCGGCGCTCCCGAACAGGTACCCCATGCAACATTTCCCGACATACGTCTACGTGTTGTTCTGCGTGCTCGTCTATCTCGGCGTCAAGCGCTGCTTCGCGCGCGAAGTCCGGCCCGTGCGTCCGATCCTGTTTCCGATCGTGTTCATCGGGCTCGGCCTGTCGAGCCTCGGCCACCTGTTTCCGCGGGCCGGGGGCGATGCCTACGCGGCCGCGCTGGCCGCGCTCGCGCTGGGCGCGACGGGCGGCTGGTTCCACGCGCGCCGCTGGCGGCTGCAGTTCAGGACCGGGCCCGAAGGCATGCTCGTGCGCCTGCCCGGCGACGCGAGTCTGCTGGTCACGCTGCTCCTGACCTTCGCCGCCGAGACGTTCATTCATTACGCGATCGCCACGTCGCGGCCGTGGGCCGCCACCGGAACCTTCGCGGTCCTGTCGTTCGCGGTCTGGGGCTTGCTCGTCGGCATGCCGCTCGGACGCGCGGTCAACGTGGTCACGCGCTGCATCCGTCATGTGAACGGATCGTCCGACGAAGGCGCCGTGCCGGCGTTCGAGTCGCGCTGAACCGGCACGGTTGCCGGCGAAGTCATCGGGACTCTCGCGCCGCGATCTTCTTCCTCGCCCGACGCATTGCGCCGGGCGATTCGCTTTCCGCGTCACGAAGCAACCTGTCCGTCGGCCTCGCTCCCCGGCACCGTCGGGCCGGGCATCGTCGCGGCCAGCGCCCGCTCAAAAGAAGAACGTCACGATCCCCTGCACGATCTCGCTTTGCGCCTGACCTCCGTAGACGCTGCGCGCCGAGCCATGGTTGCTCTGCCACTGCACGGCGAAGTCCGTGCGCGGCCAGTGATAGCGGGGCTCGAGCCACATAAAGAAGCTATGATCGTCGAGGTTGTAGCGCGCCATCGCGGCCAGCGCCAGATGCTGGACGAAGACGTCGGGCATCGACGCGTAGACGAACAGCGAGTGCCGCGTCATCAACTCCTGCGCGACGCTCGCTGTCTCGCGATAGCGCCAGTATCGCGACGGGTCCCCTTGTAGCGCACGCCAGGCGGCAGCGCTCGCGCTGGCGCCGTCGTAGTCGTACTCGAGCGTCAGCGACAGCTTGTTTGCGAAGGTATGCGTGACGCCCGTCGCGAGCTTCGATGCCCATGACGACGAGGTCTGCGCGAAGTCCGCGGTCGCGCTACCGCGGCCGATCACGTATTCGAGGAACCCGACCGTCGAGTTGTCGATCAGCGTGGTGGCGTTCAGGCCCAGTTGCGGCGCGATGCCTTCGCCGCCGTACAGCAGCCACTGCGGCGCGAAGTCGCCGATCTGGCGCTGCGATCCGCTCAGCATGTAGCGCGTGCGCGCATTCGTCGCGCCGAGGTCGGGATTGAAGGTCGCGTCGTTCCGGTGCGTGTCGAGCCGTGGCGACACCAGGGCGGTCACCGAGCCGCCGTTCCACAGCAGCTGCCCGCGCGCCATCCTGCATCGAAGCGATTCGACAGGATCGCCCGCCAGTTGCCGAACGTGCCGTCGTACGACAGCGTGTTCGACACGCGCGCGTTGTCGTTGAGCGTCACGGGCCCGGTCTGGTTCGCCGCCGTGTAGTTCGCCAAGGCCGCCTCGAACGTTCCGCGCCAGTTGCTCGGGGTCACGGGCGCGGCAGTCGCCGTGTCGGCAAGCCGCAGCGCGTCGCCGTTCGCGTCGCCCGCCGCGAGCGCGGGCTGCGTGGCCGCGAGGCCTGCCGCGCAGACGAGCGCCGCGACACGGGATCGCGCCATCGCTTAGTCGGCCTTGAAGCGCGACAGGTAAGCGCGCTGCAGCCACGCGTCAGGAATGTCGCGCCACGCGTAGTCCGAGTAGTGCATCACCGTGACCCAGCCGGGATCGAGGCCGTCGATGATCACGGTCTCCGTCGGCCGGTGCCGGTAGTACGCGATTTTCAGCACGCTGCCGCTCGCCGCGAAGAAGCGCGCCTTGACGGGCCGCTTCGTGTCGCTCGCGATCCACAGGTCGATCGCATGATACGTGACATCCGGTGCGCGCACCGTCAGGTGCAGCCGGTAACAGCGCCGGGTCTGGTGCTCGCCGTCCGCCACGTTCTCCTCGCCTGCGAGCGACGTCTCGTAGTCGTCGCCCAGCTGATCGTCACGACGTCGCCGTTCGCGGCCTGGCCGAGCAGATGCTGCGGCGAGATCCGCACGCTGGCCTGGCTGGACGGGTCGTAGAACCACAGATCGTTGCCGTTCTTCAGCATCAGCTTGTTCGCATCGCGGGCAGGGGCGACGAACTGCACCAGCGTGCGGAACTGGCCGGTTGCCGGGTCCGCCTTCGAGTAGACCTTCGGTATCTCGGCGTCGGTCTGCTGTCCATTGCGAAATTTGAGCAGGGTTTTCCTGCGAATCGGCGTGCTTTGGATGGCGCGCACTTGCGTCGCGGGCCGGCCGCTGAAAAACGGCTGTGACCGGGCAAACTTGATCGGGAAAAGCACTGAAAGTTTGCGAATTATTTCCCGGCTATAGTGGAACCACTGGAGGTAGGCGCGGCGCCTTTTGCCGATACCGACCAGGTAATGACTGTAGACGGGTGCTGCATGAAAAATAAAATCGAAAAGACCGCCGGACCGATCTGGGGTGTGGCTGCAGGATTGCTTCTTGCCGCCGCAGGACTGAGTCTCGGCATCTTCCCGACGTCCCTGCACAGCTCGGGAACCGCAAACGACTTCACGGCGTCCGGTGCCGCGATGCTGGGCATCTTCCTCGTCGTTTATTCCACGCACGAGTTACGAAGAAAGCGCGCGCACTGAGCGGCTGCGCGGCCGCTGTGATCCACGGAAAACGACTCGGGCCGGAGACGGCTCGGGAATGCGCTTGTCCTCTATGCGCATGAGCTGCACGGGATTTCGTGCGGGCTACGACTTGCGGATTTCGTGGTTATAGACGAGTTCGACGATTCGCTTCGTCGGGATGCTCGCGCGCAGTTCGTCGACGCCGTCGACCGGAAACCACCTGCATTTCTCGATCTCGTTGTTCGCTTGCGGCGTCTGGTCCGGGCCGACTTCCGTGAAGAACACGTGATGTGCCTTCGCGAGCCCGGTGAATTGCATCGAGTAAACGAGAGTCTGGCCGGTCATGCCGGTTTCTTCGCGCAACTCGCGATGCGCGGCTTCGAGCGGCGGTTCCCCGCGCTTGATCGTGCCGCCCGGAAGGGCCCAGCGCGACGACGCGCGCGCGACGAGCAACACTTGGCCGTCGCGATAGCAGACGATCGTCGCCCGTTCTTTAACGGGTACTTCGGTCGGTTGGGGAGAACTCATGGGCTCAGGGGCATGGACACTGGCGAGATTCTAGCCAGCGTTAATCACGGTGCCAAGACGGCATCTGCCGGAACCGGTCGATCAGACGGAAACCGGTTATGTCCAGGGTGACTTATGCGAGCACCGGGAACCGACGGGGCGAATCCGCAATGCAAAACAAATCCGAGCGATCGGCACAGCAATTGCGTCGATAAGTCAAAGCTGCTCGCAGCATGCGAATAACCCGCGAATCGGCTGGAAAAGGAGCGTTTACAGGAGGATTCGCCCGGCTATAGGGGCGCATACTTGTGGGCTCAATGACCAGACCGGACAGGCGATGACTACCTTGAGCATGCAAACCATCATTTGCGGCAAGACCATTCAGGTAGCCCTGATGACCGACACCGCAACGGCAAGTATTTTCGTGATGGACAATGATGACGGTTCTCATCAGCCGCAGATCATGAAGGTCCGCCAGTATCTTGATGCGGGTATGACGGATGAGGACGTCGTCCGCCATGTGTTGAATATCGTTGTGGCCGCGATCGAGCGGCGTGGCCAGCTATGGGCGCACTGAACTTCTTCTGAACGGTCGTCTGCACAGGTCGTGCGCTGCCGCGGTTTGCTCGAAAGGGATTCGGTCAGGATCGCGAAACGCAATCGGTGCAGGCGTCATTCCTGCGATCGGATCGGAAGCAATTCGCGATCGCGTCCGCCGCCAGGGACAAGCGCATGCCAGCGGCGATCTGGCCGGCTTCGAAGCGCGTGACGATGCTGTTGCATACGCGACAAAGGCCACAAAGTGGTCGGAAGGGGGGCCGGCCGGTCCAGGTTGAAGGCAAAACTTGCCTGGGGCGAGTCTCCACGGAGTTCGCTCGCGTCGACCGGGCTTTGCGCGACATCGCCTGTCTTCGGGCCCGGTGTCGATGCAGCTTGCGGCGTCGGGATCTTGTCCAACGCATTCGCTCCGCCTTTTGCAAGCGGCAACGATACGGAAGGGCGACACAAAGGCAATGAAGATCAGGACGGCGGCGCAGCTTCGGCTCGAGTTTCGGATCTGGGCGCGTGCTACCGCCTGGGGTGTTTCATCTCCTCGGCTTCCATTGCCGCGTTTCGTTCCTCGCTCGCGGAAACAGGTTCCATGGCCTCGTCGATCGAGGCCAATGCATACTCGCAGGCCAGCTTCGTTTCCTCGACGTCGGCGTCGGGCTCCTCGTCGTCGTTGACGGGAGGGTCGAGCATGTCCCTGAGCATCGTCGCCAGTTCCGGGGTGTCCCATGGTTCGCCCCGCTGTTCTTTCTTCCTGATGTAGTGCCGGATTTCCGCGTCCTGTTCGGGAGTCAGCGGAAGGTGCCTAAAGGTGCTGTTTGGGTTGGCGTCAGTCATGATGTTGCTCCGAAGTCCGGCATGAGACCGGTTTGGTCGCATCCCGGGATGCATGCCGGAAAACGATATGGATGACGAACCGACTTGCGAGTGAGGCCGGGTCAAGGCGACTCTCGCGACGGCCGCCGCCGCTGATACTGCGTTCGCCGAGCTGTTCCGCGGCCTGCAATCCGGCATTCAACACGTGTTGGGTCCCGAATTGATGTGCAACCGAATTCTCGGACGTGCGTGGCAGATTCTTATTCGCGGAAGTTCGGATCCCGGATTCGATCGAGGCGAGCGGAAAGCTGATTGATCTGGTATTCGAGTACTTTATTGCGCTCAAATCGTGTCCGGAGTGTGTCGAGCTTGACTCGCCAATACGCCGGATCGCTCACTGGCGATCGGTTGGTGAAGGCGTCGTGTGTCTGCTCGAGCAGTCCGATTGCTCCCCTAATATGAGCCAGTTCGCGCTCCACATCGCAGTACCAGCTCATTTTTGTCAACTCCCGGTTATGGTTCACTTCTTGGCTTGCTGCACGGCGAGCGCGTTTGATTTCACCCGAAAGCCGTCGTGCGGGCCAATTTCGAGCGATGTTGTCGTCAGTGCCCGCGCGTAAATCTCGACCACTGCGTCGAAGCCGGTGTCGTCATCATGCGGGCCGGCCGTTCTGCGCCGGCACATGGGGGCAAATGAGCGGGCAATATTCGAATCCACGATAGAGACGCACGCTCATGACGAGCTTCTGAACGTTCTGTCGCGACGAATCGCGGCACGAACGCGTCCGGCCAGTATCGCCAGTGTGGCGCGACGGGGTAGGGCGTAAGGCGTAACGCTGCGTGCGAACGTGAGCACGATGCAGCAAGAAGGGAGATGGAGGGCGAGCAGTCGAACGGCTCACGAATGCCCTAATGAGTTCATCATACGCGCGTCGCCCTTCGGGTGGCCATCTTATTTCGGGCGACGCGGATTGCCTCTGGTCCGAGGCTGCGGCTGTCCGGCGCGGTCGGGTTGAACCGGCGTGCGGGCTGGCCGACGCGGTGCCTGAAACACCGCGCGATTGCCACGTGTCCCGTTCTTACTTCTTTTCCGGCAGGAACCAGTTCATCACGAGCGCGCAGATGCCGCCCGTTGCGACGCCCGATTCCAGCACGTTCTTCAGCGCGTGCGGCAGGCTGTTCAGAATGTCCGGCACCTGCGATACGCCGAGGCCAAGCGCCAGCGACACCGCGATGATCAGCAGCGCGCGGCGGTCGAGCTGGACGCCCGCGAGAATGTTGATGCCCGATGCGGCCACCGCGCCGAACATCACCATCGCCGCGCCGCCGAGCACGGGCTCCGGCACGGCCTGCAGCACGCCGGCGACGACCGGGAACAGGCCGAGCACCACCAGCATCCCCGCGATCCAGATGCCGACATGGCGGCTCGCGACGCCGGTGATCTGGATCACGCCGTTGTTCTGCGCGAACACGGAGCTCGGGAACGTATTGAACACGCCGGCCAGCAGCGAGTTCGCGCCGTTGACGAGCACGCCGCCCTTGATTCGTTGCATCCACACCGGCCCCTCGACCGGCTCGTTCGAGATCTTGCTGGTGGCCGTGACGTCGCCGATCGCTTCGAGCGACGTGACGAGGTAGATGATCAGCATCGGCACGAACAGCGACCACGAGAAGCCGATGCCGAAATGCAGCGGCGTCGGGACCTGGAACAGCGCGGCCTGGTGCATGCCGGTGAAGTCGAGGCGGCCGAGGAACGCAGCCGCGAGGTAGCCGATCGCGAGCGCGATGACGAGCGCGGTGCTGCGCACCCAGACGATCGGCACGCGGTTCAGCAGGATGATCGTGCCGAGCACGAGGCCGGACAGCGTCAGGTTCTCCGCGCTCGCGAACGTGCCCTTGGCCATCGCGCCATAGCCGCCGCCCATGCTGACGAGGCCGACCTTGATCAGCGTGAGTCCGATCAGCAGCACGACGATGCCGGTGACGAGCGGCGTGATCAGGCGCTTCACGAACGGCAGGATGCGCGACACGCTCATCTCGACGAACGAACCGGCAATCACGACGCCGAAGATCGCGGCCATCACGGTCTCGACCGGCGTGCCCTGCTTGACCATCAGGCTGCCGCCCGCGATCAGCGGGCCGACGAAGTTGAAGCTGGTGCCCTGGACGATCAGCAGGCCGGCGCCCAGCGGGCCGAAGCGCTTGCACTGGACGAAGGTGGCGATGCCGGAAATCACCAGCGACATCGACACGATCAGGGTTGTATCGCGGCTGGACACGCCGAGCGCCTGGCAGATCAGCAGGCCGGGCGTGACGATCGGCACGATGATCGCCAGCAGGTGCTGCAGCGCGGCGACGAAGGCGACCATCGGCGCCGGCCGGTCGTTCGGGCCGTAGACGAGGTCGCGGGCCGATTCTGCGGCGGCGGCGCCGTGGGAGGCGGGTTGGGCGTGGGAAGCGGGTTGCATGGCGAGCGGGCCGGACAAGGTGGAAAGTGCGGCATTTTAGCCGAAGGGCCCGTCGGCGCCGCCGGGGCGCCCGGCTTCAGGTACGCGCCCGGCGTCAGCCGGCCGTGCGTGTTCCCGCGCTGCGCGCCGGTGTGCGTGGCGCGCGGGAATCCGGATACGCGCGCTGGCAGACCGCAATGACCGCGTCGCGCAGGCGGCGATGGACGGGGTCGCCGTGATTGCGCGGATGCCATAGCGCGGCGACGAGGATCGCGGGCAGGCGGACCGGGATCTCGAAGCTGCGCAGCCCGAGGGCGTCCGCGAGCCCCGGTGTGAACGCGTTGCCGAGGCTCGAGCGCGGCACCAGCGCGATCAGGTCGGTGCTGGCCGCGACACGCATTGCATCGGGGTAGCCGGGGACGACGACGTGCACGGTCTGGCCCGGGCCGGACCGGTCGGTCGAGTCGTCGGCTGGTCCGCCGAAATCGCCGAGCTGCGATGCCATCACGTGACGGCAGGCCGCATAGCGTGCGGGCGTGATCCTGGCCGACGCGAACAGCGGATGTCCGGCGCGGGCCACCGCGACGTGCCAGTCGTGACCGAGCATGCGTGTGTGCAGTTCGGGCGCGTCGTCGCCGCGCTTGCCGATTTCCAGATCGACGGTGCCGTCGCGCAGCGCTTGCGGATCGCGGTCGGGCTTGGGCACGAAGCGGACGCGCACGTGCGGCGCGACTTCGCCGATCGCGGCGACCACCGGGCCGGACAGCATTTCCATGAACGACGCCGACGCGCGAATGGTGAACGTGGATGCGAGCGTCGCCATGTCGACGTCGGCCGTCGCCGGCCGCAGCACGGCGCGTGCGTCGCTCGCGATCGCATGCACGCGGTCGCGCAATGCGGCCGCGTGCGGTGTCGGCACGAGCTTGCGCCCGGCGCGCACGAGCAACGGGTCGCCGGTTGACAGCCGCAGCCGCGTGAGCGTGCGGCTCATTGCGGATGTGCTCAGGCCAAGCCGGCGCGCGGCGCCTGTCACGCTGCCTTCCGACAGCAGCGCGTCGAGCGCGGTGACGAGGTTCAGGTCGATGTCTTCCATGCGGACAGGATACGCCACTGCGCGGTCTGGCATGGCGTTCAATGCAACTATTGATTGAATCCGGTGCGTCTGGTGCATGGTTCGGTGCGCGCCTATAGTGGGCGCATCGTGAAACCCGGCAAAGGCGGCAACCATGCACTCGACCGTATCGAACCCCAACGCACCCTCGATCCTGCTCGTCGCGGCTTCGCGCGGCCTCGGGCTTGCGATGGCGGAGCAATTCCTGAACAAGGGCTGGAACGTAACGGGCACCGTGCGTGAAGGATCGGGACGCACGAAGCTGCACGACCTGGCGGACCGGTTCGACGGCCGGCTCGGGATCGAGACGCTCGACATCTGCGAGCCGGCGCAACTGGCGGCGCTGCGCGAGCGCCTGTCGGGCAGGCACTTCGACGTGCTGTTCGTGAATGCGGGGACGACCAACGACCCGAACGAAACGATCGGCGAAGTGACGACCGACGAATTCGTGCGCGTGATGATCACGAATGCGCTTGCACCGATGCGCGTGATCGAGGCGTTGCAGGATCTTGTAACCGCTGACGGCCTGATCGGCGCGATGTCGTCGGGGCAGGGCAGCGTCGCGAACAACGTCAGCGGAATGCGCGAGGTCTATCGCGGCAGCAAGGCCGCGCTGAATCAGTTCATGCGCAGCTTCGCGGCGCGGCAGGCCGACACGCCGCGTGCGCTGGCGCTGATGGCGCCCGGCTGGGTCCGCACGGAGCTGGGCGGGCCCGATGCACGCCTGACCATCGACGAGAGCGTGCCGAGCCTCGTCGACGTGCTGATCGCGAAGCGGGCGCGCCCCGGGCTCGAATACCTCGACTATCTGGGGCGGACGGTGCCGTGGTAGTCGTCGGCATGTCGGCGTATCGGCGTATCGGCGGGCGGCCGGTGGCTGCTGGTTACGAACCGATTCGCCGTGAAAGTGCTGCGAGATTCGACATCTGTTGCGCTGTGCAGTCGCGGTACTGCGAAGGCATTGCCGATTCAATACAATGCGACGACGAGTCAGTGACACGGTGTCGCGCCATCGCGGTTGAATCCATCCGGTTCGCAGCGGATTGCGTGCGCCCCCGTCGTGACGGGCGTTTGTCGAACACGGAGCACCGCATGAACGAACCCTACCTGCAGGTCATCGCACATTACTTCGCGAAGCCGGGCAACGGCGACCGCGTGATCGAACTGCTCGCGGAGCTCGCGCCCGCGACGCGCGCCGAGCCGAAGAATCTCGACTATGCGTATTTCCGGTCACCGGAGGATCCCGACCACATCGTGATCCTCGAGCGTTACAGCGACGCGGACGGCCTCGACGTGCATCGGGAAACGCCGCATTTCCAGCGCATCGGTGTCGGGGCGATCATTCCGTTGCTCGATCGCCGCGACGTGTCGCGCTACATGGTGCAGCCGGACACCGGCACGGCGACGCCACCGGGAGGCACCCGATGAACCCGTTTCAATTCCGTACCGTTCCGACGCAGATCGTCGAATTCGGCGCCGCGCGCCGGCTCGGCGCGTTGTTGCGCGAACGCTTTCCGGCGCTCGTGCGGTTGTGCGTCGTCACCGACGCGTTCCTGCATCGCAGCGGCGTGCTCGCGCCCGCGCTGGAGAGCCTCGCCGCGCACGGCTGGCAGGTCACCGTGATCGACGACGTGATCGCCGATCCGCCCGAGCACGTGGTGCTCGAAGCGACTGCGCGGGCCGTCGCGGCCGATGCAGAGGTCGTGCTCGGCCTGGGCGGCGGATCGTCGATGGACGTCGCGAAGCTGATCGCGGTGCTCGCGCCGGGGCAGCAGGCGCTGACCGACATGTACGGCGTCGACAAGGTCGCGAGCGCGCGGCTGCCGCTCGTGCAGATGCCGACTACTGCCGGCACGGGCTCCGAAGTGACGGCCGTATCGATCGTCACGGTCGGCGAGGCGCGCAAGATGGGCGTCGTGTCGCCGCACCTGTTCGCGGACGTCGCGATCCTCGACGCCGAGCTGACGCTCGGCCTGCCGCGCGCGGCGACGGCCGCGACGGGCATCGACGCGATGGTGCATGCAATCGAAGCCTATACGTCCGCGCGGCTGAAGAATCCGGTGTCCGACATGCTGGCCGTGCACGCGCTGACGCTGCTGTCGCGCAACCTGCTCGCGGCCTGCGACGACGGCCGCAACCGCCACGCGCGCGAGTCGATGCTGGTCGGCGCGATGTTCGCCGGGCAGGCGTTCGCGAACGCGCCGGTCGCGGCCGTGCATGCGCTGGCCTATCCGGTCGGCGGGATCTTCCACGTGCCGCACGGGCTGTCGAATGCGCTCGTGCTGCCGCACGTGCTGCGCTTCAACGCGCCGGCCGCGGCGCCGCTGTACGCGGAACTCGCGGCGATCGTCGCGCCGTCGGCGACGGGCAGCGACGAAGCGAGGACGCATGCGCTGATCGCGGAGATCGACCGGCTGATCGTCGCTACGGGCATCCCGCGCACGCTGCGCGAAGTCGGTATCGGCGAGGGCGATCTGCCGAGAATGGCGTCGGACGCGATGCTGCAGACGCGCCTACTGGTGAACAATCCGCGCGAGGTGTCGGAGACCGACGCGCTGGCGATCTATCGGCAGGCGTGGTGATGCGGCGGGCGGGCTGCGCGGTCAGGCCAGCGACGCGCGCGTGTCGTCGGCCACCACGTACGCCGATGCCTGCTTCGTGCCGTCCGGCTTTGTCTGCAGGTAGACGCCCTGAATCTCCGGCTCGAACCCCGGCAGCGCGTTGATCCCGGCTTCGAGCGCGCGGAAGTAGTCGAGCGCCGGGCCGCCCCACGCTTCGCCGGGCACCACGCAGAAGATGCCGGGCGGATAGGGCAGCGCGCCTTCGGTCGCGATCCGGCCTTCGATGCGATCGAGCGTGACGAGCTCGACGTTGTTGCGGATCAGCTCGGCATTCGCGGCCTGCGGCAGCATCGCCTGCTTCGGGAACTGTGCACGCCGGAACATCTGCTTCTGCAGATGCTTCATGTCGTGGCTGCGATAGAAATCGTGCATGCGCTGGCACAACTGCCGCAGGCGCATGTTGCCGTACAGCTCCGGATACGCTTCGCACAACGACGGGATCGCTTCGCGCAGCGGCGTGTCCTGGTCGAGGTGGCGTTCGAACTGCGCGAGGTGCGCGATCAGATGCTGCAGCTTGCCGAGGCTCTCGGACGGCGTGAGCAGGAACAGGATCGTGTACAGGTCGGCCTTCTCGGGCACGACGCCGTGCTCGCGCAGGTAGCGCGCGAGGATCGGCGCCGGCGCGCCGAACGGCGCGTACTCGTGCGTGTCGCGATCGATGCCGGGTGTCGTCAGCAGCAGCTTGCACGGATCGACGAAGTACTGGTCGTTCGCATAGCCTTCGAAGCCATGCCACGTGTCGGCCGGATGGAAGCGGAAGAAGCGCAGGTCGTCGACGATCTGCTCGGTCGGGTAGTCGGCCCACGGGCGGCCGTCGACATGCTGCGGAACGAACGGACGGATCTGGCGGCAGGTCTTCAGCAGCAGCTTGCGCGCATCGACGCCGTGCGCGACGCAGTCGCGCCACAAGCGCTTGCCGGCCGGGCCCGCGTGCATCTGTGCATTGACGTCGAGCGCCGCGAACATCGGATAGAACGGGCTCGTCGACGCATGGATCATGTACGCGTTGTTGAAGCGCCGGTGATCGCAGAAACGCTTCTGGCCTTCGATGTGGCTGTCCTTCTTGTGGATCTGCGACGTCTGTGAGAAGCCGGCCTGCTGCTTGTGCACCGACTGCGTGACGAAGATGCCGGGATCGTCGGGGCCGAGCGTCAGCATCAGCGGCGAGCAGTCCTGCATCATCGGGATGAACTGCTCGTAGCCGACCCACGCCGAATCGAACAGGATGTAGTCGCACAGATGCCCGATCCGGTCGACGATTTCCCGCGCGTTGTAGATCGTGCCGTCGTAGGTGCCGAGCTGGATCACCGCGAGCCGGAACGGGCGCGGCAGGTCGGCGCGTTCGGGCGCGACGTCGCGGATCGCGTCGCGAATGCGCGCTTCGCCGAGCGCCGCGCTGTCGACGCCGCCGATGAGGCCCCACGCGTTGCGCGCGGTTTCGAGGTAGACCGGCCGCGCGCCGGACACCACGAGCGCGCCGAGGTGCACCGACTTGTGGTTGTTGCGATCGAACAGCACGAGATCGTCGGGCGCGAGCAGCGCGCTCGTGACGACCTTGTTCGACGTCGACGTGCCGTTCAGCACGAACCAGGTCTTGTCGGCGTTGTAGATCCGCGCGGCGTTGCGCTGCGCTTCCAGCGCCGGGCCTTCGTGGATCAGCAGGTCGCCGAGCCGGACGTCCGCGTTGCAGAGGTCGGCGCGAAACAGTGTCTCGCCGAAGAAGTCGACGAACATTCGGCCGAGCGGATGATTCGAGAAGAACTGGCCGCCCTGGTGGCCGGGGCAGTCGAACTCGACGTAGCCGCGCTGCACGTATTCGCGCATGACCTTGAAGAACGGCGGCAGCAGGTTCTCGCTATAGATATCGGCGGCGGCTGAAATCTGCCGGCCGTAGTAGTGGCGGCTGCCGTGCCCGAGCTGGATCACGCCGCTCGCGCTCGGCAGGACCGACGGCGGCACTTCCTGGTCGGGCTCGACCGCGACGAAGAACGGAATCGCGAAGCCGGTTCTTTCGACCGTTTTCAGGATCTTCTGCGCCGCATCGATTCCGACGACGATTGCCGCGATATTCGTGAAATCGGTCTGAAATACGTCGACCTGTTCGTGCGTGGTGAGAAAGGCGCCAATCAGCGCCGGCTCGACTGCGATTTTCAACAGGCTCACGCGAACTCTCCGGTAAATGTGCGGAAACGGGAACCGCATTCGTGCCGATGCGTAATTCGACACGCGCTGCAGCCGATTGAAACGCTCCCGCGAATGCTGAACGCCGATGCGCGCCGCAGAAGCAGCCTTGCGCGGCGAGGCACGGCTGCCGCCGGTCAGTGCGCGACGCAGCCGATCGTAGCAACAAAATCCGGCGAATTCAATCGACCGGAAACGATAATGTCATTGAAAGATGAGAAGGATCAAATAAGCGGGAATTGGCGTGCTGCAACGCACATAAAAATGATCCAATTATGAAATCCGATTTGAAAGGGATCGACGTTTTCGCCGAATCGTCGGCTTTTCATCCAAAGGCATCCATGGCATAGTCGGCATCCGAATCGGATGGCGAATCAAACCGGAATTAAGAGCGTCTCATGTCGCCGACCGTGGCCTGCTGTCCGCGTGCTCGTGAGACGAACAACACCAACGAAGCATCGGAACAGCGAGGGCAACATCATGAATACATCCGCCGGCGGCATTCGTCGTCTCGGCATGCGTGCGCTGCTGGTCGACGACGAAATCACGCAGGAAACGGCAACCGGACGCGCGGTCCGCACACTCAGCGCGGAGCTCGCGCAACGCGACATCGACGTGCTCACGGCGACGTCCGCCGACGATGCGATCATGCTGGTCCGTTCCGATCCGTCGATCCAGTGTGTGCTGCTCGACTGGGATCTTGGTGTGGACGGCCACGGGCCGTCCGAGGCCGTGGTCGAAGCGATCCGGCATCGCAATGCCAACGTGCCGATCTTCCTGCTGGCCGACCGCAGCGTCGCGTCGTCGGTGCCGTCCGCGGTCATGGGCCAGGTCGACGATTTCGTATGGCTGCTCGAGGATACGGCCGACTTCATTGGCGGGCGCATCCACGCGGCGATCGAACGCTATCGTTCGACCGTGCTGCCGCCGATGTTCGGCGCGCTCGCGAAGTTCTCGCGCGTCTACGAATACTCGTGGCATACGCCCGGCCACACGGGCGGCACGGGCTTCCTGAAGTCGCCGGTCGGCCGCGCGTTCTTCGAATACTTCGGCGAATCGCTGTTCCGCTCCGACCTGTCGATCTCGGTCGGCGAACTTGGCTCGCTGCTCGACCACTCGGGCCCGATCGGCGAAAGCGAGCGCTACGCGGCGCGCGTGTTCGGCGCGCATCGTACGTATCACGTGACGAACGGCTCGTCGACGTCGAACCGCATCATTCTGATGGCGAGCGTGAGCCGCGACCAGATCGCGCTGTGCGACCGCAACTGCCACAAGTCGGCCGAGCATGCGATCACGATGTCGGGCGCGATCCCGACGTACCTGGTACCGACGCGCAACCGCTACGGGATCATCGGGCCGATCGCGTCCGAGCGCCTCACGCAGGCGGCGATCCGCGAGGCGATCGCATCGAACCCGCTCGCGGCCGGGCTTGCCGATCGCCAGCCGAAGCATGCGATCGTCACGAACTCGACTTACGACGGCCTCTGCTACAACGTCGCGCGCGTCGAAGAATTGCTCGGTGCGAGCGTCGACCGCCTGCACTTCGACGAAGCGTGGTACGGCTACGCGCGCTTCAACCCGATCTACCGAGACCGCCATGCGATGCACGGCGACCCGCGCGACCATCGTGCGGACCGGCCCACGGTGTTCGCGACGCAGTCGACGCACAAGCTGCTGACCGCGCTGTCGCAAGCGTCGTACATCCATGTGCGCGATGGCCGCAGCCCGATTCCGCATGGTCAGTTTAACGAAACGTTCATGATGCACGCGTCGACTTCGCCGAACTACGCGATCATCGCGTCGAACGACGTCGCGGCCGCGATGATGGACGGCCCCGGCGGCGAAGCGCTGACGCACGAGTCGATCGAGGAGGCCGTCGCATTCCGGCAGATGATCGCGCGGATGAACAACGAGTTCGACGCGAAGGGCGACTGGTTCTTCGAATGCTGGCAGCCCGACACCGTGCTCGAGGCACGCACGGGCCGCACGCTGCCGTTCCACGATGCGCCGCCCGAGCTGCTCGCGAGCGATCCGTCGTGCTGGGTGCTGCGCCCCGGCGCGCAATGGCACGGCTTCGGCAATATCGAGGACGGCTACTGCATGCTCGATCCGATCAAGGTGTCGATCGTCACGCCGGGCGTCGCGCCGGCCGGCGGCCTGATGCCGGTCGGCATTCCGGCAAGCGTCGTCACCGCCTATCTCGATGCGCGCGGGATCGTCGTCGAGAAGACGACCGACTTCACGATCCTGTTCCTGTTCTCGATCGGCATCACGAAGGGCAAGTGGGGCTCGCTCGTCAGCGCGCTGTGCGACTTCAAGCGCGACTACGATGCGAACCTGCCGCTCGACATGGCGATTCCGTCGCTCGCGAAGGAACACGGTGCGCGCTATGCGGGCATGGGGCTGAAGGACCTGGCCGACACGATGTTCGCGGCGATGGAGCAGCTCGGCACGACGCGGCTGATGTCGGAGGCGTTCTCGATCCTGCCGAAGCCGGAGATGAGCCCGGTGCGCGCGTACGAGCATCTCGTGCGGGGCCGCGTCGAGCAGGTCACGCTCGACGAGCTGGCCGGGCGCACGGTCGCCACCGGCGTCGTGCCGTATCCGCCGGGCATTCCGCTGCTGATGCCGGGCGAGAACGCGGGGCCGGCAGGCGGCCCGGTGCTCGGCTACCTGAAGGCGCTCGAAGCGTACGACCGGCGCTTTCCGGGCTTCGCGCACGATACGCACGGCGTGGAAGTCGAGGACGGCACGTACCGCGTGTACTGCCTGACGGCCTGAACGAGCGACCGGCCGCGCGGCGGCATCACATCGAAGGATCGAGATCATGGAAAACGCAGCGCACATGTCCGCCGCGGCCCCGGCGGCCGCGGCGAAGAACCGGATGAATGTCTGGCAGCTCACCATCCTCACGGCGGTCAACATGATGGGCTCCGGCATCATCCTGCTGCCGGCGAAGCTTGCGCAGGTCGGCACGATCTCGCTGCTGTCGTGGATCGTCACGGCCGGCGGATCGCTCGCGCTGGCCTATGCGTTCGCGCGCTGCGGGATGTTGAGCCGCAAGCCGGGCGGGATGGGCGGCTACGCGGAATACGCGTTCGGCAAGGCCGGCAACTACATGGCGAACTACACGTACGGGCTGTCGCTCGTGATCGCCAACGTCGCGATCGGCGTCACGGCGGTCGGCTACGGCACCGTGCTGTTCGACGCGACGCTGTCGCCGCTGCAGACGGGCCTGTGGACGATCTTCCTGCTCGTGCTCACGACGGTCGCGAACTTCGGCGGCTCGCGCATCACCGGCCGGATCGGCTCGGTGACCGTATGGGGCGTGATCATTCCGGTCGTCATCGTGTCGCTGATCGGCTGGTTCTGGTTCAGCGGCGCGACCTGGGGCGCTGCTTGGAATCCGCACGGCATGCCGTTCGGGCCGGCCGTCGGCAGTTCGATCGCGGTGACGCTGTGGGCGTTCCTCGGGCTCGAATCGGCGTGTGCGAACTCGGATGCGGTGGAGAACCCGGAGCGCAACGTGCCGATCGCCGTGCTCGGCGGCACGATCGCATCGGCGATCTTCTACATTGTGTCGACCAACGTGATCGCGGGGATCGTGCCGAACGCGATCCTCGCGAAATCGAACGCGCCGTTCGGCATCGCGTTCGCGACGATGTTCACGCCGACGGTCGGCACGATCGTCACCGCGCTGATGGTGATCGCGTGCATCGGCTCGCTGCTCGGCTGGCAGTTCACGGTCGCGCAGGTGTTCAAGAGCTCGGCGGACGTCGGCTACTTCCTGCCGGTGTTCGCGCGTGCGACGCGCACGGGTACGCCGATCGTCGGCATGGTGATCCTGCTCGTCGCGCAGGTCGCGCTGGCGCTGATGACGATCAGCCCGGAGCTGAGCAGCCAGTTCCAGAAGATCGTCGATCTCGCGGTCGTCACGAACCTCGTGCCGTACGTGATGTCGATGGCCGCGCTGATCACGATCCAGAAGGTCGCGAACGTGCCGCCGGCCAAGGCGCTGGTGACGAACGTGATCGCGATGGTCGCCACCGCGTACAGCTTCTATGCGCTGTTCAGCTCGGGCGAGCAGGCGCTGATGCTCGGCGGCCTGTGCGTGTTCCTGGGCTGGACGCTGTTCGGGTTCGTCAGCGCGCGCTTCTACCAGATGGAAGTCGACGCGCACGTGAAGGAGCCGGGGAAGTCGTTGCAGGCGTGAGGGCGGGGCTCGCTGCTGCCGACCGATACGCCGCGTCGACAGCGGCGGGACTTTCTTCTTCAGTAGATCGACGACAGCGCGCACGCGCGGCGGCGGCGGCCGCTGCGCCTGCACGAGCGCGTTGAGCGCGAAGTCGGCGATCACGTTCCGCGGAAGAATCCAGACGTCCCGAGGACGACCGGAGCCGGCATATCCTGTCGCCGAAGCCACGTGTGTTCACCGACACGATGAGCGAAAATCGGCTTTCGCGCGACCGACAGGAGACGGCGACATGACGCAACAGGATGAAGCGATGCGCACGCGATGCGTCGCATGGCAGATCGTGCAGACGTGGCAGGCGGCCGAATGGTGCCGACTCGCGGAGACGCGAACGGGAATCGATCTGTCGGGTTCGGTATCGGGCGCGATCGACGGCACGCCGTTTCGCATCGACTATGCGATCGCATGCGGTGCCGACTGGCTCACGCGCTCGGCGCGCGTGACACGCTGGCTCGGCACGTTGCCACCGCAACAACTGGACCTCGCATGCGAGGAAGGGCGCTGGACGATCGACGGCGTCGACGCGCCGCTGCTCGCGGGCGCGACCGACATCGACCTCGGTTTCAGCCCGTCGACCAATACGCTGCCGATCCGGCGGCTGGCGCTGGCCGTCGGCGACGCTGCGACGATCCATACCGCATGGCTGCGCTTTCCGGATTTCGCCATCGTGCGCGGCCAGCAGCGTTATACGCATACGGCGCCACACGTGTATCGCTACGAGAGCGGCACCTATGCGGCCGATATCGCGATCGACGAAGCGGGCCTCGTCATCGACTACGACGAATGGCGGCGCATCGGCGCGGCGCCTGCGCCGTAACGCGTCGCATCGCGCGTCGGCGGCACATCAGCGCGCGTTGGCGACCGTCAGCTTCCCCGGAATCAGCTTCAGCGTGCTGAACGTGTCGGCGATGTTCTGCTGATACGCGACCGTCGCGTCGGTGACGGGCTGCACGCCATAGCCGGCGCGCTTGAGTGCGACTTCGAGCGTCGGCGCGTCGAGGCCGACGAGCGGCGACAGTTGCGCGGCGACGTCGGGCGTGTGGTCGCGCGCCCAGCGATCGACCGCGTCGACCTCGTCGAGCAGCGCGCGCAGCACCTGCGGGTGAGCGGCCGCGTACTTGCGCGCGGCGAGGTAGTACTGCGTGTTGCGCACGAGCCCTTCGCCGGTCGCGATCGCGCGCGCGCCGAGCTGCCGTTCGGCGGCCGCCAGATACGGATCCCAGATCACCCACGCATCGACGCTGCGCTGCACGAACGCGGCGCGCGCGTCGGCGGGCGTCAGGTAGATCGGCTGGATGTCCGCATACGCGAGGCCCGCGTGTTCCAGCGCCTTCACGAGCAGGTAGTGGACGTTCGAGCCCTTGTTGAACGCGACCTTCTTGCCGCGCAACTGGGCGACGTTGCGGATCGGCGAATCGGGCAGCACGACGATCGCTTCGCCCTGCGGCGCGGGCGGCTCGTTGCCGATATAGACGAAATCGACGCCGGCCGCCTGCGCGAAGATCGGCGGCGTTTCGCCGACCGTGCCGACGTCGATCGCGCCGGCATTCAGCCCTTCGAGCAGTTGCGGGCCGGCCGGGAATTCGAGCCATTGCACCGCGACGCCCTGGCTCGCAAGGCGCTTCTCGAGCGTGCCGCGGGCCTTCAGCACGACGAAGTTGCCGTATTTCTGGAAGCCGATGCGCAGCCGCGTGCCGTTGCCCTGGGCTTGCACGGGCAGGGTCGCGAGCGGTGCGAGTGCGAGCCCGGCGAGCCCGGCGGCCGCGCCGTGCAGCCATTGGCGGCGGCGCGGGTTCGCCGGGGGCGTTTCAACGTCTGCGTGCGGTGTGTCGCTCATCGGGGTGTCCTGCGTGCGGGTTCACGGGTCGCGCGCAAAGGCGGCGCGGCCGGCGCAGGACGGGGCTGGATGCGGGCGATGCTCGCAACGGGCCGGCCCGCGCCGGATTCAGGACGATACGGCCGCGCGGGCCGGTGGCCAACCAATGAATGCGCATATGCAAATCAGCGGCGTTCAGGCTGCGTCGGCGGCGCTTTCCTCGATCGAATCGACGCGGTCCGGATAGAACGCGAGGTGCCCGCGAATCGCTTCGACGGCCGGATACGGATGCTCGTAGGTCCACACTGCATTGGTCGCGCGTGCGCCGCCGGCGGGGATCGAGTAGTACGCGCAGTCGCCCTTGTACGGGCAGTACGTCGCGTGGTCGGTGCGGCGCAGCTGCGACATGTCGGCGTCTTCGCGCGGGATGTAGAGCACGGCCGGATAGCTGGCCTCGCGCAGCGCCAGCGCGCGGCGTGTATCGGCGACGACCTTGCCGGCCACCGTGACCACCACGCGCCACGGATGCGGCTCGATCGCGATCGGATGATCGGGGCCCGGCGACTTCACGGGACGAGAGGGCGTATCGGAACTGATCGACATCGTGGGTCCTCCAGGAATCGGCGGCGCGGCGGCGCCGGGCGGATCCCGGCGCGCCTCTGCCGGCGTTTGCCAGCCGATACGATGCGCCAATTCCGGAGAATCTGCAGGGGGCCGCAAGGCGGTGGCGCGGCAAGGCTGCCGGGCGATGCCCCGGCGCTCGCGCGGACATATTCATGCACGGGCAGCGGGATGCATCCGCGGCGATAAGCAACGTCGAATTAATTGGTAAGCGATCGGCGGGAGGCGCGCGAAGATCGGCCGTCGTCATTCGCATGACCCATTCCTTCTTTCCGCCACCATGAAGAATTCTTTCGTTTCGTCAGCCGCGCGCCGTGCGCGTCGCGCACCGCATGCCGTTGTCGCACTTCGTTGCGTGGCCGCGTCGCTGCTGCTCGCCGGCGCGGCCACGCAGGCGCTCGCCGCGCCGGCCGGCAAGACGCTCGTGTACTGCAGCGAAGGCAGCCCGGCCGGCTTCGATCCGGGCCAGCACACGACGAGCACCGATTTCGACGCGAGCACGTACACGATCTACAACGGGCTCGTGCAGTTCAGGCGCGGCACGCTCGATCTCGAACCGTCGCTCGCGACGAGCTGGGACGTGTCGCCCGACCAGCGCACGATCACGTTCCACCTGCGGCGTGGCGTGAAATTCCAGACGACCGCATGGTTCAAGCCGACGCGGCCGTTCCAGGCCGACGACGTCGTGTTCACGTTCCGACGGATGCTCGACCCCGACGATCCATTCCGCAAGGCTTACCCGGTCAGCTTCCCGTACTTCAGCGATCTCGGCTTCGACCGCAACGTCGAGCGCATCGAGAAGGTCGACGACTACACGGTGCGCTTCGTGCTGAAGACGCCCGACGTCGTGTTCGTGCGCAACCTCGCGATGGCGTTCGCGTCGGTCCTCTCGGCCGAATATGCGTCACAGCTCGCGGCGCGCCATCGCGAGGCCGACATCAACCAGTTCCCGGTCGGCACCGGGCCGTTCCTGCTGCGCACGTATCAGAAGGATGCGCTGATCCGCTACGAAGCGAACCCCGACTACTGGAAGCCGGACGACGTGAAGCTCGCGCGGCTCGTGTTCGCGATCACGCCCGATCCGGCCGCCCGCCTTCAGAAGCTGGTGGCCGGCGAGTGCCAGGTATCGGTGTTCCCGCGGCCGGCCGATCTCGACACGGTGCGGCGCGACCCGAAGCTGGAACTGTTCTCGGGAATGGGCTTCAACGTCGGTTTCGTCGCGTACAACACGCAGCATGCGCCGCTCGATCGCGTCGACGTGCGGCGCGCGCTCGACATCGCGATCGACAAGACGGCGATCGTGAGGACCGTCTTCAACGGCGACGCGAAGATCGCGACGAACCCGATGCCGCCCGCGCAATGGTCGTACAACCCGCGCCTGAAGGATGCGCCGCGCGATCCGGCCGCCGCGAAGGCGCTGCTCGCGCAGGCCGGCTTCCCCAACGGCTTCGACCTGACGCTGTGGGCGATGCCCGTGCAGCGCCCGTACAACCCGAATGCGCAGTTGATGGCGCAACTGATCCAGCAGGACTGGGCGAAGATCGGCGTGCGCGCGAAGATCGTCAGCTACGAGTGGGGCGAATACAACCGCCGCGCGAAGCACGACGGGCAGCACGACGCGATCCTGTACGGCTGGTCGGGCGACAACGGCGATCCCGACAACTGGCTCGGCACGCTGCTCGGCTGCGACGCGGTGCACGGCAGCAACCTCGCGAAGTGGTGCAATCAGGATTTCGAGAGGCTGGTGAGCGCGGCGCGCTCGAATGCGGACGTCGCGAAGCGCACGGCGCTGTACGAACAGGCGCAGGTGGTGTTCAAGGACCAGGTGCCGTTCACGCCGATCGCGACGTCGATCGTGTCGCTGCCGGTGTCGAAACGCGTGCACGGGCTGACGTTCTCGCCGCTCGGCGGGCACCGGTTCGACGGCGTGTGGCTGGATTGACGGAGATCGATGGGCGAAGGGCCGGCGCGCTCGCGCGCGCCGGTGCCGGTGCGGTCAGTTGAGCGCGACGGCCGCCGCCGTTTCGACCGGCGAGCCTTCGAGTGCGACCGATGGCCGGCCGTCGGGGCCGACCGGCACGTCGCCGGTGAGCGTCGTGCGGTAGAGCTGGCGGTCGAAGTCGAGATCGAAGATGTCGACCGGCGCGAGGTGCGCGGTCGCGCGGTTGTCCCAGAACGCGATGCTGCGGGGTTCCCATTTGAAGCGGATCGTGAATTCCGGCCGCGTCACGTGTTCCCACAGCAGTTCGAGCAGCGCCTGGCTCTCGCGCGGCGTCAGCCCGACGATCGATTTCAGAAAGCTCGGGCTCACGTACAGCGCGCGTTCACCGGTCTCCGGATGCACGCGGACGAGCGGATGTTCGGTCACGAGCGGGCGGCGTTCGACCGCGTCGTCGAACGCGCCGGTGGCGCGCGCACCGGCCGGCGGCGTGAAGCGATGGATGCCGCGCAAGCCGTCGACGAAACCGCGCAGCGGCGCGGACAGCGTTTCATACGCGCGTACGAGATTGGTCCAGTGCGTGTCGCCACCGTACGGCGGGATCGTCACGCCGCGCAGGATCGACGCCCACGGCGGGTTCACCGCGGCCGTCACGTCGGTGTGCCAGCCCGTCCACGGCCGGCGCACCGGTTCGCCTTCGAAGCGCGTCGCCTTGCGGTGCTTCGCGATCGAATAGACGGCCGGGTGGCCCTCGACGTGCCCGAACACCGGGTGGCCGACCGTCGGCTCGCCGAACTGCGCGGAGAACGCGACGTGCTGATCGTGCGTGAGGAATTGTTCGCGGAAGAAGACGACGCGCCATTTAAGCAGTGCGGTGCGGATGGCCGCGATCTGCGGCGTGGTCAACGGTTGCGTGAGGTCGACGCCGCGGACTTCCGCGCCGATATGGGCGGACAGCGGGATCACGTCGACCGGCTGGGCGGCGGGTTCGGGTAGGGCGCTCATGCGACGCTCCTGGCGGAAGTGAACGGGGCGGATGGCCGACATCGTTGCGCGTGCAAGCGTCGATGCGGTGGCGGGAGGTTCGTGGTGGTATGTCCGGCGGCGAATGGAGCGGAACGCGCGGCGGCGCGCACGAAACGGCGCCGCCGCGGTACTCGGGCGTCATTGCAGCGTCGAGCCCGGCCCCTTCAGCACGACGCTCTGGCGGCCGTCGATGCCGACCGGCACGTCGCCGTGAACGGTCGCTCGGCGCACGACGCGGCGCGCATCGCCGTAGTCGTTGATCGCGTAGTGCTGCGTCGCGCGGTTGTCCCAGATCGCGACGTCGCCTACCTGCCAGTTCCAGCGCACGGTGTTCTCGAGACGCGTCACGTGCTCGTGGAAGACCTGCAGCAGGTGCGCGGAATCCTGTGCCGACAGCCCCTTGAGCCGCTGCACGAAGTGCCCGAGCACGAGCGTGCGTTCGCCGGTTTCCGGATGCACACGCACGACCGGATGCTCGGTTTCGTAGACGGTCGACGTGAACACTTCGCGGTAGCGCTTCAGTTGCGTGTCGTCGGCATGCACGTGCGTCGACGCGTAGTCGTATGCGTTCGTATGGATCGCCCACAGCGTGTCGGCGAGCGCGCGCAGCGGGTCGGGAAGATGCGTGTACGCGGCGGCCGTATTGGCCCATACCGTATCGCCGCCGAACGGCGGAATCACGACCGCGCGCAGGATCGAGATCTTCGGGTATGCATCGACGAACGTCACGTCGGTGTGCCACGAATTCGCCCGTGCGCCGTGCGCGGAATCGAGTTCGAGCAGATGCGCGCTGCCGTCGACGGACGGCACGGTCGGGTGCGCGACCGTGTCGCCGAAGCGGCGCGCGAACGCTTCTTGCGCGATATCGTCGAGATGGTGCTGGCCACGGAAGAACAGCACCTTGTGGCGCAGCAGCGCGGCCTGGATCGCATCGAACGTCGCGTCGTCGAGCGTGGCCGACAGCCGGACGCCGGCGATCTCGGCGCCGATCCTGCCGGCAACCTGGCGAAGCTGGTGCGGGGCGGCGGCCGTGTGCGGCGCGGCGTGCGAAGCATGCGAAGACGGGTGAGCGGCGTGCTGGACTTCGGACATCGGGAGTCTCCTGGAGTCGGGTCGGTCGAGTCTCCATTCAAGCAGGGTCCGCGCGGAACCGGAACCGATGAATCGTCACAACCTTAGCGTGCGTGCTGTGATGATCGATATGTGTCGTCATGCTGAGCAATACTGCCGCGACTTACGCCTACCACGCGAGCCGCCATTCACCGATCCGGTGCGCATGTGGCGTGTCGATGCGCTTGCCGCCCGCGCCGTCGTCGCGCGGCGGTTCGCTATCGTCGAAATCGGCGAGCACCGTGTCGCGCAACCGCGCGAATTCCGGTGAATCGCGCCGGCGCGGCCGCGGCAGCGCGACATCGACGATGCGTTCGATGCGGCCCGGGCGCGGCGCCATCGTGACGACGCGGTCGCCGAGATAGACGGCTTCGTCGACGTCGTGCGTGACGAGGATCATCGTGATGTGCTCCTGTTCCCAGATGCGCAGTAATTCGTTCTGCATTCGCGCGCGCGTCTGCGCGTCGAGCGCGCCGAACGGCTCGTCGAGCAGCAGTACGCGAGGCCGGTTCACGAGGCCGCGCGCGATCGCGACGCGCTGCGCCATCCCGCCCGACAACTGGTTCGGAAACGCGTGCTCGAAGCCGTTCAGCCCGACGAGTGCGATGTGGTCGGCTACCGCTCGCCGCTTCGCGGCCGCGTCGAGCGGCGCGTTGCGCAGCGCGGCGCCGATGTTCTGTTCGACGGTGAGCCACGGGAACAGCCGGTGATCCTGGAACACGATCCCGCGCTGCAGCGACGTGTCGCGCACGCGTTCGTCGCCGGCGCGGATCTCGCCGGAGTAGTCGGTGTCGAGCCCCGCGATCAGCCGCAGCAGCGTGGACTTGCCGCAGCCGCTCGCGCCGACGATCGTGACGAATTCGCCGGCGCGCACGTGCAGCGACACGTCGTCGAGCACGGCGAGCGCCGCGCCGCGTTGTGCGTAGTGCTTGCTTACATGGAGGATGTCGAGCGAGTCGGAGGCGAGGGTCGTCATGGCGGAGCGAAGAAGGATGCGACAGGGAAGGAGCGCGAGATCACCGCGGCAGGTCGCCGCGCCGGGCCAGCACCGTGCGTTCGATCGCACGCGCGACCGCGTTCAGTGCCCAGCCGGTCACGCCGACCACGACGATCCCGAACAGCACGAGATCCATCCGGAACTGCTCGCTGCCGTCGATCAGCGTGTTGCCGATCCCGCTGCCCGCGACGAGCAGGTATTCGGCGCCGAGCGTCGCGAGCCACGAATAGATGAGGCCGAGGTACAGCCCGGTGAAGATCGACGGCAGTGCGGCCGGCAGGATCACGTAGCGGACGAGCTGGAGCCGCGAATAGCGCAGCGCGCGGGCGACGTCGACATACGCACGCGGCACCGCGTGAATGCCGTCGCACGTGTGCGCGGCGACGGGCAGCAGCGCGGCGAGCGACAGGAACACGACCTTGGCGACGTCGCCGAGGCCGAACCACACGGAAATCAGCGGAATCCACGCGAACAGCGAGATCTGCTTGAACGTGTCGAAGCTCGGGCCGACCATGCGCGCGGCGATGCGCGACAGCCCGAGCGCGATGCCGAGCAGCAGCCCGCCCGTCGCGCCGATCGCGAAACCGCAGGCTTCGCGCGCGAGCGACGCGGACAGTGCGCGGCCGAGCGCGCCGCTCGTGACCTGCGACCATGCGGTGTGCAGCACGTCGGCCGGGCCGACGAGCAGCCCGCTTTTCACGACGTGCGTGGAAGCGATCGCCCACCAGAGCGCGAACGCGGCGAGCGGCAGTACGAAGCCGCGCCAGCCGGGCGCATGCGGGCGGCGGGCGGCCGCGACGGGCGACGGCGCGGCATCCGGCGCGAGCGTCGACGTGGCGGAGTGCGGCATCGGTAGTCTCCTTCGGTTGTGCGGGCAGGCCGGTTCAGCCGCGGAACGCGGACGGTACGCCGCGGCGCAGGCGCGCTTCGAGTGCGTCGAGCAGCCGGTTGATCAGCAGCCCGACCGCGCCGACCACGACCACGGCGGCCATCACGAGATCGAGCTGGAACAGTTGCCGGCCGTATTCGATCAGGTAGCCGAGCCCTTCGGAAGACGCGACCAGCTCGACGACGACGAGCGCGAGCCACGACTTCGTAAACGCGAGCCGCACGCCGGTCGCGAGTGTCGGGATCGCGGCCGGCAGCACGACGTGGACGATGCGTTGCCGGCGCGTGTAGCCGAACCCGCGCGCGACTTCGTCGAGCGCGGGCGGCGTCTGGCGAAACCCCTGCAACGTGCTCATCGTGACGGGGACGAGCGCCGCATGCGCGATCAGCAGGTACTTGAGCGGTTCGCCGACGCCGACGAGCAGCAACAGGAACGGCAGCCAGCCGAGCACCGGAATCTGCACGAGCGCGTTGAAGCTCGGCAGCACATAGGCTTCCAGCGTGCGCGACAGGCCGAGCGCGACGCCGATCGCGAAACCGAGCAGCGAGCCGGCCGCGAAGCCGACCAGCACGCGCTGCAGGCTGATCAGCGTGTGGCGCGCGAGATCGCCGCTGGTCGCAAGCTCGGCGAGCGCGTCGTACACGCGTTCGGGCGGCGGCAGGATCTGCGGTGCGATCCAGCCGCGCGCGCTGCCGACGCTCCACAGCGCGAACAGCAGCGCGGGCAGTACCCACGGCGCGAGCTGCCACGCCAGCCGCTTCACGCCCGCCGCGCGGCGCTGCGGCGCGGCGAGTGCATGCGGCTCGGACGACGGAATCGGGATCGCGGTGTCGCTCATCGGGGCGGGTCCGGGTCAGGAAAGGGGCTTGCCGGCCGCGTCGTAGCGCGGCCAGTAGTGTTCGAGCTTCAGCGTGCGCAGCGCGTTGTCGAGATACTTCGGCTCGAACCAGCCGTCGATGTCGACCGGCTGGCGGATCAGCTTCAGCTTCAGCGCATCCTGCGCGACGGCCTTGTAGCGCGCGACGAGGAACGGATCGATCAGCGGCGACAGGCGATCCTTCAGGCGCTGGTTCGCATAGTCGGCCTGCCATGACGAATACGGGACGCCGCTCTTCGCCCACAGCTTGAACAGCGCATCGCGGTTCGCCTCGTCGGACGACCATTGCGCGCCCTTGACCAGCGCGTTGACGACGCGCTGCACGATGTCCGGATGCGCGCGTTCGAAATCGTCGAGCACGAGCAGGTGGGTCTGGCGCGTGTACTGCGGGCCGTCGTTCTGCGATTCGTAGATGATCTTCGCGAGCCCCGCGTCGCGCAGCCTGTATAGCTGGTAGTCGCCCACCGACGCGTCGATGCCTTTCGACGCGAGCGCGGCGAGCGAGCTCGCGGCGTCGAGGTTGATCACGCGCAGGTCGCGTTCGCCGAGGCCATTCTTCGCGAGCGCGTTGTCGGCGACGAGCTGCAGGTTCGTGCCGCGGAAGATCGATACGCGGCGGTCTTTCAGGTCCGTGATCGAACGGATGCCGGAGTCGGGCGGCACCGCGATCTTCACGCCCGAGCGCACACTCGCGGCAAGCAGCAGGTGCGTCTTGATCCCGTTCGAGCGTGCGAGCACGGCGGGCAGGTCGCCCTGGTACGCGAAGTCGAGCGCCTTGTTGGCGATCGCCTCGTTGACGGCCGGCCCAGCGCCCTTGAAGAACAGCCACTGCACCTTGATGCCGTCGGCCGCGAATTCCTTTTCGACCAGTTGCTGCAACTGCGCGGTGGCGGCGCTCGAGCCGCCGAAGGTCGGTGGATCGCCGGCGCCTTGCTGGGCGACGCCGATGCGGATGGTGGCGGGATTGTCGGCGTGCGCGGCGGCCGCCAGCGTCATCAGCGTGGCCGCCAGCAGCGATCGCAGCAGGCGCAGCGGAAACGGGAATCGATCGGTCATGGTGCGTCGGGTAGCGAGAAGATGAAATCGGGCCGGGAGGCGTCGCGCCATTCTGGTGGACGCTGCCGGCGCGGGACAAGCAACGATTTGAACTATGCTTATCGCCGCTGGTCGGGTTGCCGGGCCGGGCGCGCCGTGTTCCGTGGACGCAAAGCGGGTTCGCATGTATCGGGAAATCGTTCAGGATTCCGATCATGTCGATTGGCGTCGACTGCCAGTCAGGCAAGCGCCGACCGGAAAATGCGTGAAACGGCGAAATGCAGATTCGCGGATTCGCACGCCGATCGGCCGGCGAATCCGGGCGGTGAAACGTGCAGTGAAGCCGGCATCGAGCGGCCGGAAAAACGATCCGGACCTGTCGAATTTATTGCCGGTTCAGTCGGGCGGAGCGTGAACGGATTACCGGCCGGCACATGCGAGCCGCCGCGAGAAACGGGGCGCACGGCCCCATCCGCATTCGGAAAATCGAATGAAAATAGATTATCCGCCGGACGGGAAATAACGCATCGCGACAGTTGACATTCTTACTTGGGCGTCTGCACCAGGCGGAATGCCGTGCGCAACAATTGCGGCAGACAACCTCTATGAACTTCATCGTTGCAGGGTGCTATCCATAAATGCATTCCGACGCCAAATTATTTGAAATCGTCTCAAAAATTGTCTATACCCTAGACGAATCGGTGTGGTCGGCTCGTATCGGCGCGGCTGCACGGCAGGTGCGCGAATGAAACGATCGATGCCGTCGTTGCATGCCGCGCGTCGCAGCGATCGAGTGGACTTCGGGGAATGCGAACGGCCTCATGCGTGGGCCGTCCGCATGAGTCGCAAATGGGCGAACGCCATATGCAGCCGCCGGACCCATGCAGCGTCTTTACGTTCAACGGTCGATCATCGACCCCGTCACACGGAGGTTGCCATGCTGCAATACGTCAAGTCCCTGCTGCGTGATGAACGTGGCGTCAGCTCGCTCGAATATGCGGTGCTGGCCGGCATCGTCGTGGTCGCGCTGGCGGCGGTCGGCGTGATCCTCAGCAGCACTTCCGGCGGCTTGCCGAGCGTGTTCACGGCGCTGATCACGAAGGTGACGAGCCTGATCTGATCCCCTGAACCCGCGCGCCGCCGACGAATACACGGATCCGCAGCGGTAGAACGTATCCAGCCGGGGGTGCGCCGATGGACGGCTCTCCCATGCTCACTCTCGTGCAGTCGGTGGCCACGGTCGTGCTGGCGTCGCTCGCGGCGCAGGACCTGCGCGACCGGCACTTGTCCAATCGCGCGGTGCTGGCGTTCGCGATGCTGTATTTCGTCGCAGCGGCGCTCGCACGCGAAGGGCCCGCGTCGCTGGCCGGCCACCTTGCGACCGCCGCGGCGATGCTGCTGCTGTTCGGCGGCCTGCGCCACGCTGGCTGGATCGGCGGCGGCGACGTCAAGCTGGCGGCGGCGGTATTTCTGTGGGCGGGCCCGACGCTGGCGTTCCCCGTGTTGACGATCGTCGGCGCGGGTGGCGCGTTATGCGGCCTCGCCGCGCTCGCGGCCGTCGCGTGGCAGCGGCGCGCCGCGCCCTCCCGCGCGATCGCCGCGCGCGGCGTGCCGTACGGGCTCGCGCTCGCGCTCGGCGGTGCGCTGGCCGTCTGGGCGCCGTTTCCGCACGCGGTTTCGCTTACCTAGCCGGGGGACGCACGCCGCCATGCCCAAACCTCTGAGAATGGCCGTGTTGATCATCGCTGCCGGCATCGGCGCATTCATCCTGCGCGAACTGTACGTTGCCGCGTCGACACCGTCGGCACCCGGCGAACCGGATCAGGCGCGCGTGCGCGTCGCGGCCGCCGATCTGCCGGAAGGGCTGCTGCTGCGCGACAACGATCTCGCATGGAAGCGCATGCCGCGTGCGCAGGTGCCGCCGGGCACATTCGTCGAGTCGCAGCCGGGCGCCGACCTGAAGGGCGCGCTGCTGCGCAACCGCGTCGGGGCCGGCACGCCGATTCGCACGGACAACGTGATTCCGGCCGACGCGCCGGATTTTCTCGCGGCCGCGCTGCAGCCCGGCATGCGTGCGATCTCGGTACCGGTCGACGACGTGTCGGGCAACGCGGGGCTGATCCAGCCGGGCGACTTCGTCGACGTGGTGCTCACGCAGCAGATCGGCGGCTCGGCGACGTCGCCCGGCACCTTCGAAGCGGAGACGGTCGTGCGGCGCGCGCGCGTGCTTGCGGTCGGCTCGGAATTCCAGCGCGCGAAGACGCCCGCGAGCGCGCCGGACGCGACGGCGCGCGCGCGCACGGTCACGCTCGAGGTTGCGCCGCGCACCGCGCAGGTCGTGCTGGTCGCGACGCGCCTCGGCTCGCTGTCGCTCGCGCTGCGCAGCTTCGCGACCAGCGACCGGCGGCAACCGGCGGGCGGCGACGAGCAGGAGCCGGATACGCAGCCGGTGTGGGCGGGCGACGTATCGCGTGCGGCCCGCGAGGCCGCGCGCGCGCAGACCGCCGGGCCGGCGGCCGGCGGCGCACGGCCGACGGGACAGGGCAACACGGTCGTGATCTATCGCGGTTCGTCGATCGACGACGGGTCGCGCGGCGGCGGCACCGGCACGCCGGGCCTGCCGCCGCTGCCGTCCGGCCTGCCTGGGATGCCGGGAATGCCGGCGCTGCCGGGCGGCGGCAATGTCGCGGCGGCGGACGGGACGGCGCAGCCGCCGCGGGCGGCGGTGCCGCAATGACGGATCGACGGAGCGGGCCGGCCGCGCGGCGGCCGGCATTTGACGGGATGACGGGAACACGCATGGTGCGCATGGTTCGTTGGATCGCTCTCTGGTGCCTGGCCGGCCTCGTCGCGCCCGGCGTTGCGTTCGCGCAGGGCGTGCGCACGCCGGACGCCGGTGCGGCGCTGTCGATCGCGACCGGCAAGGGCGAGATGCTGTCGCTGCCCGAGCCAGCGGTCGCGATGTTCGTTGCCGATCCGACCATCGCCGACATCCAGGTGCCGTCGCCGCGCACCGTGTTCGTGTTCGGCAAGAAGGCCGGCACGACCACGCTGATCGCGCTCGGCGCGAACCATCGGCCGATCCTGCGCAGGACGGTGATCGTGCAGGTCGACACGGCGTCGCTGCAGGCGGTGCTCGACAGCCGCTTTCCGCAGCTGAAGCTGTCGGTGTCCGGCGCGCCGGGCTCGCTGATGGTGTCGGGCAAGGTGCCGGGCGCGGCCGACGCGGACGCCGTGATGCAGTCGCTCACGCCGTACCTGCACGACAAGGAAAAGATCGTCAACCGGATGACGCTGTCGCGCCCGATCCAGGTGAACCTGCGCGTGCGGGTGACCGAGGTGAGCCGCAACGTCACGCAGCAGCTCGGCATCAACTGGAGCTCGCTCGGCGCCGCCGGCAACTTCGTCGGCGGGCTGTTCAACGGGCGCACGCTGTTCGACCCGACGAACGGCCTGTTCAACTTGTCTCCGACCGGCGCATTCTCGGTGCTCGGCGGCTTTCGCGCGGGGCGCTGGTCGATCGACGTCGTGCTCGATGCGCTCGATCAGGAAGGGCTGATCACGATGCTCGCGGAGCCGAATCTGACCGCGATGTCGGGCGAGACGGCGAGCTTCCTCGCGGGCGGCGAGATTCCGATCCCCGTTGCGCAGAGCGGCAACACGGGGGTGATCACGGTCGAGTACAAGCCGTTCGGCGTGTCGCTCGACTTCACGCCGACCGTGCTCTCCGAAAACCGCATCAGCCTGAAAGTGCGGCCGGAAGTGAGCGAGGTCGACGCGAGCAACAGCGTGACGACGGGCAGCATCAGGGTGCCGGCGCTCACCGTGCGACGCGTCGAGACGACGGTCGAGCTGTCGAGCGGGCAGAGCTTCGCGATCGGCGGGCTGCTGCAGAGCCAGACGGCCGACACCGTGTCGCAGATCCCGGGGCTCGGCCGGCTGCCAATCATCGGCCGGCTGTTTTCGTCGAAGAATTTCCAGGACAACAAGACCGAGGTGGTCGTGATCGTCACGCCGTACATCGTGCAGCCGACCGGGCCCGGCCAGCTCGAGCAGGCGATCGACACCGTCGCGCGGCCGAGCAGCGATCTGGAATTCGCGGTGCAGCGCAACCTCGGGCTCGACCTGCTGTCGGGCGACACGCCGCGCCTCGTCGGCGCCGCGGGCTTCGTGTACTGAACCGGAGGAGTGCCCATGCGAGCTCGAACCACCGTCTCCGCACTGCTGCCGCTGGCGCTGGCGGGCTGCATGTCGGCGCCGCCGCCGCTGAACCTGCCCGACGCGCGGTCGATCGGCTTCGACGGCGTGCAGGCGGTGCGGCCCGACTGCGCGAAGCTGATGCAGCCGTCGCATCTCGTCGACGCGGGCTTCGGGCGGCCGGGCGTGCCGTTCGGCTGCGCGACCTACACGAACCTCGCGGCCATGCTCGCGCGACCGCAGGATCTCGTCGCGCCGGTGCCGTACGGCGGCGCCGATGCGGAAGTCGCGGCCGGCGCGGTGCGCCGCTACGTCGAGGATCGCGTGAAGCAGCCGACGCCCGGCAGGACGCAGACGACGACCGGCTCGGCCGGCCATTGAACCGAGATTCCGGATGCCATCGCGATGCCGCCCATGAATGTCCTCGATCGCCAGAACGCCAAGCGCGCCGCGTCCGCCGGCGCGACGGATCTCGTCGCGGTCGTGTCCGATCCGGGCAGCGAGGACGTGATCCGGCGCGTCGCGCACGATTTGTCGATCACGCGCGTGCACCTGCAGACGGGCACCTGCGACGACGCGATCCGGCTGCTGCAGCAGCACGAGCGTTCGCCGCGCCAGCTGGTCATCGACGTGTCGGATTCGGTGCTGCCGGTGTCGGACCTGATGCGGCTCGCCGACGTGTGCGATCCGTCGGTGCGGGTCGTCGCGATCGGCACGCAGAACGACGTCGGGCTGTTTCGCAACCTGCTCGGCATCGGCGTGCAGGACTACATCGTCAAGCCGCTGACCGTCGAGCTGATGCGGCGCGCGCTGACGGCGACGGAATCGGTCGTGCAGGTGCGCACCGGCAAGATCGTCAGCTTCGTCGGCGCACGCGGCGGCGTCGGCACGACGACCATCGCGGTGAGCCTCGCGCGCTGCCTGGCGGGCGAGAAGCGCCGCCGCGTCGCGTATATCGACCTGAACCTGCACGGCGGCGGCGCGAACTCGATGCTCGGGCTGTCCAGCAACAACGGGCTGGTCGAGTTGCTGAACATGGAGCAGCGCCCCGACGACGCACTGTTCGACCGCATGTTCGTCACGAAGGGCGACCGCCTGCACGTGCTGTCGGCCGAGCTCGCATACGGCGCCGACGTGCCGCTGAGCGACGGGGTGGTCGCACGCCTGGTCGACATGCTGAAGGACCGCTTCCACTACGTGCTGTTCGACGTCGGCAGCGGCGCCGGCAAGCTGTTCGAGGATGCGCTCGACGCGTCCGATCTCGTCTACGTCGTCGCCGACCGCTCGGTGCACGCCGCGTACGAATCGGCGCGGCTCGCGCGCTTCGTGCACGAGCTGCCGGGCGAGCGGCTGCTGTCGATGGTGCTGAACAACCCGCTCGCGCCGGTCGCGGGCCGCGTCGAGCCGGCCGATTTCGCGGAGGCATTCGGCGGCGCGACGCTGCGCGAGCTGCCGCACGAGCCGCAGACGCTCGCGGTTGCCGAGAACCTCGGCGAGCCGATCGAAGGCGCGAAGCGCCATGGCTTCCTGGACGGGATCCGGCAGCTCGCGAACGGCATCACCGGCGAACCGATGGCCATCGTCGAACCGTGGTATGCGCGCTTCGTCAAGTGGAGGAAAGGATCGTGACGTTCGGTAACCGCAACCGTCCTTCGCCGGACCCTGCGCCGGCCGCCACGCCCGCGGCGCCGCGCGCGCCGGCGCCGGCGGCCGCGCCCACGCCCACGCCGCCGCCGGCCCGCGCGCCCGCGGCCGCCGACACCCACGAGGCGCTGATCCGCTCCGGCAAGTTCGACGCGATCCGCACCGCGGTGTTTGCGTCGATGAACATGTCGGCGGCGCTGATGAAGACGCGCGACGAAGTGCGCGCGGGCATCGAGCAGGTGGCGGCGCACACGGTCGAGCGCGAGCGCCTGAGGATCACGGCCGGCGAGCAGGTGCTGATCGTCGATGCGATCCTGAACGACATGTTCGGCGTCGGGCCGATCGAGCCGCTGCTCGCCGACGAGACGGTCACCGATATCCTCGTCAACGGGCCCGACCAGGTCTACGTCGAGCGCGCGGGCCGGCTCGAGCTCACGTCGCTGAAATTTCGCGACGATGCGCACGTGACGAGCGTCGCGCAGCGGATCGCGGCGGCGGTGGGCCGGCGCGTCGACGAGAGCAGTCCGATGGTCGACGCGCGCCTCGCCGACGGCAGCCGCGTGAACGTCGTGCTGCCGCCGATCGCGATGCGCGGCCCGTCGATCTCGATCCGCAAGTTCGCGAAGCGCGACATCACGCTCGCGCGGATGGCGCATCAGGGCAACATCTCGCATCCGATGCTGCAGGTGCTGAAGGTGGCGTGTTCGTGCCGGCTGAACATCGTGATCTCGGGCGGCACGGGTTCGGGCAAGACGACGCTGCTCAACGCGCTGTCCCAGCATATCGAGCAGCACGAACGGATCGTGACGATCGAGGACGCGGCCGAGCTGCAACTGCAGCAGCCGCACGTCGTCAGCCTCGAGACGCGGCCGGAGAATACCGAGGGGCTCGGCGGAATCTCGCAGCACGACCTCGTGCGCAACGCGCTGCGGATGCGGCCCGATCGCATCATCCTCGGCGAGATTCGCGGCCCGGAGGCGTTCGACGTGCTGCAGGCGATGAACACCGGCCACGACGGCTCGATGACGACGATCCACGCGAACTCGCCGCGCGACGCGATCAGCCGGCTCGAGAGCATGGTCATGATGGCGAACGCGAACCTGCAGCTGCTGTCGATCAGGCGCCAGATCGCAAGCGCCGTGCACCTGTTCGTGCAGATCGAGCGGATGCGTGACGGCGTGCGGCGCGTCACGCGGATTACCGAGATCGTCGGGATGGAGGGCGAGGTGGTCATTACGCAGGACCTGTTCGCGTTCCGCCAGGAAGGCGAAACGACGCGCGACGCGGTCAAGGGCGTGTTCGACGCGTCGTCGCTGCGGCCGGCGTTCGCGGCGCGCGCCGCGTATTACGGCGTCGAGGACGCGCTCGCCGAGGTGTTCCGCCAATGAGGGCCGCCGACCTGTTCGCGGCGGGCGCGTTCGTCGTGATCCTCGCGATCGGGCTCGCGCTGTCGTCGCTGCTCGATCGCGCGCGCCGCACGCCGGCGCAGCGCATTCGCGAGCGGATGCGGCGCCTGTCGCCGTTGCTCGCGGGCCGCGATGCGGGCGCGTCTGCCGGCTCCGGCGTCGCGTTGTTCAGTCTCGAACGCCGGCAAAGCCGCGTGCGCACGTGGCTGCAGCGCTACGTGACGCGCGTGCGCGCGGTGGGCGGCGAAGGCGGCGTGCGGATCGTCGTGGCCAGCACGATCGCCGGCGCGATCGCGGCGATCGTCGCGGTGAAGCTGATCGGGCCGCCGGACTTCCTGCGTCCGCTGATCTGCGTCGGGTTGCCGCTGCTCGCGATGCGCGCCAGCTACCGCTCGCTGGTCGAGCGTTTCCGGATTCGTTTCCTCGAAGCGTTCCCGGACGCGATCGACCTGATCGTGCGGGCCGTGCGCGCGGGCATTCCGGTCACGCAGGCGATCAGCACGGTCGGCGACGGCGCGGCCGAGCCGGTGCGCTCGACGTTCCGCACGATGGGCGACAGCCTGCGGGTCGGCGCGGATCTCAAGGACGTGCTCACGCAGGCGGCGGACCGGCTGATGATCGCGGACTTCTCGTTCTTCACCGTTTACCTGCTGCTGCAGCGCGAAACCGGCGGCAGCCTCGGCGAGACGCTCGACGAATTGTCGAGCATCATCCGCACGCGCCGCGACATCCGCCTGAAGACCCGCGCGCTGACCGCCGAAGGGCGGATCACGACGAAGATCATTTCGGCGGTGCCGTTCGTGATGATCGGCGCGCTGTTCCTCGTGAACCGCCCCTATGTGATGCTGCTGTTCACGACGCACGCCGGCAACACGATGCTGACGATCGCCGCCGGGCTGCTGACGGTCGGGTTGCTGTCGATTCGCAAGATCTCGAGACTGGATACCGCGCGATGACGATGTCGATGCTGGCCGCCCGCGGCCTCGAACTGCTGCTGTTGCTCGCTTGCGTCGGCGTGGCGCTCGTCACGCCCGGCGGCGGCACGCGCCGGCGCATCGCCATGCGCGTGCAGCAGGCGGCCGGGCAGCGCGCGCCGTCGCTGTCGGCGGGGCGGCTGCAGCCGGGCGAGGTTCGCCAGGGCCTGACGCGCCGGCTCGCGCAGCTCGGCGAGCGGCTGCCGGTGCTCGACCCGATGCAGCGCGTGAAGCTCGGCCTGCAATTGGCGCGCGCGGGATTTCGCGACCGCCGCGCGGTGTCGTCGATGATCGGCATCAAGCTGAGCTGCGGCGTGCTGTTCGCGAGCGTGGCGATCGTGTTCAGCCCGTACATTCCACGACTCGGCGAATACTTCGTGATCCGCGCGCTGGCGATGGTCGCCGCGTTCGTGATCGGCGTGATCGTGCCCGAGTACGTGCTCGGCGCGATGATCCGGCGGCGGCGGCGGATCATCGCCGCGTGTTTTCCGGACGCGCTCGACCTGCTCGTGATCTGCACGATGGCCGGCAACAGTCTCGCTTCGGGCATCCGGCGCGTCGCGCACGAACTGGCGCGCATCTGCCCGCCGCTCGCCGACGAGCTGACGGTGTGCGCGGACGAACTCACGCTGAGCGGCAACGTATCCGCGACGCTCACGCATTTTGCGACGCGTGTCGATTTCGCGTCGGCGCGCTCGCTCGCGACGACGCTCACGCAGTCGCAGCGGTTCGGCACGCCGATCACCCAGGCACTGCGAACCCTGTCGCGCAGCGAGCGCACCGAGCAGATCGTCGCGCTCGAGGAAAAGGCCGCGAAGCTCGCGCCGAAGATCACGCTGCCGATGATGCTGTTCATCCTGCCGACGGTCGGCCTGATCGCGGCGGGCCCGGCGGCGATCCGCCTGCTCGAGGTATTCAAATGACACGATCCGTCGTACGCATGTTCGCGCTCGCGGCCGTGCTGCCGGTGCTGGCCGGCGGCTGCGGCGCGCCGGGCGTCCAGACGCGGCCGGTGCTGTCGCACAAGAGCGACGACCCGCAGGCCGAACTGCGCATCGCGGACAGCGCGCTCGCGGGCGGCAACGTCGATCTCGCGTCGACGCTGTACGAGAAGGTGCTCGCGAAGCATCCCGATTCGCTCGCGGCGCGGCTGGGGCTCGGCGACGTCAACTATCGTGCCGGCGACCTGGAGCGCGCACGCATCCTCTACGACGAAGCGCAGCGGCAGTCGCCCGCGGAACTCGGCCCGCGGCTCGGGCTCGCGCGCGTCGCGTTGCGGCAGCGCCGGCTCGACGAAGCCGCGCAGCGCTATCGCGACCTGCTGGCCGCGCAGCCGAATCATCCGCTCGCGGCGGAAGGGCTCGGCACCGTGCTCGACCTGCAGGGGCGTCATGCGGATGCGCAGGCCGTGTATCGCGACGCGCTGCGCGCGCACCCGGACGCGCAGGGGCTGCGCATCGACCTCGGGCTGTCGCTCGTGCTGAGCAACCGGCCGCGCGAGGGCGTGAACGTGCTGCTCGACGTCGCGGGGCTGCCCGATGCGCCGTGGCAGGCGCGCCAGAACCTCGCGTTCGCGTATGGCGTGCTCGGCAACACCGATTCGGCGAAGAAGCTGTTGTCCGCGGACCTGCCCGCATCGGCGGTGGCCGACAACCTGCGCTTCTACCAGGCGGTGCGCGCGCGGCTCGCGTCGCGCGGGGCTGCCGGCGGCGCGCCGCCGCTGTCGGGGGCGGCGCTGGAGTCGGGCGTCGCGCAGCCGGGAGCGGGGGCCGCAAAATGACACGCGGGGCGACGGGCGCCCGCCGCGCGCGCGGTGTCGTGTCCCTCGAGTTCGTGCTGATGCTGCCGTTCCTGCTGATGGTGCTGATCGGCATCATCGACACGAGCCTGATCCTGTGCGACAAGGCCGTCATCACGAACGCGAGCCGCGAGGCCGCGCGCGCCGGCGTCATGCTGCGCGTGCCGATGCTGACCACGACGCAGATCGCCAACGTCGCGCAGACCTACATGCAGAACAGCCTGATCACCGGCGGCACACCGACGGCGCCGGCCGTGACCGTGACCCAGGCGAACGGCACGACGTCGGGCACCGCGCTGACGGTGACGGTGACCTACACGTATTCGGGGATGGTGCTGGGTTCCGCGTTCAGCGCGCTGACCGGCCCGGTGACGGTCTCGGCCACTTCGGTGATGCTTTATGAATGACGCGAGCGACACGCGCGCTCCCGGCCCCGCGCGGCAGCGCGGCTCGGTCGCGCTGTTCTTCCTGCTGTTCCTGATTCCGCTGCTGTCGTTCGGCGCGCTGGCGATCGACGTCGCGTGGGTGGCCACGGTGCGCAACCAGTTGCAGAACGCCGCCGACGCGGCCGCGCTCGCGGGGGCCGACGCGATGATGTCGCCGAGCGGCGGCGCGCTGAACTGGTCGCAGGCCGCGCCGGCGGCAAACGGCGTGATCGCGCAGAACTCGGCGGCCGGCGCCGCGCTGTCGACCGGCACGGTGACCACCGGCTACTGGAACGTGACGCGCAGCCCCGCATCCATGCAGGCGACGACGATTACACCCGGCTCGTACGACGTGCCGGCCGTGCAGGTCACCGTGACGCGCGCGCCGGGCGTGAACGGCGGCTCGATTCCGCTGCTGCTCGGCGGGCTGCTGGGGATTCCCGGCGCGTCCGGCAGCGCGACCGCGGTGGCGGTGCTGGCCGCGCCGGGCGGGGTGGCGGCCGGCGGGCTGTTTCCGATCGCGATCGACCAGTGCGTGTACAACCAGTACTGGAACGCGGCGACCAACCAGCCGCTGATCAATCCGCTGACGGGCCAGCCGTACGAGTTCTCGATCACGAACGGCCAGACCTACGGCACCCTGTGCATGGGCGGGCAGTGGACGTCGTTCCAGTCGACGGCGACCGACACGACGACGATGGGCGGGCTGATGGTGACCGGCAACCCGACGACGCTCAATATCGGCGACAGCATTTACCTCGCGACCGGCGTGAAGGCGACGCTCTATACGTCGGTGCCGGTCGGCACGACGGTGGTGCTGCCGGTCGTCACGCAGACGTCGACCAGCACCTACGTGCCGATCGTCGCGTTCGCGGCGTTCCGCATCGACGTGTCGCTCGGGGGCTCGTACAAGTACATCCAGGGCCACTTCGTCGCCGGCGTGAAGATGACCGGCGTCGCGACCGGCGTCGGGCCGTACTACGGCGTGTACGTGCCGCCGCGACTCGCGCTGTAAGCGCCGGACCGCACGCGGCGCAGCAGCGCGAGGACGGCGGCGAGCGTCACGGCCGGGCCGATCTGCGGCAGCTGCTGCCACGGGTTCAGGTATTCGTAGAGCGGCAGCGCCCACATCAGCGCGATCGTGGCCTGCTCGCCGCGCAGCCAGCCGTCGCGCCAGCCGGTCGCCAGCATGCAGGCGATCGCGAGGCCGAGCCACGCGAGCTCGTAATGCCAAACGTACGGGTTCGCCGCGAGCGTTGCGGCCGCCAGCACCGCCGCGCGCACGCGGGTGTCGCGCGAGCGCGCCCACACGACGCATGCAGCCGCGATCGCGATCGCCGCGACGCACGCGTGCGCGGCATACGCGGCACCGAGCGGCAGGCCGGCGAGGCGAAACGCCGCGAACGGCGTCGGCGACGCGAACCAGAACATCACGCCATGCTCGAGAATGAGCGACCGCGCGAGCCCCGCGCTGGCAACGAACAGGCGCAGCGACTCGACGCCGCACACCAGCACGCTCAACGCGCCTAACGCGGCGGTCGCGAGCGCGGCCCACGCGATCGTGCGCCACGCGCGCGCGGCGACCAGCACGAACGGGAACAGCAGCGCCATCTGCGGCTTGACCGACAGCAGGCCGATGCAGAGGCCGGCCCACATCGGTCGCCGGTCGGCCCAGTAGACGGCCAGCGCCGCGCACGAAGCGGTCAGGAACGCGTTCTGCCCGAGCATCGCGGTGACGAACACGCATGGGGCGCCGACCAGCGCGAACGCGCCGACGCGCCGCACGCCGGGCATCGCGCCGAGGCCCGACACACGCCACGCGGCGAATCCGAACACGACGATGCCGAGCGCGACGAACAGCGGATAGCCGATCGCAAAGGGCAGCAGCGCGAACGGCGTCACGAGCAGCAGGTAGGTGGGCGGGTACAGCCAGGCGACGAGGCCTTCGCTGCGGAAATACGGGAACAACGCGGCCGCCAGCCGCGAGAAGGTCGGGAAATCGTACGCCTGCCATGGCGCGCCGTGCAGCATCACGTACGACGCCGACCAGAACACCGAGTAGTCCGCACCCGGGCTCGCGATGGCGGTGCCGGGCGTGTAGCGGATCACGTATGTCCAGATCGCCAGGAACAGCACGTGGAACACGAGCACGAACGCGCTGTACGCGACGACGCGCCGGGGCGTCAGCCACGCGCGGACGGGGCGCTCCGCCGAGCGCGTCGATTGCCGGGGAATGTCCATGCGCCGCGTGCCGGTTACTTGACGGAAATTTTCCTGGCGGCGTGGCCGGTGGCCGCGGGCATCGCCGGCCGGCGGCGGGCCGCGTGCGCGCGCTTGAGCGGGAACTGCAGCAGCTTCGACGCCGGATGCGCGACGGCATCCCGCTCGGCGCGGTAGCGCGACCGCACCAGATAGACCGGGCGCTGCTTCGACTCGTGATAGATGCGGCCGAGGTATTCGCCGATCACGCCGATGCCGACCAGCTGGATGCCGCCGATGAACAGCACGACGGAAATCAGCGACGCGTAGCCATGCACCGGGTTGCCGAGCAGCAGCGTGCGCACGACGATGAACGCGCCGTAGACGAGCGCGAGCATCGCGAACGTGAGGCCGACGTAGGTCCACACGCGCAGCGGCACCGTGCTGAAGCTCGTGATGCCTTCGAGCGCGAAGTTCCAGCGCTTCCATCCGGAGAACTTCGACCGGCCGCCGCTGCGCGGCGCGCGCGTGTATTCGACGATCGCGGTGCGAAAGCCGACCCACGCGAACAGGCCTTTCATGAAGCGTCGCCGCTCGGGCAGCGCGCGCAGCGCGTCGACGACCTGACGGTCCATCAGCCGGAAATCGCCGACGTTCTCCGGCATCTCGACTTCGGAGAGCCGGTTGTGCACGCGGTAGTAGAGCGCGGCCGCCGCGCGCTGCAGGTATGGGTCGCACATCCGGTCGGTGCGCTTCGCGGCAACGACCTCGGCGCCCGCGAGCCAGCGCTCGATCATCGCGGGGATCAACGCGGGCGGGTCCTGCAGGTCGGCGTCGATCAGGATCACCGCGGCGCCGGCCGCTTCGTCGAGGCCGGCGGTGAGCGCGGCCTCCTTGCCGAAGCGGCGCGTGAGATCGACGACGCGCACGCGCGGGTCGCCGGCCATGACCTCGAGCAGCCGGTCGAGCGTGCGATCGCGGCTGCCGTCGTTGATGCAGACGATCTCGAAGCGGACCGCGTCGAGCGACTCGAGGACGGGCAGCGTTTCGGCAAAGAATGCGTCGATCGTTTCGTCTTCGTCGTGAAACGGCACGACGAGCGAGACCAGCGGCTTTCTGGCGTGCGTGGGCATGCGTCCCCCGAGAGATCCGGCCTGCGCTGCACCGTATGGATCCGGTTGTCGTCCACCGCAGGCCGGACGACAGGCGTTACGATCATTGTAGGCAGAAATCGGCGATTCGTAATACCGATGCGCGGGTTGCGCGGCGGGCTGTTGCGCCGTCGATGCACGGTTCGCCGACGGCCGGCGGCGTGCGCGGGCGCCGGGACGAGGTTTTTCGATGTCGAAGGAGAGCGCAATGCAAGTTCAGGACCTGACCGGCGCAGCGCTGGACTACTGGGTGGCGCTGGCCGAAGGCCTCGGCGCGCCGTGCGTCGCCGGCGGCGCATGCCGGGCGATCCGCGAGACGGGCGGCGCGAGCGTGTCGTTCGCGCCGTCGTCTTCATGGACGGACGGCGGCCCGATCGTCGAGCGGCTGCCGTTCTCCGCGTTCGAGCGCGACGGCGGGCACGGTGCGTGGCGGGCCGTGCTGCATCGCGCGGTGCCGGCTGCCGGCGAGCGCTGCACGTTCAACCAGTCGGGGCCGACGCTGCTGATCGCCGCGATGCGCACGCTCGTCGCGTCGACCTTCGGCGACGACGTGCCGGATCTCGACATGTCGAAGCCGCGCCGAGCGTAGCCCGCCGCGTTGCAGTGCCTGGCGCCTCCTGCCTTCTATCCGGCAGACAGATTCCGGATCGCGATCGATGCGACATCGACGCGCCGCGGCAGGATCGCATCCGCCGCCGCGCGATCGGCGACGCGCTGCAGCACGTCGATGTCGGCGCCGCTGAGGCTGCGTTGCGCGAGCGCTGCGCGGCGCGCGATGTCGGCGGCCGCGTCGGGCGGCAGGCGCGTCAGCGACGCATAGACGGTCGCGTAGTCGGCCGGGTGCGCGAGCGCCCATTGGCCCGCGCGGGTCAGCCGTGCGAGCACGTCAGCGAGCGCCGCGCGCTTCGCGCGGTCGTCGAGCGTGTCGACCGGCGACGTGAGGAACGCGAGCCCCGAATTGATGCCGCTGCCGTCGCGGACGATGCGCGCGCCGCGTCGTACCGCATGGCCGTAGTACGGGTCGAAGGTCGCCCAGATGCCGATCCGCCTGGCCTCGAACGCCGCGAACGCATCGACGGGCAGCACGAAACGCACGTCGACGTCGCGCGGCGCGAGGCCGTGTTCGCGCAGCGCGCCGTACAACTGGTATTGGGAGATGCTGCCGCGCGCGGACGACACGACGACGGTTTGCCCTTTCAGGTCGGCGACGGTGCGGACCGGCGAGTCGGGCTGCACGACGATGCCGAGCGACGCCGGCGAGCCGACCCGCGTCGCGACGATCCGCAGCGACGGATCGCCGAGCGCGGCCGTCAGCACGGGCAGGTCGCCGGCCGGCGCGAGATCGATCGCGCCCGCGCGCTGTGCCTCGAACAGCGGCGCGGCGCCCTGGAAATTGGCCCAGCGGAACCGGTACGGCGTGCCGTCGAGCACGTGCGCGGCTTCGGCCAGCGCGCGCAGGCCGCCGGCCTGGTCGCCGAGCACGAGCGTGACGCCCGACAGGTCGGCGCCGGCCGCGCGGGCTGGCAGTGCGACGCCGCCGGCGAGCGGCGCGGCGGCGAGGGCGGCAAGACGCTGCAGCACGCGGCGGCGTGCCGTGGCGGAAGAGGGATTCATCGGCGGGGTGTCCTCGGTGATCCGCGCGCGTGCGGCGCGGCTGCCGGGCAGGTTACGGAATCGGTTTCCGGCCGACAAACATCGAATCGTGAAATGCATATTCGCGCGGCGACGGCCGGGGCGGCCGATCGCGACGCCAGACGCGCGCGGGCGGCTATGCGGCCGACGAAACCGTGCGCAGGAACGCCCTCACCGCCGGCGCCTTTTCGAACCGCCGGTGCGCGAGCGCGAGTTCCGACATGATCGGCTTGCCGGCGATCGGCCGGTACACGACGCCCGGCAGCGACACGCAACCGGCCAGCGCGTCGGGAATCACGGCGACCCAGCCGTTCACGGACACGCACGCGAGCACCGCGAGCAAGCCGCCCGGCCGCGCGGCGATCACCGGCGCGAAACGGCCGCGGCGCGCGACTTCGAGCGTGCCGAGCTCCTGTTCCGGCACCGCGAAGCGCGCGTCGGCGAGGTCGGCTGCGCGTACGGCCGCCGTCGACGCGTAGCGCGAATCGGTCGGCACGGCCGCGACGAACACGTCGCGCTGCAGCGTGACGATCCGCAGGCCGCCGGGCAGCGGCAGCGGCGGGCGCACGTACGCGAGGTCGAGCCGGCCCGCGTCGAGCTGGTTCGCGACATCGTCCATCGGCACTTCGCGCAGGTTCAGCTCGATGCGCGGGTGCGCGGCGCGGAACGCGCCGACCGTGCGCTGCAGCGTGCCCGAATAGACGGCGGACGATACGTAGCCGATCTCGATCCGGCCGAGTTCGCCGCGCTCGGCCAGCGCGGCGAGTTCGCGGCCGCGCTGCAGGTGCTCGAACGCGGCCCTCGCCTCGGCGAGATAGGCCTCGCCGGCCGCGCTCAGCGTGACCGCGCGGCGCGACCGGTGAAAGAGCCGCACGCCGAGCACGCGTTCGGCTTCCTGGATCTGCCGCGTGAGCGCGGGCGGCGCCATGTCGAGCGCGTCGGCCGCGCGGGCGAAATGCAGGTGCTGCGCGACGCTCAGGAATGCGCGCACGTGACGGAATTCGAGCCGGTCCATGATTGCAATTTTCGTCAATAAAACAGCATCGGAGTGTCAATGACAGGCAATACCGGGCAAGCCTAGCATACGGCTCGTTCATCCTGCGCAGGAGTTGCCGATGTCCCAGTCCTCACCGGCGTCGCGCGCCGGCGCGGGCGCTGCCCCGCATGCGGGTGCCCGCCTGCCGGCCGTAGCGACGCTCGCCGTTGCGTCGGCGACCTGTTCGCTGATCGTGCTCGACACGAACGTCGTCGCTGTGTCGCTGCCGAGCATCGCGCGCAGTTTTCATGCGAGCTTCGCCGATATCGAATGGGTCGTCAGCGCGTACATGACCGCGTTCGCCGCTTGCCTGCTGCCGGCCGGCGGGCTCGCCGACCGCTTCGGGCGCAAGCGGATGCTCGGCGCGGGGCTCGCGCTCTTTTTTCTCGCGTCGCTCGGCTGCGGCATCGCGCCGTCGGCCGGCTGGCTGATCGCCGCGCGCGCGCTGAAGGGCGGCGGCGCCGCGCTGCTGCTGACGGCCGCACTCGCGGTGATCGCGAATCGTTTTCCGGATGGCCGCGAACGGGCGCGCGCGTGGGCGATCTGGGGGATGTGCATGGGGATCGCGACGGCGATCGCGCCGCTCGTCGGCGGCGCGATCACGCAATGGATCGGCTGGCGCTGGGTGTTCCTGCTGAACCTGCCCGTCTGCGCGCTGCTGGCGGTTGGCGCGCGCGTCGCGATCGACGAATCGCGCGATCCGCACGCGAAACGCGTGGACGCCGCCGGCAGCCTGCTGTTTGGCGCGGCGCTCGCATGCGCGATCGCCGCGCTGATCGGCGCACCGTCGCACGGCTGGCTGTCGGCCGCGACCCTCGGCCGGCTTGCGCTCGCCGTCGCGCTGCTTGCCGCTTTCGTCGGCGCCGAGCGCTGGCAGGCGCGGCCGATGATCGATCTCGCGCTGTTTCGCCAGCCGCGCTTCGTCGGCGCCGTGCTCGCGATGTTCGGTTATGCGGCGTGCGCGCAGGTGATGATGACGTTCCTGCCGCTATACCTGCAGAACGCGTTCGGGATGTCGGCGATCGACGCGGGCCTCGGGATGCTGCCGTTCGCGTTCGCGATGATCGCCGGGCCGTCGCTCGGTGCGGCGCTCGCCGCGCGCGTGTCGTCCGGCGGCGTGCTGGCGGGCGGACTCGCGCTGATCGGCGCGGGCAACCTCGCGACCGCGGCGCTGACGGCCAGCGGCGACTACCGGCTCGTCGCGATCGGCATGTTCGTGACGGGCTGCGGCGCAGGCATCATGAACGGCGATACGCAGAAGGCGATCATGGCGTGCGTGCCGCCGGACCGCACGGGCATGGCGTCGGGCATCAGCACGACGACGCGCTTCTCGGCGATCGTTACGGCCGTTGGCGTGCTCGGCGCGGTGCTGGCGGCGAGCACGCATGCGCGGCTCGACCGGCTGCTGTCCGCCGCGCCCGGCCTGCGCGTGTTCGCCGACGCGCCGTTCATGTCGAGCCTGCTGGCCGGCGATCTGGCGCGGGCGCTCGACCGCGTGCCGCGGTCGGCGGCCGGCGCGCTCGCACAGGCCGCGCCCGTCGCGTTCGCGAGCGGGTTCGCCGATGCGCTCACGGTGAGCGGTGTGCTCGCGCTCGTTACGGCCGTCGGTGCATACAAGTTGCTTGCGCAACCGATGCGCGACGCGTAGCGGGGTGTTTGGCATGTTTCGCACGCGCCACGACAGAATCATCAAGCTTGCGCGTTCCGGATTCGCGCAGCGTATTCAAGATGTCATCGACGATCGAGAATCTGTTGCGCGTGCTCGCGCAGATCGCCGTCGTGCTCGCTGCGCTGACGGTCGGCACGCGGCCGTACATGCAGGCGGAATTCCATGGACGCGAAGCGTGTGACGTCGCGCACGATCCTGTTGTCGACGCTGGGGTCGATCGTGTCGCTGTTCGGTGTTGCCGATGATCGCGCGCCACGGCTGATGTCGCGCACGGCGCGCGGATCGGGCCGCGTCAGCGCTTCAGCGCGTCGCGACCGATTTCGGCATCATGCAGCGCGCGGGTCGCGTCGTGCAGCTTGCGCTGCTTGTCGGCAAGCTTGCGCTGTGCCTTCGCGAGCTTGCCCGCGTAGCCGCGTGCTTCGGCTTGCCGCAGGTCCGATTCAGCGTTGCGTACTTCAGCCCGCGCCTTCTCGACGTCGCGCTGCTTGTCGCGCATCTTGCGTTCGGCGCGTGCGAGCTGGCCCGCGTCCGTGCAGTTCGTCCTGATCTTCTCCAGCGCCGCCTGCTGGCGCATGGCTTGTTGCGTATTGCCGTGCTGCTTCGCGTAGTCGATCTGCGTCTGCAGCGCGCGGACGCGCGTCGCGCAATCCTGCGTATCGGCCATTGCGGCGGTGCTGGCGAGCAATGCGATCGGGAGCGTGATGGCAATCAGCGTGTGTTTCATCGGGGATTCCTCGGTGTGCTGCCCGTGGCAAGCTTGTTGTTGGAGAGACGCATGACGACGCATGGCGTTCGCTGGACTGCATTGTGCAAGAGCGGACCGACGCGGGTAAATAGGATTAGTCTGACATGCAGTCGCCGGTGCGCGGAGGAAAGCAGAGGAAAAAGCGCGATCGGATCGGCGGATCGCGCCGGATCGCCGATGTATCGGCCGCGAGCAGGCTGCGCGCAGCGTCGCAGCGATCGATGCGACGACAACCGGTGCGATGCGCGTGCAGCGACATGACGCGCGTTCGCCGCGGTTCGCTCGCGGTTCAGTGCGATTTCGCCGTGTGGCGCGGACGACGCGCGACGCGTGCGACGAGCGGCCGGCGCGCGGCACGGCAGTGCGTTGTCTTGCGTGCTCGCGGCGGACGTGGCGGCTCGGGCGCGGGCGTCTCCGGTACGGTTGCGGCCGCAACCGCCGCAACCGCCGCAACCGCTGCAACCGCCGGCAGCGCGGCCTCGGCGTCGAGCCAGCGGCGCGTCGCTTCGGCGACCAGCCCGCGCAGCCAGCGCACGCCCTCGACGCACGAACCCGATTCGTTCCACGTCATCCGGTACGCGATATCGGGCGGTTCGACCGGCAGCGCGACGGCGGCGAGCGGCAGCGGCTTCGCATAGTGCCGCGCGAGCCGGTACGTGGTGGTCAGGATCATGTCGGAGCGCACGAGCGCATGCGCGGCGAGTTCGAAGTGCGGCAGCGTGACGACGATTCGCCGCCGCAGCCCCACGCGTTCGAGGTGCCGGTCGATCGCGCCGGATGCTTCGAGCCACGACGGCGTCGGGCACAGCTGCGGCGCTGCCGCGAAATCGGCGGCCGTCATCGCGCCGCGCCGCGCGAGCGGATGCGTCGCACGCATCAGGCATACGACGCGGTCGTCGAACAGGTCGTCCTGCCGGAACCGCGACGAGCGGGCCGGGCGATTGTCGATCACGACGTCGAGCTCGCCGTCGGCGAGTGCGCGCTCGTCGTCGAACCCGTCGCCGAGCGGATGGAACACGAGCTGCGCGTCCGGCGCGCGCTCGCGGAACAGTGCCACGAGCTTCGGCACGAACAGCACGTTCAGGTAATCGGGGCAGCCGATCCGGTAGGTGCGCACCGACGTGCGCGCGTCGAACGTCGGTTGCTGGATGCGAATGAAGTCGATCACGCGCAGCGCGTTGCGCAGCGGTTCGATCAGCCGCGCGCCGAACTCGGTCGGCACCATCCCGTAGCGGCTGCGCACGAGCAGCGGATCGCCGAGCAGCGTGCGCAGGCGCTTGAGCGCGGCGCTCGTCGCCGGCTGCGACATGTTCAGGCGCACGGCCGCGCGCGACACGGTGCGCTCGGTCAGCAGCACCAGCAGGATGCGCATCAGCCGCGCATCCAGTACGTCGAGCACGTCCGTGGCGGCGGACGCGTCGAAGGGCGGGGCATTCGGGTCTAGCGGGTCCCGCATGCCGATACGCCTCCCGGCGACACGATGCCCGAGCGCGACGCGGCGGCCGGCCGGCGGCCCGTCATTTTGCGAAGGTCCCCGGCCAGCCGACGATCCGCTTCGGACGCGGCGGCGCATACGTGCGGACCTTCGACGTCTTCAGCTTCAAGCGTACCAGCGACTCGGCGAGCGCGACCGCGGCCGATACGCCGTCGACCACCGGCACGCCCGTGCATTCCTCGATCTGCCGGTCGAGGCCGGCCATTCCGCCGCAGCCGAGGCAGATCACTTCCGCGCGATCCTCCTTCACCGCGCGCTGCGCCTGTCCGACGATCGACTCGATCGCGCGGGCCGGGTTCTCTTCGAGCTCGAGCACCGCGAGGCCGCTCGCGCGCACCGACGCGCAGCGCGCGTCGAGCCCGGCGAGCTTCAGGCGATCCTCGATCAGCGGCACCGTGCGGTCGAGTGTCGTGACGACCGAGTAGCGATGGCCGAGCAGCATCGCGATGCTCGCGGCCGCTTCGGTGATGTCGACGACGGGCACGGTCAGCAGTTCCTGCAGGCCTTCGCGGCCGTGTTCGCCGTAGCCGGCCTGGATCACCGCGTCGTACGGCTCGTCGTAGCTCAACACGCGATCCATCACGGCGATCGCCGCGAGGTAGCTCTCGAAGTTGCCTTCGACCGACTCCGCGCCGAAGCGCGGCGTCAGCCCGACGATCTCCGTGCCGGGCGACGCGGCGGCCTGCGCCTGCGCGGCGATCGCGTCGGTGATCGACTCGGTCGTGTTGACGTTGACTACCAGGATCCTCATCGGGCACTCCGTATGCGTGGGTTCAGTGTTGCGCGCAGGCGACCGCGATGTGTTCGCCCGAGCGCTCGTCGTATTGCCGTTTGCGATCGGCCAGCAGCCAGTACACGCTGCCCGCGATGGCCGCGCCGAGCAGCCAGGAGAACGGCGTCATCGCACCGAAGGCCGGCACGACCGCGAGCGTGATCGAGATCAGCGCGGAAGGCACGAGCGCCGCGAGCGCCTTGCGGTTCACGCCGCGCGTGTAGAAATAGGTGCCGGTCGGCGCTTCGGTATAGAGATCGGGCACGTTTACGCGCTGCTTGCGCACGAGCCAGTAGTCGACCGTGATGATCCCGTACAGCGGGCCGAGCAGCGCGCCGAGGCCGGACAGGAAGTAGACGATCACAATCGGGCTGTTGTACAGGTTCCACGGCAGGATCAGCACGGCGATCGTCGCGCTGATCAGGCCCGCGCGGCGGAACGACAGGCGGTGCGGCGCGAGGCTCGTCAGCACGAACGCCGGCGCGACGAAGTTCGCCATGATGTTCACGGCGACCGTCACGATCAGGAATGCGAGGCAGCCGAGCACGAGGAACAGCTTGTTCGGCACCGTCGCGATGATTTCCGTCGGACTGTGGATGATCTGGCCGTTCAGCTTGAACTGCGCACCGGCGAGCACGAAGCTGATCGTCGCGAACACGAGGATGTTCACCGGCAGGCCCCAGAAGTTGCCGACGCGCACCGTCTTCGCGCTCGGCGACGAGCGGGCGAAATCGCAGAAGTTGAGCACCAGCGTGCCGTAGATCGCGAGCCACAGCGAACCGCCCGCGAAGATCTCCGTCCACATTTTCACGCCGGTCATCGGCTTGCCGATCGACATCGCGAGATGGCCGCCCGTACGGCCGAACATCCACGCGGCGAGCGACAGCGTCGTGACGAGGATCACCGGGCCGGCGAGTCCCTCGTATTTGCGGACCATTTCCATCCCGTATGTGAGGATGCCGATCTGCACGAGCCAGATCGCGACGAACGTGATCCAGCCGAGCGTCGACAGCCCGAAGATCGCGTTTTGGTCGAATGCGGCGAGGCCCGGCCAGATCGCGGTGAGCAGCACGCGCAGCACGACGGACGCGAGATAGGTCTGGATGCCGAACCAAGCGATCGCGATCACCGCGCGGATCATCGCGGGCAACAGCGCGCCATAGATGCCGAAGCTCATCCGGCTGATCACCGGGAACGGCACGCCGGTCTTCTGGCCCATGTAGCCGGTGAGGTTCATGAAGCAGTACACGAGCACCGCGCCGATCGCGAGCGATGCGAGCATTTGCCAGCCCGACAGGCCGAGCGCGAACAGCCCGATCGCGAACGAGTAGTTCGCGATGTTGTGCACGTCGTTGGTCCACAGCGCAAAGATGCTGTAGCGGCCCCAGGTCCGGCCCTCGGCCCTGGTCGGCGCGAGGTCGGGGTTGTGCAGCCGCGGGCTCAGCGCGGGGTCGCGCGTAGCCGTGTCGGTTCGATGCGGTGCGTCGTCCGTGCCGAGCACGAGGCCCGGGCGGTGAGTGGCTTCCAGTTGCACGCCGTTGTCTCCTTCCATGTGCGGGGCGCGAAACCGGCTGCGTGTACACGCAGTGCCGGCCCGGCCGCCGTGGACCTTATGTCTCGGATTTGTTCGCGAGTATGGGTGGCCGGCGCGATGATGGGAAATTAAATATTCGGCTGGGCGTCATTTGAAAAATGAATGGAATGCTGTCGGCTGCGGTGGCCGGGCGCGGCATGCGAATTGCTCGCCAGCGGGCTCCATCCACATCGACATCAGCGGAGGTGTCATGCAGCGATATTCATTTCGTCATGTATCGCGAGCCGTCTTCGCCGGCATCCTGATCGCGGGCCTTGCGGCAGGCGCGGGTTGTCAGAAGAAGAGCGACAGCGGCGAGTCGGGCGCAACGAGCGGCATGTCGGCCGCGCCGTCCACCGCACCGTCGGGCATGCCGGGCAGCGGAGCGGCCGGAAGCGCCGCAAGCATGCCGGGCGCGGCTTCCGCGCCGGGCGGCGCGAGCGGCGGCTGACGGGGCGGCTGAACGACTGGGCGGACGGCGCGCAAGCCGCGCACGGGCGCGTCGTTCGCGGGTCGAGTGCCGTGCGGGCTTCGCACGTGCGCGGGGTGGCGCGCGTGTGCGCGGCCGTGCGCATGAAAGATTTGCAAGGATCGTTGAAGCGATTTCAGGACCGGCGGCGACGGCCCGAGCCGGCGCACGCCGGTCGGACAGGAGGTGCGATGCAAAACGCGGAATCGAACCCTGACCCGCAAAAGCAGCGGGAACAGATCGAGAAGAGCCCGATAAGGACGCCGGCGGCCGGCGACATGCCCGACGCGGCGACCCAGGCCGCCGAGGTGGCGCGGCACCCGCTGACGCCGGAGGCGGTCGCGGGGAAAATGCCGACCGGCCTGCCGCCGATCGACGTTGGCGCGCACGCGGTCGACAGCGGCGACCCAGTGCGACGCGCGGCCGGCCGGATCGTCACGCTCGACAACGCGAACATGGCGATGACCGACAACACGGTCGACGTCGACGGCAAGGGCATGGAAGCCGCCGCAGGCGCGTCGGAGTGGCACGACAACGTGATCCATTCGAATGCGTCGCTCGACGACGCGGTCGATACGCCCGACGAAGGGCTCGGCGGGATCGAGAGCCGCCCGTCCGGCAACCTGCCGCAGATCGCGACGCGGCCGGGCTGGCGCGTGCGCCATGTCGGCGATATCGATGTCGAGCACGGCACCGGCACGCGCGCCGAGCATGTGATCCGTCTCGAGCGGGTCGACTGACACCGAGGCTCGAGGTCCGGCGGCCGGCGCAACCGCACCGGCCGCCGCGGCCGCTTGGAGCCCTTACTGCGGGCCCAGTTCCAGTGCCGACGTATCGGCGTCGTTGCCCTGTGCAACGAGCACGTGAATGTCGTTCGGCGTCACGTCGCCGATCCCGCCCGACGGAATCGTCAAGAGCAGCCAGTCGGCGTTGTTGTTGATGGTGACCGGCGCGGTCTTGAGGATCGGCGCTTTGCTGCCGGCCACCGTAACGATCACCTGGTAGCTGCCGCCATTGAGGTAGATCGAATCCTGCGTCGATGCCGGCACCGCGTTCTGGTAGGCCGCGCCCGCCAGCGTCGGGCTTTGCGTCGTGATGTCGGTGCCGGGCGGAACGACGTATACGTCGACGTTCTGCGTGTTCGGCGACGCGTTGAAGCTGCGCACGCGTGCCTTGTCCGACAGCAGGCCCTTGTTGTACGGATCGTCGATGACGGAAATCGCCGACGATTTGCTTGGCAGCGCGATCGTCGTGTAGTGATGGCCGTTCGCCGCGCTGAACGACTGCGCGGCGATGGTCGTCGTCGTGCCCGAGATGTCGTAGCTCGCGTTCTGCGTGCCCGAGTCGATGTCGTGATAGCGCGTCACGCCCTTGTACGCGACGCCCGACTGGTCGATCTTCGCATTCAGGTAGTAGTCGAGATTCGGCCCGGCCGGGACCGCGTTGATGAAGCGCGCCTGCGGCTTCGAGATGCCGAGTTCGGTGCCGACGTCGTTGCCGTCGCCGCCGCACGCCGCGAGCACGGAAATGACGGAGCACAGGGCCACCAGTGTTCGTATTGATTTCATGTCGTCCTCTCGTTCAGGGAACCTGCTGGCGATGCGGGAACGCCGCGCTGGTTCGCGCGGTGCGCAGCGCAGGTTGGGTGAAGGATGCTGTCCGCCGGGGAGGCGGGCGCGTGGATGGCGCAAGCGATGTGCCTGCGCGGTCGACGGAGGCGGGAAACCCGCGCCCGCGCGCGTGGGGTGGCGGCGCGGGCGCGAAACGAGGGGGCGTGTGGCGAACGAGCCTGACGCGGGCGGGTGTAAAAAAGACAGCGTCGCGGCAGGCGACGCGATGCGTCAGCGGTTCACGAGCCTGGCCGGATACGCGAGCGCGAGTGCGCAGCCGACCAGCATGCACGCGGCGAAGCCGTACAGCCCCGCGCTTTGCGAATGGAAAGTGTCGCGCAGCCAGCCGATGAAGTAGGTGCTGCCGAACCCGCCGAGGTTCGCGATCGAGCACGCGAACGCGATCCCGCCGGCCGCGGCCGAGCCCTTCAGGAACGTGGACGGCAGCGCCCAGACGACCGGCATCGCGGCGGCCGCGCCTGCGTTGATCAGCGAAAACAGCAGCACCGTCCCGAGCGTGCCGTGCGACGACGAGGCCGCGATCGCCAGCGCGACGGCCGATACCATGAACGGTACGACGATATGCCAACGGCGTTCGCGCGCACGATCCGAGCTCGCGCCGCAATACAGCGTGGCGAGCACGGCCGCGGCATTCGGGATCACCATCAGCCAGCCGATGTGATACGCGTCCTTCACGCCGGTGTCGCGCAGGATCGTCGGCAGCCAGAAGCTCACCGCATACAGGCCGAGCAGCACGCACAGGTCGATCAGGCCGAGCGCCCATACCTTCGGATCGGAGAAGGCCTTGCCGAGCGCGTGACTCTTGTTGCCGGACGGATCGGCGTCGAGATTCGTGCGCAGCGCCCGCTTTTCATCGGCGTTCAGCCATTGTGCGGATTCGATGCCGTTGGGCAGCCAGCGCAGCACCGCGAAGCCGAGCAGTACCGACGGCAGCGCTTCGAGCAGGAACAGCCACTGCCAGCCGCCGAGACCGTGCGTGCCGTCGAACGCGCGCATGATCCAGCCGGAGATCGGGCTGCCGATCATGCTCGACAGCGGCAGGCCGACCATGAACAGTGCGACGATCCGCGCGCGGCGCGCATCGGGATACCACTGTGTCAGGTACAGCAGCACGCCCGGCAGGAAGCCGGCTTCGGCGGCGCCGAGCAGAAAGCGCACGATATAGAACTGCATCGGCGTGTGCACGAACATCGTCGCACCCGACAGCAGGCCCCACGTGATCATGATCCGCGCGATCCACAGCTTCGCGCCGACGCGCTGCAGCACCAGGTTGCTTGGGACTTCGAACAGGATGTAGCCGGCGAAGAACAGGCCGGCGCCGAGGCCGTACACGGTATCGCTGAATTTCAGCGCGTCGAGCATCTGGAGTTTTGCGAGCCCGATGTTGATGCGGTCGAGATAGGCCGCGAAGTAACACAGGCAGAAGAGGGTGATCAGGCGCAGCGTGACCTTGCGGTAGAGATTGCCGTGCAGCGCGTCGTCGGGGGAAACGGCGGAGCTCGGGTGTGCGGTAGACATGGGATTGCCCCTGTTCGAGTGTGACGGATGAATGGGTGGCCGATCGACGCGGACGGACATTTCGCCGCGCACCGGAGTCTGTATATCACGGCAATTAAATAGCGTACACACTAGAAAATACCGAATCGAACTGGCATGAATCCGGCCGCTCCGAGGTAAGCGATTGCATGAGAAAAACCGAGCTTTTGATAGGGTTCTGGACGATCGAAAACGCCTGTGGAAATGCCCTGTAAACGCGCGGAAGCATGCACGAAATTCGTGCGTATGCGCTCAAAAGCGAAGTGTGTGCGCGAAAGCTTGTCGCGGCGCGCAAATGCACGTGCGGCAGCAGGTTCGGACGCACGGGGCAACTGTTCGGCGACGGTATCTGCCGGTGATCCGCCACTGTCAGGCGATCGTCAGGCGCGATGCGTGCCGGGTGCCGCGAATCCTGATGCACCGCAATGAAGCGGGCACCCGGCCGCGGGTTGCGCCGAATTGAGGGTGTACACTGCTTGCCTTTCATTTGCATGCGGCACGGGCCTTTACTTTCATGGCGTCTTCCAAGGATTCCTACGACTTTCACGACCAGGTCGGACATCTGCTGCGCCGAGCGTATCAGCGGCACGTGTCGATCTTCCAGGAAGCGATCCCCGATTCGGATCTCACGGCCGCGCAGTTCGTGACGCTGTGCGCGGTCAAGGAGCGCCAGGCGTGCTCGCTGAACGACATCGTCAAGGCGACCGCGATCGACCAGGCGACGATTCGCGGCGTCGTCGAGCGCTTGAAGGCGCGTGCGCTGATCGAGGTGCTGCCCGACCCGAACGACGGCCGCAAGCTGATCGTGCGCGCAACCGCGACCGGCCTCGCGCTGATCGACCGCACGGTGCCGTTTGCACGGCAGGTGACCGAGCGCACGTATGGCTCGCTCAATCCGGGCGAGCGGGTCGCGCTGCAGTTCCTGCTGCGCAAGATGATGGAAGAAGACGGCGAGGCGTGATGCACACGCCGGGCGCCGGCCGGGCCTACGCCGCGCCGGCGGTTGCAGGCGTGCCGGCTTCGTCGGCGCGCATCAGCCGGCCTGCCTCGCGCAGCGCGGCTCGCACCGCTTCGGGTGTAAACGGCGGCGCGTAGAACCGCACGCCGGTCGCATCGAACAGCGCGTTCGCAATCGCGGCCGGGCCCGGCACCGATGCCGATTCGCCCGCGCCGAGCGGCGGCTCGCCTTGCCTCGGCATCAGCACGACATCGACGTCCGGCACTTCCGCGAACGTCAGGATCGGATAGCTCGCCCATTCGCGCGACGCGACCTTGCCGTCCGCGAACCGCACGCGCTCCTTCAGCGTGCGGCTCAATACCTGGATCACGTTGCCGTGGATTTGATGGCGCACGCCATCCGGGTTGATCATCGTGCCGGTGTCCTGGCCGACCGTCACGCGTTCGATGCGTATCTCGCCCGACACGCGATCGACGCTCAGGTCGACGATCCATGCTGACCACGCGGCGCCGAAGCCGGGGAAGCGGCTGTGCACGTAGCGCGCATACGCGACGCCGCGGCCGCGCGCGAGCCGCGCGCCGTCGCGTTCGTGTTCGCGACGCGTGTGCGTCGTGCGCGGCGTCCAGCCCGCGCGGTCGGCCACTGCCTGCAGCAGTTCGGCCGCGCGCGAGTCCTGCAGATGGCGCAGCCGGAACGCGAGCGGATCGACGCCCGTCAACGCCGCGCATTCGTCGACGAACGCATCGTGCGCGAACGAGTTCGGCAGCGCCGACACGCCGCGCAGCCACGACGCGCGCACGAGCGGCGCGAGATCCTCGCAGACGAAGCGGCGATGCGGGCTCGCGTACGGCGATACGGCCGTGCGATCGCCCATCTCGAACACGCGCGGCTCGGGCGCGATCGTGCCGGTCAGCAAGGCCGCGAGCAGCGGCGCGTCGTTCGACGGATAGCGCGTCGTGAAGTCATAGCCGAGCAGGCGGCCGTCTCGGGTGACGGTGCCGGTTACCTGCATTGACTGGCCGGCGCCTTTCGGTTCCCACAGATGCTCGTCCGCACGCGACAACTGCACGCGCACCGGGCGGCCGACCGCGCGCGACAGCAGCAGCGCGTCGCCGCACACGTCGTCCGCGCCGTTGCGGCCGTAGCAGCCGGCCGCTTCCATCCGCACGATGTCGAAATCGGCTTCGTCGCGCGCGACGAGCGTCGCGAGGTCGTAGCGCAGCGATACGGGATTCTGCGTGCCGGACCATACGGTGATCCGGCCGTCGCCCGGTTCCCGGTAATCGGCGAGCGCGCATGACGGGCCGATCGAGCCGTGCATCTGGAACGGCCACGCATAGGTGCGCGACAGCGTGATCGTGCCGGGCTGCGCGCGCGCCGCGTCGACATCGCCTTCGTCGAGCAGCACGCGGCGCTTGGCCGGCGCGGCGGCGATCGCGGCGGCCGGCTCGTCGAGCGGCGGCAGCGCGGCATGGGGCCGCCACGTCACGCGCAACTGGCGCGCCGCGCGGATCGCATGTTCCTCGCGCTCGGCGACCACGCCGACGAAATCGCCGATCGAGACGACGGCCACCAGCCCCGGCACGTCGGCGACCGACGCGCGATCGACGTCGACGAGCGAGGTGCCGACGAACGGCCCGCTGTCGTGGCCAGCATACGGCGGCCGCACGACACGGCCGTGCAGCATGCCCGGTACGCGCATGTCGTGCACGAACGTGAGCTGGCCGGTCGCTTTCGCGGGCAGGTCGACGCGCGGCGACGACTTGCCGACGATCCGGTACAGCGCGGGATCCTTCGTGCGTGTGTTCAGGTCCAGCGTCAGCGCGATGCGACGCGCGGCGACGAGCGCCGCGAACGTCGCCGTTTGTTCGTCTGCCGAAATGGTCCCGTCGCCGATGGCCAGCCGCTCCGCGTCGACACCGAATCGCTCGGCGGCGAGTGCCAGCAGCGCGTGGCGCGCCTGCGCGGCCGCGCAGCGCAGCGGCGTCGCGGAAATCTGGATCGTTGCGCTCGCGATGGTCGGGCCCTGGTTCGGTGTCGTGGCCGTGTCGCCGAGCACCATCGTCACGCGCGCGGCCGGCACGTCGAGTTCTTCGGCGACGATCTGCGCGAGCGACGTGCGGATGCCGGTGCCGAGATCGACGTGTCCGTTGAACGCGAGGATGCGGCCATCGTCGAGAATCGCGACGAAGACTTCGGGCAGCGCCGGCACGTAGGACGACAGGCTGCCCGGCTGGCCGGGCGCCGGCTTGACGGGCGGCGCGGGCGGCCGGATCACGGTCAGGCAGCCGTTGCGCACGAGCAGTTCGGAGCGGTTCACGGGGGAGGTGTCCTGTCGGGAGCGGCGCGGCCGGCGACCGGTTGCGTCGGGGAGGGTTCGGGCGGCGCGCGACGAACCAATCTAGGCCGCCAAAAGCGCAGCGTCAATCGCGGGCGACGCATGCGCCGCCCGAGATCCGTCGCCACTCAGCGCGCGTGTGCCTGTAGGGCGTCGATTGCTGCGACCGCGTCGTCGAGCGGCATCACGGCCGCATATTTCTGCTGCATGTCGAACAGGTTCGCGTCGTGCGGTGCGATCGCGCGATCGCCGACGCAATCGGCGAGCACGAGCGGGCGGAACCCGTGCGACATCGCATCGACGACGCTCGCGCGCACGCAGCCGCTCGTCACGGCGCCGGCGACGAGCAGCGTCTGCACCGCGCGCTGCGCAAGCCAGGGTGCGAGCTGGGTGCCGAAGAACGCCGACGGCACGGTCTTGCGCACGACGAGTTCGCCGGCTGCGGGTGTGAGTTCGGGCACGATCGCACTGTTCGGATGGTGCTCGGTCAGCGTCGCCATGCCGGGCACCTTCAGCGAGAACACGTTGTCGTCGCTGCCGTCGTCCGCGTACACGATGCGGCTGTGCGCGACGGGCCAGCCGCGTTCGCGCGCCAGCGCGAGCGCACGGGTCGTGCGCGCGATCGCCGGTGCGATGTTGCCGCCGCCGAACGTCGCGGGATCGGCGAAGCCGACCACGAAATCGACGATCAGCAGGCCGATGTTGCCGTGCGGCGGCAGCGGCGTACCGAAACCCTGCTGGCGGTAGACGTTCGCTTCGGCGTGGTGGGAAAGATCGTTCATGGTGTCGGGCGCTCGTCGGTCACACGGGTTGATCGGTCACGCGGCCGTCGCGCACGACGGTCTCGCCGTCGAGTTCGACCGTGCAGCGGCGCAGCGGAATGTCGATGTGGCAGGTGGTCGTGCGGTTGCCGCCGCCTTCGTTGTTCGGGCCGAGCGAGAGCAGGAAGTTGCCCTCGAACGCGCGCGCGTCCATCCCGATCGTCGCCTCGCGGTCGTACAGCCCGAGCGTCGACCAGCGCGCCCGCGGCTGCAGCCCCCAGCCGATATGCGAGATCGCATAGCCTTCGGGGTCCGCGAACGTCTCCATGTAGTCGCGCAGCAGGTCGGCGTCGACGCCGCCTTCGATGCGCGTCGCATAACCGCCTTCGACGGTCAGCGCGATCGGCTCGCTTACGTAGTGCTTCTGCGGCAGCAGGATGTCGCCGCGATCGATCACGATCGTGCCGCGTGCGGTGCGGTCGTTCGGGTAGGTCAGCGCGAAGCCGCTCGGCCAGTGATCCCAGCGGCCGGGCGCGTCGACGAAGCCGTATTCGGCGGTCGGCGGGAAATCGCCGAGCGGGCAGGTGAGTGCGGTGCCGGCCGCAGACGTCACGCGCATCTCGCGGGCGGCGGCGATTTGCTTCGCCGCGGCGAGCACGCGCGTGCGGTCGGCCGGCGTCGGCACCATCCGCACGAGCACTTCGGGCGGCTCGACCGCGAGCAGGATCTTCGTGCCGGATTTCAGGATCTCGTGCTGTTCCGGCGAGAACAGCAGCGTCATCAGGTCGAGCACGAGGTCGCTCTCGCGCAGCGCGGCGATCGCGGCCTTGTTGCCGGTCAGCGGCGTCGTGCCGAGATATGCGAGCGGGTCGCGGCTGAACGCTTTCTCGCCGTTGACCGGCGGCAGGTCGAGCCGGTTGACGATCGCGCCCATCGATTGCGTCGCGATCAGCGCGCACGACAGCGTCTGCGGGTGGGTGGCCGCGCTCGTCAGGATCGTGACGGTCTGGCCCGGTTCGAGGCGCGACAGCGTGAGCACCTGCTTCCACGCGTCGATCAGTTGGGTGTCGCTGACTGGCATCGTCGGCTCCGGTAAAGGCGTGAGGGAAAAGGGGCGGGCGCCGAGCGATCAGGCCGCGAGCGGCGTGCCGAGGAAGTCGCCGAACGCCGCGTAGAAGCCCGGCGCGTTGTCCCACGGGATCATGTGGCCGGCGTCGGGCACGCGCACGTGCCGCATCGACGGCGTCGCGCGCTGCAGTTGCGCGACATCGTCGTCGCGCACCACGTCGCCGCGTTCGGCCGTGATCAGCAGCGACGGCACGGCCAGTTGCGCGGCGTCCGCATGGAAATCGTCGGTATGGAATCCTTCGTAGCTCGCGCGCACCGCGCGCTCGTCGCAGGTATGCAGCCACTCGGCGCGCAACTGCAGTTCTGCATCGGTCCAGGTCGGGCAGAACGCGCGCATGCCTTCGGCGTCGGTGCCGGCGCGCGCGAGCGCCATCGAGTCGATATACCACGGCAGCTTGCCCGGATAGTCGCGGCGGTTCGGGCCCGACACGGGCGGATCGACGAGCACGACGGATGCGAGCCCGCGGATGCCGCGCCGCGCCGCGCGCGCGGCGATCCGCGCGCCCATCGAATGGCCGACGAGGCTCGTGCGCGGCAGGCCGAGCGCGGCGACGAGCGCCGCGACGTCGTCGGCCTGCGCATCGAGGCTGTAGTCGAGCGACGGCGACGCGTCGGACAGCCCGCGTCCGCGTACGTCGAGCACATAGGTGTCGAACGCCGCGCCGAAGGTTTCGCCGACGAAGCCCCACGTGATCGCGGGGCTCGTGATGCCGGGAATCAGCACGATCGCAGGGCGCGATGCACGCGCGCCGGTCGCGCCGCCGTAGCGCAGGTAGTGCTGGCGAATGCCGTTCGCGCGGATGTTCGCGCCGTACAGGAAAGTCGAGGGCATGAATGGACTCCGTCGGAAGGGTGGCGTTCAGTACGCGCCGGACAGCAGCGCGCCGGCGCCGGGCACGACCGGCTCGAGGTCGAGCTCGCGCAGCATCGCGTAGGTGGTCGCGATCGCGGCCGTGATCACCGGCTTGCCCGTCATCGCCTCGACCTTCGCGACGGCCGGCAGCGACGGCATCTGTACGCACGCGGACAGCACGATCGCGTCGGCGTCCTGGTACGGCAGCGTTTTCACGATGTCGGGCAGGCGCGCCGGATCGTGACGGCCGACGTCGAGGTTGTCGGGAATTTCCAGCGCGCGGTAGCCGAGCACTTCAAAGCCTTCGTTGCGGATGTAGTCGACCACGAGTTCCGTCAACGGCTTCATGTACGGCGCGACGACGACGATGCGCTTCGCGCCGATCACCTTCAGCGCGTCGACGAGCGCACCCGCGCTCGTCAGCACGGGCGCCTGCGCGCCGTTGTCGGCCGTGTGCTTCGTCAGGCGCGCCTGCGACACGCGGTGATAGCCGTGCCCCATCGCCATGATCGCGACGAGGCATGCGTAGCCGAGCACGTCGACGCGCGCGTCGCTCAGTTCGACCGCGCAGCGGTCGGATTCGGCATCCATCGCCGCCAGTTCCTCCTTGACGACCTTCTTCATCCGCATCCGGCTCGAGTGATACGTGAAGCGCTCGGGGCGGATCGCTTCGCGCAACCGCAGCATCGCGGGGATCTCGGTTTCCATTGTCGTGTTGGAACTCGGCACGATCTGGCCGATGCGGTAGGTCTTGCTCATGACGGGAGGCTCCGTGTCGGTAAGGGAGGGGCGGCACGCTGGCGCGGGATCGCCGGATTTCGAGAAAAGTCTAGTGTGTACATTTGAAAATGGCAATGGATCAAAATGATGATCGACGCGTGTTGAACGTTTTTGTGTAGGTGAATTCGAGAATTTATTGGTGTTTTCCCGAATACGATTGCAGCGATCAACAATCCTCTTGTCCTGAATAAATTGAGTGTGTACGCTAAATAAACGCCATTCAATCCGCCCGTTCTCGTGCCGCGTTCGGCGACGGGCCCACGATCAGGAGATCCGCATGAGCACACCCCGTATCGCAATCATCGGCGCCGGTCTCGGCGGCACGGCCGCCGCGGCGCTGCTTCAGCGCGGCGGCTACGACGTCGCGCTGTACGAGCAGGCGCCGGCGTTCTCGCGCCTCGGCGCGGGCATCCATCTCGGTCCGAACGTGATGAAGATCATGCGGCGCATCGGCTGCGAGGACGCGCTGGACACGATGGGTTCGCATCCGGATTTCTGGTACAGCCGCGACTGGCAGACAGCCGACGTGCTCGCGCAGATCCCGCTCGGCGACTACGCGCGCAAGACCTACGGCGCGAGCTACCTGACCGTGCATCGCGGCGATTTCCACGCATTGATGACGCAGGCGGTGACGCCAGGCACGATCCGCTTCGGCAAGCGGCTCGCATCGGTGGAGGACACCGGCGACGCGGTGCGCCTGACGTTCTCCGACGGCAGCGTCGAGACGGCCGACATCGTGATCGGCGCGGACGGCGTGAATTCGCGGATCCGCGAGCACCTGCTCGGCGCGGAACCGCCGCGCTATACGGGTTATGTCGCGCACCGCGCGGTGTTTCCGGCATCGCTGCTCGGCAACAAGCCGTACGACATGTGCGTGAAGTGGTGGTCGGAGGATCGCCACATGATGGTCTACTACGTGACCGAGAAGCGCGACGAGTATTACTACGTGACCGGCGTGCCGCAGGCCGAATGGCCCGAAGGCGTGTCGATGGTCGACAGCAGCCGCGACGAGATGCGCGACGCGTTCGCGGGTTTCCATGCCGACATCCAGCACCTGATCGACGTGTCGCCGTCGATCACCAAGTGGCCGCTGCTCGAACGCGATCCGCTGCCGCTGTGGAGCCGCGGCCGCCTCGTGCTGCTCGGCGACGCGTGCCATCCGATGAAGCCGCACATGGCGCAGGGCGCGGCGATGGCGATCGAGGATGCGGCGATGCTCGCGCGCTGTCTCGACGAAGTCGGTATCGGCGACTACGCGGGTGCGTTCGCGCTGTACGAGGCGAATCGCGCGGCGCGCGCGTCGAAGGTGCAGCTCGTGTCGCACAACAACACGTGGCTGCGCACGAACGAGGATCCGTCGTGGGTGTTCGGCTACGACGTGTTCGACGTGCCGCTCGTCTCGCCGTCGCGCAACAACGTGGCGGCCGCGGCCTGACGCGCGCGCGATTCCCGCGCCGGCCGGCGCTTCGCCGTCGCGGGGATCGATGCGCCGGAACCCGTGTTTTTCGGCGTGTTATATGTCGTCAGGCGTGCGCCAGCCAGCGGCAGCGCACGCCGTCGGCCGGCCCTCTGCCCGCCCGCCGCATTCCGGATCCATTCATGTCCCATTCCGCTTCTCCGTCGTGGCCGCTGGCGTTTCGCGTGAACGGCACGCCGCACACCTTCGACGATGCCGCGCCCGACGCGCCGCTGCTGCTGGTCCTGCGCAACGACTGCGCGCTCAACGGCCCGAAATACGGCTGCGGGCTCGGGCAGTGCGGCGCGTGCACGGTGCTCGTCGACGGGCAGGCGACGCGTTCGTGCGTGGTGCCGGCCGCCGCCGCGAGCGGGCGCGACGTCACGACGCTGGAAGGGCTGGGGTCGCTCGCCGAGCCGCATCCGATCCAGCGCGCGTTTATCGACGAGCAGGCCGCGCAATGCGGTTATTGCCTGAACGGGATGATCATGAGCACGAAGGCGCTGCTCGACCGCAACCCCGCGCCGGACGATGCTGCGATCCGCGACGCGCTGCGTTTCAACCTGTGCCGCTGCGGCACGCACCTCGAAATCATCCGGGCCGTGCATCGCGCCGCACGCTATCTGCGGGACGGCGATGAAACATGACCTGGGCCTGCCCGTCGGGCCGGAGCGCGTGGCGGCGCACGAGCCGCGCGACGAAGGCGCCGCGGACGCATCGCATACGCATCACGCACGCTACGAATGGCCGGTCGGCGATACGCGCACGCACGCATCGCTCGATGTCGAAACGCGGATCGCGCCCGACGGGCGGATGACGAGCTGGCGCTACCGCGCGCAGGCGGTTAGCACGGTGTCCGCGGTAACGGACGATCTTCGCAGTTCGACGATCGAGGGCAAGCATTCCGGCCTCGCATCGCCGTTCGTCTACCGGCACGCGCAGACGTCGATCGAACTGGCCGACGTCGATCATGCAATTCCCGGTCATGCGCACGTGTTCGCCCGCGAATCCTTCGTCGACGAACTCGCGGGTGCGTTGCGGCGCGACCCGGTCGCGTTGCGGCTGCAGCATCTCGATGCATCGCGGGATGCGGGGCCGCGCGAGATTATCCGGATGGTCAGCGAACGCGCCGCATGGGGCGCGCCGGTCGCGGCCGACGCGAACGCGCGTTCGCGCGTCAGCGGTCGCGGCTTCGCATTCGATGGCGCCGGCGCGCTTGCGGCACCGTCCGGCGACGAACCACCGGCAGCAGATGCCGCACATGACGTCGACACGCGCTGGTCCGCATGGGTCGTCGATCTCGATGTCGACCGCGCGACGGGCGACGTCGCGGTGCGGCGCGTCGTGGCCGGGCAAGGTGCCGGCGAGCCGGGCGACGCGTCGATGGCCGGTTTGCCCGCGTGGCAGATCGAGGCGGCGATTTCGCGCGTGATGGGCGCGCGGTTGTCGGCGCGGCCCGCGCACGACGAGAGCGATGCCGGTGCGCAGCCGGACGCGATCGCGCATGAACTGGTTGCGTTCGACGACGCGGCGCATCGCGCGCACGGCGAACTGTCCGCGCACGATGCGCGCCGGATCGAGCAGGCGGCGGCACCGGCCGCGGCGGCGATCGCGAACGCGCTGTACGACGCGACGGGCGTGCGTTTTCGCGCACCGCCGTTCGATGCCGTGCGTATTCGCGCGGCCCTCGCGCAGCCGGCGCCGGTCGATTGCGGCGACGGGCCGCATGTCACGCCGCGCCGCGTTTCGCGCTGGCGCCGCTGGCTGGCCGGCGGCGGCGCGGGCGGCGTGGTCGGCGGGCTGATCGGGCTCGCGTGCGCGATCCTGCCGGGGCCCGCACCGATCGCGCCTGTCACGCCCGGCGGCGCAGACGGCGCGATGTGGAGCGCGGCGACGCTCGAACGCGGCCGCCAGGTCGCACTCGCAGGTGATTGCGCGGTGTGCCACACCGCGCCCGGCGGCGCGACCAACGCGGGCGGGCTCGCGCTCGATACGCCGTTCGGCACGATCTACACGACGAACCTCACGCCCGATCCGGAAACCGGCATCGGCACGTGGTCGTATCCGGCGTTCGCGCGTGCGATGCGCGAAGGCATCTCGCGCGACGGCACGCACCTGTACCCGGCGTTCCCGTACACGGCGTTCGCGAAGCTGAGCGAGCCGGACCTGCTCGCGCTCTATGCGTACCTGATGTCGCAGCCGCCGGTGAAGCACGTGCCGCCGAAGACGAAGCTGCCGTTTCCGCTCGACCAGCGGCGGCTCGTCGCCGGCTGGAACTGGCTGTTTCACGACGCGCGGCCGTTCGCGCCGGACCCGGCACGCTCCGCGATGTGGAATCGCGGCAAGTATCTGGTCGACGGCGCCGGGCACTGCGGCGCGTGCCACACGCCGCGCAACGCGCTGGGCGCGGAGAAGGGCGGCTTCGCGTACCTGTCGGGGGGCGAAGCGGAAGGATGGGTCGCACCGCCGCTCGTCGCGTCGCCGGCCGCACCGGTGCCGTGGACCGAAGGCGCGCTGTTCGACTACCTGCGCACGGGCTTCTCCGCGCAGCACGGCGTCGCGGCCGGGCCGATGGCGCCCGTCGTCGCGGGGCTCGCGTCGCTGCCGGAGACTGACGTGCGGGCGATTGCGCACTATCTGACGTCGCTGTCGCCGCCGGTCGACGCCGCGGTGGCCGCCGATGCGGCAGCCCGGCAGGCACGCGGCGCGGAAACCGTCGCGACGCTCGGCCTCGAGAGCGGCCGCCGCGCATTCGACGCGGCGTGCGCGGTCTGTCACGCGGAATCGGGCGGCGTCGGGCATTTCGGCGTGCGCCCGCTGATGGGGCTCAACACGAGCGTCAGCCAGGCGGCGCCGGACAACCTGCTGCGCGTGCTGCACCACGGGATCGACCAGCCGGCCACCGATCAGCTCGGTTATATGCCGGGCTTCGGCGACGCGTTCGACGACCGGCAGATGGCCGAACTCGCCGCATACATCCGCGCGCGCTATGCGCCGGGGCAGCCGGCGTGGCGGAACCTGGCGGACGCATCGGCGAGGATCAGGCAGGAGCGCGCGCATTGACCGGCGCATGGGCGTGAGGGCACGAAACGACGCATCGGCAGGGCAAAACTACTCACGGGATGAAAGCGGGCGTGGTGCCGGACTGTAAATCTTGCCTGAATCAGCCATCGTTTAACCATTAGAAACAATGTGTTCACTGAAAAGGGCATGATCTCCGGCGATCTGGCAGGCATACTGGCGCCTATGTTGTTCAATGCACGTCGGGCCGACGTGTGCCTGCCCCCATGTCCATGTCAGTTTCTTTTCGAACCCTGCGATGGTTGACCGTCGCGGCTGCCGCATGCTTGCTCGCCGCGTGTTCAACCGCTTCCGACGTGACCGCGACGTCGAACCCGAACGTATTTACCGTGACGACGCGCACGGTCGGCGTGTCGACGACGTGGGCCGACGCCCATGAGAAGGCCGTCAACGAAGCCACCAACTACTGCACGCAGCGCGGGATGCGCGCGAGCATGAAGCAGGAATCGCTGACCGGCGGCCGCCGCGTCGATGCACGCTCCGAACTCGCGTTCGAGTGCCATCCGACCTTCGAGACGGCGTCGAACCCGCGCGGTTGAACGGCACGCGGCATTGCCGTGCGACCGCCGCCTGAAGTTGCACCTGCGCTTTCCTTCCCCGCATGCAATCCGCCCCGCGATACGCGCAAGCGCATCGCGGGGCGGCGCACGTCCGGCGTTGGTCAGGTCGGCTACGCCGGCTGCGCCTCGTACAGCTTCACGCACGCGGAAAAGTCGAGCGCGCCGAGCCCTTGCTGGCTCATCGACTGATAGAGCTGCTGCGCGAGCGCGCCCATCCACACCGGCTGATGCGCGCTTCGTGCGGCTTCGGTCGCGAGCCCGAGATCCTTCAGCATCAGGTTCGCCGCGAAACCGCCCGCATAACCGCGCGCGGCCGGCGCCGCGTCGTTCACGCCCGGATACGGGTTGTACGTGTCCGAGCTCCAGCAGCGGCCGGTCGACGTGTTGATGATGCCGGCCAGCACCGCCGGCTCGATCCCGAGCGCGGCGCCGAGCGCCATCGCTTCCGACACGCCCATCATCGAGATCCCGAGCAGCAGGTTGTTGCAGATCTTCGCGATCTGCCCGGTGCCGGTGCCGCCGCAATGCACGACGTTCCTGCCCATGTCGAGCAGCACGGGGCGGATGCGCTCGAACAGCGCGGCGTCCGCGCCGACCATGAAGGTCAGCGTGCCGGCCTGCGCGCCGCCGGTGCCGCCCGACACGGGCGCGTCGGCGAGCGGGAAGCCGCGCTGCGCGGCGGCTTCCGCCACCGCGCGCACGGTGCCGGGGTCGATCGTGCTGCAGTCGATCAGCGCCGCGCCCGCGCGCGCGCCGGCCAGCACGCCGTCGTCGCCGAGGTAGACGGCGCGCACGTGCTGCGCGGCCGGCAGCATCGTGATCACGACCGCCCCGCGCGCGGCCGCGTCGCGCGGCGAGCCGGCCGCCGTCGCGCCCGCGCGCACCGCGGCGTCGACCGCGTTCGCGTCGAGGTCGAACACCGTCAGCGCGTGGCCGGCCTTGAGCAGGTTGGCGGCCATGGGGCCGCCCATGTTGCCGAGCCCGATGAATGCGATTTCCATGTGCGAGCCCCTCAATCAGCGCAGCGCGATCGTCGTGTTCACGGTACCGGCCGTCGCGTCGTCGTCGAACCAGCGCGCGGTGACCGTCTTCGTCTGCGTGTAGAACTGCACGACCTGCTTGCCGTACGGGCCGAGATCGCCGAGCTTCGAGCCGCGCGAACCCGTGAAGCTGAAGTAGGGCACCGGCACCGGAATCGGGATGTTGATGCCGACCTGGCCGATGTCGATCTCGCTCTGGAACTTGCGCGCGGCCGCGCCGCTCTGCGTGAACAGCCCGACGCCGTTGCCCATCGGGTTGCGGTTGACGAGCGCGATCGCTTCGTCGAGCGTGTCTGCTTCGAGCACGACCACCACCGGCCCGAAGATTTCTTCCGTGTAGATCGACATGTCGGTCGTCACGCCCGAGAAGATCGTCGGGCCGACGAAGTTGCCGCGCTCGTAGCCGGGCACCTTCACGTTGCGGCCGTCGAGTTCGAGCTTCGCGCCGGCCTTCACGCCTTCGTCGATCAGCGACAGGATGCGTTCCTTCGCGGCCTTCGACACGACCGGGCCGACGTCGGTGCCGGCTTCCGCGCCCGCATTCACCTTCAAGAGCTTCGCCTTCTCGACGAGTTCGGGCAGCCAGTCGCGCGCCTGGCCGACGAGCACGACGACCGACGTCGCCATGCAGCGCTGGCCGGCTGCGCCGAAGCCTGCGCCGACGAGCGCGTTGATCGATTGCTCACGGTGCGCGTCGGGCAGCACCACCGCGTGGTTCTTCGCGCCCATCATCGACTGCACGCGCTTGCCGTGCTGGCTGCCGAGGTTGTACACGTGCGTGCCGACGCGCGTCGAGCCGACGAACGAGATCGCCTTGATGTCCGGGTGCGTGCACAGGCGGTCGACCGCCGTCTTGCCGCCGTGCACGACGTTCAGTACACCTTTGGGCACGCCGGCCTCGATCGCGAGTTCGACGAGCTGCATCGTCGACAGCGGGTCCTGCTCCGACGGCTTCAGCACGAACGTGTTGCCGCACACGATCGCCATCGGGAACATCCACAGCGGAATCATGCCGGGGAAGTTGAACGGCGTGATGCCCGCGCACACGCCGATCGGCTGGCGCAGCGTATAGGTATCGACGCCGCCCGCGACGTTCTCCGCGAATTCGCCTTGCTGCAGCGTGCCGATCGAGCACGCGTGTTCGACGACTTCCAGGCCGCGGAAGATGTCGCCCTGAGCGTCGGGCAGCGTCTTGCCTTGCTCGGCCGTCAGCGTGTGCGCGATCCGTTCGAGATTGCGGCGCACGAGATCCTGGAACTTCAGCATGATGCGCAGCCGTGCGCCGATCGGCGTCGTCTTCCACGTCTGGAATGCGCGCTGCGCGGACGCGATCGCGGCGTCGACCTCGTCGAGCGTCGCATACGGCACGCGGCCGATCGTTTCCTGCGTCGCGGGGTTGACGATGTCGCCCCATTCGGCGCTTTGCGATTCGACGAACGCACCGTCGATCAGCAGCTTGGCGGTGGGCAGGGCGAGGGTGGTCTGGGGAACTGCGGCGTTCATGGAACTCTCCGGGAAGGAAGCGGTGTTGCGTTGAAAAGGGAGCCTGTATCCGCCGCACGTGCAGGCACGGCGGACAGCAGGACGAACTGGATTAGGGCGGATGCCAGCTGGCGTGCTCAGGCGCGCGGCGGCCGCATCAGTGCGGTACACACGAGCGCGAACACGCCGAAGCCGACGAGGTACGCAACGACGTAATGCGGCTGGCCGCCGCCGGCCTTCAGCAGCGACGTCGCGATCATCGGCGCGAAGCCGCCGCCGATCACGCCGGCGAGCTGCACCGACAGCGAGATGCCGCTGTAGCGGATTTCCGCCGGGAACTGCTGAGCGAACAGCAGCGATTCCGGCGCATAGAGGATCGGGAACACGACGCCGAGGCCGAGCACGATCGCCCACCATGCGTACGACGTCTGCTGCGTGCCGAGCATCATGAAGAAAGGGGCGGCGAACGCGCACATCAGCACGAGGCCGATCGCGAACATCCGGCGCTGGCCGATGCGGTCGCTCAGGTGGCCGCACAGCGGCATCGTGACGAGCGACAGCACGGCGCCGGCCGTGATCGCGTGCAGCATCTCGGCCTTCGGCAGATGAAGCTGCTGCGTCGCGTATGCGAGCGCGAACGTGACGACCATGTAGAACCACGTGTTCTCGGCGGCGCGCGCGCCGACGATCGTCAGCACTTCGCGCGGATGGCGGCGCAGCGCGGCCGTCACCGGCGACTTCTCGGCCTTGCCCTGGCGCCGCATCTTCTCGAAGTCGGGCGACTCGGGCACCTTCGCGCGGATGAACCAGCCGAGGCCGACGAGCGCGATGCTCGCGAGGAACGGCACCCGCCAGCCCCACGACAGCATGTCGGCTTCCGGCAGCGCGGCCACCGCGGCCATCGCGAGCGACGACAGGATCAGGCCGAGCCCGACACCCGTCTGCGGCAGGCTGCCGAACAGCCCCTTGCGGCCCTTCGGCGCGTGTTCGACGGCCATCAGCACCGCGCCTCCCCATTCGCCGCCGACCGCCATCCCCTGCAAGAAGCGCATCGCGATCAGCAGCGCGGCCGCCCAGTAGCCGATGCTGTCGTACGACGGGATCAGCCCGATGATCATGCTCGGCACGCCCATCAGCAGCAGCGTGATCATCAGCATCGACTTGCGGCCGATCCGGTCGCCGAAGTGGCCGAACACGATGCCGCCCATCGGCCGGCCGATGAAGCCGACCGCGAACGTGCCGAACGCGGCGAGCGTGCCGACGACGGGGTCCAGCGACGGGAAGAAGATGCGGTTGAATACGAGCGCGGCGGCCGTGCCGTACAGGAAGAAGTCGTACCACTCGATTGTCGTGCCGGCCATGCTGGCCCAGCCGGCCAGCAGGTAGTGCTTCGCGGTGCGGGCGGGGGCCGGCGTCGCGACTGTCGCATGCTCATCGAGGGTGGATCGGGTCTGCATGGTGTCTCCGTGGTGGGTGCCGCGGCTCATGGTCCGCAGGTCACGGTCGAGTATAGTTATGCGCAGATTCATGATGTACCGATAAAGAAACCGGTTGGATGTGCAATTATGCATATCGACGGCCGGCCCGGAGACTCCAGCCCCTTTTTCCTCGCCGATGCGACATGCCACCGAGCCGGTTTCCGGCAACCTGAACTGGGACGACCTGCGATTCTTCCTCGAAGTCGCGCGTACGCAGCGCGCGAGCGGCGCGGCGAAGCGGCTCGGGGTCGACTACACGACCGTCGCGCGGCGCGTCCGCGCGCTCGAGGCCGCGATGGGCACGCTGCTGTTCGACAAGTCGCGCTCCGGCGGCTTCACGCTGACGGCCGAAGGGCAGCGGCTCGTCGCGTATGCGGACGCGATGGAGACGACCGTGCAGTCCGCATGCGATCAGGTCGCGAACACCGGCGAGGCGCTGTCGGGCCACGTGCGGATCGGGTCGACCGAGGGGTTCGGCTGCTTTTTCCTGGCGCCGCAGCTCGCGCAGTTTCGCGCCGCGCATCCGCACGTGACGGTCGACCTGCTGCCGGTTCCGCATTTCGTCAACCTGCCGAAGCGCGAGGCCGACCTGGCGATCACGCTCGAGCGGCCCGAGCGTGGGCCTTACGTGGTCACGAAGCTGTGCGACTACCAGTTGCGGCTCTACGCGACGCGCGACTATCTCGCGAACCATGCGCCGATCGTGTGCACCGGCGATCTCGCGCGGCACGCGTTCATCAGCTATGTCGACGATCTCGCGTTCAGCAGCGAGCTGCTGTACCTGGACCGTGCAGTGCCGGGCGCGACGGCCGGGCTGCGCACGACGAGCGTGATCGCGCAATATTTCGCGGCGCTGCAGGGCGGCGGGCTCGCGATCCTGCCGTGCTTCATGGCGGCCACGCAGCCGGCGCTGGTGCCGGTGCTGCCGGATGACGTGGTCGTTACGCGGTGTTTCTGGCTGACCTGCCGCGAGGATCTGCGCAAGCTGCGGCGCGTGACCGCGCTGTGGGATTACCTGCGCGCGGCGGCGGATGCGAACCGGGAATTGCTGATGGGGGAGTCGGGGACGTTGGAATTCGTCGGCGAGGCCGATTAGCCGGTGACGGAAGCGGCGGCGATTCGCGCGGCGCTCGCGGCGAAGGGGCAAACCGCGCAGCCGGCATTCAACCCGGGCAGCCGAGCCGATCCGCGAGTTCGTTCAGGTCCCTGACATCGAAGTCCCACGCATCGTCGGCTTCCAGGTCGGTCGTCTGGCCGGGCCCGTGTTCGGTCGGGCGCAGCACGAACGCGGTCGACAGCCCGAGCCGGCGCGCGGCGGCGAGATCGCCGTTGTGGGCCGCGACCAGGCACAGCTCGGCCGGCGCGACGCCGAGAATGTCGACCGTGTCGCTGTATACCTGCGGCGACGGCTTGTACGCGCGGACGACTTCCGCACCGAGGATCGCGTCCCACGGCAGCCCCGCGCGTTTCGCGACGTCGACCATCAGCCGGATGTTGCCGTTCGACAGCGGCGCGATGATGAAGCGCCGCTTCAGCCGGTGCAGCGCGGCGACCGCGTCGGGCCACGGGTCGAGGCTGTGCCACGCGAGGTTGAGCGCATCGATGTCCGCGTCGGGCACGTCGACGATCCCGTAGCGGTCGAGCGTGCGCACGAGGTTCTCGCGATGCAGCACGTCGAGCCGCACGTAGCGGCGGCGCCCGCTGCGGATTTCTTCCATCGACGGCGAATATTCGGCTCGCCATGCATCGGCGAACGCGAACGGATCGAGCGCCGGCGCGTGGCGCTCCAGAAACGCGGCAGCGCCGCGTGCGACACCGCTTCTCCAGTCGACGATCGTTCCGAAGACATCGAAAACGAGCGCCTTGATTTCGGTGGGGTTCGTCATGGTGATCCAGTGAAGGTCGTTCGATGAGGACACACATCGCCGTGCCGCCGGAATGCGCGACGCCGGTTCGATCGACATTGAATCACGGATACGAAAACGCGGCTTGGCGGGGCCGGGATGTCTTCCGGGTGCCACCGGAACGGGGGAAAGGGCAAGGGCGGGGCAAGGGCGTGGCCGCCGGCCCGAAAACACCGGCGGCCGTGCGCGTCGGGCCGCTCAGCTCCTGTCGTACGAGAACCGGATGCCGGCCGTGCCGCCGGTTTCGATGAACAGGTTCACGAACGCCGACGCATCAACCGCGCGTAAGCCCTGATGCGCGTGGACGCGCGGGTTGTCACGGATTGGTGTTAAATACATTTCGGCGCGTTCTGGCTCGGCGCGCAACGGGGCGCACCGGGCATCGGCGTAAACCCGGAGCGAAAACGGCACGAAGGATCGAAAACGAATCGGGCGCATCAGACCCGATCGGACAGACGGCAGGATTCAACTTGAATACCGAACCGCAAAGTTCTCGTTACAGCCTCGGACTCGCCGCGGAAGTGCTCGCGTCGGAGCAGAGCGTGCTGAGGCTGATCACGCGCAACACGCCGCTGCCGGAACTGTTGATGGAAGTCTGCCGGCGCGCCGAGACTTTGCTCGGCGGCGGTGCATCGTGCACGATCCTGCTGCTCGATACGGACGGCGTGCACGTGCGTGTCGGCGCGGCGCCGTCGTTGCCCGCGCAGTACAGCGCCGCGATCGACGGCGCGTCGATCGGGCCGGCGGCGGGCTCATGCGGCACGGCGATGTACGAGCGCCGGATGGTCGCCGTCGAAGATATCGAAACCGATCCGCTGTGGGCCGACTACCGTTCCGTCGCGTTGCCGCTGGGCCTGCGCGCGTGCTGGTCGGTGCCGTTCCTCGACGAGGCAGGCGCGGTGCTCGGCGCGTTCGCCGTCTATTACCGCACGCCGCGCCGGCCGAGCGACGAGCAAACCGCACTGTTGCGCGATATCGGCAACAGCGTCGGCCTCGCGGTTCACCAGGACCGGATGGTGCGGCAGCTTGCGCGCAGCGAGGAACATCACCGGCTCGTCGTCAACAGCCTGAACGAAGGGATTCTCGTGGTGTCGCGCGACGGCATCGTGGTCGCGAGCAACCCGAGCGCGAACCGGATGATGCGCGTGAAGGGCGACCTCGTCGGCCGCCGGCTGTCGACGGTGATCCTGCGCAAGCTGCACGAGGACGGCACGCCGATCGCGCCGGACGACTGGCCGAGCCGGCTCGCGCTCGTGACGGCCACGCCGCAGCTCGGCTACACGGTCGGCTTCGGCCTGGCGGACGGCGACATCATCTGGGTGCGCGGCAACGCGGTGCCGATCGTGAAGCCGGGCGAGACGCAGGCCGACTCGGTGCTCGTGTCGTTCAACGACATCGGCCCGGTGCGCGAAGCGCAGCAGCAGTTGCGCTACCTGGCGACGCGCGATGCGCTGACGGGCCTCTACAACCGCCGCTGGCTCGGCGACCGGATGCGCGAGTTGTTCGGCCGGCACGATGCGGCGGCCGGGCCCGCGCGCGTCGCGATCCTGTTCATCGATCTCGTCGGCTTCAAGAAGGTCAACGACACGGCCGGCCACGATGCCGGCGACGCGCTGCTGCGCAGCGTCGCGGCGCGGCTCGAGGCCTGCGCGGGCGGCCGGCATGCGCTCACGCGCGTCGGCGGCGACGAGTTCGTGATCCTCGTCGAGGACTGCGACGATCCGGACTGTCTCGCGGTGCTCGCACGCGAGGTGATCGACGCGATCGCGAAGCCGTTCGAGATCGCGAACAACGAGTACTGGCTCGGCGTGTCGATCGGGATCAGCGTTGCGCCGCGCGACGGCGACGACGCCGTCACGCTGATGCGCAACGCCGATTCGGCGATGTACGACGCGAAGCAGCGCGGCCGCAACCACTTCACGTTCTTCACCGCGCAGCTCAACCTGCGGCTGCAGCGCCGTTTCGCGGTCGAGCAGTCGCTGCGGCGCGCGCTCGCGTCGGACATGCTGCGGCTCGCGTATCAGCCTGTCGTCGACGCACGCAGCGGCCGCACGGTCGGCGCCGAGGCGCTGCTGCGCTGGACGAGCCCCGAACTCGGGCCGATTTCGCCCGCGGAATTCATTCCGGTCGCCGAAGATACGGGGCTGATCGTCGCGATCGGCCAGTGGGTGCTCGAAACCGCGTGCCGGCAGGCGGCCGAATGGCGCCGCACGATCGCGCCGGACCTGATGCTGGCCGTCAATCTGTCGCCGCGGCAGTTCCACGAAGGGCTCGTCGAATCGGTCGGCCGCTGTCTCGCGCAAACGCGGCTCGATCCGTCCGCGCTCGAGCTCGAGATCACGGAAGGACTGCTGATGAATGACACGGACACCGTGCTGCCGATGCTCGAAGCGCTCACGGACATGAACGTGCGGATCTCGGTCGACGATTTTGGCACAGGTTATTCGTCGCTCGCGTACCTGAAGCGCTTTCCGCTGCACAACCTGAAGGTCGACCGCTCGTTCGTATCGGGCGTGCCCGATCATCACGATTCGGTCGCGATCACGCAGGCCGTCGTTGCGATGGCGCATTCGCTCGGGATGAAGGTCACGGCCGAAGGCGTCGAGACGCAGGCGCAATCGTGGTTCCTGCAGCAGATCGGCTGCGACATGCAGCAGGGCTACCTGTTCAGCCGCCCGCTCGACGCGGACGACTACGCGCGCCGGCTCGGCGCCGCGTGAGCGCGGCGCACGCTCAGTCGTCGCGCGGCGCGCCGAATTCGCCGGCGCCTGGCCACGGTGCCGACACATCGATTTCGACGCGGTTCTTGCCTTCGTGCTTCGCACGGTACAGCGCGCGATCGGCGGCCTCGATCAGCACGGTCGTCGGCAGGCCGGGCGCCGGCACGATGCTCGCTCCGCCGATGCTGATCGTCACGGTGTTGCCCGTCGACGAATGCGCGTGCCGCAGCCGCAGCGCCTCGACCGCAAGACGGATCTTCTCGCCGAGCAGCCGCGCTGCGCCCGGCGACGTGGCCGGCATCACGACCGCGAATTCCTCGCCGCCGAAGCGCGCGGCGAGATCGCCCGACTGCCCGAGACAGCGCTCGATGGTCGACGCGATCTGCTTGAGCACGCTGTCGCCCGACACGTGCCCGTACGTGTCGTTGTACAGCTTGAAATTGTCGACGTCGATCATCAGCAGCGACAGCTCGCTGCGCTCGCGCGTGCCGCGCCGCCATTCGGCGGCCAGGTATTCGTCGAGATAGCGGCGGTTGGACAGCCCGGTCAGCCCGTCCGAGTGCGTGAGACGCCGCAGTTCGAGATTGGCCTCGAGCAGTTGCTGCTGCGATTGCCGCAGCGCGCGATAGGCCTCGTCGCGCTGCAGCAGGTTCATGTACGAGCGTGAGTGGTAGCGGATGCGCGCAACGAGCTCGATGCGATCGGGCAGCTTCACGAGATAGTCGTTCGCGCCGGCCGCGAATGCGGCGCTCTTGATCACGGGCTCTTCCTGCGTCGACAGCACGATGATCGGGACGTCGCGCGTCGCCGGATTCGCGCGGTACGTCTTCACGAGGCTCAGCCCGTCGGTGCCGGGCATCACGAGGTCCTGCAGGATCACGGTCGGCCTCGTCTCGATCGCGGTAGCCATCGCGTCGTCCGAGCGCGGGCAGTAGTGGAAGTCGATGCTTTCCTCGTCGACGAGCGCGCGTCGCACGGCTTCCGCGACGATCGTCTGGTCGTCGACCAGCAACACCATTGCCGGCACGTCGACGGGCGGCGTATGCGGGCCGCCCGGTGGGCGAGTCAGGTCGCTAGTCATGATCGATGCGGGTTGTTGCAGGGGCAGGCATGGGTGTTGCGCGTGTTCATCGTCGGGATCAGATTCGCGCGAGCGCCGCGAGCTCGCCCGCGATGCGGCCGAGCGGCAGGATTGCGCGCGCCGCGCCGAGCGTCGCGGCCGCCTTCGGCATGCCGTACACGGCGCTCGTCGCCTCGTCCTGCGCGATCGTATGGTAGCCCTTCATCCGCAGCGCCTTCAGGCCGATCGCGCCGTCGCGCCCCATCCCGGTGAGCAGCACGCCGATCACGCGGCCGGGCCAGTACTCGGTCAGGCTGTTGAAGAACACGTCGACCGACGGCCGATACGGCGTGGCGGCCGGCTCGCGCGTGTATTCGAGCGTGCCGGCGCGCGTGATGCGCAGGTGATCGTCGGTCGCGGCGAGCAGCGCGACGCCAGGCTGCGGGCGGTCGCCTTCGCGTGCGACGCGCACGGCGAGCGGCGTCTGGCCGTCGAGCCATTGCGCCATGCCTTCGGCGAATGCGCGGTCGACGTGCTGCACGATCACGATCGGCGCGCTGAAATCGGCCGGCAGGGCGCCGAGGATCGACGCGAGCGCGCCGGGGCCGCCGGCCGATGCGCCGATCGCGACCAGCGGGCCGCCGCCGGCGCGGGTGGCCGTGCCGGCAATGCGCGTGCCGCCGGGTGCATCGAGCAGGCGGCCGATCTGGTCGATCTTCGCAAGCAGTAACCGGGTCGTGTCGCCGGCCGCGCCATCGCCGAGCCGCGGCGTGTCGACCGCGTCGAGCGCGCCGGCGCCCATCGCCTCGTACACGCGCCACGCGTTCGCGCCGATGCAGCTCGTCACGATCAGGATCGCGCACGGTCGTTCGGATCGCATGATCCGCCGCGTCGCTTCGATCCCGTCGAATTTCGGCATGATCAGGTCCATCAGCACGACGTCGGGCGGCTGCGTGGCGCACAGTTCGACGGCCTGCGCGCCGTCGGTCGCGACCCACAGCACGCGGTGCTCGGGCCGACGCGCGATCGCGCGGCGCATCGCCTCGACGGCAAGCGGGAGGTCGTTGACGATGCCGATGTTCACAAGCGGAATTCTCCGGTCGGTTCGTAATGTTGGAGGTAGGCCGGGTTCATGGAAGGGGCTGCCTGTTCGGCGCTGCCGGACGGCAGCGGTGGCCGGACGGCGCGGCATTCTTTTTCGGTTGGCGACGCCCCGAATGCTGTCATGCGGCGCGGGCGGCGGCAATCGAAAAATTTGCGCATTGCGCCGTTTCAGTGCGTTTCCTCTATGACGATGACGGTGCGGCGTTTCCGGCCGGTAACGGAACCGGGCCGGCGCACGCGTGCATGCCGGGGCCATGCGAGCTCGCCGCGGCAGGCTGCAGCAGCACGCATGTTACCGTGCCGGCTTCGACAAAAAGCACGAGGAGAACCGGATGACCGCGCCCGACACCACGCTCGTCAGCCGCGACCCATACGCGCCGGTCGTGATCGAACGCGACGGCCGGTTGCTGTACCGGATCGACATCGAGAGCGGGCACGCGTCGTTCTACCGCGAGTTTCCGGTCGAGCCCGACGCGGTGCGCGTGCTGCGCGACGACGCCGAGCGCTACTACTTCCTGTTCGCGGCGCTTCATCATCCGTACCAGTTGCGCGCGACGAACCTGTCCGACGCCGAGCGCGAACGCTACTTCAGCACGATCCTGTTTGCCGGCCGCGACGAGGTCGAAACGTTCCTGACGCAGATCGACCGCGACAGCAACGGCGCCGTATCGAACCTGTTGAGGATCTTCACGCAGGCCGACTACGGGCAATTGCGCGCGGGCCGGTGGTTCGGCGCGGGCGCCGGCACGCCGGCCGCATAGCGGGTCGCAACCGGGCACCCGGCCGCGCACCGGATGCGCGGCCGCGCCGTCAATGGCTGCGCGCGTACCCCTGGATCAGCGCGCGCATCATCCCTTCGACCGTCGCGTCGAGCAGGTCGGATTCCTGTTCGGCCTCCTCGACGAGCGCGGCATAGGCGGTCGCGAGCGTCACGCGGTCGACTTCATTGCGCTGTTCCATCAGCGTCACCATCCCGTCCTTCGCCAGATGAGCGGAGAACGCGCGGCTGCCGATGGTCTGGAATACGTCAATCATGGCGGCTCTCCCGTACGTTGCAGATACTTTCCAGTTTAGTCGGCGCACCGGGGCTCCGCCACGCGCGGCGGCCTGTGCCGGCGTGCGCCGGCCGCGCGAATGCGGGGAACGGCATGCCGCAACGCCTGCGGCTGCGCCGCCTGACCGGCGATCGATTCCTCCGATGAAACGCCGCCGACACATGGTCCGTGCACGGTGTCCGCATGCTTCAACGTTTACCCGAACCAGCAAATCGTCGACTTTTTATCGATAAAGTCTCGTGTTAGATTTCGCGGTCAGAGCCCGGTCCAAACCGGGCATGCGGCGCGTCGCGAACGCGCCGCGCGTCCAACAAAAGGAGGAGCAATGCTGGTGCTGATTGGGGTGCCGATCGTCGTGATCGGTTTCGCGCTGCGCTTCAATGCGCTGCTGGTGGTCACGATCGCGGGGCTCGCGACGGGGCTGGCGGGCGGGCTGAATCTCGTCGACATCGTCAGCGCGTTCGGCAAGGCGTTCACCGAAAACCGCTACATGGGCCTCATCTGGCTGACGCTGCCGGTGATCGCGCTGCTCGAGCGCAACGGGCTCAAGGAGCAGGCGAAGCGGATGATCTCGCGCGTGCAGGCGGCGACCACGGGCCGCGTGCTGATGCTCTATTTCGTGCTGCGCCAGGCGACGGCCGCGCTCGGCCTCACGTCGCTCGGCGGCCATGCGCAGATGGTGCGGCCGCTGATCGCGCCGATGGCCGAGGCCGCCGCCGTCGGCCGGCACGGCGAACTGCCCGAGTCGGTACGCCAGCAGATTCGCGCGCACGCGTCGGGCGTCGACAACATCGCCGTGTTCTTCGGCGAGGACATCTTCATCGCGATCCAGTCGATCCTGCTGATCAAGGGCTTTCTCGAACAGAACGGGATTGTCGTCGAGCCGCTGCACCTGTCGGTATGGGCGATCCCGACCGCGATCGCCGCGCTGCTGATCCACTGCACGCGCCTCGCGCTGCTCGACCGCCGGCTGGCGCGCGGCTGCGGCTTGCTGGCGCAGGAGGGCGCGCGATGATCGGCCTCGAATCGCTGTACACGCTCGCGGGGCTGATGTTCGCCGCGTTCGCGTGCTTCAACCTGACGGACCGCACCAACCCGCGCCGCATCGTCAATTTCGCGTTCTGGGCGATCTATGCGGCCACGTTCCTGTTCGGCGCGCTGCTGCCGCATTTCGTGACGGGCTGCCTCGCGATCGGGCTCGCGGTGATCGCCGGCTCGGGCAAGCTCGGGCGCGGCAAGTCGGACGAAGCCGGCGAAGCGGCGGCCGTGCGGCGCGAGTCGCTCGCGCAGCGCTTCGGCAACCGGCTGTTCCTGCCCGCGCTGCTGATTCCGGTGGTCACGCTGATCGGCACGTTCGCACTGAAGCGCGTGCCGCTCGTCGACCCGAAGAGCGTGACGCTGATCTCGCTCGTGCTCGGCACGATCGTCGCGTTCGTCGTCGCGCTCGCGATGCTGCGCGATTCGCCCGTGCATGCGCTGAAGGAAGCGCGCCACACGATGGACGCGGTCGGCTGGGCGGCGATCCTGCCGCAGATGCTCGCGGCGCTCGGCGCGCTGTTCGCGGTCGCCGGTGTCGGCGGCGTGGTGTCGGGGCTCGTGAAGGACTGGGTGCCGATCGATTCGCCGTTCGCGGTCGTCGCGGCCTATACGGTCGGCATGGCGCTGTTCACGATGATCATGGGCAACGGCTTCGCCGCGTTCCCGGTGATGACGGCCGGCATCGGCCTGCCGCTGATCGTCCACCAGTTCCACGGCAACCCGGCGATCGTCGGCGCGATCGGGATGCTGAGCGGCTTCTGCGGTACGTTGATGACGCCGATGGCCGCGAACTTCAACATCGTGCCGGCGGCGCTGCTCGAACTGAAGGACAAGAACGGCGTGATCAAGGCGCAATGGCCGACGGCCGTGCTGCTGCTGGCCGTGAACACGCTGCTGATGTACGCATTCGTATTCCGTTTCTGACTCGATGGACGAGATCCTCATGACCGATCGACTCACGCCCGAACTCGCGTCGAAATTCGCGTCGCTCGCGCTCGCGCACCTGACCCGCGAATATCCGAACAAGCTCACGCATTCGCTCGCGGGCCCGCACGACGTGCAGGGGCCGCGCGCGCTGCACCCGATCTTCTACGGCAGCTACGACTGGCACTCGTGCGTGCACGGCTACTGGCTCGTGCTGCGCGTGCTCGAACGCTATCCGGCGCTGCCGGAGGCCGAGCGCATCGTCGCGATCGTCGACGCGCACTTCACCGACGCGAACGTTGCCGGCGAGCGCGCGTATCTCGCGCTGCCGCACAACGGCGGCTTCGAGCGGCCGTACGGCTGGGCGTGGCTGCTCGCGCTGTCCGCGCAGCTCGAGCGGCTCGCGCTGAAGGGCGTGCTGCCGCAGGCCGCGCGCTGGGCGAAGACGATGGCGCCGCTCACCGACCTGTTCGTGTCGCGCTTCGAAACCTTCCTGCCGAAAGCGACCTATCCGCTGCGTGTCGGCACGCACTTCAACACCGCGTTCGCGCTGGCGCTCACGCTCGACTTCGCGCGCGACACGCAGCGCGACGGGCTCGCGGCGCTGATCGTCGACACCGCGAAGCGCTGGCACCTGAACGACGTCGCGTGCCAGGCGTGGGAGCCGTCGGGCGACGAATTCCTGTCGCCCGCGCTGATGGAAGCGGAGCTGATGCGGCGCGTGCTGCCGGCGGACGAATTCGACGGCTGGTTCGCGCGCTTCCTGCCGGATCTCGCGCACGGCGAGCCGGCGACGCTGTTCGAGCCGGCGACGGTCAGCGACCGCAGCGACGGCAAGATCGCGCACCTCGACGGGTTGAACCTGAGCCGCGCATGGTGCCAGCGGGCGCTCGCCGGCGCGCTGCCGGAAGGCGATGCGCGGCGCGCGAAGCTGCTCGACGCGGCCGGCCGGCATCTCGCGAGCGCGCTCGCGCACGTGGCCGGCGATTACATGGGCGAGCACTGGCTCGCGACGTTCGCGTTGCTCGCGCTGGAAGCGTAGCGCACGAGAGCGAAACCCCGCCGGCGGCAAGGTCATCGGGGGCGCGGCTACCAGGAGCGCGTGCAGGAAGCGATGAAGCGTTTCACGAACGTGAAGACGTATTCGCTGCCGTGGCGAGCGCGGGCGGGAAGGGCGCGTCGTGCCCTCCCGCCGCAGCCGGCATGATGGGTGTTACTGATAGAAGTTGAGCGTGACCATCGCCGAACGGCCCGGCGCCCACGTCGCGTAGATCGGATACGCGCTCGAGTAATACTTCTTGTCGAACAGGTTCTGCACGTTCAGCTGAACGTCCATCGTCTTGTTCACGCGCCACGTTGCGGCCGCGTCGAAGCGCGCATAGCCGGGCGTCCATTTCTTCACAGCCGGCGAAACCGACGCGTAGGTCTTGCTCATCACCGTCGCACCCGCGCCGAGCGTCAGCTTCGGCATCACGTCGTAGCTCGTCCACAGCGTGAAGCTGTGCTTCGGCACCATCACCATCGGCAGGCCGGCGCCGCCACGATTGCCGGGGCCGGCATCGACCGTCACCGCGTTCAGGTACGTATAGCCGCCGAACACGTGCCACTTGTCCGTCAGGTTGCCCGCGAAGCCCAATTCGGCGCCGCGCACGCGCTGCTTGCCCGCGTTGATCGTATGGCCGAGGCCGTCGCTGACCTGCGCATTGGTTTTCTCGGTGTCGAACAGCGCGGACGTCAACGAAAGCTGCTGGTCGATCACGTCCCACTTCGCGCCGACCTCGATGTTGCGCGTGCGCTCGGGCGTCAGGTTCTGGTTTCTCGCCGTGATCTGGTCGGTGCCGCCGCCGAGACCGCCGTTCGAGCCGGGCGGGTTCGACGACGTGCCGTACGACGCATACAGGCTCACGGTGCGCACGGGCTTGTAGACGAGACCGAACTGGTAGCTGAACAGGTTCGACGTATTCGACAGGTTGGCCGCGCCGGCCTGCTTCGCGGTGAGGTCGTAGCGGTCGAAACGCAGCCCCGCGTTGAACAGCCACTGCTCGGTCAGCCTGATCGTATCGAAGACGTACGCCGACGCAGTGGCGGTGCGCGTGTTGGTCGTCGCGCCGGGAAAGCCCTTGTCGCCGTTCAGCACGATATTGCCGGTCCATGGCATGTTCGGGTTCCAGCCGCCCGCGAGCGGCGTGCAGTTCCCTGGCACCGTGCACGGGCCGCCCGTGCGGATGTTGTTGCCTTTCGCGTCTGTCACGAGGTAGCCCTCGTAGCGGTTCTGTTCCAGGCTGAATTCGACGCCGGCCGTCAGCGTGTGCTGCATGCCGAACAGGTTCGTGCGGCCGGTCACTTCGGTCTGGTTCGCGATGCCGTTGGTCGCGTACTTGCCGCTCTTCGCCTGCAGGCCCAGCATGTTCGGATTCGACGCGAGGATCTGCGGATTCGTCGCCACGTAGTCGAGCGTGGTGCGGCCGAACATCGTCGTGTTCTTCAGCTTCCAGTCGTCGTTGATGCGATGCTCGACGCGCACTTCCCCGGTGTCGGTCTGCCCGTAGCGGTAGTCGCGCGTGTTCAGCCCGAAGAACTGCCCGCGATCGGTCGGCACCGGCGTGCCGCCCGACGCGCGGAACGGCACGCTGAAGTCCGGCATGTCGTACGAGTTCATGTGGTAGTAGCTGACCGTGACCGTGGTCGGCGTGTTCAACCCGAATACGATCGACGGCGCGACGCCCCAGCGCTTGTTGTATACGTCGTTGCGGCCGGCCTGGTTCGCGTCGTGGCCCATCACGTTCAGGCGCACGGCGGTCGTGTCGCCGATCTTGCGGTTCGCGTCGACCGTCGCGCGCTTGTAGCCGTCGGTGCCGAAGCCGATGCTGCTGTTGATGAAGTTGTCGTTTTTCGGCGTCTTCGTGACGATGTCGACGCTGCCGCCCACCGAGCCGCGGCCCGCATAGACCGAATCGGGGCCCTTGATCACGCTGATTTGCTCGACGGCGAACGTCTCGCGGTTCTGCAGCCCCGAGTCGCGCATCCCGTCGACGAAGATCGAATTGCGCGATTCGAAGCCGCGGATCACCGGACGGTCGGCCGACGGGTTCGCGGCCGCGTCGCCGCCGAGGAACGTGATGCCCGGCACCGAGCGCAGCGCGTCCGCGAACGACGTAACGTTCTTTTCCTTGATCAGTTGCTCGGGGATCACCGTGACCGAACGCGGCGTGTCGAGCAGCGGCGCGGTGAACTTGTACGACGGCGAGCGCTTCACCTGCATGTCCGACAGCGCGGACGACTGGACCGAGATCGTCGGCAGCGTCGCCGGTGCGTCGGCGGTGGCGGCAGGCTGACCGGCGGCGGGAGCGGCTTCGGCGGAGGCGAGCAGCGGCGTCAGGAAAACGGAGCAGTAAAGCGCCGACACGAGGGCACGGGGCTTCGTCTTGAACTGGGCGGGCATATCGGGAAGCAACGGTGGTTCGGTGATCGGGCGCGTTTTCTCGATGCCGGCAGCACAGGCTCCAAACATCGAGGGGCGATAATGCGAATGCGTATGATTCGCGTTCGCAGGCGCAATTGTACGAATTGGTGCCAAATATGTAAACGATTGAATGGTTTTTGTATTAATTCGGTCGGGTTTTCGTGGGCGGCGCGGCTGCTGCCTTTGCGTCACGTGCAACACCGCTTTCCATTGCCCGGTCCGCTCGCCGCGGTGACGACTCGATACACTTCCGTACCGGTTGGACGGGCCCCGGCAAGCAGGCCCGAGCAAGGAGGAGACAGGACACGATGGACATCCAACGCGCAGCGGTCGTCACGTACCGCGGCAATGCGATCGAGAACACGCACGTCGCCCATGTGGCGGTGGTGGATGCAAGCGGCAGGTTGCTCGCCCGGTTCGGCGATCCGTTCCGGATGACGCTGGCGCGCTCGGCAGCCAAGCCGGCCCAGGCGCTGTCGGTGATCGAGACGGGCGCGCCCGAGCGCTTCGGCTTCGACGACGCGGACATCGCGCTGATGTGCGCGTCGCACAGCAGCGAGGACCGGCACATCGAACGCACGCGGGCGATGCTCGCCAAGGTCGCCGCGCACGAGTCGGATTTGCGTTGCGGCGGCCATCCGCCATTGTCCGATGCGGTGTACCGGTCGTGGATCAAGCGCGACTACACGCCGACCGGCGTGTGCAGCAACTGTTCGGGCAAGCATGTCGGGATGCTGGCCGGTGCGCAGGCGATCGGCGCCGCGATGGCCGATTACCATCTGCCCGACCATCCGATGCAGGTGCGCGTGAAGCGTGTCGTGGCCGAAGCGTGCGGCTTGCGCGACGACGAAGTCGACTGGGCGATCGACGGGTGCAACCTGCCGACGCCGGCGTTTTCGCTGGATCGGCTGGCGCGTCTCTACGCATCGCTGGCCGACGGCGCGGACACGGTGGAAGCGGGCGGCGGCGGGGTCCCCGAACGTGTTCGCGCGCTGGCGCGCATTCATCGTGCGATGACGGCGCATCCCGAACTGGTCGCCGGCGACGGGCGCTATTGCACGGTGCTGATGAACGCATTCGACGGGCAGGTCGTCGGCAAGCTCGGCGCCGATGCGTGCTACGGGCTCGGCGTGCGCGCATCGGAAAATACGCGGCGACTCGGCGCCGACGGCGCGCTCGGCATCTCGGTGAAGATCGAGGACGGCAATCTCGACGTGCTCTACATGGTCGTCAGCGAGATTCTCGAGCGGCTGCAGATCGGTACGACCGCGCAGCGCGCGCAACTGGCCGGCTTCCACCGGCCGCCGATGCTCAATACGCAGGGCATCGAGATCGGGCACGCCACGTTCCCGTTCGAACTGCAGCCAGCCTGAGCGTCGTCACCGCACCGATGCCGCCGGTCCGCGAACCGGGCCGCGCATCGGCGCCCGCCCGCCGGCCGATCGATCCGAGCACGAACGCGGGCGCTATGCGCGCGCGCCGCGAATCTTCGCCAGCTCGATGTCAGACAGCTCGCCGATCTGCGCAAGATGCTCCGCGAGAAAGTCCTTCAGCACGCGCAGCTTCGCCGAGCTGCGCCGGTTCGCCAGATACGCGATGTAGATGAATTCGCCCGTCAGTCGGTTCTGCAGCCGGTAGCGCGGCAGCACGGCTTCGAGTTGCCCGCTCGCGAGCAGGTCGCGCACCAGCCAGATCTCGAACTCCGCGATGCCGAGCCCCGCGCAGGTCGCTTCGAGCAGCAGCTCCGAATGGTCGGTGACGAGATTGCCGGCCGGCAGCACGCTGTGCCGCGCGTCGCCGTTCACGAGCTCCCAGCGCGGATCGCCTTCCGGGTGCACGTAGCGCAGGCAGTTGTGGTGCTTCAGGTCGTCCGGCGCCGACGGGCGCCCGCAGCGATCGAGATAGCCGGGTGTCGCGCACAGGATGCTGTCGTTGCGCGACAGCCGGTGGACGACCAGGTTGTCCAGGTAGTTCTCGCCTTCGTGGATGTCGAGATCGAAGCCGCCGGCCACGAGGTCGTTGTGGTTGTCGGTGAGCCGCACGTCGAGCTGGATCGTCGGGTAGCGCGCGAGGAACGGCGCGATCAGCGGTGCGAGGTGACGGCGGCCGAACGCGACCGGCGCGGTGAGCTTCAGCGGGCCGCTCGGCTGCGCATTCAGCTCGGCGACCACGCGCAGCGTGTCGTCGAGATCGGCGATCAGCGTGACGGCGCGTTCCAGGTAGATGTGGCCGGCCTCGGTCAGCGTCACGCTGTGCGTCGAACGGTGCAGCAGAGCGACGCCGAGCGTTTCCTCGATCGCCGTCACCTTGCGCGCGACGGTCGACGTCGACACGTGCATCTCCTTCGCGACCGCCGAAAAACTCCCCGTTTCGACCACTCTCACGAACGCGCGCATCGCGCCGAGGTGATCGATGCCTGTCTCTCTCACGCCTTTCTTCATTCGATTCTCGCTGTTGCGTCCTACGCAAAACCGCTTTCGATAATACATAGGCGAGCTTGTTTTTGCAAAGGCATAGAATGCGAACCCGTCGCGTCGGGAAGCGGCGCACGACGAGCGGCACGAGACACCCAGGAGGGCACGATGGCAGAAAACGGCTTCCGCGTCGAAGCGGATCTTTTAGGTAAACGAAGTATTCCGGATGCGGCCTACTACGGCGTTCATACGCTGCGCGCGAAAGAGAATTTCGACATTTCCGGCCGCAGTATCGCGACGCTGCCGTACTTCGTGATGGCGCTCGCGGCAGTGAAGGAAGCCGCGGCCGACGCCAACTGCGAGCTCGGGCTGCTGCCGCGGCCGTATCGCGATGCGATCGCCGCCGCGTGCGTCGAGATCCGCGAAGGGCGCCTGCACGACCAGTTCGTCGTCGACGTCATCCAGGGCGGGGCCGGCACGTCGACCAACATGAACGCGAACGAGGTGATCTGCAACCGCGCACTCGAAATCATGGGGCACGCGCGCGGGCAGTACGAATATCTGCATCCGAACGAGCACGTCAATCTCGCGCAGAGCACCAACGACGTCTATCCGACCGCGATCCGGATCGCGACGTGCTTCGCGGTCGAGCACCTGCTCGAGGCGATGGCGCGGCTGCGCGATGCGTTCGCGGAGCGGGCCGACGCGTTCGCGGGCCTGCTGAAGCTCGGCCGTACGCAGTTGCAGGACGCGGTGCCGATGACGCTCGGCCAGGAATTCTCGACGTACGCGGTGATGCTGACCGAAGACATCGCGCGGCTGCAGGAAGCCGGCTGGCTGATCCGCGAGATCAATCTCGGCGCGACCGCGATCGGCACCGGGATCACCGCGCATCCGCAGTACGCGGAGAAGGCGCTGGCGGCGCTGCGGCGCATTACCGGGCTCGACCTGAGCACCGCGCCGAACCTGATCGAGGCGACGCAGGATTGCGGCGCGTTCGTGCAGGTCTCGGGCGTGCTCAAGCGGATCGCCGTCAAGCTGTCGAAGATCTGCAACGACCTGCGGCTGCTGTCGAGCGGCCCGCGCGCGGGGTTCGGCGAGATCAACCTGCCGCCCGTGCAGGCCGGCTCGTCGATCATGCCGGGCAAGGTGAATCCGGTGATCCCGGAAGTCGTCAACCAGGTCGCGTTCGAGGTGTTCGGCAACGACCTGACCGTGACCTTCGCCGCCGAGGCCGGACAGCTTCAGCTCAACGCATTCGAGCCGGTGATCGCCAGCGCGCTGTTCCGCAGCTTCAGCCACCTGACGGCCGCATGCACGACGCTCGAGCAGCGGTGCGTGAGCGGGATCACCGCGAATCCCGAGCGGCTGCGCGAAACGATGGAGCGCTCGGTCGCGCTCGCGACCGCGCTGAACCCGTACATCGGCTACAAGCGCGCGACCGCCGTGGCCGCTGAAGCGCACGCAACCGGCAAGTCGATCCGCGAGGTCGTGCTGGAGCGCGAACTGATGACCGACGCGCAACTGGACGACGCGCTGCAGCCCGAAGCGCTGATCCGGCCGCGCGTGCTTTGACACCGGCCGCGCGGTGCCGGCGCGTGCCGCCGGCGGCCTGCGCGCGACCGTTCAAAAAGCGCCCCGGAGCGGGGCGCGACACATCAATAAACGGAGACACAACATGAAACACACCAGCGAGCGGCCGGCCGAAACGGCCGGCGGCGCGGATTCCCGTCATGCCGATCCCGACGCGATGTTCGCATCGCACGAAGCCGGTTATGCGAAGCATTTGAAGCCGCGGCACGTGCAGATGATCGCGATGGGCGGTGCGATCGGCACCGGCCTCTTTCTTGGCGCGGGCGGGCGCCTGCAAAGCGCGGGGCCCGCACTGGCGCTCGTGTATCTCGTCTGCGGCGTGTTCGCGTTCCTGATCATGCGCGCGCTCGGCGAGCTCGTGATGCACCGGCCGACCAGCGGCAGCTTCGTGTCGTATGCGCGGGAGTTCATGGGCGAGCGCGCGTCGTTCGTCGCGGGCTGGATGTACTACCTGAACTGGGCGACGACCGGCATCGTCGATATCACCGCGGTCGCGATCTACATGAAGTACTGGGCCGTGTTCACGGACGTGCCGCAATGGGTATTCGCACTCGGCGCGCTCGGGATCGTGTCGGTGATGAACATGATCGGCGTGAAGGTGTTCGGCGAGATGGAGTTCTGGTTCTCGCTCGTCAAGGTGGGCACGCTCGCGGTGTTCCTCGCGGTCGGCGCCGTGTTCCTCGCGAGCGGCCATCCGGTCGCCGGCCAGATGCCGGGGCTTCATCTCGTCGCGGATCACGGCGGGATCTTTCCGCACGGCATCCTGCCGGCCGTGCTGATCGTGCAGGGCGTCGTGTTTGCGTATGCCAGCATCGAGCTCGTCGGCGTCGCGGCGGGCGAGACGGCCGATGCGCGCAAGGTGCTGCCGAAGGCCATCAACGGCGTGATGTGGCGCATCGCGCTGTTCTACGTCGGTTCGGTCGTGCTGTTGACGCTGCTGCTGCCGTGGACCGCATACAGCGCGCACGAAAGCCCGTTCGTGACGTTCTTCGGCAAGCTCGGTGTGCCGTACGTCGGCACGGTGATGAACGTCGTGGTGCTGACCGCCGCGCTGTCGAGCCTGAATTCGGGCCTCTATTCGACGGGGCGAGTGCTGCGCTCGCTCGCGATGGGCGGGTCGGCGCCGCGCTTCGTGGCGCGGATGAACGCGCGCGGCGTGCCGTACGGCGGGATCCTGATCACGGTCGCGATCAATGCGATCGGCGTGCCGCTGAACTACATCGTGCCGGCCCAGGCGTTCGAGATCGTGCTGAACATGGCGTCGCTCGGGATCATCACGACGTGGGGCTTCATCGTGATGAGCCAGATCCTGTTCCGCCGCGCGGTCGATCGCGGCGAACTGAAGGCCGTGTCGTTCCGGATGCCCGGCGCGCCGTTCACGTCGTGGCTCACGCTCGCATTCCTCGTCGGCGTGCTGGTGCTGATGGCGTTCGACTACCCGGGCGGCACGTGGACCGTCGCGACGATTCCGGTTGTCGTGGTCGCGTTGGTCATCGGCTGGAAGCTCGCGAAGCGCGGTGCCGAGCGTGAGCGGGCGGTTGCCGCGCCGGCGGCCGTGCGCGCCGTCGCAGATCCTGCGCAGAACGCGTGACGGTACGCGCCGGGGGCGCCGGTCCGTTCGCGGGCCGGCTTCACCAGTGCGGTCAGTTCAATCCGGTGCGTTCGCCGACCCATCGGCCGAAATCGGCGGCCATTTCCCTGGTCAGTTCGTGGCCGGCTGCGTACAGCCGCGTGTCGTGCGCGACGCCGAGCGCCGTGAGCTTTGCATCGGCGGTGTCGGCCCATGCGACGGGCAGCTTGTCGTCGAAGCGGCCGTGCACGATCAGCGCGCGCAACGGGCGAAGCGCATCGCGCGGCGCGATCAGCGGATCGATTTCCGGCAGGATGCGTCCGCACAGCACGGCGAACGCGGCGACGTCGGCCGGCGACGTGAGGCCGACGCTCGCGCTCATGATGCCGCCCTGGCTGAAGCCGGCGATCACGGCCGGCAGCGCGGAGCCCGCGCCGTCCCGCGCGCGGAATGCGCGCAGCAGCGCAATCAACTGGAGGCGGCTGGCGTCCGCGCGGGCCGCATCGATTTCGGGGCCGTTCGGGCCGAAACGCACCGGAAACCACGCGTGCTGGTCGGGGCCGAAGGTCAGCGGGCCGCGCACGAACGCGATCTCGACGCGCGGATCGATCACATCGGCAACGTTCAGCAGGTTGGTCTCGTTGCCGCCGACGCCATGCAGCAGCAACAGGCGGGCGGCGGGGCGGCCGGCAGCCGGGCGCAGCCGGTACTGGAGGCCCGAATCGGGATCGGTGGTCAGCGGCAGGACGTCGGTCATCGCGTGGGTCCGGAAAGGGAACGAATGCGACAGTCTAGAGCGTGCGGACGGGGAGGTGAATCGTCGGGTGGCGATTGATTGTTTCCTGGCAGGAATGAATTCGGCTACGGTTCATATCGAGGGACAGATTGCTGATATCGCGACGCACAGCGCGCGCAGAAGGCAGAATCATTCACTGACGACAGGCCAATCGGACGACTCGTCATCCTCATGAGCAGTTGATAAAACAGATACATTCTGTAGATACGTTAGGGCGCGAAGATGGATATTGCCAAGATCTTCAAGCATGGCGGATCGCAGGCCGTCCGGCTGCCGAAGGATTTCCGCTTCGACACGACCGAGGTCAGGATTCGCCGCCACGGAGCGTCCGTCATTCTCGAGCCGATGCCGCGAGACTGGGCATGGCTGACGCCGCTGATCGGTCCGGTCGACGCCGGCTTCGAGACATGCCGGTGAAATTCGGGCTCATCTGATCGCGGCCGGTACGCCGATCGACCCTTACGACGCATTGATCGCAGGGCAGGCGCGCGCCCGGCAACTGGTGCTTGTCACGCATAACATCCGGGAATTCGAGCGTGTCCCGGGGCTGCAAGTCGAAGACTGGCTCGCTGTGCCGCGCGAAGGCTGAACGGTATGCCGTGCATGTTCGGATCTGCTGCGGGGAGGGGTTCGCGCCCACGCATTGACGAATCTGCTTACTGAACGACGCATCGATTATAGAAAAATTCCGAAACGAATCGATTAGCCGATAATGCGCAAACGTTTTACCGATATTCAATAAGATCGAATTGCCGGGGTGCGAATAAAACAATGAATATCCGCTACTCCGCAGATTCGGCAAAGCCTGCAGCCGCATCGGTGCTGGGGCCCGGTAATTAACGGCAAACCAGCGAAAAACTTTAGGTCTCTCCTGCTGCAATTAATCATTCCAATTTCCTCAATGATCGATTGATTAACGGTCATCGGACAGTCATACACCATCCCCGATAATTCGGCGCTCACATTCTTTCATTAGACCAATGGGCGGTCGAAGCCGGATCGCTGCGGGGAGCTGTACTCATGACCATCCGTCATCGCATTACGCTGCTAGTCGTCCTGACGTTCTTCGCGCTGTCCGCGATCGGCATCTATGCCGTGTACCAGACGCGCAAGAGCGCGTCCGAGGTGCGCCAGGTCACCCAGGGCATCGTGCCGAGCGCGCTCGCGTCGGCCGATCTCGTCGCCGATGTGAAGAACATCCAGATCGCGACGATGACGCTCGTCTACGCGCCCGACGCGAACACCGCCGCGCAGGCGCGCGACGAGCTGAAGGCGAAGCAGGCCGCGCTGCGCGCCGCGCTCGACGCGCAGGCGCAATCGGCGGTCGGCCGCGCGCAGGAAGGCCTCGTCGCGCAGGCGAAGGACAGCGCCGCGAACTATTTCGCGGCGATCGACGACACCGTCAGGATGAAGGCCGACGGCAAGGCCGAGATGGCGCAGGCCTACCTGTTCGCGAACGTCGCGCAGTATCGCGACGAACTCGAAAGCATCGTCGACACGCTGCGCGTCGAGAAGAACCGCCAGAAGGACGACGCGATCAGCGCGCTGAACGGGATGCTCGCGACGACGGCAACCGCGATCGCGGGCGTCGCGGGCACGGTGATCGTGCTGCTGACCGCGCTCGGCTTCGTGCTGTATCGCCAGATCACGCGTCCGCTGATCGGGATGCAGACGATGATGAGCGAGATCGCGACGAGCCAGGATTTCACGCGCCGCGTGCCGGTGGGCCGGATGGACGAGATCGGCCATTCGATCGTCGCGTTCAACGGGATGATCGAGAAGATCCAGGAGAACGCCGCGCAGCTCAAGCAGAAGACGGCGGACATCCAGGCGATGCTGCAGAACATGCAGCAGGGGATCCTGACCGTCGTCGAAGGCGGCGTCGTGCACGCGGAGTATTCGGCGTACCTCGAAACCATCTTCGAGACGAACGACATCGCCGGCCGCGACCTGATGGCGCTCGTGTTCGACGATTCGACGATCGGCGCCGACGCGCGCTCGCAGGTCGATGCGGCCGTGCACGCGTGCCTCGGCGAAGACAGCATGAACTTCGAATTCAACGCGCACCTGCTCGTCAACGAAGTCGCGAAGCGGATGCCGGACGGCCGCGAGAAATGGCTCGACCTGAGCTGGTCGGCAATCACCGACGAGACCGATACTGTCGTGCGCCTGATGCTGTGCGTGCGCGACGTGACCGAGATTCGCGAGCTGACCGCGCAGGCCGGCGAGCAGCAGCGCCGCCTCGAGATGATCGGCGAGATTCTGTCGATCAGCCAGGACAAGTTCCACGACTTCGTGCACAGCGCGAAGGGCTTCCTCAGCGAGAACGAGCGGATGATCCGCCAGCACGAGCGTGCCGACCACTCGATCGTCGCGGCGCTGTTCCGCAACATGCACACGATCAAGGGCAATGCGCGCACGTACAGCCTGCAGCACCTGACGAACATCGTCCACGAAGCGGAGCAGGCATACGAATCGCTGCGCCGTGCGGACGGCGGCCCCGAGTGGAACCGCGACGCGTTGATGGACGATCTGGCGCGCGTGCGCGAGGCCGTCGAACGCTACGCGACGATCAACTCCGTCACGCTCGGTCGCAGCGGCGAACCGGCGCAGGGCGGCGCCGATTACCTGATGGTCGAACGCGCGCACATCAGCGAAAGCCTGCGCGTGCTCGACGGCGCTGATCCGGCGAACGCGGCCGACTGGCATGCGGCACGCGATGCCGTGCGCCGTATGCTGAGCCAGCTCGGCACGCAAGGCATCGGCGATGCGCTCGGCGGCGTGATCGAGTCGCTGCCATCGCTTGCGGCCGAACTCGGCAAGCCGGCGCCCGTTGTGCATATCGACAGCCACGGCCATCGCGTGCGAAGCGAGATCGGCGCGACGCTGAAGAACGTGTTCATGCACCTGCTGCGCAATTCGATCGACCACGGGATCGAATCGTCCGAAGAGCGGCGCGCGGCCGGCAAGGCGGCGTCCGGCACGATCGACATCGCGGTCGGCGTCGGCGGCGGCGAGTTGTGGTTCGTGTTGAGCGACGACGGACGCGGCCTCGCGCTCGACCGGATTCGCGGCGTCGCGCGCGAGCGCGGGTGGATCGATGCCGGCAACGAAGCGGCGCTCACCGACGAAGCGGTGGCCGAGCTGATCTTCCGGCCCGGCTTCTCGACCGCGCACGCGGTAACCGAGGTGTCGGGCCGCGGCGTCGGCATGGACGCGGTGCGCAACTTCCTGAAGCGCGACGGCGGCGATATAGCGCTGCGCTTCACCGATGATCGCGTTGGCGCGCCGTATCGCGCGTTCGAGACGATCGTGTCGCTGCCGGCGCGCTTCGCGGCGGACGGTGCCGGTCACGGCGCCGCGCACGAGCGTGCGCGCATTGCAGACGTCGGCGCAGCGGAGTGATGGCGTGATCGTGCAGGCGTGGATGATCCAGATTGCCGCTGCGCTGGCGGGCGGCCTCGTCATCGCGGTGGCGGCGGCGGTCGTGTTTCGCGTGACGCGCAAGCGGCTCGTCGCGGCGATGGAACGCGACGCGCATGCGTTGCGCAGCGCGCTCGACGCGGCCACCGCGAGGGCGGCAGAAGCGGCGTCGGCACATGCCGAAGCCGCCGACGCATGGGCGCAACGCGAGGCGCAGCTCGAGGATGCGCTGGCGCGCGAGGCGTCCGCGGCCGGCACGCAGCGCGACGCGCTGCAGGCGCTGTCGGCCGACCGCGCCGCGCTCGCGCAGCATGCGATGAAGATCGCCGACGAAGCCGCGCGCCTGCGCGGGCTCGCCGGCACGTTCGAGCGCTGGCACGAGCAGATGATCTCGCTGACCACGCAGAACCAGGACATGCGCTCGAAGAACCAGGAACTGTCGGCGATCGTCGCGCACGTGTCGATCGTGTCGCTGAACGCATCGATCGAGGCGGCGCGCGCGGGCACGGCCGGGCGCGGCTTCTCGATCGTCGCGAGCGAGGTGCGCGGGCTGGCCGCGCGCTCGCAGCAGCTGTCGAACAGCTATCGCGACAGCCTGAACCGCAACGATCTCGTGACGGCCGCGACGTTCCAGGACATCCAGGCCGGCGGCAAGATGATCACGGCCGCGCTCGCGACCGTCGAGACGCTGGCCGGGCAACTGCACGCTCGGATCGAAGGAGCGGCGGCGTGATCAGCGCTCAGGCGAAAGCCGGCTTCGAGCGGATCTTCTTCGATGCGGCGCGCACGCGGCTCGCGTCCGGCGGCGCGTGCGACATCCGGCCGTCGGCAGGCGATGCGCACGATTCCGCGCGCGTGACTTCGCGATCGAAACCGAAGGTGCCCGAGTACGTCGTGGTACTGACGATATCGGCGATGCATTTCCGTCTGCTGCTCGCGCTGCGCTTCAGCGACGACGATGCGACGCGCGGCCATTTCGCCGGCCCGACGGCGGGCACCAGTGGGCAGCGGCCGCTGCCCGAAGCGTTCATGGAAGTCGCGAACCTGTGCTGCGGCGCGATCAACCAGGCGCTGACCGCGCCGTTTCCCGATCTCGGGATGTCGACGCCTTCCCTGCTGAGCGGCGCGAGTATCGACTGGCTGCCTGCGCTCGCACCCGATTACGTGGCCGCCTACGATCTGACGCTCGACGGCGACGTGCGGGTCGGCGCGACGCTGTGCGTGTGCGCGAACGCACCGGTCGATTTCCATGTGCCGGAAACGGCCGCGGTGGATACCGGCGGCGAACTCGAACTGTTCTGATCGACCATGAGGAACCCTTGAGATGACCGAAGACCAACCCGTCAGCAAGGTGCTCGTGCTCGACGACAGCCGCACGCATGCCGATGCGATCAAGCGTTTCTGCGACGAGCACAACCTGGTCGGCCTGACCGTGCGGCGCAGCCGGCTGCTGAAGGTGCTGCGCTCGAACATCGATCTCGGCGCGATCCTGCTCGCCGAAGATTACGGCGGCTCGCCGGTCGAGAGCGCGATCATCGCGACGCAGATCGATGCGCTGCGGCCCGAGCTGCCGATCATCCTGCGCCGCGAATCGCTTGCATCGCGCGACGGGCTGCCCGACGCGCTCGCGCGGGTGGCATGCGCGGCCTATGCCGCCGACGACATGACGCCGCTCGAGCGCGCGATCGACGAATACCTGTTCGGCCGCGACTACCCGAACGCGCTCGTGCGCGGCATCTCGGAGATCACCGAGGCGCGCATCGACAGCCTGTTTCCGGGCATGACGATCGAGCACGAAACGCCGTGCATCGTCCGCGACCAGATCATCTTCGGCGAAGTGTTCAGCCTGATCGCGCTCGAAAGCGCATGGTGCCGCGGCTACATGCTGCTGCAGACGAGCGAGCAGCCGCTGCTCGACATGATCGGCGGCACGCGCGAGGACGGCCGCGCTCCGGATTTCCGCGACGTGAACAGCGTGCTCGGCGAGCTGACCAACCTCGTGTGGGGCGCGTTCAAGAACCGCTATCTCGGCGATGCCGAGGCGCTCGCGCGCCATCCGGTGCAGGTGCCGCTCGTCGTCAATCACAAGCAGAAGTTCATCTCGTTCGGCGGCGACTGTCCGCAGCTCTGCTTCAAGTACCGGATGACCGACCCGGCATCGGGGCGCGCCGTCTGTCTCGACCAGCGTTTCGTGTTCAGTCTGAGCTGGTCGCCGGAGGATTTCCGCGAATCGGTGCCGGACGTGGGGCAGATGGTCGAGTCGGGCGAACTCGAACTGTTTTGAATTTTGAAGTCCGAAAGAAAGGAAGGGGAATACGACATGGCAAAGATTCTGGTGGTCGACGATTCGGGCACGGTGCGCGACGAGGTCGCGGGCTTCCTGCGCAATCACGGGCTCGACGTCGCGACGGCCGTCGACGGCAAGGACGGGCTCGCGAAGCTCAAGGCGACGCCCGGCGTGCGCCTCGTGATCAGCGACGTGAACATGCCGAACATGGACGGCCTGACGATGGTCGAGAAAATCCGCGGTGAACTGGCGAACACGGCGGTCAACGTCGTGATGCTGACGACAGAAAGCAGCCCGGCGATGAAGGAGCGCGGCAAGGCGGCCGGCGTGAAGGGCTGGATCGTGAAGCCGTTCAAGGGCGATGCGGTGCTCGACGCGCTGAAGAAGCTCGCGGGCTGACGCGCATCGGGCTGGAGCGGGCCCGATACCGGTACCGCGTTCAACGCTGCGGCCCGGGTTGCACGGCTGCTGCGCCGTCGCGCACATCAGGCTGCGGCAGACGATCGCGCGCGGCGGGCAGCGCTTGATGGTGGCGAATAGCGCGCGCAATTTACAGCGCACGGCGATATCCGTATCCTGCCGGATGCCGAGGGCGGCGTGCCTGCGCGTCATGCGCATCATGCCCGGCATCCGTAACAATCGGGAACGGGATTCCAATGAAAATCGAAATCGATCGGGCAGCGCCCGCGCGCGGCGCATGCGTGGCGCTGGTGGCCGCGCTGATGGGCGGATGTGCAAGCACCGGGCAGCAGGCCGCCGCCGACAGCGGTTCGTCGTACACCTGCAATCGTACGCAAGCCGACGGGCAGGTGTCGGCCGGAGGGGGAGCCAACGGTTGCTATTTCGTGCTGCACGATCCCGCGACGAAACGGGCGCTGCCGAATACGCGCTATGCATTTGCGCTTTACACGAGCGCGGCCCAGAACACCAAGGAACTCGAAGTCGAAGGCACGACCGACGAGAAGGGGCGCACGGCGTATGTGCGCTCCGCCGCGCCGATCGATGCTTCGCGCATGGTGCTCGTCAGCATGATCGGCGTCGGCCCGACCGCACGTATTCCGGTGCTGGTCCGGCCGACGGACGGCCGGCGCATCCCGTTCGCGGCTTACAAGGTCACGGGCTGCAACGGCCCGTACGAAGGTGTGACCGACGAAGCGGGGCACGGCGCGATGTACCGCTGCAAGACACCGTCGAAGATCGACGTGTCGTTCCATCAGTCACGCCCGTAGGGCTGGCGAGATGGTGCCCGAATCGGCGCGTGCGGCCGCGCAGCACATGGAGATGCTGATCGTGAAGGGCGTCTTCTTTGCCGTGGTGGGCACGTGCATGCTGATCGGCGTCGTCATGTATGCGCAATCGACGCGCGAGTTCCTGCGGACGTCGGTCGTCGTGCCGGGCCACGTCGTGAGGCTGAACGCGGGCCCGCATCATCCGGAGATCGCGTTCACGACGCTTGCGGGCGAGCATGTCGAATACCCGCAGGGCGGCGACGTCAGCGTGAAGGACGGCGCGACGGTCGAGGTGCGCTACGCGCCGGAGGCGCCCGCGATGACCGCGCGAATGAATACGTTCGGCGCGATCTGGGGCGACGTGCTGACCTTTGGTGTCATGGGTGCCGTTTTTTTCCTGGCCGGTATCGGGCACCTTTGGTCGGGCGTGCGTGCATGGCACAGCGGGCGCACGCGCGCTTGAGCGCCGGTGCCACGCGACTGGACTGGACGCCGCGCGGAATGTGGAGGACCATTTCACCGACATGCCGCGAACGCGCGTGCGCCATCGCCGCCCGTTCGTGCCGCACCGAATCCTGCCGAACCCCGTCGAGCGGAACATCATGGAACCCGATCAAGAGATTGCCGAGCCGATCCTGTTGCGCGAGGTGCGCGGCGGCGTCGTCACGCTGCGGCTGAACCGGCCGCAGCAGTTCAACGCGTTGTCCGAAGCGATGCTCGCGAGCCTGCACGACGCGTTCGGTGCGCTGGCAGCCGATCCGCACGTGCGCTGCGTCGTGCTGGCCGCGCAAGGCAAGGCGTTCTGCGCCGGCCACGACCTGCGGCAGATGCGCGGCAAGCCGGAACTCGACTACTACCGCTCGCTGTTCGCGCAGTGCAGCCGCGTGATGCTCGCGATGCGCGCGTTGCCGGTGCCGGTGATCGCGCGCGTGCACGGCATCGCGACGGCTGCCGGCTGCCAGCTCGTGGCCGCGTGCGACCTCGCCATCGCGGCGGATACCGCGCGTTTCGCGGTATCGGGCATCAACGTCGGGCTGTTCTGTTCGACGCCGGCCGTCGCGCTGAGCCGCAACGTCACGGCGAAGCGAGCGTTCGACATGCTCGTGACCGGGCGCTTCGTCGATGCGGCGACGGCCGCCGCGTGGGGGCTTGTCAACGAGGCCGTGCCCGAGGACGCGCTCGACGCGGCCGTTGCGCGCAAGGTCGCGGAGATCGTCGCGAAGAGCCCGGCCGCGGTGCGCTACGGCAAGCAGATGTTCTATCGCCAGCGCGAATTGCCGCTCGACGAAGCATATGCGTATGCGGGCGACGTGATGGCACGCAACATGATGGAAGAGGATGCGGGCGAAGGGATCGACGCGTTCCTCGAGAAGCGGAAGCCAACGTGGCGTTCGTAGTACGCCGCCGGACAGGCAGGTCGAGCGGAGCGGAAGTGCTGTAACAAACGCGTATTCTCCGGCTCGGGTTTCCCGTCCGCCGGAACGCAAACGAACCGCCCGAGGCGGCCCGCAAGTGACCTGGCATACGCTGCGACGCGGTAGCGCGCCGCAGCATCGCTCCCGGTCAGCGCCCGTAGCTTCCGGTCCGCAGCGCCGGCTGCGCGGTCGACGCGCCGGGCGGCACGATCACGACCGGCACACGGCGCGCCAGCGCGCACATCAGCTCGTAGCCGATCGTGCCGCTGGCTTCCGCGACGTCGTCCACCTTCACCTGGTCGCCCCACAGCTCGACACTCGACCCGATGCCCGCGTTCGGGCACGGCGCCAGGTCGACGGTCAGCATGTCCATCGACACGCGGCCGACGACGCGCGTCATCACGCCGTCCACCGCGATCGGCGTGCCGGTCGGCGCATGGCGCGGATAGCCGTCCGCGTAGCCGCACGCGACGACGCCGATCCGCATCGGCCGGTCGGCCGTGAAGCGGCGGCCGTAGCCGACGGTTTCGTCCGGCGACAGCGTCTGCACGCCGATGATCCTGCTCGTCAGCGTCATCGCGGCCATTAGCGGCGTGTCGGCGATATGCCGCGCCGTGCCCGTCGGCGACGCGCCGTACAGGATCGTGCCGGGCCGCACCCAGTCGCGGTGCGCGCGCGGATGCCACAGCACGGCCGCCGAATTCGACACCGAGCGCTCGCCTGGAATCCCGGCCGTGGTCGCGTCGAATTGATCGAGCTGCCAGTCGACCTCGCCTTCGTCGGCGTTCGCGAAATGCATCATCAGCGTGATCCTGCCGATCGACGGTGCGCTCGCCGCGCGTTCCCACGCGGCGCGGAACGCGGCGGGCCGGTAGCCGAGCCGGTTCATCCCGGAATTCATCTTGAGCTGGATGTCGATCGGCTGCTGCGGCTTCGCGGCGATCAGCAGGTCGAGCTGCTCGTCGCAGTGCACGGTCACCGTCAGCCGGTGGCGATCGGCCAGCTCGACGTCGGTCGGCTCGAAGATCCCTTCGAGCAGCAGCACGGGCTTGTCCCAGCCGAGTTCGCGCACGCGCACGGCTTCGTCGAGATCGAGCAGACCGATGCCGTCGGCGGCCGCGAGGCCCGGGTAGATCCGTTCGATGCCGTGGCCGTATGCGTTGGCCTTGATCACGGCCCACACGCGCGATTGCGCGGCGGTGCGGCGGATGAAGTCGAGGTTGTGGCGGACGGCGTCGGGGCGGATATGGGCGACGATGGGACGGGGCATGGCGATGGCTCGGGTCGGATGTCGTTCGGCGCGCGGCGGCGCGTCCGGATCGGCAGGCTGGCGCGGTTACGCGTCAAGCTAGTGTTGAGCGCTATCTTATTGGTGTTCGACCAGTTTTAATTAACGTATTTGTGGACGATTTGGTGGAAATTCGGGTGGCGGACTACGCTGACCGCGGCCGTTGGCGGCCCGTGCAGCCGAGTCTCCCGTCTAGAAAACCGGTGCGCGAACAGCACGGCGCGATGCTAAGCTCTCGGCGATCTTGTCATTGGACAATGTAACCATAAAGGAGGAGACTTTGATGACGACGTCCCAGCTGTGCCTGTTCATCGTGGCGCTGTTGCCGTTCCCGCTGACGTTCCTGGCCAAGGCGCGCAAGGGCTACGACAACCGTGCGCCGCGCGACTACCTGGCGAAACTCGAAGGCTGGCGCGCACGGGCGCAGGCCGCGCACCAGAACGCGTGGGAAGCGCTTGCGCTGTTCACGGCGGCGCTGGTGGTCGCGTGGCACAACGGCGCGAACGCGCATCACGTCGACCAGCTCGCGATGGGTTTCGTTGCGATCCGCGTCGTCTATACGCTGATGTACCTGCTGAACTGGGCGTCGCTGCGTTCGCTCGTGTGGTTCGCGGGGATGGCGTGCGTCGTCGCGCTGTTCTTCGCCACGCCGTGACCGGCCGGTGAGCAGGCGGTGCCGGCTTCGCGTGCCTGCACTGCTATGCGCCGCCCGCGCCGCGCGCGTGACTGTCGTTGGATGCGGGCGCAACGATCTTGGCGACGAACGGCGGCGCGTCCGCTTCGCGGCGCAGGAACGCGATCAGCGGATCGAGCAGGCGGTGCCGCGTCGACGGATGGCGGCGCAGCACGAAGCGCCATGACGCATCGCACTGGAGGCCCGGCACCAGCGGCACCAGACGCCCGCTGCGCAGTTCGGGCTCGATGAGCGGCACGCGGCCGAGCGCGATGCCCGCGCCGCCGAGTGCCGCGCCGATCACCTGGCTGAAACTGCTGTAACGGACGATCTTCGTTTCGAAATCGTCCGGCAGGCCGAACTCCGATGCCCAGTTGCGCCAGTCGATCTCGGGGCTGTTTTCGTGCATCTCCTGCAGCAGCCGCGAGCGGCACACATACCCCGATGCGTGCGGGTAGAGCTCGGGGCTGCATACCGGAAACACGGTCTCCCGCATCAGCACGTCGTCGTCGGCCCGCAGCCGGTTCGCGGGCACGTGCACGATCGCCAGATCGATGCCGCTGCGCGCGAAATCCGGTTCATCTTCGAGCACGACGGCATGCAGCGGCGTTTCGGGATGAAGCGACGAGAATTCCGCGAGACGGCGTGCGAGCCACATCGACGAAAACGGCGCATTGGCGGAAACGGTGAGCCGTTGCGCGGTGCCGCGAATCTCGGCGCAGGCGTCGGTCAGGCGCGACAGCGCATCGCTGACGGCCGGCAGCAGGCGTGCGCCGGCCGGCGTGAGGCCGATGCCGCCGAGCCCCGTGCTGCGTTCGAGCAGCCGCGCACCGAGCGACTCCTCGAGCGCGCGGATCTGGTGGCTGACCGCGCTGGTCGATACGCTCAGCTCGGCCGCCGCGCGCGCGAACCCGCCGAGGCGGATAGCTGCCTCGAAAGCACGCAGTGCGCTGAGGGGAGGAAGGTGCGACATGCGGGGTATTGTAGTTGACTCAACACCCGTTGAAAAATCATCTTTTGCCGCGCGCAGGCCGCGCGGGTAGCCTCGATCCGGTCAAGAAAAACCGCACCGAAACATCGACTGGAGGGCTTCATGTATTTCGACCGACGACTATGGGCAATGATGGCGGGATTGCGCGGGCGGGTGGCCGCGGCCGTCGCGCTCGGGCTGCTCGCGATGGGTGTCGGCATCCTCCGTTTCGTGTTTCTCGGCCGCGTGCTAGCGCTGGTCTTTTCCGGCGCGCCGGTGCGCAGCATCGTAGAAGCCGTCGTTGCAACGGCGGCCTGCGTGCTGCTGCGCGCATGGCTCGACCATCGCCGCACGGTGCTCGCGCAGCATACGGCGGGCCGCGTGCAGGCCACGCTGCGCGCGCGGCTGTTCGACCGGATCGCCGCACTCGGCCCCGCATGGTTCAGCGGCGAACGCACGGGCGGCGTGATGCTGGCCGTCGTCGACGGCGTCGAGCAGCTGCAGACCTTCTTCGGCGTCTACCTGCCGCAGCTCGTGATCGCCGCGTGCGCGCCGGTGATGATCTTCGCGGTGCTCGCGTGGTGGGACGCGCCGACGGCCGCGATCCTGCTGGTCGCGGCGCTCGTCACGCTCGCGCTGCCGCAGCTCGTGCATCGCGCCGACCGGCGCGCGGCGCTCGCACGCTCGGCCGCCTTCAAGGCATTCGGCGAGGAGTTTCTCGATGCGGTGCAGGGCCTGCCGACATTGAAGGCGTTCGGGCAGAGCACCGCGTTCGGCGCGAAGCTGGCCGCGAAGGCGCGCGCGCTGTCCGACAGCACGTTCTGGGTGCTCGCGCTCGGCCTGCTGACGCGGCTCTTCACCGATCTCGGCAGCGGCCTCGGCGCGGCCGCGGCTATCGCGGTCGGCGCGTGGCGCGTGCGGCACGGCGACATGAGCCTCGAGGCGCTGCTGATCGTGCTGATGGCCGGCAGCGAGATCTTCCGGCCGCTACGCGACCTGCGCGCGGTGCTGCATCAGGGGATGATCGGCCAGTCGGCGGCGAATGCGATCCACGCGCTGCTCGACGCGGGCAGCCACGCGCCGGCCGCCGACGCGCCGCGCGTGACGGGCTTGCGGCCGGAGATCGCGTTCGACCGCGTCAGCTTCGCGTATCCGGGGCGCCGTGCGGAAGCGCATGCGGCGCTGAGCTTCTCGGTTCGCGAAGGAGAGACGGTGGCGATCGTCGGCCCGAGCGGTGCGGGCAAGTCGACCATCGTGCGCCTGCTGCTGCGCCAGCACGATGCGCAGGGCGGCGCGATCCGCATTGGCGGCCATGACGTCCGCACGCTCGACGCCGACCAGGTGCGCGGGATGATCGCGGTCGTCGCGCAGGATGCGACGCTGTTCGACGGCAGCGTTGCCGACAACCTGCGGCTCGGCCGCCCCGACGCGAGCGACGCGGACATGATCGCGGCCGCGCGCGCCGCCAACGCGCACGATTTCATCTCGGCGCTGCCCGACGGTTATGCGACGCGCATCGGCGAACGCGGGCTGATGCTGTCGGGCGGCCAGCGCCAGCGCATCGCGATTGCCCGCGCACTGCTGCGCGATGCGCCGATCCTGCTGCTCGACGAGGCGCTGTCGTCGGTCGACGCGGAGAACGAAGCGCTGATCCAGCAGGCGCTCGACCGGCTCACGCGCGGGCGGACGACACTCGTGCTCGCGCACCGGCTGTCCAGCGTGATCGGCGCCGACCGCATCCTGGTGCTCGACCAGGGGCAGGTGGTCGACGAAGGGACGCACGCGGCGCTGATCGCGCGCGACGGCCCGTATCGCCGGCTGATGGGGCCGCAACTGGAGGCGGTCGCCGAATCGATCGGCGCGGCGACGACGGCCGGCGCCACCGCGCGTGCGTCGTCGGGCCCGCAGGTCAGGCCGCTGAACGACGACGCGGCGACGATCGGCTGGCCGGAAACGTTGCGGACGCTGCTGCGCTTCGTGCGTCCATGGAAGGGCAAGGTCGCGCTGACCGTGCTGTTCGGGATCGGCCGCGTGCTCGCGTTCATCGGCGTCGGCGTGATCGGCGCGCTGGTGGTCGGCGCCGTGTCGGCCGGTCACGCGAGCACCGCCCTCGTCGCGGCGCTGCTCGTGATCGCGCCGGTGGCGGCCGTGCTGCACTGGCTCGAATCGTGGCTCGCGCACGACATGGCATACCGGCTGCTCGCGGAAATGCGCATTGCGCTGTTCGCGACGCTCGAACGCCTCGCACCGGCCGGGCTGCTGCGCCGCCGCTCCGGCGATCTCGTCGCGCTCGCGACGCAGGACGTGGAGACGGTCGAGTATTTCTACGCGCATACGCTGGCGCCCGCGTTCGTCGCGGTGCTCGTGCCGGCCGGCGTGCTGGTGCTGCTCGCGTCGGTCGCGTGGCCGCTCGCGCTCGTGCTGCTGCCGTTCCTGCTGTGGGCGGGGCTGGCACCCGTGCTGGCCCGCCGCGACGTCGACCGGCTCGGCACCGGCGCGCGCGAAGCGCTCGGCCGGCTCGGCGCGCACCTGACCGAAACGATCCAGGGGCTCGCTGAGTTGACCGCGTTCCAGGCGATCGCGCGCCGGCGCGAAGCGTTCGTGGCCGAGGTCGATGCGTACCGCAAGCGGCGCGCGAAGCTGCTCGACGACCTGTCGACGCAAAGCGCCGCGCTGGAAATCGCGAGCGGGCTCGGCGGGCTGGCCGTCGCGGCGCTCGGTGCGCTGCTGTGCGCGCGCGGCTGGTTTCCGCGCGAGTCGTTGCCGCTGCTGGTGCTGGTCGCGGTGGCCGCGTTCATGCCGGTTGCCGAGATCGGCCAGGTCGCGCGCCAGCTCGCCGACACGATTGCGTCGACGCGACGGTTGCGCGCGCTCGAGAAGGAGCCCGTGACGGTAACGGATGGCACGCAGCCGATGTCCGGCGACCCGGCGGTGCGCTTCGAGGAAACGTGCTTCACGTATCCGGGCCGCAGCGTGCCCGCGATCGACCGCGTAAGCTTCGAGGTGCCGCCCGGCAGCACGGTCGCGCTGGTCGGCGCGTCGGGCGCCGGCAAGTCGACGGTCGCGAGCCTGCTGCTGCGCTTCTGGGATCCGCAGCAGGGCCGCGTGACGCTCGGCGGCGTCGACCTGCGCGATCTGCGGCTCGACGACCTGCGGCAGCATATCGCGCTCGTTGCGCAGGATACCTACCTGTTCAACGACACGCTCGAAGCGAACATTCGGCTCGCCGCGAGCGACGCGTCAGACGCGGACGTGCAGCGCGCGATCGATCATGCGGCGCTCGGCGAATTCGTCGCGCGGCTGCCGGACGGGCTCGCGACACGCGTCGGCGAGCGCGGCGTGCAGCTGTCGGGCGGGCAGCGCCAGCGTGTCGCGATCGCGCGCGCGTTCCTGAAGGATGCACCGGTGCTGATCCTCGACGAGGCGACGTCCCATCTGGACACGATCAGCGAGCAGCAGATCCGCGCGGCGCTGGAGGACCTGATGACGCAACGCACGTCGATCATCATTGCGCACCGGCTGTCGACCGTGCGCAATGCCGACACGATTCTCGTGATCGAGCAGGGCCGCGTCATCGAGGCGGGGCGTCATGCGGAACTGATGGCGCGGCAGGGCGCGTATGCGCGGCTCGTGTCGCATCAGGCGAGCGGGGTGGCGGCGTAACGGACCGGTGAGCGCGGCCGCATCCCATGTTGTCGGTGCATGGCTATTGACAACATATGTTGTGTGATTGTCTAATTCTTCATCGCGTGTTGCGAGCGACCGGCGACGGAGGTTCCGGCTTCATTTGACGGGCCGCGCCAGCCGGGCGCACGCTACACGCCACGGAATCCGACTCCTTTCGCCCGACATGCCGCTTTCCCTTACCCCCGTCATCGCCGGCACGCCGTTCGACATCGGCGTGCGCCTCGGCGAACTCGCCCGTCCCGTGTTCGATGCGTACATGCAGCAGAGCAGCGCGTGGCAGGCCGTGCGCCGCTGGCGCGGCCATCCGTTCGTCGGCGCGCTGCGGCAGGCCGCGCTGGCCGCATATCCCGATCTCGTCGCCGAACTGGACGGGATCGCGGCGGGCATCGGCTGGCCGGCCGAGGACATCTTCCTGTGGAACTGCCGCGGCGAGCTGATCCACAACGCGCCGGACGGCTGCACGACGCTCGCCGCGCGCGGCGCAGACGGTACGCGCTGGATCGCGCACAACGAGGACGGCGATCCGTTCCTGCGCGAGCGCTGTCTGCTCGTCGACGTGCAGCCGGCAGGCAAGCCGGGCTTCATCAGTTTCTACTACCCCGGTTCGCTGCCGGGCCATACGTTTGCCGCGAACCGCGCGGGCATCGCGCAGGCGATCAACAACCTGCGGATCCGCACACCGGCATCAGGCGTGCCGCGGATGATCCTCGCGCGCGCCGTGCTCGACGCGACGTCGCTCGACGCGGCGGCCGACGTGCTGCGCCTGCATCCACGCGCGGGCGGCTTTCATCACACGCTCGGCGCAACTGGCGATGCGCGGCTGCTGAGCATCGAAGCGAGCTCCGCGCGCTGTTCGGTGATCAATGTCGCGCGGCTCGCGGGCCATGCGAACCATCTCGTGCATCCCGGTTGTGAAGCGGAAGCGCAGATCGTCACGCAATCGTCGGCCGACCGCCAGCGACGCGTCGATGTGCTGACGCCCTGCATCGACGCTATCGACGAAGCCGCGCTGCTGCGCGTGCTCGGCGATCGCGCACCGGAAGGGCTGCCGATCTACCGCGACGACCCGGCCGACCCCGACGACGAGAACACACTCGCGACCGCGGTGTTCGCGATCGGCGCGGCGGCGATCGATTTCACCATTCACCAGCACGGCACGCAGCACTTCGCGACGCGCATCGTGCCGTCCGGGCGCGCGCACGGCGCGTCCTGATCCTTGAGGCAGCGCATGACGACCGTTTTCCACCGCGCCCCGCGCGCCACCTTGCCCGTCGCCGTCGCAGGCGACGGCATCGAGATCATCGACTCGACCGGCAAACGCTATATCGACGCATGCGGCGGCGCGGCCGTCTCGTGTCTCGGCCACAGCAACCAGCGCGTGATCGATGCGATCAAGCGCCAGGCGCAGCAACTGCCGTACGCACATACGTCGTTCTTCACGACCGACGTGGCCGAGGAACTGGCCGACCGGCTCGTCGACGGCGCGCCGGCCGGCCTCGAGCACGTGTATTTCGTGTCGGGCGGCTCCGAGGCGATCGAGGCCGCGCTGAAGCTCGCACGCCAGTATTTCGTCGAGAAGGGCGAGCCGCAGCGCCGCCATTTCATCGCGCGGCGCCAGAGCTATCACGGCAATACGCTCGGCGCGCTCGCGATCGGCGGCAACGCGTGGCGACGCGAGCCGTTCCTGCCGTTGCTGATCGAAGCGCATCACGTGAGCCCGTGTTATGCGTATCGCGACCAGCAGGCGGGAGAAACCGACGAGGCGTATGCGCGGCGCCTGGCGGACGAGTTGGAGCAGAAGATCGTCGAACTCGGCGCGGAAAACGTCGCGGCGTTTGTTGCGGAAACGGTGGTGGGCGCAACGGCCGGCGCGGTGCCGCCGGTGCGCACATACCTGAAGAAGATTCGCGCGGTGTGCGACAAATACGGTGTACTGCTGATCCTCGACGAGATCATGTCGGGGATGGGGCGCACGGGCTACCTGTACGCATGCGATGAAGACGGCGTCGCGCCCGACCTGCTGACGATCGCGAAAGGGCTCGGCGCGGGCTACCAGCCGATCGGCGCGACGCTCGTCAGTGACCGCATCTACCGGACGATCGTCGACGGGTCGGGCTTCTTCCAGCACGGCCACACGTACCTCGGCCATGCGACCGCGTGCGCGGCCGCGCTCGAGGTGCAGCGCGTGATCGCCGAAGAGAAGCTGCTCGACAACGTGAAGGCGCGCGGTGAGCAGTTGCGCGCGTCGTTGCGCGAGCATTACGGCACGCATCCGCATGTCGGCGACGTGCGCGGCCGCGGGCTGTTCGTCGGCGTCGAGCTCGTACGCGATCGCGACAGCAAGACGACCTTCGATCCCGCGCTGAAGTTGCATGCGGCGGTCAAGCGCGAAGCGATGCAGCGCGGCCTGATGGTATATCCGATGGGCGGGACGATCGACGGTGTCCACGGCGATCACATCCTGATTGCGCCGCCGTTCATCTGCACCGCGCAGCAGATCGATACGATCGTCGAGCGGCTGTCGGGCGCGATCGACGCGGCGCTCGCCGTGGCCGGCGCGTGACGGCATCGATGCACTGAACCTCACCGGATCATCACCATGACAGACAGACTGCCGCCGTTCGATCCCGCGTCGGCCACCGATGCACAGAAGGCCGTGCTGGCCGACATACTCAGCGGCCCGCGCGGCAACCTGAACGGGCCGTTTCTCGGCTGGATCGCAAGCCCCGAGCTGGCCCAGCACGCGCAGAAGCTTGGTGCATTCTGCCGTTACCGCACCGGCCTGCCGCTGCGGCTGTCGGAACTCGCGATTCTCGTGACGGCCGCGCGCTGGCGCTCGCAGGCCGAGTGGCACATCCATCATCCGATCGCGCTCGACGCGGGCGTACCTGCCGCGACGGCCGATGCGATCCGGCGCGGCGTCGAACCCGCATTCGAATCGGACGACGATGCGTTGATCCATGCGTTCGCGAGCGAGCTGTACGACACGCGGCGCGTCAGCGACGCGACGTTCGCGCGTGCGCAGGCCCGCTTCGGTCACGAAACCGTCGTGAATCTCGTTGCGCTGCTCGGCTACTACGCGCTGGTCGCGATGACGCTCAACACGTTCGGCATGCGTGCGGACGGGCAAGCCGATTTGCCGTTTCCGGAGTAATCGACGTGCATTGACCGTGCCGGAACAGCGGCTGCGATACGTCTGACGATCGCGCCGCCGGCATCAATGCAACCAAATGTATTCATGCGGGATCAACGGCCGATGGCCGCGTATGATGGCTTGTTCACGTCGATATGATCGGTGAGCAAGCATGACGAGTACCCGCAAGACCTTGATGATCGCCGGAGGGCTCCTGGTAGCCGCAGCCGGCACTGCATACGTGATGCTCCTGCGCGCGGACCACCGTGCGATCGAAGACGCCGGCATCGGCGATCCGTCCGCGCCGGTTGCCACGGCGCCCGCGGACAACGATCACGCGGTGCAGGGCGCCATCGCGCCGCCGGCACCCGCTGCCGCGACGGCAGCCCATGCCGATACGGCACCGAAACAGGCGGCTGTCCTGCCGCCAACACCCGCACCGGTGACTGCGCCGGCGGCAGCACCCGCGCGCGTCAGCGCCGCACCTGCATCTGTCCCCGCCGTTCCGGTTGTCAGCGAGAAAGCGCAGCCGGTGACGAAACCGAGCGCGCCGCCGCCCAAGGTCAACGTCGTGACGGTCGATGCGCAGGATTCGACCCCGCCGGCCGCACAACAGGCGCAACCGGCTCAGCCGGCCGCGCCGGCGCAGGTCACGCAGCGCGCACCGCGCAAGCGCGACAGCCTCGAACGCCACGCAGCCGCTGCGCCTGCCGCACCGAAATCCGCAACGAAATCCGAAACGCCGGAGACGGCCGAGCTCGTCAGGGAATCGGCGAAGCTCGATCCGTCGTTGCCGCCGCCGCCGATGTCGTCGATGTCGATGTCGACGAGTTCCGGTTCGACTCGGCAGGGCGGTTCGTCGTCGGGCGCGAACCCGGTTGCCGCTGCGATGACCGAGCAACTGGTCAGGCAGTCGAGCAGTTTGAAGGCGCCGCCTCCGGCGAACGGCGATTCTTCTGCGACCAAGTGAGCCGCACGATTCGAGCGGTAATTTTTTGGAAATGATCGGGTATCCGGCATTCGGCTGACGCGCCCGTTGCCCGGCAGTCGCAGGGGGCTGACCTGCTGACTGCTGATGCATGCATTCTTGCGGTTTCCGCTTCCTTACCTAAAAGTAAGGAAATCCGAATCGGAGGCGCAATGGCATCGGCAACCGTGACATCGAACGGGCAGGCCACCATACCCGTGGGCGCGAGGACCCGCCTGGGCCTTGCGACCGGGGATCGAATCGAGTTCATTTTCAACGACCAGACCGGGCGGTACGAAGTCGTTCCCGCCACGGGTTCGATTGCCTCTCTCGAAGGCATCATTCGCAAGCCGGCAAAACCCGTGTCGATCGAGGACATGAATGCCGCGATCGCGGAGCGGAGCGCGTCGGCGCGATGATCGGTCGCGACACGAATGTGCTTGTGAGATATCTCGTGCAGGATGACCTGGTGCAATCGAAGACGGCGACCCGGCTGGTCGAATCTCAGCACGCGACGCGTTCAGTCGCGACGTCGCGCTCCGGCCTGAGATCGGAGGATGTCGTCGGCGCCATCACGGGCGAAGCGGCGCTCCGTTGCGATCGTCCGCGCGATAACGTCACGATCTCGACGCGGCGATGCGATCGGCGCACTCGTTCCGGCCGTACACCGTCTTCCCCCGCGCATCGCCCGCACGCTCCACCAGGGCCCGCGCTGGCAGCGAAATAACGAAGCGCGCACCGCCGAGCGGCGAGTCCTCGAGTCGCACGTTTCCGCCATGCACGAGCGCGACGCGCCGCACGATCGCGAGTCCGAGACCGAATCCGCCGGTCTGCCTGTCGCGGCTCGAGTCGAGCCGCTGGAACGGTTCGAACACGCGTGCACGTTCGTCGACCGGAATGCCGGGACCGTCGTCATCCACGCTCAGCACGAGTCCACCCGACGCATCGCTCGCCGCCGACAGCAGCACCGTGCGCGACGCATAACGCGAGCCGTTGCGAATCAGGTTCAGTAGCGCGCGCGCGACGAGTTTTGGATCGCACACGTGGGTGGCCTGCGCACCGGTCGTCGACACGCCGAGCGTGAGACCCCAATCGGCGACATCGTTCGCGACATTGCCGGCAACACTGTCGATCAGCGCAGCGACGTCGACTTCCATCGGTGCAAGCTCGCTCGCGCCTTGTTCCAGCCGCCCGATCGTCAGCAGCTCGGTAACGAGCTCGTCGAGTTCGCGCACGTCGCGCTGCAGCCCTTCGCGGCGCTCGCGCATCCGGGTGCTGTCGTCGCCTTCGGCGAGCAGCGCAAGCGCGAATTCGAGGCGCGCGAGCGGCGTCTTCAGCTCGTGCGAGATCCCGTGCATCATTTCCCGTTGCTGTTTGATCGATGCTTCGATTCGCTCGGCCATGTCGTTGAACTGCTGCGAGAGATCGTAGATGTTCGACCGGCTTGACAGCTTCACGCGCGTTGCAAGGTTCCCCGCGCCGAAGGCGCGAGCGGCGTTTTGCAGCCGGCGAAGGTCGCGCCAGTGATACGAGATCCACAGCGCGACGGCGAACAGCGCCGCCAGCGCGACCATGCCGTTTGCATAGATCTTGATGTCAAGGCCGGCCGGCCCGATCGGGTTCGCATGCAATACCGAGCCGTCTTTGAGCGGCATGTAGTAATGCTTGCGGTCGTAACTGATTGCGATCCTGCCAGCGTCGAGGTCGCGTAGCGGCGCGCCGCTCAGTTGGCTGCGAGCGTAGGCCATCGTCAAGAAACCGAATTGCTCATTTCCGTGCTGCGCGAGTTCGCGCAGCGCGAGCATGCGCTTCGCGCCGGGATGACGTTCGATATAGTCGTTCAGCACGAACGCGTAAGTAGTCAGCGAATCGCGCTGTGCCTGCGCCACGCGTTCGTAGAAAATCCTATTGAACGAGTATTGAATCAACAGGATCGACGCGGTGCAGCTCAGAATTACGACGAGATACAGCTTGATCAATGGGCGCAGCATTTACTCGTCCCAGGCAGAAGGGCTGAACAGGTAGCCGTGGCCCCAAATCGTCTTGATCCGGTGCGGCTCTGATGATGTGTCCTCGAAGCGCCGGCGCAGCTTGGAGATGCTCGAGTCGACCGATCGGTCGATTCCGTCGAACTCGATCCCGCGCAGTTGCTTCAGGATGTCGTCGCGGCTCAGTACCGTGCCGGCCGCGTGCGCGAGGATCAGCAGCAAATTGAATTCGGTGGTCTTCAGGTCGACGAGATCGCCGCGCCACGTGACCGTGCGGTTCGGCGGCGAAATCGTCAGGTCGCCGAACACGAGCGCGTGCGGCTGCGCATCTGCGGCCGGCTCCGGTACGGCGGGCTCCGCACGGCGCAGCAGCGCGCGGGCACGCGCAACCAGCACGCGCGGCTCGATCGGCTTCGTCACGTAGTCGTCGGCGCCGCTTTCGAGACCCGCGACCTGGTCGTAGACGTCGGCGCGTGCAGTGAGAATCAGCACGGGGACATTGGTGAACGCGCGAATGCGCCGGCATACCTCCGTCCCGTCGAGATTCGGCAGCATCAGGTCGAGTATCACGAGCGCGGGCCGGTATTCGCGTACCGCGGCGACCGCAAGGTCGCCGCGCCGCACGATCCTCACGGTAAATTCATAGCCGTCGAGGTATTCGCGCACGAGCCGCGCGAGTCGGTCGTCGTCCTCGATCAGCAACACTCGGTGTTCGAGCGGATTGTCGTTCATGGTCTCCTCGAAATGCACGCACCGTCCTTCGTCCTGCACGTGGGCGCGCGGCGCGGAGGCCGAATTCTATCCGTCGTTTCGGCGGCACGGGCGGCACACGACAATCGGGAACAATCGATCACAATTGAACACACATTCACCGCAGATTCCGGACAGTCGCGCCGCACGGTCGAACCTAGACTTCGGGCTCCGCCACTCTTGTCCCGATATTGTGCGTTCATCCCTCCGCTCCTTCTGCTGTTACATGCCGCTTGCCGGCCTGACGCTCGCCACGTTGGCCCACGCCGAAAACCAGTACGCGATTTCGCTCGGCGGCGGCTTTGCCCCACGTTATCAGGGCAGCAACCAGTATCGCGCCGTAGTCTTGCCCTCGTTCTCCGCGATGTTCGGGAACGGCTTCTTCATCGACACCAGCGCCGGCGCAGGCTACCGGCTGAATCTGCCGAACGGTGCGTTCGTGTCGGCGGCAGTGGGTTACGCCGCAGGCCGTACCGACGAAAGTCGTTTCGATCTGCCGGGTTCGGACCATTTGAAGGGGATGGGTCGGATTCCGGGCGCGGTGCTCGTCGGCATGCGGGCGGGTGTGAAGCTGCTGGATGGCGGCGAATTGAGCGTCACGGTCGATGCGCCGGTCACGCACACGTCGCGCGGCTTGTCCGGCCATGTCGATCTCGCAATACCCGTGTTTGAGGCCGGACGGCACGATGTCGTCTTGACGGGCAGCGTGCATGCAGGCACGGGGCGCAACATGCAGACCTTCTACGGCGTGACCGACGCACAGTCGAGGGCCAGCGGATTCAGACCGTACTCGACGAGCGGCGGGGTCGACAGTGCGACGCTGTCGCTTGCGTGGAACTGGGGGGTGTCGCGGCACTGGTCGGTGCACGCGAGCAGCGGCTTCACGCGGCTGCTAGGGCGCTACGGCGACAGCCCGATCGTCCAGACGCGCAGCAACTACTATGGGATGGCCGGCGCGACGTACAAGTTCTGAAGCGTTGAGCGACAACGCAGCCGCGTATGTTGCGCCGGGACGCGACGGGGAGAAACCGATCGAGTACGTGTATAGGTGTGGTTTCAAGAGATAGTAGATGCTGTCGAATTGTGTCGTTAGATGCGTTCTTATCACTGCACGATCAGGTGATCAAACTAGAGAGTCGAACAACACGCGATCACGGTGAGGCTGGCCAGCCGGGAAGGTGACGGGCACTGTGACAGTGGGTTACGCGGCGGGACACGGCAAGCGTCGAGCCATGCTCGTAGCGTTCAACCAACGACCGTTATCTGGGCGTAGCCGCCGCTGTAATGTCTATCCAGCAGCGCTGGCCAACGTCCGCAGGTGGCCGAACTGAGTCAGTCGATCTGACGCCGTCTGTTGGGTCTAGTCCAGCCTTATACAGTTAAAGACAATTCGCGATTCCTCTGCGTCTCCATACGTCGACACGAAAAAGGACCCCGCACGCCGACCAAGGCATGCGGGGCCAAGAGAGACAAACCGTTGCGACGATGCGCTGACGTGCGTTACGCGGCGACCGCTTCTTCGGCCTGCGGCTGAGCGGCTGCCGCCGGCGTCACGTCCTGCCGGATCAGGTGGTCGAACGCGCCGAGCGATGCCTTCGCGCCTTCGCCGACCGCGATCACGATCTGCTTGAACGGTACCGTCGTCACGTCGCCGGCCGCGAACACGCCGGGCACCGACGTCGCGCCGCGCGCATCGACGACGATCTCGCCGTGCTTCGACAGTTCGACCGTGCCTTTCAGCCATTCGGTGTTCGGCACGAGGCCGATCTGCACGAACACGCCTTCGAGATCGATGCGCTGCGTTTCGCCCGAGCGCAGATCCTTGTAGACGAGCCCGTTCAGCTTGCTGCCGTTGCCGGTCAGCTCGGTCGTCTGCGCCTGCGTGACGATCGTCACGTTCGGCAGGCTGCGCAGCTTGCGCTGCAGCACTTCGTCCGCACGCAGTTGCGCGCCGTATTCGATCAGCGTGACTTCCTTCACGATGCCGGCGAGGTCGATCGCGGCCTCGACGCCCGAGTTGCCACCGCCGACCACCGCGACGCGCTTGCCCTTGAACAGCGGGCCGTCGCAATGCGGGCAGTACGCGACACCGCGATTGCGGTATTCGCGCTCGCCCGGCACGTTGATTTCACGCCAGCGCGCACCGGTCGCGAGTACGATCGTTTTCGCCTTCAGCACCGCGCCGTTCGCGAGGCGGATCTGGTGCACGTCGCCCGGGATCAACGCGTCGGCGCGCTGCACGTCCATGATGTCGACGTCGTATTGCTTCACGTGCTGCTCGAGCGCGGTCGCGAACTTCGGCCCTTCGGTTTCCTGCACCGACACAAAGTTCTCGATCGCCATCGTGTCGAGCACCTGGCCGCCGAAACGCTCGGCGACGACGCCCGTTGCGATGCCCTTGCGCGCCGAGTAGATTGCCGCGGCCGCGCCTGCCGGGCCGCCGCCGACGATCAGCGTATCGAACACCGGCTTGTTTTCGAGCGACTTCGCGGCGCGCTCGCTCGCACCCGTATCGAGCTTCGCGAGGATTTCCTTCACGCTGCTGCGGCCCTGGCCGAACGATGCGCCGTTCAGGAACATCGTCGGCACGGCCATGATCTGGCGCGACTCGACTTCATTCTGGAACAGCGCGCCGTCGATCGCGACGTGGCGGATGCGCGGGTTGATCAGCGACATCACGTTCAGCGCCTGCACGACTTCCGGGCAGTTCTGGCACGACAGCGAGAAGTACGTCTCGAACGCGTAGTCGCCGTCGAGCGCGCGGATCTGTTCGATCACGTCGTCGTCGAGCTTGATCGGGTGGCCGCCCGTCTGCAGCAGCGCGAGCACGAGCGACGTGAATTCATGGCCCATCGGGATGCCGGCAAAGCGGATGCCGGCCGGCTTGCCGGGCTCGCCGATCGAGAACGACGGCTTGCGCTCGGCGTCGTCGCGGCGTTCGGCCACGGTCACGCGATCCGTCAGCGACGCAATCTCGTTCAGCAGCGCCAGCAGTTCCTGCGATTTCGCGCTGTCGTCGAGCGAGGCGACGAGTTCGATCGGGCGCGTGATTTTTTCGAGGTACGCTTTCAGTTGGTTCTTGAGATTGGCGTCGAGCATGGCGTTTCGGATTCCGTATTAATGATTATGGTCGGGCACGTCGTGCCGGAGGAGGGCGCGGGCCGCGCGATGCGACGGCCCGCCGTCGCGCCTCGTGCGAGGCGCGCGGAGCGATCGTCAGATCTTGCCGATCAGGTCGAGCGACGGGGTCAGCGTTTCCGCACCCGGCGTCCACTTGGCCGGGCACACTTCACCCGGGTGAGCCGCGATGTATTGCGCAGCCTGCACCTTGCGCAGCAGCTCGCCTGCGTCGCGGCCGATGCCGTTGTCGTGGATTTCGCACAGCTTGATCTCGCCTTCCGGGTTGATCACGAACGTGCCGCGCAGCGCCATCCCTTCTTCCTCGATCAGCACGTCGAAGTTGCGCGACAGCGTGAGCGTCGGGTCGCCGATCATCGGGTACTTGATCTTGCCGATCGTGTCCGACGTGTCGTGCCATGCCTTGTGCGTGAAGTGCGTGTCGGTCGACACGCCGTAGATTTCGACACCCAGCTTCTGGAATTCCGCGTAACGGTCGGCGAGGTCGCCCAGTTCGGTCGGGCAGACGAACGTGAAGTCGGCCGGGTAGAACACGACGACGGACCACTTGCCCTTGAAGTTCTCTTCGGAGACGGGCACGAACTCGCCGTTGTGGTATGCGGTTGCCTTGAACGGCTTGATTTGGGTGTTGATGATCGGCATGTGGTGGTTTCCTTTGCGTCAGTGGTGAGTGGAGTGTTGCCAGTATCCGGGTTCACCCTGACTTTGGGAAATTGCTTGTTTCAATCCGGGGCATCGGGAATTTCTATCTGCTTCCGGCCCTTGATTGGGTGGGGTGGCGGGGAGGTGCTCTTGACGTATGGGCGGGCTGGGTGGGGGCGGAGCTCCGAGCAAGGCGCCCGGCGCCTGAGTGGCTTCGGGCGCAATACAATCTGAAGCATGCCGCGTGAGGGCCTTTATCTGCGGGCAGCCGATTCACCTGAACAGCGCGGGATCCCAGGAAAAGAAGCCTGATCGTTCTGGACGAAATACCGCCGTCGTTTCCCGATCTGATCGGAGACGGGCTGGCCGGATTCAACGCGGTGTCGAAAGGGCCGTCGAACTACAAGGATTTGGCCGTCTCGGTCGGCGACACGGACGACTGCGCCGGAGGATTGATCGGCTACACCGCGTGGGGATGGCTGTTCGTCCAGTGGCTGTGGGTCGCGGAGCACGCGCGCGGCCAGGGATACGCGTCCGGCCTGCTCGTGCGCGCGGAACAGGTCGCGGCGGAACGAGGGTGCGCAGCCGCGTGGATCGACACCTTCAATCCCGATGCGAAGCGGCTCTATGAGCGATTCGGCTACGTCGTGTTCGGCGAGTAGGCCGATTTTCCGGCGGGGCACACGCGATACTTTTTGCAGAAGCGGTTCGGCTTGTCTACGTCGAGTTGACGCATTTGCATTGCCGCCGCGCTTATCGGCTCAGATCTGATACGGCATTCGAATGCCGGGTTCGGTGGGAGGGAAGTCTTTCGTGTTGCGCGACACGAGCAGCAGCCCGTTCACTTGCGCCGATGCCCAGACGATCGCGTCAGGCAGGCGTATGCGGCGTTCCTTGCGAATGATCACCGCACGATTCGCCACCGTGCTGTCGAGCGCGATGACATCGAATGACGAGAGCCATGCGCGAGTCGGCGCTTCGTTACGTGCGGACGTGCCGACCAGAACCTCCATCCACGAGATCGTGCTGATCGCACGATAGTCATAGCGGCCTAGCTCCGCGCGGGCGGATTCCACGCCACCCAGATAGTCGATCAGGATGTTGGTGTCGAAGAGAGCTTTTACCATTCCGAGCGCATTTCCTCCTGATACGCGAGCCCGTCGACCGTGCGATCTTTCCAGAGGCCGAATACGTCGTCGGCGAGCGGGCGCTTGTGCAGGGCAATGTAGGCATCAATCGCGTCGCGGATGATCGCGGCGCGGGGACGACGTTCAGTCTTGACGATGACGGCCAACTCGTCGAGCTGGCCATCCGACAGATCAACCAGAATTCGGCTCATGACAGCCTCCGATATATGATATGCATATCATATATACCAGTTCGAGGGTATGCAAGACCCGGATCGGGTGCGGCGGGAGGCGCCTTCGCGTAAACCGTTGTCCGGCAAGCGACAGGGCGCCTTCGCTCAAATCCCCGCCATCTTCCTCAACCACTCCGCCAGCCGCCGTGCCCCGTCCGGCATGTCAGCGTCCTCGCGCGTGCACAGGTAATAATCGCGCCCGTCGTCGAGCGCGTGATCGAACAGTTTCACGAGCTCGCCGTTCGCCAGTTCGCGCTCGACCAGCGGCGCGCGCAGCAGCGCGGCGCCGAGATCCGCCCGCGCGGCGCTCAGCGTCAACTGACCATCTTCGAACATCGGCCCCACCGCGTGCGACACATGCCGCACGCCGGCGCCCTGCAGCCAGTTGACCCACGTGCTGCGATCCTCGTCGTGCACGAGCGGCGCATGCGCGAGATCGGCCGGCGTGCGGAACGGCCCGTGGCGCTTCAGGAACGACGGGCTGCACATCGGCACCATCGCGCCCGGCAGCAGCCGCTCGCAGCGGTAGCCGGGCCAGTCGCCGGTGCCGAAGCGGATCGACAGGTCCGACGCATCGCTTCGGTAATTGCGGTGATGCGCGTACAGCACGGTCACGTCGACATCCGTGTTGTCGGCCAGGAACGAATGCAACCGCGGAATGAACCAGCCGATGCCGAGCAGCGGAATCAGGCTGACGGTGATCTGCCGCAGCGACGAGCGGTCGCGCACGAAGCGCGTCGCGCTGCGCAGCACCGAGAATGCGGCGCTGATGGAGCGGTAGTAGTCGCGCCCTTCGTCGGTGAGCGCGAGCAGCCGGCCTTCGCGCACCGTCAGCGGCGTCTGGATGAATGCTTCGAGCAGTTGCAGTTGATGGCTGACTGCCGACGGCGTGATGTCGAGTTCGCCCGCCGCCGCGGTGACCGACCCGAGACGCGCAAACGCTTCGAACGCACGCACCGCGCGCAACGGCGGATCGTGCGGCAATTGTTCGATATTTTTCATGTATCGAATTTTATCGAAAAGTCAGGGTAAGCGACAACAAGAAAATATCTTGTATTTACAATATGTTGAGTTAATGTGTCGAGAACGGAATAAGCATCAAACAATTGGGTATTTGGGGCTTGGGTGCTGAATATTTAATATTTTTCATGTTTTGATCCGAATCACCGATCCCCGCACATGAAAATCGCCTTCCTTCACGCCAGCCTCGTTTTCTCGGCGGCCGCACTGGTCGCACCCGTTCCCGCGTTCGCGCAGTCCGCGCCGCAGACGATCCTGATCGGTCTCGCCGCGCCGCTCACCGGCCCGTCCGCACGTATCGGCAAGGACCTGCAGAACGGCGCGCAACTCGCGATCGACGACGCGAACGCGAAGCATCCGACCATCGGCGGCAAACCGGTCGTCTACAAGCTCGTCGCGGCTGACGACCAGTCCGATCCGCGCACGGCCGTCGCAGTCGCGCAGCAGCTGGTCGACCAGCACGTGATCGGTGTCGTCGGTCACTGGAACACCGGCTGCAGCGTGCCGGCGTCGCGCGTCTACCGCGATGCGGGGATTCCGCAGATCGCGCCGGCGTCCACCGGCCATCAATACACGCAGCAGGGCTATGCGACGGCCTTCCGCATCATGGGTCACGACGATGCGGGCGGCAACTTCACCGGCGCGTATGCGGTGAAGACGCTGAAGGCGAAGCGCATCGCGGTGATCGACGATCGCACGTCATTCGGCGCGGGGCTGGCCGACCAGTTCATCAAGGGCGTGCAGGCGAACGGCGGCGCGATCGTCGATCGCCAGTACGTGAACGACAAGACCACCGACTTCAGCGGCGTGCTGACCGCGATCAAGGGCAAGCGCGCGGATCTCGTGTTCTTCGGCGGCCTCGATGCGCAGGCCGCGCCGATCGCGCGCCGGATGCGCCAGCTCGGTGTGAACGCGCCGCTGCTCGGCGCGGGCGGCTTCGTGAGCCAGACCTTCCTGTCGCTCGTGGGCAAGGACGGCGACGGCGTGACCGCGCTCGAACCGGGCCTGCCGCTCGACCGGATGCCGGGCGGCAAGGCGTTCGACACGCAGTATCAGGCGCGTTTCCGCGCACCGATCGAACTGCATGCGCCGTTCGCGTACGACGCGGCGGCCACGCTGATCGCAGCCGCGCAGAAGGCCGGCACGACGCAACCGGCGAAGCTGGTCGCGGCGGTCCGCGCGATCGACCGGCCCGGCGTGACGGGTCGGATCGCGTTCGACGGCGAAGGCAACCTGAAGGCCCCGGCCTTCACGATCTACCAGGTGCGCGGCGGCAAGTGGAGCGTCGTCGACGTGCTCGGCGGCACGCGCACCACGACCAAATAAACGACACGGACGATCCCCATGACCGAACCGACCCGGACATCCGCCGCCGCACCCGAGGACACGCGCCTCGGAATCCTCGCGCGGCGCCGCATCGAAGCGGAAATCATCAAGCCGATCTACGAGATCATGAAGCGCGAATTCGGCGCAGAGCGCGCGCAGGCCGTGATCGCGGAAGCCGTGCGCGGCGCGGCCGTCGATGCGGGCCGCACGTTCGCCGCGCAGGAGCCTGGCGGCACGAGCGTGAAGTCGTTCATCGCGCTGCAGGTGCTGTGGGAGAAGGACGACGCGCTCGATGTCGAGGTGCGGCGCGCGGACGACGCGCACTACGACTACGACGTGCATCGCTGCAGCTACGCGGAGATGTATCACGCGATGGGGCTCGGCGAGATCGGCCACCTGCTGAGCTGCGCGCGCGACAGCTATTTCATCCAGGGCTATGCGCCGAACATCGCGCTGACGCGCACCAGCACGATCATGCAGGGCGGCAAGCGCTGCGATTTCCGCTACGCACTGCAGAGGGCGCCGGAGAACGGCGATGCGTGACGACAACGTGAATGCGCCGCGCGTCGACGGCGGCCGCCTGTGGGCGTCGCTCGAACGGATGGCGCAGATCGGCGCGACGCCGAAGGGCGGCGTCTGCCGTCTCGCGCTGACCGATCTCGATCGCGAGTCGCGCGATCTGTTCGTGCAGTGGGCGCGCGACGCCGGCTGCACGGTGCGGGTGGACCGGATGGGCAACGTGTTCGCGCGCCGCGCAGGCCGTAATCCCGATGCCGCGCCGGTGCTGACGGGCTCGCATGCCGATTCGCAGCCGACGGGCGGCCGCTACGACGGCATCTACGGCGTGCTCGGCGGGCTCGAGGTCGTGCGCGCGCTGAACGACGCGGGTATCGAAACCGAGCGCCCGGTCGACGTCGTGATCTGGACCAACGAGGAAGGGTCGCGCTTCGCGCCGGCGATGATCTCGGCCGGCGTGTTCGCGGGTGTCTATACGCTCGAATACGGGCTGTCGCGCACCGACAGCGCGGGCAGGACGATCGGCGAGGAACTGGAGCGGATCGGCTACGCGGGCGCGGAGCCCGTCGGCGGTTATCCGGTGCATGCCGCATACGAACTGCATATCGAACAGGGCGCGATTCTCGAACGGGCCGGCAAGACGATCGGCGTCGTGACGGCCGGACAGGGGCAGCGCTGGTACGAGGTGACGCTCACTGGTGTCGATGCGCACGCGGGCACGACGCCGATGGAATTCCGTCGCGATGCGCTGGTCGGCGCCGCGCGGATGATCTCGTTCATCGACGTGCTCGGCCGCCGTTACGCGCCGTACGCGCGCGCGACGGTCGGGATGATCGAAGCGCGGCCGAATTCGCGCAACACGGTGCCGGGTGGCTGTTTCTTCACGGTCGAGTTTCGCCATCCCGACGATGCGGTGCTCGACGAGCTGGACGCGGCGCTGCGCGCGGAACTCGCGCGCGTGGCGGACGAGACCGGCCTCGGCGCGCAGATCGAACAGATCTTCAAGTACCCGCCGATCCCGTTCGCGCCGCGCTGCATCGACGCGGTGCGGGATGCGGCCCGGGCGCTCGGGCTGTCGCATATGGATATCGTGTCCGGTGCGGGGCATGACGCGTGCTACGTCGCGCGCGTCGCGCCGACCGGGATGATCTTCGTGCCGTGCGTGGACGGGCTGAGCCACAACGAAGCCGAAGCGATTACGCCCGAATGGGCGGCGGCGGGTGCCGACGTGCTGTTGCGTGCGGTGTTGCAGAGCGCGCAGGAAGCCTGAGTGTGACGAAGGCGGCCCGGCGGGCGGGTGTTCGCCGGCAGTTCGCAGCGTTCGGATCGCCGTTCAGCAGGACCGTCGCCTGAGCGGTTGCGTCTGCGCGGCCTCGATCGATGCGATGGTGAACAGCATGTCGCCTGATGTCGTCAACGTTCCTTATATTGTCAGGCCGTGCGTTACTTGCCCGCCTTGCGCCGCGCCATATACGCGAGATACGCGACGATCTGGTCGAGCTCCCGATCGCTCAACTGATCGGGCGGAAACGCCGGCATGCTCCGGCCCGGCCAGTCGCGCACCGACGCCGGATTGCGGATGTAGCGGCGCAGCGCGGCGGGCTGGAAGTAGTCGACCGGATTCATCGGTGCGTTCAGGTCGGGGCCGGCATGGCTGCTGCCCGCGCCATCGACGCGGTGGCACGCGAGGCATTGCGTGACGAACAGGTGCTGGCCCGCGCGGGCCGGATCGCTTGAGGGCAACGCGGGATCGACGGCGAGCGACGGCCAGCGCGCGACCGGCGACGATTCGATCGTGACGCGCACGATCTGGTAGGGCCACTGCTCGCCGCGCACCGACGGCGCGTCCGGCCCGACCCACACGAGATAGAACGGCCCCGCGCTGAGCTGCTTGCCGGGCAGCTTCGGCCACGGATGGGCCGAATCCTCGATCGCGAGCCATGCGACGGCGCCGGCCGGCGCGCGGCGGCGCACGAGATCCAGCGGCAGTTGCGCGGCGAAGCCGTCGGCCGCGCGCGTTTCGAGCACGCCTTCGGCCGGCAGCGGCGTATCGCCGAGCAGCGCGGCGAACGGCACCGCGCGGAACGTCATCGGCCGGCCGTACGCGATGTCGCGCGGCACGTGGATCTCCGTCGCATCGGGGCGCGCGAGCAGCGTCTGCCGCGTCAGGGTGCGGGCCGTGCCGTCGGTCTCGAGTTCGAGCGTGGACTGGGCCGACGCGCGTTGTCCGATCAGGCAAACCGTCAGCAGCACGAGCGAAAACCACTGGCGCTTCAGCATTCGTTCTCCGGGAAGGGGCGTTACGGCGGCGGCAGGACGCGCAAGCCGCAGCCGATGGAAGGAATCGGGCGACAGTCTATCCGGTACGCGCGGCGCTGGCGACTTCGGTGCGGGAAAGGTTGGGCGGCTACGATCGGACAGGCCCGCGACAGCATGTCCGGCTACCGGGCCGCCAAATTGGTGTGGCGTTGTCATAGCGCGGTTCGGGCAGGGAGAAAACGAAGGGCAGGGTGGCGCACGCGGACTGCCCGCGTTCACGAGATTGCCGTTACCGGACCACCGTCAGCGATTCGCACACGGCACTTCATTCTTCGACAGCGGCGTGTCCCGCTCCGGTTCGAAATCGGCTTCGCGCGCGCCTGCCGGCGTCAGCGACACGAAATGCATCGCCGCGCCTTGCGCCGGGAAACCGGCAATGCCCGTGGTACCCCACGGAATCGGCGAGTGCTGCGCGCCGCTCACCGAAATTTCCGCCGGCGCAAGTGCCAGCGTCAGCAGCCGCCCGTCGCGGGTCGGCACATACGCATGCGTGCCGGAGACACCGATGCCGGATTCGCGCACCGACGCCGGCAGGCAGTCGAGCGTCGCCGTGCGGCGGCCGTTCGGGTCGATCAGCATCGCGACACCGCGATCGTTCGCCGTCGTCGCGACGACGATGAAGCGGTCGATCGCCGACACGTAGGCCGACGAGTACACGTAGTACCGGATCGCACCGTTCAGCGGCCCGAGCTTGTCGAGCTTCGCCGTGACCGGATCGAACATTGCGTATTCGAGCGTCGCGTCCGTGCTGCCGTCGATGAATTTCTGCCAGACGAGCAGCGCGTTGCGCGGCGAGCCCGCGATCACGGGCCACCACTCGCGGCGGTGCGGCGCGACCGCGACATGGTTCAGCATGCGCCCGGCCGCATCGTAGGTTTTCAGATAGACGCCGTTGCCGGTGCCGAGGTTGTCGACGCCGCCGCCGTCGATCCAGTCGGCGGAATAGAACACGACGAAGCGTTCGCCCACCGTCGCGACATGCCCCGAGTGGCCGCCCGGCTCGACGTCGTTCGGGTAGGGCTTGATGGGCTTCAGGTCGCGACGGTAGACGCCGTAGCGCTGGCTGACTTCCTGCGGCGCGTTCCAGCCGTCCTCGAACGTGACGAAGATGTCGCCGCGCGCGTTCTGCGCGATCGACACGGGCTCCTGCGCCTCGGGGCGGCTGATGAACGGTCGGACGTGCAGCAGGTGCGGCTTGCCGGGCAGCCACTCGCCGACATACACGTCGTGCGGCCAGTTGCCGTTGCGCATCGCGCCGCGCGGCACGATGCCCGAGCTGCTGAAGAACACCCAGCGTTTGCCGTTGCCCGCGTCGGCCACGCCGATGCCGTGCATGAAGCGCCGCGAGTCGCCGGTGTCTTGCGGCACTGCCGGGCCCTGAACGGTGACCGTATGCACGACGGGCGCGGCGGCCAGCGCCGACGGCGGTGTCGCGACGACGCAGCACGCGCCGCAGAGCGCAGCCGCGACGCGGCGAGCCGGGCTCGGCCGCGCGCCCGCCTGCGCCGCGCGCGTTCGCCCCGTCATTCGACGGTCACCGATTTCGCGAGGTTGCGCGGCTTGTCGACGTCGGCGCCGCGCGCGCAGCCGACGTGATACGCGAGCAACTGCAGCGGGATCACGTTGACGATCGGCGACAGCAGGTCGCCCGAATCGCGCACGCGGATCAGGTGCGTATCGCGATCGGCGTCGATCATGAGCTGGTTGCCGGCGAGCACGTAGAGCCGCCCGCCGCGCGCGCGTACCTCGGCCATGTTGGACTTCAGCTTCTGGAACAGGCGGTCGTCCGGCGCGATCGTGACGACCGGCATCGCGCTCGTGACGAGCGCGAGCGGGCCGTGCTTCAGTTCGCCGGCCGCATAGCCTTCCGCATGGATGTACGACACCTCCTTGAGCTTCAGCGCGCCTTCCATCGCGATGGGGTAATGAATGCCGCGCCCGAGGAACAGCGCGTTCTCGGTGCGCGCGAACTTCGCGGCCCAGCCCATGATCTGCGTTTCCAGCGCGAGCGCGTGGCTGATGCGGTCGGGCAGCGCGCGCAACTGTTTCAGGTGCATCGCGACCTGCGCGGCGTCGAGCCGGCCGCGCAATTGCGCGAGCGTCAGCGTCAGCACGAACAGCGCGACGAGCTGCGTCGTGAACGCCTTGGTCGACGCGACGCCCAGCTCGATGCCGGCCCGCGTCAGGAATCGCAGCGGCGCGTTGCGCGCGATCGTGCTGGTTGCCACGTTGCAGATCGCCATCGACAGATCCTGGCCCATCTCGCGCGCACGCTCGATCGCGCCGATCGTGTCGGCCGTCTCGCCCGACTGCGAGATGCCGACCACGAGCGTGCGCGGATCGGCCACGGTGTCACGGTAGCGGAATTCGCTGGCGATCTCGACCTGCGCGGGCACGCCCGCGATGCTTTCGAGCCAGTACTTCGCGGTCAGGCCCGCGTAGTAGCTGGTGCCGCAGCCGAGCAGCAGCACGCTCCGAACGCGCGACAGCAGCGCGCGCGTGCTTTCGCTCTCGTCGAACAGCGCCGGCGAGATCGTGTCGATGCCGTCGAGCGTGCTGGCGATTGCCTTCGGTTGCTCGAAGATCTCCTTCTGCATGAAGTGCTGGTACGGGCCGAGCGCGGCGTCGCCGTCGCGCGCCTTCACTTGGCACAGCGGGCGTTGCGCTTCGTGCCCGCCCGAGTCGACCACGGCGATGCGCTCCGGCGTGATCAGCGCGACGTCGCCGTCTTCCAGGTAGACGAAGCGGTCGGTCAGGTCGCCGAGCGCCGCGCAGTCCGACGCGAGGTAGTTCTGTTCGGCGCCGATGCCGATCACGAGCGGCGAGCCGGCGCGCGCGGCGACGAGGCGCTGCGGTTCGCGCGCGCTCAGGACCGCGATCGCGTACGCGCCGTGCAGCCGCTTGACGGCGCGCATGACCGCGTCGAACAGGTCATCGCGATAGAGGCTGTGGATCAGGTGCGCGATCACTTCGGTGTCGGTTTCGCCGCGAAACGTGTAGCCGCGTTGCCGCAATTCGGTGCGCAGCGCGTCGTGGTTCTCGATGATGCCGTTGTGCACGACCGCGATCGTGTCGCCCGACATGATCGGATGCGCGTTCATTTCCGACGGCGCGCCGTGCGTCGCCCAGCGCGTATGCGCGATGCAGGTCTGCGCTTCGAGACCGAGCGTCATCACGCGATCCTGCAGGTCCGTCACGCGCCGCAGCGTGCGTTCGCTGAGCAGGCGTCCGTTGCCTTGCGCGGCGATGCCGCACGAATCGTAGCCGCGATACTCGAGCCGGCTCAGCGCATTGACCAGTTGCGGCACCTGATTGTTCAGACCGCTTGCTCCGACGATTCCGCACATGATTCACCTCGTCCACAAGAAGTTGCCGGCCTGCCGGCGATGCACGGCAGCGCGGCGTCGGGAGCGGCGCCGCGCTGCACGGATGCCGACCCGTGCGCGGCGGCGCGTCTCCGCTGACCTACTCGCGGGGCGGCGGCCCCGCATGGGCTACCCACTCGATGCCGGAAATCGACCCGTTCGCGTCGTGCGACGCGACGAGAATGCGCGTCGTGCGCCGCGCGCCGCGCCGGCGGGCGCCGGCCAGCGCGGTCGGCGGCACCGCGCGCACCTTCGCGCTGGCCGAGCGCCGCAGCATCTTCGACACGCGCAGCCGGTACGCGAGCGGATGCACGACGCGCCCCGCGATCAGCCACGTGACGGTCGTGCCCGCGATGATCGCGATGCAGGTCGCGTAGAACACGATCTGTTCGATCGGCATCTCGGCCTCGTTGAACGGCAGCAGGTAGCGGTACGTGTAGATGCAGATCGATGCCCACACGGCGCCCACCAGCGCGGGTCGCACGAGGCGGAACCAGACGACCAGCACGAGCCCGATGATGCGGCCGCGCTCGGCGATCAGTTCGCGCGGCGTGCGCAGGGAAAGATCAATAATCGGTGCGTTCTTCATGTTGAATGCCTCGGTCGGGGCTGACCCATACGGCCCGCTTGCCGCGGCCCCGCAATACGACGGCGGGCAGGGCGACAACGGTGGTGATCATGCTGATCAGCCAGAAGGCCACGGGATACCAGACGGTGTCCAGGAAATACATCAGGAGTTTTTCGTCGTAACGACGATCTATCATGCTGCCGATGATCAACTGCAGGATGCAGGTGGCGACCAGCAGCATTCCGTGCCAGTGCGGCACGACCGACACGTGCCAGTCCCGCGGCAGCGGATGAACGACATCGACGAGCGCGAGCAGCAGGATGAACGACATCGAGTAGGCCCACGCGATGCCGATCAGGTACTCGACGAACAGCGGCCACATCATCATCTGCGTCGGCCGCGCGAGCGTGCCCGCATACTTCATCAGCACCTGGATGCCGCCTTTCGCCCAGCGCAGCCGCTGCCGGTACAGCCCCTTTACCGTTTCGGGCATCAGGATCCAGCTCAGCGCGTGCGGTTCGTATACAACGCGCCAGTCGCGGCACTGCAGCTTCCAGCTGATGTCGATGTCCTCGGTCAGCATGTCCGAGCTCCAGTAGCCGACGTCGGCGAGCGCGGTCTTGCGGAACATCGTGATGACGCCAGACACCGTGAAGATGCGACCGTACACCTGCTGCGTGCGCTTGATCAGTCCGACGATCGACGAGAATTCGCCGACCTGCATGCGGCCGAGCAGCGACGTGCGCGTGCGGATGCGCGGATTGCCGGTCACGGCGCCGACGCCGGGATCGGTCAGAAAGTGCTCGAGCATCCAGCCGATCGCGTCGTGCGCGAGCAGCGAATCGCCGTCGATGCACAGCAGGTATTCCGCGTTCGATACGGCCGCCGCGGTCGTGAGCCCGACCGCCTTGCCTTCGTTGCGCGCGTGATGGATCACGAGCAGCCGCGGGATCTCCGCGGCCAGTTCGTTGAGGATCTCGCCGGTGCGATCCTTGCTGCCGTCGTTGACCGCGATGATGTCGTAGTTCGGGTACTGCATCGCGTTCAGGTGGCCGATCACGGCGCGCGCGTTCGCCGCTTCGTTGAAGCAGGGCACGACGATCGAGATCTTCGGGATGCCGCTCGACGCGATCGTCCGCGTCGACAGCACGCGACCCTCTTCGAGCAGGAAGTAGTGCACGACGCCGCCAATCATCCACAGATATGACATGAAGAACGGGTAGTAGAAGACGAAATCCTGCAGGCGCTGGATGATGCTGTGGGTCGTCATGGTGTCTTCGTCCCCTGCGGATGCTGCATCTGCATCAGCGCGTTGATCGACGTCGGATCGAGCCGCGACTTCAGCGACATCACGTCGCGCATCGTGTCGAGATCCGGCTGGTTGTTCAGGAACTTGTCCGGGTAGTAGCCGAAGTTCACCGCGCCGTTGCTGCGCAGCCGCCGCATCTGCGCGATCAGCGCGCTGCCGGAAATGTCCTTGCGCGCGCGCCAGTCGTACGACTGCAGTTCGAACACGGTGCGTGCGAGGCCGCGCTGTTTTGCGCGGACGGCGCCGACGAGCTGGTCCATCCAGCGCTGTGGGTCCGGTGCCTGTTCCATGTACGGCATCGCCATCAGCGCGACGAAGTCGTAGGCGGCGAGGAAGTCGTCGTAGTTCTGCGCGTACCACGCTTCGGACTCGGGTTTCAGCACCGGCAGCGCGAAGATGTTGCGCGCGGTCAGCACGTCGCCCGCATTCTGGTTCGCGAGCACGATCTGTTCGAGCTGGCGCGTCAGGTCGATCAAGTAGCGCGTCTTCTGCCGCGTCCAGCGGCTCATCAGGTCCGGCGTCGCGCGGATCTTGCCGATGTCGGCCGGCAGCCCCCACTGCGAATACGCGCTCAGCGCGTGCCGGCCCGCATCCTCGTAATCGTCGAGCACGGCATCGTCGCTGAACAGGATGCCGTTGAACGACGCGTACTTGCCGAGATCCTCGTAGATCTGCTCGATCATCAGCCGCGCTTGCGGGTCGAACGGGCTCAGCCGGTATACGCGCGAGCCGTTTTCGCGCGCGGGCGCGCCGCCGTACGCGCTGACGGCCTCGAGCCCGCGATGCTTGTCGGCCGGCGGGCGGAACGCCAGCACCGGCATCCATGCGTACACCTGCACGTTGGCGCGCGTGTTGAGCTGCCAAGCGGCGCGCGAGAACAGGTCGGCGCGCATCGGCAGGTGCCGGTTCGGGAAGTACAGCGATTCCGCGACGCCGGTGCCCTTCGGATCGGCGAACGCCTGCAGATACACCGATTTCGGCTGCATCCGGTAGATGCGCTCGATGAGCTTGCCGAGATTCGTTTCCTGCCGCGCCGGATCCGGATCGTAGACCTGGTCGAGATCGACCTGCACGACGCGTTCGGGGCGATCGACGTCGCCGCGGTTGGTCGCCGGCTCGCGCATCGACCGCTCGAACCCGCCGATGTCGACGTCGTACATCATCAGGATCCGCCGCAGCCGGTCGAGCGGCACGTCCGGCGTATTCGGGCCGGCGTCGAGGCTGAACTGGATGTCCATGCCGAGCGACGTCGAAATCTTGCGCACGGGCTGGTTTTCCGCGCCGTATGGCCAGACCATCGAGCGTGCGACGATGCCGGTGCGTTCGCGAATCTGCCGCACGCATGTCTGAAGGTCGTCATGCACGCGGGCTTCGAACTCCGCATCGGTTTCATAGCGCTTCTCGTTCTGAAGGTACAGGTGCGACGTGGTGGCCGGCAATTCGTTGCCCTGCGGATTCGCGACCGCGCCGTGATGGAGGTTGTGCGTGTGGCACGCGAGCTCGACGAGATTCGACTTGCCGACCTTCTGCACCTCGTCCCACGACATGAAGTAGTCGCGCGGCATCTGGATCCTGTCGCTGATGCGGATCGGCGTATCCGGCGGCGCGTCGATCCATGCGGTGACGATGCCCATCACGGCCGGATACTTGAAGCGCTCGAGCAGCGGCAGGACTTTCGTGTAGTGGCTGCGGTAGCCGTCGTCGAACGTCAGCAGCACCGCGCGCGGCGGCAGCGGCTTGCCGCCGCGCCGCGACGCCTCGATCTGCTTGACCGTGACGGTGTGGTAGTTGTTGGTCTGCAGCCACGAGAAGATGGCGGTCAGCGTACCGGTATCGACCGCGTACGGATCGACCATCGTCGACGTGGCGAACGTCGACAGCAGGTTGTCGCGCACGTCGTGCAGGCAGATCACGCGGAACGTCTTGCCGTCGACGGGATCGGACGGCGGCAGCAGGTCGATCATCCGCGCATTCGTCACGCCCGGGAACAACGAACAGGCCGCAAACGTGCCGAGGCATCCGCACATGAAGAACCGTCTGGATTGCATCGTTCGAGCTCCTTTCTAAAACGGCAGGTTGAGCGACAGGAAGCCGGTTTCGGAACGCTCGCGCTGGCCGTCATATGCATGGCTGCTGACCTCGACGCCGTAGGTCAGCGTGATGTCGTGCTTGAACGTCCACGTGTGCGCGAGGCGGGCGCTCCACAGCGGACTGGTGCCGAAGCCGCGCTCGTTGTACACGCCGCCGGACGCCGACAGACGCTGCTGCAACGACATGTCACCCTTCTTCCACAGCGTCAGCTGATGCATGACGGTCGCCGCGGCTGCGTAGTCGCGGCCCGGGCTGAAGTAGGGCGCGTCCTGCCGCGTGTTGCTGTCGGTGCCGAGATTCAGCGATACGTTGACGAGCTGGTTCGCGGACGTGTACACGCGCTGCGTGCCGGTCGCGGAAATCTCCTGGTGCAGGTTCGAATCGCTGTAGCGGCTCACGCCGTAGCTCAGCTTGACTTCGCGGCGGTCGTTCTGGCGATACACGACCTCGACGTTCGCCGAGCGGCCCCAGACGTGCGCGAGATACGCCTTCCACGGCAGCGAGTTGTCGTTGGAATCGAGCGCGCCGCTGACCGTCCAGTAATCGTTGAGGTTGTACGTGATGGAGCCGCGGCCGCCCGTGCGCCCGTCGCTGCCGAACGAGCGCGTGACTTCGCCCTGGATCGTGAGCGGCCCGTGCCGGTAGTCGCCGCCGACACCCGTGCGCGTGCGGCTGACGCTGCCTGCGTCGGTTTGCGCATGGCCGAAGAACGTGTGGGAAAACACGCGCCAGTTGTCGCCGAACGGTTGCGAATACACATAGCTGTCCGACGAGAAGCTGTTGTCAGCCAGTGCGCTGTTGCCGTGCTCGAAGCTCAGGTCGGTCGTGAACAAGGGGCTGCGGTACGCGTTGTAGTCGCGCTTGAACGCGCGCACGGAGCCGCTGTCCGGGAACGTGTTGCCGAAGGTCTGGTCGACGCTCTTCGCGGTCGCGTAGTCGTCGGCCGTCAGCGATGCGCGGCCTAGCCCCGCGAGCATTTCCACGTTGTCCGGGTGGTCGGTCAGCGACGCGCGATACATCGCGATCGCCTGGCGCGGATGCGACTGGCCCGATACGGCGTCGGCGTGCGCGGCGCGGACCTCGGCATTGAACGGCACTTCCTTCTCGAGCTTTTCCAGCGCGGCGATCCCTTCTTCAACCCGGCCCGTGTAGATCAGGTATTGCGCCTGCAGCCGGTAGTAGCGCAGGTAGTCGTCGTTTTCCGGCCCCCACGCCCGCACCTGGTTGGCCGGCGGCAGCGATTTGCCCATGTCGTCGAGCACCTGGCTCGCATCCGCCGCGCGTGCCTGGTCGACGTACGACCAGAACAGTCCCTCGCGCAATTCGATCGGACGCGTGCGCGCGCCATACAGGAAGCCGCGCGTCGCACGGTCCGTCGGCGACGCGGTCGCCTGCTTCAGCGCGCGCTGGTACACGGCGTTGGCCTTGCCCGGTTCGCTCAGGTACAGGTACGCGTCGCCGACGGCCGCCAGCGCGTCGATCGAGATTTCCGCATCCGGCGGAATCGTCTCGAACGTCGCGACGGCCGTCTTCATTTCGCCGCGCGCGGCGTAGGCGATCGTCCGGTCGCCGGCGAGCGCCGTCCTGACCTGCGAATACTCGGGTGTGGCCGGCATCCGCTTGTCGAGGTCGTCCGCGGCGCGCAATGCGCTGTCGAGCCCGTCGAAGCGGTCGGCGCTCGTCATCGAGCGCGACTTGTCGCGTCCGCCGCGCACCTGCTGGCGAATCGACAGTTCCTCGAGCTGCGCGAGATCGGCGGCGGAGAAGACGTCGGGGCGCGCTTTCGCTTCCTCCAGCGCCATGACCGCGCCGCCGCTCGACGCGAGCCCGAACACGTCGTTGCGGACGGTGGCCGGATCGGCGGTGTGGAGGTTGGGCATCTGCGCGTTCGGGGTTTCCACGTCGGGGATCTGGGCGCCTGGCGGTTGGGCACCAGGCGCCTGCGCATCCGGCATCGGCGCGCCGGGTGTCTGCGGTGTCGGCGTCTGGGCAGCGGGCGCCTGGGCATTCGGCATCCGGGCACTCGCGGCCTGCGCGATCGGGGTCGGCGCATTCGGCGGTGGCGCGTCCGGCGCGAGCGCGCCCGGTGTCGGCATGCCCGGCGGCTTCGGATCCGGCGTACCGCTGGTCCCGGTGATTTCGCCGACGCCGCCCGGTTCCATGTCGCCTTCGGCGGAGAAGCAGGGGCCGGACGCGACGAGCAGCAACACGAGCGGCGCATGCAGGAGGATCCGCCGGCTGGACGGGGCGGCGGCGGTGCATTGTTGTTTACGATTGTTGGCCACGGTATGTCCTCACTTCGAAACGATCACATCGGTTGCCGCCGACGATGCACGCCGCCGCTCGCCTTGCTGCCGGACGGCGAGGGCCCGGTCATGCGGAACCGGCTCACAGACGATTGCGGATCGCCTGCCCGAGTAACGCACGCGATTCGCTGTTCGTCGGGTCGATCGCGAGCGCCCGACTTGCGTTTTGCTCCACACAGTTCCATTCGTCGATCTGCGCGCACCAGCGCGCCTTTGCCAGCGCGCGGGCGCCTTCCAGTTCCGCGTGCGTGACGCTTGCCGTCTGCATGCGTGCCGTGTCGGTGCTGTACGACTGCCGCTTCGGCGCGAGGTCCATGCGCTTTCTCGTGCCCGCCAGCGTCTCGGTTCGCGGTGCGCGATGCGCATCGCCAAGCCTTGCGTTGGCGCGGTCGTAGGCCGGCGCGGCATGCGTATTCGCCGCCAGTGCCACGGGCGGCGCATGCGACGGTTGGCGGTGTTTCGCGGCGGCGCGGGACGCTGCCCGAGGTGCGGCTTCCGGTTCGGCCGCGAGCTTGACGGGCGGCGCTGCCGCAGCGGGCGGCACCGGTGGCGCGGCCGGTGCGATCGTCGGCGCCGGCCCGGGGGCGGCCGATGTTCCGGACACGCCGGACGCAGCGGTTGCGCGGGACGTCGCGGCCACGATCGCGGTGCGGTATTGCCCGACGGCGGTTGCGATCACGCCGGAGAAGTCGTGCGTCACGCTTGCATGGCCGAACGCCGTGTCCCGCTCGGCATACGCGAAGACACCGAAGATCGTGGCAAACGCGACGAAGCTGAGTGCGGCATTCTTGCCGGGACCCCAGGAGGGTTTCGACTGGCTGGCGGGCGGGTCGTCCGGTCGTTCTGCGCGAGTCATTCGATGCTCCTCGATTCGATACGCTGTGGTGAATGACACAATCGGAGCGGCTTCAGGCGGCGCTCACCATCGCAACTGCGTGGTGAGTACGCCCGTTTCGACGATCGCGAACTGCGTGGCGCCCTGATAGGTCCCTTCGACCCGGTAGCTCGCCTCGGGCACGCTGAACAGGCAGCGCGATCCCGATGCGTTGAATTCGACGAGCACGCGGCCGTGTCGCCTCAGGCGCACCTGTACGTTGGCAAGCGGTTGCCCGGTCCGGGCCGACGCGAACGACACGCCGAGGTTGTACGGACGGCCGTCGGGGGGAAGCGGCGCGGTACCGTCGATTTGTGCATCGCCGCAGATATACGAAATCACGTAGCGGCCTGAGCCGGAACCGGACGCGGGTGTCTGGGCCGTGGCATTCAGGCAGAGCGCGGATACGACGACGCTCAGGAAAGGGCGAGCATGTTGTCGAAACGAGGAAGACATTGCAACCTCCCGTCCGGAATCAATGGCAGCGCATTTATTCCGGGTCTCCGAGTCAAATTTCAAGCGTTCTTTTTTGCGACACGCTATTGATACCCGATGGATTTTGAATCAACAACCGCGTGTGGCTTGAATGGAACGACGGTGAAAGATATTATCTAAACAGGATTGCGGCGGATTTGTATGACCCGCTTGCCGCTGACGAAAGTCGATATTGCCAGATATGAATATTGATTTCGGTACAGACGATCGGGCACGCATTGAATCAAGTCGGAGGTATCGAAATTCGTACCGAAAAATAACGACTGATAAAAGCAAGTTTTGCGTCTGTGTTCAAGGCAAACCGATGAATTCCAGACACAGGTTACGCGATTTTAAATGGGGCTCGACGTTTTTTTGATATTCATTTTGTTATGGGCAAATAGAAACTTTTTATTTGTTCTGTAACAGGGTATTTCTGATATTAAAATAAGAAGAGATATTCTGGATCGACGCGACGGGATTAAAAGATGTGATTTTGAATCGCAAACGTTTGCATTTTCCTTGATATCGATTCCGGGCCTGCAAGATGATTTTGCGAGCTGCGGCGGGATTGCCGATTGCTTCAGGAAAGGAGGGCGCGCTCGATATGAAGCGGCACGATCCTCAGGCACGCGGACGCCGCGTTGCCCGGGATCGCACCCGCGCTCGTGCCGCGGACACGAATGTCAGCGGCTGCCGCCCGCGCTTCGCCGCGCGATGCGCATCGCCGGCGCGGCCGCTTGCTCGGCACCGCTCGCGCCGTCGACCGCCGTGCGCGGCCGGTTCATGATGTAGGTCCACAGCTGCTCGGCCGCGAGCCCGCGCTTGCGCGCGGATCGATACAGGCGGATTTCGAGTTCGGTGATCCAGTCGCCGGAACCCGCGCACACGAGCGTGCCCTCCGCGAGCTCCTTCTCGACGCAGCTTTCGGGCAGCCAGCCGATCCCGTGCCCGGCCACGACCATGCCCTTCAATGCCTCGGACATATGCGTCTCGAAGCACCGGTGCAGCACATACGGCTCGGTCGCATTCAGCAGCAGCATCTCGACGATGTTCCCGAGAAACGCGCCCGACGAGTAGGCCAGCAGCGGCAGCGGGGCATCGGGCGTGCCCGGCAGCTGGAACACGGGCTTGCCGCGCGCGTCGGGCGTCGACACCGGCAGGATCCGCTCGACGCCGAGGCTGACGAACGGGAAGTGGTTCGGGTCGAGCACGATCGGCAACTGCGGATGGTGATAGCCCAGCAGCAGGTCGCATTCGCCTTCGACGAGCTGCTGCACGCCTTCCGGCACGTTTACCGCGTTCACGCGCGCGGTCACGTGGCCGACCTCGCCGTTGAGCTGCTTGAGCCATTCGGGAAACAGCGTGAAGACGAGCGTATGCGCGACGGCAAAACGCACGACCTGGTCGCTGGCCGCGAACTGGTCGTAGCCGTTCACGAGATTGCGCGCCGCATACATGCTGCGCAGGATGTCCGCGGCGAGCCCGCGGAACATCTGTCCGGCCGGTGTCAGCGTGATCGGGTTGATGCTCCGGTCGACCAGCTTCGCGTCCATCCAGGTTTCGAGTGCGGCGATTCGTCTGCTGAATGCAGACTGCGTCAGGTGCCGGTTACGCGCGGCACGGGAAAAGCTCTTGGTATCCGCAAGGCTCAGGAAATCTTCCAGCCACTTTGCTTCCATTTCGATCTTCGCTTTTTATAGTCGGGCGCCGGAAGGGCGGCGGCGGCGCCGCTTCGCTGCAACAATTTTCTAGCGTACCGCGCCTCGCGTCGGTCGTCCCGATGTTTTTTTTCGATGGGTGTCAGTCGAAATATGCATGGGCGTTGTCGGCGGGATTACGGCTGCATAGCGTTGAGGTGCCGGACCCGGCTAACCGGTTAGTTCATCGCGTCGAACTGCCGGTGCTGCCGCAGACGGTACTTCCCCAGGGCCCGGCCGCGCGGTACGCGTGCCGGCCCGCCTTCCCGCCCTTCGGTTCCGGCGGCCGGCGATCCGGCGGCCGGCGATCCGGCGGCCGGCGCTTCGGCGCTCCGGGCGGGCCGTCTTTTTGTGCAGTGCAGATTGCACATTCGTGACACGCGGGAGAACTATGTTCGGCAGACGCGGTGCAGCATCGGCCGTGCGCGATCGCGGCGCATCGATGCCGCCATCGGCGTCGCGCGCCGCACCGTAATGGTGCGGCATGCCGCGCGGGCATGCCCGGCGCGGCGCAAAAGGGGGGATATCGCAAGGCACGGTCCTTGCAGAGTAGTCGTTACGCCGGTCCGGCATGCGCAATGCCGGGGAAAACGATCGATGGAGAAAAGATCGATGAAGCCATTCGATGAAATGCTGCAATCCGGCGACATGGTAAGGGCGCCTTACGCGCGCCTGAAGCAATGGCTCGACACGCAGAATCCCGCGAGCCTCGCCCAGAAAGCCCACGACGCGGAGGGCGTGTTCCGCAAGACGGGCATCACGTTCGCCGTTTACGGCGATGCGGAGGCCGCCGAGCGGCTGATTCCGTTCGATATCGTCCCGCGCATCATCTCGGGTTCGGAATGGAGCCGGCTGTCGCTCGGCATCGAGCAGCGCGTGATGGCGCTCAACGCGTTCCTCGACGACATCTACCACCGCCAGGAGATCGTGCGCGCGGGCATCGTGCCGAAGCACCTGATCGCGCACAACGAGGCCTTCATTCCGGAGATGATCGACTTCCGGCCGCCCGGCAACGTTTACACCCACATCATCGGCGTCGACATCGTGCGCACCGGCGAGAACGAGTTCTACGTGCTGGAGGACAACGCGCGCACGCCGTCCGGCGTGTCGTACATGCTGGAAAACCGCGAGACGATGATGCAGCTCTTCCCGGAGCTGTTCCAGCAGGTGAAGGTGCGCCCGGTCGAGACCTATCCGCAGATGCTGCGCCAGTCGCTCGCGGCGGTATGCCCGCCAGGCGGCAACGCCGACAACCCGACCATCGCGGTGCTGACGCCCGGCATCCACAATTCCGCGTACTACGAACATTCGTTCCTCGCCGACCAGATGGGCGTGCACCTCGTCGAGGGCGGCGACCTGCAGGTGATCGACGGCCGCGTCGCGATGCGCACGACCGAAGGCTTCCAGCCGATCGACGTGCTGTACCGGCGCGTCGACGACGCATTTCTCGATCCGCTCACGTTCCGCCCCGATTCGGTGCTCGGCGTCGCGGGGATCATGGACGTGTACCGCGCGGGCAACATCACGATCGCGAACGCGCCCGGCACCGGCATCGCCGACGACAAGGCGATCTACTCGTACATGCCGGAGATCGTCGAGTTCTACACGGGCCGCAAGGCGCTGCTGGAGAACGTGCCGACCTGGCGCTGCGGCGAGGCCGACAGCCTGAAATACGTGCTCGAGCATCTCGACGAACTGGTCGTGAAGGAAGTGCACGGCTCGGGCGGCTACGGGATGCTGGTCGGCCCGTGCGCGTCGAAGGCCGAGATCGACGCGTTTTCCGCGAAGCTGCGCGCGCGGCCCGCGAACTACATCGCGCAACCGACGCTGGCGTTGTCCACGACGCCGATCCTGACCGAAGCCGGCCTCGCGCCGCGCCATGTCGACCTGCGGCCGTTCGTGCTGGTGTCGGACCGGATCCGCATCACGCCGGGCGGGCTCACCCGCGTCGCGCTGAAGGAGGGCTCGCTCGTCGTCAACTCGAGCCAGGGCGGCGGCACCAAGGACACCTGGGTGCTGGCCGACTGAGCCGGACACGACCGCGCGCGCCGGAGCCGGCGCGCCAACCGAACGAAGACGGAGTGGACACGAGATGCTTCTGGGACGTACTGCAAGCGGTCTCTACTGGATGTACCGCTATATCGAGCGCGCGGAGAACATCGCGCGCATCGTCGATGCCGGGCTGCGGATGGCGCTCACGCGCACGTCCGACGCGCCGGCCGAATGGTCGTCGGTGCTCGTCAGCTCGGGCGCCGACGACGGCTACCGGCAGAAATACGACGCGTATGCGGCCGATACCGTGACCGACTACCTGCTGCGCGACCGCGACAACCCGTCGAGCGTGTTGTCGTGCATCGAGGCGGCGCGCTCGAACGCGCGGATGGTGCGCACGGCGCTGACGCGCGAGGCGTGGGAGAGCGTGAACGGCGCGTGGCTCGCGCTGCGCCGCGCGTTCGAGCGGCCGGTGCCGGAGAGCGAGCTGCCGGCGGTGCTCGACGAGGTGAAGCGCGAAACCGCGCTGATCCTCGGCAGCTTCTACAGCACGATGCTGCGCAACGAGATCTTCGATTTCGCGCAGATCGGCGCGTTCGTCGAGCGCGCGGACAACACCGCGCGGATCATCGACGTGAAGTACCACCTGCTGCTGCCGTCGGTGTCGCACGTAGGCACGATCCTCGACAACTACCAGTGGGAAACGATCCTGCGCTGCGTGGCCGCGCACCGTTCGTACCGCTGGGTGTACGACGTGCAGTACAAGCCGATGAACATCGCCGACTACCTGATCCTGAACGGCCGCATGCCGCGTTCGCTGCGTTATTGCTACGGGCGCGTCGTGTCGAGCCTGAACCTGCTCGCGAAGGATTACGGCGTGACACACCCGTGTCACGACACGGCCACGAAGATCCTGCAGATGCTGTCCGATACCTCGGTCGAGCGGATCTTCAAGAGCGGCCTGCACGAGTTCCTGACCGACTTCATCGGCCGCAACAACAGCCTCGGGCTCGAAATCGCCCAGGCCTACAACTTCGACTGAGACTTGCCATGCGACTCGCCATCCGACACATTTCGCGTTATCAGTTCGACGATCAAGCCACCCATGCGCTGCAACGGCTGCGGCTGCGCCCGCAGTCCGGGCCCGGGCAGACGGTGCGCGCGTGGCAGGTCACGATCGACGGCGTCGAGCCGACGCTGTCGTACGCCGACGGGCTCGGCAACCGGATCGACCTCGTGCGTCACGACCGCGGCGCGAAGGCCGAGATCGTCGTCGTCGCGGCCGGCGTCGTCGAGACGCAGGACCGCGCGGGCATTCTCGGCAATCCCGAGGGTTATGCGCCGCCGTGGATCTTCGAGCGCGAGACCGCGCTCACGAAGGCGGGCGACACCGTGCGCGCGCTCGCGCAGGCGCTGCCGATCGAGCCGTACGGCCTCGACGCATTGCACTGGCTGATGACGGAAGTGCACGGCCGGATCGCGTACGCGCCGAACCTGGCCGCCGACGCGCCCGTCGATGCGGAAACCGCGCTGCAAAGCGGCGAGGGCACGAGCCGCGACCATGCGCACGCGTTCATCGCGGCCGCGCGCGCGCTGAAGATTCCCGCCCGCTATATCTCGGGCTACGTGCTCGCCGACAGCGCGATGCAGCGCATCGCGGACGCGAAGCAGAACGCGGGCGACGACGAAGACGAAGGCGAGGAAGCGCTCGCGTTGCAGAGCGGCGAGGGCATGCAGCAGGCGCTCGGCGCGTCGCATGCCGCGCAGTCGCAATCGCAGTCGCAGGGCCAGTCGCAGGCGGCGCTCGGCGCGCAGCCGCAAGCCGCCGCGCTGATGCAGCAGCCGGCCGGCCATGCATGGGCCGAGGCCTATGTCGAAGGGCTCGGCTGGGTCGGGTTCGATCCGTTCATGAACCGCTGCCCGGACGAGCGCTACGTGCGCATCGCGGTCGGCCTCGACTATCGCGACGCGCAGCCGGTGACGGGGCTCGGCGCGACGGCCGTCGGCGTCGAGATCAGCGTCGTGCAGACGCCCGAACTCGTCTGACCCGACGCGCGCTTTCGCCGAATCCGCCATGCCGGGCCGCCGCGTCGACAGCGACGCGGCGCGCGCGGACGATCCAACCCGAATCGAGCTCCCATGTCCATCCACGTCGCGCTGCATCACACCACCCGCTACCGTTACGACCGGCTCGTCAACCTCGGCCCGCAGGTCGTGCGGCTGCGGCCCGCGCCGCACTGCCGGACGCCGATCCTCGCGTATTCGATGACGGTCGAGCCCGCGCAGCACTTCATCAACTGGCAGCAGGACCCGTTTTCGAACTATCTCGCGCGGCTCGTGTTTCCGGAACGCACCGAATACTTCGAGATCACGATCGATCTCGTCGCCGAGATGTCGGTGTACAACCCGTTCGACTTCTTCCTGGAAGCGAGCGCGGAGCAATATCCGTTCAACTATGACGACGCGCTGAAGACCGAGCTCGCGCCGTATCTCGCATGCGATCCGCAAACGAGTGCGTCGCCGCTGTTCCGCGCGTATGTCGACGGCGTCGACCGCACGCCGGCCGGCACCGTGAACTTTCTCGTCGCGCTGAACCAGCAGCTTCAGCACGACATCGGCTATCTCGTCCGGATGGAGCCGGGCGTACAGACACCCGAACAGACGCTGAAACTCGCATCCGGCTCGTGCCGCGACAGCGCGTGGCTGCTCGTGCAGCTTTGCCGCCATCTCGGCATCGCCGCGCGCTTCGTGTCGGGCTACCTGATCCAGCTCACGCCCGACGTGAAATCGCTCGACGGCCCGAGCGGCACGTCGGTCGACTTCACCGACCTGCACGCGTGGTGCGAGGTCTACCTGCCCGGCGCCGGATGGATCGGCTTCGATCCGACGTCGGGCCTGCTCGCCGGCGAAGGGCATATCCCGCTCGCGTGCACGCCGCAGCCGACGAGCGCCGCGCCGGTCGAAGGGTTGATCGACGAGTGCGAGGTGTCGTTCGAGCACGAGATGGCCGTGACGCGCGTGTACGAATCGCCGCGCGTGACGAAGCCGTATACGGAGTCGCAATGGGATGCCGTGCGCGCGCTCGGCACGCAGGTCGACGGCGCGCTGGCGGCCGGCGACGTGCGGCTCACGCAGGGCGGCGAGCCGACCTTCGTGTCGATCGACGATCGCGACGGCGCCGAATGGAACACCGATGCGCTCGGCCCGACCAAGCGCGGCTATGCGACCGAGCTCGTGCAGCGGCTGCGCGCCGAATACGGCGACGGCGGCTTCCTGCATTTCGGGCAGGGCAAGTGGTATCCGGGCGAGCAACTGCCGCGCTGGGCGCTGTCGATCTTCTGGCGCGCGGACGGCCAGCCGGTGTGGCACGATCCGTCGCTGTTCGCCGACGAGCGCGAGCCGTCCGCGTATACGACCGACGACGCGAAGCGCTTCATCGACGCGCTGGCAGCGCGGCTGAACCTGACCGGCGAATTCATCCGCCCCGGCTACGAGGACGTCTGGTATTACCTGTGGCGCGAACGCCGGCTGCCCGTCAACGTCGATCCGTTCGACTCGCGCCTCGACGACGAGCTCGAACGCGCGCGGCTGCGCAAGGTGTTCGAGCAGCAGCTCGACAGCGTGGTCGGCTACGTGCTGCCGGTCAAGCGTGCGGACGATGCGCCGGGCCTCGACGGCCCGCGCTGGCAGACGGGCCCGTGGTTCTTCCGCGACGAGCGGATGTACCTCGTGCCCGGCGATTCGCCGATGGGCTATCGGCTGCCGCTCGATTCGCTGCCGTGGGCCGCCCGCGCCGACCATCCGTACCTGGTCGAGCGCGATCCGTTCGCGCCGCGCGACGCGCTGCCGGAAGCCGCCGCCATCCGCGCGCGCTACGCGGGCCCGGCCGACGCGCCGCGCTACCTGTCCGGCGTGCATCGCGAAGCGTCCGCGCAGACCGTGATGCAATGGCGCGGCGACGACCCGGCCAGCGGGCGGCATGCCGCGCATGCGCACGACCCGCAGCGCCGGCCCGAGCGCTTCGAATCGGCCGCGTGGATCACGCGCACCGCGCTGTGCGTCGAAGTGCGCAAAGGCATCCTGTACCTGTTCATGCCGCCGCTCGCCGCGCTCGAGGATTATCTCGACCTGCTCGGCGCGATCGAGCTGACCGCGCACGCGCTCGGCGTGAAGCTCGTGCTCGAAGGCTATCCGCCGCCGCGCGACGCGCGGCTGAAGCTGCTGCAGGTGACGCCCGATCCCGGCGTGATCGAGGTGAACATCCATCCGGCCGCGAGCTTCGACGAGCTCGTCGATCACACCGAATTCCTGTACGACGCTGCATGGCAGTCGCGGCTGTGCAGCGAGAAGTTCATGGTCGACGGCCGCCACGTCGGCACGGGCGGCGGCAACCACTTCGTGCTCGGCGGCGCGACGCCGGCCGACAGCCCGTTCCTGCGCCGCCCGGACCTGCTTGCGAGCCTGATCGCGTACTGGCACAACCATCCGTCGCTGTCGTACCTGTTCTCCGGGCTCTTCATCGGGCCGACGAGCCAGGCGCCGCGCGTCGACGAAGCGCGCAACGACCAGCTCTACGAACTCGACATCGCGTTCGCGGAGATCCAGCGCAACAAGCTGCTCTACGGGCAGGACATGCCGCCGTGGCTCGTCGACCGCGTGCTGCGCAACCTGCTGATCGACGTGACGGGCAACACGCACCGCAGCGAGTTCTGCATCGACAAGCTGTATTCGCCCGATTCGTCGACCGGCCGCCTTGGCCTGCTCGAACTGCGCGCGTTCGAGATGCCGCCGCATGCGCGGATGAGCATCGTGCAGCAATTGCTGCTGCGCGCGCTGGTCGCACGCTTCTGGGCCGCGCCGTACACGACGCCGCTCACGCGCTGGGGCACCGCGCTGCACGACCGTTTCATGCTGCCGGCATTCCTTCAGATGGATTTCGACGACGTGCTGGCTGAATTGCGCGATGCCGGTTTCGCGTTCGATCCGGCGTGGTTCGCGCCGCACTTCGAATTCCGCTTCCCGCTGTTCGGCCAGATCGCGGTGAACGGCATGCAGTTGTCGCTGCGCGGCGGGCTGGAGCCGTGGCACGTGATGGGCGAGGAGGGCGCGCCCGGCGGCACGGTGCGCTACGTCGATTCGTCGGTCGAGCGGCTCGAAGTGCGCGTGACGGGGCTGAACGACAACCGGCACGTCGTGACGGTCAACGGTCGCGCGCTGCCGCTGCAGCCGACCGGCACCGTCGGCGAATACGTCGCGGGCGTGCGCTACAAGGCGTGGTCGCCGCCGTCGGCGCTGCACCCGACCATCGGCGTGCATGCGCCGCTCACGTTCGACATCGTCGATACGTGGCTGCAGCGCTCGCTCGGCGGCTGCCGTTATCACGTCGCGCATCCGGGCGGGCGCAACTACGCGACGTTCCCCGTCAATGCATACGAGGCCGAGAGCCGCCGGCTTGCGCGCTTCGTCGAGATGGGGCACACACCGGGGCGGATGAACGTGTCGGCTGCCGCACCGAGCCGCGAATTCCCGTTCACGCTCGACCTGCGGCGGCCGTGATCGGCCGATGACGGAGCGGACGACAATGCGCGGTTCGCGACTTTCCGGTGCGCCGGCCGATCGCGGCGCCGCCGGAATGCTAGGATGCGGGCAGATTGCGGCCGCACGCCGCGGCCCGCCGCCCGTGCGGCGGCGTGCCTGCGCGGCCGCGCCCTGACGACGAAACGACACCGTGCAGCCCATTCACTCCGACCATCTCGCCGACCCCGACGCGATGCCCACGCTATTCGATACCGGCGCGCAGCCGGACGCCGCCGAACTGGCCGCCGCGCTCGCGGCGCCGGCGGCCGCCGGCCGTTACGACGAACTGCGCGGCAGCGCGGCCGGCCTGAACGCGCCTGCGCTCGCGCCCGCATGGCGCAGTTTCTTCACATCGATCGGCAGCGACGGCGTGGCCGACCTCGATCGCCGCGCCGACGCGCTGCACCGGCGCATGCGCGAGAACGGCCTGTTCTATCAGCTGCACGAGCAGCGCGCCGGCGACGGCGCGGCCGGCCCATGGTCGCTCGACCTGCTGCCGCTGATCGTCACGCCCGAGGACTGGGTCGCGATCGAGCGCGGCGTGCTGCAGCGCGTGCGGCTGCTCAACGCGACGATGGCCGACCTGTACGGGCCGCAGACGATCCTGCAGCGCGGGCTGCTGCCGCCCGCGCTCGTGACCGGCCACCCGGGCTACCTGCGCGCGATGCGCGGCGCGCGCGTGCCGGGCGATACATGGCTGCACGTCGTCGCGTTCGATCTCGCGCGCGGCCCGGACGGGCAGTGGCGGATCGTCGCGCAGCACACGCAGGGCGCGGCCGGGCTCGGTTATCTGCTCGAAAACCGGCTGATCGTGTCGCGGCTCTTTCCGCGCGGGTTTCGCGGGTTGCGCGTGCAGCGGCTCGCGTCCGCGTACCGCGCGCTGCTGCAGAGCATGCAGGCGCTCAGTCCGGCCGCCAGGAATTCGCGGATCGTGCTGCTGACGCCGGGGCCGCACAGCGCGACGTATTTCGAGCATGCGTATCTCGCGCGCTACCTCGGCCTCACGCTTGTCGAGGGCGGCGACCTGACCGCGCGCGACAACCGCGTATTCCTGAAGACGCTGCGCGGGCTCGAACCCGTGCACGGCATCCTGCGGCGCGTCGACGACGCGTGGCTCGATCCGCTCGAACTGCGGCCCGATTCGATGCTCGGCGTGCCGGGGCTGCTGCAGGCGGTGCGCGCCGGCAACGTGCTGCTCGCGAACGCGCCGGGCTCGGGGTTCCTCGAATCGCCGGCCATGCTCGGCTTCATGCCGCGTCTCGCGGAAGGCCTGCTCGGCGAAACGCTGACGCTGCCGGCCGTGCATTCGTGGTGGTGCGGCGAGGCGGCCGCGTGCGACGACGCGCTGCCGCAGCTCGCGCGCTGCATCGTGAAGGCGTCGTATCCGGCCGACGTGCAGGCGGGCGGCCCGTTCGACCCGGTGATCGGCGCGCGGCTCACGCAGGCGCAGCTTGCCGACTGGCGCGCGCGGATACTCGCGCAGCCCGAACACTACACGGTGCAGGCCGACCTGCCGCTGTCGCAGGCGCCGACCTGGCCGGGGCACGGCACGCCCGACGGCAACGGCGGTGCGCGCATCGTGCCGAAGCCGCTGCTGCTGCGCGTGTTCGCGCTCGCCGACGGCGCGCAGCGCTGGCGGCTCCTGCCGGGCGGGCTGTCGCGGGTCGGCACGCGCGACACGCTGTTCAACGCGCCGATGCCGCACGGCGGCAGCACCGTCGATACGTGGGTGATGACCGAAGGCATCGTCGATTCGACGACGCTGCTGCAGACGCACCTCGGCCCGGACGACCTCGTCGAGCGGCCGCGCGCGATCGCGAGCCGCGCGGCCGAGAACCTGTTCTGGCTCGGCCGCTACACCGAGCGCGCGACCAACCTGATGCGCCTCGCGCGCGCCGCGCTCGAACGGCTGCGCGGCGAGGACGACGTCGACAGCCCCGCGCACCTGGAGCTGCTCGACACGCTGTGCCGCGACACGGGCCTGATCGCGGCCGACGCGCCGAACGCCGTCGATGCGCCGCGCGGGTTCCTGCACGCGCTCGCGACGTCGCTGACGCGCGGCGCGGATCGCACGTCGGGAATCGCGTCGTGCCTGTTCGGGATGCGCGGCGCGGCCGCCGCGATCCGCGAACGGCTGTCGAGCGATCAATGGCGGTTGATCGACGATGCGACGCAACTGTTTGCGGACAGCGCCGACCATCCGGAAGCCGACGAGCAGATCGGCAACGAGGCGCTGCAGCTGCTGGAACGCCTCGGCTTGCTGCTCGGCGCGATCACGGGCGCGCAGACCGACCACATGACGCGCGACGACGGCTGGCGGCTGCTGTCGATCGGCCGGCAGATCGACCGGCTGGACTTTCTGTGCAGCGTGCTGAAGTTCGCGTTCGACGAAGGCGCCGTGTACCGGCAGGACGGCTTCGAGCTCGTGCTGGAGCTGTTCGACAGCACGATCACGTTCCGCTCGCGGTTCCAGCGCGGCTTCGACGTCGCGCCGCTGCTGTCGCTCGTCGTGCTCGATACCGACAACCCGCGCTCGCTCGGCTGGGTCGTGCAGACGCTGCGCGGCCGGCTGGCGAAGGTCGAGCGCAGCGAAGGTTATGCACTGTCCGAGCTGGCCGAGACGATTCCGGACGTGCCCGCGTGGTCGCTGCACGAGCTGTGCGAGACCGCCGACGGCGGACGGCACGACAAGCTGCTCGATCTGCTCGACGCGACGGCGAAGGCGGTCTGGGAACTGTCGAACCGGATCGGCGAGCGCTATTTCAGCCACGTGCGCGAGGCGGGCAGGACGCTATGGTGACGACGAAAGGCACGACGAAAACGCCGCTGGGTTCCGGCAACGGACGACAGACAGCGGCGCCTGCCGCACCTGCCGCGCCTGCCGCACCTGCCGCCATTGCGCCCGGCCGATTGCTGCGCGTCACGCACGATACCGAATACCGGTACGCGGCGCGCGTCGAATCGGCACAGCACCAGGCGCGTCTGCAACCGCTCGCGACGCCGCGCCAGCAGGTGCTGTCGTTCTCGCTCGACATCAACCCCGCGCCGGAATCGATCTGCACGGAGATCGACGCATTTGGCAACGCGCGCGCATCGTTCGCGCTGAACCAGCCGCACGACGCGTTGCTCGTGCGCAGCCGCAGCACGGTGCGCGTGACGCCGCCCGTGTGGTCGCTCGGTGCGCGCGGCGAGCCGCCGCCCGCGATCGCGCATCCCGACGGAAAGCACGCGACTGCTTGGGAGGCCGTGCGCGACCGCTTACGGTTCCGCGCGGGGCAGCCTTACGACGCGGCGAGCGAATTCGTGTTCGCGTCGCCGCACGTCGCGTGCGATCCCGAACTCGCCGCGTATGCGGCCGCGAGCTTCACGCCGCAGCGGCCGCTCGTGCAGGCCGCATGGGACCTGATGCGCCGCGTGCACGCCGACTTTGCGTACACGCCGAACAGCACCGACATCACGACGTCGGCACTCGATGCGCTGCGATTGCGCAAGGGTGTCTGCCAGGATTTCGCGCACGTGATGATCGGCGCGCTGCGTTCGCTCGGGCTGGCCGCGCGTTACGTGAGCGGTTATCTGCTCACGCAGCCGCCGCCCGGGCAGCCGCGGCTGATCGGCGCCGACGCGTCGCATGCGTGGGTCGAGGTGTACGACCCGGCGTGGCCCGAGGACAACGGCTGGCTGCAGCTCGATCCGACCAACGACCGCGCGCCGGGAGACGACTACGTGATGCTGTCGATCGGTCGCGACTATGCGGACGTGACGCCGCTGCGCGGCGTGATTCGCGGCGGCGGCGCGGATCAGGAGCTGAAGGTCGGCGTGACGGTCGAGCCGCTCGACACGCCATAATGTCGCGCGATGCCGCCCGCCCGGGCGATTCGCCGTTTAAGTCTTCGTTAATTCTGCACGCCTAGCATGGTCGTGCCGGCGAACGGATCGAGCCTCGGTCCGGCACCGGCGGCACGCGCGGGTGCGTCGACGTCATGGCGCCGCGCCGTCGCGCATCGCCATTCCCCAGCAACGGCGACAGATCATGATCAAGAACTTCGACTACACGCTCGGCAGCGAGACGATTGCGCTCTGCGCGAGCTTCGGCGCGGGGCCGGCGTTGCGCCGCGTGCTCGTGAGTCGCGCGGATTCGATGGAGACGCTGGTGGTGCTCGACGCGCGCGGCCTGTCGGGCCTGCTGAAGGTGGCGACCGAAGAGCCGGAAGGGCTGCTCGACGACGCGATCCGCAAGGTCGGCGACGAACAGCTCGTCGAGCGGGCGATCAGCGGCAGGACGATCGTCGAAACCGCCCTTTGATCGGGCGGCGCGGCGCGTGCCGGCACGCATGGCCGCCCGCGCCGCATTGCGTCGCGTCGATTACGCGGCGAACCGGTCCGTTGCAGCGAGCAGCGCCTGCAGGATCCCCGGCTCGTTGTACGCGTGCCCGGCGCCGGGCACGATCTCGAACGTCGCGTCCGGCCACGCCTTCGACAGGTCCCATGCGGTGCGCGCGGGCGTCGCGATGTCGTAGCGGCCTTGCACGATCACGCCCGGAATGCCGGCGAGGCGATGCGCGTCGCGCAGCAACTGGCCTTCTTCGACGAAGCCCTTGTTGACGAAGTAGTGGTTTTCGATCCGTGCGAACGCGAGCGCATAGTGGCCGTCCGCGAAATGCGCGGCGAGCGCCGGATCGGGCAGCAGCGTGATCGTGCGGCCTTCCCAGATGCTCCATGCGCGCGCGGCTTCGAGCTTCGCGGCTTCGTCGCCGCCGGTCAGCCGGCGATGGTAGGCGGCCATCAGGTCGCCGCGCTCGGCCTCCGGAATCGGCGCAAGGAACGCTTCCCACAAGTCGGGGAACAGCCACGACGCGCCTTCCTGGTAGTACCACAGCAATTCCGCGCGACGCATCGTGAAGATGCCGCGCACGATCAGCGCGCTCACGCGTTCGGGGTGTGTTTCCGCGTACGCGAGCGACAGCGCGCTGCCCCACGAGCCGCCGAATACGAGCCATTGCTCGGCGCCGACCATCTCGCGCAGGCGTTCGATGTCGGCGACCAGATGCCACGTCGTGTTGTTCTCCAGGCTCGCATGCGGCGTCGAGCGCCCGCAACCGCGCTGGTCGAACAGCAGGATGTCGTAGCGCTCCGGGTCGAACAGGCGGCGATGATCGGGGCTGCAGCCCGCGCCGGGGCCACCGTGCAGGAACACGGCGGGTTTGCCGGCCGGGTTGCCGCAGCGCTCCCAGTAGATGCGATGGCCGTCGCCGGTGTCGAGGTGGCCGTGGGCGTAGGGTTCGATCGGTGGGTACACAGGCAGGCTCCGGGTGAGGGTCGACAGGAGGCGGACGAGGCGCGGGCCGGTGTGCGGGCGGGGCACGGTACGGGGGATATTGCGGCGCCGCAAAAAAACTCGTTGCGTGGGCATCGGGCCGGCCGCCGCCGGACAAGGCTTGTCATTATGCCCATTCGCCGCCGTGGACGTCGGCTCGCCAGGGGGCGTGCCGTCGCCGGTGTCCGCCCCGGGATTTTTGAAGTAATTTCATTCCGATATTTTTCATACAAAATCCCGGCGGCATATCGGTGCGCCGAATCGGGGCGCCGGCCTATCTCCTGCTCCTATACCGTGCCAACGGGAACCAGCCGATGAACCATCGCGTCACGCAGTTGACCGGGTTGCGCGCCGTCGCGGTGTCGATGGTCGTCGTCGGCCATGCCGAGCATGTGCTGCCCGGCGGCTACACGGGTTGGTACGCGCCGTTGCGGCTGATCGCCGACGGCCGGCTCGGCGTGCTGATCTTCTTCGTCCTCAGCGGCTTCCTGATCACCAACGTGCTGCGCGCCGAGTTCGCGCGCACGGGCGGCATCGCGCTGACGTCGTTCTACGTGCGCCGCGCGCTGCGGATCTGGCCGGCCTGCTACGTCTATCTCGCGGCGGTCGCGATCGTGGCTTTCGCCGGCTGGTTCGACGTCGATCGCCGGCAGTGGCTGTATGCCGCGCTGCACCTGTGGAATTACTCGGCGTGGTTCGGACTGACCGGCGACAACGCGCTGCATCCGGATGGCGCGTGGTATCTCGGCCATTTCTGGTCGCTCGCGCTCGAGGAGCAGTTCTACTGGTTCTGGCCGCTGCTGTTCGTGTACGGCGTCCGCCGCGGCGGCACGCGCTGGCTGGCCGCGCTGATCCTGATCGTGCCGCTGGTGCGCACCGTCACGTATTTCGCTGCGCCGGCGCTGCGCGGGCAGCTCGGAATGATGCTCCACACCGGCGTCGATTCGATCCTGATCGGCTGCTATGCGTCGCTCAACCGCGAACGGCTCGAAGCGTGGATCCGCTCGTGGCGCGGCGAGACGCAGATCGTGACGGCGATTGTCTTCATCGTGCTGCTCGGCATGCCGCTCGCCGAACATCGGCTCGGCGGCTTCTGGAATGCGACGTACGGCGTGACGCTCGAAGCCGCGCTGATCGCGATCGTGATCGTCGTGCTGAATTTCCGCAGCGAGTTCTGGTGCGCGCGCTGGCTGCGTGCGAGGCCGGTCGTGTTCATCGGCACGATCTCGTTCAGCCTTTATCTGTGGCAGCAGCCGTTCGCGAACCCGGACCTGCCGGTCGCGCATGCGTTTCCGCTAGGCATCGTGTGGGCGCTGCTGGCTGCGACGGCCAGTTATCTCCTCGTCGAAAAACCGTTCCAGCGGCTGAAGGATCGGTATACGGCACGCGAGGCGCGGCGTGTGCGTGATGACGCGTTGCTCGGGCCGGTGGCGACGGACACGATCGGGCCGAAGGTCGCGGAGTAGGCCGACGGCGTGCAAACGGGCAGGGCAGTGCGACGCGGCCGCTGCGTCACTTCATCGCCGAAGGCGGATACCAGAAGGTTCGGAACATGTCGATGCCATACGACTTGCCGTCGTAATGCACGACCGTGCGCGCCGTTCGCTTGCCGGTGTCCGAATATTCGCCGTCCTTGCGCTGCGTCTTCGTGATGCGGGCCGTGATCGACAAGTCCGCGAAGCCGTGGCTCGACGTTTTCTCGACGGCGATCGTCATGCGTGCGTCCTCGCTGCGCGCATCGCCGACGCCGGCGCCGCAGGCCGTGCCTTCACTGCTGACCCAGCCGTACAGGTTGGTACCGAACACCGGGCGGATGCGAGTGCCTTCACGTACCCACAGTGTCAGTTCCTCGCTGGCAGCGGCATCGGGGCAGCTTGGTCCACGCGCGCTGCTCGTGAACACGACACCGAACGCACGCACGTCGGGCGACAGCTGGTACGGCGCGGTGTCGATGCGATAGCTGCTTGCGCCGATCTCTGTCGCTGCATCTTCCTGGACCACCGACCGCTCGGCTGCCACGACCTTGCCGCCCTCGACGAGTGCGACGACCTGCAACTTGTCGCTTTCGTCCGGGTTCTTGCTTTTCGGAAGCGAATCGAACGCGACAGCCGCGATCGTCGTGCCCGGCGCGTTTGGCATGACCTTGCACGACGACGCGACGACGAGCCGGTCCGCGTCGCGCGTGGCGATGCGTGCGCTTGCAATGCCGGCCCAGCGGGCGATGGCCGTGACGGTGTCGTCGCCGCAAGGCTGGCGGTCGGCGGCGTGCACGGTGGGAGCGGCGGCGAGCGCCAGCAAAGGAAAGAAGCGACGGATTTTCATGGTCTCGATGGGGAAAGGGGGCTTCGCAGATTTCCTGGGGCGTGGGGTAGAGCGTTGGTGTTCGGCGCCAGTTTCGGTCAGTCGACCAGCGAAAGAGTCGAACATTCGAAGGTCCGCTACACGCAGCTAAGCGACGTTCAGTCCATGATTTTGTTCGTCGGGTCAATTGCCGGTATCGATGCCTTGGCGCTCGTTTGGCGGACGACAGTTGCTAGTCGCGCGAGGACGTTAGCTTGACTGTATCCAGGTGACCAATAAGGGCATCAATGAAAGCGCGGACCTTTGCTGACATGCTGCGGTGAGTCGGATACAGCGCGTGAAGCTCAATGGGTTCCCGCCTCAATGACGGAAGTACCCGCACCAGGGTGCCGGCCGTCAAGGCGGGAGCCGCGAGGTAGCTTGGAAGAAAGCCAATCCCGCCGCCGCCTTCAAGAACGATCTTCTGCGCAGCCGCGTCAGGGATGATTGCCGAACCGCGTGGCTGTACGGTCAATTCCGTTTGGCCATCCTGAAAGACCCAGCTCGTGGGCGCCTCCCGAACGACGAGCCTATGTCCATGAAGTTCAGCTGCCGCCGTCGGAACGCCCGACCGCGATAGGTAAGATGGACTTGCGCATAGCCACAATTCGACCGGTGGCAGCCTGCGAGCGATGAGCGACGAGTCAGGAAGTGTACCGACGCGCACCGCTACGTCGATACCTTCGCGCGCAATGTCGACGTAATTTGAGTCCGTGGTTAGCTCGACGGCCAGCTCCGGATAGCGGTCGAGAAACTCAGGCAGCATGGGCGCAATGAGTCCCTGTGCGAACGATTGCGTCGTGTTGATACGTAGGAGCCCGCGTGGCTCCCCCGCGTAACCATCGATGATCGCCTGCGCTTCCTGCAGGTCGTGAACTGCCCGCGACGCGTAGGGCAGTAGCAGTTTTCCCGCGTCAGTTAGCCGGAAGTGTCGTGTGGACCGGTCGAAGAGCGCTGATCCAATCTCCGTCTCCAATCGTAAGAGCGCCCGACTTACGGTCGATTTGGGGGACTTCAGCGTCCGTGCCGTGCCCGAAAGGCTTCCGCTATCAGCTAATCGAAGAAATATGATGAGGTCAGCTTGGTCCATTTCGTGTCGTTTTCCGGAACAGCGAGTCGCGATTTAGTCATCTTATATTCAAAATCGGAACGCCCTAGACTTCTCCCCGACGACGTACACCGCGCGTCATGATGAACCGAGGGAGATATGGAGAACACACACGCGAGCTATTTGATCGCCGGCGCCGCCGGCGATCTGGGGCACCGAATCATCGATGCGTTACTTCGCACACGGCCCGCCAGGGAGATCCGTGCGGGTGTTCGCGGCGGTTCAGCAGGCAAACACGGCAATCGTGCAAGAGGGTGGATAGCGAACGGCGTAACCGTCGTCAATATGGACCTGGACGACCCGCTCAGCCTCAAGCACGCCTGTGCCGGCGTCGGTACCGTTATTTCAGCAGTTCAGGGCGGCCCTGACGCCATCATTGATGGCCAGTCCCGTTTGCTTGAGGCGGCGCTCGCGGCGGACGTCGGGCGCTTTGTCCCGTCGGACTTTTCTGAGAACCTGTTCTCAATTCCTGAAGGCATTAACCCTTACCTCGACATGCGGCGGACCTTCGATCGCAAGGTCGCCCCGAGTGGCATCGGCTATACCCACATCCTGAACGGTGGATTCATGGAGGCCGTGTTCTCCAACCCCGGCCTGATCGACGCCGAGGCGGGCACGATCACTTACTGGGGGGACGACGAAGTGCCCCTCGATTTCGCCTCCATGAAAGACGTTGCAGCCTGGACAGTGGCTGCCATTGACGATCCTACGACGGTCAATAGCGTGGTTTCCGTAGCGGGCGACCGTCGCACCATTGCCCAGATTGCAGCTGACTATGCGGCAGCAACGGGCAAGGAGCTTCATCAGGTGCGCAGAGGGTCGATCGCGGACGGATATGCCGAACTACGACGAATGGCGAAGGCCGGTGCTCATCCGATGGCAATGCTGCCGCTTCAGTATCTGCTACCGATGATGTCGGGCGAAGGGACTTTGCGCGACATCGCAAATGACCAATATCCGACAGTGCGGCCGATATCGCTCCTTGACTTCATGAAACGTCACTACATAACCAGAGGCAGCAAGCGATGAGTGATCTGATCAAGCCGTTTCAGCCCAGTGTGTCTGAGCAGGAGCTGTCGGACTTGCGTGGGCGACTGCAGCGGGTGCGCTGGCCAGACCGTGAAACCGTCAATGACACAAGCCAGGGTCCGCAACTTTTAAAGCTGCAGGCACTGGTCGCGCATTGGATAGACGGTTACGACTGGCGTCGCTGCGAGTCGATGTTGAACGACTTCGGGCAGTTCAAGACGACCATTGACGGCCTGGACATCCATTTTCTTCACATTCGGTCACCTGAGCCTGATGCGATTCCCTTGCTGATGGCGCATGGTTGGCCCGGATCTGTGCTTGAATTCCGCAAGGTGATAGCGCCGCTCAGCAATCCCGCCGCACATGGCGACGATCCGAGGCAGGCGTTTCACCTTGTCATTCCGTCGATGCCGGGATTTGGGTTTTCTGACAAACCAGGTGAACCTGGGTGGGACATGTCGCGCATTGGGCGTGCTTACGTTCAACTGATGCGACGGTAATCCCCCCGAAAAACCGGTGTGATCAGAAGTAGAATTTTCTCGTTGAGGGAGTTCTACAGCATGAAAAAATCGAGATTCACGGACAGCCAGATCATGGACGCGCTCAAGCGCGTGGAGTCGGGGCTGTCGGTGCCGGACCTGTGCCGGGAACTGGGCATCAGCACGGCAACGTTCTACAAATGGCGCTCGAAGTACGGCGGCATGGACGTCTCGCTGATCGCGCGGATGAAGGAGTTGGAGGCCGAGAATGCCCGGCTGCGCAAGATGTACGTTGAGGAGAAGATCAAGGCCGAGATCGTGGCGGAGGCGCTCGCAAAAAAAGACTGAGGCCATCTCGCCGGCGTGAGATGGCCATGCATGCCGTGTCCAGCCGGGGCATATCGATCCGGCTGGCATGTGAGGCATTTGGGATCAGCCAGGCCTGTTATCGATACGTCGGTCGGCGCAGCGCCGAGAACGACGAGATTGCGAACTGGCTGCTGCGCCTGACGGACAACCATCGGAACTGGGGCTTCGGGCTGTGCTTCCTGTACCTGCGCAACGTGAAGGGCTTCGGCTGGAATCACAAGCGCGTGTACCGGATCTATCGCGAACTGGAACTGAACCTGCGGATCAAGCCGCGCAAGCGACTGGTCAGGCAGGTACCAGAGCCGCTGGCGGTGCCGCGTGCCGTCAACCAGGTCTGGTCGATGGACTTCATGCACGACCAACTGGCCGACGGACGCAGCATCCGGCTGTTCAACGTGATCGACGACTTCAACCGCGAGGCACTCGGCATCGAGATCGACTTCTCATTGCCATCGGAACGCGTGATCCGTGCGCTGCGGCAGATCATCGGTTGGCGCGGCAGACCCAAAGCGATTCGGTGCGATAACGGGCCCGAGTACCTGAGCGGGGCGATCATCGAATGGGCCCGACAGTACGGCATCAGGCTCGACTACATTCAGCCGGGCAAGCCGCAGCAGAACGCGTATGTCGAACGATTCAACCGGACCGTGCGGTACGAATGGCTGTCGCAGTACCACTGGGAAGACTTGGACCATGTGCAGCGCTTCGCGACCGATTGGATGTGGACTTACAATCATGACCGCCCGAACATGGCCCTGGGCGGATTTACGCCAAAGCAGCGGCTGGCCATGGCCGCTTAGTTTCTACTTCTGAACCCCGTGGAAAACGGGGGGATTACCCGACGGCTTGGCTATGACCGTTGGGCTATGCAGGGTGGTGATTTTGGTGCAGGAGTGACCGACGAAGTCGCGTCACTGGCGCTCCCCGAGCTTATCGGTATCCATCTGAACTTCGCGATGTTCATGCCCACGCCAGACGAAATCCGCGACGCTACGCCGGATGAAGAGGGCATGCTCGCCAGTGCCCGGTATTTCTGGAGCACGCTATCTGGATACGCCCAGGTACAGCAGACCCGTCCGCAGACGATAGGCTACGCGCTCGCAGATTCTCCAGTTGCGCAGGCAGCGTGGATTTACGCAATGTTCCAGGACACGTGTGGTACGGCAGGCAACGCAGAAGCTTCCTTCACGCTCGACGAAATACTCGACGACATCATGTTGTATTGGATACCCAATGCGTCAGCTTCGTCGGCTCGGCTTTATTGGGAATTAAAGCGAACCAACTGGTCCTCTGCGGCTCGCATCGATCGTCCAATTGTCGTGCCATCTGGATTCACCATGCTTGGCGGCGAACAGGTGCGCAAATCGCGACGCTGGATTGAAAAACGCTACAGCGATGTGCGGCACTTCGCTGAGCACGAGCAGGGCGGCCACTTTGCCGCGTTGGAAAACCCGCATGCTTTGGTAGGCGATATTCGCTCGACCTTTGCGAGCCTTCGCGAAAGCTAACCCAATGGCATGCCTGCGTCGAAACGTTGTTCGGGTACTTCCATCATGCGGCAATTAGCTGCGAGTGTCGACGAGGCAAGCAGGCTGATTACTCGTCCATCAACTTCGCCTGCGGGAATGACCGTTATATCCTGCGGATTCAACCCGGCTGATGGACCGAACTGGGTCGGTTTGAGCCGGTCCCGGGCCGCCGGGACCGCAGTTGGCGGAGTCCGGCCATCAAGCGCCATTCACCTGCACTCTCTCACCGACGGTCGAATGTCGATTCCGCACGGGACAGCGGACCTTCGCGACCGAGAGATATCGAATAAATCGTAAGCCGATGCGGACTTTCGTCACCAAAGATGGCCACTTCGCGTTCAAGCGGCCTGTCTTCCTCTGGCGACGAACGTTCGGCAGAAGTCCACTCGGCGATCGGCGGCCCATCACTTCGTCATCTGGGCCGGCCCTGATCGCTGGCTGAGTTGGCAGATCGACTATGCAAGGCTATCGGGGACAAGTTGTAAAACCCGTGCGGGTGCCACCCTGAAGCTCGGGCTATGTGCATCGGCCGCAATCATGTGAGGCGTTACGTCGTGTGTCGCCAATGCTTCAGTTGATGCCCAGCGCTCGATCAAGACAAATCTGTTTTCGTCACCGACGACAGAATGGAGATCGTACTGGAGACAGCCTTGTTCCGCACGCACAAGCGGCGCTAACTTTTCATACGCCGCGATTTGCTCGTGGCCTTTCCCAGGAATGGTTTGAATTGAGATAACAAGCATCACCTCCCGTTCGCTATTTCGGCTGTGATGTTCTACTTTGCTCATGACGACTCCGTGCTGGTGTGATACCGACGAAAGACGATCAGCCGTAAACGCGAAAGGCCCCGTCTTTTGCCGGCGGGGCCATTGAAGATATGCAACGACGAAGATTACCGCGTGCGCATCAAGGACGATCCACCGTTGCCGATGGTCGCCGTTGTGATGACGGTCACGAAAGGAATCAGATTGCGTTGCATATTGCTACGCTAACTCACTCGCCGGAGGCGAGTCAAGTCCACTGCGACTTACACACATTTCTCCAATGTTCCTCGAATGGCGGTTGCACATTTGAAAGCCGCCATCGACTCCAAGCGGATTTGAGAGGCAGATGTGGGTCGGACAGCGACATCCACGGAAATCCGCGAAGAAACCTATTTTTCAAAGTCGAGGCATTAAATCCACTGATCGTTCTCGACGGTGCGTTCGGTTGTTGCGCCGTCTCCGGTGTTCACCACACCGCGTGGCTCGATCAGCAGCAGTTTCACTTCGGCATGCGCGCAGGGCTTGTGTTCGACGCCTTTCGGCACGACGGCCATCTGACCGGCACGCAACACGATCGAGCCGTCGCCCGATGACCCTCCGCGAAAATCGATTTGCAATTCGCCGTCCAGCACGACAAAGGCCTCGTCTGTATCACTGTGGTTGTGCCAGACGAATTCACCTTCGATCTTGACGACCTTGAACTGATAATCGTTCATTTCCGCGACCACGCGCGGCTGCCAGTGGCCGTCAATCAGGGCGATCTTGCCAGTCAGGTCGATCGCCTCGCATTGGCCGCGTGCGGTGGATGCGGTGCGGGAATGTGTTGATCTGGACATTGTTCTCTCCGTTCGTTCCGGTGTGGATGTGCCGTCGAGAATACGCAGTCGCCAGGGGGCCGTATTGAACGATCGTGGGTGAGCGTTCAATCGCAGGGCACGTTGTCCACGATCTGGAGCCAGCGTCCCGGCGTGAGGCCGAAGGTCTTCAGAAAATGACGAGTCATGTGGCTTTGATCCGCGAAGCCCGCGTCTGCCGCCGCGTTCGCGAGCGAGATGCCCGAGAGCAGCTTGCGCCGCACGGCATCGAGCCGCCGCATTGTGAGATAGCGATACGGACTCGTGCCGTAGAACGCTCGGAAATCGTGCGAGAGGCTCCAGCGGTCACGGCCTGTCGCAGTTTCCACTTCTTCGAGTGTGACCACGCGCGTGAAGTTCGCGCGCAGATAGTCGCGCGCACGCCGTGCTGCGAGATAATCGCCTTTCCCTCGCTCGCGTGGCATGCCCGCGACGGCGGCGAGCGCATGCGCAAGCTCGGCCAGCGCGTCGCTCTGTTCAAGCGGCTCGAACGTATCGCCGATGCGTTGCAGCAAGGTTTCCGTTGCCGCTGCGATACGAGGATTGGTTGTCACACCGCCTTCGAGGAACGGCAGCGCCCGGCCACCTAACACGTCCTGAAAAAGCGCGGGCTCCACATAAATCATGCGGTAGCGGAAACCCTCGCCCGTACCCGCTTGGCCGTCATGCGCTTCGTCGGGGTGTAGCACGATCGTGTTACCCGGCAGGCTGTCGCGCCTGCTGCGCCGATAGGAGAAACTCTGCACCCCCGCGAGCGTGCGGCCGATCGCGTACGTATCGTGGCGATGCATGGCATACGCTTTGCCGTGAAACCAGGCCTCGATGCGCTCGATGCCTTCTATCGGCTGGGCGCGCACCACCCAGTCTGGACGTACGGATGCGGCGTTTGGGAGCATGACGAGTCGCAAAAGAGAGTCGGATGGAATTCGCGCCGGGGCGAATCGTGCACATCGATTTTACAGAGGACCACATGAGCGCGCCTCGCGCAGCCTGCTTCAATGTCAAATTGGTCGCGTCGTCCTCCGCGTCGACAATGCGAATGACCCCTTTGTCAGGCTCAAACGACGTTCCTACCATTGCTGCTGCGGTTCGCAATGGGTCGCCACGCCCGATCGCAGCAGGCGGATAGCGATTTAAGATTCGGCCGCGGATTCAACCAGGCATATGGGGCAAGCTATTAAAGGCTGTTTCCGACTCGCCAAGACACGCAAATGCGCACGCCGGACGTCGACAGCTTGCACGATTGACTATCGCTGCCAAATTTCATGACAGCCTGGTCGGTAGGCTGATGCGTGCCATAATCCCACACATGCCTTCCGTGTGCGCCATGCGGAAATGGCTGTCATGCTATCGGACGGAAAGGTAAGGGCCATGGATCATCCGAGTACCACCGTGACGATGCCAATCGTCACTTCCGGGTCGACGCTATGGTTTTCGGCATACGCGTTCGGGTGGGGCTATTGCGCCTTTTCACTGAAGTCCGAAGTGATTTGCGAACAACTTGGCGCTGCCGATGGGACATCGAGACAGTTGCTGCTTGCGTTTGAATTGGGCAAGCGGCGGATCTTGCATGCGGTCGAGCGGAAAGAGTTGCCGAAGACAGGCGAACGGATCCCGCTCTCGGCAAAGGATCTGGCGCAGCCCGGCGTTCGCGAGGCGGAAACGACGACGACCGCCTGATGGTCGATATCGCGCCTGCCTTGTGCGCTCATTCCACGAGCGCTTTGCCGGAAGCGTCCTTGATTTTCGCCTTCCATTGCTTGCGTATTTCGGACACGACCGGATCCGGAAGCGAAATGTAGCCGAGGTCCGTTGCAGCCGGGCCGCCATTGCTGAACGCCCAGTCGAAGAATTTCAGCGTTTCCGAGCCTCGTTGAGGCTTGTCTTGCACCGTGTGCAGCAGCACGAACGTCGCGCCGACGACCGGCCATGCATCCTTGCCCGGCTCGTTCGTCAGGATCTGATAAAACGTCTTCGACCAGTTCGCACCCGCTGCCGCAGCCTTGAAGGTTTCCGCCTTCGGCTCGACCACCGCGCCCGTCGAATTCTTCAGTGCCGCGTACGTCATCTGGTTCTGCCTTGCGTACGCCCACTCGACATAGCCGATCGCGCCCGGCAGGCGCTGCACGAAGGCCGCGACACCGTCGTTGCCCTTGCCGCCCGTGCCCGTCGGCCAGTTGACCGTCGTGCCTTCGCCGACCTTCGACTTCCACTCGCCGTTGACCTTCGACAGGTAGTTCGTCCAGATGAAGCTCGTGCCCGAGCCGTCAGCCCGGCGTACCACCGCGATCTCCGTGTCCGGCAGCTTCACCTTCGGGTTCAGCGCGACGATCGCCGGGGCGTTCCACTTCTTGATCTTGCCGAGGTAGATGTCGCCGAGAACTTCGCCCGACAGCACCAGTTCGCCGGACTTCATGCCGGGAATGTTCACGACCGGCACGATGCCGCCAACCACCGTGGGGAACTGGAACAGGCCTTCCTTCGCAAGCTCATCGTCCTTCAGCGGGGCGTCCGACCCGGCAAAATCGACCGTCTTCGCGATGATCTGCTTGATACCGCCCGACGAACCGATTCCCTGGTAGTTGACCTTGCCGCCGCCCGCCTTCTGGTACGCCTCCGCCCACTTTGTGTAAATCGGTGCCGCAAAGGTGCTGCCTGCGCCGGTGATATCGGCAGCTTGAGCGGCAGTGACAACAAGAGCGAGGGCGCAGGGAATCATGATCCGGACGTTCATGTATCACCTCCTGTCGACGGTAGGCATGCTGGCTCACACGCTGGTTACGATCTAGAAGTCTGATTTGTCGAGCTGGATGTGCCGGCCGTCGCTCGGCAAGGCATGTCGATGGACCGCGATCGTGATCTTGTCGCGATTGCTTTCAAATGCGGCGAGCATCTGCTCGCGTGTCGCCATGTTTGCGCCGAGCTTTTCTCGAATGATGTCGGCCGGGAGCTTGATCGCAACATACCCCCAACCGGTGCCATAGGCAGAGAACGACAGGCTCAGATCGTCGCAGACGATCGGGTATGTCAGACAAGTGGTGGGGTCCGTCATGGTGCGCGATGAGTGGTCTCGCATCGGAGGGTGATAGGAGTATTGCATCTGGATGTGAAAACTCAAGAAGCGAGCAACTGCCGGAAACGCGAGGTTCAGTTCCCGTCACTTGCCACGATGGAGGCCAACGCTCGATCGCCGTCGCGTTGGGTAGCGTCTTCAGCGGAAAAGCTGTGCTCGCTGAATGCGATCAATTTGAAGCCGCATCCCATGGAGCGAGGAACCGTGATGCCCCAATGCCAACCCCCATCTTGTTCGAATACGTGGAGTGCGGGGAGCGTTTGACTCAGTGCTGGTGAAGAAGTCGTCATGGCGTGCTCTCCCGTCATGGGGCGACTGCCGGGCAACTACATCGAAGGTGCGAACCCAGTCTACGGGCATTCGTGTTGCGCCGCAATATTCGGGTTGCCGTAAAAATTCCGATGCGTCGAGCATCACAATTTTGAAATACCAATATGCGTCGTGAGAGCTTGCTGGCATATTGATATGGCGATTGTGATTCTTCGGAGGCTGCATGGACAGCGGTTCGCTTGTATGGGCAGGAGTGCCGCACAACAGCGATGGAGTGGTCTTTCAGGTGCGCGTAGGGCGCGGACTTCAGCGTTTTCATGTTGCGCGGACGGTTCTTGAAAAGGCGCTCGATCTTGAGCGATTGGCGTCCGATGCGCGACAGCTTGAATGCTTTTATGAGCAACTGAGCCCGATCCTGAGCGTCGCCCGGAAAGCGCGCTCGAAGGCCAAGGCGGATACTGTTTCGCTGAACATTGCCGATTTCGTACGAACGAGCAAGGCGCGCGCCGGGCAGGATTCTTCGGCGGTGACGCGGCGAGCACCATAGAGGGGGGGATAGGCGTCAAGCCTTGGAGTCCGCTCTCGTCGCACGCTATCCTATGACTGCGTTCACTCGGAATTTGCGAAGGTGCTGCGATGGATCTCCCGTCTTCAAGCGCAACAACGCAGGCGTCCGACAAAGGGCCTGGTTGCCGGGCGGCCGGTGCCAGCCAAAGCCTCGGAATTTCGGGGGCCACCGTCGCAGAGGCGTTCGTGCTGTCAGCGTCATCTACCGCTCGCGAAGCATCGCGACGGGCTGCTCAACTCGATCCGCAAGAAGATCCGGAGGTGTTTCATAAGTTGCAGGGTTGCCCTGCGACGCATGCGGTCGCTTTGGTGGGCATATGGTCCGTTGCTCGACAAAGGTGATGCTGCGAACTGGCGTGCCCAATTTAAAACGCTCGCCAACATTGCAGGCAAAACGCGAGACTGAGACATTTTGCAGGGGCTGCTCACCCAATACGAAGCGGCGAAGCATCCTCGCGTATCGCTGCTGATGTTCGTAGCCGGTTGTCGTAGCGACGCGGCGGTGTTCAGTTGCAAGGCGATACGAGAGGCGGATGTTAAGCACGTTCTTGACCGTGCTGTCGAAAGCGCTCTGCATCAACTGACCACCTCTGCCGAGACGCCTGCATTTGAAAAATTCATCAGGAGCCGCGTGCTTGTGGCGGAACGCGCCCTGGAAAAGCGGCTCAGGCGTGCAACATCGCACGGCGAGGCGGGCAGTGCGGCGCTTCACGAAGTCCGAATTGCGGGAAAGAGATTGCGGTATCTGCTCGAGTTTTTCTCACCAGTTCTTGACATTGGCCGCCGCGAGACGATCAAACGATTAAAGGCCACCCAAGACGAGCTGGGCGAGCTGAACGACGTCGTGGCGAGCGAGGCGCTGCTTCAAGAATATGGGCCTCAATTTGGCCAGCGCGAAATGGTGGATGCGGCTGTCAGCTATCTTCATGATCAAAAAAAACGACGTGTGCACCGCGCGTACGAAACGCTGCGCCGTTCTCGATAGCTCGAAAATCACTCAACCAGACGAATCTGCCGCGATCAAGATGAAGCCGTTGCGATATCAGGCGTGATGGATAGCGCAAGATATTCGCAGGACGCCTGTCTGGCTGACGCGATCAAGCGAGCGGCGGTTGCTGCTTGGAAGCGGTCTTCGCGGTAGAAGGACCCCGAACGGCTGTTGAGGGTGGCGGATTCAACCGGTCCCGGAATGCCGGGACCGCAGCTGGCCGAGTCCGCCGTCGACAAGCGACACCCGCAGAAATCCGCGAAAAACAAAAAAGGCCCTCACGGGCCTTAGGTCGACGAGAAAAGTCAGTCGCTTACCGCGTCAACTCGGTAAACCCCTCCAGCAACCGATCGACATCAGCCGCTTCGATCGCGCCCATCGTCGAGATGCGGAACAGTTCCTTCGACAGCCCGCCTTGCCCCGCATAAATCACGAAGCCGCGTGCCTTCAGGCCGTCGTGCAGCGCTTCGTACGTGACACCCTGCGGCAGCCGGTATGCGCGCAGCACGACCGACGACGCGCCTTCCGGCAGCACCAACGGCATCCCGCGCGCGGCGAGCCCGGCCTGCACCTGGTCGGCGAGGGCCTTGTAATGCGCGTGGCGCGCGCGCCAGCCGCCGGCTTCATCGAATTCGCGCAGCGCCTCGACGAGCGCGTAGTACGCGTGCACGGACGGCGTGAACGGCGTGTTGCGCTGGTCCTGCAGCTTCGCGAGACGGCCGAGGTCGAGGTAGTACGTGCGGCTCGCGGCCTTCGCGAGCGCGCTGCGGCGCACGATCACGAACGCCGCGCCCGGCACGCCGTGCAGGCACTTGTTCGCGGTCGCGGCAACCGCGTCGATGTCGCCGCCGGCGAAGTCGATCGCTTCCGCGCCGAAGCTGCTGACGCCGTCGACGAGCAGCTTCACGCCGCGTGCGCGGCAGACTTCGGCGATCGCGCCGAGGTCGTTCAGGCGGCCCGTCGTCGTTTCGTGATGGATCACCGCGACGTGCGAGAAGCCGCCCGCGTCGAGGCGCGCGGCGATCTGCGCGGGATCGGGCGCCTGCATCCATTCATGCTTCAGCACGTCGTGCGCGATCCCGTACTGCGTCGCGATCTGCGTGATCCGCTCGCCGTACACGCCGTTCTCGATCACGAGCAGCTTGCCGTCCTGCGGCACGAGCGCCGCGATCATGCTCTCGACGGCGGCCGTGCCCGAGCCCGTCATCAGCACGGCCGCCCATTCGGCCGGATCGAGTTCGTATGCGGCGACGAGGCGCGCGCGCGCTTCGTCCTGCAGATCGAAGAATTCGCTTTCGCGGTGGCACAGGTCGGGTTGCAGCAGGCTGCGGCGCACGCGTTCGGTGAGCGTTACCGGGCCGGGGTTCAGCAGCAGCATCAAAGGGCTCCTTCAGCGTGGGCTTCGGCCTGCGCGGCGCCGATGTGCCGCATCAGACGGGTCTTGACCTCGACCGGCGTGACGGTCGGGCGGGGCAGGCCATCGGGCACGCCGGTGCGGATCGCGAGACGAACGAACTGCACCCCGTCGCCCGGCGCAGCCAGCGTCGCATCGAGCACGTCGAGCGTGTCGCCTTCGACCGCCGACGCGTAGCCGCATGCGGCCGCGACGCCCGCGAACGACACATGCTGCGACACGGTTGCCTGGCCGCCCGTCGATTCGTGCGCGCCGTTGTCGAGCAGCACGTGCGTGAGGTTGGCCGGGCCGTAGGTGCCGAGCGTCGCGAACACGCCCATGCGCATCAGCGCGGCGCCGTCGCCGTCGACCGCGACCACGCGCAGGTCGGGGCGCGCGAGCGCGAGGCCGAGCGCGAGCGGCGTCACGCAGCCCATCGAGCCGACCATGTACAGCTGGTTCGGGCGATCGTCGATGGCGTAGAGTTCGCGGCCGCAGAAGCCGGTCGATGCGAGCACGACGGTCGAATCGACCGGCGTGTGCGCGATCACGCGCTGCAGCGCGTCGTGACGGGTCGGCCATGCATCGGCCGACGCGGCATGCGACGACGCTTGCGCGGCGACATGCGCGCGCGGCTGCGCCGCCGGGTTCGCCTTCAGTTCATACGGCGCGACGCTGCCTTTCTGCATCACGAGCGCGTACGGGCGGCCCGTCGCGTCCATGTGCGCGATCGCGCGGTCGAGCGCCGGGCCGACTTGTTCGGGGTCGGTCGGGAACGTCTCCCACGGGATCTCCATCGTGTCGAGCATTGCGGGCGTGATCGGGCCCATCAGCGCGTGCTGCGGCTCGTCGGCGACGCCCGGCTGGCCGCGCCACGTGACGATCAGCAGTTGCGGCAGGCGGAACGTCCAGGTCAGCGACGTCAGCGGGCTCACCGCGTTGCCGAGCCCCGAGTTCTGCATCATCGCGATCCCGCGCTTGCCGCCGAGCGTCGCGCCCGCGATCAGCGCGACAGCGTCGCCTTCGTTCGCGGCCGACACGTAGTGCAGCGTCGGGTCCTGCAGCACGTAGTTGATGAACGGCGTCAGGTACGAGCAGGGCACGCCTGCGTACCAGTCGAAGCCGCGTTCGCGCGCGGCCTCGACGAACTGGGCCGCTTCGATCATTGCGCGCCCCCGTTGCCGGCGCCCGGTTCTGACAGCGGCGTCTGGCCGTGCGCGAAGTCGCCCGCGCGGCGGAAGTCTTCGAGATCGTTGACGCCGCGCCAGTGGCCGTGCACGTACTGCACCTCGATCTTCTCGCCGGCGGCGATCAGTTCGTTGAGGAGCATCGGGATGTCGAGCGTGTCGAAATCGTCGCGCGCCTGCAGCGTCGCGAGCATTGCCTTCAGGCGATCGACGCCGGCGCCGCGCACGTTCAGCAGGCCGATCCAGCGGCCGTGCGGCGTGCCTGCGGCGACGTCGCTCGATACACGTTGCAGATACGTCTTCTGGCCGAACAGGCCGCGATCGTCCGCAGCCGAGCAGAGCGCGAAGTCGCGCACGCTCTGGTTGGTCGGCTCCGTCAGCGACGAATCGACGACGACGCTGAATTCGGCCTCGCTTTCAGCGAGGTCGCGCAGGATGTAGCTGCGGAACAGCAGGTCGCCGTACGAGATCACGGTGTCGCCCGTCAGGCGTTCCGCCGCGCATGCGAGCGACGCGAGTTCTCCCGTCTGCGCATGGCGCTCGTTGACGACGAGCTTGATGCCCGACGTGTCGATCGCGTCGGCGCGATAGCCGCCGACCACGGTGATGTCGTTCACGCCTTGCTTCTTGAAGCCGTCGACGAGCCAGCGCAGCAGCGGCTTGCCGGCGACCGGCAGCATGACCTTGGGTTTGTCTTCGGTGACGGCTTCGAGCCCCTTGCCGCGGCTCGCGGCGAGCACGACCGCCGCGTTCGACGCGCGCGACGACGACGACAGGTAGATGCGCTCGGCCGCCGAGTACTCGTCGGCGTCCTGCAGGCGGAAGATCTCGTTGACCGACGCGACGCGGTCTTCGACGTTGATCAGCGTTTCGTTCTCGTGGATCTCGCGTGCGACGGCCTGCATCGCGGAAGCCGATGCGCGGATCAGGTGGTTCGCCCAGATCACGGTGCTGATGCCGGCCTGGCGGAACACGTCGGTCGGCGTGCTGTAGTACTTGGTCGGCACGATCACGAGCGGCGCCTTGCCGCTCCATTCGCGTGCGAACTGCAGGATCTCGTCCGGGCGCGACAGCTTGCTGTGGATCAGGATCGCGTCGGCGCCGGCTTCCGCATACGCGTTCGCGCGGCGCAGCGCCTCGTCCATCCCCCAGCCCGCGATCAGTGCCTCGACGCGCGCGACGATCGAGAAGTCCGGATCGGTCTGCGAATCCTTGCCGGCCTTGATCTTGCCGCAGAACTCGTCGATCTCGGCGAGCGGCTGGCGCTCGCCGTCGATGAAGCTGTTCGTTTTCGGGAACTGCTTGTCTTCGATGCAGACGCCGGCGATGCCGCGCTGTTCGAGCTTCCTCACGAGGCGGCGCACGTTGTTGAAGTTGCCGTAGCCGGTGTCGCCGTCGAGCAGGATCGGCAGGTCGCTCGCGTCGGCCATGAATTCGAGCACGTCGACGACCTGCGTCCAGCTGGCCTCGTTGTTGTCGCGCACGCCGAACTGCGCGGAGATCGCGAGGCCCGATGCCCAGATCCCCTTGAAGCCGGCCTCGCGGACGATCCGCGCGGACAGGCCGTTGTGCGCTTCCATCAGGAATTCGAGGTCGCTGCTGACGAGCATGCGGCGCAGGCGTGCGCTGCGCGATTCGGTGAAATTGGGTTCGCGTGCGTTCATCGTGCGGCTCCTGCGGTGGTGCGTTGAATCAGAGGGAGGATTTCTTGGGTGGCGCGTGCGACGTCGTTCGGGAAGTCGATCTCGATCCACGGCGAGCCGGTGACGTCGGCGACGTCGAACGAATGGCCGCCTTCGAGCAGCAGGTCGCGCACGGCTTCTTCGTGCGGCATGTTCGCGCGGCCGCTGTCGACGTAGCCCGCGACGATTGTCGCGAGGCGGCGCGCGGTGCCTTCGGTGAAGCGGAAGAAGCCGACCGATTCGCCGATCGTGTCGTAGTCGAGGTCGACCGCGAGCTGCTTGCGCAGTTCGACCGGTACGCCGTTCTTCACGCACAGCTTGACGGGTTCGTCGCCGGCCTCGAAGTCGCGGTCGATCAGCAGGCGATCGACCGGCTTGTCGGGATCGGCCACCAGCGCGTGCAGGATGTTCTCGTCATACAGCACGTCGGCGTCCATCAGCAGCACGTCGCCGCCGCGCGTCATCGCATCGGCGACGGTATGCACGGTCAGCACGCTGCCGAGGTCGTAGCGCTCGTTCAGCACGATTTCTGCCTGGCGGCCGAGGCGCTTCAATTCCTGCTCGACCTTCCCGGCCTGGAAGCCGAGCCCGAGCACGATCTCGTCGACGCCCGCGGCATCGAGCACACGCAGATGGCGCTCGAGCAGCGAAACGTCGTCGAAGCGCAGCAGGCACTTCGGGAACTGCGCCTCGGGCGGTTGTTGCAGGCGCAAGCCGAGGCCTGCCGCAAGAATGATGGCTCGCATGGGTTCTCCAACCAAAAAGCCGGCGGATCTGAACGATCAGTCGGCGAGCGGCTGCGGCGCACGGCGCCGCTGCCAGTTTCTTTCACTGAAATGCAGATAGAGCAGGCCGGGCAGGCCGAGCGCGAGTTCGCGCGCGCGCTTTGCGAGCGACAGCGCGAGTGCCGCGTCGGGCGGCAGTCCGACCAGCGGCGCGAGCAGCAGGTAACCGCCTTCCTGCGCGCCGAGCGAGCCCGGGATCGCGAAGGCCGCGCCGCGGATCGCCTGGCCGACGCTTTCGAGCAGCAACGCGTCGAGCCAGCTCACCGGGTGCCCGAGGAAGTGCAGCGCGAGCCACACTTCCGCGGTGCCGACGATCCAGCCGACGAGGCTCAATGCGAAGGTCTTCGCGACCCTCGCACGATCGCGGTACAGCGCGCCGACCGCGTCGTCGATCGCGTCGGCGCGGGTCGCGAGCGACGACCAGTCGCGCGGGCCCAGCAGCTTCGACGCGAGGCGCAGGCCGCGGCCGAACAGCCCGCGCCGCTGCGCCACGTAGAACAGCGCGGCGAGCGCGCCGAGCACGCCGGTGGCGATCAGCGCGGGCGTGCGCAGGTGCGCGACCGATTCGTGCGTTGCATACAGGCTGAACGCGGCGATGCCGATCAGCGCGAACGCCATCTGCGCGAGCGCCTGCATCGTCGTGCCGACGGTGACGGCGGCCGCCGCGTCGGCCATCCGCGTGCCGCGCTGCGCGAGGTGGCGCACCATCAGCACGGGGCCGCCGATCTGCCCGGCGGGCAGCAGGCTGTTGACCGATTCGCCGACCCAGCGCGCGCGCAGCGCGTTGCCGAGCTCGGCGCCCGGCTGGCCGCGGCGGAACATCACGGAGATCGCGATCGCGTCGATCACGAGCGGCACGACGTGGAACGCCGCGACGAGCGCGAGGCCCCAGCCGGCCGCGAGGAACGTGGACGCGACCGCGCCGACGCCCTGCCATGCAAGGAGTGCGATGAAGAGTGCGGTCCCGAGGGACAGCAGGATCAGGCCGGCGCGTGTCATGACCCGGCCGTGCGCCGCGTGGCCAGTTGCTTGAACACCTGGCGGAAGCCGAAATACGCGATCGCGTCCTTCATGTTCGAGATGAAGCGCTTCCACGGCCGCATGCCGGGGTTCGTCACGTATTCGAAAGTCAGCGACACGCGCATCTCGTTCTGGCCGAGCGGCGTGATGCGGTGGCGCAGCTTGTCGCCGTCGAACAGCACGATGCCGCCGTCGGCGATCTGCACGGAGCCCGGTTCGTCGGCCACGTCCGGGTTGCGCGTGTGCAGTTCGTAGTCGAGCCGGCACGACGATTCGTCGATCACGCCGATCAGCAGCGTGTAGCGGCGGCCGTCGTAGTACGACGTATCGTAGTGCCAGCCGATGTGGTCGCCGGGCTTCGTGTAGTAATACAGCGCGTACGCGTGCGGATCGTCGTCCGGCGACAGCATCAGCTTGTCGCCCGTGAGCTTCTCGAGGAAGCCGATCAGCGCCTTCGAACGATATAGCTCGGCGATGTAGGGCGCCTGCTCGTCGATCGTGTGGCGGCTCACGCTGCCGCCCTGCTTGTGGCCGGGCAGGTAATTGCGGTTCAGGCCGGCCTGCATCGCGCGGGCGGCTGCTGCGAGCTTCGCGTGCGCGTCGGCCGGCAGGAAGGCGTCGAGGTACAGGAACGACCCCTGGCGCGTGTAGTCGCCGCGCAGGCGGTCGAGGTCGAGACGGCCGACGCAGTCGGCCACGGTGCGATCGGGATCGGACGCGGCCGCGCGCGCAGGCGCGGGGCGTGCCGGGCTCAGCACGGAGTCGTCGCGCGTGCTCGGAGTCATTTGGAAGCCTGGATTTCGGTTGAATTCTGCGGGAGGTTGCCGCGCCGGACGATGCGCCACCAGTCGATCACGACCCATGCCGCGAACAGCGGGGCGCCGATCGACGCCGCGAGCACGAACGGTTCGACGCCGTCGACGAGCGTCACGATCGGCAGCAGGTACAGCACGTCTTCGGTTTCGAAGCCGCCGGCGAATGCCTGTTTGGTGCCGGCCTTGCCGGCGATCGATTCGATCCGCATGCGCAGGAAGAAGATCAGCGCGACGGCCGCGCCGGCCACCGCGCCGAGCAGCACCGGCGACGCGGCCATCTGGCCGCCCTGGGCGACGATGCCGAGGCCCATGCTGACGAACAGCGCGATCGTCACGAGCGCATCGGCCGCGAGGTCGTAAAAATGACCGATCTTGCTGGACTTGCCGCTGATGCGCGCGAGTTCGCCGTCGGTGTGGTCGACGAAGTTCGACAGCACGATCAGGAACGCGCCTGCGTTGCTCCAGCCGAAACCGCCGTGCGCGAGGCACCAGGCGCCGGCGAGGCCAATCAGCAGACGAAGGGTAGTGAGGTGATTCGGGGTGACCGGCGTATCGACAAGCGGTCGGACAAGCGAGCGCGCGAGCCGCGCATCCCAGGTGCGTGGCAGGGGGGGCTCGGAACGTGTGGCGGTTTTTCTTTGGTCCATCGGCGAAATATATACGGAATTGTAATTTGTTGCTTTTTATTCGATCAATGTCCTGACATACGGGAGTGTTACCGCGTCTTGCGGGGCGCGGCCGGTCGAAAACCGGGCGTGCGAAAGGGCGCGCAAGCGCGGCGGCCGGACCCGTATTCCAGTGTGGTTCGCATCGCGCGGCTGTCAAGGGCGGACGGGCCTCGAAGGCCGGTGCGGCGGTGCTTTTCGCGCATGCCGTCGGACGGCGCGCGGCGCGTGCGATCTTGACCTGCGTCAGGCCGGGAAAAGATGCATCGGGCGACAATTGGCCGCGCCGCATCCGTATCGACAATTGCCGATCGACGGGCGGCAAATTGCAATGGAAATCCGCCGATTGATTTGCGAAGGTTGGCGATCGGCGACCGGTCATTCGTCCCGATGCTTTCGTGCACCTTTCGCGTGCATCCGGTTCATTGGGATCGCCTGTCACAGAACGGTCGTTCGATACCCGGCAAATCCGGCAAGGATCTTTTGCATCCGGCGGACATTTCGCGGCGGTCGCCTCTGCGATACTCCGACCGTGCCTGTGGTGCCGGCCGCTCCTTGCGGCCCCAAGGGCTTCATGTCGCTCAGGAGACACCCCCCGCGACGTCAACGACAGACCAAAGCGTCAGAAACCAGCCATGTCTTCATCACGCATCCTCGCTCCCGCCCTGCGTTCGCTCGTCCGCACCGCCGACGAAGCCGCCGCGCTGATCCGTCCCGGCATGACCGTCGCCATGAGCGGCTTCACCGGGTCGGGCTATCCGAAGGCCGTGCCGGCCGCACTTGCCGCCCATATCGACGCGGCCCACGCGCGCGGCGAGGACTTCCGGATCAACGTGCTGACGGGCGCATCGACCGCGCCGGAACTCGACGGCGCGCTCGCCCGCACCAACGGCATCTCGATGCGGCTGCCGTACCAGTCCGACCCGACGCTGCGCGACAAGATCAACAGCGGCGAAGTGGACTACCAGGACGTCCACCTGAGCCACGTCGCGCAATACGCATGGTTCGGGCTGTACGGCGATCTCGACGTCGCGATCGTCGAAGTCGCGGGCATCCGCGAGGACGGGCTGCTGATTCCGTCCGCATCGATCGGCAACAACAAGACGTGGCTCGAACGCGCGAAGCATGTGATCCTCGAGGTCAACTCGCGCCAGCCGCTCGGCCTCGACGGGATGCACGACGTCTACTACGGCACCGCGCTGCCGCCGCATCGCAAGCCGATTCCGCTGACGAAGAGCGACGACCGGATCGGCGAGCCGTACCTGCGTTGTCCGGCCGACAAGATCGTCGCGATCGTCGAGACCGACGCACCCGATCGCAGCAACGCGTTCTCCGCGCCGGACGAGACGTCGAAGCAGATCGCGCTGCAACTGATCGACTTCCTGCGCCACGAAGTGAAGCGCGGCCGCCTGCCGGAGAACCTGCTGCCGCTGCAGTCGGGCGTCGGCAACATCACGAACGCGGTGCTCGCGGAACTCAGCTCGGCCGGCTTCTCGAACCTGACCGCGTACACCGAGGTGATCCAGGACGCCATGCTCGACCTGCTCGACGACGGCACGCTGAGCTTCGCATCGGCTACCGCGCTGTCGCTGAGTCCGGCCGCCGTGCAGCGCTTCGCCGACGAGATCGCGACGTTCCGCGAGAAGATCGTGCTGCGCCCGCAGGAGATCAGCAACCATCCGGAACTCGTGCGCCGCCTCGGCTGCATCGCGATGAACGGGATGATCGAGGCCGACATCTACGGCAACGTGAACTCGACGCACGTGATGGGCACGAAGATCCAGAACGGCATCGGCGGCTCGGGCGACTTCGCGCGCAACGGCTACCTGTCGTGCTTCATGTCGGCGAGTACCGCGAAGGGCGGTGCGATCTCGCGGATCGTGCCGATGGCGAGCCACGTCGACCATACCGAGCACGACGTCGCGGTGGTCGTCACCGAGCAGGGCCTCGCGGACCTGCGCGGCCTGTCGCCGAAGCAGCGCGCGCGCAAGATCATCGCGACCTGTGCTCACCCCGACTACCGGCCGATGCTCGAGGACTACTTCGAGCGTGCGTCGCGCGAAAGCTTCGGCAAGCACACGCCGCACCTGCTCGCCGAAGCGCTGTCGTGGCACGAGCGCTACGTGCGGACCGGAACGATGAAGGCCTGACGCGGCACGAAGCGGGCGCGCCGGATGGATGCATGGCACAGGCACGGCGCGTCGCAGGTTTCGGCGACGGCCGCCTGAGCCGGACCCACCCGGCATGGCTCCCGCGAAGCCGCGTGCTCAACGGGCCAGCGCCGCGAGGGTGAACGCCGCCAGATAGAGCCCCACGCCGTACGACAGATGCGTGACGAGGCTGCGCCGGCGCGCGACGCGCGGATGCGGCGTGCGCGACGCCGCGACGCCGCGATGCCGAAGCCGAACGCGGGCTGCATCACGAAGAACGGTGCGGCCACACTGGCGAGGCCGGCCGCGAGCGCGGGGAGCAGTGTCGGCGCGCCGATCCACTCCGTGCCCGCGATCACGACCGGCAGCGCCGCGAACGCGATGCCGATCGCGTAATGCGCGATCCAGCCGAGCGTGCGTTCGCCCGGCACGGGCGGCGCGGCGACGATCGATACATGCCGGAACCGGCCGTGCATCAGGTGGCCGACCCAGCGGCCGACCAGCGCATAGTCGAGCGACGGAATGCCGAACGCACGCCGCCGGAACAGCGTCCACAGATCCATCACGAGCGTGGCGCCCGCGCCGATCGGCAGCACGTCGAGCAGGAGGTCGGGCGGGCTCATCGCGCACCTCCGCGGCGAACGGCGACGGCTGCGCGACGCAGCGGAATACGAATCGGTTTCATCGATTTCATGTCGGTCCACGCTTGTCTTTACGGAGTCGGGCGACTATCTTGCAACTTCAAGTTCACTTGAGGTCAAGCATGAGCCGTCTGGACATTGCGGACGTCGCTCGGCGCACGGGATTGCCCGCGTCGACGCTGCGCTACTACGAGGAAAAGGGGCTGATCGTCCCGACCGGCCGGCACGGGCTGCGGCGGCAATACGACGAGTCGGTGCTGGAGCGCCTGGCGCTGATCGCGCTCGGCCGCGAGGCCGGTTTTTCGCTCGACGACATCCTCGCGATGGTCGGCGCGGACGGCCGGCCCGCGATCGATCGCGCGAAGCTCGACGGCAAGGCCGACGAACTCGATCGCACGATCCGCCGTCTCGGCGCCGTGCGCGATGCGCTGCGGCATGCGGCCGTGTGTCCGGCGCAGAACCATCTCGAATGCCCTTCGTTCCAGAAGCTGCTGCGCATTGCCGCGCATCGTCATCCGGCGCGCCGCACGAAGGTGGACGGCGCGTAAGCGGTCGGCCGGTTCGATGCGGCATTCGACGTCAGCGAAGCTGCCGACGCATGACTCATCCCGCGTAATACACGCGGCACTCCATCTCGCGACCGCGCACGATGCGCTTGCCGACGAGCGACCCGAACGTTTCGGTGAAAACGGTGCGCTGATGTTCGCGCTGCACGGCATCGTAGAAGTAGAGCGAAACCCAGTCCATCGTGTGGCCGGATTCCGGCGTGCGCGCGGCGGCGTGCTGGCACAGCGCCGTGAAATGCCAGCCGCCTTTCGTCATGTGCATCACGGGCGGCGGCACATAGTCGTCCGCGTTCAGGCGTCGGTGCACGAGCATCGGCAGCACACCGGCGGCGGCTTTGTTGCGGTACTGGCGATCGATATAGAGCAGCAGCTCGACGGGCGGCTCCGTGCCGGGGCCGGCGTCATGGACGTGCCCCTGCCAGCGCCGGCGGCGGCTCAGCACGTCGTCGAGCGCGGTGCGGATACCGACCGCGCGCCGCGGGCCGACGCCCGCGATGGTTTCGAGCTGGCCGTTGCGGGCCGCGCGTTCGAGCTCCTCGAGCGTGTCGATGTGCAGCGCGTCGTGAATGCGCAGTGCGAGCGCGTGGCCGATGCCCGGCACGGCCTCGAATGCGGATATCCGCTCGGTATCGCCGCGCAGCCGGTCGAGCTGGCGCCAGCGTCCCGTCACCAGCAGTTCGGCGATCGCCTGCGCGACGCCCGTGCCGATGTCGGGCAGCGCGCCCAGCGCGTCGACGCCACCGGCTTCGAACAAGGTGCGGATGTCGCGGTCGAGCGCATCGATCGTATCGGCCGACGCGCGGTACGCAGCGACCCGGTACGGGTTCGCGCCCTGATCGGCGAGCCACTGCGCGGCCTCGCGCAGGCATGCCGCGATATGCCGGTTTTCCTCGTACGTTTGGCTGGCGGTCGACTGCATGGCGAGGGACCCGGGGAAGCACAAACGGAATGGACGCGACGAGCGATGCGCCGGTCGGCTCTTGACCATTGTCGCGACACGCGACGAACAAAACTTGACGCGCGTCAACGGCAAACGTAGCACAGGCGCGAAGCGCACGGTCGTGCCGCATGTGGGCACGACCGTGCGTCGCGCTTACGCGTCGAGAAACGACTGCGCGTTCTCGGCCTCGGCGGCCGTGCGCAGCGCGGCGAGCGCACGTTTCTCGATCTGCCGCACGCGCTCGCGCGACATGCCCGCGTCCTGCGCGATCGCGTCGTACGTATCGGGCTCGGCGCCGCCGAGGCCGAACCGCCGGCGCAGCACATCGGCCTCGGCCGGCGTGACCGACCGCAGCAGCGACGTCACGCATTCACGCATGCGCGTGTCGGCCAGTTGCTCGAACGGGCTGGCCGACGCCTGGTCCTCGATCAGGTCCACGAGGCCGGTGTCCGCGTCGGGCAGCGGCGTGTCGAGCGAGACGGGCTCGGCGGGCAGCGCGAGCACCGCGCGAACCTTGTCCTCGTCGAGCCCGGTTTCGGCCGCGAGTTCGGCGGGCGTCGCCTGGCGGCCCGTGTGCTGGCGAAAGCGCAGCGCATGCCGCCGTACACGCTGGTACTGGTCGCCGACGTGCACCGGCACGCGGATCGTGCGCGAGCGATCCGCGACCGCGCGCGCGACCGCCTGACGGATCCACCAGGTCGCATAGGTCGAGAACTTGAAACCGCGCCGGTATTCGAATTTCTCGATCGCGCGCATCAGGCCGAGGCAGCCGTCCTGCACGAGATCGGACAGGTCGATGCCGCGGTTCATGTACTTGCGCGCGATCGACAGCACGAGCCGCAGGTTCGCCTCGAGCATCGCGCGGGTCGCATCGTGCACTTTCTGCTGGCCGTCGGTCAGCGCTGCCGCGAGGGCACGCCGGGCGACCGCGTCGAAGCGGGCGGCTTCGCCCGCTGCGGCGTCGTGCGGTGCTGCCGCGAGCGCGCGCACGACGCGGCTTGCGTCGTCGACGGCCGGCGCGACCCACGCGATCGTGCCGAGCAGCGCGGCCACGCGGTTGCGCGTGTCGCGGTATTCGGCCGAACGGCAGCCATGCGCAAGCAAGGCGCCGCGCAGTGCCGACACGGCTGCCTGCAGCGCGTCGTAGCTGGCGGGCATGGGCATGGGCGTGTCGCCGTCGTCGTCATCGGGCGATCCGGTTGCGCCGGCGGCACCCGCCGTTGCACGGTGACGCGCAAGCAGCGCGTCGACCGCCGCCGGGCAGCCGGCGAGCGCGTGCAGCACCTGGTGGCGGCCCGTCTCGATTTCGCGGGCGAGCACGATTTCGCCTTCGCGCGTGAGCAGCGGTACCGCCTGCATGCGCCGCATGTAGAGCGCGAGCGGATCGGTCGATGCGCTCGTGCCGCGCGCGAGGTCGCCGAGCACGGCCCGGCCTTCGTCGAGCGTGTCGCGATCGACATCGACAGGTGCCGTGCCGGCGAACGGCGCAGGCGCGGCCGGCTCGTCGAGCACGGCGATGCCGATGTCGGCGAGCGCGGCGCGCACGACGTCCAGCGCGTCGGGGCTGTCGCTTTCGGGCGGCAGCGCGTCGACGAGGGCGGCGTGCGTCAGATAACCCTGTTCGCCGGCGAGCGCCAGCAACTGGATGATCGGATCGAGCGGCGTGTCCGCCCGTGGAGTGGGGCGTGGCGTAGTCATGTCGATGGCGGCGTGAGCCGCGCTCCTGTCGGGGCGGGCCGAAGTCCGCCGGTTTGCGGCTGCCGGGTGGCCGCGAACGCCCGTCCGCGCCGGTCAGCCTGACATCGTTCAAGTTGAGGGCATTTGCGCCAACTTCAACGCGGGTGCGACAGACGGGCAGCATGCGGCATGCCCGCAAGACCGCCCGGCGCAAGAAACAAAAAGTAACCGATCATACCCGCGGAAATCTGCAGGGGACGTAAGCTAGAGTCAGGCGCGCGCCCGGCGCGGCGCGCGGATCATGCCGGAGCACTAGATGAACCCGATTCCTGCCGCGAGGCCCGCCGTCATCGCGCTGGCCGCGCTGACGCTCGGCGGCTGCTACTACACGAGCCCGTACGGGTATGCGCCTTATTACGCGCCGGCGCCCGCCACGGTAACACAGCGCGAGATCCCGGTTGCGCCGGCCGCGCCCGGCGCGGCCCTTTCGCCGGCCCCCGACACGCCGGCCGACGTCGTTGCGCCGGTGCCGGTCTATGTTGCGCCGGCCTATGTGCCGCCGCCGTATCCGTACTACTACCCCGCGTACTACCCGGGCTGGTACGGGCCGCCCGTCACGATCGGCTTCTGGGGCCGTTGGGGCGGCGGATACTGGGGTGGGCGCGGCGGGTACTGGCATCGTCCGTGGGGCGGCGGGCATTGGGGCGGCGGCCACGGGGGCGGCGGCCATCGGCACTGACGGGCGCGCGGCGGGGCCGCGCGGGAGAGCATCATGAGCAACGCGATTGTCCGAAGTCTGTGCGTCGTCCTGCTTGGCCTCGCGGCCGCGCCGGGCGTCGCCGATGCGCAGAGAAGCGCCTACACGAACTCGCCGGCCGAACTGTACGCCGGGCCGGCACCCGATTATCCGGTGGTCGCGGAGATCCCGCCCGACACGGCGCTGGACGTATTCGGCTGCCTGAGCGACTACTCTTGGTGCGACGTCGCGCTGCCGGGCGTGCGCGGCTGGATCGATGCGCAGTTGCTCGAATATCCGTACCAGGGCAACTATGTGCCGTTGCTCGAATACGGCGCGATCATCGGGGTCCCGGTGACCGGATTCGCGATCGGCGCGTACTGGGATCGTTATTACCGGCACCGCCCGTGGTACCACGACCGCGATCGCTGGGCGCATCGCGCGGAACCGCGGCTCGGCCCCGGCGGATTCCCGCCGGGACAGGGCCGTCCGCGGCCGGGCGGGCCGATACAGGCCGTGCCGGGCGGCCCGCCGTCCGCGCCGCACGATGCGCGGCCGTCGGCCACGCGCGGCGGCTGGAACGGGGCGAACCGCACGCCGCCGCCGGCGGCACCTGCACCGATGCAGGCCGCGCCGGGCGGCCCGGCACCGGGGTCGCATGATGTGCAGCCGTCGGCCACGCGCGGCGGCTGGAACGGAGCGAACCGCATGCCGGCGCCGGCGGCACCTGCGCCTGCGCCGATGCAGGCCGCACCGGGCAATGCCCGGCCGGCGGGCCCGCCGCCGGCAGTATTGCGCCCGCCCCCCGCACCGGGAGGTGAAGCCCGTCCGATGCCGCCTGTGCATCAGGGAGGTGGCGGCGGTGGCGGTGGTTACGCGCGGCCGCAAGGCGGCGGAAATGGCGGCGGTAACCGCGGTGGTGGCGGAGGCGGCGGTACCGACGAATACCGTCATTGACCGCACCAGCCCGCGATTTCTCCGCGCGCAGGACGAAAAAAAACCGCTCCGGAGAGCGGTTTCTGGATCAGGCGAGCGGGCGCCGGGCGGTTGCGTGGCGCCGCAGCCTGAGCGGACTGTCGGTCGCCGGTTGCCCGTCGTCGGTAAACCGTCCCGTCAGTCGTCGAGCAGCGACAGGTCGCGCACCGCACCCTTGTCTGCCGACATGACCAGCTTCGCATACGCCTTCAGCGCCGCGGACACCTTGCGCGGACGCGGCTGCGCCGGCTTCCAGCCCTTCGCGTTCTGCTCTTCGCGGCGGCGCGCCAGTTCCTCGTCCGATACCAGCACGTCGATCGTGCGGTTCGGGATGTCGATGCGGATCCTGTCGCCGTCGCGCACGAGGCCGATCGCACCGCCCGCTGCCGCTTCCGGCGAGCAGTGACCGATCGACAGGCCCGACGTGCCGCCCGAGAAGCGGCCGTCCGTCAGCAGCGCGCATGCCTTGCCGAGCCCCTTCGACTTGATGTAGCTGGTCGGGTAGAGCATTTCCTGCATGCCGGGGCCGCCCTTCGGGCCTTCGTAGCGCACGATCACTACGTCGCCGGCCTTGACCTTGTCGTTCAGGATGTTCTCGACCGCTTCGTCCTGCGATTCGGTCACGTGAGCCGAGCCTTCGAACACGAGGATGCTTTCGTCGACGCCGGCCGTCTTCACCACGCAGCCGTCGAGCGCGATGTTGCCCGTCAGCACCGCGAGGCCGCCTTCCTTCGAGAATGCATGCTCGTACGAGCGGATGCAGCCTTCGGCGCGGTCGAGGTCGAGGCTCGGCCAGCGCGTGTTCTGGCTGAATGCGACCTGCGTCGGGATGCCGGCCGGGCCGGCCAGGTAGAACGTACGGACCGCTTCGTCCTGCGTGCGCACGATGTCCCACTGGTCCAGCGCATCCTTCAGCGTCGGTGCGTGGATGGTCGGCACGTCGGTGTGCAGCTTGCCGGCGCGCTCCAGCTCGCCGAGGATCGCCATGATGCCGCCTGCGCGGTGCACGTCCTCGATGTGGTACTTGTTCGTGTTCGGCGCGACCTTGCACAGCTGCGGCACGGTGCGCGACAGGCGGTCGATGTCCTTCATCGTGAAGTCGATGCCGGCTTCCTGCGCGATCGCCAGCAGGTGCAGGATCGTGTTGGTCGAACCGCCCATCGCGATGTCGAGCGTCATCGCGTTCTCGAACGCCTTGAAGCCGACCGAGCGCGGCAGCACGCGTTCGTCGTCCTGCTCGTAGTGCTGGCGCGTCAGTTCGACGATGCGGCGGCCGGCGCGCTTGAACAGCTGCTCGCGATCGGCGTGCGTGGCGACCACCGTGCCGTTGCCGGGCAGCGACAGGCCGAGCGCTTCGGTCAGGCAGTTCATCGAGTTCGCGGTGAACATGCCCGAGCACGAGCCGCAGGTCGGGCAGGCCGAGCGTTCGACTTCGGCAACATCGGCGTCCGAATACGACTGGTCGGCCGCGATCACCATCGCGTCGACGAGGTCGAGCTTCTTCAGTTCGACGGTCTTGGTGACCGGGTTCGCGAGGCGCGTCTTGCCGGCTTCCATCGGGCCGCCCGACACGAAGATCACCGGAATGTTCAGGCGCATCGCGGCCATCAGCATCCCCGGCGTGATCTTGTCGCAGTTCGAGATGCACACCATCGCGTCCGCGCAGTGCGCGTTCACCATGTATTCGACCGAGTCGGCGATGATGTCGCGGCTCGGCAGCGAATAAAGCATGCCGTCATGGCCCATCGCGATGCCGTCGTCGACCGCGATCGTGTTGAATTCCTTCGCGACGCCGCCGGCAGCCTCGATCTCGCGCGCGACGAGCTGGCCGAGATCCTTCAGGTGCACGTGCCCGGGCACGAACTGGGTGAACGAGTTGACGACCGCGATGATCGGCTTCGAGAAATCGTCGTCTTTCATGCCGGTGGCGCGCCACAGCGAGCGCGCACCTGCCATGTTGCGGCCGGCGGTGGAGGTTTTGGAACGGTAAGTGGGCATTGTGGTTGCTGAAGAAATATCGCGGAAAAGGGTGGAGGCACGGGAATAAAGGCCTCTCTCGCGCCCGTGCGAACAACCTCTTGAGCTGCGCCCTGGGCAAACCGGGCGATTATCCCACAGCCGCCGCGGGCGTGGCGCCCGCGGGGCCGGCAACCGGTGCGGGCGGCGGGCGCGGCGCGGCGTGGAACGCGAGGGCGGTTGAGGGACGCCCCGCGCGGCCGGTTCGGGAGGCGGCCGGATCGCGCTTGTGTCGACGATCCATCCGCGCCGCCCCCGCGTTCCGGCGTCAGTCGAGCAGCGCCAGGATCTCGTCGTAGAGCGCCTGCGGAATCCGCACGCCGTTCGCGATGCTGCGCGCGCGGGCGTCGAAGCGCCGTTGCGACGGCAGCCGCGCGCCCTGCGCGACGATCGACCCGAACATCCGCTCGCCGCGAGCGAGCCCCGCGTCGAGATCGTCGCCAAGGAACACCTTCGGATCGAACGCGATCACCAGCTCGCCGTGGCACGGCGTCGCGCCGACACCTTCGTCGAAGTCCATCGATTCCCGGCTCGTCATGTCGCCGATCAGCGCGCCGCCGAGCAATTCGACCATCGCCGCGAGCGCCGAGCCCTTGTGGCCGCCGAACGTGCGCATCGCGCCCTGCAGCGCGGCCTTCGGGTCGGTGGTCGGCTGGCCGTCGGCGTCGATCGCCCAGTGCGGCGGAATCGCCTTGCCTTGCTTCGCGTGCAGCTCGATGTCGCCGCGTGCGATCGCACTCGTCGCGAAATCGAACACGAACGGCTCGCCGCCCGGGCGCGGCCATGCGAACGCGATCGGGTTCGTGCCGAACACCGGCTCGCGGCCGCCTTCCGGCGCGACCCAGCTGTGGCTCGGGTTCATCGCGATGCCGACCAGCCCCTCGGCCGCGATCGCCTCGACCTCGGGCCACAGCGCGGAGAAGTGGTAGCAGTGGTTGATCGCCATCGCGGCGATCCCGTGCTGCTTCGCCATCTCGACGAGCACGGGCAGCCCGGTTTCGAAGCTCAGCAGCGAGAAGCCACGATGCGCGTCGACCGCGACGATCGACGACGACAGCCGGCGCAGCGTCGGCACCGCCTGCGGATCGACCTTGCCCTTCTTCAGCGAACGCACGCAGACGAGCAGCCGGTACACGCCGTGCGAATGGCATTCGTCGCGCTGGCCCTGCGTGATGACATTGGCGATCGCCCGCGCATGCGCAGCGGACATCCCGTTGTGCGTCAGTACGCGCAGCGCGAGCGCACGGACTTCGTCGAGCGACAGGACGACTTCGGCGGTTTGCTCAGACATGGTTCACCTCGCGCGGCGCGGGCACGCCGTCGATGCGCTGCGGCACGTTCAGCGGATTGCCGTTGCGGATTGCTTCCGGCAACAGCGCGTCCGGCAGGTCCTGGTACGACACGGGACGCAGGAAGCGCTCGATCGCGCGTGCGCCGACGGACGTCGTGCGCGTGTCGGACGTCGCCGGGAACGGGCCGCCGTGCACCATTGCATGGCCGACCTCGACGCCGGTGCCGAAGCCGTTGACGAGAATGCGGCCGGCCTTGCGCTCGAGCGTCGGGCGCAGCGCGGCGAACAGCGGCGCGTCGCCGTCGGCGAGATGCGCGGCGATCGTCAACTGGCCTTCGAGCGACTTCAGCACGCGATGCAGCGTATCGGCATCCGGGCAGCGCACGATCAGCGAAGCGGGGCCGAACACTTCCTCGCGCAGTTCGGGGCGCGCGATGAACGCGTCGGCCGACGTTGCGAACAGCGCCGCGCGGGCCTGGTAGCGACTGCCTTCGACGCCTTCCGCCAGCAGCTCGACCGCATCGTGCCCGCGCAGCGCCGCGACGCCTTGCGCATAGCTTGCGTGAATGTGCGGCGTCAGCATCGTCTGCGCGGCTGCTGTGCGCACGGCATCGGCCGCCGCGGCTTCGAACGCGCGCAGCGCGGGGCTGTCGACGGCGAGCAGGAGGCCCGGGTTCGTGCAGAACTGGCCCGCGCCGAGCGTGAGCGACGCGACGAACTGCGGTGCGATCGCATCGTGACGCGCAGCGAGCGCGGCGGGAAACAGCAGCACCGGATTGATCGAGCTCATTTCCGCATAGACGGGAATCGGCTCGGGGCGCGCGGCCGCGATATGCATCAACGCGACGCCGCCGCGACGCGAGCCGGTGAAGCCGACCGCCTTGATGCGCGGATCGGCGACGAGCGCCTGGCCGATCTCGCGCGACGCGTCGAACAGCAGCGAGAACACGCCGGCCGGCATCCCGCATTCGCGCGCGGCCTGCTGGATCGCGCGGCCGACGAGTTCCGACGTGCCCGGATGCGCGGAATGCGCCTTGACGATCACCGGGCAGCCGGCCGCGAGCGCCGAGGCCGTATCGCCGCCGGCGACCGAGAACGCGAGCGGGAAGTTCGACGCGCCGAATACGGCGACGGGCCCGACCGCGACGTTGCGCAGGCGCAGGTCGACGCGCGGCAGCGGCTTGCGCTCGGGGCGCGCCGGATCGATCCGCGCGTCGAGAAAACCGCCGTCGCGCACGAGCGACGCGAACAGCGCGAGCTGGCCGACCGTGCGGCCGCGTTCGCCTTCGACGCGCGCGCGCGGCAGGCCCGTTTCGGCGACGCAGCGTTCGGTCAGGTCGTCGCCGAGCGCCATGATGTGCCGGCCGATCGCGTCGAGAAACGCGGCGCGCGCGTCGAGCGTCGTTTCGCGATACGTGTCGAACGCGTCGTCGGCGAGCGCGCAGGCCGTCTCCAGGTCGTGCAGGCTCGCGCCGCCGAAGGCAGGTTCGAGTTGCTCGCCGGTCGCGGCGGCGATCGCGTGGAGGGTGCCGTTCTGTCCGGCGACGGCGGACTGGCCGATCAGGAGCTGACCTGTGAGTTGCATGGTTTTCCTCGAAAAAAACAGGGGCCGGGCATAGGGCGCCCGGCCGAAGGGATGGTGCGAAGAGGGAGCGGGTGCGTCAGCCCTCGTCGTCGTCGAGCTGCAGCTTGTCGGAACGGACGCCGGTATTCGCGCCCCAGTAGTAGATGACGAGCGCGACAGCCGCGACCACGACCGTGTCGTACGGATGCGCGAGCCGGCCCGTGCCGCCGAAGCCGCCGAGATACGACAGCACGATCATCGCCGCATAAAACGCGATCAGCCACGCGGACGAGCGCACCTGTTCGGCGAGGCTCAGGTGCGCGGTCGGCACCCAGCGGCGGCACGCGAGATAGATGACGAACATCACGATCTGCAGGCCGAGCAGCCAGGACACCGTGCTCCACCCCGACCAGTAGACGATCAGCGCGGCGATCATGAACGACGCCGGGCCGGTGATGCCGAACGCGCTTGCGCGGAACGGCCGCGGCAGGTCGGGCGCGGTGCGGCGCAGCGCGGCGACCGATACCGGCGCGACCGCGTAGCTCAGCACCAGCGCGGCCGACACGATGTTGATCAGCGCTTCCCACGACGGGAACGGCATTGTCCAGAAGATCGCGAGGCCGAACGTGAGCCACAGGCCCGCGCGCGGGATGCCCGACGCTTCGTCGACGCGCGTGAAGACCTTGAAGAACGTGCCCGTCTTTGCCCAGCCGTAGACCACGCGCGGCGTCGCGTTCATGTAGATGTTGCCGCAGCCGCTCGGCGAGATCATCGCGTCGGCGACGACCATCACCGCGAGCCAGCCGACGCCGAGCGCGAGCGCGATGTCGCGGTACGGCAGCGTGAACGCCTTGCTGATGTCGTGCCAGCCGCCGGCGAGCATCGCGGTCGGGATGCTGCCGATGAACGCGAGCTGCAGCAGCACGTAGATCAGCGTCGACAGCAGGATCGACAGGATCAGCGCGATCGGGATCGTGCGCTGCGGATTACGCACCTCGCTCGCGACCGAAACGATCGGCGTGAGCCCGAGGTACGCGAAGATGATGCCGCCCGCGGATACGGCCATCTCGATGCCCGGCATGCCGAACGGCGCGAAGCCGTGCACGGTCAGGTTCACGGGCTTGAAGAACGTGAACAGCACGCCGATCACCGCGAGCGGCACGATGAACTTGAAGATGCTGATGATGTTGTTCGCCTTCGCGAACGTCTTCACGCTCGAATAGTTCAGGTAAAAGAAGAAGCAGAGCAGTGCTGCCTGCACGAGCCAGCCGATCGTCGTCGGATCGCTCGATCCTTCGACGGTCAGGCCCGGAAACCACGCGGCCGCGTACTGGCGCGCGGCGACGACTTCGATCGCGATCAGGCTCGAAAATGCGATCAGCGTGATGAAGCCCATCAGGTAGCCGAGCAGCGGGCCGTGCGAGAACACCGGGTAGCGGACCACGCCGCCCGCGCGCGGCAGCGCGGCGCCGAGTTCGCAGTAGACGATGCCGAGCAGCAGCACCGCGAAGCCGCCGAGCAGCCACGAGAAGATGCCGGCCGGGCCCGCGATCGTCGACACGTGACTCGCGGCGAACAGCCACCCCGAACCGAAAATGGCGCCGAGACCGATGAACGTGAGGTCGGTCAGCGACAGCTGTTTCTTGAACTTGCCGTGACCCGCGTCGGGGTGCGCGGAACGGGAAAGCGGGACGGACGGATGCGCGTTGCCTTGGCCTGGCATGGGCTTGTCTCCTAGGAGGAATATCGGTGCTGGCGTCTGGTGCGCCGCGCTCCGATGGAGCAGCGGCGCGCGCCTGCCGGCCGGCGTCGCCCGGTTCGAACGACCGGGGCGGGCCGCGGGCCGTTCACGCGCGGCGCAAGCCGGCGCCGGGGCGAACGGGCCCGTAGGCCATGCCGGACCGGAGACGGCGGCGCGAGGGGGAAAGCCTTGCGCCGCCGCAGGGGGGAGTCGGTCAGAGACCGACGTCGGGCAGTGCCGGGCGCGTTTCGAGCGCCTTCGCGACGATTGCCTTCACTTCCGCGAGCGTGTCGCCCTGCAGCGCGAGGCGCGGCGGACGCGTGATCGCGCTGCCGCGGCCGACCAGCTCTTCGCACAGCTTGATGCACTGCACGAGGTCGGGGCGTGCGTCGAGGTGCAGCAGCGGCATGAACCAGCGGTACAGCGCGAGTGCTTCGTCGAAGCGCTTTTGCTTCGCGAGGCGGAACAGCGTCTCGCCTTCCTTCGGGAACGCGTTCGACATGCCCGACACCCAGCCTTCGGCACCGACCGCGATGCTCTCGACCACGACGTCGTCGAGGCCCGCGAACAGCACGAAGCGATCGCCGACCGCGTTGCGCAGGTCGATGAAGCGGCGCGTATCACCCGACGAATCCTTGAAGCAGACGATGTTCTCGCAGTCCTGCAGCGCGATCAGCACGTCGGGCGTCACGTCGTTCTTGTAGATCGGCGGGTTGTTGTAGACCATCACCGGCAGGTCGGTGCTCGTCGCGACCGCGCGGAAGTGCGCAGCGGTTTCATGCGGCTTCGCCGAGTAGACCAGCGCGGGCATCACCATCACGCCGTCGACGCCGACGCGCTGCGCTTCGCGCACCGTGTTGCGCGCGAATTCGGTCGTGAATTCGGCGATGCCGGCGATCACCGGAATCTTGCCGCCGGCCGCATCGCGCGCGGCCTCGATCACCTGCAGCTTCTCGCTCGTCGACAGCGATGTGTTTTCGCCGACCGTGCCGCAGACCACGAGGCCCGACACGCCGTCGTTCACCAGGTTCTTCACCACGCGGTGAGTGGCGTCGATGTCGAGGGAAAAGTCCGGCTTGAACTGGGTGCTGACGGCCGGGAAAACCCCGGTCCACTGAATGGCTTTGCGGCTCACTGAAATCTCCTACGTTCGTATCGGTCGGCCGACAGGTGTGTCGGTGTGGCAACCAGTATCGCCGCGCAAATGCCCATCACGCTTGAGTCGTATCGCGGAGCAAAATGACGAAATCGGCACAGCGGCCGCCCGGTGCGCGAAGGGCGCCTCGCACTATGCCGATTTCGTCGTCGTCCTCATCGAAAAGCCACAAGCGGACCGACGCGTGACGGAGGAAGCTATGCTCCTTTCCCCACTTCGGACGGCTCATGATGAAGCGCATCCAGATCATCGATTCGCACACGGGCGGCGAACCCACTCGGCTCGTCGTGTCCGGTTTTCCGTCGCTCGGCAACGGCACGATGGCCGAGCGACGCGACCTGCTCGCGCGCGAACACGACCGCTATCGCACTGCGTGCATCCTCGAGCCGCGCGGCAGCGACGTGCTGGTCGGCGCGCTGCTGTGCGAGCCGGTATCGCCCGACGCGGCGGCCGGCGTGATCTTCTTCAACAATAGCGGCTATCTCGGGATGTGCGGGCACGGCACGATCGGCGTCGTGCGCACGCTGCATCACATGGGGCGCATCCGGCCCGGCGTGCATCGGATCGAAACGCCCGTCGGCACCGTCGAGGCGACGCTGCACGACGATCTGTCGGTCAGCGTGCGCAACGTGCCCGCATATCGCCACGCGAAGGGCGTCGCGGTCGATGTGCCGGGTTACGGCTCCGTGAAGGGCGACATCGCGTGGGGCGGCAACTGGTTCTTCCTGATCAGCGACCACGGGCAGCGCGTCGCCGGCGACAACGTCGCGGCGCTTACCGCATATGCGTCGGCCGTGCGCGAAGGGCTCGAACGCGCGGGCATCACCGGTGCGAACGGCGGCGAGATCGACCATATCGAGCTGTTCGCCGACGATCCCGAGCACGACAGCCGCAGCTTCGTGCTGTGCCCGGGCCTCGCATACGACCGTTCGCCGTGCGGAACCGGCACGAGCGCGAAGCTCGCGTGCCTCGCGGCCGACGGCAAGCTCGCGCCGGGCGCCGTGTGGCGGCAGGCAAGCGTGATCGGCAGCGTGTTCCAGGCGAGCTACGAGCAGGCCGACAGCGGCATCGTGCCGACGATTCGAGGCAGCGCGCACCTGAGCGCGGAAGCGACGCTGCTGATCGAGGAAGACGATCCGTTCGGCTGGGGCATCGTGTCGTGAGCAACGCAAGTACCGACGTCGTCGTGATCGGCGCCGGCATCGTCGGCGCGGCGTGCGCGCACGAACTCGCGCAGCGCGGGCTGCGCGTGCTCGTCGTCGACGACGCGAGCGGCGGCGCGACCGGCGCGGGGATGGGCCACCTCGTCGCGATGGACGACAACGCGGCCGAGCTCGCGCTGAGCCATTACTCGATCGGACTGTGGCGCGCGTTGAGCGGCAAGATGCCGGAAGGCTGCGCGTACCGCAACTGCGGCACGCTGTGGCTCGCGGCCGACGCGCACGAAATGGATCTCGCGCGCGCGAAGCAGGCGACGCTTGCCGCGCACGGCGTGGCCGGCGAGCTGATCGATGCGGCGACGCTCGCGCGACTGGAGCCGATGCTGCGCGCGGGGCTAGGCGGCGCGCTGAAGATTCCGGGCGACGCGATCCTCTATGCGCCCGTCACCGCGAACTGGCTGCTGCAGCGCGCTCCGCGCATCACGTTGCGCCGCGACCGGGCCGTTGCGGTCGACGGCCCGTGCGTGACGCTCGCGAGCGGCGACACATTGCGTGCGGAACGCGTGGTCGTCGCGAACGGCGTCGCGGCGCGCACGCTGCTGCCCGAGCTGCCGCTGCGCCCGAAAAAGGGCCACCTGCTGATCACCGACCGCTATCCGGGCCGCGTGTCGCACCAGCTCGTCGAGCTTGGTTATGCGGCGAGCGCGCATGCGAGCGACGGCACGTCGGTCGCGTTCAATGTGCAGCCGCGGCCGACCGGCCAGTTGCTGATCGGCTCGTCGCGCCAGTTCGATACCGAGGACGCGCGCGTCGAGCCGCCCGTGCTCGCACGGATGCTGCGCCGTGCGGTCGGCTATCTGCCGGATCTGGCCGACCTGAACGGGATCCGCTCATGGACAGGGTTCCGTTCCGCGAGCCCCGACGGCCTGCCGCTGCTCGGCGAGCACCCGGCGCGGCCGGGCGTGTGGCTCGCGGTCGGGCACGAAGGGCTCGGCGTGACGACCGCGCCGGGCAGCGCGCGGCTCGTCGCCGCGCAGATGGCCGGCGAACGGCCGCCCATCGATATCGAACCGTATTTGCCGGGACGCTTTTTGACCGCGTCCCCCGTAGCCGGAGCGCTGACATGATCATTCATCTGGACGGCCGCGTGCTGACGGTGGCCGACGGCGCGACCGTCGCGGCCGCCGTCGCGGCGAGCGGCGACGACACGACGCGCGTGTCGTGCACGGGTGCGGCGCGCGCGCCGTTTTGTGGAATGGGCATCTGCCAGGAGTGCCGGATGACGATCGACGGCCGCCGCCGGCTGGCCTGCCAGACGCTGTGCCGCGACGGAATGCAGGTGGAGCGCGCACGATGAAACAGGAACGACTGAGCGTCGATGTCGCGATCGTCGGTGCGGGCCCGGCCGGGCTGTCGGCCGCGCGGGCCGCCGCGCAAAGCGGTGCAACGGTTGCGATCGTCGACGACAACCCGCGGGCGGGCGGGCAGATCTGGCGGCAAGGCCCAGCGGCCACGCCGGTGCAGGCCGCCGCCGAACGCCTCGCCGTACTGCGGCGGCCGAACGTTACCCACCTTGCAGCGACGCGCATCGTCGCCGAAACGCAGCCGGGCACGCTGCTGCTCGAGGACGACGAGCGCGGGCTGCTGCTCGAGTTCCGGACGCTGATTGTCTGCTGCGGCGCACGCGAGCTGTTGCTGCCGTTTCCGGGCTGGACGCTGCCGGGCGTCACGGGCGCGGGCGGCTTGCAGGCGCTGATCAAGTACGGCCTCGACGTGCGCGGGCAGCGCACGGTGATCGCGGGCAGCGGACCGCTGCTGCTGGCGAGTGCGGCGACAGCGCGTCAGGCCGGCGCGCGCGTGTCGCACGTGCTCGAACAGGCCGCGTGGGGCGACGTGGCCGGCTTCGGTGCGGAGCTGTGGCGCTGGCCGTCGAAGCTTGTGCAGGCCGCGAAGCTCGTCACGGCCGCCTATCGGCCCGACGCGCACGTCGTCGAAGCGTTCGGCGACAAGCGGCTCGAACGCGTGCGGATCCGCCAGGGCGATCGCGAGTTCGACGTCGATTGCGACCGGCTCGCGTGCGGCTTCGGCCTCGTGCCGAACACCGTGCTGCCGAGCCATCTCGGCTGCCGGATCGAGAACGGCGCGGTGGCGGTCGACGCGCATCAGCGCACGAGCCGCGACGGGTACTTCGCGGCCGGCGAGTGTACCGGCGTCGGCGGCAGCGAGCTGGCGATGGTCGAAGGCGAAATCGCCGGTTATGCGGCGACCGGGCAGACGGCGCCATTGGCCGCGCTCGTCGCGCGGCGCGCGCACTGGCAGGCTTTCGCAGATGCCGTACGCGAGCGTTTCGCGATCCGCGAGCCGATCCGCCGGCTTGCTCGGCCCGAGACGCTGCTGTGCCGCTGCGAGGATGTGCGCTTCGATGCGGTCGCGCTGGAGCCGGGCTGGACGGCCGCGAAGCTGCAGTCGCGCTGCGGGATGGGCGCATGCCAGGGCCGTGTTTGCGGCGCGGCCGCGCAGGTGCTGTTCGGCTGGACGCCGCCGGTGCCGCGCACGCCGCTCGTGCCCGCGCGGGTCGGCACGCTGATGCTCGACGGCACGGCGTCCTGCGACGGCGCGTGACGCGTCGCAGCGAAGCGGCCCGGGAGGTGCCGGGCCGCGCCATTCGCCCCATCTTCACTTTCTCCCATCCATCCCCCTGAGGCGCCGACGGGCACTCGATCGTCGCGGCCACGGCCGCGCGATTCGCGCTGTCGAGGTGCCTGGACATCGATACCGCGCGCGGGCCCTCGAGTTCCATCGGCACGAGGCCGGCGCGATGCATGGTTCGTGCCGATGGGGTGCGTGCGTCGGCCGCCAGTGCGATCGCGGCGAGCAAGCCTGAGCGAAGAGGGCGCAAGGTCTCCGATGGACAAATAGCAGGAAGCAACATTATATGATTTGATATATTATTTGTTCTTTAATTGACTCCCCGCCCCGATGAACATCGATCTTCCCGCCGGGCTGCCCGAACCCGACCAGATGCGCGCAGCCGCCGAATCGGCCTGCGCGTTCCTCAAGGTGCTGTCGAATCCCGACCGGCTGCTGCTGCTCTGTGAACTGTCGCAGGGCGAGCGCTGCGTGAGCGATCTCGAGACGAAGCTGGACATCCGCCAGCCGACGCTGTCGCAGCAACTCGGCGTGTTGCGGGACAACGCACTGGTCCGCACGCGCCGCGAAGGCAAGAACATCCACTATTCGCTCGACAGTCCGGCCGCGATCGCGGTAATGGGCGTGCTGTACGAACAGTTCTGCGGCCCGGCCGCGAAGGGGACACGCGATGCAGCTTGATACGCTTCATTTCACGCCGTGGCTGTCGCTGGCCGGCGGCGTGCTGATCGGGCTCGCGGCCGCTTGGCTGGTCGCGTTCAACGGCCGGATTGCCGGCATCAGCGGCATCGTCGGGGGCCTGTTCGCGGCGGGTTCCGGCGAGCGCGACTGGCGCGTCGCATTCGTCGCCGGGCTGATCGCCGCACCGCTCGCGATGCGCGTCGCCGGAGCCGGCCTGACGCCGCAGGTCGACGCAAGCTGGCCCGAGTTGATGGCGGCCGGCCTGCTGGTCGGGATCGGCACGCGATACGCGGGCGGCTGCACGAGCGGCCACGGCGTGTGCGGGATATCGCGCGGCGCGCTGCGCTCGGTGGTCGCGACCGCGACTTTCATGATCGCGGGCTTCGTGACCGTATTCGTGCGGCGGCACGTGCTGGGAGGCTGACATGCAGGCAGGATTCGCGTTTCTGGCGGGGCTGCTGTTCGGCGTCGGCCTCATCGTGTCGGGCATGGCCAATCCGCAGAAGGTGCTCGGCTTTCTCGACCTGGCGGGCCGCTGGGATCCGTCGCTCGCGTTCGTGATGGCCGGCGCGACGGGCGTTGCCGTGTTCGCGTTCGCATGGGCGAAACGCCGGACGCGATCGTGGCTCGGCTTGCCGATGCAGTTGCCGGCCTTGCGGGCGGTCACTGTGCGCCTGGTCGCCGGAAGTGCCGTGTTCGGCATCGGCTGGGGGATGGCCGGGTTCTGCCCGGGGCCCGCGATCGTGTCGATCGGCTTCGGATCGGCCAAGGGGATCGGGTTCGTCGTCGCGATGCTGGCCGGGATGGCGATATTTGAGTGGATCGAGCGCCGCAGGAGCCGGAACGTGCGGTGACGCGGCGATTGCCGCGTGCCGGGCAGGCCGCGGCTGTCGAGGCGGTCTTTCCGGGTGACGAAGACCGGGGCGGACCGCGTTCGCTCGCCGCCGACACGCGGCGGCGGCTGCATAAGCACGGCAGCCGCCGGCCAGGCTTACGCATGCGCGATCGCTCCGGCCCGCTGCGCGGCGGCGGCAGGCCGCTGCCATATCAGCGGCCTGCCGAGTGCGAAGCGAGGTGCTGGCGGATCAACGACAGGTAACGATCGCCGACCGAGCAATCGCGTGCGACGCGCGGCCGCTCCGCCTGGCGCAGCGTAGCCGGCGCGCTCATGCCCAGATACCGGCAGACGGCCGACGGAAACGGCTTGCGCGTATGCCCGAGCTGGCGCGCCGCGCGCTCGACGCGGGCGTCGCCGACCTGGGCGCGAAGCCACGCCAGCACTTGGCGATCGGTGTCGTTGACGATACGGACCAGATGTTCCATCGCGCACCTCACTGTTCATAAATACAGTGCTGTAAATATAACCAGTGTTTGCGGCGGCCGCAAGCGGGCGCGCCTGCGGCTGGCCGTTCGGCCAGGGTCAGCGCGCCGGCGCGGCGGTCCGGGAGATCCGGGAGATCCGGGCGGCAGGGGCGGCAGCCGCGGCGATGCCCGTATAGCGCGCGTCGGTCAGCGTGCCGAGGAACGCGACGATGTCGTCGATTTCCGCGTCGGTCAGCGCGGGCGGCGTGCCGGGCCGGCGGTTCATCGGCGTCGAGTTGACGTTGATGTTGCCGCGATAGGCGGCCGGCACGTCGTCGAACGTCGTGGCGCCGTGATACCAGAAGCCGGGGTCGGTCGAGCGCGTGTTGTAGAACGCGACCGCGTCGCGCAGCGTCGTGAACGCGCCGTTGTGCATGAAGGTCTGCTTGACCGCGACGTTGCGCAGCCCCGGCGTGCGCAGGTAGCCGCACCATTGCGTCGGCTCGGGCCAGCGCAGCCGCCGTGCGGTGTCGCACAGCCCGTTGTCGAAATGGCGCGGATCGCGGTTCGCCGGCAGCGCGCGGTTGCGCGGCACGGCGATCGCGTCATAACCGAAATCGGTGAAGAGCGAGCGCTCCGGGCGGCTCGACGTGTCCGACAGCGTATGGCAGGTCATGCAGTTGCCCTTGTCCGGATTCCGGAACAGCGCGAGGCCGCGCATCTCGGCCGGCGCGAGCGGTTTGCGGGTGCGCAGGAACGCGTCGAAGCGCGACGTGAACGGCGCCATCTCGTCGCTCTGCAGATAGGCCTCGACGGCCGAACCCAGCGCGCGCACGAGTTGCTCGGGGTCGCGTCGCACCGGCGCGCCGAAGCGCGCGGCGAGATCGGGCGCGAGCTCGGTCGCATTGACCTTGCGCAGCAGCGCGGCCGGCGACCGGTTGTTCATCTCGTTCGGATCGAACAGCGGCCCGCGGATCTGCTCGGCGAGCGTATCCGCGCGGCCATCGCTGAACAGCCCACCGAACGGCGACGGCGCGGGCGCATCGTCGTCCTGGTAGAAGTGGCGGCGTGGCACGTAGCGCACATAGAGCAGCGACGGCGCATTGCGCTGGCTGAAGCGCCCGGGCCGGCTGCCTTCCGGTACGCCGGGCCCCGCGAGCGAAGCCGCCGACAGCGTCGGCGCGAATGCGCGGCCCGGATCGTGGCAGCCCGCGCACGACATGCCGCGCGGCTCGGACAGCCGCGGGTCGAAGAAGATCCGGCGGCCGAGCGCGACGAGTGTCGGGGCGGGCGCGAAGCGCGCGGTGGCCGCGTCGATCTTGTCCGTCACTTGCGGCGTGCCTTTGCCGATCGTGCCGACGACGCGCGACGGCGGCGCGCCGGGGAGCAGGACCGTTTCGGACGGCACGGCGTGCGCCGCGTGCGCCGCCAGCGCCAGGCCGGCGAGCACGGCCGCGGCAAGCGTGTGCAGCGTTTGCCGGCCGCGCGCAACGCGGCCGTCGCATCGAACCTCTTCACTCACGGCGCAATGAACCCCGTCTTGTCGCATGCGAGCGTCGTGCCCGACTGATTGCACGATGCGAGCAGCTTGCCTGCTGCCGAATACGCACGGAACACCCAGCCCGTCGCCGGTGCCGCACGGCGCTCCATGATCAGGAAACCGAAGCTGTTGTTGTGCGACAGCCGCTCGATCACGGCGCCCGGTGCCGGCGTCAGGCTGGCCGGGAACGGGTCCGGCAGTGCGACGTCGAGGTTGTCGCCGCCGTTGCCGGACACGATCGTCGCCGGATGCCCGGACGAGAAGTTGATCGCCTGGAAGTCGTGCACGTGACCGTGCAGCGCGACGTGCACGCCCGGCGGGTAGTACGCCTGCGCGTTGAGGCTCGCCATCACCGACTGCAGAGCGAGGTTGCCCGGCGCGGGTGTGCTGCCTGCGATCGGCGCGAACGCGAGGATCGGATGATGGTTCGTGAAGATCGTCGTCGTCATGCCGGCCTTCGACGCGAGCGCGGCCACGGTCTGGAACTGCTTCTGGTAGATGCCGAATTGCGCGTCGGTCGTCTTCAGCGGCGCGCGGCCGACCTTCGCGGTGTCGAACACGATCACCTGCGAGCCGCCGCCGAGCGACACCGCATAGGGTTCCGAATAGTTCGCGTTGGTGTCGTTGGCCGGATCGTCGCACGAACGGGCGGCCGAATACGGGCGCGGATCGAGGAAGCGGAACCAGCCCTGGCCCGCGCGCGCGCATTCCTCATGGTTGCCGCGCACGACGACCCACGGCGCCTTCGCGAGCAGCGGTGCGGCCGGGCGGAACAGGTCGGCCTGCCACGTATCCCAGCCATAGCCCCACGGGCTGTCCTTGCAGCCGGCGATGTCCGGCGGGCATGCGTTCTCGCGATAGTGGTAGTCGCCGACGTGCAGCACCAGGTCGGGCGACAGCTTCGCGACGCTGGCCGCGATCGTGTCGAACGGCCAGACCGTCGCGTCGTTGCACGCCTGCCATGCGTTGTCGGCCTTCTTCATCCGGCAGCCGGTGTCGGCAATGATCGCGATGCGCTGCGGCTGTGCCTTCGGCAGCGGCAGCGTGCGGCCCGCGACGCTCGCCGCCTGTGCATCGGCCGGTAACGTCGTTTCGCAGACGGAGACCGGGAAGCTCGACGGCTTCGAATCGGCCGGGTCGCTGGCGGTCGACCGCTGGGCCGGGGTCGCGGCGCCGGCGCGCAGCGTCATGCGCGACAGCTTGCCGTCGACGGTCAGTTGCGGACACAGTGGATCGCCGGCCGACGCGGGGGTGTAGTTCGTGATGACGCGCGCGATCGCCTGGTTCGCGTCGCCGATCTCGACCCATGCGGCCTGGACGTTGACCGATGCACTGGCCGGGTCGGCCGGCGAATCGATGTGATTCGAGCACGCGGACAGCGCGGCGAGGGCAACAAGGGGGGCGCAGCGCGCGAGCAGTACGCGCGGGAGGAGTCGTCGCATGGGAGGCACCGTAGGAAAGTCGTCAACGATACGCAGCACGAATGTAAGAAATGTGAAAAGCCGGGGCCTTGACCTCAAGCCGGCTTGAAGCAGCACAGTGCGCTTCATGATCAACGAACCAGAAGGGGAATCGACGATGGAAACCAACCGGCCCAACGACGAACAATCGGCGCTGTGGAATGGCCCGTCGGGGCGTGCATGGGTCGATGCGCAGGCGCCGATCGACCGGATGTTCGAGCCGTTCGAGGCGCTGCTCGCCGATGCGGCGGCCGCGTCGTCCGCGCGCAGCGTGCTCGACGTCGGCTGCGGCACGGGCGCGGTTACGCTCGCGATCGCGCGCCGGCTCGGCACGGACGCGCAATGCACGGGCATCGACATCTCGGCCCGGATGATCGATGCAGCGCAGGTGCGCGCCGAACGCAGCGGCCTGTGCGCCCGCTTCGTGTGCGCGGACGTGCAGACTCATGCTTTCGAGCCCGCGAGCGTCGACCTGATCGTGTCGCGCCTCGGCGTGATGTTCTTCGACGACCCGGTCCGGGCCTTCGCGAATCTGCGGCACGCGGCGCGGCCGGACGCGCAGATGCGGTTCGTCGCGTGGCGCAGCGCGGCCGACAACCCGTTCATGACGACGGCCGAGCGGGCCGCCGCGCCGTTGCTGCCGAACCTGCCTGCGCGGCGGCCCGGCGCGCCGGGGCAGTTCGCGTTCGGCGACCGGCAGCGGATCGCGTCGGTGCTGTTGGGCAGCGGCTGGGCCGACATTGCGATCGAGCCGGTCGATATGGCGTGCGTGTTGCCCGAGCCCGCGCTGGACGACTATATCGCGCGGCTGGGCCCGGTCGGGCTCGCGCTGCTGGAGACGGACGACGCGACGCGGTGGCGCGTGGTCGGGAAGGTGCGTACCGCGTTCGAGCGTTACGTGCACGGCACGGAGGTGCGTTTCGACGCGGCCTGCTGGCTCGTGACGGCGCGCGCGCCGTCCGCGTAACGCGTGCGATAAAACGGATCAGAGAAGGCGCGTCGGCCGCCTGTTCGCCCCGCGTGTTGCCGTTCGCGCTTGACTGACGAAGCCGCGCTGCGCGATATGTACGCGTCAGCGTTTCCTCGCGCGCAGCATCAGCCACGCGCAACCTCCGGCAACCAGCGCGAGGCCGAGCAGGACGGCTTCGACGCCGAGCGCGAAGCCGGGCGGCATTTCACCGCTGTTCGGCACGGGCGACAGGTTGCCGCCCATCGCGACGGCGCCGCCGGCCAGCAGCGCCATGCAGACGATCCAGTAGGCCTTGCCGCGCGGCGCAGCGGCCCGGATCCGCCACAGCGCGATGCCGGCTCCGCCGAGATAGAGCACGGCGAGCGTGCCGAGCGCGACGAGGTCGGCGGCGCGGCTTTGCAGAAGCCCGTTCATCGTGCGGCTCCGTCGGACGTGGCGGATCGGAGCGGCGCAGCGAAGGCTGCGGCGTGTGCGCTCATTCGGCCTCCGTCGCGTGCCCCGGCGCGCGGCTCAGCAGATGCGTACGCTTGTCGGCCGCGAGCGACACGTAGCGTTCGTACTGGCGCAGCACATCGGCGATCACTTCGTCGCCGCGCAGGTATTCGACGTCGTAGCCGAGTCGACCATCCTCGAAGAACGTGACGATCCCGCACACGTGCGCACGCGCTGCTTCCGGCTCGGCCGCCTCGCGCACCAGGAACGCGGCCGCGGATTTCACCGTCACGCGCACGCCGTACACGAAATCGCGGTGCTCGGCGGTCGGCACGGTGAGCCGCACGGCGTCGTCGTTGTCGCGCTGCACGTGCGCATCGACGCCGCTTGCGCGCAGTTCGTCGGCGACCTTGCGCAGCGCGGGCTCGACCGTCTCGGCGACGAACTGGCGCGCCTCGGCCTCGGTCGTCTGCCGCAGGATGTGCGTCAGGCGGTGGCGCCAGTGCTGGCCGGTCCAGAAGCTCGCCGCAGGCGCGATCTCCTGCGAATAGTGAGCGCGGTCGGCCGCTAGCCCGCGCCACAGCCCGTAGCAGAGCGCGAGCATGATGATGGCGACCGGCAGCGCGGCGATCAGCGTCATCGCCTGCAATGCGCCGAGCCCGCCGGCAACCAGCAGCACCGCGGCCGTCACGCCGAGCAGCGCGGCCCAGAACAGCCGTTGCCAGACGGGCGAATGCGCGTTGCCGCGCGTCGCGATCTGGTCGATCACGAACGCGCCCGAATCGGCGGACGTGACGAAGAACACCGCGATCAGCACGATCGCGGCGATCGACAGCAGTTGCGACAGCGGCAGGAAATCGAAGAAACGGAACAGCAGCGCATCGACGTTGGTGGCCGTCTGCGCGAGTGCACCGGCCGCGCCGTGCGTGTCGAGCCAGATCGCGCTGTTGCCGAACACGGTCATCCACGCGAGGTTGAACGCGGTCGGCACGAGCAGCACGCCGATCACGAACTGGCGGATCGTGCGGCCGCGCGAGATGCGCGCGATGAACATGCCGACGAACGGCGACCACGAGATCCACCACGCCCAGTAGAGGATCGTCCAGCCGCCGAACCAGCCTTCCTCGCGCGGCGACGCATACGCATAGGTGCGAAACGACAGGTCGACGAGATTCGACAGGTACTGGCCGATGTTGTCGCCGAGCGCGCGGAACAGGAATGCCGTCGGGCCCGCGACGACCACGAACCCGAGCAGCAGGAACGCGAGCAGCAGGTTCAGCTCGGACAGCCGGCGTACGCCCTTGTCGAGGCCGCTGGCGGCCGACAGGCCCGCGAGCAGCACCACGATCACGACGAGCCCGATGCGAAACACGTTGCTGCCGGTGTCCCAGCCGGCGACCGTATGCAGGCCCGCGCTCAACTGCATCACGCCGTAGCCGAGCGTGGTCGCGATGCCGGCGACCGTGCCGACCAGCGCGAATGCATCCACGGTATGGCCGATCCAGCCGTTCACGCGTTCGCGCAGCACCGGATACAGGCCCGAGCGCAGCGTCAGTGGCAAGTTGTAGCGGAACCCGAAATATGCGAGCACGAGCCCCATCAGCCCATAGATCGCCCACGCATGGAAGCCCCAGTGGAAGAAGGTCATCAGCATCGCCTCGCGCGCGGCGGCGGGCGTGCCGGGGTCGACGGTCGGCGGCTTCAGGAAGTGCTGCATCGGCTCGCCGACGCCGAAATACATGAGGCCGATGCCCATGCCGGCCGCGAACAGCATTGCCGTCCACGATAAGAAGCTGAATTCGGGCTCGGCGTCGTCGGGCCCGAGCCGGATGTTGCCGAAATCGCTCGCGGCGATCAGTACGAGAAACACGAGGAAGCCGGTGACGGCGAGTACGTAGAACCAGTCGAAGCGCGCGATGACCCATTGCTGGCCGGCGGAGAACAGCATGCCGGCTTCGCTCGGGAGCAGCGCACAGACGGCCAGCAATGCACCGATGACCGTGAGCGCGGGCAGGACGACCTGCGGCTTGAATGTCGTGCGCGGGGAGGGACGGGAATCTGGCATGTCGGGCATCCAGTTGTGGGCGCAACGAGGCGCGACGCCATCCGGCGCGCACGTTGCGCGTCGGACCCTGATACGGCGCGCGTCGAGTGTACCGCGGTGTCAGGACTGCAAGAAGGGGCATGCAGGAGGGATTAACCTGACGGATTGTAAGGTATCGGCGCGACCGAGAAAACCCGCGCGGTTTGCACGGCGGGCAGACGGGACGTCGAAAGCCCGGTGAACGCGGGGTCTCGCGCGCCCGGACGGCGCGCGTGCAACGCGCATCGTCCGGGGCGCGGGCAGCGCACTGAAGGCGCTGCCCGTGCGGGTTCAGAACGTGACGGCGATGCCGGCCATGCCGACGAACTGACCGTGCGTCGTCGACGGCGTGAGCTGCTGCGAATCGCCGACGATCGGCGCCGCATCGATGACGTGGCCGGCGCCTTGCGCGCCGAGCGTCTGCCCGCTCGAATGCGTGTACGCCTGCAGCGCATAGAGCGTCGTGCGCTTCGACAGGCTGTACGACTCCTTCAGCGAATACTGCTGGTAGCGGGCCGCGCTCGCGACGCCGTTCGCCTTCGATGCCAACGTGTATGCGAATGCGCCGGCCACCGAGAATGCCGGAGTGAAACGGTATGCGGCGAGCGCGCCGTAGGTGTTGAACACGGCGGTGTCCGTGAACGCGGAGCCGTTGCCGGGCAAGTATTTCACGTTCGAATAGTTGATGCCCATCGTCAGGTCGCCGAGCGTGTAGTTGCCTGCCGCCGCGACCTGCTCGACGGCCTTCGCGGTCAGGTAGCCCTGGTTCAGCACGGACACCGCAAAACTGCCCGACGACGCGGCGGCCGGGTTCAGGAAGCCCGCCGACGAGCCCGAGCTGTTGATGCGCAGGTAGCCGGCCGCGATCCCGATCGGCCCGTTCGCATAGCGCAGCGCGGCGCTGAACGTGTTGCCCTTGCCGGTCGCGCCGGCAATGCCGCCGAATGCGTACATCGCGCTCGCGCTCAGCCCGGCGAAGGTCGGCGACGTATAGGTGACCGAGTTGTTTACGCGGATCGTCGTGTCGAGGCCGTCGATGTCGCCCGGATGCGCACCCGTCGCGCCGGTCAGCCAACTGCTCGACGCGTACGGGCCGACGAACAGGAAGTAGGGTGTGTACTGGCGGCCGGCCGTCAGCGTGCCGTAGCGAGCATTGCGCAGGCCGACGAACGCCTGGCGATTGAATATCGTGCCGGCGGCAGCCTGCGCGCCGTTGTTCAGGTTGAAGCCGGACTGCAGGTCGAAGATCGCGTGCGTGCCGCCGCCGAGATCCTCGTCGCCGCGCAGCCCGAACTTCGACGCATACAGGTTGCCGTCGCGCATGTAGATGTTTGAGTGGCCCTGCTGGTTGTTCACGTACGCGATCGAATCGTCGACGACGCCGTACAACGTCACGCTGCTCTGCGCGCGGACGGCGGTCGTGCCGAGCGATGCGGCCGATAAAATCAGGATTGCATATCGATTGACGGGTGATTTCATTGTCGATCTCCAGATCTTTTCAAAGGGAGCGGGAGGTTCGGAGGCCTCCTCTGGGGCGGGCGGCGGGCCGCGCGAACGGCCTGCCTGATTGATGCGGCGCGTGCGGTCAGTGATCGAACGCGACGACGATGCGGCGCCATGCGCCGTCCTGCGCATCCTGCTCGACGCGCGCGCCGCGGACGGCGAGCGGGCCTTGCACCGAGGCGGGCAGCAGGATCTCGACGCGGTCGGCCGGGCGGATCGGGCGGCCGTCCCAGCGGACCGACACGCCGAGCGCGCCCGACGCCTCGCGGCCGGTCTCGATCCGCCACAGCCCGTATTCGCCGTCGCGCCACGCTTCCGTCTCGCCATCGTCCTCGACGCATTCGCCGTACGCGACGCCGTCCTCGATGCGCGGCGCGACGAGGAAGCCGCGCGTGTCGGCGCGCGCGCCGAAATGCTGTGCCGCGACGTTCAGCGGCAGCGCGCGGCCTTCGCGCAGCAGCATCACCGGCGTATCGAGCGGCGCGGGCAGCGTGACGCTCGCGCCGCCGTCGAACGACTGCGCGCTCGCGCAGCACGTCCAGCGCGCGCCCGACGGCAGGTAGACCGTGCGTTCGGTGCGGCCGGGATCGACGACCGGCGCGACCAGCAGCCCGTCGCCGAGCATCATGTCGTCGCACTCGTCGTAGCAGCGCGCATCGCCGGGGAAATCGGCGAAGGTCGGCCGCAGCACGGGCTCGTAGCGCGTCGTCGACAGCCACAGCAGGTGATAGAGGTACGGCAGCAGCCGGTAGCGCTGCTTGATCAGCGACGCGACCTGAGCGGCGATCTCCGGATACATCCACGGCTCGTTGACGGTGCCGTCGTCGTTCCACGAATGGATGCTGAAGCGCGGCATGAAGATGCCGAACTGCACCCAGCGCAGCAGGAGTTCCGGCGACGGCGCGGGCCCGGAGAAGCCGCCGATGTCGTGACCGATGTTCGACACGCCCGACAGCGCGAGCCCGAGGCCCATCTTCAGGTTGTAGCGCAGCGTTTCCCACGACGTGGTGTTGTCGCCGGACCAGGTCTGCACGTAGCGCTGCATGCCGGCGCCGCCGGAGCGCGACACCAGGAACGGACGCTGCGCCGGCGCATGCGCGCGCTGCGCGTCGCGCGACGCGCGCATCATCAGCATCGTCTGCAGCACCTTCGCCTCGCGTGCGGGGAACGGCTGGCCGAAGCCGTGCGCGATCGCATCCGGCGACCAGATCTCGTATTCGTTGTTGTCGTTCCAGGTCGACTCGATCCCGTATTCGAGCAGCGCCGACGTGACCTGCTCGCACCACCAGCGGTACGCGTCCGGCTGCGTGAAGTCGAGATACGCGCCGACCTCGTCCCAGAACTGCACCCACGCAGGCTCGCCGGACGCCGAGCGGATCAGCAGCCCGCGTTTTGCGGCATCGTCGAACGCCGGATGGTCGCGCAGCAGGCACGGCTTGATGTTCGCGCACAGACGGATGCCGTGGTCGCGGTAGTGCTTCACGAAACCCTTCGCGTCGGGAAACTTGTCGCGGTTCCAGTTGAACACGTAGCGCTTCGCGCCGATCGACGTATAGCCCGACGACAGGTGGAACGAGTCGCACAGGATGTCGTGCGCGTCGCACTGCTCGACGAACTGGTTCATCTGCTGCTGCGCGTCCGGCGCATCGGTGTAGCTCATCGTCGAGCCCGAATAGCCGAGGCCCCATTTCGGCGTGCGCGCGGGGCGTCCGGTGAGCCACGTGAAGCGCCGCGCGGCCGCGAGCGGCGTATCGGGCGATGCGATGAAGTAGTAGTCGAGGTCGCCGTGCTCGGCGACGAAATAGCGGTACGGGCCGTGATAGTTGTCGAGTTCGCGGCCCATGTCGAACGAGCAATCCGACAGCGTGTCGTAGAAGAGGCCGAACCCCTGGCACGCATCGGGCGACCACGTGATGTAGAACGGGATGTGCTTGTACAGCGGGTCGGTGTGCTTCGCGCTGTAGCCCATCGCGTCGATGTTGCGCATCTCGAAGCGCGCGCCCGTGCGGTCGAGGTCGCCCGCGCGTTCGCCGAGGCCGAACACCTTGTCGCCGCGCTCGCGGGCGACGTAGTGATACGTGCGATCGTCCCACCAGCCGAAGTTGTACGCCTGCGTCGCGCGGTCGGCGAGCGCGACGCGCCATGCGCCGTCCGCGCCGCGCATCGACCACGTGCAATGACCGCCTTGCCAGCGCACCGCGAGCCGGATCTGCGCGGTTTCGATGCGCAGGCCGTCGTCGTCTTCGGCGAGGCTCCAGGAAGGCAGCGCGAAGCCGTCCAGGTCGAGGCGGTCGCGCCCGTCGAGCGGCACGTCGTCGAGGCCCGGCGCGATCGACCACGTGCGCGGCGTGCGTGCCGTAGCGTCGGGCAGCACGCGCACGCGCACGATGTCGTCCTCGAGCACGAAGATTTCGAGGGTCGCGCCCGCGTCGGACGCGAGCAGCAGGCGGTTCGCGTGCCGGGCGGCGATGCGGAACACGGGCGGATGAAGAAGCGAAGTCATGAAGGCGATTCCTGGTGAGAGCGAATGTCAGGCGTGTCGTGCGAGCAGGCGTTCCTGCTTCGATTGTCCGCGGATCAGCACCGCGAGCAGCGTGACGCCGATGATGTCGAACAGGCCGAGGCACGCGAACAGCGGCGCATAGCCGATCTTGTCCGCGAGCGCGCCGACCAGCAGCGAGAAACCGAGCCCGCCGATCCATGCGGCCATCCCGGCGAAGCCGCTCGCGGTGCCGACTTCCTCGGAATCGAACACGTCGGCCGACAGCGTGTTGACGAGTGCGGAGATCATCTGGTGCGCGAAGCCGCCGACGCAGAACAGCGCGATGGCCGTGTACGGCGACGACACGAGGCCGATCATCGCGGGCCCGAGCATCAGCACCGCGCCGAGCGCGACGCCGGCGACGCGCGACCACACGAGCGGCAGCTTGAAGCGGTTGGCGAGATACGGCGACAGGTAGCCGCCCGCGATGCCGCCGGCGTCGGCCGCGAGAAACGGCATCCACGCGAAGATCGCGATCTGCGTGAGCGGCATGTGGCGCTCGGTCGCGAGGTACAGCGGAATCCAGAAGCTGAAGGTTTGCCACGCGGGTTCGGCGAAGAAGCGCGGCAGCGCGATGGCCCAGAAGCGCCGCGCGGTGACGACGTCGCGGATGCGGCGCTTCGACACCGGCGGCATCGTGGCCTGGCCGTCGCGGATCAGTGCGCGCTCCTGCGGCGTGATGCGCGGATGATCGGCGGGCGACCGGTACTGCGTGTACCAGAGCGCGGCCCACACGAAGCCGAGCGCGCCGGTGACCATGAACGCCGATTGCCAGCCGAACCGCATCGAGATGAACACGACGAGCGGCGGCGCGATCGCTGCGCCGAGCGACGTGCCCGCGTTGAAGTAGCCGACCGCGACGGATTTCTCGCGATCGGGAAACCATTCGGCGACGGCCTTCATCCCCGACGGAATCGCGGCGGCCTCGAACAGCCCGAGAAAGCCGCGCAGGATGCCGAGCGACAGCCAGCCCGACGCGAAGCCGTGCGCGACGCCGACCACCGACCACAGCATCGCGAACAGCGCGAACCCGAGCCGCAGCCCGATCAGGTCGACGATGAACCCGCACACGGGCTGCATGATCGTGTAGCCGATCTGGAACGCGCCGACGATGTACGAATACTGCTGCGTCGAGATCGCGAATACCTGCTTCAGCTCGGGGGCGAGCACCGCGAGGGAGTTCCGTGCGAGGTAGTTGAGGATCGTGCCGAGACACACGAGCACGATGATCCACCAGCGCAACGCCTTGACTGTTTTCACTGCTGTCTCCTGTTGGGCAGGGCGGGCATGCGGCACCTGCCTGATCCATGCAAGCCGTCCGGTCAGGAAGGCTTTTTCAGCTTATTTGTACGATGTCCGATCTTGATGGGCGCCGCTTTTGCCGGTTTTCATCGAAATGACGCTATTCGAGCGAACATTTTGTCGTCACTGGATACGGTTGTTATCTGACGACTGATCATTTTCGAACATCCTATGTTCGAATGCGAATCCGGTCAACGTGAATTTGCATTCGAACGAACTTGCTTGGGGTTTTCCCGATGAGAGGGGCGGCGTGAGCGGAAGCGCATGGCGGTTGCGTGCCAAAGCCCGTGCGGCGGGGCCGTGCGATGGCCTGGCGATCGGTGGGCGCAGGACGGGGCGTGACAACCCTGATGAAAATTTATTTTTTTTCAGGCTGCGGATTGTGTAAATTGATTTTCATCTTCCTTGCAACAACCATTCGCATGACGCCTCTCGTTCCGCACGACGCCAGTCACGACGAACCCGCGATCGCCGAGCGGATCGCGTCGGCAATGCCGTTGATGACGCCGATCCACCGGCGCATGGGCGAATTCGTGCTCGCGAATCCGTTTCGCGCGGCGACGATGCGGATCGACGAACTCGCGCAGGCCGTGAATGCGTCGATCGCGACCGCGAACCGCTTCGCGAAGGCGCTCGGCTTCGACGGCTATCCGGCGATGCGCGCGGCACTCGTGCGCGGCTTCGAAGCGACGCTCGGGCCGGTCGAACGGTTGCGCTCGGCGCAGGAGCAGGAGTCCGGCGTGCGCGGCGCGGCATGGATCGACGCGGTGTTCGACCAGGCCGTCGCGAACATCGAGAACACGCGTGCGCAACTGGACGCGGCCGATGTCGAGGCTGCGGTCGAGGCGATCGTCGGCGCGCGGCGCGTGCTGATCCTCGGCGCGGGATCGAGCGCGTTTCTCACCGGGCTGATGGAGCACGGGCTGTCCGTGTGTCACGACAACGTGCAGTCGCTCGCGCTGCTCGGCGGCCCGTCGCACGCGGCGCGGCGCCTGTATACGGCCGACTCGCGCGATCTCGTGATCGCGCTCGCGTTTCCGCGCTACGTGAAGGACACGATCGAGCTGGCCCGCCGCGCGGCGGCGCGCGGCGCGCGCGTGCTCGGCATCTCCGACGGCCCGGAATCGCCGCTCGCACCGATCGCGTCGCTGAACCTGTACGTCAAGGCCGAACGGCGCTTCGCGGCCACGTCGGAAGCGGCCGTGCTCACGATGATCGAGGCGCTGATCGACGCGGTCGCGCTGCGCACGCACCGGTCCGCGAAGTCCGCCGCCGAGATGACCGAATTCCTGCTGCCGTGGCTCGTGCAGCCGCAAGCGGCGCTGTCGGCCGCCAACCCTTCTTCCCCCCGTCCGAAAAAATCATGACTTCTCCCGCGATCGTCGCGATTCACGGTGGCGCAGGCACGATCCTGCGCGATGCGATGGATACCGAAACCGAACGCCGGTACCGTGCCGAACTGACCGCGATCCTGCAGGCCGCGCAGCAGGTGCTGGCCGACGGCGGCAGCGCGCTCGACGCCGTCACCGTCGCGGTGCGGATGCTCGAGGACTGCCCGCTGTTCAACGCCGGACGCGGCGCCGTGTATACGGCCGAAGGCAAGCACGAGCTCGACGCGGCGGTCATGGACGGCGCGACGCTCGGCGCCGGCGCGATCTGCTGCGCGACGCGCGTGCGCAATCCCGTGTTGGCCGCGCGGCGCGTGATGGAGGCGAGCGAACATGTGCTGTTTGCCGGTGCGGGCGCCGATGCGTTCGCGGCCGCGCAGGGGCTCGAACTCGCGGAACCCGGCTACTTCGACACTGAAATGCGTCACGCGCAGTGGCTCAAGGCGCGCGCGGCGGCCGGGATGATGCTCGATCACGACGCGGCGACGTTCGCGTTCGGCAAATCGCAATCGCAGCCGCAGCCGGCCGAACCGCTCGATCCGGACCGCAAGCACGGCACGGTCGGCGCGGTCGCGTGCGACCTGCACGGCCATATCGCCGCGGCGACGTCGACGGGCGGTATCACGAACAAGCAGCCGGGGCGTGTCGGCGATTCGCCGATCATCGGCGCGGGCTGCTATGCGGACGATGCAACCTGCGCGGTGTCGTCGACGGGCACCGGCGAGACGTTCATCCGGCTCGCGACCGCGCATGACGTTGCCGCGCAGATCGCGTATCGCGGCGCGTCGCTGGCCGACGCCGCACACGACGTCGTGATGAACAAGCTGCCGCGCCTGGCGGGCCGCGGCGGGATCATCGCGGTCGACGCGCACGGCAACGTCGCGATGCCGTTCAACACCGAAGGGATGTACCGCGGCTACGCGCGCGTCGGCGAAGCGCCTGTCGTCGGCATCTACCGCGACGACGCAGCCTGATTCCGGATCGTACGAGGAGATACGCATGACTTCGAGCCGTAACCCGTCCGGCCTGGCGCTGCCCGAGCAGCGCGTCGTCGCCGTGGACGACCTGTCGGTCACGTTCCGCCGCGAAGGCGCGACGTTCGACGCGGTGCGCAACGTGTCGTTTCACGTCGATCGCGGCGAGACGCTCGCGATCGTCGGCGAATCGGGTTCCGGCAAGTCGGTCACGTCGCTCGCGCTGATGCGGCTCGTCGAGCATGGCGGCGGCGCGATCACGAGCGGCCGGATCGCGTTCCGGCGCCGCGGCGGCGCGCTGCTGGATCTGGCGCAGGCGAGCGCCGCGACGATGCGCGGCATCCGCGGCTCGGACATCGCGATGATCTTCCAGGAGCCGATGACGTCGCTGAACCCGGTGTTTACGGTCGGTGACCAGATCAGCGAGGCGATCGCGCTGCACCAGTCGAAAAGCGCGGCCGAAGCACGCGCGGAAGCGCTGCGGCTGCTCGATCTCGTGCGCATCCCGGAAGCGCGCCGGGTGTTCGTGCGTTATCCGCATCAGTTGTCGGGCGGGATGCGGCAGCGCGTGATGATCGCGATGGCGCTGTCGTGCCGACCGGCGCTGCTGATCGCCGACGAGCCGACGACCGCGCTCGACGTGACGATCCAGGCGCAGATCCTGCAACTGATTCGCGGGCTGCAGGACGAGATGAACATGGGCGTGATCTTCATCACGCACGACATGGGCGTGGTGGCCGAAGTGGCCGACCGCGTGCTCGTGATGTATCGCGGCGAGAAGGTCGAGGAGGGCGAATCGGAGCGCATCTTCGCGACGCCCGCGCATCGCTATACGCGTGCGCTGCTCGCGGCCGTGCCGCGGCTCGGCTCGATGCAGGGTACCGACATACCCGAGAAATTCCCGCTGCTGAAGGTGGACGGCACAAGCGCCGGGCCTGCGGCGAACGACGATGCGCAGCCGCCCGTCGACCCGGCTTCGACGCCGATCCTGCGCGTACGCGATCTCGTCACGCGCTTTCCGGTGAAGAGCGGCGTGTTCGGCCGCGTGTCGCAGTACGTGCATGCGGTCGAACGCGTGAGCTTCGAGCTGCGCGCGGGCGAGACGCTGGCACTGGTCGGCGAGTCGGGCTGCGGCAAGTCGACCACCGGCCGCTCGCTGCTGCGCCTCGTCGAATCGCAGAGCGGCTCGATCGAATTCGACGGCCGCGACATCAGCGCGCTGAAGGGCCCGGACCTGCAGGCGCTGCGCCGGAACATCCAGTTCATCTTCCAGGATCCGTTCGCGTCGCTGAACCCGCGCCTCACGGTCGGTTTCTCGATCATGGAGCCGCTGCTCGTGCACGGCGTCGCGAGCGGCCGCGAAGCGCAGGCGCGCGTCGACTGGCTGCTCGACAAGGTCGGCCTGCCGCCCGAGGCCGCGCGCCGCTATCCGCACGAATTCTCGGGCGGCCAGCGCCAGCGGATCGCGATCGCGCGCGCGCTCGCGCTGAACCCGAAGGTCGTGATCGCCGACGAATCGGTATCGGCGCTCGACGTGTCGGTGCAAGCGCAGATCGTCAACCTGATGCTCGACCTGCAGCGCGAGCTCGGCGTCGCATACCTGTTCATCTCGCACGACATGGCCGTCGTCGAGCGCGTCAGCCATCGCGTCGCGGTGATGTATCTCGGCCAGATCGTCGAGATCGGCCCGCGCCGCGCGGTGTTCGAAGCGCCGCAGCATCCGTATACGAGGAAGCTGATGAGCGCGGTGCCCGTGGCCGACCCCGCGCGCCGGCACGCGCCGCGCCAGCTCGCGGCGGACGAAATCCCGAGTCCGATCCGCGCGGCCGGCGACGAGCCGGTGGTTGCGCCGCTCGTCGCGGTCGGTCCCGATCATTACGTCGCGGCGCATCGCGTCGGCGGCGCGTACTGAGCGCGCGGGAGGTTGCATATGGACCGCAGCTGCGCACGAGCAAGGCAACGGCGTCTTTTTCCCGAGCGGGGGCAGTCACGCCGCGATTTCAACCATGCGTTACCGAATCATCCACAGGAGCCCAACAAGATGAACAAGCCGTATTCGTTCCCGATGTTCCGTCCGCGCGCGCTGCTCGCTGCGGGTGCCGGCGCGTTCGCGCTGTCGGCCGCGGTGCCCGCGTTCGCGCAGCAGACCGCGGTGATGGCGGTGGATTTGACGTTTACGACGATGGACCCGTACGACGCGAACGACACGGTGTCTCAGGCCGTCGTCAAGTCGTTCTACCAGGGGCTGTTCGGCTTCGACAAGGACATGAAGCTGGTCAACGTGCTGGCGATGAGCTACGACGCGAGCGCCGATGCGAAGACCTACACGATCAAGCTGCGCCAGGGCGTGAAGTTCCATGACGGCACCGATTTCAACGCGGCGGCCGTGAAGGCGAACTTCGACCGCGTGACCGATCCCGCGAACCACCTGAAGCGCTACAACATGTTCCGCGTGATCGAGAAGACCGAGGTCGTCGATCCGTACACGGTGAAGGTCACGCTGCGCGAGCCGTTCTCGGCGTTCATCAACACGCTCGCGCACCCGTCGGCCGTGATGATCTCGCCGGCCGCGATGAAGAAGTGGGGCCGCGACATCGCGCTGCATCCGGTCGGCACCGGGCCGTTCGAGTTCGTCGAATGGAAGCAGACCGACGACCTGAAGGTAAAGAAGTTCGCCGGCTACTGGAAGAAGGGTTACCCGAAGATCGACGCGATCGACTGGAAGCCGGTGGTCGACAACAACACGCGCGCGGCGCTGATGAAGACGGGCGAAGCCGATTTCGCGTTCCGCATTCCGTTCGAGCAGGCAGCCGACCTGAAGGGCAACCCGAAGGTCGATGTCGTCGAGCGGGCGTCGATCGTGCAGCGCTTCGTGTCATTGAATACGCTGCAGAAGCCGTTCGACAATCCGAAGGTGCGCCAGGCGCTGAACTACGCGGTGAACAAGGAAGCGCTCGCGAAGGTCGCGTTCTCCGGTTTCGCGACGCCGGCCACCGGCGTGGTGCCGCAGGGTGTCGACTACGCGACGAAGCTCGGCCCCTGGCCGTACGATCCGGCGAAGGCGCGCGCGCTGCTGAAGGAGGCCGGTTATCCGAACGGCTTCGAGACGACCCTGTGGTCCGCGTATAACAACTCGACGTCGCAGAAGGCGATCCAGTTCGTGCAGCAGCAGCTCGCGCAGGTCGGCGTGAAGGTGCAGGTGCAGGCGCTGGAAGCCGGCGAGCGCGTCGCGAAGGTCGAGAGCGCGCCGGATCCGGCGAAGGCGCCGGTGCGGATGTACTACATCGGCTGGTCGTCGTCGACGGGCGAGGCGAACTGGGCGATCACGCCGCTGCTCGCCGCCGCGTCGGCGCCGCCGAAGCTCGTCAATACCGCGTACTACAAGAACGATACGGTCGACGGCGATCTCACGAAGGCGCTCGAGACAGTCGATCGCACGAAGAAGGCCGAACTCTACGGCGACGCGCAGAAGCAGATCTGGACCGATGCGCCGTGGATCTTCCTCGTGCAGGAGAAGATCGTGTATGCACGCAGCAAGCGGCTGCAGGGCGCGTACGTGATGCCGGACGGCTCGTTCAACTTCGACGAAATCTCGCTGAAATGACGGCGGTTCACCCGCCACGCGGTGCCGGCGGCGCAATCCGCCGGCGCGTTGACCCGATCGGTGCCCCATGCTGAATTTCCTCGTCAAACGCCTGTTCGGCCTGCTGCCCACGCTCGCGATCGTCGCGGTGCTGGTGTTCCTGTTCGTGCACCTGCTGCCGGGCGATCCCGCGCGGCTCGCGGCCGGCCCCGAGGCCGACGACGCGACGGTCGCGCTCGTGCGCGCCGATCTCGGGCTCGACAAGCCGATGCCAACCCAGTTCGCGAACTTCTTCGTGAAGATCGCGCACGGCGACTTCGGCGTGTCGACGCGCAGCAAGCGGCCGGTATCGACCGAGATCGGCGAACGCTTCATGCCGACGCTGCTGCTGACGCTCGTCAGCATGGCGTGGGCGACGCTGTTCGGGATGGCGATCGGGATCGCGTCGGCGGTGTGGCGCAATCGTTGGCCCGACCGAATCGGCATGACGATCGCGGTGTCGGGCATCTCGTTTCCCGCGTTCGCGCTCGGCATGCTGCTGATGGAAATCTTCTCGGTGAAGCTCGGCTGGCTGCCGGTCGTGCCGGACGGCACGTGGAAGAGCTACGTGCTGCCGTCGCTGACGCTCGGCGCCGCGGTCGCGGCCGTGATGGCACGCTTCACGCGCGCGTCGTTCGTCGAGGTGCTGAACGAGGACTTCGTGCGCACCGCGCGCGCGAAGGGCGTGCACGAGCCGATGGTCGTGCTCAAGCACTGCCTGCGCAACGCGATGATCCCGGTCGTCACGATGATGGGGCTGCAGTTCGGCTTCCTGCTCGGCGGCTCGATCGTCGTCGAGGCCGTGTTCAACTGGCCGGGGCTCGGCCGCCTGCTCGTCGATTCGGTGACGATGCGCGACTACCCGGTGATCCAGGCGATCGTGCTGCTGTTCTCGCTCGAATTCATTCTGATCAACCTGACCGTCGACGTGCTGTACGCGGTCATCAACCCGACCATCCGGTTCAAGTGAGGCGCGCATGAACGCGACTGTCCAGACCGCGGCACCGGCCGCATCGACCGCGATCCGCACGCCGTGGCGCGAATTCTGGCGCAAGTTCCGCAAGCAGACCGTCGCGCTCGTCGCGGGCGGCTTCGTGCTGGCGCTCGTCGTGCTGGCATTCATCGGCCCGCACATCGTGCCGTTCGATCCGGAGAACTATTTCGACTACGACGCGCTGAACGCGGGGCCGTCGGCCGTGCACTGGTTCGGCGTCGATTCGCTCGGCCGCGACATCTTCAGCCGGATCGTCACCGGCACGCGCATCTCGCTCGCGGCCGGTTTCTTCTCGGTCGCGCTCGGCGCGCTGATCGGCACGGTCTTCGGGCTGCTCGCCGGCTACTACGAAGGCTGGTGGGATCGCATCACGATGCGCATCGCCGACGTGCTGTTCGCGTTCCCGGGCATCCTGCTCGCGATCGGCGTGGTCGCGATCCTCGGCAACGGGATGGTCAATGTGATCTGCGCGGTCGCGATCTTCAGCATCCCGGCGTTCGCGCGGCTCGTGCGCGGCAACACGCTGATGCTCAAGCACATGACCTACGTCGAGGCCGCGCGCAGCATCGGCGCGTCGGACAGGACGATCATCATGCGGCACATCCTGCCGGGCACCGTGTCGTCGGTCGTCGTCTACTTCACGATGCGGATCGGCACGTCGATCATCACGGCCGCGAGCCTGTCGTTCCTCGGGCTCGGCGCGCAGCCGCCGACGCCGGAGTGGGGCGCGATGCTCAACGAGGCGCGCGCGGACATGGTGACGGCGCCGCACGTCGCGATCTTCCCCAGCCTCGCGATCTTCCTGACTGTGCTCGCGTTCAACCTGCTCGGCGACGGGCTGCGCGACGCGCTCGATCCGAAGCTGGAGCGCCGCTGATGCGTGCTGCACCGATGTGGGCCGCGACGCTGCCGGCCGGGCCGCGCGGCACGATCGCCGACGTGCCGGGCGTGACGGTCGGCCATTGCACGCTCGATGCCGGCAACGTGCAGACCGGCGTGACCGTCGTCAAGCCGCATCAGGGTGACGTGTTCCGCAGCAAGGTGCCGGCCGGCGCGGCCGTGATCAACGGCTTCGGCAAGAGCGTCGGGCTCGTGCAGGTCGACGAGCTCGGCACGCTCGATACGCCGATCGCGCTGACCAACACGTTCGGCGTCGGCGCGGTCGCGCAGGCGCAGATCCGCGCGGCGATCGCCGCGAATCCGCAGATCGGCCGCGACTGGCCGACCGTCAATCCGCTCGTGTTCGAGTGCAACGACGGTTACCTGAACGACATCCAGGCGTTCGCGGTGACGGCCGCACATTACGACGACGCATGCCGCGCCGCGTCGCGCGGCGTCGCACGCGGCGCGGTGGGCGCCGGGCGCGGGATGTCGTGCTTCGACCTGAAGGGCGGGATCGGTTCGGCGTCGCGCGTCGCCGTCGCAGCCGGCCGGCCCTATACGGTCGGCGCGCTCGTGCTCGCGAATTTCGGCCGGCTGCCGAAGCTGACGCTCGGCGGCGTGCCGCTCGGGCGCATCGTCGCGCAACGGCGTGCGGCCGGGGCCGCGCACGCGGCGGCGCCCGAGCAGGGTTCGATCATCCTGCTGCTCGCGACCGATGCGCCGCTCGACGCGCGGCAACTGTCGCGGCTCGCACGCCGCGCGGGCGCGGGGCTGGCCCGCACGGGTTCCGTCTACGGGCACGGCAGCGGCGACATCGCGCTCGCGTTCTCGACCGCGTACACGATCGCGCACGACGCGTCGACCATCGCGCTGCCGGCCCTCGTGGCCGATGCGGCGCTCGATTCGTTGTTCATGGCCGCGGCCGAAAGCGTCGAGCATGCGATCGCCGATGCATTGCTGCAGGCCGTCACGGTCGCCGGGCGCGACGGCCATGTGCGGCAATCGCTGCGCGATGCGGTGCCCGATCTCGATCACCTGTTCAACGAAGGCAACGAAGGGCGTCTTACCCAGTCATGAAGATCCTGATCTCGACCGACATCGAGGGCGTCGCCGGCGTATTCGCTACCGAGCAGACGCGCGCCGGCAATCCGGAATACGAGCGCGCGCGCCGCTGGATGACGGCCGAGGCGAACGCGGCGATCGAAGGCGCGTTCGCGGGCGGCGCGCAGGCCGTCTGGATCAACGATTCGCATGGTGGCTTTCGCAACCTGCTGCCCGACGGGCTCGATGCACGCTCGCGCGTCGTGCTCGGCAAGCCGCGCACGCTCGGGATGATGGCGGGCCTCGAACAGCGTCCGGACCTCGTGTTCATGATCGGCTATCACGCGAAATCGCAGACGCGCGGCGTGCTGGCGCACACGATCAACAGCTTCGCGTTCACGCAGATATGGCTGAACGGTGTCGAGCTCGGCGAAGCCGGTCTGTACGGCGCGCTGGCGCGCGAATATGGCGCGCACGTCGCACTGGCAACCGGCGACGACGTGTTCGCCGAGGAAACGCAGCCGCTGTTTCCGGATGCGCGTTTCGAGACGATCAAGACGGCCGGCGGCGCATCGAGCGGCGACACGCTCACGCCCGCCGCGTCGTGTGCGCGAATCGCGACCGCCGCGCGCGAAACGGTCGCGCACGCGCTGTCGGCAGGCTTGTGTGCCGGCGCCCATCGGCCCGCGCCGGCCGCTTGCACGCTGCGCGTGCAGACGGCCGCGCTTGCCGACCTGTTCTGCATGCTGCCGTCGATCGAGCGAGTCGATGCGGTGACGCTGCGTTTCGACGGGCCGTCGGTCGAGCACGTGGTGCGCACGCTGAACAGCCTGTCGGCGATGTCGTTCATGCTGCGGTGATGCGCGCCGCAACGATGCTGCTTGAGTGCGGCGGGTCAGTCGATGGCGACGGGGTGTGCCGTCGCGGCGAGCAGGAATGCTTCCATCGCCGCGACCAGCGCGAGCGGCGTCTCGTTCATCGGATAGTGGCCCGCGTTGCGCAGCACGTCGACGGTGGCGCGCGGATAGCGCCGCAGGTAGGTGCGTGCCATCAGCGCCGCGTCGAACGCCGGATCGTGCTCGCCGATCAGCACTTTCACCGGATGGACGCCCGCGATCCCGTCGCTGAAATCCGTATCGGCCCACGCGCGGAAGTACGCGCCGAACGCATGCGGCGACGAACAGGCTGCCGAATACGCGGCTTTCCACTCGACCCAGGCGGCGGGCAGCCGGCCTCCCGTGCTGCGATCGATGATGGTCCTGCGATCGGCAAGATTGTCGGCGGCGCGCTCGAATAGTGCGCGCCGCTCGGCGTCGAACGGCAGGCCGCCGCAAGGCACGGGCGCAATCGGCACCAGCGCGCGCACGCGGTCGGGCGCGACGGCGGCGATCTTCTCGATCGCCATGCCTCCCATCGAATGGCCGACGAGGCTGAAGGTGGGGAAGCCGAGCGCGTCTGCGAGCGCTAGCGTGTCGGCGGCGATCTCGTCGATCGTGTAGTCGCCGGGGGCGTCGCGCATGCGGCCGTAGCCGCGGTAGTCCATGAACACATAGCTGAAGCGCTCGCGCGACAGCCACGCTTCGACGGGTTCGAACGCGCGGGCGTCGCCGAACCAGCCGTGCAGCACGAGAACGGGGTGGGGGCCGTCCCCCACGCGATGAAACGTATTCGGCATGTCCGCTCCGATGAGGTTGCAATCCGGCCGATCAGGCCGGCGGGTCTTGCGGCCGTCAGGTCGCGCAAGCGTGGAGCGGATCGTAGATGGATCGAAGGAGACCCGCCTTCGATATCGGGTCATTGATGATGGAATTCGGGCCGTGAGAAATACGCTGCTAGATCCCTACGAACACATTCCCCGGAGCGTGGTCGTGACCGCCAACGACTATGCGGCGGGCACGACGTTTCCGGAACACGCGCACGGGCGCGGGCAATTCGCGTTCGCGTCGCGCGGCACGATCAGCGTGTCGACGCCGCACGGCCGCTGGCTGGTGCCGCCGCAGCGCGCGTGCTGGGTGCCGGCCGGCGTGCGGCACGAAATGACGATGACGGGGCCGGTCACGATGCTCAACACGTTCGTGTCCGGCGACGCCGCGCAGGAAGCGGGCCTGCCCGGGCAGTGCGGCGTGTATGGCGTATCCGCGCTGCTGCGGCAACTGATCGACGATGCGATCGACCTGCCGGCCATGTACGACGTCGACGGCCGTGCTGGCAAGCTGATGGCGCTGCTGGTCGCGGAAATCGCGACGATGCCGCGCCTGTCGCTGCATGCGCCGCTGCCGGCCGACGCGCGGCTCGCGAAGGTGTGCCGGCACCTGTTCGCGTCGCCGTCGATCGCGGCCGATCTCGACCGCGTGGCCGCCGACGCGGGCGTGAGCCGGCGCACGTTCACGCGGCAGTTCCGCGCGCAGACGGGCGTGAGTTTCGCCGCATGGCGCCAACAGGTGTGCATGCTCGCGGCGATTTCCCGCCTGAGCGCCGGGCAGCCGGTGACGCGCGTCGCGCTCGATCTCGGGTATGCGAGCGCGAGTGCGTTCACGTCGGCGTTTCGCCGCATTCTGGGCGACACGCCAAGCCGGTATCTGGAGATTCGGCGCTAGGCGGAAGGAAGCGGCGACCGACGCGCGCCACGTCCGTGCGCCGGTCGCAGCCGCAAAAAAATACGCGCCTGCCCGATTCGGTCAGACGCGTTTAAAGGCACCCGGTCAGAAAAAAGCGCGCACAGCCAGCAGGGCAGTGTCGCGCATTGCTTGCGGGATTATTTCGTTTTTGGATTTAATCCTGCTGGCTCGTTGTGGATAACAAAGAATACGCCGCATAACACGCAAACGATATCCTGCCGGCCCGACGATTCATGTGCTGTCGCAGCATGCGTTTCAATCGTGCGTTCGATGCGGGGGCAGAAGGCCCGAGCAATGGACATCGGCAACCGCGGCCCGGTGCCATGCGGCGCAGCATCGAAAGATTGCGTCGAAACACGAAAAACGCCGCGTGGCGCGATCCCTGTCGGTATCGCGCCACGCGGCGGTGCGTCTGCATCCGGACCGGCCTGCGCCGGCGCGTGCGTCAGACGTCGAAGAACACCGTCTCGTCCGGCCCCTGCATGCGGATGTCGAAGCGGTAGACGATCGGGCGGCCCGGCTGCGCGTCGCGTTTCGCGACGAGCGTCGCGCGGCGTTCGGCCGGCACCGCGTTCAGCACGGGGTCGGCCGCATTCGCCGCGGCTTCGTCGTCGAAGTACACGCGCGTGAACGCATGGGAGAGGATCCCGCGCATCATCACGGTCACGTTGACGTGCGGCGCTTCGTCGGCGGCGATGCGGCCCGGCTTCACCGTCTCGACGACGAAGCGGTGCTGCGCATCGGTGCCCGTGCCGACCCGCGCGAAACCGGTGAAGCCGGATTTCGCGATGTCGTCGCGCGACGCCGGGTAGCGGCCCGCGCCGTCCACCTGCGTGAATTCGAGCACCGCGTCGCTGACGACGATGCCGTCGCCGTCGAACACCTGGCCGACCAGCAGCACGTGCTCGCCTTCGGCGTGCGTCGCGGCGATCGTCGGCGTGAACAGGCTTTTCAGGTCGTAGTCGTATTGCTGCGGGCACAGGCCGTATGCGAAGTACGGGCCGACCGTCTGCGAAGGGGTTTGCTTCAGCGTCGTCATGGTTCAGCGCTCCATCGGGGTAGCGTCGCGGCCGCGCAGCACGATGTCGAATTCGTAGCCGAGCGCATAGCCTTCTTCGGTGATGTCCATCGAGAAGCGCGAGATCAGGCGATCGCGCGCGGCCTCGGGCGTGCCCTGGAAGATCGGGTCGTACGCGAGCAGCGGGTCGCCGGGGAAGTACATCTGCGTGACGAGACGCGAGCCGAAGTAATCGCCGAACAGCGAGAAGTGGATGTGATTCGGGCGCCACGCGTTCGGATGGTTGCCCCACGGATACGCGCCGGGCTTGATCGTCAGGAAGCGGTAGCGGCCTTCGTCGTCGGTCAGGCAGCGGCCCGCGCCGAGGAAGTTCGGGTCGAGCGGCGCGTCGTGCTGGTCGACCTTGTGCACGTAGCGGCCGGCCGCGTTCGCCTGCCACACCTCGACGAGCGTGTTGCGCACGGGCTTGCCGCCTTCGTCGAGCACGCGGCCCGTGACGACCATGCGCTCGCCGAGCGGCTCGCCGTTCTTCACGGCGTTCTTCGTCAGGTCGTGATCGAGTGCGCCGAGATCTTCGGCGCCGTAGACGGGCGCGTACTGGTCGCGCAGCTTGTCTTTCAGCGGGATCAGCGGGCGGGTCGGGCCGCGCTTCACCGACGAGCGGTATTCGGGGTGGACATAGGCCGGATGCGACGGCCAGTCGCGCGGCGTGAGGATCGTGGGGGAATCCATCGGGCGTCTCCTGATAGGTATTTCGCGAAGTGGATGGCAGGACTTTAGCCAATCCGGAAAGTTATGCAAAATGACCTTTTTTCGCGAGACGCATAACCGTTCGTTATGTTCGCGGCACCCACGAAAAATCCGCCGGACAGGATGCCTGTCCGGCGGATGAAAGCGATCGGGCTTCGCGTCGTCGGTGACGACCCCGTGCACGGCCCTCCAGCCAGCCCGTCGCTATTTTTTGTCTTTTGTTCTTGTTCTTGTTATCCGGCCTCCCCGAGCCTGCCCGTCGTTATTTGCGGCCGGGATCGAACACGATCCCGTCGAATTCGAGCGACAGCGTGCCGCTGCGCAGCAGCGCGGCCGGCGTCGCCGCCTGCTCGGCACCGATCACGTCGCTCACGTACTGCGCGCAGAACGCGCGCCGCACCCGCAGGTTGAAGCGGTTGCCGAGCAATGCGTCGATCCGCTGTTCGGCCGTTGCATGCAACCGGCGCTGCTCGTCGGCGGTCGGTGCCGCGACGCGGCGCGCCAGCGCGATGCGTCCGCCGTCGGCATGGGCGACGAAGCGCGACAGCGGCGTGAGCTTCGTCCACGCAAACGCCGGCTCGGCGATCACGGGTTCGTCGCCCGACGTATCGACGACGATGCCGAAGCGATTGGCCCATGCGCCTGTCGTGCCTGCCGCGTCGCGCGGCGAACCGGCCGGCACGCGAATGAACACGAGATCGCCGACATGCGCGCCGGCGGCCAGCGTGCGGACGGTGGCGAGCGGCATCGTGCGATCCGTGTCGCGTGCATCGCGCGGTGCGGTGTGTTGCGGTTCGTAAGCGGCGGTTTCGGTTCGGGTGGCCATTTCGGCTCCGTCGTTGAGTGACAGGACGGAGCGGATTATGCAGACAAGTATCCAAAAGTGTTTGTCTGCATGCGCAGGTAGCCTAATATCCGACCTGGAGCATCGTTTTTCGATACCAAAATGACCGAAACCGCCCAACTTATCGAAACGCTGAAGCGCCAGTTGAAGGCGCAGGGAATGACCTATCACGACGTCGCGCGTGCGCTCGACGTGTCCGAGACGAGCGTGAAGCGGCTGTTCGCGAGCGGCCGCTTCACGCTGGAGCGCGTCGCGGAGATCGCGCAGTTGCTCGGCTATACGCTGGCCGAGCTCGTGCAGGAGGCATCGGCGTCGGCGCCGAGGCTGCACGTGCTGACCGAGCAGCAGGAGGCGCTGCTCGTGTCGGACGAGAAACTGCTGCTCGTCGCCGTCTGCGCGATCAACTACTGGACCGTGCAGGACATCGTGTCGGCCTATCGCGTGACGAAGGCGGAGTGCGTGAAATACCTGTTGATGCTCGACCGGATGAACGTCGTCGCGCTGCTGCCGGGCGACCGGATTCGCGTGCGCGTCGCGCGCGATTTCGACTGGCTGCCGGGCGGGCCGATCCGCCGTTATTTCCATGCGCACGCGCTCGGCGATTTTCTCGACAGCCGTTTCGACGGCGCGGGCGAGACGATGACGTTCTCGCAAGGGATGCTGACGGAGGCGGCCGCCGCGGAACTCGAACTGGAGTTGCGCCGGTTGCGCAGCAAGGCGGCCGCGCTGCATGCAGAATCGTCGTCCGCGCCGCTCGGGCAGAAGCACGGGACGGGCTTGCTGATCGCGAAGCGGATCTGGGAGCCGACCGGTTTCCACGCGCTGCGGCGTGGCTCGTGACGTTTCACCGACTGCTTGGGCTTATCCGGAAAGTTATGCAAAATGGTATTTCACTGTCATTCGCATAACCACTCGTTATGAATAACCGTATTGCCGACGGCCGCGTCAAGTTTCGGCACCTGCAGTGCTTTCTCGCGGTCGCGCAGTTGGGCGGCGTGCAGAAGGCGGCCGAAAGCCTGTCGATCACGCAGCCGGCCGTGTCGAAGACGATCGCCGAACTGGAGGCGATCCTCGGCGTGAAGCTGTTCGAGCGCGGCCGGCAGGGCGCGCAGCCGACCCGCGAAGCGCAGCTGTTCATGCCGCACGCAAACGCATGCGTGCTGGCGCTGCGGCAGGGCGTCGGGCTGCTTGCACGCGAGGGCGGGGCCGCCGCCGCGACGCTGGAAATCGGCATGCTGCCGACCGTCGCGGCATCGCTCGCGCCCGCGGTGATGAAGGCGCTGGCGGAGCGCTGGCCGCGCATCGTCGTGCGGATCGCGACGGCCGCGAACGCAGATCTGCTCGAGCGACTGAAGTCCGGTGCGATCGAATGCGCGATCGGGCGACTGTCGGAACCGGAGCGGATGATCGGGCTCGCGTTCGAGCAGTTGTACAACGAGCCGCTCGTCGCGGTCGTGCGCGCCGGGCACCCGCTGCTGTCGAGCGCGGCGCCGGCTACCGAACTCGCGCGCTATCCGGTCGTGCTGCCGCCGTACGGCACGCTGATCCGGCAGTCGGCCGAGCAACTGCTCGGCGCATGCGGTGCGCCGCCGCTGGATTCGTTCATCGAGGTGCTGTCGGTATCGGTCGCGCGTGCGCTGGCGCTCGAGAACGACGCGGTCTGGTTCGTGCCGCTCTATGCGGCCGAATACGATCTGTCGGCCGGTGCGCTGGCGCGCCTGCCGCTGCCGTCCGCGGGTACCGACGAGCCGGTCGGGCTCATCCTGCGCACCGATGCGCAGCCGTCGCCGGTCGCACGGACGCTGATCGATGCCGTGCGCGACATCGCGCGGTCGCGGTTCGGCGACAAGCGCCCGCACCGGACGCCGCGCGCCGCGCGCAAGCCGGGTCGCGCGGATCGCTGATCCTTCGGGCCGCGCGGCAAGCCCGGCAATCCCTTTCCTCGCTTCCGGATCTGCCATCCGGCCAGTAGCCGTCCTCGTGGTGCTTGGCATATCGTATCGTTTTTGGTACGCTCGGTGACAAGACGATGGCGAGACAGCAGATTCAGGTCACGCTCGGTGTGCGGTTCTTTCGCACGGTCCGAGGCAACGAGCCGGTGCGCGAATGGCTCAAGGCACTCGGGCAGGTGGAGCGAAGGGCGATCGGCGAAGAGATCAAGACCGTTCAATTGGGCTGGCCGCTCGGCATGCCGCTGGTCCGGAAGATGTCGAAGGATCTATGGGAGATCCGCGTGATGCTGCCGGGGCGGAGCGCCCGCGTGCTGTTCACGGTCGTCGGCGACGCGATGGTCCTGCTGCACGGCTTCTTCAAGCAGTCGCGGGCCACGCCGTCGGACGATCTCGACGTCACCGTCGCGCGCCTGAAGGCGCTGACGCACGCCATTTGAATTCCCGGTTGCGCCGGAACGCACCGTCTCCGACGGTCGGGCAGCCGCAACGCCATGCACTGGAGTACGACATGACGACCACGAACAACCCGCATATCGGCAGCGACTTCGATACCTTCCTCGAAGAGGACGGCAATCTCGAAGTGGCCACCGCCACCGCGATCAAACGCGTGATCGCGTGGCAGATCGGGCAGGAAATGAAGGCGCAGCACATTACGAAAACCGCGATGGCCGCGCGGATGAAAACCAGCCGTGCCGCGCTCAACCGGCTGCTCGACGAAACCGACACGAGCCTCACGCTGGCGACGCTCGCGAGCGCGGCCGCCGCACTCGGCAAACGGCTCAGCTTCGAGCTGGTGCCGGCCTGACCGGCGTGACGAAACGGCGCGCGGTCGGTTGGCGGCGGCCGTCCGCGTGATGCGCGCGGAGAATTGGCCGGTGATTCGGCCTGCGATTCACCGGTGCGTCGCCGCATGCGGACGGGCTTCAAGCCATGCGTATTCGCCGGGTCGCATATGCCGGGTCATTTGCGTGGCCCGGTCACCTGCAGATAAAGCAGCGCGCCGCCCGCGAGCAGCAGCGGGCACAGGAGATACCAGCCCGTCGTCAGGAACAGCCCGGCAACTGCCACCAGCGAAATCCATGCGCAGCGGTAAGCGATGCTGCCGCGCGGCAGCAACTTCAGCGCAGCGGCCGCTCCGAGCCCGTACACCATCACGAAACACCCGGACGTCACGAGCACGAGCGGTTTCGGCCCGACGTCCGAGATCGTCGTCGCGACCAGCGCGACGGCCGCGAGCACGGCGATCACGCCGAGGCTGCGGCGCGGGACGCCGCCGACCTGGCTGCCTTGCGCGAGCCACGCGGGCAATGCGCCGTCGCGCCCGAGCGCCGCGCCGAGCTTGGCCGCGCCCGCGAAATACGCATTCATCGTGCCGAGCGTGAGCAGCAGCGCGGCCGCGGCCGCGAGCACCTGAGCGTGGCCGCCGATGCCGCCCGCGATCAGTTCGGCGAGCGGTGCGCCCGATGCGCCTGCAGAGGGCCCGAGCACCGTCACGCTTGCGGCGGCGACCGACAGATACAGGAACCCGACGACCACGACCGCGATGCCGGCCGAGCGCGGCATGTCGTGCGCGGGCCGGCGGAATTCGGCCGCGAGATGCGTGATCGCTTCCCAGCCGGCGAAGCTCCACACGAGCAGCGCGGCAGCCTGGCCGACCGCGAGCCAGCCGTGCGGCGCGAACGGCTGCAGGTTCGCGGTACGCGCATGCGGCGCGGACGCCAGCACCGCGGCGAGCAGCAGCGCGACGAGCAGCGCCGACAACACGAGCTGCATGCGGCCCGATACGGTGACGCCGAATGCATTCGCGGCCGACACGGTGGCGATCAGTGCGGCAGCCGTGACGATGACCGTCGTGTGGCCGCCGCCCGTGACGGCCGCAACGTACGCGCCGCCGAACATCGCGGCGGCCGGCGCGCCGGCCGGCACTGCAAAGTAGAAGCACCAGCCGACGATCGCCGCCGCCTTCGGCCCGAATGCGCGCCGTGCGTAAGTCGACACGCCGCCCGCGTCGGGATAGCGTGCGCCGAGCGCGGCGAAGGTGGCCGCGAGCGGCCCGGACAGCACGACGAGCGCGGCCCACGCGAGCAGCGACGCCGGGCCGGCGACCTCGGCGGCCAGCGCAGGCAACGCGATCACGCCGGTGCCGAGCACCGCGCCGATATACAGCGCGGCACCCTGGAAAATGGTCAGCGAGCCCGCGTGATGATCGGCGGGCGAGTCGGCATGCGCGGGCATGAGCGGCAGTCTCCGGAAGTCTTGTTGTATGTGGGCGCGGTAGCCCGCGCGGTCAATCGCTCGATGCTACCCGAACGACGGCGGCAGCGCGGCCCTGCGATCAGTAGTCTGTACCGCGCCGTCTGTCAGCCGATGTCAGCAGTGGCGCGCGAGCCGCAGGCGCGCATCCTCGCGCGCGGCGGGTGACAGTTCGGGCGCGTAGTGGAACGCACCCGATACGAGCGATGCGACGGGCACGCCGTCGCGGAACAGCACGCGATTGCCGGCCAGTGCCGGCACCTTGTCGCCGGGCAGCAGCGTGCCGGCGAGATTCAACGGGTCGGCGCCGGTCACGCATATGTACTGCCCGTCGCCGGGTTGCCGCCGCAGTTCGCGCAGAATCGGAATCGCCTCGGGTAGGGCGAACTGCTCGCCCGCGAGCCCGGCGACGAAACGTCCGCCGCGAATTTCGCCGCGCGCTTCGAGGCGCTGCAGCACGCGTACGAGTTCGCGCCAGCTCGGCAGCCAGTCGGCCTCGCGTTCGAGCAGCCGCCAGAACACGACGCCGTAGCGGCGCAGCAGCGTCCACGCGATGTGTTCGAGCGCGTCGGGATCGGTCGCAGCCGGGCCGCGTTTCGGCGTCGGCACATCGTCCTGTGACGCGTGACGCTGCACGAGCGCCCAGCGGCCCGCGTCGTCCATCCCGCCGATCAGCGCGCCGCCGCGCCGCGTGCGAGGCGCATAGGTCGCGCTGCGCTTGACGGCCGGCTTCAGCAGCGCGCGCAGGCCCGCGTAGCTGTCCGCATTCACGAGGCCGGCCGATACCAGTTCGCCGAGGGCCTGTTCGAGTTCGACGGGCAGCATGTGCAGGTCGTCGAGCAGTGCATCGAAGAACATCGCGCCGTGCGCGGCGAGCGCGTCGCGCACTTGCGTGGCCCGTGCGGACAGTGCCGGTTGCGCGTCGGGGTCGCGCAGTGCCTGCCATGCGGCGAGGTGGCGGCGCGGCAGCAGCACGATCGGCGTCGTCTTCACGGGTGTGCCGGCCGTGCGCGCCGGCGCGCCGATGCGTGTCCACACGAGCTTGCCCGAGCGGCACAGCTCGTCGAGGCCACCCGCCATGTAGTCGGTGAGCCGTGCGGGCAGCAGCGCGTCTTCCCACGCGCTTGCCGCGGCTTCGTAGCCTTCGAGTTGTTCGACGACGGCCGCGAGCGCGTCGCGGCCCGTGCCGCGCGTGTCCGGCGTCAGGTGTTGCCAATGGAACAGGAAGCGCATGAAGTCGGCGCGCTCGACCGGCTCGATCTCGCGGCGCAGCCGCTTCACCGTATAGCGATGAATGCGCGCGAGCAGGTGGCGTTCGCACCATTCGTCCGTCGTCGCGCCCGGCGTGAACCGGCCGCGCATCACATAGCCTTCGCGCTCCAGCGCCGCGAGCGCCGTCGCGATCGACGCCGGCGGCAGGCCGAGCGGTGTCGCGATCGCGTCGAGCGCAAGCGGCCCGAAGCCGGTAAGCCGCGCGCGGACCACGTCGACGAGTGCGGCATCGGCTTCCCACGGCTGCGCGCAGGCGGCCGGCACCTTGAGCGCCGGCGTCACGCGCGCGTCGGGATGCAGCGTGCGCATGCATACGAGCCGTTCGACCGGCACCCACAGCGCGGCGCCGCCCGGCGCGACGAGTTTGGTTGCGCGGCGGCGCTCCGCGAGTTCCGCGAGCCGGTCGGGCCAGCCTTCGTGTGCCTGTGCTTCGCTGTCGGCGACGCACGCGAGCGTGAGCAGCGCATCGTGCATTTCGTCGGCGTCGCGCACGAGCGGCCATGCTTCGTCGCGCACCGCATCGATCGCATCGGCGTCGAGCGCGCCGAGATCGTCGGCCGATTCGGGATCGCTCCAGCGGCGCGACTGCACGGCCTGCGTGCGGCGCTCCTCGAGCGGCGCATCGTCGAGGAACGCGTAGGGTTTCGCGTTCAGGATTTCGGCCGCGAGCGGCGACGGCGCGGGCAGGTCGCGCGCGACGAGTTCGATCGCGCCGCTTTCGATCCGGCGCAGCAGCGCGAGCCAGCCGTCGGTGTCCATCGCGTCGTGCAGGCAATCGTCGAGCGTCTGGTCGACGAGCGGGTGATGCGGTATCTCGCGTTCGCCGACGATGTTCTCTAGGCACGCGACCTGATCCGGGAACACGGTCGCGAGCAGATCCTCGCTCTTCATCCGCTGCAGTTGCGGCGCGGTGCGCCGGCCGCCCGTGAAGCGCGGCAGCGCGAGCGCGGTCGTCGCGTTCCAGCGCCAGCGCACGCCGAACATCGGCGCGTCGAGCAGCGCCTGGACCAGCACGTGCTCGGCGCTGGCCGAACGCAGGTAGCGCCACACTTCGTCGAGCGCGAAGCTGTGCGCGAGCGACAGCGACAGGATGATCGCGTCGTCGGTCGCGGCGGCCTGCAGCTCGAAGTTGAAACTGCGACAGAAGCGCTTGCGCAGCGCGAGCCCCCACGCGCGGTTGATGCGGCTGCCGAACGGTGAATGGATCACGAGCTGCGTGCCGCCCGATTCGTCGAAGAAACGCTCCATCACGAGCGTGTCCTGCGTCGGCAGCGCGCCGAGCGCGGCGCGCGTGCGGGCGAGGTAGTCGGCGATCTGGCGCGCGGCGTCGGGCGATAGGCGAAGATCGTCGACGAGCCAGCGCAACGCCGGCGCGAGGCGGCTTTCGGCAGGGGCGATCGCGGTGCCTGTTCCGGTTTCCGCGTTGGCTTTCGCGGTGCTCGCGGCTTTACCACCCGCGCGTTTGCGTTCGCCGGCGTCCGCTTGCCGGTCGCCGTCGGCGAACAGCCCGTCGAGCCGTGCACGCAGCCGGCCGACCGCAGCCGACAGCTCGTCGCTGCGCCCCGGCGCCTCGCCGAGCCAGAACGGAATGTTCGGCGACTGGCCCTGCGCATGCTCGACGCGCACGCGGCCCGTTTCCACGCGAATGATCCGGTACGACTGGTTGCCCAGCTGGAACACGTCGCCTGCCAGGCTCTCGATCGCGAAATCCTCGTTGACGGTGCCGACCTGGATGCCCTGCGGTTCGAGCAGCACCGCGTAGTCGGCCATGTCGGGGATCGTGCCGCCCGAGGTGGTCGCGGTCATCATCGCGTTGCGGCGCCCGCGCACCGTGCCGCCGACCACGTCGCGATGCAGGTATGCGCCGCGTACGCCGCGGCGGCTCGTGAAGCCTTCGGCGAGCATCTTCATCACTTCGTCGAAGCGCTCGCGCGTCAGCCGCGCGTAGGGCGCCGCGCGCGTGAAGCTCGCATACAGCGCGTCCTCCTGCCATTCCGTACACGCGACTTCGGCGACGATCTGCTGCGCGAGCACGTCGAGCGGCGCTTCGGGAATCCGCAATGCGTCGAGTTCGCCGCGTTGCACGCAATCGAGCAGCGCCGCGCATTCGACGAGTTCGTCGCGCGACAGCGGGAACAGCCGGCCCTTCGGCACGCCGCCGACGTGGTGCCCCGAGCGGCCGACGCGCTGCAGGAACGGCGCGATCCCGCGTGGCGAGCCGACCTGGCAGACGAGATCGACATCGCCGATGTCGATGCCGAGTTCGAGCGATGCGGTTGCGACGAGCAGCTTCAGTTCGCCGCGCTTCAGGCGCTGCTCGGCGTCGAAGCGGTGCTCCTTCGCGAGACTGCCGTGATGCGCGGCGATCGCTTCCTTGCCGAGCCGGTCGGCGAGATGGCGCGCCATGCGCTCGGCGGTGCGCCGCGTGTTGACGAACACCAGCGTCGTGCGATGCGCGGCCGCGAGCCCCGCGATCCGGTCGTATATCTGTTCCCACACGTCGGTCGCCATCACGGGTTCGAGCGGCACGTTCGGCAGTTCGAGCGCGAGGTCGCGCTCGCGCGTGTGGCCCGTGTCGACGATCGTGCAGTTGCGCGGCGCATCGGCCGGGCCGCCGACCAGGAATCGCGCGACCGCGTCGATCGGCTTTTGCGTCGCCGACAGCCCGATGCGCGGTAGCGCATGGCCGGCCAGCGCGTCGAGACGTTCGAGCGACAGCGCGAGATGGCTGCCGCGCTTGGACGATGCGAGCGCGTGGATTTCGTCGACGATGACCGAGCGCACGTTCGACAGCATCTGCCGCCCAGATGTGGACGACAGCAGTACGTACAGCGACTCGGGCGTCGTGACGAGGACGTGCGGCGCGCGCTTGCGCAGCGCGGCGCGTTCGGCCTGCGTCGTGTCGCCGGTGCGCACGGCGGTGCGGATCGCCGGCACCGGCAGGCCGAGTTGAGCGAGCGATTCGGCGATGCCGGCGAGCGGCGCGTCAAGGTTCACGTGGATGTCGTTCGACAGCGCCTTCAGCGGCGACACGTAGACGACGAGCGTCGCATCGGGAAGCGTGCCGTCGTGCGACAGCGCATCGCGCACCAGATCGTCGAGCGCGCACAGGAACGCGGTGAGCGTCTTGCCGGAGCCGGTCGGCGCGGCGACGAGCGTCGAGCGGCCGGCCTTGATGTGCGGCCACGCGAGCGCCTGCACGCCGGTCGGTTCGGCGAACGTGCGCCGGAACCACGCGGCGACGGCCGGGTGGAACACGTCGAGCGCACTGGCGGCAGGGCGGGTAGCGGTGACGTCCATCGGAGCGTTGAAATAGGGTGCGAGCGCGCGGACGGATCGCGCGCGAATCGAATCGCCAGTGTGCCAGACGTCGCGCGAGCGTGCCGGGCATCGCGTGCCGTTCGGGCTTGCGTGTCGACGATTCAGATCGAGATGGGGGCTCGCCCCGCACTTTCAACGGACGTAAAGTTGCGTGCGCGCCGGCACGCCGATATTGCGCCGAAGCGACACCACGACACTGCAAGCGACTACACACGATGCAGCCAGCCGAGCCAGTGTTCGAGCAGCGGCGCGCGCGTCCACAGCGATTGTGCGAGCCACAGCGTGCCGCCCCATGCGGCGGCCACCACGATCAGGTCGCAGTGTCCGCTGTTCCACAGGTTGAGCGAATGGCGCCGCCAGATCCACGGCACGCCGAGCGGGTTCGGCCAGTCGGCGAGCAGGTGCATCACGCCGCCGCACGCGAAGCCGAACAGCGGCGCGGCCCACAGCGGATGCGGATGATGGGTGAGCCCGTGCCACCCGAGCGCGAGCAGCGCGATCCAGCCGATGCCCCAGTGCGTGACGGTGCGGTGCGTGATCCACAGCCGGCGCTTGCGGGTCCACCATGCGACTTCGAGCCAGTCGGGTGCGGTGCCGCCCGCGACGCCCATAGCGAACGCGGCGAGCATGCCCGCGTGCCACGGACCCGTTGTGCCGGTCTGCGCGACGAGGACGGCGGCGGCGACGCCGGCCGCGAAGCCGGACGCATGATGCGCATTGTGTGATGCCATAGGGAGCGAGACGAAGAAACGTGAAGCGGCGCGTGAGCGAAAGAAAATGATTCGGCGCGAAAGCGGGGCGCTATCTTCTCAGATCGGTCCGGTAAACGGGCGGCTCGTCCGCAGATTTTTTTGTGTGCATGTGTTGCATGCAGCGCAGTTCGCAACTTTCCGTTTTTATGCGTTACGTGATGACGCGTACCGCATGCAATTTCGACCGGTTCGTATGCATGCTGGCGCGCCGCTGCGTGACCGGGCGTACGCAGTCGACGGGCTTTCGTGCCGCGCCGCGTGTTCGACCCTTTTTGTCCCCCTATACTACGAAACCGGCATATGGCCGTCGGCGCGCCAGCGGCCATAAACGGACAGGTGCTTTTCCTGCCTGAACGAGATCCACATGGGGGACATGCAATGACTACGCTGAATCGCTTCAAATCATCCGCGGTCGTGCTCGCGACGGTGGCCGGCATCGGTTTCCTGCCGAACGCGCCCGCCTATGCGAAAGGGCCGCAGCCGGCGGTCCTGACGAGCTCGGCGGTCGCGGTGGCCGACAAGTACAGCGCGGATGCCGCGGAGCGGATCTTCAAGGAAGGCGGCAACGCGATCGACGCGGCCGTCGCGATCGCATTCACGCTCGCCGTCACGTACCCCGAAGCCGGCAACATCGGCGGCGGCGGCTTCATGACGATCTACAAGGACGGCAAGCCGTACTTCATCGACTACCGCGAGCGCGCGCCGCTCGCCGCGACGAAGGACATGTACCTCGACAAGGACGGCAACGTCGTCAAGGGCATGAGCTTGTACGGCCCGCGTGCGGTCGGCGTGCCGGGCACGGTCGCGGGCATGTGGGAAGCGCAGAAGCGTTTCGGCAAGCTGAAGTGGAAGCAGGTGCTCGCGCCGGCGATCCACTATGCGCGCGACGGCTTCGTCGTCGACGAGCAGCTCGCGCAGCGCGGCGTCGACGCGTCGAAGGAGTTCGGCGGCAAGACCAACTTCGACAAGTACTTCTCCGGGCTGAAAGCCGGCGCGAACTTCAAGCAGCCCGATCTCGCCGACGTGCTGACGCGAATCTCGAACGACGGCGCGGAAGGTTTCTACAAGGGCAAGACGGCCGAGTTGATCGCAGCTTCGATGAAGACCGGCGACGGCAACGGGCTGATCACCACCGAGGATCTCGCGCAATACCGCGCGGTGTGGCGCCAGCCGGTGCAGGCGAAGTGGAACGGCTATGACGTGATCACCGCGCCGCCCCCGAGCTCGGGCGGCATCGGCCTCGTGCAGTTGCTGAAGATGAAGGCCGACCGCAAGCAGGATTTCGAGGGCGTGAAGCTCAACTCGCCGCAGTACATCCACCTCGTCGCGGAAATCGAGAAGCGCGTGTTCGCCGATCGCGCGCAGTATCTCGGCGACCCGGACTTCTACAAGGTGCCGATCGCGCAGCTGACCGACGACGCGTACATCGCGAAGCGTGCGGGCGAGGTCAACCCGAAGGAGCCGTCGGACACGAAGAGCGTGCAGCCGGGCCTCGGTACGACGATGCCGGAGAAGGCCGAAACGACGCACTTCTCGGTCGTCGACAAGTGGGGCAACGCTGTGTCTAACACGTACACGATCAACGGCTATTTCGGCTCGGGCGTGATCGCCGACGGCACGGGCATCGTGCTGAACGACGAGATGGACGACTTCTCCGCGAAGCCGGGCGTCGCGAACATGTTCGGCGTGGTCGGCAGCGACGCGAACGCGATCGAACCGAAGAAGCGGCCGCTGTCGTCGATGTCGCCGACGATCATGACCAGGAACGGCAAGGTGTCGCTCGTGATCGGCACGCCGGGCGGCTCGCGTATCTTCACGTCGATCTTCCAGGTGATCAACAACATCTACGACTTCAGGATGCCGTTGAAGGAAGCCGTCGGCGCGATGCGCTTCCATCACCAGCTGCTGCCGCCGAACACGATCTTCTGGGAGCCGTACCACCCGATCGAAGGCGAACTCGCGAAGCAGATCGAGGCGCGTGGCTACACGCTGAAGGGGCAGGATTTCAGCGGCGACATCCAGGTGATCAAGATCGACGGCAAGACGCCGGAGGCGATGGCCGACCCGCGCGGGCGCGGGGTGACGCGGATCATCCATTGACATGACGCGATGCGTGCGCGTTCGCGACAGCGGGCGCGCATGCCGTTGCGCGGCCGGGTGCCCGATTTCGGCCGCGCAACGCATTCAGCCGGTGGTCCGGATGAATCCGGCGATCCGCGCCGCGATCTCGTCGGGCGCGTCCTCGAAACAGTAGTGCCCGACGCCCGCCAGCCGCTCGACAGGCGCGGATGGAAACAGTGCGGTAAAGAGCGGCAGGAAGTGTTCGGCGCCGAGCGTTCGATCGGCGTCTCCCCAGATCGCGAGCGCGGGCTTTGCGCGTATCGCGTGCATCGCCGCCGCATCGGGTTCCTCGAACCGGTGCGCGCCGGTTGCAAACCCGCGTGCCCATCCGATCGCGCCGAGACAATCGGCGGGTTGCGCGAACGGCGCACCGTATGCGGCGAGCCAGGTGTCGTCGATGACCGCGTGATTCTCGAAACCGTTGAGCTTCAGCGTGCTCAGGATATTGAAGCCGAGCTGCCCGAGTACCGTTTCGAGCGTGTCGTCCGCCGCCGCGCGCGTGATCCACTGGAACCACGGCGCATCGCGGCCGTTCGCAGTCAGGCGCTCGACGAGATCGGGCTGGCCGAACGGCGTCGGTCCGTTCGCCGACACGATGCGCCGGATACGGTCCGGATGACGCGCGGCGAACCCCATGCCGACCGGGCCGCCGAAGTCGTGCATCACGAGCGTTATGCGATCGAGGTCAAGCGCGAGGACGAAACGCTCCAGGTTGTCGACATGATCCTGCAGCCAGTAGCTGCGGTCCTGCGGCGTCGCGCTTTTTCCGAATCCCATGTGATCGGGCACGATGACGCGGTGCATCGGACTCAGCGCCGCAATCAGATGGCGGAACAGATAACCCCAGGTGGGCTCGCCATGCAGGCACAGGACGGTTTCGCCGTCGCGCGGGCCCTCATCGACGTAGTGCATCCGGAAGCCGGATGCGTCGTCGAAATGCGGGGCGAATGGAAAGGTGCCATCGAACGTGGCATCGGACCGGATCATCGAGCGCTCCTTCGGTAGTCGAGTAATTTGGTTTCAAGTTGAAACCGTTTAGGAGCGTAGGATATGTGGTTTCAAGTTGCAACTGAAAGAATGATCCGTTCAGCCGCTGAATGGTGGAGTCGTGGCGCGCCTTGAAGCGAAAGGAAGGAAAATTCCGGGAAATATTGACCGAACAGCAAGAATGGATCACCAATCCGCGCTGCAGCTCCGGTTCCGTTCGTCCATCGAGAACAGTCGCGCCAGGATGATTGATCTATTGCGAAGTTAGTTTTATATTGAAACTATTATTTTCAGTGGAAACGACCGCTGTCCTGCCCGTATCCCGGGCACGGCATCGCCCCCGCATCGATGAACAGACGAACCACGCACGAGGATTCCCCATGCGGCGTTGCCCGCCCGCTGGACGCGATCGGCGACTGGTGGTCGCTGCTGATCGTTCGTGACGCGTTCGACGGGCTGCGCCGCTTCGGCGAGTTCCAGAAGAACCTCGGCCTCGCGAAGAACATCCTGGCAGCGCGCCTGCGCAACCTCGTTGCGCACGGGATCATGGACATCGTGCCGGCGGCCGACGGCGGCGCGCATCACGAATACGTGCTGACCGAGAAGGGGCGCGGGCTGTTTCCGCTGCTCGTCGCGCTGCGGCAGTGGGGCGAGGATTTCTTCTTCGAACCGGACGAGGCGCATGTGCTGCTCGTCGACAGGAAGACCGGGCTGCCGGTCAGGAAACTGGAGCTTCGTTCGCAAGACGGGCGCGTGCTCGGGCCGGAGGATACGGTCGTGCTGCCGCCGCCCGACTGACGCGCGGCGACCTGCCGCCGTCGGGGCGGACCAACGTGTCGGCAAATGTGAAGAGCGTGCGGGAGCCGGTGTTCGCCATCGGCGCGAGCTACCAGATCACGCGCCGGTTCTGTATCGCCGGGATGGTTGGCTGCATTCCGCTGCGTACGAAAATTGCGCTCGACATCAGCCAGCCGAACCGGACGCGCGCATCGAATACGTTCGACATTTCGGCGAACCCGGTGCTGGCCAGGCGTTTTTCATCAATTTGACGCGCGACACTGAGATAATGGCCGGGTTTGGCTGCGTCAATGATGGAAGGAGGCCCCATGGGCGACAACGATACCCGCGCCGAGACCGACAACCTCACCGATATGGAATCGATCGAGACGCGTCAGCGCCGCTTCGAGGAAGACCTCGTCGATGCTTACGACGAAGAGCTCGAGATGGAACTCGACGACCGCCGCTTCGACAACGGCGAGGACCTGCTGTTCTCGCTGGAGCGTCGCGAGGCGCGCAAGGAGTATTTCCGCGAGCTGTTCCGGCTGCAGGGCGAACTCGTGAAGCTGCAGGACTGGGTCATGACCACCGGGCACCGGCTCATCGTCATTTTCGAGGGGCGCGATGCGGCGGGCAAGGGCGGCGTGATCAAGCGCATCACGCAGCGCCTGAACCCGCGCGTGTGCCGGGTCGCCGCGTTGCCCGCGCCGAACAACCGCGAGCGCACGCAATGGTACTTCCAGCGCTACGTCGCGCATCTGCCGGCCGGCGGCGAGATCGTGCTGTTCGACCGCAGCTGGTACAACCGGGCGGGTGTCGAGCGCGTGATGAATTTCTGTACCGATGACGAGTACGAGGAGTTTTTCCGTTCGGTGCCCGAGTTCGAGAAGATGCTCGTGCGCAGCGGGATCCAGATCGTCAAGTACTGGTTCTCGATTACGGATCACGAGCAGGAGGTGCGCTTCCAGGCCCGGATCCAGGATCCGCTGAAGCAGTGGAAGCTGAGCCCGATGGACCTTGAAAGCCGTCGCCGCTGGGAAGCCTATACGGCCGCGAAGGAAGAGATGCTGCAGCGCACGCATATTCCCGAGGCGCCGTGGTGGGTCGTGCAGGCGGTCGACAAGAAGCGCGCGCGGCTGAACTGCATCCACCATCTGCTGGGCCAGGTGCCGTATCACGACGTGCCGCGCCCGACGATCGATCTGCCGCAGCGCGAGCATCACGAGGATTACATCCGCCGGCCGGTGCCGGACAACATGATCGTGCCGGATATTTACTGAGCGGCTGGACGGGTTTGGGCCGCGACGAGGAACCGGCCGCGCAAGGCGGCGCGTGTTACTCCCGGATCAGGAAGGCGGCCCGGTCGCGCCCGGCAATCCATGCGGGTGCGCGGCCGCGCCCGCTCCACGTTGCGCCCGTCACGGGGTCGCGATATTTCACGCCGACGGTGAACAGCTTCGCACGGTCGCTGTAACCGTGACCGAAGATTTCACGTGCGGTCAGCGCGTAGCTCGTGACGAGTTCGCGCACCTGCTCCAGCACCACATTGCGTTCGCGGCGCCGGGCCGCCTTGATGCGCTGATCGAGTTCTGCAAGTTGGGCTTGCAGTTTTTGGATTTGCTGCATGCGTCCGTTATCCCGTGGCTGATTTGATTATTGGCGACGCGTGATGAGCTGCATGGCAGCACGCCCGGCCATGGCGTGCTGCCTTGGCCGGAGGCGCATCTCATGCAGCGTGCCCCGGCCCGACGGCAAGGCATTTGCGGAGTGTGTCGCCGGGAACCCGGTGAGATTAAGATTCGGCGCGCCGTTTTTCTATCGGACGTATCTGAATTCTCGGCTGAATTTGCATGAGGCCGTGATGGCGAAGCGGGAGGGGCGCATCAGTTCGTTACAGCTCCGGAAACCCCGACCGCCCCTGGGTCAGATCGAACAGCTCGGTTCTCGCATCGGCCTCGGCGGTCTCCGGCAGCTTGATCACGAGCTTCACCGTCATCCCGTACGCGCTGTCCACCAGTTCATACCCGGCCTGTTCGATCCAGCGGCGCACGCGTGCCTCCTCGGGATAGCCGATCTCGATCGCGAGCCGCGTCTGGCGGATGCGTTCGACGCGCTCGGCATCGAGCAGCGCCGACGCGATCGCATCCGTGTACGCGCGCACCAGCCCGCCCGCGCCGAGCTTCACGCCGCCGTAGTAGCGCACGACCGCGCCGAGCACGCCGTCGAGATCGTGATGGCGAAGCACTTCGAGAATCGGCCGGCCCGCGGTGCCCGACGGCTCGCCGTCATCCGACATGCCCGACTGGCCGCCCGCCAGTAGTGCCCAGCAAACGTGGGTGGCGGTCGGATGCTCGTCGCGCAGGCGCTGCAGCACCTGCATCGCGGCGTCGCGGTCGTCGACGGGAATCGCGTACGCGATGAAGCGGCTCTTGCGGATCTCGAGTTCGGTCGTGCGGGAAGCGGATAGGGTGTAAGTCACGTTGATCGTCATGGGCAAGCGCGATCGATGCGATCGCTCGCCCGTATTCCGGATGTTGTCTGGATCGGCCGCGGCCGATGCGCTGCGCGTGTCGAAGCATACCGCGTGCGAGGCGGGAGGGCGGAGAAACGTCCGGCGAACGCTTTTTTGTTCGGCAGCCGGCGCACATGCCGATCCGTCGATGCCGCGTTCGACGTCACCGCATCCCGACCGACGACCGCAGCGCCGCACCCAGCGTGCGCAGCGCCTGCCGGGCCCGCGCATCGGTCAGGCCCGAGTAGAGCACGACATCGCGCGCCGGCAATGGCGGCAGTCCGTATCGCGCGCCCACGTCGACCGTACCGGCGGGCGCCACGCGATGCCCGAGCGCCGCGACGGCCAGCCCCGCGGATACCGCCGCGCCGATCGTCGCGACGCCGCCGCCGACAAAGACTTCCGTCCATGCGATACCGGCTTCGTCCAGCGCACCGACCGCCATGCGGCGCACGCTGCAGGGCTCGGCCTGCGTCGCGAGCCGCAGTGGTTGCGGCGGATGGTACTCGAAATCGGCCGCTGCCATCCAGCCGAACGACTCCGACAGGATGGTTTCGCCGTCCAGCCGCCGGCTGCCGAGCTGCAGTGCGACGGCCGCGTCGAGCTGACCGCGGTCGAACGCATCGAGCACGTCGCGCGAAGCGGCGACGCGGATCTCCAGCACGAGCCCCGGCTCGGCCTCGCTGATGCGCCGAAGCAGCATCGGAAGATCGGCTCCGACGACATGGTGGCTGACGCCGATCACGAGCCGCCGCTGGCCGGTGCCGAACGCGTCGACCGCACCCTGGTGCGCGGCCACCAGTTCGCGCGCCGGTTCCAGGAACGCGGTGCCGTCGGCCGACAGGCGGACCTGCCGCGGCGTGCGTTCCAGCAGGCGGCGGCCGAGACCCTCCTCGAGGCGCTTGATCTTCAGGCTCACCGCGGACTGCGTCGTGTCCATCGCCTCGGCGGCCCGCGTGAAGCTCTTGAGGTCGGCGGTCAGCACGAACGCCTGCACAGCTTCGATGTCGAGCGTTTTCATCGCACTTATTCATTTCGAAATTGAATCATTGAAATATTCTGCCATCGTATTTTCAAATGATTCAAGGCCTTCTATTCTGTTCCCCAAGCCGTCCGGAATTCCCCCGTTTCTTTCGTCAGGAGTCGACGCATGCTGACTGCGTACTACGTGCACCGCCTGCCGGCGGACTACGACCTCGACATCATCCGCAATCGCGTCCGCGAACGCGGCAGGCTTTGGGACGACACACCGGAACTGGTGTTCAAGGGATTCCTGCTGCGCGAGGCCGGCTGCTACGGCGCGACAGAAAACGGCTACGCGTCGCTTTATCTGTGGCGCAATGACCGCGCGTTCGCCGGGTTCGTGACGGACGGCCGCTATCGGGTCGTGACGGACAGCTTCGGGCGCGCGCCGATCGACGTGCAGGTCGCGCTCGACGCGCGCAAGGGCAGCGCGTCGACGGGGCGTTTCGCTCGTCTGGAGGCGCTCGATATTCCGGCGGATGCCGATCTCGACGCGACGCTCGCACGGGAGCTCGCGCGCAACCGCGAAGCGGCGGCGCAGCCGGGTGTCGTCGTGGCCGCGGTCGGCCTCGATCCGCTGCGCTGGCGGCTGACGCGGATCCTCGTATCGGAACACGAACCGGACGACGGCGGTGCGGGCACGGTGTACCAGGTCTTGCATCTGGCCAAACCGTTGCTCGACACGCTGGAAGGGAGCGGCGCGTGATGGCCGGCGTTGGGTCGCGATCGCGGGCCCGGCCGGCGACCCGCGGCCGATCGCTCGGCAGGGCGGGCGATGCGCCATCGATGCGGTTGCCCGCCGGCCTCGCGGTCGCGGCTCATCTGGCGGGCGTGGCGGCAGGGATAGCTGCCATCGCCGTGCTGACGATGTTGCTGGCGCTGATGGCCCGATAAAGATCGTCAGCGGGCGGGCAAGCCCGGGGGCGTCCAAGAACAAGTGAACAAGTCGAGACGCGATGCAGTCGTCGCGCCGTCGCATGACCGGAAGCGCCGCACGCGATACGCGCGGCGCTTCCGGCTGCTTCACATCGCCGCTCAGTTACCCTGCAGCCGGATATCGCGCGACGACGCACCGACATACACCGTCCCGCCCGGCACGACGCGCCAGCCGTTGCGCGACGTATCCCACACGCTCTGCATCCGCGGCGACACCGTGACGCGAACATGCCGCGCCTCGCCCGGATTCAGCCGGATCTTCTCCCAGCCGACCAGCCGCTTCGGCGGTTCGTCCTTGTACGGCACGCCCAGATAGACCTGCGGCGTTTCCGCGCCGGCGACGCGCCCGTCGTTGCGCACGGTGAACGCGACGCTCAGCGAGCCGTCCCATTGCCGCGACACCGACAGCCCCGAATACGCGAAGTGCGTATACGACAGCCCGTAGCCGAATTCGAACATCGGCTTGATGTTGCGCGCGTCATACCAGCGGTAGCCCATGTTCAGCTTCTCCGCGTAGACGGGATCGTTGTCGAACGCGCCGTTTTGCCCCCACGTCGGCGAATCCTGGTCGCGGGCGGGGAACGTGACGGGCAGCTTGCCGGACGGATTGACGGCGCCGAACAGCACGTTCGCGATTGCCTTGCCGCCGGCTTCGCCCGGATACCACGCCTCGACGATTGCGGACACCCGGTCCTTCCACGGCATCAGCACCGGATTGCCGCTCTGGACGACGACGATCGTATGCGGATTCGCGCGCGCGACGGCTTCGACGAGCGCATCCTGGTTCGACGGGTTCGCGAGGCTCAGGCTTTGCAGATCGCCGAAATCCTCGCCGGCCGGCTGCGCGACCACGACGATCGCGACGTCCGAGCGGCCCGCGAGCGCGGCGGCCTGGTCGATCTCCTGCTGCGTGTACGCGCGGAATGGCGACTGCTGGTCGCTGTTGCCCGCGTACGTGACCTGCGCGGCCGGCGCGAGCGCGCGGATCGCCGCGACGATCGGCACGTCGACCTTCAGCCACGGATTGCGCCACCAGCTGCAACCCGTCGACGACCCGAACGTCAGGCCGCCGCAGCCCGCGAACGAACCCGTCACCGGGTCGCGCGTGTTGCCCGAACCGCCGCCCGACAGCACGGCCGCATCGGCATGGCCGCCGATCACGGCGATATGCGACGGCGCGGACGCGGCAAGCGGCAACTGGTTTCCGTCATTCTTCAGCAATACGATAGATTGCTCGGACGCCGCCTGCGCGAACCGGTTCGCGGCCGCGAAATCGATCGTGCCGCCGCCCTTGGCCGGATCGTCCATCACGCCGACGCGGATCATCACGGCGAGCTTGCGGCGCACCATGTCGTCGAGGCGCGCGGTCGACACCGAGCCGTTCGCAATCGCCTGCTTGACTGCCGCCGGCGTCAGGTACACGCTCGGCCCGACGTCCTCTTCCTCGTCGAGCCCGGCGTTGATCGCGGCGGCGGTGCTGTGCGTCGCGCCCCAGTCGGACTGCACCTGGCCCTGGAAGCCCCATTCGTTCTTCAGCACGTCGTTCAGCAGGTGATTGTTCTCGCACGCATACGTGCCGTTCAGGCGGTTGTAGCTGCACATCACGCTGCCGGGCCGCCCGCGCTTCGCGGCGATCTCGAACGGCAGCAGGTACAGCTCGCGCAGCGTGCGTTCGTCGATCTGCGTGTTGCCGCCCATCCGGCCGTGCTCCTGTTCGTTGCCCGCGTAGTGCTTGATGGTCGCGATGACTTTCTGCCGCTGCGTCGCGAGCGTGCGTTCGGCGAGCAGGTCGCCGGCGAGCAGCGGATCCTCGCCGAGATACTCGAACAGGCGGCCGCCGCGCGGTTCGCGCGCGAGATTGGTGCCGCCGGCGAGACCCATGCCGAACCCTTGCGCGCGCAACTGGATCGCGACCTGCTTGCCGAAGTCGTACGACAGGCGGCGATCCCAGCTCGCGGCGACGGCGATCGTCGCGGGGAACGTCGTGCTGGCCTGCGACGTGCTGCCGGAACCGGTCGCCGAGTCGACCATGTTGAGATCGGGAATGCCGAGCCGCGGCACGCCCTGGATGTAGCCGGCGCCGCCGCCCGGCACCTTCGACATTTCGTATTGCGAATGAATGAACTGAAGTTTTTCGTCGAGCGTCATCTTGCGCACGAGCAGGTCGGCGCGCCGTTGCGCGGCAGCCGACCCGAACGCGTCGGTGGCGTCGCCCTGCGAGTTGAATTCGGCGTTGCCCGCATAGGCGGTAGTGCAGAGGGTCGCTGCCAGCACGACGGCCGGCCAGAGTTTGTCCCGCATGTTGCTCTCCATGATCGTATTGCTCGTTGTTCGGATGATGTCTGGAGCTGCGCACGTCCGGTGGATTCGCACCGGACGCATTCGGCTGGCGATGCAGGGTGGTTGCGCGTCGGCATGCCAGGCCAGGCGGGGAATCGTTACGACCGGTTGGGCTCGACCGGTCAACGCGGGCGGCGACGCACAGGCCGTCCGACGCTGCCGAATCGGATGTAGCGACTCTCAGCAGCGACTAATGTTATGAATGTAGTCCGACTACAGCATCGGTGTTTCTACCGATACGTACGATCTTTATTCGGGACGGCCGCGCGACGCGACGAAAAGGCGGTCATCGTTCCCGATTGCGGCCGTGTGGCGGGGTAAGAAGTACCTGCGTACAGGCGTTTGCACCGGGAAGCGTGGAGATGAAGGAGATTCGTCTCGTTGCGTGCGCATCGAATCGAGCGGGCCCGTCGTTATCCGGCGGCGCGGGATCCCGGATCGCGTGCGGTGCGCGGATCGGACGGCTTGCGGGCGCGTGCGAGAGGATTGGCGATGTAGCGGATCGCACGGTCGCTGAGCGTCGACGATGGCAGCAGGCACGCGAGCGACAGCCCGGCGACAGCCAGTTTCTTGAACGGACGCCAGAACGGATTGCGCAGCACCGTATGCCAGTAACGGCCCGAATCGGACAGGAACCAGCGCCAGCGGCGCGCGAGCGGCGCACGGTACAGCGTGCTCGCGAAGCGGGCCTTCTCGATCGAGAAATCGAACGGTTCGCGCGGCAGCGCTTCGTGAAGCCGCGAGCGGGCAATCGTGCGCAGCGTCGACCATCGGCGTTCAGCCTTCGACGCCCCCGTGGCTGCGTCCTCCGCATTGGCGAACGCGAGATCGGCGGTATCGCGGTTCGCGTCGCCGGCGGCGTGTGCGGCCGGTTGGTGAACGCGATAACCGCCGAGCGACGCGTCGATCATGTGGACGGCGCCGAGCAGCGCGATCCCGTAGATCGCATAAAAATCGGCACCGTGCAGGTTGTCGGCCGTGACGGGCACCGGGAAGATGCGACGGAGCGCGTCGCTCAGGTACGCGTTGCCCGACGCGGGCGGCGACGGATACAGCCAGCCCGCACGCAGCAGGCGCCCGCAATCCGTGTCGACGCCCGACTGCGGGACGGTGACGCCGGTTGCGGCGCCGTCGCGCGTGATCACGTCGAGCCGGAAATGCACCTTCACGAAGTCGCCGGCCGCGAACGCGGCCAGCACGCGGGCGGCGGCGTCGGGATAGAGAAGGTCGTCCGCGTCGAGCAGGATGACGTATCGGGTCGCGATATGCTCGAGCGCGCGGTTGTACGCGGCGACCTGGCCGCGATTCTCCTGGAAGACCGACGCGATGCGCTCGCCGTACGAGCGGATGATGTCGCGGGAATCGTCGGTCGATCCGTCGTCGATCACCAGCACGCGAATGCCGTGCACGGTCTGGGCGAGCGCGGAGTCGATCGCGGCACGCAGATAGGCGCCGTGGTTGTAGTTGCAGATTGCAATGGTCAGGTCTGCCATGAGCAGCTCCGGTGAAGCGGGTTCGAGTCTTCCGGCGCGGGCGGCCCGTGCCGTGCCGTCGTACGGCCTCACGCTAGCGGCGCGCAACGGAGCTGCCGAGCAGCGGGATGCCGGCGCGATAGACCACGGCCGCGAGCGCGGCGGCAACCGCGGCCTCCGCGAGCAGCACGGCGGCGGCGGCGCCCAGTTCGGCGAAATACTTCGCGAGCACCGGCAGAAGCACGATATTCAGGATACCGGACGACATCAGGATGCGCGTGAAGGCAGTTTTCATGCCGAGCGGCAGCATGGTCTGCACGCCGAACAGGTCGGTCATGCCGGCCATGAACGGGATGAACGCCATCCAGCGCAGCACGTGAACCGTCGGTTCGTACGACGGGCCGTACAGGATGCGCACCGCCAGCGGCGCACCGAAGAAGATCACGAGCGAGATGCCGAGCACCATCACGACCTGCACGACGAACAGCTTGCGCAGGAACGAGAACGCGTCGTTGCGCGCATGCCGCATCAGGTAGCTGATGCGTGGATAGGTGGCGGCCTTCAGCGGCTGGAGCATGCTGAGCGCCGCGCGGATCAGCTTGTCGCCGGCGGCGAAGTAGCCGGCCGCGACGTTGCCCGACACGAAGCCGAGCAGCACGGTGTTGGTCGATGCATAGAACGCGATCGACGTGGATGCGAGAAACACCTGCCAGCCGCCTTTCAGCGATTCGGCAATGTCGGAAACGCCGACGCGCACGAAGTCGATTTCGCGATGGAGATACAGGTAGACGGCCAGCGCGATCGCCGACAGCACCGGCACGGCGGCGTTGACGATCATCGCGCGATCGATGTCCGCCGGGCTGTGCACGACGGCGAACATCGCGGGAAGGCTCAGCACGCGGCCGACGAACAGGATCAGGCTGAGCGCGCGCAGCTTCTCCATGCCCTGGAAATACCAGCCGGGCGTGAATGCCACGCCGGCGACCATGCCGAACCCGATCAGCAGCAGGTCGCGATCCTCGCCGAAGCGCCCGATCACGAGCGTCAGTACCACCAGCACGACGAAGCAGACGGCCGCGATCCCGATCTGCGCGTACAGCGTCGCCCAGAAGATGCGCGAGCGTTCGGCGCGGTCGTCGCGGGCGAGCGCGATGCGCGGCGTCGCGGTCAGGTCGAAGCTGTAGCTCGTGCAATTGGTGAGATACGCGATGACCGCGAGCGAGAACGCGAGCTGGCCATAGCCTTCCGGGCCCAGCGCGTGCGTCAGCAGCGGCGCGATCAGCAGTGGCACCGCATACATCGAAATCTGCAGCGTCAGCAGCAGCAGGAAGTTCTTCTTGAGGTTTGACATTCGCTCGGTCGGCGCCGTTGGGTGTCGCATGGCGGCGGGTTGCGTGCTGCCGTGCGGATGCGCGGCCGGTCGGCGCTGACCCGGCTGCGAGGATTCGCGACCCGTTCCGGTGATGCCGGCACGGCTCCGTCGCATCGTATGGCGGCCATGATACGGGCCGTGCGGCGATGCATTGTTCGCGAGCCTACCGTTCGCGGATTCCGTTCACACAAGCGGAACGAATCACGAAAGGGCGCGCCGTGTTGTATCGCCGCGGTGATGAATGCATTTGTAAGCTGGCGCACCGAAGGCCGATCGGGCCGAATGATCTAATCAGATGCACTGTTTCGTCCGCGGCGGAAGTGATGCAGGCGTAGCCTGCAACCGGCAGCACGACCGGCCCGCGAGCGGATGAAGCCGGTGCAACGCGGCGAATGTCACGCATGCCGGCCGGCGCACGCTTGCGCGAGGTCGGCTCGCGCGTGGGGCAGTGCGACACATGGAACACGGTGAGCGGGCCGCGCAGGGGCGCGGCGGAAGACCGCCGCCGGTCTTCATGCTGTCGCAGACCCGCCGCGGGAATCGCGCAGCCGCGCAATCCGGTGGAGCCGCCGGCGCGCGTGCGCATGGAATAACAAATACCGATCCGAGGAGTACCGAGTGAAACCGATAACGTTCGGCAGCTGTGTGGGGTGGCTGCACGAAGGACAGACGGGGCAGGGCGTGATCCTGTGCGAATCGCTGGGTCACGAGGCCGCGTGGACGCACAAGCTCATGCGGGCGATCGCGGAACGTCTCGCCCGCGCGGGCGTCACGGTGTTGCGGTTCAACTATCCGTGCGCCGGCGATTCGGCTGGCGACGATCTCGACGCCGGGCGGCATGCCGCCAGCCTCGACAGCATTCATCGCGCGATCGACCTGCTGCGCGACGAAGCGGGCGTGACCGCGCTGACGCTCGTCGGCCTCCGCGCGGGTGCGCTGTTCGCGATGCTGGCCGCCGCGGGCGCGGGCCGGCACACGTCGTCGCGCGTCGATGCGATGGTGGCGCTGTCGCCGGTCGTGCGCGGCCGTGCATACCTGCGCGAGCTGTCGTTCGTGCATCGCCAGTGGCTCGATACGACGCCGCCCGCGATCCGTGTCGCGCACCGCGACGAACCGTGCATGAACGTGCTCGGGCATCGCTACCCGGCCGATCTCGTCGATGCGCTGAAGGCGACCGATCTGTGCGACGTGGTGCGCGACGCGCCCGCGCTGCCCGGCGCGATGCTGCTGATCCAGCCGGAGCAGGGCGACGGGCCCGCGTTGCGCGACGCGTTGCTGGCGCGCGGCGTGGACGTGACGTGCGATCCGTTCCGCGAATGGCCGACGACGATGCTGGACGGCACGCGCTCGCGCCTGCCGCACGCGGCGATCGACGCGCTGGTGAACTGGATCGTCGAGCGCGCACCGGATACGGCCGTCGCAGCCCGCGTTTCACCGCACACGGTCGGCATGTGGAGCGGCGAGTCGGCCGTCGCGCTCGACATGGGCGACATGACGGAGCAGGTCGTCGCGGTCGGCCCGGGCCGGCTGGTCGGCGTGCTGTGCCGTCCGGCGGAGACCCGGCCGGCAACGCCGGTCGGCCCGGCGCTCGTGATCGCGAACACGTCGACGAATCCGCGCAGCGGCGAGGGGCGCTTCGGCGCGCGCATCGCGCGCGCACTGGCGCGGGCCGGCGTGACGACGTTGCGGATCGACGTGACCGGCGTCGGCGACAGCGGGCCCGGTGCGCCGGACGACCAGGCGGGCGTCGTGTATTCGCCGCAGGCGATCGAGGACGTCGCGGCGGCGGCGGACTGGCTGCGCGCGATCGGCCATCCGGACGTGATCGCGGCCGGCATCTGTTCCGGCGCGTATGCGGCGTTGCATGCGGCGGTGAAAACCGCGTCGCTCGGCGGCGTGATCGCGATCAATCTCGCGCGCTTCGTGTGGCCGGCCGGCCTCACGCTCGAAGCGGCGCAGAAGCAGCGGATCAACTCCGTGCGCGGCTACTGGCTGTCGGTGCGCGACTGGCGGCGCTGGAAGCGGCTCGTCGCCGAGCGGCGCGACCTGCGTCCGATCCTGCGCGCGGTGGCGGCGAACGGTATCGCGCGCATCAGCGTGCCGGTGAAGGCGGCGGCCGCGCGCGTCGGCTGGAAGCCGCGCGCCGGCACGCCGCGCGGCGTGATGCGCGAACTCGCGCAGCGCAACGTGTGGACGATGCTCGTGTACGGCGCGCTCGATCCCGGCATCGACGACGTCCGGCGCCACTTCGGCGCGGTCGAGTGCGCGTTTCGGCGCTCGCGCCATGTGCGCCTGCACCTGATGCCGCAGGTCGATCACGCGCTGTACGGCGCGGCGGGAACGGCCGCCGTGATCGATCTCTGCATGCAGGCGTTGGGCGGCGACCCGGGCTGGCCGGCCGCACGCGTCGCCGATCCGTCGGCACCCGACGCAGCCGGGCGGCCGTACGCGAACGTATCGGTCGGAAGTTCGTGACGCGCATCGCGTCGCGGTTGCGCGGATTACGGGGTTCGATCCGCGCTTCGTATGAAGATCGGCGTTCGGTGGGCTCGCTCACAGACGCGCCTGTCGCGGCGGTGTCCAATCCTGTATCGGTGCAGGCGCCGTCACGCCCGTGCATGACCGGCCGGATCGCATCAGTCCGGATCGCCGGGCTGCGCATAGGGCGGCGACGTCGTGTACGGCGATGCGTACAGCGTGTCGCTGCGCCACGCGTCGTCGGCGGGCGCGCTGGCCGCTTTTGGGCGGCTCGGACGGCCCGGCACGAGCGGCCGCCGCAGCGTGCTGCGGGCGCGCGATGCCGGTTCCGCGGCGGTGCGAATGCCGGGAAGCGCAAGGTCCGGTGCCGCGGCATCGGATGCCGCGGTTGCGATGCCGGCAATCGCGGTTTGCGCCGAACGCTGCAGCGGTGCCGGCGCAATCAGCGCCGACGATGCGAAGGCCGGCGCGTCGGCCGGGTCGGACCGCGCGGATTGCGCGCTGGCAGCGCACGCGAAACCGGCCGACAGGATGCAGACGAGCGATGAAAGCGACGAAAGTGACGAAGAGCAGTTCATGACGAATCGTACGGAATGACGTGCGGTGACGAGGGAGGCGCGGCGCCGCATGGCGAGCCGCGCTGGCAAGCGTAATGCCGGAGCCCGCCGCGTTTGGCGGGTTACCGCACAGTTTCGGAAGGACACCATGTCAACGACGACGCAAAAGGAATCGACGGCCGGCAGGCTGCTGTCACGCACGCGCTGGCTGTCGCGCGTGGCGCTGGCGGCCTCCGTGTGCGCGCTGAGCGCGTGCGCGCTGGCGCCGGGCATGACGTATCGCGCGCCTGCCGAACGCGACGCGAATGCGCGCGTGGGTGCCGACGCATCGGGTTCGGGCGGCCTCGACGGCGTTCAGAGCGTATCGGGCGAGGATCTGATCGAGATCACGCCGGCGTTCGTCGAGCAGCAGCATGCGGCACGGTCGGCCAGCGTCGACGCGGAAATCCGCCAGTTGTTCGGCACGCCGAAGCCGTACGTGATCGGCCCCGGCGACGTGCTGAGCATCGTCGTTTGGGATCACCCGGAACTGAACCTGCCGACGACCCAGACGACGGGCGGCGGCGACGGCGTCGGCGCCAGCTCGGTCGCGACCGGTTATACGGTGGACGCGAGCGGCAGCGTGCAGTTCGCCTATGCGGGCCTCGTGCACGTGGCAGGGCTGACCGAGGCACAGGCGCGCGCGGTGCTGACGAAGCGGCTCGGCGAATACGTGCGCAAGCCGCAGATCGCGGTGCGCGTCCAGGCATACCGCAGCAAGCGTGTTTATCTCGACGGCGAAGTGCGCACGCCGGGACTGCAGATCGTCAACGACATGCCCATGACGTTGCCCGAGGCAATCGACCGCGCGGGCGGCTTCACCGCGACGGCCGACCGCTCCCGGGTGTCGGTGACGCGCGGCGACAAGACCGTGATGGTGAGCCTGCCGGCCCTGCTGGCTGCCGGCATCAACCCGACCAGCATCCTGCTGCACGACGGCGATCTCGTGCGCGTGCGGGCGGCGAGCGACAGCAAGGTGTTCGTGCTCGGCGAAGTGTCGCGTCCGGCGACGCTGACGCTGACCGACGGCCGGATGAGCCTCGGCGAAGCGCTCGGCGACACGGGCGGTGTCAGCCAGTACACGGCGGACGCGCGGCAGGTGTACGTGGTGCGGCGCGGGCCCGGCAACCGGCCGCAGGTCTTTCACCTCGACGGGAGTTCGCCGGCCTCGTTCGCGCTGGCCGACCGGTTCCCGCTCGAGCGTCGCGATGTCGTGTTCGTCGATGCGTCGTCGCTGGTGCGCTGGAGCCGTGTCGTCAACCTGCTGATTCCGTCGTCCGCGCAGGGCGCGCTGACGGCCAAGGCCATTTCGCCGTGAACCTCGTGACCGATTTCGCAATCGCGACTCGTCGCGCCTACGGGACTGATCCTGCATGAACTCACTGACCCTGCCTGACCAGCACGACGGGCCCGCGTTGCGGCCGTCCTATCCGTACCGCCGCTACTGGACCATGCTGGTCTGCGGCCGGCGGCTGATCCTGTGCACGGCGCTCGCGGGCGCGCTTGCCGGGGCCGTCTATGCGCTCTGCGCGCGTCCCGTCTACCGGACCGACATCCTGTTCCAGGTCGAGCAGACTCCGACCGAGTCGAAGCCGAACTCGCCGCCGGGCGATCCGTCGTCGGTGTTCGACCTGAAGACCGATGCATCGACCGAGATCGAGGTGCTGAAATCGCGCGCGGTGATGGCGCGGGCGGTCGACGATACCAACCTGGCCGTCGACGCGCGGCCGCATTACCTTCCGATCGTCGGCTGGCGGTTCGTGAACGCGGCCGACGGGCTGTCGTCGCCGCTGCCGGGCGGTTACGTGTACGGTACGGAGCGCATCGACGTAGCGACCTTCGACGTGCCGAAGCGTTTCCTCGGCAAGCGTTTCGCGCTGACCGTCGGCAACGACGGCGCCTATACGCTGCAGCGCACGGGCTTGCTCGGCCGGACAGGCCCAGTATGGCAGGGCAGGATCGGCCAGCCGCTGCACGTCGAGACGCCGCAGGGGCCGCTCGACGTGTTCGTGCGCGGCGTCGCGGGCGAGCCCGGCGCGCGCTTCGACCTGACGCGCTACGCGGACGAGGAGGCGACGGCGTGGCTGCAGAAGAACGCGCTGATCTCGGAGCGCGGCAAGCAGTCGAACATGATCGGTGTGACGCTCGACGGCACCGATCCCGTGCATGACAGCCGCGTGCTGAACGCGGTAGGCGACGCGTATCTGGCGCAGAACACACAGCGCAAGTCCGCGGCGGCCGACAAGCTGATCCGTTTCATGGACGCGCAGTTGCCGCAACTGAAGGCGCAGCTCGAACAGGCGGAAAGCCGCTTCAACGCGTTCCGCGCGTCGCACGGCACCGTCAACACCAGCGACGAAGGGCTGGCGCTGCGGCAGCAGTCGGTCGACATCGAGACGCGCGTGCAGACGCTGCAGCAGCGCCGCGAAGAGCTGCTGACGCGGTTCATGCCGAAGCATCCGGCCGTCGTCGCGGTCGACGCGCAGCTCGCCGACGCACAGCATTCGCTCGACACGGTGCGCAAGCAGATCCAGCAGCTGCCGACCGTCGAGCAGGGCGTGCTGCAGCTGCAGCGCGACGTGGCCGTCGATACTGCGCTCTACACGAACCTGCTCAACACGCGCCAGCAGATGATCCTTGCGCGGGCCAGCAAGACCGGTACCGTGCGGATCGTCGATGCCGCGAAGGTCGCCGAGACGCCCACCGGGCCGCATCGCGGGATGGCCGTGATTGCGTCGCTGATCCTCGGCCTGCTGGCCGGCGCCGCGGTCGTGATCGTGCGGCAGCGTGTCGCCGGCACGGTCGGCGACGCCGAGGAAATCGAATGGTCGACAGGCCTGCCGGTGTTCGCGGCGGTGCCGCACAGCCCCGCGTCGGGGCAAGCCGGGCCGCCGTCGAAGGCAGCGCGGCGGCGCGCCGCGCGCACGCCGGAACCGCCGGGCGCTCCGGAGGGCGCGGCGCTCGAAAGCCTGCGCAATTTCCGCACGGCGCTGCAATTGTCGATGCCCGACGCGCCGAACCGCGTCGTGCTGATCTCGGGGCCGACGACGGGCGTCGGCAAGTCGTTCGTCGCCGCGAATCTCGCGTCGCTGGTGGGCGCCGCGAAGCGGCGCGTGCTGCTGATCGACGCGGACCTGCGCAAGGGCTCGCTGCACGAGCGGTTTCGCTACAGCCGCGCGCCGGGCCTGGCGGATGTGGTGGCCGGCACGCACGCGCTCGACCAGGCGATCAAGCGCGACGCGATGCCCGGCCTCGATTTCATGCCGATGGGCAACGTCGTGCCCGATCCGGGCGAACTGCTGCTGCAGCCCGCGCTCGCCGAACTGATCGAGCGCGTCGCGTCGCGCTACGACATGGTCGTGATCGATGCGCCGCCGCTGCTGCCGGTGGCCGACGCGCTGGTGCTCGGGCGCCTGGCCGGAACCGTGTTCCTCGTCGCGCGCAGCGGCGTGACGACGCTGACGGAACTCGACGAAAGCGCACGGCGGCTCGAGCAAGCGCACATCGACGTACGCGGCGTGATCCTGAACGACTTCAAGGGTATGCCGGGACGGTACGACTACGGATACACGGAGGCGAACACCCATCAGGCCGCGTCCGGCTTTGCCGGCGCGATGGCGGCGCGGCGGCCGGCGCGCTGAGCGGCGAACGCGCGGCACCGGGGTTTCGCGCGGTGCGCGCACGGGAAGCGATGGAACAAACATCATGAACAAACGAGTGGCGGCCGGCGTGCGCGTGCGGCAGCGACAGCCGGCGACGGTGCGCCGGGCTGCCGGTTACGCGGGTTACTGGTGGGAGGATCCGGCGCGGCTCGTGCTGATCTTCATCCTGCCGCTGTACGCGATGCTGTCGATCGGCCTGCTCGGCGATCAGAAGTCGATCACGCGCATCTATTTCGACGGCTACGCCGCGTTCGCGGGCGGCCTGTTCCTGCTGGTGCTGACCGCGTCCGCGTGGTTTGCGGCGACCGACGCGCAGTTCCGGCGCGCGCCGAACGACGGGCCGGTCGAGCTGTCGCCGCGCGTGCTCGATTTCGTGTTCGCGCTCTCGCTGTTCGGCTATCTCGTGATGATGAGCGGCATCCTCGCGCATCCGGCCGTGCTGTTGTCGTTCCTGTCCGGCACGGCGAACACGTTCGAGCTGATCGAACTGAAAGGGCGCGTCACCGGCCTGAGCACCTTCACGCAGGCGACGGCGCCGTTCGTCGCGCTGTATTTCTACGTGTTCAGGACGCCGGTCAAGGGGTTCAACCGCTACAAGGCGTACCTGGCCGTGCTCACCGTGCTGACGCTGCTGCGCAGCTTCATCTTCGCGGAGCGGCTCGCGATCATCGAGGTGGTGTTGCCGTTCGCGCTGATGGTCGTGCGGTTCCGGTTCGGCCGCAAGCGTTCGCGGCTCCTGGCGCTCGGGCCGTATGCGGCGATTCCGCTGCTGCTCGGCCTGTTCATCGTGAATGAATACAACCGTTCGTGGGAAACCTACTACATCAACATCTACGACAACATCTTCGATTTCGCGCTCGAACGCCTGGGCCTGTATTACTCGACTTCGCTGAACAACGGCGCAGGGATTCTCAACGTGCTCGGCTGGGGCAGCGGGCATCCGATGTTCACGTTCGACTGGCTGCTGCGCTTCCCGGTGATCGGCGCAACGCTGCAGCCGTGGCTCGATTCGGGCGGCAGTCTCGACCTGTTCCTGAACAGCTACGCCGACCCCGAGTTCAACAATCTGTCGGGCATCTTCGTTCATTTCTACGAATGGGGCTGGTTCGGGTTGCTGAACGCGGCGTTTGCCGGCTGGGTGTTCGGTCGCGGCTACGCGGGCTGGCGGAGCGGGAACGGCTTCTGGTGTTGCGCGCATGCGGTGCTTTATGTGTCGCTGATGGAAATCCTGCGGATTCCGAACCTGTTCAGCGGACGCAACTTCGTACCGGTCGTGCTGCTGATCGTCGTGTTCCGGTGGTTCGCGAAGCGGCCGCAACGTGTGTCGCCCGCAGCCGCGCGGGTCGCCGCGATCCGGCATGCGCCCGACATCGGCTAACTGTCGTCCAGCCCACAGTCTTTCGCCGCTGGCATGCATAGAGTGGAGCGTCTCATGACCACTCGCAACGCGTGCGGGCCCTGACGGGGCCGCCGCATCGACCGCTCACATGACTACGACCGCACGCGAAACCAGTCTCGACGTCGCCCGTGGCGCGGGAATCATTCTTGTCGTCTACGGACACGTGTTGCGCGGAGCCGCGTCGTCGGGCCTCGTGCCGGCGGGCCTGCCCGATACCGTGTTCGCATGGATCGACTATGTGATCTACACGTTCCACATGCCGCTGTTCTTCTACCTGTCAGGGCTGCACGTGTGCGGCTCGCTGCGCAGCGCGCCGCACCGGTTCATGGGGGCGAAGGTGCGGACGATCGCCTATCCGTACCTGCTGTGGTCGGTCCTGCAAGGCGGCGTGCAGATCGCGATGGCGTCGCACGGCACCAATCATCCGTTCACGCTCGACGACCTGCTGGCGATCGGCTGGCGGCCGTTCGCGCAGTTCTGGTTCCTGTATGCGCTGATGCTTTGCATGATCGGCGTCCGGCTGCTTGCACGGCGGGTGCCTGCGCTTGCACAGGTGCCGATGCCGTCGCGCATTCGCGGCGCGCTCATTGCAAGCGCGGTGCTCGGGCTGGCCATCGGCGCGGCGACGCAATGGGGCATCCTGTCGACGACGCTGATGAACTGGCCGTTCTTCGTGGCCGGTATCGTTGCGTCGCGCGCGTTGCCGGGCTGGCTCGAACGCCACAGCGATCCAGCCGCATGCGCGGTGACGGCGGCGGTCTTCGTCGCGGCGGTCGTTTTGGCGCACGGCCTGGGCGGTGCAACGAGCATCTGGGCCGTGCCCGCCGCGTTCGCCGGCATCGCGCTGATGCTGCAGTTCGCGTACCGGTACGCATCGTCCCCCGCGCGGGCCGGGTGGCTGGCAGTGGTCGGGTGGGCGTCGATGCCGATCTACCTGATGCATATCGTGGTGATGGCCGGCGTGCGCATCGTGCTGATGCGCGCGGGCGTCGGCAGTCTCGCGGCTCACCTCGCGCTCGGCACGCTCGCCGGCGTGGCGGTTCCGATGGCGGTCTACCTGATCGCGTTGCGCACGGGGATCGCGCGGGTGGCCGGATTCCCGTCGTGGCCGGGGCGCGGGGCGGTCGTGCGCCCGCAGGCCGCATGACACGCGTGGAAGCGGCCGGCATGCATAGACGCCGATGCCTTTCCCGTCTCTGCTGCGCGATGCTCGGCGTATGGGCGATGGGTAGTCCCGCGCTGGCGGCGCACGCAGCGGCAGCGGCCGTACCCGCGGCGCAGGGCGCGATCCGCGCGACTGTGCCGGATGCGCATGTCGACCCCGCACCCGACGGCGTGGATCAGGCCGACGCGCTGCAACGCGCGCTGGACGCGCTGCATCCCGGCCAGCGGCTCGTGTTCGCGCCGGGGCGCTACATCGTCGGCCGTTCGCTCGTCGTTCGGCAAGCGCAGGTCGTGCTGTCGGGTTACGGCGCGACGCTGATCGCGACCGTGCCGGACGACCAGACGATCGAGATGCGCGGCGACGGTACGACGATCGTCGGATTCAGGCTCGCAGGAACCGGCTCGACGCGGATGGAAACGCCGAAATCGACCAAGATCGAAGTGACCGGTCGCGGCGTCCAGGTGCTCGACAACGCGATCGACGGCGGCGGAGGCGGCATTTTCGTGTTCGGCGGAGCGGATGTCGCGATCGTCGGCAACGAGGTGCTGGCGACGCTGGCGGACGGCATCCACATCACGCACGGCGCGCGCAACGTGCTCGTGCAGGGTAACGTCGTGCGCGGCACCGGCGACGACATGATTGCGGTGGTGAGCTACCAGGGCGACGGCGTGCTCAGCCGCAACGTGCTGATTACCGGCAACTCGCTCGAGGGCAATGCGTGGGGGCGCGGCATCACGGTGGTCGGCGGCGCGGACGTGACGATCGCGAACAACATCGTACGCAACGTGCAGGTGAGTGCGGGCATTCTCGTCGCGCAGGAGGACAGCTTCCGGACCTACGGCGCGTCCGGCGTGCTGGTCGAGAACAACGAGATCTCGGATATCCAGACCGCGACCGCGCGCACCGATCCGCGTCCGCTGACGCAGCAGGCCGCGATCGACGTCAGTACGTGGTCGGGCTCGGTGACGCGCGTGGTCGTGGTCGGCAACCGCGTGTCGCGCGCGCGGTTCGCCGGCATTCGCGTATGGGGAAACGTGTCGCAATACCGGATCGCGGATAACCGGTTGTCCGCGATCGGCGGGATGCCGGTGCAGGTGGGCGGTGGCGGAGGAGGCTGTACCGCGGGCCACCCGGATGCAGGAGGATCGAAGGTGGAGCAGTGCGGGGCGGCGGTCGTACAGCCGCTCGCGACAGGCGTGACGGTGGGCGCGGACACGTCGCAGTTGCCGCGCGTGCGCGAATCGCTGAGGCAGGCACGCTGGTCGCAGCGCGGCATCGATTGACGACGCGATGCGCGCGCTACCGTGCACTGCCCGCGCTTAACGCGCTTACCGCACGATATCTCCTTCCACAACCCGCTCATGCGGTTCACGCGAAGCGAGCGGCACCGCACGTGTTTCCGGCAGCGCGTCGACGACCGCGCGTCCGTACTGGTCGTCGAAGCGCACGATATCGTCTTCGCCGAGATAGTTGCCCGATTGCACCTCGATGATCTCGAGCGGAATCCGGCCGGGATTCTCGAGGCGATGCACCTCGCCGACGGCGATGTACGTCGATTCGTTCTCGCTGAGCAGGAACGTCTCGGTGCCGCGCGTCACCTTCGCGGTGCCGCGCACGACGATCCAGTGCTCCGCACGGTGGTAGTGCATCTGCAGCGACAGCCGCTTGCCGGGCTCGACGACGATCCGCTTCACCTGGAACCGTTCGCCGAGATCGATCGAATCGTAATGTCCCCACGGACGCTGCACCTTGCGATGCTCGCTCGCCTGCGGACGCCGGTCGCTCTTCAGGCGTGCGACGATGTTCTTCACGCGCTGCACGTCGTGCTTGTTCGCGACCAGCACCGCATCGGGCGTTTCGATCACGACGACGTCCTTCATCCCGACGCATGCGATGAGCCGGCCCTCCGAACGCACGAAGCTGTCCTGCGTGTCTTCGAACACAATCGGGCCGCGCGCGACGTTGCCGTGATCGTCCTTCGGCATGATTTCCCAGATCGCGTCCCACGTGCCGACGTCCGACCAGCCGGCCGCGAGCGGCACCACGATCCCTTCGATGCCGAGCTCGCTGCTTTCGGCGAGGCGCTCCATGACCGCATAGTCGATCGAGTCGGACGGGCAGGCGTCGAACGCCGCCGCGTCGATCCGGAAGAACGGATCCTCGGCGACGCCCGCGCGCCACGCCGCCTCGCAGGCCGCATGGATCTCGGGCGCCAGTGCACGGATCGCCTTCAGCCAGACCGACGCGCGCGTGACGAAAATCCCGCTGTTCCACCAGTAGTCGCCCGACTGCAGGTAGCGTTCGGCGAGCGTCGCGTCGGGTTTCTCGACGAAGCGCCCGATCGAGTAGCCGCCTTGTCCGCCGTGGCGGCCCGTGCGCGGCTCGCCGACCTGGATATAGCCGTAGCCCGTTTCCGCGCGGCGCGGCAGCACGCCGAGCGTGACGATCGCGCCTTCCTGAGCGTAACGCGCCGCGCGTGCGATGGTGTCCTGGAATGCGCCGACATCGGCGATCACGTGATCGGCCGGCATCACCGCGAGCACGGGATCGTCCGCGAGCACGCTCGCGTCGAGCGCGGCGAGCGTGAGCGCCGGTGCCGTGTTGCGTGCGGCCGGCTCGAGCAGGATGCGCGCCGGCGCCGCACGGTCGACCACTTGCGCGGCACTCATGATGCGATGCTGTTCGCCGCACACCAGCAGCAGCGTGTCGCCGAGCGACGCGTTCGCGATGCCGTTCAGGCGGCGCGCCGTCGCCGACAGCGGCGATTCGTTCGAGGTCAGCTCGATCAGCTGTTTCGGATACTGCTCGCGCGACAGCGGCCAGAGGCGCGTGCCCGAGCCGCCGGCGAGGATGACCGGCAGGATGCGCGGCAGGTCGGGTTCGGGAACCGGGCGAAGGGTGCGGGTCATCGATTGGCTCCGGTATCGGCGGGCAGCCGGTTGTGCGCGCGGCCGTCGGCGAGCACGTCTTCGTTTCGGGGCCGGGGCGTCGAAACGGCCCGGGACAGCAGTTGACGCAGCGCACCGGCGGCACGATCGGCCGGCCGGATCATGCCGACGAACGGCGCGCCCAGTTCGAGATACGGGCCGTACGCCTTGCGGAATCCGAAGCGTTTGTAGAACGCCTGGCGCGGCGCGGGAACGTGCGTGCGGAGCGCCGCGTCCGGCCACGCGGCCAGCGCGGCGGTCAGCGCGCGTTCGATCAGGCGTTCGAGCGTATCGCCGTCGCGGCACGCCTCGCTTGTCAGTACCTTGTCGATCACGACATCCGGATCGATGTCGTCGCCGGGCAGGATGCGCGCGTAGGCCGCGACTTCCGCCGTGTCGCCGTTGTGCACGCTTGCATACACGTGCAGCGCGCCGGCGTCCTTGCCGTCGATGTCGAGATGCGTGTGTGCATCCTCGACCACCAGCACGGCGTTGCGCGCGCGCAGGATTGCATAGAGATCGACGGCGCTCAGATGTTCGAATTCACAACAATGCCATTCCATGATGCGGTCCTCGCGTGAAGCCTTCAGCACGCTGTACCGCACGGACGCGTTCGTTCCGTGCGGTGCGGCAATGGTCATGATGCGGATGCCGCGCGCGCCGGTCTGTTCGAAAGCGCACTCACGCTGCGGTTTCGCGCGGCCGGCGTGCCGCGCGGCAATGCGCACGCCGACAGCGGCGCAATGTGCGGTAGCACACACCGGCCGTGCCGGGGCTTTCCGATAATTGGCATGTCACGGCGTCCGCACTGCACTGCGCGATCTGCCGACATCGAATGTGAATGAAGAACCCGGGGGCAGTACTTGAAGATTGCGATCGTTCACGACTGGCTGGTCGTGCCTGGCGGCGCCGAACGCGTGCTGGCGCACATGATCGACTGCTTTCCGCAGGCCGATATCTACAGCCTCGTCGATTTCCTCGAGGATCGGGACTGCCTGCGCGGCCGCGCTGTACGCACGTCCTTCATCCAGAAGCTGCCGTTCGCGCGCAAGCGCTACCGCGGCTATCTGCCGTTGTTTCCGCTCGCGATCGAACAGTTCGACCTGTCGGAATACGACATCGTGCTGTCGAGCTCGTACGCGGTCGCGAAAGGCGTGCTCAGCGGCCCGGACCAGTTCCACGCCAGCTACGTGCACTCGCCGGTGCGCTATGCATGGGATCTGCAGCACCAGTATCTGAACGAGGCGGGGCTCGCGCGCGGGCCGAAATCGGCGATCGCGCGGGCGCTGCTGCATTACATCCGCAACTGGGATGCGCGCTCGGCGAACGGCGTCGATCGCGTGGCCGCGAATTCGCACTTCATCGCGCGCCGCATCCGCAAGACCTACCGGCGCGAGGCGACGGTGATCTATCCGCCTGTCGACGTCGACCATCTGTCGCTGCGCACGGACAAGGACGCGTTCTACCTGACCGCGTCGCGGCTCGTGCCGTACAAGCGGATCGACCTGATCGTCGACGCGTTCTCGCGTACGCCGGAGCGCCGTCTCGTCGTGATCGGCGACGGCCCCGAAATGGCGAAGATCCGCGCGCTCGCCGGGCCGAACGTCACGCTGCTCGGCTACCAGCCGTTCGATGTGCTGCACGACCACCTGCAGCGCGCACGCGCGTTCGTGTTCGCGGCCGAAGAGGATTTCGGCATTTCGCCGGTCGAGGCGCAGGCGTGCGGCACGCCCGTGATCGCGTACGGGAAGGGCGGCGTGCGCGAGTCGGTGCGCGCGTGGCCGTGCGCCGGCGCAACGGGCCTGTTCTATCGCGCGCAGACGGTCGATGCGCTGGTCGACGCGCTAGCCCACTTCGAAGCACTGCCGCGCGGTTCGTTCGACCCGCACGCGTGCCGCGCAAATGCCGAATACTTCGGCTCGGCGCGTTTTCGGGACGAGCTCACGCGCTTCGTGATGGATGGCTATGCTGCATTGCAGGAGGAGATGGCCGGCACCGCCGGTTTCACGCCGGGCGACGGCGTTTCGGTCCGTGGCAGCCTGCACGATCGGCAGGCCCGGCAACGCGAGGCGGCACTGCGGACCTGACCGGCGGCGCCGGCGTTTGGTTACGACGCTGTAACGGACGACCCGGGCGCGTACGTTCGCGGTGCGGTGCCGGCGGGGCATGCGCGCCGCGATTATCGACTCGCCGAACGGGACGTCCGGCTTTATTCCGGGATTTCGGTGAAAATTGCGCGCAATGGATACACCGATCGGGCCGAAAAGTGGGATTTTCCACTGATTGACGGGAATAGTCATAGATAATCAAATTTCAGTGGTCAAAGGCGCGTTGTGCGGGCCAACCGGTGGCGTAATGGGCTGAATCATGTTTATCTTTTGGTAACACGGCCATCTCGAAACGGGGTGTAGATTCCGGAACGGATGAAATGCTGCGGTCATTCCGGGAGCGGGTTGGCGGCCATCCGGTTCGGCATCGGGCGCGACGGTCGTGTACCACGCGACGCACATGCGGACGGATTTCCCGTTTGCCGACGTGCCCCGCCTGGCGGCGCGTAGCATCAAAGCCGGAACGTCGTGGCTCCCGCGGCTGCGCGTTTCCTTCGAGTTCGATAGCAACGAGGCCGGATGACATCCGGCTCGACCTCCGGGGGTTCTCGCCGTGTGCAGTTTCGATCTTCGCCAAAGCTGCGGAAACGCAGCGCGGACACGCGGCCATGTGCCGCCGGCCGCAGCGCACGCGAATGGTTCGCGGAGTGGAGAAAGTGATGGTTCGTTATGAATATGCCAATAACGCGCGATAAGAGCGCCGGCGGGGGAAGCGGTAACGGGCAGCGTCCGCTGATTTACTGGACGCAGTCGGCGTCCGTCATGCTGCGAAAGGAACTGGCGCGACGCGACTGGAAGGTGTCGATCGTCGAGCATGCGAGCGAGTTGCGCAATACGCCCGGCGAAATCACCTGCGGCATTCTCGACCTGAGCGGCGGTCATGCCGATGCGATCGGCAGCATCGCGTCGACCTGTGCGTCGATGCGCGACGTCGTGTGGGTCGCGCTCGTCGACGTCGGCCAGACCGCTTCCCCGAACGTGCGCGCGCTGTTGCGCGACTATTGCTTCGACTACGTCACCTTGCCCGCGTCGCACCAGCGAATCGCCGATACGGTCGGCCATGCGTACGGCATGGAATGCCTGTTCGCGCGCGACCGCGAACAGCTCGAATCGGACGAGAAAGGCATCGTCGGCACCTGCAGCGCGATGCTGCGGCTGTTCGACACGGTGCGGCGCTTCGCACGCACCGACGCACCGGTGTTCGTGTTCGGCGAAACGGGTACCGGCAAGGAGCTGACGGCCGTCGCGATCCATCGTCATTCGGAGCGGCGCAACGGCCCGTTCGTCGCGGTCAACTGCGGCGCGATTCCGCCGCATCTGCTGCAATCGGAGCTGTTCGGTTATGAGCGCGGCGCGTTTACCGGCGCGAACGCGCGCAAGATCGGCTATGTCGAGGCCGCGAACGGCGGCACGCTGCTGCTCGACGAGATCGGCGACCTGCCGCACGAGAGCCAGGCGAGCCTGCTGCGTTTTCTGCAGGAGCGCTCGATCCATCGCCTCGGCGGCAGCGATCCGGTGCCGGTCGACGTCCGGATCGTATCGGCGACGCACGTCGACCTGCGCGACGCGATGGGGGAAGGGCGTTTTCGCGCGGACCTGTTCCACCGCCTGTGCGTGATGCGCATCGACCAGCCGCCGCTGCGCGCGCGCGGCAAGGACATCGAACTGCTCGCGCACCACATGCTCGAACGCTTTCGCGGCGATGCGCGCCATCGCGTGCGCGGCTTCTCGACGGACGCGATCACCGCACTCTACAAGCACGACTGGCCCGGCAATGTCCGCGAACTGATCAACCGCGTGCGCCGCGCGGTCGTGATGACCGAAGGGCGCCTGATCACCGCGCGGGATCTCGAGCTCGAATACTGTCTCGATGCGGCGTCGCCGTCCGTGGCCGACATCCGCAAGTCGATCGAGCGCGAGGCGATCGAAACCGCGTTGCTGCGCACGCGCGGGCGCGTTGCGGCTTCGGCGCGCGAGCTTGGCGTGTCGCGCGCGACGCTGTATCGCTGGATGGAGGCATACGGGATCGAGCGGCCGCGCGGCACGGGTTCGTCCGACTGACGTTCGAATTGCGACGTTCGCGGCGCACCGGCACACCCGGGCCGCGAGCGTCGCGTCAACCGGCCTGCGTGGCGCGCACCGCTCGCGCGGCGTTCACCGCACGGATTTCCACGGAAGGCGGCCCGCGGTCTGCATCCTGAATCTTCCCGGCAGTTTCCAGCGGAACGAGCGCGACGCGCGCCGGCGTGCCGGGCGCGAGATGAAACCAGTCGTCGCGCGGCATGAAACCCGGCGCGTCGATCTGTACGTGGCGCGCGACGTACCGCGTGTCGATGTCGACGTGCCACGTGTCGCCGGTGCGCGACACGCATGCTTCGATTCCGAGTTCGCGGCGCGCCAGCACGGCCGGATGCGTGCGGGACGGGAAATGGAACGCCTGCGACAGCAGCGTGCCGTCGTCGGCGCGCAGCGTCGCGACGACGGTGTCGTGTTCGCAGGGCCCGAAACGGTACGCATAGGTCCAGTCGAAGAAGCGGCCGAGCAGTTCGGCCGAGCCGATCCGCATCGTGTCGTGCGCGGCGATCCGTACCGGGCAGCCGGCCCGCGCGACCGGCGTGCGGCCGTCGCGCAGCGCGACCAGTTCGACGGCCGCCGACAGCGGCGCCGGGCGCTCGTTGACTACATGCACGTCGAGCCCGTTCAAGCCTTCGTCGACGAGCAGCACCTGCACGGGCTGCAGTACCTGGCGCAGCGCATACCACGCCGATTTCGGCCGGTGCGTGGCGTCGATCACACCCCATCCGGCACCCGGCATGACATCCTGGAACTGCCACACGAGCGCGCCGGCGCAGCGCGAGCCGGTGCGCCGCCATTCGGAGAACGTGTCGCGCATCACGTCCGCGATCGCGGCCCTCGACAGTTCGAAGTAGCGTGCCGGATCCTCGCGGCGCAGCCGGTCGGGCGCGACGTCGTACAGCGTCTGCAGATAGTGGTCGCGAATGTCCTCGAAATCCCACGACGTGCCGGGGTCGCGCGGCACGGCCGCCTTCCAGCGCGGCTCATGCACGCCGGGCCAGCCGAGGCCGGCGAGCGTCGCATCGCACGGCACGTTAGCGAACGCGAGGCATTCGCTCGCGAAGCGCACGTCCGCGCGGCGCGCGTCGTCGAGCGGGCGCAGGTACGCGCCGACGCCGTAGTAGTGCGACACGCGCTCGCGCGGCGCGAACGGCAGCACGCCGCCGTCGGGCGAATCGGGCACGTACGGGACGTCGGGCCGGCGCGCGGCCGCATGGCCGGCCAGCCGTTCGGCGGTCAGCTCGAGGAAGCGCTGCTTCGGTCCGAGCCCCGACATCGCCGCCTGCTGCGCGATCTCGCTGCCGCCGCACAGCACCGCGAGCGACGGCGACGCGCCGTGGCGCGCGAGGAATTGATCGGCTTCGCGGTCGACGTTGTCCGCGAGCGCGGGATCGTCGAGCGCAAGGTCGAAGTTCGCGAACATGAAGTCCTGCCAGACCAGCAGCCCGAGCCGGTCGCACCACGCGTGGAATGCGTCGGCCTCGTAGGTCATCGTGCCGCCGACGCGGATCATGTTGAAGCCGGCGTCGCGCGCGAGCCCAAGCAGGCGGCCGTAGGTGGCGTCGTCCGCATGCAGCGCGAGCGGCGCGGCGCTGCTCCAGCATGCGCCGCGCGCGAACACGGGCACGCCGTTGATGCGCAGCCCGAAACCCTTGCCGTCGGCGCCGGCGTCGATCTCGATCGTGCGGAAGCCGGTCGAGCCGAGCGGCCGCCGTTCGTCGCCGATATGCAGCACGATCTCGTAGAGTGCCGGCTCGCCGTGCGTATGCGGCCACCAGCGGCGCACGTCGGGCACCGCGACGCTCGCGCGCAGCCGGTCGGCGCCGGCGCGTTCGAGCGTGGCATGATGTTCGCCGCACGACAGCCGCGCCGCGAGCGCGTCGGGCAACGGTGCGGCAAATGTCAGTTCCGCATCGAGCCAGCCCGTGTCGCCTTCGATGCGCGTACGCAGGTCGCAGTCGACCGGAACGAAGCCGTCGGCCGGATCGAGCACGTCGACGGGGCGCCACGGGCCGGCGGGCACGTACGGTGGAAACCAGCCGGGCATGTGTCCGAACAGCGACGTGCGGACCGTGCGCAGCGCCGCCGGCTCGGCGAGCCGCGTGCGCCAGCGCGCACGGCGCGGTGCGCGCGCGTCGCGCAGGTGCGGCGCGAGCGCGCGGAAGCAGAGCATCAGCCGGTGCGCGCCGTCGAGCGACACGGGAACGTCGTGCGCGACGAACATGCTGTCGGAGTGGAGGATCGGCGTGTCGTCGAGCCACGCCTGCGCGAGCGTCGCGAGGCCGTGAAAGCGCAGCACGCGCGGCCCGCGCCCGCGCAGCTCGATCCGGTACCAGTGATCGCGTTCGTCGAGCGACGCCGCTTCGTCGAGCCGGCCGGCCAGCGCGAGTGCCTGCGCAACCGTGCCGGGCACCGGCGCCGCGATCCAGCCGTCGCCGGCGGCCGGGAGGTCGCGCGGTTCCTGCGCGGCGCCGGCGGCCGTCGCCAGCATCGACCACGCGGGCAGGGCACGTGCGCGCGTCACCGCATGGCCGGCACGGGCGCCGCGTCGCTGCGTGCAGGCGTCATGGGCGCCACGTGCCGCGGCGGCGAGCCGATCTGCCGCGCGCAGGCGACGAGATCGACGTAGGCGGCCGCGATCGCGTCGAGCGTCGAATCGCCGCGTTCTTCCTTGCCGCGTGCGCAGGCACGCGCGAGCCGGAACTCCAGCACCATCGCTTCGGATGCGATGCGGTCGCACGCGGCGCGGATCTCGGCGAACGGCCCGACGCAGCCGCTGGCCTGCAGCCAGCGCGCGTAATGGCCGAACAGTTCGAAATTCGCGCCGAGCTGCCGCACCGAATTGAACGAGTACGCATGGAAGTGTTCGAGCGGCGCATCGGCGAGCGTCTTCGCATCGGTCTGCAACTGCCGCCGGAATGCCGCGATCGGATCGACGACCGGCAGGCGCCGCAGGTGGCGCTGCAGCGCGGCGAGCGACGCGTCGCAGAGCGCGCGCTCGTCGAGCGGCGCAAAGCGCCGTTTCGCGATTTCGACATACGGCGGCAGCGTCATCGGCGAACTGCCGCCGACGAGACCGTTGTAGTCGAAATCCTCGGCCACGTAATAGCCGCTGTTGTGGAAATAGCCGATCTGGTGTTTCGCGCGGTCGATCGCGTCGATGCCGATCGTCGTCTTCGTGTGCTGCGTGCGGTAGCTGCTGCCGCGCGTGTCGGGCAGGAACCATGCGTCGACCTCGACGATCATCAGGTGACCGCGCGCAACCTGCGTTTCGATGTGCTGGTCGAGTGGCTCGTAGATCGAGTGCTCCTGCACGACGATTCCGTAGAGCCGCTCCAGTTCGTCGTGCGGAAACTTGAAGAACGTGAACTGGTCGCCCTCGAAATCGAGTGCGATCGTAAACGGCAGCGCCGCGTACGGATTGAAGCCCCACCACCGGAGCACCTCGAGCCACATGTCGACGTAGCAGTTGGTCTGCTTCCAGACCATCTCCTGACTGTGCAGCGGGTGCGGCCGGTAGTGGCGCGCACGGTGGCGCACGTCGTCGAACGACGCGTCTTCGCCGTCGCGGGAAACGAACCTCATGGCGTGCCCCACAGCACGTCGCGGACGTCGCGCGGCCACGCGTCGATGTCGAAGCCATGGTGGCGGAACAGCGCGAGCGTGAGCCGTTCGAGGCCGAAGCCGACGCAGCCCGTATGCGCGACGTCGCCCGTCGCGGTGCGGATGTCCCACAGCAGCCCGAAATGGTCCATGTGGTAGTTGAAGCTCAGGCACGCGGTCTGGCGGTCGTCGTGCTCGATCGGGATCAGCAGCTCGAATTTCAGGTTCTGCTCGCGCTGGCTGTTCGCGACGATCTTGCCGCCGCGCCCGAAGAACGGGTCGTTCGCGAGATCGATCGCGTTCGGCAGGCGCAGCGCGTCGATCATCCGCGTGCCGCGCTCGATCCATGTCTCGCGGAACGCGACGATCTGCTCGGGCGTGCCGATCCGCACGTATTCGCGCATCCGGAACAATTGCATGCGGGTCGGATCGAGCGACGGTTCGTGGCGGAAGCAGTACGAGAACACGTCGACGACCCGGCCGTCGCCGGGCAGCGCACCCGCCCGCGCGACGACCGGATAGACGGGGTAGCACGCGGCCGGCGTCATCACGACGTAGGTCGGCTTCTGGTTTTCCGTCCAGTCGTCGCCGCGATCGAGGCATTGCAACAGGCGCTGGTGCTGCTGCTCGTCGCCGCAGAACGCATGCACGCTGCCCGCGAGCTGCGGGAAGCTCTTCATGTATTCGCTGCGCTCGAATTCGGTGCGGCTCATCGCCGGCGGGAAGCGCAGCACTTCGGCCTGTTGATCCGCGCCGAGGCGCGTGACGAACGCGTCGAGCGCTTCGACGACCCGCTCGAAGCGTTCGCTGCGGCCGAACAGGCCCTGGATGCCGGTCGAGACCAGCAGGCCCGCGTCGATCAGCGCATCGCGCAGCGGGTTGACGCCCGCGCGGTCGAGCGGCGCGTCGGCGGGAGAGGAGGCGGCGGAGGGCATGGCGAGGCGATCGTTCACGAATGTTTCTCCAGCGTCGCAGGACGCAGCGCGAGCAGCAGGCTCGAGGTGTTGGCGGCAATGCGGTCGTTGCTGATCATCAGCGGCGCCGCGTGCAGGTCGCGGATGTGGCGGCCGATGCTGAACGGCGTGCCTTGCTTGTAGCCGGCCATCCCGCAGATCATCATCGCCTGTTGCGCGACTTCCAGCGCGGTCGACGACACGTAGGTCTTCAGCGTGTTGATCTCGGCGGCCCAGGCCATGCCGGCCGACCACGAGCGGGCCGACGTATTCGCATGGAGCCGCAGCACGTTGTCGACGCGGGCCTGCATCGCCTGCATCAGCTCGAGCGATTCGGCGATGCGTCGCGACGCGGGCGACGGCGCGCCGTCGGTCTGGCGTGCCTGTGCGCGGAAGAACTGGTGTGCGCGATGGAACGCATCGCCGGCCACGCCGATCCAGACCGCGGCCCACAGAATGTGCGAGACCGGCACCATCGTTTCCTCGGCGATCTTCGCGAACGGCACCGGCAGGCATTGAACGGCGGCGCCCTGTGCGTCGAGCACGAAGCCGTTGCTGCAGGTGCCGCGCATTCCGAGCGTGTCCCATTCGCCGCGGCGCGTGAGCGTATAGCCGTCGCGCAGCAGCGTGACGAGCACCTGTTCGGAAGCCGGCGCGTCTGCGTCGCGTCGCGCGGTCGCGAGGATGCCGTCCGCGTAGTCGCCGTACGAGATCGTCGGCGCGGATTTGCGCAGCCGGAATTCGCTGCCGTCGGTTTCGAGCGCGCACTGGCTCGCGCGCAGGTTGCCGCCGACGCCGTCTTCCGACGTGGCCGACGCGAGCAGCCACTGCTGGCGCACGAGCTGCTGCAGGAACAGCTTGTGCCAGCCCTGGTCGACGGCGTGGTCGACGATGCATGCAACCTGGATCTGGTGCATCGCGAACACCATCGCCGACGATGCGCAGGCCTGGCCGAGGATCGAGCAGGCCGACGCGATGTCTTGCAGCGACGCGCCAGCGCCGCCGAGATGGGGCGGTACCATCGCGCCCAGCAAACGGCGCGCGCGCATCGCCTCGATCGCCTCGACGGGGCAGCGCGCGTCCCGGTCGACCGCATCCGCGTGCTGCGCGGCGATCTGCGCGACGGCGTGCGCCGCCTCGTCGAGCCGATGCGATTCGCTGTCGGCGGCGAGTTCGGGAAGCAGCGCGCTCATGCGGAATGCTCGGTGCGTTGCAGCGTGGCGATCGTGTCCGCGAGCGCGTCGATGCTGCGGAACAGGTTGCGGTTCAGCATCTCGTCGGGAATCTCGATGTTGAACTGCTTCTCGATCGCGAGCATCAACTGGATCGTGTCGAGCGAGGAGAGGCCCGCTTCGTAGAGGTCGTCCCCGTCGCCGATCGAATCGATCGCGGCTTCGAGGTGGGCGACGTGCTTGAGGATGGTTCTGATTTCGTTTTTCACGTGCTGCTCCGGCGTGCGTGGTGTCGTCCGCTCGGGCAGACGCGCGCATTGCGCTGACATCCCCCCGGCAGTCCGGCATCAGTAGACCACTCGCACGCTCGGCGTTCTGTTCGCCACCCTACAAACCGCTAACCCCGCATGCAGGCGTCGCACGAATCGGCGCGGCAATCAGGCACGCGATGCGGCCGGCACGCCCGAATCGGCCGACAGGATGCGCTTCATCTCGTCGCGCACGATCGCGCGGCAGCCGCACGACATCTTCTCGAGGCCGTCGAGGTCGGCCAGCTCGATCGAGCTCCGGTATTGCCGGATCAGGCCGAGCTTCTGGATTTCACCGGCGGCATCGGTGACCGTTTCCCGCCGCACGCCGAGCATCTGCGCCAGCATGCTGTGCGTCACCTGGATCTCGATGCTGCGCGTACGGTCGTACGCCAGCAGGAACCATCGGCATAACTGATGTTTGAGCACGTGATGACGGCTGCAGAACGTGATCTGCGATACCTGCGCCATCAAGAGCCGCACGCAGACGAACACGAGATGGCGGATCACCGGCGATGCGTCGAACGCGGCCGCGAACACGCGACGGTCGAGCCGGTAGACGAAGCCGTCGCGGCAGGCGACGGCACGGCACGGCATCCGTCCGCTGCCGCCGATCACGTCGTCGCAGACCACGCTTTCGCTGCCGATTTCCGCGACTTCCAGCGTCATGCCGTCGGACGACACGTACTGCAGCGAAATCGCCGTCGTGACGGGCAGGTAGACCGCGGCGAGCATTTCGCCGGGTTCGCACAGCACCTGCCCCGATTCCAGGTGAACGAGTCGAAGGTGGGGGGCCAGCGTTGCGAGCTCGTCGCGGTCGACGGCCGCGAGAAACCGGTTCGCATCGAAACTGTGGGAAAGCTCGATCATGCCGTTCGCGTGCGCGACGACGTCGGGGGCCTGGTGAGTCACGGCGCATCCTCGTAGGGTGGCGGTCGCGCGCTGTCGCGGCGATACTCCCGAAAAGGGAATTTCGCACGCTCGTGCGGACTTGTGTTCATCGAAATTCGAATGACGATGCTGCTGAAAGGCTAGCACGCAATTGAATTCAACCAATTGCACATTACGTCATTTCACAAAGTTTGACGATTTTGATTGGGCGCAAACGTTATCCGGATTTAATGGTTCATTTGTCGTGAAATTAATCATCCGGGAATGGAATGACAAGCTGGTCGACCATTCAATGTCGATCGGGAATCAATCGGTCGACACCGCGCGCCGGACAGGGGAAAGTGCCGCGCGAGCATTAAACATTATTTGACAAATAAGCGGGTGGTGCTTAAATGTCGCCAATAATCAATGGCTTGCATGAGGTGTGTGCGATAGCAGACAGAGCCTGAAATTAGTGTGTCGATTCAAATTTGAGACAGTTTCAAACGACCGTGTGAAGCGTTGCGGCGCTGGCGCATGCTGTCCGGCACATCACGGAAACAATTGAAAATCGGCTGTAAGTATATGACCGATAAGCCTCGCGGCATCGCTGCGGCGGTTCCGGTCCGGTGCGCGAATTGATCAGTTGAATGCGGTGCTGTGTCCGTCGCGCGGAAGAGTGTCCGGAAATGAGACGCTTTTTTCCGTTTTGGGCGGGTTATTCGGCCGATCTAAATCGAATGTGATTCATATATTAAGGACGGGCGGGTATTGGCACGTAAATCGCTTATTCGGGCTGGCGTGTCGAAACGAGACGATCGACTCAATCCGGAAGTGAAGCCGATGGGCAGCCGGATTCACGGTTGTGGGCCGCAACTGCTGTGAGCGTCCGGGCACGCATCGCGATAACGAGTTCCGTGCATGCGGCTGCACGCGGCGCGGACATAAAAGGGATATAGATATGCTTCATCTTCACTTGAGCTACTCGGCGAATGCCATCCTCGATGCCCTCCCGGAGGACAGCATCCGCACCATCGCACCGCACCTCGAACTGGTCCGGATCAAGGCCGGCATGCTCGACCGGGTCGGCGAGCCGATGCGCCATCTGCATTTCCCGACGACGGCAATGATGTCGGTGCAGCACCTGATGGAGGACGGTGCGATGGTCGAGGTGGCGGTGGTCGGCCGCGAGGGCGTCGTCGGGCTTGGCACGCTGGTCGGGGGTGTCGCCGCGTCGAACCGGGTCGAGGTGCGCATCGGTGGCATGGCCTATCGCGTGCCCACCTGCGTGATGCGCGCCGAATTCGAGCGTTCGCCCGAGACTTACCGGCTGCTGCTCAACTACTGCCAGGCGACGATGGCGCAGATTTCGCGCAGCGCGCTGTGCAACCGGCATCACTCGGTCAGCGAGCAGCTCAGCCGCTGGCTGCTGCTGGCGCACGACCGGATCGACGGCGACGAGCTGGCCGTCACGCAGCAGACGATCGCGAACATGCTCGGCGTGCGGCGCGAAGGCGTGACGGAAGCGGCCGGCAACCTGCAGGAAGCCGGGCTGATCCGGCAGCGCCGCGGCCGCATCACGGTGCTCGACCGCGACGGCCTCGAACATCACGCGTGCGAATGCTACGACATGATCCGTGCCGACTATCGCCGCTTGCTCGGCACGCGCGGGAATGCGCGGTCGACGCCGCTACGCCCCCGCATCCAGGAGGTACGTTGCGGATTCCCTGCACATGGTGCGTGACGATGCAGTCGAGGTCCGGTGGAACGATGCGGCGTGCCGCGATCGCGGCGGCCGACGTCGTGCTCGTGCTGGCGGGGGCGCTCGCTGCGCAGGCGGCGTCGGGACTTGCGTGGCGCGAGCTGTCCGATGCGCAGCGCGGTGCGATCGCGCTGCTGTGCGTGTTGACCGTGGCGCTGCTGCCGCGACACCTGCGCACCGTGCGCGGCGGCGTGGCGCCGCATGGCGGCACACACGTGCTGACGCAGACGATGGTGGCCGTCGTTTGCGCGAGCGTGCTGACGGTGGCGGCCACGATGTGGATCATGAACCGCGGCGGCACGGTCACGACACGCTGGATCGCGCGCACGGTACTGTCAGGCGACGCGGCGCTGCTGCTCGGCCGCGCCGCGCTGCTGGCGCTCGCGCTGAGGCGTGACGACCCGCGCGCGCGGCAGCGCCGCGTCGCCGTCGTCGGCGCAACCGCATACGGGCGCGTCGCGATCGAGCGGATGCAGCTTGCATCGAATGGCCCGTTCGTCGCGGCCTGCGTATTCGACGACGATGCGCCGGCCGCCGCGGGCGGCATCGGCGGCGTGCCGGTGATCGACGACTGGAATGCGTTGCGCGACATGATTCGCGGCGGCGCGATCGACGAGGTGTGGCTCACGCTGCCGATGTCGCACGAGTGGCGGATCCAGCGCATCGTGCGCGAGCTGCGCGACGAATTCGTCGAGCTGCGGCTGTTGCCCGACGTGCGGCAGATGGCCGTCGTCGATCGCTCGGCGACCGACGTGCTCGGCATGCCGGCGATCAATCTCGCAACCACGCCGCGCTCCGCGCCGGAGCTGTGGGCGAAGTTCGCGTTCGACCGGCTGTTCGCGTTCGGCGTGCTGATTCCGTTGCTGCCGCTGCTGTCGATGCTGGCGATCGCGGTCAAGCTGTCGTCGCCGGGGCCCGTGCTGTTCAGGCAGCGCCGCAAGGGTGTCGACGGTCGCGAGTTCGACATCCTGAAGTTCAGGACGATGCGCGTGCATCGCGTACAGCCGGGCGTCCTGCGGCAGGCGTCGCGCAACGATTCACGCATCACGCGCGTCGGCGCGTTCCTGCGACGCACGTCGCTCGACGAGCTGCCGCAGTTCTTCAACGTGCTGTTCGGGCAGATGTCGGTCGTCGGGCCGCGTCCGCATGCGATCGAGCACGACGACTTCTATCGGCAGCTGATCGACTGCTACATGTACCGCTACCGCGTGCGGCCCGGTATCACCGGCTGGGCACAGGTGAACGGCTATCGCGGCGAGACGCGCAAGGTCGAGGCGATGGCCGCGCGCGTGAAGTTCGATCTGTTCTACATGCAGAACTGGAGCTTCTGGTTCGACATGAAGATCATCCTGTTGACGGTCGTGCGCGGCTTCATCGGGCGCAACGCTTTCTGAGGATCGCGAATCGTCCGGAAAGCGGTGCGTTATGCGGTCGAACGTACCGACCGGATCGCTGGCGGCGGACACACTGACGGCATAGCAGCATCCCGCGCAACGGGGTGTCCGGCGGCGCGCAATCGCGCCGCAGCCATCGGAACAGTCACGATCATGTCAACGTCGATTCGGGAGCGAGGCGCACCTGTGTTGCAGGAAGCGCGCGCGAAACGGGGCGTCGGCACAGCCGCGCACACCGCGCGGTTGCGCGGCCTCGCAATCAACGGAAAATTCACTGCGCAGCGCATGACGGGCGTTCAGCGGGTGGCATACGAACTGACGGCCGAGCTCGCGCGCATCGCGAACGCCGACGATGCGCCGGCGCTGGTCGTGCCGTCCGATCACGATCCGGCGGCATTGCCGGCCGGCGTGCGGTCGCAAGCCTCCGGTCGCCGCCACGGCGCGCTGTGGGAACAATGGACGCTGCCGCGCACGACGCGCGGCCGGACCTTGCTGAGCCTGTGCAACATCGGGCCGCTGGCGAAGCGCGATCAACTGCTGATGATTCACGATGCGGCGATTTTCGATCTGCCGGCCGGTTATTCGCTCGCGTTCCGTCTGTGGTATCGCTTTGCGTTCTCGATCCTGAAACGGCGCGCGCGCCATATCGTGACGGTCTCGCATTTTTCGCGGGCGCGGCTGGCCGCGCGGCTTGGCGTGCCGCCCGCACGCCTGTCGGTCGTGCCGGGCGCAGTCGATCATATCGACCGGATCGATGCCGACTCCGGCGTGCTGTCGCGGCTGAATCTGGAGACGGACCGCTACGTGCTGTTCGTCGGGTCGCTCGCGCCCGGCAAGAATCTCGTGCGCGCGCTTGCCGCGATCGCGCTGATGCGCGAGTCGCATCCGACGTTGCGCTTCGTGATCGCGGGCGGCGCCAATGCGAAGATCTTCGGCGCAAGGGCAGCCGGCTTGCGCGAAGACGACCCATGCATCACGTGGGCCGGCTACGTGACCGACGGCGAACTGAAGGCGCTGTACGAGCACGCGGGCTGCTTCGTCTTTCCATCGTTATACGAAGGATTCGGGCTGCCGCCGCTCGAGGCGATGCGGTGCGGCTGCCCCGTCGTCGTGTCGCACGAGGGCGCACTCCCGGAAGTCTGCAGCGGAGCGGCGTTGTTCTGCGACGCGTATTCGCCGCCGGATATCGCGGCGTCGATCGCGCGCGTGATGGACGATCCCGAACTGCGTACGCGGCTGCGCACGATGGGCCGCGAGCATGCGCAGCGTTACAGCTGGCAGCGCTCGGCGCGCGCATTGCTCGACATCGTTCGTGCCGATGCCTGACGTGCGATGACGTCATGTTGCGCTGCAGATTGAGCGATCCTTCGCGGCGATTGCATCAGACGAATCCGGCGATGGCGCGTTTTCGCGTCCGTCCCCAGTTTCCGCAAGCATGCGGCGAGCGCCGCGCTGATTCCGGTCAACACACGCGTGTTCAATGGGTTTATCCTGCGTCGAATGCATCCGGCGCTGCATGCGTCCGGGCGCATATCCGGGCGCGGCGGCGCCGGTCGTGTCTATCCGCCGCGCTCCGGCGCGACACCGCGCGCCACACTTTCCGCGCGGAACCCGGAACAGGAGAGACGGCCATGGCGCTCGACCAACAACAACGGCAGATGCTGCAACAGCGGCTGAAAGAGAGCGAGCAGACGCTGCGTGCGGAGATCCGCACGAGCGAAGACCAGCGCGCGTCGGAATCCTATGCGGACCTTGCCGGCGCGTCGCCGGATGAGGGCGACGAGGCGAACGCGGATCTGTTCGTCGACGTCGATCATGCGTTGATCGGCATGAAGCTGACCGAACTGCGTGCGATCGGACGCGCACAACTGCGGATGCGCGACGGCAGCTACGGCGAATGCATCGATTGCGATGCGCCGGTCGGCTATGAGCGTCTGCTCGCGCGCCCGACCGCCGAGCGCTGCACGCACTGCCAGTCGGTCTACGAGCGACGCTACGCGACGACACCGCGCGCATCGCTCTGACGTCGGGGTCGCGCTCGCGATCCCGAGCCCGTTTTCGTGCTCCACGCGCTGCACGCGACGCACGGCCGGCGTAGGATGACGAACGGGCGCCCGGCGGCGTCGACCTGCGGCGCCGGGCGGGCAGACGCCGTCGCGCACGCGTGCGGCGCCATCCACGTGGAAGGGAGCCACGCCGATCATGCCGATCCACAATGCCGAGTGCGCGGCCGTGTTCGCCGAGATCGCGGACATGCTTGAAATCCAGGGCGCCAATCCGTTCCGCGTGCGTGCCTACCGCAACGCCGCGCGTACGATTTCCGACTACGGGCGCGACATTCCGACGATGATCGCGAACGGCGACGATCTCGGGAAGATTCCGTCGATCGGGGCCGATCTCGCGTCGAAGCTGCGCGAGATCGCCGCGACCGGCACCTGCGAACTGCAGCAAACGCTGCGCCACGCGCTGCCGGGCGCGATCGTCGAACTGCTCGACGTACCGGGGCTCGGCGCGAAACGCGTGAAGGCGCTGCATGACGCACTGCACGTTGATTCGCTCGAACAGCTTCGCGTCGAAGCGAAGAGCGGGCACGTGCGCGAGTTGCCGGGCTTCGGCGCGAAAACCGAAGCCCATCTGCTCGAAGCGATCGACGATCGCCTGCAGCGCGAACCGCAGCGTTTCCTGCTGCCGGATGCCGAGCAATCGCTGACGCCGTTGCTCGAACGCCTGCGCGCGGTGGCAGGCGTTGGCAAGGTCGTGCCGGCCGGCAGTTTTCGCCGCCGCCGCGAGACGGTCGGCGATCTCGACATTCTCGCCACTGCACGCGATCCGGTTGCCGTCGCCGACGCGTTCGTCGGTTATGACAAGGTGGCGCGCGTGCTCGCGCACGGCAAGACGAAGTCGAGCGTCGTGCTCGACAGCGGGTTGCAGGTCGACCTGCGCGTCGTCGACGCCGATGCGTTCGGCGCGGCGCTCGTCTACTTCACCGGATCGAAGGCGCACAACATCGCGCTGCGCAGGATCGCGCAGGCCGGCGGGCTGAAGATCAACGAATACGGCGTGTTTCGCGGCGACGAGCGGATTGCCGGCACGACGGAGGCGTCGGTCTACGATGCAATCGGGCTGCACGTCGTGCCGCCCGAACTGCGCGAGAATCGCGGCGAGATCGACGCATCGCGCGCGGGCACGCTGCCGGCGCTGGTCGAGCGCAAGCATATCCACGGCGACCTGCATGCGCATACGAACGCATCGGCCGGCCGCGACGGCCTGCGTGCGATGGCCGACGCGGCGCGCGCACGCGGGCTCGCGTACCTGGCCGTCACCGACCGGGCACCGTCTGCCGACGGCGGCCGCAGCGGCTTCGAGTGGCTCGCGCGGCAGCTCGACGAGATCGATCGCATCAATGCGTCGTTCGACGATTTCGTGCTGCTCAAGGGCGTGGAAGCCGGCATTCTTGAAGACGGCAGTCTCGACGTGCCCGACGCGATGCTTGGCCGGCTCGATCTCGTCGTCGGTGCGGTACGCGACGGCTTCGACCTGTCGCGCGCCGCGCAGACCGACCGCATGCTGCGCGCGATGGACCATCCGCATTTCACGATACTCGCGCACCCGACCGGCCGCATGCTCGGCGAGCGCGACGCATGCGAGCTCGACGTGCCGCGCGTGATCGCGCAGGCCGCGGCGCGCGGCTGCTTCGTCGAACTCGATGCGCAGCCGCGGCGGTTCGACCTGCCGGACATCTGGTGCCGCGAGGCCGCGAAGGCCGGCGTGCCGGTCGCGATCGGCTCGGATGCGTGCAGCGCCGACGAACTCGACAACCTCGCGTACGGCGTCGATCAGGCGCGACGCGGCTGGCTCACGCGGCCGGACGTGCTCAACACGCGCACGCTCGCGCAACTGCGGCCGCTGCTCGCGCGCACGATGGGCGGGGGCGGCGGGTCGAAGCGGATCCGGTCGAAGGGCGCGTGAAGACGGGTGGCAGCGCGTGCTGCCAGCCGTGCGTTCATATCACGCCAGCACGCCGGCGGCCGGCACATAAGGCAGGCCGAGCGCCAGCGCGACCGCTTCGTACGTGATGTGCCCGTCGCAGACGTTCAGGCCCGCGCGCAGGTGCGGATCGTCGGCCATCGCCTGCTTCCAGCCCTTGTCGGCGAGCGCGAGCGCATGCCCGAGCGTCGCGTTGTTCAGCGCGAAGGTCGACGTGCGCGCGACCGCGCCGGGCATGTTCGCGACGCAGTAGTGCACGACGCCGTCGACGACGAAGGTCGGGTCCGCATGCGTTGTCGCATGCGATGTCTCGAAGCATCCGCCCTGGTCGATCGCGACATCGACGACGACGGCACCCGTGCGCATCGTCGCGATCATGTCGCGCGTGACGAGCCGCGGCGCCGATGCACCGGGCACGAGCACCGCGCCGATCACGACGTCGGCTTCGCGCACGGCTTCGTCGATCGTATGCGCATTCGAGCAGACGGTCGTGATCCGGTTGGCGAAGACGAGGTCGAGCTGACGTAAGCGGTTTACGTTGTTGTCGAGCACGGTGACGCGCGCGCCGAGGCCGACCGCCATTTGCAGCGCACCGGTACCCACCACGCCCGCGCCGAGCACGACGACATGCGCGGCCGGCACGCCAGGCACGCCGGCCATCAGCAGGCCGCGGCCGCCGCGCGGGCTTTCGAGGTGGGTCGCCGCGACCTGGATCGACATGCGTCCGGCCACCTCGCTCATCGGCGCGAGCAGCGGCAGGCCGCCGCCGGGCCCCGTGACGGTTTCATACGCGATGCAGACGGCGCCGGACTTCACGAGCGCGGCCGCCTGTCCGGGATCGGGCGCGAGATGGAGGTAGGTATAGAGAATCTGGCCGCGCCGCAGCATCGCGCATTCGGCCGGCTGCGGCTCCTTGACCTTGATGATCATGTCGGCGCGCGCGAAGATTTCGCCGGCGCTGTCGCCAAGCGATGCGCCCGCGGCCGTGTAGTCGTTGTCGAGCAGGCCGATCGCCGTGCCCGCGCCGCGCTGGATGAGCACGGTATGGCCGTGCCGCGTGAGTTCGCGCGCGCCGGCCGGCGTCAGGCCGACGCGGTATTCGTGGTTCTTGATCTCCTTCGGCACACCGATCAGCATGAGTCGCCTCCATGGCCTTCGTTATCGTTGTCGTGCATGTGCGCCGCGCGGCGAACGATGCGCGTGCGGCCGGTTGCGCAGGGGCATGCCGACCGCAGTACTGGAATACCAGCGTAGTAGCGCGCGGAGGGAAGTCAAGCGGGCGGCCGGCTCGACGATGCCTGCGCATTGCACCGCAGCACGCAATGCGGCGGGTTGCGACCGGACGTCGCAATGCGCGCACTGCCGGGTTTCGGTATCGTCTTGCGTGTCGCGGGCCGGGGCCGCGTGCCGGAATCTTCCGGCAAAACAACGAAACAACGAGACGAGGATATTTACCGACATGACCGGCGCGTATTTCAGCGTGCCGACGCTTTGCGCGATCGCGCTCGTTCACGTCTACTGGGCGTTTGGCGGGCGGCTCGGCAAGCGTGCGGCCATTCCGGAACAGGACGGCATGCCGCTGCTGCGGCCGACCGCCGTCGGCACGTTTGCCGTCGCGGCGGCGTTGCTGGCCGGCGCATGCGTGGTCGCCGCGCGTGCCGGCTGGCTGGGGCGGAACGCGTATCCCGGCACGATCGCATTCGCGGTCGTTGCGCTCGCATTGATCTTCGCGGTGCGGGCCGTCGGCGATTTCCGCTATGTCGGCTTCTTCAAGCGGGTTCGCGGGTCGCGTTTCGCGCGGATGGACACGCTGTATTACTCGCCGCTTTGCGCGGCACTCGCGCTGTCCCTCGCGTCGATGTTCTGGCCGTGGTGAGCGGCGTGCGGCTCAGCGCGCCGGCGTGTCGATCTGCGTGAGATATTCGGCCGGCACGGCATCGGTCAGCCATACGCCGTTTTCGGCGACGAAGAACGTGTGGCGTTCCGGATTTTTCAATTGTTGCAATTTTCGATGCATTGAATTGCATCGAATTATCTAGCAATGGAACCGGTTCCATATATAATTCGCGGCACTCGTCGCCGGACCCGAAGGAGGGGCGCGCGCGTCGCGCTTGCTGCGGCAACCGCGGCGTCCAGTTTGAATCACGGTCATGGCGATGGCGGGCAGGTCCAGGCCGACAGGCCGGTATTTGTCCGACGATAAGGCCCGCAAAGAGGTCGATCCGCGCCGCCGGAACCGGCACGCACGCGGCTGCATGACGGCGCCGCCGCGCATCGCGCGGCCGGTGTCCGCATCGAGGTTGTTCGCAACACACGAATGAACAGGACGGCCAGCTGCATGCGGCATGGCTGCCGTGCCGGACCCGCCGCATGCGGAATGCGCGCGTCCGGCCCCCGATCCCCAACGATCAACATCCGACATGTCCACGCCACCTGACAAACCCAACTCGCGCCGCCGTTTCCTGCGCACGTCGGTCGCGCTCGTGCCGATCGCGTCGGTCGCCGGCTGCGACCTGCGCGCGTCGTCGCCATCCGCGACGACGGCCGGCAATGCGCCCGCCGCCTCGGCCAGTGCCGAACGCGCCCCGTACAAGCCGACCTTCTTCGATGCGAAGGAGTGGGCGTTCGTCCGGGCCGCCGTCGACCGGCTGATTCCGGCCGACGCCGAAGGTCCCGGCGCGCTCGAATCGGGCGTGCCCGAATTCATCGACCGCCAGATGGAGACGCCGTACGCACACGGTGCGACGTGGTACATGCAGGGGCCGTTCCAGCAGGGCGTGCCCGAGCTCGGCTACCAGTTGAAGCTCGTGCCGCGCGACATCTACCGGCTCGGCATCGCGGCCGTCAACCGCTATTGCGAAAAGACCCACGGCAAGGCGTTCGCGGATCTCGACGCGCCGACGCGCGACACCGTGCTCGGCGCGCTGGAGAAGGGCGGCGCGCAGATCGACGACGTGCCGCCTGGCGTATTGTTCGGCCAGTTGCTGCAGAACACGCGCGAAGGCTACTTCTGCGACCCGGTGCACGGCGGCAATCACGATATGGCCGCGTGGAAGATGATCGGCTTTCCGGGCGCGCGCGCGGACTTCATGGATTTCGTCAACCAGAACGGCAAGCCCTATCCGTACGGCCCCGTCTCGATCAACGGGGAGCGCAGCTGATGGCCGCAGAGAAAAAGCCGCACGTCGATGCGGTGATCGTCGGCTTCGGCTGGACCGGCGCGATTCTCGCGAAGGAACTGACCGAAGCGGGCTTGAAGGTCGTCGCGCTCGAGCGCGGCGAGTATCGCGACACCTATCCGGACGGCGCGTATCCGAACACGATCGACGAGCTGACCTACAACGTCCGCAAGAAGCTGTTCCTGGACCTGTCGAAGACGACCGTATCGATCCGCCACGGCGTGCAGGACACCGCGCTGCCGTACCGGCAGCTCGCCGCGTTCCTGCCGGGCGAGGGCGTCGGCGGCGCGGGGCTGCACTGGTCGGGCGTGCACTTCCGGATCACGCCGGAAGAGCTGCGCCTGCGCAGCCACTATGAAGAACGCTACGGCAAGAAGTTCATCCCCGCAGGGATGACGATCCAGGACACGGGCGTCAGCTACGACGAGCTCGAGCCGCATTTCGATTTCGCCGAGAAGGTGTTCGGCACGTCGGGGCAGGCGTACAAGGTCGGCGGCAAGGTGGTCGGCGACGGCAACGTGTTCGAGGCGAACCGCAGCAACAACTTCCCGTTGCCCGCGCAGCTCAATACCTATTCGGCGCAGCGCTTCTTCGATGCGGCGCAGTCGCTCGGCCTGCATCCGTACCGGCTGCCGTCGGCGAACACGTCGGGTCCGTACACGAACCCGTACGGCGTGCAGATGGGGCCGTGCAATTTCTGCGGCTACTGCAGCGGCTACGCGTGCTACATGTACTCGAAGGCGTCGCCGAACCTGAACATCCTGCCCGCGCTGAAGCAGGCGCCGAACTTCGAGCTGCGTTCGAAGTGCCACGTGCTGCGCGTCGACCTCGACGACACGAAGAAGCGTGCGACGGGCGTCACCTACGTCGACCCGGCCGGACGCGAAGTGCACCAGCCGGCCGATCTCGTGATCGTGGCCGCGTTCCAGTACCACAACGTGCACCTGCTGCTGCTGTCGGGCATCGGCAAGCCTTACGACCCGATCTCCGGCGAGGGCGTGGTCGGCCGCAATTTCGCGTACCAGAACCTGTCGACGATCAAGGCGTTCTTCGACAAGGACACCTACACGAACCCGTTCATCGGCGCGGGCGGCAACGGCGTCGCGGTGGACGATTTCAACGCGGACAACTTCGACCACGGCCCGCTCGGCTTCGTCGGCGGCTCGCCGCTGTGGGTGAACCAGGCCGGCGCGAAGCCGATCAGCGGCATCGCGACGCCGCCCGGCACGCCGCAGTGGGGCTCGGCGTGGAAGAAGTCCGTAAAGGACTACTACGCGCACACGATCTCGATGGACGCGCACGGCACGAACATGTCGTACCGCGACGTTTATCTCGACCTCGATCCGACCTATCGCGATTCGTACGGCCAGCCGCTCTTGCGGATGACCTTCGACTGGAAGGACAACGACATCAGGATGGCGCAGTACGTGACCGGGCAGATGAAGAAGATCGCGGAGGCGATGGGGCCGAAGGCGATCGGCGTGTCGACGCGCGAGTTCGGCAAGCACTTCGATTCGCGCGCGTACCAGACGACCCACCTCGTCGGCGGCGCGATCATGGGCACCGACCCGAAGACGAGCGTGCTGAACCGCTACCTGCAGTGCTGGGACGTACACAACGTGTTCGTGATGGGCGCGTCGGCGCTGCCGCAGGGCATTGGCTACAACCCGACCGGGATCATCGCGGCGCTGGCCTACTGGTCGGCACGCGCGATCCGCGAGCAATACCTGAAGAATCCCGCTCCGCTGGTGACCGCATGAAGAGGACGATGAACCACAACGCCGCGCGCCGCCTTTCCCCGGTGCGGCGCGCGCTGGCGGCCGGCGCGGCCTGGGCCGCGTTCGGCCTCGCGGGCACCGCGGCTTTCGCGCAACCGGCGGTTGCGCCCGCGGCGGCTTCGGGCCCGGCAGCCGCGCCCGCGGCCCGATCCGCCGACGCGGACCTCGTCAAGCGCGGCGAATACCTGGCCCGCGCGGGCGACTGCATCGCGTGCCACACCGCGAGCGGCGGCAAGCCGTTCGCGGGCGGGCTGAAGTTCGACACGCCGATCGGCGGAATCTATTCGACGAACATCACGCCGGACCCGAAAACCGGGCTTGGCGGCTGGACGTTCGACGACTTCACCCGCGCGGTGCGCGAGGGCGTGCGCAAGAACGGCGACACGATGTATCCGGCCATGCCGTTCCCGTCCTATGCGCGCCTCACCGACGACGACATGAAGGCGCTGTACGCGTACTTCATGCACGGCGTCGCGCCCGTCGAGCACGAGAACCGCGCGGTCGACATCGTGTGGCCGCTGTCGATGCGCTGGCCGCTCGGGATCTGGCGCAAGATGTTCGCGCCGTCGCCGAAGCCGTTCGACGCGGTGCCGTACACCGACCCGGTGGTCGCGCGCGGCGCGTATCTCGTGCAGGGGCTCGGCCACTGCGGCGCGTGCCACACGCCGCGCGCGCCGACGATGCAGGAGCGCGGGCTGACCGATGCGGACGGCCCGGACTTCCTGGCCGGCGGCGCGGCGATCGACGGCTGGGTGCCGACCAGCCTGCGCGGCGAGCCGCGCACCGGGCTCGGCACGTGGACGGAAGCCGAGATCGTGCAGTTCCTGAAGACCGGCCGCACGCTGCGCACGGCAGCGTTCGGCGGGATGACGGACGTGGTCGGCCACAGCATGCAGCACATGACCGACGACGACCTGAATGCGATCGCGCGCTACCTGAAGACGCTGCCGCCGCGCGTGCAGGGCGAGCAGCCGCACGTGTACGACGCGGCCGCCGCGAAGGCCTTGCAGGCCGGCGACGCGAGCAAGCCGGGCGCGGCCGTCTATCGCGACAACTGCATGGCATGCCACCGCAGCGACGGCCACGGCTACACGCGCGTGTTCCCGGCGCTCGCCGGCAACCCGGTCGTGCAGGGCGGCGATCCGACGTCGCTGATCCACGTCGTGCTGGAGGGCAGCGCGCTGCAGGGCACGCACACCGCGCCGTCGACCTTCACGATGCCGCCGTTCGGCTGGCGCCTGTCGGATCAGGAAGTCGCGGACGTGTCGAACTTCGTGCGCACGAGCTGGGGCAACACGGGCGCGCCGGTGACGGCCGCGCAGGTCGCGAAGGTGCGCAAGAGCGTGCCGTCGACCCGCCCCGAACCGCCGCCGGGCGCGCGGTTCCCGCAAGCGTCGCGCTGATGGGGCGGCGGGGCGCCGGCCCCGCCTGTCCGAGCCGCTTCAAGGCGCCGCCGAGCCCGCGCGGCGCTTGCCGTTCCACCGGGGTTGCACCCCGCAAAGGCACGCCACCGCGTGAATTTTTCGCGGCGGCGCGCCATTGTTCCGCCTCATCCCTTATCCTTCCATTCTTGAACCTTACTAAATAGTTACAAGAACTCGGGAGGGGGGATGCCCCATGACGTCAGCCTGATTGCGTTGCTCGCGGCCGGTTTCGGTCTCGCGATGATCTTCGGTTACCTCGCGTCGCTGCTGAAAATGCCGCCGCTCGTCGGCTATCTGCTCGCCGGGATCGTGATCGGCCCCGGCACGCCCGGTTTCGTCGGCGACCTGTCGCTCGCGCAGCAGCTCGCCGAAGTGGGCGTGATGCTGCTGATGTTCGGCGTCGGCCTGCATTTCTCGCTCGGCGACCTGCTCGCGGTGCGCAAGATCGCGCTGCCGGGAGCCGTTGTGCAGATTACCGTCGCGACGCTGCTCGGCGGCGGGCTCGCGCTCGCGTGGGGCTGGAGCCTCGGTGCGGCGCTCGTGTTCGGGCTTGCGCTATCGGTCGCGAGTACCGTCGTGCTGCTGCGCGCGCTTGAAGGGCGCGGGCTCGTCGAGACGGTCAACGGGCGCATCGCGGTCGGCTGGCTCGTCGTCGAGGATCTCGTGATGGTGCTGGTGCTCGTGCTGCTGCCGCCCGTCGCGGGGCTGCTCGGCGGCACGCCGCCCGGCGACCTGCAGGCGGCCGGCGGCAGCGTGTGGGGCACGCTCGGCGTGACGATGCTGAAGGTCGCGGCGTTCATCGCGCTGATGCTCGTGGTCGGCAAGCGCGTATTCCCGCGCATTTTGTGGCTCGTCGCGCGCACGGGCTCGCGCGAGCTGTTCACGCTGTGCATGATTGCGGCCGCGGTCGGCATCGCGTTCGGCGCGGCGAAGCTGTTCGACGTGTCGTTCGCGCTCGGTGCGTTCTTCGCCGGGATGATGATGCGCGAGTCGGAATTCAGCCGGCGCGCGGCAGACGAGACGCTGCCGCTGCGCGACGCGTTCTCGGTGCTGTTCTTCATCTCGGTCGGGATGCTGTTCGACCCGAAGGTGCTGATCGAAGAGCCGCTGCACGTGATCGAGGTCGCGGCGATCGTGCTGGTCGGCAAGACGCTCGCGGCGGTCGCGCTCGTGATTGCGTTCCGCTATCCGCTGAATACCGCGCTGACGGTCGGCGCGGGCCTCGCGCAGATCGGCGAATTCTCGTTCATCCTCGCGGGGCTCGGCCGTGCGCTCGGGCTGCTGTCGGCCGAGGGGCAGAGCCTGATTCTGGCGGTCGCGCTGATCTCGATCGCGATGAACACGCTGCTGTTCGCGATGATCGATCCGGCGCTCGCGTGGATCCGCAAGCATTCGGCGTTCGCGCGCAAGCTCGAGGCGCGCGACGATCCGCTCGCCGCGCTGCCGATGTCGACGCCGCAGACGCACCTGACCGGGCAGGTCGTGATCGTCGGTTACGGCAAGGTCGGCACGCGGATCGCGCATGCGCTGGACGAGCGCGGGATCGCGTATGTCGTCGTCGAGCAGAACCGCGAGCTCGTCGAGAAGCTGCGTGCCGACGGCATCGCGGCCGTGTCCGGCGACGCGATCGAGCCGATCGTGCTCGTGCAGGCGCATATCGCGCGCGCCGGGATGCTGGTCGTCACGCTGCCGGACGTGTTCGACGTGCGGCAGATCGTCGAGATCTCGCGCACGCTCAATCCGACGCTCGAGGTCGTGCTGTGCACGAACAGCGGCGACGAGGCCGCGCTGCTGTCGAGCGAGGGCATCGGCACCGTGTTCATGGGCGAGACCGAACTCGCGCGCGGAATGACCGAGCATGTGCTCGGCCGGATGGTGAAGCCGGTCGCGGCGGCGGCACATTGACGGCGCGCGGCATCGCGCCGCGCACCGGGCAGGGCGGCGACGGCTTCACGTCGCCCGCCGGGCGGCTTCAGCTTGCCGCCGCCTTCGTCGGCACGATCGTGCCGGACTGTGCGGCCGTCTTCACCGGCGCGGCGGCTTTCTGCGCCGCAGCCGTTTTCGGTTGGGCCGCCGCCTTCGGCGCCTCGACCGTCTTCAGCGGTGCAACCGCCTTGGCCGGCTGCGGCTTCTCCGGCTCGACCGGCGCATCGGGCGGCACGCCGAGCAATTGCAGCGAGCCGCTCGTGACCGACGCGAACACCGGGCCGGCCACCGTGCCGCCGTAATAGCCCTTGCCGCGCGGCTCGTCGATCATCACCGCGACGATCAGGCGCGGGTTGCTCATCGGCGCCATCCCCGCGAACAGCGCGCGGTACTTGCCCTTCGCATAGGTCGCGCCGACCTGCTTGCGCGCGGTGCCCGTCTTGCCGCCGATCCGGTAGCCGTCGACGCGCGCGCGGCGCCCGGTGCCGCCTTCGCCGACCGCCATCTCCAGCATCGAGCGGATCGACGCGGCCGTTTGCGGCGACGTCACGCGGTGGCCGCGATGCGCGTCGATCGTCTGCTGGTCGGTGCCGTTCTTCAGCAGCGACACCGGGTGCAGCGTGCCGTCGCCCGCATAGGCCGTGTAGGTCTGCGCGATCTGCAGCAGCGACATCGACAGCCCGTAGCCGTACGCCATGGTCGCCTGCTCGATCGGCCGCCAGCGCTTGTAGCCGCGCAGCCGGCCCGACGCGACGCCCGGGAACGTCAGCTCCGGCGCGCGGCCGATCCCGTATTCCTGGTACTTGTTCCAGATCGTTTCGGCGGGCAGGTTCAGCGCGAGCTTCGCGAGCGCCACGTTGCTCGACTTCTGCAGTGCCTGCGACACCGTCAGCGACCCGTGGTTCGACGTGTCGTGGATCACGGCCGGGCCGATCTTGTAGGTGCCCGGCGACGTGTTGATGATCGTGTTCGGCGTGACCTTGCGCTCGTCGATCGACAATGCGACGACGAGCGGCTTGATCGTCGAGCCGGGTTCGAACGTGTCGATCACCGCGCGATTGCGCAGTTGCTGGCCCGTGAGGCGCGCACGGTCGTTCGGGTCGAAGGTCGGGTAGTTCGCGAGCGCGAGGATTTCGCCGTTCTGCGCATCGAGCACGACGACGCTGCCGGCCACCGCGTTGTTCTCGATCACGGCCGTCTTGAGCTGGCTGAACGCGAGCTGCTGGATCCGGCGGTCGATCGTCAGCTCGATCGTCGCGCCGTGCTGCGCGGGAACGAGCGGGCGCGTGTCGGACACGATGCGGCCGAGCCGGTCGCGGATCACCTCGCGCTGCCCGGACGTGCCCGACAGGCGCGCATTCGCCGCGAGTTCGACGCCTTCCTGGCCCTTGTCTTCGACGTTCGTGAAGCCGACCACGTGCGCGGCCGATTCGCCTTCCGGGTAGAAGCGCTTCGAATCGGCGATCTGCGTGATGCCGTCGATCGCGAGCTTGTCGAGCCGGCCCGCAGTGTCCGCGTCGACCTGCCGCTTGAGCAGCACGAACGTCTTGTCGTTGCCGAGACGCCGCTTGACCTCGACGAGCGGCAGGTCGAGCAGCTTCGCGATCTGCGGATAGTCGGTATCGGCGACCTGTTTCGGGTTCGCCCAGATTTCATAGGTCGACAGGCTGACCGCGAGCATCGCGCCGTTGCGGTCGACGATGCGCCCGCGCATCGCGTCGAGCTCGATCGTGCGCTGGTAGCGCTTCTGGCCCTGGCCGACGTAGAAATCCTGGTTCGCGACCTGCACCCAGAAGGCGCGCGCAAGCAGCGCGGCGAACGCGAGGAACACGACGATCACGACCAGTTTCGAGCGCCACATCGGCAGGCGCGACGCGAGCATCGGATTCTTCGTCGCGGCCGAGTACGGGTCGGCGGGGTGGGTCTTCTTTTTCACGCTCATGCAAGGGCCGGGTCGGGCCGCCGGGCGGCGGCAGGTCAGTCTGAATAATGCGATTGTAATAAATGAGTAAACGCCGTGTGGGGAAAGTATGTTCCGGCCCCGTGAAAAGGCGGGCGGGGCCATCCGGCAAAGCGCTGAAAAGGAGGCTGGAAAGGTGGGGCGCGAGCGGATTTTCGCCGCCGCCGCAGACGATGAACGACGGGCGATCGACGGCGTGTCGATCCGGGCATGCGGTATTCGCTACCGGTCGATCGCGGCCGCCGCCGGTATGCGATCAATTGCCCGGCCCTCGGTTATTTCTTTAATGGCGGAAAATAAAAAGCGCCCCAGAATGAGGCGCCGTTAATGCTGAATATCGAAATGACTATCTCTGAAACTGGAATAAACCCGAAAACCGCAGACGATTTACGTAAAAAATTTTCTATCGGGCGACGGAAATGAATTCCCGGTATTCCGGCTGGGTCGTGCAGCGATCGACGGCCTGCAGCCGCCACGCGCCCGGGTGATTGCCGGCGAGCACGGCGAGGCCCTGTTCGCGCTGCGTCGCACCGAACGACAGCCCCTTCAACTGGCATACGGCTTTCCCGCCGTCGGCCGCGCAGAGCGCCATTGCGCCCTCGACGTCGCGGACCTTGCCCCACGTCGGAAGATCGATGCCCTGATGTGCCTCACGCGACCACAGTCCCTCGTCGGTATCCACCCACAGTACCGCGAAGGATTGCCGGGTTGCCGATTCGCTGCCATTAATTCGAATGGTGAGGCGCATTGGATCGTCTCCTGGAAGAAAGGACGAATTTGACCGTTTGGACTTGAACAGTCTAGATAGACTGGTGTGAAACGCAAGTGATAATCCGCAATAGATCCATATCGAGTCCATTGCGGTTTCAGATGAAACGACGTCTGACGATTCACGGACATTTCGGCAGCGCGCGCAAACGTGCGTGGCATCGGCGATTTCGGTGTCGGCGCGTGCCTCGGTGACGATCGAGATATGGGATGACATGGCCGGGGGCGCGTCGATCTGTCGCGCGCGGGCCGCCGCCGAACCCGTGCCGACTACGCAATCCGGCGCCGCCAGAATGTGGTCCGACCCGATGTTTCAGCGTTTTGACGGCGCGGCCGGAACGACACACTCCAACAATCGCGTACAAATCGGCACACTTTCACGAAACTTTCGGGACAGACTTGCCCGCGATCGGGCCCCACACTGGGAACTTCCCGATCCTGTGCCGCGGACGCCCGTCCTCGGCGGTTGCCGCCGCCTCGTGCCAGAGGCGCAATCGACGCGATCGCGGGCCGCACGCCCGATCGGGACTGCCGGGGCGCGCGTCAGCCCCGGTCCGGCCGGTATGCCGAGCGCAGCCCGCAACCGCGGGCGCCGCGCCGTCCGGCCCACTCTTCGAAGGAGACTATCGTGCTGATCTGGAAAACCGCGTTGTCGCTGAACTGGCGGACGAGCCTCGTGTCGCCGGCCAGCGCACCGGTCGCGGCGGCGAACGTCGGACGGCTGGTGCTGACCGGCGCGACCGGCTTCATCGGCAGTACCGTGCTGACGGCGCTCGTCAATGCAGGGCTGCTCGAACGCATCGTGTGCGTCGTGCGCGCGCAGGACCGCGGCCACGCCGTCGCGCGGCTGCGCGAAGCGGCGCTGCGCGCGGGGCTGACGCCGTACTGGGCGTCGCGCCTGACCGACGCGAACGTGATCGTCGGCGCGCTCGGCGACGTGTGGCAGGGCGCCGACGCGCCTCGGCTCGCCGGCGCGACGCACGTGATCCACTGCGCCGGCCATGCGTCGCCGGCCGACGGCGCGCACCTGCAGGCGGACATCGCCGATTCGGTGCGCTTCGCCGAACGCTTCGCACGGGCGCCGCGTCTGCAGCGCTTCGTATACGTCGGCACGGCCTATGCGCATGCGGGGCGCGGCGGCATCGTGCACGAAGAAGTCGTGGCGGACGACGCGGCGAACGATGTCGCGCAACACGGCGAAGGCCTGCCGGGTGCGGTGCTCGCGGCGGACTACCTGCATGCGAAGGCGGAAACGGAGCAGCGCCTGCGCGCGCTCGGGCTGCCGCTCGTCGTCGTGAGGCCGTCGCATGTCGTCGGCCACACGGTGCTCGGCACGCGGCCCGCGCCGAATTCATTCTGGATGTTCCGGCTTGCGCATGCCGCGCGCCGCTTCACCGCGCGGCCGATGACGCGCATCGACATCGTGTCGGTGGACGATGTCGCGCGCGCGACGATGCTGCTGGCCGTCAAGCCGACGCTCGCGCACGATCTCTATCACGTGTCGGCCGGCGACGAGGCGCCGCAGGTCGCGCAGATCGTGCGCGCGATGGACGAGGCGGCGGGGATGACGGGGGCGCCGCGCTACGCGGCGTGCGCGCCGGCCGAGCTGCCGCTGGTGGTGCGCGACGTGCTCGGGCGGCCCGATCCGGCACTCGAGCGCGTGATCGGCCGGGCGCTGCAGCGCTGCGCGGAATTCGCGACGGTCGATCGCGTGTTCGACAACAGCCGTGTGCGCGACGAAATCGATTTCGAGCCGTTGCCGTTCATCGATTACGTCGAGGAATGCATGCGCACGTCACGCGGCGTCGCCGTGACCGAGCTGATGCGGGGCGCGATGCACTGACCGCCCGCGTGGTACCGGTGCCCGTTCCCGCGGCTGGCGGGAGCGGGCACCATCTTCACGCGTTGCCGCCGAGTTCGATGAGCCGATCGAGCGCGCGGTAGATGTCTTCGAGGCCGTCCTGGCCGAAGCGCGACTCGAGCTGCCGGTATTGCTCGTCGATGCGCGGACCGATTTCCGTGACGAGTTTCCTGCTTTGCGGCGTCAGGCTGACCAGCAGCCGGCGCTGATCCTCCTGCGCGCGCGTGCGCGTGATCAGCCCGTCGCGCTCCATCCGTTCCAGCACGCCCGTGAGGCTCGGGCTCAGGATGCAGCAGCGCCGCGCGATCTGTCCCGCTTCGAGCGCATGCGCCGGTTCGCCGTCGAGCACGCGGATGATCCGCCATTGCTGTTCGGTCAGCGCGAATTCCTTGAGAATGGGGCGGAACAGGCCCATCAGCGTTTCGCGGGCCTCGAGCAGCAGCATGGCCAGGTTGCGATGGTCGAGCGTACGGTTCATCGGGGTGGACTGTGGACGGGGACGCATCAATCTTAACAGCCGAAGGTGGTGAATTTCGCGTATCAGGGTAATCGAGGTTGCCAGTGCCCGATTGTTTACTTAAGATATTAAGTATTGACGATGCGCCGCGACGCGCGGCAGGGGAATGACGCATGGAGCTGTGTTGCACGACCGCCGCGGCGCCGCCGTTGCCGGTCGCCATCGGTACCGTCTACGGTGCGCTGCTCAATGAGCGCGCGGCGCTCGACGCGCTCGGCGATGCGGTGAACGCACCGCCGTACGGCCGCCCGCCGCAGGCACCGATCCTTTACATCAAGCCGGCCAACACGCATGCGGCCGACGGCGCGGCCGTCGTCGTGCCGGCCGGCGTCGATGCGCTCGAGATCGGCGCGTCGGTGGCCGTCGTGTTCGCCCGGCGCGCCACGCGCGTGCCGGCTGCACAGGCGCTCGACTATGTGCGCGGCTTCACGCTCGCGAGCGACGTGTCGGTGCCGCATCCCGATTACTACCGTCCGGCCGTGCGCTTCAAGTGCCGTGACGGCTTCTGCCCGCTGGGCCCGGCGATCGTGCCGGCCGCCGCGCTGGCCGATGTCGACGCGCTAGCACTGACCGTGCGGATCGACGGCGAGGTGGCCGCATCGGCGTCGACCGCGACGCTGATTCGCCCCGTGCGCGAACTGATCGCCGACGTGACGGCCTTCATGTCGTTCGACGCCGGCGATGTGCTGCTGCTCGGCGTCGCCGGCGGCGCGCCGCGCGCCCGCGCGGGCAGTACGATCGAGATCGCCGCGGCCGGCATCGGCACGCTGCGGCACACGCTGATTGCGGAGGAGGCACGATGAAGACGGCGCGCGTGATCTACAACGGCGCACTGCATGCGGCCGAGCCGGCCGGCGACGGCGCGATCCGCCTCGACACGGGGCGCGTGGTTGCCGAGGAGACGGTCGCATGGCTGCCGCCCGTCGCGCCGCGCACGACGTTCGCGCTCGGCCTCAACTACGCCGACCACGCGAAGGAACTCGCGTTCAACGCGCCGAGCGAGCCGCTGATCTTCCTGAAGGGGCCGAACACGTTCATCGGCCACCGGTCGCGCACCGTGCGTCCGGCCGATGCCACCCACATGCACTACGAGTGCGAGCTGGCCGTCGTGATCGGCCGGCCCGCGCGCAACGTGAGCCGCGCGCAGGCGATCGACTACGTGGCCGGCTATACGGTCGCGAACGACTACGCGATCCGCGACTATCTCGAGAACTACTACCGCCCGAACCTGCGCGTGAAGAACCGCGACACCTGCACGCCGCTCGGGCCGTGGTTCGTCAGCCGCGACGAGATAGGCGACGCGGGCGGCCTGAGCTTGCGCACGACGGTGAATGGCCGGGAGACGCAGCGCGGCAGCACGCGCGACATGATCTTCGACGTGCCGGCGCTGATCGAGCACATCAGCAGCTTCATGACGCTCTCGCCGGGCGACCTGATCCTGACCGGCACGCCCGAGGGGCTGGCGGACACGCAGCCGGGCGACGAGGTCGTGACCGAAATCGAAGGGGTCGGCCGGCTCGTGAACACGATCGTCGCCGAAGCGGACTACTATCGCGCCGGCTGAGCCCGTCGCCCAAGGAGAACCCATGACCATCAAGCACTGGATCGACGGCCGCGAAGTCGAGAGCCGCGAGACCTTCACGACGCTGAATCCCGCGACGGGCGACGTGATCACCGACGTCGCGTCGGCGGGCGAGGCCGAAGTCGACGCGGCCGTGCGCGCGGCGAAGGAAGCATTCCCGAAATGGGCGAACACGCCGGCGAAGGAGCGCGCGAAGCTGATGCGCAAGCTCGGCGAGCTGATCGAGAGGAACGTGCCGATGCTCGCGGCGCTGGAGACGCAGGACACCGGCCTGCCGATCGCGCAGACGAGCAAGCAGCTGATTCCGCGCGCATCCGAGAACTTCAATTTCTTCGCGGAAGTGTGCGTGCAGACGAATGGGCGCACCTATCCGGTCGACGACCAGATGCTGAACTACACGCTGTATCAGCCGGTCGGCGTGTGCGCGCTGGTGTCGCCGTGGAACGTGCCGTTCATGACGGCCACGTGGAAGACGGCGCCGTGCCTCGCGCTCGGCAACACGGCCGTGCTGAAGATGTCGGAATTGTCGCCGCTGACGGCCGATCAGCTCGGCCGGCTCGCGCTCGAAGCCGGCATTCCGCCCGGCGTGCTGAACGTCGTGCAGGGCTATGGAGCGACCGCCGGCGACGCGCTCGTGCGGCATCCGGACGTGCGGGCAGTGTCGTTTACCGGCGGCACCGTCACGGGCAAGCGGATCATGGAGCGCGCGGGCCTCAAGAAGTATTCGATGGAGCTCGGCGGCAAGTCACCGGTGCTGATTTTCGACGACGCGGATTTCGATCGTGCGCTCGACGCGTCGCTGTTCACGATCTTCTCGATCAACGGCGAACGCTGTACCGCGGGCTCGCGGATCTTCGTGCAGCGCACGATCTACGACCGCTTCGTGCAGGAATTTTCGCGCCGCGCGAACAACCTGGTGGTCGGCGATCCATCCGATCCGGCCACGCAGCTCGGCGCGATGATCACGCGCCAGCACTGGGAGAAGGTGACGGGCTATATCCGCATCGGCGAGCGGGAAGGCGCGCGCGTGGTCGCGGGCGGCGCGGACAAGCCGGCGGGCATGCCCGACCATCTGCGCAACGGCAACTTCGTGCGGCCGACCGTGTTCGCCGACGTCGACAACCGGATGCGCATCGCGCAGGAAGAGATCTTCGGGCCGGTCGCGTGCCTGATCCCGTTCGAGGACGAGGAAGAAGGGCTGCGTCTCGCGAACGACACGTCGTACGGCCTCGCGTCGTACATCTGGACGCAGGACGTCGGCAAGGTGCATCGCCTCGCGCGCGGCATCGAGGCCGGGATGGTGTTCGTGAACAGCCAGAACGTGCGCGACCTGCGCCAGCCGTTCGGCGGCGTGAAAGAGTCGGGCACCGGGCGCGAGGGCGGCGAGTACAGTTTCGAGGTGTTCGCGGAGATCAAGAACGTGTGCATCTCGATGGGTTCGCATCACATTCCGCGCTGGGGCGTGTGACGGGCGCGGGTCGTTTCGCTGCAAGAACGATATGGAGACTTGAACGATGGGCAAACTGTCCCTCGCCGCGAAAATCACGCACGTGCCGTCGATGTACCTGTCGGAAATGCCCGGCAGGCATCACGGCTGCCGCGCAGCGGCGATCCGCGGCCATCAACTGATCGGCGAGCGCTGCCGCGCGCTCGGCGTCGACACGATCGTCGTGTCGGACGTGCACTGGCTCGTCAACGCGGGTTATCACGTGAACTGCAACGCGCGGTTCTCGGGGACGTACACGAGCAACGAGCTGCCGCATTTCATCCGCGACATGCAGTACGCGTACCCGGGCAACCCGGCGCTCGGCCGGCTGATCGCCGAGACGGCCAGCGCGCGCGGGATCGCGACGCGCGCACACGAGATCGACAGCCTCGAACTCGAATACGGCACGCTCGTGCCGATGCGCTACATGAACGGCGACCAGCACTTCAAGGTCGTGTCGATCGCCGGCTGGTGCATGTGGCACACACTCGACGAAAGCCGGCGCTTCGGCGAGGCGCTGCTCGAAGCGATCGAGAACAGCGATTCGAATGTCGCTTTCCTCGCGAGCGGTTCGCTGTCGCATCGCTTCAACGACAACGGCAGCCCCGAGGAATCGATCCACCAGATCAGCCGCGAATTCTTCCGGCAGGTCGACCTGCGCGTGGTCGAGCTGTGGAAGCAGGGCGATTTCAAGACCTTCTGCGCGATGCTGCCCGAGTACAACACGCATTGCCACGGCGAAGGCGGCATGCACGACACGGCGATGCTGCTCGGCCTGCTCGGCTGGGATCGTTACGACAAGCCCGTCGAGATCGTCACCGACTATTTCGCGAGTTCGGGCACCGGGCAGATCAACGCGATCTTTCCGCTCCCCTGAACGCTGCCACCCCGCATCCGACATCCGACCGGAGACTTGCCATGCCCCACATCGTCGTCGAATACACCGCGAACATCCGCGACGACGCGCACATTCCCGCGCTGCTGCACACGATCAACGCGACGCTGATCGCGCAGGGCGGCGTGTTCCCGACCGGCGGCATCCGGTCGCGCGCGATCGAGCTGCAGGACTACTGCGTCGCGGACGGCACGGAGGACGACGCGTTCGTCCACGTGACGCTGAAGATCGGCTCGGGCCGCCGCGACGACACGAAGAAAGCCGTGTGCGATGCGCTGTTCGACGCGATCAAGGCCCATTTCGCCGAGCTGTACGCGACACGCTATCTCGCGCTGTCGATGGAACTGACCGAGTTCAGCGAAAGCGGCTCGTACAAGCACAACAACATCCACGCCCGCTACAAGCGAGCCGGCTGACCCCATTCGCGATCCGACCATGCTCGAACCCGCCATCATCGACCAGCTCGCGCAGCGTCTGCACGACGCCGAGCGCGAGCGCACGCAGATCCGCCAGATCTCGCTCGACCATCCCGACATCACGATCGACGACGCATACGCGATCCAGCGCGCGTGGGTGACCCTCAAGCTCGCGGAAGGCCGCACGCTGAAAGGGCACAAGATCGGCCTCACGTCGAAGGCGATGCAGAACACGTCGCAGATCGACGAACCCGACTACGGCGCGCTGCTCGACGACATGTTCTTCGCGGACGGCGGCACGATCCCGACCGGTCGTTTCATCGTGCCGCGCGTCGAGGTCGAACTCGCGTTCGTGCTCGGCAAGCGGCTTTCGGGCCCGAACTGCACGATCTTCGACGTGTACGACGCGGTCGATTACGTCGTGCCCGCGCTCGAGATCATCGACGCCCGCAGCCAGTCGATCGACCCCGATACGAAACGGCCGCGCAAGGTATTCGACACGATCGCCGACAACGCGGCGAACGCGGGCGTCGTGATCGGCGGCCGGCCGGTGAAGCCGCACGACGTCGACCTGCGCTGGGTCGCGGCGATCATGTCGCGCAACGGCGTGGTCGAGGAAACGGGCGTCGCGGCCGGCGTGCTGAACCATCCGGCGAACGGCGTCGCGTGGCTCGCAAACCGGCTGTCGCGCTTCGACGTCGCGCTGGAACCCGGGCAGATCGTGCTCGGCGGCTCGTTCACGCGGCCGTGCGCGGCGCGGCCGGGCGACACGTTCAGCGTCGACTACGGCCCGCTCGGGACGATCCAGTGCTACTTCGAGTGAGCGAGCGATGCAGATTCCTTCGAATGTCTTCAAGGCCGCGCTCGCGCGCGGCGACGCGCAGATCGGGCTGTGGCTCGGCCTCGCGAACCCGTACAGCGCCGAAGTCGTCGCGGGCGCCGGTTTCGACTGGCTGCTGATCGACGGCGAGCACGCGCCGAACACGGTGCCGACGATCCTCGCGCAACTGCAGGCGATCGCGCCGTATCCGTCGCATCCGGTCGTGCGCGTGCCGTGGAACGATCCGGTGATCGTCAAGCAGGTGCTCGATCTCGGCGCGCAGACGCTGCTGGTCCCGATGGTGCAGAGCGCCGACGAAGCGCGCGCGGCCGTTGCCGCGACGCGTTACCCGCCGCACGGGATGCGCGGCGTCGGTAGCGCGCTGGCGCGTGCGTCGCGGTGGAATCGCGTCGGCGACTACCTGCATCGCGCGAACGACGAGATGGCCGTGCTCGTGCAGGTCGAGACGCGCGCGGGGCTCGATGCGGTCGACGCGATTGCACGGGTCGAAGGTGTCGACGGCGTGTTCATCGGGCCGGCCGATCTGGCGGCCGATCTCGGGCATCTAGGCAATCCGGGGCACCCGGACGTGCAGGCAGCGATCGACGGCGCGATCCGGACGATCGCGGCGGCCGGCAAGGCGCCGGGGATTCTGAGTGCAGATGAGGCGGCGGCGCGGCGGTATCTCGAAGCGGGTGCGCTGTTCGTCGCGGTCGGGGTCGATACGACGCTGCTGGCGAGGAGTGCGGAGCGGTTGGCGGCGCAGTTCAAGGGAGTATCCCGGCCGACGGAAAGGAATGGCGACACGACGTATTGAGCGAGAGGCCGTGGCAGATAAGCCCAGCAACGCAGAGGCACTGCCTGACGAATCGGGGAATCGGCACACGGTTTTGCGAAGGGACCGGATGACATCGCTCGAATCGAATGCGATCCCGAATTGCGAGGCGATGGCTCATCTACGCCCCCCCGCCATCGCCTTGGCGCGGCGCATGGACGAAAGCGGCGAAGCAATCCCGGATGTGATGGCGGAATTGAGTGCGCACGCGCAAGCCTCGGGGATGGGTTACGACTGACTTCCAGTTATCGTGACTTCTGATATTCCCGCTTCCAGATACCGCCCCGGCGTTGTCCCCAACGCGCGCCGGAACATGTCGATGAACGCGCTCACGTTGTCGTACCCGAGATCGAGCGCGATCGTCGTCACCGGTATGCCGTCGGCGATTTTCTCCAGCGCTCGCAGCAACCTTGCTTGCTGACGCCACTGGGCAAACGTCAGGCCAGTCTCGGCGACGAAGCGGCGGCTCATCGTCCGTGCACTGATGCCGGCCCATTCGGCCCATTCCTCCAGCCGCCGGTTGTCCGCGAGGTTCGTGGCGAGCGCATCGGTGATGCGCACGAGCCGCGCGTCGCGCGGCCGCGCGAGACTCAGCGATTCGACTTTCGAAGCAGCGATTTCATCGAGGATCACGTCGGCGATTCGCGTCTGCGCGGCATCGAGTTCCGAATCCCCCCAGCTTGCTGCGCGCTGCACGGCTTCCCGCAGCAGCGGTGTCGTGCGAATCGCGCGCGGCGTATCCGGCAGCGCCGCGCAGCGCGCTTCGGCGACGAACGCCGACCAGCCGGAAATCGGCCCGAACGAACGCAGCGAATGCCGGCAATGCGGCGGAATCCAGATCGCGTGGATCGCCGGCACGACCCAGTCCTGGTCGTCGAGACCGATCGTCAGCAGCCCGCTCAGCGCACCGACGAGCTGGCCGCGGGCATGCGAGTGCGGCGCGGTCACGCGCGGGTCGCGTTGCGACAGGACGGCGGCGACGACGAACGGGCCGTCGTCGGACGTGATGAAGCGGGCGGGCAGGAGCGGATCGGACATGGCCGGATATCGGTATCGAATGGCTGTTATACCGGAGATCGGCCGGCTTCGCACGCCTACACTGCGTCCATCGATGACAACCGGAGTACGACACGATGCGAGCCGAACAGATGCTTCCCGATCATGCCGACCGGATCGATGCCGGCGGAACGACGATCCGCAAGGGCACCGTCGGCGCGTTTCTGGTCAACGCGCGCGTGCTGACCGATCCCGATGCCGCGCCCGCCGACCGGGCCCGCGCGGAAGCCGACGCGATCGACGCATTGCCCGCGCTGCGCACGCTCGGCCTGTTCGACGTGATGGAAGTGCGCGATCCGGCGCTGCGTGCGTGGCTGGACGCACGCTGACGTTCGCCGCAACCGTCTATCGAGATACCCGATTCAAGGAGCCACCATGAAAGCCGCAGTCGTGAAGGGCGCCGGCGAGCGCCCCGTCCATATGGAATTCGAACCGCCACGCGCGATGCCGGGCCACAGTCTGATCGACGTGGCGGCGTCCGCGCTGAGCCGGATCGCGCAGGCGCGCGCGTCCGGCGCGCATTACTCGTCGGATCGACGTTATCCGTTCGTCGTCGGCGTCGACGGCGTGGGCCGTCGCGACGACGGGCAGCGCGTCTATTTCTTCGGCGTCCCCGCGCCGTTCGGCGCGATGGCCGAGCGCACGATCGCGCCCGACACGCAGTGCGTGCCGCTGCCGGACGGGCTCGACGACGTCACGGCCGCGGCGATCGCGATTCCCGGGATGTCGTCGTGGGCCGCGCTGACCGAACGCGCGCGGCTCGTGGCAGGCGAGACGGTGCTCGTCAACGGCGCAACGGGTACGTCGGGCCGGCTGGCGGTGCGGATCGCGAAGCATCTCGGCGCCGCGAAGGTGATCGCAACAGGCCGCAACGCGGCCGCGCTGGACGCTTTGCTGAACGCCGGTGCGGACGCCGTCGTGTCGCTGCAGCAGGACGACGTGCATCTGGCGCGTGCGCTCGAACCGCATTTGCGCGCGGGCGTGGATGTCGTGCTCGACTATCTGTGGGGTGCCAGCGCGCAGACGCTGCTGGTTGCCGCGGCGAAGGCGGCGCCCGATGGCCGCCGGCTGCGTTTCGTGCAGATCGGCTCGATCGGCGGCGCGGACGTGCTGCTGCCGGGTGCGGTGCTGCGCGCAACCGCAATCGAACTGATGGGCAGCGGCCTCGGCAGCGTGTCGCTGCCGCGTTTGCTGGACTCCGTGCGCGGTGTGTTCGACGCGGCCGGGCCGGCGGGCCTCGCGATCGAGACGCGCACCGTGCCGCTGTCGGCTGTAGGCGAACACTGGGGCGATGCAAACAGTCTCGTGCGTCCGGTGTTCACGATGCACGGCGCGTGAGCGGCGACCGAACCGCAGCGGACGCGGCGCGATGAACGGCCGCGCGGCGACGACCGGCCATCCGTCGTGATGCCGCCGCGGGTGGGGGAAAGCAGGGCGGCAGACGCCCGCTGCCGCCCGCTGCATCAGGCTCAGAACCGCTGCTGAATCCCCGCCGTCACGCCGACCTGCGTTGTGCCGTATCCCGCGAAATCGCGCGACACGCCGACCTTCTGGTCGTGCTTCGCGATCGCGAACGCGCCGGCCGCGTACAGCACCGTGCGCTTCGACAGAGCGTAGTTCGCGCGCAGGGACACCAGCGTCGGATCGGCGTCGGTGCCGCCCTTGATGTTCTGGTGATAGACCGCCGCGATCAGCGAGAACGCCGGCGTGAACTGGTACGACCCGCCGACCCAATACATATCGCTCAGCTGGTTCGCCGCCGTCGTGCGGAACGTGCGTTTGTAATTGCGGTAACCGGCCATCGTCTTCAGGTTGCCGAAGTCGTAGCTCAGGCCCGCATGGATGCCCTGGATGTAGTTGACCGTATCGGCCGGCGTGACGCTGTCGGCCGCGCCGTTTTGCCGGTCGAACGTGACCACGGCCGCGAACGGGCCGGTCTCGTAGCCGAGCGCGAAATCGTATTTCGAGCTGGTCTTCACGCTGCCCGGCACGTTGCCGAAACCGTACAGCGCGCCGAACTTGAAGCCGCTGAATTCGCCGTCGTAGCGCACCGCATTCGACGAGCGCGTGAACAGGCCGTCCTTGCGGCCGCCCGTCGCCATCGACGAGGTCGCCCACGAGTAGTTCTGCGCGTAACCCATCGGGTCGAACGGCAGCATGTAGTCATAGGTGACGGTGAAGTTGCGGCCGAGCGACAACTCGCCCCATTTGCCTTTCAGGCCGACCGTCGCGCGGCGCGCGAAGATCGAGTCGGGGCCGTCGTCGAAGGCGCCGTTCGCGAGATCGATCCCGCTTTCGAGGCGGAAGATCGCCTTCAGCCCGCCGCCGAGATCCTCGACGCCGCGCAAGCCCCAGCGCGACGTGTTCTTGTTGCCGGACTTCAGCTTGAACGAATTGCCGCCCTGCGGCGCCGCGTGGTTCGTGTATTCGATGCCGGCATCCATGATCCCGTACATCGTGACGGACGACTGCGCGTGCGCGGCGGGCGCGGCGATCCAGGCCGCGGCGGCCGAGCTCGTGAGGACTACTGTGCGAATCGAACGTTCTGCGCGTGACTTCATTGACGGTGTCTCCTTGGTTCTTGTGGGTTGGGTGAAACAGGTGCTGCGCGCAACGAGCCGTGGCGGGCGCCGCAAGACGTCCGCCGAACCTGCATGTCGTCGCATGGCGCGATGCGCGCGGCGTGCAGATGCGGCGGCGTGCGGGCCGCCGCGATCGGGTCAGCCCGCTTTTGCGAACGCCCAGCAGTCGTTGGTCGGGAATTCGAGCCAGTGCTTGCCGGCCGCGCGCGGCACGTGGCCGAATGCGCGCAGGCGCATGTCGCCGCAATGGAACAGGTATTCCCAGCGGTCGCCGAGATACATCGACGTGACGAGGTCGGCCTGCAGCCGGTTCGCGCCCGGGCCGTCGGCGACCTGCACGCGCTCGAGACGGATCACGGCCTGCGCGTCCTGGCCCGGCGCGAGCGTGTCGCGCGCGAGCGCGCGCAGCTCCCAGCCGTCGCCGGCGAGCGTCACGCATTCGCCGTCGATCGCGGCGACGCGCGCGTCGATCCGGTTGTTGCTGCCCATGAACTCGGCCGTGTAAAGCGAACGCGGCGCGCCGTACAACTCGGCCGGCGTGCCTTCCTGCTCGATGCGGCCGTTGCGCAGCAGCAGGATGCGGTCGGACATCGCCATCGCTTCGGTCTGGTCGTGCGTCACGCACAGTGCCGACAGCCCGAGCGACACGATCAGCTCGCGCAACCACGCACGCGCTTCCTCGCGCAGCTTCGCGTCGAGGTTCGACAGCGGCTCGTCGAGCAGGATCACCGGCGGGTTGTAGACGAGCGCGCGCGCGATCGCGACGCGCTGCTGCTGGCCGCCCGACAGCTGATGCGGAAAGCGTTCCGCGAGATGGCCGAGGCCGAGCTGGTCGAGCGCGGTCTGCACGCGGCGCTTCTGTTCGGCGGGTGCGACGCGGCGCAGCTTCAGACCGTAGCCGACGTTGTCGGCGACGGTGCGGTGCGGCCATAGCGCGTACGACTGGAACACGAGGCCGAGCGAGCGCTGCTCGACGGGCAGGTCGACGCGCTTCGCGCCGTCGAAGAACACCCGCTCGTCGAGCTGGATGCGGCCGTCGGACGGCTGTTCGAGGCCGGCCACCGCGCGCAGCAGCGTGGTCTTGCCGCTGCCCGATGCGCCGAGCAGGCACACGACTTCGCCGGCCTTCAGTTCGAACGACACGCCCTTGAGGATCGGATTGGCGCCGTAGCTGAGATGCAGATCGTCGACGATGAGCTTATCCATGAAGTTTCACTCCGAAACGCAGGGCCACGCCGAGACCGGCGCCGACCATCGCGATGTTGATGACAGAAAGCGCGGCGACCTGGTCGACGGCGCCGGTCGCCCACAGCGACACGAGCAGCGCGCCGATCACTTCGGTGCCGGGCGACAGCAGGTAGACGGCCGTCGAGTATTCGCGCTCGAAGATCATGAAGATCAGCAGCCACGCCGCTAGCAGTCCGAAGCGCACGAGCGGCAGCGTCACGTCGAGCGACACGCGGCTGCGCGTCGCGCCGACGCTGCGGCCGGCTTCCTCGAGCTCGGGGCCGACCTGCAGCAGCGCGCTCTGGATGAGCCGCATCCCGTACGCGAGCCATACGACCGTGTACGCGATCCAGATGCTCCACATCGAGTTCTTCAGCTCGCGCAGGCCGGGGACGAACAGGAAGATCCACAGGAACGCGAGACCGGCGAGCAGGCCCGGCACTGCGCGCGGCAGCAGCACCAGATAGTCGAGCAGCTTGGTCGCCCAGTCGGGGCGGCGGTGGCCGGCAAACGCGACGAGCGAGTAGAAGCCGACCGCGAGCGCACCGCCGATAACGCCGATGCCGAGCGTGTTGACGATCGCGCGCACCAGGTTGTCCTGCTCGAACAGCTCGATGAAGTTCGACAGCGTCAGCACCTCGGCGAGCGCGACGCCTTCGCCCCAGTTGGTCACGAACGCACGCAGCACGATGCCCGAGATCGGCACGATCACGGTCAGCATCAGCCACAGCGCGACGATCGCGAGCGCGACCCAGCGCCACACGCCGAGCGGCAGCACCGTCGCGCGGCCGGCCTTGCCCTTCACCGTGACGAAGCGGTTGGCGGTTTTCAGCAGGCGGCGCTGCAGCAGCACGAGCGGGAACGTGATCGCGACGATGCACACCGCGACCGCGGCCATCAGGTGATACGACGGCACGCCGAGCTTGTTGGTCAGCTTGTACAGGTAGGTTGCGAGCACGAGGTGGCCTTCCGGATCGCCGAGTACGAGCGGCAGCCCGAACACCTCGAAGCCGAGGAAGAACACGAGCACGCCGGCGAACAGCAGCGCGGGCATCGTCATCGGCAGGCTGACGTCGAGCGCGACGCGGAACGGGCGGGCGCCCGTCACGCGCGCGGCTTCCTCAACGTCCGAGCCGAGGTTGCGCAGCGCGGCCGACGAATACAGATACACATGCGGCACGTGCGTGAGGCCGACGATCACGGTGATCGCGAAGATCGAATAGACGTTCCAGGGCACGTTTTGCACCCCGAACAGTTCCTTGAACCACACCGAGTAGAAGCCGACCGGGCCGGCCGCGACCACGTAGCCGAACGCGAGCACCATCGGCGACACAAACACCGGCGTGAGCAGCAGCGGTTCGAGCCAGCGGCGGCCGGGCAGGTCGGTGCGCACCATCAGGAACGCGAGGATGCCGCCGAGCGGGATCGAGATGAACAGCATCCCGCCGGCGATGATGAACGAGTTCTTCACGGCCGACCAGAAGTCGGGATCGCTGAAGATAAAGCGGAAACCTTCGATGCCGAGCGTCTTGTTCGCGTCGAAGAACGGCGCGGACAGCAGGCTCTGGAACAGGATGAAGCCGAGCGGCAGCGCGACCGCGAGGGTCAGTACCGCGACGACGATCCAGCGCAGCATGCCGGCGAGCGGCTGCAGGCTGTTGACCGGCAGCGGGGGAATCGCTCCGCCCTGGCCGGTGGTGAGCGCAACGGCCGGCGCCGTTCCGCGTGTGCTGGTTGAAAGCATGAGTTCGCCCCTGCGGCCATCCGGATGGCCGCCTCTAGGAAGTCGGTAAGGGGAAGCGGCCGCCCGCGCGATGCGTGGCGAGCGGCCGGCAGTCAGCGGATCAGCGCTTGATTGCCTGCTGCCATTGCTTCAGGAAGGCAAGGCGCTTCGACTGGTCGAGATAGACGAGCAGGCCGGTGCCGATCTGGATCGGCTTCAGCGAATCGCCGAGCTCCTTCGTCAGGCTCGCGGCCGACGTTTCGCCCGTGACGTCCGCGCGGATCGCGTACAGGTTCGCCTGGTTCGCGATCAGCGTCTGGCCGCGCTTCGACAGCAGGTAGTCGACCCACAGCTTCGCGGCGTTCGGGTTCTTCGCCTTCTTCGAGATCGTCGCGAGGCGGCTCACGACCTGCGTGTAGTCCTTGGGAAACACATAGCCGATCGATTTGTCCTTCTTCGCCTTCGCGTACGCATACGAACCGATGATGTTGTAGCCGATCAGGTTCTCGCCCGACGAGATCCGCTCCATCATCGCGCCCGTGCTCGACTGCAGCTTCGGGCCGGTCGCGCCGATCGCCTTCACGAGTTCCCACGTGACCTTCTCGTTCACGTGCGCGTCCTGCGTCAGGTAGTTGAAGCCGACGCCCGATTTCTCGATGTCGTAGGTCGTGACCTTGCCCTTGAACTTGTCGGCCTGCGCGGTGAGCAGCTTGATCAGGTCCGCGCGCGTCGTCGGCACTTCGTTCTCCGGGATCAGGCGCTTGTTGTAGACGATCGCGAGCGGCTCGAAGGTCGTGCCGTACGCCTGCTTCTGGTATTGCGCCCATTGCGGCACGTTCGGGCTTTCGGGCGAATCGTAGGACGCCATCAGGCCGTCGTTGACGAGCTTGACCTGCAGGTCCATCGCGGAGCTCCACAGCACGTCGGCGCTGGTGCTGCTCGCTGCATTCTCGCTGATGTAGCGGTTGTACAGCTCGGTGCTGTTCATGTCGTTGTACTCGACCTTCACGCCGTACACGCTTTCGAAGTCCTTGATCAGCGGACGCACGAGGCCCGTGTCGGTCGTCGAGTAGACGATCAGCTTGCCTTCCTTCTTCGCGGCGTCGATCACGCCCTGGTAGTTACCAGGATACCCGGCCGGAACCTGCGCGACGGCGCTGCCGGCGGCAGTGCCCAGGACGATCGTCAGCGCGGCGGCGAGGTGTTTCGGTGCAAACGGCATGTCTTCCTCCAGTTACCCATAGATGTTGTTCGAGTGACGCGGATGTTAATTGCGGGGCACTTTCAGCCTGCTTTCATTCCGGTTCACAATCGCGTCCTTTGTGTCATGGATTTCCCGAGGTCGAAACGACGGCGGCCGCGGTTCTCACGGCGCGCGGGGCGGTTTGAAAAGGGAAGAAAGCGGGTTGCCGCCGGACGCCGGAATGCCGGCAACGACCGCTACGCGGGTTGCGCCAGCAACTGGCCGAGGATTCGGCCGCCATGCCGCGCGTGCGCGGTCGTCAGTGCCGAATACCCGACGACGACACCCGCTTCGCACTCGGCGCTCCGACAGAATCCGCGGATCGTCTGCAATTCGACGCCGGCCGCGTGCGCCTGTGCGACGTACGATGCGTCGTCGATTCCGGGCGGCAGCCACAGCACGAAATGAAATCCCGCGTGCTCGCCGGACACCGTGTATTGCCCGCCGGCGTGTTTCGCCAACTGGTCGAGCACGATGTCGCGCCGCTGGCGGTACGCGTGGCGGCTGGCGCGCAGGTGCTTCGCGAAATCGCCGTGCGCGATGAAGCGGGCCAGCGCGAGCTGGGGCGCCACGCCGACGGAGCGCGCGGTCGCGTGCCACACGGCCGACAGCATTGGCCGCAGTTCCGCCGGCACGACCATGAAGCCGATGCGCAGCCCCGAGAACAGCGTCTTGTTGAATGAACCGCAGTAGATCACGCGATCGCAGGTGTCGAGCGATTTCAGCGCGGGCAGCGGGGCGGTCTGGTAACCGAATTCGCCGTCGTAGTCGTCTTCGATGATCCACGCCCGGCTGCGCTGCGCCCAGTCGAGCAGTTCGAGCCGGCGCGACACGGACATCGTGACGCCGAGCGGTGCCTGATGGGCGGGCGTCACGTAGGCCGCGCGCGCATCGGAATGGCGATCCAGCGACGCCGTGTCGATTCCTTCCCGATCGACCGGCACGTCGATCACGGTCGCGCCCGCGATCGTGAAAATCTGCCGGGCCGATGCATAGCCGGGATCTTCCATCAGCACCGTCGCGCCGGGCGCGAGGAGCGTGCGCGCGACGAGATCGATCGAATTCCGGATGCCGGTCGTGATGAAGATGTCGCCTGCCTTGCACGGAATGCCGCGGTATTCCCGCAGGTACGCGGCGATTTCGGCGCGCAGGCTTTCGACGCCTTGCGACGGCGTCGCCCCGAGGTCGTTCGCCGTCGCGGCAAGCAGGCTCGCCCCGAGCGCCTTCTTCCATTGCTGCATCGGCATCAGGCCGGGATCGGCGAGCCGCGCGACGAACGGGACGCCCGGGCGCACGCCATGTTCCGGCGCGGCCGCATCCGTCGCGCCGGCCGGCGCGGGGCCCGCGTCGGGGCGGCGGGGGCTGCTGTCGCGCGACTGCGCGGCCGCGCGCAGATAGCTGTCGGGCACCACCGCGCAGACCCGCGACCCGGAGCCGCGCGTACGCGCGATGTAGCCCTCGGAGCACAGCAGGTCGTACGCCGCTTCGACGGTTCCCCTTGCGACGCTCCAGCGTGCGGCCAGGGTTCGGCTGGACGGCAGCGGGCTGTCGCCGGGAAGCAGGCGCTTCAGGATCGCATCGCGAATCGCGTCGGCAATGCACGCCTGCTTCGACTGCGGGCTGCCGGTCGACAGCCCGGACGGGCGCGGCAGATCAAGCGGATTCGCGGCTTTGCCTCGCGGCATAGTGGTCCAGTCATTGTTCGATTTAATGGTCCTTCAGCTTATATCACTTTCCCCTTAGATTGCTGTCGACCACACCCATCCGACCGGAGACGGACTCACCGCATGAAGACACGTTCCTTGCCCCAGTGGGGCTGGCTGTTCCTGTTGATGCTCGTCGTGTGCCTGCCGCGAGTCACGATCGATGCGTACCTGCCGTCGCTGCCTGCGATGGCTGACGCGCTGCACGGCACCGACGCCCAATTGCAGCTCACGCTGACCCTCTACATGGTCGGGTATGCGCTGTCGATGCTGGTGTCGGGGCCGTTGTCCGATCGATACGGCCGCCGCCCCGTTCTCATTGGCGGCCTGTGCGTCTACGCGATCGCGAGCGTTGCGTGCGCGCTGTCGACCAGCGTCCCGGCGATCATCGCTGCACGCATCTTCCAGGCGCTGGGCGGCTGCAGTGGAACGGTGATCGGGCGCGTCATCGTGCGCGAGCGCTTTCCGACCGCGATGCAGGCCACGATGCTCGGTCGCATCTCGGCCGGCATGGCGCTGTCGCCGGTGATTGCGCCGCTGGCCGGCAGCGCGGTCGCCGAGTGGCTCGGCTGGCGCGGCGTGTTCGGATGGCTGGCGGCGGGCGGGCTGGTCGCGACGGCGATGGTGCTGCGCTACCTGCCCGAGACCCGCGAAAGCGACGCACGGCCGACGCCGGGGCGCGGGCTCCTGCGGACGTATGCCGGCCTGCTGCGCGAGCGCCGTTTCCTGCGCTACTCGCTGGCGATCAGCTTCGCCTACTGCACGTACTATCCGTTCATCGCGGAATCGTCGACGCTGTTTCAGCGGCAAATGGGCGTGTCCGGCCCGGTCTATGCCGCGATCTTCGGCCTGACCGTGCTCGGCTACCTGATCGGTTCAAGCGTGTTCGCGCGGACCAGCGGCCGCTGGAAAGCCGATTCGGTCATCGTGGCGGCGGCAGCCGTCAATCTGGTCGGCGCCATCGCGCTGTGGGGCTGCGGTGCGATCGCCCCGACGGCGCTGGCAGCCCTCGTCGCGCCGATGTTCGTCGTGATGATCGCCGTCGGGATCGCGATTCCGGCCTGTCAGTTCGCGGTGATGCAGCCGTACACGAAGATCGCCGGCACGGCGTCCGGGCTCTTCTTCTTTATCCAGATGGCGATCACGGCCGCGTGCGGCGGCGTGCTGGCGTGGCTGTCGGATGGAACGGCCCGCCCGATGATTGCCGTCACGGTCGGCGCGAGCGTCGCGTTCCTGGCGGTGGTCGTCGGTCTTCGCGAGCGGAACGTAATCGACGGTTCGCGCTTTGTGACGGGGAGCCATCCCGCCGCCGAGCGATGAGCGGCGGTCGGCCGGACCGGGCGGCGCGGGTTCGCCGGGGCGGCGCAACCGGTGTTTCCGCGAGGCGTCGACATGGAAAGGATCATGTAATGTAGCGGCCTGTCGCTGACCTTACCGGAATCCCCATGCGTGTGCTGCTCGTCGAAGACAATCCGAACCTGGCCCAGTCGCTGAACGACGCGCTGAGCGCCGCGCGCTTCGCGGTCGATCACATGGCGGACGGGGAGGCGGCGGACCACGTGCTGCGCACGCAGGATTACGCGCTGGTGATCCTCGATCTCGGGCTGCCGAAGCTCGACGGGCTGGAGGTGCTGCGGCGGCTGCGCGCGCGGCGCAATCCGGTGCCGGTGCTGATCCTCACCGCGCACGGGTCGGTCGAGGACCGCGTGAAGGGGCTCGATCTCGGCGCCGACGACTATCTCGCGAAGCCGTTCGAGCTGACCGAACTGGAAGCGCGCGCCCGCGCGCTGATCCGGCGCAGCCTCGGCCACGAGCATTCGCGCGTCGAATGCGGGCCGCTTTCGTACGACAGTATCGACCGCAGCTTCCACCTCGCGGGCGAGCCGCTGTCGCTCACGCCGCGCGAGCGCTCGGTGCTCGAGGTGCTGATCCTGCGCAACGGTCGTGCGATCAACAAGGAAACGCTGTCGGAGAAGATCTTCGGGCTCGACGAGTCGGTCAACGCCGACGCGATCGAGATCTACGTGTACCGGCTGCGGAAGAAGCTCGAGAACACGGGCGTCGCGATCGTCACGCTGCGCGGGCTCGGGTATCTGCTCGAAGCGAAGGCGGTATGAGTTACGCCCCCCACGCTCACTGGCTCTGCACGGGACCGGAGTACGCGCTAAAGCGCTACTCCGGATCGACAGCTTTGCATGGGACCGGAGTAAGCGCCAAAGGCGCTAACTCCGGATCGACAGCTTTGCATGGGACCGGAGTAAGCGCCAAAGGCGCTAACTCCGGATCGACACGTTCGCTGCCCGCCAAGGGGGCGCATGGCTTCCTTGGGGAGGCCCGGCGGGAGCCATGGTAACCCGCCCGAACCTGCGCACGCAGGTCGCGCTGTGGCTGCTGCTGCCGCTGCTCGGCCTGCTCGCGCTCGACTCGTGGCTCACGTACCAGCGCGCGATGAGCGCCGCGCACGTCGCGTTCGACCGCACGCTGTCGTCGTCGCTGAAGTCGATTCGCGAAGGCGTGCGGCTCAACGACGGCGAGGTCGAGGTCGACCTGCCGTATCTCGCACTCGAAATGCTCGAATCGAGCGACGGCGGCAAGATCTACTACCTGATCCGCGAGGACAACGGCCGCACGATCACCGGCTACCCGGACCTGCCGCTGCCGCAGGGGCGCGACGCCGGCGACGGCGCGCTGTTCGTCACGCGCTACTACGACGTCGTCTATCGCGACGAGCAGTTGCGGATGGCGGCGCTACGCATACCGGTGCACGACGTGCCGACCGCGCAGTCGCGCATCGTGTGGGTGATGGTCGGGGAAACGATCGAGGCGCGCCAGGCGCTCGCCCGCGAGATCCTGGTGGGCTCGCTGCTGCAGGAAGGGCTGCTTGTCGTGCTCGCGCTCGGGATCGTATGGCTCGGTGTCGGCCGCGGGCTGCGGCCGCTGAACCGGCTGTCGGCGACGGTCGCCGCGCGCAGCGAGGACGATCCGACGCCGCTCGACACCGGCGCGATGCCGAGCGAGCTTGCACCGCTCGTCGATTCGATCAACCAGTACATCGGCCGCACGCAGCGGATGCAGGTCGCACGGCGCCGCTTCTTTGCCGATGCGGCCCATCAGTTGAAGACGCCGCTCGCGGCCGTGCAGGCCGGTGTCGAGCTCGCGCTGCGGCCCGACGAGCAGCCGCGCGCGGACGCGCACCTGCGGCGCGCGAACGGCGCGGTGCGGCAGGCCGCGAAGATCGTCCAGCAACTGCTGTCGCTGTCGCGGCTCGATTCGGACAGCGGCCATGCGGTCGCGCACAAGCCGGTCGCGCTGCACCGGCTCGCGCGCAGCGTGACGCTCGACTGGTCGCCCGTCGCACGCTCGCGCGACATCGATCTCGGCTTCGAGCACGAGGCCGACGTCGACGTGCACGGGCAGTCGGAGCTGCTCGGCGAAATGATCGGCAACCTGATCGACAACGCGATCCGCTATGCGGGCGACCGCGCGGTGATCACGGTGCGGGTGTCGCGCGACGGCGAGCATGCACGGCTCGACGTGATCGACAACGGGCCGGGTATTCCGGCGGACGAGCGCGACGCGGTGTTCGAGCGCTTCCATCGCGGCAGCAAGACGCAGACGGTCGAAGGGACGGGGCTCGGTCTGTCGATCGTGCGGGAGATCGCGCGGGTGCACCAGGGCAGCGTGAAGCTCGCCGACGCGGCGGGCAGCGGGCTGGTCGTGACGATCCGGCTGCCGGCGGCGCACGCTGCGGACCAGCGCGCGGCGTGACGGCGTGTGTTGTCCGATGAGGATTCGCGTGCCGAGTTACTGCAGCGCAAGCGCGACCTGACGACCGTTGTGGACCGGTACCGGTCACGCACGTTCCGGTACGAACCGCCGACGTCGGCCTGCGTGCCGGACCGGCCGCTTTGCGGCTCCGCAAGCTCCAGGATTCCGCGAGCGCGTCTTAATCGCCGAACCCGATCTCCGCTTCGACCGTCTGGCCGATTTCGAGCCAGGCACCAGCGCCTTCGACGACGATCGCGTTGATGCCGAACGTCACCGCATCGTCGTAGTTCGGGTTTGCGCGATAGGTCTGCATCGTGTCGGTCGGTTCGTGCGGCCATGCGGGATCGGGCACGCCGGTGACCTGGTCGATCGTCGGTATCGGGCAGCGCGTGCACAGCTTCACGAGGCGCAGCCGCACCGGCGTCGCGCCGTCGGTGTCGAGGTGTTCGACGAAATCCTCTTCGTATGCATCGAGATCCGACACGACGATGTTCGGGCGGAAGCGGTTCATCGGAATCGGCGGCGCGCCTTTCGCGGCGAGCCGCGCGTTCAGGTCGTCGAGCGACGACTGGCCGATCACGAGCAGCGGATAGCCGTCCGCGAACTGCGTGTGCGTATCGATCTCGCCGGTCCATTTGCGGCTGCAGCCGCGGCGTGCGTCAGGCCCGAAGCGCGCGAGCTTCGTGGGCATGCCGAGGAATTCGGTGAGCCATGCGGCCGTTTCGGCGCCCGTGTCGATCGCATCGACCGTGTCGCGCCAGACGGTCGCGGCCATTTTCGGCGTGGCGGGCGACACGTCGCCGTCGAGCGGCGTGCGGATCTCGCGCATGCCCGGCGCGTTCAGCACGAGTGCATCGCTGTCGAGCGCGGTGCGGATCAGCGCGAGGCGCGGGTGCGTGCGCTGCGTGATCATCTGCCCGTCTGGATCGGTGATCAGCCAGTGGCGGTCGTATGCGAGGCCCGTTTCGAGCAGTTGCGCACGCGTCAGCGCGATGCCGGCGCAGGATTTGATCGGGTAGACGAAAAGTTCGCTGATGGCTGGCATGGCGCTGGCTTCGAATGACGTGGATGGTCAAAGCGCGATTGTGCCAGATCGTGCCGAAGCCGTTCGGGCGGTTGCGCACCGCCGCGCGGCGGGTCATGCGAGCGGGAAACCCGCGTCGAAGGTCGTGCGCACGTCGAGCGGCTGGCGCAGCAGCCCGGCCTTCAGATAGAAGTCGGCCGTGCGCTGCTGTTCGGCGATCACCGTCGCATCGATCGGCAGCCAGCGCGTGTTGCGGCGCTCGAACTGCAGCTTCGCGGCTGCCGGCGGAATGCCGATGATGCGTGCGAGCGCCGCGGAATACGCGTCGACATGCCGGTACGACCAGGTCTGGGCGCGCACGACGCGCCGCAGGAAATCGTGCAGCACGTCGCGCTTCGACGCGATCGCGGCGTCGGTCGCCGCGAGATAGCTGAGGCCCGACCACAGCCCGCGGCCGTTGACGAGCACACGCGCGCGGCCGCTCGTTTCGGCGAGCGCCGTGTAGGGCTCCCACGTCGCCCATGCGTCGATCGATCCGGTTGCGAGCGCAAGCATCGTGTCGGCCGGCGGCAGGAAGCGGAACGACACGGCATCGGGCGGCAAGCCGGCCGCGTCGAGCGCCTTCAACGTGACGAAATGCCCGATCGAGCCGCGCGTGGTGCCGATGCGCTTGCCCTTCAGGTCGGCCGCGCCTTTCAGCGCCGCGTCGGGCCGCACGAGCACGGCCGTGCCGTACGGATCGGAACGGTTCGCGCCGATCACCTTGAGGCGTGCGCCCGACGCGAGCGCGAAGATCACCGGCGCGTCGCCGATCGGCCCGCAATCGACGGCGGCCGCGTTCAGCGCTTCGGCGAGCGGCGCGGCAGCCGGGAACTCGGTCCATGCGATGTCGTATGCGAGGCCGTTCAGTTCGCCGGCCGCTTCGAGCAGCGCGCGCAGCCCGCCTTTCTGGTCGCCGGCGTGCAGCAGCGGCCGTGTGCCCGATTGCGCGCGCAGCGCGGCCGGGGCCGCGGCGATCGTGGCGAGGGCGCTTGCCTGGGCGAGGAAATGGCGTCGGGTCGGATTCATCGTGAAGTTCGGTTGATCGAAAGAGAGGTTCGGGAATTCAGTGCGGGAGCCCGGCCTGCACGTCGCGGACGGGTTCTGCGTCGACGCGCAGCAGCAGCGCGGTCAGCGGGTCGCCGTTCGCGGCGGCCGCCGTCGGCCGCGCAGCGGCATCGGAACGACACAGCAGGTCGGCATCCGACCAGCCGGCGCTGCCCGGCAGCGCGCGCGCCCGCAGCCAGCCGCGCCTGTCGGCGAGCAGTTGCGTGCCGCCGAGCGCGTCGGGTGAGACGCCGGCAATCGTCGCAAACGCGAGCCATGCATCGGGCGTCGACGCGACGCAGTTCGCGCGGGTGCCGGTTGCCGGCGGCACGGCCGCGCCGCGCGCAGTGACGAGCAAGGTTTGCCAGCGCGCGTCTTCCGGCGGTGGCGCGACGCCCGGTGCGAGCGCGACGATCCGCACGCGCTGGCCTTCGCGCCAGCGATCGAGCGGTTGGGGCGCGGCGGCGCCGCAGCGCACGTCGAGCGCCGGCAGCGGGACGGGCACGGGCCACGCGCCTTCGGCCTGCGCGCCGCTGCCTGCAGAGAGCGCTTTCAGGTAGTCCAGCACGGCCCACGTGTCCTGCGGGCCGAGCGTCGCTGCGAAGCCGGGCATCGTCGGTGCGCGGTGTTCGTCGCGCGTGCCGTGGCGCACGCGCCAGAACAGTTCGCCGTCGAGGCGACGCGCGAGCAGCGCGCCGGCAAAGGTCGGCGGCCAGTGCGCGAGCGTGGCCGCGAGCGGACCTTCGCCACGGCCGTCCGCGCCGTGGCAGGCCGCGCAGTGCTGCGCATACAGGTGCGCGCCGCGCATCACGTTCGTCACCGAAAACGGCGCGGGATCGCGCTGGAAACTCGTCGGCACGGCGGGCGCGAGCCACAGCGATGATGGCGGCCACGGTGCGAACCAGGCAACGGCGAGCGCGGCGATCGCGGATGCGAAACGCCATTTGCGCGAAGCGAGCGCGATGCAGGCGAGCACGACGGCCAGCGCCGTCAACGCGCCGGCGAGCGCGAGTTGCCGCGTGAGTCCCGCGTCGATGCGCAGCGTCTCGAGCGCGATCCGGTGCGTCCACGGCCATGCGGCCTGACCGTCGGCGTCGCCGGTCAGGCCGACCGCGTACAGCACGCGCGCCAATGCGACTTGCGCGCGATACAGCAGTTGCAGGAATGCGAGCACCCAGTCGGAGAACGGCGGCGCGTTCATCGGCCGCGTTCCCGCCGCGCGGCGGCCAAGCGTCGAACGGCACCCTGCATCTACCAGCTCGCATCCAGCCCGAGATGCCGCAGCGCGTCGTGACGCAGTTCGGCGAGGCGCGGGTCGCCGCGATGGCGCGGGTAGGGCAGGTCGACGTGCAATTCGGCAACGATCTGTGCCGGACGCGGTCCGAACACGATCACGCGCTGCGCGAGAAACAGCGCTTCCTCGACATCGTGCGTGACGAGCAGCGCGGAGAAACCGTCGCGTTGCCACAGCGCGGTCAGTTCGGCCTGCATCGTGAGCCGCGTCAGCGAATCGAGCTTGCCGAGCGGTTCGTCGAGAATCAGCAGGCGCGGATCGTTGACGAGCGCGCGGGCGAGCGCGACGCGCTGCGCCATCCCGCCGGACAACTGATGCGGAAACACGTTCGAGAATTCCTGCAGCCCGACGCGTTCGAGCGCATCGTCGACGCGATGCTGCGCGACGCGCGCCACGCCGCGCGCTTCGAGGCCGAGCGCGACGTTCGCGCGCACGCGTCGCCACGGGTACAGCGTCGGGTCCTGGAACACGACGATGCGCGACGGATCGGGTCGCTCGATCGGTACGCCGTCCTGCGCGATCGTGCCTTGCCGCGCGGCGTCGAGGCCCGCGACGAGGCGCAGCAGCGTCGATTTCCCGCAGCCGCTCGGACCGAGCAGCGCGACGAATTCGCCGGCCGCGACCGACAGCGTGACGTCGTCGAGCACCGGCAGCGGGCCGCCGGGGCCGTCGAACGCATGGCTCACGCGGCGGATGTCGATGCGCGCGCCGCGCGGCGCCGTGACGGTGGACGAAGCGGCGGGCGAAGCGGCAACGGACGGTTCGAGTACGGCGGCGCTTACCATTTGACGGTTCCTTTCTGCCACGCGAGTGCGCGGTCGCGCACCGCGAACAGCAGCGCGATCAGCCCGGAAAACAGCAGCGCCATCACGATCAGCGCCGCATACATGTTGACGTACGATGCCCAGCCCTGCGCCCAGCTCAGGTACCAGCCGAGCCCCGACTTGACGCCCATCATCTCGGCGACGACCAGCACCGTGAACGATGCGCTCAGCCCCATGAAGATGCCGACGAACACGTGCGGCAGCGCGGCCGGAATCGCGACGCGCAGCACCAGGAAGCGCGCGTTCGCGCCGAGCGTGCGGGCCACGTCGTAATACTGCTTGTTGACGCTCGCGACGCCCGACCACGTCAGCACCGCGACCGGGAAGCCGGTCGACAGCGCGATCAGGAACGCGGCGGCGGAATAGCTCGACGGGAAGAAGTAGAACGTGAGCGGCAGCAGCGCGGTGGCCGGCACGGGGCCGAGCACGCGCAGCACCGGATGCACCCAGTAGCCGATCCGGCGCGACCAGCCGATCGATACGCCGACGGCAAAGCCGACCGCGACGCCGTACGCAAACCCGAGCGCGAGCAGCTTCAGCGTGTTGCCGGCGCTGCCGAGCAGGCGCGGCCAGTCGTCGACATACACCTCGATCAGCGCCTGCGGCGGTGCGAAGAAAGGCGTCGGCAGCCAGCCGGTTTTCGCGGTGACGATTTCCCATGCGGCGAGCACGAGCGGCAGCGCGACGAGCCACGGTCCGGCCGGACGCACGCGCGCGAGCCGCGTGCGGGTGGCGGGCACGAGATGGCCGAGCGTCGCGACGACGAGCAGCAACGCGGCGATCGTCCATGCCGCCGTGCCGAACGTGTCCGTGTATGCCCAGTCGGTGAAGCCGACGACGCGGTTCGGCCACAGTTGCGTGAGCGCGCCGAGCGCGGCCCACGCGAACGCCGCGACGATGCCGGTCGGCCAGGTGCGTGCGCGGCGGGCGTCGGCGGCCAGCGTGGCTTCGCAGGCCGTGCAGGCGATGCGAGCAGGCGCAGTGGAGGCAGCGGCGCCGTCGGCCGGTGCCGATGCAGCGCGCGCGGGGGAGGCATGTTCGATGGTCGACATCGCGTCACCCCAGCACGTTCGCATAGACCTGCTGCGCGAAGCGCTGCGGGTCCGTGCTTTTCTTCAGCACGCTGATGCGGCGGAAATCGTCCGCATAGAACGCGATTTCCTGCTGCAGGTCGACGTTGGTCGGATGATGCGTATAGGTGAGCGTCGCGTACAGCTTGCGCAGGTCGTCGGGGCTGATCTTCGGCGAATACTTCGCGAATACCTTCGCGGCCTCGTTCGGGTTGTCGTGCGTGTACTCGGTCGCCTGCACGATCGAACGCGCGAGCGCGGCAGCGGCCGGCCGGTCGTTGCGCACGAGATCGCCGCGCGCGCCGATCACGCAGCACACCTTGCGCGCGTATTCGCCGGACAGGTTGGTCGCGAGTTCCGCATACGCGCCGTTGCTGCGCTTTTCGAGCAGAAAGAGATTCGGGTCGCCGTCGGCGATCGCATGGATCTCGCCCTTGTCGACCGCGACGCCGAGCAGGTCGGCCGGATACTGCCGCCACGTGATGTCGCGCTCGGGATCGATCCCGTTCTTCGCGAGCAGGATCGAGAAGAAATGCTTGCCGGGCGCGGCGAGATCGCTGACGCCGACCGTCTTGCCCTTCAGCGCCTGCAGCGTCGTGACGCCGGCTGCCTTCGCGCCGACCAGCCGCACGCAGCCGCCATGCGAGCTGCCGATGATCTTCACGTCGAAGCCGGCTTCGAGCGGTTTCAGCCAGCGGTGGATCATTCCGACCGCCGCATCGGCCTTGCCGGTCGCGATCGATTCGAGCAACTGGTCGGTCGACCCGCTGTAGTTGATCAGGTCGACCTTCAGGCCGTTTTTCTCGAAGAAGCCGCGCTCCTGCGCGACGACGATCGGCGTCAGGCAGAACGCGTTCTGGTTCCACGCGAACGTGAGCTTCTTCAGCGGCGGCGCGGACCATGCGTTGCGGCCGAGCGTGATCGCCGGCGCGGCGAGCGCGGCGGCGCCGGCCGCGCGCAGCAGCCGGCGGCGTTTGTCGTCGTGCGCGATGGCCGGCGCGGGTGCGGTGGGTTGGGTCATGGTGGTCTGGTCTCCGGGCTTGCGGAAGGGCGCTCAGTCGAGCAGGTCGGGTTCGTCGGCGACGACGCGCGCGAACAGGCTGTCGAACGCATGCAGCGCGCCGTCGGGGCCGCCGATCTGGCCGTGCGTGTGGCGCGCGGTTGCGTGATCGATCGGCTGCGGCGTGCCGGCCGCTTCGGCCAGCAACTGCGTGTGCGCGGCGTTGTCGAGCGCGATGTACCACCATGCGGCGGCCTCGACCGTCGGGCCGGCCGTCAGGATTCCATGGTTCTTCAGGATCACGCCCTTGTGCGTGCTGCCGTCCGGCTTTGAAAGCGCATGTGCGATCCGCGCGCCTTCGCTCGTGTCGACGACCATCCCCGTGAAGTCGTCGAACAGCGCGTGATCCTCGTAGAACACGCACGCGTCCTGCGTGAGCGGATCGAGCGGGCGGCCGAGCGTCGACCACGCCTTGCTGTAGGTCGAATGCGTGTGCGCGGCGGCGACGATGTGCGGGTGGGCTTCGTGGATCGCCGCATGGATCGCGAACGCGGCCTTGTTCAGCGGCCGCGTGCCGATCGCGGTTTCGCCGTGCGCGTTGACGAGCAGCAGGTCGGACACCTTGATCTGCGAGAAATGCACGCCGAGCGGATTCACCCAGAAATGGTCGGGCAGTTCCGGATCGCGCGCGGTGATGTGACCGGCGAGCCCGGACGCGAAACCGTAGCGCGCGAACAGGCGGAATGCGGCCGCGAGCCGTTCCTGCCGGTGGCGGCGTTCGGAGGCGACGTCGATGCGCGGCGCGGGCGGGTCGAACCAGAAATGCTGGCGTGGCGCTTCGGCGAGCACGAGGCCCGATGCGGTACGAACGGGCGTGGCGAGGGCGGCGGACATGGCGTGCGGCTCCGTTGGCGTCATGCGGCGCGGCGCGCCGCGTCGCGTTCCGCGACAGCGCTGCGCACGCGCGGAATCAGTTCGCGACCGTAGTCGATCGCGTCTTCGAGAGGATCGAAGCCGCGGATCAGGAACGTCGTCACGCCGAGGTCGTAGTAGTCGAGCAGCGCATCGGCAACCTGTTCGGGCGTGCCGACGAGCGCCGTCGAATTCGAGCGCGCGCCGGTGAGCTTCGCGATCTCGGTCCACAGCCGCTTGTCGACGCGCGAACCGCGTTCGGCCGCGGCGAGCAGGCGGCGCGCACCTTCGCTCTGCTGCGGGCCGCCGGCGCCGAGGCCGGCTGCTTCGCGCAGCCGGCGCGTTTCGTCGAGGATGCGATGCGCGCGCGCCCACGCTTCGTCCTCGGTCGCGGCGAGGATCGGGCGGAACGATACGGAGAAACGTACCTGCCGGCCGTGCAGAGCGGCTTCGGCGCGCACGCGCGTCGTCAGGTCGCGCACCTGGTCAAGCGATTCGCCCCACAGCGCGTAGACGTCCGCGTGCTTGCCGGCCACCGCGAGCGCAGCGTCCGATGCGCCGCCGAAGTAGATCGGCACATGCGGCTGCTGGAACGGCTTCACTTCCGAAAAACCCTGCTTGAACCGATAGTGCGCGCCGTCGTGATCGAACGGCTGCGCTTCGGTCCAGATCCGCCGCAGGATGCCGAGATATTCGTCGGTACGCGCATAGCGCGCGTCGTGGTCGAGGAAATCGCCGTCGCGCTGCTGCTCGCTGTCCGAGCCGCCGGAGATGAAGTGCACGGCGAGCCGGCCGCGGCTGAACTGGTCGAGCGTCGCGATCTGCCGCGCGGCGAGCGTCGGCGCGGTGAAGCCCGGGCGATGCGCGAGCATGAAATGGATGCGCTCGGTTGCGGCCGCCGCGAACGCGATCGTCAGCGTCGCCGACGGGCCGGTCGAGTGATGCGGCACGAGGATCCGGTCGAAGCCGGCCGTTTCGTGGGCACGCGCAAAGTCGCGCACATAGTCGGGATCGACCACGGGGCCGGACGGCGGGTGGATTTCCGACTGCTTCTGGCTCTGGATCATGCCGATGAATTCGACGCTCATCTGGGTCTCCGGTGCAGGGACGGCCCGGCGCATCGCCGGGCAGGAATGGAGCGCAGGTTAACGCCGTGATCATGCGGAATGGAAATAATCAATCCCGATTTGAATATCAGATTTGCATGGTTTGGGTGGCTGAGCGTTGCGCATACGCTGTGGGCTCACGAACGATCGGGCGCGCGTCGGCGCCGTGCCGCGCGCCGATCGATCACCGCTATTGCCGGCGTTGCCGCGTTTGCACTACCCAGGGAATCCGTCTCGATGTCCGCCAGCCTTGCCGCTTCCTCACCGTCGCCGCAGCCGCCTTCGCTGCGCCTTCTGCCTGCCGACGACGCCGACGATGCAGAAGACGCGCGCGTCGCCGCGCTGCTCGACCGCCTCGCCCCCGAACTCGCCGCCGACGCCGCGCGCAACGACGTCGACGGCCGTTTCCCGCACGAGAACTTCGCACGGCTGCATCGCGCGGGGCTGATCGCGCAGGTCGTGCCGCGCGAACATGGCGGCGCGGGCGCGACGCTCGCGCGGGCGAGCCGGATCGTGGCTGCCGTCGCGCGCGCCGATCCGGCGACCGCGCTGGTGCTGACGATGACGTATCTGCAGCATCGCGCGCTCGGCCGTGCCGACAGCCGCTGGCCTGCCCAGGTGCGGTGCGCGGTGTTCGACAGTGCGGTCGCGCAAGGCGCGCTGATCAACGCGCTGCGCGTCGAGCCGGCGCTCGGTTCGCCGTCGCGCGGCGGCCTGCCGGAAACGGTCGCGCGCCGCGACGGCGACGGCTGGCGGTTGTCCGGCCACAAGCTGTACAGCACCGGGATTCCGGCGCTGCGCTGGCTGGCCGTGTGGGCGCGTACCGACGAACCGGAGCCGCGCGTCGGCGTGTTTCTCGTGCCGCGCCGCCGTGATGCCGACGGCGAGCGCATCCGCGTGATCGAAAGCTGGAATCACCTCGGCCTGCGCGCATCGGGCAGTCACGAAGTCGTATTCGACGATGTGCGGCTGCCGGCCGACCACGCGGTCGACGTGCGCGCGCCGCACGCGTGGGCCGTATCGGCCGCGACGCATGCGGATGCCGACGCGCACGCCGACCAGCACGCGTGGATGGTCGCGCTGCTCGGCAGCCTGTACGACGCGGTGGCGCGCGCGTCGCGCGACTGGCTGGTCGGATTCGCGACGACGCGTGCACCGAGCGGGCTCGGTGCACCGCTCGCGACGCTGCCGCGCGTGCAGGAGGCGGTCGGCGAAATCGAGGGCTGGCTGCACACGAACCGCGTGTTGCTCGACGATCACATCGCGCGCACCGACGCCGGCAACGCGCCGCCGGTCACGACGAGCGGCCTCGTCAAGCGGACCGTGACCGAGCACGCGATCCGCGCGGTCGAGCAGGCGCTGAAGCTGTCGGGCAATCACGGGCTGAGCCGCGGCAATCCGCTCGAACGCCACTATCGCGACGTGCTGTGCAGCCGCGTGCATACGCCGCAGGACGACGCGATCGCGGTGGCGGCGGGGCGTGAGGTGCTCGAGTCGGCGAGTCGGGGCGACACGAAAGCGGACACGGGCGGGGCGTCGCGCAACGATGTCGAACGCGGCCGAAACGATGCGTGAGCGGTGCAGCGCTGCGGCGGAAGCGAACAGGGCGGCGCGAAGCAGACGCCGCTCCGTACGGTCATGCAGCCTTGCCGTGCGTCTGCTCGGGCAACGCGAATGCCGCGCGCGCATGCGCGGCGACGGTCGCGAGCGGCGCGTCGAAGCGGGCCGCATCGTGCCGGCGCAGCAGCCACAGATCGATCTGCGGCTTGAAATCGGCGAGCGGCACGATCTCGAGCGCGTCGCGCAGCGGGCTGCCTTCGACGAGCGGCAGCGGCATCAGCCCGATGCCGAAACCGTTTGCGACGCTCTGCAGTTGCAGGTCGCGGCCGTAGGCGTCGAGTGTGACCGGCATCGGCAGGCCCTGTGCGTCGAGCGCGCGCCGCAGGCCCGCGCGAAAGCCGCAACCGTCGGGATTGAGCACCCAGCCGCGCGCGTGGCAATCGGCGAGCCGGTAGCTGCGGCGCGGCCAGTCGCCCTTGCGGCCGACCGCGACGAGCCGCGTGGCCAGCACCCGTTCGCCTTCGACGTATGGCGGCAGCACCATCTCGCGCGCGAGGAATACGAGCGCGGCATCGAGTTCGCGGCGTGCGACGCGCTCGACGAGCATGCCGCCCCACGCGGTCGTGACCTGCGTCGCGAGTGCGGGCCATTGCGTGGCGAGTTCGGCGATCAGCGCGGGCAGCATCAGTTCGCCGAGCCCCTGCGTGAGACCGATCCGGAATTCGCCGGCGGGCGGTTGCCGGCCGGCCGTCAGTTCGCGCAGCGCATCGACTTCGCGCAGGATCGCGCGACACTGCTCGAATACCTGCCGGCCGATGTCGGTCGGGCGCGGCGGCTTCGTGTTGCGATCGAGCAGGATCACGCCGAGCGCTTCCTCGAGATTCTGGACGCGCCGCGTGATCGCGGGCTGCGTCATCCCGAGTTCGGCCGCGGCCTGGCTCAGGGTCTGGCAGCGGACGACTGCTGCAAAAGCGTCGATATCGCTAATTTTCATGTTTGTTCTGCATGGTCTTTCAGGTGCATCATGACGATCCATCATATTCGGCATCATATTCGAGGAGGCAGCCGATGAGTACGCTTTCGTTGCATCAGACGCCGCTGCGTCCGTTCGTCGACGGTCTGGGCGCGCTGCTCGCGTCCGGCGCGAACGAGGCGCGCATCCTCGACGAGGGCGGCACGCTGCTCGCCGCGCTCGTCGAACGCGACGACTGGCTGCCCGACGCGTTCGCGCAACCCGATCCCGTGCGCTATCGGCAGTACCTGCTGCATCTCGACCCGGACGAGCGGTTCTCGGTAGTCAGCTTCGTGTGGGGGCCCGGCCAGACGACGCCGATCCACAATCACACGGTGTGGGGGCTGATCGGGATGCTGCGCGGCGGCGAGTTCTCGCAGCCGTACCGGTTCGACGAAGCGGGCAAACCCGTGCCGGCGGGCGAAGCCGTGCGCCTGCAGCCGGGCGAGGTCGAGGCCGTGTCGCCGCGCATCGGCGACGTCCATCGCGTGACCAACGCATTCGCCGACCAGGTATCGATCAGCATCCACGTGTACGGCGCGAACATCGGCAAGGTCGAGCGCGCGGTGTACCTGGACGACGGCACCGTGAAGCCTTTCGTGTCCGGCTATTCGAACGCCTGACGCAAGGCCGGCCGGAGCGGCCCGTAGCGGGCGTGCGCCGGCAGGCCGAAGATTCATCCGTTTCGCTTTCTTCACCGACTTCAACAGAATCCGACAGAGACATCGTGACGCAATCCGCCGATTCCACCTCCCGCTTTCCCGTCGCGTCGTTCCAGGACGTGCGCGCGCGCCTGCTTGCCCGCGACGAGCTCGCGCTGATCGACGTACGCGAGGAAGATCCGTACGCGCAGGGCCATCCGCTGTGGGCCGCCAACTTTCCGTTGTCGAAGCTCGAACTCGACGCGTGGACGCGGATTCCGCGCCGCGACACGCCGATCGTCGTGTTCGGCGAAGCGGGCGGCGAGGATCTCGCGCCGCGCGCGGCCGCGAAGCTCGCGCAGCTCGGCTATACCGACGTGCGGCTGCTCGACGGCGGCCTCGCGGGCTGGCTGGCCGCGGGCGGCGAGCTGTTCATCGACGTGAACGTGCCGAGCAAGTCGTTCGGCGAATGGGTCGAGGCAGAGCGGCATACGCCGTCGCTGTCCGCGCAGGAAGTGCAGGCGCTGATCGACGCGAAGGCCGATGTCGTGATCGTCGACGCGCGCCGTTTCGACGAATACCAGACGATGAACATCCCGACCTCGACCAGCGTGCCGGGCGCGGAACTCGTGCTGCGCGTGCGCGCGCTCGCGCCGAATCCGCGCACGCAGGTGATCGTCAACTGCGCGGGCCGCACGCGCAGCATCATCGGCACGCAGTCGCTCGTCAACGCGGGGCTGCCGAACCCGGTCGCGGCGCTGCGCAACGGCACGATCGGCTGGACGCTCGCCGGCCAGACGCTCGAGCACGGCGCGGCGCGCCGCTTTCCGGACGAGATCGACGCGACGCAGCGCGCCGAGGCTCGCCAGGCTGCACGCGCGGTGGCCGAACGCGCCGGCGTGCCGCGCATCGCGCTGGCGGATGTCGCCGCGCTCGACGAGCCGGGCCGCACGCTGTACCGCTTCGACGTGCGCACGCCGGAGGAATACGAAGCCGGCCACCTGCCGGGCTTCCTGAGCACGCCAGGCGGCCAGCTCGTGCAGGAGACCGACCATCACGCGGCCGTGCGCGGCGCGCGGATCGTGCTCGCCGACGACGACGGCGTGCGCGCGGACATGACCGCGTCGTGGCTCGCGCAGATGGGCTGGGACGTGCGCGTGGTCGAACCGGCCGGCGCGGCGGCGTTCGGCGAGCGCGGCCAGCCGCCGCGCGACGTGCCGGCGACGCCGCCCGCGACCGACGTGTCGCCCGCGACGCTCGCGGGCTGGCTGAAGGAAGCCGTGCCCGGCGAACTGGCGATCGTCGACGTGACGGCCAGCGCGAACTACGTGAAGCGCCACATTCCGGGCGCCTGGTTCGTCGCGCGCGCGCAGTTGCGCGACGCGCTTGCGGCGATCCCGCCCGCGAAGCGCTACGTGTTCACGTGCGGATCGAGCCTGCTCGCGCGGTTCGCTGCGGACGACGCGCGCGCGCTGCTGCCGGCTTCGGCCGACATCCGGGTGCTGACCGGCGGCACGGCCGCATGGATCGATGCCGGGCTGCCGCTCGAAAGCGGCGAGACGCGGCTCGCGTCGCCGCGCGTCGACCGCTACCGGCGCCCGTACGAAGGCACCACTAACGCGGCTGCCGCGATGCAGGCGTATCTCGACTGGGAATACGGGCTGGTCGACCAGTTGAAGCGCGACGGCACGCACCACTTCAGCGTGATCTGACAGCCTATGGCGGAGCCGGGCGCAGCGGCACGCAGCGCGCCGCACCCGGCTCCGCACGTTCAGCGCTTGAACGTATCGACGGCCGTGCGGCCGACGGCCGGATCGTCGGTGAAGAAGCCGTCGATGCCGGCGCGCAGGTAGGCCTGGATCTCGCGCACCGAGCCGGCCGGGTTGCGCGTGGCCGGCGTGCCGCCGTCCTTCAGCGACGTGGGCAGGAAGTTGTTTTCCGGGCGGAACGTATACGGGTGCACGACGAGGCCGGCCTCGTGCGCGTTGCGCACGTACGGCGTCGGCTGCTGCAGCGTGCCGTCCGCGGCGACCGCGATGATCGACGTCTTGTACGGGCCGACGCCGTTCGCATAGGTCGCGATCTCGCGCATGCCGTCGCGCGTCGACAGGTCGCCGTAGGTGCGCTTGTCGTTCGCCTTCACGAAGTCGTACGGGCGCTGGCCGGCTTCGTCCATCAGCTGCACGAGCTTCCAGTTCGGCTGGCTCGACTTGATCCGGTTGCGGATCGTCTTCAGGTTCGCGACCTCGAACGACTGGATGTAGACGGTCGCCGTGCGCGACGTGTACGAATCCTTCAGCAGCGCGTCGACAAGGCGATCCTCGAGCGGCAGGTTGATCGACTGGAAGTAGGTCGGATGCTTGGTTTCCGGATACAGGTGGATCGTGCGGCCGGTCTGCGCGGACATCTGCTTCGCGAGCGCGACGATCTCGTCGAAGGTCGGAATCTCGAACTGGTCGTTGTACGCGGTGTTCGCGGGGCGGATCTGCGGAATGCGCTCGCGCGCGCGCAGCGTCTTCAGTTCGGCGAGCGTGAAATCCTCGGTGAACCAGCCAGTCAATTGAGCGCCGTCGATCGTCTTGGTCGCCTTGCGGCCTGCGAACTGCGGCAGCGCCGACACGTTCGTCGTGCCCGAGATCTCGTTCTCATGGCGCGCGACGAGCACGCCGTCGCGCGTCGATACGAGGTCGGGCTCGATGACGTCCGCGCCGTCCTCGATCGCCTTGCGGTATGACGCGAGCGTATGTTCGGGGCGCAGTGCGCTCGCGCCGCGATGGCCGACCACCTGGACCTTCGCGGAAATCGGCTGCGTGGGATCGGACGTCAGGTCGTCGTCGCCGCCGCACGCGGCGAGCAGGAAGGCGGCGGCACAGGCGAACGGGACGTAGCGCAGGGCGCTCGGGCGCGTGAAGAACATGTCGATGAACCTTCGAAACGGGAGTCGGAAAAGTCGGGAAAGGGCGCTCGCTTCGCCGGCGCGGCTGTTGCGCCGTGCCATACGGAGTCGAACGGGACGCGATCGTCGCATCGAATAATTACATATGTATTACTTTGTCCTTTCCGTTTTGTTCTGGGCTGCGACGAGGGCGGCGGGGACGGGCGCGGCATCGATGTGCGTGCCGTATTCCGGCCGTCGCGGGCAGGCCGCGCGCCGGATGCACTAAACTTGCGGGAATTTTGCATCGCAGCGCCCGGGCCGACGCCCGCGCGGCGCGACGATGCGGCGACTCGCGGGCCGGCGCGGGCGCCCGGCGCCCCTGTGCGCCCGGGGCCCGCGCCGGCCGATTTTTCCCGACCCATGACGACCCGAACCGATTCCGCCTACCTGCTCGGCGACCTGCTGAAGAACGTTTCCCGCTCCTTCTACCTGACGCTGCGCGTGCTGCCCGACGGCATGCGCGACCCGGTCGGGCTCGCGTACCTGCTCGCGCGCGCGGCCGACACGATTGCCGATACCGCCCTCGTCGCGCCCGATCGCCGCGCGGCGTTGCTGACCGACCTGCGCGACGAGGTCGAGCGGCTCGGCGACGGCGCGGCCCTGTCGCGTTCGCTCGACGACGTGACGCGGATGCAGACGGATTCGCACGAGCACGTGCTGCTCGGCTCGATGGAGCCGATGCTCGCGCTGCTGCGCGCGCAGCCGGACGCCGACCGCGCGTCGATCCGCAAGGTCGTCGCGACGCTGACTTCGGGCATGGAATTCGACCTGCGCACGTTTCCGGATGAGCAGTCGGGGCAGGTCGCATCGCTGCCGACGCGCGACCTGCTCGATCGCTACACGTATCTCGTCGCGGGCTGCGTCGGCGAGTTCTGGACCGACATGACGGGCGCGCACACGCGTGCCGCGCGCGGTTGGGATTTGCCGGACATGCGCGAGAAGGGCATTCGTTTCGGCAAGGCGCTGCAGATGACCAACATCCTGCGCGACTGCGCGAAGGACCTGCGCATCGGCCGCTGCTACCTGCCCGACGACGTGCTGCGCGCGCACGGGCTCGGCGTTGCCGACCTGATGCAGCCCGACGCGTCGGCACGTGCGCGCGGCGTGCTGGTCGACCTGCTGCGCATCGCGCTCGACCAGTATCGCGACGCGTGCCTGTATACGCTCGCAATTCCGCGCCGCTTCGTGCGGCTGCGGCTCGCGTGCCTGTGGCCGATCATGATCGGCCTCGAAACGCTCGAGCTGCTGGCCGGTCACGATGCTTGGCTCGACCCGGCGAAGCCGGCCAAGGTGCCGAGAAAACGCATCTACCGGATCATGGCGTCGTCGCTCGCGCTGGTCGGCTCGAACACGGCGATCCGTGCGCGCATGACCGCGCTCGCCGATGCTGTGAACGCGCGGCTTGCCTCGCCGGCATCGCGTTGATTGTCGCCGGCGCGCCGCGCCGGCATCGTCCCTCGGCCCGCGTTCGCCGGGCCGCTCCCGTCCGATCTCCCGCGCGCGGACTGAAACGTTTTCATGATTTCGTTTCTCGAAATGTTGGTGTCATGAACGTCAGCGATCCTGCGCGGCGGTGTGAATCGCGGCGTCAGCTGCCATCGCGCATTTGTAAGATGATTTTTGCCGAAGGCGTCTGACGACATGGGGCGGTCGCGTTGCACCCGTAAAAATGTAAAGCTAGGGTTTTCACCGGGAAATGCCGGAAGTGCCCGCCGCGTAAGCGTTTTCAGGTGTTATGTAACTGCTTGGTGAACCCGCGCGTTGCGTCGATCATACGATGACCGACTGCGCGTGTTGGGAAATAATCGGTAATCCGTCAGAATTGCCCCGGCATGTACTCGCACATGTGTCAGTCATAAAACCACACCAGAAAAGAAATCATTCTTTGAGGACGGAGAATCAATGAAAAAGCGCGTCGCTTTCGCCATGACGGCAGCGGGCCTTGCAGCCGCTACCGCCGCCCACGCCCAGAGCAGCGTGACCCTGTACGGTATCGTCGATAACGCTATCGCTTGGCAGAACAACTCGTCGGCGACCAGCGCGATCTCGGGCGGTCACTCGAAGGTGCAGATGGCCACCGGCATTTGGGCAGGCAGCCGCTTCGGCCTGAAGGGCAGCGAAGATCTCGGCGGCGGCACGAAGGCGATTTTCCAGTTGGAAGCCGGCTTCAACGCAAACAACGGCTCGTCGCAGTGGACGAACGGCATCTTCACGCGTCAGGCGTGGGTGGGTCTGAGCAACGCAGCGTACGGTACGCTGACGGCCGGCCGCCAGTACACCGCGTACTACACGCTGCTGTCGCCGTATAGCCCGACGACCTGGCTGACCGGTTACTACGGCGCGCACCCGGGCGACATCGACTCGCTGGATACCAGCTACCGCGCGAACAACTCGCTCGTCTACATGTCGCCGAAGTTCTACGGCTTCACGGTCGGCGGTTCGTACTCGCTCGGCGGCGTGGCAGGCAGCTTCAACCGCGGCTCGACGTGGAGCGCCGCGGTCCAGTACCTGAACGGCCCGGCAGGCATCGCGGTCGGCTATCAGCGCATCAACAACGCGACGCTCGGCGGCGGCGTGTGGGGCGCGAACTCGACCGCGCAAAACGGCCTGGATACGGCCGGCAACGGTGCGGAGCAGGCCGTGTCGTCGATCAACGGCGGTTACAAGACGGCACAGTCGCAACAGCGTCTCGCCGTGACGGCCGGTTACCAGTTCACGCCGGCATGGGACATCTCGGTGTCGTACTCGAACGTCCAGTACATCCCGGGCACGCTGTCGGCATTCCGCAACACGGCGATCTTCAACACGGCTGGCGCCGTGCTGCACTGGAAGGCATCTCCGCAGTGGGATTTCGCGGCAGGCTACTCGTACACGGCGGCAACGCAGTCGAACGGTATTTCGAGCTCGGCCAAGTACCACCAGGTCACGCTGTCGCAGTACTACAGCCTGTCGAAGCGCACGGGCCTGTACGCGGTTGAAGCGTACCAGCACGCTAGCGGCAACACGATCAGCGGCCTTACCGGCGGCATCGTCAATGCAACGACGTCGATCGGCGACGGCGTGGGCGCAGGTTCGAAGCAGAACCAGATCGGCGCTGGCGTCGGCCTGATCCACCGCTTCTGATGTCGTGCGGCGCGCGAGCGCCGCTTACGGCATGCGGTATGAAAAAACCGGCCTTCGGGCCGGTTTTTTTTTTTTTGGCGGTACGCGTTGTGCTTATTGCGGGTTCCGTCGCCGGCGGCATCGAACGGAAGCGGGCGGCGATGGAAGCCGAGCCCGACAAGCGCGCGGCTCACGCGGTGCCTGGCGTGCAGGCCGCCGGTGTTCGGCCGGTGCCGGCACCATCCTGACGGTCACTTCGCCGCATCATCCATCCAGCTCCCTGCCAGCGCCTGAAACAGCGCCGCCGTATCGGCAAGCCGGTCGGCCTGCGCGCGAGTGCGGTCGAGTGCCGTCTGCAACGTCTGCCGCTGCGTGTCGAGCAGGTCGAACGTGCTGATCCCGCCCGCCGCGTAACGGTCGCCGGCAATCGCGTTGCGTGCTGCCGCTTCCTGCGCGGCCGTGTCCCGCGCCTGCAACTCGGCCGCATCGTGTTCGACCGCGCGCATCGCGTCGGCTACCTGCTGAAGCGCCTGCAGCACGGTTTCCCGATAGCTCGCGAATGCGGCGTCGTACGCCGCTTCGGCCGCACGTTTTTTCGCGCGCAGCTCACCGCCGTGAAAGAGCGGCTGCGCAAGACCAAGGCCGACATTCCAGACGTTCAACCCGCTCACGATATCCGCGATGCGCGTGCGTTCCGAGCCGATCCCCGCCGAAATCGAAAAACGCGGATACAGGTTCGCGGTGGCCACGCCGACGTTCGCGCTCGCCTGGTGCAGCACGGCTTCCGCCGCACGGATGTCGGGCCGTTCGTGCGCGAGCGTCGACGGCAGCGTGACGGGCAGCGTGCGCGGCAGTGCGAGCGCATCGAGCGTGAGATCGGGCAGCACGGCGCTGGACGGCGGTGCGCCGAGCAGAAGCGCGAGCCGGTGGCCGGCTTGCGCGAGGCGGGCCGCGAGCGGCGGCAGCGATGCCTGCGTCTGTGCGAGCAGTGCGCGCTGCGCATGCACGTCGGCCTGCGACACGCCGCCCGCCGCGAAGCGTGCGTCGACGATACGCAACTGCCGCGCCTGCGCGTCGACCAGTTGCTGCGTAAGTGCGACCTGCTGCGCGAGCGACGCGCGCAGGATCGCGGTGGCGACCACGTTGCCCGCGAGCGTCAGGCGCGCGGCGTCGAGCGTGTACGCCTGATAGTCGACCTGCGCGCGCAACGCTTCGAGCGCACGCCGGTTGCCGCCGAACACGTCGAGTACGTACGACACGCTCACCGACGCGTCGTACAGCGTGAACGGTCCCGGATTCGGCACGTTGGCCGGCAGCCCGAACGCAGCGATGTCGACCTTCTCGCGCGTGGCGGACAGGTTCGCGTCGACACGCGGCAGCATCGTCGCGCCGGCTTCGGCCGCATGGTTCTGCCGTGCTTCGTCGAGGCGGGCGCGGGCCTCGGCGAGCGTCGGGCTGTTTTGCCATGCGGTGTCGACGAGCCGGTTCAGCGGTTCGGAGCCGAACTCGGTCCACCAGTGTTGCGGCGTGTGCACGGCCGATGCGAACGTCTGCGCGGCGCCGGCCGGGCCGCCGGCGGCCGCCGTCGTGACGGGAGGCTCATCGCGCGTGTACTGCTGCGTGGCCGGTGCATCCGGCGTGCGGAAATCCGGGCCGACCGCGCAACCGGCGACGAGCAGCGCAGCGGCGGCCAGCGTAAAGCCGCGGGCAGTGATGGAGGTGCGATGCGAAGCCGGTTTCATTGCGTGGCACCTAATCGAGCGTGCGCCGGTAGAAGCGCAGCGCGATGCCCATCACGACGACGGTGAACAGCGCAACCGGCCACACGGACGGCCACAGGTCGGCCCAGCCGTTGCCCTTCAGCAGGATGCCGCGCACGAGGCGGTTGAAGTAGGTGAGCGGCAGCAGGTTGCCGATGAACTGCGCCCACTTCGGCATCCCGGCGAACGGGAACATGAAACCGGACAGCAGGATGTTCGGCAGGAAATAGAACACCGCGAGCTGCATCGCCTGCAACTGGTTCTGCGCGAGCGATGAAAGCGTGATGCCGACGGTCAGGTTCGCGGCGATGAACAGCAGCGCGGACAGGTAGATCGCGAACACGCCGCCGACGAACGGCACGACGAACACGAACCGCGCCGCGGCGAGGATGATCGACACCTGGATCAGCCCGATCAGCACGTACGGGACGATCTTGCCCGTCATCACCTCGAGCGGTCGCACGGGCGTCGCGAGCAGGTTCTCCATCGTGCCGCGCTCGCGTTCGCGCGTGATCGCGAGGCCCGTCATCATCACCATCGTCATCGTCAGGATCACGCCCATCAGGCCCGGCACGACGTTGTACTGCGTGATCCCTTCAGGGTTGTACAGCCGGTGCAGCACGACGTCGAACGCGGCCGGGCGGCCGTTCTTCAGGTGCGCGAGCGGCCCCGTCAGGTCCTTGTCCGCGACGGGCTGCACGAGGCCCGGCAGCGCGCCGATCGCCGATGCGGTCGCGACGGGATCGGTCGCGTCCGCCTCGACGAGCAGCGACGGACGCTCGCCGCGCAGCAGCCGCCGCGAGAAATCGGCCGGCACGCTCAGCACGAACTGCACGTCGCCGCGGGCGAGCGCATGCCGGCCCGCCGCTTCGTCCGGCAGCGTCGCGACGATGTCGAAGTACGCGGAATTGCGCATCGCGGCGATGAAGCTGCGCGCGAACGGGCTCGAATCGGCGACGATCACCGCGGTCGGCAGGTGCTTCGGATCGGTGTTGATCGCAAAGCCGAACAGCGTGAGCTGGATGATCGGCACGCCGACGATCATCGCGAACGTCACGCGGTCGCGGCGCAACTGCAGGAATTCCTTCAGCACGATGCTCCACCAGCGCGCGACCGAGAACGATTCGCGCAGGCGCGCCCACGCGTTCATGACGATGCTCCGCCGGGCGGCGCGGATGCGCGGCCCATCATGAAGATGAAGACGTCCTCGAGCCCGGTGTCGATCGGCGCGACCTGCAGCGACGCATCGTCGCTCGCGACCCGCGCGAGCGTCGCGTCGAGCGCGGCGCGATCGCGGCCGCTCACGTGCAGCGCGGAACCGAACACGACGGTTTGATCGACGCCCGGCATCGTGCGCAGCCGCGCGGACAGTTCGGTCAGGCGCTCGCCGGTGATCGTGCGGGTCGACAGGTGCTGCGACGCGATGATCTCCGCCGACGTGCCTTGTGCAAGCAGTTCGCCGGACGCGATATACGCAAGCTTGTGGCAGCGCTCGGCTTCGTCCATGTAATGCGTGCTGACGAGCACCGAGATCCCCTGCGCGGCCAGCCGGTGCAGTTCCTCCCAGAAGTCGCGGCGCGCGGCCGGATCGACGCCGGCGGTCGGCTCGTCGAGCAGCAGCAGTTCGGGCTCGTGCAGCATGCACGCGGCCAGCGCGAGGCGCTGTTTCCAGCCGCCCGACAGCGCGCCCGTGAGCTGGTCCGCGCGGGCCGCGAGGCCGAGCCCGTCGAGCGCGCGCGCGACGGCCGCCTTGCGGTCGGGCATCCCGTACACGCGCGCGACGAAATCGAGGTTCTCGCGGATCGACAGGTCTTCCCAGTACGAGAAGCGCTGCGTCATGTAGCCGACGTGCCGCTTGATCTGCGCGCTGTCGCGCACGATGTCGTAGCCGAGGCAGGTGCCGCTGCCCGAGTCGGGCGTGAGCAGGCCGCACATCATCCGGATCGACGTCGTCTTGCCGCTGCCGTTCGGCCCGAGAAAGCCGAAGATCTCGCCGCGCGCGACGCGCAGCGAGACGTCCTTCACGACGTGCTTGTCGCCGAAGCGCTTGTTCAGGCGATCGACGTCGATCGCGTACGGAGCGGCCGGCGCGTTCATTGCACCCTCACGGCGACGGGCTGGCCCGGATGCAGCTTCGGCGCATCCGCGACGGCGGGGTGCGCCTCGATCATGAACACGAGCTTGGTGCGGCTCTCGTTGCTGTAGATCACGGGCGGCGTGTATTCGGCCTCGCTCGACACGTAGGTGATGCGCGCGGGCACGTCGGCCGCGCAGCCATCGCAGCGGATCGCGACCGCGCGCCCCGGTGCGAGCGATGCGATGGCGGCTTCCGGCACGAAGAAGCGCACCTTCAGGTTCTGCGGCGGCAGCATCTGCACGACCGGATTGCCGGCCTGCACCCATTCGCCGACGCGGTACAGCGTGTCGTACACGCGCCCGGCGGCGGGCGCGGCGACGCGCTTCTGGTCGAGCTTCCACTGCGCTTCCGCGACCGCCGCCTGCGCGGCGTCGACCTGCGCGGCCTGCGCGGCGACCTGCTGCGCGCGGCCCGGCAGGCGCGCGACGTCGACCTGCTTCTGCAACTCGCGCATCTGCGCGGCGGTGGTCTGCACGGACGTGCGCGAATCGTCGAGTTGCTGCTTCGACAGGCCGCCGGCCGCGTACTGGCGTTCGTCGCGCGCGAGTTGCGTGGCGGCCCGGGCGGCCTGTGCGGTGGCCTGCGCGAGTTGCGCCTGCGTGACGGCGACTTCCGGCGGGCGCTTGCCGGTCTGCAGGTCGGCAAGCTGTGCACGTGCCGCGGCAAGTTGATGCTGTGCCTGCATCAGCGCGGCCGTTTCGTTCACGGCTTCGAGCGAGAACGCCGGCGCGCCGGCGACGACGGCCTGGCCGCGTGCGACCGACAACTGCGTCAGCGTGCCCGATTGCGACGACGACAGGTACACGAATTCGCCTTCGACGTAACCCTGGTAGGTCGTGCCGTTGTCCGTCGACCGTCCGCAACCGGCGAGCAGCGCGAAGGCGGCGAGCGCGAGCGGCAGCGCGCGGGCTGCGTTCACGACGGCCTCCGCGGCGAGCGCGTCCGCGCACGCGGCGCGGCGGCCGGCGGCTGCAGGCCGGAACCGAGCAGCGCACGGACGTGCCGGTGCAGCACGTCGCGGTCGATCGGCGGCAGGCCGCGCGCGCTTTGCCACAGCTTCGCGGTCGCGAGCGGCAGCATCACGAGCGCGATGATCGAATGAAACAGGAACGCGGGTTCGAGCGCCGGATTCAGCGTGCCGGCCTGCTGCGCGGCGCGGACGCGTTCGGCGAAACGCCCGACATGCTCGAGCGGAATCCGCCGCAGCATCCGCTCGCGCAGCAGCCCGCCTTCATGGACGATCTCGCGCAGCCAGATCGACGGCAGCCAAGGCATGCGATGCGTGACGTCGAAGAAGCGGTCGACGAGTTCGGCGACGAGCGCGAACGGATCGTTCTCGATCTGCGGCTCGGTCGGCCGCCACACGAACGCGATGACCTGTGCGAGCCGCTCCTCGACGATCGCGTCGAGCAGTTGCTCGCGGTTCGTGAAGTAGTAGTGGACCATCGCGGACGTGACGCCGGCGGCGGCGGCGATCTGCGCGACCGTCGTCGCGGCGATGCCGCGCTCGGCGAACAACTGCATCGCGACGTCGAGCATGTGGTCGCGCAGGTCGAAATCGTCCACCGACGGGCGGCGCCCGCGCGGCTTGGCGACGGTGGATTTCGCGTTCATGCAGACGACGCTAATTGATGAGTTAGTTAATTTCAAGGAAGGGTTTTCGCCGGCGTTGATCGAGATCAGATGCGCGTCGAATGGCGGCGCGGACGAGCGTGAAAGCGGCACGCGGGGCCGAGGGCAGTGTGCCTGCGGCAGAGTGTAGGGAGCGGCTAACGGGGAACGGCGCAGGGGGCCGGCGAAACGCGGCGAAACTGCACGGAACCGGAGGGAAAACCGGTCGCGAAACGAAGGCACAGCCCTTACACGGCACGCGCCTCCGAAACGTCGTCACTGATCGATCGGCGACTTCAGCGGCTCGTGTTCGCCGGTCAGCCCGAACACGACGAGCTGCGCGGGCTCGGTCGCACTCGCGTTGCGCGACACCTGGTGACGCGAGCCGGGCGCCTCGTACCAGCCTTCGCCGGCGCGATAGCGATGCAGCGGGCCGCCGTTGACCTGCGACAGCACTTCGCCTTTCGACACGACCGCGAACACCGAGCCGAGGTGCCGGTGCGCTTCGGAAGCCTGGCCGGGCGCATAGTCGACGGTCGCGACGACGGCGAGCTTGCCGGGCGCTTCGGGCACGGCCTGCTGCATGATCGCGTGCACGTTGTCGCCGGCGTCGTGCGCATGGACGGCGGCCGGCAGCGTGGCGCCGAGCACGAGCCCCGCGTAAAGGGCGGCGCGATGGAGCGTGGAGCGGATCATCGTCGTCTCCTTACTCGGGCATCTTGCGGAAGGCGATCGCGAAGCGGTTCCACGAGTTGATCGTCGCGATCAGCATCGACAGATCGAACAGTTCCTCGTCGCTGAAGTGCGGCTTCACGGCTTCCCAGACGGCGTCGGGCACGTGGTTGCTGGCCACCAGCGTCAGCGCCTCGGTCCATTCCAGCGCCGCGCGCTCGCGCTCGGTGAAGAACGGCGTTTCGCGCCACGTGACGACGGTTGCAAGCCGGCGGTCGGTTTCACCGCCCTTGCGCGCGTCGGTCGTGTGCATGTCGACGCAGAACGCGCAGCCGTTGATCTGCGACGCGCGCAAGCGGACGAGTTCGGCGAGCGGCTTCTCGATCGAGCTCTTCGCGAGGAATTCCTCGGCGTTGCGCATCACCTTGATCGCATTCGGGCTGGCGGTATAGAAGTTCAGGCGCGGTTGCATGGCAGGTCCTTGTTCGGTTGGTGCGCACGGTGGCGCGACAGGACCCACTTTAAGACGTACATTGGCCTGCTTGAATGACCAATTTCTGGAAAATTCAGGTAACCAGTAACATGGCGCCGACACTGGGGTGACTTCAAAAAACGGGAAGTACTGCACGCCAAGGCTGGTCGGGGCGCGGCGCGATCGGGCCGGCGACCTGAACCTTGTCACGGTCGCGATCGTGCTCTGGAACACGGCCTATCGCGAGCGCGCGATCGAGGCTATGCAGGCGCGGGGTGGGCCGGCCGATTCTACGCTGCTGCCTTATCTGTCGCCGCTGGGCTGGGAACACATCAACTTGACGGGCGACAGTGCGCCGCACATTTCTAATGTGGGCGCACTATGAGTTGCGATGCGAAGGCGTTTATGGGCTAACGGGGAGGACGTTGGCGACCGCCAAACGATGGGCGATGAACAGCATCCCCGGGATTAGTCGGCTGTTGATAGGCTACGGGTTTCTTGCCGGAGAATTGTATGTTCTGACCGCCAGTGAAAAGGATATCGTAGTCTTTGTGTCCGAAAGTACCAAGTAGACCGAGAAATTTGGTGAGCGCTTCTTGTGTAATTGTCCGATTTGAGTCGTATGCCTTGTATCGATCTGGATTGAGCGTAAAACTACCATTGAAGACGTAGTCGCCCGTTGCACCTACTTTCAGCGTCCCAGTGACCCGGCCACCGACTCGACCAATTACTCCGGCGGCCCAAAGGTCTTTGGTTGCGTGATTAAATAAATTGGTTGAAAACTCGGCATCGAATGGGTAGGTTCCCGGTCCGTATGCTGGATTTTCTACGGCCTTTTTTATTGGGTCGAAATCGTCCAGGCTCATTTTTAAATTAAGAGATGCGATATTCATGGTTCGCTGGGAACCGTCACCAAACATCCAGTAATAAATCGCCGCGATAGACATGAACGGCGTGCCATAGAATTTGAACTCTGTCGCCGGTCGCGAAGGCAGGTGACTAAAATACCAAGTACTGAATGTGCCGAATAGCGTACTCATGCTTCCGACGTTTGTGAATGCGTACTCGGTCGCGCCGGGTTGATTGGTATAACCGCGGTCCGCAAGCCAAAGTGTTATCAATCCATAAACTGCTGCCTGAGAGCGCACGGCAGCTTCGGTGGCGTGCTGCAAGCCTGTAGCAAACTCAACCAGGGCGCCGGTGGAATCTCCGCGTTCGATGGCGTCAAGTATCTTTTTGCCGTTGACCAGAAAAAATCGCCGACCTTGAATACCGGACCAGTGATGTTGCCGTTCGTCAGCACGGGAGGAAGTCTGAGCGGAGATACTTCGCCAGTTCCTAGCGTCCCGGAGCCGGGATAGTATGGGTCCGTAATGGGAGAGGCTGAGACCGTAATAGCGGGCAACGTGGGGTCGCCTGCGGCGAAGCTTTTCGCGGATCTCAAGAGCCCCACCAGTGACGCCGACCCCGAAGCAAGCAACATGAGACGTCGGATGTGATTTGTATCAACCGATCGTACCTGCTTTTACAATTTCTTATCCATAGCGGTGATTCCTGGGAAATGTAATTTGACAGGAATTCGAAGGGCAATGTAAGGTAGTCGTAGTTGCAAGAAAAATCGCTACAACCGAGCTGTCAGGCCCGTATGGTTTTCAAACCACGACAAACCCGGCATTTGTTTATTAGGAGTGTTAGGGACATGGAGATGACAAAAGCGTGGCTTTTATCGATGGGGCTTCCGGCGTTGATCTATCTGTTTAGTCTTGGTTATGCGCTGTTTCATGCATTCGGACGGGGTAGAGTCCGACCGAAGCGCGCGGTCCGGATTTACTGGATTGTTTGTGCGTCGGTGATGGTGTTAGGTACGGCAATTACTATCGACGTTGCCAGGCGAACGCCCGATGCGACCGCGTTGGCGTCGCTGGGGATGCTGATTGCCGGCGTGGGGGTCTTGGGTGTCCTGGCAGGTTCTGCGGTTCATGCCGCAGCATGGACGGCTCGCCACTGTAGGCGAAAGCGTTCCTCCAGCTAATCGCACGTCCGACTTGGGGGGGCGGCTCGAGGGGCAATTCCCGATGTTATTGCCGGCTACGCCCCGTTTTATGTGTTGGGAAGACGTTAGCACCAAACCCGACCGGCCTTAGCGTGCGATATTTTCCGTTTTCTGAAACCTTCCCACACTGCCCGAACCCAGCAATCTGGCCAGCTTCGCGAGCGCCGCATCGATGCGCAACGCGTCGATCCCGCCATAGCCGAACAGCAGCCCCGCACGGACCGGCACGCCGACATGGAACGCCGAGATCCCGTACAGGCCGATGTCCTGCTCGCGCGCCGCGCGGACCAGCGCCGCTTCGTCGAGCCCCGGCTTCAGGTGCGCGGCGAGGTGGATGCCGGCGGTCGGCACGATCGCGTCGAACCACGGCGCGAGTTCGCCGCGCAGATGCGCGAGCAGCATCTTGCGGCGTGCGTCGTAGTGCTTCTGCACGCGCTTCAGGTGCCGCGCGAAATCGCCTTCGAGCATGAAGCGTGCGAGCGCCGCCTGCGTCAGCGTGCAGGTGTGCCAGTCGACGATCTGCTTCGCCTTGGCGAGCGCACCGCGCAGCGCGCGCGGCGGAATCGTGTAGCCGATCCGCAGTTCGGGAAAGATCGTCTTCGAGAACGTGCCGACGTATGCGACGAGGCCTGTGCGGTCGAGGCTCTTCAGCGATTCCACCGGCCGGCCTTCGAAGCGGAACTCGCCGTCGTAGTCGTCCTCGATGATCACCGCGCGGCGGCGCTGCGCCCATTCGAGCAGTGCGATGCGCCGCTCCAGCGTCATCGGCATCCCGAGCGGGAACTGGTGCGACGGCGTCACGTAGACGAGGCGCGCTTCGTCGGGCAGCCGTTCCGTGACGAGGCCGTGCGCGTCGACCGGCACGCCGATCACCGTCGCGCCGAGCGACGCGAACGCGGCGCGCGCGGGCGGATAGCCGGGGTCCTCGACCGCGACGACGTCGCCGGGCCGCACGACGACGCGCGCGAGCAGGTCGAGCGCCTGTTGCGCGCCTTGCGTGACGAGCACGTCGTCCCAGCTGCACGCGACCGCGCGGCTGAACGCGACGTAGCGCGCGATCGCGCCGCGCAGCTGCGGGTCGCCGGCCGGGTCGTGATACTGGCCGGGGCCGCGCGCCTGCTGGCGCAGCGCGTGGTGCAGGCAGCGCCGCCATGCGTCGAACGGGAACAGCGTCTTGTCGGTCACGCCGCCGCGGAAGTCGAAGCCGGGCGAATCCTGCGGCGCGGGCATCGCGAGCGCGTCGGGCAGGTCGTTCCACAGCGCGCGTGCGTCGACCGCGTCGATGCGCGGCGTGTCCTCGACGATCGACGGCGCCGACATGGCCGCGGCGTGCGGCACGCGCGCGAGGCCGTCGGCGACGAACGTGCCGTCGCCCGCACGCGTATTCAGGTAGCCCTCGGCGACGAGACGCTCGAACGCGTCGAGCGTCGTCTTGCGCGATACGCCGAGCTGCTTCGCGAGATCGCGCGTCGACGGCAGCCGCGCGCCGCCTGCCAGTCGCCCGTCGACGATCGCGGTGCGCAGTTGCCGGAAGATTTGCCCGGTCAGGTCGTGACGTCCTTCGATGCGGATCGCGATATCCATCGCAGTGGTTACCTCGATTGATGCTGTGTTGCCGGAATCGGTGTACCGCCAGTATGCCGCCGGCGCGCGGATTCGGGTTGGCGGGATGGTGCGCACGACACTGATCCGCCCATCCGCCGCATCGAACGCCGTCCGATTGGACCGCCGCCCGCCGCTGCCTTACGGGGTCCGGGGAGCGATGGAACAGCCAACCGACTTAGGGGCCGCTTAACTGTCGTTTGCCCTCCCCAGCGGCCGTAGTTCACCCCGCGCGACCGCCTCGGGTACCGAGAACGAATAGCGTCCAAGCATATTGATGTACTCGTGGCCGAACGGCGACAGCCGGATTTCATCCTCGGGACGCACCGGATAGCCTTCGCTACGCAATTGCGTCAGCACCGCGTCCATGTACAACGTGTTCCACAGCACGATCATGTTCACAACCAGGCCGAGCGCGCTCAACTGGTCTTCCTGTCCTTCGCGGTAGCGCTGGAACAGTTCGCCGCGCTTTCCGTGGAAGACGTCGCGCGCCAATGCGTGACGGCCTTCGCCGAGATTGAGCTGGAGTAAGGTGCCGCGGCGACGTGCCTCATCATCGATGAAGTTCAGCGTATGGATGGTCTTGTCGATGCGGCCAATTTCGGCGATAGCCTGCGCCAGGCTGGTCGGACGCTCATCGACCTGCAAGGTGCGCATGATGCCCATCGCCGGCACCATGCCGAGCTTGAGCGAGCCGATCAGGCGAAGTACGTCGTCCCAATGTCGCGTGATGCGCTCGAGGTTCACCCGCTGCCGTGCCAACGCGTTCAACTCGCCGTAGTCGGCCTGGGCATCGATGCGCCAGAAGCGTGTACCGCCAATGTCGGCCAGACGCGGGCAGAAGCGGTAGCCCAGCAGTCGGAACAGGCCGAATACCACGTCGCTGTACGCGCCGGTGTCGGTCATGATCTGCGTGGGCTGCAACTCGCTTTGTTGTTCCAGTACGACGGCCAGGAGCACCAGGCTATCGCGCAACGTGCCGGGAACGGTGATCGCGTTCAACCCGGTGCCCTGATCCGACAGCAGGTTGTACCAGGTGACGCCGCGCCCGCGATTGAAGTATTTCGGGTTCGGCGCGGCGTGAATGGTGCGTACCGGCACCACGAAACGCATGCCGTCGGCCGAGGCCACGTCACCACCGCCCCATGTGCGCGCCAGCGCGATGCGGTTCTGCGCGGCAACCAGCACGGCATTGCAAGCGATCAGCGTGTCTTCACGCACATAGTTCTGATCGACCCACAACAGCCGGTCGCGCTTGAGTGCCGGCGTGTCTTGTCGCACGAACGGTTCGGGGCCGGTATTACAGGCTTCGGCCATCAACACCGCGCATAGACTGGTCGTCAGATCGGCCGCGCGCGCCGTGCGTTCGGTCAGGTGCGTAAATGCCTCCATGCAGCCCGTGCGTGCAGCGATCTCCAGCAGGATTTCCGGCAGATCGACGCGCGGCATGCGCGCCTTGATTTCGTTGCGTAGCTCGATCAGCGATGGCGGTTCCTCCAGTGCTTCCAAGGGGCTGAGCACCAGTTCGGTCTTGTCGCCGACGGTCTCGAAACGTACGGCGTCGTTCTCGGGCAGTCGTGCGGCGACGCGTCGGTAGGTTTCGTCCAGTTCCTGCGTCAGCGCGGCCAGGGTGGCCGAGGGTTGCGCGCTCAGGCCCAGTGAACGGCAAACGATGGGGCGGGCCGCCTCCCACTCGGTGCCGGCCAGCAGCCCCGCACGCGGATCGGCGTAGCGCCAGCTCGGGCTGACGAACACATCGCGCCGACGCATCGCCACGGCCAGCCTGTCGAGGGCGCAGAAAGCGAACGCCGCCGCATCGATCTGCCCATTCTCCTGCACGACATGGCGCTGCCATGCTTTGCCAACAATGGGTCGTGGGCGGATCGTGATCGGGTCGCCACTGCAGCCAGTGCAACGCCTGCATCAGCGGCTGCGCCGTGGGGTTGGCATTGAACTGAATGACGCGCAGCAGCACGGGAAGAAACCGCATGATCGTGCTCTTCCTGGTCGCCAGTTCCGTGTAGAACACATCGTCAGGTGGCCGCACCAGGCCACCGACATCCTTCAGGGCCTGAGCCAGTTTGTCATGCCCGATCGCCGTGTAGATGCGCTGACGCAGTTCGATCTCGGGCAGATCGGGATCGAGCAGCATCCGGCACGCGTCGGCCAGCGTCGAAGCAGCCTGATCCAGATCCTTCAATGAGCGCAGCCGGGCCTTGCGGTCGGCCAACTGCGCCCTGTTGAACAACTCGCGAAGCAGCAGGTCGAGCACATCGAGCGCGTCGTCGTGCGCACTCGCTTCCAGGCTGTGAACGAATGCCACCAGCGTGGCGATACGGCGCGCGTCGGGCAACCGGGCCACGGCCGACACCTTGACCGTGCCGGCGAAACGCGCCAGCGCCGCGATGCGGCTTGGCGGCACATGGGTACTGGGCAGCTTGATGCCCAGGCCGCGCACGGTCTCAATGCGGTGCAACGCCAGGACGAGCGCCGGCGCGCTGACCCGCACCGGGCCTTTGCGCAATCGATCCATCCAGGACTGACGGCTGCCTTCGGCGGGTTTGAGCAATTCGTCCAGGCGTCGCCGCTGCGCCTCCGTTACGTCGCGCCCGAGCAACTGCCATAAACGCGCTTCCATTCGCGAGCGCACTTCGGCGATGAAGCGCTCCAGCACCGTGACGCCGGGGAGTAGTATCTTGTGACCGACCAGCCAGCCGTTGGCATGCTCGAACAGCACGCTCGGACGATCAGTGCCGGTCCAGCACAGGGCGCACAGCCAGCGCCCGAGCCGAAACTGCACGCCGCTGTCGGCGAACTCGCGATAGCCGTAGCGAGTGCGGATCTCTGCCGTGTGCCGCCAGCGCTGCTCGCCGTCGCGGTAGGCGAGAACGCAATCCGAGGCAACAATACCGAGTTGCGACGATAGTGTATGCAGCACGGCGCCGGGCACGGCAACCGGATCTTCCAGGAAAGTGCCGAGAAAGCGTACCGTCGTCAGCTGTAGTGCATAACCGAGGCGAGTACTGTCACGCCGCTTGGTGGCGATCCATTCGTGGTCGTCATCGTCCAGGTGGAAGTACCGCGCCAGCTCGTCGGAGGTAAGCGATTCTGGATAGCGGCCGTAACGTTCCCGCTGCGTGGTGGACAGAAAGCTGACCGGCATAGCATCAACGCGCGTCGGAGCTGCACGTGACGAGGATAACGACCCGCACGCGGTTAGCATGATCCCGATGCGGCCGGAGTTCGCCAATCCATTTCGTCACCGAGATATCAACGGGAATATTCTGATCCATTGAGATTGCTCCGGGTTACGTCTGCACCCTGAAATCCTGTCCGTAAGAGGATCGTTCAACGGACGCCTGGACGAGGCGCCATGGCTCGATACAAACCAAGCCTGTCGATGTCTCATTAAGGTGGTACGATATGTTTATCGATCAACGCCCCTTAATCGTACATCATTAGTATGGCCAAAACCCTGATCGGCTACGCGCGCTGTTCGACAGACAAACAGGATCTGAGCGCCCAGCAAAAAGCGCTCGCTGAACTCGGCGTGTCGCCGGATCGGGTTTATACGGATCACGGACTGAGCGGCACCCATCGATCACGGCCAGGCTTGGATCAGGCGCTTGCCGCCGTCCGTCGCGGCGACACGCTGGTCGTGCCGAAGCTCGATCGCTTAGCCCGATCAGTCCCGGATGCGCGTGATATTGCCGACTCGCTGGTCGCTCGCGGCGTGAAACTCGCCATCGGCTCGAGCGTGTACGATCCGGCCGACCCGATGGGCAAGATGTTCTTCAACATCCTCGCCACCGTTGCGGAGTTCGAGGCCGATCTGATCCGCATGCGCACTCGCGAGGGCATGGCCATCGCGCGGGCCAAAGGCAAACTGCGAGGCAAGCAGCCGAAGCTTTCCGTTAAGCAGCAAAAGGAGTTGCGTCGCTTGTATGGCGACGGCAATCACTCCGTCAGCGATCTCGCCGAGCTGTTCTCGGTTTCGCGTCCAACCGTGTACCGAACCCTCGCTCGTCAACCTGAAGGTCGATAGCGCGAACTCGATAGGTCACTCTCCCGTCAAGCATTCGCTGGGCTTAACTGACTTCCCTGTTCCGTTACTCCCCAGCCCCATGTCGGAGTAGAAAGGGGCGGGCTTGTAATTTTTCGTAATATGCGTTAGATATATGAAAGGTTGCAAAAGTGACGGTGTATAGGTCGCTGGCGCTCGCCGGCCTCCGTGGAACAAACCGGGGCTTGTGCAACTTGCATGGGGCAGAGCGAACCAAATCTGCCAATTTCAAAATAGTCTTGACCCGGATATTCGGAAGCGCCGTGAACAAGGCCACATGATATAGGGGTTGTTAGATGAAAAGAAGAGATTTTCTTGGCGCTTCAGCAATTGCATTAGTAAGTAGTCCTATTCGATCTATGGCACAAGGGCATGGCCCCGCAGATGATCTTTTGCCACCGATTAACATCACTGCCCCCAACAACATCAGCCTACCATTACCATCTCCAGGTGGTCCGGCTGGGGGATGCTACTGGGCAGTAAACGGCGACAACATTCGTGGCGGGATCTTCCAAATCGGCAGACTGCGCCTGGTCAACGGGAAGAAAATTCTTGAGGCAGCCGCCGGTGGAAAGTCGCGCGATGTACTTTCGGAATTTGGGTACGGACTCGAACTCGCGAGCAAACAAATAATACAATCACAAATTGCAACTTATGGTCTCTTTACACAGTGGATGGCTGACATCGGATGGCAAAGTATCGTTGGCCTGGATCAATATGGACTTTCCGAGACGACATTTAGCGGGTTGACTACTCTTTTTGGGTTGTTTAGTGACTACTATTTTAGCCACCTTCCCGCACCATCCATTACCGATTTTAAATTCTATTCGACGCCATTTTTTACACTCGGCGCCTACTATAATTGGATAAATGGCAAGGGTGACAACAAGGTCGTCGATCTAAAATCATTGAAATTGGGAATTGGAGTGCAACAAATCTCTCCAATTCGAAATATTATCGTCAACGATGCAATGGGGGCCGGAAGTTATCCAATTGACGCTGAATTCAGTACGAACTTGCTGAACGATCAAGAGTTGATCGTGGGATCGGCTCTCGGACGAGTTAGTGGACACGTAAACGGGGAACTATTTTTGGGCAGTGATGGAAGTTTTTACTTCCGAGGGGAGTATAGGCTCAACCCGGACAAGTTTGATTTTGATGCATCCAATTCGCGCCCGAAAATACAAGAAGCCCTGACGACGCTTGTACGTCGTATCGGTGAGTTCACCAATCACAAAGATTTCATGATCTACTTCTCAGGGACCCAACCACTTAATGTTAACGGGAAAAGAGCCGACATCAAGGCAATGAATCCAGACGGCACCCCGGTTCCAGTCGCGGATCCTCGAGCAAGGATCGGCGGTTTCGGGCGCAGGCCACCATTTTGATTCACTAACCATTGACTCGGCATGAGGATATCTAAACAACTTTCCTCATGCCAATAAATTGGACCTACAATCATGGAAGGAAATTTGACAAGAAAATCATTAAAATACTTAGTCGTCGCAATTGTCGCATTGCTCGTTTTCGCACTGGTTTTATTTGCGATTTTCGTTTACGTTAAGAATTGGGATGGCGGTGACGGCGTTTGCCCCAACATGGGCAAATCAGAGATTTCCGCCTACATGCAGAAGTACATCAAACACAATAATATGTCTGACGTTGAGGTTGACGAAAATTTCAAGTATTCAACCGACCTCAATCAATGGAAAATCCACTATCGATTCGGCGGGTATCGATATGAGGCAAAAATGACGTGCTTTGGCTATATCGTCGAAAATGAGAGGGTGTACGATTAAGTTCATGCAAAAAGGAGCTGCCTTGAATGTCGACGCCTGGCTGGTTCCGGATCCATCCCGTCGTGCGCAACTGCGCGAGATCCTTGCCGATCGCGACCGGCCCTACTGCGAGCACCAGCTGGCGGCGTAAGCGGGATGGAGGAACGGTAATGAGCGGCCTCTAAGTCGGTTGGCTGTTCCATTGCTCCCCGGATCCCCTTACGATCCACGGGAGCCACGACAACCCCAGACCAACCCGCACCGGAGCGTCCCCATGCTGTCCGAAGACGAACTTGCGCTGCTCGACGCGATCCGCGCGACCGGCAGCCTGTCGCGCGCCGCCGCGCGGCTCGGCAAGGCGCCGTCGACCGTGTCGCACGCCGCGCGCCAGCTCGAAACCCGTTTCGACGCGCTGCTGTTCGACCGGCGCGGCTACCGGCTGCAGCTCACGCCGGCCGGACAATTGCTGGCCGACGAAGCGTCGCGGCTGGCGCTGGACGTCGCGCGGCTGACGCAGCGCGTGCGGCAGGTCGCGAGCGGCTGGGAGGACCGGCTGTGGATCGTCAGCGACGAGGTGCTGGAGTTCGACACGCTGCTGCCGGTCGTCCGCGCGTTCGACGCGCTCGATTCGGGCGTGTCGCTGCGCTTCACGCACGAGGTGCTCGGCGGCACCTGGGAAGCGCTGCGCGACGGTCGCGCGGATCTGGTGGTCGGCGCGACCAACGAGCCGCCGGCGATCCCCGGCTTCAAATGGTTCGAGCTGGGTGCGATGGAGTGGGTGTTCGCGGTGTCGCCGCGCCATCCGCTGGCGTCCGTGCGCGACGCACTGACGCGCGACGCGATCGGCGCGCATCGCGCGGTCGTCGTCGCCGATTCGTCGCGGCGCGCGGCCGGCCGCGCGTATGGCCTGCTCGGCGGGCAAGCCGTGCTCGCGGTGCCGTCGATGCGCGCGAAGATCCTCGCGCAGCGCGACGCGCTCGGCGTCGGCTGGGTGCCGCGCCGGCGCGTGGCGTCGCTGCTCGCGCGCGGCGAACTCGTCGAGAAACAGACGGCCAACCCGCGCGAACCGAACGTGCTGTATGTCGCGTGGCACGGCGACCGCGACGGCCGCGCGCTGCAATGGTGGCTGGAGCAATTGCGCGAGCCCAGACTCGCGCAGCGCCTGCTCGACGGGATCGACGTGACCGGCTGAGCCTGGAAAAGGGGGGGGATCGCCCACTCAAACACGTTCGACGATTTCGAACATGTTCGCCGCGCGCGTCGTACGGCAACACAGGTCGCCGCGCGCATCCTGTGTTCACGGTCAACTCACCGGTTCACAGGAGAACATCATGCAACGCTTCGAAGGAAAAACGGTCCTCGTCACGGGCGGCAACAGCGGCATCGGCCTGGCGGCCGCCAACGCATTCGCGGCCGAAGGCGCGCGGGTCATCATCACCGGGCGCGACGCGCAGACGCTGGAAGCCGCACGGCAAACGCTCGGCGAAGGGGCGCTCGCGATCCGCAACGAGGCCGGCAGCGTCGCGTCGGCGCGGGCACTGGCGGACGCGATCGCTGCCGCGGGCGCGCGGCTCGACGCCGTGTTCATCAACGCGGGCGTCGCGAAACTCGCGCCGTTTGCCGACAGCGACGAGGCGATGTGGGACCTCGTGTTCAACACCAATGTGAAGGGCGCGTATTTCCAGATCCAGTCGCTGGTGCCGCTGTTGAACCGCGGCGCATCGATCGTGATCAACGGCTCGATCAACGCGCACATCGGGATGCCCGGCTCGTCGGTGTACGCGGCGAGCAAGGCGGCCGTCAATTCGTTCGCGAAGACGCTGTCGACGGAACTGCTGCCGCACGGCGTGCGCGTGAATGTCGTGAGCCCGGGGCCGGTTCAGACGCCGCTGTACGGCAAGCTCGGGCTCGACGCGGCGACGCTCGACGAAACGGCCGGGAAGATCAAGGGCCTCGTCCCGATCGGCCGGTTCGGCACGCCGGATGAAATCGCGTCGACGGTGCTGCACCTCAGCGCGCCGGAATCCGCGTTCATCGTCGGCGCGGAGATCATCGCGTCGGGCGGGATGGGATTGCTCTGAGCCGTAATACCGGCGGGGACCGCACCGGCCGACGCAGCGCCGGGCGGACGGTCCCCGTCGCATGCGGGAAGGGCGACGCTCTCGAACCGCACCTATCGCGTCGTGCAGGCGCTGCGCGTATCGCCGCCGGCTTCGAGCTGCGTCACCGTGAGCCCCGAGAACGTCGCGCGGCCGTGCTCGGCAAACACCGCGACGCGGTTCGCGTCGAGCGGCGGAAAGACCAGGTCGGTGAGCGTGACGCGGCCGCCGTTCGCAAACACCTCGACCGACCCGCGATCGACGACGATTTCGAGCCGCAGTTGCCCGTGTTCGAGCGGCAGATCGACGATATGCTCGCGGCTGAACGTGCCGGCGAAATTCGCTTCGCCGGACTGCGAGCGGTCGAGCGTCAGCGTGCGTTTCGCCGTGTCGTACACGATCCGGGTACCGGTCGTGCCGTCCGCCGAGCGCCGGACGATCAGGCCCGCGCGCGCCGCGCGCTGCGGCGTGATCGTCACCGTGATGCGTTGCACGACGCCGCGCGTCGCAGCCGACAGCTCGCGCGTGGCGGATTCGACCGCAAGCTCGCCTTCGTGCACGGCGGGCCGGCCGTCCGCCCACGCGTCGAACGCGGCGGCCGGCGCGGCGACGAGGCGGGGTTCGCCGTCGATCGTCTTCAGCGCCAGCTCGCGCGGCAGGGTCGTCGCGCCGCGCCACGGCGTGGTCGGCACTTTTGCCGCGTAATCCCAGTTGCTCATCCACGCAATCGCGACCGGCCGAGTGCCGGGCGCGCCCGAGAAGGTGCCTGCGGCATAAAAGTCGGCGCCGTGATCGACCCAGCGGAATCGGGCGGGATCGGAACCGGACGGCGCGACGCGATCGGGCGTGAACGTGCGGCCGTCGAAGTCGCCGACGAAATACATCGCGCCCGAGCCGCCCGCGATCGACCACGGATTCACGTTGACGATCATCACCCACTTGATGTGCCGAGGATCGCCGTCGAGCGGCAGCGGCACGAGGTCGGGCATCTCCCACAGTGCGCCTGCGTGCGGCACGTCCGGTAACGTGAAGTCGCTCAGGAACGACCAGTGGATCAGGTCGTCGGAGCGATAGAGCTTGACGACCTGCGCGTCGGCGACGACCGTCGTCATCAGCCAGTGGTGCCCGGGCGCGTACCACGACACCTTGGGGTCACGGAACTGCTTCGATTCGGGATCGAGCGTGAGCACGGGGTTGTGTGCGTAGGGCTGCCACGTCGCGCCATGGTCGACGCTGTAGGCGAGCGACTGCGCCTGCGTGCCGGGCGCATGGCCGGAGCCGTCCTTGTAGACGCTGGTGTAGAGCGCAACCAGCGGTGTCTTGCCTGGCGACCCGAGGCCGGACGTGTTGTGCGTGTCGGCGACGATCGAGCCGGAGAAGATTTCCTCGGTGGCGTTCGCGCGCATCGCGACCGGCTGCTCGCGCCAGTGCACGAGATCGGTGCTGGTCGCATGGCCCCACGACATGTTGCCCCAATCGTTGCCGAGCGGGTTGTACTGATAAAACAGGTGGTAGCGGCCGTTGTCGTAGACGAGCCCGTTCGGATCGTTCATCCAGTTGCGCTGCGGCGTGTAATGCAGCGCGGGGCGCCATTGCGGCGTGCCGTTTTCGGTCGATGCTGCGCAGGGCGCGGCGGCGGCCTGCGTGCAGGCCGCGCCCGCCGCACAGGCGAGCAGCAGCCGGGCGATCCGGAAGGAAAAGCGGAAAAACGTCGATCTCATGCGGGGTTCCGTGCTCCGACGCGCGAAGCGGGAAAGGAGGGCGCGTGCCGCTTGCAAAGGCGGCACGCGCGATCTGCGGAAGAAAAAAGCGGCGCGCACGCGACACGCGCGATGTGCGCCGCCTCAGCGCTTGCGGGCGGTGCCCGCCGCGGCCGTTACGGGCGGGTGCCCGGGCCGCCGTTGTGGTCGGCGCCCGTCGCCGGCAGGTTCGCCGGGATGTCGCCGTAACCGCCGAGCCCGCCGCGTCCGTACGCGCGGTCGACCGCCGTCGACGTGCCGTTGATGTTGACCTTCACCGTCGGCGCGAGCGTGCCGCCGCGCCGCGGGCCGATCGCATCGATGAACGACTCGACAAGCCCGCCCGGCATCACGTAGTGCGAATACGACTGGAATTCGCGCGGGTTCTGGTTCGGATCCTGCGAATACGGCGCGCCGGCCGGTGCGGAGAAGTCGGTCGGGTTGCCGAGCACGAGGCCGCTGCCGCCGTTCAGCGGCAGGAAGTCGCTGCGGATGCCGTTGCCGACGAAGCCGTACACGCCGTCCGGCCCGTCGACGCCCGCGGCCATCGTCGTACGGTGGCTGATCGTGAACAGGTAGTACTTGCCGTCCTTCAGGTAGATCTGCGGGCGCTCGGTCTGGTCGTCGACGCAGTTCGCCGACAGGATCGGCGGCAGGAACTTCCATTCCGTCAACTGCGGGTTCGTCGCGACCGCGAGGCCGACATTGGCCTTTTGATACACTGCGCCCGAATTCATCACCGCGTTGAGATCTTCCTTGTACGGATCGTTCGGCGCGTAGCCGAGATCGGCCTCGGTGCAGGTGCGTGCGCCGCGCTGGCCGCCCGTATTGCCTTCGAACACCATGTAGGTCTTGCCCGGATGCGCGGGATCGGTGAACACGAACGGATCGCGGAACGAGAAGTAGGTATTCTGCTGGCCCGTCTGGTAGTAGTTGCCGTCCGGCTGCAGCAGCGCCTTGTGATCGTCGAAGCCGCTGAACCACACGTGCTTGTCGTCGGCGTGGATGTGGCCGTCGGCGCGCGTGATGATCGCCTGCGGCGGCGTGATGTCGGCACCGCCGGGCGCCGAGCGGTTGAACGACGTCGCGGTGTAGTAAAGGCTGACGTTGTCGCCGTGCGTGAGGCGCGCCGAACCCGACCATTCGGCGTTGTTGGTCATCGGCGCGGTGCCGAACACCCTGGCGCTCGCGCCGTCCGGGAACAGGTGGCCGCCCCAGGTCCAGCCGCCGTTCGCGGGGCGCTGCGACGCGGGGACGCCCGCGCGGCGGTAGAAGAAGCCGATGCGCGCGTGGACGTGGCGGTCATCGAACGTGTAGCCCGCGTGCGGATCGGCGGTGAGCGAGAAGATCACCTCCCAGCCCTTGTAGCTGAGCTGGTTCGCGCGGAGGTCGGCCAGCGGCCAGGTGTCCCAGACCCACACGTTCGAGTTGATCAGCGGGAAATCCTGCGGGATGTCGGGCATCGTCAGCGCTTGCGGCAGCGAGTTCTTGTCGGCGCCGGCCGTGTGCGACTGTGCGACGATCTGGCGGATGTCCGCGCGGGTCCAGCGCATCGTGAAGTTGCCTTCGGGATCGTAGGCCTGCTGCGTGTGCGGCGTGGGCGCGGGGGCGCCGGCGCTCTGCGCGTGCGTGACGGACGAAGCGGACGCGAAGGCGGCCAGTGCCGCGCCAGCGAACAGCAAACGTTTGGCCGCAGTCGCGCGGCAAAAAGGAAAGTGTGTCATCTCGGCGTTATTTCAATTGACGGTGAAAGGGAACGGATGAAGGTGGCATCGATGTCCAAACCGGTTTGGATACTATTTCAAACCGGTTTGGAACGCAAAAGATATTTATTTGACGGTAATGATTACCAAATGGAAATAATTACCCGATTGATGCGTCCGGGCATCCGGGCGACCGGGCGGACCGGCGAAAACGGGGAGCGACGGTGAAAGTGAATCTGAAGGCGCTGTCGGATGCGCTCGGGCTGTCGCGGACGACGGTCAGCCGTGCATTGAACGGTTACGACGACGTCAGCGAGGCGACCCGCGAACGCGTGGCGAAGGCCGCCCGGGAAATGGGCTATGTGGCGGATCCGACCGCGCGCCGGCTCGCGACCGGGCGGGCGGACGTGATCGGGATCGTCTATCCGTTCGGTGCGGGCGATCTCGGCGATCCGCGTTTCGGCGAGGTCGTCGCGGGCATCACCGAGCGGCTGGCCGAGCGCAATCTCGATTTCATCATTGCGTCGGCGCGTCCGAATGCGGAACTGGACACCTACCGGCGGATCGTCGACGGCAAGCTCGTCGACGGGCTGATCGTCGCACGCACGCTCGTCGACGATCCGCGCATTGCGTACCTGCAGTCGAACGCGTTTCCGTACGTCGCGTACGGCCGCACGCAAACGTCCGAGCCGTATGCGTGGTTCGATTTCGACAACGAGGCGGGCGCGCGCGATGCCGTCCGTCGGCTGACCGGTTTCGGACATCGGCGCATTGCGATGATCAGCGCGCCGCTGGCGCTGAATTTCGCCGCGCAGCGTCGCGCCGGCTATCTGTCGGCATTGCGCGAGGCCGGTATCGAGCCGGATCCGGCGCTGCTCGTCGAATGCACGTTTACGCACGACGGCGGGCTGCAGGCCGCGCGGGCGCTGCTCGCGCGTGCCGAGCGGCCGACGGCGCTGCTGGTCGACAACAATATCGCGGGCGGCGGCGTGTTTCAGGCGATGGTGGACAGCGGGCTGAGGCTGGGGCAGGACATGTCGCTGATCGTCTACGACGGCGTGCCGCCGGACATCGCGCATCCGCATCGCGTGACGGCGGTCATGCAGCCGACCGGGCACGCGTCGGGGCGCGCGCTGGCGGAGTTGATGCTGAGGCGGCTGGACAACGGCATACGTGAGCATCGGCTCGAGGCGCCGGTAATCGAGGCCGGCGATACGGACGGTCCGTTGCGCGGCTAGCCGGTGCGACGGACACGGGCGGGGCGCGATCGGTGGCGGACGTTGCCGGATCGCGCCCGGTCGAAAGGCCATGACGGCGACAGGGGCGAACGGCCATTTTCTAGACGACTGGTCTAATCCATGGGTATCATCCGTCCTCGTGAATGCGACGACGTCCGCTGGCGCGTGCAACGAAGACGCGAAATTGCCATTTCGCGCTGCGATGCTGATCGTGCAGCGTACGCCGTCGTTTTATTTGGGAATTTTCTAGACGACTGGTCTAATAGACGCATGCGGCATTCGGATACGCGAGTCGCACGTTGACGCGCCATAGCGGACTAACCGACAGGCGCGTCGTGCCGACCGCCCCCGGTTGCGCGGCAGCGTTCCCGTCCATTTTCGAAGGAGTTTCGATCATGAAGATTCTGGTTGTCCTGACCTCGCACGACACGCTCGGCGACACCGGCAAGAAGACCGGCTTCTGGCTCGAGGAACTGGCCGCGCCGTACTACGCGTTCAAGGATGCGGGCGTCGAGCTGACGCTGGTTTCGCCGAAGGGCGGCCAGCCGCCGCTCGACCCGAAAAGCAGCGATCCGTCCGCGCAGACCGATGCGACGCGCCGCTTCGACGCCGATCCGGCGGCCAAGGCCGAACTCGCCTCGACGCGCAAGCTGACCGACGTGTCGGCCGACGACTACGACGCGGTGTTCTACCCGGGCGGCCACGGCCCGCTGTGGGATCTCGCCGAGGATCTGCATTCGATCGGCCTGATCGAACGCACGCTCGCGGCCGGCAAGCCGGTCGCGGCCGTCTGTCACGCGCCGGGCGTGCTGCGTCACGTGAAGAACCCGGCAACCGGCGAATCGGTCGTGCGCGGCAAGCGCGCGACGGGCTTTACCAACAGCGAGGAAGCGGCCGTCGAGCTGACGGAAGTCGTGCCGTTCCTCGTCGAGGACATGCTGAAGACCAACGGCGCGGAATTCGAGCGCAGCGCCGACTGGGCGCCGCATGTCGTCACCGACGGGCTGCTGATCACGGGGCAGAACCCCGCGTCGTCGGCGCCCGCTGCCGAGGCGCTGCTCGCGAAGCTCGGTCACCGGTAACTACCTGGTTGGCGTCGGCCGGGCCGGCGCCGTTCCGTATTCGTCGCCGGGCGCAGCTGGCCCGACGATGGCCCGAATCGTTCCGCCGTGCGCATTGCCCGGCGAGTTCCCAGTCGTTTTGCAGAACCAAGCAAAGGAGTCGTGGATGTCTGCCCTGTTCGAACCGTTCAAACTCAAGGATGTCACGCTGCGCAACCGCATCGCGGTGCCGCCGATGTGCCAGTACGTCGCCGAAGACGGCGTCGTCAACGACTGGCATCACGTGCATCTGGCCGGCATCGCGCGCGGCGGCGCGGGCCTCGTGATCGCGGAGGCGACGGCCGTGTCGCCGGAAGGGCGCATCACGCCGGGCTGCGCGGGGCTGTGGAACGATGCACAGGCCGAAGCGTTCGCGCCGTCGGTCGCGGCGATCAAGGCGGCCGGCTCGGTGCCCGGCATCCAGATCGCGCACGCGGGCCGCAAGGCGAGCGCGAACCGTCCGTGGGAAGGCGACGACCATATCGCCGACGGCGATCCGCGCGGCTGGCAGACCATCGCGCCGTCGGCCGTGCCGTTCGGCGCGCATCTGCCGAAGGTGCCGCGTGAAATGACGCACGACGACATCGCCCGCGTGCAGGCCGACTTCGTCGCAGCGGCGAAGCGTGCGCGCGACCTGGGCTTCGAATGGCTCGAACTGCACTTCGCGCACGGTTATCTCGGCCAGAGCTTCTTCTCGGTGCATTCGAACCGGCGCGACGACGAATACGGCGGTTCGGCCGAGAACCGCGGCCGCTTCCTCGTCGAAACGCTCGCGGCCGTCCGCAAGGTGTGGCCCGAGCATCTGCCGCTGACCGCGCGCCTGGGCGTGATCGAATACGACGGCCGCGATGAGGAGACGCTCGCCGAGTCGATCGCGCTCACGCAGCGGATGAAGCGGGAAGGGCTCGACATGCTGAGCGTGTCGGTCGGCTTCTCGACGCCCGACGCACGGATTCCGTGGGGCCCGGCGTTCCTCGCGCCGATCGCCGAGCGCGTGCGCCGCGAGGCCGGGCTGCCGGTGTCGTCCGCGTGGGGGATCGACACGCCGCAACTGGCGAACCGCGTGGTGGCGGAAGAACAGCTCGATCTCGTGATGGTCGGCCGCGCGCATCTCGCCGATCCGCACTGGCCGTACTACGCGGCGCAGCAGCTCGGCGTCGAGCGTCCGTCGTGGACGCTGCCCGCGCCGTATGCGCACTGGCTCGAGCGTTACCGGATCGCCGACAAGGTGGCCTGAGCGGGCGCGGCAACGTAGCGTCGGGGCGGCTCGTGCATGACGCGCGCCGCCGATCCGGGGCCGATGGATAGAATGGCGGTTCGTGCAGGCCGGTTGCCTGCGCGAACCGCCATTTTTCCATTTCGACAGGGGTGCCATGGACGCACATGTGCCGTCGTCTCACGAGTCCGCCGCTCAGCCGCGCGCGCAGCAGATCGCCCGCGTCGTGCTGTATGCGGCGCTGCTGGTGCTTGCGCTGTGGGTGATCCGCGACTTCATTCCCGCCATCGCGTGGGCCTGCGTGAGCGCCATCGCGATGTGGCCGCTGCTGAAACGCTTCGAATCGCACCGGCTGTTCCGCAACCGGCCGACGATCACCGCGCTCGTCATCACGGCGGCGATTTCGCTGCTTGTCGTGCTGCCGATCGCCGTCGCGGCAATCCAGGCGATCGGGCAGGCGCACGACCTGCGCGAGTGGCTGCGTACGATCCAGGACAACGGCATTCCGCTGCCCGAGGTCGTCGGCCGGCTGCCTTACGGTTCGGCGCAGATCACCGAGTGGTGGCAGGCCAATCTCGGTCATCCGCTGCATGCGGCCAGTGCGATGCACGGCGTCAACAGCGAGAAATTCCTCGCGTTCGGCCGGCAGTTCGGCACGAAGCTCGCACATGCGCTGCTCGAATTCGGCTTCATGCTCGTCACGCTGTTCGTGATCCTGCGCGCGGGCCACAAGCTGTCGGGCGCATTGCTGCAGGGCGGGCAGCGCGCGTTCGGGCGCAACGGCGCGGAACTGATCGAGCGCATGGTCAAGGCCGTATACGGCACGGTGACGGGGCTCGTCGTCGTCGGGCTCGGCGAGGGTGCGCTGCTCGGCGTCGCCTATGCGCTCGCGGGCGTCCCGCATGCGGCGCTGCTCGGCCTCGTCACGGCGATTGCCGCGATGCTGCCGTTCTGCGCGCCGATCGTGTTCTGCGGCGCGGCGCTCTGGCTGTTCGTGCAGGGGGCGACGGCGTGGGCCGTCGTGGTGGCGGTGCTCGGTTTCGTCGTCGTGTTCGTCGCCGAGCATTTCGTGCGGCCGGTGCTGATCGGCAGTTCGGCGCGACTGCCGTTCCTGCTCGTGCTGTTCGGCATCCTCGGCGGCGCCGAGACGTTCGGCCTGATCGGCCTGTTCGTCGGCCCCGCGCTGATGACGGTGCTGACGATGCTGTGGGCCGAATGGATCGCGTGATGATGCCCGCCGTCGTGCCGCTTCGATGGATCGGCGCGACGGGATGGGTGCGCATGCAAGCATGCGCCGTCCGCAACGGTCGGCAACGATCCGGCCGGCGCGCGGGGCATGCCGGGCAGGGGTTCGCATGAGGCGCTCTACATTTCTTTTCGATCCGGACCCAAAGGTCGAGTAGCATGGGGCTTTCGATCACGCCGGCATGGCGCAGCAGAATTCCCCAAGCATGCGATTGATTCAGATGTCCCGTCCCGCAGCGACGCTGTCCCTTGCCGCCGGTTGCCTGATGTTGCACGGCTGCGCGTGGTTCGACTCGTGGCTACCGTTCTCGTATTCGCGTACGCCGCTCGCGCGGGCCGCATCGCGGCATGGCGCGACGCGCGCCGATGTCGTGCGTGCCGGCGGCAACCCGCGCAGCGTATGGATGGTCCGCAACGGCAGCGGCGTCTGCTACAACTACTTCATCGAACACGGCAACGATCACCGGCCTTACTTCGTCGTATTCGACAAGGCCGGCGTCGTCACGCAGTACGGCTTCGATACCTGCATGGACGCCGATCGCAAGGGCAGGCTCCAGCCGGACAAGGCCGCTTCGCGCTAGCGCGGCGGCGTGCGCCGAGCGCGAGCTGTCATGCGAGCGTGTCGACCACGCCGCCATCGACGCGCAACGCCGCACCCGTGGTGGCCGAAGCCTGCGGCGAGCATACGTACACGACCAGGTTCGCGACTTCCTCGGGTGTCGCCGGTCGCTGGATGATCGAGCTCGAGCGATGATCGCGCACGAAATCCACGGCCACGTCTTCGACACTGCGGCCCGTTTTGTCGGCCGTTTCCTTCAGCAGCGCGCGCACGCCTTCCGACAGCGTCGGCCCCGGCAGCACCGAGTTGACGGTCACATGGGTGCCGGCCGCGAGCTTCGCGAGGCCGCGTGCGATCGACAGTTGCGCGGTTTTCGTGAACCCGTAGTGAATCATGTCGACCGGGATGTTCAGGCCCGATTCCGATGAAATGAACACGACGCGCCCGGCGTTGCGTTCGATCATCCCCTTCAGGTAATGCCGCGCGAGCCGCACGCCGGACATCACGTTCATCTGGAAGTAATGTTCCCATTCGGCGTCGTCGATATCGAAGAACGCCTTCAGGCCATAGATGCCCGCGTTGTTGACGAGGATGTCCGCATCGGGCGTGTGCTGCGTGACGCGCGCGACGCCGGCCGCGTCGGACAGGTCGGCGGCGACGCCGTCGAAGCTCGCGTCGGGCACGGCGGCGCGCAGTTGCATGAGCGCGGACTGCACCGATGCGTCGCTGCGGCCGTTGACGACGACGCGCGCACCGGCGCGTGCGAGCCCTTCGGCGATCGCGAGCCCGATGCCGGCGGTGGAGGCGGTGACGACCGCGGTCTTGCCTTTCAGATCGATGTGCATGAGCGTGACGGGGGAAGAGTGAACGGGAACCGCCGCGCGTGCCGCGGCGGCTGGAATCCAAAGCTTAGGCGAAACGGCGCGATTCGGCTTCGAAGCTGCAAAGCGCCGGTTGCATCGGCCCGCACAGTCTTGTACGGTGAGCGTTCGCCGCCCGAACCAGGAGCCCGCCGCGTGAGCCGTATCTCCAACCGATCCGCCGTACCGTCGCCGTTCTGGCGCGATGCCGCGCTGCCGTTCATCGAGGCGCGCACCGTCGACGACGGGCGCGCGATCTGCTACGCGAAGCACACGCACGACACGTTTTCGGTGGGCGCGATCGTCGGCGGCACGAGCACCTACGTGAACGGCGCGACGAACGAACACGTCGGGCGCGGCGTGCTCGTGATCATCGATCCGGAGCAGGTGCACGCGTGCAATCCGTACGGTCCCGACGCATGGGCGTACCGGATGGTCTATGTCGACGTGCCATGGCTCGCGCGGCTGCAGCATTCGCTGGGTCGCGATCCGAACCGCGATTTTCACGGGTTTTCGCCGAAGTTGACGGAGCGGCGAGACCTGTTCGCGCAATTTGGCGGCTTCTACCGCACGCTCGTGTCGCCCGGCATCGATCCGCTCGGCAAGGAGAGCGCGGCGGTCGAGTTCTTCACGCAACTGCACGGCGCGCTCGATCGCGAGCTGCCCGGCATGCGCGCCGCGGACGACAACGCAAAACTCGCGCGTGCGGCCGACTACATCGCCGCGCATTGCCGCGAGGGCGTCACGCTCGATGCGATCTGCGCGGCGGCCGACCTGTCGTCGTCGTACCTGATCCGCGCGTTCAACGCGCGCTACGGGATGACGCCGCATGCGTTCCTGATCGATCGCCGCGTGCAGTACGGTCGCACCGAGCTGCGCCGCGGCCGGCCGATCGCCGACGTCGCGCTCGACGCGGGCTTCGCGGACCAGGCGCATTTCCAGCGCGCATTCCGGCGGATCGCGGCCGCGACGCCCGGGCAGTACCGTAGCGCGATGAGCTGAGCGCCAGGGCGGGGGAACTCGGAACGCGGAGTGGGCTTGCGCCGTCGATGCGCCGAAGCACCGGCCCCGCGAGCCGGCCGGCTATACGTCCAGCAGAAAGAGCGCGCTGCCCGCGAGCAGCAATGCCATCAGCCGGTTGAACACGCGCATGCGCCGCGCGTTCGCGAGCCGGTGCCGCAGCGATGCGCCCGCATACGCCCAGCACGCGATCGACGCGAAACAGATCACCAGATACAGCGCGGCGAATAACCAGACCTGCGCGCGGTCGCCATCGGCCGCATACGCGCCCATCGCGGCCACGCACGCGAGCCAGGCCTTCGGATTCAGCCATTGCATCGCCGCGCCGGCCGCCGCCGACGGGCCGGCCACGTTCGGGTCGGCCGACAGCCGGCCGTCGTCGAGCGCGAGCCGCAGCGCCATATAGAGCAGGAACGCGATTCCCGACCACTGCGTGGCGGTCGTCAGCACGGGCCAGCGCACCAGCGCCGCGTGCAGGCCGAGGCCGATCAGCAGGAACAGCGCGACGAAGCCTAGCGTCGCGCCGGCCGCATAACGCAGGCTCGCGCCGAGGCCGTGGCGTGCGCCGGCACTGAGCGCGACGATGTTGACGGGACCGGGGGTGATCGACGAGGCGAGCGCGAACGCGGCCATCGAAACCAGCATGCTCATCAGGTGTCTCCATGCGAAATGTCGAAAGTCGCATCGAGACTACGGGAGCCGCACCGGCCCGTATTGAAGAAAACAACCCTCGGCGGCGCGCGGCCGCCGTCAGTGCAATGCGCGCGGCGCGGGCGCCGGCCGCGTGTCGTGCGGCCCGGCCGAACCGGCGGCATCGGCGGCATCGGCCGGGCGCAGCTGGCCGCCCGCGCAGGGTTGCGTCGACACCGAAAAGCCGAACGTATTGACGCCGCCCGAGCATGCGACGAACACGCTGCCGCCGTGCATCTCGGCCACGGCCTTGACGATCGACAGCCCGAGCCCGTGGTTTTCCTTGCTGTTCGCGCGCGCTTCCTCGAGCCGGTAGAAGCGTTCGAACACATGCGAACGCTGCACGGGATCGATCGGTTCGCCGGGATTCGCCACAGACATTTCGACGAGCGTGTCGCGGCGCGCGATCGTCACGTTCACCGTCGCGCCGGGCGCCGAATGCTGGATTGCGTTGATCAGCAGGTTCGTCATCGCGCGGCGGAACAGCGACGGATCGACGGCCGCGCGCGCATCGCCGTGCAGTTCGGCGCGCAGTTGCGCTTCGTCGAGCGGGATTTCGAGGAAATCGAGCATGCGCCGCACCTCGTCGGCGAGCGACACGTCCTTCAGGTCGGTCGCGCGTTCGCCGCGGTCGCTGCGCGACAGGAACAGCATGTCGTTGATGATCACGCGCAGCCGCTCGAATTCCTCGAGGTTCGACTGCAGCGTCTGGCGCATCCGGTCGACCGAGCGATCGCGGCTCGTCAGCGCGACCTGGGTCTGGCCGATCAGGATGCTGACCGGCGTGCGCAGCTCGTGCGCGACATCCGCGTTGAAGGCCTCGAGCCGCGCGTAGGTTTGCTGGATGCGTTCGAGCGCGCCGTTGAACGAGGTGGCGAGGTCGCGCAGCTCGGCGGGCAGCGCGTCGGTCTGCAGCCGCTGGCGGCGGTTCGCGAGGCTGATCGCCGATGCATCCTGCGACAGCCGGTCGAGCGGCGCGAGCCCGAAGCGCGCGACGGCGCGGCTCAGCAGCAGCGTGATGACGGTGGCGGTGGCAATCAGCGCGGCGAGCGTCAAGCCGAAACGGCGCAGCATCCGCTGCGTGCGCTCGCACGAGCTGGCGACGATCAGCTTCAGCGTCGGCCGCTCACCGCTGCCGGCCACGGTGACGGTCTTCGTCATCACGTCGTAGCTGCTGTCGTTCAGCGCATAGCGCTGGAACGCGCCGAACGGCGGATCGACGGGCACGCCGTTCACCGGCGTACCGAAGCGGAATGCCGGGTTCGTGCTGTCGACCTGGTAGCGCGTCGAGCCGTCGGGCGGTTCGAGGTCGGCCAGCTTTTCCTGCATCAGGCGACCGCGTGCGGCCGTGGTCGAATGCGACACGATCATCTCGGCGACCTTGGTGCGCGTATCGAGCGTCGCGCGCAGCTCGGCGAACAACTGCCGCTCCATCATCACGAACAGCCCGCAGCCGACCAGCGTGAACACGAGCAGCGACACGATGCCGAACATCGCCGACAGCCGCAGGACGATCGAGCGCTTCATGCCTGCCTCTCGGTGTCGCCGTCCTCGCGTGCCTCGAGCACGTAGCCCATGCCGCGGATCGTGTGCAGCAGCTTGTCCGCGAACGGGCCGTCGAGTTTCGCGCGCAGGCGCTTGATCGCCGTCTCGACGACGTTCGCGTTGCTGTCGAAGTTCACGTCCCACACGAGTTCGGCGATCGTCGTCTTCGACAGCACCTCGCCGCTGCGCCGCGCGAGCACGCCGAGCAGCTGGAATTCCTGCGCGGTCAGGTCGAGGCGCGTGCCGTCGCGGGTCGCGCGGCGGCCGATCAAGTCGACGCGCAGGTCGCCGATCGAGATCAGCGTCGATTCCTGCACGCGCGCGCGGCGCGTCAGCGCGCGCAGCCGTTCGATCAGTTCGAGGAACGAGAAGGGCTTGGTCAGGTAGTCGTCGGCGCCGCCGCGCAGCCCGCGCACGCGGTCGTCCACACGGTCGCGCGCGGTCAGCATGATGACGGGCGTCTGCTTCTGCGCGCGCAACGCGCGCAGCACGCCGAAGCCGTCGAGCTTCGGCAGCATCACGTCGAGCACGACCACGTCGTAGTCGAATTCGACGGCCTTCCACGCGCCGTCCTCGCCGTCGAGCGCGGTATCGACGACCCAGCCTTCCTCGGTCAGGCCGCTCTTCAGGTATTCGACGACTTTCGGTTCGTCTTCGACGATCAGCACTTTCATGTTGTTGTTCCGCGTAACCGGGTTAAGGGCCAACGCCCGCGGTGCGCTGCGGGCCGGCCGCCGCGACGCCGGACGGCGCGGGGCCGCCGGTCGCGCCGCCGTCCCAGCCGCCGCCGAGCGCCTTCGCGAGAAAGACGACGAGCGCCGCACGCTGGCCCTGGATCTGCACGGCCTGGCGCTCGCTCGTCAGCAGTTGCTGCTGGGCCGTCAGCACGTCGATGAACGGCGTCAGGCCGCCCGCGTAGCGATCCTGCGCGAGCGACACGAGCTTGCGCGCGTCGTCGACGGCCGCCGATGCCTGCTGTGCGGCGTCGGCCAGCACCGACAGGCCCGTCACCGCATTTTGCACCTCCTGGAACGCGGTGAGCACGGTCTGCCGGTAGCTGGCCTGCGCGGCGGCATAGCCGGCCTGCGCGAAATCGACGCCGGCCTTCAGCTTGCCGCCTTCGAACAGCGGCTGGCTGACCGACGCGCCGACCGACCACAGCAGCGCCGGCACGGTGAACAGGCTTGCGAAGCGCGTCGCATCCCAGCCGATGTCCGGCGACAGCGCGATGCGCGGGAAATATGCGGCGCGCGCGACGCCGATCTGCGCGTTGGCGGCGGCCATCGCACGCTCGGCCGACGCGACGTCGGGGCGCCGCTGCAGCAGATTGCTCGGCATGCCGGTCGGCAGTGCGGGCGCGTTGATCGGCACCACGCGCGGCGGCAGCGAGAATTCGGGGGCCGGCGTGCCGACCAGCGTCGCGATCGCGGTTTCGACCTGCGCGCGCTGCTGGATCAGCAATTGCGCCTGCGTGCGCGTCGCATCGAGCTGCGAGCGCTGCTGCAGCAGATCGAGGCCCGACACTGCGCCGAGTTCGTGGCGCGCGCTCACGTAGTCGAGCGCCTTCTGCTGCAGGTCGATCGAGCGCTTGACGACGTCGATCTCGCTGTCGAACTCGCGCAGCGCGAAATAGCTCGACGCGAGATCGGCGGTCAGCACGAGGCGCGCGTTCGCGAAGTCGTCGTGCGCCTGCTCGGTGCTCGCCTGCGCGGATTCGACGCTGCGCCGCACGCGGCCGAACAGGTCGAGTTCGTAGCTGACGCTCGCGCCGACCTGGATCTCGTTCTGCACGGTCGACATGCTGCGCGTCGCGTAGTTGGTCTGCGGCCGGTCGGCGGAGATCTTGAAGCGCTGGCCGCTCGCGTTCAGGCCGACCGCCGGATACTGCGCGGACGCGACCGATGCGAGCGTGGCTTTCGCCTGGTCGTAGCGCGCGGCGACGGCCTTCAGGTTCTGGTTGTTGCGCAGCGCGTCGGTTTCGAGCGCGTCGAGCTGCGGATCGCCGAACGCGGTCCACCACGCGGGATCGAGCGGCGCGCGGGCCGGCGCGGCCGGGTGCCAGTACGCGTCGGCCGGGTCGAGCCGCCACGCGGCCGGCGTATCGACGGCCGGGCGCCGGTAGTCGGGGCCGACCGTGCAGCCGGCGAGGGCGGCTGCCGCGATGACGGCGGCGAGCGCCGCGGGCCGCACGCGGGCGCGCATCGCGATCACGACTTCGCTCCCGCGACGGCCGAGGCGGGTTTGGCCGCCGGCGTCGACACGACGACCGGGTCGCCGTTCGCGAGCGCGTCGCTCGGGTTCGCGACCAGGCGGTCGTTCGGCGTGAGCGGCCCGTCGACTTCGAGCGTCTGCCCGATCGTGCGCACGACCGTCACCGGTTTCAGGCGGACCTGGCCGTTCGCGTCGACGGACGCGACCGTCGGGCCTTCGGCGCGGAACAGCAGCGTATTGGCCGGGATCTGCAGGCGGCCGACCGGCGTCATCGGCAGCGTCGCCTGCACGTACGCGCCGGGCAGCAGTCGTGCATCCGGGTTCGGCAGCGTGATCTCGATCTGCAGCGAACGCGTCGCGACATCGATCGACCCGGACGTGCGCGTGATCGTGCCGTCGAAGCGTCGGCCCGGCAGCTCGGCCTGCGCGACGCTCACGTGCTGGCCGACCTTCACCTGCTGCGCGTACGCCTGCGGCACCTGTACGTAGAGGCGCAGCCGGTCGGCCTGCACGACCGTGAACAGCGAGCGGCCCGCGTTGCCGGAGCTGACGAGATCGCCGACGTCGACGTTGCGCTGCGTGACGATCCCGTCGATCGGCGCGACGATTCGCTGGAAGCCCTTCAGTTCGGTGAGCCGGCGCATGTTCGCATCGGCCGCGGCGAGGTTCGCGGTGCCCTGGTTGAATGCGCCCTGGCGATCGTCGAGTTCCTGCTGCGACACCGCATCGCGCTGGCGCAACTGTTGCGCGCGGTCGAACGACGTCTTCGCGAGCGCGAGCGCCGCCTGCGCCTGCTGGCGCTGCGCGGTCGCCTGCGCGAGCTCCTGGTTCAGCTCGGGCGTGTCGAGTTCGGCGAGCACTTGCCCCTGCTTCACGTGCGCGCCGATGTCGGCCTGCCAGCGCAGCACATAGCCGCTCGCGCGCGCGTAGATCGGCGCCTCGACGAAGCCGCGCAGCGTGCCGGGCAGCGTCAGCTTGCCGCCGGCGGCCGCGTCGACCGGGCGCACGACGTTCACGTACTGGCGCGTGTTCTGCTCGGCGATCGCGTCGAGCCGGTTGCGGTTCAGCACGTTGACGACGATCGTGCGCGCGGCGCCGGCGGCCAGCAGCACGCCGATCACGACCAGCACGATTCTTCCTCGCCGCGACACCGACGTGCGGGTCGGCAGGTGCATGCCGTGTTCGTCCACCTGGATGCCGACGGAGCTGTGATGTTTCTCTTCCATGAATTGACCGGGTCTATAGGCGAAAGTCAGTGTCCGGCCTGGCGCGCGCGCCGGCGGGCCAGCCGCGAATGCACGCCGCCGAACACGAGCGGCACGAACAGCAAGGTCGAAACGGTCGCGAACAGCAGCCCGCCGATCACCGCGCGGCCGAGCGGCGCGTTCTGCTCGGCGCCTTCGCCGAGACCGAGCGCCATCGGCACCATGCCGATGATCATCGCGAGCGCCGTCATCAGCACCGGCCGGATCCGCGTCGCGCCGGCCTCCAGCGCGGCCGTGAGCGGCGCCGCGCCGGCCGCGAGCCGCTGGCGCGCGAACGACACCACGAGAATGCTGTTCGCGGTCGCGACGCCCACCGTCATGATCGCGCCTGTCAGCGCGGGCACGCTCAGGTGCGTGCCGGTGATGAACAGCATCCACGCGATGCCGGCGAGCGCGGCCGGCATCGCGCTGATGATGATCAGCGGGTCGAGCCACGACTGGAAATTGACGACGATCAGCAGGTAGACGAGCACGATCGCCATCGCGACACCCGAGCCGAGCCCGATATACGACGTGCGCATCGTCTCGATCTGGCCGCGCATCGTCAGGTCGGTGCCGCGCGGCAGGCTCGCGCGCATGTCGGACACGATGCGGTCGATCTCGCCCGCGACCGAGCCGAGGTCGCGGCCCTCGACGCTTACGTACAGGTCGATCGCCGGGCGGATGTTGTAGTGCGTGATCACGGCCGGATTCGCGGCGGTGCGCACCTGCACGAGGTTGCCGAGCAGTTGCGGCGGCATGCCCGTGCGGCCGCTGGCCGAGATCGGCGTGCCGAGCAGGTCGTCGACTGACGAGATGTTGTATTGCGGGGTCTGGATCTGCAGCGGGTACTGGACGCCCGTCTTGGGGTTGATCCAGAACGACGGCGTCGTCTGCGAACTGCCGGACAGCGAGATCAGCATGTTCTGCGCGACGTTCTGCGCGGAGAGGTTGAGCTGCTGCATGCGCGTACGATCCATGTCGGCCAGCAGGGTCGGCTCGTCGTTGCGTTGCAGCACGTGCACGTCGACGGCGCCGGGGATTTGCCTGATCTTTTTCATCAGGTTGCTCGCGATAGTCATGTTACTCGCGAGATCGTTGCCGAGCACCTGCACGTCGATCGCGGCCGGCTGACCGAAGTTGAGGATCTGCGTGATGATGTCCGACGGCTGGAAGAAGAATTCGACGCCGGGGAAGCGTTCGGGCAGCAGCTTGCGCAGCGTCTGCACGTAGTGCGTCGTCGCGCGGTGTCCGGGCTTCAGCGCGATCAGCAGCTCGCCGTCGAGCGTGCCGATGGTGCCGGCATTGCTGTACGACAGGTTGATGCCGCTGACGGGCAGGCCGAGGTTGTCGACGATCGCGCCGAGCTCGTCGGGCGGCACGACTTCGCGGATCACGCGCTCGACCCGGTCGGCGAGGCGCGCGGTTTCCTCGATCCGGTAGCCGGTCGGCGCGCGCATGTGCAGCCGGATGTTGCCGGAATCGGCGTTCGGGAAGAAGTCTCGGCCGAGCGCGAACACGAGGCCGGTCGACAGCACGCAGAAGCCGAGGAAGCACATCGCGTAGAAGCGGCGGCGCACGAGCAGCATGCTCAGCAGCACGATGTACCACGCGCGCAGCCGCTCGAACGCGTTGTTGAACGCATGATGAAGGCGCGCAAAACGCGACGTCGCATGATCGGGGCCGGTGCTCGCCTGCTGCGGGCGGAACAGCAGCATCGCGAGCGTCGGCACGAGCGTGCGCGACAGCACGTACGACGCGAGCATCGCGAACACGACGGCTTCCGCGAGCGGCACGAACAGGAAGCGCGCGACGCCCGTCAGGAAAAACATCGGCACGAACACGATGCAGATGCACAGCGTCGACACGAACGCGGGCACCGCAATCTCGCCGGCGCCTTCGCGGATCGCCTCGTGCAGGTTCGTGCTGAACGACGACCCCCACGCTCCCTTCGGTCGCTGCCCCCCGAGGGGGGCGCTCGGCACGCTTGGGGCGGCCCGGCGCATGCCGAGATGCAGGTGGCGTTCGATGTTCTCGATCGTGACGGTCGCGTCGTCGACCAGGATCCCGACCGCGAGCGCGAGCCCGCCGAGCGTCATGATGTTGATGGTCTCGCCGAGCGCCGACAGCGCGATCAGCGACGTGAAGATCGACAGCGGAATCGAGATCGCGATGATCAGCGTGCTGCGCCAGTTGCCGAGGAACAGCAGGATCATCATCGCGGTCAGCACGGCGGCGATCAGCGCCTCGTGGATCACGCCCTGCACGGCCGCGTTGACGAACACCGACTGGTCGAACAGCGGCGTGATCGTGAGCCCTTCGGGGAGCGTCGGGATCACCTTCGGCAGCAGCGCCTTCAGGTCCGACACGACCTTGAGCGTCGACGCGTCGCCGCTTTTCAGGATCGACACGAGCACGCCGCGCTGGCCGTTCTGGCGCACGACGTTGGTCTGCGGCGCGAAGCCGTCGCGCACGGACGCGACCTCGCGCAGGTAGGTCGTCGCGCCGTTGACGGTCTGGATCGGCAGGTTGTTGATGTCGGCGACCGTATCGGCCGACGCGTTCGTGTCGATCCGGTATTCGGTCTGGCCCATCTTCGCGGTGCCGGTCGGCAGCACGAGGTTCTGCGCGTTGACCGCGTTGACGATGTCGGCCGGCGTGAGGCCCTTCGCGAGCAGCGCCTGCGGATCGAGATCGATCGCGACCACGCGCGTGCGGCCGCCGTACGGGAACGGCACCTGCGCGCCGGGAATCGTGATCAGTTGCGGGCGCAGGAAGTTCAGCGCGATGTCCGCGAGCGACTGTTCGCTGAGCGTCGTGCTCGACAGCCCGAGCTGGATCACCGGGATGCTCGACGCGGAATAGGTGATCACGAGCGGCGGCGTCGCGCCCTGCGGCATCTGCCGCACGATCGCCTGCGCCGACGAGACCGTCTGCGCGATCGCCGTCTGCACGTTCGCGCCGGGCTGCAGGAACACCTTCACGACCGCGATGCCGGGCAGCGACGTCGACTCGACATGCTGGATGTTGTTGACGGTCGTCGTCAGGATCCGTTCATGCACGGCCGTGATGCGGTTCGTCATCTCCGTCGCGGAGAAGCCGCTGTAATTCCAGATCACGCTGATCACGGGGATGTTGATCGCGGGCAGCACGTCGACCGGCGTGCGCATCAGCGCAAGCGGCGTGGCCAGCACGATCATGATGGCCATGACGATGAACGTGTAGGGGCGCCTGAGCGCGAGATTGACGATCCACATGGAGGCAGCGGGACAGGCGTTGATCAGGCGTCGGTGAAGGGAACCCGAATGATAGGCGTCGGCGTGGAACCGGTTACTGTCGCGAAACTGGCGGAATTGTCAGGTTGGGCGCGCGGTCGCCGCCGGCCGATTCCACAGATGAAATGCGCGCGCATGCCGCGACCGGCGAACTGCCGCGGCACCGGATGCGCGCGTCGTGCCGGCGACGGTTTCGCTCATCGCGCCGCGCTCAGATCTGCTCCATCCCGAAGCGCGCGAGCGCACCCAGATCGACGACCTCGATCTGGTTGTACGCGAGCCGCAGTGCGCCGAGCTTCTCGAGCTGTTGCAGCGCCTGGTTGATCCGCTGCCGCGACACGCCGACGAGCATCCCCAGTTCCTCCTGCGAAATCGACAGCGACGGGCCGGTGTCCGGGTACAGGTCCGGGTTGAAGAGCTGCGCGAGCGCCTGCGCGACGCGCGCATCGACGTCGAGCAGCCGGCTGTTCTGGATCGACGCGATGAATTCGCCCATCCGGTTGTTCAACTGGTGGATCACGAAACGCGTGAACGGCAGGCTCGTATCGAGCAGCGCATGAAACGTGTCGACCGGCACGAACAGCACGGTCGAGCGCTGGATCGCGACGACCTCGTACTTGCGCAGCTCGCGCTTGATCACGCTGCCTTCGCCGAACCAGCCGCCCGACGGCACGCCCGAAAACGTGCAGCCGCGCCCCGACGCATTGAAGATCGCGAGCTTCAGCAGACCGCGATGCACGCCGATCCAGTATTCGGACGGCGCGAGCCGGTGCGCGATCACGTCGCCGGCCTCGCACTGCTCGACATGCGACTGCGCGAGCGCCAGCGCCTGATGCTCGGGCGCGAGCGTGCGGAACCACGCGCACTGGCCGAACAGCGTCGACAGCGCCGGCAGCGGGCCCGGTTCGGGAAGCGCGTCGGCCGGGTGGGCGGCCGCGTCGGGAGGTGCAACGTGGTGGTCGTGCATGGGTGCGGGTTTGCGAGGTTAGGGATAACGCGCAGCGCTCGAAAGGCACTCTGTCGTTTCGACGACAGACGGCTCACAATAACTCCCGTTAGGCTGTCGGCAATTGAACCACATCAAAACGATCCGGGGTGCGTGCACACCGGTCGACAGAACACGGGAGACAGGATCATGACGCAGATGTTCGAGGCCGGGCTCGGCCGCCGCGATGCCAATTACGTGCCGCTCACCCCGATCGACTTCCTGGTCCGGACGGCGGAAGTCTACGGCGAGCGCCTCGCGATCGTGCACGGCGACGTGCGGCAAACGTGGGGCGAGACCTATACGCGCGCGAAGCAGCTGGCGAGTGCGCTCGCGCAGGCCGGCGTCGGCCGCGGCGACACCGTCGCGGCGCTGCTGCCGAACATCCCTGCGATGGTCGAGGCGCACTTCGGCGTGCCGATGGCCGGCGCGGTGCTGAACACGATCAACACGCGGCTCGACGTGCCGTCGGTGATCTTCATGCTGCGTCACGGCGAGGCGAAGGTGCTGATCGTCGACACCGAATACGCGGAGCTCGCGCAGCGCGCGGCGCTCGAGGTGCCGGGCCTGAAGATCGTCAGCGTCGCCGATGCGATGCCGGCCGATCCCGAGCGTTTCGCGGGCGCGACCGACTATGACGCGTTCGTCGCAAGCGGCGATGCCGACTACGCATGGACGCCGCCCGCCGACGAATGGGACGCGATCGCGCTGAATTACACGTCCGGCACGACCGGCGACCCGAAGGGCGTGGTCTACCACCATCGCGGCGCGTATCTGGCGGCGATCAGCAACATCCTCGAATGGGACATGCCGAAGCACGCGGTGTATCTGTGGACGCTGCCGATGTTCCACTGCAACGGCTGGTGCTTCCCTTGGGCCGTCGCGGCGCGCGCGGGCGTGAACGTGTGCCTGCGCAAGTTCGACGCGAAGACCGTGTTCGACCTGATTCGCCGCGAACGCATCACGCACTATTGCGGCGCGCCGATCGTGCAGAGCGCGATCGCGAACGCGCCGGCCGAATTCCGCGAATGGATCGACCACACGGTGCACGCGATGGTCGCGGGCGCGGCGCCCGCGCCGGCGGTGATCGCGAAGATGAAGGAGATCGGTTTCGACTTGCTGCACGTGTACGGGCTGACCGAGGTCTACGGCCCCGCGACCGTGTGCGCGAAGCAGTCGCACTGGGAAGCGCTGCCCGATGAAGAGCGCGCGCGGCTCAATGCGCGCCAGGGCGTGCGCTACCACCTCGAAGCGGGCGCGACGGTGCTCGATCCCGACACGATGGTGCCGGTGCCGGCCGACGGCGAGACGCTCGGCGAGATCATGTTCCGCGGCAACATCTGCATGAAGGGCTACCTGAAGAACCCGCATGCGACCGACGAGGCGTTCCACGGCGGCTGGTTCCATACCGGCGATCTCGGCGTGCTGACGCCGGACGGCTATATCCGCATCAAGGATCGCCGCAAGGACATCATCATCTCGGGCGGCGAGAACATCTCGAGCATCGAGGTCGAGGACGCGCTGTACCGGCATCCGGCCGTCGCCGTTGCGGCCGTCGTAGCAATGCCCGACCCGAAATGGGGCGAGGTGCCGTGCGCGTTCGTCGAGCTGCGCGAAGGCGCACGCGCGACCGAGGAGCAGATCGTCGCGCACTGCCGGCAACTGCTCGCGGGCTTCAAGGTGCCGAAGGTCGTGCGCTTCGGCGAGCTGCCGAAGACGTCGACCGGCAAGATCCAGAAGTTCCAGCTGCGCAATGCGGTCGGATCGGACAAGGCGATCGACCTGGCGGGCGACAAGAAGTAGGCGGCGAGCGGCCGTCGGCCGCCGCCGGTCGACGCTCATGCGTCGCGTTCGAGCCGGAACACGCTGACGGCTTCCGACAGTTGCGCGGCCTGGTCGCGCAGCGCGACGGCCGCGCGTTCGGCATCCGAGATCAGTGTCGCGTTCTGCTGCGTGGCTTCCCCGATCTGCGTGACGGCCTGGTTCACCTGCTCGATGCCGGCCGATTGCTCTCGCGACGCGGCGCTGATCTCGCCGATCAGCGTACGGACCTGATCGACGCGGGCGACGATGTCGCGCATCGTGCCGCGCGCCGCGTCCGCGATTCGGTAACCCTGTTCGACGGTCGTGGACGATTCGGCGCTCAGCGCGTCGATTTCCTTGACCGCGGCCGCACTGCGCTGCGCGAGCGCGCGCACTTCGGCCGCGACCACCGCGAAGCCCTTGCCGTGCTCGCCCGCGCGCGCGGCCTCGACGGCTGCGTTCAGCGCCAGGATGTTGGTCTGGAACGCGATGCCTTCGATCACGCCCGTGATTTCGGCGATCCGGCGCGTTGCGCGGCCGATTTCGTCCATCGTCGCGACCACGCGCTGCACCGCCGCGTCGCCGTCGGTCGCGGCGGTCGATGCGTTCGCGACCAGCGCATTCGCTTGCGCCGCGTGCTCGGCGTTCTGCTGCACGGCGGCCGTGATCTGCTCCATGCTGGCCGCCGTCTGTTCGACGCTGCTCGCCTGCGCCGCGATCCGCGCGGCGATGTCGCCGCTGCCGGCCGCGATGCCGACCATGCCGTGTGCGATGTCGGCCGAGCCGCTGCGCACCTGCGCGACGATCCGCGCCAGGCCGTCGCCGATCCCGTCGATGGCCTGCACGAGCCGGCCGATTTCGTCGTTGCGTGTGGCGCCGCGTGCCGTCTTGCCGTCGCGGATCCGCACGCTGAGGTCGCCCGCCGCGTAGCGTTCGGATGCGCGTGCCGCCGCGTCGAGCGGCCGGCTCACGACGCGCCTCACCACGACGACGAACAGCGCCGCGAACGCCGCGACGAGCACGGCTGCGATCATCAGGAAGCGGTCGCGGAGGGTGCGCATGCCGGCCAGCAGTTCGTCGTCGATCGCGATGCCGCCGACCAGCCACTGCCACTGCGGAATCGTCGTGAACGACACGAATTTCTCGGTTGGCTGGCTGTCGTGCGCGGCCGGGTCGGCCGACGTATACGCGAGCCGGCCCTGGCCGGCCGCGAGCATCTGAGTGTATGGCGCGCGTGCGTCGTCGGCGCGTTGGCCGGCTGCATCGGGATGGACGACGAAGGTGCCGCGCGATGCGCCCGGCGAAGCGTCGAGCACGAAGTAGTAGCCGTTCTCGCCGACCTTCAACGCACGGATGCCGTCCTGGACGACTTGCAGCTCGGCGCCGACGTCGAGGCCGACGAACAGTGCGCCGATCACGCGGCCGGTTGCGTCGGTGACCGGCTTGTACTGCGTGATGTACTGCCGGCCGAACAGTTTGGCGAGGCCCGTGTAGCTGCGCCCGGCGGCGAGCGGCGCGTAAGCGGGGCTCGCGCGATCGAGGCGCGTGCCGACCGCGCGTGCCCCGTCCTGCTTCTTCAGCGACGTCGTGATGCGCACGAAATCGTCGCCGTCGCGCGCGAAGATCGTCGCGATCGCGCCGCTTTTCTTCAGGAACTGATCGGGAATCGAGTAGTCGAGGTCGAGCGGCTGGCCGCCTGCCGACAGCGTGGGCGCGGCGACGCCGCCGATGTCGACGGTGCGTGCCGGGTCGAGCGAGAAATCGGCCGGCAGGAAACTCGCGAACAGCGACATCGCGCGACTGGCTTCGGCCGACAGCGCCTTGTCGAACATCTCGACCATCGCACGGATCGACTGCTCCTTGTCGGTGATTCGCGCGTGCGCCTCGTCCGCGAGTTGCTGGCTGGCGAAATGGGCGAGCGCCCACGCGAAAACGGTGAACAGCAGTGCAACGAGCGCGCACGCCAGCGCGGCAAGACGCGCGCCGACGCTCACCCGGCCCAATTGGGTCAATCTCATACGGCATCCTGAGTGGGGAGGGAGAGGGGCGGAACGCACGCGTCACCGCACACTGTAAGGAATACGGCAGCTTCGGCGAATTCTTTAGCGGTGCGAAGCCGGTGGCGGCGCGAGCAGGCGCCGTCGGCGGAGGCAAGGTCGCGTCAGTATCGTCAGTACGTCACGAGCCACGCGACCGCCAGATAGCGGCCGACCTTCGCGAGCGTGACGATCGCGAGAAAGGTCGGCAGCGGCTCGCGCAGCACGCCGGCGATCATCGTCAGCGGATCGCCGATCACCGGCGCCCAGCTCAGCAGCAGCGACCAGCGGCCGTAGCGCGCATACCAGCGCTCGGCGCGCGCGAGCGCAGACGGCTTGACCGGAAACCAGCGGCGGTCGCGGAAGTGCTCGATGCCGCGCCCGAGCGCCCAGTTGATCGCGGAGCCGGCGACGTTGCCGAGGCTCGCGACGAGCACCAGCGCCCACACGGGTTCGCGCCCGGCGAGCAGCAGGCCGGCGAGCACGGCTTCGGACTGGAGCGGCAACAGCGTCGCGGCGACCATCGACACGGCGAACAGGCCGCCGTAAGTGAGCAATTCGGACATCGCGCGATTGTACCGGCCGGGCGCCGGCCGCTGTCGGGCACACTGCCAGCGGCTCAACGGCTCAACGGCTCAACGGCTCAACGGCTCAACGGCTCAACGGCTCAACGGCTCAACGGCTCAACGGCTCAACGGCTCAACGGCTCAACGGCTCAACGGCTCAACGGCTCAGCGGCTCAACGGCTCAACGGCTCAACGGCTCAGCGGCTCAACGGCTCAACGGCTCAACGGCTCAACGGCTCAACGGCTCAACGGCTCAACGGCTCAACGGCTCAGCGGCTCAACGGCTCAACGGCTCAACGGCTCAACGGCTCACTGGGGCAGGCGGCATCGGCGGTTCCGAACACCAGATGCGAGATCACCGACTTGTCGCCCGGTTCGTCGTTGAGCGTGCTCGCGAGCAGTTCGCCCGCGAGCTGCTGCTGCGAAAACACCATGTCGGGTTTCGGCAGCCGCAGCCGTTCGAGGTTGCGCTGCTTGCTCAGTTCCAGCCGACCATGAGCGCGCCCATCCCGACGAGCAGCCCGCCCGTCACGCGGTTCATCGCGCGCATCCGCGCCGGCCGCTGCAACGCGCGGCTCAGCCGGTGCGAGAACAGTGCCATCGACGCGACGCCGCCCGCGAACAGCAGCGCGAACGTCGCGGCGAGCAGCAGGTATTGAAGGTTCAGGCTCCAGTCGGCGTTCGGGCTGATGAACTGCGGAAAGAATGACGGGAAGAACAGCAGCGTCTTCGGATTCAGGCCCGACGTCGCGACGCCGCGCCAGAACAGCGCGCGTCCGGTGTCGGTGTCCTGCGAGACGATCGCGGCTCCGGCTCCGGCTCCGGCTCCGGCTCCCGCGCTGGCTGCGGCATCTGCCGAAGCCATGGGCGCGTTCGCCGGCGCGCGGCCGAGCCATTGCTTGCCGCCGAGCCATACGAGATACGCGGCGCCGGCCCAGCGCAACACGGTGAGCGCGTGTTCGTCGATATGAACCAGCGAATTCAGGCACAGCGCGGTCAGCGCGAGTTGAAGCAGCACGGCGAGCGTGCCGCCCCACACGCACGGCAGCGCACGACGCCAGCCGGCGCGCAGCGCGTGGTGCATCGTGAGCAGGTTGACGGGGCCTGGCGCGTAGATGAGAACGACGGAAGCAGCGAGGAACGACAGATAAAGCCTGAACGACATGACGGGAAGTGCAAGAACGGGGACGCAGGCACCGGCTCCGCACGCGATCGGATAGGCGTGCGGGCGGCGGGGAATCGCATGCCTGCTTGTCCGGCACCGCAACTCGTGATTGCGGCCGTGCGTCCCGGTGCGAAGGGGTTGTCGCTGGGAGCGTGCCGGGCAACAGGCATGGTGAAAATGTATCAAGCGGGCCGGTTAAAAGGCTTCCTGTTTTCCAGCAAAACGGGCCCGAAACCTGAATCCTGTTCAGATAGAATGCCGATTTTCAGTAGAAGATTCTTCTCGTCATGGCAACCCGCGAACGCACGCCTAAAACGCTCGACAATCAGGACCGCAAGATCCTTGGTGCATTGCAGAAAAATGCGAGGCTGTCGAATGCCGAACTGGCCGAACAGATCGGCATGTCGACGACCGCATGCTGGAACCGCACGCGGCAGCTCGAAGTTGACGGCTACATCGACGGTTACGTCGCACTGGTCAACCAGCGCATGCTCGGCTACGCGGACATCGTGATCCTCGAAGTCACGCTCGATCGCCACGAGGACGACGCGCTCGCGCGTTTCGGCGCGGAACTGGCCGCGCTGCCGGAAGTGCTCGAGGCATATCTGGTGTCGGGAGAATACGACTACTGGATCAAGGTCGCGGTGGACGGCACGGCCGGCTACGAGCGGTTCCTGCGCGAAAAGCTGTACAGGATCTCGAGCATCCGCCACAGCCGCTCGATGTTCGCGTTGCGCTGCATGAAGGATGTGCCCTCGATCCAGGTGTGAGGGGGGAAGGGGGGGGGCGCGGCCGTCGTTGAACCGACAGCGCATGCAACTGCGCGATGGCGCGGAGAAATCCGGCGATCGGCCGCCAGGGAAGGCGTTCGGCGTGGAACCGTACGCGGGTGGACAAAACGGATGAATCTTCCGTCCGCAACGATCCGGCGCAATCGCGCGCCGACCGGATAACGGTAGCCCGTCCGGGCAACCTGCAGACAAAACCGCGCCGATACTGATCGGCGCCGGACCTCAACGCGACCTTGACACACTGCCGACGCGGGGAGCGCATTCGGCCGGAACAAGCTCGGCCCGTTTCCACACGACCTGCGCGGTATTCCGATGCCGGACGCAGCGGCCTTGGAGCGCGCGTCCCGGCAAGCGGATCAGGCAGGTTGTCGCGCCGCCGACTGGCGGCCAGCCATTCCGTTCAGCGCGGAAGGCGCGCGTGTGCTTCGGCGATGACTTCGCAGTTCTCGAGGTGGAGCTGCCAGGCTTCTGCAAGCAGCTCGCCAACACGTGCGAGCCAGCCAGCGGATTGGGTGGAACGATCGGAGATATTAGACGTTTGCATGACGAAGCCCCATTCAGGTGGCGAGTTAGGGATAACCCTAATCATAGCGAAGCGCCACCGCTTTGTGAAATGCCATTTCGTTATATGAGAATTACTGACAATTTATGTTGCTGCTGCGCAACATGAATTGGCGCCTCACGGGATAGCGGGCACACGCGACAAGGCCGTGACAAGCACGGCCTTGCAAGGAGAAAAAGAAGAGGAATCGAGCGACGCGGAAGACGGCGGCGATGCGCCGCTTACCGGCCGATCCACCCGAACCGCCACGACAGCCGCCGCGTCGCGGCGAGCAGCGTTTGTGCGAGGTCGCTGTCCGGCCCGCGCGGGAAGCCGCGCGACGAGCCGATGATCGCGATCACGAGCCGGATGCTGCCGGTGTGATCGAACACGGGCGCGGCGACCGTCCCGATGCCGGGCACCGGCGCGTCGAACGCGAAATCGAGTTCGTCCGCGCGGATCGCCGCGAGCCGCGCGCGGAATGCATCGTCGGCCTGCGCGGGGCCGCCGCCCGCGAGGCGCACGGGCTCGTTGGCGAGCAGGTCGGCCAGCACGTCGTCGGACATGCCGGCCGCGAAGATCCGCCCGATCGCCGTATTGACGAGCGACATCACGGTGCCGACCTGCAGGCTCACGTGCTGCGGCCGTGCCGATTCCTCGAGGCGGATCACGGTCGGGCCGAGCGGCCCGAGCGTCGCCGCGGCCACGCTCATGTCGGTCGCGCCGGCCAGCGCGACGATCTCGGCTTCCGCGTCGCGCGTCGGCGACACACGTTGCATCGCGATCAGGCCGAGCGCCTGCCCGAGCGGGCCGCCGTCGAAGCAGCCGGCGTCGTCGCGGCTCAGCAGGCCGATCTTCTGCAGGCTGACGAGATGCGGAAACGCCTTTGCCGCCGGCATGCCGGCCGCCGCCGCGAGATCGCGCAGCGGCAGCGCACGGCCCGCCGATACCAGCGCGAGCAGCAGCTCGCCGGTGCTGTCGAGCGCGTTGATTCCGCGCTGCGCTTTCGCGTCGTCGGCCAGCGCGGGCGGCATGCGCGGTGCGCCCGCCGAGGGGGCGGTTGGCGGCGGTTCCGAAACTGCCGCGCCAAGCGACGCGGTAGCCTGCCGCGCCGCATCGCGCAAGGCGGTCGCGATCGGGCCGTCCCAGCCGACATCGATCGATCCGCTCGAACCGATCACCGTCAACGCGAGCTGCAGGCGCCCGTGCGTGTCGAATACCGGCACGCACATCGCACTGACGCCGGGGCTCGGCCGATCGACGCTGCGTTCGATGCCGCGAGCGCGGATCGCGTCGAGTTCGGCCAGTTGCGCTGCGGCATCCGGCGCGGGCTGCGTGCCTTCGGCGCCCGCGAGCGTATCGCCCGCGCCGGCCTGGCTGGCCGCCATCGCGTCGAGTTGCGCGGGATCGCCGAACGCGCGGAACACGCGGCCGGTCGCCGTCGTGTCGAGCGACATCACCGAACCGACGTGCAGGTTCACGTGCAACGGATAGCCGCCGTGCTCGATGCGCACGATCGTCGGGCCGAGCACGCCCGGCACCGACAGCGCGACGCTCAAGCCCACCGCTTCCGCGAGCCGCGCCGCGTGCGGCAGCGCCGCGCGGTAGGCCGGCTGGCGCTCGATCGACATCAGCCCCAGCCGCAGCGACAACGGGCCCGGCTCGTAGTTGCCGGTGATCGCGTCGCGCTTCACGAGCGCGAGCCGCGTCAAGCTGACGAGATAGGTGTGCGCCTGCGCGGTCGACAGGTCGGCTGCCGCAGCCAGCTCCGACAGGCCGAGCGGCTTGCGCCGGCGCGCGAGCGCGTCGAGCAGCCGGCCGCCGACCTCGACACTCTGGATCCCGCGCTGCGCCTTGGGCGGCGCGTCGTCCGCGCTGACTTCGTGGTTCTGCACGCGATGAATCTTCCGTTGACGAAACCCCGCATGGTATCCGACGCCATTTGTCGCGCTAGCCCGCAGGTTTACCCGTATTAGACAATAGCAAGTTGATTTGTCATTGACAAATAATCGATGCAGGAAGATCATCCGTTCACACCCCTCAACACATGGCTCGCAGCCACGGAACGCAACATGGCCAAAGCATTCGCCTCCCAAGCCGATCTGGAAGAGAAGAAAGTCACGTGGACGCAGTTGTCCGAGAACGCATACGCGTACACCGCCGAGGGCGACCCGAACTCGGGCGTGATCGTCGGCGACGACAGCGTGCTGATCGTCGACACGACCGCGACGCCCGCGATGGCGCAGGACCTGATCGCGAAGATCCGCAGCGTGACCGACAAGCCGATCAAGCACGTGGTGCTGTCGCACTACCACGCGGTGCGCGTGCTCGGCGCGTCCGCGTATTTCGACGAAGGCGCGCAGCACGTGATCGCGAGCCGCGGCACCTACGAGATGATCGTCGAGCGCGGCGAGGCCGACATGAAGTCGGAGATCGAGCGTTTCCCGCGCCTGTTCGCCGGCGTCGAGACGGTGCCCGGCCTGACCTGGCCGACGCTTGTGTTCGAGCGTGAGATCACGCTGTTCCTCGGCAAGCTCGAAGTGAAGATCATGCATGTCGGCTCGGGCCACACGAAGGGCGACACGATCGTCTGGCTGCCGTCGCAGAAGGTGCTGTTCTCGGGCGACCTCGTCGAATACGACGCCGCGTGCTACTGCGGCGACGCGCAGCTCGAACAATGGCCGGCCACGCTCGAGGCGCTGCGCGCGCTCGGCGCCGAGAAGCTGGTGCCGGGCCGCGGCCCCGCGCTGCTGAATCCGGCCGACGTGAACAAGGGCCTCGACTACACGAAGGATTTCGTCACGACGCTGCTCGCGCAGGGCCGCAAGGCCGTGGAGCGCAATCTCGACCTGAAGGCGTCGATGGCGCTCACGCGCGAAGCGATGGATCCGAAGTTCGGCCACGTGTTCATCTACGAGCACTGTCTGCCGTTCGACGTGTCGCGCGCGTTCGACGAGGCGAGCGGCATCAAGCATCCGCGCATCTGGACGGCGCAGCGCGACAAGGAAATGTGGGCCGCGCTGCAGGACTGAGCGGCACGCGGCGGCGGGGCGTTCGTCTGAACGCGTCGCTGTTTCCCTGAGGGCTGCGGGTTTCGCGGCGGCGTTGCGCCGCGGTTCCCGCAGCCATATCCGGTCTCACAAGAAAGCAGGGCGCATGCACGCCCTCGGAGACTGCCGCGCGCTCGAATCGCGCGGCCCGTTTGGAGAGAGACATGCCCCAATCGCTTCCCGCCGAAGCGACGCTCGCGCACGCGAGCGCTTCGGTATCCTCATCGACGTCCGAATCCGGCGACGCGCTGCTGTTCCGCAAGATCGCGTGGCGGATCGTCCCGTTCCTGTTCCTCTGCTACGTCGTGTCGTTCCTCGACCGCATCAACATCGGCTTCGCGCAGTTGCAGATGAAGCACGATCTCGGCTTCAGCGATGCGATGTACGGCCTCGGCGCCGCGGTGTTCTACGTCGGCTACGTGTTCTGCGAAGTACCGAGCAACCTGCTGCTAGCGCGTTTCGGCGCGCGTCGTACGTTCACGCGGATCATGCTGCTGTGGGGCATCGCGTCGACCGGGATGATGTTCGTGTCGCAGCCGTCGCATTTCTACGTGCTGCGCTTCCTGCTCGGCGTGTTCGAAGCCGGTTTCTTCCCCGGCATCGTGCTGTACCTGACCTGGTGGTTCCCCGCGAACCGGCGCGCGGCCGCGATCTCGGTGTTCTTCGCGGGCGTCGCGGTGGCAGGCGTGCTCGGCGGCCTGATGTCGGGCTGGATCATGCGCGACATGAGCGGCGTGCTCGGGCTGCACGGCTGGCAATGGATGTTCGCGATCGAAGGCGCACCGGCGATCCTGCTCGCGTTTGCCGCGTTCACGTTCCTCGTCGACCGGCCGCAGGACGCCGCCTGGCTCACGTCCGATGAAAAGGCGCGCGTCGCCGCGCTGTGCGCGGACGGCCGCGGACACGGCGGCGCGCACGACGGGCGCAGCCTGGCGGCCGCGCTCGCGAACCCGCGCGTGTACCTGTTCGCGTTCATTTATTTCTCGCTGACCTGCGCATCGCTGACGCTCAATTTCTGGATGCCGCTGATGATCCGCGACTTCGGCGTGACCGACGTCGTCGCCGTGAGCCTGTACACGGTCGTGCCGAATGCTGTCGGCGCGGTCGGGCTGATCCTGATCGCGCGCCGTTCGGACCGCACCGGCGAGCGCCGCAAGCATTTCGCGTGCTGCACGATCGGCGGCGGGCTCGCGCTCGCGGCGCTGACGCTGCACCTGCACAGCTTCGCGGCGATGCTCGCGTGCCTGTCGATCGCGGCGACGCTGATCTTTGCCGCGCTGCCGATCTTCTGGGCCGTGCCGACCCGCTACCTGTCGGGCAACGCGGCCGCGGCCGGGATCGCGCTGATCAGCAGCATCGGGATCACGAGCGGCATCGTCAGCCCGTGGGTGATCGGGATCATTCGCACGCGCACGGGCAGCATGGATCTCGCCGTGTACCTGCTGGCGGCACTGCTGGTTGCCAGCGGCGTCGCGCTGATGCTCGGCGTGAAGGGCGAAGCCGCGCAGCGCGGCTGAACGACGGCCGGCCGCTGCCCGCGGGCGGCGGCGGCCGGTACCTCGTGAGCGTCCCGCATCCGAATCCATCGAGGAGACGATCGATGTCAGCCCCTCTTCAAGCGGACGCCGCGCGCGCCCCCGCGTCCGGTGCCGGCTCGACGGACGACGACGCACTGTACCGCCGCATCGGCATGCGGATCGTGCCGTTCCTGTTCATCTGCTACATCGTGTCGATCCTCGATCGCAGCAACATCGGCTTCGCGCAGTTGCAGATGCGGCAGGATCTCGGCCTGACCGACGCGATGTACAGCCTCGGCGCGGTGCTGTTCTTCGTCGGCTACGTGCTGTTCGAGGTGCCGAGCAACGCGCTGCTGCGCCGCTTCGGCGCGCGCCGCACGTTCGCGCGGATCATGATCCTGTGGGGCGCGGTGTCGGTCGCGATGATTACCGTCGACAGCGCGAAGCATTTCTACGTGCTGCGCTTCCTGCTCGGGCTGTTCGAGGCCGGATTCTTCCCGGGCGTGGTGTTCTACCTGACGTACTGGTATCCGGCGCGGCGGCGCGCGTCGGTGCTGTCGATCTTCTATGCGGGCGTCGCGGTGGCCGGGATGGTCGGCGGGCTGCTGTCGGGCTGGCTGATGCGCGGGATGTCGGGCGTGCTCGGGCTGCACGGCTGGCAATGGATGTTCGCGATCGAGGGCGCGCCCGCGATCCTGCTCGGCGTGATCGCGTGGTTCTGGCTGTGCGATCGTCCGGAGCACGCACGCTGGCTGTCCGACGCCGACCGCCAGCGGCTCGCGGCCGACCTGGCCGCCGACCACGCCGGTGCCGGCGCGCATGCGCCGCGTTCGCTGCGGCAGGTGCTGGCCGAACCGCGCACATACCTGTTCGCGTTCATCTATTTTTCGCTGACCACCGCGCTGCTGATGCTGCTGTTCTGGATGCCGCTGATGATCCGCGAATTCGGCATTCACGACGTCGTGCAGATCAGCCTGCTGTCGATCGTGCCGAACGCGATCGGCGCGGCCGGCCTGATCGCGATCGCGCGGCGCTCGGACCGCAAGCGCGAACGGCGCCGGCATTTCGCCGCGTGCGCGTTCGGCGGCGCGGCGGCGCTCGTGCTGCTGACGCTGCACCTGCCGAGCATCGTCGCGATGATGGCGTTGCTGTCGGTCGCGGCGCTGCTGATCTTCGCTGCGCATCCGGTGTTCTGGGCCGTGCCGTCCGCGTATTTCTCGGGCGCCGGCGCGGCGGGCGGGATCGCGCTGATCAGCAGCATCGGCGTGTCGAGCGGGATGATCACGCCGTGGATCGTCGGGCTGATCCGCACGCGTACCGGCAGCATGGATCCGGCGATGCTGATGATCGCGGCGCTGCTGGCCGCGTGCGCGGTCGCGATGTTGCTGGGCGTGCCGCGCGGCGACGCGGGCGCGCAGCGTCGAGAGTGAGGTCGGGCGATCGCGCGGCTGGTGTTGTCGCCGTCGGGTTCGGCGCGGGTGGCCCGTACCGCTTCGATTACGCCTGATACACCTCGATCCGGTTGCGGCCGCGATCCTTCGCGAGATAGAGCGCCTTGTCGGCGCGCGACAGCGCCTGGTACGCGCCGAAGTCGGACTCGCGCATCGCGTCGATGCCGATGCTGACGGTCAGCTCGACCTGCTGATCCTCATGCATGAGCCGCGCCAGCATCGCGCGTTGCTGCAGGCGCCGCGCAAACGCAATCGCCGTGTCGAGATCCGAGCCCGGCAGCACGATCGCGAATTCCTCGCCGCCGATCCGGCCGACGATGCCGTCCGGCCCGGTTTCCGCGAGCAGCAGCCGCGCGAAATGCCGGAGTGCGCGGTCGCCGAGCGGATGGCCCCAGCGGTCGTTCAGCGCCTTGAAGTGATCGAGATCGAGCATCAGCACCGCGGCGGCCCGGCCGGTCGCGCGCACGCCGCGCAGTGCGGCTTCGCTTTGCCGCATGAACGCGTGGCGGTTCGACAGTTGCGTCAAATGGTCGGTCGTCGCCATCCGCTGCAGTTCGGCCTCGATGCGCTTGCGCTCGGTCGCATCGGTGATGAAGCCGTGCCACACGGTGCCGCCGTCGGCCATGCGTTGCGGGCGCGCATCGCCTTCGCGCCAACGCAGTCCCTGGCCGGGCAGCAGCACGCGATATTCGAGGCGCCACGGCGTCAGTCTTGCGGACGATTCATGCAGCGATTGCCGATACGCGATCAGGTCGGCCGGATGGATCCGCGTCTCGACCGCCTCCGCGTTGCGGGCGATCTGCTCGGGCGTGAGTTCGTAGATGTCGCTGATACCCGCACTCGCATAGGTAAAGGTGCGGCGCCCGTCGGCCGCCTGCCGTAGCTGGAATACGAGCCCGGGAACCTGGTCGGTGAGATCCGTAACGAGCGCGGCCGAGTCGCGCAGCCGGGCGGCAAGCTCGCGCAGCGCCGTGATGTCGGTGGTCGTGCCGACCATGCGCAGCGCGCGGCCGTTGCCGTCGCGGCTGATCACCTTGCCGCGGCTGCGGATCCACTTGTACGTGCCGTCCTTGCAGCGGATGCGGTGCTCGACCTCGTAGCTGTCGGTCCGGCGCTCGAAGTGCGCGAGCATGGCCGTCTTCACGTCGTCGGCATCGTCCGGATGCAGCCGTTCGTACGCGTCCTCGATCCGGCAGCTCAGCTCGTGCGGCGCGTAGCCGAGCATCGCCTTCCAGGTCGGCGAGTAATGGATCTCGCCGGTTTCCACGTTGCGATCCCACACGCCGGTGCCGCTTTCGGTCAGCGCGAGCGTCGTCAGCGTGCTGTGCTCCTCGACGATGCCGAGCCGTTCGCGCAACGCGGCTTCCGCGATGGCGCGGGCGAATGCACGTTCCGCGAGCGACGCGAGGTCGTGCAGGAATGCGCGCCGGGTGGCGTCGAGTGCCAGGCCCGTGCAACTGGCAAGGCATAGCGTGCCGAGCGCGGTGCCGTCAGGCGCGGCCAGTTCGCAGGCTGCGACGACCTGCGGCGTGTGAAACGGGCCGTTGCCCACGTCGGGCACGACGAGTCGTCTGCCGACAGGCGAATCTCGCTCGACGCCTGGCGGGAGGGTATCCGGCGGAAGCGTTTCGGGGAGCGTCCCGTCGGACGCCAGCAAGCATTGCGCGCCGGCTTGCGCGCGCACGACGAACGCGCCGGCCGTGCCGAAATGCGCGCGTGCCACGCGGCATACGGTTTCGAGTTCGGGGAGTGGCGGAAGATCCGGCGAATGGCCCGCCGATACGCGCGGGGAAACAGGCGGTGAGACAGGCGGTGAGACAGGCACGCTGCCGGTCTCGGTGGTGAACCTACGAAGCCGCATGGTCGAATTCCGCAACGGTCGATTGCCCGGATGATCGGACGGATTGCGCCCGATATGGCGCTGCTTCGGAAACTGCAGCGGTAGAGCTTACTGTTGCGAAAAATACCTGGCAAGCGGGCGGGAATCGGCGTTCGACGGCGCCTATTGGTGCCGCTGGGGGAATGAATCCCCGGCGGCATCCCGACGCGCCGGCGCCGGGCTTTTCGTCAGACGAACGACCGCATCAACCCGCGTCCGGAAATGCGTCGCCGAACATCGGATGGCCGCCGGCCGATTCGGCGCGCGTCGCCTCGTCTTGCAGCACGTCCCAGTGCTCGACCAGCTTGCCGCCCTCGATCCGCAGGATCTCGACGGCGATCAGCGCGACGGGGCTTGCCGAGTTCGTGTACCGGCTGTGCACCCACACGAAGTCGCCGTTGGCGGAGATCCTGTCGGATTCGAAACGCAGGTCGGGCATCGAATCGACGAGGCTGAACAGCCCCGCGCGGCCAGCCGGAACGTACCGGCTGTGCTGCACGTAATCGTCGGCCCGGAATTGCGCGGCGCGCTCGTAGTCTTTCCGGTTGAACAGCGTATCCAGCGCTTCGAGGACGAAGGTCGTGTTTTTCTCTTCCAGTGCGGTCGTCATGATGTGTGCTCCGATGACGGGGTTCCCGGACGACGTCATTCGACGGGAATCGGGTTGTCGACGATGAACTGGTTGAATTGTTCGACGAATGCGTGCTCGTTCGGCCCGGCGTTGTCGCGCAATGGCCTGGCCGCCTCGACGACGACCTCCGTCGTCGCGGTTTCGAGCAGCGCCAGCGTTTCGGCGACGAACGCGTCGACCGGCATCGCGCGCGGGTCGCCGCTCTTGTGCACGAGATCGGTGTCGACCCACGGCGGTGCGATTTCGAGCACGCGCACGCCGGTGTCGCGCAGCGCGAAGCGCTGCGACAGCGTGTAGGAGTGAATCGCGGCCTTCGTTGCCGAATAGAGCGCCGTCGACGCGAGCGGCACATACGCGAGCACCGAGCTGTTGTTGATGATCGTCGCGTCGGGTTGCCGCTTCAGGTGCTCGACGAATGCCGCGCTGACGCGCACGGGGCCGAGCAGGTTGGTATCGACGAGGCGGACGGCCTGTGCGTCGTCGAGCGGGCCGCCCGCGTCGTCGAACGGCATGATGCCCGCGTTGTTGATCACGACGTTCAGCGCCGGATAGCGGTCGATCAATCGGGCGGCGACCGCGCGAATCTGCGCGCCGTCGCCGACATCGAGCTCGACCGTGTCGATATTCGGGTGCAGCTTTGCTATCTCGTCGAGCAGCGCCTTGCGCCGGCCGGCGACGATCACCTTGTTGCCACGCCGCTCGAGCGCGATCGCGAGCGCGCGGCCGATGCCGGAGGTGCCGCCGGTGATGAAGACGGTATTGCCGCTGAGTTTCATGATGCGTGCTCCATTTGTCTGATCGGATCGGGGAGAAGCGGAAACGGGAATCAGCGCGCCGCCGCATAGCGCGGCGCCGGCGTATCGGTCGACAGGTGCGGCGCCATCGTCTGGCGCGCGGCCTCGTACGCATCCCATTCGTCGGCCGCGTGCAGCGACGGAATCGTCACGAGTTCGCCGCGATCGAAGCCGACCAGCGCCGCGTCGACCAGGTCGGGCGCCGGCATCACGATTTCCTTCGGCAGGTGCTCGAGCTGCAGGCCGCCCGTCTGCCAGAAATCGGTGGCCGTCGCGCCGGGCAGCACGGCCTGCACCTGCACGCCCTTGCCGGCGAGCTCGTGGTGCAGCGACTGGCTGAACGCGAGCACGAACGCCTTGCTGCCGCCGTACACGCCGTTCAGCGTTTCCGGCGAGATCGCGACGATCGACGAAATGTTGATCACCGCGCCGCGGCCGCGGGCGACGAAGCCGGGCACGGCGGCATAGGTGAGGCGCGTGAGCGCGGTCACGTTCAGGTCGATCATTCGCGTCATCGCGTCGACGTCGCTGTCGAGCAGCGGGGCGTGCGTGCCGACACCCGCGTTGTTCACGAGCAGCGTGATGCTCGCGTCCTGCTTCAGCTTCGTTTCGACGGCGGCGAGTGCCGCGCGGTCGTTGAGGTCCGCGTCGACAATCTCGACGCTGCGCCGCGTGTCGTTCGTGATGCGCTCGGCGAGGGCGGCCAGCCGGTCGCGGTTGCGCGCGACCAGGATCAGGTCGTAGCCGCGGCGCGCGAGCCGGTCCGCGTAGATCGCGCCGATGCCCGACGAGGCGCCGGTAATGAGTGCGGTACCGCGATGTGCTTGAGTCATGATGTCGCTCCGTGTCGATGAAGGTGGCCGAATGGCGTGAATGCATTCTGGCTTCGAATCGCTGCGACACAAATGACGTAGATGGGTATGATTCAGGACATCGGGCCAAACGCCCCCCGGACTGGAGAGCACGCATGCGCCGAATCGGTTTTCTGATCAGCGACGGCTTCCAGATCATGGCGCTCGCCGCGCAGTCGGTGTTCGAGTACGCGAACATGGGTGCTGGCGAGCCGTTCTACGTGATGGACAACTATTCGGTCGACGGCGGCGACGTGCGCTCGTCGCTCGGGCTGTCGGTCGCCACGCGCGCGCTGCGCGGGCGGATCGCCGTCGATACGTGGATCGTCGCGGGCGTCAACGATCCGCTTGCCGCGCCGTCGCCGGCCGGCGTGGTCGCGTTCCTGCGCCGCACGAACGCGCGCGCACGGCGGATCGCCGGCATCTGCACGGGCGCGTTCGTGCTGGCCGAGGCCGGGCTGCTTGCGCAGCGCCGCGCGACGACGCACTGGGCGTTCGGCCGCGACATGCAGCGGCATTACCCGGAGATTCGCGTCGAGGAAGACCGAATCTACATCGTCGACGGGCCGATCTGGACGTCGGCCGGGATGACGGCCGGCCTCGACCTCGCGCTCGCGATGGTGGAAAAGGATCTCGGCGCCGATGCCGCGCGCTCGGTCGCGCACAAGCTCGTGATGCACCAGCGCCGGGCCGGCGGCCAGTCGCAGCATTCGGAAATGCTCGATCTCGCGCCGAAATCCGACCGGATCCAGAACGCGCTGAACTACGCGCGGCAGAACCTCGGCCGCGCGCTGAGCGTCGAGGATCTGGCCGATGCCGTCCACCTGAGCCCGCGGCAGTTCAGCCGCGTGTTCACGCTCGAAACGGGGCAGTCGCCCGCGAAGGCGATCGAGCGGCTGCGGCTCGAAGCCGCAAGGTTGATGATCGAACAGAGCCGGCATCCGCTCGATGTGATCGCGAAGGAGAATGGGTTTCGCGACCGCCGGCACATGCGCGAGGCGTTCGTGCGCGGGTTCGGCGTGCCGCCGCAGGCGATGCGGCGCGATGCGCGGGCGGACGAGCGGGAAACAGGCTGACGCGTGGGCGCGAGCCGTTCGTCGCGGGCCGGAAAAATGGCGCAGAATCTCGTCGATATTCTTCGCGAGGAGACACGATGTACGCCGCCCCGTTCAACATTGCGATTCCCGATCACGCGCTTGATGACCTGCGCCGGCGCCTGCGCGACACGCGCGCACCGATGCTGACACCCGCCGGGCCGTGGCAGCAGGGTGTCGACGGCGCGTGGCTGCGCGAACTGACCGCGTACTGGGCCGAACGCTTCGACTGGCGTGCGGTGGAGCGTGCGCTGAACCGGCTGCCGCAGTTCGTCGCAGACGCAGGCGGGCAGCGCGTGCATTTCATCCATCGACGCGGCGTCGGGCCGAGGCCATATCCGCTCGTCGTCACGCACGGCTGGCCGGGCTCCGTATTCGAATTCGACGCGCTGATCGATCGCCTTTGCGACCCGGCGGCGTTCGGCGGCGATCCGGACGATGCGTTCGACGTCGTCGTGCCGTCACTGCCGGGCTTCCTGTTCTCGCCGGCGCCCGCGGCACCCGGCATGTCGGCATTTCAGGTCGCCGACCGCTGGGCGGCGTTGATGTCCGGTCTCGGATATCGACGCTTCGGCGCGCAAGGCGGTGATCTCGGCGCAGGCGTGTCGATTGCGCTCGGCGCGCGACATGCCGAGGTGGTGGACGGCATCCATCTGAACTACCTGCCCGGCAGCTACGAGCCTCCGACCGACGCGGCTTCGCCGCTGACCGAGGACGAACAGGCCTTCGTGACGCAGCGCGGCGAGTGGGCCGCGCTGGAAGGCGGATACGCGCATATGCATATGACGAAGCCGCAGACGCTGGCCGTCGCGCTCAACGATTCGCCGGCCGGGCTGGCCGCGTGGATCGCCGAGAAATTCCGCACGTGGAGCGATTGCGACGGCGACGTCGCACGGCGGTTTTCGCACGACATGCTGCTGACCGGAATCTCGCTCTACTGGTTCACCGGCTGCATCGGCTCGTCAATGCAGATGTATTGGGAAAACCGGCTGCAGCCTATGCGCTTCGCGGCCGGGCAGCGCGTGGCGGTGCCCGTCGCGTTTGCGCGTTTTCCGAAGGAAATCAGCCACCCGCCGCGCAGCTGGCTCGAACGGGCGTTCGACGTCGTGCAGTGGACCGACATGCCGAGCGGCGGCCATTTTGCTGCGATGGAAGAGCCGGATCTGCTGGCCAACGATATTCGGCGATTTTTCCGGCGTTTTCGGTAATGCGCGGGTAGGCCGGGGAAGCTGGCGAAGTGCGCAGGCGGCCATCCGCGCATTAGCGAGAGCCGGCACCATGCGGATCGTGACGCGACGATGCCGGCTGTCTTACCGTGTGACAAACGGCGCAGCATCGTCCGGCGCCGTACGCGCATGCTTGCGCTGGCGCAGCAGCGCGACGCGGCAATTCTCGCGCGCGGTCTCGCGGCCGTCGTCGTCGAGCAGCACGAGATCGCCGCGCATCACGTTGAGCGTGATCACATTCTCGCCCGGCGCGCCGAGCGTTTCCGGCGTGTGCACCGAGCCGGCCGGTTCGAGCACCGTCGAGCCGGCCTGCGCGATCCAGTCGTACTCCAGGTAGCGCCACGCGCCCTGCAGCGTATGGACGAACACCGCGCCGTCGTGGCGATGGCGCGGCAGCGTGCCTCCGGCCGGCATCTTCAGCAGCGCGGTCAGCGTGTCCTCGACCGCATTGATGTGCAGATACTTGATCGCGAGCCCCGGCAGGTCGGCGCTCATCGGCAGCCACGGCAGCGCGTCGCCGGGCAGGCACGAGATCGGCGGCAGGTCGGTGGAGAGCGGGGCGGGCGGCTGCGTCATGGCGGGAGGCGGAGCGGAATAGGGAGCCCGCATTATCGCAGAGCCGGACCGCGCGGCCGAACGGCGGCGGTTCGCGTGCGGCGCACGGCGCTGAACGCGATGCCCGCGCCGCCGTTCCCGTGCGGCCCGACGCGGGGCGGACCGTCGCGCCGGCTACGCGTCGTCGCCGCCCGGCCGCGCTTTCACGTCGTGCGCGGCTTCCAGACACGACTGGAACAGCAGCGCCGCCCGCGACGGCCGCGGCGAGCGCCGCAGCAGGCTCACGAACCGGCACCGGTAGTTGAACCGGTGCGGCGCGATCGGCTGCATCAGCCCCTTGTTTTCGAAGCTTTCCGCGTAATGGTCGGGCAGGAAGCCGAGATAGCGGCCGGACAGGATCAGCGTCGCGATCGATTCCTGGTCCGACGCGGTCGCGCTGCGCGTGAGCTTCGCGCGATGGCTCAGTTCCATGTTCGGCGAATGGAAGCCGAGCCCGGCGAACGCATGGTTGCGGATCGTCGTCCACGTGAGCTTGCCGTGCGGCGCATCGTAGAGCGGATGCTGGCGGCCGCAGTACAGCAGCATCCGTTCGTCGAACAGTTCCGCATACACGAGGCTGCCCGAGTTGCGGTGCGCGGGAATGATCCCGACCTGGTAGCTGCCGTCGATGATCCCGCGTTCGACCTCGTTGATCGACGCCACATGCAGGTTCAGTGCGACGTCGGGCGCCTCGTCCGCGAACCGGCGGATCGCGTCGCCGAGCCGCGCGTTCGGGTTGGTGGCCGTCTTGTCGAACACCGCGACGTGCAATTCTCCGCCCATCCGGTCGTGAATACCGTCTATCCTGCTGCGAAAGGCCTCCATCGACGCGAGCAGCCGCAGCGTCTCCTCGTACACGGTCTGCCCCTCGGGCGTCAGCGTGAAGCCGGCGCGGCCGCGCCGGCACAGCACGAGGCCGACGCGCGTTTCGAGATCCTTCACGTGCCGGCTGATCGTCGAGATGCCGATATTCAGTTCCAGTTCGGCCGCCGCCATCCCGCCGCACTGCACGACGCCCTTGAAGACCCGCAGCAGGCGGAGGTCCATGTCGCTGAGCTGCCCGAGCAGCGCGCGGCTCTTCGGTTTCGTTGCTTGCATAGTTGCGCAAGTGAACATTGATATTGCGATATTGAAGAGACTAATTGGCCTCCCGACAATGCGCAACATCATCACCAGAAGGAGGGGCGCGCCGCGCCGACCGACATGACCGACATCACCACCGCCGCGCAGCAGGACGACACGACTATCCGCACCGATGCCGCGTGGCTCGACGCGCACTGGATGCCGTTTACGGCCAATCGCCAGTTCAAGGCCGATCCGCGCATGATCGTGTCGGGCCAGGGCGCGTATTACACGGACGCCGAAGGCCGCAAGATCTTCGACGGCCTGTCGGGCCTCTGGTGCACGGGCCTCGGTCACGGCCGTACGGAAATCGTCGAAGCCGTCAGCCGCCAGGTCGCGCAGCTCGACTACGCGCCGGCGTTCCAGTTCGGCCATCCGAAGTCGTTCGAGCTCGCGAACAAGATCAAGGACCTGACGCCGGCCGGCCTCGACTACGTGTTCTTCACGGGTTCGGGCTCGGAAGCGGCCGACACGTCGCTGAAGCTGGCCCGCGCGTACTGGCGCGCGAAGGGCAAGGGCACGAAGACGCGCCTGATCGGCCGCGAGAAGGGCTACCACGGCGTGAACTTCGGCGGCATCTCGGTCGGCGGGATCGGGCCGAACCGCAAGCTGTTCGGCCAGGGCCTCGACGCCGATTTCCTGCCGCACACGCAACTCGCCGAAAACAAGTTCTCGCGCGGGATGCCCGAACACGGCGCCGAGCTGGCCGACCGCCTGCTCGACCTGATCGCGCTGCATGACGCATCGAACATCGCGGCCGTGATCGTCGAGCCGTTCTCCGGTTCGGCGGGCGTGGTCGTGCCGCCGAAGGGTTATCTGAAGCGCCTGCGCGACATCTGTACCGCGCACGACATCCTGCTGATTTTCGACGAGGTCATCACGGGCTTCGGCCGTGCCGGCGCGATGACGGGCGCCGACGCATTCGGCGTGACGCCGGACATCATGAACTTCGCGAAGCAGGTGACGAACGGCGTGCAGCCGCTCGGCGGCGTGATCGCGACGAAGGAAATCTACGACACGTTCATGGCGGCAGGCGGCCCCGAGTACATGCTCGAGTTCCCGCACGGCTACACGTACTCGGCGCATCCGGTCGCGTGTGCGGCCGGCGTTGCGGCGCTCGACCTGCTCGTGAAGGAAGACGCGGTGGCCCGCGTGCGCGATCTCGCGCCGCATTTCGAGGCGGCCGTGCACGGGCTGAAGGGCCAGCGTCACATCGCGGACATCCGCAACTACGGCCTCGCGGCCGGCCTGACGATCGCGGCGCTGCCGGGCGAACCGGCACGGCGCCCGTACGAGATCGCGATGCGCTGCTGGGCGAAGGGCTTCTACGTGCGCTACGGCGGCGACACGATCCAGCTCGCGCCGCCGTTCATCTCGGAGAAGCGCGAGATCGACAACCTGGTCAACGCGCTGTCCGACGCGCTGAACGAAGTGGACTGAGCGGCGGCCCGCCCCTGAGCGACAACCGAATTCACGAAAGAGCCCGAACGATGAAACACGACAGCAATGTGACTTCCACCCTCGGCCATCTGATCGACGGCAAGCGCGTCGACGGCGGCAGCCGCGTCCAGCCGGTGTTCGACCCGGCCACCGGCGAATCGCACAAGAGCGTCGCGCTTGCCGACAAGGCGACCGTCGAAGCCGCCATCGCGTCCGCGCAGGCCGCGTTCCCGGCGTGGCGCAACACGCCGCCGCTGAAGCGCGCGCGCGTGATGAGCCGCTTCAAGACGCTGCTCGAGGAGCACGCCGACGAGCTGTGCGCGCTGATCACGGCCGAGCACGGCAAGGTGCTGGCCGACGCGATGGGCGAACTGCAGCGCGGGATCGAGAACGTCGAATACGCGAGCTACGTGCCCGAGCTGCTGAAGGGCGAGCACAGCAAGAACGTCGGCCCCGCGATCGATTCGTGGAGCGAGTTCCAGGCGCTCGGCGTGGCGGCCGGCATCACGCCGTTCAACTTCCCGGTGATGGTGCCGCTGTGGATGTGGCCGATGGCCGTCGCATGCGGCAACACGTTCGTGCTGAAGCCGTCCGAGCGCACGCCGTCGTCGACGCTGCGCATGGCCGAGCTCGCGCTCGAGGCCGGCCTGCCGCCGGGCGTGCTGAACGTCGTGAACGGCGACAAGGAGGCGGTCGACACGATCCTGACCGATCCGCGCGTGAAGGCCGTGAGCTTCGTCGGCTCGACGCCGATCGCCGAATACATCTACTCGACCGGCTGCGCGCACGGCAAGCGCGTGCAGGCGCTCGGCGGCGCGAAGAACTTCGCGGTCGTGATGCCCGACGCCGACATCGGCAACGCGGTGAACGCGCTGATGGGTGCCGCGTACGGCTCGTGCGGCGAGCGCTGCATGGCGATCCCGCTGGTCGTCGCGATCGGCGACGAGACGGGTGACCAGGTGGTCGCAGGCCTGAAGGCAGAAATCGACAAGATGAAGGTCGGCCCGGGCAACGGCGCCGGCGTCGACATGGGCCCGCTCGTCACGCAGCAGCATTTCGAGAAGGTGACGGGCTTCGTCGAAGCGGGCGTGGCAGCGGGCGCGACGCTCGTCGTCGACGGCCGCGGCGTGAAGGTCGACGGCCACGACGGCGGCTATTACCTCGGCCCGTGCCTGTTCGACAACGTGAAGCCCGGCATGCCGATCTACCAGCACGAGATCTTCGGGCCGGTGCTCGGCGTGATCCGCCTGAAGTCGCTCGACGAGGCGATGGCGCTGATCGACGCGCACGAATACGGCAACGGCACGTGCCTGTTCACGCGCGACGGCGAGGCCGCGCGCTACTTCAGCGACAACATCCAGATCGGCATGGTCGGCATCAACGTGCCGCTGCCGGTGCCCGTCGCGTACCACTCGTTCGGCGGCTGGAAGCGTTCGCTGTTCGGCGACCTGCACGCTTACGGCCCGGACGCCGTGCGGTTCTATACGAAGCGCAAGACGATCACGCAGCGCTGGCCGTCGGCCGGCGTGCGCGAAGGGACGGTATTCAGCTTCCCGTCGAACCGCTGACGCGCATTTCGGCTGCATGCGTTGCCGGCCTGTCGGCTGGCGATGCAAGGCGGCCAACGTGAAGATGTGAGGGTCTGCCCCGGTCGACGACGATCCGGGCGGGCTTTTTTACGTCCGCGCCGATTGCGCGGACGGCGGCGCAACAACGCTTACGGCGCGACCACGTGCCACATGTCCTTGAAGTTGTCGCCGTTGCGGTCGCCCTGTTTCATGTCCTTCGAGAAGAAGTACAGCGGCTTGCCCTTGTACGCCCATTGCGGGCTGCCGTCTTCGCGCTTGACGATCGTGTAGGGCCCGACCGGAACGTCGGTCGCGCTGGCCTTGTATGGCGGCCAGAAGGTTTCGCACTGGCCCGTGCATGCGCTGGTGCCGGCGTTGGGCTTGTCCTTGTCGAAGGTGTAGACGGTCATCCCGTTCGCGGCGACGAGCGCGCCGTTTTCGACTTTCGTGATCGAGCCTTGGGCCGAGGCCGAAGCGGACGCAATGGCGAGCAGGGCGGAGCTGACGAGCAGCGCGGCTTTCATGAATGCCTCCTGTAATCCGGTGGGCGGCCGCGATCATGCGCACGGGCGAGCTGGCGCGACGATCGCGATGAATGGTGCCGGAACGCGGTGCCGTTGCCGCCGGTGCGAGCGACTCAGGGTCGGATGGCAGCGAACGGGGCGCTTCATTCACGATAGGCGGTTTTTGGCAGGGCTGCGAGAAAGTCGGGGCGCGTATTGGCGGCCCGTAGGCGTCGCGCAACGGTGCTGCGAGTGCCGTCGCAATCCGGTATTCGGGATCCGTCCCCGAGCCTGCATGGCGTGTGCGCTGAAGCGTCAGCGCCGTGCGCGATTGGTCAGCGTGACGCCCGCAATCACGAGCGCACCGCCGGCCAGCATCGATTGCGACAGCGGTTCGCCGAGCATCGCGACCGACAGCAGCACGCCGAATACCGGCACCAGGTTGGTGAACACGGCCGCGCGGGCCGGCCCAAGCTCGCGGATGCCCTGCGAATACCAGACGAACGCGACCACGGTGCCGATCGCGCCGAGATAGATCATCGACACGACGGCCTGCCACGTCAGCGGCATGCCGCCGCTCTCGCCCGGGCCGAACAGATGCGCGACGACCAGCAGCGCGAGGCCCCACAGCGTTGCGTACGTCGTGGCCGCGAGCGGCGACGGCCCGTCGAGCGCGCGCCGGCCGATCACCGTGTAGGCGGCCCAGCTCAGCACCGCGCACAGCATGTATCGTTCGCCCGCGCCGAACGTGTTGCCGAGATCGGTCAGCACGCGCAGCAATTCGCCGCGGCTGATCACGACCCGCGCGCCGCACAGCGCGACGGCGATGCCGGCCCAGCGCGACGAGCGTGAGCTTCACGTAGATGGCCGCATTCGGCCGGGTGGCGACGATGCCGGCGGGTGGGGCGGGAGCGTTCATGTGTCGTGGCATCTCGAAGGGGGCGAGGCAATGCGTGCATGACCGCGCGCGGCCGACGATGTCGAACCGTGCGACGACTGGCCTGCAGGCTGATTCAGCGGGTATCGGGTGGGTGCCGCGCCGTCAGCGAAACGCCGGTACCGACGCGAGTGCCGTCAACACGACCGGCATCGCGAGCGCCGCGGCGATCGTCTGGAACGCGGTGATGCCGGCCATCAGCGGCGCGTCGCCGCCGAGCTGGCGCGCCATGATGTACGACGCCGACGACGTCGGCAGCGCCTGGAACAGCAGCGCGACCGTCAGCGCCGCATCGCCGAGCCCGCACAGGCGGCCGGCCGCGAGCGTGATCAGCGGCACCGCCATGAACTTGAACGCCGACGCGATGCACACCGGCTGCAGCCACGCACGGGCCGCGTCGAATTTCAGCGCCGCGCCCACGCACAGCAGGCCGAGCGGCATCGACGCGGTGCCGAGCGCGCGCACGGCCGGCTCGACGGCGGCCGGGAACGCGACGCCGCCGGCCTGCATCGCGATTCCGAGCGCGCACGCGACGACGAGCGGATTCGACAGGATCTGCCGCACGAGCGCGCACGCGCCGAGCCGCGTGTCGCCATACCGCGCGAAGACCAGCACGCACATCAGGTTGACGGTCGGGACGATCGCCGCGACGCATACGGCCGCGAGCGCGATGCCTTGTGCGCCGAACAGCCCGGCGGCGAGTGCGGTGCCGACATAGTTGTTGAAGCGCACCGCGCCCTGGAACACCGACGTGAAGCCGGCGCCGTCGACCCGGACGAACCGACGGACCAGCAGAAGAAGCGCCGCGGCGACGGCGGTCGAACCGACCAGCGCGGCCGCGAGCGGCAAAACGGGCAGCGCTTGCAGTCGCGCGTTCGCGAGGCCGTCCGCGAACAGCGCCGGCAGCAGCACGTAGTAGCAAAGGCGCTCGGCCTGCGGCCAGAACGCTTCGGCGATGAAACCCGTGCGCCGCAGGCCGTGGCCGAACGCGACCAGCAGCGCGACCGGCGCCAGCGCGAGCAGGATCGGGCCGATCATCGGCGCGCCTTCACGCCGGCCGTGCGGAGCGGCTGGTTGTCGGAGCGGCGGAACGACGCGGGAATCCACATGGCGGGCAACATGGCGACGCGCAATCGAAAGAGTGACGATGCCGCCAAGTTAACACGCACAAGCAACAGGAATAATTGTTAATTATCGGGTGTTCAATGAGAAACTCTCATCGATGACGCGGTCACTTCGGCGGCCAGCGCGCGTGCGAAACGCTCGGCCGGCCGCGACTGATGTTCGAGCAGCACGACCGCACGCCCCATCTGCGGCTGACCGAACGGCAAGCGCGTGACGGGCGGCAGGCGCGCGAGCGTCGCATCGGGGAGCGCGACGATCGCCGCGCCGAGCCCTCGTGCCACCATGCGTGCGATCGTTTCCGCGCTGTCCAGCACCATCTCTTCTCGCACGCGCACGCCGATGCGGCGCAGCTCGGCGGCGATCATGCGGCCGGCCCAGGCCTGCGCGTCGAAGCGGATGAACGGCAGCGCGTCGAGCAGCGTGCCCGCGTCGCGTTCCGCATGGTCCGGCGGCGCGAGCAGCCAGAAGCGATCCTCGTACAGCGTGGTCCACGTCAGTTCCGCCGGATGCGGGCGCACGGGGCGCGTCGTGATCGCCGCATCGAGTTCGCCGGCCGCGACGCGATTCGCCAGCTCGGCCGACATACCGGCCGACACGTGCACGCGCAGCGACGGGTGCGCCGCGCGCAGCGCGAGCAGCGCGTCGGGCAGCGGGCCGGACAACGCGGTCTGGATCGCGCCGATCCGCAGGCGGCCGACAAGCTTCTTCTCGTCGCTGAGCGCATCGGGAATCCGGTCGACCATCGCGAGCACCTGCTCGGCCTGCGCGAGCAGGATGTTGCCGGCTTCGGTGAGCACCGGCTGCCGGCGCGAACGGTCGAACAACTGCACGTTGTATGCGCTTTCCAGTGCCTTGATCTGCAGGCTCACCGCCGACTGCGTGAGCCCGATGGCTTCGCCGGCGCGTGCGAAGGTCCGGTATCGGGCGATGGCGACCAGCGTTCTGAATGCGCGTAGTGACATGGGCGAAGTAACGTGGGCGACGGGGCCGGCATGCGGATTGCTCGCATGACGGCGACAGCGTTCGCGTGACACGCCGCACCGGTGCGGCGAGGTCGGCGAGAACCAGCGGAAAAAGCGGCCGGCGGGTTCGCGGACATCATGCCCGTGCCTGCCGAATCGGGCAACCGCGGCATTGCCGGCTTACGATGGAAAGTGCGGGCTGCCGCGCCGATGCGGCTTCGCATGGATGGCACCGGACGCGTTCCGCCGAAACATCTGCACCGGTGCGGGCGGGGCTCACGCCGATTCTTCCAGGAGGGCACGACGATGCTTCAGAACCCGGACGACGTTGCGCGCGCCAGCTATCGCGCGTATGCCGACAAGGACCGCGACGCGATCGAAGCGCTGATCGCGCCGGATTTCCATTTCACGAGCCCGCTCGACAACCGGCTCGACCGCGACACGTATTTCCGGCGCTGCTGGCCGAACAGCGTGACGCTGGCGCGCTTCGATTTCGTCGACGTCGCCGTTCACGGCGAGCACGCATTCGTCGTGTACGAGGCCGAAACGGCCGACGGAAGACGGTTTCGGAATGCTGAGCGGTTGCACGTCCGGGGCGGGCAGATCGTCGAGGCGGAAGTGTATTTCGGCTGGAACGTGCCGCACGATGCGCCCGACGGGGGCTTCGTCGAACCGCACGCTTGAGTGGAGGACGCGAGCGGGCCGTTCATTGCGAAACGGATGACCGGGCGGGATCGGCCGCCGCCGCGTCACACCCAGAGCCGATACATCCAGAACGATTCGTCGTCGATGAAGCGTTGCGTGAATTCGCTCGGCGAGAATCCCGTGATGCGCTTGACCTCGCGGCTCAGGTGCGCCTGGTCGGCGAATCCTTCTTCCAGCGCCAGCGTGGCCCAGTTGAACGCGGCGCCGGCTTCGAACCGGTCGCGCGCCGCGAAGAATGCGCTTTCCGTCCTGACGAGCGCCTGCCATTCGCGCAGCGATCGGCCGCTGTAGGACTTGATGCGCCGTTCGACCTGGCGCGGGCTGTGCGTGCCTCGCCATTCGCGCGCTTGCAGCGCGAGCCGCTCGACCCGGCCTGCATCGCGCGGGCGATTGCCGTTTGCGCGACGCGGTGTCATCGAATCGTCGGATTGTGAATGCGTGCCGGCAACTGCTTGCGGCGCCACTGGCGCGGCGTCGCGTAACACCTATGCTTGAAGGGCCCAGGCCGGGCGGAGCCCAAGGAGGATGGTCATGCGCATGCTTCTCAACATACGAATCCCTCACGAGCCGTTCAACACGCTGGTGCGCGACGGCAGCGTCGGCGACGTGATCTCGCGAATACTCGAAGCGGTCAGGCCGGAGGCCGTGTATTTCACTGAGCAGAACGGCGGGCGCGGGGCGGTCGTGATCGTCAATCTGGATGACCCGTCGCAGATCCCGGCGCTCGCGGAGCCGTGGTTCCTGATGTTGAATGCAGACTGCGAGTTTCGCGTGGTGATGCTGCCGGACGATCTCCGGAACGCCGGGCTCGCGCAACTCGGCGCGAAGTGGAGGTAGCAGGACGCTGCGCATGACCGTGCCCCTGCCCGAAAACGGGGCGGGCGGCATGGCGCGGCGTTCGCGTGCCGGCTATTGCGCAGACTGTGACGGCTCGACGTTTGCTGCTTGCCTGTCTTTCGGCCGCAGCAGCAACAGCAGGCCGCTCAGCGCAGCCGCGCCCAGGAAAGTGAAAAAAACACCGTTCGTTCCATCTGTACAGGCTGTCGGGAGCAACGCCGCCCGCACTCCCGGCCGCCGCGCCGGCTTCCAGCAGGAACGTGAAGACCGCCGGCACCGGCGCGGAACCCAGGTAGGCCAGGAACGCGAACTGCAGCCGGCCGCGGGTCAGGATCGACCAGACATCCTTCCCCATCAGGCACGCGATCAGCAGCAGCGGCGGCAGGAGCACGATCGATGCGGCGCTGATCGCACACAGAAACAACCAGCCGAGTCCGACGAGCGGAATGAGCGACATGGATCGGGATTCCTGTTTCCGGGCAGCCTGGTTGTCGACGGAACATCCGTATGTGCTTCACCGGATGACCGCGGAATGCGGCAATTCACGGATATTGCACGGTTCCGCGTCCGTTGCCATCGGCCTTTATCGATGTGTTCATCCTGCTGCGTCTTCCCCTAGCGCCTGGATGAACCGCGAAAACAGCTCGGGCTGCGACGAGATTCCGAGCTTCGCGTAAAGATGCCGCCGATGCACCTTCACCGTTTCCGGTGAAATCGCCAGACGCTCGGCAATCGCCTTGGACGAATTGCCGCGCAGCACCATTCTCGCGATCGACATCTCGCGATCGGTCAGCACGCCCGCGCCGAAGCGCGCGAGCGCCTGCTCGACGCGCGCACCGAGATCGGCGTCGGGCGCCGTACGCGCGGCGTCGCCGACCAGCCGCCAGTGCTGCCGGATCGTCGCGAGCACCCACGGCATCGCGGCCGTCAGCTTGCCGAGCGGCTCGACGTCGAAGCGCGCGGCTGCACCGAGCGACAGCGACAGCAGCGTGTCGGCGTTCGGCCGCACCAGGATCTGGATCTCGTCGTCCCCGACCGCATCGCGGAAGTAGCTCAGGAAATACTCGCTTTGCCGGAACAGGTCGGGCGCGACTTCCTCGAGCCGGTAGCAGCCGTCGGCGAGCCCGTCGTGCGCGGCCTGCAGGAACGGGTCGAGCAGATATAACCCATTCAGGTAAAGCGGCACCGGCGACGCGGCGTCGGTGCCGCCGGTGTCGTACTCGTCGAGCACGAGCGGCACGCCGTCGCGGCCGATCGCGGTCGCGAGCGCGTTGTCGAACGGCGCCATTTCATTGAGCAGCAGCACCAGGAAGCGCCAGAAGCGCGGCTGACCGAGATGATCGATTGCGCGGCCAAGCGCCTGGTGCATCGCGATTTCGGAGAATAGACGATCCATACCACCACCGGAAGGGCGTAACACGAAGGGGGAATAGCGGTCCTGAAATTGGCTTCCTAGACTGCCACGCAATCAATCGGGCCCGAGTATGGGCGTTCAAAAAAGTGCAGCACAGGAGAACGAAATGGCGATGATGTCGGAATCGACGGGCACGCTGCAAGCGGCGCCTGCAACGGAAGACGCGCCGCGCGCGCTGTCGCAGACGCTCAGCGTGCGCGATGCCGTGATGATCACCGTGTCGGGCGTGACCCCCGCAAGCTCGATCTTCGTGATCGCGCCGTTCGCGATCCAGCAGGCCGGCAGCGGCGCCGTGCTGTCGTTCGTGCTCGGCGGCGTGCTCGCGCTCGCATTCGCGCTCTGTTATGCGGAGCTCAGCGCCGCGCATCGCAGCGCGGGCGGCGAATACGTGATGGCCAAGCGCGTGTTCGGCACGCTGCCCGGCTACCTGACCTTCATCACGGTGCTGTCCGTCAGCGTGTTCATCCCGGCCGTGCTCGCGAGCGGCGCCGCGCCGTACCTGAACAACGCGCTCGGCACGCACTTCGGCAACCAGTCCGTCGCGCTGACGATCGTGCTGCTCAGCTACCTGCTCGGCATGCTGAACATCAAGACGAATGCGTGGATCACCGGCGCGTTCCTCGTCGTCGAGATCGGCGTGCTGATGCTGATCGCGGGGCTGGGCTTCGGCTCGCTGCATCGTGGCGCCGACGTGCTGGTCGCGCCGGTCGTCGCGAGCGGCAACGCGCTCGTGCCGGCGACGCTTGCGGCCATCGTGCCAGCGATCGGCACGGCGATCTTCTGCTACAACGGCTTCGGCTCCGCTGCATACCTCGCCGAAGACCTACGCGGCGGCAACCGCAATGTCGCGAAGGCCGTGATCTATTCGCTGCTCGTGATCCTCGTCGTCGAACTGGCTCCGCTCACCGCGATCGTGCTCGGCGCGCCGTCGCTGACGGAACTGACGAAAAGTGCCGACCCGATCGGCTATGTCGTGCGTTCGCTGAGCAACCCGGCCGTGTCGCGCGTGGTCAGCGCCGGGATCTTCCTGTCGGTGTTCAACGCGATCATCGCGATCGTGATCGCGATGGGCCGGCTGCTGTACAGCAGCGGCCGGCACGCGCTTTGGTCGCGTACCTGCAACCGGGCGTTCTCGACGATCCATCCGCGCCTGGAATCGCCGTGGCTCGCGACGATCGCGCTCGCGGTGCCGTCGGCGGGGCTCGTGTTCGTGTCGAGCCTCGACGAGCTGACCGCGTTCACGGTCGACCTGCTGCTGCTGATCTATCTGGTCGTCGGGCTGGCTGCGCTCGCGAGCCGGTTCGTGCGCCGCGACGTCGAACATCACTACCGTATGCCGCTGTGGCCCGTGACGCCGCTCGTCGCGGTGGCGGGCGCCGCATACACGCTCTACACGACGCTCGCGACGGCGACGAAGCCGACCGACCTGATCATCATCGCGGGGCTGCTGGTTGCCGCACTCGTGATGTACGTCGTCTGGGCGCGCCACAGCGAAGCATTCCGCGCGCTCTGACCGCCGGATCGTCGCCTTGCAACACCGAAGCACCGAACCATTGAAAGACTGGAGGAATTGCATCATGCGCACGAGGGATCTAGGCATCCGCATCGGACTCGGCACGCCGGGCCGCTTCAACGCGATCACGGACGTTCCGGGCGTGCGGGTCGGACACTGCACGCTGAACGTCGAGAACGGCGACGCATCGATCCGCACCGGCGTCACCGTCATCGAGCCGCGCGCAGGCGCCGCGCATGACTCGCCCTGTTTCGCGGGCGTGCACGTGCTTAACGGCAACGGCGACGCAACGGGGCTCGAATGGATCCGCGAGGCCGGTCTGCTGACGACGCCGATCGCCTATACGAACACGCACAGCGTCGGCGCGGTGCGCGACGCGCTCGTCGCGAACGAGCGGGAAGCGGCGGCCGGCCGCGTGTACTGGTGCATGCCGGTCGTGATGGAAACCTACGACGGGCTGCTGAACGACATCTGGGGGCAGCACGTGAGCGCCGCACATGTGCAGCGCGCGCTGGCCGCCGCGCAGTCGGGGCCGGTCGCCGAAGGCGGCGTGGGCGGCGGTACGGGCATGATCTGCCACGAGTTCAAGGGCGGCATCGGCACCGCGTCCCGCGTGCTCGCGGCCGATGCGGGCGGCTGGACCGTCGGCGCGCTCGTGCAGGCGAACTACGGCGTGCGCGAGATGCTGCGCGTGGCCGGTTATCCGGTCGGCGAAGTGCTGCGGCACGTGCATTCGCCGTTCCGCGCGCCCGACGCGAAAGGCGAGGCCGGCATGGGCTCGATCGTCGTGACGATCGCGACCGACGCGCCGCTGCTGCCCCATCAATGCACGCGCGTCGCGCAGCGCGCGAGCGTCGGGCTCGCACGCGCCGGCGGCGGCACCGAGGATTCGAGCGGCGACATCTTCCTTGCGTTTGCAACGGGCAACGACGGGCTGCCGGCGGCGAACTACGGCAGCAAGGGTGCGTCGACCACGGGCGTGAAGATGGTCAACAACGACCATATTTCCGCGCTGTTCGTCGCGGCGGCAGAGGCGGTGGAGGAAGCGATCGTGAATGCGCTTGTCGCGGGCGGCGACGTCGAATCGCGCGGTGCGCGGGTCGAGGGGCTCGGGCAGGCGCGCTTGCTGGATGCGTTGCGCGAAGTCGGGTGGCGGCCGGGGCGCGGGGCCTGAAACGGCATGCGCCGCTTCAATTGAAGCGGCGTGGAGCGGGGCGGTGCAGCGATCGGCCGGTGCGCCGCCCGCCCGCGGATTCGATGCGGGCGATGCGGGCCTGGCCGTGACGACGCGGCGTCATGCTCAGCTGCCGAAGTAGATGTTGCAGAAGCTGACGGGGCCGACACAGGCGTTCGGGTCTTCCTGCTTCGACTGCGAACGATCGACGCGGCCTGCGGCCTTGACGGCTTCGGTGCGGTTCGCCTGTTGCGGTGCGGCGTCGGCCGGCGCCGGCTGTGCGTGGGCGACAGCAGCGGTCAGCGACAGGGCAACGAGGGCGAGGTGCAGCGGCTTCATTTTGTTTCTCCTGGGTGAGTGCCAGTCTCGCTGGCAGTGAGGAAACTATAGGCTCGCACTGCTTAAAGATTAATCACCGCACCTGTAGAGCTTATTTCCATTCGGAACAAGGATCACGTTGTGCGCGCATCGATGTTCAATGGCGGTGCCGGTTGAACGGCGCGTCCTTGTCGAGCAGCGCGCTGCGCATGAAATGCAGGCAGCCGACGATCCGCTGCATGCGGCGTCGCTCGTCGGGCACTGCGTACCACGCCTGCAGCGTGTGCTGCGCGGCGCGGATCGCGAGATTCACCGATTTCAGTGTGCGCGCATGGTGGGCGGGCGTCGGATCGTCGAAGAAGCGCGGCAGCTCGTGCAGCATCGCGTCGATCGAACCGGTCCAGCGCAGCGTCTGCGGCGGTTTCGCTTCGCAGAATGCGCGCAGTTCGTCGCGCAGGTCGATCACCGCATGGCCGACTTCGAGCGTCGACAGCATCCAGCGCAGCGCGTCGCGGTGCTGCCGTGTGCGTCGCACGAGCAGCGTGCGCAACTGCGCCATCAGGTCGTGCGTGCTCGACTGGAAGCGCTGCGCGAGGCCGTCCGGCGCGCCTTCGCACGCAAACGTGACCTGGCGGCGCAGATCGTGCGCGATGCGGCCTGTGAGCCACGGCATGTGGGTGGGGAACACGACAGCGAACACGAGCGAGCACGCGAGCATCGCGACGACGACGGCCAGCCCGTTGTTGATCAGCACCTCGGGCGTATACGCGATCGCGTTGTCGGGGCCCGCGAGCAGGCAGAAGAACACCGCGAAGCCGATCCCGTAGCCGGACAGCCCCGGCCGCATCGCGAGAAACGCGCCGAGGCCGAGCACCGGCGCGAGCGTCGCGCACAGCAGCGGGAAGCCGTCGATGTTCGGATACACGTAGCACAGGAACAGGTAACCGACGGCGGTCGCGAACGCCGCGCCGACGCTCATCTGCGCGACGAACTTCGGTGCGCGCGGCGACGTCGAGCTGAGCGCGCACGCGATCGCGGTGGCGATTACCGCGAGCGAGCCGCTCGGCCATTCCGACGCGATCCAGAACGCGCTCATCGCGCCGACGGCGATGATCGTGCGCAGGAACGCGAAGCCGACGAAGAACGAATTGGTCTTCACCGCGTAATGCGTGACCGACCGCTCGAATGCGTGATCGTCCTGGTCGAGCGATGCGTAGGTATCGGCGTAGCCGAGGTATTCGCCGATGAAGCGGTACAGCAGTTCGATCGCGGTATCGAAGTCGAGCAGGCCGCCGGCCGCGTGTTCCTCGATGGTCCGGCGCGACGCGCGCGCGGCCTTCGGCAACGCGCCGTGGAAGCGGCGCAGTTCGAGCATCGCGCCGGTGGCCGGTGCGATGCCGCGTTGCCGCTCGTCGCGCAACGCGGCGAACCGCTGCGCGAGCGCGTCGATGTGCGGCGCCAGCGCGTCGAGCACCGCGTCCGAGCCGTTCGCGCGCAGGCGCTTGACGAGCTGGTGCAGCGCATGCAGCCGCGTGCATGCGTTCATGAACTCGCTGTTCAGCCGTGCGAGCCGCCGGCTGCGTGCGCGAATGTGCGGATCCTCGAACGACGCGAATGCGCGGTTCGCTTCGAAGCCGACGATGTCGTCGACGAAATCGGCGAAGCGCCGCTCGAAATCGCCGCGTGCGACGTCGCCCGCGAGCGCGCCGGCCGTGAACGCCGCGAACGTCGCGTGACGTGTGCTCAGCGAGCGCATCAGCGCTTTCGCGGAACTGAGCGGCAGGATCAACGCGCTGACCGCGCCCGAGCATGCGATGCCGAGCGCGACTTCGGCGGCGCGCGTGAGCGCGGACTGGAACAGCGTCTGCGGCGTCATCACCGCCGGCAGGCCGATCAGCGCGGCCGTATAGCCGGCGAGCACGAAGCCGTACCAGCGGAAATGGCGGTTGCGAACCGCCAGCGCGATGCAGCCGCCGATCCACAGCGTGATGCCGGCCATGTACAGTTCCGGCTGCTGCGCGAACAGCCCGCCGAGTGCGAGCGCGCCGACGAGGCCGGCCGCCGTGCCGAGCACGCGGTAGAAACTCTTCGCGAACACCATCCCCGACAGCGGCTGCATCAGCACGAACACGGTCGTCATCGCCGTGCGCGGCTGCGACATCTCGAGACGCATCGCAATGCCCATCGCAAGGAGCGCCGCGAACACGGTCTTCGCGAGGTGCAGCCAGATCAGTCCGTCGCTGACGGCCCAGTCGCGTGACGCGTCGCCGAGCGGATCGAGCCATGATCGCCATCGTGCCGGTTCGATGGAAGGTCGCTCGATCGCAGGTTGTGGCTTCATGAAAAGAGGGGGCCCGTGCGGGGCCGGGCAAGGTGCCGCGGCCTGTCGAAACGGGGCCGTTCGACTGATGAGGCGCCGATTGTAGGAGTGCGGCGCCCGCGCATTAACGCAGCTGTGGGGAAACGATAGTTGCAGCCGGAGTAACAATCTGTCGCATCCAGTGGAGGAAAATAGCGGCTCCGCTACAGGTTGCTCACAGGAATGGATACCCTACAAAACATGCGGGTGTTTTCGCGCGTCGTCGAGACCGGCAGCTTCACCGCCGCCGCGCAATCGCTGAATTCGACGACGGGCGCGATGTCGCGCGCGGTGTCGGAGCTCGAGGCGCGCCTGCGCACCCGTCTGATGAATCGTTCGACGCGCCGCCTCGCGCTGACGTCGGCCGGCGAAAGCTATCTGCGGCGCTGCCGCCAGATCCTCGCCGACGTCGACCGCGCGGAAGAAGAGGCGAGCTGCGCGCACGAACGGCCGGCCGGCGTGCTGCGCATGCACAGCTTCGCGAGTGTCGGCCATCACTATGTATTGCCCGCGCTGACGCGCTATCACGCGCAGTTCCCGGGCGTGTCGATCGAACTGTCGCTGTCGCAGCGCATGCCCGACCTGTTCGACGGCACGAGCGACATGGCCGTCGTGACCGCGTCGTCGCTGCCCGATTCGGAACTGGTGTCGCACCTGCTCGGCTCGACGTTCAGCATCCTGTGCGCGTCGCCCGACTACTTGAAACGGCACGGCGCGCCGGCCCGTCCGCAGGATCTCGCCGCGCACGCGTGCCTGACGCTGTGCACGCCCGCGTTCCCGACGCACGAATGGGTGCTAGAAGGGCCCGAAGGCGTCGAGCAGATCCACGTCGCCGGGCCGGTGCAGACCAATACGGCCGAATCGCTCGCACTCGCGATCCGGGACGGCATCGGGATCGGCATGCTGCCGCTGTACTCGGCGATCGACGCGCTGCGCGACGGCACGCTCGTGCGCGTGCTGCCCGCGCATATCCTGCAGAAGATGAACGTGTATGCGCTGTATCCGTCGCGCCGTTTCGTCGACGCGAAGGTGCGGACCTGGGTCGAGATGCTGCGCGCGCAGGTGCCGGGGATGATCGCGCGCGACGTCGAGATGCTGAACGCGATCGACCGCGAACCGCAGGCCGCCTGAGCGCCGGGCGCGCAGCGGTACGTCGATACGTTGCGTCGGCCGGTGATTGCGCGACACGCTTCTTCATGCAGACGCGACATGCGCGCCGCCCGCAGCACACGATTCATGCGGGCGGGGCGCTTCATCACATCGTCACAGCGCGGGCTTCGCCGCCGTGCCTGATTCGGTTGCCGGCTCGCCGGCCGGGCCGTATGCGGCCTGCGCAGCCTTCCGTTGCGCGAGACGCTTCGCCTGCAGCCGCTCCTGCGCCGCCATGATGTCTTCCGGATAGTTGCCGGCTTCACCGCGCGCGGGGTTGTAGCCGACCGACTCGAGATCGACCAGTTCCTGCAGCACCTGCGCGCGCGTGACGGGCGACTTCTCCGACTGGGCGAACGACAGGGCCGGTGCGGCAAGCAGGACGGCAGCGGCGGCGGTAACGACGAGCGATTTCACGAGGTTCTCCTGGGTGGCGGGTAGAGGTTCGGTTCGACGCGCGATGCGCGCTCCGGACCTTCAATACGAGTCTACGCAGCGCTTGTGCGCGCAAAAACCCCGATTCCAGGCAGGCTGCCTTCCAGATGGAACAACATTGGCTCGCGTCGCCCGCAGCGACCGAACCCGCGTGCGAACGCGGGTTCGTGGCCGGCGGGCGACGTTGCATCACATCGGTCAGAACCGCGTGCGCATGCCGATCGCGCCGACGATCTGGTTCGGCGTGCTCGACGCGCCGCCCGAACCGTTGATGAACGCCTGGTAGCCGCGTCCCGACGCATGCTGGTACATCGCTTCCGCATACAGGTCGGTGCGGCGCGACAGCTTGTACACGGCCTGCAGGTCGACCTGGTGCCACTTCGGATCGGTACCGTGCTTGCTGTCCGGGTTCGACACGCTGGCATCCGTGTATACGTAAGCCGCACCGAGGCTGACCGCCGGCGTCACCGCATAGCGCACGTTCACGTCGTAGTTGTTGAACGCGACCTGGCCGGTGGAGCCGAACGAGCCCGTGTTGTCGTACTGCGAGCGCGTATAGACGAAGCCGACGGTCGCCGGGCCGAACACGTAGCTGACGCCGCCGCCGTACGAGCGCATGCGGTCCGAGCCGATCGACCAGCCGCCCTGGTTCACGCTCTTCGCCTCGGCCGAATCGGTCGCGCCGGGGCTGGCGCTCGTCGAGCCCTTCGTGCCGTTCATCTGCAGGTACGCGCCGGCCAGCTTCAACGGGCCGTTCGTGTAGCTTGCCGCGACGCTGTACGCGCGGTTCGCGCTGAAGTTCGTCGAGTTGGAGAACGCGTACATTGCGCCGACCTTGAAGCCCGCGACCGTATCGCTCGTGTACTTGACCGCGTTGTTGATGCGCAGCGAGTGGTTCAGGTTGTCGTTGTCGAACGGATGCGCGAAGCCCGTATCGCCGAAGTCGCCGGCCGTCGCGGACAGCGGCGCGACGAAGTCGACCATCGTGTCGTACTGGCGGCCGAGCGTCAGCGTGCCGTAGCCGTTACCGCTCAGGCCGACATACGCGTGGCGGCCGAACAGCTTGCCGTCCTGGCCGAGTGCGCCGTTGTTCGCGTTGAAGCCGTTCTCCAGCACGAACAGTGCCTTCACGCCGCCGCCGAGATCCTCGGTGCCGCGCAGACCGAAGCGGGTCCCGTTGATGGTGCCGGTGGTCAGGCGCCACAGCGATGCGCCGCCGGCGTTGTTGGTATACGCGATGCCGGCGTCGATCAGGCCGTACAGCGTGACCGAGCTTTGCGCGTGGGCGAGCGGGGCGAACAGCGCGGCCGCGCAAGCGCCGGCGATGAGGGTTTTTTTCATGGTGAGGCTCCTGCGTGTGGGACTGGAAACGAAAGTTCGGCGCAAGTATAGGAATGCACGGCGCGCGCAAGGCCGCCGGCGCGGCGAGCGCACTTTTCCGGATCCTGCAAGAGTCCTTCACAAAACTGACACGACGCGCCGCGCGCACCCGAGGTCGGCCGTTTTTGCGTTATCGCGCGCGGGCAGCATCCGTTTGAGGCGGGCCGCCTGTCGCGCCGTTGCAACATGCGCCGGGGCGCGGCGGCGGTTGATCCGCACGGCCGACGCGCGGAAAATGAGCCGCTCGTGCCCACGACCGGAGACACACGATGCCCCAGCCCGACCGCCATCCGCCGATCAGCGCCGCCGTGTACTACCGCGATCCGGGCGCCGCGCTCGAATGGCTGGAGCGCGCGTTCGGCTTCGCGCGCGGCATCGTCGTCCGTACGCCTGAAGGCGAGGTCACGCATGCGGAGCTCACGCATCGCGGCGGCGTCGTGATGATCGGCGGCCACTGGGCCGATTTCGTCGCGAGCCCGCAAGAGATCGGCGGGAGGAATACGCAAAGCGTGCACGTGCAGCTTGCCGACGGCCTCGACGCGCATTGCGAACACGCGCGGCAGGCCGGCGCGGAAATCGTGCAGGAACCGGCCGACCAGTTCTATGGCGACCGCACGTATCGCGCGCGCGATCCGGAACAGCACGTGTGGACGTTCGGCCAGCACGTGCGCGACGTGACGCCCGAGCAGGCGGCCGCCGAAACAGGCCTGACGTTCGAAGGCTGGTCCTGATGTGCGGCGCGTATGCGCATCGATGCTTTGCATCCATGGATGCGCGGTGAACCGGGGCGCATCACTTTTTCGGATCGACCGGGGTGATGCGGAACGTGCTTACAAGCCGTCCGCGCTTATGTATTCATAAAATGCATGAGTCGATTCGAAAAATACGTTTGTCGCATGAGAGGCGCGAGCCTACGATGCGGTCCTGACGACGGCGCGCGTGTTGAGCGCCGTTCTTTCGATCCCCGTTCGCCGACCTCATGCGCCTCGATCTCCCGTCCGCTCCCGCATCCGCTTCCCCGCCCGCCAGCCCGTTCGCGCGCGTGGCCGCCGTCACGGTCCTGACCGGCGTCGGCGCGGGCCTCGGCGGCATGCTGCTCGCGCTGCTGCTGCATGCGATCCAGCACGTCGCGTATGGCTACAGCGTCGCGCACGTGATCGGCACCGAGAGCTTCCTCACCGGCGTGACCGATGCCGATCCGCTGCGCCGGTTCGAGGTGCTCGTCTTCTGCGGAATCGTCGCCGGCGGCGGCTGGTGGGCGCTTTACCGGTACGGCCGGCCGCTCGTCAGCATCCGCCGCGCGGTGCGTGCAGCCGATCCGCGGATGCCGTTCGTCAGCACGACGATTCACGCGTTGCTGCAGATCGTCACCGTCGCGCTCGGTTCGCCGCTCGGCCGCGAAGTCGCACCGCGCGAGATCGGTTCGCTGCTTGCCGGGCGGCTCGCGCATCGCGCGGGGCTCACGCCCGACGACTGCCGGCTGATGGTCGCGTGCGGCGCGGGCGCGGGCCTCGCCGCCGTCTACAACGTGCCGCTCGGCGGCGCGATCTTCGTGCTCGAAGTGCTGCTCGGCACGTTCGAACTGCGTGCGCTGATCGTCGCGGTCGTGACGTCGGCGATCGCGGCGGCCGTCGCGTGGATCGGCCTCGGCAACGAACACCAGTACACGGTGCCTGCGTTCGCGCTGAGCGCGCCGCTCGTCGCCTGGTCGATCGTCTGCGGGCCGCTGTTCGGCTTCGCTGCGTACGGCTTCGTGCGGCTTACGGCCCGCGCGCGAGCGAACGCGCCGAAAGACGGGCGGCTGCCGGTGCTTGCGCTGGTCAATTTCGCGGTGATCGGCGTGCTCGCGATGCGGTTTCCGCAACTGCTCGGCAACGGCAAGGGGCCGGCGTCGCTCGGCTTCGACGGTACGCTGACGATCGGCCTCGCGGCGACGCTGCTCGTGCTGAAGGTGCTGATCGAGGCCGGCAGCCTGCGCGCGGGCGCGGAAGGCGGCCTGCTGACGCCGGGCCTCGCGAACGGCGCGCTGCTCGGCGTCGTGCTCGGCGGGCTGTGGAGCCTCGTGTGGCCGGGCGCGTCGATCGGCGGGTGTGCGCTGATCGGCGCGACGGCGTTTCTCGCTGCGTCGATGCAGATGCCGATCACGGCGGTCGTGCTGCTGCTCGAATTCACGCGCGCGAATCACGACAGCCTCGTGCCGATGCTGCTGGCGGTGGCCGGGGCGCTTGTTGCGTACCGGTTTGCGCAGCGGCTGGCCGAACGGCGGGCGAAGGCGGTCGAGATGGTACACGAGCGGGCGGTGGCGACGCGTTAGCCGACTTGGCGGTTTGTGTTGATTTCGATGCATGCCGTCGCAGCGAATAGCCCGCTTGTGCCAGATGGCTCGGCGGGCTTCTTTTCGTCCGCGTGCGCACGTTCCTGGCCGGATGCCTCATAAAGAGCAAAAATGCACGCCTGGTTTGCACCCGGGCGGGCGCTTTTGCGCGCGCGCCTTCCGCCACGAATTCCAGCCCGCATCGCGCCGGCTCGAGTTACACCGGCCGTCAACCGCGCGATCGCGCATCGGGCCGCTCGTGCCCGTGACGCAATGCGAGGCTCGCGAACGCCGCGACGACGAGCGCGGCCGCAAGCAGCGTCAGCCCGTTCTTCGCATTGCCGGTTGCCTGTTCGATCGCGCCGACGACGGTCGGCCCGACGAAGCCGCCGAGCAGCCCGCACGTATTCACGAGCCCGAGCCCGCCGGCCAGTGCGCTGCCGGCGAGCCGCGATGCGGGAAACGTGAACACGATCGACTGCACGACGAAGAACATCGACGCGGCCACGCACACGCAGGCAAGGCCCGCGACAGGCGACACATGCGCGGCGCCGACCATCCCGGCCGCCATCACGACCAGCCCCGCACACAGCATCCGGCGCGAATGACGCGACTCGCGCGCGAAGCGCGGCAGCGTCGCGGCCCCGACCGCGGCGGCAAGCCAGGGCAGCGCGGTCAGCAAGCCGACCGCGAACGGCGAGAAGCGCCCAGACGCACCGATGATGCCCGGCAGGAAGAAAATCACCGTGTAGATCGTCAGTTGGTGGCAGAAGTACACGAAGATCGCGAGCCAGATCTGCGGATCGCGCAGCGCGGCGCCGAATGCGTGGCCGCCGTGCGTGGCGACGCTTTCGTCCTGTTCGGCGGCCAGCGTGCGCTCGAGCGCGCGGCCGGTTTCCGGCGAGAGCCACGGTGCGGTGCTCGGGCGATCCGGCAACCGCATCCACACGACGAACGCAAGCAGGATCGCCGGAATGCCTTCGACGACGAACAGCCATTGCCAGCCGTGGAAGCCGAGCGTGCCGTCGAGTTCGATCAGCGCGCCGGCCAGCGGCCCGCCGACGATGTTGGCAATGCACACGCCGAGCAGGAAATAGCCGGTTGCACGCGCACGCTCTTCGCGGCCGAACCAGTACGTCAGGTACAGCATCACGCCGGGAAACAGTCCGGCTTCGGCGGCGCCGAGCAGCAGGCGCATCACGTAGAACGAGGTTTCGCCGCTGACGAACGCCATCGCGACCGACAGCGCACCCCACGTGATCATGATCCGCGTGATCCAGAAGCGTGCGCCGACGCGATGCATGATCAGATTGCTCGGGATTTCGAATAGCGCGTAGGTCAGGAAAAACAGGCCCGCGCCGAGCCCGTACGCAGCGGATGAAATGCCGAGATCGACTCCCATCGAGTGTTTGGCGAACGCGATGTTGGTGCGGTCGAGGAAGCTGATCACGTACGCGGCGATCAGCAGAGGCATGAGTTTGCGGAACAGCAGCCGGTTCAGCGACGCGCTCGCGTCGCCGGCGGCGGAAGGCAGGGCATGGGCGTGATGAGTGGACATGCGGACGACTCCGGTAAGGGCGAACCGGCGCGCACGGCAAGCACGGCGCGCCGCGTTCGGCAGATGCCGCTGCGTGCATGCAGCGGATGGGCAGACGACGGAGCCGCGCCGGCGGCGCTCGAACGGAGCGGGGCGATGATGGGCGTCCTGGCGCCGGCCGGCTCGGGCCGGCGCCTTGTCACTGCGCTTGCGGGTCCTGGTGTTGGGGCGCTACCCGGCGATCAGAAATTCACCGCGTCGCCGCCCTTGAGTGCGAGCATCGCGCGCGCGTCGGCCGGCGTCGCGATCTCCAGCGACAGGCCTTCGAGTACCTGGCGCATCTTCAGTACCTGCGCGGCGCTCGATTCCGCGAGCTTGCCGGGCGCGATCCACAGCGAATCCTCGAGCCCGACGCGCACGTTCGCGCCCTGCGCGGCACCGATGGTCGCAAGCGGAATCTGGTTGCGGCCGGCGCCGAGGATCGACCACACGTAGTCGTTGCCGAACAGGCGGTCGGCCGTGCGGCGCATGTGCATCAGGTCCTCCGGGTGCGCGCCGATCCCGCCGAGCAGGCCGAACACGCTTTGCACGAAGAACGGCGGCTTCGCGAGCCCGCGATCGACGAAATGCGCGAGGTTGTACAGGTGAGAGATGTCGTAGCACTCGAATTCGAAACGCGTGCCGTTCGCGCCGCAGCGCGTGAGGATCGTCTCGATGTCGGCGAACGTGTTCTTGAACACGAGGTCGCGGCTCTTCTCGAGATGTTCGCGCTCCCATGGATGCTTCAGCTCGCGAAAGCGCTCGAGCATCGGGTACAGCCCGAAGTTCATCGAGCCCATGTTCAGCGACGCGACCTCCGGCTGGAAATGCAGCGCGGGCTGCAGCCGCTCGTCGACCGTCATGTGCGGGCTGCCGCCCGACGTGAGGTTGATCACCGCGTCGGTCTGCGCCTTGATGCGCGGCAGGAATTCGGCGAACACGGCCGGATCCTGCGTCGGCTTGCCGTCGGACGGGTTGCGTGCGTGCAGGTGCAGGATCGCCGCGCCGGCCTGCGCGGCCGCGACGGCGGCCGTTTCGATCTCGTGCGGCGTCACGGGCAGGTACGGCGACATCGACGGCGTATGGATCGCGCCGGTCGGCGCGCAGGTGATGATGACTTTACGAACGTTTGCCACGGAGGGATTCCTTTCGGTGAGCGATGCAGGAGGCGTCAGAGCACTTCGACGTTGCCGCAGACGGAAATCGCCTGCCCGGTGATCCCGTGCCCGCCCGGCGAGCACAGGAACAGCGCGGTCGCGGCGATCTCGGCCGGATCGGTCATGCGCCGCAGCGAGATCTTCTCGAGATAGCGCTTTTCCATTTCTTCGTAGCCGATGCCGAGCTGCTGCGCACGCGCATCGATCACGCGGCGCATCCGCGGGCCGCGCACGATGCCGGGCTGGATTGCGTTCACGCGGATGCCGAGCGGCCCGAGCTCGATCGCCAGGCTCTTCACGAGGCCGACCACGGCCCACTTGGTCGCCGCGTACGGCGTGCGGAACGCGTAGCCGAGCCGGCCTGCGACCGACGACAGCGCGATGATCGCGCCGCCGTGTTTCGAGTCGCGCAGCAGCGGTACCGCGCGGCGCGCGAACTGGAATTGCGCGTTCAGGTTGATCGCGACGGTTTGCTCCCACTGCACGGGGTCGATCTCGTCGATGGCGCCGGTCGGGCCCGCGATGCCCGCGTTGTTGACCAGCACGTCGAGGCCGCCCAGCGTGGCCGCTACGTCGGTGAACACGCGCTCGACCGCAACCGGATCGGATACGTCGGCCAGTGTCGCGCTGATCGCGCCGGTTGCGGCGCGCGACGGTCGGTCGGCGAGCGCCGCGATCGCGGTTTGCGACGCGTCGCATACATGCACGCGCGCGCCGCACTCCGCGAACGCATCGGCGATCTCGAGGCCGATGCCCGATGCGCCGCCCGTCACGAGGACGCGCAGGCCGTCATAGGGTTTCAGCAGGTCGGAAGCTGTCATGCCGGGTTGTCTCCATCGTTGGTGTTGTCGGATGCGGCCGCTCCGGATCGGGCGCCGCGAATAGCGGCCGCTACGGCTTCGCGTTCACGGTCCGCGGGGTCTGTTCGGCCCGCAGCGTCTCGGCGAGATCGTGCGCGGCGCCGCCGATGTCGAGCGCGATGCCGGCCCGCACGCCCGCGCCGTCGCGTCGTTCGAGCGCATCGACGATCGCGCGGTGCGCGTCCATCGAGCGCCGCATGTGCGGGATGTCGAGCGCGACCATGTTGAGAAACGGCCCGACGCGCATCCACAGGTTTTCGACGATTGCGAGCGTGCTTTCGCTCGCGCCGTGCGCGTAGATCGAGCTGTGGAATGCGAAATTGCTTTGCAGGTAGGCGCGTGAACGACCGGCCTCGACGTGTGCCTGCATCGTCTCGCAGGTCTTGCGCACGGCGGCGATCTGCGTGCCGGTCATCCGCGCGCAAGCGCGCTCGGCGATGCAACCTTCGAGCGCGATCCGCACGTCGCGCAATTCGTCGAGCATGTCGAGCGTCATCGGCGGCACGACGAGCGCGCGGTTCGGGCCGTCGACCAGCGCGCGTTCGGCGCGCAGCCGCGTGAGCGCGGCACGCACGGGCATCGTCGACGAGCCGACTGCTTCGGCGACGCTGCGCAGGCTCAATGCCTGGCCGGGCGCGAAACGGCCGCTCATCAGCGCTTCGCGCAGTTGCTGATAGACCTTGTCGGCCATCGTTTCCTGTTCGATGGCTTTCAGTGCGGGCGGGACGATACGAGGCGCCAAGACGGGGTTCTCCAGGGTTTGATCTGCGATCTGTGATCACACTTGCGATGTGCGAAGTGTTGACGATCGGGCAAGCGGAGTCAAGGTGAACGGGATCGGGGAAAACGAGGGGGTGCGATGCGGCAAGCCGATCCGTGGCGTTGCGCATTCGTCTTGCAATCGCCTTTCTTCTTCATCAGGCGGCGGCGGAGGCCCATTGGCGGGTCGGCAGGGCATCATCCTGTTCGAAGTCTCGGGGTGGAGCACTTACCTCCAGAGCTTCAAGGACATGGTGCTCGCGGAGTGTCTCGCGACCGCTTGCAAGCAGGAGCCCGGCGCGAGCAAGGATATCGGCAGCAGCACCAGCGCGTTGCGCGACTGGACCTGCTACGACATGGCGCGCGCGCCGGACGTCATTCATTCGCTGGTGGCGAAGTATCTCGCGCGCGATTACCCGAATCCGGTCGTCGAAGCGGAAGTGAGGGTGTGAAATTCGACTTCCTGAAGTGCGTCGACCTGTATCACGGCAAGGAACTCGACGCCGCGGCGAAGCAATCGTATTGCGCCCGACCAGTACCTATCGGACCGGGAACCCGCGGAAGCCGCAGCATTGATCGAGCGCCGTTGCGCAATGCAGCGGCTTGCCGTTTACCGTATCGCCGGCGCTATTCGAGCGTCCGGATCGAATTGCTGATGCCGCGCGCGCAGTCGATCACGGCCGGCGCGAGCTTGCGGCGCGCGTCGTCGAACGTCCAGCGGCTCGTCGGCGCGACCACATGCACGGCCGCGACGGGCTGCCCCTGGCTACCGAGCACGGGCGCCGCGATCGACATGTCGCCGATGAACAGTTCTTCCTGATTGGTGGCGTAGCCTTCGTGCCGTGCGCTGTCGAGCAGCGCGACGAGTGCGTCGAGCGCCGTGACCGTGCGCGGCGTGTGCGGCGTGCGCGCCATGCCGTCGAGCCGCGCGCGCGCATCGTCGGGCGGCAGCGCGCTCAGGAACGCGCGGCCGCTGCCGGTGCAATACATCGGGATGCGGCTGCCGATCGGCATGTGGATCGGCACGAACTTTGTCGACACGAAACGCGCGACGTACACCATCTCGTCCTCGTCCGGCTCGGTGAGGTTGGTGGTTTCGCCGGTCAGGTTCGTGAGCTCGGACAGGAACGGATTCGCGACGTCGATCAGCGTATCGGCCGCGAGGTAGTTGAAGCCGATCCGCATCACGTGCGGCGTGAGCTGGTAACGCCGCGTGACCGGATGCTTGCGGATATAGCCGAGCTTCTCGAGCGTATAGACCATCCGCTGTGCCGAGCTCTTCGTCATCCCCGCCGCGTCGGCCACTTCCGCAAGCGTCATCGTGCGCCGCTTCGCGGTGAACGCGCGCAGCACGTTCAGCCCTTTCTCCAGCGACTGGTTGAACAGCAGGTCGTTCGACTGGTCGGGCGATGTTTCCATGAGCAAGGGGCATGTTTGATTCGATATCGAATCATACTGTATCGAATATCGATACGCAAAAATCTGTTTGCGATGTTTTTGATTCGTTTTAAGATCGGGTCATCGTCGCAACGTCGATCGGCGACTGGCCGGCGCACCGGAATATTCGAGAAGGGGACATCATGGTTTCGTTCATCAAGCAGTTCGGCGCACTGGCCGCCGGTTTCGCCACCTGTATCGCAATCTCCGCGGCATCGGCAGGCGCCGCCGCGGCCGAGCCGACGCTGAAGGTCGGTGCGACGGCCACCGGCGTGCCGTTCACGTTTCTCGACGTCAAGAGCAATTCGATCCAGGGGATGATGGTCGACGCGATCACCGCGGCCGGGAAATCGGCCGGGTTTCGCGTCGACGTGCAGCAGACCGTGTTCTCGGCGCTCATTCCGTCGCTCACCACGCAGAAGATCGACATCATCTCGGCCGCGATGCTGAAGACGTCGGCGCGCCAGCAGGTCGTCGATTTCTCCGACACGGTCTATTCGTTCGGCGAAGGCCTGATCGTGAAGGCGGACGACCCGGGCCGCTATACGTCGATGGACGATTTCAAGGGGCAGGTGGTCGGTGCGCAGGTCGGCACGGCGTTCGTCGACGCGCTCAACAAGAAGGGCATCTTCAAGGAAGTCCGGACCTACGACTCGATCGCCGACATCATGCGTGACGTCGCGCTCGGGCGCATCAAGGCCGGCTTCGCCGACCAGCCGATCGTCGCGTACCAGATCGAACACGGCGTCAACCGCCAGGTGCGGCTCGTACCCGAATACCAGAGCGTCGTGAAGGGGCAGGTCTGCTTCATCGTGCGCAAGGGCGATACCGCGACGCTCGAGCAGCTCAACGGCGCGATCCGCAAGATGAAGGGCGACGGCACGCTGCAGCAGATCCTGCAGAAGTGGCACATGAGCTGAGCGCCGGCCCCCGGCTCCACGCCGGTATCGCCCGCGTCTCGCGGGCACCTGTCGCGGCGGCCCGATAGGCCATCGTATAGGAGACCTCATGTTTTTTCAGAACGCGATCGATTTCCTGCCGATCCTGTTGAAGGGGGCGGTGGTCACGATCGAGATCACGGCATGCGCGTTCGTGCTCAGCTCGGTGCTCGGGCTGGTCCTCGCGCTGCTGAAGGTGTCGCGCAACCGCGCCGTGTCGACGGCCGGCAGCACGATCGTCAACGTGATCCGCGGGCTGCCGATCATCGTGCAGCTGTTCTACATGTACTTCGTGCTGCCCGATCTCGGCGTGCAACTGTCGGCGTTCCAGGCCGGCGTGCTCGGCCTCGGCATCGCGTACTCGGCCTACCAGGCGGAAAACTTCCGCGCCGGCATCGAGGCGATCGACCGCGGCCAGATCGAGGCCGCGCACGCGATCGGCATGCGCGGGCCGATGATCATGCGGCGCGTGGTGCTGCCGCAGGCGTTTCGCATTGCGTTGCCGCCGTACGGCAACACGCTCGTGATGCTGCTGAAGGACTCATCGGTCGCGTCGACGATCACGGTCGCGGAGATCACACGGGCCGGCCAGTTGATCGCGTCGTCGACGTTCCAGAACATGAGCGTCTATACGCTCGTCGCGCTGCTGTATCTCGCGCTCGGCCTGCCGCTGATGTTCGGCGTGAACCGGCTCGGCAAGCGGCTCGCGCTGAGGAGAGGCGCATGATCCGGATCGATTCGATACACAAGCGCTTCCAGCAGCATGCGGTGCTGAAGGGCGTGAGTCTCGACGTGCGGCAGGGCGAGGTCGTATGCCTGATCGGGCCGTCCGGCTCGGGCAAATCGACCGTGCTGCGCTGTATCAACGGCTTCGAGACCTACGACGAAGGCTCGATCACGATCGACGGCGTGAAGGTCGATGCGCATTCGAAGCGAATCCATGAGCTGCGGATGCGGGTTGGCATGGTGTTCCAGCGCTTCAACCTGTTCGCGCACCGCACGGCGCTCGAGAACGTGATGGAAGGCCCCGTGCATGTGCGGCGGGTGCCGGCCGCGCAAGCGCGCGAGCAGGCCCGCGCGCTGCTCGACAAGGTCGGGCTCGCGCACCGGATGAATGCGTACCCGTCCGAGCTGTCGGGCGGCCAGCAGCAGCGCGTCGCGATTGCACGCGCGCTCGCGATGGAGCCGCAGGCGATCCTGTTCGACGAGCCGACGTCCGCGCTCGACCCCGAACTCGTCGGCGAAGTGCTCGGCGTGATGCGCGGGCTCGCGCGCGACGGAATGACCATGGTGGTCGTCACGCACGAGATGGGGTTCGCGCGCGAGGTGGCCGATCGCGTGTGCTTCCTGCACGACGGCACCATCTGCGAAAGCGGGCCCGCGCGCGACGTGCTCACGCAGCCGACGCATCCCCGCACGCAGGAATTCCTGCGCCGCCTGCTGGCGTCGGACGGCGCCGCCCACCCGGATCGAACATGAGCGAAAGGAAACCGGCACCCGCATGGCCCGATTCCCCGTGGCCGGATTCGCTGTGGGCGGCGACGGCCGCGCCGGCGCCTGATACCCCCGCGCTCGATGCGTCCGCGTCGTGCGACGTGGCGATCGTCGGCGCCGGCTTCACGGGTCTGTCGACCGCGCTCCACCTGGCCGAACGCGGCGCGAACGTGCGCGTGATCGACGGCGCCCAGCCGGGCTGGGGTGCGTCGGGCCGCAACGGCGGGCAAGTGATCCCCGGGCTGAAATACGACCCCGACGAACTGATTCGCCGATTCGGCGACGAGGCCGGCGAGCAGCTTGCCGGCGTTGTCGGCGGCGCGGCCGACACGGTGTTCGACCTGATCGCGCGGCACGCGATCGACTGCGATGCGCGTCGCCACGGCTGGATCCAGCCGGCGCCGACCGCCGCGATGCTCGATACGGTCGCGCGCCGCGCGCAGCAGTGGGCCGCGCGCGGCGCACCGGTCGAAGTGCTCGGCCGCGACGACGTCGCGCGGCGGCTCGGCACGCACGCCTATGCGGGCGGCTGGATCGATCGCCGCGCAGGCAGCGTGCAGCCGCTCAGCTATACGCGCGGCCTCGTGCGCGCCGCGCAGGCGAGCGGGGCGGTCGTGCACGGGCTGACGCGCGCCGTCGGGCTGACGCGTGCCGACGGCCGCTGGCGGATCGCGACGGCCGGCGGCGCGACGCTGTCGGCGGATCGCGTCGTGATCGCGACCAACGGCTACACGGACGGGCTATGGCCCGGCTTGCGCCAGTCGGTGATCGCCGCGAACAGTTTCATCGTCGCGACGCAGCCGCTCGCACCGGATCTCGGTCGCGACATTCTCGCCGGCGGCGAGGTCGCATCGGATGCGCGGCGCCTGCTGCTGTACTTCCGCCGCGACTCGGCCGGCCGCCTGCTGATGGGCGGCCGCGGCCCGTTCGCGGAGCCGCGCGCGATGAGCGACTGGCGCCATCTCGAGCGCGCGACGACGCTGCTGTATCCGCAACTGAAGGGCGTCCGGTTCGAATACCGCTGGGCGGGGCGCGTCGCGATCACCGCGGATTTCATGCCGCACGTGCACGAGCCCGCGCCGGGCGTGACGATCGCGCTCGGCTACAACGGCCGCGGCATCGCGATGGCGACGACGCTCGGCAAGCATCTGGCCGCGCACCTGTCGGGCGATGCGCAACTGCCGCTGCCGTTCCGGGCCACACCGATCCGGCCGATTCCGTTTCACGGGCTGCAGCGCTTCTACATCGCGGCCGGGGTGGCCTGGTATCGTCTGCTCGACAGCCTGTCCTGACGGGGCGCGGACGCGGGTCGCCATCTGTCGTCCGATCGGGCAGAATCGACACTCCCAGTTTCTGCCGACGGATGCCGCATGACCGATCCGAACGAACCGCCCGGCCGCCGCGCGTACTCGAGCTTCGCGCAACGCTATGCGGACATCGCGCCGACCAAGGCGCACAACGCGCTCTACGAGCGTCCGGCGACGATGGCGCTGCTCGGCGACGTCGATGGCCTGACGGTGCTCGACGCCGGCTGCGGGCCCGGCATCTGCAGCGAGCACCTCGCGCGCCACGGCGCGACCGTGCACGCATTCGACGTCACGCCGGAGATGGTCGCGCTTGCCCGCACGCGTTGCGCGGGTCTTGCAGTCGAGGTGGCCGAAGGCGACCTGTCGGTGCCGCTTGACTGGCTGCCCGACGGCCGCTTCGACAAGGTGCTGTGTTCGCTGGCGCTCGACTACGTGCGCGACCTCGAAGCGCCACTGCGCGAATTCCGGCGCGTCGCGCGGCCGGGAGCGACGCTCGTGTTCTCGATGGCGCATCCGATGCGCGACTGGATGGACGAACGCACGCGCGGCGAGGGCACGTATTTCGACACGTCCCGCTTCGGCTTTCACTGGTCGGGCTTCGGCGAACCGAAGCCGTATGTCGAAGCCTGGCGGCGGCCGCTCGCCGACATCCTGAACGCGGTAGCCGACAGCGGCTGGCGGCTCGATCGGTTCGTCGAACCGAAGCCGCTGCCGGAGATGAAGGCCGCGTCCGAACGGCTTCATGCGGAGCTGTCGCTGGCACCGGCCTTCCTGTGCATCCGCGCGCGCCGCTGACGCGGCGCGGCGGTCAACCGGCTCAGTGCCGCACCGGCTCGTCGTTCAGCGTGCCGAGAAACGCTTCGATATCCTTGATGTCCTGCGCCGTCATCGCGGGTTTGTCGCCCGGCTTGCGATCGAACGGCGCATCGGTCACGTCGACGTTCGCGCGGTACTTCGGCGGGATGTCGTCGTACTCGTCGATCTTGCCGTCCGCGCCGCGCGAATAAAACTTCTGCGGCGAGATGCTGCGCTCGTTGTAGAACGCCATCACCTGGTCGAGCGTGTGGAACACGCCGTTGTGGAAGAACACCTGGCGCGTCGCCGAGTTGCGCAGCGTCGGCGTGAGGAACATCCCGCAGTACTGCGTCTGGTCCTTCAGGTCGTCGCGGAACGGCCCGCACACGCCGAGATCGTAGAACGCCGCGTTGCGGTTCTGCGCAAGCTGCTGGTTGCGCGGCACGCCGAGCGCCTCGTACTGGTAGTCGGTAAACATCGGCGGCAGCCCGTCCTTGCCGGGCTTCGACAGGTGGCAGCCCGCGCAATTCGCCTTGTCCGGATCGTTGAACAGGCGCAGCCCGCGCAGCTCGGCCTGCGACAGGCGCGCACGGCCTTCGAGCCAGCGGTCGTACTTGCTGTTGTACGGATGGAACGACGGATCCTCGACCTGATACCGCGCGATCGCGAACATCGCTTCCGACACCGCGAGCTGCGGGCTGTCGAACACGCGCACCCCGAACAGCTGCTCGAACTGCGCGCGGTGCGACGACTGCGCGAGCTTGCGCGCGACGTCGCCGATGCTCGCGTTCGCCATCTCGACCGGATTCAGCAGCGGGCCGAACGCCTGCTGCTGCAGCGTATCGGCGCGGCCGTCCCAGAACATCCCGCCTTGCGGCACGAGCTGCGGCGCGGCCGACGTGCCGGCCACCTTCTGCGCCTTGACGACGCCGGCCGCCGCCGCGGCCTGCTGCGCGACACTCGGCGCAGCGTCGTTTTCACCGGCATCGGGGCCGATGCTGAAGTTCGGCTGCCGGTACAGATACATCAGCGACGGCGGCGGGCGATACCCGTGCTGCGTCATCGCGAGGCCGCCCGGCTGCACGTCGAGCGCGTTCGGCGGGCCGTATGCATGATCGGGGCTGTGACACGACGCACACGACTGCCTGCCCGACGCGGACAGCGACGGATCGACGAACAGCGCCCGCCCGAGCTGCGCGACCGCCGACAGCGGCTGCGCGGCGGGCCGCTGCAGCACGACCGGATGCGGATTCGCGCCCGTCCAGTCGGCGACGACGGTGCCGATCGCCGCGGGCACCCGCGCGGGGAACGCGATCGCGAACGCCCCATAGCCGAGCACGGCCGCGCCGAGCACGAACGCCGTGCGGTGCAGCAGGCGGGAAGGGGAATGCGGCGCGGGGGGGGCGGAAGCGTCGGGAGACGGGAACGCGGGGCGAGCTGTCATGCTGTCGGTCGGAATTCGGGCGCCGCACGAAGCGGCGCGTTAAATGGAAACGGCCGGCGCGTGATGCGCCGGCCTGCGATCGATGGATGCCGGTCAGATCGCCGGTGCCGCGCTCAATGCCGTGCCGAGCGTCGGATCGAGGTACAGCGGCGTCGTGTTCGGCTTCGACGTGAAGTCGAACAGCCCGCGCAGGTCGCCCGCCGTCGCATCGAACGAGCCGCCGCCGATGCGCTGGCCGCCGAGCCAGTTGTCCTCGATGAAACGCACGACCGATGCCTGGTCGATCATCGTGTGGTCGACGTAGTTCTGCTTCGCGTACGGCGAGATCACGATCAGCGGAATGCGCACGCCCGGGCCGCAGCGGCCGTTCACGGTGCCGCCGTTCACGCCGGTGGTGCCGCCCGTGCCGCACTTGCCGTTGCCGTTGACCTGGTCGACGGCGTCGGACGACGAACGGGTCGGCGCCGTGTACACGTGGTCGTACCAGCCGTCCGAGTCGTCATAGGTGACGATCACGGCCGTGTTCTGCCAGTCCGGCTGCTGCTGCAGGAAGTTGACGACCTTCGTCACGAATGCCTGCTCGTCGAGCGGATCAGAATAGCCCGCGTGTGCATCCTGCGCGGCCGGCGCCTTCAGGAAGCTGACCGACGGGAAGTTGCCGGCCTTCACGGCCGCGAAGAAGTCGTCGCTGTCGTACTGGTGGTTCGCGGGTTCCGCCGTCTTGCCGTCGGTCTGGACGCTCGAACCGATCGCCGCGATCGAGCTCGGGCGCGTGTGCTGCGGGTTCGACGTCGACGCGTAGTACTGGAACCAGTTGTGGTGCGGGATGTAGTCGGCCGTCGCGGCGTTCACGGCGGTGGCGACCGTGCTGCGGCTGCAGCCCGTCGTGCCGTTGCCGTTGGTCGTCGACAGGTTGAAGCCGCCCATGAAGCCGCCCCACGTGATCTTCGCGCCGTTCAGCAGGTCGCCGATGTTCTTGCCGGTCATCATCGCCTGGTCGGTCGTGCTCGAGCACACGTCGAAGCCGGGGTCGACGTCGTTGATCATCGTGAAGCCGCCCTGGCCGTCGTTGATGTAGTACGAGGTGGCTGCGAGCGTCGAGGGCTGCTTCGACGTCTTGACGATCTGCATCCCGTTGGTCTGCCCCGACACGACGTTCAGCGCGCCCGGCGTCGACGGGCCATAGACCGTCGTGTATGCGTTGTCGCTCATCGCGAAGCGCTGCGCGTAGTTCCACAGCGCGGTCACGGTGTTGCCGTCGAAGTAGCCCATCACCTGGCCCTTCGTGCCGAACGCGCCGGCGCCGCCGGACGAGCCCTTGCCGGTGTATTTCGGGAACAGGTCGGCGAGGCCGTTGTCCTCGGCCAGCTGTTCGGCCGTGTACGCGTGGTTCTGGTCAGCGGTCGCGGCCTGCGTGCGGTCGAGGCGGAACGGGTTCGCCGCGTCGGTGCCGTTGGCCGTGTTCGTGAAGTTCGGGTTCGCAGTGAGCAGCGTGCCCGTCAGGCCATTCGGCGTCGGCGTGCCGGGCTTCGCGGTGAACGCCGGCTCGCCCGACGGGTTCGTCGCGTTCGGGTAGGTGCCGAAGTAATGGTCGAACGAGATGTTTTCACCGTAGATCACGACGACGTGCTTGATCGGCGTGGCGGTCTGCAGCGCATCCTGCGACGACACCGCGGGCGTCGACGTCGGATCGTCGCTGCCGCCGCAGGCGAACAGCGCAAGCGTCGCGGCTGCGCAGGCGGTGACGAGCAAGGCTTGACGGAACATCGGGAAACTCCAGGTAAGGCCTTCGATGGTGGAGAGCGGCCCCGTCGCCGTGTCGGTTCGGCGCGGAACTCGCGAGAGAGCACGCGCATTGAAACAGTCGCGTATGAAGATATGGGGACGGAGTGATTTCGCGATGGTTGCGCCGTGGTATCGATTCCATTACGGCGCAACGCGGAACGAAAGAGAACGGAAAGGGGCAGACCGCGCGCAACCTCGACGACACATTTCGCGGCGCGCGGGGCCGCTGCCGTGAATGCCGCGCGGGGCGGGCGAGACGGTGCCGTCGGCCGGTTCGCGCGTCATGCCGTGGATACCGCGTTTTTGACAATCGTGTGACGTATTCATACGATGGATGCCCTGCGACGACGATTTCATGTTGCCGACCGTTACCGAGTATTCATCGTGCCGATCCCCGTTCTGTTTGCCGTTCTGTGTGCTGCGTTCCTGCATGCGTCATGGAACGCGCTCGTCCGCAGCAGCGGCGACCGGCTGCGGTCGGCCACGGTGCTGCAGATCGCGATCGGGCTGTTCGCGCTGCTGTTCCTGCCTGCCGCCGCGCCGATCACGCCCATGGGCTGGCTCTGCGTCGTCGCATCGGCCGTGATCCACGTCGTCTACACGTTGCTGCTGGTGCGCGCATACGAGCACGGTGACCTGACCGTTGCCTACCCGGTCGCGCGCGGCACTGCGCCGCTGCTCGTCACGCTCGGCGCGGCGGCGTTCGCGGGCGAGCACCTGAACGCCGGCGCGCAAGGCGGGCTCGTGCTGATCTGCGCGGGCATCATGGCGATCGGGCTGGAGGGCGGGCGCGGCGCGAAGCACCGGATGACGCAAGTGCTGCCGACCGCGTTCGCGACCGGCGTGTCGATCGCGGCCTATAGCGTGGTCGACGGGATCGGCGTGCGGGAAAGCGGCAGCACGGTGGGCTATACCGCGTGGATGTTCGTGCTGACGGGGGCGATGATGGCCGCGTACTACCGGCTGCGCGCGGGGCCGCTGCGGCTGACGCAGGATGTCGGCGAGACGGCGAAGGCTGCATGCGGCGGCGTGTTCGCGGCGCTCGCGTACGGCATCGTGATCTGGGCGATGGATCGCGCGCCGATGGGCCCCGTGTCGGCGCTGCGCGAAACCAGCGTGGTGTTCGCGGCGCTGATCGCACGCGTGTATCTCGGCGAGCGGCTGACGCCGCGCCGCGCTGCGGGATGTGCGGTGATTGCGGCGGGGGCGTTGCTGATCAGTGCGTTCGAGGCGGTGCGGTGAAGGTGGCTGCCGAACGTGCAGGGCGTTCGCCCTGGTAAATCAGCTTTCCACCGGCATCGCGCTCGTGCACTTGATCTCGTCGAGGCACACGCTTGAATGCACGCCGCTCACGCCGGGAATCCGCATCAGCGTTTCGAGCAGGAACTGCGACAGCCCCTTCAGGTCGTGCGCGACGACCTTCAGCACATAGTCGATGTCGCCCGTCACCGAGAAGCACTCCTGGATCTGCGCGAGATCGGACACCAGTTTCTGGAACTTCGACAGATCGCGGATATGCCCGCGCTCCATCGTCACGTGCACGAACGCGGTGACGCCGAAGCCGAGCGTGTCGGGGCAGAGCCGGGTTTCGTAGCGGCGGATCGCGCCGATCTCTTCCAGCCGCCGGTGGCGCCGCAATGTCTGTGCGGGCGACAGCCCGACGGCCTTCGCCAGATCGAGGTTCGACGCACGGCCGTTCTCCTGCAGGATCGAAAGCAAGTGGCGATCGATGCGGTCGAGAACCGGTTCAGGCATTTTTATTTCCTCATTTGTCTCCTGGATGCAATCTTATCTCATAATGTAGGGTTTGCATGAACGGGTTACGAAACCCGATTTCGCCGTCGCGACGCTAAACTGACGCCGGATTTTCGTGTGTGGCCGCAGCAATGCGGCGTGGGCGACAAGTCGGTGGCCGGTCTGGCGGGCACGCCGACGCGAATCGGGCGCCGCCACGCGAAGATTGCAGTCCCCAACCCGGCGGCTCCACGAACGCCGCCGGCACAGCAAAAACAGCGCCCGGCACACCGAGGCGCGCCGCCCCGCTTCAGGCGGAGGCGGACAGAGTGGAGAAGACATGGTTTCTGGAAACGAGAGCGACGGCCTGAAGCGCGGGCTGAAGAACCGGCACATCCAGCTGATTGCGCTCGGCGGCGCGCTCGGCACGGGGCTGTTCCTCGGCATCGCGCAGACGATCAAGATGGCCGGCCCGTCCGTGCTGCTCGGCTATGCGGTGGCCGGCATCGTTGCGTTCTTCATCATGCGCCAGCTCGGCGAGATGGTCGTCGACGAGCCCGTCGCAGGTTCGTTCAGCTATTTCGCCAACAAGTATTTCGGCCACTTCACGGGCTTCCTGTCCGGCTGGAACTACTGGGTGCTGTACATCCTCGTCAGCATGGCCGAACTGTCGGCCGTCGGGATCTACGTGCAGTACTGGTGGCCGGGCGTGCCGACCTGGGTGTCGGCGCTCGTGTTCTTCGTCGTCATCAACCTGATCAACCTGACCAGCGTGAAGTCGTACGGCGAGACGGAATTCTGGTTCTCGATCATCAAGGTCGCGGCGATCGTCGGGATGATCGGTTTCGGCGGCTGGCTGCTCGCGAGCGGCAATGCCGGGCCGGAGGCCAGCGTCAGGAACCTGTGGCAGCACGGCGGCTTCTTCCCGAACGGCGTGTCGGGCCTCGTGATGTCGATGGCCGCGATCATGTTCTCGTTCGGCGGGCTCGAACTCGTCGGCATCACGGCGGCCGAGGCCGACGATCCGAAGCACAGCATCCCGCGCGCGACCAACCAGGTCATCTACCGCATCCTGATTTTCTACATCGGTGCGCTCGCCGTGCTGCTGTCGCTGTATCCGTGGGAGAAGGTCGTCAGCGGCGGCAGCCCGTTCGTGCTGATCTTCCACGCGCTGAGCAGCAACCTGGTCGCGAACGTGCTGAACGTGGTCGTGCTGACCGCCGCGCTGTCGGTCTACAACAGCGGCGTGTACTGCAACAGCCGGATGCTGTTCGGCCTCGCGCAGCAGGGCAACGCGCCGAAGGTGCTGTGCTCGGTGAACAAGCGCGGCATTCCGCTCGCCGCGCTTGGCGCGTCGGCGCTCGCCACCGGCGCGTGCGTGCTGGTCAACTACTTCATGCCGGGCAAGGCGTTCGAGGTGCTGATGGGCCTCGTCGTGTCGGCGCTGATCATCAACTGGGCGATGATCAGCCTGATCCACCTGAAGTTCCGCCAGGCCAAGCGCGCAGCCGGGGAGAAGACTTCCTTCCGCAGTCTGGGCTATCCTTTCACGAATTACCTGTGCCTGGCATTCATGGCCGGCATTCTCGTCGTGATGTACCTGACGCCGGATCTCCGCCTGTCGGTGTACCTGATCCCGGTCTGGCTCGCGGTGCTCGCGATCGGGTATCGCTTCCGTCAGAAGAATGCTGGCTATGCGGTGCGCGACAGTGCGTCCGCAGGCTGAAGCAGGCCACCACCGACCATTCTTCCAAACGAGACCGACTCAAGCCATGTTCGAACACATCGACGCGTACCCGGGCGACCCGATCCTGACGCTCAACGAGAACTTCCAGAAAGATCCGCGCGACCAGAAGGTCAACCTGAGCATCGGCATCTACTTCGATGCCGAAGGCCGGATTCCGGTGATGGGCGCCGTGCGCGAAGCTGAAACCGCGCTGCAGCGCGAGAGCGGCCCGAAGCCGTATCTGCCGATGGTCGGCCTGGCCGCGTATCGCGACGCCGTGCAGGCGCTCGTGTTCGGCGCCGATCACCCGGCCCGCGCGGCCGGCCGCATCGCGACCCTGCAGACGCTCGGCGGCTCGGGGGCGCTGAAGGTGGGCGCCGATTTCCTGAAGCGCTACTTCCCGGACGCGCAGGTGTGGCTCAGCGATCCGAGCTGGGAAAACCATCGCTTCATCTTCGAGCGCGCCGGCTTCACGGTAAACACGTATCCGTACTATGACGAGGCGACGGGCGGCCTGAAGTTCGAAGCGATGCTCGCGGCGTTCGACGCGCTGCCGGCGCGCAGCATCGTGCTGCTGCATGCGTGCTGCCATAACCCGACCGGCGTAGACCTCGACGAAGGCCAGTGGGAAAAGCTGATCGACGTGATCGAGGCGCGCGGCCTGCTGCCGTTCGTCGACATGGCATACCAGGGCTTCGGCGCGGGTCTCGACGCGGATGCGTTCGCGGTGCGCGAGCTGGCCCGCCGCGGCGTGCCGGCGCTGGTCGCGAACTCGTTCTCGAAGAACTTCTCGCTGTACGGCGAGCGCGTGGGCGGCCTGAGCGTCGTCTGCGAGGATGCGGCCGCGGCCGAGCGCGTGCTCGGCCAGCTGGCCGGCGCCGTGCGCTCGAATTACAGCAACCCGCAAACCTACGGCGCGAAGGTCGTCGCGGCCGTGCTCAACACGCCCGCGCTGCGCAAGCAGTGGGAAGAGGAACTCTCGGCGATGTGCCGCCGCATCGCGCGGATGCGCCAGTCGATCCATGACGGCCTGCGCGACCACGTCAGCGGCGAAGCGCTCACGCGCTACGTGAAGCAGCGCGGGATGTTCACGTACACGGGGCTGACCGAATCGCAGGTCGACGCGCTGCGCGAAGTGCACGGCGTGTACATCTTGCGTTCCGGCCGGATGTGCGTGGCGGGCCTGAACGACTCGAACGTCGGCATCGTTGCCGACGCAATCGGCAAGGTGCTGAAGAGCGGCGTCTGATCGTCGCGCGTCCGGCGCGCAACGCTGCTGGCCGAACCGGCTGTCTCCCGTCGCGGAGGCAGCCGGTTTTTTGTTGCGCGGCCGCGATGCGTGCTACCCGGCTGACGCGTGCCCAGGCGCGGCGGTACGATCAAGGAATCGGACACAGGACAGAGGAGCGACATGGGCATCCGGATCATCCAGCTCGGCACGCCGCGCGCGGCCGGCGAGGGCCTGCGGATCGGGACGGTGCGGCGGCCGCCGCGCGGCGTACCGAAGGCGGAATTTGCGTCGCGCAACTACTATGATGTATGGCTGCCGACGCTGTCGCCGAGCCCCGAGCTCGTCGCGCAGGCGCAGGCCGCCGAAACCGATGCCGAATGGAACGCGTTCAAGCGCCACTTCCGCGCGGAGATGGCGCATGGCGATCCGGCAAAGGTGCTGGACCTGCTGGCGGCGCTGTCGGCGACCACCGCGTTCTCGATCGGCTGCTACTGCGACGACGAGCGCCATTGCCACCGCAGCGTGCTGCGCGAGCTGCTCGCGCAGCGCGGCGCGGCGATCGAGCCCGACGCGGACTGAATCGGCGGCACGATACCGCACCGCGATCGTGCGGTGCAGCGAACCGGTTGACGTGGGTCAAGCGGGCGGCCGCGCGCGCCACTATGCTCTCGTCATGGAGTCATCACGACAATGACAGGCGGACAGATGCAGATTACCTTCCCGCCCGAGCCGGCCGAATATTGCGCGCGCGATCTGGTCGTCGCGTTTTCGGCGCTGGTCGACGGACGTTGCGTGCAGTGCGCGGTCACGGCCGAGGCACTGGAAGACCATTTCGGCGCGCCGTCGCTGCTCGAACGCGACCTGCTGGCCGCGTTCGACGGGCACCGGCCGGCGATCGAAGCGATGGCACGACGGATGCTCGAGGAAATCGGCGGCCGGCCGGTGCTGCTGCACAGCGGCCACTTCCGGCTCGGCGATTGACACCGCAGGAGGGCACATGACTCTGCAGGGCAACATTCACGAACGCGACTGGTCGGTCGAGGTCGAGACGCGCCCGTGCGAATCGGGCGAATTCCGCTGCCGCGTGTCGGTCGAGCACGGCAGCGGCGCCGCGCGCTTTCATCATACGTTCGAGCACAGCCATGCGTATCCGACCGAGCGCGAGGCGATGATCGAAGGGCTGCGGGCCGGAATGACGTGGATCGAGATGAAGACGTCGCAGGTATTCAACGTATGAACGGTGCCGCGCCGACAGAGGTGCGGACAGACTTATCGGCAGGCCAGCGATCGAAGAATCCGCGCCACGCCACGGGAAATACGCACCGCCGCCTTTCGGCTCGGGCGGTGCATGCAAGGCGGTCGACGAGCGGGCGGCCCCGTCAGGAGAAACGACATGGGCGTGGGCATGCAGATCGCCTGCCTCGGATTCACCGGTTCGGCCGCGATCGAAGCCGAAGCCGGCGCGCAGTTGGTGCGGCTCGAACGGTTTCGCGCGCTGATCGACGGCTGTCACCTCGCAATCGAATCGCGGGTGGCGGCCGACGGGGCGCGCAAATACGACGTGCGGCTCGACCTGGTGTTTCACGACGAGGCGCTCGGGTCGCTGCCGCCGTGCAGCGGCGAGGACGTGGACGATGCGCTGCACCGCGCGTTCGCCCAGGCCGAACAGACGCTGGTCGCGTGGCAGGCGGGCGGTGGCAGGGTGATGCTGCGCGACGCGGCGACCGATGGCACGGCTCCGTGACGCACGGCGTGCCATGCCGCGCGGACGAGGACGATGCCGGCGCGTACGTCTGGCCCGAGTCAGACCCGCGCGAGCGCTTGCGCGTCGATGATGCGCACGCGCTTGCCGCGGGTTTCGACCAGTGCTTCGCGATGGAACCGCGAGAACATCCGGCTGACCGTTTCCAGCTTCATCCCGAGATAACAACCGATTTCCTCGCGCGTCATCCGCAGGTTGAATTCGGTCGCCGAATAGCCGCGCGCCTCGAAGCGCGACGACAGGTTCAGCAGGAAATGCGCGACGCGCTGTTCGGCCGACATCGTGCCGAGCAGCAGCATCTGGCTCGATTTCCGCACGATCTCGCTGCTCAGCATCTGATAGAGGAAGTGCTGCATCGGCTTGATCTCGCGGCACGCCGCTTCGAGCGCACCGAACGGGATGACGCACACGACGCTGTCTTCGAGTGCGATCGCGTCGCAGCAGTGCTGGCCGCTGCCGATGCCGTCCATCCCGAGCGTTTCGCCGGCGATCTGGAAGCCCGTCACGTGCTCGCGGCCGTCGCGATGCATCATCACCGTCTTGACCGAACCCGCGCGCACCGCATAGATGCTCTGGAACGGATCGTCGGTGCGGAACAGCGCGTCGCCCTGGCGAACCTGCCGGGTCGTGCAAATGATCGCGTCGAGACGGCCGTATTCGGCGGCCGTCAGTTGCGGCGGCAGGCACATCGAGCGCATCGCGCAGGCCGAGCAGCGTGCGGCGGGATGTTTGGCGGCGTCGGCGCGCGTGACCGCACGAGGCGGAGTCGTCGGTCGGGGCGCGACGGGGACGTCGGCGGCGCAGGCGGTGGCGGTGGGCATGAGTCGTCGCTCCGGCTTGTCAGGGTTGGTGCACGCGAGCGTGCACCAGGGATTCGATGACACGGCACGCGGCGTCGAATTCGACGGTCTTGTCGAAGAAGTAGTCGGCTCCGGCCGACGCGCATGCCTCTCTGAATGCCGGCGCCGAATGATTCGTCAGCACGATCGTGACGATGCGCGGCGCGGCCTTCGACAGCATCCCGATCAGGTCGAGGCCGCTGCCGTCCGCGAGCCGCAGGTCCACGATCACGACGTCCGCCCGGCTGCCGCGGATCTGCGTCCACGCGTGCTGGCCGTCTTCCGCTTCGCCCACGACGGCGACGCCGCGAATCGCGCCGACGAGCAGCGCGATTCGCTGCCGGACGGCGACGGCGTGATCGACGAGAAACACCCTGAGCGCGGCGGGGGACAGGCTGGCATTCATGCCGGCAGTATCGTGTTGTGCCGCAAAAAATGAAATCGGCCGAATTGGAAGTTCGTGTAGGCCGCTTCGACGCGTTGTAGGGCATTTCCTACAGCGCGTACGGGAAATGCCGGGCACGCCGGATATTGCGATGCCGCACCGACGCCGCGCACGCGGCCGGCGGGTTTTGCTGCCGGGTCAGCCGGCCTGGCGCGCGTCCAGCGCATTGCGTGCGGTGCGGCACGCGGCGAGATCCCACGCGGCGCAGCCGACGCTCTTGAACAGCAGCGGTCCGCCGACGGCGAACGCGCCGCCCAGCACGTCGGCGAGCGACGCGACGTGCTGCCAGTCGACCTGCGCGACGATCAGGTCGCCGGCCTCGTGGCGCGCGCCGGCCGGATCGTCGACGACGAGCCGGCTGCCGCGCACCGTGTTCGCGTCGATCTCGGCCGCATCCGCGGTGAACGCGCCGACGCCGACCACGAGCCGGCCTTCGCGCGCGGCCTCGCGGTAGACGGGCGTGCGGCTCGTCGTCAGCGTGACGACGACGTCGATCGCATCGGGAATCGCGTCGCCGTCGAGCGGTGCGAGCCGCGGCGCTTGCGCGCGGTGCGCGGCGCAGAAGGCGGCCGCGCTGGCGGCGCTGGTGCCGCGCACGTGAAGGCGCGCATCGGGAAAGATCGCTGCGAGCGCTTCCGCGTGATTGGCCGCCTGCTTGCCGGTGCCGATCAGCAGGATGTCGCGCGGCGCGGCGCCATGCAGCGCGTCGATGCCGAGCACGGTGACGGCCGCCGTGCGGCGCCCGGTGACCGTCGGGCCGTCGAGCGCGAAGCGCATCTCGCCGGTGGTCGCATCGTACGCGGTCACCTGGCCGAGGATCGTCGGCAGCCCGCGCGCGCCGTTGCCGGGGCACACGTTCACGAGCTTGTGGGTGGCAAGGTCGCGCGCGCTCGACGGCATCGACAACATCACGCCGCCTGCCTGCAGGGGCACGACCAGGCGTTCGGGGCTGACGATCTCGCCCGCCGCGTACTCGGCGACGGCCTGCCTGAGCGTGGCGAGCAGCGCCGGGTAATCGAGCAGCGCGGCCGTGTCGGTCGCATCGAAAACGGGAATCCGGGAAAGGGCGGTCATCGTGTACGTCGCAGGTGTCGGTGAGCGTGGGCGGCGGGCGCATGACGCGCCCGCCAGGGGGCTGCCGGATGCCGTGACACGGAGGCAGCGTGGATCGAATCTATACCACTTTCCGTCGTGCCGGCAACCCTGAAAATAAAGCGAAGCGCCGGTTTTGGTTCTAATATCTGTCCAGAAGGGTCGCCGTGGTCTCGATGCCGGCGCCGCTCCGGTATAGTGCGAACCCATTCCAAGTCCACGCCCGCGACCGGGCAGGAGCCAAACGATGATGTCCGCGCGTCCCGAATCACTCGAAGGCGGTTTCAGGCCGCTGCAGATCTACGAGCAGGTCGCCGAGAAGATCCGCGACGAGATTCGCGCGGGGCGCTACGCGGCCGATTCGCGGCTGCCGTCCGAGCGCGAGCTCGCGGTGCTGTTCCAGGTTGGAAGGCCGGCCGTGCGCGAGGCGCTCGGCGCGCTGCAGAACGAAGGGCTGGTGTTCACGAAGCGCAATTCGGGCACCTACGTCGTCGCGTCGCCGCTCGACGTGCTGGCGGAACGCGGCGACACGCGTGCGGCGTCCGAGGCCGATTTCAGCCCGACATCGACGCTCGACGTGCGGCTGATCCTGGAACCCGCGATCGCGCGCCTCGCGGCCTCGCATGGCCGCGCCGATCCGGGCGCCGAGCGCTATCTCGCGCAGATGGAAACCATCACCGACGTCGACGATCCGCATCAGCGCGCGCTGTGGAACGAGAGCGACCGGCTGTTCCACCGGCAGCTCGCGCTGATGACCGGCGACCCGCTGATCGTGAAGATCGCGGACGAGGTCGCGAAGACGATGGACCAGCCGCTGTGGAAGCGGCTGAAGGACGACGGCATCTACGACGCCGGCCGGATCCGGCTCTACGTGTCCGAACACCGGCTGATCTACGAGGCGATCGTGTCCGGCGATGCCGATGCGGCCGCGTTCTATGTCGAGCAGCATATCCGCCGCGTGCGGCGCGACATCGCGCCGAAGTGATGCGCACGGCTTCGTTCTGGTCTGAAATATGACCAGAATCGTGAAAGTTATTTTTAAATTGCTTGCGATGTGACCACGCGTGTCCTACATTGGTTTCACACAAAACCAATCAGGAGACATCATGCGACACCTCGTTACCGCGCTGTCGGTGGCTATTGCCGCCGGCGCGCTGACTTCCGCGCACGCGCAGGAAGTCGTGATGATCGGCCATTCGGCGCCATTGACGGGCCCGCAGGCCGCGAACGGCAAGGACAACGAAAACGGCGCGCGCCTTGCCGTCGACGAACTCAACAAGGCCGGCGTGAAGGTGGCCGGCAAGGCCGTCACGTTCAAGCTGGTGTCCGACGACGACCAGGCCGACCCGAAGGCCGGCGTGCAGGTCGCGCAGAACCTCGTCGACAAGGGCGTCGTCGCGGTGCTCGGGCCGTACAACTCGGGCGTCGCGATCCCGGCATCGCGCGTGTATTCGAATGCGGGCGTGCCGATCCTGCCGGTTGCGTCGAATCCGGCGCTCACACGGCAGGGCTTCAAGAACATCTTCCGGATCGGCGCGAGCGACGAGCAGCTCGGCGGCACGATGGCCACGTTCGCCGCGAAGACGCTGAACGCGAAAACCGCGGCCGTCGTCGACGATCGCACCGCATACGGGCAGGGCGTCGCCGAGCAGTTCATGAACGTCGCGAAGGCGAACGGGATCAGGATCGTCGACCAGGAATACACGAGTTCGTCGGCCACCGATTTCCTCGGCATCCTCACCAAGATCAAGGCCGGCAACCCCGACGTGATCTTCTTCGGCGGCTATGCGGCGCAGGGCGCGCCGATGGCCAAGCAGATGAAGCAGCGCGGGCTGCGCGCGAAGCTGCTCGGCGGCGACGGCATCTGCTCGGCCGACATGGGCAAGGTGGCGGGCGATGCGGCAGCGATCGTCTACTGCGCGCAGGGCGGCGTCGCGCTCGAGAAGACGCCGGCCGGGCGCGAATTCCTGAAGAAGTACCACGACGCCTATCACATGGATACGCAGGTCTACGGCGTCAACTACTACGACGGCGTGAAGCTGCTCGCCGACGCGATGGTCAAGGCCGGCACGACCACCGACAAGGCGAAGCTGATCGCGCAGCTCGCGAAGTCGAACTATGCGGGCGTCGCGGGCACCTATTCGTTCGACGCGAACGGCGACCTGAAGGGCGCGCCCACGTCCGTCTACGTGATCCGCAACGGCCTGCCCGAGCCGTACGCGAAATAACCGGCCAGCCTGCCATCGGACGGCGGCCCGGCCGCCGTCCTTCGTTTCAACGCATTCGATCGACCATGAAAATTTCCCGATCCCTTTCCACCGTCGAAGTCCATACGGGCGGCGAAGCGTTCCGCATCGTCACGAGCGGGCTGCCGCGCCTGCCTGGCGACACGATCGTCCAGCGCCGCGCATGGCTCAAGGAGAACGCCGACGAGATCCGCCGCGCGCTGATGTTCGAACCGCGCGGCCACGCCGACATGTACGGCGGCTATCTGACCGAGCCCGTGTCGCCGAACGCCGATTTCGGCGTGATCTTCGTGCACAACGAAGGCTACAGCGACCATTGCGGGCACGGCGTGATCGCGCTGTCGACCGCCGCGGTCGAACTCGGCTGGGTGCAGCGCACGGTGCCGGAAACGCGGGTCGGCATCGACGCGCCGTGCGGCTTCATCGAGGCCTTCGTCAAGTGGGACGGCGAGCATGCGGGGCCCGTGCGCTTCGTCAACGTGCCGTCGTTCATCTGGCGGCGCGACGTGTCGGTCGATACGCCGTCGTTCGGCACCGTGACCGGCGACATCGCGTATGGCGGCGCGTTCTACTTCTACGTCGACGGCGCACCGTTCGACCTGCCGGTGCGCGAGGCGGCGGTGGAAAAGCTGATTCGCTTCGGCGCGGAAGTGAAGGCTGCCGCGAATGCGAAGTACCCGGTCGTGCATCCGGAGATTCCGGAAATCAACCATATCTACGGCACGATCATCGCGAACGCGCCGCGCCATCCGGGTTCGACGCAGGCGAACTGCTGCGTGTTCGCGGATCGCGAGGTCGACCGCTCGCCGACCGGTTCCGGCACCGGCGGGCGCGTCGCGCAGTTGTACCAGCGCGGGCTGCTCGCGGCCGGCGACACGCTCGTCAACGAATCGATCGTCGGCACCATCTTCAAGGGGCGCGTGCTGCGCGAGACGACGGTCGGCGACATCCCGGCCGTGATCCCGGAAGTGGAAGGCAGCGCGTATATCTGCGGTTTCGCGAACTGGATCGTCGACGAACGCGATCCTCTGACCTACGGTTTTCTCGTGCGCTGAGTCGCGGCGCAGATCGGCCGCCGTCGCGCGGCTGCCCGGTTGTCGTACCAGGCCTGGCGCGTCGTTCCCGTTGCGGGAGCACGCGCCTTTTTTGCGTGCAGCCGGTCGCGAAGCCGTGCGGTGCGCGCCGGCGCAAGGCCGCCACGGCCGGCGGGCCGCGCGAGTTTTGGTACGATGCACCCTTTTCAGCCGAGCTCCACCCGCGTGAATCGCCGAAACGTGTCGTCAGTGCGTGACTTCTGTGCCAGCTGGGTCGCGCGCGCCCAACCCGTCGCGGCTGCCGCCGTCGCGAGGGTCAAGCCTCTCGCCGCCGCCGCATGGCAGCACCTCCGTCGTCCCACGCGCCGCGGCGTACTGCTCACGGCCGCCGCCGTGCCGGTGCTGTTCGTGCTGTACGTGATCGCGCTGATCCCGTTCACGCCGGGCATCGGCGACATCCGCAAGGCGCGCGTCGACCAACCGGCGCAGGTGCTGTCCGCCGACGGCAAGCTGCTGGCCGAATTCAAGCCGTCGAACCGCGAGTGGGTGCCGCTCAAGCAGATCTCGCCGCACATGGTCGACGCGCTGATCGCGACCGAGGATCATCGCTTCTACGAGCATCACGGCCTCGACTGGAAACGCACCGCGTCGGCCGCGCTCCACACGTTCTCGGGCAGCCGCCAGGGCGGCTCGACGATCACGCAGCAGCTCGCACGCAACCTGTATCCGGACGAGATCGGCCGCGCGCCGACGCTTACGCGCAAGATCAAGGAGGCGATCACCGCGCTGAAGATCGAGGCCGTCTACAGCAAGGACCAGATCCTCGAAACCTACCTGAACACGGTGCCGTTCCTGTACAACGCGTACGGCGTCGAGATGGCCGCGCGTACCTATTTCGACAAGTCGGCCGACGAGCTCGACGTGCTCGACAGCGCGACGCTCGTCGGGATGCTGAAGGGCAACAGCTATTACAACCCGGTGCTGAATCCCGAGCGTGCGCTGCAGCGGCGCAACACGGTGCTCGGCCAGATGGTGAAGTACGGCAAGCTGTCGGCGGCGCAGTTCGCACAGTTGCAGCGCCGGCCGCTGCGCATCGATTTCGAGCGCCAGAAGGAGCCGCCGGGGCCGGCGCCGCATTTCGCGCAGCAGTTGCGCAAATGGCTGATCGCGTGGGCCGACCGCAACGACTACAACATCTACTCGGACGGATTGATCGTGCGCACGACGATCGACTCGCGGCTGCAGCAGATGGCGACGCAGGCGCTCACGCTGCAGGGCAACCAGTTGCAGGGCATCGCGAACAACGCGTGGAGCGGCCGCGACGGCTGCGGCACCGACAACGAGGTGTTCCGCACCTTCATGCGCGAGTCGCCCGAGTACAAGGCCGCGCAGGACGCGGGCAAGGACGACGCGGCCGCGATGAAGATGCTCGCGGCCGACCGCGGCTTCATGCGTGCGCTCTGCAAGACGAAGACCGACGTGCAGGCCGGCTTCCTCGCGATCGATCCGCGCGACGGGCAGATCCGCGCATGGGTCGGCAGCCGCGACTTCACCAACGAGCCGTTCGATCACGTCGCGCAGGCACGGCGCCAGCCGGGCTCGACGTTCAAGCCGTTCGTCTATGGCGCCGCGTTCGCGGGCGGGATGAAGCCGGACGACACGTTCATCGACCAGCCGGTCGAGATCCCGCTGAAGGGCGGCGAGATCTGGCGGCCGAACGACGACGTGCCGCCTACGGGCAAACCGATGACGCTGCGCGACGCGGTCGCGCTGTCGCGCAACCGGATCACCGCGCAGGTGATGGAGAAGGTCGGGCCCACGGCGGTCGCACGGCTCGCGCGCGACATGGGCGTGCGCGAAAGCCCGCTCGAACGCGTGCCGTCGCTCGCGCTCGGCACGAGCCCGGTCACGCTGAAGGAGATGGTCGCGTCGTACGCGACGATCGCGAACGGCGGGCTGTATGTCGAACCGCAAATGGTGACGCGCATCGAGAACCGCCAGGGCGACGTGCTCGCCGAGTACGCGCCGGCGCCGCCCGAGCGCGCGCTCGACGCCGAAACCGACAAGACGCTGCTCGACGTGATGCGCGATGTCGTGACGCGCGGCACGGGCGGCAGCATCCGCACGCGCTTTGGCGTTCGCGGCGATGTAGCCGGCAAGACGGGCACGACGCAGGACAACGCGGACGGCTGGTTCATCCTGATGCAGCCGGGCCTCGTCGCCGGTGCGTGGGTCGGGTTCGACGACGGCCGCGTGACGCTGCGCAGCGATTACTGGGGGCAGGGCGCGCACAGTGCGCTGCCGATCGTCGGCGATTTCTTCCAGCGCGCGCAGCGCGCCCGGATCGTCGACACGAAGGCGAAATTCGATACGGAGCCGTCGCCCGGCTGGTTCGCGTCGCTGCGCGAGCGTGCGACGGATCTGTTCGACACGTGGTTCAGGCCCGAGCCGACGAAGGCGCCCGCGCCAGTCAGGACGCAGCGCACGGAGCCTCCATCGGAGGCCGACGAAGGCGCGGCATCGGGCGCGTCGGCGGCATCGGCGCCCGAAGCGGCGTCCGGCGGCATCGTCGAGGAATGGATGCCAGCGTCCGAAGTGGCCGCATCGGCCGCCGCGTTGTCGTCGGGCGCATCGCAGCCGCAGACAGCGCAGCCGCCGGCAGTGGGCGCAAGTACGACGAGCGACGGCGGCGCGGGCATCGGTGCGGCGCCGGCCGTCGCACCTTCTGCCACGCCGACCCAGCCGCCCGCGCCGGTCGCTCCCGACGCGACGGGCGCCTCGCAGTAACGAAGCCGTTCAGATTTCGCGCGACGCTGCCGTAATCATGTTGTCACGACAGCTCGCGCGGTTGTTCCGCGCTTCTCCGATGCGACTTCCCACCGACTACGTCGCGCTAGCACGCGACGACCTCTCCGTTGGCGTTCCGCTCGGTTTCGATCTCTACGATGTGGACGGCGCCGCGCTGCTGCCGGCCGGCACGACACTGGGCGATGCCGCGCAGCATGCTTTCCTGTTCGACCATTTCCGGCCCGTGCGTGTGCGCGTGCGCGATGACGCCGATGCCGAGCCGCACGAGCTTGGCGCGGTGCCGCCCGCCACGCGCATGGGGCTGTCGGCCGGCGCCGCGATCGGTATCCGCCGCCGGGTCGGCACGACACGCGCGCTGCAGCGCTTCCGGCTGATCGGCGTCGCCGCGTCGGGCGCGCTGTTCGTCGAGCCGCAGCCGGCGGCAGTGTTCGACTTCGCGCGCGGCGACGACATCGAAGCGGTAGCGATCGGCCGGGCGGCGGTGTCCCGTTTCGGCGCGACGGTCGAGTCGGTGCAGGTGTCGGGCGCCGCGCCGTTCATGATCCTGTCGCCACCCGGTTTCGTCGACCGGCTGCGTACGCGCGCAGAGCCGCGCGTGCCTGCGCGGATCGCGGCCTGCTGCACGGGGGGAGCCGACGGGGCGGAAGGCATCGGAATGGTGCACGACATCAGCTTGAGCGGGCTGTCGATCGCGGTCGACCGGACGATCGCCGCAATCGGAGAGCCGCTGCGCGTGCTGCTGCCGTATGCGGCGGGCGGCCGCGTCGAGCAGCTGGCGCTCGACGGCACGGTGCGGGCCGTGCATGCCGATCCGGCGGCGCCGGCACTGACGCTGCATCACGCGGCGTTCGGCGAGACCGGCGCCGACGACCTGGTCCGCCTCAAGGCACTGCTGTTCGACAGGCTGATGGCGTCGGCGGACATCGACCAATCGCGCTGACGCGCGGGTAGCGCGCGCCAGATGCCGTATCGCAGCATTCGGCGCATGAATGCCGATAATCGTATGATGATTGAGGATATTCCGGCGAAATTGTACGGTTTCCGTCAACAGTGAATTTGCGATTTAAGTATTTACCCTGATAGTCGCGCCTCCTAGACTTCTACTCATGCGCAACGACCCCGAGTCCGAAGCGCCTGACAAAACAATCCCGGAGGTAACGCATCATGAAATCGCTGATCAAGGCAGTTGCACTGGCCGCCCTGGTGGCCGCACCGGTCGTCTCGTTCGCCCAATCGAACCAGCAGCCGCTGACGCGCGCACAAGTGCGCGCCGAGCTGGTCCAGCTCGAAAAGGCCGGCTACAACCCGAACGACTGGGTGAACTATCCGGAAAACATCCAGGCCGCACAGGCAAAGATCGCCGCCGCGCAGAACACCGGCGCGCAGGCTGACGCAACGGGCTACGGCGCGAACGCCGCTGCGACGTCGCAGTCGGGCCAACGCGTGGTCGTGCCGGCCGCCGCCGATCGTTCGTCGGTGTACTTCGGCCACTAAGCCGGCCGGCGCCGGCAACGGCGCCCGATTTGCGGTTCCCCCGAAACCCGTGCACGGTATCCGTGTACGGGTTTTTCGTTTCTGCATGCACGAATGAGCCGGGGCGAGCGTGGTGCGCGTGCCTTCCGTCATGCCCGCTCTGCGGCACGAACGCGAAATGCGCGGAAGCGGGAAGGGATGGACGCGATAGCGCTGGCCTGAAGCGGCGTATCAATTTTTTCAGTGCAGGTGCGCGTGGCTGATATGCAAGCCGACGCGCGAGCATGATGCCGGCTGACAAGCGGACGCGCGTGCGCTAGCATCGCGGACGGTGTCGCCGCGCGCCGAGGCGCGGCAGGGGCGTCAGGCTCCGCACCGGCTTCCACGACTTCAACGAACAACAAGGAGCATCCATGCGTGTCTTGACCGGTCTGCTGTGCTCGCTGGCACTGGCGGCGAACGTCGCCCATGCACAGGCGAATTGTGCGGACGCAACGGATCAGGCGACGATGACGGCATGTGCCGATCGCGCGTACAAGAAATCCGACGGGGATTTGAACCGGACCTACCAGGCCGTCACCGCGCGCCTGCGCGATGCACGGCCGCTTGCCGACAAACTGGTGAATGCGCAGCGCGCGTGGATCGCATACCGCGACGCCGAATGCGGTTTCTCCAGCGCGAACGCCGAGGGCGGCAGTGTGTATCCGATGGTCGTATCGACCTGCCTCGACGATCTGACGAAAGCGCGTACGGAAACGCTGAAGGCCTATCTGTCCTGCGAGGAAGGCGATCTCGCGTGCCCGGTGCCCGCCAGGTAAAAATCACGCACCGTTACCGGCCGCATGCCGCGCGGCCGGTCAAACCCGCCATCCGCTGCTACACGTCGTCCGTTACACGTCGTCCGTTTCGTCGAGCAGCTTGTGCCGCATCGCGTAACGCACCAGAGCCGCTTCGTGCGGCATCTGCATCTTTTCCAGGATCCGCGTCTTGTAGGTGCTGACCGTCTTCGCGCTCACGCACAGCGCGTGCGCGATCTCGGTCAGCGTCTGGCCGGCGGCGATCCGCCGGAACACGTCGAATTCGCGATCGGACAGCCGCTGGTGCGGCAGCGTCTCGGCCGGCTCGTTCAGGCTCTGCGCGAACTGCTCGGCCATCGCGAGGCTCACGTAGACGCCGCCCGATGCCACTTTCGTGACCGCGCCCACCAGCTCGGCGCTCGCGCTTTCCTTCGTCAGATAGCCTGACGCACCCGCGCGGAATGCGCGCACAGCATATTGCTGCTCCGCGTGCATCGTCAGCACGAGCACGCGCAGCGCGGGCTTCTCGTCCTTGATCTGCTTGATCAGTTCGACGCCGTTGCGACCCGGCATCGACAGGTCGAGCACGAGCACCTGCGCAGGCGTCGAGCGCACGAGCGCGATCGTCGACGGGCCGTCACAGGCTTCGCCAGCCACCTCGAATCCGCTGGCGTTCTGGAGGATGTGCCGCAGACCGTCGCGTACGAGCGTATGGTCGTCGGCGATGAGCACCTTGATCATGTGATGAGGGTTTCCTGTTGAACGGTACTGAGCGGTAACGCGACGGTAATCGAGAAACCGCGCGCGAGCGCGGTATCGATCGTCACGGTACCACCGAGCATGTGCGCGCGTTCGCGAATGCCGATCAGGCCGAACGATTTGTCCTCGTGGACCGTGCCGCCGGGCGCCGCGCCGCGGCCGTTGTCCGCGACGCGCAGCACGCATAAGCCGGCCTCGATGTCGAGCCGCAGCGCGACGCGCGTCGCATCCGCATGGCGCGCGACGTTCGTCAGCGCTTCCTGGACGATGCGGAACAGTGTGGTCGCACCCGCGCTGGTGAACGTAAGGCCGCCCGTTTCGATGTGACGCTCGACATCGATCCCGTAGCGGTTCGTGAAATCGTTCGCGAGCCATTCGATCGCGGGCACGAGGCCGAGGTCGTCGAGCATCACCGGCCGCAGGTCGGCCGCGATGCGCCGCACCGACGCGACCGTCGCGTCGATCAGCCGCCGCATGCCCTGCAGGTGCGACAGCATGCCTTCGTCCGGCTGCGCGCGGCCGGGTACGCGCAACTGCTGCTCGACCACCGACAGGTCCATCTTCAGCGCGGTGAGCTGCTGGCCGAGGTCGTCGTGCAGCTCGCGCGCGATGCGCGTCTTTTCTTCTTCACGCACGTTCTGCAGGTTCGCCGACAGTTCGCGCAATTCCTCGCGCGATTGCTTCAGCGCATTCTCGGCGCGCAGCCGCTCGGTGATGTCGCGCAGCATCACCGTATAGAGCTTGCCCGACGCGTCGCGAATCTGCGAGATCGACGCCTCGATCGGAAATTCCTCGCCGCTGGCGCGCAGCCCGAACAGCACGCGCTGGCGGCCCATCTGCCGTTCGGAGACGCCCGTCACGCCGAACTGGTCGACATGCCTCGCGTGCGCGGCGCGGAACCGCTCGGGGATGAAGCGCGACAGCGGCGCGCCGATCGCCTCCATCGCGGACACGCCGAACACCTGCTCGGCCATCGGATTGAAGATCACGACCGTCTGCTTTTCGTCGATCGTGATGATCGCTTCCATCGACGAACGGATAATGCCCATCATCCGCGCCTCGTTGAGGATGCCGCGGCTGCTTGCGCCGGAATCGGCCGTGGCGCCGGACCGGCCGCGCATCAGCGCATGGACGAGCGCCGCGAACGCGAACGACGCGATCAGTCCGGCGGCAAGCACGGTGCCGGCCGCGCGCTGCGCGCCGGTTGCGCTCGGGCGGCCGTCAGCGGAATAGGCGAGCGTCAGCACGGTGCCGCCGAAATTCAGCACGTCGGTGCGCCGCAGCAGGTCGGGCGAAACCGATGCCTCGTCGGTCGTCGTTTCGGCGCTGACGATCGCGCGCGGATCGCCGCCGGCGGTCATCCACAGGTCGATCCCGCGTTCCGCGTCGAGTGCGCGCTCGATCAGGCGCCGCGGGCTCAGTGCTGCGAACAGCATCCCGTCGGCGCCGGCTTCGCGCGTGCCGGACGGCGTGGCGGCCGCATGCGGCGAGGTGCTCACGGGCAGGAACAGTGTGAGGGTGCGCGCGTCGCGGGACGTATCGTCGTCGGCCGGGTGGACGCCGAGCGCGATGTCGCCGGTCTGCAGCGCGCGCGCCAGCGGCGCCGCGTCGGACGCGCCGAAGCGCACGACGGGCGAACTCGACGGGGGCGCGCTGAGCGCCGCGGCCGCGAGCGCGCCGCCCGGCATCGGTTTCGAGCCGGCGAGGGCGCTGCGTGTCGCGGGCGGCAGCGGCACATAGCCGATCTGCCGGACCGGCGAGCGGCCGCTGTCGAGATCGAGCGTTTCCGCATACCGGCGCCATTGTTCGGGCGTCATTTCCGGGACGAGGCTGAATGCGCCGCGCGCGCCTTCGAGCACGGCGACGCCGGACTGCAGCTCGTGGCGCAGCATCGCGGTCACGTGCGTCGTGCGGCGCTCGAAGCGCGTACGGACGGCGCCTTGCCACTGCTCGCGCACCAGCAGCGCGACGCCGAGCGACAGCACCGCGCCGGCGCACAGCGCGACGATGCCAGCCGCGAGCGGCTGGCGTAACATGCTCTGGAGGCGCGCGGGCCCTCGGGAATCACGCGTTGGGGTTCCACTGGCGGTCATTCGATGGCCATTCTGTTGTCGGGGCGGCCCGCAGCACTCGGACGGCGCGGCAAAACCGGGCAAAACTCGCACCCGCTGCGTACAGCGTCTATTTTGAAGATGAAATTGTGCGCGTTTTACACGTTTTATGTAATAGGGGCAGCTGAAAATGCGGCAAACGGCGTGGAGCAGCGGGCGCGCCGGCCGCGCTTGACGCGCGTCAACGAGCGCGTCGGCACGTGGGGCAGACTGTTCGGCAGGCAAGCCGGCACCGGGTTGGCTTGCGGTAACGGGCCGTCGTCGTACAACGCGCGACGCGTGCCCGGTCGGAGGGACGGACCATGTACAAGCGGATTTTCGTCGGGCTCGACGGCGGCCCGAGCGCGCGTCTCGCGCTGAGCGAGGCGATCAGGATCGCGGCGGCGTCCGGCGGCGAGGTCACCTGCGCGTATGTCGTCGAGCATCGGCCGCAGCTCGTCGACGTCGACGCGGGCTTCGCGGCCGAGCGCGACGACGATGCGGCTGCCACCGCTGCCGCGACGCCGGTGCTCGACGCTGCGAAAGCCGAGCTCGCTCAGCAGCACGTGCCGGGCACCGTGCGCGCGCTCGACGCGTACGGCGAGGATGTCGCCACGGTGCTGATGCGCACGGCGGCCGAAACCGACGCCGACCTGATCGTGATGGGCACCAGCGGGCGGCACGGGCTGCGCCGGCTGCTGCTCGGCAGCGTCGCGGAATCGCTGCTGCGCACGGCCGACCGGCCCGTGCTGCTGGTGCGGCACAGCGAGCCGGGTGCGCCGGGTGCGCCGGCGGCGTGATGCGTGCGGTGCGTTGCTGACGCATCAGCGGTTGCGGGCAGGAGACTGCCGTGCGCCTTTGCCGGATGTCTGCCTGATGGAACGTGCGCCGCGCTGATCTGCGCAGCGCGCGTGAGTGCGCCTGTCGCGTTCGACGCATGCGTCGTCCGGACGAGGGCGCCCCGGATGTGCGCGCATGCCCGCCATTCCATGCCCGCGGGTTGCATCCCGACCCGCAGTTCTGGCAGCATCGACCGTGTCCGCTTCTTCGCCGCGCGCATGGCCGCGGCGATCGACGCAGCGGTATCCGGCGGCACCCGGTCGCATCCGCGACGAACCGGGCCGTAGCCGGATGCCGGTTCCTCACGTTACCGACGTCATCCGCCATGCCGATTTCCGCCACCGACCTGATCCGCCAGTTCGACCTGCAGCCGCACCCCGAGGGCGGCTATTTCCGCGAAACCTATCGTGCTGCCGATTCGGTCGTGCGTCCGGCCGACGGCGCACCGCGCGCCGCATCGACCGCGATCTACTACCTGCTGTGCGACGGCGCCTATTCGTCGTGGCACCGGATCCGTTCCGACGAGGTCTGGCATTTCTACGCCGGCGATCCGCTCGAAGTGTGGGTGCTCGACGAGCGCGACGGGCTGGCGATCCACCGGCTCGGCAACCCGCTCACGCATCCGGGCACCGTGTTCCAGACGGTCGTGCCGGCCGGGCGCTGGTTCGGCGCGCGCTGCGCGTCGCCGGAGCACGTCGCGCTGGTCGGCTGCACGGTTGCACCGGGGTTCGAGTTCGCGGAATTCGAGCTGGCCGATGCAGCCGCGCTGGCTGCCGCGTTTCCCGACTACGCGGAGCACGTCGCAAGGCTCGCGCAGCGGCCGGACGCGTGATCGTCACACGTGGTGCAACCATCGGCCCGAAGCCTGTGCCGACGGCGTGTGTTCCGCGCGATCCCGGCCAAACCCGTTTAGAATGCCCGTGATGCACAAGGTCTGCTGCGGACGTGCCGCGGCGGCCGTTGCGCAGCCGGTCCGACGGCCCCCGTCGCGCGGCCCGCATGTCTTCCAGGAGCGCCGCCGTGTGGCACTTTCCCATTGCAATTCCATCGTCGCTCGGCCCGTGGGCCGTGTTCGCGAGCGTGTTGATCACGCAGCTCGGCGTGCCGGTGCCGGCCGTGCCGATGCTGATTCTCGGCGGCACGATGGCGGCGATGGGGCAGGCGTCCTGGGCCAGCATGTTCGCGGCGGCGATCGGCGCGACGATGCTCGCCGATTCGCTGTGGTTCTTCATGGGCCGCACGCGCGGCCGGCGCCTGCTGAACGGCCTCGTGCGTTTCTCGCTGTCGCTCGACACGACGCTGCGCTTCGCGCGTAACGTATTCGAACGATACGGCGCGCCGCTGCTCGTACTGTCCAAATTCCTGCCGGGCCTCGGCCTCGTGTCGGCGCCGCTGCTCGGCACGACCGCGATCGGCGTCGGCGTGTTCCTGTTCTGGGATCTGGCCGGCGCGTCGCTGTGGGCCGCGTTCTGGCTCGTCGGCGGCGCGGCCATTCACGACCAGATCGTCCAGTTCGTGCTGTGGGTGCGCGCGAGCGGCGGCACGATCCTCGACGCGTTCCTCGCGATCTTCATCACGTTCCTGCTGTACCGCTGGGTGCGCCGCGTGCAGTTTCGCCGCTATCTCGCGCAGGTGCGCATCTCGCCGCCGCAGCTCGTCGAGATGATGACGTCGGACGAGCCGCCGCTGATCTTCGACGCGCGGCCGAAAGCGATTCGCGAGCGCGAACCGTACCGGATCGCCGGCGCGGTGCCGGTCGATCTCGATTCGCCGGACCTGCTCGACCCGGAAATGCTGAAACGGCCGATCGTCGTCTATTGCGTGTGCCCGAACGAGGCGACCGCGAAGCGCCTGATCGCGAAGATGCAGCGCAAGAAGATGATCCACAACATCCGGGCGCTGAAGGGCGGCCTAGATGCGTGGGAGAAGCACGGCTATCCGGTCGAGCCGCTGCCGGCCGATCTCGATTCGTCGCGTTATTTCGTACGCCCGGAACACGGCGCGCTCAAAGGCGAATATACGGTGCGCGCGACACTGTCCAAATAAATGCGCGCGCGGCGCCGCGCGCATTCGAATATCGCTACCGGTTTCGCGCATTGAGATTTTTGCGAAAACCGGTTGGCGTGAAACCTCCAATCATCCATACAATCCCGCCTGCATATTGCGTGCGCGTGATCTCGCACATTCGACGCGCGTTCGTTCGCGCCGAAAGCGATTGATCCCGTTGCTGCCCGTCACCCCCTCAGCCGCGTCGCACGGGCCGCACGGGCGTATTCCATGAAAGGCGCGATCCGGGCCTGGTGCGTGATCCTGATCGCGCAGAAGCGCTTTCGCCGCACGCTGTCGTGCGGTCAAGATCGCGCGCCTGCCGATCCGCGTGCCGTTCTATCCACTGGGTTCGTACATCGCGCTCGGGTTTCGCGCGCTGGTCGTCGTGCTGATGGCGTTCACGCCCGACACACGCGTCGCGCTCGTGATCGGGCCGGTGTGGATCGTGCTGCTCGGCATCGCGTATGCGCTGTTCTACGCGAACCGTCCGGCGGCATCGGGGCCGACGAAGTCGTAAGCGGTACGGGCATGGGCTGCGCGATCGTTGATCGCGATCATGCGTGCGTGGGTCGGACGGCCTATGCTGAACGCATTGCTTGTCCGCGCTTCGCGCGGTCACCCGGCGATCCCCGCGACCGCGCCAGCCGTTCGGCCGCCCGGCCGCTGCACGCCGCTTCCGCGCGAAGCTCCCGTCGTCGTTCCGCGACGACGCACACTCACGGAGCCCTTCGTCATGCAGCCTGCCCAGTCCATCCCGACGCTCGCGCGAATCGCGCTGGCCGTCGATCCGACGCCCGAATCGCTGGCCGCCGCGCGCTACGCGCGCACGCTGCTGCGCCCCGGCATGCGATTGCGCATCGTCTGCACGATCGACAACCCGCGCCTCGTATTGCCCGACATCCCGCGCATCGACGCGCTGCTGACGTCGGCGCGCGAGGAGATGATCCGCGAGGCGCAAGCCACCAACGCGCGGATCGCGGCGCTGTTCGACGACAGCGGCATCGAGGTCGAGCAGGTCGTCGTCGATACGTCGGTCACGGGCGGCACGGTCGCCGATGCGCTGGTGAACGACACGCTGGCGTGGCGCGCAGACGTGCTCGTGGTCGGCGCGAATCCGCATCACGGGTTGCTGCGGCTCGTCGAAGGCGCGATGTCGGACACGCTGACGACACGCGCGCGCTGCGCGCTGCTGATCGTGCCGGCCGGCTATGCACGTCCGTCGGACGGCACGCTGCAGCGGCTGATGTTCGCGGTCGACGGCAGCGAACCGTCGCTGCACGCGGTGCGCGTCGGGCTCGGCTTCGCGGCGCCGACGACGTTGCTGTATGCGGCGTACGTGATCGATCGCGCGGTTCGTCTGACGGATATCGTGCCGGTGCGCGCGCTCGAGGACGCGTACCGCGCGGAGGGCGAGGATGCACTCGCGAAGGTCGGTCCGCTGTTTCATGCGACCGGCAACCCGACCAAGCGCGGTATCGTCGAAACGCGTCCGACCAGCGACGACGTGGCCCATGCGCTGATGCGCGACGCCGTGCACTGGCGTGCGGAACTGCTGGTGGTCGGCACGCACGGCCGGCGCGGCATCGCCGCCTGGCTGATCGGCAGCGTCGCGCGCCGCGTTGCGCACCTCGCGCAAGTGCCTGTCTTGCTCGTGCGGGGCGCGGAGTGACTGGCACGGTGTCGCGCACGAAGCGGGTTTCGGTTGACCTGCGTCAGAAACGTCGTGCGCATCGCGTGAGATACTTGCGAGGCATACGCCGACGCGGCCGGTTTCTCGTGCAAATGTAATGGCAGTCGCGCATGAACGCGGGCATCGATCGACGGCGCGTTGTCGCCGCCCCATCCTTTTCAGGAGCCGCGCCTCGTATTGCATGGCGCATCGTCCGACCAGGAACTCTCTGGCACGAGGGTAGGCAGCCGACCGCTGCCTTGGAGGACGGGCGGGGTGCGAGTCACCCCGTCCGCTTTCCGCGTTGCCGGCCCCGTCAGATTTCTTTTCCCCGCAGGAATTGTCGTGAATGCTGCCGCGTGGAACGGCACGTCATCGCACGTAACGGCGCGCAGTCGATGTGGGCCGGCGGATGCTCGCGGCAAGCATGGCATCGCCGTACATGCACGGCACGCTGCAGGCCTGTATAAGTTTCTGTCGCGCCAGGCCATCGCACGGCCCCGTGCCGTGCCTGCTGCGTATGCGCTCAGAGGGTGCGAAGAGTCGACCGCAGAGTGTGCCGGCGGCCGGCGCCGCGGCGTACATGCGGGCGTCGGCGCACGACATGCAGCGGTGCGCACACGCCGCACGTGCGGTTGCGCTGCCGGTTCGCATGCGGCCAGCCGGGGCGCGCCTTGCGGCGCGGCTCCGAAGCAGCCGGCGCGTCGTCCGCGGCCCGCGCGCAGAGTGCCGCGGCGAACCGTTGCAGCGCGAGTACCGACCCCGCGACGCTCTGGTACTTTTCGCGGCCGATCTGCCCGTCGAGCGTGACGAGCAGCCCGGCTTCGCGTGCGAGCGCGAGCAAGGTGTCGAGATCGTCGGCCGGACGGATGCCGGCCGACCCGTCCCGGGCGGGCAGGGCGCGCGCGTTGCCCGGCGCGTGCCGCTGGCCGTCCCGGCCTGCGAAGTTGCGATGTGTCATGGTTGGTCTCCTGCGCCGGACCCCGCATGCCGGCTCGATGGCCGGCTGGGCGATGACCGGGTATGAACGCTTTGTTCATGCCATCAGTATCGGGCGGCGACAACGCGCTGCCAAGCAGCGTGCGCTGAAGTCGCTGTCAGGCATTGCGCGGTGCGTATCGGAATCCGCTGACACGCGTGGCGGCCGATCGGCCGGTGCGGTCCTATCTGTCGTGATCCGGCGCGTTCGTTCCGACGAATGAGCGGGGTGCCGCAGACGTCGCTTGACGCATGATTTCGGCCGGTCTAAGTTCCCCAAACTGCATCGGCGTCGCACGGCGTTCCATCGTCAGCCCGTCGACCGGTGCCGCGCCCCGGGGTGGCGTGGCAGGGCTTCCAGTTTCGTTCGCGGGCAGTTTGCGCCGCGAACCAGGCGCGGCCGGTCCGGACACGGATCGGCACGGCAGCACGCAACGTGCCGTTGATCGCGCGCAAATACGCTCCGGCGCATCGTACGCCGCGCAGCCGTCCAGTCTCTAAACTTCCAGTACTGTCATCTTTTCGTTCCTCGACCGTCAGGAGTTCGTCGATGTCCAAGGACAATTTGCTCGATTCACTCAAGGAAGCCGCCCAACAGCGTGCGATCGGGGCAGATCAGTTGCGCGCGATGCTCGACGACGAAGTGCGCGTGCTGTCGTCCGGCGCACGTGTGCACGACTACATCCACGTGTTCGCGATCCGGCACCTGCGCGAACGGATGCGCCAGCAGGACGAACTCGACAGCGACACACGGGCCGATACGCCGCCCACTGAATCCGATCCGCGCCCAAGCCATCGTCTATGACGGGCGCTCGCGGCGGCTGACGCCGCGGGCGTTACCCGATCCGTCGCCGGGCCGTGGCGAAATCCCGCTCGACCTTCACGCATGCAGTCGACGGCGAGCCGGCCAACCCGAAACGCCCGGGGATTTCCGCGCACGAGGCTGTCGGCACCGTCGTCGCGACCGGTGACCCGCGCGCGGGGCGTCTTTCGGGCGCGGCCATCCTGACAATCAACCGACAGCCGGCGGCATCTTTCGTCGTACATTCCACTGAATCGTCACAACGGCCTCAAGTAAGCGGCGCGATTGCCGTTTACCCGGTGAACAGGTCCACCGCGCGTTTGCGCTCCCTTACCGAGTCGTTGCCATGTTCTCGTCCATCCGCGCCCGCATCCTTGCCGCGTGCGTCGCCATCGTCGTATTCGCGCTCGTCGCCACCACGCTGATCAACTATTTCATCGCACGCTCGTACAACGACGACGCGATCGACCGCAACCTGACCTCCGTCGCGAGCGGCCACGTGGTCGGGATCGCCGACTGGGTCGCCACCCGGAGCCGGATGATCGCGTCGCTGCAGGATGCCGCGCTGGCGCCCGATCCGCTGCCGGTGTTCAAGCAGATGGCCGCGGCCGGCGGCTTCACGAACGTCTACGCGGGTTATGCGGACAAGGCGTTCCGCTTCTCCGACCCGACCGGCATCCCGCCCGACTACGATCCGACCGGCCGACCGTGGTACAAGCAGGCCGCGCAGGCCGGCAAGCCGGTCGTCACGCCGCCTTACGTCGACGCCGGCACCGGCAACCTGGTCGTCACGTTCGCGGTGCCGATCCTGCGCGACGGCGCGCTGAAGGGCGTGGTCGCCGCGGACGTCGCAATGGACAGCGTGATCGCGAACGTGAAGTCGATCCACCCGACGCCCGCGAGCTTCGGGATGTTGATCGACAGCAGCGGCCACGTCGTCGCGCACCCGGACCCGAAGCTCACGCTGAAGCCGGTCGCCGACGTGTCGCCCGAGCTCGGCGCGACGAGCGCCGCGTCGATCGCGGCCGCGACCGCGCCCGTCGAGGTCGGTGTCGGCGGCGATACGAAGCTGGTGCGCGCGCGGCCCGTGCCGGGCACCGACTGGTACGCGCTGGTGCTGCTCGACAAGACCGAGGCGACGGCCGGGATGCGCTCGCTGCTGACCGCGTCGCTGATCACGCTGATCGTGATCGTCGGCGTCGCGTCGCTGATCATCGGCGCGATCACTGCGACCGCGTTCCGCCGCCTGTCGCTGGTGCGTCAGGCAATGGCAGCGATCGGCTCGGGCGCGGGCGACCTGACGCAGCGCCTGCCGGCCGACGGCCGCGACGAAGTCGCCGACATTGCGCGCTCGTTCAACAGCTTCATCGACAAGCTGAACGACGTCATGCGCCAGATCCGCGACGCGAGCGAATCGGTGCGCACGGCTGCGAACGAAATCGCGGCGGGCAACCAGGACCTGTCGTCGCGCACCGAATCGGCGGCGGCGAGCCTCGAGGAAACGGCCGCTTCGATGGAAGAAATCACGGCCACCGTCGGCCAGTCGGCGGCAGCCGCCGGCCAGGCCGACGAACGCGCGGCGGCCGCGTCGCGGATCGCGTCGCACGGCGGCGTGGTCGTGTCGGACGTCGTCGCGACGATGGGGAAGATCGAGGAAGCGTCGGGCCGGATCGGCGACATCATCGGCGTGATCGACGGGATCGCATTCCAGACCAACATCCTCGCGCTGAATGCGGCCGTCGAAGCGGCGCGCGCGGGCGAGCAGGGCCGCGGCTTCGCGGTCGTCGCGCAGGAAGTGCGCAGCCTCGCGCAACGCAGCGCACAGGCCGCGCGCGAAGTGAAGGTGCTGGTCGAATCGACGGTCGCGAGCGTGTCTGCCGGGGCCGGACAGGTGCGCCAGGCCGGCGACACGATGCGCGAGATCGTGTCCAACGTGTCGAACGTGACGACGATCATTTCCGAGATCACGCACGCGGCGAACGAGCAGACGCGCGGCATCCAGGAAGTGAATCGCGCGGTCACGCAACTCGACGAAATGGTGCAGCAGAACGCGGCGCTCGTCGAACAGTCGACGGCGGCCGCAACCGCGCTGCAGTCGCAGGCGAACGCGCTGGCGACGACGGTCGGGCAGTTCAAGGTCGCGTGATGCGGCATGCCGGATGCGCGGCCATGCCGCTCAGGAGCTGCCTCGGTCGCGCATCAGCGCGAGCCGGTTGTAGAGCGTCTTCAGGCTGATCCCGAGCGCTTTCGCCGCGCGCGGCTTGTTGCCGTCGAAATGACGCAGCGTCGCCGCGATGAAGCGCTGCTGCGCGTGGTGCAGCGTCGCGCCGAGCGGTAGCGCCATTGCGCTCTCCGACGTGCGGTCGGGCGGCATCGCCTGCTTCGGCAGCGCGACGTCGATGCCGTCGTCCGCCAGGATGTACGCGCGCTCGAGCGTGTTGTGCAGTTCGCGCACGTTGCCGGGCCACGAATACGCGCGCAGCGCCGCAATCGCCGCGTCGGTCAGCCGCTTGTGCGAGCGGTGCCGCGCGTTCAGCGTATCGACGAATTCCAGCGCGATGGTCTCGATGTCGCCGTCGCGCTGGCGCAGCGGCGGCACGTACAGTGCGAACGCGGCGAGGCGGTAGAACAGGTCCTCGCGCAGCCGGCCGTCGCGCACGGCATCGGCAGGATTGTGGCGGGTGGCCGACACGATCCGCACGTCGAGCGGAATCGGCTCGGTGCCGCCCACCCGCACGATCGTGTTCGACTCGATTGCCCGCAACAGCTTCACCTGCAGCGCCGCGGGCATTTCCGCGATCTCGTCGAGCAGCAGCGTGCCGCCGCGTGCGGCTTCGAAAAAACCTTCCCGCTGCGCGATCGCGCCGGTAAAACTGCCTTTCTCGTGCCCGAACAATTGCGACTCGGCAATATCGGGCGGAATCGCGCCGCAGTTCACGGGCACGAACGGGCCGTCCCGCTGCGCGCTGAGATCGTGCAGCCGGCGCGCGACGATATCCTTGCCGACCCCGCTTTCGCCGGCAATCATCACGCTAGCGCGGGTCGGTGCGATCTTCTCGATGCGGCCGAGCAGCGTGCGCATCGCGGAGGACCGGCCGGACAGCCGGCGGCCGTCAGCGCGCTGCTTCGACCGGTTTGCGGTTTCAGCCATCGGCGTTAGCGGGCAGTTTTGAAAATCGGCATCACGCGTTTCCTTCATTGCAATATTTATCATCGACAGCGAAACGGCCGCGAAGGTGCCGCTGAATAGGAATTTCCAATGCGCGCGGCATGAGTGGAAGAAATCGTCCATCGGTCTTTCCGCGAACCCGTGGATCGGTCCATCGGCGCTTTTTTACAGAAACCCGATGAAAAAGCCGGTTGCGATCGTATTCGTCCCGGGCGGACCGCGACATCGGCCGGTGCCGGACCGGCTGAGGTCAACAGACTGCCGGCATGACGTCCCGTCCGATCATTCGCGGTCCGGACAGTGCCCAGGCCCGCATCAGGCATGTTGCTTGCTCATATCACCAAGCTCGCTCGGCACGCTCGACGACAATGCCGGATGGCCGACAAGCGGCACGATGCCGCGCGACGGGAGCCGGCGCGATGCAAGGATGCAATGAGGACCCTGAACCGTGAGCTGTTACGGCAGGGTGCATGGGTCGTGCTGGCCGTCGGGCTGGCGTCCGCGCTGCAGGCGTGGGCGATTCGCGTCGCCGGCGAGCACGCGCCAATTGCGCCGCTGCCTTTCTATGCGGCCGTTGCGGCTGCCGCGTGGCTGACGTCGTTCGGTGGCGGCCTTGCCGCGACCGTTGCAAGCGTGGCCGTGATCGGCATGCTGTGGTGGCGCGATGCGCAGCTGGCCGCGTTGCTCGCGCAGGCCGGCACGTTCGTCGCGATCGGCTTCGTCGAGTGCGTGCTCGTGATGGCCGTGAAGCCATTGCTCGCGAACCATCGCTTGCGCGAAATCGATGACGACGGCAACGGCAATGCCCGCGCGCCGCACCGCGAGCCCGCGCCCGCCGCGCGCGCGCCTGACGACAGCCAATTGCGCCGTGTGGTCGACGCTTCGCCCGACGCGATCGTCGGGGTCGATGCCGCGCGGCGGATCACCAGCTGGAATCCGGCCGCGTGGCGAATCTTCGGGATCGACGCGGCGCAGGCGACCGGGTGCGACATCGCTTCGATGATCGCGCCGCGCTGGTTGCGGCGGCATCCGGTGCCCGCATCGTTCACGAACCTGCATGCGCCTGTCGGGCCGCTCGACGTGCTGTGCGTGCGCCGCGACGGCGGCCGCTTTCGTGCGACCTTTGCCGCGTCGCCGATCGTCGATGCGCAGGGCAACTGCACGGGCCTGTCGATGACGCTGCGCGAAGCGCGCGAACGCCGCCGCGACGAGCGGCGCGATCTGCGTTCGCTGCGCGGCGCGCGCGACGCGCGTGCGCAGGCCGACTCGGCGAACCGGCTGAAGGACGAACTGCTGGCTACGGTGTCGCACGAGCTGCGCACTCCGGTGAACGTGATCTACGGCTGGGTCGAGGTGCTGCGCAACGTCGACGGGCAGGGCTTCGCGCCACAGGCGATCGATGCGATCGATCGCAGCGCGCGATCGCTGTCGCACATGGTCGGCGACCTGCTCGACGCATCGTCGCTCGCGACGGGACGGCTGCGCCTCGAACACGTGCCGGTCGATCTCGTGCGGGTCGTGCGCGACGCCGCGCGCGAACTCGACGCGACGGCACGGGCGAACGGGCTCGTGCTGTCGACGGAGTACACGATGGCGACCTGCGTGATTTCGGCGGACGGCGAGCGCGTGCGCCAGATCCTGTCGAACCTGCTGTCGAACGCGATCAAGTTCACGCCGCCGGGCGGGCGCATCACCGTGTCGCTGGCGCGAGCGGGCGAGCGCGTGCTGCTGTCGGTCGCGGATACGGGGCAAGGCATTGCGGCGGAATACCTGCCGCACCTGTTCGAGACGTTCAACCGGCCCGAAGGCTCGCTCGCGTCGCCGAAACGAGGCCTCGGGCTCGGCCTGTCGATCGTGCGCAACATCGCGCAACTGCACGGCGGCGACGTCGTCGCAACGAGTGCGGGCACCGGACAAGGGACGACCGTGACGGTCACGCTGCCGGCCGGCTGGGACGCAGACGATCCGGCCGCACAACCGGCGCGCACGACCGGCCGGCCGGCCGCGGCCGCGCTCGACGGCCGGCGCGTGCTCGTGGTCGACGACGACGCGACGTCGCGCGCCAGCCTCGCCGCGGCACTCGAAACGATGGGCGCGCAGGTATCGACCGCACAGTCGGGGCACGATGCGCTCGACGCGGTGGAACGGCATCCGCCGAGCGTCGTGTTGTCGGATCTCGCGATGCCCGACGGCGACGGCTTCTGGCTGCTCGACCGAATCCGGCATCTGCCGGGCGGCGGCGGACACTTGCCGGTCGTCGCGGTCACCGCGCACGCCGGCAAGGCCGACCGCCACCGCGTGCTGGCCGCCGGCTTCGACGCGTATCTGTGCAAGCCGGTCGACATGCCGACGCTGGCGAGCGTGATCGTCGACGTCGCGCCGGACGATCCTTGCGACGGGAAAGCGCGCGACCGGTAGCAGCGGACGCAGTGGGCGCGTGGAGCAATGGCGCACGGACCGATTTCCTTGCGTCGGCCGAGCGTCCCGTGTGACGGGAAACCGCGCGATCGGCCCGCTCCGTCTCGCATACGGAGGTCCCCGAATGAAAACGAATCGGATGAACCGGGACGAACGCCGGCCGGCGGCACGCGCGCTGGCAGGCGCCGCCGGCGCACTGGCGTTCGCGCTTTCGCACGCGCAGGCGCCGCCTGCTTCGTCGGTGCAGGTCGCGCCGGGCGTCGTCAGCCCCGGCCCGACCGCCGACGAGGCCGCCATGACGCAGCGGCCGACCGGCATCGATGCCGAATTCGTCGACAAGGCCGCGATGCTCGGCAAGGTCGAACGGCAGGCCAGCCAGGTCGCGCTCGACCGCTCGTCGAACCCGGACGTGAAGGCATTCGCGCGCCGGATGATCGACGATCTCACGCGCATCGACGGCGAATTGCGGCACCTTGGCGCGCAAAAGGGCGTACCGGTCCAGACGCGGATGCTGGTCGATCCGGCGGTGACGGCATTGCGAACGAAGGATGGCCACGCGTTCGACACGGCCTATGTCGCGCTGGCAGGCCCGCGCACGCACGAGGCGGCGATCCGGCTCTACGAAGCCGAGGCGCGCAACGGCCGCGACCCGCAGCTTCGCGCATTCGCGGCCCGCGCGCTGCCGACGCTGAACGCGCATCTGGCCGCCGCGCGGAAGCTCGCGCAAACGGTGGCGGCCGCGCACTGAATCGCGTGGCAGCCGGCCGGTTTCAACGCTTGCGCCGGCCGTCGTCTTCGGGGCCGCCCGGCGAAGCTTCGTACGGCGGCGAGTCGAGCGCCGTTTCGCCTTCCTCGATCAGCCAGTACGGCGCGCTGCCGTAGTACGCATGCAGCGCCTCGGCCCAGTCCGGATCGGCCATTGCCGGCCAGCGGTTCCTGTCGAAGCCGGGTGCTTCGCGCACCTGCTCGGCGGCAACGGGCAGCACGAAGCATTTGCGCTCGACGTCGAGTATCAGCGCGTTCCACGGCACCGCGAGCAGCTTGTCGCCGCTCCCGCGCACGCCGCGCGACGCGACGACCGCATACGCGATCCGGCCGGAACGCACGTCGAGCATGATGTCGGTGACCTTGCCGATGTCGTCGCCGTCCACCGTCAGCACGCGATCGCCTTCGAGCGTGCGGGCAGCCATCACGTCGGGCCCCGGCCCGCCCGCGGACGGGCGGCGGCCGGCGCCGACAATGCGCGCGGCGTCGCGCGACGCAATGCGCGCGGCGTCGCGCGACGGTTTGTCCGTTGTCATCGAAAACCTCCTGGTCGGAACGGCAACCTTGCGCACGCGCGAAACGCGTGCGTGTGCGCGTCGCACCCGGGCAGCGGGCCGTCGTGCGGAACGAGGGAGCGCGTGCGTGTCAGCGCCGACGCGGCAGCGACACGTCCTCGAGCGTATTGGCGAGCTCGTCGCGCTCAGGGCCGCCCGCGCGCGTCGCAATGTCGCCGAGCGACACGATGCCGACGAGCCGCAGGCTCCGGTCGAGCACCGGCAGCCGATGCAGCTGCACGTCGGCCATCCGCTGCTGGACATCGCCGACACCGTCGTCCTCTACGCACCACTGCACGGGTGCGGATGCGACCGCCAGCACGGGCGTATCGGACGAATGGCCGTGCGACAGCGCCCGCACCGCGAGGTCGCGATCGGTCACGATCGCGACGAGTTCGGTGCCGTCGCAAACGGGCAGGACGCCGATATCGAAGCGCTGCATCAGTTCGGCCGCATGGCGAATCGTATCGGTCGGCGCGACGCATACCACGTCGCGCGACATGATCTCGTTGACGCGATACATGAAGCCTCCTTCGTGAGCGAATCGATTCGGGAGCAGATACCGTGCCGCGCGCGCGCCGCGCACGCCGGCCCTTGCCGGCCGGACGACGGAGAAATTTGCCAGCCCGCTTGTACATCTTCCACGGCGGCAGTCGCGAACGGGCGGCAAGCGATGTCAGTGGCCGATGCCGGTCATCACGACGATCGCGAGCACCACGGCGCTTTCGATCGCCGCCAGCGTCGCGATGCCGGCGGCGCCGCTGATTTCATGCCATCGGCGTTCAAGGATCTTCATCAGATCGCTCCGGATTTCGCCGGCCCGCCGATGCGCCGCAGCGCATCGCGGAGCCGGGTGCCGCCGTCAGCCGTGATCGCGGGGCGGGGAAGGGACGTGCGGCGCACGACGTTCGTGCTTGCCGGACGGCTTGGCGGGGTCGATACGCGTCGCACCGCCGACGGCGGGCGGGTCGCTGGCCGGGAACGTCTCCTCGAGCCCTTCGTCGATGCGCTCCTCCGTCTTGTCTTCGGGCGGCGGGCGGGACGTGGCGAGCCTGAGCAGGCCGGCAGCCGGTGACACGGCATCGCGGCGGCCGGGGGCGTGAACGTTCATGGTCGAACCTCCTTGTTCGTTGACGCAGGCGCAAGCGCCGTGCCCGCGCGGGGCGTCGGCGGCACGACGCTTGCACGCCGGCGGAAGCCGGCCGGTGCGACGGGCATGACCCGCGCGCCGTCGGCGTGGACGAGAGGACATCGTGATGAAGGCAACCAAGGAAAGGATACGTTACGACGCGAACGTATGCGGCGGCGATTTCGGCCACGTACGCGAGCGGTTCGACGCGTGGAAGCGCGAATCGCTGGTCTGTCGGCCCGAACGGCGCATGTTCGACGGCAAGGACGAAGTGCGCGAGCTGAACGACATCGTCTACGACGGTCCCGAGCGCGCGCAGCGGGCGCTCGTCGCGCAATGCTCGCCGTCCGATCCGTTCGCGCTCGCGGTGCGGCTGATCGCGGACGGGCGCACGATGTGGCTGGTGATGGCGGCCCACGACGACTGACGGCACGGCAGCGTCCGGCCGGATCGGGCAACGTGCACGGCGCGGGAGCGGGCACGCCGCTTGCGCACGGCCGCAGCGCCATCGAGATGCGTGCCGTCGCGCAGGAGTGACATGAAGACGCCATTCACGCTGCACCGCCCCGAACCGACACCCGACGTCGACCCCGATCCGACGCAGCCCCGACACGACGATCCCGTCGATCCGCCCGTGCCCGACGGACTGCCGCACGGCGATCCGCCGTCGCACCCGCCGCCGATGCGGATGCCGGGCGGGCGCGGTGCGCCGCAACCGGCCGCACGACCACTGAAAGGAGGACCATCATGGACATTCACGTGCAATCGCCGGACAAGCGCGCGATCGCTCAGGTGCTGGGCCGCTATTTCGAATCGCGCTCGTTGCGTTATCACATCGAGGAGTTGCCCGGCGGCGTACTGCATATCGGCTTTCGCGCCAGCGGCCACCCGGTCGCCGTCACCGTATCGTTCGACGATGCCGCATACGACACCTATACGCACTGGGATGCCAGCCAGAAACAGCTTGCCCTCGGGCGGCTCGCGGACGGCTTCTCGCGGATGATGTCGACGCGCAGCCCGGCCGCGCTGGCCGGCGACTATCACGTCGAGCGTTTCTGATCCGGCAACGCTGCCCATCCATTCCGGAAGGCGGCAAAGTGCCCGCGCGCAGCGGGCGCTTTGCGTCTGCCCGCGCGTCGCGTAGGATGTCCGTTAATTCAGCGCACGCTACGTTCGCGCCGCAGGCTGCCCTGCCAGCCGCTGCAGCGGAACAGGCTGCGATGCGCTTTTCCTCAGGTTCGTTTCGCGCAACCGACGGAGACCGCCTTGATGACCGTTGCTCGCCCGTTACTGTCACCCGGCGCACGCCGGTTCGTATCCGGCCTGTCGGCATGCGCGGCGCTCGCCGCGGCCGGCGCCCGCGACGCGTCGGCCCAGACACCTTCGCCGCTCGGCGAGTGGCAATACTCGGCAGGCGTGCCGCTCGAGAAACTGTTCGATCCGACCGTCTCCACCTGGCAGGTCAGCGTCGGCGCCGCGATGACGCTGCAGCCGCGCTATGCGGGCTCCGACCGCTATCGCGTGATGGGCGGCCCGAATCTCGACATCCGCTATCGCGACCTGTTCTTCCTGTCGACGGGCGAGGGCCTTGGCGCGAACGTGTTGCGCGGGCCGAACTGGCGCGTGAGCCTGTCGGTCGGCTATGACCTCGGGCGGCGCTCGGCCGACGATCTCGGCCACCTGAACGGCCTCGACAACATCAACGCGGCGCCCGTGATGAAGCTGGCGGCCGATTACGTGATCTCGAAGGAATTCCCGCTCGTGCTGCGCGCGGATGTCCGCCGCAGCATCGGCGGCTCGAACGGCTGGACCGGCGATTTCTCCGCGTACATGCCGATGCCGGGCAGCAACGAAAACTTCTTCTGGTTCGCGGGGCCGACCGTATCGTTTGCCGACTCGCGCTACATGAACAGCTGGTTCGGCGTGAACCAGGGTGCCGCAGCGCGCTCGGGGCTGCCGGCCTATTCGTCGGGCGCGGGGATCAAGTCGGCTGGCCTGGGCGTGACGATGGTCTGGTTCGTGAACAAGCACTGGTTCGTGACGATGGACGGCGCCATCGAGCAGCTCGTCGGCCGCGCGGCGCGCAGCCCGATCACGCAGCAGTCGACCAACGGCGTGTTCGACATGTCGGTGAACTACCAGTTCTGATCCCGGCGTCCTGGCCGGGCGGCGGCGTGCGGCAATTCCCGTCACATTTGATATGATTCCGACCTGTACAAACGTACAGTGATCGATTCCCGTGACGCCTGCTTCGCCGACGCCCCCGGCGTTTTACTACCTGACCAATTTCGAACGCGCGCTGGCCTGGCTCGGCGAGCGGTACGACGACCTGCTCGACCATCGGGAGCAGGCGTTCGTTCGCGATTTCGCGTCGCTGCCGCAGGCGTCGCGCGCGCTGCTCGTGCGGATGCTGATGCGCAGCGGGTCCGACTTCCGCGCAAGCAAGCTCGTATACGACGAAATCGGCTGCACGCTCGACGCGGCCGCGCCGCTCGTCGAGCTCGGCTGGGTCGATCCGGCGCCCGCGCTGACGCTCGACGAGCTGTTCGCGCTGTCGACCAAGGCCGACCTGCTGCGCATCTTCCCGTCGCTCGCCGCGCATGCTGCCGAGCGCAAGCCCGAATGGCTCGAACGGCTGCGGCCCGCGCACGACGCCGCGCAGCCGCTCGACGCGTGGTGTGCACAGGCCGGCGACCGCGTGCTGCGCGTGACGGTCGGCGCGCTGTGCGACCGGCTGCGCCTGATGTTCTTCGGCAATCTGCATCAGGACTGGAGCGAATTCGTCCTCGCCGATCTCGGCGTGTTGCAGTACGAAAGCGTGCCGATCGCACCGTCGTCGCGCGCGTTCCAGCAGCGCGACGACGTCGACGCGTATCTCGCGCTGCAGATGTGCCGCGACGCGCTCGATGCCTGGCCTGACGATCTGCCGTTCGACGACCTGCTGCGCGCGATCGACGCGGTGGGCTGTGCGCAGCCGTGGCTCGCGACGCGTCGCGCGAAGCTGCTGTTCGCGCTCGGGCAGACCTGCGAGCGTCGCGCCGACTGGGCCGCCGCGCTCGACGCTTACACGCGCAGCGCATGGCCCGGCAGCCGTCATCGGCGCATCCGCGTGCTCGAGCGCAGCGGGCGCGACGACGACGCGCTCGCACTGGCGCTCGATGCGCGCGGCGGTTTCGAGAGCGACGAGGAGCGCCAGCGCGTCGAGCGCATGCTGCCGCGCCTGCAGCGCCGTGTCGGCCAGCGCGTCGAACGCGCGGCCGCCGCGCCGGACGTGCCGCGCGAGACGCTAGTGCTGGCGCGCCCCGACGCGTTCGTCAGCGTCGAATTCGCGGTGCGCGACCATCTCGCTGAGCCGGTGTCGCCGGTTCATTACGTCGAAAACACGCTGATCAATTCGCTGTTCGGGCTGCTGTGCTGGGAGCCTGTGTTCGCGGCGGTGCCCGGCGCGTTCTTCCACCCGTTCCAGCGCGGCCCGGCCGACTTGCACGCGCCCGATTTCACCGCGCGCCGCGCGGACGCGTTCGCCGCCTGTTTCGCGCAGCTCGATTCGGGCGCGTATCGCGACACCATCCGCCGGCATTACGCGACGAAGGCGGGGCTGCAGTCGCCATTCGTGTTCTGGGGCGTGCTGACGGACGAACTGCTCGACGAGGCGCTCGCGTGCCTGCCTCCCGAGCACCTGCGGCTGTGGTTCACGCGCCTGCTCGCGGATATCCGCAGCAACCGCTCGGGGCTGCCCGATCTCGTCCGCTTCTGGCCCGGCGAGCGCCGCTACGAACTGATCGAGGTGAAGGGCCCGGGAGACCGGCTGCAGGACAACCAGACACGCTGGCTCGCGTACTGCGTTGCGCACGGCATGCCGGTGCGCGTCGTCGATGTCGAATGGGCCGGCGCGGGCGGCGCGCACGCCGAAGCGGCGAGGCTGTCCGCGTGAGTTACGTCGTCGCGGTGCGGGCAATGTGCGAATTCACCGCGCGGCGCGGCGATCTCGACCTGCGCTTCACGCCTGCGCCGACCGCGCTCGAAGGCATCGCCGGCCACGGCGCGGTCACGTCGAACCGCGGCGCGCGTTATGAAACCGAGATCGCGCTGACGGGCACATGGGGCACGCTTACTGTGCGCGGCCGCGCGGACGGCTACGATCCCGTGGCGAACCGCGTCGAGGAAATCAAGACCTATCGCGGCAGTCTCGACGCGATGCCGGCGAACCACCGCGCGCTGCACTGGGCGCAGGCGAAGGTCTATGCGCACCTGATGTGCGACGCGCGCGGCCTCGCGGAGATCGACGTCGCGCTCGTGTATTTCGACATCGTGTCCGAGCGCGAGACCGTCCTGACGGAAACGCTGGACGCGCACACGCTAGCGGCGTTCTTTGCCGAGCAGTGCGCGTGCTTCGTCGGCTGGGCGGAGCGCGAGACGGCCCATCGCGCGGCGCGCGATGCGGCGCTGCGCGCGCTCGCGTTTCCGCACGGGCGGTTCCGCAGCGGCCAGCGCGAGCTGGCGGTCGCCGTCTATCGCGCAGCGCGCGACGAGCGCTGCCTGATGGCGCAGGCGCCGACCGGCATCGGCAAGACGCTCGGCACCGTGTTCCCGCTGCTGAAGGCCTGCGGCGAGGGCGAGCTCGACCATGTGTTCTTCCTCACCGCGAAAACGCCCGGACGCGCGCTCGCGCTCGAAGCGGCGGCGGCGCTCGGCGCCGGCACGCCCACGCTGCCGCTGCGCGTGCTGGAGCTCGTTGCCCGCGACAAGGCGTGCGAGCATCCGGACAAAGCGTGCCACGGCGAGTCGTGCCCGCTCGCGCAAGGCTTCTACGACCGGCTGCCGGCCGCGCGCGACGCGGCGATCGGCGCCGGGCTGCTCGATCGCGATACCGTGCGCGCGGCCGCGCTTGCGCGCGACGTCTGCCCGTACTACCTCGCGCAGGAGCTCGCGCGCTGGTCGGACATGATGATCGGCGACTACAACTACTACTACGACGGCAGCGCGATGCTGCACACGCTCGCGCAGCAGAACCAGTGGCGCGTCGGCGTGCTCGTCGACGAGGCGCACAACCTGCTCGACCGCGCGCGCAAGATGTACAGCGCGTCGCTCGATCCGTTCGCGTTCGCGGCCGCGCGCGACGCCGCGCCCGCGGCGCTGCGCAAGGCGTTCGACCGGCTCGCCCGCGCATGGGGCACGGTCAATCGCGCGCAGGCCGAACGCTATGCGGCGTATCCGGACATTCCAGGCCCGATCGTATCGGCCGTGCAGAACCTCGTCGCGGCGATCGGCGAACACCTGACCGACGCGCCGCGCGCGAACGGCGACGCGCTGCTGCGCTTTCATTTCGAGGCGATCCAGTTCGGCGTGCTCGCCGAAGCCTTCGACAGCGCGTCGATCTTCGACGCGACGCTGCACGGCGAGCCGATGCCGCGCCAGCCGGCGCTCGACGGCGTCGCGTCGGCCGGCCGCCGGCGCCGCGTCCAGTCGACGCTGTGCGTGCGCAACGTGATCCCGGCCGGATTTCTCGCGCCGCGCTACGAAGCCGCGCGCGCGACCGTGCTGTTCTCGGGCACGCTGAGCCCGTTCCATTTCTATCGCGACACGCTCGGGCTGCCCGGCGATACGGGCTGGCTCGACGTCGACGGGCCGTTCCGCGCCGAGCAACTGACGGTGCGCGTCGCGAGCCACGTGTCGACGCGCTGGCGCGACCGCGACCGATCGCTCGAACCGATCGCCGACCTGATCGCCGCGCAATACGCGACCAGGCCCGGCAACTACCTCGGCTTCCTGAGCAGCTTCGACTACCTGGGGCGCGTGGTCGCGCTGATGCAGACGCGCCATCCGGACGTGCCGGTCTGGGCTCAGGCGCCCGGCATGGCTGAAAGCGAGCGCGACGCGTTTCTCGCGCGCTTCGACGCGGGCGGGCGCGGCGTCGGCTTCGCGGTGCTGGGCGGTGCGTTCTCGGAAGGCGTGGACCTGGTCGGCGAACGGCTGATCGGTGCGTTCATCGCGACGCTCGGGTTGCCGCAGGTCAACGATGTCAACGAGCAGATGCGGCGCGCGATGGACGCGCGCTTCGGCAACGGCTACGACTACATGTACCTGTATCCGGGCTTGCAGAAGGTCGTGCAGGCGGCCGGGCGCGTGATCCGCACCGAGCACGACGAAGGCGTCGTGCATCTGATCGACGATCGTTATCGGCGGCGGGAGGTGCGCGATCTGCTGCCGCGGTGGTGGCGGATCGGGTGAAGGGGAAGATGCCCGGCCGGCAGACTGCCGGTTGCGGCGCAGGGGCGCTATCCGTCGCGTACCGGTGCAGCAGGCGTCACTCAGGGCCCGGGCGCGCTACAGCACGTTCAGCATCGCGAGCGCGGCTTCCTGCAGGTGCGGCAGCACGCGCCGCACGGCGGCGTCGGTCGTCTCCGTGCCGATCGGCATGTTCGTGCTCAGCGCGGCGACGACTTCGCCGTGACGATTCTTCAGCGGCACTGCGATCCCGCGCACGCCGACCTGCAATTGCTGCTCGATCGCCGCAAAACCGGCGTCGCGCGCGTGGTCGACCTGTTCGAGCAGGCGCGCCTTGTTGGTGATCGTATGCGGCGTGAACGGCGGCAGTTCGGTATCGTCGAGCCACGCGCGCACGGCCTCGCGATCGGGATGGTGCGCAAGCAGCACGACGCCCGGCGACGTCAGCGGCGCCGGCACGCGCGCGCCGAGCACGAAGCCGGTCGTCATCACGCGCGACACGCCGTTGCGTGCGATGAACACGAGTTCCCAGCCGTCGAGCACGCTTACGTAAGCCGATTCGTTCAACGACGCGCTCAGTTGCTGCAGGTACGGCTGAACCGTGCGCGGCAGCCGCGCCGAATCGAAGTACGACCAGCCGACCCGCAGCACGCGCGGCGTCAGGCCGTATAGCTTGCCGTCGGTGTACACGTAGCCGAGCGATTCGAGCGTCAGCAGGTAGCGCCGTGCGGCCGTGCGCGTGAGGCCGGTGCGCGCGGCGGCCTGCGTGGGCGTCATGCGCGCGTGCTGGCTGTCGAATGCTTCCAGGATCATCAGGCCTTTTTCGAGGCCGGCAATCCAGTCGCGTCGGTCGAGTTCGGGCTTTTTCATTGTCGGGAGCATCAGGACGCGCGGTGATCGCGCGGAATCGGGCGATTATCGCGCGATTCCAACGGCGGCGGCTTCCTATATCTATGCGTTATGCGTCGTCTTTGCGGGCGAGATACGAGAGATATACAATCATCGATGTATATCCAGGGAGGTACGTATGCAGGTCGCAAAGTGGGGCAATAGCCTGGCCGTCCGCCTTCCCGCCAGTGTGGTCGATGCACTGGAGCTCCGCGAAGGGGACGATATCGAGATCGTGGTCGATAGCCCGCGCGTGTTTGCCGTCCGCCGCAAGCCGAGACCCGACGAACTTCTGCAACGGTTGCGGCGTTTCAGGGGCAAGCTGCCCGCCGATTTCAAGTTCAGCCGGGACGATGCGAATGAGCGGGATTGAGCCGGCGAAATCGTTCGTCGACAGCAATGTCGTGCTTTATCTGCTGTCCGCGGACGAAACCAAGGCGAATCGGGCGGAGGCACTGTTCCTTCGGCGGCCTACCGTCAGTGTCCAGGTACTGAACGAGGTCGCCGGCGTCTGCAGCCGAAAATTGCGGATGCCGTGGAGCGATGTGGCGCAGTTTCTGGAACCGATCAGGAGCTTGTGCCATGTCGTACCGGTCACGATCGATACGCATGACCTGGCGCGAAGGCTCGCGGAGCGGCATGGCCTGTCCTTCCATGACGCGTGCATCGTCGCCGCCGCGTCGCTCGAGGGCTGCGAGTACCTGTACACCGAGGACATGCACGACGGCCTGCGCGTGGACGGCGGTCCGGTGCTGCGCAATCCGTTCGCCTGAACGTCGAGAATTCCGGGCGTGCATGTCGACATGCACGTTGATGGAGCGCTGCGATCAGGCCGGGCGACGCGCGTCGATTTCCTTGTGCTCGTAGCACAGCGCCGCAATCCGCCATCGTGCGTCGTAGACGCACCACGGCTCCACAAAATCGAAGACGCGATCATCGTTCTTTGGAACCCAACATGAAATTTCGTGCACTCTCGGTAGCCTTGTTCGTTGCGGCCGTGCCGACGCTCGCCAGCGCCAGTCCCTCAAGCGATGCGGGGTTGGCTCGACCAACCGTCGACGTGCGTGCATGGCCACGCATGACGTCGCCGAAATTCGGCTGCTACGTCGAAACGACATTCGGCTACCGCGACAAGCGCTTCAACTGCGCGCTGAAGAAGTACAGGAATACTGGCGACGCGTGCAAGAACACGACCGCGTATTACGAGGGCCCCGCGTTCCCCGGCCGGCTCGCAGCCCGCGTACATCCGCTCGCGATGAAAGTCGACCTGGACTGGGAGCATGGCGCTCTGCAGATGGTCACCATCACGCTGAAGGGAACGTGGAACGAAGCGGACGTACGCAAGGCGTTCGGGTTGCCGCGCGCGGAGGGGCTCAAGCTGACCGAAGCGGAACTGCGCAAGCAGCCGGACAACCTGACGGACACGAGCATCCAGTATCCGTCGAGCCCGACCGACGACAGCCTCGGCAGGCGGCCGAGCGATCCCGCGCACGGGGCGACCGCCGTGATGCTTTACGGCTTCGACCACATGGGAGCGGGCGACGTCGAGTGCGGGGAGGGAGAGTAACGCCTGGAAGCGAAGCGGCGATCCTTCAACGCGCGCCGCTTGCCGGGCAGTCTGCCGACGCCGGCCAGGGAAGGAGGGAAGACGGATGCGGCGCGGACTTCACGCGAGCCGCACCCGCCGGAGCGGCATTATTCGCTGCTCGTCCACTCGACGTTCGCGCCGACCGAGCGCAGGTTCTCGACGAAATGCGGATGCGCGCGGCGGATCGGCAGCGCGTTCATGATTTCCGAGCGGCCTTCGATGCTCGCGGCCACCATCAGCAGCGCGATCGCGACGCGGATGATGTACGGGCTCTCGACGCGCGCCGGCGTCAGTTGCAGCCCGCCGAACGTGATCAGCCGGTGCGGATCCGACAGCAGCACGTGCGCGCCGAACTTCGACAGTTCGCCGGACCAGCCGAGCGCACCGTCGTAGACCTTGTTCCAGAACATCGCGCTGCCTTCCGCACGCACGCCGAGCGCGATGAAGATCGGCAGCAGGTCGACCGGCAGGTACGGCCACGGCGCGGCTTCGACCTTGGTCAGGATGTTCTGCGTGAACGGCCGGCGCACGCGCAGCGGGCCGTCGCGTTCCGCGCGCGACCAGCCGTCGCGGTGCGTGACGTTGACGCCGAACTTCGCGAACGTGCGGTCGATCAGCGGGAAATGCTCGGGCGACGAGTTGCGCACGGTGATGTCGCCGCCCGTGATCGCGCCGAGCGCGAGGAACGTCGCGATCTCGTGGAAATCCTCGGCGAAGCGGAATTCGCCGCCGCCGAGCTTGCCGCCGCCCGTCACGCAGAGCCGCGACGTGCCGATGCCTTCGATCGTGACGCCGATCATCGCGAGGAACTGGCAGAACTCCTGCACGTGCGGCTCGGACGCCGCGTTCATCAGTGTCGACGTGCCGTTCGCGGCCGTCGCGCACAGCGCGAAGTTCTCGGTGGTCGTCACCGACGCGTAGTCGAACCAGTGATCGTTGGCCGTCAGCGGGCCATCGGTGCGAACGATCAGCGAATCGGGCGTGCGCTCGATGTGCGCGCCGAAGCGCTCGAACACCTCGACGTGCGGATCGATCTCGCGCACGCCGAGCGTGCAGCCTTTCACGTCATTCTCGAGGCGCGCGACGCCGAAGCGCGCGAGCAGCGGCGGAATCAGCATGATCGACGAGCGCATCGCTTCGGGCAGCCGATGGACGGCCGGATCGAACTGCGTGTTGCGATGGTGGAGTTCGAGCAGGCCCGTCGTGAAGTCGACAGACACGTCGCTGCCGAGCGTGCGGAAGATGTCGAGGATCTTGCGCACGTCGGTGATGTCCGGCACGCCGACCAGGCGCAGCGGCTGATCGGTCAACAGGGTGGCGCACAGGATCGGCAGGACGGCGTTCTTGTTCGCGGACGGCTTGATGTCCCCGCGCAGCGGAGTGCCGCCGTGGACGATGAGATTCGACATGATATGGGGGCGTATCGGTGACTGACGTAGGCCCATATGATGCCATTGGTCGGTGGGCGGCGTGGAATGTTCGGAAGGGAAAAGGGGGATCGGCGCGCGTGATTGACGGTGTTTGACGTTGGGTGGGGGACCGCCGTTCGGTTGGCGGCCGACGCAGGGAAATGGCCGGCCGCGGATCGGGCCGGCCGCGCGCTCGCTTCGTCACTGCACCGCGCGCATCCGCGCGGCAACCACCAGCGAGATCAGGCAGCCCACCGCCAGATAACCGGCGACGAGGTGCCACGAGCCGCCGGCCAGGGTGACCAGGCCGACCGCGATGAACGGCGTGAACCCGCCGCCGACGACGCTCGCGAACTGGTAGCCGACGCCCGCGCCGCTATAGCGGTATTCGGCGCCGAACAGCTCGGTGAACAGCGGCTGCTGGACGCTCACGACCATGTCGTGCGCGGCGTTCGCGAGCAGGATCGAGAAGATCACGATCCACGCGATCGACCGCGCCTCCAGCGCGATGAAGAACGGCACCGCGGCCGCGAGACCGATCAGCGCGCCGATCAGGTAGATGCGGCGCAGGCCGTAGCGGTCGGCCAGCCACGCGAAGCACGGGATCGTCACGCAGCTCACCGCGCCGACCAGCAGGCCGACGTTCAGGAACAGGTCGCGCGACATGCCGAGGTTCGTCGTCGAATAGCTGAGCGCGAACGCGGTGACGATATACATCGTGAACAGTTCGGCGAGCCGCAGCGCGATGATCAGCAGGAACGCCTTCGGATGACGCGTCAGCGCTTCCAGCACCGGCAGGCGCAGCTTGCGGTTGCCGTGCTCGACCTTCTCGACGAACTCCTGCGATTCGTCCATGCTCTTGCGCACCCACAGCCCGACCAGCACGAGCACGATGCTGAACACGAACGGCAGGCGCCAGCCCCACGACTTGAACGCGGCCTCGCCGAGCGTGTGGCTCAGGATCGACACGATGCCCGTGGCCAGCACGAGCCCGACGCCGTAACCGACCTGCACGCCGCTGCTGTAGAACGCCTTCTTTTGCTTCGGCGCGCTCTCGACGGCCATCAGCGCCGCGCCGCCCCATTCGCCGCCGACCGCGAAACCCTGGATCGCACGCATCAGCACCAGCAGCACCGGCGCCCACCAGCCGATGGTTGCGAAGGTCGGCAGCAGGCCGATCGCGACCGTCGACAACCCCATCAGCATCACCGTCAGCACGAGCATCCGCTTGCGGCCGAGCCGGTCGCCGTAGTGGCCGAACACGACGCCGCCGAGCGGCCGGAACAGGAAGCCGACGCCGAACGTCGCGAACGCCGCGAGCGTGCCCATCGTCGGGCTGACTTTCGGGAAGAACTCGGAATTGAATACCAGTGCGGCGACGATCCCGTACAGCAGGAAGTCGTACCAGTCGACGACGGCGCCGACGAAGCTGCCGATCGCGGCCTTGCGAGCCTGGTTGCGCGCGCGGGCGCCGGCGGCGACGTCGAGGGTGTCGAAGGTTGGGGTCATGGCGGTGTCTCCTGGTACGGCGCATCGTTAATCGTGGCGGCGCCGCGTCCGATGCTGCATTGAAGTCGATGGGTGAACGGAGAATAGGGCGCGCGCCGCACGGCGGCAATTGGCCAATCGGACAAAGTGCGCGATTATCGTTCAATATCGTGCGATTATCGAACGATTTTCGGGTTTGCACTAGGCGGCGCGACGATATCCCGTTAGGCCAGGGTGTGCCGCCGTGAACGATCTGGTTAAAATCTGCAGCATGAAAACTCGCCCGCTCGGGGCGGATGCCCGGTCGCCACATCGGCCGCGCATGCCGCGCGCGCCGGGCGCCATCCCCATCGACCGCATGCCCCCGGAGACTGGAATGCCCGGCAATTCCCACCCCCTGTCCAGCGATACGCCGCCCGTCGTCGATCCGGCCGCCAATCCGCTCGGGATGGCCGGCCTCGAATTCGTCGAATTCGCGGCGCCCGTGCCGGAAGCGCTCGCGCAACGCTTCGAGCAGCTCGGGTTCAAGGCGATCGCGCGGCATGTCAGCAAGAACGTCACGCTGTACCGGCAAGGGCAGATGCATTTCCTGATCAACGCCGAGCCCGATTCGTTCGCCGCGCGCTATGCGGAGGAATACGGGATGGGTGTCTGCGCGATCGGGCTGCGCGTGGCCAGTGCACGGCGCGCGTTCGAGCGTGCGATCGAACTCGGCGCGTGGGCGTTCGAGGGCGAGCGGGTCGGCGTCGGCGAGCTGAAGATCCCGGCGATCCAGGGCATCGGCGATTCGCACCTGTATTTCGTCGACCGTTGGCGCGGGCGGGACGGCCAGCGCGGCGGGGTCGGCGATATCTCGATCTTCGACATCGATTTCCGCCCGATCGACATCGCGACCGCGCATACCGATCTCGATTGCGCGGGTGTCGGCCTGCTGCAGGTCGACCATTTCACGCAGACCGTCGGCGCGGGGCGCATGCGGGAGTGGCTGGATTTCTACCACGACCTGCTGCACTTTCGCGAGATCCACGAAATCGACGCGCACTGGCACGTGTCGGAGGAATCGCGCGTGATGGTGTCGCCGTGCGGCGCGGTGCGGATTCCGGTCTACGAGGAAGGCACGCGGCGTACCGAGCTGATGCACGCGTATCTGCCCGACCATCCGGGCGAGGGCGTCCAGCACGTCGCGCTGGCCACTGACGACATCCTGTCATGCGTCGATGCGCTGCGCGCGAACGGCGTCGAATTCATCGAGCCGCCCGCACGCTATTACGACGACGTCGATGCGCGGCTGCCCGGGCACGGCGTCGATCTCGACGCGCTGCGCAGCCGCGCGGTGCTGGTCGACGGCGAGATCGGCAGCGACGGCGTGCCGCGCCTGTTCTTCCAGACCTTCGTCAAGCGCCGGCCCGGCGAGATCTTCTTCGAGATCGTGCAGCGCAAGGGGCACCACGGGTTCGGGGAAGGGAACCTCGCGGCACTCGCCCGTGCGCGCGACGCGGGCTGAGCGGCCTCCGCATCCGCGTCACGCGTCAGGTTTCACGCGCCGGCTGCCGGCACACGGTTCGGCGCGGGGGCGTTCGGCTCGCGCAGCACGCACGCGGTGCCGCCCGGCGTGTACATCGACACGACGCAGCGGTTGCACGACGTGCAGCCCGACTGCGCGAGTCGGCCGTCGCGCAGCCCGTTGACGAAACCCGGTTCGAACACGAGCGCCCGGGCGAGCGCGACCGCATCGAACCCTTCACGCATCGCCAGTTCGACGTTCTCGCGCGAACGCACGCCGCCGAGATAGGCGAGCGGCATTTTGACAGCCGCGCGCACCTTGGTCGAATGCTCGAGGAAATACATCTCGCGAAACGCGCCCATCTTCGGCTCGGCGAGTTTCTGCAGCGTCATCGCGGCACGCACGATCGCGTTGTCAGCGTTCGCGCGCGCGTCGCCGGGCAGCGGGCTGCCGAACAGCTGCCACACCGATTCGACGTTCATCCCGCCGCTCAGCACCAGCAGGTGCGCGCCTTCGGCTTGCAGCCGCCGCGCGATCTCGCATGCGTCGTCGGCGGTGCCGCCGCCGCGCACGCCTTCGGTCACGCCGATCTTGCAGACGACAGCGAGATCGCGGCCCACCGCATCGAGCACGCGGCGCAGCACCTCGACCGGGAACGCCGCGCGGCGCGCCGCGTCGCCGCCGTATGCATCCCGGCGGCGGTTGTACAGCGGCGACAGGAACTGGCTCAGCAGATAGCCGTGGCCCATGTGGATCTCGACCGCATCGAAGCCGGCGTCGCGCGCATGCCGCGCCGCCTGTGCGAATTCGTCGGCGATTGCCGACATCTGGTCGCGCGTTATCGCCTGCTTCAGGAAGCGGCCGCTCATCACGCCGACCTTGTTGAAACCGCCCGACGCGCTCAACGGGCGTTTCGTCGACAGCGACGGCAGGAACGTGAAGCAGCCGCCGTGCGTGATCTGCGCGGATGCGGCCGCGCCGTGGCGATGGACGGCATCGGTCAGCGCGCGGAATTGCCGGACCGTCGGCGCGTCGAGCCGCGCCTGGTCGACGAACGTGCGGCCGTCGTCGCTGACCGCGCAGTACGCGACGGTCGTCAGCGCGGCGCCGCCTTCGGCAATGCGCTCGTGGAAGCCGACGAGTGCGCGCGACGGCACGCCGTTCGGCGTCATGCCTTCGTTGGTGGCGGACTTGATCAGGCGGTTGCGCAGCGTAAGCGGGCCGATCTGCAGCGGGCTGAACGCGGTCGTGAAGTCGGCGGATTCCATGAGGGCGGGGGCGTCGGCAATGGGCATGGCGGCCATTGTGCGGCGGCGGTGCGGGCGCGCATCGTCCGGGTGGATGAGTTTGCCGATCTGACCGGCTTGAAATGCCTGCAAGCTTCACCGCCCGCCGGGATGAATCGTCGACACTGTCCGATCCGGTGCGCGTGCGACGTGTCGATGCGCTTGCCGTCCGCGCCATCGTCATGCGGCGGTTCGCCGTCGTCGAAAGCGGCGAGCACCGTGTCGCGCAATCGCGCGAATTCGCGCGAATCAACGAACCATCGATTCGACGCGTTGAAGCGCCACATCACGCCCCAAGCCCGACACACCGCGGAGAAACATAGCGCGTGATCACCCACCCGCAAGCTTGCGGCTCTGGCGACGCATGCCGTCGAAGATCGCGTCCGCCACATCCGCGGGAAAGTCCACCGGGATCTGCGCGGCGACTTCGGCAATCGCGGGTTCCGTGCGCGCGGCGACAGCCGCCATCGCCGTGTGCACGTCGTCTTCGGTCAGGCCGACGCGCCTGCCCTGCGCGATCCAGTGACGCGGCTGGATCTCGCCGATCACGTAGTGCCGGTTCTTCCCGCACACGGCCATCGCGAGCCGCGCGCGGCGCGGCGGCAACTGGTTGCGGCGTGTGCCGATGATCGGATGCGCGGACAGCACGTCGTACAGCGGCGTGCTGCGATACGTGTTGCCGGGCAGGTGCGCGATGCTGAAGTTCTTCGCATGGCCGTCGATCGCCGCAAGCACCCAGAACACGAGCTGAGCGACGAAGAAGTTCTGCCTGTCGTGCGCGGCGTCGGTCGAATTCGCGAGGATGCCCATGATCGTCTCGATGCCGGGGCCGCCGTCGGATTCGTATTTCGCGCTGGACGGCGTGCCGGTCGCCTGGCACATGTCCTCCTGCGGCAGCCGCAGGATCCATGTGCCTTCGCGCGAAGGACGCCGGTCGAAGCGCTCGACGATCAACGCCTTCTGGTCGTCGAACCGGCCGATCTCGCACGGCGCGACCGGCAGGCCGTAAGCGGCGACGAGCTTCGAGCACAGCCATTCGTTCTCGACGGACGTCCGCATGTCGGCCTGCATGTTCCCGACGCGCCCGAGCGGCAGCTTGAAGATGTGCGTCGTCGGCGTGCTGCCCGACGGCCGCAGCCAGCGGTTTCCCTGACGCAGCAATGCGGTCTTTTCCTGCGCGCCGGCGATCGACAGGCGCAGGTCGCCGTCCGGCTCCGCGCGGCCGGGCAGCGGAGCGGCGGTCGCGTGGCGCAGCGCGTCGGCAACGGCTGCGTCGTCGAGCGTCACGCCGTCGATCGCCTCGAGGTCAACGGGCATTTCGCCGGGCGGCAGCATCTGGATCGCGCCGACGCAATCGCGGCCGATCGACGTCAGCAGTTCGAACGGCGCCGTCGATCCGAGCCGGTAGCGCTGCGCGATGCGGCGGCGGATCGGCTCGCTGTCCGGCAGCAGGTTGTCGAAGTAGTCGGCGACGATCGCGCCCTGGTGCGGCTGGTTGCCGGGCGTGAAGGGCAGCGACAGCGACAGCGGCCGCCCTTGGGGATCATCGAGCCAGCCCGGCAGGTAGACGAGACGCTCGACGCCGCGCCGAATTTCCCAGTAGCCGACCGGAATGCCGTTCATCCACAGGTCGAGCCGGTCGTGGCGCACGCGCGGCGCCATCGTCACCAGTCCTCCCGTTTCGAGATCCGTGGCTTGCCCGGTGCTGCCGTCGCCGGCCGCTTGCGCGCGGCGCCGGTCGTGGCTTTGGTTAGGGCTTTTGCTGCCGTTGCGCCGCGCGCCGGGTCCGGCATGCGTTTTTTTCGCGGCCGGCTTGCGAGCCGCCGGCCCGGCATCGGCAGGGGCAGGGGCATCGGCATCGGGCTGGGCGGATTCCGCCGGATCATCCCGCGCGCCCAGGTCGAGCGTCATACGAACGCCGAGCGTGTTCAGCACCTTGAAAAGCCGTTCGATGCTCACCGCCGACGGATTGGCTTCGAGCTGCGCGTAGGATTGCTGCGTGACGCCCAGGCGGGCGGCCAATTGTGCCTGCGTGAGCCCCGCGGATTTCCTGAAGCCGACGAGTATCGGGCGCAACTGGGTCAGGGTCTGAACAGGAAAGGCCATCGGGCGCTCCGCGGGATGACAGGCGATCGGTTGTAATCGGAAAATACAGTCTATGGCATGTATTGTAAAAATACAAACCCCAGACTGTATTTCGCAAAAACAAACGATAGCCTGTTATGCGAAAACCCGACCAACCCTCCTACCGGTCGGCGCCGCGCGCGACGCCCGCGCATCTTCCCGCATCACGCCGCCCGAAGCGGATTCGCGTATGCGCCCCGCGCACTTTCCGGATCGTCGTCCCCGAGCGGAATGAACGCCATGATCTCCAGATCGTGCCCGGACAACGCCGGCAGCCGGAACGGGCTCGACAGCACGTTCAGCCGCCGCACGCCGACGTCGCGCAGGATTTGCGACCCGATTCCCGTCACGCGCCCATCGCGCCTCGCATTGCCGGCCGGTATCCGCATTGCGTCGCCGCGCATGTCGCAGTCGAGCAGCACCGCGACACCGCAGCCGGCCGCCTCGATGCGCTGCAGCGCGGCGTGCAGCGGCCACGAATGCGCGGACGGCTCAGCGTCGAGCAGGTCGAGCAGCGAATGGCATTCGTGCACGCGCGTCAGCACGGGCGTCGCCGGATCGGGTTCGCCGCGCACGAGCGCGAGATGCGGCGCGCCGTGCACGCCGTCGCGATACTCGATCGCGCGGAACCGTCCCCACGGCGTATGCAGCGGCCGCTCGCCGACGCGTTCGACGAGCGATTCGTGCTCGCGGCGGTAGTGGATCAGGTCGGCGATCGTGCCGATCTTCAGCCCGTGATGCGCGGCGAACGCCTTCAGCTCCGGCAGCCGCGCCATCGTGCCGTCGTCGTTCATCACCTCGCAGATCACCGACGCGGGCGTGAGCCCGGCGAGCGCCGCGAGATCGCAGCCAGCCTCTGTGTGCCCCGCGCGCACCAGCACGCCGCCCGGGCGCGCGGCGATCGGGAACACGTGGCCGGGCTGCACGAGATCGTCGGGGCGCGCGCCCGCACGGACCGCCGCGCGGATCGTATGCGCGCGATCGGCCGCCGATATGCCGGTCGTCACGCCTTCGGCCGCCTCGATGCTGACGGTGAACGCGGTGCCGAACGGCGTGCCGTTGCGATCGGCCATCGGCGGCAGCCGCAATTGCTCGCAGCGCTCGGCGGTCAGCGTCAGGCAGATCAGCCCGCGCCCGAAGCGCGCCATGAAATTGATCGCTTCGGGCGTCACGTGATCGGCCGCGATCACGAGATCGCCTTCGTTCTCGCGATCCTCTTCGTCGACGAGCAGGACCATGCGGCCCGCACGAAGCTCGTCGACGATCTCCAGCGTGCCGGCGAGCGTCATTGCTCCTCCGTCGCGTCGAATGCGCGGCGCAGCGCGTCGGCGCCGAACGTCAGCACGCGGTCGGCCGCATCGACGGCGCCGAGCATGCTCGCGAAACCGTGCAACTGGCCGGGCCAGCGCACGAGCGTCACCGGCGTGCCGGCCTGCGCGAGACGCAGCGCGTACGCTTCGGCCTCGTCGCGCAGCGGATCGAATTCGGCGCTGACGATCGTCGCCGGCGCCGCGCCCGCAACGTCCGGCGCGGCGAGCGGGCTCGCAAGCGGCGATGCGCGATCGGCGCCGTCGTCGAAATAGTGGTGCTTGAACCAGCGCATCATGTCCGCCGTCAGGAAATAGCCGTCGCGGAACGATTCGTACGACGGATGCTCGGTCGCGCAATCGACGACCGGATACAGCAGCAACTGATGCGCGATGCCGATGCCCGAGCCGCGCAACTGCAGCGCGGCGACCGCCGCGAGATTGCCGCCCGCGCTGTCGCCGGCCACGGCCACCGCGCCGGCACGCGCGCCGAGATCGCGCGCGCTGGCGGCAGCCCAGCGCACGGCATCGCACGCGTCGTGCGCGGCCGCCGGGAAACGCGTCTCGGGCGCGAGCCGGTAGTCGACCGACAGCACGAGCGTGCCCGCGCGTTTCGCGAGGCTGCGGCACAGGTTCGCGTGCGAATCGATGCCGCACGACACGAAGCCGCCGCCGTGGAAGAACACCGTCAGCGGCAGCGGTCTGTCGGTATCGGGCCGATACAACCGCGCGGACAACTGACGGCCCGACGCGGGGATCTGCCAGTCCTCTTCGGCGGCGACGGCGTCGCCGGGCGCGAACGCACCGCCCGCGGCGAGGCTCGCGCGGTACGCGGGAACGGTGAGCCGGGCGAAATCGATCGCGGGTGCGTGGGCGAACGCGGCAAGCAGCGCCTGCGCCTGGGGGTCGAGCGGCATGGGAACTCCTGTCTGAATCGGATTCGTCTGGATCAGGTAAACCCGTGTCGCGGTTTTCCCTGAGTCCGGGCCGGACGCTTGCCGGCACGGCCTGACGGGCATTCCAGCGCAGCGGACAGGGCGCCACATCATCCGATTGGACGATGGTTCGCACACCCGGATGGCCAATTCTCACCATTCAGTGAATCTCCCGATGACGCCGGAATTTAGACGCGTCTTAATCATGGCGGCGCGGCTCGGTCGCACCGGAAACATGTCGTATGGAGGATGGAGCGTGCTGATGGAGACGAGATGGGCTCCGCAAGAGAGCCGGGCAACAAGCGACGAGGCCGATATCGGCGTCGCGGATTTCAGCGAGCTGATGGCCCGTATCTATCAGGGGCCGCTGGAGACACCGCCGTGGGCCGGTGCGCTCGAACTGGTCCGCCGCTGGCTGCAGGCGAACTACGTGACGCTGATCCTGCGCGCGGCCGCGAGCGACCGTCGTGCGCCGCTGTCGGTGCACGCATCGGAATTCGGCCCGGTCGTCCCGGGCGACGGCGAGGCTTCGTACAACAACTACTACTATTCGCTCGACCCGTTCGTCGGCCTGCCGGCCGATCGCGTAGTCACGGTCGACGACGTGTTCGGCGACACGGGCTGGTTGTCGAGCGAGCTGTACAAGCAGTTCCTGAAACCGCAGGATGTGCGCTATATCCTCGGCGCCGACCTGCGCACGCCGTCGGGCGTCGAGTGCCGGTTCCGCGTGTGCCGCAACCATGCGTCGAAGCAGTTCTCCGCGCGCGACAAGGCGATCTGCGCGCTGCTGCTGCCTCACCTGAAGCGCGCGGTCGAACTGCACTCTCGGCTCGACACGGCCGAGGTCGAACGCTCGATCTACGCGAACGCGATCAGCCGAATGCAGATCGGCACGATCACGCTCGACGAGAACGGCACGATCATCGACCTGAACAGCGTCGCCGACGAGATCCTCAAGCAGAACAACGGTCTGACGATTGCGCGCGGCACGATCGAGGCGACCGACGCGCAGGAGAACCGCACGCTGAAGCGGCTGATCCGCCACGCGGTGATGGGGCACCACGGCACGGCCGCGGCGACCGTCGAGGCGATGCCGATCACGCGCAGCTTCGACAAGCCGCGCCTCGGGCTGCTGGTGCGCACGGTGCTGCTGTCCGACTGGTCGGAGGACAACAAGCGGCGGCCGGCCGTCACGCTGTTCCTGCGCGACCCCGATCGCAAGCCGCAGGGTGCGCAGGAAATCATCCGCAAGCTGTTCGACCTGACGCCTGCCGAGACGTCGCTCGCGCTGTTGCTGACGAACGGGCTGACGCTCGAGGAAGCGGCGGAGGAATCGGGGATCAGCAAGAACACCGCGCGCACACACCTGCGAGCGATCTTCTCGAAGACGGGCGTCACGCGCCAGGCGACGCTCGTGCGGATCCTGCTCGGGAGCGTGGTGCCGCTCGGGTAGGCGGCGGCCGATGTCGATCCGTCGGCGTCGACATGTGTGATTCAAGGCTGTCAAGACAGGCTTTGCCTTTCTTTGCGCAACGACCCTGTCAGTTGACGCAATTCGTCCAGCAGTTTGACGGCGGGCGCGGGTAGCGTGCCTCGCCGGCGCCGAAACGCGGTTAACGTGCGTTGCGCATCCAGGCCTTCAATATCCAGAGCGTCAATGACACCAGCTTTGCTTTCAGTGTCGTACATCGGTTCGGCCATCCATGAGACAAAGCCACATCGTGCTACAAGGCTTTTGAGCACGGTTACCGAACGGGTCTCGACTGCAATGGCCGGCATTGGGAGACCTCGGGCTTCGAAGGTTTCTTGCATATGGGCATAAGGTCCGGTTCCCTTCGGCGTGAGTGCCCACCGTTGTGTCAACGTGTCATCGAGTCGAAGACTGCGCTTCGAGCGTAAAGGATGATCGGTCGCCGCGACCACGAAACTCCTGTCGGTCCATGAACAATCGGAGAGCGCAGCGACATCCTCGGTTTCGATTCCCGATGTGCAAAGCGCCAGGTCGATTTCGTAAGCGAGCAAGCCCTCGACGAGACGGTCCCACACGCCTTCGATCACCTCGACGCGCAGATTGGGCCATTTCTCGAGCACGCACGCAATGGCCATCGGCAAGACGAGGCTCGCTATGCTGCCCACCGCGCCAACCTTGATGACGCCTTTCGCGAGGCCGCGCATCGCGTCCAGTTCCTCCCGCGCCTGTTCGGCTTCCCTTTGCAGCAACATGGCATGCGGCATCAATGCTTCACCAAGTGCGGTCAGCTGCATCCCTTTCGTGTGGCGCTCGAAAAGCGGCGCCCCTACGGACTCCTCAAGTCGCTTGATCGATCTGCTCAGCGCTGGCTGGGTCATGTCGAGCATGGTCGCGGCTCGTCCCAGGCTACCCGCGGAAACGATCGTGGTGAACATCATCAACTGCTGCAGATTGAAACTCATCGCGGCGAACCAGATTGAAAGGGGTTAAAGGGATCGAACAAGATCCCGAGCTGCACGGCGCTAGGTGTCTTCCCTGAAAGGGACCACCGTGTACGCTCACTGCGGCTGCCGGAAAACCGGTGATGACGACTTACAGCCTTGACTGGTAAGGCTTCCGGGCGGAATAGGCCCGTCCGGCCACCAGGCGAGATCATGCCTGAATGTAATGACTTTGAGCCATTTTGGCAATTTTCAAACAAGGCATCGAATCCCATACTGCGGCTCATCCAATCACCGCCAGCCTGAGTGGCGAACCGCAGAGGATTCGAGATGCAACGAAACACAAGTGGGCAGCCGACCGTTCGCGATGCCGTCGTGGACTTGATGCGGCGCCTCGGAATGACGTCCGTGTTTGCCAATCCCGGCTCGACCGAGCTACCCATGTTCCGCGACTTCCCGGAAGACTTCCGGTACGTGCTGGGATTGCAGGAAGCGGTCGTTGTCGGTATGGCAGATGGGTATGCCCAGGCGACCGGCAATGCCGCGCTGGTCAATCTGCATTCGGCGGCCGGTGTCGGCAACGCGATGGGCAACATCTTCACGGCTTTCAAGAACCGGACGCCTCTGATCGTGACTGCCGGCCAGCAGGCCCGCTCAATTCTGCCGTTCGATCCGTTTCTGTCGGCATCGCAAGCAACCGAGTTGCCGCGCCCCTATGTGAAGTGGAGCATTGAACCGGCTCGTGCCGCGGATGTTCCGCTGGCGCTCGCGCGTGCATACCACGTGGCGATGCAGGAGCCGCGTGGCCCGGTGTTCGTTTCCATTCCGGTCGACGACTGGGATCAGCCGGCCGACTTCGTCGAGGTGACACGGGTCAGCACCCGGTCCCGCCCCGATCCGGTACGGATTGCGGAGATCGGTGACGCGCTGGACAACTGCAAACGGCCGGCCATCGTCGTCGGCGCGGAACTCGATCGTGCCGATGCCTGGAGCGAGGCAATCCAGCTGGCCGAGCGCCACAATGCGCGGGTTTATGTTGCGCCGATGTCGTCGCGCTGCAGCTTCCCTGAAGATCATCGACTTTTCGCCGGATTCCTTCCGGCGATGCGCGAAAAAATCGTTCGGATTCTGAATGGGCATGACCTGATCTTCGCCGTCGGGGCCCCGGCTTTTGCGTATCACGTCGAAGGGAGTGGGCCGCATGTGCCTGACGGTGCCGCGTTGTACCAGCTCATCGACGATCCGGCTACCGCGGCGTGGACGCCGGTCGGCACGTCGGTGGTGGCGAACATTCGGCTGGGGCTTGTGGACCTGCTCGCCCGTCCGGCGCCGCGGGGCCGGCCTCTACCGGCTCCTCGCGAGGTCGTCGAGCGAGCCGAGCCCGCGGCAGTCATGTCAGTCGCATATGCGTTGCAGACGCTGTCCGAGGTCCGCAACGCAGCGGATATCGTGGTCGAGGAGGCGCCCAGTTCGCGCCCCGTCATGCAACGTTATCTGCCGTTCACGCGCAGTCAAACGTTTTACACGATGGCAAGCGGCGGTCTGGGCTACGGCATGCCCGCCGCGGTGGGCGTGGCTTTGGGCAAACCCGGCAGTCGCGTGATCGGCCTCATCGGTGACGGCTCGACGATGTATTCGCCGCAAGCGATCTATAGCGCGGTCCAACTCGATCTCCCGATCACGTTTGTCATTCTGAATAACGCCCGCTACGCCGCCTTGCAGGAATTTGCGCCCGTATTTGGCTTCTCCGCGTCGGATCCGGTACAGGGCACCGACCTCCCGGGGCTGGATTTCGTTTCTCTGGCCAACAGCATGGGTTGCAAAGGGGTTCGAGTGAGCGACGCGCTGTCGCTCAAGTCCGCGCTGGAAGACGCGTTGTCTTCGGGCAAAACGCGCCTTGTAGAAATCGTCGTGGCCTGACCGTGAGTCGGTGGTTCGGCAGGCTGGCATTTCAAACAATTTCGAGGAGACGGAAATGAATCAGGTAGCGATGCTAATCAATGGCGATCGTACGATGGCTCGCGACGGGGCGACATTCGAGCGCCGTAACCCGCTCGATAACACGGTTGCATCGACGGCGCCAGCCGCGACCGTCGTCGAGGCACAAGCCGCGGTGCACGCTGCGGCCGCCGCGTTTCCCGCATGGTCGGCGATGGGGCCAGGCGAGCGACGCGCATTGCTGAACCGAGCGGCAGAGGCACTCGAAGAAAAGGGCGACCGTTTCGCGCTGGCAATGGCAACCGAAACGGGCGCCTCCCGCCTGTGGGCAGATTTCAACGTCAAGCTTGCGGCCGACGGGTTGCGCGAAGCGGCTGCGATGATCACGCAGATTTCGGGCGAAGTGATTCCGTCGGACGTGCCCGGCAGTCTCGCGCTGGGGGTTCGGCAGGCTGCCGGCGTCGTGCTCGGGATCGCACCGTGGAATGCTCCCGTCATCCTTGGCGTGCGTGCCATCGCGTTGCCGCTGGCTTGCGGCAATACCGTCGTGCTCAAAGGTTCCGAAATTTGCCCCGCGACCCACGGCCTCATCATCGAGGCATTGCAGGACGCAGGACTACCGCGTGGCGTCGTGAACTTCGTCACGAATGCGCCGGCGAATGCAGGCGAGATTGTCGAAGCGCTTATTGCCGAGCCCGCGGTCAGACGTGTGAACTTCACGGGTTCGACTCGCGTCGGCCGCATCATCGCTACCCAGTGCGCGAAGTATCTGAAGCCTTCGGTACTTGAACTCGGCGGAAAGGCTCCGTTTCTGGTTCTTCACGATGCCGATCTCGACGCTGCAGTTCAAGGCGCAGCATTCGGGGCGTTCGCCAATTCCGGCCAGATCTGCATGTCCACCGAACGCATCGTCGTCGACATGAAGATCGCCGATGAATTCGTCTCGCGACTGGCCGAAAAGGCAAAGAGCCTGCCGCTTGGCGATCCGAGAAAGGGCCCGGCCGTCCTCGGCTCCGTCGTAGACATGGCGACCGTCAGGAAGTGCAACGACCTGATCGACGACGCGCTGGCGAAAGGTGCGACTTTGGTATGCGGAGGGAAATCCGATACCACGCTCATGCCGGCCACGTTGCTCGATCACGTGACGGCGGACATGCATATCTACCGGGAGGAGTCGTTCGGGCCCGTCAAGGCGATCGTTCGCGTCAATGGAGACGAAGCGGCCATCGCATGCGCAAACGACAATGAATATGGTCTGTCGGCGGCAGTCTTCAGCCGTGATGTTGCGCGTGCCTTGACGGTAGCGAAGCGTATCGAGTCCGGGCTTTGCCACGTCAATGGGCCGACGGTTCACGACGAGGCGCAAATGCCGTTTGGCGGGATGAAGTCCAGTGGTTTTGGGCATTTCGGTGGCAAAGCCGGGATCGCGGAATTTACCGATTTGCGCTGGATCACCGTGCAAACAACGCCTCGTCACTATCCGTTCTGATCCTTGCCACGGTCAAGGCGCGTCTTTCTCACGGAGGAAGAGACGGGCCTCTGGATCGTGGGCGCGAACAAAACAAAACGATAAACCGGTGAGAAAGCCTTCGCTCGTGGAACGACGAGCGATCGGCCTAAGGAGACTGCAATGCCTGTCGTCAATTTCGAGTTGTCGCTCGATCGCACCCGGTTCGAGTTTGACCGTCACGTCGGAAAACGGATTACCCAGGGGTGCGATTCAGACTCGACCGGTCTGGCTTGGGGAGCGAAATGAACGATCGTAATCCACGTCTGCCGACCGTAGACATAGGCCGCACCCTCGATGATGGACCGTTCTCGGCGTTCCAGAGAACGGTCGTCTTGCTCGCCGCGCTTGCCATCGTGATGGATGGATTCGATGGGCAACTCATCGGGTTCGCCATTCCCAGCTTGATCAAGGAGTGGGGCATCACGCGCAACGCATTTGCGCCCGCCGTTGCTGCCGGCCTCGTCGGCATGGGTATAGGCAGCGCGTTCGCCGGGCTTTTCGCGGACAGGTTCGGTCGGCGCTGGGCAATCATCGGGAGCGTGCTGGTATTTGGCTTGGCGACGAGTTCGATTGCGTTATCGCCGGACGTCATGACCATTGCAATCCTGCGCTTCTTCGCGGGACTGGGTATCGGTGGCGCACTGCCGAGCGCGACGACCATGACGGCGGAATTTACACCTGCCCGCCGGCGGACGCTCGCAGTGACCGCAACCATCGTTTGCGTACCGCTGGGGGGCATGCTTGCCGGGCTGTTCGCCAGCGTTGTGCTTCCTCATTTTGGCTGGCGGGGACTCTTTCTTATTGGAGGCACGCTTCCCGTAGCACTGGCGCTCCTGCTGTATTTCGTCATGCCGGAATCGCCACGTTATCTTGCCCGCCATCACGAACGTTGGGATGAACTGCGTCACTTGCTGACCCGCATGTCCCGCTCGATTCAGCCGGACGCTGTGTTCGCCGATCAGAAGGAGCAGAAGGCGGGACAGCGTCCGGGCTTTCGTGCGCTGTTCGCAGACCATCAAGGCCGTGACACGGTTGCAATCTGGGTCGCTTTCTTCATGAACCTGGTCGCGGTCTACAGCGCATTCAGCTGGCTGCCGACGATGCTTGCAGGCGAGGGGCTCAGCCCTTCGGTGGCCGGTTCAGGTCTTACCGCGTACAACCTCGGCGGCGTATTCGGCGCAATGGGCTGCGCGGTGGCAATCGGTCGGTTCGGGTCGCGCTGGCCTTTGCTCGTATGTTGCTTGATGGCATCCGCGAGCGCGCTTTTCCTGCGCGGTCTTGACGTCTCTGCCCACACGACGTTGCTGGTGTTCGGAATCGGTTTGCACGGCCTCTTTGTGAACGCAGTCCAGTCGACGATGTATGCCCTTTGCGCGTACGTCTATCCAACCGAGATTCGCGCGACCGGGACCGCATCCGCGCTCGCGTTTGGGCGGCTTGGCGCGATTCTCAGCGCGTTCGCGGGGGCATTCGTGATCACGCAGGGTGGAGCGTCTGCGTACCTGGGCATGCTGGGCGCCGCGATGTCGATGGTTTTCATCTGCCTGATGATCGTGCGTCGCCATATTCCGCCCATCAATGGCGCCTGACGTCAGTGTCGAGCGTGATGTTTGCTACGGGCTCTGCGCAGAGCAGGTAACGGCGTCGCTCATGTTGAATTGAATGATGGAAAGCAGCTGTCAGACCCTTTAGTTGGAGATCTTATGCGCACTCAAGTAGGCATTATTGGCGCCGGTCCTGCCGGCCTCCTTCTTTCTCATCTTTTGCATCTGAAGGGTATCGAGTCCGTCGTGCTCGAAACCCGCGGGCGCGAGCAAATCGAATCGACGATCAGGGCGGGTGTACTCGAGCAGGGGACGATGGATCTGCTTGAAGCGTCGGGTGTCGGTGAACGGATGAAGGCGGAAGGTGCCTTGCATCACGGCTTTGAACTTGCGTTCGACGGAAAGCGGCGACGCATCGACCTCAAGGCGTTGACCGGTCGGTCCATCACCGTCTACGCGCAGCACGAAGTCATCAAGGATCTGGTGGCGGCTCGCGTTGCTGCAGGCGGCGCTATCCTGTTTGGTGTCTCGGATGTCTCGATTCGCAACATCGACACATCCGCCCCGTCGATACAGTTCGTGCATCAAGGGCAGTCGCACACGCTGGACTGTGATTTCGTTATCGGATGCGACGGTTCGCAAGGGGTGTCCCGTTCGGCGATTCCCGAGAGCGTTCGCCGCGATTTCGAGCGCGTCTATCCGTTCGGCTGGTTCGGCATTCTGGTCGAAGGCGCGCCCTCCGCCGACGAACTGATCTATGCACGTCATGATCGTGGCTTTGCATTGGTCAGTACCCGTTCGCCGACGGTTCAGCGCATGTATTTCCAGTGCGACCCGAAAGATTCCGTCGATAAGTGGTCCGACGACCGGATCTGGGCCGAAATGCACGCACGCGTCGACTCCGCCGATGGTCAGTGCGTTGTCGACGGGAAGATCTTTCAGAAGAATATCGTCGGCATGAGGAACTTCGTCTCGACGACGATGCAGCATGGCCGGCTGTTTCTTGCCGGCGATGCCGCTCATATCGTTCCTCCTACCGGAGCAAAAGGTCTCAACCTGGCAGTCTCCGACGTACGGATCCTGAGCCGGGGACTCGACGCGTACTACCGCACCGGCGATGAAGCGCAACTCGCTTCGTACAGTCAGCTCGCGCTCAAACGGATCTGGCGCGCGGAGCATTTCTCCTACTGGATGACCCGTATGATGCATCGCCTCGACGACGCATCGCCGTTCGAGCAGCAGTTGCAGGTTGCCGAACTCGAACATGTGACCACGTCCGAGACGGCGGCGAGGTCCCTGGCGGAAAACTATGTCGGGAGCGTTGTCGTCTAGCTTTCGACATGTGCGACGTTGCTTGGTCGTCTTCCGGTTCGAACGATCGAGAGAGACGCGCGAAACTGGAGTACAGCGCGTCCCGTGCTTTTCGCATCACGATTTACTCTGACAGTACCCAAATCATGACAACAGGATTTCCCGGCATTTTCTCCGTCAGCGACTATCGTGACGAAGCCAGACGGCGGCTGCCACGAATGGTGTTCGACTATCTGGAAGGCGCGGCGGACGATGAATCGGGACCGAGGCATAACCGTTCGGCGTTCGACAAATTGCAGTTGTTGCCACGCCGATTGTCGGATGTCAGCACACGAGAGCAGTCCGTGGCGCTTTTAGGCCGGCGGATCCCGTTACCGCTGGTGATCGCGCCAACGGGTCTCAATGGCGCATTCTGGCCGAAGGGCGACCTCGCACTTGCGCGTGCGGCGGGCAAGGCCGGTATTCCGTTTGCGCTGTCGACGGCTTCCAACATGTCCATCGAGGAGGTGGCAAAAGGGGCGGACGGAGAACTGTGGTTTCAACTGTACGTCGTTCATCGCAACCTCGCGAAGAGCCTGGTTAATCGTGCCCGCTCGGCTCGCTATTCGACCTTGATCCTCACCACCGATGTCGCGGTCAACGGCTTTCGCCGACGCGATCTTCGCAATGGCTTTGCCATGCCGTTCAAGGCAAGTGCACGTGCGGCTGTCGACGGACTATCGCACCCGCGTTGGCTTTGGTCTTATCTGATGAACGGCATGCCGGAGTTGAAGAATTTCGCTACGGACGATGCATCGGACACGGCCTCCCAGGCCGCGATTCTTCGCCGGCAGATGGATGCGAGCTTCAGTTGGGATGACCTGCGCCGTTTGCGGGACGAATGGCCCGGCAAACTCCTTGTCAAGGGCATCGTGACGGCCGATGATGCCGTTCGGTGCGTCGAGCTCGGCGCGGACGGCGTCATCGTTTCGAACCACGGCGGCAGGCAACTCGCCGACCTGCCCGCGACAGCCGACGTGCTGCCGGATATTGTCGAGCGCACATCGGGAACGACGGTCATTCTCGACAGCGGCATACGGACGGGGGCTGATGTCGTCAAGGCGATCGCGTTGGGGGCAAATGCCGTGATGCTGGGGCGCGCCACCTTATACGGGTTGGCTGCCAGAGGGGAAATCGGCGTGAGCGACGTCATCGAGATGATCAAACGGGAAACAGACCGGACGCTCGCCCTCATCGGTTGTCGCTCGGTGGGTGAGCTCGATCGCAGCTATGTTTCGAAGCGACCGTCATAGGCAACTGCGCATTGACGCCGGATTCTGGATGCGCAATTGTTCGGGATAGCTATCCCGCGTATTTGCCGCCGGAACCTTGTGCCATGAATAAAGTGAATACTACGGATCATTACCATCGCGACGACAGGCTTTTGGCATGGGCAGATCAGGTTCGGGCCAGCTGCGTCCCCATGGTTTTCAGGACCGAGTCCGATCAGGGATTTCATGGCGAGATTTCCAGCGTGAACGCCGACGGACTGTGTGTGTCGCGGATCTCGGCGGTCGATCACGTCGCGGCTCATGACTGGGACGAAGTGCGGCGCACGGCGGACGACTACCTGCTTGTGTCGATACAGACCGAGGGACGAGGTGCGATCGAGCAGGATGCCCGCACCGCGTTCGTCGCCCCTACCGACATGGTGCTGTTCGACTCGTCGCGCAATTTCGTCTGGCATTTCTCCGGGCAGCATTACACGATCCGCTTTCCCCGCAAAGCACTGGAGAAATTGGTGCCGTGTGGCCGGCAGCACACCGCAGTGAGGATTCCTGCGGCCACCGGGATACGCCGAATCGCCGCGGACCATATCGCGTCCCTGCACAGAGCGCTTTCGTCCGACGAAGGCGCCATGACCGGTTGTGAGAGGCTTGGCGATGTGTCCGCCAACCTGGTCGCACTGGCGTTGGCAGATTATTTCAACACGGTTCCGCTGCCCAAATCCAACGTGAAAGAGATGCATCTGCTCCGGGCACGTGCATTGATCAAGGACCGTATTCACGAACCGGAACTGGGACCCGAACAGATCGCCGATGAACTGGGGGTTTCCAGCCGTTATCTTTACCGACTGTTCGCCGAGGTCGGAGAGTCGATCGGCGAGATCATCTGTACAGCCAGACTCAACGGGTGCGGCGAGTGGCTTCAGCAACGCGCCTACGCAAACCGCTCGATTACCGATATTGCGATGGCATGGGGTTTCAATAATGCATCGCATTTCAGTCGCACGTTTCGACGTCACTTTGGAATGTCTGCGCGCGACTACCGTGCGAAGCATCGCGACGCTATTTGAATCGCCCCTGAGCTGGCTGCGCGGCGATCCAGCCTGCTGGCAGCATAAGCAAAAATCCTGTTCTGTCAGAGTCAAGCGTCCGCCATATTGGCCCCGGACACTTCGTCTACAACGTTGCGGGCGTCCCGTCCCGCGAGTCGTGGAGGAGTATCTTGGCTCTCAACCATCCCCAATATAAAGCGGCTGTTGTACAGGCCGCCCCGGCGTTCCTCGATCTTCAGGCCGGAATCGAAAAGTCCATACGCTTGATTGAAGAGGCGGCGCAGGCCGGCGCCGCCCTGATCGCATTCCCTGAAGTGTGGCTGCCGGGCTATCCGTTCTACGTCTGGCTCGGTACACCAGCCTGGTATATGAGTAAAGGCTATGTTCAGCGTTACTTCGACAACTCGCTGAGCTACGACAGTCCGGAAGCCGATGCACTGAGGGACGCGTCGAGGAAAAACCGTATCACGGTCGTGATGGGTCTCTCGGAGCGCAAGGGCCACTCGTTGTATATCTCCCAATGGATGATCGGCCCCGACGGGGAAACCCTCCTGCAACGACAGAAACTCAAACCCACCCACCTCGAGCGGACGGTTTTCGGTGACGGGGAGGGCAGCGGCTTGACCGTGATCGACAGTCCGTTGGGAAAGCTTGGCGCGCTTTGTTGTGCCGAACACGTGCAGCCTTTGACCAAAGCCGCAATGTATGCGCAAGGCGAACAGGTCCACGTTGCCGCCTGGCCGAGCTTTTCCCTCTATGAATTTGCCAGCGCATTGAGCCACCAGGTGAACAACGCGGTTTCGCGGACCTATGCCGTCGAAGGAGGTTGCTTCGTCCTCGCGCCTTCGACAGTCGTCACCGAGGAGATGGTCGAGAGTCTTTGCGACACTGAGGACAAACGTCAGCTGTTGCGGGCAGGCGGTGGCCATAGCGTTGGATACGGGCCCGACGGGGCGGAGCTGTTCGACAAGATCGACGAAACCGCGGAAGGCCTGCTCTACGCCAATATCGATCTCGGCATGCAATCGCTTTCGAAGTGCGTTTTCGATCCAGCGGGGCATTACTCCCGGCCTGACGTTCTGCGATTGCTGATCGACCGGCGACCGCGCCCCGCTGTCGCCGAGATTCTCGGTAGAGCGCCGGTGGAGACGGTCACCGATGATCAAACCTCATCAGACGGCGGCTGCCCGTCCGAGCTTGCGGGAAGCGGCGGAAATCGGTAGCGGGACCATCGAGCTCGCCATATCGTTCCATGGCGAGCCGGTCGGAGGTTTTCGTGTCGCTGCCGTGTTGGCTTGATACCGATTGAAACTGGATGGCTTTTCTTCTAAGCAACGGTCATCCAGTAACGACGATATACTTAGGATATCGATATGAGCTACAAAGAAAATAGAAGCTACGAATGGAAGATGGTCATCTTTCTTGCGGTGCTGTTCGGCATCGTGGGTCTCGACCGCCTGGTCATCGTTTATCTGTTTCCGGTTCTTCTGCCGGAACTCAAACTGAACAACACGCAGGCAGGCGCCATCGCCTCGGTTCTAGCGTTGACGTGGGCAATTTCGACATGGTTGCTCGGGAGCCTGTCCGACCGCCATGGGCGTCGCAAGATTCTGCTCGGGTCTTCAATCTTCTTCTCGGTGATGACTTCCTTTACCGGCGTCGCCAAGTCGTTCCACAGCATGCTGCTCGTGCGAGGCCTCCTTGGCGTGGGAGAGGGGGGCGTCTTCAGCGCCAGCGTCGCGACCATCGACGAAATATCGACGCCGAGCCGGCGCGGCTTGAATCTGGGCATTCATCAGTCGTTTTTCCCTCTTCTGGGTATCGGCCTTGGACCGATCATTGCTACCCAACTCGTGATGCATATGCGCTGGGAGTGGGTGTTTTTCGTTCTCGGCATCCCGGGGCTTTTGCTGACGTTCCTGATCGGCAGGACCATGCGAAAGTCGGAGGCTAGTCGCGATAAGCAGGCCCGATCGGCATCGGGCGGCCCCTTGACCGTGTTGAGATACAAGAACATCTGGCTGACCACGGTCATCGGATCGCTTTTCCAGACTGGCCTGTTCGTTTTCTCGACGTTTGTCGCGCTCTATCTGACCAAAGTAGTAGGCCTCAGCCTTGGCACGGTTGGCCTGATCATATCCGGATGGGGTTTCGGCGGGTTTATCGGGATGATCGCTGTTCCGGCGATCTCTGACCGTCTTGGACGGCGTATCGTGCTCGTCGTTTCTGCGGCTTGCTATGGAGTGCTGATGTTGGCGTTTGTTCTTTGTCACGCTTCTCCGATCGTCATGTTCGCCAACCTCTTTGCTGCCGGGATTTGTGGCTTCGGCATCGCGCCGCTCTTTCTTGCCGTGATTCCCTGCGAATCCGTACCGTCGACGCTGACCGGCTCAGCCGTAGGCGTTCCAACCGCTGTCAGTGAACTCATTGGTGGGGTCCTGATGCCTGTGGTGGCAGGTGGGCTCGCCGACACGTTCGGTCTGGGTTATCCAATGCTGATCGTCGGGGGGGTGTCGTTGGTGAGCGCTCTCGTGGGGATGTTTCTCGATGAAACGGTGCCCGCGGTGACGTCGAAGCATTCCATCTCGAACATCGACGCGGCCTGAACGTCCGGCAAAGAGCAGGCGGATTTCAGATCCGTTGCGCGGACTCGCGAGATCAAGGCCGCTGACGTCGGTCGTGGGGCTGAATCGGGGGCGGTGATGCGACGCTGCCAGGGCTGACTGCGTCGTCGTCATTTCTGACGATGCACTACAAAAACGCCGAGGCGCAATCTACGAAGACCGAAATGTAAGAGAGACGTAGATGCCAACCCTGCCGCAGCTTTCAGTCGTCGACGCAAAAGGTGCGATCGATCGACGCGAGATCTCCTGTCTGGAATACGTTCAGGCGCTGGTGGATCAACAGGTCAAAACCGAGTCGCTGAACGGGTTCGTGTATTTCGACCCGAAGGAATTGTTGCAATCGGCGCGGGCGCATGACGAATCGCTGGCCGCCCGGACAGGCCGGATGTCACTTGCAGGCATTCCATTGGCAATCAAGGACAACATTGACTGCGCGGGCATGCCGACAGCCGCTGGAACGGCAGCGCTCCGCGACGCTGTACCTCGAGCGAACGCTCCAGTCGTGGCACGTGTGATCGAATCGGGTGCGTTGGCCGCCGGCAAAGCCAACATGCACGAACTTGCGTTCGGCTGCACGAACGACAACGGATTTTTTGGCCCGGCCCGCAACCCCCATGACCCGTCCAGAATTCCCGGAGGAAGCAGCGGCGGGTCTGCCGTACTGGTGGCAAGTGGTGCGGTGCCGGCGGCGCTCGGCACTGACACGGGCGGATCGGTACGCATTCCGGCGGCGCTGTGTGGATTGGTCGGCTTTCGTCCTACGCATGGCCGCTATCCGTCCGAGGGAGTCGTACCGATATCGCCCACGCGTGATACGGTCGGCCCGATCGCCCGCACGGTCTCCGACGTGATGTTGCTGGACGAGATCCTGTCTGGAAGTGGTTCGGCGCTTCCCGTTGTCGACGGCGCACGTGACTTTCGCCTGGCGGTCCCGTACTCGACGTTGTGGGAGGGGCTGTCATCCGATGCCCGGCCGGTACTCGAAGGCGCCCTGCAGAAGCTCGAGGATGCAGGCTTCGAACTGGTCGACGTAGACCTGCGACGTTATCCGTTTTTCCGTGCGCCGAAGAGCGCAATCATCCCTTTTTTCGAGTTCGGCGGTGCCGTGAGTCGCTATCTGGAAACCGGTGGCGTGGCCGTGACGCTCCCGGAGATCGTTGCCCGGATCAAAAGTCCGGATGTGATCCGGATCGTCGGCGACATCCTGGGGGCCGGTGCGATTTCCGCGACCGAATATGCCGAAGCGCTTCTCGCGCGAGAGCGGTCACGTACGTCTTACGTGGCGTGTCTTCGCGAAGTGGAGGCAGACGCACTGCTATTTCCCACCGTCCTGATTCCGGCTTGCAACATCGGTTCTGAAACCGTGGCGGTCGGGTCCGAAACGCTCGATGTCTTTGCCGCGTACACACGAAATACCGAACCAGGCAGCAACGCAGGGGTACCCGGCATCACTGTTCCCGCAGGTCTGACCCAGGATGGCCTCCCGGTTGGGTTGGCGCTGGACGGTGCGCCGTATTCGGATCAGCGAATCCTGCAGATCGGCAAGGAAATGGAGCGCGTTCTGTGCGCCGCGACGTTTCCGCGTCTCTACCCACACGTTTAATCCATCCGGCAACGGCTTAACGAAAAAGGCAAGCAAATGAATCGTCGAAATATCCTGAAAAGTATTGCGCTCGGTGCTGCAAGTGCCGCGGTGGGCGTCGGGGGGCTCGTTCCGGCATCGGTACGTGCGGCAAACCAGCCGCTGAAGTTGGCGCTGATGGCGCCGATGAGTGGGCCGGCCGCATTTTTCGGCCAAGCCTGCAAAAACTGTGCGGCAATGGCGATCGACGAGATCAATGCGCGCGGGGGCGTTTTGGGGCGTCCCCTCGAGTTGCTGGTGGGAGACGCCGGCGCTGCACCTTCCGAGTCGGCGCAGACGGCACTCCGTCTCTGGAAGCGCGACAAGGCGGAGGTCTTTGTCGGATCGCACGATAGTGCAGTGCGCACGGCGCTGGAAAGTCTGTTTCGAGGCCAGGTGCCTTACTTCTATACCCCGATGTACGAGGGCGGCGATTGCGCGAAGGGCACGTTCTTCGTTGGCGAGACGCCCGCGCAGCAACTGACGCCGGTCATTCCGTGGCTGACCGCCAAACACCAGGTCAAGCGCTGGTTCCTGATCGGCAACGACTATATCTGGCCACGCAAATCGAACGAGATGGCGAAAAAGGCGATTCCGGGTTCCGGCGCGACTGTGGTCGGCGAAGAGTACGTTCCGTTCGACGTCGACAACTTCGACGCGGTACTCGGAAAAATCCGGGACAGCAAGGCGGATGCGGTCTTCATCACGCTGGTGGGCGGGTCGGCCGTCACGTTCAACAGAAGTTTCGCGAGCTTCGGTCTCAGCGACAAGATGATCCGTTTCGGCACGATGATCGAAGAAAATACATTGATCGGCATCGGTGCGTCCAATTCCAAGAACCTCTACTCGGCTTCCGGCTTTTTCGCGACGCCGACCGCGACGTCCGGACAGTTTCTGGAGCGCTATCACAAGCAGTTCGGTGCTTCGGCGGTTTTGAGCAGCATCGGCGAGTCGACGTACGAAGGCATCCTGATGTATGACGCCATGACCAGGAAGGCGAACTCTGCGTCGATTGGCGATCTGACGAAGGCTTCCGACGGGGCAAGTTACAAAGGCCCGCGCGGCGTGGTCACGATGAAGTCCCGCAATGTGACGGCCGACATCTTCCTCGCCAAGGCATCAGGCGTCCGATACGACATCGCCAAGACGTTCTCACAACTTGGCTCGGCCGAAACCTGTGCGAGCGGAGCGGCCGCGGGTTGAAGTCATGCTTCTTTCCTATCTCCTCAATCTCGGGTACGCATGTGCGGCCCTCGCGCTCACGACGATCGGTCTGGCAATCGTGTTCGGGCTGCTGGGCGTGCTGAACATGGCGCATGGCGAGTTCATCATGCTGGGTGCGTACTCGGTGGTCGTCGTGCAGCGTCTCGAGTTGCCCGCTTTGCTTGCGATACCTTTGGCGATCGTTGTATGCGCTGCTATCGGATGGATCGTCGAGCGCCTGCTGGTACGTCCTTTGTATCAGCGGCCATTCGATACCTTGCTCGCAACCTGGGGCGTTTCGATCCTTCTGCGCGAAGGCGTGGTGGCATTGTTCGGAAAGGGTTACCAGGACGTGACGGGTGCGGATGGTGCATCGATAAATGTCCTTTGCACCCAGTATCCGGCGTTCCGGCTTGCGATGATGCTCGCGGTGGGCCTGGCATTCGCCGGGCTCGCGGCATGGTACAGCCGTAGCCAGACGGGCGCACGGATTCGAGGCATGGTCGCGAATCCCCTTCTCGCCAAGGCGGCCGGCATCAATACGACCCGCCTGGCCAGCGGCACTTTCATAACGGGTGTAGTCCTGGCCGGGTTGGCGGGAGTGCTTCTCGCACCGATCGTACGGGTCGAGCCGTACATGGGCCTCGACTATCTGCTCAATTCGTTTTTCGTGCTCGTCGTCGGCGGGCTGGGCAGCCTGCTCGGTCTCGCGGTAGGCACGTTCGTCATCGGAGGAACGCAGGTCGCCGTGTCGAGTTTCATCGATCAAACGTCGGGCTATACCGCGGTTCTGATCCTGTCCATCTATTTCTTGTGGAGTCGCCCAAATGGCCTCGTCGCGCGCCGTTGAAACGTCCCTCCAGATTGTCACGGCGGCGATTCTTCTCAGCTTGCCGCTGTGGGCAGGTGACTACAGCGCAAACCAGATCGGGCTTCTGTTGCTGTATGGAATGGCAACGCAAAGCGTTGCTTTGTGCTGGGGCAATTCGGGTTTTTTGCCGCTGGGCCAAAGCCTGTTCTTCGGCCTGGGCGCGTATGTCAGCGCCTTTGTATTGCGCTCCGCAGCCGCATCCGGCGGCGAATGGCAGATTATTCTGCTGCCGCTTGCAATCGCCGTGCCGGCGGCCCTGGCCTATGCAATCGGACTTATCGTCTTTGCGCGCCGGATCGACAGTGGGCCGTTCTTTTCGTTGATTACTCTTGCGTTATGCATGTTGGGGTTTCTGGTCGCCAATCAATGGAGCAGCGTAACCGGCGGCTTCAATGGGCTAACCGATATCCCCGACCTGCCGATGACCGACAGGTATGGAAATCTGTATTACGTGATCGCGACGGCTTCGGTTGTCGTCACGGCACTGATCACCTGGTTGAACCGCAGACCGATCGGGACGCTCTGGGCCGCCACTTCAGAGAATGAAGATCGCCTCCAGTTTTTTGGATTCGCGACGCACAAACTGAAGGCTGCCGCTTTTGGCCTCTCGGGCGCAATCGCGGGTTTGGGTGGCGCCCTGTATGCGCCTCATGAGGGTCTTGTCGGTCCTCAGGCGGTCGGTGTGGCGTTGTCGGCGCAGTTTGTCATCTGGGCGGCCGTCGGGGGGAAGCGCAGTCCGCTGGGCGCGCAACTCGGTGCCGTCGTGATCGGACTGCTCGCAGCGACCTGGCGTGATCTGTTCACCTATTGGGAAGTGCTGGTTGCGCTGATTTTCATCGGTGTGGTGCGGCTATTTCCCGATGGCCTGGCCGGCGCGGCCACGGCGCTTGCCCGCGTTGCGGGTCTACGCGTCGCGAACACAATTCCTGAGAAACGGATGGATGCGCCCGACATCGCGACGATTGACATACGACCGGCTCAATCCATGCTGCTTAGTTTCAGGAAGGTGGAAGTAAGCCAGGGTAGCGTCAACATTCTCAACGGGCTCGATCTTGAGGTGGGAGCCGGGGTCATCAATTGTTTCATTGGCCCCAACGGCGCCGGGAAGACGTCGACATTCAATGCAATGACGGGCCGCTTGCCAGTCCGTTCAGGTGAAATCCACTTTCGCGGGGCCGAGATTTCGTCCTCTCAGGCCTGGCAGGTCGCCCGACTGGGAGTCGGCCGCAAGTTTCAGATTCCCACTGTTTTTGCCCAGTTGTCCGTCAACGAGAATCTTCAGATCGCCCTGTGGGCGAATCGGATACGTCCTCGAGAGATGCTGACTGCGGCGCCCCTGCATTGGAATTCAGTTCAACGAGCTCGCACGCTGGGAAAATTCGGGTTTCTCGAATCGAACATGGCTGTCCGTGCGGGAGATCTTTCTCAAGGGATGCGCCAGATGCTGGAGTTCGCGATGGTGGCAATCACGGAGCCGCGTCTTTTGCTCCTTGACGAGCCGTGCGCCGGCCTCTCGGCACACGAAACCCGTCACATGATGGACGCGATCACGTCGACCGTCGGCGAACTGGAGGCGTCCGCCATCGTGATCGAGCATGACATGAGCGCGCTCGAAAAGATCGCCAGCAACGTGGTGGTCCTCCATCAGGGAAGAAGCCTCGCGGTCGGATCCCTGTCGCAGATCAAGATGTCGGCGGAGGTGAAGGCGGTCTACTCGGGAGGAAGAAAATGAGCGAACTGCAGCGAGAAGCAATGTTGAGGTTTTCATCGATCGTCGCCGGCTATGGTGACACGATGGTGCTCAAAGGGATCAGTGGCGAGGTGGCCGCGGGTAACGTCCTCGGTGTATTCGGCCGCAACGGTGTGGGCAAGTCGACGCTGATGCGCGCGTTGACGGGCGTCATCCAGCCCACGTCCGGTGCGGTAATCGTCAACGGCGGTGACGTCGGCAAAGTGCCGCCGCACCAGCGAAGACGTTTAGGGATGAGCTACGCGCCGCAGGAGCGCGTTGTCTTTGACAATTTGAGCGTCGCAGACAACCTGACACTCGGATTCAAGACCAGAAGTCTGGAAGCATACGACGACTTGTTCCGGATTTTCCCGCGTCTGAAAGAGCGGTTGTCGCAGCCGGCCGGGAAGTTGAGCGGTGGTGAAAAGAAGTTGCTTTCCTTCGCCAGAATCATCGCGGAGCGTTCGCCCCTCACGCTGATCGACGAGCCATCGGAAGGTGTTCAGCAGGAGAACCTGGAGCGGATGGCATCCGTTATCCGGTCTCGAACCGCCGAAGGGGCGGCGTTTGTGGTCGTCGAACAGAATCTGACGTTTCTGACTTCGATCACCGACAATTTCATCGGCTTGGATCATGGAGAGATCGTGCTGTCGGGCGATTCGATCGATATGTCGCGCGACCAGCTCGAAGCCGTATTGGCGGTTTAGTCTCTCGTATCAAACGATTCGTCGCGTCGCGTCGCGCGCGCCCGACCGTCGACCGTGCCGTTCAATACTCATGACGGCGCGGTCGTTCTGGTCGCGGCGATGGAAGCCGCAAGCTCCGCGCGATTGGAGAATCCCTTCTTGTCCATGATCCGCCGCAAATGGGTACGCACGGTCGACAAGCTGATGCAGAGAAGACGGCCGATATCCTGATCGGTACAACCCTTCGCGACAAGTTGGGCGATCTCGCTCTCACGATCCGTGAGACCGGTTGCGCTACCTGCGCGACGTTTGATGGCACGGCAAAGGAACGGCTCGAGCGCGTCAAGCACGAGTTTGTCGCGCATCTCGAATTCAGGTCGATTCTTTGTCCGCCAGATTCTCAGATCGCTGAGCTGGCGTTCGCCGTCGAAAACAAACACGTTGATCCCGTGATGCATACCATCCTGCGCGAGAAACTCGTTATAGAACTCACTTTTCTCTAGTGCAGGCCGATCCATCACTTCTTCCACCAACGTGGCCCTGCGCATCCTGCAGAGCTGCGCCGTCATCGGGTCATTGTGCTGGTACCAGCTTGTATAGCGACGCACGTGATCCGAGTCGACATTGACCGCAATCGGGTCGGTGTATGTCCCTTTTCCGGCATCCCAGTTGTACGAGACGCAGAAGTCGGATCGCAGCAGCCGGGTCAAGTCTGACAAAACGACGCGCCTTACATCCACCATCGGTCCGAGCTCTTCGAGCCGTCCGATGATGTCCCCGAAAAGTCGGAGTTCGTCGAGCGTGAGGTCGTGAACGGGTGGCTTCAAGGATGCCTCAGCGGTAGGAGGAATCGGGAGACGGTATATGCGGCTGCCCGGAAAGACCGGTTCGCATTACACATCAAGCATAGCAGGGCAAAAATCCCGATCGGCAACGAACTTCGCTTCCTTTACCTGTTCGTTGTATTCATGCCGCAGTTGGATCCGTGGCATGCCTGACGATCAAAAAGGGACGCTCGCCGGGGCCCACGAATTTCGTGAGCGAGCGATCGGGCGAGGGTGTTCGTGTCGACATTTCTAACGATGGGGCTCAAAAAACGCCGCTCATAGAGTAGACGCGCAGTGGGAAGCGGACGTGCTGAGACTGTTCGTTGTAGCGAGGCAAGCTGGAGGATTACCCGGAGACGCCTGCCCATTGACCAAACGATTCCGATGCATTTCCAGCGGGACGTTTTCCTCAGTCATTTTCGTCAACGAAAACTACTCTATAAAATTAGGAAAGCGATATGAATATGGTCATCAAGCGAAGCATGGTGGTGTGCGCCGCGGTTGGGTGCGGCGTGGCACATGCGCAGTCGTCAGTGACGCTGTACGGGCTGGTGGATGCGGGCATTACGTACACGAACAATGCGACATCGAGCGCCGGACATGGCGCGCTCGTACAGTTTGCGTCCGGGTCTTCGCAGGGAGATCGTTGGGGGCTGACGGGTAAAGAGGACCTGGGTGGCGGGCTCAAGGCGATCTTTACGCTCGAAAGTGGCTTTCAACTTTCCAACGGGGCCTTGGCGCAGAGTGGACTGTTGTTCAATCGCGCAGCCTTCGTCGGCCTTGATGGGCGGTTCGGGACGCTGACGCTCGGGCGGCAATACGACTTCATCGGCGATATTTTCCCGGCATACTCGATCGCAGGAAACACGGCAGCGGGTATCCTCGGGTGGGGAATTCCGGCGTATGCTGCTGGCGGGTATACGCTTGATAACCGACTGTGGGGCGATAACGTCAATAACTCGGTGAAGTATCTTTCGCCAACGATTTCGGGTTTCAGTGTCGGTGCAATGTACGGTTTCGGCAATGTCGCCGGCTCATTGGGAACCAACAGCTCGATGAATTTTCTGCTGAACTACACCCAAGGTGGGCTCGCCGCATCGCTGTCGTATTTCAAACAGCATAACGCGACAAATTCGGCGAATTTGACGGAATACGCCGGCGGTGCAACTTACAGCCTGGGGAAAGCGCAGATATTTGGTGTAGTGACCGATGTTCAGTTGAGCAGCGGCACCAAAGCTCGGGCGCTGACCTATGACGGTGGCATGACTTATTTTGTCAGGCCCGACATTTCGCTCGGAGCAGGGTTCCAGTTCCAAGAGCGCAACAACGGGGTCGGCAGCGCGAATCAGGTGACCATCGGGGCGGATTACTTCATTTCCAAACGCACGGACGTTTATTTCGTTGGGGCGCTTGCACATGATCATGCGCACGGCGCTCAAATCGAAGCAGCGCTCGGATCGCCGTCCAGCACGAGTTTTCAGACTGCGGCGAGGATTGGCATTCGGCACAAGTTCTGACTGTTTCGGGTCAAGAGCGATGGCGAACCGGTGGTTCGCCAATTTGTCGGGGAGGGCAACCTGCTTTCCGCGTTTAGTACGGTGACGATGTCGAGTCCGATCCAGAGACGAGCGGCAATCAAAAATGCGATTGACCGACGAGCAGATCATCCGCATTTTGCGCGAGACTGCTGTCACTCACCTGCGGATTCGATGCAACGCGTGGGGTGTGATCCGTGAGAGGAAATACTTTGATATCCTCTGTCGGCCACATCCAACCTGAAGGCAGGACCTATGTTTGTCGTCCCCAGTCCGCTTGCTGCCTGGTCGATCGTTGTCGCTTCCGGCTTATTGGAAGTCGTCTTCTCCGTGACGATGAAGCTCTCTGAGAGCTACACAAAAGTACTGCCCGGCGGGATATCGATCGTGGCGTCCGCACTGAGTGTATGGCTAATGAGTCTTACATTGAAAATCCTCCCACTGGGAGACGCTTACGCCGTATGGGCAGGAATTGGTGCAGCAGGAACGGTGTTGGTCGGCATCGTCTGGTTCCATGAGCCGTCTTGCTCGGGCGGCTGATCTGCATTGCTCTCGTAGTCGTGGGCATCGTCGGTTTGCAACTGCAGGAAGGCATCTAGCTCAGCGTATCGATGTAAATCAATGGAATAGGGTATCGAGTCGTCGGGGTGGCTTCGTGGTTTGAGTCACCCGTGGCCGATAGCAGATTCGCCTCGCGCCATCAGGCGTCCGCAGAATGTGTTGGCCTGCATCCCGGATGTTGTCATCTTCCCGCCCGCGCCCGTCACCGGACCTGCCGAGAACCTGGCTGAATGCCAAACGTCCAGTCGTCATCATTTTTCGACGCTTTACGTCGAAATTCCTGGCTGTTGAGATTTTTTTGGTCGCACCCGCGCGATATTATTTCTTCAGCCCCAAACATCGTCAGCCAATCCACGAAGTGCGCCAGGATCCCTACGACGCGGCCCCCGCAAGCACGAGAGAGTTGTATGCCGGACACGCCAATCGTCATCGTTGAACACGCCCGCAGGCGAACCGCTCAAGTCCGGGCCGGCGACGTCCCCACCACGTTGCGGGATGGCCCGAAGTGGGTATGCCGGATCGTCCCTGATCACGCGCAGCGGTCCTGCGACGGGCACCGGTCCGCCGCAAGCGCGGCTGGAATGCTCGGTCGACTGAAGCCTGCGAACGTCGTGTTGACGGACCCTGTCCCGAGCGCCGGCGGCTGGCTGGCGCGTTCTTCGTCCGACGGGGTAGGCCGGTGTCGCGCCTATGCACATCTCGGCGCGGACCGGATCCTCGAGATGGTCGGAATGCCGGGCGTCGGCCCCTGGCTCGGCGAGCACGACACCTGGTGGCCCGGCGCGTACGAACTGCCGCTGCTCGAGCAGTTGTCCGCGAACGCGTCGCCTCTGCGCGACCTGCTTGGCGCGACTGCCCCCGCCCATCTGCTGATGAGCCTGACCGAAGTCGACGGCACCGCACTCGTGACCGAATCGGACGATGGCATCGAGCGTCCGTTCCGTATTCCTGCCGGTGTGGATACGATCCATTTCGCACCAGTATGCATCTGCGGGCCAGTCGCGCAGTGGCGCGAAACGCTCGTCACCGCGTTCGACCGTATCCGGCATCTGGTCGGGCTCAGGTCGGCCCGACCTTTCTATCTTTGACGCAAGCACCCGCTTTCCGGCAGGCCACGCTATGACCGACGCACTCGACTCCTTCGACCGCAAGATCCTGAATATCGTCCAGCGCGATTGCACCGCGACTGCGGACGCCATTGCCGAACGAATCGGTCTGTCCACGTCGGCCGTGCAGAAGCGGCTGAGGCGCATGCGCAGCGAAAAGATCATTTCGGCGGAAATTGCCGTTGTCGATCGCGCGGCGGTCGGTAGGCCGATGACGTTCATTGCGGCGATCGAGATCGAACGCGAAAACTACGAGACGGTCGCCAGGTTCCGCGAGTGGTCGAAGGCGCATGACGAAATCCAGCAGATCTACTACGTAACAGGCTCCGTCGACCTGATCGCGATCATCACCGCACACGACGTCGAGGCGTACGACCGGTTGTCCGCGCGGATCATGCAGAGCAACCCGATGATCCGCCGGATCAACACGAACGTCGTGCTGAGCGCGGTCAAGGTCGGACTGTTCGTGCCGGTCGACAAGGACGGCGACGACGAACCGTCGGTCACCTGACGCGCTTTTCTCGCGTGGCGACGGTCGATCCGCCCGTCCCGCGTGACAAACCGCAACGGGTGACTGCCTGAATCGGGCGAAACGCCTAATTTGAAAATCGATTCGCATAACTAACCTGTGTCATGTAGTCAATGAACAGGAGATGATCAAGATGGAACTCAAACTGGCACTGGTCGGTTTCGGCGGAGTCAATCAGGGACTGGTCGAACTGCTCAAAAAGAAGCGTGCAATGCTGGGTGCGGCGGGACTCGACGTGTCGGTGACGATGGTCGCCGACCTGCGGCTCGGGATCGCGACGAATCCCCGCGGTATCGCGTTGGACGTCCTCGACGAAACGGCGCGGCGGGGCGTCGATGCCGAAGCGCTGCGCCGCGATCCCGGCACGCTGGTGTCGCCGGACGTCGGCCTTGGTGCGGTGCTGAAGGCCATCGCATCGGACCACGTGGATGTCGTCATCGAGGCGACCTTCACGGATCCGAATACCGGTGAGCCTGCGCTGTCGCATTGCCGTACCGCGCTCGAATGCGGCAAGCACGTGATCACGACGAACAAGGGGCCGATCGCGCTCGCGCAGCCGGCACTGGTGCGGATCGCCGCGCAATCGGGTGCCTGTGTGATGTACGAGGGCACGGTGATGAGCGGCACACCGGTGCTGCGGCAACTCGCGACCTCGCTGCGCGGCTGCGACATCAACGGCTTCGCCGGCATCCTGAACGGCACGTCGAATTTCGTGCTCGGAGAGGTTGAGGCCGGTGCGAGCTTCGATGCGGCGATCCGGGATGCGCAGCAGCGCGGCTATGCGGAGGCGAACCCGGCGGCCGACGTCAACGGTTCGGACGTACAGCTGAAAGTCGTCATTCTGGCGAACGCGCTGTGGAATGCCGGCATCGAGCGTGGCGACGTGACGTGCCGCGGCATCGTCGAGCTGACCGAGCACGACGTGCGCGCAGCGGCGGCCGAGCGCATGTCCTGGCGGCTGATCGGTTCTGCCGTCCGCCACACGGACGGCACAGTCACCGCGAGCGTCGAACCGCGCAAGCTGCCGGCCGGCCATCCGCTGCTTGCCGCGAACGGCGTGACGAACGCGATCACGTTCGACACCGACGTGCTCGGCGGGGTGACCATCAGCGGGCCCGGTGCGGGGCGCGAGGAAACGGCGTTTGCGATCCTCTCCGACCTGATCGAACTCGCGGACAGGATTGGCGCAGCTGCGCACGAGGTGGCCGCATGAGCGCGCGCGATGCGGTGATGGCCGACTGCACGGGAGCCGGCGTAGCCGAGGTTCGGTCGCCGTATGACGGCTCGATCGTCGGCCAGGTTCGTCTGTCGCGTGCCGACGCGGCGCCGGCCCTCGTCGAGCGCGCGCTCGACGGCGCGCGTGCGGCCGCAACCATGCCACGCAGCCAGCGGGCCGACATCCTGTCTCGCGCAGCTGCGAGCGTGGAGGCGCAAGCGGAGGCATTTGCACGCACGATCGCGCTCGAAGCGGGCAAGCCGCTGCGGCAGGCCCGCAAGGAGGTCGCGCGCTGCGTGAATACGCTGCGCCTGTCGGGCGAGGAAGCGAAACGACTCAACGGCGAGACGATCCCGTTCGACGGGTATTCCGGCTCCGAGGATCGCAGCGGCTACTACACGCTGGAACCGCTGGGCGTGATTCTCGCGATCACGCCCTTCAACGACCCGCTGAACCTCGTTGCACACAAGCTCGGACCGGCGATCGCGACAGGCAATGCGGTAATCCTGAAGCCCTCGTTGCTCGCGCCGCTGTCCGCACAGGCGCTCGTCGAAGTCCTGTGGGAAGCCGGTGCGCCGCGCGACGCGCTGCAGATCGTGCACGGCGGCGCGGATATCGCGTCTGCTCTGGTGCGCGATCGGCGGATCCGGATGGTGACCTTTACCGGCGGCCCACGGACCGGCGAAGCCATCACGCGCGATGCTGGACTCAAGAAGGTCGCGATGGACCTGGGCGGAAACGCGCCGGTGATCGTCATGGCTGACTGCGACCTGAAGGATGCCGCCGAATCCTGCGTGTCGGGCGCGTTCTGGGCGGCGGGACAGAACTGCATCGGCACGCAGCGGATTTTCGTCGCCGAGGCCGCGTACGAGCCGTTCGTCCGGTATTTCGTCGAGCTGACCGGCAGGATGGTCGTCGGCGATCCACTGGACGACGCGACTGACATGGGGCCGATGATCGGGGAGGAACAGGCGATCCGCATCGAACGCTGGGTCGACGAAGCAGTGTCGTGCGGTGCGACGGTGCTGACCGGCCATCGGCGGCGCGGGGCGCTGTATGAACCGACGGTGCTCGCGGATGTGCCGCACGACGCGCGTGTATGGACCGACGAGGTATTCGCGCCGGTCGTGACGATCGAGAAATTCGCCGACCTGCAGCAGGCGTTCGACGCGGCCAACGCATCGGAGAGCTGCCTGCATGCAGGCGTGTTCACCAACCGCCTGGAGGTGGCGCTAGGCGCGGCCGAGCACCTGCAGGCGGGCGGCGTGATGATCAACGATTCGTCCGATTACCGCTTCGACGGCATGCCGTTCGGCGGATTCAAGCATGGGTCGCTGGGCCGCGAAGGCGTTCGGTTCGCGATGACGGAAATGACGCAGCCGAAGGTGGTCTGCTTCAGGCGGAACCGGCGGCTGTCGAGCTGATGCGCAAGCGCCGGCACCTGGCGGGCCGGCGCGGCGCGAACCGGGGCGGTGTGTGCAACGTATCGAAGAAGGAGTCGAGGATGCCAGCAGCAATTCCTGCATGCAAGCCGGCGGCGGACGCGCTGGTGGTCGAGGATATTCACAAGTCGTTCGGGGGTGTCGAGGTGCTGAAGGGCATCTCGCTGACCGCGAAGAATCACGAGGTCGTGTCGATCCTCGGCAGCAGCGGGTCGGGCAAGAGTACGTTCCTCAGGTGCATCAACTTGCTGGAAATCCCTGACCGCGGCCGGATCTGCGTGAACGGCGAAACGCTCGCGCTGAAGCCGGCAGGCCGCAGCGGCGCGCTCGTCGCGGCCGATGCGCAGCAGGTGATGCGCGTGCGCCGCAAGCTCGCGATGGTGTTCCAGCAGTTCAATCTCTGGGCGCACATGACCGTGCTGCAGAACGTGATGTTCGTGCCTGTTCGCGTGCTCGGCGTGCCGAAGCGCGACGCACGCGACAAGGCGATCGCGATGCTCGAACGGGTTGGGCTTGCCGGCAAGTGCGAACACTATCCGAACCAGCTCTCGGGCGGCCAGCAGCAGCGCGTCGCAATTGCACGTGCACTCGCGACCGATCCCGACGTGATGCTGTTCGACGAGCCGACGTCGGCGCTCGATCCCGAGCTGGTCGGCGAAGTGTTGAAAGTGATGCGCTCGCTGGCCGACGAGGGACGCACGATGCTCGTCGTCACGCACGAGATGGGGTTTGCACGCGAAGTCGCGAACCGCGTCGTGTTCGTCCACCAGGGACGAATCGAGGAAGACGGCAGTCCAGACGAGGTGTTCGCGAGCCAGAAGTCGCCGCGTTTCCAGAAGTTTCTGTCCAGCATCATTTGATGCGGATTCAATGCCAACCGGAGAGGAAATCATGAAAAAGCTGCTTCAGTCGCTGTGCGTGGGCGCGGCATTGCTCGGATCGGTCGCGCATGCCGAGCAGGTCGTGCGGGTCGGCACGCTCGCCGATTACGCGCCGTTCGAATACAAGGATGCGTCCGGCAAGCTGCAGGGCATGGAGATCGACATCGGCAAGAAGATGTGCGACACGATGAAGGTCAAGTGCCAGTGGGTGACGTTGGATTTCGATGCGCTGATTCCGGCCCTCAAGGCGAAGCAGATCGATGCGGTGCTCGCGCAAATGTCAAAGACGCCGGAGCGCGAGCAGTCGGTGGACTTCACGCGCATTTTCACGACGGCACCCGTGCAGTTCGTCGCGAAGCAGGGCTCGGGCATCACGGACAACGCCGCCACGCTGCGCGGCAAGACGATCGGCGTTCAGACCGCATCGACGCACGAATCCTATCTGCGCCGCCGCCTGCCGGCGAGCAAGTCGGGAATCAACGTGAAGGTCTATCAGACGCTCGACGAGGCATGGCTCGATCTCGAGGCCGGGCGCGTCGATGCGGTGTTTGCCGACAACACGGTTGCGTACGACTGGCTGACGAAGGCCGGCAGGAAGGAAGGCTTCGACTTCGTCGGCAAGCCGATCGCCGATGCGGAGATCTTCGGCGACGGTACGGCGATCGCGGTACGCAAGGGCGACGCGTCGCTGAAGGCGTTATTCGACAAGAGCATCGCGCAGGTGCAGGCGGATGGCACGTTCGCCGCAGCCAACAAGCGCTATTTCCCGTTCAGCATCGCGCCGCAATAACCGCGCATCGGGACCGCGCGGTCGCCGGACGGCGGCCTGCGCGATCCGGGCTCACAAGGAGCGATATTACGATGGATATCTTGGTGAACTACGGCGCGCAGATCGCAGCTGGCGCGCTCGTCACGCTGGAGCTTGCAGTCGCCGCGCTGTGCGTCGGCATGCTGCTCGGTATCGCGGGGGCATCGGCCAAACTGTCGAGCCTGGGCTGGCTCAGACATGCGACCTATGCACTGACCAATTTCCTGCGCGGCATTCCCGAGTTCCTGATCCTGCTGATCTGCTACTTCGGGCTGTCGCGCCTGCTCAACGCGCAATTCGATGGCGCCTTTGTCATCAGCCCGTTCTCCGCCGGCGTGATCGCGCTCGCCGTGGTGTTTGGCGCCTACTCGTCGGAGATGTTCCGCGGCGCGTTCATCGCGGTGCCGCCCGGACAGATCGAGGCCGCGCGCGCGTACGGGATGACACGCCTGCAGGCACTGTGGTACGTGCGCCTGCCGCAGGCGTGGCGCATCTGCCTGCCGAGCCTGAACAACATGTGGCAGAACTTGCTGAAGGACACGTCTCTGGTATCCATCGTCGGGCTCGAGGACATGTTGCGCAAGGCTAACATCGCCGCGCAGTTCACCAAGCAGCCATTCGTCTTCTACGTGACGGTCGGAATCGTCTATTTCGGCTTTCTCGCTGCATCAAACCCCGTGTTCGCGTGGCTCGAGCGCATCGCGGGACGCGGCTACGCAAAACCCATCTGAGGAGGGCCAGGCGATGAACGACTTTCTCTCCCTCATCGTGCAGTCCGGCCCCGACGTCGCGCGCGGCATAGGGATCACGCTCGAGCTGCTGGTGCTGTCATGCACGCTTGCGTTCGTGCTCGCGGTTCCGCTGGCTGTCGCGCGCACGTCGGCGTGCCGGTGGCTGTCGACACCGAGCCGCCTGTTCATGTCGGTATTTCGCGGCACGCCGCTGCTGGTGCAGATTTTCGTGCTGTATTACGGGCTCGCGCAGTTCTCGATCGTGCGTGCGTCGCCTCTGTGGCTGCTGGTCGGCGGATCGTTCTCGTGTGCGCTGTGCGCGCTGACGCTCAACCTCGCGGCCTACATGGCGGAGGACATCCGGGGCGGGATCGCGGGCGTCCCCGCCGGCGAGAAGGAAGCCGCGCTCGCGTTCGGGATGAGCCGCATCATGCTCACCTGGTTCGTGATCGTGCCGCGCGCGATCGGCATCGTCGCACCGACGCTCGGCAACGAGATCGTGCTGCAGCTGAAGTCGACCGCGCTGGCCAGCACGATCACCGTGCTCGACCTGACCGGTGTCGCGCGACGCATCTCCATCGAAACCTATACGACCGACGCGCTGATGCTGGCCGGCATCGTGTACGTCGGTATCACGGCCGTGCTTTCGACCGTGCTCAAACGCGTCGAAGGTCTGCTGAATCGCCATCTGGGCAGCGTGCGTGCTTGACGGGCGCCGCATGAACGCGACACAACGAACGATCCGAGGACGACATGGGATACAAGCTTGAAACGCTGGCTCTGGCTGCGGACCGCGACGTGACCGACGAGAAGTCGGTCGCGCCGGCGATTCACTATTCGGCGGTGTTCAAGGCAGCCGGCAGCGAGGAATTCGCGGAGATGTCGAGCGTGCCGCAGCATCCGCGCAACTACACCCGCTACGGCAATCCGGTTCACGAGCGCGTCAAGGCGATCATGGCGGAGCTCGAGGGCACCGAGACCGCGCTCGTCACGGCATCCGGAATGGGCGCGATCGCGACCGCGATCCTCAGTGTCGTGAAGGCCGGCGATCACGTCGTCGGCCAGACGCGTCATTACATGAGCACCACGAAGATGCTCGACGACATGCTGCTCCGGTTCGGCGTCGAGGTGACGTTCGTCGACCAGACCGACGTGGCCGCGTTCGATCGTGCGATCCGGCCGAACACGCGGTTGATCGTGCTCGAGTCACCGGTCAATCCGCTGCTGCTCGTGACCGACATCGCCGCGGTGACTGAAATCGCAAGAGCCCGCGGCATCCTGACGCTCGCGGACAACACGTTCGCGTCGCCGGTCAACCAACAGCCGCACCGGCTCGGTGTCGACATCGTCGTGCACAGCGCCACCAAGTATCTGGGCGGCCATCACGACCTGACCGGCGGCGTGATCTGCACGAGCCGGGTGCTCGCCGAGCAGATCTGGCATACGCACATCACGCTCGGGGCGGTGCTTTCGCCGATGGACGCGTGGCTGCTGTTGCGCGGGCTGCGCACGCTGCCGATGCGCGTCGAGCGGATCAACGCGAACGCTCAGGCGCTCGCCGAATTCCTGGAAGCTCACGCGAAGATCGAGCGCGTGTTCTATCCGGGCCTGCGCAGCCATCCGCAGCATGGGCTGGCATGTCGGCAGATGCGCGGTTTCGGCGGCGTGGTTGCGTTCGGTGTACGCGGAGGGTACGGCGAAGCGCAGCGCTTTGTCGAGGCGCTGCGCTTGCCGCTGAATGCAGGCAATCTCGGCGGCGTCGATTCGCTCGCGATCCATACGGCATCCATGTGGGCCGGCACGATGTCGGCGGAGCAAATGCGCGCTGCCGACATCCCGCTCAATTTCATCCGCTATTCGGTCGGCATCGAGCACATCGACGACCTGAAAAGCGATATCGCGCAGGCATTGGAGCAGATCTGACACGGATCAGCGCGCCCGCTCGATCGACGCCGCACGCGCGTCGTGCGGGCCTTTGAATCGATTCGGGCACGAGATGCGCGGATTGCAACGACGGAGCACGGACTATGCATGACATCACAGTACTCGACGGCGGCATGGGGCGCGAACTCGCGCGGATGGGAGCGCCGTTCAGACAGCCGGAATGGTCGGCGCTGGCGCTGATGGAAGCGCCGCATTACGTCAGCCTTGCACACGACGCATTCATCGCGGCGGGTGCCGACGTGATCACCGCGAACAGCTATGCGGTCGTACCGTTCCATATCGGCGAGGAGCGGTTCCGTCGCGACGGAGTCGCGCTCGCGGCACTTGCCGGGCAACTCGCGCGGCAAGCGGCGGACCGCGCAGGGCGGCCCGTGCGCGTCGCAGGATCGCTTCCGCCGACGGGCGGCTCCTACCGACCCGACCTGTTCGACGCGGCGCGCGCCGATGCAATTTTGGCGACGCTCGTCGATGGGCTCGATCCCTACGTCGACCTGTGGCTGGCCGAGACGCAGAGCCTGACCGACGAAATCGGCGCGGTCCGGCGTGCGCTGGGTGAGAATCCGAAGCCGCTCTGGGTCTCGTTCACGCTGCACGACGACGTCGAACCACGCGCCACGCCGGCACTGCGCTCGGGACAGACGCTCGACGAAGCGATCGACGCCGCCGTGTCCGCGCGCGCGACCGCGCTGCTGTTCAACTGCAGCCAGCCGGAGGCGATGGGTGCGGCGATCGAGACGGTGCAGCGCACGCTCGCGCGAACGGGAACGTCGCTCGTGATAGGCGCCTATGCGAACGCGTTTCCGCCTCAGCGCGCCGATGCGCGCGCGAACGAGGAACTCCACGGTTTGCGCGGCGACATCGATCCGCCCGGCTATGCCAGATGGGCAGAGCAGTGGCTTGCGCTGGGCGCGCAGATCGTCGGCGGGTGTTGCGGAATCGGTCCCGGCCATATCGCGGCATTGCGCGACGCGGTCGATGCACGCGGCGCCTGGCACACCGGGTTCGGCGAATGAAGATCGACGGCCTGGACCAGAAGATAATCGACGCGTTGTGTGCCGATGCGCGGGTTCCGCTCGCGGTGCTGGCCGACAGGATCGGCCTGTCCAGGCAGGCGGTCCGGAACCGGATCGACCGGCTCGAAGCGCTGAACGTCATTGCAGGGTATACGGTGCGGCTCGCATTGCCCGACGATGTCGTGCCGGTGCGCGCCGTGATGCTCGTTTACCGTAAAGACCGGATGCGGGGCGCGGACGTGCTTGCCGCACTCGAGCGGATCGCCGAGGTGCGCGATTGCGCCGTGCTCAGCGGCGAGGTCGATTTGCTGGTGCAGATAGAGGCGCCCACGCACGAGCGCATCAGCGACATCTGGGCGACGATCAGTGCGATGGACGGTGTGCAAAATATGACGACCAGCTTCGTGCTCGATTCGATCGTCCACAAGCGTTGACTGCATCTGAAAGCGTCGCGATACGAGCAGGAAGAGAAACCCCTTTTTGCGCCGAAGACTATCCCGCGTTCTGAAGAGCGTCTTCCCGCCGTGGGTACTAAAGCAGATTTGGTGCTGCGCAGGGTTGCCCGATTCCACACCCTTGGCGAACTGCAAACCGGCTTGTAAGCGACAGCCCCCACACCAATTTTAGTGGCTGCGGTGCCCCGGAGCCTTACTGCACGAGGCTTAGCCGCGCTTCAGTCGCTGCAAGAGGGCGGGGCAGTTACAAATTTGCGCACAAAGAGATTACAAAATTGTGCAGACAGACCCACGAAAAACAGCGAACGAGGTCAAGAGCCCACCACATTCAACATTATAGAAATAATGTCAAATCAACATGCCGCAAGAATTGGATATTTGACGGTTTACGTTATATTATTTACGAAATTCTCGACGAAACCCCATCATGTCCGATCTCGCCGCCGACGAACCCCGCCTGACCGCCGAAATCGAGCGCCTCAGGGCCGACTTCCCGAAAACCCGCGAGCTATACCGCGAGGTCTGCGCACTGCTGTTCTTCCGCTTCGGCATCACGCCCACCGCGAACCGCCTGTACCAGCTCGTCCGCAAGGGCAGCATGAGCACGCCGACGGCTGTCCTCGGCGAGTTCTGGGCCGAGCTGCGGGAAAAGAGTCGCGTGCGGATCGAACATCCCGACCTGCCGGCCGATCTGCAGGCGGCAGCCGGCGAGTTGGTCGCGGCGTTGTGGAATCGTTCGAGCACCGACGCGGCCGCCGCACTCGGTGCACTGCGCGCGGAAGTCGAAGCCGAACGAACGGCGGCGAAAGCGGAAGTCGCGACGCTGCAGGCCGAGCTGGCCCGCACCGAAACCGCGCTCGAACAACGCACGGCCGCGCTGCTGGCCGCTCAGGTGCGGATTCAGGAACTGGAGCAGGCGAGGGCGGCCGACGACGCATCGCGGCGCGCGCTGCAAGCGGAGATCGAGCGCCTGAAGGCCGACAACGCGGAAGGCGACCGTGCGCTCGCGCAGGCGCGCGACGATTTCACGACCCAGCTCGACCGGCTGCGCGACGACGCGGGCCGGGCCGAGGAACGCTTGCGCGCATCGGAGAAGCGGGCGCTGCAGGAAATCGATCGCGAACGGCTCGCTGCCGCGCGGCTGCAAAAGGAACTCGACGCGACGGCTTCGCGCGCCGAGCAGCGCGATGCGCAGCAGCGGAAGGATGTCGCCGTACTGCAGGCGCAACTCGGCGATGCGCTGCATCGATGCGGGGTGCTTCAGGGGCAGCTCGACGGCGCACAGGCGACCGATGCGGCGCGCGTCAAGGAGCTCGATGCGTTGAGGCGGGAGATGACCGGGCTCGCGCGCCGAGCACCGCTGCGCGGCACGAAGACGGCTCCGGCCGCGCAGCGAAGCGAGCGGCGGGCGCGCACGAGGAAACGCGCCGACGAAGCGGCGCGCTGACGGCGGTCGATTGTCCGGTCGCGATCGGGTAAAGTGCCGCTCAACATGCCGGCCCGACGTTACTAGACGACCGGTCTAATCGTTGCTACCATACGCCATCATGAATGCATCTTCAGGCGCGGAAGTCCGCCAGCACATCCTGAACATCGCGAAGCCGATCATGCTCCACAAGGGGTTTTCGGCGGTCGGTCTGAACGAGATTCTCGCCGCGGCGGGCATCCCGAAGGGCTCGTTCTACCATTACTTCGGCTCGAAAGAAGCATTCGGCGAAGCGCTGCTCGAAGCGTATTTCGAAGGTTATCTCGCGCACCTCGACAACCTGTTCAGGCATCAGGCGGGCACGGGCGCCGAGCGCCTGATGACGTACTGGGGCAACTGGCTGCACACTCAATGCGCGGACGATCCGGAGGGCAAGTGCCTCGCGGTGAAGCTCGGCGCGGAAGTGTCGGACCTGTCGGAAGCGATGCGCGCGGTGCTGCGGCGTGGCACGAGCCAGATCATCGAACGGCTCGCGGGCGGCATCGAAGCGGGGCTCGCCGATGGCTCGCTGCGTGCGGTCGACGATCCGCCGCATACGGCCGCGATCCTTTACGAGCTGTGGCTGGGCGCAACGCTGCTGGAAAAGATTCACCGCAACCGCAAACCGCTCGAGAGGGCGATGGTCGAAACGCGGCGCATGCTGAACCTGCCGCCGGCCGCGCACGACGGAGCGCAGTCGTAACCCGGGCGCGCATCTGCGCGCCTTGTTTTTGCCCCGATTCTAGACGACTGGTCTACTTATCCACGCATGACGAATACCTCGCTCGGCGTTACGCTGTCCCGATTGTTCCAACCGCACGCATGCAACCGCGCCGGCCCAACCGCTGACGCTGCCAAGCGTGCGCGCCTTCAGCTGGTCCATCCCTGATCCGATCGTGCCCACGAAGCACGTTTCTTCCTGTTGACGGAGACTCTCATGCCGCAAAACAAGACCGCAAACCGCCAGATCATCCTGACGTCGCGCCCGGTCGGCGCGCCGACGCCGGGCAACTTCCGCTCCGAGTCCGGTAGCGTGCCGACGCCCGGCGCCGGCCAGGTGCTGCTGCGCACGGTCTGGTTGTCGCTCGACCCGTACATGCGCGGCCGGATGAGCGACGCGCCGTCCTATGCCGCGCCGGTCGAACTCGGCGACGTGATGGTTGGCGGCACAGTCAGCCGCGTCGTGTCGTCGAACCTGCCCGCGTTCCGCGAAGGCGATCTCGTCGTTGCCGGCGCCGGCTGGCAGGACTATGCGCTGTCCGACGGCCGCGACCTGATTCCGCTCGGCCGCGACTTCGCGCATCCGTCCTACGCGCTCGGCGTGCTCGGCATGCCGGGCTTCACCGCGTACACCGGGCTGCTGAAGATCGGCGAACCGAAGGCCGGCGAGACCGTGGTCGTCGCGGCAGCCAGCGGCGCGGTCGGCTCGGTCGTCGGCCAGATCGCGAAGCTGAAGGGCTGCCGCGTAATCGGCGTCGCGGGCGGCGCCGACAAGTGCGCGTACGTGACCGACACGCTCGGCTTCGACGCGTGCGTCGACCACCGTGATCCGGCGTTTGCCGCAAAGCTGAAGGAAGCCTGTCCGAACGGCATCGACGTCTATTTCGAGAACGTCGGCGGGGCCGTGTTCGACGCGGTGTGGCCGCTGCTCAACGATCATGCGCGCGTGCCGGTGTGTGGAATCATTGCGCATTACAACGACGCGGCATACGACGACACCGCGGTGTCGACCGGCCGTGATCGCGTGCCGGCGCTGATGGGTACGATCCTGCGCAAACGCATCCGCGTGCAGGGTTTCATCATCCTCGATCACTATGCGTCCGGCTATGCGCCGTTCCTGAAGGAGATGAGCGAATGGGTCGCGCAGGGCAAGGTGAAGACGCGGGAAGATGTCGTCCCCGACCTGGCCGACGCACCCGAAGCGCTGATCGGCCTGCTGGCCGGCAAGAACTTCGGCAAGGTCGTCGTGCGCGTGGGCCCGGACGAACTGGCCTGATGCTGCGGCACGGCAACACAAACACACCAAGGTTGCACGCTGGCGTCACGCGACGCCGGCTTGTGGCATGCTCGATTCCGTTTCGAAAGGAGTGACAAGATGGCCCTTCACGTGATTGCTTCGCTGTTCCTGAAACCCGAACACGCGCAGGCCGCCGAGGCTGAACTGCGCAGCATGGTCGTCAAGACGCGCACCGAACCGGGCAACCGGCGCTACGACCTGTTCCGCGAGCAAGACGGCTCACCGAACCTGCACCTGTACGAAATCTACGACGACCAGGCCGCATTCGACGCGCACCTCGCCAGCCCGTATTTCGGCGAATTCCGCACGAAGTCGGCCGACTGGTTCACGGCACCGCCGGTCATCAAGGTGCTGTCGGGCATCGACGTGGCCGAGTAACGACGCAGGACCACCGCAGCGGCTCGTCCCCGCCAGGGCCGCGCGGCACCCGTTGCGCACCGCGCGACGGCGATGACAACGACGACCCTCGCGGCGCGCCATGCGCGCCGCTTCCCCAATACAACGGCCCCGGAGGCTGAATGGTCACCCTCAACATCAACGGCGAAACCCGCACGGTCGACGCCCCGACGACATGCCCTTGCTCTGGGTGCTGCGCGACGTCGTGGGCCTCACCGGCACGAAGTTCGGCTGCGGGATCGCGCAATGCGGCGCGTGCACCGTGCATCTCGACGGCGTCGCCGCGCGCTCGTGCGTGCTGCCGGTCGCGGCCGTCGCGGGCCGCAGGATCACGACGATCGAGGCCGTCGGCGCCACGCCGGCCGGCCACAAGGTCCAGCAGGCGTGGCGCGAGCTCGACGTCGTCCAGTGCGGCTACTGCCAGTCGGGGCAGGTGATGGCGGCCACCGCGCTGATCGCATCGAACCCGAACCCGAGCGACGCGGACATCGACGCCGCGATGGCCGGCAACATCTGCCGCTGCGGCACGTACAACCGGATTCGCGCGGCGGTCAAACAAGCCGCCAAAGGGGCCTGACATGTCGCGAGGACTGATCGAAGCAGGCAAGGCCGCCGGGCAAGCGGCAGGCGCCGGCGTGTCGCGCCGCGGGTTTCTCAAACTCGGCATGTCGCTCGGCGCGGCGGCGGGCGGCGGCTTGCTGCTCGGCTTCAGCCTGCCGGCGGCGGGCGACGACACGCGCCGTTCGGTGATCGGCGGCGACGGCGATGAAACCGCGCGCGCCGGCGTGTTCGCGCCGAACGCGTTCGTGCAGATCGACCGCGGCGGCAAGGTCACGCTGGTGATGCCGAAGGTCGAGATGGGGCAGGGCGTCTATACGGCGCTGCCGATGCTGATCGCCGAGGAACTCGAAGTGCCGCTGTCGAGCGTGACGCTCGATCATGCGCCGCCGAACGAGAAGCTGTTCCTCGATCCGCTGCTCGGCGGCCAGCTCACCGGTGGCTCTACGTCGGTGCGCTACGCATGGGAACCGCTGCGCCGCGCGGGCGCAACGGCGCGCACGCTGCTGGTCGCGGCGGCCGCGAAGCAATGGAATGTCGATCCGGCATCGTGCCGCGCCGCGAACGGCGAAGTGCAGCATCCGCCGAGCGGCCGGCGCGCGTCGTACGGCCAGTTGGCCGACGCCGCGGCGAAGCTGCCGGTGCCGAAGGATGTCGCGCTGAAGAAGCCGGAGGATTTCAAGCTGATCGGCACGCCCGCGAAGCGCCTCGATTCGCCGGAGAAGGTCGACGGCACCGCGCAGTTCGGGCTCGATGTGCGCCTGCCGGGCATGCTGTATGCGGTAATCGTGAATAGCCCGGTGTTCGGCGGCACGGTCGCAAGCGTCGACGACACGGCCGCGAAGAAGATCCCCGGCGTGCGCCAGGTCGTGCGCGCGGACAATGCGGTCGCGGTGGTCGGCGATCACACGTGGGCCGCGAAGCGCGGCGCGTCGGCGCTCGTCGTGAAGTGGAACGAAGGCGCGGACGCGAAGGTGTCGACGAAGGACATCGTCGCCGATCTCGCGCAGGCCGCCGCGAACGGCAAGGGCGCGGTCGCGCGCAAGGACGGCGACGTCGGCAAGGCGTTCGCGAATGCGAAGACGCGCGTCGATGCCGTCTACGAGCAGCCGTTCCTTGCGCACGCAACGATGGAGCCCGTGAACTGCACGGTGCACGTGCGCGGCGACGGCTGCGAAATCTGGGTCGGCACGCAGGTGCCGACACGGGCGCGCGATACGGTGCAGCAGCTCACGGGCCTGCCGCCCGACAAGATCGTCGTGCACAACCACCTGCTCGGAGGCGGCTTCGGCCGGCGGCTTGAGACGGACATGATCGGCCAGGCGGTGAAGATCGCCAAACAGGTCGGCGCGCCCGTGAAGGTGGTCTGGACGCGCGAGGAGGACATCCAGCACGACATGTACAGGCCGTACTACTACGACCGGATCTCGGCCGGCCTCGACGCGAACGGCAAGCCGGTCGCGTGGCAGCACCGGATCGTCGGCTCGTCGATCCTCGCGCGCTTCGCGCCGCCCGCCTTCAAGGACGGCGTCGATCCCGACGCGGTCGAGGTCGCAACCGACCTGCCGTACGACCTGCCGAACCAGTTGATCGACTACGTGCGGCAGGAGCCGCGCCACGTGCCGACCGCGTTCTGGCGCGGCGTCGGGCCGACGCGCAGCACCTTCGTCGTCGAAAGCTTCATCGACGAACTGGCCGTGCAAACCAAAACCGACCCCGTGCAATACCGCCGCGCGCTGCTCGGCAAGACGCCGCGTGCGCTCAACGTGCTCGACGTCGCGACCAAGGCGGCCGGCTGGGGGCCGTCGCTGCCGAAGGGGCAAGGGCGCGGCGTGTCGGTGATGCACGCGTTCGGCAGCTTCTTCTCGATCGTCATCGATGTCGCGGTGGACGACGGCGAAGTGCAGGTCAAGCGCGTCGTGTGCGCGGTGGACTGCGGGATGTTCGTCAATCCGAACACGATCGAGGCGCAGGTGCAGGGCGGCATCATCTTCGGGATCACGGGCGCGCTGTACGGCGAGATCACGATCGAGGACGGCCGCGTCGTGCAGAGCAACTTCACCGACTACCGGATGATGCGAATCAACGAGACACCGCCGATCGAGGTGCACCTGGTGAAGAGCGGCGAAGCGCCGGGCGGGATCGGCGAACCGGGCACGGCCGCGACCGCGGCGGCGCTGTCGAACGCGATCTTCGCGGCAACCGGCAAGCGGCTGCGCAAGCTGCCGGTCGGCAACCAGCTGAAGACGGCCTGAGGGGAGGAGACGAACATGCGAAACCTCACCCTGAACACGCTCGGTGCGTCGCTGCTCGCACTGTCCGCGCTGCTGGCCGGCACGGCCGCGCACGCCGCACCGACGGCGCCGGCCGACAGCGCGCTCGTCGCGCGCGGTGCGTATCTCGCGAAAGCCGGCGACTGCGTCGCGTGCCACACCGCGCCGCGCGGCACGCCGTTCGCGGGCGGCCTGAAGATGGTCACGCCGATGGGCGCGATCTACACGACCAACATCACGCCCGATCCGGACACCGGCATCGGCGGCTATACGGAGGCCGAGTTCGCGGGCGCGCTGCGCGCGGGCGTCGCGAAGGACGGCCATCGCCTGTATCCGGCGATGCCGTATCCGTCGTACGCGAAGCTGAAGGACGACGACGTGAAGGCGCTGTACGCGTATTTCATGCACGGCGTCGAACCGGTGAAGCAGGCGAACCGGCCGTCCGACATCCCGTGGCCGCTCAACATGCGCTGGCCGCTCGCGCTGTGGAACGCGCTGTTCCTCGACACGACGCCGTATGCCGACAAGCCGGGCAAGGATGCGGCGTGGAACCGCGGCGCGTATCTCGTGCAGGGGCTCGGGCACTGCGGGTCGTGCCATACGCCGCGCGGCGTCGGCTTCCAGGAGAAGGCGCTCGACGAAGGCGGCACGGCGTTCCTGTCGGGCGCCGCGATCGACAACTGGTTCGCGTCGAACCTGACGGGCGAGCACAACACGGGGCTCGGCCGCTGGAACGAGGCCGACGTTGCGCAGTTCCTGAAGACCGGCGCGAACCGGCACGCGACCGCGTTCGGCTCGATGGTGAGCGTGATCAACCACAGCACGCAGGCGCTGAGCGACGACGATCTGGCCGCGATTTCCCGCTACCTGAAATCGCTGCCGGCCGCGGGCGGGACGGGCGCGCCGCCGTACAGCTACGATCCGAAGCCGACGCAGGTGGTGCTGGGCCGGCCGGCAGCCGACCCGGGCGCGAAGGTGTATAACGCTTACTGCCTGCATTGCCACGGCGCGGACGGGCGCGGTTACGCGCCGCTGCTCGCGCCGCTCGCCGGCAATCCGAACGTGCTCGAGGCCGATCCATCGTCGCTGATCAACGTGACGCTGAACGGCAGCGACACGCTCGTGATCGACGGCGTGCCGTCCGCGTATCCGATGCCGGCGTTCTCGAACCAGTTGAACGACCGGCAGATCGCCGACGTGCTGACGTTCATGCGCGCCGGCTGGAACAACGGCGCGCCGGCCGTGCAGGCGGCGGACGTCGCGAAACTCCGCAAGGCGACGGCGGCCGCGCACTGAGCGCGGCTCCGTGCGGAACGACGGCAGGCCGGCGTGCCTGCCGTCTGCACCGCCGCCGGTTGCACGATGCTCCCGGCGGCTTTGCTCTTTCTGTCAACCGGCGCGCGGCCGCTCGTGGCAGCGCGCGTTTTATCGACGCAATGTAGGGGTGTCTGGATGGCTAACGTGACTTATACGGATACGCAACTGCTGATCGACGGCGAGTGGGTCGACGCCGCGAGCGGCAAGACGATCGACGTCGTGAACCCGGCGACCGGCAACACAATCGGCAAGGTGGCCCACGCGGGCATCGCCGATCTCGACCGCGCGCTCGCCGCCGCGCAGCGCGGCTTCGAAACGTGGCGCAAGGTGCCCGCGCACGAACGCGCGGCGACGATGCGCAAGGCGGCCGCGCTGGTGCGCGAGCGCGCCGACGCGATCGCGCAGCTGATGACGCAGGAACAGGGCAAGCCGCTCACCGAAGCACGCGTCGAAGTGCTGTCGGCGGCCGACATCATCGAATGGTTCGCGGACGAAGGCCGCCGCGTGTACGGCCGGATCGTACCGCCGCGCAATCTCGGCGCGCAGCAGACGGTCGTGAAGGAGCCGGTCGGCCCGGTCGCCGCGTTCACGCCGTGGAATTTCCCGGTCAACCAGGTCGTGCGCAAGCTGAGCGCCGCGCTCGCGACCGGCTGCTCGTTCCTCGTGAAGGCACCGGAGGAAACCCCCGCATCGCCGGCCGCGCTGCTGCGCGCGTTCGTCGACGCAGGCGTGCCGGCCGGTGTGATCGGGCTCGTGTACGGCGATCCGGCCGAAATCTCGTCGTACCTGATCCCGCACCCGGTGATCCGCAAGGTCACGTTCACGGGTTCGACGCCGGTCGGCAAGCAGCTCGCCGCGCTGGCGGGCCAGCACATGAAGCGCGCGACGATGGAGCTGGGCGGGCATGCGCCGGTGATCGTCGCCGAGGATGCCGACGTCGCGCTCGCGGTGAAGGCCGCCGGCGGCGCGAAGTTCCGCAACGCGGGGCAGGTCTGCATCTCGCCGACGCGTTTCCTCGTGCACAACAGCATCCGCGACGAATTCACGCGCGCGCTGGTCAAGCATGCCGAAGGGCTGAAGATCGGCAACGGCCTCGAGGAAGGCACGACGCTCGGCGCGCTCGCGAATCCGCGCCGGCTGACCGCGATGGCGTCGGTGGTCGACAACGCGCGCAAGGTCGGCGCGAGCATCGAGACGGGCGGCGAGCGAATCGGCTCGGCAGGCAACTTCTTCGCGCCGACCGTGATCGCGAACGTGCCGCTCGAAGCCGACGTGTTCAACAACGAGCCGTTCGGCCCGGTCGCGGCGATCCGCGGCTTCGACAAGCTCGAGGATGCGATCGCGGAAGCGAACCGTCTGCCGTTCGGACTGGCCGGCTACGCGTTCACGCGTTCGTTCGCGAACGTGCACCTGCTCACGCAGCGCCTCGAAGTGGGGATGCTGTGGATCAACCAGCCGGCAACGCCGTGGCCGGAAATGCCGTTCGGCGGCGTGAAGGATTCGGGCTACGGGTCGGAAGGCGGGCCGGAAGCGCTCGAGCCGTACCTCGTCACGAAGTCGGTGACGGTGATGGCCGTCTGACGGTCGATCGACCGCGTGCGCGTCGCTGCTGGGGCGGCGCGCGTGAACGGCGCAGGTCGGGTATCGTGCCCGGCCTGCGCCGTTTTTTCTTTGTTTTCGCATTGCCATGATGTGGCGATCCACGAGTCACGGCATCGGCGATGACAATCCCGCGTTCAGCCCGGTGTCGCGACCAGCGCCGCGGTCTGGCCCAGCCAGTCGGCCGGATCGCCGCGATGGTAGATCTGCTCCGACGGCTCGATATTGTCGATGAACCGCTGGTAGATCACCGCCCGCCTGGCCGTCGCGATCGGCGCAAGCAGGGCAGCGGCTCGCACCGGGTCGCTGTCGGGCAGCTTCGCCAGCCATTCGCGATTCCAGTGATCCTTGATCGCCACCGCGTAGTCGCGCGGAACCGCGTCGAGAAACGCGGACTGGTCGAGCAACGGGTGGCCGATTCCGCTGTCGCCCCAGTCCAGCAGCGTGAGTTCCGATCGTGTGCCGCGAAAATTGCCGGGATGGCAGTCGCCATGAACCAGCGTATTCGGCAGTCCGCATGCATCGATCGCGGCGAATCGCGCTGCAAGGCCGCTCACGAAATGCCGTAGCGACGCCCGTTCGGCGCGCGACAGTTCTTCGCCGGTCCGTTCGACGACGTCGGCAATCTCGGCGGCCAGGCCCGCGCCGCGCCAGTCGGGTAGGCGCATCGCATGCAATTCGTCGATGCGGCCGAACCACGAAGCCTGGATGTCGACCAGCAGCGTCACCATGCCGAGCAGTTGCGGCAGCGCTGCGTCGAACAGATCAGCGCCGGGGATCTCCGCGAGCAGGATGCGTCCGCATTCGTCATGCCCCAGCAGCGTCGGCACACGCCGGCCGGCCAGCGCCGTAATGACGCGACCCTCGTGACCGAGGAACGGCGGTACCACTTTCAACCAGGCCGATTGCGCCCCGATCGGGATACGCCAGACGCTGGACAGATTCCAGGTTCGCACCTGCACGGGGCTGGCGGTAGGCGACAGGCCGTGACCGGCAAGCACACGCGCCGCCCAGCCGAGATCGGCCGCGGGGCCGCCCGGCCGCGCGTAACTTCGGCGCAGCGAATGGGGCTCGATGTTCCCTGCCCAGGATTCGGCCGCAACCGGTTTCGCAATCTCGGCCAGATAGGTGACTTCGCCGCCGGGCGCGCGGTCGCGCACGGTTTCCAGCAGGCGCAGGATCGTCACGTCGACGCCATGGCGTTCGCGCGCGGCACGCACGACCGACTCGACTTCCTGCCACCACGGGACGGCGACAGGCATCGGCGGCAGGCAGCCGACCACCGCGCCATCGGGCGTCACCAGCACCAGCCGCGCGACGCGCGGCGACAGTGCCGCCGGATCGAGGGTCCCCGTCATCGTGCTCATTTCGCTCCCGACCGGCGTCGATTGCCGGTGCAGGGCGCAGCGTATCCCAATTCGCGAATGCGCGGCTACATGACTCAATGCCGGCTGCTGCCGCGATAGCTTTCCACTTCCGCGTCGTATGCCGCCAGAAACGCCTTGCCGAACACCGACGCGAAATCGTCCTCGATCGCGAACACCGTATCGCGATGGGTCGCCGCGTAGCGATCCCACATCCGCGCCTTGTACAGCGCGGGCACGCGCTTCTCGTACCAGCGCATCGCATCGTCGCGTTCGCGCAGCCGTTGCGGCGAAAAGCGCGTCAGCAGATCCATCAGCGCGGCGCGCATGCCGGCGACCATGCCGATCTGGTGCGCGTGCAGATCCTGGAACGCATCGCTGACCGCACTCTGCGGCGACATGAAGCCCGGCAGCGGCAGCCCGAACATCTGCCGCAGCACCGCGCCGCCGTCCGGCAGCAGCTTCAGCGGATTGTTTTCGCGATCGAGCAGCATCGTCATGTGCGCCTTCACCTCGCGCTTCAGGATGCTGCGCGACGACAGCAGCTCGACCGTGCCGTTCGCGAACAGCGCCAGCAACTGGCCCGCGATGTAGAGCTGTTCGGCCGACCATTGATGCGATTCGGCGGCCGTATCGAGCCCCGCGCCTTCGAAGAACGCGTTCAGCAGTTCGTCGGATGTCGGCGGCGCCGGCGCACGCGCGGCATGCGGCGCCGGTTCGTCGGCCGGACGCACAGCGGCGCGCGCGGCTGCCGGCTGCACGCGCACGTGCTGCGTCCACTCGGGCGCGTGGTCCGCCTGCGTCGCGGACGACGACGCCTCGCGATCCGCATTGCCTCGATCGGCCGACGGCGCCGCGCCCGGCGCGCCGATATCGCCGGACGACTGCGTGAACAGGTCGAGCGGATCGGTCGATAGCTGATCGAGGTCGCGCTGCGACGGTGCGGATGGCACGGCCTGCTGCGCGGCACCATTCGACGGTCGGGCCGCGTCCGCGCGTGCCGGACCACCCGGCCTGGACCCGCCATCCGCGGCCTTGCCGCGCGGGGCGAGACGATCCTGGAGCAGCCCCCACAGCCGGTTGCCGGCACCTTTCGTGTCGTCGCGCGAAGGCGAGGGCGACGGTTGCGCCGATCCGGCGGCCTCCGGCGCGGCGCGCCTGTCGACGTGCACGCCGGTATCGGGCGCCATGTCGATGACCGGCGCGTCGCTGCCGTCGTCGCGTTCCGCCCGCAGCACGTACGGCCCGATGCGGATGATGTCGCCGGTATTGAGCGGTCGTTCCTGCGCATAGCCGACCGGCTCGCGATTCACCTCGATCGTCGACACGCTGCTCAGGTTCTTCAGCAGGCACGCGTCGTCGCCGACCTGCAGCAGCGCCTGCAGCCGCGAAATCTGCCGCGTGTCGTCGCGCAGCACCAGATGGTTGTCGCTGGCCCGGCCGATGGTGCCGCCCGGCGGGTGAAACACGACGGCTTCGCAGGAGTCGTTTTCGACCGGTTCGCCGGCATGTTCGATCACGATCAGTTGCATGTCATACGTCGCTCGGTGGATGAAGCGCTCGCGTGGAAACCGGTTCGTTCAGGATGACGACGCATGTCTGCGGCGCGCGAACTCGAACGCGGGCCCCAGACCGGATGCCCCTTCTCGGCGGCGGACAGGTCGAAGCGCGGGTTGAGGTCGAGAATCTTCGAGAACTCGGCGCGGCACTGCGTGACGCGATTCGTCACGCAATAGCTGAATGCGAGGAGCTTGTGCGCGGCAACCTGCGTGTCGGTGTCGGCGCCGTCGATCTCCTTCGCGCGGCTCAGCAGCGCGATCGTGCGCCCGTAGTCGCCGGCGGCGTACGCGGCGCGCGCGCTGTCGACCGTCGCATGCGCGGCCGACCGGGTCGGGGACGTGCCGCACCCGCCGGCCCCCAGCAACAAGGCGCCGAGGAAAATAACGAGCAATGAACGGCCTTTCATTTTTGAAATGAAAATTCGGCGTAATTGGAAGGGGGCGAACAAGCGCTGTTGGATTCTAGTTCCAATCATCGGCATCGATGTCGCTGTTACTTTTTGTTTCATCTGGGCGATCCGATTCCATTTAAATGGATAAAATAGACTACGAACTTCCGCACTTGTTAATCCCCAAAAACGACCTATAGTTCGCTGTGTTTTTCGGATTCATCAGTTGTTTTGTCGGCGCTCGGCAATGCACGGAAAACCGGACCGTCCGTTCGGGCGGCACGAACAGCCTGGCACACCATCAGCGTCGCGAGCATCCCTTGCCAGGCGGCCGGCTGGCTTGCGCCCAACGCCCATCCGACAGGTATCCATGCAATAGAACCGGATCGCCACGGCGAGCCGGTCGGGTAAGTTTTTTTCGATTAATAACCAATCTCGATTCAACTACCTTTCACCCCGACAATTCAACTTTCATAAACCCGGGATGATTTGCCCCGGTTTTTTACGATAAAAATTTGCCGGAAAAAATTTCAGCGGAAGGATATGCCAACCACACAATTACCGGTCAATTAATTGTCCCTTTTTTAATCCGATCAACCGGTTTCGAACTCGGAAACCGGCGGATGGCTATTGAGCGGCGAGGGTGGAATATGCAATGGCGGTCGAGCAGTTTCATCGTATGGGGATGCGTATTGCTGCTTCCGGGGTGCGGCGCGACGGAGCACGCGGCCGCGGTGCCGTATGCGATCACGGTCGACGTTGCGCCGGACGTCAACCCTGACATGAATCGCAAGCCTTCGCCGATCGTGCTGAAGGTGTTCCAGCTGCGCGCGGCGTCGGCGTTCGACAGCGCGGATTTCTTCTCGCTGCAGGACAAGCCAGGGAACGTGCTCGGCGCGGATCTGCTCGGCACCGACCGCGTGATCCTGCGGCCGGGCGAATCGCGCACGCTGCATTACCGCGGCAACGTCGAGGCCGGCGCGATCGGCGTCGTCGCCGAATACCGGATGCTCGAAAAGAACCGCTGGCGGCTGACGGTGCCGCTGCCGCGCGCGAAGCAGCTCAATCTCTACAAGTTCTGGCAGACGTCGCCGGGCGAGCTGAAGCTGTCGATCGCGGTCCGGAACGGCGGGATCGCACTGAACGACGCGCAGGGGCGCCCATGACCGAACCGACGATGTCCGCGACGCCGGTCGCGGCCCTCCGCCAGCGCGTGGTGTGGACCGAGGGGATGTTCCTGCGGCCGCAGCATTTCCAGCAGCTCGAACGGCACTGGGAACGCTACGTCGCGCTGCGCTGCCTGCCGCTGCAAGGGTTCTACTGGGGCTTCGACACGCTGGAGATCGATCGCGAGCAGCTCGCGCTCGGCAAGGTCGCGCTGCGCGCCGCGTCGGGCGTGATGCGCGACGGTACGCCGTTCGACCTGTCGCATCCGGACGATCTTCCCGAACCGCTCGACGTACCGGCCGACGCGAAGGACCAGCTCGTCGTGCTCGCGCTGCCGCTGTGGCGCGGCGGCGGCGAGGAGGTGTCGTTCGGTGCAGGCGCAGCAAACGGTAGCAATGGTGCAAACGGCAACGCCGACGTCGCACGCTACGTCGTGCGCGAATACGAGGTGGCCGACGCGAACGCGGTCGCGCTCGGCCCCGCACTGCTGCAGACAGGGCGCCTGAACGTGCGGCTGATGCTCGAAGCCGAGCTGACCGGCGATTGGCACTCGCTCGGCGTCGCACGGGTCGTCGAGCGGCGCACCGACGCGCGGCTGCTCGTCGACGACGGCTACATTCCGCCGCGGCTCGTCGCGCAGCACGATGCCGCGTTGCTGGCGTATGCGCGCGAGCTGCACGGGCTGCTCGCGCAGCGCAGCGAGGCGCTCGCGGAACGGCTGTCGGAGCCGGGGCGCGGCGGCGTGTCGGAAGTCGCGGACTTCCTGCTGCTGCAACTCGTGAACCGCTATCTCGCGCTGACCTGGCATGCGCAGCAGCATGTGTCGACGCATCCGGAAGCGCTGTTCTGCGACTGGCTGAAGCTCGCCTGCGACCTGAGCACGTTCACGGCTGCCGGCCGCCGCCCGCAGTCGCTCGCGGTCTACGTGCACGACGACTTGCGCACGAGTTTCGCGGAACTGATGACGGAACTGCGCCGGTCGCTGTCGACGGTGCTCGAACAGAACGCGATCCAGATCGAGCTGCGCGACGCGGGCAACGGCATCCGCGTCGCGACGCTGTCCGACCCGGCGCTGCGCGACACGGCCGGCTTCGTGCTCGCGGTACGCGCGGACGTGCCGGCCGACAGCCTGCGCGCGCGCTTTCCCGCGCAGGCGAAGCTCGGGCCCGTCGAGCGGATCCGCGATCTCGTGCAGTTGCAACTGCCGGGCATCACGATGCGCCAGTTGCCGGTCGCGCCGCGGCAGATCCCGTATCACGCGGGTCATACGTACTTCGAGATCGACAAGGGCAGCGACCTGTGGAAGCAACTGGCGCGCTCCGGCGGTCTCGCATTTCATTTCGCCGGCGAATTCCCTGGGCTCTCGATGGAGTTCTGGGCGATCCGCGGGTGAGGGCGGGCATCGCGATGAATAGTTCCTCCGATTCGATCGCCAGCGGCGCAGGTGCGGGCGGCTTCGTGCCGCCGAATCCGGGCGGCATGCATCCGGCCGCCGCATCCGGTGCATCCGGCGCGGCCGGGCCGACGGTCACGCAGCCGCGGCCTGGCCGCTGGGCCGCGAGCGGCACGAACCCGCTCGTCGCCGCCGCGAACCCGTTGCTCAACCTGGTGCCGCAGATCCGCTCGACCGTCCACCATCCGAACCCGGCGTGGCTGCGCGAGCATCTCGTCGTCGAGATCCGCCAGTTCGAGGCGCGCGCGCAGGAAGCCGGCGTGCCGTCCGAGGCGATCATTGGCGCGCGCTACTGCCTGTGCACGGCGCTCGACGAAGCGGCCGCGCTGACGCCGTGGGGCGGCAGCGTATGGTCGTCGCACAGCCTGCTCGTGTCGTTCCACAACGAAACCTGGGGCGGCGAGAAGTTCTTCCACCTGCTCGAACGCCTGTCGCAGCAGCCGCGCCAGCATCTCGACCTGCTCGAGCTGCTGTATTTCTGTCTCGCGCTCGGCTTCGAGGGCCGCTATCGCGTGCTCGACAACGGCCACGCGCAGCTCGACGGGCTGCGCCGCCAGCTCGCGCAGACGATCCGCTCGGTGCGCGGCGAATTCGATCCCGCGCTGTCGCCGCACTGGCGCGACGTCGTCACGCGCGACGTCGCACGTCGTTTCAACGTGCCGCTGTGGGTGTGCGTGGCGCTCGCGCTGCTGATCGGCTTCGGCGTGTTCGTCGGGCTGCGCATCGCGCTTGCCGGGCATTCTGATCAACTGTTCGCGTCGATCGACGCGCTGCACGTGCCGAAACTGCAGCCCGCGCCGGCGCCGCTGCGCCCGGCGCCGGCGCCGCGCATCGCGAAGTTCCTGGCGCCCGAGATCGCGGCCGGCCTCGTGTCGGTGCGCGACGACGCCGATCGCAGCGTGATCGTGCTGCGCGGCGACGGGTTGTTCAAGTCCGGCTCGACGTCGGTGATCGACCGCTACGTGCCGGTGCTCGCGCGCGTCGCCGACGCGCTGAACAAGGTGCCCGGCAACGTGCGCGCGACCGGCTACACCGACGACACGCCCGTGCATACCGCGCGCTTCGCGTCGAACTGGGACCTGTCGCGCGAACGCGCGGAAGCCGTGCGCAGCATGATCGCCGCGCGGCTCGACCATCCGGAGCGGCTCGCGGCGGAAGGGCGCGGCACGCTCGATCCGGTCGCGCCGAACGATTCACCCGCGAACCGCGCGCTGAACCGGCGCGTCGAGATCACGCTGCTGCCGGCGCCCGGCAGCGCCGCCGTCGGCGCGACGCAGGGGGCCAACTGACATGAACCAGGCTGTCGCGCGTTTCGTCCGGCCGTTGCCGTCGCGGGAGATCTGGACCGTCGCCGGTCTGGTCGTGCTCGCGTGCTTCGTGTGGCTCGCGGGCCCGCTGTTCGCGTTCGCCGAGATCCGGCCGCTCGAAAGCGGCTGGGCGCGCGGACTGACGATCGCGGTGCTGTTCGCCGCGTGGGCCGCGCGCGTCGCGTGGCGAAGCTGGCGTGCCGGCCGCCTCAATGCGCAGTTGCTGAACCAGTTGCGCGAGGCCGCGCCGGGGCCGGCCACCGCCGACGATCCGGCGAAGGCGCAGCTCGACGAGTTGCGCAGCCGCTTCGACGAAGCCGCGACGCTGCTGAAAAAGGTCCGCTTCGGGCAGGCCGACGCGGTGCGCAAGGGCCTGCCGCGTTGGTTCGACAGGATGTCGCGCCAGTATCTGTATCAATTGCCGTGGTACGTATTCATCGGCGCGCCGGGCTCGGGCAAGACGACCGCGCTCGTGAATTCCGGGCTCAGCTTTCCGCTCGCCGAGCAGTTCGGCCGCGCGGCGATTCGCGGCGTGGGCGGCACGCGGCACTGCGACTGGTGGTTCACGAACGACGCTGTGCTGATCGACACGGCCGGCCGCTACACGACGCACGAAGGCAACCGCGCGCTCGACGAAGCCGAGTGGAAAGGCTTCGTCGATCTGCTGAAGAAATACCGCACGCGCCAGCCGCTGAACGGCGCGATGCTGACGATCAGCGTGGCCGACCTGCTCGGCGCGTCGGAAGCGGAACGCACGCAGCACGCGATGGTGCTGCGCAAGCGGCTGCTCGAACTGCGCGCGCAGCTCGGCATCCGTTTTCCCGTATACCTGCTCGTGACGAAGGCCGACCTGCTCGCGGGTTTCGCCGAGTATTTCGGCGGCTACGGCCGCACGGAATGCGCGCAGGTGTGGGGCTTCACGTTCCCGCTCGCGCAGAGCGAGGCGCCCGGCTTCGACCTGCGCGCGGCATTCGACCGCGAATACCGGCTGCTGCACCAGCGGCTGAACGACGGGCTGCCCGAACTGCTCGCCGCGCAGACCGATGCGCGCCAGCGCGAGATGACGTACCTGCTGCCGCAGCAGATCGCCGACCTGCAGGACATGCTCGGCCAGTTCGTCGCCGAGGTGTTTTCCGTATCGAGCTTCGAGCCGATGCCGATGCTGCGCGGCGTCTACCTGACGAGCGGCACGCAGGAGGGCACCGCGTTCGATCGCGTGATGAGCGGCATCAAGCGCTTCCTGAAGATCGAGGGCGTGCCGCCGGTCGCGCAGGTCGGCTCGACCGGGCGCAGCTTCTTCCTGAAGTCGCTGCTGCAGGAGCACATCTTCCGCGAAGCCGCGCTCGCCGGCAGCGACCTGCGCTGGCATCAGAAGCGGCGCGTGCTGCGGATCGCCGGCTACGCGCTGCTCGCGCTCGCATGCGCGGCCGTGCTGGTCGCGTGGCTGCGCAGCTATTCGAACAACCGCGCGTATCTCGACCAGATCGCCGCGCGCGTGCCGGCGGTCGATTCGCGGATCAGCGGTGCGAAGTTCTCCGATGCGTCCGACATCGCGCGGCTGCTGCCCGTGCTCGATGCGCTCGGCGGGCTCGCGAATGCGGGCGGCGTCGACCTGCAGCATCCGCCGCTCGCATATCGGTGGGGGCTGTTCCAGGGCGAGAAGATCGACGAGGCCGTCGATGCCGTGTACCGGCGCGCGCTCGACGACGTGCTGCTGCCGATTGCCGCGACCCGGATGGAGGCCGCGCTGCGCGACGCGCGGCCCGACGAAACCGACTACGCGTATGCGGCGCTGAAGGCGTACCTGATGCTGTACGACAGCGCGCACTACGATCCCGCGTTCGTGCAGGCCGTCGTCGATCTTGAGATGGAGCGCTCGCTGCCGCCCGATTTCTCGCCGGCCGAACGTTCCGCGCTGCGCGCGCATCTGGCCGCGCTGTTCGGCAACCGCGTCGCGGTGTCGCCGTATCCGATGAACGAGCGGCTCGTGGCCGACGTACGCGACCGGCTGCGGCAGGTGCCGTTCTCGCAGCGGCTGTACCGGCAGCTCACGCGCACATTGCGCCCGGCGACGTCCGCGTTCGATGTCAGCGTCGCGCGCGCGGTCGGCCCCGACGCGTCGCTGGTGTTCCGGCGCCAGAGCGGCAAACCGCTGTCGGAAGGCGTGCCGGGCCTCTATACGCGCAACGGTTATCGCAACGTGTTCGCGCCGCGCCTGACCGGCGAGGTCGACGCGTACGGGCGCGAGGAGGTGTGGGTGCTGAACCTCGGGCTGTCCGAAATCCCCGGGCCGAACGACGCGGCCGCGTGGGCGCGCGATATCCGCCAGCTCTACCTGAACGACTACCTGAAGATCTGGGACGACTATCTCGCCGACATCAAGCTGCAACGCACGGCCACGCTCGCGCAGAGCATCCAGGTGGCGCGCGCGCTGTCGTCGGCCGATTCGCCGCTCACGCGGCTGATGGTCGCGCTCGCGCGCGACACGGCGCTCGGCGATGCGCCGGGCGGGGCGCGCAATCTCGCAGCGCGTGCGCAGGACAAGGTCGACGAGGCGCGCAGTTCGCTGTCGCAGATCTTCGCGGGCCAGCCCGGCGACGCGAATCCGTCCGCGGCGGCGCCCGCGAGCCCCGAGCAGATCGTCGACAGCCACTTCGCCGGCTTGCGCGCGTTCGCGCCGGGCAGCGGCGACCAGGCGCAGGGATTCGACGCGGTGCTGAAGTCGATCGATGCGCTGTACACGTACCTGACGGCCACCGACGACGCGCTGCGCAGCGGCGCGCAACCGCCGCCGTCCGACGCGCCCGCGCGGCTGCGCGCGCAGGCAGGCCGCCTGCCGACGCCGTTCCGCGAAGTGCTCGACGACCTGTCGAATGTCGCGAACGGCAGCGTCGCGACCGTCGAGCAGCGCAGCGTCGCGCTGCGGGCCGGCGCGAATGTCGGCGACTTCTGCCGGCAGGCGATCGCGGGCCGCTATCCGTTCGCGCGCGGATCGTCGCGCGACGTCGCGCCGGCGGATTTCGCGCAGATGTTCGCGCCGGGCGGCCTGATGGACGATTTCTTCCAGAAGAACCTGCAGTCGATCGTCGATACGACGTCGCACCCGTGGCGCTTCGCGAACCGCAATGCGGACGCCGATCCGTCGGCGGCCGCGATGCTCGCGTCGTTCGAGAAGGCCGCGGTGATCCGCGACGCGTATTTCGGCGGCGGGGCGCGCACCGCGCAACTGAAGGTGCAGATCCAGCCGCTCGAAATGGACCCGTCGATCACGGAGATGGTGCTCGACGTCGACGGGCAGATCGTCCGCTACGCACACGGCCCGCTCGTGCAGAGCGCGGTGGACTGGCCGGGCCCGCGCGGCAGCAACCAGGTGCGGCTGCAGGTGTCGGCGCAGGCCGGCGCGGCCGACGGTTTCACGACCGGCGGGCCGTGGGCGCTGCACCGGCTGTTCGACCGCGCGGCCGTGTCGGCCGGGCACGGCTCGGACCAGATGATTGCGCGCTTCACGGTCGACGGCAAACCGATCGTGCTGCAGGTGAATGCAGGCAGCGTCCGCAACCCGTTCAGGCTGGCCCAGATGGAGTCCTTTACATGCCCTCCGAAGCAATGAGCCCTACACCGCCGCTCACGAGCACCGCCGCCGACGCGCCGGCCTGGTACGGGAAGATTCCCGGCGCCGGCGACTTCGTGAACAGCCGGCTGCCGCATGCGCTCGCGCTGTGGTGGGAACGCTGGCTCCAGCAAGGGATGGCCGCGATGCGCCAGCGGGGCGCGGACGAGATCGAGCGCCATTACACGGTCGCGCCGGTCTGGAATTTCCTGATCCCGACGGGCGCCGGCGCGTCGTGCGTGCAGCCGGGCTGCCTCGCGCCGAGCTGCGACCGCGTGGGGCGCTACTACCCGGTGATCGTCACGCTGCCGATGCGCGCGGCCGATTACTGGAACGGGCTGCCGGACACCGCCGACGCGTTCTATTGGCAGGTCGGCCATGCGCTGCTCGACGCGATCCGCCATGCACGCGCGCCGGGCGATCTCGAACGGACGCTGGAACGCGTGCGGCTCGTACCGGGCGGCGGCAGGCATGCGGAACGCGTCGACGGCATGCCGGCGACGCTCCCGGAGCAGCCGGCGCAGGCCGCGTGGCCGGGGCTGTCCGGCTATTTCGATCCGCACGGCGGCACCAGCTTCTGGTGGACCAACCGCGCCGACGGATCGCCGCTGCGCACGCATGCGCATACGGGCACGCCCGACAACGCGCTGTTTCTGACGCTGTTCGGCGGCGGTTAACAGCCCTGGCTGAAGCGTGACGGGCAGAAGGCACACGGTTTCAAGAGGTGGACATGAAGGACGCTGGATCGAGAGACAACGAGTACGACACGGCAACACGCGGCGACGCATCCGAATTCGCGGTGCGGCCGCTGCCGCTCGGCCATCGCCTGGGCGAACTGCAACTCGACGAGGTGCTGGGGATCGGCGGTTTCGGGATCGTCTATCGCGCGTTCGACCGCACGTTGCGGCGCGCGGTCGCGATCAAGGAGTACATGCCGTCGATGCTTGCCACGCGCGGCGGCGACTACACCGTGTCGCTGCGTTCCGAGCGGTTCGCGCAGGCGTTCGACGCGGGGCGCGGCGCGTTCCTCAACGAGGCGCGACTGCTCGCGCAGTTCGATCATCCGGGGCTCGTCAAGGTCCTGCACTTCTGGGAAAGCCACGGCACCGCGTACATGGTGATGCCTTTCTACGAAGGGCGCACGCTCAAGCAACTGCTCGACGGCGGCATGCGGATCAGCGAGACGCAACTGCGCAACATCGTCGGCGCACTGCTCGGCGCGCTCGACACGCTGCATCGCGCGCAATGCTTCCATCGCGACGTCGCGCTCGACAACGTGCTGATCCGCCCGAACGGCAGCGCGATCCTGCTCGACTTCGGCGCGGCACGCAAACGGATCGGCGATCTCGTCGACGACGGCGCGATGATGATCAAGCCCGGCTACGCGCCGATCGAGCAGTACACCGACGACCCGGCATTCAGCCAGGGGCCGTGGACCGATCTCTATGCGCTCGGCGCGGTGATGCACGCGATGATCGCCGGCGAGTTGCCGCCCGCGGCCGTCGTGCGCAGCATCAAGGACACGTACCGGCCGCTCGCGTCGCGCGAATTGCCGGCCGGCGAGGTGTACAGCCCGGCGTTTCTCGCGGCCGTCGATCATGCGCTGCAGCTGCGGATTCCGGATCGGCCGGAATCGGTCGCGGCGTTCGCGGCGGAACTCGGGTTGCGGGACTTCGACCGGACGGGCGGCGGGTATGGCGCGGCGGTCGTGCCGCCGGTGGGTGACGTGGGCAGCGGCGGGGAAGGGAAGGGCGAGGAACCCGCTGCGTCGGGCGTCACGTCGGCTGCTGGCGCGGCGGCAATCGGCAAGGGCGGGACGGCTTCGGGCAAGGCTGCGCCGGATGTGCAGTCGTCGAAGGCCGAACGTCCGGATCATGTGTCGGCACCATCGGATACCGCATCTGCTTCGTCTGCCGTTGCCGACGCCAGGCCGGAGGCTGGTGCGCCTTCAACATCGAAGGCGACTGCGCAGGGCGCCGCGATTGCGGCTGCGGATGCGCCGGCATCGCATCCGTCATCCGGTGCGCCGAACGGAAACGCCGAGCGTGCAAAGGAACCGCACGCGGCAAGAACCGACGCGCACGACGACGCAGAGACCCGCCCCGCACGTGCCGACGCAGGCGTCGACAAGCGCAGCGCAGCGGATTCCGGGAACACGAACGGGAACGCGTACGCGGCTGCCGGCGCCGCCGATACGACTGCACCGCATCCCGCCGCATCGGCATCGCCGTCAAGCCGGGCATCCGCGCCGTCCGGCCCCCAACGCAGCCACATACCCGCAGGATCGCGCCGCCGCATACCGGTCTACGTCGGCGGAGCGCTCGTCGCGCTGATCGCCGTCGGCCTCGCCGCGACATATCTGTCGCGTCCCGCGCGCGTCGCCGACGAGGCCGCACCGGGCGCGAGCCAGCCGCAGGCCGGCACATCGACGCCCGCCAGCGCGCCTGACACCATGCTGGCCCAGCGCGGACCGACGCCGATCGTCGTACCGCCGTCGAGCCTGCCGGCCGGATCGTCGGCGCAGGTTCCGCCGCCAGTCGCCGCCGCGCCGGCCAGCACGCCAGCCGTCGAGGCCACCGCTGCCGCGCCGCAGGTCGCGACCACCGTCACGAACCCGGCCCAGTTGCAAGCCGGCTCCGGCTCGACCATCGCGCCCGCAGGCAGCCTCGACGCGTCGGAGCGCGTCGTCAACGTGCCGCCGTCGGAAGCGGCCGCGCAAGCGGCGACCACGCCAGCGCCGGCGCCGGCGCCGAAGCCGTCGTCGGAAGCCGATACGGCCGTCGCCGCCGTGAACGTTCTGCCTGCCGAACAGCGTCCGCCGAAGGCGCAGGAAACCGTCCAGGTGCGCTTCAACGTGCGGCCGTGGGGCGACGTGTACGTGAACGGCGCGCGGCGCGGCGCGAGCCCGCCGCTGCGTTCCGTGTCGCTGACGCCGGGCGTCTACCAGATCGAGATCCGCAACGGCTCGCTGCCGCCGCTGCACCGCACCGTGGCGGTCGATTTCGGCAGCAAACCGATCAACATCGACTATGCATTCGAATGACATCAGCCAGGCGGCGCTGGCCGCCGCCGTGCTTTCCCCTGGGTCGCCTGGTCTGCCGGCGGCGTCGCCGCGCGCCGACCTGATCGGCCGGCTGCTCGCGGACGTCGCGCCCGATGCGCCGTGCGGCGCCAATCTCGAATACGACGCCGAGTTCCTGCAGTTGCAGGAGCGTGCGACGCCGCGCGCCGAGCAGCAGTACGGCGACACCGTGATCCCGGCCGAGGCGCCCGACTGGGGCGCGGTCGAGCGGCTCGCGCTGGCGCTGTCCGCACGCACGAAGGACCTGCGCGTCGTCGCGTATCTCGCGCGCAGCTGGATCGAGCAACACGGCATGCCCGGTTATGCGGACGCACTCGCGGTCGTCGCGAACCTGCTTGAGCGCCGCTGGGACGAACTGCATCCACGGCTCGACGCGGACGGCGAACCGGACCCGACGCCGCGAATGAACGCGCTCGCCGACGTGGCCGGCGCGCATGACTGCGCGCGCGCGGCGCGCCGCCAGCCGCTGTTCGACGGCGGCCCGAGCGTGCGCGATGCCGAACGGCTGCTCGACGGCCGCGACGAAGCCGCCGGCCGTGCAAGCCTGATTGCCGCGCTGTCGGCCGTGCGCGGCGATGGCACGACGCCGCTCGACGCCGCGCGCGCCGCGCTGCAGGCGCTGGACACGATCCGCGCGTGCGTGATCGACAAGGTCGGCCGCGAGTGGGCGCCCGATGCAGGCGATGCGGAGAAGGCGTTGCAGCGGATCGTGCGCGAAGTGCCGGCGCCCGAATCGCAACCGGGCGCGCCGGACGGCGCGAGCTCCACGCTGCAGGCCGCATCCAGCAACGCATCGCAGGCCGGCACCGCACCGGCCGCGCCTGCTGCCATGCCGAACGCACACGCATGGCGCGATGCCGAGCTAACGAGCCGTGAAGACGTGCGGCTCGGCCTCGACAAGATGTGCCGCTATTTCGAGCTGCACGAGCCGAGCCATCCTGCGCCGCTGCTGCTGCGGCGCGCGCAGCGGCTGCTCGCGCTCGACTTCTACGAAATCATCCGCGATCTCGCGCCGGAGAGCCTGCCGAAGCTGGACCTGCTGAGCGGCGAGCGAAGCGAATGAACCGAACGAAGGAAGCCGCCACGCGGGCGGCGGCAACGTACTGCGCAACCTGATCGACGTGAAGGAGTGGACGATGACTGACAGAACCAAGGCAGCGGGCAGCGGACAGAAGTTCATCGCGCGCAATCGGGCGCCGCGCGTGCAGATCGAGTACGACGTCGAGACCTACGGCGCCGAGCGCAAGGTGCAGCTGCCGTTCGTGATGGGCGTGATTTCGGACCTGGCGGGCAAGCGCGCCGAGCCGCTGCCGGACCTGCCGGAGCGCAAGTTTCTCGAGATCGACGTCGACAACTTCGACGAGCGGATGAAGTCGGTCGCGCCGCGTGTCGCGTTCCAGGTGCCGAACACGCTGACGGGAGAAGGGATGCTCAACGTCGACATGACGTTCGAGCAGATCGACGATTTCTCGCCGGCCGCGATCGCACGCAACGTCGACGCGCTGCGCCGGCTGCTGGAAGCGCGCACCGAGCTGTCGAACCTGCTGTCGTACATGGACGGCAAGCACGGCGCAGAACAACTGATCGAGCGCGCGATCAACGATCCCGACCTGCTGAAGACGCTCGTGCGCAATCCGCACGAATCCGCGCAGCGCGGCGATGCGACCCGACCGGAGGCCCGCGATGAATGACCCCGTCCAATCCCGCGCCGACACGCGCGAAGCCGCGCAGCCGGCGGTTGCGCACGACGAGTTCGCCGCGCTGCTGCAAAAGGAATTCAAGCCGAAGACGGCGGAGGCGCGCGAATCGGTGGAGCGCGCGGTGCGCACGCTCGCGCAGCAGGCGCTCGAGCATACGGTCGGCATGACGACCGATGCATACGGCAGCGTGAAGCAGATCATCGCGGAGATCGACCGGAAGCTGTCCGACCAGATCAACCAGATCCTGCATCACGACGAGTTCCAGACGCTCGAAGGCGCGTGGCGCGGCCTGCATTACCTCGTCACACATACCGAGACCGACGAGCTGCTGAAGATCAAGGCGCTGCCGGCATCGCGCAACGAGGTCGCGCGGATGCTGAAGCGCTACAAGGGCGTCGCGTGGGATCAAAGCCCGCTGTTCCGCAAGATCTACGAGGAGGAATACGGGCAGTTCGGCGGCGAACCGTTCGGCTGCCTCGTCGGCGATTTCCATTTCAACCACAGCCCGCCCGATGTCGAGATGCTCGGCGAGCTGTCGAAGATCGCGGCGGCCGCGCACGCGCCGTTCATCGCCGGCGCGTCGCCGGAGCTGATGCAGATGGATTCGTGGCAGGAGCTGTCGAACCCGCGCGACCTGACGAAGATTTTCCAGAACACCGAATACGCGGCGTGGCGCAGCCTGCGGCAGTCGGAGGATTCGCGCTACGTCGGCCTCGCGATGCCGCGATTTCTCGCGCGGCTGCCGTACGGCGCGCGCACCAATCCCGTCGACGAATTCGACTTCGAGGAAGACACCGATGCCGCGAACCACGATCGCTATACGTGGGCAAACTCGGCATACGCGATGGCCGCGAACATCAATCGCTCGTTCAAGCAGTACGGCTGGTGTTCGTCGATCCGCGGCGTCGAATCGGGCGGGGCGGTCGAAGGGCTGCCGAGCCATACGTTCCCGACCGACGACGGCGGCGTCGACCAGAAATGCCCGACCGAGATCGCGATCAGCGACCGCCGCGAGGCCGAGCTCGCGAAGAACGGCTTCATGCCGTTCGTACACCGGAAGAACTCGGATTTCGCGGCGTTCATCGGCGCGCAGTCGCTGTACCAGCCGGCCGAGTACCACGATCCCGACGCGACCGCGAACGCACGGCTGTCCGGCCGCCTGCCGTACCTGTTCGCGTGCTGCCGCTTCGCGCACTACCTGAAGTGCATCGTGCGCGACAAGATCGGCTCGTTCCGCGAGCGCGACGACATGGAGCGCTGGCTGAACGACTGGATCATGAACTACGTCGACGGCGACCCCGTGAACTCGTCGCAGGAAACCAAGGCGCGCAAGCCGCTCGCGGCCGCACAGGTGGTCGTCGACGAGGTCGAGGACAACCCCGGCTACTACACGTCGAAATTCTTCCTTCGGCCGCACTACCAGCTCGAAGGGCTCACCGTGTCGCTGCGGCTGATCTCGCGGCTGCCGACCGCGAAGGCGGCGAGCGAATGAGCGGAAAAACGAGCGGAAAAATATGCGGCAACAGGCATTCAACACGGCTTTCAACCTGACCTCGAACCGAAACGGAGACGGCAATGGGCGTGGCAATGTTTATGAAGGTGGACGGCGTGACCGGCGAATCGGCGGACGCGCAGCACAAGGGCTGGACCGACATCCAGTCGTTCACGTGGGGCGCGAGCCAGCCGGGCGCGATGGCGAGCGGCAGCGGCGGCAACGCGGGCAAGGCGAGCTTCAACGATCTCGTCGTCGCCGCGTACATGGACAAGGGCGCGCCCGCGATCATCAAGAACTGCGCGAACGGCAAGCATCTGTCGTCGGTCGAGATTTCCGCGTGCAAGACCGGCGGCACGCAGGTCGAGTTCATGCGCGTGACGCTGCAGGAGGTGCTCGTCACGTCCGCGCAGGTCGCGGGCATCGATCCGGGCGACGTCGCGGACCGGCTGATGATGCATTACGGCTTCCAGGCGGCGAAGGTGAAAAAGCAGTACTGGCAGCAGAACGACAATGGCGGCAAGGGCGCCGAGGTGACGGTCGGCTGGAACATCAAGGAAAACACCGAGATGTGACGGTCCGGGCACGCACGGAGACGACGATGGACGAACCACGAACCCGCGATGGCCGGGAGGGCCGGGAGGGCCGGGAAGGCAGCCTGCGCGACCGGCTGCAGCCCGCGTTGCTCGACCGGCTCGCCGACGATGCGCCGCAGTGCGCGGCCGAAGCGCCCGGCGCGCAATGGATCGGCACCGAGCGGCTGCGCGCCGCCGTGCTGCGCGATCTCGCGTGGCTGCTCAACACGCGCAACGCCGAGGACGGTTTCGTCGACTGGTCGGCGTTCGCGCACGCGCAGGCATCGGTGCTCAACTACGGGATGCGGCCGCTCGTCGGCAAGCCGATGTCGGGCGTCGAGCGGATGTCGGTCGAGGCGTCGATCCGCGACGCGATCGTCCGCTTCGAGCCGCGCATCGCGCCCGACAGCGTCGAGGTGCGCAGCGTGCTCGACGCGCCGGGCGGCCGGGCCGGCGAACGGCGCCACAACGTGCTGCTGTTCGAGATCCGCGGCACGCTGTGGTCGATCCCGCATCCGCTCGAATTCGTGCTGCGCTCCGACCTCGATCTGGAAACGGGTGCGATGTCGCTGCAATCCGTGGCAGGGGCCTGACGCGATGGATACGCGCCTGCTCGACTACTACAACCGCGAACTCGCGTATCTGCGCGAGCTCGGCGGCGAATTCGCGCAGCAGTTCCCGAAGGTCGCCGCGCGGCTGCGGCTGCACGAATCGGGACCGCCCGACCCGTACGTCGAGCGGCTGCTCGAAGGCTTCAGCTTCCTCACCGCGCGCGTGCAGCTGAAGATGGACGCCGAATTCCCGCGCTTCACGCAGGCGCTGCTCGACGCCGTGTATCCCGGCTATATCGCGCCGCTGCCGTCGATGGCGATCGTCCGGTTCGCGCCGATGATGAACGAAGGCAGCCTCGCACAGGGCTGGCGGCTGCCGGCCGGCACCGCGCTGCGCGCGCGGCAGGCTGCGTCCGAGCAGACCGCGTGCGAATTCCGCACCGCGCACGACCTGACGCTGTGGCCGCTCGAACTGACCGATGCGACTGTCACCGGCGCGCCGTCGTGGCTGCCGCGCGGCGCCGTCGCGGCGCGGCAGGACGTGCGCGGCGCGCTGCGCATCCGGCTGAAGGCGCGCGGCGGTGCGAAGCTGTCGCAACTGCCGCTCGACCGGCTGACGTTCCATCTCGCGGGCCCCGAGCGCGACGCGCTGCACCTGCTCGAACTGATCGCCGCGCATGCGCTCGGCGTTGTGTGTCACGACCCCGGGCAGCCGCCGCGCTGGCTGCATACGCTCGACGCCGACGCGATCGTCCACGAGGGTTTCGATCCGGCACAGGCGATCCTGCCCGACGACGGCCGCAGCTTCCACGGCTACCGGCTGCTGCGCGAGTATTTCGCGTTTCCGGCGCGCTTTCTGTTCTTCAGCATCGGCGGGCTGCGTGCCGCGCTCGCGCGCGCGACCGGCGACGAGTGCGAACTGACCGTGCTGTTCGATCGCCACGACGCGGCGCTGCAAGCGGCCGTCGATGCGCGCCACCTCGCTCTGAACTGCACGCCGGCCGTGAACCTGTTCGCGCGTCGCGCCGACCGCATCGCGCTGCAGCAGGGCGCACGCGAGCATCATGTCGTCGTCGACCGCAGCCGGCCGCTCGACTACGAGGTCTATGCGGTGCAGCGGCTCGCGAGCGAGCAGCGCGACGACGGCCAGTCGCGCGAATTCCGGCCGTTTCACGCGTCGTTCGCCGGCGACGACGGCAATTACGGCGCGTACTACACGGTGCGGCGCGAGCCGCGGCTCGTATCCGCGCAGGCGCGCGCGAACGGCACGCGCACCGGCTACGTCGGCAGCGAGACCTACGTGTCGCTCGTCGACAGCGAATGTGCGCCGTACGACGAGACGATGCGCTACCTGTCCGCCGATACGCTCTGTACGAACCGCGATCTCGTGCTGATGCTGCCGCCTGGCGACGCGAACACGTTCACGCTGCGCGTGTCGGCCCCGGTCGAGCGCATCGTCGCGATCCGCGGCCCGTCGCGGCCGCGCCCGCCGATCGCCGACGCGCAAACCGCGTGGCGATTGATCCGCCATCTCGGGCTCGCACGCCACACGCTGACCGATCTCGACGACGACGAAGGTGCGCATGCGCTGCGCGAACTGCTCGGCCTGCATGCCGATCCGGCCGATGTCGCGATGCGCCGGCAGATCGACGGCGTGCAGCGCGTCGCGTTCTCGCCGGTGTTCCGCCGGCTGCCGGCGCTCGGGCCGCTGATGTTCGGTCGCGGCGTGCAGGTCGACGTGACCGTCGACGACCACGCATTCTCCGGCGACAGCCCGTTCCTGCTTGGTGCGGTGCTCGAACAGTTCTTCGCGCGCCATGTGTCGATCAACGCATTCGCCGAATGCGTGCTGACCAGCGTGCAGCGCGGTACGCTCGCGCACTGGCCCGCGCGCATCGGCAGGCGGCCTGCGATATGAAACGCGACACGACTCCCGGCGTGAAGCCGACCGACGCCGACGCCCGCCGCGATGCGTGGTGGGCGCGCTTGCGGGCCGCGCCGCACGGCTACGACCTGTTCCAGGCGCTGCGCTGGCTCGACGCGCTGTCGCCCGGCCGCGTGCCGCTCGGCCATGCCGCGCGGCCGCGCGACGAGCCGGTGCGGCTCGGGCAGCAGCCGTCGCTCGCGTTCGCGGCGTCGATGCTGGCTGGCGTGCACGAGAACGGCACCGCACCGCCTCGCATCGCGATCCAAGGTTTCGGGTTGTTCGGGCCGAACGGGCCACTGCCGACGCACCTGACCGAATATGCGCACGAGCGCGCGGCCCAGCACGACGACCCGACGTTCGCCGCGTTCGCGGACCTGTTCCATCACCGGCTGATCCTGCTGTTCTACCGTGCGTGGGCCGACGTGCAGCCGACGGTGAGCCTCGATCGCCCCGAGCGCGCACGGTTCGACGGCTATATCGCGAGCCTGATCGGGCGTGCGGCGCACGGCGACAGGCCGGCCGCGCAAACTGCTGCCTTGGCCGCGGCAGCCGACACGCTCGCACCGCATGCGCGCTATTTCCATGCCGGCCATCTCGTGCGGCACACACGCAACCCCGAAGGGCTCGTGCAGATCCTGCGCCGGCATTTCGGCGTCGACGCGCGCATCGTCGAGCACGTGCCGCAGTGGGTCGCGATCGAGCGTTCGCAGCGCTGCACGATCCGCGCGACGCGGCCGACGTTGCGGGTCGGCGCCGTCGCGCTCGGCGTCGCGGTGCGCGATGCGCAGTCGCGGTTCCGGATCGTGCTCGGCCCGCTGTCGCTCGACGCCTACCGCGGCTTCCTGCCGGGCGGCCCGCATGCGCGGCAGCTCGCGCAATGGGTGCGCGAATACGTCGGCATCGAGTTCGACTGGGACGTGCAGCTCGAACTGGCCGCCGACGCGGTGCCGGCGATCGCGCTCGGCTCGCCGCAGGGAATCGGCCGCACCGCGTGGCTCGGGCAGCGGCTCGAACCGGGCCCCGCGTGCGACCTCGTCGTCCGCTACGACGTGCGGCGTGGCGGCACGCCGCGCGCCGGCGCAGCCCTTCATCGCGAAACCGTCTAAACGGGAGTCGTCATGTCCGATATCGGCCGCGTCAACCTGTTCGGAAAACTGAATCCGTTCCTCTACGAGACGCTTGAGCAGGCGACAGGGTTTTGCCGGCTGCGCGGCAATCCGTACGTCGAGCTCGCGCACTGGTTCAAGCAGATGCTGCAGCGGGCCGACGGCGACCTGCAGCGCGTGCTGCGCCGCTTCGACATCGACGCGGCCGCGATCGACCGCGCGCTCGTCGCCGCGCTCGACCGGCTGCCGCGCGGCGCCGGCTCGGTGTCGGATCTGTCCGTGCACATCGACGACGCGGTCGAGCGCGCGTGGGTCTATGCGACGCTGAAGTACGACGCGACACGCATTCGCGGCGCGGTGCTGCTGCTCGCGATCCTGAAGACGCCGCAGTTGCGCAACGTGCTGATGGGTATTACGCGCGAATTCGAGCGCATCGTACCCGACGTGCTCGCCGACGAACTCGAATCGATCGTCGAAGGCTCGGCCGAGGCGCAACCGGCCGCGCAGGCTATGAAGGCTGGCGACGCGTTGCGCGCCGCACCAGCCGACGGCTCGGCACTCGCGCGCTTCGCCGTCGACCTGACCGCCCGCGCGCGGGCCGGCGAGATCGATCCGGTGGTCGGCCGCGACGCCGAGATCCGCCAGATCGTCGACATCCTGCTGCGGCGCCGCCAGAACAACCCGCTGCTGGTCGGCGAGGCCGGCGTCGGCAAGACGGCCGTCGCCGAAGGCTTCGCGCTGCGGATCGCCGGCGGCGACGTGCCGCCGTCGCTGCGCGACGTCGCGCTGTACCTGCTCGACATCGGGCTGCTGCAGGCCGGTGCGAGCGTGAAGGGCGAGTTCGAGAGCCGGCTGCGCGGCGTGATCGACGAGGCGATGTCGTCCGAGCGGCCGGCGATCCTGTTCATCGACGAAGTGCATACGCTCGTCGGCGCGGGCGGGGCGGCCGGCACCGGCGACGCCGCGAACCTGCTGAAGCCCGCGCTCGCGCGCGGCCTGCTGCGCACGATCGGCGCGACCACATGGTCCGAGTACAAGCAATACATCGAGAAGGATCCGGCGCTGACGCGGCGCTTCCAGCTCGTCCACGTGCACGAGCCGGAAGAAGCAGCCGCGCTGACCATGCTGCGCGGCCTCGCCGCGAAGCTCGAGGCCCATCACCGCGTGCTCATGCTCGACGACGCGCTGCAGGCCGCCGTCACGCTGTCGCACCGGTATATCCCCGCCCGACAGTTGCCGGACAAGGCGATCAGCCTGCTCGATACGGCCTGCGCGCGCGTCGCCGTCAGCCAGCACGCGGTGCCCGCGCCGATCGAGGACGCACGCCGGCGCATCGACAGCCTGCGCGTCGAGCAGGAGCGAATCGGGCGCGAGTGTGCGCTCGGTACCGGCGACGTCGCACGGCGCGACGCGATCGAGTCGGACATCGCCGCCGCGCAGGCCGCGCTCGACCAGCTCGACGTGCGCTGGCAAACCGAACGCAACGCGTTGGCGGCGATCGTCGAATCACGCACCGCGTTGCTCGACGACGATCCGTCGCGCGAACTCGCCGCCGCCACGCGCGCCGATATCCAGGCGCACCTCGCGACCGCGCAGCAGGCGCTGGCCGACGTGCAGGGCGACGCGCCGCTCGTGCTGCCCGCCGTTGACACGCACGCGGTGGCGGCCGTGGTCGCCGACTGGACCGGCATTCCGCTCGGCCGGATGGTGCGCGACGAGACGCAGGCCGTGCTGAAGCTTGCCGATACGCTCGGCGAACGCGTCGTCGGCCAGCGGCATGCGGTCGAACTGATCGCGCAGCGGATCCAGACCGCGCGCGCGAAACTCGATGATCCGACGAAACCGCACGGTGTGTTCCTGCTGTGCGGCCCGTCCGGCGTCGGCAAGACCGAGACCGCGCTCGCGCTCGCCGACACGCTGTACGGCGGCGAGCACAACGCGATCACGATCAACATGAGCGAGTTCCAGGAAGCGCATACCGTATCGACGCTGAAGGGTGCGCCGCCCGGTTATGTCGGCTACGGGCAGGGCGGTGTACTCACCGAAGCCGTGCGCCGCCGGCCATACAGCGTCGTGCTGCTCGACGAGATCGAGAAGGCGCACCACGACGTGCACGAGATTTTCTTCCAGGTGTTCGACAAGGGCTGGATGGAGGACGGCGAGGGGCGCGACATCGATTTCCGGCACACCGTGATCCTGCTGACGTCGAACGTCGGCGCCGATCGCGTGATGCAGCTCTGCCGCGACCCCGAGCGCCTGCCCGACGCGCAGACGCTCGCCGATGCGCTGCGCGCGCCGCTGCTCGACGTGTTCCCGGCCGCGCTGCTCGGCCGGCTGACCGTCGTGCCGTATTACCCGCTCACCGATGCGACGCTCGCGCGGATCGTCGCGTTGCAGTTGCGGCGGATCGAGAAGCGGATCGATGCGCATCACGGCATCCGGCTGCGCTGCACCGACGCGGCGACCGCGCTGATCGTCGAGCGGTGCCGGACGATCGAATCCGGCGGCCGGATGGTCGACGCGATCCTCACGCATACCGTGATGCCGCGCATCAGCCGCGCGATCCTGCACGCCACGCTCGAAGGCCGCACGCTGGCGTCGATCGAGGTGAGCGCGGCCGACGGCGAATTCGCTTACCGGTTCGACGAGGAGACAGCCACGTGAATCGCGTATTCACCCTCGACAGCCCGCACGGCGACGACCTGAAATTCCACACGCTCGACGGCAGCGACGAGCTCGGCAGGCTGTTCGAATTCCGGATCGAGGCACTCGCGGACAGCCATAGCCTGTCGTTGAAGGACATGCTCGGCAAGCCTGTGACCGTCCGGATCGAACAGCAGAACCAGTCGACGCGCTATCTGAACGGGATCGTTGCGCGCGCATCGCTTGCCGGCAGGCGCGCCGAGCGGTACTACGGCTACGAGCTGGTCGTGCGCCCGTGGCTGTGGCTCGCGACGCGCCGCTCCGACTGCCGGATCTTCCAGAACAAGACCGTGCCCGAGATCGTGCAGGAAGTGCTGTCGACGTACGGCTTTCCGATCGAGAACCATCTCGCGGAATCGTATGTACCGCGCGAGTATTGCGTGCAGTACAACGAAACGGATGCCGCGTTCGTGTCGCGGCTGATGGAGTTCGAGGGTATCTATTACTGGTTCCGGCACGCCGAGGACACGCATACGCTGATGCTGAGCGACGCGATGTCGTCGCACGCGGCGCTGCCCGGCTACGAGACGATTCCGTATATCGCGCGCGACCGCACGGCGATCGCCGATGAGGAGCACATCGATGGCTGGCTGCCCGCGCAGGAGGTGAGCGTCGGCAAGCACCAGACCACCGACTACGACTATACGAAACCGCGCGCCGATCTTTCGTCGCAGAAGGTCGATCCGCGCGGCCACGATCACGATAGTTTCGCGTCGTTCGAATGGCCGGGTGGCTATCGCGATGACGCGCCGGGCGCGCATTACAGCCGTGTAAGGCTCGAGGAGCAGCAGGCTGAGCACGAGCGGGCGAGTGCCGATACGGATGTGCGCGGCGCCGCGCCGGGTTATCTGTTTACGCTCGCACATTGTCCGCGTGCCGATCAGAACCGCGAGTACCTGATCGTGCGGTGCCAGTACCGCTTTCAGGAGAACGCTTATGCGAGCGATCAGGGCGCGGAGGCTGTGGTGCATCAGACGATGATGCTCGTGCAGCCGTCGAGTTTGCCGTTCCGGTCGTCGCGTGAGACGCCGCGGCCGCGTACCAACGGGCCGCAGACGGCGACCGTCGTCGGGCCGCCGGGTGAGGAAATCTGGACCGATCAGTACGGGCGCGTGAAGCTGCAGTTCCGGTGGGACAGGTATGGGCAGAGCAACCAGGATTCGTCGTGCTGGGTGCGGGTGTCGAGCCCGTGGGCTGGCGGCGGGTTTGGGGGCGTGCAGATTCCGCGTGTGGGTGACGAGGTCGTCGTCGATTTCCTGAACGGCGATCCGGATGAGCCGATCGTGACCGGGCGCGTTTATAACGGCGAGAAGATGCCGCCGTGGGGGCTGCCGGGGAGTGCGACTCAAAGCGGGTTGCTGTCGAGGTCGTCACCCGGCGGAACGACCGAGCATGCGAATGCGTTCCGGTTCGAGGATAAGAAAGGCGCGGAGCAGCTGTGGATGCATGCGGAGCGGAATTTCGATGCGGAAACGGAGGCCGATCATTCGCTTTCTGTCGGGCACGATCACACGCATACGGTCGGCAACGACGAGACGATGCAGGTGAAGAACAATCGGCAGAGGAGTGTCGGGCAAAACGAGACGGTGAATATCGGGCAGAACCGGGTTGCACAGATTGGGGCGAACGAGACGCATGGGGTTGTCGGGAATCGAACGCGGACCGTCGGACAAAACGAAACCGTGACGATTGCCGCCAATCGCGACGCGACCATCGGCGGCATTCACAACGAGACGGTTGCGAAGGGCAAGACGGAAACGATCGGCGAAGGCAAGACGTTGAACGTCGGACAGCTTTATCAAACGACGTCGCAAGACATGAAGACGCTGGTAGCGTCGTCGCATACCGAGGAAATTGGTGCGCGCACGTCGACGATTACGAACGCGCATACGCTCACGGTCGGCGGCGAACACACCGTCAGCGTCGGCGCGAACCATACGACGAGCGTGCAGCATCAGGTGCTCGTCAATGCCGGCGACCAGCTTGCGCTCGTCTGCGGGAAGTCGAGCATCGTGATGATGAGCAATGGCACGATCACGATTCAGGGTGTCAACGTCGCATCAACCGGAACGGACACCCACAGCGTGAACGGCAAGACGGTGACGTCGTCGGCGACGGGCGAGCATACGGTCGAAGGCACAATCCTGAAACTGAACCCATGACGGAGGTCCGCACGAATGCAGAACTGGCAGCCGACCAATCCGGTGGAGCGCAGGTTCATGGACGCGCATACGGACTGGATGAGTTTCGCGAAGGAGCAGGACGCGCGATTGATGATCTGGCAGACCAACGAGACGGATGCGAAGCTCGTGCGGCTGTATCTCCAGGTTCAGGACGAGACGTCGTGCGCGGTCAGGACGATGCGGGCGTCGTTCGTCAACGAATCGGGTTATGCGAAGGCGCTGACGGACGAGCTTATTGCGTTCTACGACAGTCGGCGTGAGGCGTCCGATGCGCAGGGCGTGCAAGCCGACTGGCAAGCGCCGTACGACGATGGCAAGAATCCTTTGCTGTATCTGTTCACGGTTGCCGACAGCCTGATGCAGCACCATCCGGATGTTTTTCCGTCGATGGTCTTCGTGCTGGAGCCGGCGAAAGTGCGGGATGACGCGGCATGGGTGCAGTGGATGGATGGCTTGCTGACGATCATTGCGGTCGCGCCGCAGCTTGGCGAGCGCGTGCGCTTTGTCGTGCCGCGTATCGATATCGCGCCGTTTGCAGCGTTGATGCATCGGCATCGGGTTGCGGTGCGCGTCGTGCAGGGCAAATATTCGATGGCGAGCGTGCCGCGCGAATTGCTGGCGGAGTCGGGCGAGCGCGGGCCGAGCGGGGAGTTTAGACGGCATTTCGTGATGCTGACCGAGACGATCGAAGGCGGTAATCCAACTCGGCTCGAAGAATTGCGTGCGGCGGCGTTGAAGGTAGCTGAACGTGAGCAGTGGTTCGACCAGTGTGTTGTCGTGCATTTGATCGCAGGTGCTGCATATCTGAAGTGGCGCGATAGGGAGCGAGCGATCGAAGCGTACCGGAGCGCCGCCAGCAGCGGGATGCTCGCGGTCGAGGCAGGGCATCCGGCAGGGCACAAGCTTGTTGCAAACGGGTTGTTCGGCGAGGCGAGCGTGCATCTGACGCACAAGGATTACGCTCACTCGGCGTATTGCTATGAACGAGCGGCGGCGTCGACCACGGCTGCAAAGGACGGGCTGATGACGGTCGAGGCGTGGCGCATGAGCGCCGTGTGCTGGGAGCGGGCAGGAGAGCGAGAGCATGCGCTGGAGGCCGGGTTCAATGCGCTCGATGCGGGGTTGATGGTCGACGAATCGATGCGGGCGAATAGCAACCTGCCGCTCGTTGTCGAGTGGATGGTCTCGCAGTTGGGTGCAATGGACCGGCGGCGCAACGCGCTCAGCGAGAAGGTCGCTGCGTTGCGCAGCGGACGCTGAGCGGGGAGCGCGACGTGGGACTACTGGCAGTCAAGCATCTGGATCCTGTCGTCGGGATCGATGTCCACTCTGTATTGGTCGCGCCGAGCCCGACGCCCGTGTTCCTGCCGCATCCGCATGTCGGGTTCATGCTCGATCTGCGGGAATACGTCGAAGCTGCGAAAGGCGTGGTGGGCAGCATCGCGATGGCGATTGTCCAGGAGAAGGTGAGCGAGTATCTCGAGGACCATCCAGATATCGTGAAGAAGCTCGACGATGCGGCAGCGTTCACGTCGGGAAAACTGGCGGATATCCAGGACAACTCGATCATCGAGGAGGGGCTGAAACTCGAGCAGCAAGCCGCAGCACTACAGAGCAGCATTGGAAGCGTGCTCGGCGCAGGCGTCGGAATGGGAGGCGCCGCCGGCCGGCCGATATTCGTGAACGGCTTGATGCGGGCCACGGTCGGGACACATTCGTATCACGTTCCGGGTCTGCATTTTCCGCTCGGGGAGTCGTTCGCACCTCCGCCGGCGCCGGATCCCATCCCTTCGGACGACGCGGAGTCGTACATGGGCAGTCGGACGGTACTGGCCAACAACGATCCGATGTCGTTCATGGCGCTGCCGGCGTTGAGTTGCTGGTCGATCGGCATGGAGCCGCCGGGTCACAACAGCGCGCATACGGAGCGGACTTATCCGTCGATGCCGAGTTCGGTGATGCTGCCGATTCCGGCAGGGCGTCCGGTGATGGTCGGCGGGCCGCCGGTCATGAACATGGCTGCGGCGGCGAAGGGGTTATTCAATGCGTTTCAGGGATCGAAATGGGCGAAGGCGCTGGCGGACAAGCTGAATTTGAAGCCGGGATTCTTGCGGTGCAAGGTGCTGCACGCGGAGCCGGTGGACGCAATCACGGGGGAAGTAATTGTGCAGCAGCACGATTTCACGGTCGCAGGTCGCTTGCCACTTGTGTGGGACCGCTATTACGCGAGTCGCGACACGCGACGCGGCGCGATTGGGGGCGGCTGGCAAACGCCGGCCGACGTCCGGCTAGAATTGATGCGCCACGGAAGTACGGTGGGGGCGATCGCGTATTTCCCCAGTCACGCTACAGCTTTCGATACGATGCCAAGTGTAGTTGGCTGGGCAGCGCGCGTATATGACTGGCAGCACGGGTATGCGCTTTACCGTCGAGACGAGCAGCTCATCCTGCGCATGCGCGCTGGAATTGAGTATGAGTTTGCATTACCCGCACACTGGCAAAGCTCGGCGGCGAGACTCGTGGACAGTGCCACGCTAATACTGCGGCTCCACAGAATGACCGACCTCAACGGCAACGGGTGGGTGTTCGAACGCGGGCTCAATGGCAATTTGATGCGCCTGATCGAATGGAAGGGCGAGACGGCGACCGGACGTGCAATTGCGTGCGAGGCAAGTGCGGACCACGCGAGTTTGCTCACGGCCCTGATGCTCATCGATGCTGACGGCCGCTCCTATCCGCTTGTTGGTTACGAGCACGATAGTGACGGAAACCTGATTGCCGTCTCCAATGCAATGAGTCGATTGCATCGCTTCTCGTATACCGACTGTCATCGGATGGTGCGCCATTCGAGCGCCCGCGGCGTGTCTTTCTACTACAGCCACCGACAGCATGAAGATGGAGCGTGGCGAGTCGATCACGCGTGGGGCGACCATGGGTTATTCGACTATCACTTCATCTACGACGCCGGCCTTCGGGAAACACGAATCCTCAATTCTCTGGGACACACGACAATCCTCCAGGCTAACGAGCGCGGCATGCCGATAACGCGGATCGATCCGTCCGGAGGCGTGACGAGTTACAGGTACGACGGTTACGGCCGCACGAGCACGGAAACCGATCCCGCTGGGCGTGCTACCACTTGGGAATACGATGCCTACGGAAATCTTCGGGGCCAGACGCTGCTGGATGGAAGCGTCATACGGACCGATTACGGCGCGGACCATAAGCCGATATGTATCGCTGCTCCGGGAGATCGGCGGTGGCGCTATGTGTGGGACGAACGCGGCAATCTGCTTGAGCAAACTGCGCCGACAGAGGCATCTATGCGTTACGAATACGATCAGCACGGTCAACTGATCGCGCATACGGGGCCCCGCGGCGCGGTGACGCGTTTCGACTACGATCTCAATGGAAATCTCTCCGGCGTCCGCGATGCGCTCGGGCGTCGCACGCGGTACGCATATGATGCCCGAGCCAACATCGTCCAAACCGTCGACGCGCTGGGGCAGGTAAGCTGTTACGAATATGATCGTGACGGCAATCTCACACGGTCAATCAAGCCGGGAGCGCGAGAAACCTTCTGCTTTTACGACGCCGACGGCAACCTAATCCGCTATCGCGATCCCATTGGGCAGGTAACTCGGTTCGAATATTCGCCCTTGGGGCAGGTTACCAAACGACTGACACCTGACGGCGGCTTAATCGAATACCGATACGACACCGAGGCGCAACTGGTTGGCGTCGTCAACGAACGCGGCGAGTTGTATCAGCTAAAACGCGATTCGCTGGGGCGAATCATCGCTGAGATCGACTACTGGGGACAGCAGCGACGCTACGAATACGGCGTAATGAATGAGTTGCTGCGCTGTATCGATCCACTGGGACAGGTGATCGACTATGAAATGGACAGGCTCGGCCGTATTGTGCAAAAGCGCGTGCCCGACCCACAGCAACCGGATGGAGTCCGCACCGAAAAATTCTCGTACGACAGCAACGGTAACTTGATCCTCGCCGAAAATCCGGATAGCCGGATTGAGCTTAAATATGACTCTGCCGGTCGAGTCATTGAAGAAAAGCAGGGCGCACACTTCGCAATCGTCAGCACATACGACGCAGCAGGTAATCGAATCGCGCGCCAGTCCCGGCTCAACTCGGGTGGTGAAATCGTAAAACATACGGTTCTCTATGAGTATGACGCGGTCAATGCGATCAAATCAATTCAGATCGACGATGAAGCAATACCGATTATCTTTGAGCGCGACGCACTAGGGCAGATTTGCGTCGAGCATCTTGGAGCTGACCTGCGGCGAGAACTGTCATACTCATCCGAAGGGCTAATGGCAAGGCAATCGCTACTTTCCGGTACCGGCCCCCTGTTCTTCAGCGAGTATACGTATAATGTCGTCGGCGAAATGACTGGAAAGCTTGATTCTCGTCTCGGCGCTGAGGGCTATCGGTACGATCCGATGTGCAAGCTCATCGAACATCTCGATCCGACCGGCAAGTTGCATCGATTTCTGTACGATCCGGCTGGTGACCTGCTGAAGACCCGGATTCGCCGGGGCTTCCAGACTGGCGTACTCGATGACCAGGACCCACGGACCGACGCATGGATCAGGGAAGGCGAACACGGCGACGGCTACTATGCGTTTGACCGCGCCGGCAACCTCGTACGCAGGCGGACCCCACAACAGGACTTGATGCTGCGCTGGGATGGCGATGGCTTGCTGATTGAAACCTTGACCCTGCGTCAGGTACCGACGACAGCAGATGGCTCTGGAGGCACGCAACGTATTTGTACACAATACGGGTACGACGTTTTCCATCGACGGACAAAGAAAATCACGAAGATTCAGGATGACGTCGGTTTCCGGCGAGGGCTAGCATCGAATCCGCCACGATCTGTTCGCACAAGCTGCTACTTCTGGGACGATGATGTGCTTGTGGGGGAAGTTGCTCATGAATGGTGCCCAGATGGAAATACCGCCCCGTGGTCAACGTTCGAGGCGCACGAGTGGGTCTACTACCCCGGCACATTTCGGCCGCTGATAGGGCTGCAATACCTGAATGTCCAACAAGCGCCTCAGACAGATAACGAGGGCCGGCCGCAAGCCGTGCCGTTGCCATTGCGCTCAACGAAGGAAATGCGTCTCTTCTTTCATATCGGCCCAAATGGCGCGCCAACGCGGCTTACCGATCGTTCGGGACAGATTGTGTGGGAGAGCAGCTATTCAGCATTGGGGAATTTGATTCCAGTCGATGAACGGGAAATCCACTATCAACCACTACGCCTTCAAGGCCAGCATTGGGATTTCGAGACAGGGCTGCACTACAACCGACACCGGTATTATGACGAAAGCCTTGGCAGTTTTATCAGCCCAGATCCGGTCGGATTGACTGGCGGAATCAATCCATATAAATATGCGACAAATTCTTTAAGCTGGTGCGACCCCCTCGGTCTAATCAATGTCAATGTGAATTGGGCCCACATTTTATCAGGATCGTGGGCCACTACGCCCGAGGGAGATAGATATCTCGACGGCGGACATTTTTGGCCGGCCGTATCAGCAAACCTTCCGAACGAAGTCAGAGATTTGGACGCGCAAAGCAACAACAACAGCGGTTCATACAATGCAAAAATTCAGATCCGAGGGGCCGGAAACACATGGATCGACAATCCGATTAGAAATAGAATCGATTTTTATCCTGCCAACTGGACCGAAGCCCAATTAAAAAACGAGGTAGAGCAGGCCTTGCAAAATCTAAAAAGTGGTGGGCAGTTCAATATAAAAACGCCAAGCGGGCTCTGGATAATGGGCGGTGCCTTCATAGTCAATCAAAGCGGGTTTGAATATGCTCAAGTTAACACTGCATTCCCTTGTAGGATGTAGCAAACGACGCAACGACACAATAATCAGATCAGCTCGGTCCCGCGTCGTTTTATGTCTGGAAATCGGGCTGCACGACGTCAGGCCAACCTCGCCATAATTTTACATAACGTGAATTATCGAACATTTTGATTGTAGTGGCTAGATTGAAATGTCCGCTTTGGGGGTGCGGCGGAATTCTTGGACTGGTTTATGTCGTCAGCCCGAGGCTCTCCCGGTATTCAATCGGACTGAGTGCGCCAAGCGAGATCTTGATCCGTTTCTCGTTGTACCAGCGAATGTACGAGTCAACCACCTCAATGAACTGGTCGGTGCTCACGGTCCGCCAGTCTCGAGAGTAAAACAGTTCCGTTTTCAGCCTTCCAAAGAAGCCTTCGCACGCCGCGTTGTCGGGCGAACAGCCCTTGCGCGACATTGAGCGAATCAGCTTGGCCTCACGTATCCGGGTAAGCCAGCCCGGCCAGCGATAATGCGCACCGCGATCTGAATGGACCACGGGCCGGCTGTTGCTGCTACCGATTGCTTCGATGGCAGCATCGAGCATCGTATTCACAAGCTCGGCGTCTGGCCGCGTACCGATCGACCAACTGATCACCAGTCCATCGAAGCAATCGATGACCGGCGACAGATAGACTTTACCGGCCGGAATCTGGAACTCTGTGATGTCTGTGAGCCATTTTTCACCTAGTTGACGAACGGTCGCGGTAAGGCGCTTTCCAAGCTTCAAGTAGAGCTTGACTGCTCGGATGCGTTCTTCGTATGAGTACATGGACTAGCTCCCAAATAGTCCAAGAATTCCGCCGCCCCCCCTTTCGCGCCACGTAAGCTGTCCGGCCGCCGGGTGTCCGGCGCCGGAGGCTGCGATGGCTGCAACGGAGCGGATCACGATGACGATGCGCGAGCTGGACAGGTTCAAGGTCATTCAAGACGTGGCGGACGGCAAGCTCAAGCCATGGCGTGCAGCGCAACGGCTGGAATTGACGACACGGCAGATTCGCCGACTGGTCGCCCGGCTGCGTGAGCACGGTCCGGCGGGCTTGGTGTCGGGACACCGAGCGAAGCCCGGCAACCGTCGTCTGGACCCAGGAGACGCCGACCGGGCGCTGTCGATCATCCGCGATCGCTACGCCGATTTCGGGCCGACGCTGGCCTGCGAGAAGCTCTGGGAATGTCACGGCATTCGGCTGGCCAAGGAGACGGTCAGGAAACTCATGACGGAGGCTGGCTTGTGGATTCCGCGCCGGCAGCGTCCGCCGAAGGTTTGCCGAACCTGTCCGCATTTTTGTGGGCGAGGCGGTTGAACAACAGGTTATCCACGCGCCTGCGTAAACCGTTCGCCGAACAGAATAGCAAACTGGTTCATCGCTGATTTCCAGTCGAAGGCGGCCCTCACGGTCTTGGCCAGTACGTTGCGCAGCGCCAGCCAGAGCAGCTTGATGGCCGCCTCGTCGTTCGGGAAGTGACCGCGCGTCTTGATGATCTTGCGCAATTGCATGTTCAAGCTCTCGATGGCGTTTGTCGTATAAACGACTCGCCGAATTTCCGGCGGGAACACGTAGAACGGCACGACGTGCTCCCACGCGCGTTGCCACGACTGCACGATCGTCGGGTACTTCGCGCCCCAAGGTCCGTCGGCGAAGTCTTGCAGCGCTTGCCTTGCTGCCTCTTCGCTGGCAGCCGCGTAGATCGGGCGCAGCGCCGTGGCGAGTACCTTGCGGTCCTTGTAGCTGGCGTATTCGAGGCTGTTGCGGATCAGATGCACGATGCAGGTCTGAACGGTGGTCCGCGGATAGGCCGCGCTGATGGCTTCGGTTAGCCCCTTCAGGCCATCGACCACGGCGATCAGGATGTCCTGGCAGCCGCGCGTCTTGAGTTCATTGAACACCTTGAGCCAGAACTTGGCGCCCTCGGTCTGCTCGATCCAGAGGCCCAGCACATCGCGCTGGCCATCGGCTTGGATGCCCAAGGCCAGATAGACGGCCTTGTTGCTGACCACCCCGTCGTCGCGGATCTTGACCCGCAGCGCATCGAAGAACACGACCGGATACATCGCCTCGAGTGGGCGGCTCTGCCAGCTCAGCGCTTCGGCCATCACCTCGTCGGTGACCGAGCTGATGAAGTCGGGCGACACTTCGGTGCCGTATTGCTCGGCCAGAAACCCTTGAATCTCGCGCACGCTCATGCCACGCGCGTACATCGCAATGATGCGTTCGTCGAAGCCGGTGAAGCGGCGCTCGTGCTTGGGAATCAGGATCGGCTCGAAGCTGCCGTCACGGTCACGAGGGACTTCGACACGAACCGGGCCGCGATCCGTGATGACCGTCTTGCCGCTGGCGCCGTTGCGCTCGTTGGCTTGTCCGGCCGGCTTGGACTGGCCCGACGGGTAGCCCAGATGCAGATTCATCTCGGCGCCCATCGCCCGTTCGATGATCGCCTTGTTGAACGCCAGCATCAGATCCTGAACCTCGGTCGGCGTCATCGGCCCCTTGACCAACTGGTCCAGCAGTTCCTTGGGCAACTCAGGCAGCGGCCCGCGGGCCGCTGCCTGACGCGCTACGGTTTGCCTCTTCTTCATCGGCATATCCATGACTTTTATACCTCATGATATGCCCCGCCCACGAAATGACGGATAGGTCCGGTTTGCCAGCCGCGAGCGCGACGAGCATCCTTCGACGACCACGCATTCATGCAGCGTGCCCCCTTTCAGTCGAATGAACCGAAGATCAAACCGCCATGCACAGGTACTTGATGACCAGGTAATCGTCGATGCCGTAGTGCGACCCTTCGCGGCCCAGCCCCGACTGCTTCACGCCGCCGAACGGCGCGACCTCGTTCGAAATGAGGCCCGTATTGATGCCGACCATCCCGTATTCGAGCTGCTCGGCTACTCGCCAGACGCGCCCGATATCGCGGCTATAGAAATAGGCGGCAAGCCCGAACTCGGTATCGTTGGCGAGCTTCACCACCTCGTCGTCGCTCGAGAAGCGGAACAGCGGTGCGAGCGGCCCGAACGTCTCTTCTCTCGCGACGTCCATTTCCGCGGTGGTATTCAGCAGCACCGTGGGCTCGAAGAAACCATGCCCGAGCGCATGCCGCTTTCCACCGGCAGCGAGCGTCGCGCCTTTGTCGAGTGCGTCCGCGATATGCGCTTCGACCTTGCTGACAGCCACGTCGTTGATCAACGGCCCCAGCGTCACGCCGCCTTCCGTACCGTGCCCCACCTTCAGCCCCTTCACCGCCGCCACCAGCTTCGCGGCGAACGCGTCATAAACCCGGTCATGCACGTAGAAGCGATTGGTGCAAACACACGTCTGCCCGTTGTTGCGGTACTTGGAAGCAATCGCCCCTTCGACGGCGGCATCGAGATCGGCATCGTCGAACACGATGAACGGTGCGTTTCCGCCGAGTTCGAGCGTCACCTTTTTCACCGTGGGCGCGCTCTGCGCCATCAGCAGCCGCCCCACTCCCGTCGATCCGGTGAACGAAAGCTTGCGCACCACGGGGCTGCTCGTCAGCGCGCCACCGATCGCCTTCGGGTCGCCGGTAATGATATTGAGCACACCGTTCGGCACCCCCGCGCGCTCGGCGAGAACCGCCAGCGCGAGCGCCGAGAACGGTGTAGCTTCGGCCGGCTTCACGACGATAGGACAGCCGGCTGCCAGCGCCGGCCCGACCTTGCGGGTGATCATCGCGTTCGGGAAATTCCACGGCGTGATCGCCGCGCAAACCCCCACGGGCTCCCTGACGACCACGAGGCGCTTGTCGGCCGCCGGCGTCGCGAGCGTGTCGCCGGCCACGCGCTTGCCCTCTTCAGCGAACCATTCGATAAACGACGCACCATAGACGATTTCGCCTTTTGCTTCGGCAAGCGGCTTGCCCTGCTCGGCCGTGAGGATCAGCGCAAGGTCGTCGGCGTTCTCGATCATGAGCTCGTACCAGCGACGCAGGACGCGCGCGCGCTCCTTCGCCGTCGTTGCCCGCCACGCCGGCCACGCCGCATTCGCGGCGTCAATCGCGCGCGATGTCTCTGCCGCGCCCATCAGCGGAACGCAGCCGAGCGTTGCGCCCGTCGCCGGGTCGCGCACGTCGAAGCGCTCGCCCGAGTCGGCCGTGCACCATTGCCCGTCGATATAAGCCTGATGACGCAAGAGCGCCGGATCCTTCAACAGCGATTTCAATTCCACGATCGTTCCTTCCGGGGATAAAAATGTATCAGGCAGCCCGGGCTGGACTCGGGCCGCAAGTACCGAAAATTTCAAGTGGCGGTCGGCCGCGACGCCGCGACGCGAGGGCAGCGTTCCCTGCCCGTCACGTTTGGCCCGCAAACACGGCACCCACTTCGTAGTGCAAAGTAGAAGCAAGGAAAGCCGAGCTCAGTACCGTTCTGCCCGCCTCAAGCGACTCAAAAACAGCGCACTACCCCGCCTGACGCCACGAAGCATTCTCGTGACCGTGAGCCAGCAGCTTGCGCGCGATCTCGGCCACCCGGTGCACGTGCGCGATTGCAGCCTCGCGCGCCGCCACGCCGTTTCCCGTCGCGATCCCCGCGAGAATCTCGCGCATCTCTTCAACCGCCTGGCGCCCGCGATCGTCGGAAGCGATCGTCAGCGCGCGCAAGCGGTTGATGCGCGCGATCAACGACTGCACGATCTCCCACGCTACATGCTTCTTCCCGGCGAGGAACATGCGTTCATAGAATGCCGACGTGAGCGCCTTCACCGCCTGATGATCCTGCGCCTCGAACGCTTGCTGGATCTGGTCGATACAGGCCGCCAGATCGGCGACCAGAGGCTCGTCGGCATGCTGCGCGCAGGCCATCGCAGCCTCGCCTTCCAGCAACGCGCGTATTTCGTAGATCTCGGCCGCCGTGTCGAAGTCGAGGACCGCAACGATCGGTCCGTGGTTCGGTATCGAGTCGACCAGCCCCTCGGTTTCAAGATGGCGCAGGACCTCGCGCACGACGGTTCGGCTCACGCCCAGGATCTCGCACAGCGAGCGCTCGATCAGCCGCTCGCCCGGCTGGAAATGCGCGTCGAGGATAGCGGTGCGCATTTTCTCGAGCGCGAGTTCGCGCAGTGTGGCGGTGGGACGCTGGACCTTGAGGGACGGCAGTTCGGGACTCATGGATGCCGCCGTCAGGCTTGCGCGAAGAGACGCACGTCGTGCGCGTCCCAGTCGACGAGTGCCTGCGCCCCAATCACGATACCGTTGTCGTGCCGATGGGCGGCCGGCATGCGGATCGAGATTTCCTGCTGCCACGGCGTCGCCACCGCGTAGTGCATCGCATCGCCGAGATAGGTGACGTCGCGCACGGTCACGGGCAAGCCTGCAGTACCGCTCGCACCGTTTGAACCGCTTGCGCTCTGCAGCGAGCTGATACGCATCTGTTCCGGGCGAATCATCAGCGCGCCCTCGTCGCCGGCTGCGAGCGTCGGATGAAACACGTCCGACGCCATTTCGAGTCCGTTGGGGAACACGCCGCCCATGCGACCGTCGCTGTTCTTCGTCACCTTGACCGGCAGGAAATTCGAATTGCCGATAAAGCTCGCGACGAAGCGCGACGCCGGGTTCGCATAGAGCTCCTCGCCGGTGCCGACCTGCTCGATGCGGCCCTGGTTGAACACGGCGATACGGTCCGACAGGCGCAGCGCCTCTTCCTGGTCGTGCGTGACATAGAGGATCGTCACGCCGGTTTCCTGGTGAATGCGGCGCAACTCGAGTTGAATCTCCTCGCGCAGTTTCTTGTCAAGCGCGGAGAGCGGCTCGTCCATCAGCAACACGGGCGGATCGTAGGCAAGCGCACGCGCGATGGCAACGCGCTGCTGCTGCCCGCCAGAAAGCTGGGCGGGCATCCGGTCGCGACACTCGGACAGGTGAACGAGTTTCAGCATCTGCTCCACTTTCGCGTTGATTTCGGCTTCGGGCCGGCGGCGCACCCGCAGCGGGAATGCAACGTTCTCGCCCACCGTGAGATGCGGGAACAGCGTATAGCGCTGAAACACCATGCCGATGTTGCGCAGGTTCGGCGCGACCGACAACAGCGACTTGCCGTCGAGCAGCACGCGTCCGTCGGTCGGCTCCTGAAAGCCCGCGACGATATAGAGCGTGGTGCTCTTGCCCGAACCTGACGGTCCGAGGAAAGTCATGAATTCGCCCTTGCGCACGTCGAGCGAAACCTGGTCGATCGCGACGACATTGTCGTAAGTCTTGCGCAGGCGCTGGATTTGCAGGAATGCAGTCATGGCGTGTTACCTCAGTTTGCGCGTGCGCGGCGCACCACGGCGCCCGCCAGCATCAATACGGTGGTCAGTCCGACGAGCAGCGACGATGCAGCCGCCACGACGGGAGTCAGGTCTTGCCGCAACGTCGCCCAGATGCGCACAGGCAGCGTCTGCAGCGTCGGGCTCGACATGAAGATCGACACCACGACTTCGTCCCACGACGCGAGGAACGCGAAGATCGCGGCGGCAAACAGGCCGAGCCGGATCGAGGGAAGCGTGACCCGCAGCTTCACCGTGAGCGGCGACGCACCGCAGATGAGCGCGGCATCCTCGAGCGCCGTGTCGAAGCTCACGAGCGAGTTGCTGATCGAAATGATCGAGAACGGCAACGCAATGATCAGGTGGCCGATCACGAACCCGGTCATCGTGCCGTTCAGGCCGATGCGCAGGAAAAACGCATAGAGTGCGACGGCGAGCACGACGACGGGCAGCACCATCGGCGTGAGGAAGAAACCCCGCACGGCCTCGCGGCCGCGAAACTTGCCACGCACGAGCGCCAGCGACGCGAGAAACCCGATCAGCACGGACAGTGCGGTGACGATCACCGCCAGCTTCGCGCTGGTGAGCAGCGAGTCGATCCAGCCCGCATCGGTGAAAAGCTGCCGGTACCATTCGAGAGTCCAGCCCGGCGGCGGGAAGATGAGCCACTGCGAATCGCCGAACGACAGCGCGACGATGAAGAAGATCGGCAACAGCAGAAACAGCGCAACGGCCGCGCCCACGGCCACGAGGATCCAGCGCAATGCGCCCAGGCGATCGAAATCGAGCAACATGTCAGCGACCTCCGGTGGTTGCACGCGCCCTGCCGGTAAAGCGCAGCTGCAACGCATAGAGCGCGAGCGTCACGGCGAGCAGCACGAACGCCGCGGCGCCGGCGAGGCCCCAGTTCAACAGTTCCTGCACGAGCTGCGCAATGAGTTCCGCGAGCATCATGTACGACGGGCCGCCCAGCAACGTGGGCGTTACGAAGTAGCCGAGCGCCATCACGAACACCATCAGCGCGCCCGAGGCCACGCCCGGCATCGCGAGCGGCACGAGGATGCGCCAGAACGCCTGCCAGCGGCTCGCACCGCACACCGCGGCGGCGCGCAGCGTCGACGGGTCGATGCCGCGCAGCGTGGCATGCAGCGGCATCACGAGGAACGGCAGCATGATGTACGTCATGCCGATGGTCACGCCGGTGAGGTTGTTCACGAGCGAGAGCGGCTCGTGTATCACGCCGATCGCCATCAGCGCGCGGTTGATCGGCCCGGTCCCCTGCAGCAGCACCATCCATGCGAACGTCCGTGCGAGCAGGTTGGTCCACATCGACAGCAGCAGGATCGCGAACAGCACGGAACTGAGCTTGCGCGGCGCGATTGCGAGCAGCCATGCCATCGGAAAGCCCACGACGAGCGTGACGAGCGTCACGACCGTGGCTACGAGAAACGTATTGCCGAACACGCGCACATACGTCGTCGAGCCGAGCAGTTGCTCGTAGTTGTGCAAACCGGGCGTCGGCTCGAGCACGCTGCGCAACAGCAGCGACAGCACCGGCAGCAGGAAGAAGATCACGAGCAGCAGCATTGCCGGCGTCAGCAGCCGCATGCTGCGCCAGTCGCGCCGCTTGCGCGCGTTCGCCGCGGGCGGATGCGCGATGGTACTCAATACGTTGGGCATGGTGGCTCCTTTGTCGGCCAGGGTCGGCGCTTCACTGTCCATTACCCCTGGCCCCATGCAGGTTCGTTGCTCAGCCGGTCCGTCCCGGGTCGGCATCCTGAACGGCGTTCGGCCCGTACGTGGTGCCGCGCGTGCTTACTTCGATTGCCACGCGTACCAGCGCTTCGCGATCGCGTCGCGGTTCTCTGCCCAGTACTTCATGTCGAGGTTGATCTGCGATGCCTTGTACTGATCGGGCAGCGTCTTGGCGATCGCCGGCGGCATCAGCGCGGCTGACTTCACGTTGATCGGTGCATAACCGGTGTCGGCCGCGAATTTCGCCTGGGCCTGCGCGCTCGTCGCGGCGGCCAGGTACTTCATCGCCGCATCGCGATGCTTCGCGCCCTTCGGAATCACGAGCATGTCGGCGGCGGTCAGGTTCTGGTTCCACGAAATGCCCACCGGCACGCCGGTCTGCTCGAGCGCATGCAGGCGACCGTTCCAGAACATGCCGATGGGCGATTCGCCCGATGCGAGCAGCTGCTGCGACTGCGCGCCGCCGCTCCACCAGACGATGTCGCTCTTGATCGAGTCGAGCTTCCTGAACGCGCGGTCGAGGTCGAGCGGATACAGCTTGTTGGGCACCACGCCGTCGGCGAGCAGCGCGATTTCGAGCACGCCCGGCGCCGACCACTTGTAGAACGTGCGCTTGCCCGGGAAGCGCTTGGTATCGAAGAGGTCCGCCCAGTTTTGCGGCTGCGCGCTCGTATACTTCGCCTTGTTGTAGCCGAGCACGAACGAGTAATAGAAACTGCCCACTGCCGAAGGCGTCGTGAAGCGCGGGTCGAGCTCGGCCTTCTTCACCACCGAATAGTCGATCGGCTCGATCAGCCCGGCCTTTTCCGCGGCATACGCGAAGTCGCCTTCCACGTCGACCACGTCCCAGCTCACGTTGCCGCTGTCGACCATCGCCTTGAGCTTGCCGTAGTCGGTGGGCCCGTCCATCAGCACGTTGATGCCGCTCGCCTGCGTGAACGGCTGCGCCCAATCCTTCTGCTGCGACGACTGGGTCGTGCCGCCCCAGCTGGTGAACACGATCGGGTCCGCGGCCAGCGCCGGCGCGGTGCAAAGTGCGGCCAACGGTGCGATGTATGCCAGACGCGACACTGCGAAACGCGGGATGCTTCTGCTGCTCATGGTCTCTCTCCGAGGGGAAACGGTTGCGGCTCGCGGCCACCGGGATGGCAGCCGCTCGAACACGAGTACTCAGGCCAGCGGCACCAGTCGCGCCGGCTTCTTGATCTTGTCTTTCATCACTGCGGCGCGGCGCTCCCGGCCGACGCCGTCTCAATGTGCAAGGGCCAGTGCCTGTACCGTCCCGGCTTCCGTATCGCCGACATAGATGCCGTACGCGTCCTGCCTGCGCTCGCGCACATAGCGTTCGAGCATCGAGCGCACGGCGGTGTCGGTGATCTCGTTCCAAGGAATCTGCCAGAGCGGCACGATGCGGATGCTGCTGTCGAACCATGGCGACCCCGTGTGAACCACGCGGCCGCGGTAATAGATGTGGACGCCCGGCTCGCGCTCGCCGGCCGCCTCGAACACGGCAAACAGGAAGTCGAGATGCGCGTTGAGGCCGAGCTTCGCGAGCACGCCGCGCAGGCTCGCCGCGTCGCTCGCCGGCTCGAGCCTGATGCCGGTCGGCAACCCGAGGCCCTGCGGCGTATCGACCAGCACCAGCCCGTCGCGATGTTCCAGAATCGCGCCGATATGGGCACGCCCCGCGGCCGCGGACAACGCGTCCTGCGACAGGCTGAAATTCACGTACGCGCCGCGGCAATAGCCGAGCGGCGACGCACTCGTCTGCACGAAGTCGACCACGCGTCCGATCAGGATGATGTGATCGCCCGCGTCCACCACGTCATGCGTCAGGCAGTCGAAGCTCGCCGCCGCATCGTGGATCACGGGGGCGCCCGTCTTGCGCGCGCCCCACGGCACTTGCGTGAACTTGTCCTGCGCCTTCGACGCGAACACGCCGGAGACGTCGGTCTGGTTTTCCGCGAGCACGCTCACGGCAAAACGTTGCGTGGCGGAGAACACCGCATGGTTCGACGCCGTCTTCGCGATGCACACGAGGATCAGCGGCGGGTCGAGCGACACCGACGTGAACGAGTTCGCGGTGAAGCCGCGCGGCGAACCGTCCGGCTGGATCGTCGCGACGACCGTCACGCCGGTAACGAATGCGCCGAGTGCGCGACGGAATCCGAGCGTGTCGAATGCCTGTTGCGCGGTTTGTCCGATCATCGACTCAGCCATGGCGTGCTCCCGTGATCACTGCGATACTCGATGAGATGATGGTATGCCATCTTATGGTCGACAACAATGTTCTCAATATTATGGAATACCATAAGTGAAATCGACAGACAAAAAAAAAGCCGCCGGCATGGTGTGCCAGCGGCCTTCCGTGTCGAACCGCGCGTGTCGAATCCCGCGCTCACGGTTCCGTCAACCGTCGCTGACTGCCTCGTCCTGCTGCGCGAGCGCCGACAACGCCAGTTCGGAAACCCGCTTGATGTGTGCGGCCGACGCGGCCGAAGCCGCATCCCCGTCGCGCCGCTCGATCGCATCGAGCAGTCGGTTCATCTCGGTGTTGGAGTCGCCGCCGCGCCCCGGCATCGCGATGGTCAACGCACGCAACCGGTTGATACGCGCGTTGAGCGTCTTGACGACCGTCAGCGACACCTGTTTTCCGGCTGCTTCGAACAGCGTTTCATAGAAGCGCTCGGTGTACTCGAGCACGCGCGGCAAATCCTGCTTCGCGAACGCATCCTCGATCACCGCGCGGACCTCGCGCAGCTGCCGCACGACCTCGGGTGTCGCGCCCTCGGCGCACGCACGCGCGGCATTGGCTTCGAGCAGGCCGCGCAGCTCATAGATCTCGCCCACTTGCGCCGGATCGAGCCGCGCCACCACCGGCCCTTGCCGCGACACGGTCTCGACCAGCCCTTCGGTCTCCAGATGTCGCAGCACCTCGCGCACCACCGTGCGGCTTACGCCGAGCTCGTCGCACAGCGTGCGCTCGACGAGCCGGGCGCCCGGCCGGAAATACCCCTGCACGATCGCACCGCGCAGTTTGTCGAGCGTCAGTTCGCGCAGGGTCTTGGCATTGCGGTCGATTTTGAGGTCTTGCATGGGCGGCACTCTGGAAACGGTATTTGGCCTGTGGCCGGCAGCGCGCCGGGCACAAACATGGAATGCCATATTATGACCTAACTGTCATCGGGCTTTCCATCCTGCAGGCCGGCAGTGCGCCGTGAGCGCGCGATCAACTCTCCAGCCCCTCGACGATCGAGATCTGCGCTCGACAATGCCCGTCCCGCTTGGCTTTCGCCGCCTGGTATTCGGGTGAGTGATAGCACGCGAGCGCCGTTTGCACGTCGGCGAACCGGATCACGACGTGGCGCTCGAACGACTCCCCCTCCAGCACCTGCGACGCGCCACCGCGGGCGAGGAAAACGGCGCCGAACTTCTTGAACGCCTGCGGCGCGACATCCGTGTAGTCCTTGTATTTCGCGGCATCGAGCACCGTCACGTGGGCAATCCAGTACGCAGTCATTTTCCATCTCCGTTTTCCGGAATTTTCCGGACAAGGGTTAACACTCATGGCATGCCGTAACATGGTATACCACAATGAATTCCACAATCAACGCACGAAAGGAAGGTGCCATGAGCCTGATTCGGAAATCCGTCCTGCATGTCGAGACGCTCTATGTGGATGGCGACAAGGTCGCTGCCAAGCCGCTGAAAATGATCGGCGCGGTCGCAGTGATCAAGAACCCGTGGGCAGGCCGCGGGTATGTCGAGGACCTGTCGCCGGAGATTCGCGCGCTCGCGCCGCAACTCAGCGAACACCTGACCAAAATGATCCTCGACGAAGCCGGTTCGGGCGAAGCCGTCGAAGCGTTCGGCAAGAGTGCGATCGTCGGCCTCGACGGTGAAATCGAGCATGCGTCCGCGCTGATCCACACGCTGCACTTCGGCAACACCTATCGCACGGCCGTCGGCGCGAAGTCGTACCTCGCGTTCAACAACACGCGCGGCCCGGCCAATGCGCCGCTGCTCATCCCGATGATGGACAAGAACGACGAGGGTCGCCGCTCGCACTACCTGACGCTCCAGTTCTCGATTGCCGACGCGCCGGCCGCCGACGAACTGGTCATCGCCATCGGCGCCGCCACCGCAGGCCGTCCGCATCACCGCATCGGCGACCGCTACAAAGATCTCGCAGAGCTCGGAAATGACGTCAAGAACCCTGCCGCTGTCAAATAATCGCGTCGCCCACTATCTCGACCAGGGTGCCGGCGAACCGCTGGTCCTGATTCACGGCGTGGGCATGCAGGCAAACGCGTGGTATCCGCAAATCGACGACCTGTCGCGCGATTTCCGCGTGATCTCGGTCGACATGCCGGGCCACGGCACGAGCGATGCGCTCGATACCGACGCGGACCTGCAGCGGTTCGTGCAGTGGGCGATCGAATTCATCGAGGCCCTTCAGGTCGGTCCCGTCAACCTGGCCGGCCACTCGATGGGCTCGCTGATTGCCGCCGGCGTAGCCGTCACAAGGCCGGACCTGGTCAAGCGCGTGGCCGTGCTGAATGGCGTGTACCGCCGCACGGAGCAGGCGCGCGAAGCCGTCCTGCAACGCGCCGCCGAACTGCGCTCGGGGACCATCGACGTCGAAACGCCGCTGCGGCGCTGGTTCAACGCCGAGGAGGCGCAGCAGATCGCCGCGCAAAAGGTCGAATCGTGGCTGCAGTCCGTCGACCTGGCCGGCTACGCCACCGCGTACACGGCGTTCGCGAAGGGCGATGAAGTGTATGCCGACGGCTGGCACCGGATCGCCTGCCCTGCCCTCGTGCTGACCGGGTCGGACGACCCGAATTCGACGCCGGAGATGGCCAGGCAAATGGCGCAAGCCGCGCATCACGGAAAGGCCGTCGTGATCGAGAACGAGCGCCACATGGTGAACCTGACCGCGCCCGAGGAAGTCAATCGCGCCCTGCGTGCCTGGTTGCAGGCCGATCCGCAGGCGGAAACCCTGAAATCGGAAGTGTGACATGAGCCAAGCAACCAGCCAGGAAGCCCCGACGATCAACACCCGGGAGCTACGCGATGCGTTCGGCGCGTTCATGACCGGCGTGACGATCGTCACCACCGCCCGCGACGACGGCCAGGCGCTCGGCTTCACCGCGAATTCGTTCTCGTCCGTGTCGCTGGACCCCGCGTTGCTGCTCGTGAGCATCGCGAAGACGTCGAGCAATTTCCAGACGTTTTCGACCGCCGGCCATTTCGCGATCAACATTCTCGCGGAAGGGCAAAAGGAACTGTCCAACACCTTTGCGCGGCCGAGCGACGATCGCTTCGCGAAGGTCGGCTGGCGCCTGAGCGACCATCGCAACCCGCTCATCGACGGCGTCAGCGCGTGGTTCGACTGCACGACGCACGCGGTGATCGATGCAGGCGATCACGCGCTCATCATCGGCAAGGTCGAGGCGTTCCATTCCGCCGGCTACGCCGGGCTCGGCTATTACCGCGGCGGCTATTTCACGCCGGCGAAGCTGTCGGCCGAAGTCATCGCCGGCCCGAAGGTCATCGTGAGCGCGATCATCACGCGCGATGACAAGGTGCTCATGGTGAAGACGGCCGACCACAAGTGGGCACTGCCCACGAAGGAGATCGGCAACGAAGGCGCCGACAAGGCGCTCGCCGACATCTTCCGGCAATACCAGCCGGACGCATCGGCAAGCTTTATTTATTCGGTCTATAACAACACCGAAACGCACTACCAGTACATCTCGTTCCTCTGCAGCGCACCGGACGAAGTCGCCGTCGCCGGCGAATTCGTGAGCCTCGACGACATCGAGACCGACGCGTTCCAGGACAGCGCACTGGCCAGCATGCTCGAGCGCTATCGCAAGGAGAGCCAGTTGAAGAGCTACGGCCTGTACTTTGGCGATCACAGCACCGGCACCGTCCGCCCGCTTCTTTCCTGAAAGGTCACATCATGCGTTTTTCGCTTTTCGTTCACATGGAGCGCGTCTCCGACCGGACCAGCCAAAAGCAGCTGTACGACGAGATGGTCGAGCTGTGCCAGATCGCCGATCGCGGCGGCATGCATGCCGTCTGGACCGGCGAACACCACGGGATGGACTTCACGATCGCGCCGAACCCGTTCATCAACCTCGCCGATCTCGCCAACAAGACGAAGCGCGTGCGGCTCGGCACGGGCACGGTCATCGCGCCGTTCTGGCATCCGATCAAGCTCGCCGGAGAAGCCGCGATGACCGACATCATCACGGGCGGCCGCCTCGAACTCGGGATCGCCCGGGGCGCCTACTCGTTCGAATACGAGCGCCTGATGCCGGGGCTCGACGCGTGGGGTGCGGGTCAGCGCATGCGCGAACTCATTCCGGCCGTGAAGAAGCTGTGGGAAGGCGATTACGCGCACGAAGGCGAGTTCTGGAAATTCCCGTCGACGACCTCGTCGCCGCTGCCGCTGCAGCAACCGCATCCGCCGATCTGGGTGGCCGCGCGCGACCCGAACAGTCACGAGTTCGCCGTGGCCAACGGCTGCAACGTGCAGGTCACGCCGCTGCACCTGGGCGACGAGGAAGTCGAGAAGCTCGTCGGCCACTTCAACGCCGCATGCGAGAAGTTCAGCGACGTGCCGCGCCCGCAGATCATGCTGCTGCGTCACACCTATGTGGCGAGCGGCGAGGACGATGCGCAACTGGCCGCCGACGAAGTCAACGTGTTCTACAACTACTTCGGCGCGTGGTTCAAGAACGAACGTCCGATCAGCCGCGGCATGATCAAGCCGCTGAGCAGCGAGGAAATCGCCGCCCACCCGTTCTACACGCCGGAAGCGATGCGCAAGAACAACGTCATCGGCACGCCCGCGGAAGTCATTGCGCGTCTGAAGGCTTACGAAGCGCTCGGCTTCGACGAGTACTCGTTCTGGATCGACACCGGCATGAGCTTCGAGCGCAAGAAGGCTTCCCTCGAGCGGATGATCCACGACGTGATGCCTGCGTTCCAATAAGGTGCCTGAGCCATGAATGTGCCATTTCAGCTGTATATCGACGGCCGGTTCGAGCCCGGCGCCGCGACGTTCGGCAGCGTGAATCCCGCGACCGGCACCGTGTGGGCGCAGATGCCGGAAGCACGCACCGACGAGGTCAACCGCGCGGTGGCCGCGGCCGGCCGCGCGTTGACCGATCCGCGCTGGACCGGTCTTTCCGCGTCGGCGCGCGGCAAGCTGCTGTACAAGCTCGCCGATCTCGTCGAACGGGCTGCGCCGCGACTCGCTGAAATCGAAACGAACGACACCGGCAAGATCATCCGGGAAACGTCGAGCCAGATCGCGTACGTCGCCGAGTATTACCGCTACTACGCGGGCATTGCCGACAAGCTCGAAGGGAGCAGCATCCCTGTCGACAAGCCGGACATGCAGGTATGGCTCGAACGGCAGCCCGTCGGCGTGGTCGCCGCGATCGTGCCGTGGAACAGCCAGCTGTTCCTGTCCGCGGTGAAGGTCGGGCCGGCTCTCGCTGCCGGATGCACGGTGGTGCTCAAGGCATCCGAGGACGCGCCGGGCCCGTTGCTCGAGTTCGCGCGCCTCGTGCACGAGGCGGGATTCCCGCCGGGCGTCGTCAACGTCATTACCGGCTTCGGCCCGGAATGCGGCGCGGTGCTGAGCAGCCACCCGGGCGTGGACAAGGTCGCCTTCACCGGCGGCCCGGAGACGGCGCGCCACATCGTGCGGAACACGGCCAGCAACCTCGCGAAGGTGTCGCTCGAGCTCGGCGGCAAATCGCCGTTCATCGTCTTCGCCGATACCGATATCCAGAGCGCGGTGAATGCGCAGGTCGCGGCGATCTTCGCGGCGAGCGGCCAAAGCTGCGTCGCGGGTTCGCGCCTGCTGGTCGAGGCGTCGATCAAGGAGCAGTTCCTTTCCCTGCTGGTCGAACGTGTGTCGCGCATTCGGGTGGGGTCACCCAACGAGACGGCGACGGAGTACGGCCCGCTGTGTACCGAGCGGCAGCTTCGCAACATCGAGGCGGTCGTCGCGAGCTCGGTGCGTCAGGGCGCGAAGGTGCTCGCCGGAGGGAAGAAGCTGGAGCGCGACGGGTATTACTACGCGCCGACCATCCTCGACTGCACCGGCTTCGAGAACGCCGACAGCATCACGACGGAACTGTTCGGCCCGGTGCTGTCGGTCGACACGTTCGAATCCGAACAGGAAGCGATCGAGAAGGCAAACAGCACCGAATATGGACTCGCCGCCGGAATTTTCACGACCAACCTCACGCGTGCTCACCGCGTGTCGAAACGCGTGCGCTCCGGCATCGTCTGGATCAACACCTATCGCGCGGTGTCGCCGCTCGTGCCGTTCGGCGGCTTCGGTTTGTCGGGGCACGGCCGCGAAGGCGGCCTGAGCGCCGCGCTCGAATATACGACGACGAAGTCCGTGTGGCTTCGCACCTCGGACGATCCGATCAGCGACCCGTTCGTGATGCGTTGAGCGGGCCGGCATTCGCCTGCAGTATCGATTCAAGGCAGCAGAGGCCATGTCGTGCCGTGCCGCGTCATCGGGCGCGTGCGGCGAGACCCGGCCCCGGCAATAAAGATGGAGACAGCATGACAAAACCGGCAAACGACAGCAGCGTTCTCGCCATCGAAAGCAACTCGATCGACTATGTCGCCCCCGAGGCGCGGCATGGGAAGCCGGCCGATCTGTTCACCCTGTGGTTCTGTACGAATGTCGCGCCGCTGGCCGTGATTTCCGGCGCCACGTCGGTGCTGGTGTTCCACCTCGACCTGGTGAGCGCGATCGTCGCGATCGCGGCCGGGCAATTCTTCGGCGCGATCTTCCATGCGCTCACCTCCGCGCAGGGGCCGCTCGTCGGCGTGCCGCAGATGATCCAGAGCCGGGCCCAGTTCGGCCGGTACGGGTCTTTGCTGGTGGTCGGATTCACCACGCTGATCTATCTCGGCTTCTTCGTCTCGAACATCATCCTCGCGGGCAAGACGCTCCATACCGCAGCACCTTCGGTGCCCGTGCCGATCGCGACAGTCATCGGCGCCGTGCTCGCGACGCTGGTCGGCGTGATCGGCTGTCACTTCATTCATCGCTTCAACAAGGTCGGCGCGTGGTTCATGGGCGGTGCGCTCGTCGTCGGCATCGCGCTGATGGCCCCGAGTATCGACGCCGGGATCCTCCAGCAGGGTCATTTCGACCTCGCCAACTGGTTCGCGATGTTCGGACTGTGCGCGGTCTGGCAGATCAGTTTCGCCCCTTATACGTCAGATTATTCGCGCTACCTGCCGATGTCCGCCGGATTCGCGAAGACCTTCGCTTACACGTATTTCGGCACGTCGCTGGGCACCATCTTCGCGTTCCTGTTCGGCGTGCTGACCGTCAGCACCGGGCATTCGACGGACGCGATGCAGGCGATCCGCGATCAGACCGGCGCGTTCGGCTACGTGCTGATCTTCCTGTTCCTGGTCAACATCATCGGCCACAACGGGATGAACCTGTATGGCGCGGTGTTGTCGTTCATTACCGCCGCGCAGACGTTCCGCCCGCACTGGGTTCCCGGCCGCAACGTGCGCGTCGTCGTGTCGGCGGTGCTGCTGGTGGCTTCGACCGCGACCGCACTGTGGGCATCCAGCAACTTCATCTCGATCTTCCTCAACGCGATCTTCGCGTTGCGCATCGTGCTGGCGCCGTGGATCGCGATCAACCTGATCGACTTCTATCTGGTCAACAACCGCCACTACCGCGTCGCGGAAATCATCAGCAGCAATGGCGGCGTGTATGGGTCGTTCAACTTCAAGGCCATCGCGATCTATGTGTTCGGCATCGCGGTCCAGGTGCCGTTCATGGAAGAGAGTTTTTTCCACGGTCCATGGGCGTCGATTCTCGGTGGTGCGGACGTGTCGTGGATGGTGGGCCTCGTCGTCACCGCGCTGGTCTGCTACCTGTTTGCGTCGAAGGACGACTCGCGTTCCCGCGGCCGGCTCCCGGCGGCCGCCGAGGCTTTGGAATAACGGAGGAATTCAATCATGAACGAAGATGATGCGCTGTTTCAGAAGGGCCTGCCGATTCGCCGGGAAGTGCTCGGCCCGGAATATGTCGATGCGTCGATGGAGAAGGCCGACGCCTTCATGATGGCGTTCCAGCGCGCCACCACCGCATGGGCGTGGGGCTGGGCATGGGGTGACGAGACGCTCGATCGCAAGACGCGCAGCCTGCTCAACCTCGCGATGCTGACCGCGGCAGGCCATACCAACGAACTGAAGCTGCACGTGAAGGGCGCGCTCAACAACGGCGTGAGCGTCGATGAAATCAAGGCGACGCTGCTGCACGCGACCGCCTATTCGGGCATCCCGCACGGCCTCAGCGCGTTCAAGGCGGCACACGAAGTGCTGGTGGCTGAAGGTGCGTTGAAGTAAGCGACCTGCTTTCGAATATCCGGGCAGACGCATTACCGGCGGACAAAGCAGTACGCGGGGCTGGAAACGCGGGGCTGGAATCTGGCCGGGTCCGCGTACTGAAGCAACATTTCCCGTGCTCTGCTCGACGCCCACTGTAGGCGTTCACCGGAGCGCCAACCGCTGCGCATCTTTATTTCAGTATTTAACGGTACGCGGGTGTTCTCCGGCGTATATCGAGCATTCGCCAGATTGATCGATAGGTTCAGGCCATTTTCCGAGGTCTGACATGACAACAAAATTGAGAAAGACGACGGTCCGGATGCGGGACCGAATGCCTCGGCCCCGCACACCGGGACGCTATATGATCGTCGACCTCCGGATCGGCATAACGTCGATGCCGAGTCGCCTTGTTCCGCCGTGCGCCGATTAGGTACCGAACCGGAGGAAGGCATGCGCCGTCGCGGCAGCGATTCTTAGGAATGGTAGGCTGTCTCGCCGTGCGAGCTGACGTCGAGCCCTTCCCGTTCGCGCTCGTGATCGACGCGCAGGCCGATCGTCACGTCGACGAGCTTGAACGCGACGACCGACACGACCGCCGACCAGACGAGCGACGTCCCGACGCCCCAGCACTGCGCGATCAGCTGATCGACGATGTGATAGTCGGTCACCTTGTTTGCGACGTAGTCGTAGATGCCCGTGCCGCCAAGCGACGGCGACGCGAACACGCCGGTCAGCAACGCACCGACGATCCCGCCGATGCAATGCACGCCGAACACGTCGAGCGAATCGTCGACGCCGATCATGCGCTTCAGGCCGTTGACGCCCCAGTAGCACACAGCTCCCGCTATCAGGCCCATCGCGATCGCGCCCATCGGGCCTACAAAACCGCACGCGGGGGTGATGACAACGAGCCCGGCGATCGCGCCCGACACTGCACCGAGCATCGACGGCTTCTTCTTCGCCGACCACTCGACCATGGTCCAGGAAACCGTCGCTGCGCACGTCGCGAGCAGTGTCGTGACAAACGCCAGCGTCGCCGCACCACTGGCTTCCAGCGCCGAGCCGACGTTAAAGCCGAACCAGCCGACCCACAGCAGCGACCCGCCGATCATCGTCATCGTCAGGCTGTGCGGTGCCATGGTTTCACGTCCGAACCCGACGCGCTTGCCGATCATGATCGCGCCGACCAGCGCCGCAATGCCCGCGTTGATATGCACGACCGTGCCACCCGCAAAGTCGATCGCCCCCTTCTGGAACAGGAAGCCTGCCGTCGCGTTGGCCTTATCGGCTGCCGCCGCGCTCGTGTAGGCATCGGGACCGGGCCAGTACCAGACCATGTGCGCAATCGGCAGGTACGAGAAGGTGAACCACAGCACCATGAACATCAGAACTGCAGAGAATTTCGCGCGCTCGGCGATACCGCCGACGATCAGCGCAGGCGTGATCGCGGCGAACGTCAGCTGGAACGACACGTAGATGAACTCCGGAATCACGACCCCCTTGCTGAACGTCGCAGCAGTCGAATCCGGCGTAATGCCGACTAGAAACGCCTTGCTCAGCCCGCCGAAGAACGCATTGCCTTCGGTAAAGGCGATGCTGTAGCCGTAGACGGCCCACAGCACGCCGAGCAGGCAGAACACGACGAGCGTCTGCATCAGGATGGACAGCATGTTCTTCGCCCGCACCATGCCGCCGTAAAACAGCCCGAGCCCGGGCGCCGCCATCATCACGACGAGCAGCGTCGCGACGATCATCCAGGCAGTGTCGCCCTTGTTGGGCACCGGCGCGGCGGCCGCCACCGCACCATCCGCCAATGCGGGCACGGCGAACGCCGCCATCCCTAGCAATGCAAGCAATCCGATTACTTTTTTCATTCGCCGATTCCTCGAAAATGGCAGCGCGGGCTATGTCGCGACGCCGATGCCGTCGCAAAAGCGGAGCAGGCGAACGGGCACGCCGTCGCACGGTCCGCCGCGCGACGGTGCGGCGGACCTCAGCCCAATGGAGTGATCAAGCGGCACGCCTGCGAGCGGAGTCGGCGGCAGCCACGACGGCCAGGCCGACGTGCGCCGATTTCGTCGCGTGCGATGCGGCGGACGTCAATAACGCTGCCCCGGAATCCACGACGTGCCGGCGAGCGGCACGCGCGCCATCGCGGCCGCCTCGACCGTCAGCGCGACAAGATCCTCCGGCTCCAGGTGATGCACGTTCTGCTTGCCGCAGGCCCGCGCGATCGTCGTGAGTTCCATGTTCAGCGTCTTCAGGTAGTTGCGTACGCGGCGCGCGCCCTCCTCGGGCTGCACGCGTTGCTCGAGCACCGCATCCTGTGTCGTTACGCCGACCGGGCACTTGCCCGTATGACAGTGATGGCAGAACCCCGGCGACGTATTCAGCGCCGCGTAGTCCGCGACGGCCGAATGCAGTGCGCCGTTCTGGAAGTACGTATCGCCGTTGCAGCCGAGCGCCATCAGCACGCCTTGGCCGATCGCGACCGCGTCCGCGCCGAGCGCGAGCGCCTTCGCGACATCGGCACCCGTGCGGATGCCGCCGGACACGATCAGTTGAACCTGCCCCTTCATGTTCAGATCTTCTAGCGCGGCGACAGCCTGGCGGACCGCCGCCAGCGTCGGGATGCCAACGTTCTCGATGAAGCAGGTCTGCGTCGCCGCGGTGCCGCCCTGCATGCCGTCGACAACGACGACATCTGCGCCCGCATGAACCGCGAGCTTCACGTCGTTGAACGTGCGCGTCGCACCGACCTTCACGTAGATCGGCTTCTCCCAGTCGGTGATCTCGCGCAGCTCCTGGATCTTGATCGCCAGATCGTCCGGCCCGGTCCAGTCCGGATGGCGGCTCGCCGAACGCTGATCGACGCCGGCCGGTAACGTGCGCATTGCAGCGACGCGCGGATTGACCTTCTGTCCGAGCAACATGCCCCCACCGCCCGGTTTCGCGCCCTGGCCGATCACAACCTCGATCGCGTCCGCGCGGCGCACGTCGTCGGGATTGAAGCCATAGCGCGACGGCAGGCACTGATAGACGAGCGTCTTCGACGAGCGTCGCTCCTCCTCGGTCATGCCGCCGTCGCCCGTCGTCGTCGACGTGCCGGCCGCTGTCGCGGCACGGCCGAGCGCTTCCTTCACGTTCGCCGACAGCGCGCCGAAGCTCATGCCGGCCACCGTGATCGGAATATCGAGCACGATCGGCTTCTTCGCGAAGCGCGTGCCGAGCACGGTCTGAGTCGTGCATTTCTCACGATATCCTTCGAGCGGATAGCGCGACAGCGACGCGCCGAGAAACAGCAGATCGTCGAAATGCGGCACCGGCCGCTTCGCACCGAGGCCGCGGATTTCGTAAAGGCCGCGCTGGGCGGCCGTATGGATGTAGTCGATCGTCTTGCGGTCGTAGCCGTGCGACTCTTCCTGCTGCAAGCGCGCGAAATGAATGGGTTTGGTTTCCATGGCGTCTTCCCGGACAAGCTGTGGATTCAATATTCCTGGTTCGCGTCGGCGTTCCAGTGGTAAAGGGCGCGCGCCGATGCGATGCGCTTGAACGCACGCGGGTCGTGATCGAGTCCGGCGGCGTCGAGCAGCGCGGCGACGGCGCTGACGTCCGTGTCGGTCATCGGCTCGAACTGTGCGTCGGCGCCGAGCGATTTCACTTCGCCCTTCACGTACAGCACGGCCTCGTAGAGCGAATCGCCGAGCGCGTCGCCCGCGTCGCCGCAGATCACCATGCGCCCGGCCTGGGCCATGAACGCGGAAAAGCTGCCGACCGAGCCGCCGACGACGATGTCGCCGCCTTTCAGCGAAATCCCGCAGCGCAGCCCGGCGTCTCCGTCGATCACGAGCAGCCCGCCGTGCGCGGACGCGCCCGCGCCGTTCGACGCGAAGCCCTTCACGTGCACCTTGCCGCTCATCATGTTTTCCGCGACGCCGGTGCCGGCGCTGCCTTCGACGACGATCGTCGCGCGCTTGTTCATGCCGCCGGCGTAATAGCCGGCATGCCCGTCGATCGTCACCGTGACGGCAGCGTCGACGCCCACCGCGATGTTGTGCGCGCCGTTCGGCGAAGCCACGACAATGGCCTGGCCGTCGAGCGTCTCGGCGCCGCCGTGCAGGTACTGGTTCACTTCCCTGACCGTGGCATGATCAAGGTCGAATGTCACGCGTTCCATACGTACATCTCCTCGGGTGCGGGTTCGAATACTTTCGCGTTCTTGATGTCGGGCAGATGCGCAAGCGAGCGGAACTCGGACGCGATCGCCACGTAGTCGTCGTTCTCGGCGACGACCGCGGGCTTGCACGCGAACGGATCGCGGATCAGCGCCAGCTCGGTCGGGGTGCCCATCAGGAAGGTGAAGAAGCCGTCGAGCTCCTCGAAGCCTTTCTGCAGCGCGGCATGCAGCGTGTCGCCTTCACGCAGCCGCCATTCGAGGAAGCGGCACGCGGCCTCGGTATCGTTGTCGGTGTCGAAGCGGATGCCCTCCGGCTCGAGCTTGCGCCGCACGCCGTACGGATTCGACAGCGAGCCGTTGTGCACGAGGCAGAAATCCTCGCCCGCGGTAAACGGATGCGCGCGGTCCGGCGTCACCGCCGACTCGGTCGCCATCCGCGTGTGGCCGACGAGGTGCGAGCCCTTGAGATCGCCGAACGCGTAACGCGCGGCGATGTCGGCCGGCAGCCCGATGTCCTTGTACAGGTCGATCGAGCGGCCGGCCGACAGCACGTAGATGCGCGGGTAATGCTCGTTCAGCCAGTGCTTGATCGCATCGGCCCGCCCCTCGACAGTCAGCACCGCGTGATTGCGCTTTGCGTCGATGCGCGCAGTGGCGTCGACGGACGCTTTCAGGCGATCCAGCAGCACGTCCCACGGGAAGTGCCCGCCCTCGTCCGTAAAGCCCGAGTACAGGCTCAGCTTGCGCCGGCTCGCATCGAGCGCGTCGCCGAACACCGCGAGACCGGCCGAATCCGGGCCGCGCTCGGTCATGCCGATCAGCATCGGCACCATCAGCTCGCCGAGCCGGTCGCGCAGTTCCGGTGTCTTCACCAGCAATCCTACGATTCCGCACATGTTTCCCCCTCCTTAGAAAAACTCGATGTACTGCTTGATTTCCCAATCCGATACGTGGCGCATGTATTCCAGCCACTCCATTCGCTTGAGCTTGAGGAATTCGTCGACCACCGGCCCGAGCGCATCGCGAATCAATTGATCGGCTTCGAGCGCGTCGAGCGCTTCGCCGAGGTTTTGCGGCAGCACGCCGATGCCGTGGTCGCGCAGCTTCTGCGCCGGCCACTCGTACAGATTCTCGTTCGCGGGAGCGCCCGGCGACAGGTCGCGATCGATGCCGTCGAGCCCGGCGGCGATCACGGCCGCCGTTGCGAGATACGGATTGCATGCGCCGTCGGGCAGACGCAGCTCGATCCGGCCGCCCGGCATGCGCACCATCGTCGAACGATTGTTGTCGCCGTAGCTGATGTAGGCCGGCGCCCAGGTCGCGCCGGTCAGCGAGCGCCCGACCACGAGGCGCTTGTACGAGTTCACGGTCGGGTTGCAGAGCGCCGCCAGCGCGGGCGCGTGCGCGAGCAGGCCGGCCGTGAACCGGTAGCCGAGCGTCGACAGGCCCATGCCGAGCGGATCGGCGTCGTCGGCGAACAGGTTGCGCTTGCCGTCGCCGATCGACATGTGCATGTGCATGCCGTTGCCGGGACGGTTCGCGAACGGCTTCGGCATGAACGAGCAGATCATCCCCAGGTCGTTCGCGATCTCCGACGCGGCCATCTTGAAGAACACGTAGTGATCGCACGACGTCAGGCAATCGGTGTACGTGTAGTTGATCTCGAACTGGCCGTTCGCATCCTCGTGGTCGATCTGGTAGACGTCGATGCCGACCGCGCGCAACGATTCGGTGAGCTTTTCCAGGAACACGCGCGTGCGCGACAGGCCCTTGTAGTCGTAGCACGGCTTTGCGAGCGAGTCGCTCGGGTCGCACGGCTCGAGCGTGCCCGACGCCGAGCGCTTCAGCAGCGAAAACTCGGGCTCGAGGCCGGTAAACAGCGTCCAGCCCCGCTCGGCGACACGCGCGACCTGCTTCTTCAGCGTCACACGCGAATCGAACGCCCACGGCGCCCCGTCGACATGACCGTCGCACACGATGCGTGACAGCCCCGGCTGCCACGGCACCGGCGTGAGCGTCGCGAGGTCGCCGACCGCCATGTAATCCGGGCCGTTCGGCTCGATGCCGACACCCCAGATCGCGAAGCCTGCAAAGCCCGCCCCGGCGGTCAGCACGCTTTTCAGATGAGCGACCGGGACCGACTTGGCCTTGGCCACGCCGTGAATATCGACAAATTGCGCAAGGACGTACTTCACGCCTTCCTGCGTCAGATACGCCTGCGCTTCCTCTACGGAGTCGAAACGGGGTACGCTGCCGAGCACATTGGCCGGCAAACTGCACGCATCATTCAGGTTCATCGCCACTCCTTCCCACTACGTCCTTCGATGATTTAAGGAAGCCGCCCGACACGCGAGCGACCCGGCTACTCGACACGTTCAGACATCGCCGCAACGGCGGTGCAGGCATGTCCGCAGTACGTGGAGGAATTTATTGACAGTCAACAATAATTCCTGCCATGAAACTTTTTATCCGAACTACTCCCTCCCGCGGCAGCGCCGCCACAATCTGCTACCCTGCCCTTTTTTACCGAGGCCGACGATGTCCACCGCAGACGACAGCAAACCACCGCTCGAACGGTATCTCGGCTCGACGATCCGCGAGCTTCGCCAGCATCACGGCCTGACCATCGCACAGGTCGCTGAGCAGGCCGGCATCAGCCGCGGGATGCTCTCGAAAATCGAGAACGCGCAGACCTCCACCGGCCTCGACGTACTCCACCGCATCGCGCAGGCGCTCGGCGTGTCGATGTCGACGCTGTTCCGCAACTTCGACGTTCCGCAGGGCGGCGCCCAGCTCGTCAAGAAGGGCGCCGGCATGGAAGTCGTCCGCAAAGGCACCAAACGCGGCCACACCTACCATCTGCTCGCCTACGACCAAGGCCCGCGCAAGCTCTTCGAGCCGTTCCTGATCACGATGGAAGATCAGGCGGAACGCTTTCCCGTCTTCGAACACCCCGGCACCGAGTTCATCCACATGCTCAAGGGCGTGATCGAGTATCGCCACGGCCAGCAGACCTACATCCTCCATCCCGGCGACACGCTGACCTTCCGGGGTGACGTGCCGCATGGCCCGGAACGCCTGATCAAGACACCGATCCAGTTCCTGTCGATCTTCGTCTACGGTCAGCAAACCGAAGAGTGACGCCAAATACGATGCAAGCTCCGTGCCAAGTTTCCCTACATGAATCAAAGATTCCCGCTGATAAACACTTTCGGCGGATGCGTGCCGTGCGTCGTTTCATCTGTTCAATCGATCCTGCCTGCCCGCGGTGCGACGTCTTGTTGAATACGGTGCAACGGCGCACTGAAACGGAAACCGCGGTTACGAAGATGTATCAGGAGTGCTTATGCTGAGGCGGGCGGCAACGTCGCGAGCACAGCCAGCGCCGCATCGATCATCCGGCGCAGCGTCGGCTGCACGGCCGCCGCGCGAGCGGGGTCGTATGCGAACGGAAATGCCTCGCTCATGTATGTGGACTGGCACATCTCGAGCTGGATCGCGTGCACCCCACACGACGGCTCGCCGAACCGCCGCGTGATATGGCCGCCCTTGAAGCGGCCGTTGGCCACCCACGTGAACGGACTCGCCGCGGCTTCGCGCGCCACGGCGGCGAGCAGCGCCGGCGCGGCGGTGCGGCCGTCCTGCGTGCCGAGATTCAGGTCCGGCAGCTTGCCGTCGAACAGTCGCGGCAGCACACTCGCAATCGAATGCGCTTCCCACAGCAACACGTTTCCATGCCGCGCACGCAATCTGGCCAGCTCCGCTTCGAGCGTCGCGTGATACGGCTGCCAGTATTCATGTACCCGGCGCGCTTTCTCCTGCGCGTCGGGCGCGCCACCCTCCCGGTAAACCGGTTCGCCGCAGAAGGTCTCCGTCGGGCACAGCCCGGTCGTCGTCTGCCCCGGATACAGGCTTTCGTCGTTCTGCGGCCGGTTGAGGTCGATCACATAGCGCGACACTGTCGCGCCAAGGACCGTGGCGCCAAATTCCGATGCGAACGCGTACAGGCGGTCGAGATGCCAGTCCGTATCGGCGAGCGTCAGCGCGGCCTCCGAGTACGTGTCGCGCAGCGGCGCCGGAATCCCGGTGCCGAGATGGGGAATCGAAATCAGCAGCGGCGCATCGCCCCGCTGCAACGTAAACAGTTCGGTCATATGGCACTCCGTGGAAATCAAAGCAGCGCATCGTCGGGCAGATGCGGCAACGCGCGTTCGAGCGCGGGCCGAATCGAGCGGTCGATGACGGTCCGCGTCAACGCGACGATTTCCCTGACGAAATCGTCCCACTCGCCCTGACGGTGCAGCAGGAAGAAATCCCGCCGACCGAGCCGTCCGGACGGCAGCGGCAATACCTCGATTTCGGCGAGATAGTGACGCGCCTGCCACAGACATAGCGGCGTCGAGATCGCAAAACCGAGCCGCGCGGCCACGAGGCTCAGCAGCGGATCGGTCGCGTCGAATTCGAAGCGCTTCGGGCTGTCGATGCCGAGGTGCCGCGCGTAGCGTTCCACCTGCTGGCCGATCACCGAACGCGCGGTGTAGCGAATCAGCGGCAGTTCCGCCGCCAGCGTGCGCCAGTCGAGCTTCGGGCGGCCGGCCAGGTGGCTGCGCGCAACGACCGCGACGAACGCCTCCGAGAACAGCGGCATCTCGACGATGCGCGCATCGTTCAGCGTGGTCTGCGTACAGACTGCGACATCCAGCTCCCGATCGTGCAGCTGCTTGCTCAGCCCGGGTGTCAGCCCGGACCACATCGTGATCTGCCGGGAGGTGCCGGAAACAGCCCGGATCAACTCCGGGCCGACCGTCGCGGCGAATGAATCGACGCAGCCGAGCCGCACCGGCAGCCGGCCGGCGTCCGACACGTCGCCGACGCGCGCGCTGACCATCTGCGCATGCTCCAGCAGCGGCCGAGCCAGTTCGAGCAATGCACGCCCGGCGACATTCGGGCGCGGGGGGCGGCTGTCCCGGTCGAACAGCACCGTGCCCTGCTCGCGCTCTAGCGCGGTGATCGCCTGGCTGATCGCGCTCTGGCTCACGCCGATCCGCCTGGCCGCGGCGGTCATCGAACCGGTCTCGCAGACGGTGACGAATGCCTCTAGCGCCCGCAGATCGATTGGCGGTGGGGTGCGTCTCATCGTTTCTCCCGGGTAGACGCCGGATTCGGCGGACCGGCGGCATGGAACGGATGGTGCGCCGGATCGGGCGGCCCGGGCGCGAGATGAGCACTTCCGGGGACGCAGCATAAGTTTGCCTAATACAAAATTCGGCCGCGCCCGTACTTTCTAGAATCGGCTCACTGCCTACCCAGAGGGAATCATGAGCCATTACGACTTCATCGTGATCGGAGCCGGCGTGATCGGCGCATCCGTCGCACATCATCTGGCGTCGTTCGGCGCCGGTAACGTGCTTGTCGTCGAACGCGGGATGATCGGCGCCGGAACGACGTCGCAATCGTCCGGCCTGCTGCGCACGCACTACTCGGTGCGTCAGAACGTCGAACTCGCGCGCGCATCCTGGTGGGCCTTCAACAACTTCGCCGAATACGTCGGCGACGACGAGGCGTCGTGTGGCCTCGTCAAGTGCGGATACATGATCTGCGCGCCGGACGGCGACAAGCTCGATCCGCTGCGCGCGTCGCTCGACGCACAGCGTGCGATGGGTATCGAGGTCCAGCTGCTGGACCGGCAGGACGCGCAGGCGCGCTTGCCGATCGCGCGCTTCGACGACGCGGCGCTGATCGGCTTCGAGCCCGAGGCCGGATTCGCCGACGCGTATCTCGTCGCCACCGGCTTCGCGAAATCCGCGCGCCGCCGCGGCGTGAAGATTCTCGAAGGCACGACCGTCACCGGCGTGTTGCGCGAGGGCCGCCGCGTCGTCGGCGTCGACACGACCGCCGGACGCTTCACCTGCGGCACGCTGATCAGCACGCAGAACATCTGGACGCCCGAACTGTCGGACTGGATCGACGTGCCGCTGCCCGTCAAGCCCGAGCGCCACACCGTGCTGGCGCTCGAATGCGATGCGCACTACTCGTTCAAGATGCCGGCGTTCAAGGATCTCGGCTCGCCCGGCATGCTGTATTACCGCAGCTACGGCGGCAGCCAGATGCTGGTGTCCGAGGGCGTGGTCGGCGAGACGCTGAATGCGCCCGAGACGGAACAGGGCGACATCTCCCTCGATTACGTCGCCGAGGTCGGCGCGCAGGTCGCCGAGCGCTTCCCTGCGTACGAAACGGCCGGGCTCGCGTCGTCGTGGACCGGCGTCTACGACGTCACGCCGGACTGGAACCCCGTGCTCGGCAACGTCGGCGACATCGACGGGCTCGTCGTGGGCTTCGGCTTCTCCGGCCACGGCTTCAAGCTTTCACCCGGAATCGGCAGGCTGCTCGCGCAGCATGCGCTCGGTCTCCCGACCGACGTCTCGCTCACCCCTTACGCGCTCGAACGCTTTGCGACGGGCGCATTGCTGACCGGCAAGTACGGCCTCGGCGCCGTGTCCTGACCCGCCTTCTTTCGGAGCCGACATCATGTCTCTCAAGATCCTGGTCCCCATCAAGCGCGTGGTCGATCCGAACGTCCGCGTCCGTATCGGCACGGGCGGCACGATCGACACGGCCGGCCTCAAGATGTCCGTCAACCCGTTCGACGAATGCGCGATCGAAATGGCGCTGCGTCTGCGTGAAGCGGGCCACGCCGCGCATGTCACTGTCGTCACCTGCGGCCTGCCGGTATGCCAGGACGTGCTGCGCACCGGGCTCGCGATGGGCGCGGACGACGCGGTCCTGATCGACACCGGCGACGCGGGTGCGTCGCTCGATTCGTCGGGTGTCGCGCACCTGCTTCGCGCGTTCATCGCCACGTCGCCGTACGACCTCGTGCTGTGCGGCAAGCAGGCGATCGACGACGACACCGGAGGCGTCGCGCCGATGCTCGCCGGCCTGCTCGGCTGGCCGCAGGCGCTCGACGCGACCGGCCTCGCGCCGGACGGCGCCGGCTGGCGCGTCACCTGCGGCGACGATGCGGGAACGGCCACATGGCAGCTCGCCGGCCCCGCCGTGATCAGCGCCGACCTGCGGCTCGCGGAACCGCGCCGCGTGACGCTGCCGAGCATCGTCAAGGCGAAGCAGAAGCCGCTCGCAATCATCGATGCCGCTCCGTTAGGCGCCGATCTGGCGCCCGCCACGCACACCGTTCGCCTCGACGAACCCGCGATCCGCCGAGCGGGCACCCGCACGGCCGATATTGCAGAATTCGTCGCCGCGCTCGCCGCACAAAACGTATTCGTTCATTCGGGAGCCACCGCATGAGAACGCTCGTCATCGCGGAAACATCCGCCGGCACACTGGCCGAATCGACGGCGCGCATCGTGACCGCCGCCGTTCAGCGGCGCCAGCCGGTCGACGTGCTGGTCCTCGACCCGGCCGCCGCAGCGGCGGCGGCCATGATCGAAGGTGTCGAGCAGGTGCTCCATCTCGTTGCGGCAGACGCTGCTGCCATCCCGCCTGAAGCGTTGGCGGCGGCGCTGTGCGAATTGGCGCCGCGCTATTCGCTGTTCGTCGCCGCGCATCGCACGCTGGGCCGCAACGCGCTGCCGCGTGCGGCCGCCGTCGCCGGCGGCGCGTTCGTCGCGGACGTCGTGGCAATAACGGACGACGATCGCTTCGTTCGCGGCCTCTATGCGGGCAGTATCGTCGCCACGGTGACGAGCGCGCGTGCGAAAACCTTTGCTACGGTTCGCGCATCTTCGTTCCCGCCCGCCGGCGTGCGCACCCAGCCGGCCCCCGTCGCGGCGCTCGACGATCCGCCGGCCTTCTCGGTGACGACGCTGCTCGAGCGGCACAGCACGCAAGCGACCGGCCTCGACCTGAACAACGCGCCGATCGTCGTATCGGGCGGACGCGGGCTAGCGTCCGGCGACAACATGGCAAGGCTCGGCGCACTGGCGGCGCGGCTCGGCGCGGCACTCGGCGCATCGCGCGCCGCGGTCGACGCGGGCTATGCGCCGAACGCGATTCAGGTGGGCCAGACAGGCAAGACCGTCGCGCCGGATGTCTACCTCGCATTCGGCATTTCCGGTGCCGTGCAGCATCTCGCCGGCATGAAGGACTCGAAGCTCGTCGTCGCGGTTAACAAGGATCCGGACGCCCCTATTTTCTCGTTCGCCGATATCGGTTTCGTTGGCGACCTGTTCGATGTGATAGCTGCGCTCGAGCGTCACGTCGGCGCGGGAGACGGCGCATGACACAGGCGTCGTCCGTTGGCGCTAGCGCCGTGCATCCCGCACCTTCCTCCCATCGCTATCCGAGCGTGCAATTCGTCGATTGCGCGCTGATTGCGCCCGAAGCGTGGGCAAACGGGGCCGGCGTGACGAGGACCGTCGCCCGGCGCATCGGCGCCGACGGCGTCGCCGATTGGCGAGTCAGCCTCGCAACGCTCGACGGATCGGCGCGCTTCTCGCAGTTTCCGGGGATGGATCGCACGCTCGTCCCGATCGACGATACGCAGGTCGAGTTGAACGTGCAGGATGGGCAGCTGATCGCGCGCTCCACGCAGCCGGCGTGCTTTCCCGGCGATCTCCTCGTGTGGACGAGCGGCATGACGCGCTCGACGACAGTCCTTAACGTAATGACGCGGCGCGACGCATGTCGCGCAGCAGTCACCGTGACGACCCATTCGCGTCGGATCACGCCCGCGCCTGCGCAACTGTTGATCAGCGCGTCCGGGCAATGGCGCGTCGAGAGCAGCTTGCTGAGCGCGGTCTCGCTGGGTTCGATGCAGGGTCTGTGGGTCGAGGGACGCGTCGAGGAGCTCGACCTGTGCCCCGTCGCTCCCGGGTCCAGGCTGATCTCGATCGCAATCCATTTGATCCCGCACTGAACGACACGACTAGTGAAGACATGCCTGATATGACCTTTGCCGAACAATACGGCCCGCGCGAATCGATGGAATACGACGTCGTGATCGTCGGCGGCGGCCCCGCCGGGCTGTCGGCGGCGATCCGGCTCAAGCAGCTGGCCGCCGAGAAAGGCACCGAGATCGGCGTGTGCGTGCTCGAGAAGGGTTCCGAGATCGGCGCGCACATCCTGTCGGGCGCGGTGATGGACCCGCGCGCGATCACCGAACTGTTTCCCGACTGGAAGGAACGGGGCGCGCCGCTCACCGTCGAGGTGACGGAAGACCGCTTCCTGTTCCTGTCCGAGAAAAGCGCGGTGACGACGCCGAACTGGGCGCTGCCCGAGAACTTCAAGAACCACGGCAACTACGTGATCTCGCTGGGCAACGTCACGCGCTGGCTGGGCCAGCAGGCCGAAGCGCTCGGTGTCGAGATCTTCCCGGGCTTCCCGGCGGCCGAGATTCTCTATAACGACGACGGTTCCGTGAAGGGCGTCGCGACCGGCAACATGGGTGTGGGCAAGGACGGCGAGCCGACCGAGAACTTCCAGCTCGGCATGGAGCTGCACGCGAAGTACACGTTGTTCGCCGAAGGCTGCCGCGGCCATCTGGGGCGCCAGCTGATCTCGAAGTACAAACTGGATGCGAACGCGGATCCGCAGGCGTACGGGATCGGCATCAAGGAACTGTGGGAAATCGATCCCGCGAAGCACAAGCCGGGCCTCGTGATCCACACGGCCGGCTGGCCGCTGAAGTCCGATACCTACGGCGGCTCGTTCCTGTATCACATGGACAACAACCAGGTCGTGGTCGGCTTCGTGGTGGGCCTTGGCTACACGAACCCGTACCTGTCGCCGTTCGAGGAATTCCAGCGCTACAAGACGCACCCGTCGATCCGCGCGTTCCTCGAAGGCGGCAAGCGCGTGTCGTATGGCGCACGCGCGATCACCGCGGGCGGGCTGCTGTCGCTGCCGAAGACGGTGTTCCCGGGCGGCGCGCTGATCGGCGACGACGCGGGTTTCCTGAACGCATCGCGGATCAAGGGCAGCCACGCGGCGATCAAGACCGGCATGCTGGCGGCCGACGCCGCGTTCGACGCGGTGCAGGCCGGCCGTCAGAGCGACGAGCTCAACGCGTACCCGGACGCGTTCAAGCAGTCGTGGCTGTACACGGAGCTGTACCGCGCGCGCAACTTCAAGCAGTGGATGGCCAAGGGGCTGTACCTGGGCACGCTGATGGTCGGGCTCGAGCAGAAGGTGATGGGCGGCAACGTGCCGTGGACGCTGCATCACCAGCACGCGGACCACGAGATGCTGAAGCCGGCGTCGCAGTGCGAGCCGATCGAGTATCCGAAACCGGACGGCAAGCTGACGTTCGACCGGCTGTCGTCGGTGTTCATCTCGAACACGAATCACGAGGAGAACCAGCCGGCGCACCTGACGCTGAAGGATGCGAGCGTGCCGGTGAACGTGAACCTGCGCACGTACGCGGGGCCGGAGGGGCGCTTCTGCCCGGCGGCGGTGTACGAGTTCGTGAAGAACGACGACGGCAGCGATCGGCTGGTGATCAACGCGCAGAACTGCGTGCACTGCAAGACCTGCGACATCAAGGACCCGACGCAGAACATCGTGTGGGTCACGCCCGAAGGCGGCGGCGGGCCGAATTACGCAGGCATGTGATCAGGAGGCTGCTCACATCCGAGTGGCACGTATATTGAACCCGGATCGGACTTTTTCGCGGCCGTTTCCCCCGGGGGGCTTGGATCTTGCGAACGCTGGCTGGAACCGCAGTGTTCGCGTTCACCGAATCTTGCCCCCCGGGGGGGCAATTCTGCGTGGACATCAACATACAGCGACAAGCACAGCGTGTTCCGCAGCCCGAGAGCGCCATCGCCATTCTCCGTTCATTGCCACATGCGGGCCTACCGGTGTCCCGGCATACATGTCCCGCCCTTCACGCTCCATCACCTCAGCCGCCGGACGATCAGCATCGAGACCGCGACGACGCCCTATCCGGACATTCGGCTGAATGCACTCGCCGAACGCAAGGGCATGTCCCGTTCGGCCTACGTTGACGCGTATCGAACGACGCGGCCGCACGGCGGATTCAGTACAGCAGAAACGCCGCGCGCGCTTGCGCGAACGCCGCCGCCTGCGTGTCGACAACCCGTTCGATGTCGTCGAGCGGCCGCCCCGCTTCCAGCATGTCGGCTACCTCGCGCGAACCGACCGACGCGCGAATCGCGTCGATCCGGAACAGTCCGGGATAACGACGGTGCAAAACGAGCGCGAGTGCGAGCCCGATTTCGCCGGGTTTTGCCGCGCCGGGCAGTCGCGCAATGCGCACACCCTCGCACGGTACGCCGCGATAGGTTCCTTCCGCCGGCACGAAGCGAACCTGTGCGAAGGTCGCGCCGAGCCGCATTGCGCGAAGATCGTCGGCGAGCGCATGGCCGTCGATCCACGGCGCGCCGACCACGCCGAACGGCGTCGCAGTGCCGCGCCCCACACTGACCGCCGCACCCTCGACGAGCCCCGTCTCGGGATACAGCGACAGCGCGCCGGCATCGCGCAGGTTCGGCGACGGCGGCACCCAGCCCAGCCCGGTTGCGTCGAAGCGCATCGCGCGCGCGTAGTGCGCCATCGGCACCACGGTAAGCGCGGCGCCGATTCGCAGCCGGTCATTGAACAGGCGCGCGAGTTCGCCGATCGTCATCCCGTGCTGAAGCGGCAGCGGGTAATAGCCCGTGAACGTCTGCGGCCCCGGATCCGCCACCGGGCCGCCGACGACATCCGCGCCCAGCGGATTCGGGCGATCCAGCACGAGCACCGGACGCTGCACGGCAGCAGCCGCCTCGAGCGCATAACCAAGCGTGGCCAGGTAAGTGAAGAAACGTACGCCGGCATCCTGCAGGTCGATCACCAGGACATCGGCGTCGGCGAGCAACTCGGGAGCGATCCGGCGGCGGCTGCCGTAGAGGCTGTGAACCGTCACGCCGGTCGCGGCATCGATCGTGTCGCTGAACGTTTCGTCCACGTCGGTGCCGAGCCCGTGCTCGGGCGCGAACAGCGCAACGAGCCGTGCGCCCGGCGCGTGCGCGAGCAGGTCGACAGTGCGCGTGCCGAACCGGTCGAAGCCGCTGCGATTCGTGATCAGCGCAATGCGCTTGCCGGCCACGGCCGCGAATCCGTCCGCCGCGAGCACGTCGATGCCAGCCAGCACCGGTCCGTGCGATGCCGGCAGCCGGGCGGCACGGGCGACGGCCGCGGCCATCGCGGGTGCGCGCGTGGCGATCTGCGGCAACGTCAACGGCCCCGCCCCGCTCGATACGATGCCGAGCACCAGCTCGCGCAACGGTGCGGCGGTGCCGGTTTCATCGGGATACAGCCGGCTCGTCAGCACGACCGCGAAGCGGCGCGTCACCGGATCGATCCACAGGGCGGTGCCCGTGTAGCCGAGATGCTGCAGCGCGCCGACCGCGGGCAGCCGGTAGCGGTTCGCGACGAGCGGCGCCGCGACCGCCCAGCCGGTCGTGCGCAGGTCGCCTTCGGCATCGAGCGTGGCCGGCGTCTCGAGCGTCGCGATGCTGGCGCGGCTCAGCACGCGTGCCGAGCCGAGTGTGCCGCCGTTCAGCAGCATGCGTGCGAAGCTCGCGAGATCGTCCGCGCTCGCGAACAGGCCCGCGTTACCCGCCACGCCGCCCATCGCGGCGGCGATCGGGTCGTGCACGCGCCCCTTAAGCAGGCGGCCATCCCGCACGACCGTGGGTGCGACGCGCGCCAGCAAGGACGCGGGCGGCCGAAACGCCGTGCTCGCCATTCCGAGCGGCGCGAATATGTGCGTCGCGCACCACGTGTCGAGCGACCGCCGCGAAACACGCTCGACGATCTCGCCGAGCACCACGTAGTTGACGTCGCTATACCGTACGCGCGCGCCGGGCCGCGCGTCGGGCGCCATCGCGACGATGTCGGCCAGCACCGCCGCGCGGCTGCGCAGCGCGCGAGACGACACACCGGGCGGCAGACCCGATGTATGCGCGAGCAACTGTCGAAGCGTGATGTCCGCCTTGCCGCCCACGGCGAACGCAGGCCAGTAGCGTGCGGCCGGCGTGTCGAGATCGAGCTCCCCGCGCTCCGCGAGCTGCATGACGGCGATGGCCGTCGCCACGGGCTTCGTCAGCGACGCGAGATCGAAAACGGTATCGGCCGTCATCTCCTCGGCGGCCGCGCCCGTCACACGAAGGCCGCGGGCCACACGTACGCGCACACCGTCCGCATCGCCCGTCACGACGACTGCGCCGGCAAGATGGCGATCGGCGATCTCGGCGGCAATGGCTGCGTCGATCGCGGCGGCCGGCGGTAGCGCCGCGGCCGGGCCTGCTTCCGCCCGCGCGCAGACGGGCGCCAGCGCGAGCAGCAGCGCGCCGGTCAGCGCGGCAGCGCAGCGGGATCGTAGCGATTGCGTGGATTCCACAGCATCCATCCGTCCGTGCCGGCTGCATCCGCGGCGTCGACCTGCGCGCGAATCTCATCCGCATCGAATTCCCTGTGGTCGAACGCGTAGTCGCGAAACGCCTGCAGCCACGGCCGAAATCGCACGCCGGCGAGCCCCGTGCGGTGCTTCGCTTCGGTAAGCGAACGTTCGACGATCTCACCCGGATGATCGGTGGGTTGGCGACAGCCGGGCAAGCCCCACGTAAAGCCCGACGGGTACAGCATCGGCGAAATGTAGTCGACCACCCCGCCCAATGCGCCGAGCTGTTGCCCGATGTGCGTGTCATCCTCGTTCCAGCACACGTAGCCGAAGATGTCGGCCGACACATAAACGTTGTACGGCCGCAGCCGCTCGCGCGCCCCCGCCAGGAATCCCGTGATCGCTGCCACGCGGTTCGCTTCCGTATTGGGCTCGCTGAAGCGCAGGTTGTTCGCATCGGGAAAGCGCAGGTAGTCGAACTGGATCTCGTCGAAACCCAGCTTCGCAGCCTCTTCCGCGACGTCGAAGTTGTGTGCCCACGCCGCCTGCACGGTCGGATCGATCCATCGCAAATGCTCGCGGTCGCGCCAGATCCCGCCGGCCGCATCGCGCACTGCCCAGTCCGGGCGGGCTGCCGCGAGCGGATCGTCCTTGAACACGACGATGCGGGCGATCAGGTACAACCCGCGCGCATGAAACGCGCGGATCAGGCCCGGCAGGTCGGGGACGCGCGGTGCCGGATCGCTTGCCGCGCCGATCGCTTCGCGTGCCGCGCTGCGATAAGGGGTCGTCCCGCGATCGCCCTTCACGTCGATCACGAATGCGTTGACGGCCGTGCGGCCCTGCAGCGCGAGCGCCGCATCGCGCAGCGTACGGTCCGCGATGCCGTAGGCTGACAGGTAGACCGCTTTCGGACGCACCGGTGTCATGCGTATCGTATGCGTGACCTCGGCCGTCGTCAGTGCGACTTCGGTTCGTGCATAGCCTGGCGCACGCACGCTCAAGCGTGTACCGGTCGTTTCGACCTCCAGTGAAAACGCTCCGTCGCCATCCGCGGTTCGGCTTACGCCGGACGCGTAGCCGATCGCACCGGCCAGCGGGTGCCCGTTCGTGGCATCGACGACCGTGATCGTCACCGGTGCCGCCTGGGCGGCGAAACCGGCGAGCGACAGCAGGAGGCAGGCGATCAGGCGGTCAATCATGGCTTCCCCCGGCGGTGTGCAGCAATCCGTTCATGCATCGTGCGTCGCATGTATCCGTCATCAGATAGCGCGGCAGTGCCATTGCCGGGTCCGTGAGCCGAACGGGGCGTGCATCGAGCGTGAAGGCGGCGACATAACCTTCGCGAGCGGCCAGTTGGTCGGTTTCTTCATCGTGGACGCCGAATGGCCAGGCCAGCAGCCGGATCGGCTTGCCGGTTTCGGACTCGAGCCGTTCGCGGGAGCGGCTCAACTGGACGGACACGAAGCGCCGGTAGTCGTCCGCCGTGCGCCGGGCGCGCTCGGTATGAAAATTCGGATGCCAGTACGTATGGGACTCGATGTCGAATCCGCCGGATCCGCCAAGCGCGCGCAGCTGGTCCCACGTCATCGCGTAGCTGGCGTTGGAGATTGCCGACGGATAGATGAACAGCGTGACCGGTACCGGGTGCCGGGCCAGCAACGGGCGCAGTATCTCGTAGACGGAAAGGTGACCGTCATCGACCGTGATCGCGACCGCCCGCGCCGGCACGGCATCCGTCTGGCCGGCATGCCAGCGCACCACGTCGGCGAGCGGCACGATGCGATAGCCGCTTGCCTCGATCGCATGCAGCTGGTTGAGGAATGTCTCGGTACGTACCGTCATCGAATCCAGGCGCTCCGCCGCAAACCGGTGATAGACGAGAATCAGCACGCGTTGCGGCGCCGGCACGACGGCGTCGGCCGAGGCGGCCGGCGGCATGCACGACAGAGCGAACAGACAGACGATCAAGCGGAAGACCATGGCGCACCTCGGGGAATCGCTACCCTATTCTTCCCGATCGCGCCGAGCGCTCGCTGAGCCAGGTCAACAACCGTTCGCACGGCGACGACATCGCGCACGTGTCCGGCGGCATCCGCGTCAGGTTGCTTCGGCAACCAGTTCGGCATGAATCCGCTCGACATCGTCGCGTGTGCAAAGCGCCGTGCCGGGATGCTCGACCGAAGCAACCGATGCCGCCAGCGCATAGCGGCACGCATCGTCGAAAGGCACGCCGCGCGCCAGCGCCCAGACCATGCCGCCGACGAAACTGTCACCGGCGCCCACCGTGCTGCATACCGTTGCCGGCCTGCCATGCAGGCGCAAGGTTCGATCGCGCGTGACGACCCATGCTCCGCGGGCACCGAGCGTCAACGCGACGATTTCGGCTTGCCCTTGCGCCACGAGTTCGCTCGCTTTCCGGCATGCCGACATGTCATCGAGCGGCTCACCGGCCAGCGCGCTCAGTTCGCCGAGACTGGGCTTCACGAGATGGATGCCGGCCTCGAGCGCTGCTCGCAGCGCCGGGCCCGCCGCATCGACGACCACCCGGCTGCCGTTCGCTTTCGCCGTCCGCGCGAGCCGTGCATACAGGTCGTCCGGCGCGCCGGGCGGCAAGCTGCCGCTCAACACGAGATAGCGTGGCGTGGGTTGCATGGCCTCGATGCGAGCCGCGCAGTCCTGCCACTCGGCTTCCGTGATCGACGGTCCCGGCGTCAGGAAACGGTATTCGCGCCCTGTCGCGGTCTCGGTCACGCAAAAGTTTTCGCGTGTCTCGCCGGCGATCCGCAATCGCACTGTCGGCAGATGTTCGGCTTCGAGCAGCAGCGTCAAAACGTCACCGGTCGGCCCGCCTGCCAGGTACAGCGCGACGCAGTCGCCGCCGAGCCGGTGAATGGTTCGTGCGACGTTGATCCCGCCACCGCCCGGGTCGCGCCTCGGCCGCGCGCAGCGCAGCTTGTGCGTATCGACGATGTGCTCGACCGACGTCGCGACATCGACGGCAGGGTTCAATGTGACGGTAACGATATCGGTCATGGGGCTTAGTCGATAAAAGGCTCGATCGGCCGGCTTGCGCGACCGGCACCGGCGTGACGATTTCCGGCAACCGACGCATGCCGGCCCTTGCGCCACCTTACGTTCCACAGCGGGCGCGGCGTTGACGGCGGTCAAGCAATGCCGCAAAGGCGCCGGATTGCGCTCGATCAACGATGCGTGCCGGCAGGCCCTTACAGTGAATCATTCGCCGTCGCGGAGCTTCGCCATGCACGAGCAGTCGCTTTGCACCACCGTGTTCGCCGATCGCTATGCGCAGCCTGGCGAAACGTCGCACGCAGCCGTATTCCGGCGCGTCGCCCATGCGCTGTCGCTCGCCGAGCCGGCGGACATTCGCATCCAGGTCGAGCGCGCGTTCTTTCTGAATCTGATGCGCGGAGCGATCGGCGCCGGCCGCATCCTCGCGAATGCAGGCGCGCAGACGGGCGGAACGATGGTCAACTGCTTCGTCCATCCACTCGAGGTTCCGGTCGATACGCCCGTGCAGGCCGTCGACGCAGCGCTCGAGCGCGCGCTCGACGACGCACGGCACACGCTGCTGATGGGGGCGGAATCGGCTACGACTTCTCGCCGGTGCCGCCCGCGGACGCGTACCAGCGACGTCTCCCATCCGAACAAGGCGTGTGCGCGGCTATCGACCGCTTCGATGCGATGTGCCGCGCGCTGCCGTTCACCGGTCCGCGCCGGGGCGCGCAAATGGGTGTCCTGCGTTGCGATCATCCGGACCTGGTCGCGTTCGTCACGGCCAAGCGCGGACGATCGCGCTGGCCGACGTTCAATCTGTCGGTCGGCATCACGGACGCGTTCATGGAAGCGGTCGCGCTCGACCGGCCGTGGGCGCTCGTCCATCATGCGCCGCGCTATTGCGCGTCCGGCACACCGTCCCGGCTGCCGGACGGGCGTTATCTTTATGCGACGGTTCCGGCCCGTACGCTGTGGCATGAGATCGTCAACGCCGCGCGCGACAGCGCCGAGCCCGGGCTGCTGTTCCTCGATACGATCCGCGATGCGAATCCGCTGCGCGAACACGAGCGGATCGACGCGACGAACCCGTGCGGCGAGCAGCCGCTGCCGTCCTATGGCAGCTGCGTGCTGGGGCCGATCGACCTGTCGCGCTTCGTTCACCACCCGTTCGGTGTCGACGGCAAGCCACGCTTCGACTTCGCGACGCTCGCCGACGCGGTGCGTATCCAGGTACGCATGCTCGACAATGTGCTCGACCTCACCGCGTGGCCGCTCACCTCACACGAGCTTGAGGCGCACCGGAAGCGGCGCATCGGTGTCGGCGTAACGGGGCTTGGCGATGCGCTGACGATGCTGCGGCTGCGCTATGACAGCGCCGAAGCGCGCGCGTTTGCGCGCGGCATCGTGCTGACGATGCGCGAGCATGCGTTTGCCGCATCGGCCGCGCTTGCCGCCGAGCGCGGCGCGTTTCCGGCCTACGATCCGGCCGCCTATCTGACCGGCCCCGCGAACCGCATGCTCCTGCCGCTGAAGGTGCATCACGCGATCGCACGGCACGGGCTGCGCAACAGCCATCTGCTGTCGTTCGCGCCGGCCGGCAGCGTGAGCCTCGCGTTTTGCGACAACTGTTCGAACGGGATCGAACCGGCCGCCGGCTGGATGCAGCGTCGAATGGTCCGCACCGCGGACGGACACGTCCGCGCGTTTCGTGTCGAGAATCACGCTTACCGGCTGTTTCGCGAACTGCATGGCGACAATGTCCGGCTGCCTGACTATTTCGTCACCGCGGAGGATATCGCACCGGCCGATCATGTCGCGATGCTCGCTGCGCTGCAGCCCTGCGTCGACGCCGGCATCTCGAAGACCGTGACGATGCCCGGCCAGTGTTCGCTTTCCCAGGTCGACGAACTGTTCCTGCTGGCGTGGCGCGAGCGGCTCAAGGGGATCACGGTGTTCCGGCCCGATCCGCAGCTCGCGTCGGTCGTCACCGATGACGCCGCGCAACAGCGCGACGGCACCGTCTGTATCAACTGCTGAACGACACGATAGCCGGCCGGAAGCGTTCGGCAGATCGGCATGAAGCGGGCCAACCGTTCAGACGGAAGCGCTCGTTGTCGTCTCCGATTCTGCTTCCGCGGGCCGACCCGGCTCGTCGGCATCGTCCGGCCCTGCAATGAGCGCCACCAGCATGTCGTGATCGATCGACTCGTGCTGCAGCAAGCACCGTGCAATCCGTTCGAGCGCATCGCGGTGTTCGCCGAGTGTCGCCGCGACTCGCGCATGCGCGCCCTCGAGCAGCGCGCGCACCTCCTCGTCGATCAGTTGCGCCGTGTGTTCGCTGCAACGGCCGTCACCTGGCGTCCACACGCCGGGCGCTCCGCCCTTCGATGCAGCGTCGTCGAACGTCGCCAGGCCGATCTTGTCGCTCATCCCGTACTGCATGACCATGTGCCGGGCGAGCGCGGTCGCCCGCTCGAGATCGTTCTGTGCGCCGGTCGACACGTCGCCGAACACGATTTCCTCGGCCACGCGCCCGCCGAGCAATACGTCGAGCCGGTCGAGCAATTCGCTCCTGCGCAGCACGTAGCGATCCTCGGTCGGCACCTGCTGCGTATAGCCGAGTGCCGCAATGCCGCGCGGGATGATCGACACCTTCTTCACCGGATCGCAGTGCGCGCGGCTTTGCGCGACGAGCGCGTGGCCCGATTCGTGGTACGCGATGGTGCGCTTCTCCTGCTCGTTCATCACGCGGCTCTTGCGCTCCATGCCCGTCATCGCGCGATCGATCGCCTCGTCGAAGTCGGCCATCCCGATCGACGGTTTGCCGAGTTCGGCCGCATGCAGCGCGGCCTCGTTGACGACATTCGCGAGATCGGCACCGACAAATCCCGGCGTGCGCGATGCCAGCTCGGCCAGATCGACTTCGGGGGCAAGCTTCACGCGCTTCGTGTGCACGGCCAGAATCTGCTTGCGTCCGTTCAGGTCCGGCCGGTCGATCGCGATGTGCCGGTCGAAACGTCCGGGGCGCAGCAGCGCAGGATCCAGGATCTCCGGCCGGTTGGTCGCAGCCATGATGATGACGCCCGAATTGGCCTGGAAGCCGTCCATTTCGACGAGCAGCTGGTTCAGCGTCTGCTCGCGTTCGTCGTTGCCGGACATCAAGCCGACGCCGCGCGCCTTGCCGAGCGCATCGAGTTCGTCAATGAACACGATGCACGGCGCCTTTTGCTGCGCCTGTTCGAACAGATCGCGCACGCGGGCCGCGCCGACGCCGACGAACATCTCGACGAATGCCGAGCCGCTGATCGAGAAAAACGGCACTGCCGCCTCGCCGGCAACCGCACGCGCGAGCAGCGTCTTGCCGGTGCCGGGCGCCCCGACGATCAGCACGCCCTTCGGAATCTTGCCGCCGAGCCGCTGATAGCGTTCGGGTTCGCGCAGGAACGCGACGATCTGCTGCAACTCGGCCTTCGCCTCGTCGATGCCCGCAATGTCGCTGAACGTGATGCCGGTTTCCTGCTGCACATAGACGCGGGCCTGGCTTTTTCCCATGCCGCTCAGGTCCCTTATCCCGCCCGGCCGGCGCATCATGACGTTCCACACCAGTACGAAGGCGATCACCGGAAACGCCCACGTTGCAAGCGTCTCGATCCAGCTTGAATCCGGCGTCCCGCGATAGCGAATGCCGGCGGCCGTCAGCGTGGCAACCAGGTGGTCGTCGGCTACCCGGTTCGTCGTGAAGCGCCACGGCGGTCCGGCCTTTTTCACGGCAATCGCGTCGGAGGCCGGCAGCATCGGCGCGGCTTCGGGCATGCGCAGCGCGCCCGAGATCGACGACTGACCGATGTCCAGATCGTCGACGAGCCGCGCGTCGACCAGGCGGTGAAAGTCGCTGTACGAAATCGACGTCGCCGCCGGCTGACGCATCAGCAATTGAACGGCAATCAGTACGCCGAAGGCGATCGGGATCAGCAGCGCGGAATAGTCGAATGTTTTCTTCATGGCGTCGAACCTGCACGACGGGCACAGGCCCGGTCATGCATCGTCACGTGTCCATTGCGCGCGCAGCATGTCCTCGCTGTCGCGATAGTTGAGCGCGAGATTGCCGTGATGCGCATGCAGCAATGCTTCGCCCAGGCGCCGCACCATATGCATGCCCGTCGTCCGGATAACGAGCGTATCGCGGGATTTCTCGATTTCCATGATGCGTTCGAGCGCATGTTCGCTCGTCTCCAGATCGGCTTGATGCTCGAGCAGTTCGAGGATCGCCGACCGGTGCGCGCGCAGGTAATCGCCGTGCAATACCAGTTCGCCCGCCGGTGCGTTTTCCCGCATGCGCTTGCAGGCCGGGCATTCGAGCTGCCGCCGGTCGAGTGCGGTCGCGTACCAGGTCCAGCGGCCCTCGTCGCAGACGGCGCCGCAGCCTTCGCAGATCCGGTCGCCCTTGGGCCGCTTCGGTTCGCGGTAACTGTCCTTCGTATGCGGCTGCATGCGCTTGTCGCGGCGCAGGTAGTTTCGACCGGAGCCGGAATTTGAACGGTTCATCGCTGTTTCTCCCTGGTAGTGGACAGTACAAGCAAGCCGGTCAGGCAACGGTGAGCCGGTCGACGACTTCGCGAACACCCCTGACCGACCCTGCCGCGCCGCACGCGGCACGCCTTTCCGCCAGCGACGCGACCGTGCCCGTCAATGTGACGATGCCGTCGGCCGCATCGATCGAAATCCCCGCGGATTCGCGCTGTGCGCGTCGTGCAAGCGCTTCGGCAATCCTGGCGCCGACGTCGGGCACCGTCTGGTCGGTACGCACCCGGATGCGGTTCGCCACGCCGACGACGCCGATCATCCGGCTCACCATCGCTTCCGCCGCACGGCTCTGGAACGCGTGATCCACTTCGCCATCGAGCGTCACGCAGCCGTGATCGACCTCGACGCGAATCTTGTGATCGCGCAATGCGTCCTGCCAGCCGAGCGCGAACGTGATCGCGATCGCCAGCTCCTGATCGGCGCAGGCGTTCTCCGGCGGCGCAACGTTCAGCTCGAGCACCAGCGCGCGCGCGTCCGCGACATGCAGCGCCGTTTTCTGCGCCTCGAGTTTCTGGGCCCAGCTGTCGACCGTGCCGCGCAACGTGACGATCCGGTCGCGGACGTCGACGTCGATCCGGCGCGCGTCGATCGCCGGATTCCAGAAAAGCGCCTGCTCGACATCCTGCTTGAGTGCTGCATCGGACTTCATGGCGGTCTCCCGTCGGCCCGTGTCGATCGCGAGTCTTGCAATCGGACGCGTGCCGCACCGCATTCAGCATCGCGCATGGCGGCGCCGGCAGCTTGACGAGGATCAATCAACTAAGGGCTTGCCGCAGCGGGCGGCCGGCGGGCGACACCTGAATGTGTCCATTGATGCGAATCGGTGCGCCACACGATCACGACACCAGATTCCACGAAAGCCGTGGCAACCGGAACGCTTCGCAAATTCCTCTTACGGTATCGGTGTTATCCAAGATGGCGTCCGACATCGCCGCAGGCATTGAGCCAGGTCAACGGGTTCGCCGCCGCACCGCTGTAGGAAACGTCCTACAGCCCTTCCGCACCACCTACTTCATCTTCAATGCCGGCTGATTTCCCTGGCGCTGCGCGACATCCATACTTCCCATCAAGAACAACGAGCACGCGTGCCTCCCGGCGCAAAGGCAGAATACCGTCGAGACCGGCGCATCGGTCTCCTGGTCCGTCCGGTGGGGTTCTCCCTTCAGGAAGGCGGCAGACACCAAGGCCGCCAGCAATACCGCCAGCGCGATCCTGCCCGACAGCAATTCGCCGCTGCCCCACGAATTGGAGCCGATCATGGAGAGTCATGCAAATGTCTCGACGACCATGCCGTTGCACCCGTTACGCCCGTTCATCCCGCTGCGTCCCGTCGAGCCGGCGGACCAGCCGAAGCGCGCCACGTCCCGCTGTTCAACGTGCTCATTGCGTACCGTCTGCATGCCGCCCGATCTTTCGCCTGACGATTTCGCGCGTCTCGACGCAATGATCTGCACGACACGTCACGTCAGGCGCGGCGAAACGCTGTTTCGCGCGGGCGACGCGTTCAACAGCATCTATGCGGTAAGAACCGGTTCGCTCAAGACCATCGTGATGCATCGCGACGGCGACGAGCAGATCACCGGCTTCCAGATCGTCGGCGAATCGCTCGGGCTCGACGGCGTGCACACCGGGCACCACAACGGCGACGCGATCGCGCTCGAGGACAGCACCGTCTGCATCATTCCGTTCGGCCAGCTCGAGCAGATGTGCCGCGAAGTGCGGGCGATGCAGCATCACGTGTACCAGATGATGAGCGGCGAAATCGTCCGCGAATCCGCGCTGATGCTGCTGCTCGGCACGATGACCGCCGAGCAGCGCGTGGCCGCATTCCTGCTGAACCTTTCCACGCGCTTCAAGGCACGCGGCTACTCGGCCGCGGAATTCGTGCTGCGGATGACGCGCGACGAAATCGGAGAATATCTGGGGATGAAGCTCGAGACGGTCAGCCGCATGCTGTCGAAGTTCCAGCACAAGGGGCTCGTCGCGGCGCAAGGCAAGCAGATTCGCATCGTCGATTCGGACGGCCTCGGGCAAATCTGACCTCGCTGCGCACGCACCGCACGCATGCTCCCGGGGCTCGCGGGCCTCCGCACACTGAAAATCCGACAGGCTCGCGCATGAGCGTTCCTGTTCAACCGACGGGCAAGGCTTTGTCGGACCTTGCCCGGATCGCCGGCCATGTAAAGCGCTTTCGAGTCAGGTCATAGGCTGCGCCGTGCCTGCGCCGCCGACCGTCGCACGACGGCACTCGAAGCATGCCGCTACCCGTCGAACCCGTCGAATGCGGCACATCTTGCGACGACGCAGCCGCCGGAGACTCATTGGTCGTGCCCGCCCAGTTTCCGGATCACCGCGTCATACCCGATTGGCTCCGATTCGGCGTTGCATCCGAAGTCATCGGCCAAGGCGCCGGCCATGAGCGTTCCATTGGCATGCTCGGCGTCATCGGATTTTTTGAAACTTTTTTCCGAATCGAACGCGCGTTGCCGCAGCTGTACATACTCATTTCGATTGCCGCAACCGAACGTCACGCGTCGGCATTGGCCGCCGTCGTTCCAGTCCATGTAATACGTCGCATCGCGTCGCTCGATGTGCTCACCGGGTTTCAGTGTGCGCTCGTAGACGCGCGCGATGGAATCGCCCGCTTGTTCCTCGCGGCACGTCATGTCGAGCCGGTCGTAGAAGCCTTGCGCCTTCACGTGCGAAGCCAACTGCATGCGAACCTTCTTGTCGTCGCCGACGCCCGCGGTCATGCGCTGCACGGCCTCGTTCAGGATCCGGATTCCCAGCCCCTCTTTTCGCGCGTCCGGCGCCACGCACAGCACGTGCAGTTCGACTTGCCTGGCAATGTCGGTCGCGCTCTTCCGTGACTCGTCCGTTCCGAAGGTCTCGTAAGCGAATACGCCGACCGGCTTCGCCTTGTCATACGGCGTCGCGCCGTTCGCGCCGGTATCCTTGCAAAGGTATCTGGCCAGGTTGGGTTGCTTCGGCCTCGATTTGACAAAGAGGTCGGCGCCAGCGCGTTGCCGCGTATGCGGGTTGTCGTGGAGCGGGTAATAGTTGCCGTACAGCCAGTAGTCGTCGGCGCGGGCCCAGTCCGGCTGGCACATCCTGTTGACGATCGCGTCGACGCCGCCGTTGCTTTCCAGACGATGCAGCTCTTTTCCCCATGTGGTGTTCAACTGCTTGTCCGTTTTCACGGTGACAGGCTCGCATTCGATTTCCGCCGATGCTTGCCGAGGCATGGCCGCGATCGCCACGGTCACCGCCACCGCAATCAGCACGCCCTGCATCGATACGCACTTACCCCAGATTCGCGTCTTCATGATGTTGCCCTCCGTTGGTTGGTCTTTGCTCCATGCCGCACGCTCACAGGCACATCGCTCTTTTCGCGATCGCCCATCGGTGCATCCGGTCTTCGAGTCCATTGACACCGCCGTTGATGCGTCTCGTCAGCGACACGAAATCGCCCGAGTCGGCGATCAGGTTGCAGCCGTGCCGTTCCCACCACCAGGCCGCCGAGCGCGCGGCCAGCGGTTCCCGTTCGAGGAGTTCGGGCTGGCGCTCGAGATCGGCACCGAGTGCGTTGCCGCATTCGCGGTAATTCGCGCGCCCGGTGATCTGGATGAGCCCGCGTCCGAGGAAGCGCCTGCCATCGCCCGCCTGGACGTTGCCGAGTTCGGCAGCCTTGCGCGACGGCGGCTCATATGCACGCTGTGCAGCCGTCGGCCCCCACAGCTCGCGCGTGAGCGTGAAGCCGAGCGTCTCGTGGCCGGCCTGCGCGACGAAGGCCGCGATACGCCCGGGGGTCGAGATGCCGAACTCGGCCATCGCAGCGGCAAGTGCCGGATACCAGCGTTGCGCGAGCACGGCGGATACGGCGGCGGCGGACTGGAATTCATCGGGTGTCATCGCGTTCTCCTTGCGAGGCATGGGCGAGCGAGGCCGCGCCGGACGCGCTCGGCGGTGATGAAACGGTCGAAGCGGTCGACGCGGCTGAGTCGTCCACCTGCAAGCGCGTCGGGCTGCGCGGCAAAGGCGGAGCGTTGCGATGCGCAGCCGGCCCGGTTCGTTGCGCTTGCGCATCGATCGCGGCGACGATCGCGCGCAGCGGCTCCGGCTTGACGCTGACTTCGCCTGCGAACGGACGGTCGACGGCAAGCACGAAGAAGAACGCGAGTCCTAGCGTGAGCGCCCAGCTCGCGACGAGCGCGATGTTGAAGCGCGTGCCCGGAAGGGTGTAAAGGAGCAGAAACGACACGACACTCGCGAGCAGCACCACGCCCCACAGCGTGGCCGGCATCGCGACGTCGAGCGTCAGCAGGCGCTGTTCGCGATGCTTTGCCATCTCGTTGACGCGTGCCAGCACCTCGCCGAGCAGCACGCGCTGCCGCTCGCTGCGCGGCTCGATCCGGTTGGCCATGTCGAACAGACGATCGAAGCGGGCCGCCGCCTGCGCATCCGCACTCGCGTGCTGCTGCATCGTCGGCCACTCGTAACGGACGACACCGTCGAGATACGCGCGCAGCGCGCCCGAGGCGGCGTCGGCAACCGGATCGCCGAACGCGGCGAGATCGCGCGACAGCTCGCCGGCCGCGGTCGCTTCCGCGTCGACGGTGCGCTCAGCGCTGTTGTACGCGTCCCACACGCTGATCGCCGAGAACGCGACGAGCAACGAGTTGATCGTCGTGATGACCGACACCATCGTGATCGCCATCGCTCGCTGCTCGGGATGCAGGTCGACCGGCGCGATGCGGCGGAACAACGCGTAGCCGGCCAGTGCGGCCGCGACGGTCGCGGTCACGATGAAGAACCCCATCAGCCATGACGGCCAGTTGTAAAGAAAGAGCATGGTCATTCCCCGATTGCGTTTGCGCCGTCCTGACGGCCCGTGCGCGGCGCGTCTGCCGACAGCATCGCGCGTGTGAATTCGGCGAGCCGCTGCTTGACCGCATCGGCCGGCATCCCCGTTTCGAGAGATTGCTGAAGCCGCAGCAGATCCGCCGCGAGTTCGCTTTGCCATTGCACGCGCTCGGTCGCCGCATGGGCGCGATGCGCCTCGAAGGTCGCTTGCGCGGCGGCCGCGGTGTCGCCGCGCACGAGCGTCTCGAGCGTTTCGACGAGCCGGTGCAGCAGCCGATGCACGGCGGTCGCCGAGAAACCGCCGAGCATCGCAAGCGCCGGTTTGCCGAAGCTGCGTGTGCTTGCGCCGTCGTACAGGTGCGGCGGCAGCAGCTCGACGAGAATCAGGCCGGCGATCACGCCGAGAATCAGCCGCGCGCCGTACGACGCGTCGTACTTCGGGTCGTATGTCGAATTCGCGACGTAGCGGTGAGCCTGGAACAGCGTTGCGAATGACGCGCCGAGCCCGGCGCAGAACAGCAGGAACAGCGCATTCCACAGCAGCCGGATGCCGTGCGAATCGAGAAACCCCTGATCGATGTTCGCGACCGACACCTCCGGCGACAGCGACGTCGCAATCACCGCGACCAGAAACGTCGCGGCGGAGAGCGTCAGCGCGCGGATCAGCGGTACCGGGCCGAGCCACGCGAAGCGCGAACGGACGCGCAGTTCGCCGTCGAGCAGCGTGACCGCCTGCGGCGTCGCGGGCGCGATCGCGACCGCGAGCCGGCGATGAATCGCGGCAAGCGCATACGATGCGCCGTGCACGGACGCCGCATCGTCCGCCGCGGATTCCGCCGCGGCGCGCGACGCCGCGACCATCAGCATCGACAACTGCGCGATCAGATCGGGCGCCACCGCGATTCCGTGCTGCAATGCGTAGCGCGCCATCGCATTGCATTCGATTTGCAACTGCCCGATCAGATCTCGCCTCGAGGCGGCCGTGTTCGTACCGTCCGCTTCGAGCGGTGCGTCCGCCGTTGTCCGGGACCATGAACGATGCGTGCGCATGACGGTTCTCCACGATGTCGGCGGGCAACGCGCGCTACAGCCGCACTTCGTCGCCGCAATTGCCGCCCGGCGCCAGGACCAGCATGCCGCCCTTGTCGCGATACACGAATACGTCGGACCAGTCGCGCAGCCGGTAGCGCACTTCCGCGAGCCGTCCGTCGGGCGTGCACAGGAACTGGACCGCCTTGTCCGCGCCGAGGAAGAAATCGTGCAGTTGCGCGTTCTTCAGCTCGTCGAGCCGCACCACCTTGTTGTCGTGTTCGTTCAGGTAGCGGCCGAGATTCGTGAGGCCCACCGCACGCGCCATCGCGGCAAGCTCGGCGGCGTAGCCGGCGGGCGCGTAGCCCGTGCAGCTCCCGTAGCGGTTCCAGTGCTGCTGGAATGCATCGGCGCTCGCGGGCGCGATATACGGCGCGGCATCGTCGGGCAGCGCGTCGGCCGGAACCGCCGCCGTGTCGCAATCGCGCCGGGGCGTATACAGGCCGACCGCCGTGATACGGATCGGTGTACCGTCGGCGGCCTGGCGCGCGGACGGCGGCTGGCCGGTCGTGCATGTCTGCGCGCCGTCGCCGCCGACGCACGAACCGAGCTTCCAGGACAGCGACAGCGTCCAGTCCTGCGCGTGTGCGCCGGCGCAGGTCAGAATCAAACTGGCGGCGCAGGCCGCCCGGGTGATGCGCAACAGGGTCGACATATCGAATTTCTCCTTGTGTGTGACGACGTGCGCCGGCCGACGGAATCGGCCGGCGATCGGCGGTCGGCCGGCGCGGTTCGCGCACGGTCAGCGGGCCGCCTGCTGCAGCAGCTGGCGAAGGTTCTGGATGCGCGGCAGGCCGGCGCCGAAGCGATTCGCTGCGTCGTACTGCACGATCGGCGTGCAGATCATCCGGATCAGCTGAAACAGCGCGGCGACACGCTCCGGCCGGCGCGGCCCGAGATGGCTGGCGATCTGCGGATCGCTCAACAGCAGCGCCGCGAGCCCCGTGATGTGCGGCGCCGCCATCGACGTGCCGGATTCGGCATTGAACGCCGACCCGGGCACGGTCGATACGACGCCGACGCCCGGCCCGCACACGCCGATTTGCGGACCGTGGCACGAGAACGTCGGCGCGAAGAGACCATCGGGCGTCGCGGCCTGCGCGACGATCTGCGTTTGCTCCCACGTGTTGCCGGGCAGTTCGCGCTGCAGTCCCAGCGCCGACACCGCGAGCACGTAGGGCGACGAGGCCGGGTACTGGACCGGGCCGCCCGAATTGCCGGCCGCGACGATGCATGCGACGCCGGATTGCACGGCCTCCATCAGCTTCTGCTCGACGGCGAGCGACGCCTGCGGCGCGCCGAGGCTCAGGTTCACGACGTCGATGTCGTGGTCGATGCAATAGTCGAGCGCCTGGATCAGCGTACTGAACTGGCCGCCGGGAAAGATCTTCAGCACATGGATCTCTGCGTCGGGCACGAAACCGCGCATCGCCATCTGCGCGTCGGCAGCCTGCGGACTGATTCGCGCGGCGATCACGCCCGCACAATGCGATCCGTGGCCGATCACGTCGTCCTTCCAGGTATCCGGGTTCTGGTCGTTGGTCAGATCGGCGCCGCGCAGGATATGGTTCAACAGCGGATGCGACGCGTCCGCCCCCGAATCCACGATCGCGACGCGAACGCCGCGCCCCGTCGCCGTGGCGGGAAGCTCGTCGAGGCCCATCAGGCGCTGCCCCCACCCGAGCGGCGCACGCGGCGGCACGTTCGGGTTCGGCTGGGACAACGGCGTGAGCCGCACCACGTTCGCCTGATCGCTCGACAGCAGCGGCGCCGGCAAATAGACATTCCAGTACGTGTGGGGCGGCCGCACCGCCAGCGACTGGAGTGGACCGGGCGCCATCTGCGCGACGGTCAGCGTCGTTTCGCCTCGCGCGTCGGTGGTGCCGCTCACCGGGAAGCCGTCGCCCGCGAGCGTCACCGGCACGCCGGGCTCGGGCTGGTCGTTCGCTCCCAGCACGCGGATCGTCACCGGACGCAAGATCATCGACGCGATGGCCGCCTGCGGACGAAGCTCGGCGCCGGACTCCTGTTGCGGCTTTTTCCCATAGCCGAGCGGATGATCCTCCTCGACGATCATTCCCGGTGGCGCCGTTGCCTGCAGCACTTGCGCGTTCGCGGGATCCATCTTGACGACATACGTGTCGGTCGCTTCGTCCGGCCTCGCCGACATCATCTGCGCGTTCTTGTGGCTGTTGATCACGCGCACGACCTCGACGCCGGGGAGCCGGCCGACCGCGTTGTCGAGGTCGTGAGCCGACATCGGCGTCACGGCCGCCTGACGTGCGAGCACACCGCGCCGAGGCGCGATCAGATACTGGCGCTTGCCGCTCGTCACGTGGACCGCTTCGTCGGCCGAATCGGGCGGCGTGACGTCCGATGCGGTAGCCGCGCTGTCCGTCGGCATGGCTGCCGCCTTCGCGGCGGCGGGCTTCTTGTCCTTGTCCATCGCAATCTCCTTCGCGGCGCGGCAATCGCGACGCGTCGCGGGTTAGTCGGTCGAAAGTAACGGGCGCGCATGCCGACGCGATCGGATCGTTGCGCGACGGGCGTCCGTCGGGTGCGCCACCGCGCGGTCACGCACGGCGGCGCAGGTCTTCAGTTGCAGCGGTCAGTGGAATGCCGGCTGGACAGGCATGACGGAGAACGGCAGAAAGCCGCCGAGCTGACCGGCGACGGTGCCGACGGTCGGCGCGACCGATTTCAGGATGTCGCCGAACACCCCTTGCGGCGCGAACGCAGCCTGCGGCTGTGCGGCGAACGGCAGCAGACCGCCGAGTCGGCCGAGCAGTTCGCCAAGCATCGGCGCGGCGGTGCCGACGATGGCCCCGCCCACGCCCTGCGGCGCGAACGCTGCCTGCGGCTGGGCCGAGAACGGCAGCAGGCCGCCGAGCTGTCCGGCGACGGTGCCGACGGTGGGTGCGACCGATTTCAGGATGTCGCCGAACACGCCTTGCGGCGCGAACGCAGCCTGCGGCTGAACGGCAAACGGCAGCAGACCGCCGAGTCGGCCGAGCAGTTCGCCGATCATCGGCGCCGCGGTGCCGACGATGGTCCCGCCCACGCCCTGCGGCGCAAACGCTGCCTGTGGCTGGGCCGAGAACGGCAGCAGGCCGCCGAGCTGACCGGCGACGGTGCCCACGGTCGGCGCGACCGACTTCAGGATGTCGCCGAACACGCCTTGCGGTGCGAGCGCTGCCTGCGGCTGAACGGCAAACGGCAGCAGACCGCCGAGTCGGCCGAGCAGCTCGCCGATCATCGGCGCCGCGGTGCCGACGATGGCCCCGCCCACGCCCTGCGGCGCGAACGCTGCCTGCGGCTCGGCCGAGAACGGCAGCAGGCCGCCGAGCTGACCGGCGACGGTGCCCACGGTCGGCGCGACCGATTTCAGGATGTCGCCGAACACCCCTTGCGGCGCGAACGCAGCCTGCGGCTGTGCGGCGAACGGCAGCAGACCGCAGAGTCGGCCGAGCAGCTCGCCGATCATCGGCGCCGCGGTGCCGACGATGGCCCCGCCCACGCCCTGCGGCGCGAACGCACCTTGCGCCACGGTCGACGCGTAAGCCGGAATGTGTCCCGTGACCGTGTGCGGTACCCCCGGCAATGCATGGTGTACATAAGTCATTTTCAAGTCCTTGATCGAGAGGAAAGAGACGGCGCACAAGCCGCAGGCGGTGCGTCGTGCGCGCCGTTCACATGCCGGCCGGCGATGCTTCCATCGACTCAGGACGCGTGCGTCGAAGCAAACATCGGAGGAATCGGCAGGTCAATTCTGCGAGTCGGGTCCTGCCGGCTCCATTCGGCAAATGCGGTATGCGTTGTCGTCATTGCGAACCGGGCGGCGGAACGGAAAATGGTTCGGTGAGCCAGCCGGAAAGCACGGCCGTATGGAGCAGCGCGCAGATATTGGTGGAGGCGGTCTTCCCGAGAAGATGCGAGCGATGCTTGCGGGCGGTCTGGTCACTGATGCCCAGTGCACGGGCGACCTGCTTGTCGCTCATGCCGGCCGCGAGCAGTTTCAGGACCTCGCGTTCGCGCGGCGAGAACGGATCGGCACGACGCGGGGCGTCGTTTTTTTGAGCACGTCAGGAAAGAGAACGAAATAGCGAATGGTCAGCTGCGCGGATTTCCGGACGCCGAATTTGTTGAGCAGATTTTCACGGTGCTTGCGCGCGGTTGATACGGAAAAGACCAGTTCGGCCGCGATTTCACGGTCGGTCAGGCCTTTCGCGACCAGGCCCAACACGACTGTCTCGCGCGTGGTGAGTTTCAAGATGGATTCCCCGTCGGCCCTTGAAAGGGCATCCCCTTTTTGTCACGGGGGCGGTGGTCTCCTTTGAATTTTCATGACAACCTCACCGGCGACCGGACTCCTCCCCTTATGCACGCGACATGCAAAGGTGGATGCGCTGAGACTGCTGTGATATTTCCGGCCAACCCTTTATGAAACGAATTTGCCGCGAGTATTCACGTCTACTCGGCGGCCAAAGCAATACTGCGCGGATTATTTGAATTCGGGCGATCGGAACGATGCATCATACGCCCGGCATTCGGCTTTGCATGATGATTGATATTACTGATTGAATTGAATCAATCGGCGTGCATTAAATTTCGAATTCACCGGTGAATTTTTATTTTTGTTTATAATTTACCAAATTCGACACAAATGAGAAATTCTCGATTTTTAATTACAAAACGACGAAATCGAATTAGACGATTGAAAGCAACTTGGTCGCGGATTTGCGCAGGGCGTCTTCGTCTTTCCGAGACGATCGGGTTTCGTTCGCAGGTTCCCGCGTCCGCCATAGGGACGCCTGGACGGCTCTGTCCTTGCTTCGTCGAGTAACGCGGAGAACCGTGCGCAACTGGCGTATCGTCCGCAGCGACGGGCGGGCGAGTCCGCCAGCGGCTGACATGCCGCCGGCGAACTGCGGGCGATGCTCCGCCGCAATCACCCGAGCGCCACGGCCTGACCCAGGGCCGGCCGCCGCCCTGCGCCGGCAAGCGCCGCCCGAACCCGCCGCCGTCCATCACCCGACAATCACCTGCTGACCGGGAGCGATCTCGCCCGGATTGCTCGCCAGATTCCGGTTGAGCTGCAGGATCTCGTTGAGCGCGACGTTGATCCGCTGACCGTCCGACATCCGCTGCTGTTGATCGGCCGGCACGTGGGCCGCGGCCAGCAGCGATCCTTCGTGACGTTCGGCGATCGACCACAGCGAATCGCCCGCGACCACATTCACGGTCAGCGGCGTAGCACTTGGCGAACTCGACGGAGGCTGCGCCGGTTGCGACGGTGTCGCGGATGCGCCCGGTTGCGACGGCGTCGCTGACGCGTTCGGCTGAGCCGGCGCCGTCGTCGCGCCTGGCGACGGTGCAAGCGACGCGCCCGGCGTCGGCGTCCCGGTGTTCGAACCCGAATGATTCGTCGGTGAACCGGGCGCCTTGTGCTTATCATCCGACGCCGTCGCCGAGGTAACCAGACTGATCCCCTGCATCACGCCGAAGATCGCCACCGGCGCCAGCGCGATGCCGGTCGGCAAGCGCTCCAGCCACGGCGTCGCATTCGGGAAATGCGAATGCAGGCGCCCGGCGCCGAGCAGCACGCCGGACATCGTCGTCAGCGTGCCGGTGTACGGATCGCCCGTCATCGCGGTGTGGATGCCGCTTGCGATGCTCATCGCCGATGTCAGGTAATCGCCGGTCGCGCTCACGGTACGCGCCAGCTGGCTGCGATTCTCGGCATTCACGCCGCGCAGGCTGCCCTTGTAAACGATGCCGGTATAAGCGGCGCTGAATAGCCCGCCCACAGCCTGCCCGCCGGCCAGCAAGTCTCCCGTCGCGTACGCCTTGGCCACGTTCATCGTGATCGAGCCGGCGTAACCGCCCAGCGCAAGCACGCGGCCGATTCGGCCGATCGAGTGTCGCGGGCTGCCGTGATGCAGCAGCTTCAGCGACGTCCCGCCCACCACGCCCTGCATCTGCGCGAGCATGTCGGCGGCGATCGCCTTCGTATGCGTCACCGTATCGTCGAACGACAGTTGCCCGTCATCGTTGAGCGCGCGCAGCTGCGCAGCCTTTGCCTTGCCCTCGTACGCGATCTGCTCGAGTTGCGCGCCGCGCCCCGCGACGTCGAAACCGTTCGCCTTCAGTTGCGTCTGCAGCCCGCGCACGAGCCGGTCGACCACCCGGTCGAACACGCGCGGATCGCCGTTCTTCAGGCTGGCGACCGCACCGTGATGCAGCGCCTGGAACACGCGGCCGACCCGCAGCCCCGCATACAGCGAATTCGTCGCGGTGCGCACCGACTCCCGGCCCACCCCGATGAGCAAGCCGGCCCCGGCGCCACCGGTCACGGCGGCCGCCGTGATGTCGCCGGCAATCCGCCGCGACGACGGCGGCGGCCGGTTGTCGCCGATCGGCTCGTCGTGCACACGCAGCGCATGCAGTTCCGCCTGCGCGCGCTTCTCGTCGGGAATATCGACCTTCGCAAGCTGGGCAGCTTCCCGACGGCTCGCGCCGATCGGCTTCGTGCCATCGTTGATCAGCGCGGGATCGCGCACGACCGCACGCCAGTGGTCGAGCGGGTCCGCCGCGGCCGGCCGCGCGCTGGTGGTCACCCGGTCGGGCACGCCGCTGCCGTATTCCGCCAGCCAGCGGCCGCCGAACGTGCGCGCGCCCTCGTCCGTCGTATTGCGCGGCTTGTTGCCGTCGGCCTCCCACTGCTTCGTCGCGTGCTCGATCGTCGCCTTGCGCGCCTGGTTCAGCCACACGGTCGTGTTGCCTTCATAGAGTTTCCGGCGCAGCGCCGCCACGTCGGCGGGCGTCATCCCGTGCGCGGCGCCGATCCGCTCGACCTCCGCGAACAGCAACTGATGCTGGTTCGCCAGCGTCTTCCGGTCGACGCGCTCGAACACGCGCGTCAGCGCATCGGCGCCGTGCAGGCGGTCGATCACCTCGGGCCGGTTGCGGTTTTCGACGATCAGCTTCGCGAGCGCGCCGGTGAGATCCTGGTTGCCGATGAAGTCGGCGCCGTGCGTGCCGTACGACAGCCCCATGTGCACCCATTCGAGCCCCTTGCGCTCGAGCACCGCGCGCAGCAGCTTCTCATGTCCCGCGCCCGGCACCGATTCCGGCACCGCGTCCCAGCCGTGGAACGTGACCATCACGTTCGGCGCCGTCGTGTCGGGATGCGCGTTCGACCAGCGTTCGAGCGCCGTGAAGACCCGCACGTAGTCGTGATACGTGTCGTTGGTGCCCGACTGGAACCGGTAGTCGGCACCGGACACGAGCGCGCGCGACGGCGCGGTCTCGAGCCGGATCGCGAAACCCGTGCGCGCCGCCTCGTCGAGCCAGCGATGCAGGTGCGCGAGATCGTCGAGCGCGAGCGCCTTTCCGTCGGAACCGGGCGCGGGATGGATCATCCCGTTCTCGCCGTCGAACACCGCATTCTTCTGGTCGCCGAGCGCCTGCACCGCGCTCAGGAACGCCGGATCGTGCGCCTTGCCGAGCGCGGCCGCGAGCGAATGCGGATCGATCACGAGCGTGACGACCGGCATCACGCCGCCGTACCGCTCGACGAGCGCGCCCATCAATGCCGGATCGTCGCTCAGCGAGAACGAACGCGCCATCGGCACCATGCGATCCTGCAGCTGTTCGTTCGAGCGCGTGAAAAATTGCCGGATCCGCTTGTCGGCGACGGTCGCCGCGCCGACACGGCGCGTGTGCGGGCGCAGCTTGCCGTGAACGGGCAGGAAGCGCGACGCCGACGTCGACACGTCGCGCGCGACATACAGCTTGTTGAGCAGCGTCTTCCACATGCCCACGTCGACCATCACGGCCTGCGGGTCGCCCTTCAGCACGAGATCGACGTTGCCGGCCCGCTGCGCCTGTTTGTTGAAGGCCTCGATCTGCTCGTGCGTCGCGAAATAGTCCTCGGGCTTGGCCGCGCCGTTGCGCAGGCTGAACTCGACGACCGTGGCCGCCGACAGCCCCGGCTGGTACGGTTCGATCGACAGCGGCTCGGGCGCGGTGCCGTTGCGCCGCAGGCGCCGCAATTCGCCGAGCACTTCGTTGTAGCCGTGCTGGGTGCGGGCCGCGAGCGCACGGAACGGCGCCGAATGCTGGCCGCGCGCCTGCGCGTCGGCGAGTTGCTCGCGAAGCGCTTTCGCACGCGCTTCGAGCGCCGCGACGCGCGTCGGCCGCGCGCTCTTCAGGAACGCGCCGGGCTGCAACTGCGTGAGCAGGAAATGCACGTCCGCGCCGAAACGATCGGTGCCGATCGGCATTTCGTCGAGCGCAATACCCTGATGGTGCGGGTTGTTCGCGTGACGGACCTCGTCGAACCAGCGCATCTCGCCGTTGCGCGCCGCGATCACGCCGAGCGGATTGCCGAGCGCCTCGGCCACCGCACCGTCGGTCCTGAACACGTAGATCACGTGGCGGCCGCCGTCCACCGAGCCGTTCCGGATCGCGGTCAACAGGTGCGGCACGCCGTTGCCGCTGAAATCGACCGCGTTGAGCACGGACTTGTCCGACGGCAACAGGTGCGGATCGACCGGCGGCAGCGGCGCCGCGTTCGCGTTGTCGCCCTGCTCCGCGCGCGCCAGCGGCTTGCGGACCGGCACGATCGACTGGAACATGTCGCCGGCCGAGCGGAACGGCTTCTTGTCGACGGCATCGGCGTCCTTCGCCGGCCGGAAGCCGCCGATGCGCTCGACGGTCTCCGGCTTGACGTCGCTGACCACGAACCGGATGCCGCGTCGCGGCGAGCGACCGACCGGAATGCCGCCCCGGCGCCGCCGCCGGAACACGGCCCGCAGATCCTGCTCGGGAATCTCGGTATCGCCGAGGGGCGCCTTTTCGTAGTACTTCCATTCGTGGTTCGTGTTGCGCTGCGCGTAGCCGAGCACCTTGCCCGTCTCGTCCTCGACCACGTGAATCCAGCGGTGCTCGCCTTCGACCGCGCGCACGGCCTGGCGCGGCCGCTTGAAGCCCGGCGCGTCGTGCAGCTTCGCGACGTCGGCCGCGAGCGCGGGATCGATCGTCCGGCCCGACGCGGCCACGGACCACGACGACTTGCCGTCCGGCGTCTCGATCTTCGACGGGCCGCCGAGCTGCATCAGCTCGTCGTGCGCCACCGGCGATACGTAGAAATCGTATTGGCGGCGCGCGCTGCGCCCGCTGCTGCCGGTTTTCTCCAGCGCGTTGCGAATCGCGCGCGGCGGGCGTTTGCCGTCCAGCATCCGCACCGGGCCGAGCGCGCCATGCGCGTCGGTCTCGAGCACCGCGACGAACGCCGGCGCCGCGTGTTCGGCGTTGCCGGCGGGCTGCGCGGTATGCGTCGTGACCAGCACGTGCGCGTTGGGCCGAGCTGGCGCGCCAGCCCGTCGAGGGTCGGCGCGTGCCGGCCGTCGACGCGCGTGAGCGTGCGCCGGCCGAGGCTGTCGAGCCATGCGGCGGCGCGCGCCTGCGGGTCGGCCGTTGCGGCCGGCGCGGCGCCCTGGGGTGCGGCAGGCGCACCCGCATGACCGGAGACGGTAGCGGGCGTCGACGCGCCGGACGGATCGCCTGCGGCGCCCGCGAGGCGGCCGGCGGCCGAGCCCGCCGGTCCGATCATCGGCCATGTCGGGCTGCCGTCGGCCGCGCCGACCGCGCGCGTTCCGCCGGCATGCACGGCCGCATAGCCTTCCGGCAATCCGGAGCGATCCACGCCGACGAGCCGGTACGACACGTCGCCGGTTGCCGCGTCGCGGGTTCGCACGACATACATGTCGACGCCGGCCGGTTTGAACAGCTCGCCGCCGGGCGTCGTGACGCGCAGCGCGCGTGCCGGATCGTGGCCGAGCGCCGACAACAGCACGACGTCGGCCGGTGCGGCAGCATTGACGGCGGCCAGGTTCGCGGCCGCGCTGGCCGCGACGCGCTCCTGCGCCGTCAGGTCGCCCTGTGCGAAGGCGGTTTCGTCCGGCAACGCATCGGCCGGCACGTACGCGTAATTGCGCGGCCCCGGATGCGCCGCATCGAGCGCCTGCCCGAGATCGTCGTGCGCGACCACCCGCGTGCCTTCGGGCAACGCGCGCTGTCCGTCTGGCGTCGCGCGGCCCTGCGCGTGCGTTGCCGCGGCCGTTGCGTCGGGCACCGTGCCGCTGAACCGGAACCAGCCGTCCTCGGGATCGAGCGCGCCGAAATCGGTGCCGCTGCCGAGCACGATGCTGCCGTCGCGCGTCACGAATTCGACGCGCAGGTTGGCCAGGCCGGCCTCGTCGAACGCCTGCATCACGCCGTCGATCACGCGGGTCGGCTGCGGGTCGTCGAGGAAATAGCTCGGCCAGTGCTGGCTCACGGTGCCGCCGGCGCGCGTGACGCGCGCGGCGTCGCCGATCACGCCCGGCCGATCGGTCAGCGCGCTGCGGAACGGATGGTCGAGCGTGACCGATTCGAACGTATCGTCCGGAATCGCGGTGAAGTCGTAGCCGGGGTCGGCAAACGTCGGATCGGGCACGCGCGGCACCGTCGGCCGCGCCGGCGTGTCGCGCATCGGCCGGGCCGCCGTGTGCGTGGCGGCCGGTGACGGCTGCGCGTCCGGCGCGGCGGGAAGCGCCGGGCGGCCCGCGCGCGCCGGGTCGCCGCGGAAGCTCTGCATCGGCAGGCGGTCCTTGTCGACCTGGCCGGTCAGTCGCGTCCCGCGCACGGCGGTCGAACCGTCATGCTCGACGAGCAGGATGTCCGGCGGCGCCCAGACCGTAATCGGCCGCCCCGTGATCTCGGACAGGCGCTGCGCGAGCGCGGCAGCGAACGTCGTGCTCGCGGCCCGCACCTGACCGGGCGCGACGCGCAACGGATCATGCTTGTTCGAACCGCCGAAGCACGAATACAGCGTCACGTCCTGCCCCGGTTCGAGATGCGGCGCGACACGCTCGGCCACCTCGTCCGGTGTGATCGGCCGGCCTTCGGGGCCGAGCATCGCGTCCGCCGACATCCCGTGCCCGAATACCACGTGATGGCCGGGAGGCGACATCAGCCCGCGCGCGCCGATCGCATGCAGCGGATCGTCGGACGGCATCAGCAGCGTGTCGGCCGGGCGCAGGAATTCGGGATGCTGCGTCGCGTCGACACCGGTTACGTCGTCGAATCCCGTCTGCAGCACCGACTGGCCGTGGACCGTCGTCGTGACGACACCGTCGTTGACGACCTTGCGATCGGTATAAACGCGGCTGCTCTTCGGATAAATTTTCTGCGGGATGCCCGACAGGCCGTCGTCGGCCTCGGCTTCGGCGGCCTGCTCGGTGCGCGTGGCCCATTCGTCCGCCGTGAAGATCTGTCCCGGCCCGACCTCGACGAGCGGGGTCGGCACATAAACGGGCGGCTCGCCCGCGTCCGGTTCGGGCGCGAGGCGCGGATGCGCGGGCCGCGCGGCTTCGACACCGGCCGCCCGGCATCGCCCGGCGTGCCGGCGTTGCCGCGCCGCCCGCTGTCCGCTTCCGGATCGATCTGCGCTTCGATCGGGCGCACCGGTTCGACCGGCGCGTCGCCGTGCGCGGCCGCGCCCGGCATGGGCTCGCCCGCCGCGCGAACACCATCGGTGGTTCGTTCGCGTCGGGCGTCTCCGGGATGTGCAGATAGAGCCGCGTCGACACGTCGGGATCGTGTGCCGGCACGACAATGTCGTCGCTGTTCGGATGCAGGAACAGCGCCCCGGTGCGCGCACCGAGTTGGACGCGATCGACGCGATCACGGGCACCTGCAGCTCGTAGGCGAGCTCCTGCGCGAACGGATAGCCGCCGGAGCCGAGATAGCAGCCCGTCAGCAGCACGCCGTTGCCCTCCGTATAGGCGGGATCGTCGAGCAGCTTGCGGGCGAATTCCCGCGGCGACATCGTGCTGCCGCCTTGCGTGACGGCGCCGAGCTTTCCCAGCTCACGTCGCGCGGCTTCGTGCCGTGCGATTCGGCGATGTCGAAACCCGACACCTTCAGGAACTGCCGCGCGGGTCGCGTGGCCGAGCAGGTTCACGACGCTCGAGCCCGGCACGGGCCGCAGTTCCAGCGGATTGATGCGAACCGGCTGCGCGCGCCCGGCGAGAAACTTGCCGCTCACATCGGGTTCGATCTGGAAACGCGCGAGCCGGCGGCCCGGATTGGGGATCGCGCGCCGCCACCCGGCCGCGGTCGTCGTCGCCGAGCCGTCCGAATACCGGTGCCTGGATCAGGTCGCGAATTCCTGCAGCAACGCGGATCGGCGCCGCTGTGCGCCCCTCCAGCGCGACGGCACGCCGGCGTGTAGCCCTTCCACGCGAGGTTCCTCCAGCGCGTGCGTCATCTCGAGCGCGCTCGCCGAGCGGCCGCTGCGCGGATTGACGATCGATCCGCGCTTCGTCAGCACGCGCCACACGTACACGCCGAGCGGCACGCGCGCCTCGCCGGTCGTGTCGCTGCCGCCCCAGCGATTCGACACCGGGCGCAGCGCCACGTTGCTCCAGTTGACCGGATGCGCGCCCTGGTCGATGACCGCCAGCGCCGGCGAGAAACGGTAGGTGCGCGGCGCATGCTGCACCGAATGGTCGGGCACGCCTGCCTGATCGGGCGCACCGGGCTCCAGCACGATGCCGCTCGTATAGCCCGAGTCGGGGTTGCCGTCGCTGCGATAGCGCGGCGAACGCCACGCGACGAAGCCGCTCGCGCCATAGACGTCGACCCCGAGCACGTTCGCGAGCAGTTGCGCGAGCGGGCTCACCCGCGTGCCCGCTCCGCACGCATAGAGGATCACCGGCGATTTGCCGTCCCAACCGCTCTGGCGCACCATCTCGGCCAGGTCTTCGACGCTGAGCGCCTTGCCCGCCGGGTTCGCGAAACGCATCGGCCCACGCGTGCGCATTACACGGCGAAATAGCCGGGCGGCACCGGCATCAACGGCCGCTCGCGGCCGGCAGCCGGTTCTCGGGCTGGAGCGGGTTGTTCGAATAGATCGCGAGGTCGGCCTCGCGGCGCGGATACGCGGCCCACTGCGTTTCGTTCATGCCGAACAGCGCGTTGATCACGTCGACGCGCCGGCCGTTCTCGCTGCGAATCAGCGGCTTGGCCGGATCGAACCCGCGCGGATACGCCACGCGCAGCGTGCGATCGTACGTATCGTTCATCGACAGCATCAGCGCATTGCCGGCATCGTTGAGCCCGACCCGGCCGACGACCGCTGCGGTTGGCACCGTGCCGTCCGCGGCGAGCATGTTGCGGTCGACCAGCGCGACCTGGTAGCGGCCCGCCGCCACCCCGTTGCGGGCGACCATCATCGCGTCGTGATACGACGCATAACGCGTCACGCCGATCGTGCCGTCCTTGTCCGGCGCAGCGGCCGCGCGTGCCGCCGCATCGTCGCCCG